>NSKG01000009.1 GCA_002287035.1 Pseudomonas sp. WN033 | reverse complement strand
CTGGTGTTCACCGGCTCGACCCGGGTGGCCAAGCAACTGATGATCTATGCCGGCGAGTCGAACATGAAGCGGGTCTGGCTGGAAGCGGGCGGCAAGAGCCCGAACATCGTCTTCGCCGATGCCCCGGATCTGGACGCCGCGGCCCAGGCCGCTGCCGGTGCCATCGCCTTCAACCAGGGCGAGGTCTGCACTGCCGGCTCGCGGCTGCTGGTCGAAGCCTCAATCAAGGACGCCTTTGTCGAGAAGGTCGCCGCCGCGCTCAAGGCCTACTGGCAGCCGGGCAACCCGCTGGACCCGAACACCACGGTCGGCGCGCTGGTCGACACCAGCCAGATCGACACCGTGCTGCGCTATATCGAGGCCGGCCATGAGGATGGTGCACGGCTGGTCAGCGGCGGTCAGCGGGTGCTGGAGGAAACCGGCGGATTCTATGTCGAGCCGACCCTGTTCGACGGGGTGCGCAACGACATGCGTATCGCCCGCGAGGAAATCTTTGGCCCGGTGCTGTCGGTGCTCAGCTTCCAGGACTTCGATGAAGCCATCGCGGTTGCCAACGACACCATCTACGGGCTGGCGGCGGCGGTCTGGACCCGCGACCTGTCCAAGGCCCACCGGGCGGCCAAGGCGCTGCGTGCCGGCAGTGTCTGGGTCAACCAGTATGACGGTGGCGACATGACCGCGCCGTTCGGCGGCTTCAAGCAGTCGGGCAACGGCCGTGACAAGTCGCTGCATGCGTTCGACAAGTACACCGAACTCAAGGCCACCTGGATCAAGCTGTGAGGTTTGCCATGCAATTGAACAATCCGCGTTTGTTTCGTCAGTTGGCCTACATCGATGGGCAATGGTGTGAGGCCGATAATGGCCAGCTGCTCGCCGTACATAACCCGGCTAACGCCGAACTGCTGGGTCAGGTGCCGCGTATGGGGCGTGCGGAGACCCGGCGGGCGATTGCCGCCGCTGAGCGGGCACTGCCGAACTGGCGTGCGTTGACCGCCAAGGAGCGGGCCACCCGGCTGCGGCGCTGGTATGAACTGATGCTGGCCAACCAGGATGATCTGGCCCAGCTGATGACCCTGGAGCAGGGCAAGCCGCTGGCCGAGGCCAGGGGCGAAGTCGGTTATGCGGCCTCTTTCCTCGAATGGTTCGCCGAAGAAGCCAAGCGGGTCTACGGCGATACCATTCCCGGGCACCAGCACGACAAGCGGATTCTGGTACTCAAGCAACCGATCGGAGTGACGGCGGCGATCACGCCGTGGAACTTCCCCAGTGCCATGATTACCCGCAAGGTCGGGCCGGCGCTGGCGGCCGGTTGCACCATGGTGCTGAAACCGGCGTCGCAAACTCCGTTCTCGGCCCTGGCGCTGGCCGAGCTGGCCGAGCAGGCCGGGATTCCACCGGGGGTGTTCAGTGTGGTCACTGGCAGTGCCGCAGATGTTGGTGCCGAGCTGACCAGCAATCCCAGTGTGCGCAAGCTGAGCTTCACCGGTTCGACCGAAATTGGCCGGCAACTGCTGGCCGAGTGCGCCGCCGATATCAAGAAGGTGTCACTGGAACTGGGCGGCAATGCGCCATTTATCGTGTTCGAGGATGCCGACCTGGATGCTGCGGTAGAGGGAGCGCTGATCTCCAAGTTCCGCAATAACGGGCAGACCTGTGTCTGTGCCAATCGCCTGTATATCCATGATCAGGTCTATGACGCTTTCGTCGACAAATTGCGGGTCGCGGTGGCTGGACTGAAGATTGGCAATGGTCTGGAGCCCGGGGTGACCACCGGCCCGCTGATCGATGCCCAGGCGCTGGCCAAGGTTCAGCAGCATATTGATGATGCCCTGACGCGGGGCGCGCAGTTGGCCTGTGGGGGGCAGCCGCATGCCTTGGGGGGAGGGTTCTTCGAGCCGACCATTCTGGTCGATGTGCCGGCTGATGCCCTGGTCGCCCGAGAGGAAACCTTTGGCCCGCTGGCACCGCTGTTCCGGTTTCGGGATGAGGCCGAGGTGATCGCATTGGCCAATGCCACTGAATATGGTCTGGCCTCGTATTTCTATGCCCGAGATCTGGGGCGGGTATTTCGGGTAGCCGAGGCGCTGGAGTACGGCATGGTCGGTATCAATACCGGACTGATCTCCACCGAGCTGGCACCGTTTGGCGGGGTCAAGTCCTCCGGACTGGGCCGTGAAGGGTCGAAGTACGGCATCGACGATTACCTGGAAATCAAATACCTGTGTCTGGGCGGCATCCACTGAGCCCGGTCGACTAGCCTTGAGATATATGCCCACGATTTTGGAGGTCAGCTCATGAACCAACTCGCATCGCTGTCGAGCCTGGCGCAAAAAGATATCCGCCACCATCTGCACCCCTATACCGACGCACGCCTGCATGAACAGCAGGGGCCTTTGGTGATCGAGCGGGGCGCTGGAATTTATGTCTACGATGATCAGGGCAACGAGTACATCGAGGCCATGTCCGGGCTCTGGAGTGTGGCGCTGGGATTCGACAATCAGCGCCTGATCCAGGCCGCCGAGCGTCAGTTGCGCAGCCTGCCGTTCTATCACCTGTTCAGTCACAAGGCCCATGCCCCGAGCATCGAACTGGCGGAAAAACTGATCGAGATGGCGCCAGTACCGATGAGCAAGGTGTTCTTCACCAACTCCGGTTCCGAGGCCAACGACACTGTGATCAAGCTGATCTGGTATCGCAACAATGCCCTGGGGCTGAGTCAGAAGAAGAAATTCATCAGCCGCCTCAACGGCTATCACGGCATTACCCTGGCCAGTGCCAGCCTGACCGGACTGCCGGCCAACCAGCGTGGCTTTGATGTGCCATTGCCGGGGTTTGTGCATGTTGGCTGTCCACACCACTATCGTCATGCCCTGCCCGGTGAAACCGAGGAGCAGTTTGCCGGGCGGCTGGCCAATGAGTTGGAACAGACCATCCTGCGTGAGGGCCCGGAGACCGTGGCGGCCTTCTATGCCGAGCCGTTGATGGGCGCCGGCGGGGTGATAGTGCCGCCCAGAGGCTACTGGGAAAAGGTCCAGGCGGTGTGCCGCAAGCATGATGTGCTGGTGGTGGTTGATGAGGTGATCTGTGGTTTTGGCCGCACCGGGCAGATGTTTGGTAGTCAGACCTTTGCCATTGAGCCGGATGTCATGGTGCTGTCCAAGCAACTGTCCTCATCCTACCAGCCGATCGCTGCGCTGCTGATCAACGATAGTATTTACCAGCCGATTGCCGACCAGAGCCACAGCTTCGGAGCTTTGGGGCATGGTTTTACCGGCGGTGGCCATCCGGTCGCAACTGCAGTGGCGCTGGAGAATCTGCAAATCATCGAAGAGCAGAACCTGGTTGAGCATGCGGCGGCTATGGGAGAGCGCATGCATGCCGGACTGGCTGGTTTTGGTGATCATCCGCTGGTCGGGGAAGTGCGTGGGTGCAGGTTGATCGGGGCGGTGGAACTGGTCGCTGACAAGGCCAGCAAGGCCCCGTTTGAGGCGGTGGGGCGCCTGGGGCGATACCTGGCCGGGCGGACTCAGCAGTATGGCATGATCAACCGCAATATGGGCGATGCCTTGGCCTTCTGCCCGCCACTGATCGTGCAAGCCGCTGAAATCGATATGATTCTCGAGCGCTTTGCCCGGGCGTTGGATGATACCGAACGCTGGTTCCGGGAGCAGCAGTAATGTTCGGTGCCAAACGGCGGGCATTGTCAGAGCGGGCCGCCGCCGCTATCCACCAGGTACTCGATGGCCGAGGGCAGCCAGAGATGGGCGGCTACCCTGAGCTTGAACAGGCACTGGGGCGACTGGCTAGCGACTGGCTGGAGCTGACCCGGCCCAGCCTACAGGATCAGCGTCAACCTCAGCTTGAGCCGTCGTCCGGGTTGCAGCAGCAACTGGCCGCGGCCGAGTCCCAGGCGCAGCTTTATCAACAGCAGAATCAGCAGGCCCAGGCTGAGCTGGGCGAAAGCCTGGCGGCCCTGGAGCGTTATCGAGAAGAACAGGCGGTCTGGGAACTGACCCGCCAGACCCTGACCGAGGGCAGCTGGGATCTGAGAGTGGTCGATGGTGATGTCGATCACCCGGCCAACGTGCTGCGCTGGTCCTCACAGTTCCGCGCACTGATCGGCTACAGCGCCGAGGAGTTTGCCGATGGCTGGGACAGCTATGAACGGATTACTCATCCCGAGGACTTCAAGCGCATGATGGCGGTGTTCGCCGAGTTCGCTCAGTCGAAGGATCCAGAGGCCTGCTACGTGGTCGAGTACCGGATGACCCACAAGACCAGGGGCGAAACCTGGTTCCGCGAGCGTGGGCGCGGGCTGCGCGATGCCCGTGGACGCCTGACCCGGGTGGTTGGCGCGATGCGCGATATTTCCGATGAAAAACATGCCGAAAGCCTGCGTCAGCGTGAGCAGGCTGCGACCGAAGCCACCTATGCCCAGATTGCCCAGGTGGTTGAAGTGATTCGTGGCATCGCTGATCAGACCAACCTGCTGGCACTCAACGCGGCGATTGAAGCGGCGCGGGCCGGCGAGGCTGGGCGGGGTTTCTCGGTGGTCGCCGATGAAGTCAAACAGCTGTCGGGGCGAACCCGTGAGGCGACGTTGAAGATTCAGGAAATGCTGGCGGCTTACAAGCGCGGGCAGGGCGTGGCGGCAATAGAGCAACGCCGCTAGGGCTTCAGGTCTACCTCGACTGTGCTGGCGCCTGCCACTCCCGGCAGATCAACTGGCTTTGCTCCGACTCTAGCGGCTCACCGGTCAGGCCGCAGTGATGACCGTGCGAGTCTGGGCAGAAATGGACACAGTGCTGGCAAATGCCGAACGCCTGCTGGCCGTTGAGTCGTTGCAGAGCGCTCAGCAGTTCACGCAGGCCGGCCTCTGTGTGTTCGGCTGTAGGCAGGCTGTGCAGGGCGCTGTCCAGCCGCTGGACCCAGCTGTGTTCGAGAATCTGCCGGGCATTGTCGGTCAGCAGCAGGTGGATGCGTTTGCCATGCCGCGGATCCGCCTGCTTGACCAGCAGGCCGCGGCGTTCCAGAACTGCCAGGGTCTGGGAGACAGTGCCGCGGGTGATGCCGAAATATTCGGCAATCGCAATCGGCAAGTCACTGTAGCGGTTGGCCTGGGCCAAATAATGCAGCACCTGTAACTGGATCGGCAGCAGACCATGGCGGGCGGCGTCATCGCGCACGGCTTGCTGGATCAGTGCGCTCAAGCGCTCAAGAAGCAGAGATGAGATGCTCATGGCTGCAATGTATCGCCTCGCTACATAATTTGACAAGCGCGGGTTCGGCTCTAAGCTTGATAGTGATGTATCGAGTCAATACATAATATCCTGCGAGGAGTTGGCCATGAACCGTTTTGCTCTCGCTTTGGTGGTACTGCCGGCGCTGGGGCTGAGCGTCCAGGCGCAAACCGAGGTGCCCTATCCCGCCGAATACCGCCAGTGGCAGCATGTCAAAAGCATGCTGATAGAAGCGGGACATCCGCTCTATGAGGCCTTCGGCGGCATTCATCATATCTACGCCAACCCGCTGGCAATGGAAGGCTACCGCAGCGGGCAATTTCCCGATGGTGCGGTGATTGCCTTCGATCTGCTGGAGGCCGAGCGCGCCGATCATGCGGTAGTGGAAGGCGTGCGCAAGGTGCTGGGCGTCATGCACAAGGATCAGGCGGCCTATCCGGAAACCGCCGGCTGGGGCTTCGAGGGTTTTGCCGCTGGCGATCCAGCGGCCCGGGTAGTGGGTGCCAATGCCTATGACGCCTGCTTCGCCTGCCATACCTCGGAACGCGAATACGACTATGTGTTCAGCCGTCTGCGTGATTGAGCCGAGTCATGAATACACTGGTTCGCGCACCTGAATGGCAGGTCTGCCAGTGGTTCAACAGCGCTCCACTGAGCCTGGCCGCCTTGCGCGGTCGGGTGGTGGTGCTGCACGCCTTTCAGATGCTTTGTCCCGGCTGCGTCAGTCATGCCGTGCCGCAAGCCGAACGCCTGCATCGGCGTTTTGCCAGCGCTGAACTGGTGGTGGTAGGTCTGCATACGGTGTTCGAGCACCATTTGGCGATGGCGCCGAGTGCACTGGAAGTGTTTCTCAAGGAGTACCGGATCACCCACCCGGTCGCTGTCGATCAGCCACTGGCTGGCACGGCGATTCCCGCGACTATGCGCGCCTATGCCATGGAGGGTACCCCAACCTTGGTACTGATCGACCGAACCGGGCACATTCGCCTGCAGGCCACCGGTGGGGTGGATGACCTGCAGTTGGGGGTTCTGGTTGGCGAATTGCTGGCGCTTAAGTAAGCGCCCTACTGCAATGACTTGCGCAGCCGCGCCAGCGAACCGACGAAGAACAGGCTGCCGATCACTGTCAGGGCCAGCAGTTGTGGCCAGACGATTGCCAGTCCGGCGCCGCGCAGCAGAATACCCTGGGCCAGTTCGACGAAGTGGGTGGTCGGCGCAGCCAGCATGATGTGCTGCAGGATCTCGGGCATGCTTTCTCGCGGGGTTAGGGCACCGGACAGAATCATCAGCGGAATCAGGCTGATGATCACCAGCAGCCCGAGCTGGGGCATCGAGCGGGCCACCGTGCCGAAGAAAATCCCGATCGAGGTGGTGGCGAACAGGTGCAGGGCGGTGCCCAGCATAAACAGCGATACCGAGCCCTGGATCGGCACATTCAGGGCCTGCCGCACTACCACCCGTAAGGCCAGGCTGGAGGCCAGCAGGACCACCAGGCCCATGGCCCAGACCTTGGCCAGCATGATCTCGAACGGGGTGACCGGCATTACCAGCAGGTGCTCGATGGTGCCGTGCTCGCGCTCGCGGATCAGTGCTGCGCCGGTCAGGATGATCGACAGCATGGTGATCTGGTCGATCACCGAGGTGATGGCACCGAACCAGGGACGTTCAAGGTTGGGGTTGTAGGCAGTGCGTACCACCGCGTCGATCGGCAGTGCGGCTTCGCTGCGATAACGCTGGACGAAGGCGGTGACTTCGGCCTGGATGATCTGCTGGATATGCCCGGCCCCGGTGAAGGCCTGGCTGACCTGGGTGGCATCGACGTTGAGCTGAATGGTCGGGTTGCGCCCGGCCAGCAGGTCACGCTGATAATTCGGCGGAATATTCAGGGTGAAGGTATACAGCCCGCGGTCCATGCCCAGGTCCATGGCTCCGTGATCGATCAGTTGCGGTGGCATGAAGTAGGGCAGTTGAAAGGCGTCGATGATCCGCTGGGACACCGGCGACTGGTCTTCATCGACCACGGCGATGGTGGCCCGGTGCGGCGACTCCGGGGTGGCTGTGGCGCTGGTGTAGATGCTCAGGGTGAAGGCATAGAGAATCAGCAACAGCAGGGCCGGGTCGCGGTACAGACTGCGCAGTTCCTTGATGCCAAGCTGGAGAATGTTGCTCAGACTGCGCATGTCATTTTTCCTGCTTTTTCAGACCGGCGACGCTGAAGATCGTCAGCAC
The DNA here is from genome assembly GCA_002287035.1 of Pseudomonas sp. WN033. Classification (GTDB taxonomy): domain Bacteria; phylum Pseudomonadota; class Gammaproteobacteria; order Pseudomonadales; family Pseudomonadaceae; genus Halopseudomonas. Next base: position 194,982 of record NSKG01000009.1, on the reverse strand, counting down.
CGGGATGGCGATCAGCATGGGCACGAAGTAGGGCCACAGTTCGATCAGGTTGAGTGCCTTGGAAAACACCCCGCGGCTGATCACCAGAAAATGGCTGGTTGGGTACAGCTGGCCGATCAGCGCGCCGGCGCCTTCCAGCGCCGACACCGGATGGGTCAGACCGGAGAACTGTACTGCCGGGATCAGGGTGACGATTGCCGTGGCAAAGATCGCGGCGATCTGGCTGCTGAGGATGGTCGACATCATCAGGCCGATAGCGGTGGCACAGATCAGGTAGACCAGCGCCGCCAGTGTCAGGGTCAGCAGACTGCCGGTAATCGGCACCTTGAACAGCAGCACCGACAGCAGAATCAGCGTGACGAAGTTGACCATGCCCAGCGCGACATAGGGCAACTGCTTGCCAAGCAGAAATTCCAGCCGGGTGACCGGGGTAACATAGAAGTTGGTGATCGAACCCAGCTCCTTTTCCCGCACCACGCCCAGAGCGGTGAGCATCGCCGGAATCATCAGCAGCAACATCGGGATGACCGCCGGCACCATGGCCGGCAGGCTCTGCACGTCCGGGTTGTAGCGATAACGTACGGCGATATCGACTAGGGTTGCGTTGTAGCTGGCTGGCGCCTGGCGGGCCAGTTGCTGCAGGTAGCTCAGATGGATGCCCTGCACATAACCGCGAATGGTGTCGGCGCGCATGGGCATGGCGCCATCGATCCAGAACGCCACCTGGGGATTGGCGCCGCGCAGCAGGTCGCGGCCAAACCCGGGCGGGATTTCCACGGCCAGGCTGATCTTGCCTTCGCGCATGCGCTGGCGCATTTCGTCCTGGCTGCGCAGCGGTGGCTGTTCGATAAAATAGCGCGAACCGGCCAGGTTCAGAGTGTAGGCCTGACTCTGGGTGGTCTGGTCGTTATCCAGCACGGCAAAGTTCAGGTCTTCGACGTCCATGGTGATGCCGTAACCCATGATCAGCATCAGAAACACTGTGCCGAACAGCGCCAGCACCAGGCGTACCGGGTCGCGGCGCAGCTCCATGCCTTCGCGTTGGGCATAGCTGAACAGCCGGCGCAGGCTGAAGCGAGGCAGACGGCTGGAAGCTGTATGGGATTCGGGAGCCGGTTCGGTCGGTTGCTGCTCGGGGCTGCTGTCAGCCGGCTGGTTCTGCTCGCTGGCTTCACGCAGGTAGGCGATAAAGGCCTCTTCGAGGTTGTCCATGCCGCGCTTGTCCATCAGCGCCTGCGGGGTGTCGCTGTCCAGCACCCGGCCGGCATGCATCAGCGACATGCGATCGCAGCGCTCGGCCTCGTTCATGAAGTGGGTAGAAATGAAGATCGTTACCCCTTCCTCACGTGACATCTGCACCAGCAGTTCCCAAAAACCGTCACGGGCTACCGGGTCGACCCCGGAGGTGGGCTCGTCGAGGATCAGGATTTCCGGGGCGTGGATTACCGCTACGGCCAGCGACAGGCGCTGACGGATCCCCAACGGCAGGCTCATCGGCAAACTGTCGGCCTGCTCGTGCAGACTGAAACGGGTCAGCATTTCCTCGATCCGGGCGCTGCGGCGCTCGGCCGGGATATGGAACAGCCGGGCGTGCAATTCCAGATTCTGGCGCACTGTCAGCTCGCTGTAGAGCGAGAAGGCCTGGGACATGTAGCCGACCCGCTGGCGGGTTTGCATGTCGTGCGGGTCGACCGGTTTGCCGAACAGCCAGGCCTCGCCTTCGCTGAACGGCAGCAGGCCGGTGAGCATTTTCATGGTGGTCGACTTGCCGCAGCCGTTGGAGCCGAGAAAGCCAAAGATTTCCCCGCGCTCAATCCGGAAGTTGACCTTGTTCACCGCAGTGAAATCGCCAAACCGGCAGGTCAGGTCGTGGGCCTCAATTGCCACCTCATCACTGGGCTGGCGCGGGGGGATCTGTAACTGCCGGTGCTGGCTGCGCTTGGCATCTGGTAGCAGAGCGACGAAGGCCTGTTCCAGGTTGTGGCTGGCGGTACGCTGCAGCAGTTCGGCGGGGCTGCCAGTATCCAGAATCCGGCCTTCGTCCATCGCTACCAGCCAGTCGAAACGCTGAGCTTCGTCCATGTAGGCGGTGGCGACCAGCACGCTCATGTTGGGCCGTTGCTGACGAATCCGGGCAATCAGCTCCCAGAACTGGTTGCGCGACAGCGGGTCAACGCCGGTGGTTGGCTCATCGAGAATCAGCAGGTCCGGGTCGTGGATCAGCGCGCAGCACAGCCCGAGTTTCTGCTTCATGCCGCCAGACAGCTTGCCGGCTGGCCGGTCGATGAATGGGCTCATGCCGGTGCTGGCCAGCAGGTCGTGAATGCGCCTTTGACGCTCGGCTGGTTCCTGATTGAACAGCCGGCCGAAGAAGTCCAAGTTCTCAAATACGCTGAGCGTCGGATAGAGGTTCTTGCCCAGGCCCTGGGGCATATAGGCGATCCGTGGGCAGACCCGGCGGCGGTGGCGGACATCGCGCATATCGCCACCCAGCACCTGCAACTCGCCGGTCTGCAGCTTGCGGGCGCCGGAGATCAGGGCCAGCAGACTGGATTTGCCAACCCCGTCAGGGCCGATCAGCCCGACCATGCAGTTGGCCGGCAGCTCCAGCGTCAGGTTGGCTAAAGCCAGGGTCTTGCCATAGCGCAGGCTGACGTCCCGCACCAGGGCGACTGGCGGGCTGGCCGCAGTCATTGGCCAACATTCACACGCAGGGCGTTGGGCCAGTCAGCCTCGCCGTCAAGCTTCAGCCAGGCGACTCCAGGCAGGCCGGTCTTGACCTGCTCCAGATGGCGTTGCAGCAATTCAGGGGCGATCCTGGCCCTGACCCGGAACATCATCTTTTCCCGTTCGCTTTCGGTCTCGACGCTTTTAGGGGTGAACTGGGCCACGCTGGCGACAAAGCTGACGCTGGCCGGGATCACGTACTCGGGTGCGGCATCGAGGATGATCCGCACGTCCGCGCCGAGCGGGATGCGGCCGGCCAGACGCTCGGGAACGAAAAAGGTCATGTACACATCGGACAGATCAACCAGATTGAGTACCCGCCCGCCAGCGCCCAGTACTTCGCCGGGCTGGGCGGTGCGAAACTGCACCCGGGCCTGACGATCGGTGCTCAGGCGGCTGTCACTGATATCAGCCTTGATTCTGTCCACTGCCGCCTGACTGGCTTCCAGCGCCGATTCGGCGCCGATCACCTGGGAGCGTGCGGCCGCAATGCCGGCCTCGGCGGAATGGACCTGGGCGCGAGCCGCGGCCAGCGCGGCCTGTGCACTCTGCAGCGCAGTCAGGCTATCGTCGGCATCCTGTTGGGGCATGGCGTTGCGCTGTACCAGCACCCGGACCCGGTTGTAGCGCTTGTCAGCCGCGGTCACTTCGGCCTGGCGTTGCAGCACTACTGCTTCGGCGGTGGCCTTTTCGCTTTCGCGTTGGGCCACCAGGGTATGGGCGGTTTCAATCGCGTTGGCGGCCTGACGAGTCTGGGCTTCGGCCTGGTTGAGCTGAGCCTGCAGCGAGCTGATGTCCATTTCCGCCAGCAGTTGGCCGGGCTGGACGAAATCGCCCTCATCGACATGGATGGTCTGAATCCGCCCGGCCAGCTTGGTGGCTACGTCGATTTCAGTTGCCTCAATGCGCCCGTTGCCGCTGACGAAGGCCTCGCCATAGCCGCTGGGGCGCATTTCCAGCCAGACCAGCAGGCCAATGACCAGCAACACAGCCAGGGCAATCATAGCTCGGGAGGCGGTACGGGAGAGTTTCAACGTCATGCCTAATATCCTTTTGATGACAGAGTTGAGTAGTTACCAAACAACAGAGGCTTGTATGACAGGCATGATGACCGATGACACTTCAACCTTGATTGACATCGGTCATGTTCATGTTGGGTAACGTAAAAAAGCCTATACCTGCTTAGCCAGATTGGCCAGCAAGCCGGAGTAATTCTCTTTTACGGTTGTTGGTGCACCAAAACCTCAGGTACCACAAAAGGTCTGGAATACCCGCTCGGCCGGTTCTGGCTGCCGGCAATAGTCGGCGCAGCCGGGCTGGACCTGATACGGCGTCTGGAGCAACGCGACCAGGCGCAGCACAGGTTGCAGGTCGCCGGACTCGCTGGCAGCCTGCAGGGCCTTTTCGACCTGATGGTTGCGGGCAATCAGTTGCGGGTTGTGGCGTTGCATCAGGGCCCTGGCCTGTTCGACGGATTCGTTTTGCTGCGCCAGCCGGGCTTCCCAGCGCTGGCGCCAGGCGGCGAATGCCGGGCTGTCGAACAGTGGCTGGGGGGGCAGTTCGGCCAGTGAGGCCGGATCACCGGCCAGTGCGCGGAAGCTGTTGGTGAAGTCGGCCTGCTGCTCATCGAGCAATTGCAGCCAGTCCTCAATCAGTTGCCGGTCGTTGCTGCCGGCCTGGAACAAGCCCAGCTTGGCCCCCATGCCCTGCAGCCAGGCCTGCTGATAGTGCTCGACATAGCGGCCGAGGGTCTGCTGGGCCAGTTCAACGGCCTGTTCCTGCTCGTCGGCCAGCAGCGGTAGCAGGGTCTCAGCCAGCCGCGCCAGGTTCCACTGGCCAATCGCCGGCTGGTTGCCGTAGGCATAGCGGCCCTGATGGTCGATCGAGCTGAACACCGTCATTGGTTTGTAGCTGTCCATGAAGGCGCACGGGCCAAAGTCGATGCTTTCGCCGCACAGACTCATGTTGTCGGTATTCATCACACCATGGATAAAGCCAACCTGCATCCAGCTGGCGATCAGCATCGCCTGGCGTTCCATCACGGCTTCCAGCAAGGCCAGATAGACATTGTCGCTGGTGCGGCAGTGCGGGTAATGACGCTCAATGGTGTAATCGGCCAGTTCCCGGACCAGTTCGACCCCGCCCTTGCGGATCGCATACTCGAAGGTGCCGACCCGCAGGTGACTGCTGGCGATGCGGGTCAGTACCGCTCCGGGTTCGCGCATCTGGCGCATGACCGCTTCGCCGCTGCTCACCACCGCCAGGCTGCGGGTGGTGGGAATGCCCAGCCCGTGCAGCGCCTCGCTGATGATGTACTCGCGTAGCATTGGCCCCAGCACCGCCCGGCCATCGCCCCGGCGGGAAAACGGGGTCGGTCCCGAGCCCTTGAGCTGGATGTCGACGCGCTGTCCGTCCGGGGTAATGTGCTCACCGAGCAGTACCGCACGGCCGTCACCGAGCATGGTGAAGTTGCCGAACTGATGCCCGGCATAGGCCTGGGCTAGCGGCTGCGCGCCTGCCGGTAAGGCATTGCCAGCCAGCACTGCCAGCCCCTCGGCGCTCTCCAGTGTGGCTATCGACAAGCCCAGTTCATTGGCCAGCGAGTGGTTCAGCACCACCCACTGTGGCTGCGCCACGGGTGTGGGGGCCTGGCGGACATGCAGGCTGTCGGGCAGGCGGGCGTAACTATTGTCGAAATTCCACATGGGCGGCTCCGGAGCATAAGGCTGTCCGCTCATTGTCGCGCACTGGCGCCGGGATGCAATGCTGCAGGGGAAGGAGCTGCTTGAGCAGGAAACCCGGAGCGGGCTTCCTGCAGACATGCTTACTGCTTAGTTGAAACTGTACTTCTGATCGACCTTGCGTTTTTCCAGGGTGTATTCGGTCAGGTCGATTTGCCCGGTTTTCAGTCTGTCATCCAAGTCCGCCATTTCTTTTTGCTGGGCGCGATCAACGTGGGCCTTGGTTGTGGTGTAGTTGATCGACTGAGCGGCATTGTGTCCGCTGATCGGGTCCCAGAGGATCGATAGCGGCCAGAACAGCAGGTTCACGATGCCCAGCCCGTATTCGCGGCCATAAAATGAACCGCCGCCAGGCAGCAGACCAAGCGCCGCTCCAGTGGCCGGGTTCTTTTCTTCTACTGCAAGGCCGCGGGCCTCGTAGTAGTTCAGCTCGGCTTTCTGGTGAGAGTTGAGACCGCTCGCACAACCTGTACAAACGGCAGCCAATCCAAATGCAAACATCAAACGTCGCGCTTTCATGCGCCTCTCCCTTTCATTCTTGCTTATATAGGCTCAAAGAGCGGCGCGGATGATAGCAGAAAGCTATGTGCTGGTCGTAGTAAATCCCGTGGTTAGCCCCGCTCATGTTGGGGGCGCAGGTCGGTACGCAACTGCTCAGCCTGCTGACGGATGCTCTGCCGGCTGCTGGGATTGAGGCGTTCAAGGTTACGCAGTTGTGGTGTTATGCGCGGATTGCTGGCCAGCTCAGACTGGTGGCGGTCGAGAAAGTCCCAGTACAGGGTGGTGAAAGGGCAGGCATTGGCACCGCTGGCCTGGTCGGGGCGAAAGCGGCAGCCGCTGCAGTAGTTGCTCATGCGCTGAATGTAGCGACCGCTGGCGATGTAGGGTTTGGAGGCCATGCGCCCGCCATCGGCATGCTGGCTCATGCCCAGCACGTTGGGCAGCTCGACCCACTCAACGGCATCGACATAAACGGCCAGATACCACTCATGGACCTGGCGTGGTTCGACCCCAAGCAGCAGGCAGAACAGGCCGGTCACCATCAGCCGCTGGATATGGTGAGCGTAGCCGGTTTGCAGGGTCTGGTTGATAACCTGGTGCAGGCAGGCCATGTCGGTCTCGCCGGTCCAGAACCAGGCTGGCAGCGGCTCATGGGCTGACAAGGCATTCCACTCCAGCCATTGCGGCATCCACAAACGGTACAACCCGTGGACGTATTCGCGCCAGCCGAGGATCTGGCGGATGAAACCTTCCACCGCCTCGATTGGCGCCTGCCCGGCGTGCAGGGCTGCCTCCGCCCGCTGGCAGACCGTCAGTGGGTCGATCAACTTGAGATTCAAGGCTGCGGACAGGCGGCTGTGGTACAGCCAGGGCTCCGAGTGCCACATCGCATCCTGATAGCGACCGAACAGCGGTAGACGGTGGGTGATGAAATCCTCCAGCGCCTGCTTCGCCTGTGTCGGGTTCACTGGCCAGTCGAATGCCGCCAGGCTACCCGGATGATCCGGGAACAGCCGCGCGACCAGGTCCAGCACTTCGTCAGTCAGGGTGTCAGGCGCGAAACTTTGCGGTTGCCACAATAGTCCTGGGCCACGGGCATCGAAGGCATTGCGGTTGGCGGCATCGAAGTTCCATTGTCCGCCTAGCGGTTGCCGGCCATCCATCAACAGCCCGGTGCGTTGACGCAACCGGCGATACCAGTGCTCCAGACGAAACAGCTGGCGGCCATGGGCCCAGCGGCTGAACTCCTCGGGTTGGGCGATGAAGTGGCGGTCGGGGAGCAATTTTAGTGGGACGGCAGCCTGGGTGCAGACTGCTTCGATTTGCGTTTGTACCCGCCAGTCGCCCGCCGGGACCATGACCAGTTGGTGTGGGCGCCGACGTGTCAGCGTATCGGCCAGGGCACTGGTCAGGTCAGGATGCGGGTGCTGATCCAGATACAGGTATTCGATCGGCCAGGCTCTGGCGCGGATGTCTTCGGCGAAATGGCGCATGGCGGCAAGAAACAGGGTAATCCGTGCCTTGTGAGACCACACGTGGCGGCTTTCTGTCTGGACTTCCGCCATCCAGACAAGATCCTGGCCGGGGTCGAAATCATCCAGTGCCGCACTGTGGCGATCCAGTTGATCGCCAAGTACCACAATCAGGTTGCGCATTGGGTTCTTGCGCAGCGGCTGGCAGGCAGCACGCTCAGCGCCGGCCGAGCAGTTGGGCGCGGAGCCGGGGTGAGAGCGGCGGCTCGCCCAACCAGATGCCGAAATATACCTCGGCCAATTCTGGGTTCTGGAGACGGATCACCGGTTGTTCGTTGAAGTACAGTTCCAGAGTACCGTCGCCCCGGTATTCCAGCAGGTAGCGGTCGCCGGGCTGGACCGACTGCATGGCGCCATGGAGTTGATCAATGGCGGGGCGCAGTGCGGCCAGCCGGGTACTGTCGTGCTGGCGCTCGAGCGTGCGCCAGGCGGCAGTTTCGATATCCGCGCGGTCGATGGCCACGCGGTATTCCAGGCTCAGCCGACGTGGCGTGTGTTGATCCAGCAGACGGTCAACGGGTGTTTGCGCCGGGGCATACAGCCGAGCGTCGTAGACCCGTACCAACAGATAGCTGGCGGTGCCTTCACCGAACAGGCTCAGGCTGGACGGGCTGGCGGTGGCCGGCAGTGCCAGGATCAGTGCCATGAACAGAGCAAGCGGTTTCATTGTGGCGACCTCGCTAAGGGAGTGGTTGGCGTGACTGCGGCAGGGGCTCTGCGGTCGCGCTGGTCAGCGTAGCTGGCCGATAATGACGCCCAAGCGGCGACCAGATCAGCCAGCCACCGAGCAGTTTCAGGGCTACCGGCACACCGCCGTAGAGCAGGGCCAGCATGCCGGTGGAGTCTGTGTCCGCGCCCTGGAAGCCACTCAGTTCCAGCAGGCCGAAGCCCAGACCAACCGCTATGGCCAAGGCCAGCTTGCCAACCAGTCCCAGCAAGCCGAACAGTAGTCCGGTGTGGCTTTCTTCATCGGCCAGGTCGCCGAGAATGGAGGCTGGTAAGGCCAGATCGGCGCCCAGCGACAGCCCGGAAATCAGGCACACCAGAGCAAAGGCCAGCAGATCGCCAGGTCCGAGCCATGGCACTACGACGAAGGCACTGGCTGCCAGCAAAACCGACGCCAGCCAGGCCAGACGCTTGCCCAGATGGCGGGCCAACAGGCTCCAGCCGGGCAGTGCGATAACGCCGGCGCCGAAGTACAGCAACAGCAGCGGCCCCAGGGCGGACTCAACCTGCAGCCGGTGGCTGACGAACAGGATAAACAGCGCTGCCGGCAGACCGTTGGCCAGGCTGTTGAGAAAGTGGGCGCCCAGCAAGGTACGCAGTGCCCGCTGGCTACGAATCAGCCGCAGGCCGGTCCGCCAGGATTGGGCTGGTTGGGGCTTGCCGGTTTCCGGCACGCGCCAAAACAGCAGCAGAACCGCTAGCGGGAGCAGCACCAGAACCAGCATGGCGACCGCCGCCAGAACTCGCGCCGGGTCTTCGCTGCCGATCAATAGCGGCAAGGCAGCCGCCAGCACGATACCGACAATGGCGAACCCTTCGCGGCTGGTGGCCAGCCGGGTGCGACCATGCGAGTTCAAAGTCGCTTCCGCCCCCCAGGCCTGATAGGGCAGGGTAACCATGGTCCAGCCCAGATAGGCCAGTAGCGCCCAGCCATAGAGATAGGCCAGGCCGATGGAGGGTGGTGGCAGCAACAGGCGATGGAGGGCAAATAGCAACAGCGGAGTGCCGATCAGCATCATCAGGCGCCGTCGATAGGCGGCTGGCAGGCGATCGGCCAGGTAACCGATGAGCGGATCGCTCAACACATCGAACAGCCGGGTCAGCATCAACGCGGTACCGACAGCCGCCAGCCCCAGTCCTACCTGGGCAGCATAAAAGGGCGGCAAATAGACGTACAGGGGAACGCCAAGCATGGCCAGGGGCAGCCCCGGCAAGCCATAGGCCAGCCGAGTACCGATCCGGTTGGCCGGGTCGTTTGCGGCAGGTGTGGTGCGGGTCACATTAGTCATGGCTTTTGCTCAGTTTTGTACAGGCATATTATTTCTTTTGTACAATATTTGTCTAATGTTGATGCGTGATGTTTACTGAGTCATTGAGGCCTTGAGCTGGCTACTCTTGGCTGTACCGGTATTCACTTGTATAGGTTTTTGTCATGTCACAGGAACAGCGTACGCTGTGGGTGGTCGGAGCCAGTACCGGCATTGGCGCCGCGCTGGTTGATGTTTTTCACCGGGCCGGCTGGCGAGTGGCGCTGTCGGCCCGGCGGGCTGAGTTGTTGCGTCAGCGGGCAGCACAAGACCCAGAGCGGCTGTTTGCCGTTCCGGTTGATGTGACCGATCTGGATGCCATGCACCAGGCTGTGGCGGCGATCGAGGCCCATTGGGGGGAAATCGACACGGCGATTCTCAATGCCGGGGATTATGAGCCGATGGCGCTGGATGACTTTAGTCCGGCGCTCTTTGCCCGCCTGATGCAGGTCAACTACATCGGCGTGGTTCATGGGCTGGATGCGTTGCAGCGGCGCATGCGTGAGCGCAAGCGCGGGCAGATCATGATAACCGCCAGTGTTGCGGGTTATCGCGGGTTACCCTATGCCGCGCCCTATGGGGCGACCAAGGCCGCGCTGATCAGCCTGGCTGAATCCTTGCAGCCCGAATTCGCCCGCGATGGTGTGCGCCTGCGGCTCATCTGCCCGGGCTTTGTGCGCACCCCGCTGACCGACAAGAATGACTTCCCGATGCCCGGGCTGACCGAACCGGCTCAGGTCGCCGCCGCCGTACTGCGTGAGGTGGATGGGCGGCGCTTTGAGATTCTTGTGCCCAGAGGATTTGGCTGGCTGATGAAGGGGGTGAGGAGTCTGCCCTATTTGTTTTGGCTGCCGTTGGCGCGCAGGATGCTTCGTAATGGGTAACTGATTCCGGCTACTAGCTTGGGCGGTAAAGTTACTGTAGTGAGCGTCCAATGGGCGAACGACTCCGATGTGACATCGTTTTGCTAATGCACAGGCATCACCTGGATCAATCTATGAGACAGCTCTTGTTTTTGTCTACTCTGTGAAATAGAGTACTTTGCAATAAGAACAAACACGTGAGTTGCCATGTCGCCCTCCGCTGAAGAAGCAGCCCAAGCGCTGCGTGAAATCGATGCCATCAAGGCACGTGCCGCCGGCTTTCAGGACTATCAGGCCGAGTCGGCGCAACTCATCCTCTGGGGCGCGGCCAATAGTATTGGTCTGGTTGCCAGCGCGCTATTCGAACAGCATCTGTTGCTGATCTGGGTGCCATTGGTGCTGCTGTGCCTGGTTGCCGGTGCCTTGTTGGCACGTCGCACCAATGCCTTGCTGCCCGGGATTGGTTGGCGTTATCTGCTGATTCTCGGTGCCATTCTTTTTCTCATTGTCGCTTTGCATGCGGTGTTCTGGCCGCTGTCGCCCGAGCAGGGGGCGATGATCGCGCCGCTGTTCGTCGGCGTACTGTATTTTCTCCGTGGGGTGTTGCTGCGTCCACGCTATCTGGTGATCGGTGGCGCACTGGCTGGTCTGAGTCTGCTTAGCTTCCTGTTCGCTGGCCCCTGGTTCTGGTGGGCCATGGCGATGACCTGGGGCGGCACTCTGATGCTTTCGGGTGTCTGGCTCGGCAGGCTCTGATATGCAAACACCCGATGAGATCATCCATCAGCCGGTGCGCCTGAAGATCATGGCTGCACTGAATACGCTGGGCAGCAGCCAATGGCTGGAATTCGTTGCCCTGCGGCGGATTGTCGATACCACCGACGGCAATCTTGGGGCCCATCTCAATACCCTCGAAAGCACTGATTACGTGCGTATCAAAAAGGATTTTGACGGCAAAAAACCGCGTACCCGGGTATGTCTGAGCGCTCGCGGGCGCGAGGCGTTTGCCAGTTATGTGGCTACCCTGCACGCCATTCTCGAACTGCAGACACTGGACACCGACAGCGGTGAGACCGGTGATTGACCTGACAACAACAACCAAACCGGGGATCCCATGTTCACCACACTGCTTAGTGAGTCGACCCAACGCTGGCTGAACCGCGCCAGACTGGTAGCCATTGCCGCGCTGCTGTCTGTGGCGGCGCTGTCGGCTGGTTACGTGATTGCCGACACTGCAGCGGAGGCACCCGCTGAGTCGGTCCAGACCCTGCTTCAGGATGAGTTGCCCGTTGCGGGCGAGCGCTTCGGCGTGCGCGAGATGTTCGAGCAGGCTGACTGGGTGGTGAAGTCGGTGATGATCTTTCTGGTGCTGTGTTCGTTGCTGACCTGGGCCGTGCTGCTGGAAAAGCTGCTGGTGTTTGTCCGCGCCCGACGTGCCAACCAGCGTTTTCTGACGCACTTTCGTGCCGGAACCATTGAAGTGCTGGGTGAGCGTCTGGGCCAGAGCGCCATGGGCCGCATGTGGCAGGCTGGCATGGGTGAGTATCAGCAGTTCTGCCGTCAGCCGGGAGCCAGTGCCGATGCCGGTCGGGTCAACCGCATGCTACAGCGCATGTCGCTGAACGCCAGTATCGTTCAGGAGCGTGATCTGGCCCGGCTGGGCAGCATGATGGGCGTGCTGGCTACCATCGGCGCCACGGCGCCCTTTATCGGGTTGTTCGGCACGGTCTGGGGGATTCTCAACAGTTTCGCCAGCATTGCCACCATGCGCTCGGCGAGCCTGGCGATTGTCGCACCGGGGATTGCCGAGGCGCTGCTGGCCACTGCGCTGGGACTGTTTGCGGCGATTCCAGCAGTGATGATCTTCAACAAGTTCGCCCGTGACATCAACGGCTTCGTCGGCGCACTGGACAACTTCTCCGCGGAAATGATTGCCAGCGTGTCGCGCAAGATCGACGAGGGGCACTGAGCATGGGCATCCAGTTTGACTCCGGGCCGGTGGTCAAGCGCCACAATTATCAGCAGAACGCCGAAATGAACATCACGCCCTTTGTCGATGTGATGCTGGTACTGCTGATCATCTTCATGGTCGCCGCACCGCTGGCTACGGTGGATGTACCGGTTGATTTGCCCAGCAATGCCGCGCAGGCCAATCCGCCTCCGCTTGAGCCCATCTACGTCAGTGTGCAGGCCGACGGCACGCTGTTTGTTCAGGAGCAGCCGAGCAGTCTGACCGAGATCGCTGCCCGTGTGGATGTGCAGTCGGGCGGCAATCGTGAGGCGCGATTGTTTTTGCGGGGGGATCAGGCGGTCGATTACGGCACCTTGATGCGCGTCATGAATACCCTGCAGAAGGCCGGTTACAGCCGTATCAGCCTGGTCGCCACCGAGGAGCTTGCGCTCTGATGTCCGGCCAGCCGACATCAGAGCGCTCGACGACGGCTGACCAGGCAGCGCCGATTGGCTGGCCGCTGCGGATGCTGTTGATCCTGCTTTCGCTGCTGTTGCATGCTGCCTTGCTGGCCTGGCTGCTGAGCGAGCGTTTCAGCCGTCCGGTGGTTGAGGCGTCTGCCATTGTGGCGGTGGAGCTGATTGAGATGCCCGCGCCTGAACCAGAGCCTGAACCAGTGCCAGAGCCAGAACCCGAGCCTGAGCCAGTCCGCCCGCCGCCAGCGCCCCGCCCGAGTCCGAGTCCGGCACCGCGGCAACCGGTCGCTGCCGATCCGGCCGCACCACCGAGCTATGCCTTCGGCGCCAACCAGGACTGGGCTGCACCGCCGACGCCCAGTGTCAGTGCTGACATTGGCACGCGGGCACGGCTGGCGCCATCGGGCTATGCCGATACGGTCAAAAACCGCGTGATAGCCCATTTGCAGCGCCCCGAAGGTTCGGTCTATAAGCCGCCGCCCGGCTATCGGGGTGATCCCAATGATTTCAAGCGCCAGTGTTATATCCCCTATGAAATCGTGGTCGATGCCAACGGGCGGATGCAGTCCTACACGATCGACCGCTGTGGCGACGAGTTGCTCGACGCAGCTGCCGAGCGCGCCATCCTCAATGCCGGCCCATTTCCGCCGCCTCCGGGTGGCAGCGGCCAGGTGACCATTTACGGCACGGCCATTTTCATCAAATAACCGGAGAACCCAGCCATGCAGCTTGCCCTGTCCCGTTCATGGTTCTTGCCAGTGTTTGCCGGGCTGCTGCTTGGTGGCTGCGTCAGCGCGCCACCGGCTCCTGTTCAAACCCCTGAGGCGCCGCAGGTGTTGCCGCCGCCAGTCTCCATGCGGGCCAGCTTTGCCTGCAGCGGCGCCTTGCCCGAGGTGCACTGGCAGATCTGTACCAGTGATGCATTGGCCAGCCTTGATCGGCATTTGGCCGAGCGTGTGCACCAGCGTGTGCAGGAGCTGGATCTGGTCGGTGCGTTGCTGCTCGAGGCCAGTCAGCGCCAGTGGCAGTTGAGCCGGGCGGGCCAGTGCGGCCTGGGCGAGCAGAGCGCCAGTAGCGGGGTTGCCGATCCAACTGCACAGGCTTGTCTGGGCCGGCTCTATCAGGAGCGGCTGCAGGCACTGGATAGCTGGCCGTCGGTCAGCCCGCGCAGTAATGCCGAGCACCCGTTGGCGGCTTACGCAGAGTTTCGTCTGGCCGAGGGGCACGATGCCTTGTGCCAGCCACTGGCCAATGCCCTGAATGCCGACTTGAGGCGCCATGGTGATCCGGATGTAGCGCGTTTGCCCGGCAATCGTGCGCTGATCAGCAGCGCAGGTGGTGAGCAACAGATCAATCTGGCCGGCGTGCAGTTGGAGGTCGATCGCTACAATGCCGGGCCGTTTGCCGGCTATCAACAGCGCAGCCGTGGCTTGAGCATTAACGGCGTGCTGCAACTGGATCAACGTACGTTGCCGCGCTGGGTAGCGGCACAGCCGAACTATGGCGGGCGGGCCAACGTATCCTCGTCACAGACAGGCGACTATGCGCGGATTGATGTTTTTGAGCGTGAGGGGCGCCCCCTGGTGCTGGTCAATGAAACCTGGGGCTTCTACTCGCCAGCCGCGCGAGGCGAGTCGGCGTTTGCCGGACTCTATGCGTTGCAAGGCGGTAATCTGCAGCCGCTGTGCCTGTACCAAAGCTACCTGACCCCGCCGCGCACGCGCCTGCTTGAAGGTTTACCGATTTACAGCCAGTTGACCGAAGCATTGGATACGCTGGCGGGTGATCCCTTGCCTGGGTATGCCCAGCATGAACGGCGTGACAATTTTCAGCGCTGGAAGGAGCGTCAGTGGACGCTGCTGAACCTGCCGCTGCTGGGGGCTGATGCATTGTCTCGTTATGGCCGCGATCCAGCCCTGCGTCAGCGCCATGACCAGGCGCTGGAGATGCTGTTCCAGTGGTCCGAGCGCAACCTGCGCAGCAAGCAGCGCTACCAGCAACTATTGCCTCTGCTGCATCCGGCACACGCTGAGCTGTACGCGATGTATCAGCAGCAGGGGCTGGATACCGCTCAGGCGAGCGCCGCCGCGGACCTGCTGCTGCATGAAACCTTTGCCCGCAGCCTGGAGAATCTGCAGGCGCCAGCCGGCGTGCCGGGCTTGCCGCTGGCGGGATTTGCCAGCTATCAGCCGCGTTACGGGATTGCCCCGACCCCAGGCGAACTGGAGCACGGGCGCAGTTTCCAGCGTCTGCACAGCGTGCTGTTGAATCAGGGACCATTGCCGGCAGTGCGCGACTTTCTGGCCTGGGAAAGCCGTACCTTCGGCGAGGAGCGCGGGCTTGGTGCCGACGGTGATACGGCCCTCATGGCCGCCGCCAACAACCCGCCAGCGCTGGCTTATCTGCTTGAACAGGGGCTGGACCCGAATCAGGCCAATGCCTGGGGCAAGACCGCACTGATGACCGCCGTGCAACAGGACAACGCCGAAGCGGTAAGCCTGCTGCTGGCAGCCGGTGCTGACGTGCACGCCCAGACCCGTGCCCGCCAGGCTGGTGTCGGTGGGCCGGATCGCCAGGAAGCCGCTCGGGGGCGCCAGACCGCGCTGCTGATGGCCGCCGAACAGGCCTCGGAAACCGTTATCACGCAACTGCTGGCTGCCGATGCCGCTCGCCAGGCCTGGGGCGGCTACGATATGGCCGTCTGCACGGCGCTGGCTGGCAATGCGCAGCTACTTGCCAGCACGCAGCAGGCGTTGCGGGCCCGCCTGTGCGTGGAGGATGATTATGCGCCGTTGCCGGTCAGCCGACAGGTGGCAGCCAATCTGCGAGAGGGTGATGTGCTGGTGATTCGTGACGAGGGTATCGAGTATCCGGTCAGCCTGCTGCAGCGCGGCGAAACCCAACTGTTTGGGCGGCATTACCAATTAACGCCTAAACGCTTGCGTAGTGACCTGCGCGGTCTGGCTACCAACGTAGGTATAGCAGCCAACAGGCGTGCCCGCTTGAGCATCAGCGGCCCTTTGACGCTGGTCTTTGATGACCTGGCGGCGGTCAGCCCAGAGAATGTGCCTTTGCAGGTGTCCTATCCGGTCAGTGGTAGCGGAGCAGCAGTGGCTGGTTATGCACTGTCGACAAGCCCAGCCATGCAGGTACTGAGTACGCCCTTTGATGCTGAGCGCAGTGATGCCGAGTCAACCTGGCGGGCGCTCTACAGCGCAGCCCTGACTCAGGGCTTTCGCCCGACCGGGCAGGGTTATGTGCTTATTCACACCCGCGGACGGACCTGGACCGAGTATCAGTTGGTGGTGGCCGAGTAGTTGGTTTCGATGCTGGAAAGTAAAAGCCCCTGAAGATATTGGCGTCTTCAGGGGCTTGGTTTTGGTGCCGGGGTAATCTGAACAGGATCTGTAACATATTGATAGATAAGGATATGTGACAGTTCAAGTTTCCTTTGGAATACTTTTTGGAATCGATGTTGCATTGCCGTCATGCTCGAGCCTCATAGCTGTTGTGGTAACGGATGCCGGCTGACTCAGGATTTAACCTTTTTCATGTCTCTCATCGCATTAATGATCGTCGATTGAGCGGAGGAGTTGGGCCGTTGGCCGGTTTTGCTCAGAAGCTGGTCGTTGGTATCAACGGGCGGAAGTGAATTGCTGTCTTCAGCAAGCTGTACTACCGGTATAGGGGGCGTATTCGGTGGGAGACCGGCAACCCCGTCATCATCGGATTCCAGCTTAGCTAAATCATTGCTGGCCACTAGAGGTGTAATGGCCCCGGCTGCATCATATTCGTTACCATCAGGCTGCAAGGGAAGGTCGGAAGGGTCGATTTCCTGGTGACCTGTACGCAGACCTTCTCCACCGAGAAAACTCTTGATCTCTTCAAGGGAAACCCCCAGGTTCAGTGGTTCTAAGGGTCTTACCTTGTGCCCAGTCCGCTTCGAAGCCCGAGTCTTGGCTTTGAATGACCGCTCGATCAGCTTTTCGAGTAGAGAGCCCTCACTCATTTTTTGCGATGCTGCAAGGGCGGCCAGTTGCTTGCCTGCCTTGCCACTAATCACTACTTTTCGGGCGCCGCTTTCCCTTTGCTTTTTGCGTGCTTTAGCCCCGCGAGCTGCTGCTTTCATATCTTGGAGGAGCTTTTCAATTGAGCGGGCCTCCGACCCGCCAGACTCTATTTTCCGCTCAAGGTCCTCGCCAATAGCAATCAGGTCGTCGTAACCGTACTCCTCAACGTCAAGATGGCGTGAGTAGGGCCGAAGCTCTTTCCTTCGATCCCTGAGGTAGTTTGCTGCCCAGAAGATTTGGTCAGCGTCTCTACGGTTTAACCAGCCCAATCCTCGGACGCGCTTCCTCGGCATGCACACTTCCTCCTTTGTTATTGGGCGCAGCTCTGTGGTCGAAGAATATGGCACTGTGATTGCGCTAGGGCAATAATCATTTTCATATCGTAATGATAACGATATGATCACGATATTAGAGTTTTCGAAAATAACACCTGTTATTTTGGTGTAATTAGGGTGAGGAGCGCCATGTTCGAGGGCTTTGCCAGGCTAAGTGAGGAGCACGGGTTGTCGTGTAACGAGCGTTTCTTGTTGGCAGCAACAGTGTTTTGTACTGTGTCTGACGGCGAGGTTTTTAGTGCACAGGAGCTGTGCGAAAGGTTATCGGTATCTCGCTATCTGGTTGCGTCGGGGCTGGGTGCATTGGCTAAGGCTGGGTGTATTTTGGAAGGGCTCGAAACGCATTCTGGCGAAGTGAAGTCAATGCGTTCGTATAAAGTGACTCTGGAGGCTAGCCAGTCTGTTGGGTGTGAATCCTGGCCTGGCCAAAAGAAACTGGTTGAGCAATTATTGCAGGGCCAGCACTTGCCAAACCCTGATGTCTCCAGGCAGCAAGAGAGTGCTCAGCCGGCAACTGACGGGAAACCACCAAAACGAAAAAAATCAGAAGCGCCCCTTCCTTCCATGCGTTTGACTATGGCGATCTTGGCAGGGAGCAGCGATATGCTTGGGAGAGCGTCTATAGATGACTCTCGAACTTTGCGTAAGCTCACCGGGCTTTCAGCCTCACGCCTCAGAAACCACTTACGAGAAGCGTCTCAGGATCTGAAAGTGCTGCGGGTGGTTCCGGGAGCGTCCAGTCGGTGGTTTAAGCCTTCAAAGCAGAAGTCAATCTTCTACCTCACTCTGCTTGGCAGCTTGCATCCGGACAGCCTTATACTCCATGTTTCGGCTAGCGCAGACGTCTTCTATGACCGACTTCGAAACAGCAAGCACAGAGCAATAAGTAAGCTTGTTGCCAGCATGCGAGCGGAGGAGGTAGCGCTATTGCTATCACGAGTCACGCATGAAGTTTCGCAGTTGCTGAGTCAGCATTGGATCCAGCTAGACTCATTTAAAAAAAATTGCGCTAGCCTGTTGCAGGACTCCGGGCTGATCAAGCGACTTAGTCATTTTTTGGTGGTGCCTCACGAAAACGATGACATATCCGGTTGGCCGGAAGACCTATCGAAGTCGCTGCTTGGCGAGCTGGCATTTTGCATTGTTGAGATCGCCTGTCTAGTGAAGTGGTGGCTGCCCTCAGGTGCTTCGGGTGAGATGGTGTACAGCGGCATTCAGGTTAGACCATTCAGGCGCCAAGAGTCGGAGTATTTTGCTGAAATTATCACCTTGGCCACAGTTCATCCTGCAGACGTAATTATGATTAGCGTGGACTAGTGAGCCCAAGGCCAGGCAGCAATTTTTATCTTTTTTTACCTCTGCGCCACATCCTCTGAGCCAACAGAGGAGACTGCTCATGAGGATCATTCGACTGCGTGACGTGATGAGCGCAACGGGCCTAGCCAGGTCCACTATCTATAAATACATCAGCGAGAACTTCTTCCCCAAACCTATTTCACTGGGTGACCGCTGCGTGGGGTGGATCGAGAGCGAAATTCAGGATTGGATTCTTGAGCGTATCGAAGAACGGGATAAGCAAGACGGCATTGTCTGACCGGAGCACCACGGCGTCAGGTCGTGGTGCTCCTATGTCGACTCTCTCAGCTGCATCTCGACAGCTGCAGATCAGCTAACGTGTCATCAACTCACCTTGCTTTTTGTACCACCCCCAGCGTGCTTTTTTCTCAGAAGTGCTTGCCAGGCTAGGCGTCGGCAGCCGGGCTGGATCGGGATCAATTTATATACTCGATGGCTACTAACCCCTTACCTGAATTCACTGAGCAATCAAGCGCAATCCCAGAGCCAAAGACAGGAGGAATACCAAACTGGATAGATCGGGTAATGGAGTAAGTACGGTTTAAAAATACACAAGCAGGGACTGGTATGTAACTCACCAAGGAGCCATACCATGTACTCAACCATCAACACCTCATCCCCTGCCTTGTCCCAAGCAGAAGCCAGCTACCACATCGATCAGTTCGTGGCTGATGTCCTGCGCTACAAAGAGCAAGCCTATATCCCACAGCCTGATGCAACGAAGCCTTACCGAATGACTACCCTAGGGTTGGACCTGCAGTACCTCAATCAGATGATCGCCCTGTTCGATGGTCGGGTGGATTACGACTACAGCGAGAACCTGGAGCTATTCATTGAAGCGTGCCATGACATCCGGCTGGAATATGACGGTTACCGGTATATCTGTCCTGATCCAGAAGGTAGCGGTAGCTTTCTGTCAGAGCCAGAGACCATGAATCTGCTGGTTGAGCGCATTCGTGATCTAAGCAGGCTGGATGATTACCGCCGTAGATCCGCTGACCGTCGCTACCAGGCCAAGCGACAGGCTGAAGATGTCCAAGCGTTTGTCGAAAGGGTGATGGACCGCTACTCCAAGACGCTGGTGCTGCGAGTCAACCTGTATTACCGGGAGGCCGCCAGACAATGGCTCAGCATTGAGCAAGTGTTTGAGGACATGAACCGGTTAGCCAAGGCACGCAGGAGCCATCCGATTTTCGAGCATTTGGTAGGGTCCATCGTCAGGGTTGATCAGGGGCAGGATCAAGGCTTTCATTTACATGTGGCGTTCTTTTTCAATGGATCTGAGGTGTTCCGTCAATTCCGCATTGCTGAGCGTATTGGTGAGCTGTGGAATGAGATCACACAGAACCGTGGCTATTGGCACGATAGCAGTCGTGATTTCACAGGGGATGAAGATCTGCGGGGAACAGGCATGTTTCGTCGATCAGACAGCAAGGGCCGTAAGGCGGTAGCTAATCTGATGACCTACCTGGTCAAGGACAAGCAGCAGTACCTGAGGATCAAGCCTGCAGTGACGCGGGCCTACCGGACTAGTTGCATACGCTAGTTACCAGCCTGCGCTGTCCATATCTTGGTCCAGTCGGGTGGCAATCAGCGCGGTGCTCAAGTTGCCGCTTTATTCGCCACTCTGGCTGGACGGGAATAGGTCTTGGATAGACACTCCAGGCCCTGCGACACCTCTTGTCGCGGAGCCCTGTTAAGATCAGGGGTAATGCAAGACAGGTCAGGTAGGAATGGAGTAACCAAGGTGGGTTTCTTTAATCTCGGCAAAAAAGACCGATACGGTAATCAAGCCCGCATCGAGCATCGCGGCAAGCACCTGCGGGTCAGTCGTACCGGTGGGGTGTCGTTGCGAGCTCAAGCCAAGGCTGCAGGTATGAATGTCACAGCCAATAGCAAACATGGGCTACGAGTGTCCGGCAGAGTGGTCAAGGGCACACAGATGGCCATGCAGAACGGTCGGTTTGTTTTGCGTGGTCGCTATGGCAGCGGCCCTACCAAGCTGAATATGTCCAAAAGCGGGTTCACTGTTTCCAGTCGCAATGAGCTGGGTACGTTCAACTGGATAAAGCCCAACCGATCCTCAGCCAAGGTATTCGGTGTGCAGATGCGTGGCCGCAAGGCAGCAAATGCACAGATGGCATTCATGTTCCTGAGCCTGGTGGCCGTCGCAGCCAGCGAGGCTTTCCGGTTAATGGTGTTTTTATTGGTCTGGGCTTGGCGCTTATTGGTCATGGGCTGGCAGTTGCTCATGCTGATCCCTTATGGCTGGGAGCAGCTCAAGCGCAATATCACCAGCTGGCGTATCCAACGTATGCGCAACCAGCTGCCCGGTGACTTGCTTGATACCTTGGGCTCTTGGGATGCAACACGCCTGGTCGCCGCATTGGCACTTGCTGCGCATGGGTGGGGCCGTGGCCAGCTGTTGAGTAGGGCAAGGGATGAGCTGGAAGCGCAGTTATCGATTCAAGGTGATTCTCTCGTACAGGCTGCAAGTGATCAGCTCGTCCAGGTTGAGAAGGCGCTCGATAGTGGCAATGCCTGTGTTGATGGCAAAAAGCAGCCTTCGGCCCAACTGGCTATTGTGGCTGAGTTAGGCAAATTGCTCAGAAGATCGTACCACCAGAACCCGACAGCAGAGCTGTTGCTCCAGCTTGATGAGCTGCTTGTCAGGCTAGGGCCGAAAACCCGGTTTCAGGAGCAAATGCTGGCAGTGTTGGGTGATGCGTTTGATCTGCGGTTGGTGGAATCAGAAGTCGCTAGTTTAGCTAACCCCTAAACCTATCAGTGAAGCAGCATACCTATTTTGCAGGTTGCCTCATGGCCAAGCATTCTATGTAGGGCTCAGGACTTCATCTGTAATTTTGGCCCTATGTAATACCCTGTCAGCTGAGTGCGATCAAAACTGTACACATGCGCATGGGGGCTTTCAGCGCATCTGCCAACCAAAGGCAGCCGATGCTCTGGTTTACCTGGCAGCAATTCGATCTTGCCGCTGCAAATCGGGCATTCGGCGCTAAAGCGTACAAAACGGGTCCATTGGTTGCCTTCACTGTCCCGGTGCATCTCCAGTTCAGCCGAGAACTCTTTCCAGTTCAGCGTCATCAACGGTGCTTTCACCACGCGATGATCAACCAGTCGAATCCAGGGCAGACCAAACTGCGCCCAGACCAGCCATGCTCCACCGGCAAGCATGGCAAGATTGATGATCTGGCCGAGTGTCAGCGGGTTGCTTCTGTTCACCTGTCCAAGCTGTAGCGGCGCGCGATAAATGGCGTGCCTGTGCGCGATAATTGCCGCATCTTAACCGTTGCTCTGCGCGAAACAAAATTTCAATATCACGGCCCAACCGGTTCGATGCGCTCGAACTGGTGCCGGTGCCGCTGATGCGATTCCATCCCGCCCCTGACTGACCACAGCTCTGCGATCACCGACCCCTCGTATGCTGTTGTCAGGGTCACCGTGGTACCCGAGATACCTGTCTGAGTTGTCAGCACTGCCTGAGTGTCTGCCCGCAGCAGCCGGGCACTGTATGTTGTGCCTGCCTCGGGTCCGGTGCTGCCGAATAACGTATCGATGAGCTGATCGGCCTGGCCAAGCCTGTCCCGATGCGTCCATGTGATCACAACGTCGCCCTCTATTGAGGCTGGGTAGTAGCTGCCATCGAGGCGGAACTGGCCGGGCGGGTATGGGCGGCCTTGCCGTGCTTGCAGGGTGAGACTGTCTGTACCTGCCAGCGCGGGGTCCAGCTGCCCGCTTGATGTGTTGGTCAGCAGCTTGGCCTGCATTGACGTGCTGAGCGAGTACGCTGTCTCATCCTCGCCAGCCCAGTCTTGATAGAACCAGATCCGAGTGCCGGCACTATGCTCGGCAGGCACAGTGTCGATGCAGCCCCGTGCGATCGTGACGGCGCCTGTGTCGATGTTGATCGCATCGACCCGGACAATCTCGTCGCCCAGGAGCGCTGCCGAGCCGATCTCAACATCATCCAGCCTGCTGAAATTGCTCAGTGTGATTGCTGTCGTGGTCTTGCCGATCGCGTCTGTGAGCAGTCCTGTCGGGCACCAGTCTGCATGCCCTTGATCAATAAAATCACCGGTACTGCCAACGCGGGTTGTCAGTGAGTAACTGAGCGACATCATGGTCGGCGGTACTGCAACGCTGGCCAGATACGCCGCCGTGGGATCGATCAGTGCGAGATTGGCCGGGTCAACTCTTGCGGCCAGGTCGCGATACGGAACCTCAAACAGGCGCCGCACCGTGATGGTCTGAGGGGTGCGGTCTGGTGGCTCCCAGCCCGCTGGCGGCACTGTGACAAATGAACTGCTGGGCAACCCGAAAACGTCTTGCACCACCGTGAGCGTTATCCGGCCATCCAGTAGTGAGCCGTCCTGGATCTTGCCGACCCGGACGACGACAGCCTCAATACCTCTGCGCAGTGAGCGGACACGAATAGGGTCACCGAGGTTAAGTCCCCGAGCACGCCGATCGAATACTGCTTTGTAGCGCCGCAATCCGCTGGTCTTGATAGCCATATCGCGCTGCCCGAGTCGCGCCGCGATTTCAGCCGTGGGCGCGCCGGGGTAGTCCACGGTCTCAGATGACCGCCAGCCTCGTGCTGCGACAGCGGCATTACTGACCCGAACGGTCTTTTCCTCACCATCGATCGCATCAACGTACTTAACAAGCAGCTCACTGGGCATGTCGTTGATCGTTGCGACTTCATCTTCGAGGATTTCCAGCAGCCCCGAGTCTTCATCGAACAGCGGCAGTAGCTCGGGGTTGTAGTCGTCGCGTATCAGCCGGATGCTGATCAGCCCTGTCTTGCGATCATCGAACACCTCTGCGCCAATATGCTCACAGATCGCATCGCTGAACGACTTGAAACTGTCAGACCTGCGCCACTCGATACAGAGCCCCAAGCCTTCGTCATAGCATGTGTCAGCCGCTGCGCGCCATGCCGAATCATCCAGCCATGCGCGGGGCCAGCCACGAAAATGCCGGCTTGTGCGGATCTGGTACAGAATATGGACCGGGTTCATCGCTTTGACCTGGCCGTCAGCCAGCCAGATGAACTGCTTTTCCGGATACCACGGGGCATCAGCGCCCCACAGACGATTGCCGCCCCGGCGCAGAAACTCCCAGGGTTTGGGGTACGGATTGTTGGCACCGACCATGCCGCTAAAAAATGCTGTCGTGATACCCCTGAAAGCCGGCGCAACGCCGCCCAGCATCGCAGCCAGGCGTGGCAGCACACCCTGGTTCTCATCACCCATGAGCACGTCCAGCGTGCCAGCAATGCCACCTTCGGCCTCGGGGCCGCCGAACAGCTCCGGAGCATTGATTACGATCTGGCTGTTAGTCGTGACAGACCCGCGCCAGGCACGCTTGCCCGACGCCTTGATCTCGACGACTTCATCAACCGGCAGCCCCAGGCCCATGTGAATGTCGAAGAAGAAGAGCGTCGCCTTCGGTTTTTTGCTACTGCTGCCCATGCTGTTGCGCCTCCACATGCTCGACCAGGTACACGGCCAATGCATCGCCGGTTGCCAACAGCGTCTCGCTGTCGATCCCGCTCTTCAGGAACTCGACCCAGTCGAGCGAGTGGCGCTTGAAAAACTCCCGAGCACCCGTGTGGCAGTAGCCCTGGCGGCCAGTCCACGTAGGGACTGAGTGCATGTGATCGACGGTAATAATCACTTCTTGCCGCCCCCGATCTTCTTCTTTCGCGTCCGATAGTTGCCCACGGTGAGGACCATCCAGGACTTGGTCCACACCTGCCCAAAAACGGCCGTTTTCGGCTCACCCTCTTTACATTGAGGGAACTCGAAGTCATCAAATGCCGGGGGCTTCTGCTTTGGCCCCCTTGGCGTCAATGCCGCCATCAGTAAAAACGCAGCTACTAAAATAATCAGCTGTGGCATTAGTCACCTCACCAGACTGCGTTGCCGTCGAACGGGCTCCGGCCTTCCAGGTTCGGAATACCCCGGAACCGGTCGCCGTTACCGAATTTGTCTCTGCATGTACCGAACAGAAAATCACAGCCCGGATACACTCGCAGCGATCCGCTAACCGGCACCCCGGCTGTTCCACCGAGCAGTCTGAGCTGAGTACTTGAATGGGCCTCGACAAACCGCCGATCGAACTCACCGCTGCCGATCGGCCACTCGATATAGCCACCCGTGAACCAGCCGGCCGGGTAGCCGGCGACATCGGCGCTATAGACTGCGATGCCGTCGATCGATTGGATCTGAGCATCGACCCGCAAAGGGTTGAGATCCACGCCACAGCGGGGGTCACCCAGCACTGCTGTGCAAGTACGCGAGTACGGGTCTGTCAGCCCCGGCTCGGCCATTTCTGCGTCGCGTGATACGCACACGATCTTGCACCGGTCCAGCGCTGGCCAGTTAACCGAACTGACACGTCCCGCCCAGGCAAAAACCGGGTCATTGTCGCCGTAGTGCATGTCGTAGACGGTCAACCCCACCTCATTGCTGGGCTGGCCCGATCGCCAGAGTTGTGCGACCGAGAGGTCCGCCGGCGCAGTGATCTCCAGCCTGTCTGAGCGCGCATCGCCCGTGATGCGTATACCAGGATCACTGATACCGCCCCTCACGGCCCGATAGACCTGAGTGCTGACCGAGATGTCACGATCAGCTGAGCAGTACAGCCAGCGCATCACGCCCCGAGCGAAAGCATAAAGCCGCACTGGCTGGCCCAGCGCGATTGAGGACTCACGGGCATCAAAGGTCATCGTCGCGCACTCCTTTGAACACCAGGGAAGCGCTGGCAACCCCTTCGCTATCCGTCACGTGATCGATCTCAGCGCTGTCCGATGCCCCGCATGACAGTGCCATCCAGCAGATGCGCGTCACCTTGTCCGGCTCGACAGCAACGCCCAGGGCGACATCGATCGCCAGGCGCTCGATGTCGGCAGTGATCTCCGATGCGCCTGTGATCCTGCGATAGAACACTTGGCCATCCACCAGCTCGATACGGATATCGCGCCGCCCCGGCCGAGCCTGGCCGAACCGGCTGTACCCGACATTGAGCACATCAATTGTCGTAGCGGCATCAGACACGGTATCGACCAGGGTCAGATCGTCTGCATGCGTGGGCACCCAGACAGCGGCCTGTTGACCGCGCAGTGTATAAAGGAGGCAGCGGTACCAATGACGGGCTGCGCGGCCCATGTCGATCCAGCGCCAGCCGGTGACCGGCATCGCCCGGCCGGGAATGTCAGAGACAAGCGGCAGCGCAGTGCGGCTGTCGAGCGTGACCAGCATGCGCTCATACTGCCGGGTCAGATCCTCGGACTCGTCGGGACGGACATCGAGGACCGGCCAGCCCCGATAGGTCGGCAGGGCGGTCAGCGTGTCGCAGTCGCTGGGCTCCAGTATCAGGAACTGGACCTCTGCCTCATCAATGGTATCTGTGAGCCGAATCAGCTCCGGTTGCCGGGTCAACTGCGCTGGCCGGGCCGGATACAGCCGAGACCCAGCCGGCCAGGCTTGCTGAGTACCGCGCTTGAGGTCTAGCCCGGCGGCATCGACAGACTCGACCTCAACAACTTCAAATTGAAACGCGCTTTCGCCCCGCAACATGGCCAAGCCGCCTTCACGAAAGTCCAGATACTGTGTCGCGCAGTTGATGCGCAGGCTATCGACCGGTACGGACTGCTCCAGGAGCTGGATATCCGGCCAGATGGGCAGAGCCCAGACACGGCTTCCCCACCCAAAAAGGGCAAGATCCAGCATCTGCCGCTCACGCCCCTCGACATACATCGGCGCACCCAGCTCGCGGCGCGGTGCCGTGCGCAGCGCCCGGCGCTGCTGTGCGTAGGTCTCAGAGGTCATCACGTCGGTCAGCCACTCGAACCGTTCGCGGATACCCTCACCCCAGTCCGGAGCGAATGACCATGCGATGATCCGGTTGGCGGTGATGCGCAGACCCGGCGCAGCGCCGTTCTCGAAAAGCCAGGCCACCAGCGTATCTAGGACTGGCTGGCCATCAGGCGTAACGGTGACCTGCCATGTCAGCTCTTGCAAGGCAGGAAATAGCAGCGGCGGCGCGGGATGACCGCTGACCAGTACGCCTTCTTCCGTGCCGACGATGTCGACCAGGGTACGAGGCTCCAAGAATGCATTCCAGAGAAAAACGTCCTGGGTCTGCGCGGAAACGACGTTGCCGAGATCAAGCTGGAACGGGCTGATGTGAATGCGATGATAGTAGTCCCCGGAGTAAGCACCTGCCGCATACCCGGAAACCGAATAACCATGAGCAGAAATTGGAAAGTGCTCTTCGAGAGCCCCGAATGCTGACGGGCTGGCAATGCTGTCGTACATCGGCCAGCCGACGATTTCAGCTGAGTCAAACTGATCAAGTTCGACTGCCAGCCGCGAATTCCGGCCGCCACCAATCCCACCCTGCAAGGCCCATCCGTTAAGGACCGTCATAGCGAATCGCCCAGCCGAAGGTGCCAGTATGATCAATCATCGACAGCGAACCGTCCGGTTGTGTCATGTTCTTCATATGGAAGGGGTACACCCGCCAGCGATCACTTCCCAGCGTGATAATGTCCCCAGGTTCGTGATTATTAATACGTAAGTATCTGGCGTTTCTATGCTCCAGAACTGGCGAGACTTTTAACGAAGCCCTAACGATCAAAACCTGTATGGGCAACAGTACAGACTCTCCATTCCATGCATTCGGCTGCATTGTCGGTAGCGGTCTAACAGACTGCAGGGCGGAGAGCGCTCCGATTTGCGGGCTCGAATTAAAAAACACCCCCCCACCTTTCCATCCCGCACCATCAATTCCGCAATGCAGGATATCTTTCGCAAAGGTGTCGCTCATGCTTCCAGTCCAGACCTGGTTAACCCACCACGGTCCATTGCCCGTGGCCGCTGCAGGGTTTCCTGATACCTGACCGAGCACATCCGAGATATAGAACCCCCCTGACGACGATGTGGTCCCGGTCGCGAAACCACGCATAACTGTTCCTGTAATCCATAAACCGTTGCCGCCGACCCCAGGAACATCGGAAATCCCGAAAGCGAGATAGTAGTAGCGAGATATCCCGTGGTTTAGAAAGACATACACCTCGTCCGGATCGGTGAATACGTGTATGTGGTAGACGGATGGCCACGAGGGATCGCCCCCAGCCAATGGGCCAGATCCGCATGGCCCCAGGCGAGGCCTTGCAACTGATCCACCAGTCAACACTCCAGCGTCTATACCAGTGCCGCCCTGAGCGATGAGACCAGGCCCCTCAGTCGAGGTTTTGGCGGTCGAACTGTAAAGATTTAGATATGCGGCCCCCTTGCTAAGAATCGAGCCAGACAATGTCCAGCCATCGCTAACACATGCTGATTGGACGGCGGCGACGAGATCCGCATAGCTGTTAACACTGCCCGAGTAGTAAGCCATTAGCTGTCCAGCCTTAGTGCGAAGTAATCATTGAACCCGGTTCGGGATACATCCTGAACAACCAGCCAGTCGACGCCCTCAACAGTCAGTGTGTTCTCAACAGCGTTGTTGAACCCACTGACATGTCGAACACCGTCGAGCTCACCGAAGATTCCCACTCCGCTCAGGTAAAGAATGACTGGCTGTAGGCTGTAGTTTCCGGCTGTGTCGCGCATCTGGGAGTTGGCGCCAGCAACGTGATCATTGCCCCAAGGCCAGCAACTGGGTTGCAACCATGCCCCAGAGTTAAATCGCATCCGCATGTTTGCTCTGGCACCTTTAAAGGGTGCTGAGTGAGCTGTGTCGCTGAAGCGTGTTGCAGGTATACCGTTAAGCATTCCGGCAGCAATGACCGGATACGGGTACTGGCTTGGCCGGGCGTATGGCAAGAATTTGCCGACGTAGCAGCACTCGTAAACAGGCGTCCCGACCTTCATGGCGATCGCAATGCGTTGCGGGTTCAACGTCAGCCAGTAGTCGATGCGATTGTTGTGCGCCGGCACACCTGAAAGCATCGCACCAGGCTGTGCGTCAAACGTGTTACCAGGCACATAGCCGGTGAACGCAGCCGCAACCAGGTTGTAGTAGTCAGCCGAGGCGTCCTGGTAGGTCCTGAACCCGACGAAGATCTCCTCTTCCCCGGTGTAGCCCACCCCCTTGAGGATCAACTCGCGGTTGGCCGGGGCGGTGTTGTAGCGCAGGACCGTCCAGCCGTTCGCCGCCGCGAAGTCGCGGATGGTCTCCAGCATCGCGTAATGCGCGAGCATGCTTGAGTTATCGACGAAACCAATGTCATGTGGCATATCAAAACCCCAATATCTGCCGCACTGTCGCGGCGTTCTGAGACAGTTCGGCATAGAAGCGCTCCTTGCCGGCGCGCCCCCAGGTTTGTTCAACGATGAATTGCTCAGGCACACCGACGAACACGTCGATGTTGTTCTTGAGCATCGTCTGGTTGCCGCCACCCTCGGTCAGTTGCCCTGTGTGCATCGCCGGTGCCGGCAGCGCAGGCGCAGGCACGCCGGCAAGGCCGCCAGTCGCGTGGCGTACCCGCCCGGCCCAGTCGTACATGGCATCCCAACCTCGGGCATTGATGTCTTCAAGCATGGGAAGCATGCCCGGCTGCTGAACCACGGCCGCCCTGGTGACAAACTCGTAGTCGGAGAGCAGCGCCGGGATAGAATCACTGGTGGTAGTGCCGGGCCCACGCACGTGGCCGCCAGAAGCAAACGCTTTGAATGCCATGGCAGCGACGACAGCCGCGAGGCCGATCGCAGCCGCTGAACCGAACGAGCCGATCGACGCCGCGATCGCGGCAGGAGTCCATGCCGATGCAGTACTTGCTGCAGCACCGGCCTGGCCAGCGGCGGCCGTGTTTGCCGCAGCCACCGAACTGGCGGCGCGGGCGGTGTCTGCCGCTTGCTGGGCTGCTGTGACTGTATTGATCGCAGCGACCTCGGCCGCAGCTTTCTGGCCAGCGGCAGCGGTTGCGGCTTGCGCGCCCTGTTGGAAGAGATTCAACACCGACTGGGTAGCCATGTCGGCAAGCTGCTCAGCCGCTAACCGAGCCATCGAATCAGCAATACCCAGCACAAGGCTTTCGAGCGCATCGCGCAGATCGTGCGTGCCACGCACCAGGCCCATCAGCGCCTCTTCGATACCACCCTGCAGGCCATCACGGAACGCCCGGATCAGGTCATTGGTGATGTACTGCATATTCTCAAGCTCTGCCCGGATACGCTGGACGTTCTCAAGCGCGGCCGGGTCGCCGGTGATTTCTGCCACGGCTTCCATCATGGGCAAAATGCGCATCAGTTCAGCCGCCTGCTGCTGGTGCAGCTCGATGATCCGCCGACGGGCCTCGCCCTCGGTGATAAGCCC
Source organism: Pseudomonas sp. WN033 (assembly GCA_002287035.1). Classification (GTDB taxonomy): domain Bacteria; phylum Pseudomonadota; class Gammaproteobacteria; order Pseudomonadales; family Pseudomonadaceae; genus Halopseudomonas. Next base: position 165,048 of record NSKG01000009.1, on the reverse strand, counting down.
GGCTGCAAGTTGCGCCTGGACTGACTGTTCCTGGCGGGCTGTCGATGAAAACACCTGGTCAACCACAGACTGCAGCTCATTGAGCCTGGCTCTGGCCTGCTCGATGTTGATCAGCCCGTTGACGATCTCCAGCCCGGCTGTGTCGCCGCGCTCCTGCAGGCGCGTCATCAGCTCGCCGTACCGCTGCTCGATCTCGATGGTCAGGGCCTCGGCTTCGCGGCCCTGGGCGCGCAGGCGTTGAGCCTCAAGTCCGGCCAGGGTTGCGGCATCAGCGGCGACTTGGACCCGGCGCTCTTCGGCGGCAAGCAGTGCGACCGCCGCTTCGGCGCGGTCGCGCAGGGTGCCGGTTAGACCCTTTTCGGCGATTTCGTAGGCCCGAACCTGCTCTGTGTTGAGGCCGATCAGGGCGGACTGGCGTTCGAGTTGACGGACATATCCCTGTTGCTCAGCCGCCAGTCTCTGTGACGTGCGCGCTTGATCTTCCGCAGCACGCTGCTGACTGCGCATGGCATCCAGCTGCTCAGCATAAACCAGCAAACTGCGGCGCTGATCATCCGTCAGCTCGCCGAGGTCGCCCTGCTCAATGGCGTAGCGAACGCGGGCTGCTTCAGAGGTGACACCAAACAGCTCGGACTGCCGACGCAGGTTACCCAGGAGCTTCTCATACTCCTTGTTGACCTCTACCAGTTGTGGCAGCTCACTAGACGCTACTCCGGAGGTGATCGCAGCGCTTCCACCCTGAGACCCGCCGCGAGCAGCAAGAATCAGATCACGCTCAGCAATCAACTGAGCCCTGATTGCCTGCAACTCTTCTTCAGATGTGAAAAGGTATTTAAATGGAGTATCAAGCCCGCCTTTCAGCGCCCGATCAACAGCGCGAATTTCGACAGAAAGACGTTTCAATGGGTCAAGATCACCAGCGGCACTTTGAACCATTGCACTGATATTCTGATACAGGTCACCAATAGCAACAGTTGCTTCTGCTGCAACCGTTGTCAGTTGAGCTACCGCCCCAATGATGACCCCAAACGCTTCCTTGGTAGACGGATCGCTCAGCAGCGTGACCAGTTCTTCGATTGCCTCCCGAGCTGCAAGCAGACCAGGACTATTGGGGTCACCTTCTAACAAGTCGCCGAAGGCGTTCTTTAACGCGGCGATGGATCCACCAAAAGTGTCCCTAGCGGCCCGTGCTGACCCACCCATTTGGGTTTCCAATTCAGCAAGAATGATCCGCTGCGCATCTGCAATGCGGCCAGTCTCAACCATCTGCTGAATCATGGACTTCTGAGAGTCTGTGAACTGGACGCCAACTCTCGATAACGATGCAATACCCTGCACAGGGTCGTTCAAGGCTTTGCCGAGCTGAATGGCGGAGGACTTCAAGTCCTGCCCCATCGCAACGCTCATATCGAGGACAACCTCAAGAGCGCGCGGGAACACTTCACGGCCAATTTTTGTGAACGTCAGCAGCAGAGATTGCGCCGGAATAACGGCCTCATCACCATAGGTCGTTACCTGCTGCATTGCGCCGGCCATATCCAGCAGCTCGTCGCGGGTCAGGCCGGCAGCATGTTCAGTTGAGCGCAAACGCTGCTCCAGCTGTGCGGTTACACGCTCCTGCTCGATCGTCGCAGAAATAACGGCCTTATACAGAGCGCCACCAGCCACAGCCGCAGCAATCTTACCGAGCGCCGACCCAATACGATCCAGGTCACTGGCAGTGCGCTGCGACTGCTTGCCAACATCATCAATTTCACCCTCCAGCTGACGCAGTTGCCCGATGGCCTGATCCATCTCAGCCCGGATGCGCATCGCCAGTTCGAGTTTCTTGCTCATGGGTGCCTGTTGCCTTGGAGGGTTCAGGCTCAGGATGCCGCAGCGGGGGTATATGGTCTTTTGAACGAGGGCAAAAAGAAACGCCGTAAGCGGCAGCAACTTACGGCGTTGAAGGTGTCCTTGTGATCCGACGCGGCGGCTTCCTGCCGCCTCCCTGGGCCATGCCTATTTGGTCAGCGTGTTGACGTGGTCAGTAGCTTTCTGGCCACCGGCAAACGCTAGGCTCATGTCCACTGTGCGGGCGGCGCGCTCTCGGCGATCAACAGCAAGCGCACGCTCGTAGTACAGCGTCAACTGTCGCCGGGTGTAGCTGCCGAGGTCGGCGCGCTGGTGTCCGTGCCGGATGAGGGTTGCGTAGACGTCTGCCCATCGGCCTTCATCCGCTTTTGCACTCGCTGCACTGCCGCGCGACTGACGGCAGTGCGCCAGTAAAAAGGGCCGTTCACAACCCACCAGGCGTCGGCGAGCTTCATGCCGTCCGCTTGGCTCAGGCCAGCAATAAAGGTGACGTCCGTGTCAGAGGCTACTGCCAACAGCTCCTGGAAACTGTCGATATGGTTGCCCATCAGATCCAGCATCTGATCTGTGGTTGGGTTCGGCGTAGTCAGCAACAGGGTTTCCATATCCTGGAGCATGGGCTCGATGACGGGCCGCAGGCGCAGCCCTTCAACAAACCCGTACTCACGCATCACCAGGTCACGCCCCGCGACGCTTACAGGCAGTTCGGGGTGCATCACGGTCAGATCATCATGCCCTGCCGGTTTTGCTGCCCCCTTGGGCGGCTTCTTATGTGCTCGCTTGGCCATGTATCAACCCTTCTGACGGATGCGGCCGAAGCCACCGAAGTTGGCCTCCCGGGCATTGACCGGGTCATACAGCACAGCTCCGGTCAGGGGCAGGTTCCCGTATTCGTCCTGGATCAGGTTGAGGTCGCCTGGTGGGTTGAGCTTCAGCCGGTATAGATCGATCAGCACAGGCTCGTTGTTCTCAGTGTTGATGCCATCAAACAGCAACCAGCGCTCTTTCGGCTGCTGGGTGAAGATCGTCATCGACTCGGTAGCAGCATACTCATAGTCGGCTTCGAGCGGGGTGGCCTGCGGAGTCAGAAACTCGATCAGGCCGGCATTGGGCGACTCAATGCGATAGTCGGTATCGAGCACAATCGGTGTACCGCCGTTATCGATAACCAGGTCATCAATGAAGCCATGCTCGAGCACGACCACATCACCTGCGGCCAGCGGGGTGGGCAGCGGCTCACCAGTAACAGTACTGCCAGCGGCAGTGATCTCTAGACCGTACATAGCCATGGCCATCCCCATGATAGACCACTCGTCCAGCGTCAAGCTGACGTTAGCAGTCTTGGCACCGGCGAGCTGCCCATACAACAACCGATTACCGCTGAACGATTCGGTTTTGTCAGTGTTGGCCACATTCATTTGGATCTGCAACTGCGACGCGTTGCCGTACCAAATGGGCTTGAGTGGCTTGGCTGCACTGGAGCGCTCTGCCAACCAGACTTTGCCCTGGAAGCTGAAAAGGGACTTTTTCATTGGTGGTTACTCCTTTGCCTTGGCAACAGGTAGTGCCGGGGTGGCATCGGCCACCTTTTTGTGGCGGATCAACCAGGCCTTGCGCTCGGCGGTAACCTGGATTTTGGCGCCGGGTTTGAGTGGCTCACCCTTATGGGTGTGGTCATCAATCAGCTCGACGGTTTCGAGCTTCTGTTCCTTGCTCATACTGGGTTGCCCCCTATGAAATGTTGGGTTTGGTACACATCGGCCCAGAGCAACGTGCTGTGGTTGTAATCAAGCACATCGCCCCTGGTCCACTGCACAGGGCGCGAACCCTGAACCTCGGGCATCCAGCCCATCAGTCGCGCCCGCACACTGCCCAGCAGCGGCCGCAGCTCTTCCAGGGTGCGTTCGCCTCGCTGATCGCCGTAATTGCGCGCAGCAACAACCACCCCGAAAGTGACGATTGCGCGTTGACGGCCTGCTGGCCGAGCCGGGGCGTCGTCAGTGCGCTCCTGGAGCAGCAGCACATAAGCGCATGGCACACGAAAATCCTTTAGGTTGGTGACCGCTGCATACTCTGCCGCACCCTCAACCGACTGGAGCGCCTGCAAAGGCTTGAGCCGGTCGATCACAACTTGCGGGTCAAAGGGCTGAGACATGCTCAATAGTCCTTCAGAGTGTCATGGCTGAAGGTGCGCGGCGGTGCCTTGAACAGTGGTGCGCCACTGGTGGTCGGCGTCAGCGGATCATCCGGCCCCAAGCTGAACTTTCCCTCGGCAACCAGCTGCAGAAACTTCAGCGCATCGCGGTAGTCCCGCACGATCGGATCAGTCTGTTCGGCACTGAGGCGATCCTTGTGCAAGTGGTAGCGGGTGATAGCCCTGGCCCAGCCAGTGACGATGCCGTAACGCTTGGTCAGCGGCAGGCTGTAGCCACGGCGCACCAGGAACCCGTCAATGGTGCCTTGAGCGGTCACCATGGCGTCGTGGATAACTGCAATTGCAAGTTCGGCAATCTGGACATCCTCAACAGGCCAGCTGCTGACATCCTCTGAACGCAACAGCGCATCCAGCAGATCAGCATCAACTGCCCGGTATCGCCGGGGCGTGGCCACTTGGGCCAGTTCCTCGGCGCCGGGGCGGTCGGCCAGCTCGGTGAGGGTCAAATAGGGCATGTCAGTCCTCGACCTCTCTGATGGCGATCGCACCCAGTGCCAGCAGCGGCTTTGCCTGCTCATCGGTCAACGGGATATCTTCACCCCACACAAACCGCTGTCCGTCGTGCTCAAGGATTTCGCGGTGCACGATGTAAAGTCCCGACATCGACTGTTCTTCTTCCGGCCCTGGAGCTGGCGGCGCATTGGTAGCAGCGCCCTCAGTGGTAGCAGCAGACGATTGAACCGGCGCAACCGGTTGGACGACTTGGGCTTGATCCTTGTCCACAACGTCAGCGGGCTGGGCGGTGGCTTTCTTCGTTGCCATGTTGGTCTCCCAGGGCGGCGGCTGCCGCCCGGTCAAAGTGGGTGAATCTGCCGGTTAGCTGACAGCGTTCTCGAAGAAGTAACCAAGGTCAGGGGCGGTCACCAGCTCCTTGACCGACTCACCGACACGAACCATCTGGCCACCGCGCAGGCCGATGTTCTTGTCCGGGGAGGAACCGGCGATGCGATCACCGAACTGCGCGGTGAAGCCGAAGGTGGTGCCGCTGTTTGCGTCGGCCAGCTGATCGCGGTAGATGAATGAGGCGTGGTTACCCCAAGCCCGCGCCAGATTTGCGGCTTGACCAGGGCGAGCGATATTCACACGCGCCTCGCCGACCAAAATGGCATCCAGTTCCAGCATGTCTGCCAGCCACTGCAGCGGCACCATGCCCTCATCACCGAGGCTACCGTTGAACGCCTTCACTACCTTCGGGTGGCGACGAATGCTGGTAGAGACCGCGCGGCCCAGCACGCCAATGGACGGACGCATAACAACACTGTCCAGCGCATCGGTGATCGCCCGGATTGGGTTACTGTCTGCATGGCTCCATTGGCTGGTGCCAGACAATGTGGTCTTGTTGCCGGTCGCGTAGCTGTCAGGACTGAACACCAGATTGGATGCCCGCACTTCGCGGTCGAGCAGGATCAGGTTAGTTGTCTGCTCAGTCGCTCGGCCGAGCGGGTCATAGTTTTCCGGCGCATTGTCGATATCGCGCTGAGGCACCGGTGCGTCCAAACCGTAGTCGTTGGTTGCGCCAGTTTCTTCGGATGCTGAGAAGTCCACCTGGTTGACACGCGATTTGCGGCCGACCTTGGTGTCCGGCACGGTGAAGCCCTCGGCCAAGTCATGTTTCAGATACTTGAACTCCTGCGCACCAACCGGCACACGCGGCAGCACCTGGTCGGCAATGAGCCGGGTGTTGCGATATGCGATGGCGATGGCTGTGAGCGCCGGAGTGATAGGAAACGGTGCATTGCTCATGTCAGGTACTCCTGATGGGGCCGAAGCCGGTTATGGGGCAGTTGCAGGAATAAAGCCGGGGGCGACCAGGGCCGAGCCAATATCACCCTCAACGCCCGAGACCTCGGCAAACCCAACAATGAAAGTGTCAGCCGCTGCGGGCAGGGCCACGGCAACGGCGCGACCGTTGGCGTCAGCTGTGAGCGGGTTGCCACGAGTGACGTTGCCACCGTAAGTGACTGAAGCCAGCCCATTGCGGACTACGTCCGCGGTGCCGCCATCAGCGGTCGGAATGTCGGTAGTCACACCCAGCATCATGGTCGCGCCATCATCGGCCTGCACCGCAGCACCATCAGTGGCGCCATGAGCAGCAATCAGGTACGCCCCAATGGCGCCGATCGCAGTGAACGGGGTAATGAGTCCTGGGATATTCATGGCTCAGCGGCCTCCCTTGGTAACGTGATTGACGGCCTGGCTGATGCTGATCTCGCGGCCAGCCTGGCGTTGCTCGGATTGATAAGCCCTTGCGCGGTCAGCAATGGCGTTGGCGTCCTGGTCATCGACCACATCATTGCCATGAGACTTCTCGGCAAAGTCCACTTGCTTGGGCAGCTCGCTGAGCAGCTCGCGCAGTACGTTGGCCGCTGGCTTGCTGATGGTCTGCTCGCCTTCGGCGAACTCAAGCGGAGCATCAGTGGGCAGGATGAGCATCAGTTCGACTACGCCGGCTTTCTGCCGGGGCAGCAGCTGCCCAGCATTGACCAGCCCTTCGGCGAACTCGGCCACCTCGTTGCGATGTTCCTCAGCCTGAGCCTGGGCAATACGCGCCTCTTGCTCGGCCACCTTGCGCTCACGCTCGGCGAGCAGTTGTTCACGTTCTTCGTCGGCCATTGCTGACTCCTGATTAGCGACCGCGCCGGCATCTGCCGCCGACGGGTCATCATTCCCCGGCTCCGGTGCGGGCGCGGCAGATGCGTCAGCACTTTCATCGCCTGGAGGGGTTGCGGCTTCGCTGGTGGGTTGTTCGGACTCAGAAAACGCCGGGACCGGGTTGTCAGCGCGGGCGCTTTCATCAATGGACTGAAGTTGCCAGTGCGGAATGATCAGGTCTGCTGCCTCTATGCCTTCGCGCTCGACAAACCAGTCACGCAGGCGGCGCAGAATGTCGGTCATGGCACGGAAGGCATACGGCGGCTCGGCAAACTCGACAGCCAGGGCGCCATCGTCTTCGGAAAACTCCAAAGCGGCATCAGGGATACCTTTAATAGCCGGCGGCATAGCACCCAGAAATCCGATATGGCGCAGGTAGTGTTTGCCCGGGACCGGGTTGCCCGGCGAGTCCGGCAGGTAGATCGAGGCCGACCGCTTCTTATACATCTTACGGTTGGCAGCCTCGGCGAACTCCGGCACCACCTGGTGCGGCTCGGCAAACAGCATGCCGTCGCGCACCTCAACGCTTTTCGCCCAACCGTAGGCCGGGGCGTTGAGTTTCGGGTGACCAATGACCAGCGGCGCTTCATGCAGTGCCGGATCATAGGTCGCGGCGATCTCCTGCAGGATGGCCTCAGTGAATTCCACCGGGCGGCCGTCGAGGGCGACGTGCTGGCCGGCGGGGAGAATGGGTAAAGTGGCGTTTGATGTCTTCATGGGGCCAGACTGCACCCCACAGGCGGGAAAGTATTTTGAACGGGGGCAAAACTTGAAAAAACTTGAATCTGGTGAGTTACAGCCAATAGCGCCTTACACCCATCCAGGCAATACCGCTCAGGCGGTTTATAAACATCATTCTTGCGCCAAGTGAGAGCCCACTCGATAAACCGTAGCTGTAAACGCCTCAGAGGCGCTCACAGAGGCGCAAATGCAATAATCAGGAAAACTGCCTGCGCAGATGATCACGAACCAGCTCGATGATCTCATCGGCGTCAGCATCGGACACGCCCAGGAACTCCCTCGCAGCGATATCTCCCCACGGGATCGGACCGCCACGCCGGGTCTGACCGAACTGGCCACGCCTGGCACCAAATTGGTGGGTGGCACCGTAGATGCGGTCTGTACCCCAGAACAGATCATTGCCTTGCACTTGGTACTGGATCTGTCTGGCCAGGTTGCCAGAGCGCTGCAGGATCTTGCCGGGGTTGGGCTCTTTCACGGCAAGGTAGCGTGGTGATAAGGCCGGCCAGGGCTGGCCACTGGGGCTGCGCTCATAGCGGAAGTTGTCGCGGGTGCTATTGACCTGGTGCTCGCCGATGTCACGCAACAGGCGCTGAGGCTGAGCCAGCTCGGCCAGTGCCTGACGAATGGCATCCTTGGCTGGCCCATTGTCCAGCTCAAGGCCTACGTGCGCGCCTGCCATGGGTTATACTCCTCTCAGACTGTGGGCGTTCTGGCGGCCGGGAAATCGCCAGCTCCGGCTCGGGCCTCTGCGGAGTCCTGTACGGTGGAAGTGGCGTCCACCCTGAGCGCTCACAGTTGACCCTCCAGCAGTACCAGCGCCCCGTTGTCCACATCCTTGCGCACATTCTGCCAGTCGATCAGTGAGCCGCTGCGTACCGAGTTGGTTCGCTCGTCGCCCTTCAAGCGATAGTTGACCAACACCACCAGCTTGCCTGCTTCACGTCGCTCGGCCGGAAACACATAGAGCAAGGTATTGGCTGCAACGTCCAGCAGTACCGCTTGCGGCGCTGCAAGTACGGCTGGCAGCTGCGCCAGCTCGTCCACATCTAGGGCCTTGGGCTTGCCTGCAGCGGTCACTGCCGCCGCCTTGGCTCCGCGCAGGGTATGCAGCATGCTGGCATCGTTCATGGTAATTGCCGCCGTGACCGCCACCACGCCCGCAGCCTGCATGCCGCTGACCACTTGCGGGCTCAGCGCGCCGACCACAAGTTGACGGCCTCGTGGCTTGCCGTCGGCCACAACATCATCGAGCATGCGCCGCCAGTCACTGGCCAGCGCCTGTTGCACGGCCGGATACACCACCAGCTCACGGCTCATGACCGCGCCCAACTCGGCAGGCAACTCCGGCACCTTCTCAAGCACATGCTGCACCTGCTGCTCGAATGCACTGCGACCCGGCGCGTAATCCCAGCCAGGGTCAATACCGTCTGGCACGCTGACAGTCTCGCCTTTGTGGATCACGCTGCGCTCGGGTGATGCTGGAGCCGTGTCAGGCCCGCTTTTGCCCAGACGGCGCAGATCACGGTCATTGAGGGCACGCACACGGCATTGGCAGCCCCAGCCGTTGGGCGGGTAATGGGTTTGCCACCAGGGGTCATCTGCATGGATCACCAAACCATCCCAGGCCTGATGCTCGGGGCGCGGAGTGATGACGGCATCGGAGTGCTCATACATCCAGTACGGCCGATCTTCCTTGACCGCCTGCAGCTGCTCATAGCGCCCGGCAGCGTAGCTGGTGCGCAGATTTGTCTCGTAGATCACCCGCGAGCGCCAGGCCCTGCCACCCTCCGGCTGCCAGCCGTAGTGATCGAGCACCGCATAGAAGTCTTCACGGAAGCGTTCCAGAGTGTCGCCTTCACGCAAATTGCGGCTGAGTACTGCGTGAATGTCCTTGACCAGGTCCAGGCGGTGGCCACCGGCAACCACAAAGGCGTGGTCATGCGCCGCCTGCCGCACCTGGAAGTAATCGACGCTCGGCAGCTTGCGCCGCAGGAACTGGATCTGCTCATCGAACGGCAGGCTGCCGTAACTGGCGGCACTGGCCATCAGCGCACCTCGTCCTCGATGTCGTTACGGCCAGCCAACTGGGCCAGGCTCAACGCTTCGGTCATACGCTGGGCGTATTCGTCCAGGGACAGTTCAGGCGCCATAGCCAGCAGCTGATCGCGCACCTGGTCGAGACTGGCACCGCCTTCGGCCAACTCGGCCAGCTGGCGATTCCAGCCATCGACCACCGGTTGCACCTGCGCCTCTGTGCGCACAAGCATCGCCTCGGCCGGATCGCTGGGAGCTGTGCTTTCGGCAAACTCGGTGGGCGGGGCTGGTGGTGGCTCGTCGGCCAGTTCGATGCCGTAGGTCTTTTCGACATAATGGCGAGTGGGTTTGTAGCCAGCCATCCGGGACACCTTTTCATCCCGCTCAGCGCGACCTTCCAGATCCTCGGGTTCTTCCACCACCCGATAGACGCGCGGCAGTTCAGCATCCGGGAAGTTCCAGCGGGTCAGCCAGCGTACCGGGCCGTTGTTGAAGCTCTCACAGACCAGGTCGGCATCGGCTTTGATCAGATCCAGGCGCACATCACCCTGCAGATCATCATTACCCAGCCGCCCCGGCGTGCCCTGGCTGCTGGCAACCTGGCCCACGGTGACCTTGGCGATGGCGGCATCCATGGCGTCATACAGCGCCTTGTAATCTGCCGTGCCGTTGCGGGCGGCTTCCAGCAGCTCCAGGGCCATGCCCTTCGGGATCAGAACGGTTGAGTCGGTACGAATTGCCTCACCAGCTTCCAGCAGCTTCTTCTTGTCGTCCTCAGTGGCGGTTTTTGGGTCGAACTCGCCCTTGGCCGTGGGCATACCGTACTTATCGAGGAAGAACAGCCAAAACTTCACGCCGTTGCGCTTGAACAGCACAGGCCAGTACAGCCAATGCGCCAGGCCCATTCCATACGGCTCGTCGTCATGATCGGCACCGGTTGCGTAATGCCAGAAGTACGGCTCTGGGCAGGGTACGCCATCGACCATGTTATTGGGCGTCAGCAGGCGCAGCTCACCGGCTGGGGTGTAGCGGAAGCGGCGACGGTTGCGAACCTTGATGGCCTCCCAGGTGATATACCTGTCGTCGTGGCCGTAGATGATTTCCGACACGGCATAACCGTAATACACGCCATAGAGCATGCGCTCGGTCACACGGTCCCAGCCGACGCGGTTGAGCTGCTCACGCAAATGGTCAGCTGCGGCAATGTCGATCGGCCGGTCACCGCCCGCATCCACTTGCCACTCACGGCTGACCACAGCACGCTGGCGTTGCTGCCACATGGCCTTGACCTGCCAGTCGCTCAGCAGCTCCTCGTAGATCTTCACATCAGTGCCGGCCTTGCGCAGCAGTGGGTCAGATGGCTGCGATAGCGCGCCTACCCACGGGCGGGTGATGTCCATGCCGTCGCCGCTGGTGGCGATCTGTTGGCCGAGTGTTGGCTTGTCCATCAGTAGTCCTCAAAGGGGTTGTTGCCGCCCACGGTGCCCCAGCCGCGACTGGTAATCTGGCCACTAGATCCAGGGGCATAGGTTTCCATTTGGCGGGTTGTTGTACGTGTGCCGGATGAGAGGTAGTCGATGACCGTAGGCTCAACACCGGCCGCGTTGATGGCCAAAAAGCATGCCCAGGTGCGGTCGGCGTGGCCGGCGCTGTCGGAGTCAGCGACAAAGCGCGGTGCGCCGGTGGCACTGGTAACGCGCTGCAGCTTGTGCAGGTCGGCCCGCAGGGCATTGTTGCCTTGCGGTATGCGCAACTTTCGGTCCTGGAAGTGTTCCTTGCCCTGGGTGGCGAGTGTCAGCTTGTTGGCTGCGGTAAAGAGCACACCTTCCACACGCAACTCGCCATGCCTACGCTTGGCGTCCTCGACCGGTTTCTCACCCATGCCGGTTTGATCTTTGCAGCAGCGGATCACGTTGTAACGGCGAAACACGTCATCAAGCAACATATCCTGCTCGGCAAAGCTGGCGCGGCGCCGTTCAATGATCTCGCGGGTCCAGAGCACATCGCCCACGCGCTCAACCACCCAGATCACAAACAGGTCGTTGCGGGCGGCGATGTCCACTCCCACATAGCAAGGCCCGCCTTGGTAATGCTCAGGCATACCTGCAAACTCGTGCTCGCAACTGGTGATCAGATCGAAGTCCAGCCAGGCGCTGGATTCATCCAGCCACTGCAGCTCAAATTCCTGGGCCCACAGGTCGTCATCACCGGCACCGATACGCAGCTCCTCGATGTTGCGCGGCAGCCCGTCGGCCACTGCCTGGTAGATGTCGGTGGTGTGGCGGCTCCAGCCGTCATCCTTGCCGGTCATCAGGTCGTAGAACTTATTGCCTTTGCCGTTGGGGGTGCTGATCACCCGCAACTTGAGACCGGGCTTGGAGATCACCGGAAACAGCGCTTTCCAGATCGCCCGGCTGTCCTGGTGGAAGGCGAACTCATCCAGAAGCACATTGGCCGAGAAGCCCCGCGCAGTGTCTGGATTGGCTGGTAGCGCAGTGATCTTGCTGCCGCCCGGCAACTCGACCTCAAGCGCTTTGATTCCCGGCTCCCACTCGTAGTCGTAGGCCTGAAAGCCGGCGCTGAGCGCCTGTAGGTGCAGTTTCACGCCTTCGTTCATCGCCTCGCGCGCCTGCCGCTCGCCACGGCTGAGAATCACCCAGCGGCGGCGTTGGCCGAGCGCCTCGGCGCGTGCGCAATCAAGGGCCAGCTCCAGCGTACTGGTAAACGTCTTGCCACACTGTCGGGCGAACATCGCGATTTTGAAACGGCTGTCGTCATTAACCCAGCGGCGCTGGTAACCGTAGAGCGGGAGCGCAGGTTGCAGGTTACTCATTGCTGGCTTGCTCCTGATCTTGAGACTCAATGGCTGTGCAGCGGAACACCGTCTTACCAACGAAGAAAGCGCCTAACTGCCGGCACTCTGTGGCCACCGTAATGTGCGCATGTACCCATCCAATGAACCAGCCCACCCACAGCAGGCCGATCACCGCCAGTAGCTTACTCATAGCCCGTACGCCGCTTTGATGACCTTGTTGAGTACGTCCTGGTCAACCTCACCAGTGCGGCCCAACTCATCCAGCTTCTCACGCTGCTCCTCAATCAGCTTTTCACGGGCCTCACGGGCGATGGCATTGCGCTCTTCGCGGTTGACCTTACGGGCCGCCAACACGTCTTTGGCGGCGCGAGCCAGCTTGCGCACGTCATCCACCGTGGTCTCTTCGTCGATTTGGGCACCGAGCGCGGCGTGGGTGGTCAGCGTGGTGATGGACTGCACCATCAACGCTCCGGCCTTGTCGTCCGGGTTCTCTCCCAGTTCCTCAACCAACAGACTCGCCATCGCCTGCTGCTCGCGCAAGCGCTTGCTCATCTCGTCAAATGAGACCTTGTAGCGGCCAACGGCTGAACGGCTGGGCTTGTCTTCCTGCGGGAACTGCTCGTGCAGATCCTCGATCAGCTCATCGAGCGTCATGCGGTTCTCGCGCAGGCGGCGCTCAATGTGCGACCGGACGCCGGGGGCCAACTTGTCGATACTCGATTTGCGGGCCATGGTCAGGCTCCTGGGCGCTTCACGCCGTCAACACGGGCTCGGCCTGCAGCCACGTCAGCGCCGCGCTCAGTCAGTTTGGCCAGCAGCACGGCGCCGTCGCCCACGTCATCGAGCGATACCAGTTGCTGCTCTTCCAGCCAGCGCAGTTCGGTTTTCACCTGGTCACGGCTGGGCTCGTGGCCCCACTCCTGCAGCACGGCATGCAGCACCGAGCTGTTGGCGCGATAGGTAGGCATTTCCACCAGGATACGCAGGATCACCAGGCGGCGGTCTTCGCTCAGGAAGTTGGCGTATTTGCTCATTGAGCCCTCGCATTCAGTAGGTAGTCATTGATTCGGTCCACAGATCTGGCCAAAGGGGCCAGCTCCCGAGCCACCCCCGCAAGCTCTGCTTTGATTGCCTTCATGTCACCCGCCAGTTCAGACATCTGGTGACTGTCGGGCATGTGAAGCAGCTGCTGCTCCAGTGTGAGGATGCGAGCGTCCTGACTGTTGAGCCGCTTGGCCAAGGCCTCGGCATCAGCCTTGGAGCTGGCCTTGCGTGCTGTAGCGATCGAGAACATGCCCACGGCGATGGTGAACACGAACTGGCCTGCACGGATCAGCATGTCGATATCCATTCAGCGTTTCTCCTGCAGGTGATTCACAAGTTCAACCAAACGGCCCGCACACAGGCCGTACTGGTCATAAAGCTCTTTCAGCGTCAGCAATGCAGCGTCTGCGCTGTTGTCACTCATGGCCACTGGCGGTGGGCATGGCACTGCCAATGCCGCCGGCAGCGGCTGCTGCTGCACGATCACGGGCGGACTCGACGTGGCGCAGGCTGACAGCATCAAAGCGGCACTGAGCACGCTCAGCGGCAGTAAGAGCGAGCGCATGGCGTAACTCCCTGGTTGAAGTGGCGTCCGCCTGTTGGCGGTCGCTGATTGTTTTCGCCAGTTGTTGGCTGGCGGTGTGGGCAGTGGTGACCAGGTACTGGCTGGAGGTGATGAGCACTGTGAGTTCATCGATGGTGTCCTGCTGGCATTCGGCGCGCCCTGCAGCAAGGCCGCGCTCATACCCCAACTTCACGCCAGAGCTTTTCGCAAACGGAACCATCGCCGCCGAGCCGATCATGACGGCCAAACCGAACCCCATCAGTACCGGGTTCACAGCTCATACCTCTCGCCACACACGCCCCGGCCCCAACCAGCGCGCACATACATGGGCTCCCAGCGCTCAAGGATGCGGCGCGGGTAGTCGCGGTTCTCTCGGAAGTTGGCAGCCGAGCGGCCGGCATTGAACCGCTCGACGGAATCGAACCAGGTCAGCGGGTCGGCCCCAGAAGCCGATGCCAACCGTTTGTCGCGATTGATCCAACCCAGCCCGCCGTTATAGGCGGCCAGAGCCATTGCCCACTTCTCGCAGTGGGTGTGCGCCTGGATTCGATCCAAATGCCATTGGTTGTAGGTAACCATGGCCCGTAGCGCCCAACCCGGGTTGAACGGGTCGGCCGGGCCAAGGCGGCGGGGGTAAATCTCAGCCATCCACCGCCCGGTAGCGGGCATGAACTGCGCCAACCCCTGGGCACCGGCAGGGCTCACTGCACTGGGACGCCAGGCGCTTTCCTGGTGAATCTGCCCGGCCAGGGTGGCCACCGGCGCGCCCAGCCCGAACTGCCACTGGGCAACGCGCACCAGGTCGCGCCGGTACTGCTCAGCAGCGCGCGGCACGTCCTGTGCCGCTGCTGGCTCACAACCCAGCCCGGACAGAGTCACAATGATCAGCGATAGCCACACAAGCAGCGGCAGGCGATCCAGGGCCGGACGGATACGCTCGGTCCAGTTCATGTCAGAGCCCCAGAGTCAGACCCAAGACACAGGCCAGCACAATCAGCGATCTTCGCAGGCACGCAGCGGCGAAACGAACTTCAGAGCGGTCGCGGTCAGCCTCGGATGGCAGCGCACAGCCTCCTGGGCCACCACCATCACCAGGCAAACAGGCATGGGGCCGCCCGTAGGGGAAAAGCGCCCGGTCAATCCAGTACGCCAACACAGCCCCGAGCAACACAAGGGCCAGTTTGTAAATGATCACAGGCATCTGCTCTGGGGCCGCCCAGGCCAGGGCCGACAGCAGAACAAGTGCCATGATTAGCCAGCCCAGCAGACGCGGGCGGCGTGAGGCGAAACCAAGGGGGAAACCGTACATTTGAGACTCCTCAACCTGTGGATGGCGGAAACGCCAAGGACAGGTTGAGAGTCTCAGTTACAAGGATCGGGGTCTTTTGAACGAGGGCAAAATAGCCCTAAGTAACTCAGACGTTGGATTACGTGGAGGACTACATGCATTCGCGATTATTAGCAAAAATATCTGACTTAGCACACTTCACAAGCCAGCGCCTAAGCCCCGTATTCAGATTCAACTGCCAGGCTGCCAGCTTTTCATCAACCTGCTCATCCGTTAACGGCAATCCACTTGGCGCACTGCCCGCCCAGTAATGGACCTGGCAAATAGGTTTGCCTGCGCACGCATCCGCTACAGCCAGACGATAAACATCTTCGTCATCGATTTTCGACGGGTTCACTGCAACAAAATTCATAATGCCGGAGCTACCAGTAATCGTGTAATCGGCTGCCTCGACCACAGCCGGAAGAGCCAACGCCATTGCAAACCAAAATGCAGCACCCTTGATCGGCTTCATAGCAACCTCTTATTCCTTTACTTTCATCACAAATATGCGACGACAACACCAATCACACAGCCTACAAACGCCACACCAACGCCGACCTGAAAGCTCGTTGCCATACCCACAGGGAAGGCCGCGACAACAGAGAAAACCGCGATCGCGTTACCAAGTCCTTGCTTGAATGAAGATCGCTGATGCCCCTTCATAGCTGCCTGTTGCACATCGGCTTGACTTAATGAGTCTCCCTGCACGCTGGCCAATATCGGCGCACCGCAACTAGGGCATGCTGCCGCCTTGTCTGAAACATCATGTCCGCATTCCGAGCATTTGATTAGCGCCACAGCGTTATCTCCTTTGCTTTTTTCTTACAAAACCATCCCGCCGATCACAGCCCCCAGCATCAGGGTAGCTGTGAAATGCACAGGGTATGTAAGGACGATCTCCTTAATTGCCTCCGGCGACCAGGGTGACAACTGCGGGGCCGGTGTTGTCAGCTCGTAGTCCTCGACAAATGCCAATACCTGCCGCAGCTGCTCAAGGTCCATATAGTTCAGATGCCGCTCGCCAAACGTGCGCAAGCAGAAGGCATCACGCTCGTCGTAAATACCTTTTTCCTTCGTCACGTTTGTGATCCGCGCAACCATCAATCGCGAGTTGACGACACGGCGCTCTGTCTCCTGATATTGCAGGATCGCTTCTTCAGCCTCAGCAAAACGTGAACGGGGTATTTCGCTGATACTCTCAACGCCGACTCGAGCATGAACAACTTCACGCCATAGCGCTCGCTTCTCAACACCAAGATTAACAGCCACCTCGGCCACCAGTGCATTCAGGCGCTGCCGCTGAGCGCTTGACAACGGGCTGTCGTCGCTATCAGCTCCTGCCACATTGATCTCAAGGTAGTCCCTACCTGCAACCCTATTCTGGTTGCCATCAACTCCTACGGACACTCACAACTCCTTCTCGTTGTAATCCCTACCTGCCGTGCGATTGTTGTTTCCCTGCACCACCACGCCACCGCCAGACTTCGGAACAGACCTTGACTTTCCTCCGTTCAGAATGTCCGTCAGCACGGCCTTTCTCTTAGTCGCAGACAACGCTCTATATGCTTCCAGGAGCACCTGCTCATCCGGCGGAAGGTCTCTGGCCGACCCTGCTGCGGTTCTTTTCCCGGTCAGCAGAAATCCCACGTCCACACCCTCCTCAAGCCACACGGCAAGGGCATTTGCATCAGGCGTAGAACGCCCCTGTTCCCACCCAATCTGGGTGCGCTTTGAGGCGCCGACCATCTCTGCGAACTCCGGTTGCGTATATCGCAACCGCTCGCGCTCAGCCTTCAGGCGCTCACCAAATGACGAATTTGTCACCTTTTCACCTTGACAGGTGCCAAATATGGCACCATCATTAACACAACAAACACCAAACATCATTCAGCAACCAGAGGAGCCACTGCCATGGCTACACAACGGGTACTGACCCCTGAACAGGTCAAGCAGCGCTTCAAGCAGCGCGGCATCACCATTTCCGGTTGGGCCGAGGAACACGGCTACAGACCCAACGCGGTTTATCGCGTACTCAATGGCTTTGACAAAGCCCACTACGGCAAAGCCCACGAAATCGCTATCGCTCTCGGCCTCAAGGCCAGCGAATCAGCCGCAGCCTGAGGGCCAGAGCATGAAGAAACTCCCCACACCCCAAGTCCTCGAACTGGACCCACAAACCGCCTGGCGGCGCGCCCTCGATGTGCTGCTCGCCGGTGCCCCTGGCGACGTGGCCGACATACTGTGCGAGCTGCACGACGCAGCGGAACACTACCGGCGTTATGGCGCCATTGAGGGCATCACGCCCGTTGAGCGCCAACTGGCCAACCACTTGCAGATCCTCGCCGCTGGCCAGTTGCTGACATCTCGCGCGGCAGCGCTGGTCCACGAGGGCACGCGCAGCAACGGCAAACAGCTGCTTACCCCAGGTCAGGCGATAGAGCGCCTGCAGCAGTCAAGGTGCGAAACAGTATCTTCCGCGCCTCAAGCCTCTGCATCGGACCAACGTCCTTCGGCTCACCATCGGAATCAACCGGCACTTCTCCCCGTTCAAGTTGCGCATAACAGTCCGCTACCGGGCGCCATCGATCAGCCAGCGGTATCGCCAGTGCAGGGTTCTGCTTCAAGAGAATCTGCACCAGATCATCAAGCGCCATATAGAGGCCGTTCGCCCACTCATCTGCCTGGTCCAACTTAACCCGCAAGTCAGCTAACTCTTGCCGCAATTCAGGTTCGGTCATGGGTAATACCCGCGTGATGTGAATGTAACAGCAAGGCTAGCCGGATTGAAACGATTTTGCCCAGACGCAAAAACTGGATTTGTTTGGACATAACAACAACAGAACGACAGGGGGCGTTCCAATGACCCGCAGAAACTGGAAAACAGTCAGACCCACATCGCTGCGCCATGCCATGGAGCTGTGCAAGGAGCATGCACTGGCCAAGGCCAACCTGAGCGTTGAGCGCATCGCTGAACGCATGGGCCTGGCAGACCAATGGACCTTGTACAAGTGGATCAGCAGCGGCCGCATGCCAGCGGTGATGATCCCCGCATTTGAAGCGGCATGCGGCTGCCACTACGTGACCCAGTGGATTGCCGCCAGCGCCGGCAAGCTGGCGATCGACATACCCACTGGCCGTAGCTGTGAAGCCACAGACATCCAGGGCCTGCAGCATCTGTTGCACGCCACCACAGGAGCCCTGATGGCCTTTTATGCCGGCTCGGCCGATGCCGCCGGCACCCTGGCGCAGATCCGCGCAGCCATGGAAGGCCTGGGCTGGCACCACGGCAATGTAGCTCAACACGATCAACCGCAACTCGAACTGGGGGAACCCGACGATGAGTGACAACACCCGTACCAGTGAAGGCCTGGCGCGCGGCTTGCGCGTAATCAAGGCGCTGCGCGGCAAGACCCTGAACGGGGTTAGCAACGGCGAACTGGCAAAAGCCCTGGGCGAGAGCCCGGCGACCATCAATCGCTGCTTGAACACCCTGGTGGCTGAGGGCTTTGCGATGAAGCTTGAGACAGGCCGCTACGCACTGAGCGTGGCGATGCTACAGATCGCCCAGGCCCATGCGGACGAAATGGGCCGCACCATGAACCGTGTCAACGAACTCACCCAGCGGGTAGCCGCTGGCAGCCGTCAATAAGGAAGAACCATGGCCCGTACAAAGAACATCCCCACCGCACCGGTTGAAACGCCGGAGCTGGACCAGCAGGCGCTGGCCGAGCTGCAGAACACCGGCGCAGCGCTGGTGGCGTCACACAGTGAAGAACGCGACCTGGTAAACCAACTGCTGGGGCAAACCCAAATGGCTGGTGCATTTGAAGAATTTTCCCGAACGGTTCGGACTTCAAAGCTGGCCTATGTCAAGGAAAACAAGCTCTACAAGGCTTTGGCTGGAAAGAAAAGTCCGAACGGTTCGGAGTTGAAAGGCACCTGGGAGGAGTTTTGCAACTTGCTGAACATCTCAGTTGATAAGGCTGATTTGGACATAACGAATCTCCGCGCCTTCGGCGAAGAAGCTCTCGAATCAATGTCCCGCATGGGCATCGGTTACCGCGAGCTGCGCCAGTTCCGCAAGCTGCCTGATGACAGCCGTTCAGCTCTGATTGAAGCCGCCAAGCTCGGTAATCAAGAGGCTGTTGAGTACCTGGCCGAAGAGCTGCTGGCCCGGCATGACAAGGAAAAAGGCGAGCTGACCAAGGCCCTGGACGATGCCCGCGCAGACCACGAGGCCCAGGGCGAGGTACTGGCGCGCAAATCCCGGGAGCTGGACGACACCCGCATGGAGCTGGAAAAAGCCCGCCGCCGCATCAATACCCTGACGGCCGAGGAAGCTGACAAGGAGCTGCGCAAACAGGCTGCACTGGTGGCCTATGAGGCTGAGGTGGCGGTCAATGCCAATCTGCGCGAGGTGTGCTCAACCATGCTGGAGCATGCCGAGCGACACGGCACAGACCATCGACCGTTCCTGGCCAGCATGGTCCGTCACCTGGAATCGCAGCTCGCGGCTATTCGTGATGAGTTCGCGCTGCCCGATGGCGTTGAGGAGTTCGCCTTTCTGACCGCTGAACTCGAACTCGGGCAGGGCTAAGCCATGAGCGCCGTCATCACTCAACGTCTGGTTGATCTCTCGCGTGTACTGGCGCAGGCGCCGCACAGCCAGAAAACCGCGCTGGTGGCAGCGGCTGCAACTGACCTGGGCTTGTCGGTACCAACCATCTACCGCCGCCTGAAGGAGGTAACCGTGGGCAAAGCAACCCGCAAGCGCCGTGCTGACGCCGGTGCCAGCACGCTAACTCGACAGGAGGCACTGACTATCAGTGCCGCTTTGATCGAGTCGGCCAGGCGCAACGAGAAGCGCCTGTATTCCCTGGAAGACGCCGTGGAGGCGTTGCGCTCCAGTGGCCTGATCCGCGCCGAGCGTATTGATGAGAGCACGGGGGAAGTGTTGCCGCTGTCTATCAGTGCGATCCGCCGGGCCATGATCAACTACCGGTTGCACCCGGACATGCTGCTGGCACCGGCACCCGTGACCGAGCTGGTGAGTAAGCACCCGAACTATGCATGGCAGATCGACGCCTCACTCTGCGTGCTCTATTACCTGGATCCCGGCAGTGATCCGCGTAGCAGTGGCCTGCAGGTAATGGATGCCGACAAGTTCTACAAGAACAAGCCCCGCAATCTGGCGCGTATCGCGGCCAACCGGGTGTGGTCCTACGAGATTACCGACCATTACACGGGCTGGGTGTATGTGCAGTACGTGATGGGTGCTGAAAGCAGCACCAACCTGCTCAGCGTGCTGATCGATGCGATGCAGGAACGTGGCGGGGCCGACATGATGCATGGTGTGCCGCGCATTCTGATGATGGACCCTGGCAGCGCTAACACCTCGGAAATGACCAAGAACCTGTGCCGCTCACTGGGCATTCGTATGGTGGTCCATGCGCCGGGTGCTGCGCGGGTAACCGGGCAGGTTGAGAACGCCCGGAACCTGATTGAGCGCAAATTTGAGGCTGGTCTAAGGTTCCACCCGGTGGCAGACCTGGATGAGCTGAACGCCCTGGCTGCCAAGTGGCGGGCACACTTCAATGCCACTGCGATTCATCGGCGGCATAAGAAGACCCGCACAAACCTGTGGATGACGATCAGCCAGGAGCAACTGCTCAAGGCACCGTCAGTCGAGGTTTGTCGCTCGCTGGCCGTCTCTGAGCCTGTTAAACGCAAGGTCACCACCAAGCTCCGGGTGTCCTATGAGGGCCGTGAGTACAGCGTAGCTGTGGTGCCGCATGTCAATGTCGGTGACCGGCTGATGATCACCCGCAACCCGTGGCGCGACGACTCGATCCAGGTCCACACCATGGATGCAGAGGGGCAGGAGGTGTTCTACGTCGCTCCGCTGATCGCTGATAGTGAGGCTGGCTTCGATATTGAGGGTGGCGCGGTGATCGGCGAGTCTCACAAGCGCCACACCGAGACCCCGGCCCAGCAGGCGCGCAAGGAGGCCGCGCGGCTGGCGTATGGCGAAGACAGCGATGCCGGCGTCGAAAGTGCGCGCAAGGCTAAGCAAGTCCCATTCGGTGGCGACCTCAAGCCTTATCAGCATATCGAAGATGCGCGCCTGCCGGAGTTCCTGCCCCGGCGCGGCGTTGAGCATGACCTGGTTGCGCCGACCATCGAGACCCCTCCGATCAGCGTATTTGCAATCGCCAAACGTCTGCAATCGGCGTTCCCTGACTGGAGCCCTGAGCACTATGCCTGGCTGAGCAGCCATTACCCGGGTGGTGCAAAAGAGGATGAGTTGGCAGCCGTCGAGGCCGGTCTGCGCGGTGCATTCAGCAAGCGGCCGACGCTTAGCGTCGTAGGGGGTGCGTAATGCTGAAGCTCAAGGCGCTGATGCGCTACTACAACCTGCCACAAGCTGAACTGGCACGGCGGCTGGGGCTGTCTCGGCCGACTGTATCGCAGCTGATGAACCACGGCATGTGGCCCAAGACCACCGCCCAGGACGATATCAAAGCCCAAATCCTGCAATGGCTGACCGAGTACCAGGTACCGGAGCTGCAGCTGGTAGGGATTTTTGAGGAGGAAGAAAAGGAAGAGATACATACCAAGTTGGCCAGCGAGCGCGGCAACGCTCGCCAGCCAGAGCCCCGTCGCAAATCCAAGGAAAACAACGAGGAACCCGAACCCATGCTACTACGTAAGCAAACGCTAACTCCAGAAGCTCGGCAAGCCTTTGGCCTGTTCAGAGACCCCTTTGCGGATCCACAGAGCAGCAAGGAGCTGTTCGTCTCATCGGATATTCGCTATGTGCGCGAAAGCCTGTACCAGGTGACGCGCTCGGGCACATTCCTGGCCATTGTCGGTGAGTCTGGCAGCGGCAAGTCCACCATTCGCAAAGACCTGCATGCTCGCCTGCAGGCCGAAGACAAGCCGGTCATCATCATCGAGCCATATGTCCTGGGCATGGAAGACGATGACTTCAAAGGCAAAACCCTCAAGGCGATCCACCTCTGCGAAGCGATCCTGGCCAGCTTGCGCCCCGGTGAACGGATGCCGCGCGGGCAGGAAACCCGCTTTCGCGCAGTGCATAACGCGCTGCGTGAATCCCATCGCATGGGTAACCGGCATGTGCTGGTGATCGAGGAGGCCCATGCAATCCCGATTCCCACACTGAAGCACCTCAAGCGGTTTTTCGAGCTGGAGGACGGCTTCGAGAAGCTGCTGAGCATTGTGCTGATTGGCCAGACCGAGCTGGGTACCAAGCTGAGCGAGAGCCGGGCGGATGTGCGTGAGGTTGTCCAGCGCTGTGAGCTGGTGCGGCTGAACCCGCTGGATCTGCACTTGAGTGACTATCTGGCGCACCGGTTCGAGCAGATCGGCAAGCGCCTGGATGAGGTGATGGATGAAAGCACTATTGAGGCGCTGCGCGCAAAGCTGACCGGGCGCAACCCTGGCAACAAGGCCAGTTTCTCTGTGCTTTATCCCCTGGCTGTTCACAACGTGCTGATCGCGGCGATGAATATGGCCGCGCGGGTCGGTGCGCCTCAGTTGACGGCTGACATTCTGATGGAGGTGTGAGATGGGCGAGCTGATCGAATTTCAAGCGCCGCAGCGCGAAAGCAAGGTGTTTACACGGCGTGTAAAGGCATCACTGGCGTTGGCCAACGCTGTGACCCGTGAGCTGCGCAAGCATGGCTGCACTGTGCTGCTGGCAGCAGTGGATGGTGACCGGCCGATGCTGGTTGTTGAGACAGACGCGCCGCTGCATGTAGTGCCGCTGGGGCGCTTCGGGCTGCTGCTGCAGCGTACCCCCGGCAACTTCATTACCTGCCAGACATACCTGCTGGGCTGCCAGATTCATTGGAAGATTCGGCTGGTACCGGTCGGGAGGATGGGGTGATGAGCGCCGAAGAAGTGTATGTATCGCCCCCCATCACATTCGCAAGTCCCGAGCTGCTGAATGAAAGTGAGCTGAGACCTGCCCTAGAGCGAGCCAACCAGCAGATGTTCACGATGTGGTCTGAGCTGAACGGGTATCGCTCTTATCTGGGGCCGAAGCTGCACATGATGGTACAGGCCCATATTGCTGGCAATACCGAGCAGGTGAATCAGGTGCTCGATGAGCTTGCAGCCAACTTCCACAAGAACGTGAAGCAGGCACAAGAGACTCAAGGGGTGCACTGATGAACATCGATGACGAAAAGCAGCAACTCAAAAACCAAATCGATGTGCTCTGGGAGGACCGGCACAAGGACATGGCTCTGATCCGTGCGCTGCGCGCCGGTCAAGAAACATTCCTGCAAACCCTGGCTGCGCCGGCCCTCGCGGACGTGATCCGCGAGCGGATCGAGCAGATGGAAAAGCACGGACATGATCCCGAGCACGATGCCGGACACGACCAGGGCGAGCTGGCCCAGGCCGCTGTCTGCTACGCACTACCGCCTGAGCTGCTGCGCTGGTTCGAGGGCAATGACGTTTACCTCTGGCCCTTCGAGCGCGCCGCATGGAAACCCACAACCCGCCGCCGTGACCTGGTCAAAGCGGCTGCACTGATCCTGGCCGAGATCGAGCGGCTGGATGCTATGGAGAAACCCCATGAATGAGAAGATTGCAGTCCCTGAAAGCTACCGCCGCGATGCCCAGGGGCGCCTGGTGCCTGAGGACATGATCAAACCGATTGATCTGGAGCGCGATCGCCTGGTGCAGCACCTGGTTGACCGCGCATCAGAACTGTCGAGCGAGTTGTCGGACTTCAAGGCAGTAGCCTTTGGCGATATAGAAGCCTTTATTGAGATGAGCGCAGAGGAGTACGGTGCCAAGGTCGGCGGCAAGAAGGGCAACGTCACGCTGCTGTCATTCGATGGGCGATTCAAGATTGTGCGGGCAGTTCAGGAAAGCATCAGCTTTGATGAGCGGCTGCAGGCCGCCCGCGCGTTGATTGATGAGTGCCTACAGGACTGGACGCAGGGCGCTCGACCGGAGGTAGTCACGCTGGTCAATGACGCATTCCGCACCGATACCAAAGGTGAGATCCGCACCGCTCGTGTACTCGCGCTGCGCCGCTTGGAGATAACCGATAAGCGCTGGCAGCAAGCGATGAAGGCTATCGGCGAAGCCTGCCAGGTGATCGGTAGCAAGTCCTATATCCGCGTGTATGAGCGCATGGGCGACACCGACCAGTACAAACAGATCAGCCTTGATATTGCGGGGGTGTGAGATGGACCAGGATCGCGCTCTCGGAAAGATCAAGAAATGCCTGGAGATGGCCAAGGGCAAAAGCTCCAACCCACACGAGGCGGAAACAGCGCTGCGCCAGGCTCACAAGTTGATGGAAGCCTATAACGTCGAGATGGGTGACGTGCTGGCCAGCATGGCGTGTGAAGTGACAATAGAGGCCGGCTCAGAAGGCACGCCACCGCCGTGGCGTGTGGAACTGGCGTATGTGTGCGCACATGCCTTCGGCACTCGGATGATCATCACCCGGCTAAGAGTTGGAATCTTCAGTGCCGTCGGCGCTTTCATCTTCGTTGGCTGCGGTGCTGCGCCAGAGCTAACAGGCTACGCCTATCAAGTGTTGGAGCGACAGTTGCAAAAAGCTCGGCGCGAGTTTTTGCAGCAGCCCAACAATAAGCGCTGCAAACGCTCAACCAAAGTGTCCCGTGGCGACCTATTCGCCAAGGGCTGGATCAACGCTGTGTATCACAAGGTCGATGAGTTCGCCGGCATTGATGACAACATCGCCGATGCGATCCAGGCCTACATGGACAAGCACCACCCCGACCTGGGCACCCACAAAATGAAGCGCAGAAAGGCCAAAGCGCGTGACGCGGGAGCTGCCGATGCAGGCTACCGCGCTGGCAAGTCTGCTCAGCTCCACCAGGCTATGGGGCACAAGCAACAAGCACGTCTGACGGCGGGGGTGTGACATGAGCGTTCAAAAAATGCCATCCCCCCAAGACAACCCGTTCTATTCGGGCGAGATCAATGGCCGGCCCTATTACAGCTGCTGCGCCTATGATCGCGTTGCGCGTGTTCGCACGTTCAGCCTGGAACAGTGCGCCGCCGCTGAAAGCCTGCCGGGCATGCAGAAAACGGTTCTCCAGGCTATCAAGCGTCGGCGCAAACAGCTGGAGCAGCAACGATGACAGACGCCGTTGATATTGCTGAGGGCATGACATGGGACGCCTAACTTCTGATGAACGTACCAAGCTGATCGAGCGCCTGGATCGCAGCTTCCAGGCCATGCCACGCTGGGTTAAGGCTGCAACCAAGCATGCGATGGGCGCACCATCGCATCACCCTGGGACAGGTAAGAAGTTTGAGAGCTTTCGAGAAGTCATCGAGGCAGCAGCAGACGAAACGCTGCTTATTCTGAAAGAAGACTTCGAGGAAAACGACGACCTGGTACCGGAGGTGCTGCAATGATCTCTCGCGCTATCACCGCCAAGATCCACATCGCCCGGCAGCAGCTGGGCCTGGAGGATGCCGATTACCGCGCCCTGCTCGGCAGGGTCGCGGGCGTCACAAGCTCAAAGCAACTCACTGATCGCACTGCTGGTCGTGTACTGCGCGAGCTGGAGCGCCTGGGGTTTCAGCCCAAGCCGAGCAACCGGGCAAAGGGCAAGCCTCACAACTTCAATCAGCAGGACGCCTCGATCACAAAGATCGAGGCGCTGCTGGCCGATATGAAGTTGCCCTGGTCATATGCTGATGCCATCGCAAATCGAATGTTCGGTATCGCGCGCTGCGCCTGGCTACGCAATCCCCAGCACTACAAGGCGCTGATCGCCGCGCTGCATGTTGAGCAGAGAAAGCAGAACCTAAATGCCGAGTTGGAAGGCTTGCTGGATGAACTCGGATACAAGGGGCCAGAACGCACCTCGGTTTTGGAAGACCTACCCAAAGGGTGGAATCGCAGTATTCCAACATTGGAAGCGATTATCCGAGCCTTGCGTGCTGAGCAGAATGAGAAGGGGCCGCAACTATGCAGTTGACGTGCCCATGCTGCGGTGAGCAGTTTCCCTTTGAAGCGGGCCTGGCCGACGAAGAAGGCAAGCGACGGGCGGCATTGTTTGCGGAAATGCCGCCCAAGCTGGCCAAGACGGTACTCAGTTATCTCCGACTGTTCAGCCCGGCGAAGCGCAGTCTGCGCATGAGCAAAGCTATCCGTTTGGTCAGCGACCTTCAGCAGCTGGTCGATGCCGGAAGCGTGACCCGAGATGCCCGGACAACCGATGCACGTAAGGCAACGCCTGCGCTGTGGGTGGCTGGCATTGAGCAGGTGATCGTGCAACGCGAGAAGCTGACATTGCCCCTGGAGAATCACCACTATCTGCGGGCCGTGGTTTACGGCATAGCCAGCGATCCCGCAGCAGTCCAGGCACTTACACCCAAGACGGTTAAGCCCGGTACCGATGCGAATGAGCGACTGGAACGGTACTACCAGATCCAAAACGATCTACGTCTCAAACTGATCACACCCGAAGAGGCCGACAAACGCCTCAAGGAGCTTGGCCAATGAGCGCTATCTCACCCCACATGGAGCAGCAGCGGCACGAGCTGCTGTCAGACGTTGCTGACCTGGTTGCGTCCGTCCTGGAGGACCACGGTGTTGCCGCCAGTCTGGCTGAGCAATGCGGGGCGGCCTTAGCCGATCGGCTGGCTGCTCATTGGGGTGGGCAACTGATCAATATCCCGAAGGACTACCGGTTCAAGCTGGCTGCACGTGATCTGCTTATATATGAAGAGTTCACTGGCAATAATCACGCTGACCTGGCAAGGAAATATGACATGACTGTACGGGGCATCTATAAGATCATAGAACGCGCCCGCAAACGCGATCTCGACTACCGGCAGCCAAAGCTATTTTGACTGCCTATTTTTGAAACTCCTTTTCAATTCCTGTCCCGATATATCCCGGTTCGTCCCTCAATATCCCGCATTTATCTAGCCTTCCCTGTATTATTTATCTCACTCCCTCTCACCAAGCAGGGCCAGCCCCAACCATAGAGCCAGTAACAACAGAGTGATAACAACCGACCCAATCAGCCAGTAGCCGCGATGACTCCTGTTCTTCAGCTCGCCCTTGTTGAAAATCAGCCGAAACAGCCAGGAAGGTTCTATTGCACCGGTATTCGAGCGCTGATAGCGAACAGATAGTTGTTCTATTTCTGACGTGCTGGCAGCGTACTCATCATCAAGCGGTTCGGTGTCCAGCCAGTAAGTAAGCTGCTTCCCGGCACCGCCGCGCTCATTGTCCTTCCTGACTGCGGGTTTATGATTCAGGCCAGCGGCACGTAAACGCTGAGACAGCGAGGGCATGATCGAATCCATATAGTGCTCAAGCTTGCCAGCCACCAGCCAGCGTGCCGGATTCATCTGAACATGTTGATTTGCCCCGACAACGCTCGCCATAAGCGCCGGGCGTTCGTAGGTCAGGGGTTCATTCCTGCCGTTATCAAGCGCCCGCAATTTGTCTTCGGCCATAAAGCGCAGTACCTGATAAGCCTTGCTATCAACTGGGTACTGCTGCAGCTCTTCAACCAGGCACTGAAATACATCACGCATGGGTTCTGTCCTTGAAAAGCACCACCAAAGTCTTCGTGTAGGCTTCGGTGGATGTTTGTCTCGCCATTAATCGAAATGCTTGCCCCGACTTTATACCAGAGGGGTTCAAGCCATGAGTATGTTCTATGCCTGTGACCAGGACGGCATGCTGGTTTATATCGATGACGCCAAGCGAGGGTTGGCATGCCTTTGCCAATGCTTCATCTGTGGTGCAAGGGTCGTGGCGAAAAAGGGGCCACACAAAACGCATCACTTCTCGCATCATGCTGGCAAGATCGCCTGTGATATCGCACCGGAATCGATCCTGCATAAACTGGCCAAGCAGGTTATTTTGCAGGCAGAGGGATTGCAGTTACCGCCCATGCCAGGTGTCTACCCTTCACCAAACGACCCGGAAGCCGACAAAACCAGTTGGTGGGACTTTGCTGAGATCCATGCGGAGCAAACGCAGCAGTTATTTCGTCCTGACCTGGTCGCCAAGCTAAAGGATGGTACGCAATTGCTCATCGAAATTGCCGTGACCTCCTTTGTTGACGAGTACAAGCAAGAGAAAATCGATCGCTTGCAGGATAAAACGGTAGAGCTGAATCTGCGGTATCTGCTGGATCAGATGCACAAGCCCTACCTGGAGATCCGTCAGCACATCCTTCATGACACTCAACATAAAACCTGGCTTTACCCCCATGATCCTGAAATGCCGCAAGATGACCCAGCGACTGCCCATTCCGAGTCGAAATGCCTGCCATTTGAAGATAAAGGCATGATCCATCCTGACGCATTTGTTCAGCATCGTTTCACTGTGTTGGGTATGTGGCTCGGTGCGATGAGACTGCCATCCGGGGATCTGGTCGTTCGCTCATATGCCTACAATCCGCAGATCGTACAGTTGCTGAAGGCTTGGGCAGGTGAGCTTGGTGGTCGTTATAGCCGTCGGTACAAGAACTGGTCTTACCCAGCAAAGTACGCAGGGCAGGTGCTTGAAAGGCTTGGGCAGCTTCATGACGAAACGGCGTAGCCTGCTTGATGTGCTTCGCAAACGAAGGGACCGATAAGGGGCTTACAGCATCTAATTCCAATGTGGCACTACTGGAAAAGCCCTGTTATCATCATTTTTAGCACCACTGATCCAGCAGTTCAGATAAGGACAAGGCTAGATGCCAATGACGGCCCCACAGGCAGCTTCACCCAACCAGCGCGAGCGCCTGTGGCAGATCGACTTTCTGGCCCGTTTCCGTGGTCAGGTCACCCGGCATGATCTGGTCCAGCGCTTTGCCATTGCCTTGTCCAACGCCACGCGCGATTTCACCCTGTACCGCCAGCTGGCGCCGCATAACCTGGATTATGACCACAGCAACAAGGTCTACCGTCGCACAGCTGGCTTCACCCCGCTGTTTACCTACGACCGCGAACATACCCTGCAAACCCTCAGTCTGGGGCAAGGCGTAGGTCTGGAGCCGTGCAGCCAGACCATTCAGGTCGATACCGCTAACGCGCTCAATCAACCGGATCTGGATATGCTCGCGGCGGTATCCCGCGCGATTTATGCCGGCCAGGCGCTGTGCATCAGCTACGTTTCGATCAGCAGCGGGGAAACCCGTCGCGAGATTGTGCCGCATAGCCTGGTCAATACTGGCTTGCGCTGGCATGTGCGGGCCTACTGCCGCCGTCATGCGCAGTTCCGGGATTTTGTACTGACCCGTATTACCGCTGTGCATGCCGACGCTGAACCGGTCAACCCGGCTGTAGAAGCCATCACCCAGGATCAGGACTGGCAACGCTCCATCGCCCTGGAGTTGATGCCCCATCCTAAAGCGGCTTTTGCCCGCGCCATTGAGCTGGATTACAGCTTGCAGCCAGGGCAAACCTTGCAGCTACAGGCCAGAGCAGCCACTGCCGCCTACTTGCTGCGGCGCTGGGGCGTTGATTGCAGCCTGGATGCGCACCTTAACCCGGATGAGTACCAGCTGGCGCTGTGCGATCCCCAGGGTGTCGCCAAACAGCTCAACCTCGCCATTGCCCCCGGTTTTACCCTGGAGACAACCCAGCATGAGTAGTACCGCTGCACAGCAGAAGTTTGGCTTCAAATTTGGCCGCAACGGCGCGCATGCCAGCCGCACTATGATGCTGGCTGAGGTCAGCGAGTTGTTCTATGGTCGCCCCGCGAGCGCCACTGCCGATCAGTACAAGGAAGATATTGAAGTTTTCAACGTCCTGCACAAACCCACTGAAAAGGCCCGCAAGCTCACCTGGCGGCACCTGGTTGATCTGTATGGCATGGACACAGCTATTCCCTTGTTTCGGGTGTTTCGCCGCCTGTGGGACAGCGATGAGTCAGCCAGAACCTTGCTGGCCTGTCAGATGGGCTTGGCCCGCGACCCTCTTCTGCGAATATCCATGAGCAAAATTCTGCAACTGGCTCCGGGCGAATGGCTGCCACGGGAAAGCATGGAAGAGGTATTCGCCGAACAGTGCCCCGACCGCTACAGTGCCGCGACCTTGAAATCCCTGGCCCAAAACGTCAACGGCACCTGGACCCACGCCGGCTACCTTGAAGGCCGACAAAAGAAACACCGCACCGAGCCCGACATTCGCCCGGCCAACGTCGCCTTTGCGCTGTTTCTTGGCTACTTGCAAGGCGCCACGGGCAACCGCCTGTTCAATACCGAATGGACCAAGTTGCTGGGCTGTCGCCTGGAGCGCCTTCTGGAGCTGGCGCGTCAGGCCAGCCATAGCGGCCTGCTTAATTTCAAACACTCCAGTGAGGTCGTGGAAGTCACCTTTCCCGACTATCTGACCAGGGAAGAGGAGGGCTGGCTGCATGAGTAACCGGCTAAACCGTCTGCTGACAAGCTACAGCAACCACATCAGCCTGCCCTGGATCAGCGGCCTGGCCAACGAGCAGCGGGTGCTCTTTGCCGTCTACCACAAGGAAGACGAGCTCAAGCTGCGTGCCCGGATCGAAGAGTTTCGTCTCGCCACCGAAAGCGCCGGCCACCCCTGGCTGGAGCTGGATATCACCCGGTTGTTCCCGGACTGGATGGCGCAGCAAAAGTACCGGGAAGACTACTTCGAGGACCCGGACAGCCTCACCCCGAAATACAAAACCTTCATGCGCCAGTCGGTCACCGAATTGGCTGAACGCATCAAAGATCAGGCCGACAGCAACACCCTGGTGGCCTTGGTTGGCTGCGGCACCCTGTTCGGGTTTGCCTCGGTCTCTGATTTCGTCAAGCAGCTGGCCGAGCATGTCCCGGGGCGTTTGTTGGTGCTCTTCCCCGGCGAGTACATCAACAACACCTACCGCCTGCTGGATGCCCGCGATGGTTGGGGCTATCAGGCCACCGCCATTACGGCAGATAACTGAATACCGGCCCGCGTCGCCGTTTTGAATTGAATAGCGCCCATGCGCACAGGGAGTACGCCCAGGATGTTGAACCGCGAGATTTACGACCTAGACCCGCAACAGAACCGGCTGGAAAACAACGGCGTTGCCGAGGTCAAAGACGACCAGTCCCAGCAGGCCCTGAAAACCCTGCGCTACGAGCTGCAGACCTTTGTCTGTGATGGCGAGTACCAGGCGGGGCTGGACAAGATCCTGTCTACCTACCTGCGTAACCTGGGTGACGGCCACGAACAGCCCGGCGTGTGGATCTCCGGCTTTTTTGGCTCGGGTAAATCGCACCTGGCCAAAATGCTCCGCGCCCTGTGGACCAACCAGGGCTTTGCGGATGGCGTCGCCGCCCGCGATATCGCCGAGCTGCCCCAGGAGATCAAGGACCACTTCAAGGAACTGAGCATCCAGGCGAAACGCCATGGTGGTTTGCACGCCGCTTCCGGCACCCTGGGCGCAGGTGCTAACAACAATGTGCGCCTGGCGCTGCTGAACATTGTGTTCAAGTCCGCCGGCCTGCCAGAGCAATACCACCAGGCGCGCTTTGTGTTGTGGCTGCACAAGCAGGGCATTTTCGATCAGGTCAAAGCCCACGTTGAGCAAGCAGGCGATAACTGGGACGACGAACTGGAAGACCTCTACGTGTCCAGCAGCATCGCCCGCGCCTTGCTGGCCATCGACAACACCCTGGCTGACGACGTTAAAGGGGTGCGCCAGTTGCTGCGCGAGCAATACCCCAATGTGCAGGACGTCACCAACCAGCAGATGGTCGATGCCATCTTTGATGCCCTGGCCAACGACGGCCAGTTTCCGCTGACCCTGATCGTGCTCGACGAGGTGCAGCAATACGTCGGCTCCGATTCGGAAAAGGCCCACCAGGTTCAAGAAGTGGTCGAAACCTGCTGCAAGAGCTCCAAATTCAAAAGCAAGATGCTCTTTGTTGCCACCGGCCAGAGCGCACTCTCGGGCATGGCTAACCTGCAGCGCCTGCTCGGGCGCTTTCAGATTCCCGTGCAACTGTCGGATACCGACGTGGAATCGGTGATTCGCAAGGTCATCCTGCGCAAGAAAGCCTCGGCCCGCCCGCAGCTGGAGCAGGTAATGAACGCTCACCTGGGTGAAATCTCCCGTCAGCTTCGTGGCACCAAGATCGAGCACCACCGCGACGATGAGAAAGTCATGCTGGCCGACTACCCCTTGCTGCCGGTGCGCCGGCGCTTCTGGGAGAAGGTTCTGCGCATTGTCGACACCACCGGCACCGCCTCGCAGCTGCGTAACCAGCTCAAGGTCATCCATGAAGCGGCCCAGGCCACAGCCGATCAGCCCCTCGGGCACGTGGTCGCTGCGGACTTTATCTACAACCAGATCTCGGTCAACCTGCTGCAAACCGGCGTGATCTCCAAAGAAATTGCCGAAATCATTGGCCGGCTGTCAGCCGGTGATGCCGACGATAAACTCAAGTCCCGCATCCTCTCCCTGGTGCTGCTGATCGGCAAGCTGCCCACCGACCCCACCGCAGACTGCGGCGTGCGCGCCACCGCCGACATGCTCGGCGACCTGCTGATTGATGATCTCAACCAGGGCAAAGACGCCATCCGCACCCAGGTACCCAAGCTGCTGCAAGCGCTGGCTGATGACGGCCTGGTCATGCCCATGCAAACCAGCACCGGCACCGAATACCGCCTGCAAACCCAGGAAAGCGCCCAGTGGTACGACACCCTGCGCCAGGAGGAAGCCGACCTGCGCGGCAACCTGCAACGGGTAGAAAACATCCGCGTCGATTTGCTGCATAAGGAGCTACGCCGCCAGATCGCCCAGGTGCGCCTGACCCAGGGCAAATGCAATGAGCCGCGTCAGGTCATTCCCTGCTTTGACCCCGAGCTGCCCAAAGACGCCAGCGACAAGATTTACGCCTGGGTGCAGGATGGCTGGGCACTGGATGAAAAAAGCTTTATGACCGAGGCCCGCAGCCGCAACCCCAGCGAGCCGACCATTTTTATCTATGTGCCGGCACGCAACCGTTCCGAACTGACCAACGCCATTACTGCCGAACACGCCGCCCAGGCCACCCTGGACAAGCGCGGCATCCCCAACACCGATGCCGGCAAAGACGCCCGCAGCGCCATGGAAACCCGTCACCGCGATG
Organism: Pseudomonas sp. WN033; assembly: GCA_002287035.1. Lineage (GTDB taxonomy): Bacteria > Pseudomonadota > Gammaproteobacteria > Pseudomonadales > Pseudomonadaceae > Halopseudomonas. The sequence continues at coordinate 131,682 of NSKG01000009.1, read as the reverse complement.
CCCAAAAACAGGTGCAAGCCCTGCTGCGCGAAATCTTCGACGGCGTGCAGGTGCTGCAAGCCGGCGGCAATGAAGTGGACGGCAACAGCATCAGTGACCGCGTCGAAACCGCCGCCAAGGCCTCACTGGTTAGGCTCTACCGTGAGTTTGACCAGGCCGACCACCCGGCCTGGGGCAAGGTCTATGAACGCGCGAGTAAAGATGGTGGGCAGAACGCCCTCGATGTGCTGGGTTACAGTGGCGATGCCGAGCAGCATCCGGTCTGCGCCGCCATCAAGCGCTTTATCGGCGTCTCGAAAAAGGGCAGTGAAATCCGTGAGCACTTCCTCGCAGCGCCCTATGGCTGGCCCCAGGATGCCATCGACGGCGCGCTCTATGTGCTCCTCGCCAGCGGCATCCTGATCGCCAGCGACAGCCGCAACAACCCGGTCACCGCCAGCGCCCTGGAACGCAAACAAATCACCCAGGCCAGCTTCCGCCCGGAAAGCATCACCATCCGTCCGGTGGACCTGATCAAGGTCCGAGGGGTACTCAGCGCCAGCGGCATTGACTGTCAGCCGGGCGAGGAGGCCAGCAAGCTGCCCTTACTGGCAGAAAAGGGCCGCGAACTGGCCAAGCGCGCCGGTGGTGCCGCGCCATTCCCGGCAGTGCCGGATACCAAGGTCTTTGATGAACTGGCCCGCCAATCGGGTAATGCCCAGCTCAAGCAAGTACTGGATGAGCAGGACGCCATCAAACAGGCCATCAAGGACTGGAACAATACCGCCCAGCGCATTGACGCCCGCCGGGGTGATTGGACCCTGCTGACCAGCCTGCTCGATGTCAGTCGCGGCCTGGCCTTCCACGCGCCCATTCAGGCCGAAGCGGATGCCATCAGTCAGCACCGCTCCCTGCTGGATGATCCCAACCCGGCCACCGGCTTGATCAAGCAGCTGGTCAGCAAACTGCGCGACGCCATCCAGTTTCACGTGCAGGCCTATCTGGATCAGCACGCCAAGTGCCTGGCCCAACTGCAAGCCGACAGCCACTGGCAACAGCTCACCGACGAGCAACAGCGCGCCATTCTGGACAAACGCAAACTGCTGACCCTGGAGCAACCCACGCTTAACGATGCCGAGGCGATTATCGACAGCCTCAGCGAGGTCAGCCTGGAGCAGTGGACCGACCGCACCGAGTCTCTGGCCAGCAAATTCGACAGCGCCCGCCTGGAAGCCGCCGAGCTGCTGCAGCCCAAGCTGCAACGCATCAGCCTGCCGCGCAGAACCTTTGAAAGCGAAGCGGATATCGATGCCTGGCTGGCGGAAGTGAAACAACAGATTCTCAGCAAACTCAACGACGGACCGGTGACCTTCTGATGACCCAAACCACACACCGCCAGCCCCTCGACAAAGCCCTGCGCCGTGCGCTGGAAGCGACCGTTGTCAAAGCTCGTGACATTGCCGAATTGGCCGCCAGCCAGGCGCTTACCCGCCTGAGCGTGGGTGAAGCCAAGCCTGCGGACTACCTGAACGACGAACAACGCCAGCTGCGCACCCGTCTGCGCGCCCACGGCCGCCAGCTGGGCGATAGCAAACAGGCCAACGGCCAGCAAAGCCTGAACAAGCTGATCACCGAGGTCGCCTACGAGCATTGGCACCGCATGTTGTTCGCCCGCTTTCTGGAGCAGAACAGTCTTCTGATGTATGACGAGCACACCCCGCTGACCCTGAGTGAGTGCAGCGAGCTGGTTCAAGACCCGGACAGCCTGCGTGACGACCTGGAGCGCCGTTGCCACAGCGGCTGGGAGCTGGCCGGCGTGCTGGCCTCGAAAATGCTGCCGCAGATCTTCCGTATCGACTCGCCGGTGTTTGCCCTGGAGTTCGCGCCGGAGCACCAGCGGGAGCTGGAAAAGCTGGTCACCGGCCTGGCCCCAGAAACCTTCCAGGCCCAGGACAGCCTCGGCTGGGTCTATCAGTTCTGGCAAAGCAAGCGCAAGGAAGAGGTTAACAAGTCCGAGGTCAAGATTGGCGCCGACGAACTCTCGCCCGTCACCCAGCTGTTTACCGAACCCTATATGGTCAGCTTCCTGCTGGATAACAGCCTGGGCGCCTGGTGGGCCGGCCAACGCCTTACCGAGCACGACTGGCAAAGCGCCCACAGCGAACAGGAACTGCGCGATAAAGCCGCCATCCCAGGTGTACCGCTGAGCTATCTGCGTTTTGTAAGAGACGACCTACAGGACGTAGGAAGTGCCGATATTGCAGGAGCAAATATCGGCCGAAGCACCCAGCAATGGCAACCCGCCTCCGGCACCTTCGACGCCTGGCCCAAAAACTTAAGCGAACTCAAAACCCTCGACCCCTGCTGCGGCTCCGGCCATTTTCTGGTCGCCGCCTTCCTGATGCTGGTGCCCATGCGCATGCAGGCCGAGCAGATCAACGCCCGCCAAGCCATCGACAAGGTACTCAGTGAAAACCTCCACGGCCTGGAGCTGGATCAGCGCTGTGTCGAGCTGGCCGCCTTTGCCGTGGCCCTGGAAGCCTGGCGCTACCCCGATGCCGGCGGTTACCGCACCCTGCCAGAACTGCATCTGGCCTGCAGTGGCCTGTCCATCGCTGCCGCCCGCGACGAATGGAAAGAACTCAGCCGCAAGGCCGGCAAGCAGAACCTGACCATCGCCCTGGACTGGATGTACCAGACCTTTAAGGATGCGCCGGTACTCGGCAGCCTGATCAACCCGCGCCGCAGCAAGGCGGCGCAGATCGCCCAATGGAGCGAACTGCAGCAACTGCTGGGTGAAGCCCTCACTCAGGATCAAGCCAACCAGCAAGGCCAGGCCGACGGCGAAATCTCTGCGCTGACCAATCGTTTGGAGGCGGGCATTGTTGCCCAAGGCCTGGCCAAGGCCGCCGAGCTGCTGTCCGGCCAATACACTTGGGTCATCACCAACGTGCCTTACCTGGCGCGCGGCAAGCAGCACGACACCCTCAAGGATTACTGCGAAACCTGGTACCCCGAAGGCAAGAACGATCTGGCCACGGTATTTCTTGATCGGTGCTTGGAATTTTGTGCGCAGGGCGGTACCGCCAGTATTGTGCTGCCGCAAAACTGGTTGTTCCTCACCAGCTACCGCAAGTTCCGCGAGAAGCTGTTGCAGAATGACAGTTGGCATTTAATTGCCCGTTTGGGACCAGGCGCCTTCGAGACTATCAGCGGCGAGGTCGTCAAAGCTATTCTGATCAACCTGAGCCGTGGCAATGCGGCGGGTCAGTCGGCGGATCTGTTGCACAGTGGCGAGCAGGGTAATTGGATTCGTGGGGTGGATGTGTCCGAGCCGCGCACAGCGGCGGAGAAGGCGGCGGGGTTGTTGACGGATCAAGTGAAGAGTGTTGAGCAGGCGAGGCAGTTGGAGAATCCAGATTCAAGAATAATCTTGGCTTCGGACAATTATCAGACCGAGCTGCTCAGCTCGTATGTAGTGTCAACTCAAGGTATATCACCTGGTGACACATCTATGATGAGAGCAAGCTTTTGGGAGCTTGAGCTGAATAAACAGGCTCGCTGGATACTTTTACAGTCAACTCCTGAGGTGGGTCTTCTTTTTTCAGGTTGCAATTTCATTCTCCGGAATCCTCAATTTGCTCGCACTGAGTTGTTAAGCGGATTCAGAATGTGTGGTGAAAGGGCGTGGGGTAAGAAAGGCATCGCTATTGGCAAAATGGGCACTTTGCCTGTGAGTATTTTTACCGGAAAGGCGTTCGATGCTAATTGCCCCGTACTAGAGGTAAAAAGCAAACGTGTGTACGCAGCTGTATTCAGTTTATGTACGAGCGAGCACTATCCCAAGGAGCTCAGAAAACTTGACGCAAAGGTTGATGTGGCAGTCGCTGCAATGGACAAAGTACCATTTGACCTCGTCTACTGGACAAGAGTCGCCGAAGAAAAATACCCCAACGGTCTCCCGCAACCCTACACCAACGACCCCACCCAATGGATCTTCCACGGCCATCCTTGCGGCTCGGTAATCTGGGACGAAGACAACAAATGGACCGCCCATGGCGAACTGCGCCTCGATGACAGCGTGCTGCAAATCGCCGTCGCCCGCCTGCTCGACTACCGCTGGCCAGCCGAGCTGGACCCGGAGATGGAACTGGCCGCCGAACAGCGCGAATGGGTCGAGCGTTGCGCGGCACTGGCCGACTTTGTTGATGATGACGGCATTGTCTGTCTCCCGCCAGTGCGTGGTGAGAAGGCCGCCGACCAGCGCCTGGAAGCCCTGCTGCAAGCCGCCTATGGCGATGCCTGGACCACCCCGCTGAAAAACCGCCTGCTGGAAGCCGTCGGCAGCAAATCCCTCAGCCTGTGGCTGCGCGACAAGTTCTTCGAGCAGCACTGCAAGCTGTTCCAACACCGGCCTTTTATCTGGCATATCTGGGACGGCCTCAAGGACGGCTTCAGCGTACTGGTCAACTACCACAAGCTCGACAAGGCGGGGCTTGAGCGCCTGATCTACACCTACCTGGGCGATTGGATTCGCACCCAGCAAGCCGGCCTGGCCAACGGCGAAGACGGCGCCCAGGAACGCCTCGCCGCCGCCGAAGCCCTGAAAAAACAACTCGAAGCCATCCTCGAAGGCGAAAAGCCCTACGACATCTTCGTCCGCTGGAAACCGCTGGCCGAACAACCCATCGGCTGGACCCCCGACCTCAACGACGGCGTGCGCCTCAACATCCGCCCCTTCCTCAAAGCCCGCGACGTGGCCAAGAAAGATGCAGGCATCCTCCGCTGGAAGCCCAACATCCACTGGAAGAAGGATCGCGGTAAGGATGTTGAGTCAGCACCCTGGTACCGGCTTGGCCTGGAATACGGCGAAGGCGAAGGCGCTCGGATCAATGACCATCATTTGAGCTTGGCTGAGAAGCGGGTGGCGAGGAATAAATGATACAGTCCGGAACAGTCATGTTCATTTGGAATTGGAGACGCTAAATGCATGTTTCTGAGCTTAGGCTATCGAACTTTAGGGGCGCTCAGCATCTTCCGATTCCTCTGGACGAGCACTTGAATGTATTTGTCGGGATGAACGGTGCCGGCAAATCCAGCATTCTTGATGCCACAGCGATTTTATTGTCGTGGCTGGTGAATAGAATTCGTTCGACATCAGCGTCCGGTCGCCCGATCGCTGAGGCTGATATTCGCAATGGCACACCAGCCGCGACTATTGAGATCGTGTGCAATGACGCGAGCTATTTTAGCTGGAGCTTGTCTAAAACGCGCTCTGGCTACAGCCGTAAGGACCATGTATCGATCCTGATAAACGCTACAGAACGGGCCAAGCACTACCAGGCACTGATTTCTGAGAGTTCTGGCGAGGCGAATATACCCGTGTTGGCCTACTATCCGGTCAACCGCGCGGTATTGGATATTCCCTTGCGGATTCGCAACAAGCATCATTTTGGTTTGTTGGATGCCTATGATGGCGCATTGACCAGCGGCGCCAACTTCCGCACTTTCTTCGAGTGGTTTCGGGAAAGGGAAGATTTAGAGAATGAAAATCGCCGCTATCAGGATGATCTGATCAAACCCGATGGGTATGCCTTTCCTGACCCCCAGTTAGAAGCTGTTCGCCAGGCGTTGGCAATTTTTATGCCGGACTTTTCCAATCTCACCGTTCGGCGCAAACCCTTGCGCATGGAAGTTGAAAAGCAAGGCCAGCGTTTGACCGTCAACCAGCTATCAGATGGTGAGAAGTGCTTGATGGCGATGATTGGTGATCTGGCACGTCGCCTGGCCATTGCTAATCCGCTTAGAGCCAACCCACTAGAGGGTGATGGTGTCATCTTGATCGATGAGATCGATCTGCACCTGCACCCTAAGTGGCAACGGATTCTGATTCCCCGTTTGCGCGACGTCTTCCCGAACTGCCAGTTTCTGGTCTCTACGCATTCGCCCCATGTGATTACCCAAGTCCAACCCGAACACTTGCATCTACTAAAAATGGAGGAGGGTACCCTTCAGGTTGTTCCTGTTGCTGAGTCCTATGGCAAAAGCGTGGAGCGCATCCTGGAGGACATCATGGGGCTTGAGACTACCCGGCCTGATGCGGTGCATGATGACTTGAGAACGCTGCATGATCTTATCCAAGCGGGTGATCTTGCCAGTGCCCAGGCTGCGTTATCGGCCTTACAAAAGACGATTGGCGATGATCCGGATCTGGTCAAAGCGTCTGTGCTGATTAAACGCAAGGAGCTGATCGGCAGATGAAATACATAGTCAAGGGACCTGAGCCAGCCGTTTTTACCGATTGGAAAGCACTTGCCAGTCCAGACTGGACGCCAACCTATGGCGATCTCCGGGGTGCAGAAAAAAAAGCAGTCAAGACAGCTCTTATGCAAGAGCAGGGCTACCTTTGCTGTTATTGCGAACGCCAGCTCAGCGATGCCGACTCGCATATTGAGCACTTCAAGCCGCAGCACCTTGCCGATGTAGATCCACTGGAGTATTCGAACCTTCTCTGCTCCTGTCAGAACCGGTTGGAAAAGGGGTTGCCCAGACATTGCGGTAATCTAAAAAGTGACTGGTTTGATGCTCACTTGCTGGTATCGCCGATGTCTGACGATTGTGAGGCGCGTTTTTCATATACAGCCGATGGCCGTATTCACCCGCGCCAAGACGATGTTGCTGCGTTGGCAACGATTGAACAACTTGGTCTTGATATCCCCAAACTCATCAGTCTGCGTTCTGCGGCAATTTCGCCATTCCTGGATGACGATTTGAGTCATGACGAGCTAAGCAGGTTTGTAGACGGGTATCTGAATAAAGATGCCGAGGGACATTTTGCTCCGTTCTGGACAACGATTCGTGGCTTGTTCGGCGGTGCAGTTGAGGCAGTTAATTGACTATTAAAAAAAGGAATGTCGACAAGTGAATAGCACGCGATGATCAAATCCGTTTACAACTACCCAGTCTCCACCCTGCTCGATATTGAAAGCGGCGTGATCTATGCCATCCCTCGCTATCAGCGTGAATACACCTGGAGCCGGGCGCAGTGGGATGCGCTGTTTGATGATCTGCTGGATAACGAAGCCAATTACTTCCTTGGCTCAATCATCTGCATCAACCAGTCACAGGATGCTTTGGCGGTGCAAAGTCTGGAGCTGGTGGATGGTCAGCAACGCATGACCACACTGTCACTGTTGTTGGCGGCCATCTATCAGAGCTACAACGCACAGCCCAATCTTGCTATGGAGCAGCAGATTGAGCTCTATAATCTCAAGCACAAACTGGTGCTGAAGAAAAAGCCCGATCAACCCCGGCTGATCCCTCAGGTGCAGAACCATAATCAGCAGGATTACTTTGCGGTGCTTGGCCAAACTGGCGTGCTGAGCGATGTGGAAACGGTCGCCAATGCTGGTAATCGGCGTGTGTTTAAGGCGTTTCGTCATTTCCTTAGCCGGATCGAGTTGTACCTGGACAATGCAGCTGACCCGATTGCCAGCCTGCAAGCGCTGCTGGAAAAGGTGAATACCGCCACCCTGGTCAAGATTGAGGTGGCGGGGCATTCCGATGCTTACACCTTGTTCGAGTCGCTCAACAATCGTGGCGTACCGCTGACGGCGATTGACCTGATCAAGAACAAGCTGCTGGCGGTGCTGGAGTCGAAAGATCCGGGCAGCATCGACAAGCATTACAACCGCTGGAAGAAAGTGATTGATGCGCTGGGTGATGACTACGGCGTGCAGGAACGCTTCTTCCGCCAGTATTACAACGCCTTCAAGCCGGACCTGAAAGACATCGTCTCGGTGCCGGTGGCGACCAAATCCAACCTGATGCAGGTGTACGAGAAGCTGATCGCCCATGATGCCGAGAGCTTCCTGCAGGCGATGATCCGGCTATCTGCCCACTACGCTCAGATTGTTGGTTACCGGGCTGTACCCGATCAGCCGAAGTTGTCCAGCCTCCTGTTGTCCCTCGACCGTATTCAAGGCGCGGCGGCCTATCTGTTGTTAATGGTGTTGTTTGAACGACGGGAGGCTTTGGCCCTTGGCCAGGAGCACCTGGAGCAGGTGGTGCATTTTCTCATTGCCTTCTTTGTTCGGCGTAACACCACCGACCTGCCGCCCACCCGAGATCTGACCAGGATCTTTATGGATGTGACCGAGACGGCGCTAGCTTTGCATGGCCAGGCAGTGGTCAGCCATATCCAGCAGCGCTTGACCGGCGAAAGTGCCAGTGACGAGCAGTTTGAGAAGAGCCTGAAAGGGCCGATCTATGAAGACAACAAGGCCGTTTGCCGCTTTGTGCTCTGTGCGCTGGAAGAGAGTCGCATGACCCGAGAGACACAAGTCGATTTGTGGGCGTTGAAAGGCAAGCAATATGTCTGGACCATCGAGCACATTTTTCCCCAGGGTGAAAACATCCCCGACACCTGGGTACAGATGATTGCAAATGGTAACGCCGAGCTGGCAGAACAATACCGTCAAACTTACGCCCACTGCCTGGGCAACCTGACCATCTCCGGCTACAACAGCGCCCTGGGCAACAAGAGTTTTGCCGAAAAACAAAATCGCCTGGATAGCCAGGGGCGGAAGGTGGGGTATAACAATGGCCTCTACTTAAATCAGGCGCTGGCAACAGAAAACAGCTGGACGGTTGATAAGCTCAAGGCCCGGACGGATCTGTTGGTGGCTGAGGTGATGGCTAGGTATCCGTTGAAGCTAGAGCTGAATGATTGAGTCATGACAAACCCATTACGCATCACGCTATGGAAGCGCTATGAAACTGATTGACCTACTGGCTCAGGAAGTCCGCGCCAGCGCTGCCTACAACTCCAATGTGCAAGTCGCACCCAAGGTCATCCTCTGGACCGACAAGTTGCGTCAGTGGGAGTCAGCCTTGCCCTTGCTGCAGGCTGCTTTGCCCGAGCTGATTGTGCTCGGTGACTATGCGCCTGAGCGTAAAACCGGGCCGGCCATCTGGATTAAGTGTGTGGTCGAAGGCGTCTTGCCTGGGGTTGAGATGCCCGCCGATCGAACGCCGATTGTCTATCTGCCAGGCTATGAACGCCGTGATTTGCGCGCGATTTCAGCGTGCCCCGAGTCACTCAAGCCCTTGGCTGAACTGCAGTACCGTGGCTGCTGGTGGATCTACAGTAATGCCGGTCGAGACTGGACGGTGAACGCTTTTTTGGTTTCCAACAACGGTGGTGCCGGGCTGGATGTGGCCAAGGATGATAAAACCCAGCAGGTGATGCTGCGGGTGCTGCCCGAGGTGCTGGAAAGCGCACGCGATGAACTGAGTAACCGCCGCCTGGAAGCGGCTGACTTCAACAAACTGGTCAGCAGTGACCCGGTGCGCGATTTACTCAGTTGGATGAATGACAGCCAGGCCTGCCGGGAACGCTGGGAGCCTGCCCGTTGGCACGCCTTGGTCGGTATTTGCGAAACCGAATACCACTTCCACCCGGAACAGGATGGCGAACTGACGGCGGCAGAGCTGCTGTGTCAGCGTCAGGGCGCCTGGGAAGGGGTTTGGCAGCGTTTTCTGGAGTCCTGCACGCACTACCCCCAATTACCACAGCTGCTGCTGAAGGTGCAGGCAGATCTGGCCGCTAATGGTGCCAGTTACCCTTCGATTAACGCTGCAGAAGAGCAACAACTGGAGCGCGAGCTGAACGAGCTGTTGCAGCTTGATCCGGCCAAGGCTCGGCAGGCTGTTATGCAGCTGGAGAGCCGCCATGCCGAGCGCAGGGAGTGGGTGTGGCATGCCCTGGGCATGGCGCCCCTGGCCGGCGTGTTGGCGCATTTGGTCGAGATTGCTAAAGCCACTGCCAACACCTTCTCCGGCGCTGATCCCGAGGAAATGGCAGCCCAGTATCGGGATGCTTACTGGCGTGCAGATGATCATGTCCTGCGTGCGTTGGCCTATCCGCTGCCTTCCGGGCAACTGGGGTTAGTCCACAGTCTGCTGGATTTGATCTACACCCCCTGGCTGGACGGCGTTACCCGTAACTTCCAGAACCTGGTGCGTAGCAAGGGTTACCCGGGCGTTAACGGTGTCAGTGAAGCCACGGCTGGGTATGCAGTGGCTGGTGAGGCGGTATTTTTTGTGGATGGCCTGCGCTTTGATACGGCCCAACGTTTGCTCGCCAAGCTGCAGAACCTGGGCGATGTTCAGCTTGGATCAAATTGGGCTGCCTTGCCCTCGGTGACGGCAACGGCCAAGGCAGCGGTAACCCCGGTGCATGATCGCCTGACCGGCCGGGTAACGGACCGGGATTTTGAGCCGAGCCTTGCCGATGATGACAAGGACTTTTCTGCTCACTATCTGCGCAAGTTCTTGGGTGAGAAAGGCTGGCAATACCTGGAAGAGGGTGAGTCGGGCGATCCTGGCTCAAATGCCTGGCTGCAAAGTGGCGACATCGACAAAGAAGGCCACGTAAAGGGGCTGAAGCTGGCTGCGCGCATCGATACCTTGCTGGATGAGGTGGTGGAACGGGCCGAGGAATTGATTGCCGGCGGCTGGCGCAAAATCCGTATTGTGACGGATCACGGCTGGATACTGACGCCGCGGCCCATGGTGAAGGTTGATTTGCCCAAGCACCTAACCGAAACCCGATGGAGTCGCTGCGCGGTGATCAAGGATTCGGTGGATTCGGGGTACCAGCAAGTGGGCTGGTACTGGAACAGTGCCGTGAGTATCGCCATGGCGCCGGGGGCATGCAGCTTCAAGGCTGGTCAGCATTATGACCACGGCGGCTTGAGTTTGCAGGAATGCCTGACGCCGGTGATTGAAATACGGAACTCACAGCCTGTCGCGGCTGCCGCTGCGGTTACTGCGAGCCTGTCAGATATTCGCTGGCTGGGTCTGACCTGCAAGATACAGGCAGAGACCCAGGCAGAGGGTGTATTAGCGGTATTGCGAACTCACCCCGGCGATCCTGATTCTGAAATCACCAAGCGCAAGCCGCTTAAAGACGGCAAATGCAGCTTGATGGTCGATGACCAGTTTGAGGGCAGCTCGGCGGTACTGGTGCTGCTGGATGATCAAGGTAATGTGCTGGCGAAAAAGCCGACATTGGTAGGAGACGAATAAGTGGAAATGGATACGCTGGACCACAAGGCCGCCGATGCCTTCGAGGGTTACCTGGTCCGCAAGGATCTGGTTCGAACCTTTGCTCGCCAGTTTCCGGTGCCGACCTATGTGGTCGAATTTATGCTGGGCCGCTATTGCGCTTCCACCGACCCCGAAGAGATCGAAGAGGGGCTGGAAATTGTTCAGCGCCAACTGTCGTCACGCACCGTGCGTGCTGGTGAGGAGGAGCTGTTCAAGGCGCGGGCCTACAAGCAAGGCTCTGCGAAGCTGATTGATATTGTCAGCGTGCGATTTGTGGAAAAGGAGGGCGGCTACCTGGCCAGCCTGCCGAGCCTTAACCTCAATAGGGTGCGTATCCCCGACAAGATTGTTGATGACAACGAGCGGCTGTTGACCGGTGGCTTTTATGCCGAGGTTACCCTGGAATACGACAGTGTGATTGCCGAAGAGAAGGGCAACGCATTTGGTATCTCAGAGCTGCGGCCAATCCAGATGTCCAAACGCAATGTGCTGGATATTCTGGCCGAGGCACGCAGTAACTTCAGTAGCGAGGAATGGCGCGATTTTCTGGTGAGGTCGATTGGCCTGGAGTCCAACGCCCTGACCCAGCGTGCCAAGGATGCCATTCTGCTGCGGATGGTTCCCTTCGTTGAGCGTAATTACAACATGGTAGAGCTGGGGCCACGGGGGACTGGTAAGAGTCACCTATTCCAGCAGGTATCGCCTTACGCTCACCTGATTTCCGGCGGCAAGGCGACCATCGCCAAGATGTTCGTCAACAATGCCAATGGTCAGCGCGGCCTGGTCTGCCAGTACGATGTGGTTTGCTTTGATGAGGTCAGCGGGATCTCCTTCGATACCAAGGAAGGAATCAACATCATGAAGGGCTACATGGAGTCTGGCGAGTTCAGCCGTGGCAAGGAAAGCATCCGTGCCGATGGCTCCATGGTGTTTGTCGGCAACTTCGATGTGGATGTTGAACATCAGCAACGGGTTGGTCATCTGTTTGGCCCACTACCGGCTGAAATGCGCGACGACACCGCCTGGATGGATCGCATTCATTGTTACCTGCCTGGCTGGGATGTGCCGAAGATGAACAAGGATCTGACCACAGACCACTTTGGCCTGGTCAGTGACTTCTTCTCCGAGTGCATGAGTCGCCTGCGGTTCGAGAGCCGCGTATCGGCCATGCAGAACCGCGTGCATCTGGGTGGTGCGCTCAGTGGCCGTGATACCAATGCCGTCAACAAGACAGTGTCTGGTCTGCTCAAGCTGATGTATCCCAACCAGGACATGCCGGTCTCCGACGAGGACTTGGAATGGGCCACCCGCTTAGGCCTGGAAGTGCGCCGGCGGGTGAAAGAGCAGCAGAAGCGGGTAGGCGCTGCCGAGTTCCGCAACACGCATTTCAGCTATTTCATTGGTGACGATGGCGTCGAGAAATTTGTCGCCACTCCAGAGTTGCGTTCTGACAATGAAATCGGTGACGACCCGTTGGAGCCAGGCCAGATCTGGACCATCAGTGAGGGCGGTGCAGACATGGAAGACAATGCCGGCCTATACCGTATCGAAGTCAACGAAGGGCCAGGCTCCGGGGTGAAGATTCTGAACAATCCCGCACCGGCGGCGTTCAAGGAGTCGGTACGCTATGCCGAGCAGAACCTGTATTCACGCTCAGGCCAACTGATTGGTGACCGAGACCCACGCTCCCACGAGTTCTCTATCCAGCTGCGTGCATTCGATGCCGCCAAGCGCGGCTCCAAGCTGGGCATGGCAGCACTGATCGCCATGTGTAGCAGCCTGCTGAAAAAATCAGTCAAGGGTGGCCTGATCGTGGTCGGCGAAATCAATCTGGGTGGTTCAATTGAGCCGATCAGCAACGCAGTCAATATTGCTGAGCTAGCCGTAGAAAAGGGCGCCAGCGCTCTGCTGATGCCAGTAACGGCCCGCCGGCAGCTGTATGACCTGTCGGATGACATGGCAACCAAGATCGACATCCAGTTTTATCAGGATGCGCGGGATGCTTTGTTGAAGGCGATAGTGGAGTAAGCAGCAAGGCAGTGTGATCAGCCTGCAGTCGATAAAAAAGGAGTGCCAGCGCACGCAGGCACTGGAACAGCATCGGGACAAGCAAGCGCGATTAGTGGCATCACTGTTAGCCAGCTCACCCCCTGAGGTCGAAGACGACAGAGCGCGCCGAGAGGCGCAGATCGTTGTAACACTGCTTCGTGCAGCACGTGAGTGGGGGCATCGCGGTGTTGAGTGTTCCAATTGCCGGCTGATCAGCCCCCCGGATCTTGAGTTCTGTCTCTATTGTGACAACGAGGAACAGGTGAGCCTGATTACCTACAGCACAGATCTGGAGCGCACGCTGTCGCATCGGCTTCGCAACTCTGCGGCACCAGATCAGTCCATTCGGCGGGTCAAGCGATTGCTGGTAGATCCGTTGCTATTGTATTCAGACGAGTCCAGCTCGGAAAAAAAAGAAAGCTAAGGTACCTCCGAGGCCATGCGGCCTCGGAGGTATGAGAGTTACAACCGATTGCACGCCATTCCGGCTTTCATGCCGGCTTCCATGAACTCTCTGGGCGGCATGCCGGCTCGGCTCATGCGCTGCATGTACTCCATGCCGAACTGATTCACCAACCGGTCAAAGACGCAGTTGCAGAAGGCGCGATCTGCGCCGCTGTTCGCACAGCCTGACAGGAACTGTCCGCGAATCTTGTCTTCAGGGCTGGAGCAGCCAGCCAGGAGGGCGGTGATGGCCAGCGCTATTGCTAACTTGATTTTCATTATGATGATCCTTGGTGGTCGTTAACTCAATACCAGCGATGCGCCGAAAGATACGCCGATGAATAGGCCAATCAGTTGAGGTCCGGCGAGCCAGAACAGCTTGATGAAGACCAGTTTGAAGAAGCCGCCTTGGGTGAAGACCGCTGTAGGGTGGGCGAATCGGCGCAGGGCGTCTCCGAGCAAGGCGCCAATGAGACCCAGGACGGAGCCCACGACAATGGCGAAGAACTTGGCGAAGAAGCCAGCGCCCAACACCATGTATGAGTTGTTAAAGGTGACCATGAGGATGGCCAGGACGATCGAAGCGATACCCCAGCCCAGTATGGTTGCGGGGAATGGGAGCTGATCATCGACTTCATCGTAAGTTTCTGAGTCCTCCCGGTTGTTCAGGTTGTTCTGTTCCATGATGCAGGCTCCTAAAGGCGCAGCGGATGAGCGCTATTGGAATGGTTGGGGGTCGTCTGCTGCCAGGCGGGGTGGCATGTGTTAGCGAAAATCAACAACAGAAATGGGGGCGGTGTTCATGGCCATTGCCCCTGTTTGCACCAGTCTTCCCACTCCTGCAGCTGTCCGTGGACAACCATGGCTTCGGGCCCTGCTTCTTCGCGATAGGCCTTAACCCACGAGTCCACGCAGCTGTCTATGACATCGCCTAGGGTGGCGAAGCTGCTGAGGTTATGATTGGTGGCACTGGCAGAGGCCGGCGTCGTATGACTCTGATAACCCGCTCGGTGCTGTTCATTGTGTGCGCCGTCATCCAGGGCTATGCCCAGCATTAACAAGACAAAGCAGCAAATCCAGACGATGAAATAGGCAAGGTTGTGCTTGAGGTGCTTGGCACGCTGATACAGGTAGACAGGCACCAGCCAGACCCAGCCTTTAAAGGCGCGGGTGTTATGGCCGGCTTTCTGCAGGCGCTTTTCATCCAGAACGCAAAGAAGGATATTCAGGGCAATGGTGATATAGAAGAACTGGCCTGCGTAGACGGCTTCCATGGCCCAGTCTTCATCACCATAGACGATCATGGCGATCACCCCTTCCAGGAAGAGGCCCAAGAAGGGCGCGAAGGCCAGCACCCAGACCAGGGTGTTGTTCACATTCGTGCCGGTCAGTGGTGGCGGCGCGAGCCGATCAAGGTGTTCGCGCAGTGCTGTCTCTTCCAGTTTTACCCAATCAGAGAGTCCCTGTTTCCACACGCTGCTGCCGTAACCAAGTTGTCCAGATTGGATCAGGGATATCATGGTGTTTTCGTCGACACCGCCGATGCGCTGACCTTTTTGTTCGTAGAACCATGATTCTCCTGGTGCCGGAGAATCTCCTTTTATGGTCGTCATGTCGTTTCCTTTGGCATTACTCAATCGCCCGGTGTTATCCGAGCCTGCTGGTTTGAACGAAGGTGGTGATGGAGGGGGTGAGGCCATTGATAGTCGTCAGGTCTTTATCCCCATCGCAGCTAAGGGCGTAGGTGCTGAAACTATCGGTGGTGCATCCCTTCACGGTGTCACTCCAATCAAAGTCATGCGTAAAAAGTGATATCAAATAGACCTATTAGGTTGATTCTCATCTCTGTAAGTCCTTCATGTCAATTAGTTGATGCCCAACCATTCGAGTCGAATAGGAGGGCGTTATGGCCAAAGCAGCAGAGAACACTCTGGCGAAAAGCATCGGGCGGGCGATTGCCCTGCAGCGGATACGTGCCGGGTTGACCCAGGAAGAGGTCGCGGCCAGGGTTGGCATTGGCAATGAGGCGGTTTCGCGCCTGGAGCGCGGAGTTGTCATGCCCTCTATCGCACGCCTGTATGAGCTGGCTGAGCACCTGGGCTGCGAGGCAGTGGATCTGCTGACAGCAGGGAGTTCACACGTGGATGATCAGGTCCGCCATTTGAAACGGGTATTGGAACCTTTGAAGGCTGAGGATCGTGAACTGGTTCTGCGCCTGGTCGAGCAGTTGAGTAGCAGACTGTCGCAATAAGCAGCATGAGTTGTTGCCGGCACCACTTACTTTGAGGTGGCGTCCACTGTTAGCAGAAAGCCACAGTTAAGGCACAGGCTGTCGAACTCTCCTAGCCAGTGCTTCTCGATATTGGCTGCTAGTGCCAGTCCTTGAGCCAGTCCTTCGGACGGCAAGGATGGCTTCTCACTTAGTTGTTCCACCAAGTCGCCAAGGAGTGTCCACGGTTCGGATGGGCCCGATTGCTGGCGCTGCAGCTCGCCATAATCGCGCAGTACAACATCCAGCACCCCGGCCAGAGCGGCCAGGGTGCGCAGGTTCTGCCGATTGATCAGTGTTGCTGACTGGCAGATGCAGCAGGTTGTGGTCATGTGACCTCCGGTCGATAGTGGGGTGGGATCAAATTAGCCCGCGCTCAGCAAAGCTCACCGAGTCCGCGCCTCCGATCACCAGATGATCGAGCAGGCGGACATCGACGGTGTGCAGGGCGGTTTCCAGGCGCTTGGTCAGGGCAACGTCGGCGGTGCTGGGCTCAGGGTTACCACTGGGGTGGTTGTGGGCGAGGATGACGGCGGCCGCATTGACGTTGAGCACGGTTTTGATGATCTCGCGGGGGTAGACGCTGGCGGAATCGATAGTGCCGTAGAACAGCCGTTCAAAGCCGAGTACGCCATGCTGGGTATCGAGCAGGATCATTCCGAAGACTTCGCGCTCCTCAGCGGCCAGTTGGGCGCGCAGGTAATCACGTACCAGCGCAGGGCTGGTCAGATAGTTACAGCGCTTGAAGCGGGCTTCGAGGATCGCAGTGGCCCACTCCAGGACTTCGTTTTCCGACAGGTCCAGGCCGGAGTTGGGCGTTTGGGTGCGGCCTTGGGGTTCGATGTTGGTTGCGGTGCTAGGTGTCATGATGGTCACTCCGGTTGTTTGCTGGGAACAGCAACGGCGGATATAAAAAAGCCGGCTCAGGGGCCGGCGTTGGGTGCTTCGGACTGCAGGTGGTGGCTGCGCTCCAGAATCAGGTCGTGCAGGGTGGGCTTGCCATTACGTGGCTTGCGGTTGCCGTAGCCTTGGGGCGAAGGGCTGGATGAGGCTGAGTCGGCGCCAGCCGTGACCGGATAAAACTCCTCCAGCACCTGGTGCGCGTCTTCTTCACTGTCTTCAAAGGCGCCGTTGATCAGCCCCTGCTGGGCTGCCGTATCCAGTGCCTGCTGATCAAATCCAGCCGCCTGACGCGTTTGCTCAAGCTGTTGCGCTTGCTGCAGTGCTTCCTCCAGACTCAACCCGCTGCGCAGAGTCAGATCCACGTAATAGATCGGTGTGCCATGGCTCTGACGGGTCGACTTGCCCCGTAGGCGCAGCTCCAGCGGCAAACACGCCAGCCGATCACCCGACAGCGCCTGCCAATAGCTCAGTCGTGCCGACAGGGTACGGATGCTGTTGTAGCCGGTGGTGCGAAACACAAAGCTGCCCAACGGGTCGTCATCGCCGATGACCACATTCAGGCGACCATAGGGCTTGCAGTTGCCGCCCTGGGCCAGTGGGCAGCCATCGGGAGACGGGCAGAGCTGTGATTGGATGCCGTCCGAGGTCGAACGTTTGCAGGTCTCACCGTTGCCGACACACAGCGGGCGCCCACTGCTGCGGTCGAACAGGCTGTACTCGGCCCGAAAGTTCAGCTCCGGTTCGTTGAACAGCAAGCGCACCGGGATGCTGCGGATCTTGCCGCCCTGGTCCTTGCGCAGTTGCTCATCCAGCGGGTGGGCAAGCCAGCCATCGCGGGTTTGCACCTGTGAGGTGATAGTGAACTGATCATCTTTCTCCGGCAGTCGCTTGCCGTTCTTTTCGATGACCTTGCCGATCGAGATACGCCCGAGCACGGGCGGGGTAATGGCCAGACCTTTGATCATGGGACGCTCCTTGGGGTAGACACAAAAAAGCCGGCAGCATAAGCAACCGGCTTGGATGGCACAGGGACATGTCATCAGCTGACCAGAAAGCGCCGGCTCCCGGGTTTGCTGATTTGATACTGGGTTTTCAGGGTGGGGTTATCCCGGAACAAGGCATCCATATCCACGCCGGGACTGTCCTTGGCCTTCTTCCAGGTGATGCTGCCCTCGGCAAACAGCGCCTTGCTGGCCGTGCCCATGCCCTGTTGCAGTTGCTGCTTGAGCTGGGCCTCACGCTTGCCCAGATCGGCCAGTGAGTGACGGACCTGCTTGAGCTCGACATAGGCGGCGGACAGTAACGGGTCTTCGCTGAAATCCCGTTCTTCGCCGTCATCAGCTGGGTAAAGCAGGCGCAGGGCCAGGTCCGCTGAGTCCGAACCATCGGCCGGTGGTGGGGTGTCGGTTTCGACGTACTGCCAGAACTGCCGCTCCAGTTCGATCAAGTGCGCGATCAGCGTGTCATCCCGCTCGATGCGGTAGACCTCCAGTTGCTGGCCACCGAGCAGCACGGCCACATCGGCCGCCTGCTTGCCAGTGACGGCCAACTGGTGCATGACCTGCACCTCGACATACTTGGGTACGCCCTCGCGCCACAGCCTGGCCCCGTTGAGCCCGGCTGTTTTGCATTCGAGGATCTGCACCTCGCTGCTGCCGATCACCTCCCGGTCGATATTGGCCAGCATCCAGGGGATCTGTGGGTGCTGTAACACGGCATTAACCTTGCGGACCTTGTTGCCGCTGCGCCGTTGGTACTGGGATGCCACGACCGGCTCCAGCACCACCCCCCAAAACACCGGGGTGGTGTCGTCATCCTGGTTGGGTTGGGGCAGGCCTACATCGCGGTTGGTTTTCTCCATCCACAGCGCCAGCTGCGACTTGTAGGGGTTAAGGCCAATGGCTGCAGCGGCATCCGAGCTGCCGATGCCGCATTTGCGCACATCCAGCCAGTCCTGGCGGTCCAGATCTTTAGTGCTGACCAGACGCAGCACGCCACGGCCTTTGCTGCCGACCGGGGCTGGGGTTGATTGCGGTGTATTCATATCGGACTCCAGACGCAAAAAAGCCCGACCAGCACAGGCTGATCGGGCTCAGGCGATTGAGAAAGTAACGGGGATTGGGTGAATCAGTTCAGGACAAGAAGCGCTCAAGCTACCAGGTCCAGCGCATGCTCCAGGGCTTTTTGCTTCAGCGTCGCACCCTGGCCGAACCAGGCTGAGTCCAGCCGGTGATCGATGCTGCGGGCACGTTTTTCGTGGTCCACGTACTCGGTCACTGCATTGAGCAGGCCCCAGGCCGTGTGCTGCGCCGACTCCAGCTGAGAACCACGACCTTTGCCGGCGTACAGATCCTGCACCTTCTGTAGCGCCCGGTGCTGGCTCAGCTCCCGTCGATCCTTGACGTCTTGCTCGGTATCGCAGATCACCCGCAGAAAGTACCCCAGGGCCTCACCGGTATTGACCTTGCGCTGGCTCAGGGTCTTCATCCGGTACATGAAGTCATCCCACTGGGCCACCGAGATCCCCAGCTGGCGCTTGACAGCTTGGGCATTGAACTCGGTGTTGTGCGGCACCTTGATCGACTCCACCGAACCATTTACAGCGATGGCCAGGGTGTTGTTGCAGACCACTCGCACCGTGGTTGGCGTCGCTACCGTAGCCAGGCTGCCGTCGCAGGACGTAGCCAGCAGCAGGTAACCGTTCACCAGGTCATTGCCCTTGAGCACCGACGCCTGGCCGGTACGCGCCAGCGCCCAGAATTTGCGACCGCCCTTGAGTACGCCGGCAGTCTCCAGCTCAAAGCCGGCGTACTCGGTCAGGTCGCGGTAGAACTCCAGCACGTCGAAGGGCTGGACCACCTTATAGCGCTGCGACACCACCGACAGCGGCGCCTTGGTGTCGGATCGATACAGCACCTTCTGTTCTGGGAAGCTGTGAATGCTGCCCAGATGCGCGGCAGAGTCTGACAGAAAGCGTACCGGCGACTCCTCGATGTGCCAGTTCATCCCGGCCTCATGCTGCCAGACCTCCAGCGGTTGATGACGGGACAGCTTGTTACCCAGGCCATGCCAGGGCGTGCTACCCACGTAGGCCATGCGTTCGACTTGATGAGCCATGGAAACCTCCAAACGGCATAGACCGCCCGAGCCATTGAGCTCAGGCGGTCAGAGAAAGTGAGAAAGGGAAGGGGCGTGCGCTCAGAAATGCGCGTGACAGTCCTGGCAGCGGAAGCGACAGAGCAGCTGCTCGTCCACCACCTTGCCAAGACGCAGACCGGCGATACAGCCAGCCAGGGCACCGGTTATGGCGCCCAGCACGGCACCCGCACCCACACCGGCAGGGCCAGCAATCACGCCAACCTGCATGCCGATACGGGTGCCCGCTAAGGCTCCGGTTGCAGTAGTCGTTGCAGCACCGGTCATGCCACCGGCAACGGTGCCAACATAACCACCAATACGCTTACCGTAGTTACAGAAAACCACCCGCTGCGAACCGCAGCGTGGACAGGATCGAGACATGGTGAAAACCCTCATGAGACAGGCCAGTTGAGCGGACTGGCTGGGGTAGGCTCGTGGGGGTTATGTAGGATTGAAAAAAGTTTGAATGGAAATATGATGGTTGAGTATGTGGGGCAGTTTCAGAGGGCTGCTTTCGGCCAAAAGCGGACAGTTCGTGTAGGCATAACTTGGCCAATAGCGTCCAAGCTTCTGAGGGTTCATTGTTATCTTCCATGACACGGAGGATAACAATGAACACCACCACCTTTTCTCGCGAGCCTTGGAATAAGGGCAAGCTCGTCGGGCAGAAAGCACCGCTTCGGATTCAAGACATTTGGTCCATCCGAGTGAGACTTCAGATTTCAGAAAAAATCCGCGATCTAGCTCTTTTCAACCTGGCCATCGACAGCAAGTTGCGCGCCTGTGATTTAACAAAGCTCAGGGTCTGCGATATTGCGCACGGTGCGCACGTTTTGCCCCGAGCCATTGTAACGCAACAGAAAACGCATCGGCCTGTTCAGTTTGAAATCACGGGCCAAACCCGAACAGCGCTCGAGGCTTGGCTGCATCACGCGCAATTGCGTAGCAACGACTTCCTGTTCCCGAGCAGATTGCATAGCTCAGAGCATCTTTCTACTAGGCAATACTCCCGGATCGTCAAGGCTTGGATAACGTCGATTTCTCTTGACCCTGCCATGTACGGTACTCACACTCTACGACGCACCAAAGCAACACTGATTTACCGCAGAACGAAAAACCTCAGAGCCGTGCAGTTGCTACTGGGTCACACGAAGCTAGAGAGCACTGTTAGGTATTTAGGCATAGAGATCGACGATGCTATCGAGATGGCTGAGCAGACCGAAGCTTAGTATAGGTCTTCGGGAAAAGCTTGGCGCCTCCTGCGGCATTATCACGGCCATTTCGGATGCAAGCTGTCGATGATGTATGGGTGTGCATGCTCACGCCCAGACGAGGCAGTGTGTGGGTGGTCCTCCGTCAGGTCGTCATGTAGATGCAGTAGTTCAATCGGATCGTTGGCTGGCCAGAGTTTGATGGCTGAGACCAAAGCAACTACTGCTAAACCAGCTAGTATCAAAAGGGTGATGTGTATACTTGCAAAAGCCCCCAGCCAACCGGCCAGTGGGTACGCAATCAGCCAGCCCGCGTGCGATAACGAGAATTGTGCGGCAAAAACAGCCGGCCGATCTTGGCCATGGGCGGACCTTGTCAGTAGCCGGCCGATCGGTGTTTGCACAGCCGAAAAGCCGATGCCAAGCCAAGCCCACACCGATAGCAGCCAGGCCAGCCTGTCTATGGGGAGAGCGGCAATCAGCCCGACAATAAGCATGGCCGCCCCTGTCAGCATCACTTGGCGATCGTACCAGCGCTTCAACAGGGCCGGTAATGCAAAGGCTGCCAACATCGAGCCGCCCCCAAATGCAGCGAACGCCATTGCCGTGTGCTGCTCGGTCAGTCCGAACTGACCCTGAACCAGTACTACCGTGTTCACGATGACCATGGCACCAGCGAGGCTAACGACCAGATTCAATGCCATTAACCCGCGCAAACGCGGCGTGGCAATAAATATCTCGAAGCCACGGCGGGCACGGGCATATACGCCCTTTCGCTTCTCTGTCTTGATGCCAGAGGGAATAGCCACCGAAGCCACGAGAAGCGCAGAGGCGATGAATCCGATAACCGTTCCCGAAAACAATGCCTGCCAGCTTGTGAACACCAGTATCATCGCCGCCAATGCCGGGCTAACGAGGTTTTCCAGGTCATAGGCTAGCCGTGAAAGGGACAAGGCTTTGGTGTATTCAGCCTCATTCGGTAGCGTATCCGGGATGGTGGACTGGAAGATGGGGGTGAAGGCAGCAGACGCAGATTGAAGCACTGCTATCAATACAAACACTTCCCAGATTTCAGTGACAAATGGCAAGGCTAAGGCAGACGCCGCGCGGACCATATCCAGCATGACCAGCAGTACCCTGCGCGGTACGTTCTCGGCGAGAGCTGAAGCGACGGGTGCGATCAAGACATAGGCGACCATCTTTATGGCCATGGCAGTGCCCAGCACTTTGCCGGCATCGTCACCCGCCAGATCAAACGCAACGATGCTGAGCGCGACGGTTGCAAGGCCGGTGCCCAACAGGGCAACAACCTGGGCAAAGAACAGATGCCGGTAGATGCGGTGTCTCAGAATATCAAGCATGGCATCTTTGTCAGAGGTAACGAGCTATGGCTTTGAACTCGTCAATACGGCTTTTTTGGTCGGGTTCCAGATCACCTATCGCAGCATCAAGACAATGGTCGATATGGTCCTGCACCAAAACGCGCTTTGCCTGCTGGATCGCCTTTTCTACAGCGTGCAGCTGCTGCGCCAGCTCAAGACAGGGTTTGCCGTTTTCCATCATATTGATCACGCCAGCAAGATGGCCTTGAGCCCGCTTGAGGCGCTTGATGATGTCCGTATGTGATGCGTGTTGATGGTTGTCTGTCATTTTCATTTCCTATCCCCCCTGGGGGGATGTTATGCTTTAAAGCGGTATTAATCCAACACTCATGCCGGCTAGCCATTCATGATCTCTGCCTTCCAGCGTAAACAGCTGCTTCCGATGCTCGTAGTGTTGCTTGCGTTGCTCGGCATGTCAGTCTCTGCGGTCGGTGAAACATCGTCCCATGGTCTGGCTGCGCTGGCTGGTGAGATATCCGGTGGACAGCATGACAAATCTCATAGCCACGATGAATTTGATGAAGAATCAGATAAGCATGCGCATCATGACTCCAGTAATCACAGTCACGAGTCCTTGGGTCACCCAACTATCCGGCCAGTAGCGGCCCCTCTGATGTCTGTCCGGCAATTGCCTCTCCTGGCCGGGAGAACTCCTCCCAGATTTCATTACCGCCTCGAACGCCCGCCCAAAGCGTCCTGACCGTTCAACGTCTCGCTGCAACGCAGCTTTATAAACCAATACTGTTGGAGTTTTTATGTTGTCAATTCTGTTTGACGGCCGTTGGCGTGCGCGTGTGGGCACAAACGGAAGTCGGCTGTTCTGGATATTCCTGTCTCTTGGTCTGCTCGGCATGAGCACTGACGTGCTGGCCCATGCGGTTGCCGAAGGCGACAAGGGGTACATTCAGGAAATCACCGGCGTGAACCTTGTTGCGTTCATGTACCTGGGGGCCAAGCACATGGTCACGGGCTATGATCATCTGCTGTTTCTGCTCGGTGTGATTTTCTTTCTGTATCGTATGAAGCACATCGCTATCTATGTGAGCCTTTTTGCTGTCGGGCATTCCTTGACCATGCTGTTGGGCGTGTATTTCAACATCGGCATCAACAGCTACATCATCGATGCAATTATCGGACTCTCGGTGGTATACAAGGCGCTGGATAACCTGGGTGCTTATCAGCGTTGGTTTGGCTTCCAGCCCAATACCAAAGCCGCCACCTTGATCTTTGGCTTGTTTCACGGCTTTGGCTTGTCGTCGAAGATTATTGAATACGATATCTCCCCAGACGGGCTGGTCCCCAACCTGCTCGCGTTCAACGTCGGCGTAGAAATGGGCCAGCTCATAGCGCTAGCTATGATCCTGATTGTGATGAGCTTCTGGCGCAAGACAGATGGCTTTTTCCGCCATGCCTACACCGCCAACGTGGCCATGATGGGTGCAGGCTTCCTGCTCATCGGCTATCAGCTTACTGGCTACTTTATTGCTTAATTCTGGAGACATTTTATGTATAACACTGATATGCCCTTGCGCAGAGAACTGCCCAGCACCGCAAAGCTCATCCGCTCTACCATCATCTCCGCAGTCGTCGCGCTGGTATTGCTGGTCACTGTTGTGATGCCCGCGGAGTACGCTATGGATCCGACGGGTGTAGGCCGTCTGTTGGGTTTGACCGAGATGGGTGAGATCAAACAGCAGCTTGCCGAAGAAGCTGCTGCTGATGAAACCGCTCAACTAGCTGCGGTACGTGACGCTACTGAGGAGCTCTTAACGGAGCCCGCAGCTCCGATGCGGCAGGCTGCCGACACCCCGGAGCCACACATCGAATCCGCTATGGTGGTGCCTGCAGCTACGGAGGAGCCCGAATGGAAGGATGAGGTACAGTTTGTGCTTACACCCGGAGAAGGCACAGAGTTCAAATTGACCATGCAAGAAGGTGGGGTTGCCAGCTTTCACTGGGTATCCGAGGGAGGCCCCGTCAACTTTGATACCCACGGTGACGGCGGTGGTCGGTCGATTTCTTATGAGAAAGGGCGCGGTGTGGCGGAAGATGAGGGCGAGCTCACCGCGGCGTTCACCGGCAACCATGGCTGGTTTTTCCGTAACCGGAATAATGAAAATGTCACGCTGGTGCTTCGCACGCGTGGCAACTATGGTGAGTTAAAGCGGGCAATGTGAAGCGGAAGATCTGATTAGGTGCCGTCACGCCTAGGCCAGTCTCGGATTGAGGCTGGCCTGGCTTGATGGCGACATAAGTGTGCTTTTGGTGGATATTGAAAGCTTCCTTCACACCTCTTGGGCCATTGTCCGCTTCTGGCCGAAAGCAGCCATTTCTCTACCGAATGGACACAACTTTTCTCGCGTCCCCCTGATTGACAGCTGCGACAGACAGGCTTCCTGTCGCAGCTTGCTCAATATGCCGGCTCCACCACTCCATCATCGGCCTGCGCCGCTCAATGTAGTCAGCACGGTTATAGGCGCTTCTGACCTCGTTCTTGTCCACGTGCGCTAGGGCGACCTCAATCAGTTCGGGATCAAATCCTTGCTCGTTGAGGATGGTGCTCGCTATGGAGCGCATGCCGTGGCTTACCAGGCGACCGGCGAAGCCCATGCGCTTCAGCGCCATATTGGCGGTTTGGCTGTTACAGTGGGTGCGTGGGTTCCGGTCAGCCGGAAAAACGTACTCCCTGTGTCCGCTGAAAGGCTTCACGGCCTCCAAAATTGCCAGCATTTGATCTGTCAGCGGCACGATGTGAGGGCGGCGTTTCTTCATCCGTTCTGCAGGTATGGTCCAGATCTTCTTGTCCAGATCGATATCGATCCATCGCGTTGTGGCTGCTTCGGCAGGGCGTGTCATGGTGTGCAGTTGCCATTCGATCAGTGCACGTGTTGTGCGCTTGATGGCTGCATTGGCTATGGCAACCATGAGTTCTGGTAGCTCTTCAGGATTCAAGGCGGCCATATTCTGTTTCTTGGGCTTTTTGAACACTGCGCGAATGCCGCTCAGGGGGTTAGCTGGAACCAGGCCTGAGTTCACGGCGTAGGTCATGATCTCGTTCAGTCGTTGGGAGAGGCGTTTGACTGTTTCCAGGCTGCCTTTTGCTTCAATGGGGCGCAAAAGCTCGATTACCTTGGGCGCTGTGATGCTGGACACCTGGGTCTCACCAAGATCGGGAAAGACATGAAGTGTCAGCGAGCGCCAGATATCTTCGGCATAGGCTGAGGTGACACCCTCTTGCTTTAGCTCGAACCAAGCTTCGGAAACTTTTCTTAGGGTGTGCTCGCTGGCCGCTTTTTGCTGCTGCCGGGCGTTGTCGCGGTGTTCTTTGGGGTCTATGCCCTGGGCAATCAGTTGCCTGGCGTCGATGGTTAGCTTGCGGGCTTGCGAAAGCGAGGTTTCGGGGTAAGCCCCAAGTCCCATGTTCAGACGCTTCTTGGTCACCGGGTGGTAGTAGTTGAAGTTCCAGAGCTTGGAGCCATTGCTTCTCACTCGCAGTTGCAGGCCGTCCCCATCACCCAGAACGTAGTCGGTTGCATTGGGGGTAGCGTTTTTGACCTTGGCTTCGGTGAGGCGTACGGCTTTGCCGCTCATTTTGGTATTCCACAACTGATCTTGGTATTCCAAAAAATACCAGAGGAATGCTTGGAATACCATTTGGAATACCAGAAGTGCTGGCTTCTGGTGGACGCCTGTGGACGTTGATGTATCGTAACTTATTGATTTTTGGTGCTTTCATGCACAAAAAAAGACGTCCGGAGACGTCTTTAGATGAGTATTTGGTGGAGCCGGGGGGATTTGAACCCCCGTCCGCCAGTCCGCCGCTATCGGTTCTACATGCTTAGCCATCTCTACTTAGTTAACTCCTCACCGCCCGAGTGGCAGGGTGTTTGGAGCGAGCTGTATAAGTTTTAGCCGTTACGTCTACAGCGAACTTGGCGGCGATCCTGTTCTATATGACAGCCAAATCTTCGGGTTTACAGGCATCCCCTAGAGGCTGCTAGCCGGCTTAAGCGGCTAGGGCGTAGTTGTCGTCGTTGGCAACTATAAGTGTGCAACAGTGGATTTACGAGTTCTGTTACCAACTCGGCATGCCCCTCAAGTTTTGTAACCGTCGTCGAATCCAAATCGGCCCCAAATCTTGCTGGTCAGTTCTAAGAGTGCATTGTACGGGAAAGGTTCCCGGGTTGAAAGGCGGCTGTGGGTTGGTTTGAGCAAACGCCTAGGCTGGTAGCGAATAAAAAAATACCCCGCTGAGCGGGGCTAGGCATTGCTTGCTTTGAACCTCTGCTGGTGGAGCAGACCAGCCTGGTTATCAATTCTGACCGGGGGCTGTCGGCAAAGTTCAGCGCAGGTGCAAAAAAAATCAGCGATGGTTCTCGCGGACGATGCGTGCCTTCTCACGGGCCCAGTCGCGTTCTTTCTCGGTTTCGCGTTTGTCGAAGTCCTTCTTGCCTCTGACCAGGGCTATCTCGCACTTGACCAGATGCTTCTTCCAGTACAGCGCCATCGGGACGCAGCTGTAGCCTTTTTGTTGCACGCCGCTGATCAGCTTCTCCAGCTCACGGGCATTGAGCAACAGCTTGCGGGTGCGGATCGGGTCGGCGATCACGTGGGTGCTGGCGCTCAGCAGGGGCGTGATATGGGCGCCGAACAGGAAGGCCTCGCCATTCTTGAAGACGACGTAGCTGTCGACCAGTTGGGCTTTGCCCGCGCGCAGGCTCTTCACTTCCCAGCCGGTCAGGGCCAGGCCGGCCTCGAAGCGTTCTTCGACGAAGTAGTCGTGTTTGGCCTTTTTGTTCAGCGCAATGGTGCCGCTGTTGGCCTGGGGTTTCTTTTGCTTGCTCATAGGCGGCGCATTATAGGGGGTTGTAGGGATTACCGCTATCGTTGGCCGGTGCTTTGCCCTTGTCCTGGTTGGTCAAAATCTGGACAATGCCTTCCTTTTTTCAAAGGCAGACCGGGTTTTCCCATGGCGAATGAGAATGTGTCGATCCACGGTATCTGGGCCAGTCGCTGGGTATTCATTCTGGCAGCGACCGGATCGGCGGTAGGGCTGGGCAATATCTGGAAGTTCCCCTACATGGCGGGTGTCTACGGTGGCGGTGCTTTTGTGCTGGTCTATCTGCTGTGCATTGCCCTGATCGGTTTGCCGATCATGCTGGCCGAGACGGTGCTGGGACGCCGTGGCCGCCAAAGCCCGGTCAATACCTTGCGTAGCCTGGCCGTGCAGTCGGCGGCGTCGCCGCGCTGGTCCTGGGCGGCAATGATGGGCATGATCGCCGCCTTGCTGATTCTGTCGTTCTACAGTGTGGTGGCGGGCTGGTCGCTGGACTACATCATTGGCATGGGCCGTGGCGAGTTTGCCGCCATCGACGGTCCTGGTGCGGGCGAGCGGTTTAACGGGCTGACCGCTGACCCCTGGCGGCTGACGCTGTGGCACAGCCTGTTCATGCTGGTGACGGCCTTTATCATTGCTCGCGGCGTAGTGGCTGGCCTTGAGCGCAGCTTGCGGATCATGATGCCGATGCTGTTCGTGCTGCTGGTGATTCTGCTCGGCTATGCGTTGACTACCGGCCACTTCATGGAAGGCGTTGAGTTCCTGTTCCATTTCAATCTGCGCGAAGTGCCCGACGGCATTCTGGCGGCGATGGGCCACGCGTTCTTCACCCTGAGCGTGGGGGTGGGTTCGATCATGGTGTTCGGCGCCTACATGCCGAAAAAATCCTCAATCGGCAGCACAGTGATCACGGTGGCGCTGCTGGATACGGTGGTGGCGCTGACCGCTGGCCTGGCACTGTTCCCGATTGTGTTTGCGGCCGGGCTGGAGCCGGGCGGTGGTCCGGGCCTGATGTTTGTCACCCTGCCAATCGCTTTCGGCAATATCGCCATGGGCCAGGTTTTCGGCTTCATTTTCTTTGTGCTGGTGGCGGTGGCGGCCTGGAGTTCGGCCATTTCCATGCTGGAGCCGGCTGTGGCCTACTGGGTAGAGCGCAGTGGCCGCAGCCGGGCCCAGATTACCGGCTGTATTGCGCTGTTCTGCTGGGTCGTGGGTCTGGGTACGGTGCTGTCATTCAACGTGCTGGCCGATGCCAAGTTCTTTGTGCGTGATGCCCTGGGTTGGCATCTGATCCAGTGGGGGGCTGAGGGTGGTAAGACCTTCTTTGAGTTGGTCGATTATCTGACCAGCCGGATCATGTTGCCGCTGGGTGGCTTGCTGTTTGCGTTGTTCGCTGGCTGGGTACTGGATCGCGAGGTGTTTCGGGCCGAGTTGGGGCTCAGATACCCGCGGCTGTTCCCAGTGGTATATTGGCTGCTTCGCTACGTGGCGCCGGTAGGGGTGCTGATCGTGTTTGCCTCTGAACTGTTAAAGTGAAGGCTTTATGACTCATATTCAGCGCTCGGCCTTGTTGCCGTATACGGCCAGGCAGATGTTTGATCTGGTTAATCGGGTAGAGCGTTATCCGGAGTTTCTGCCCTGGTGTTCACTGGCGGAGATTCTGGAAGAAACGGATGTGCAGATGCGCGCCCGGTTAACCGTGGCCAAGGCCGGGATGACGCAGGCGTTCACCACTCGCAATGAGCTGCTGCCGGGCCAGCGCATCGAGATGCGGCTGGAAAATGGTCCGTTCAGTGAGCTGCATGGTGTCTGGGAGTTCAAGGCGCTGGGTGAGGCGGCCTGCAAGATCAGCCTGGACCTGCATTTCAATTATGCCGGCCCGGTAGTCAAGGCGACGCTGGGGCCGTTGTTCAATCAGGCGGCCAACACCATGGTGGATGCTTTCTGCCAGCGGGCCAAGGAGCAATACGGTGGCTGAGCGAACCATTGCCGTTGAAGTGGCCTATGCGCTGGCTCATAAGCAGAAAATCATCAGTCTGACAGTGCCCGAGGGTACCAGCATGCTGGAAGCTGCCAGGCTGTCGCGCATTGCCGAGCACTTTCCCGAACTGGATCTGGATGCCAGTGCCATGGGCGTGTTTGGTAAGACGGTACCCAAGCCGGCTGAACGGATTCTTGCCCAGGGTGAGCGGGTCGAGATCTACCGGCCGCTGATAGCCGATCCCAAGGAAGTGCGCAAGCAGCGCGCGGCAAAAGCCAAGGCGGTTAAGGACGAGCAGGGCGAGCAGGAGTAGTGCAGACGACTCTGGCGCCATGCAGCAGCTTGGCGCCAGGATTGATGAGATTGTTTACTCGCCGGTGCCCAATGGGGCGCCCAGATCGACCGGGTAGCTTTCGGTGCCGGAGCTGCGCGGGGCCTGGCCACCCATAATGGCTTCGTCGCGGCTGGTGCCGGGGACAAAGTCGCCACTCAGGCCTACCAGGCGATCATTCTCAAAGACCAGTGAAATGCGTTCCTGGGTGCGCGGGCTGTGCCCGGCCTTCATGCTGTACAGGTAGTCCCAGCGGTTGGGGTGCAGGGTGTCCTGAATCAGCGGGGTGCCCATGATGAAGCGGACTTGACGGGTGGTCATGCCGGGGCGCAATTGGTCGACCATGTCCTGAGTCACAACGTTACCCTGCTGGATGTCAATCTTGTAAACGCCGGGGAAGCCACAGGCGCTCAAACTGATCGCGCAAATGAGAATACACAAGATTTGGTTCAGGGTCTTTGGCATGACGTGGTAACATCCACTATTGTGAAATGGCTCAGTGAGCCATGAATCATACCCGACTGATCCCGCCCTGCGAAGCGCTGAACGAGAATCTGACCATGGTTGAAAATCAAGAACTCCGCAAAGCTGGCCTTAAGGTAACGCTGCCGCGAGTAAAAATCCTGCAGATGCTGGACAATTCCGAAGAGCGTCACATGAGCGCCGAGGATGTATACAAGTCCCTGATGGAGGCCGGAGAAGATGTTGGGTTGGCTACCGTTTACCGGGTTCTGACTCAATTTGAATCGGCCGGTCTGGTGGTGCGCCACAACTTCGACAGCGGTCATGCGGTGTTCGAGTTGGCCGATGGTGAGCATCACGACCATATGGTCTGTGTTGACTCCGGCGAGGTGATCGAGTTTTTCGATCCGGAAATTGAGCGTCGGCAGAAGGAAATCGTCCGTGAACACGGTTTCGAGCTGGTTGACCACAATCTGGTGTTGTACGTGAAGAAAAAAGGCGCCTGAGGCGCCTTTTTCACGTTTATGCTGTAAGCGAGAGCAGTTTGCGGGCGTGGGCCAATGACTCTTCGGTCAAGTCCACGCCGCCAAGCATGCGCGCCACTTCCTGAATGCGGCCGCTCTGGTCGAGTTCGTCAATCCGGGTGCGGGTTGAATCCTTTTTTTGCTCCTTGCGCACGAACAGATGCTGATGCCCTTGGGCTGCGACCTGGGGCAGGTGGGTGACGGTAAGCACCTGGCCGCGCTCGCCAAGCTGGCGTAGCAGTTGACCGACGATCTCGGCGGTGGGGCCGCCAATGCCAACGTCCACTTCGTCGAATACCAGAGTCGGCACCCGTGACGTTTGTGCGGTGATGACCTGAATCCCCAGGCTGATGCGTGACAGTTCGCCGCCGGAGGCGACCTTGGCCAGCGGCTTGGCGGGCTGCCCGGGGTTGGCGCTGACCAGAAACTCGACGCTTTCCAGTCCATTGGGTGGATAGTTGCCCGGGTTCAGGGGCGCTAGCTGTAGTTCGATCCGCCCGCCCGGCATGCCCAGACGCTGAATTTCACTGGTGACAGCCTTGGCCAGTTTTTGCGCGGCTTTGTGGCGAATGCCGGATAGTTTGTCGGCCAGTTGCTGGTAATGCTCGCGGTAGGCCTTGAGTTCGTCGCCCAGGCGCTCGATGTCGGCATCGCGTTGCTGGAAGCTCTCCAGTTCGTCGATCAGGCGCTGTTGCAGGGCTGGCAGTTCCTCGGGGTTGACCCGGTGCTTGCGGGCCAGTTCGTAGATGCTGCCCAGCCGCTCTTCAACTTCCTGCTGGCGTTGTGGGTCGGCCTCAAAGTGATCCAGGTAGCGGCTCAGCTCACCAACGGCTTCTTCAACCTGGATCTGGGCGCTGGCCAGCAGGTTGTGGGCTTCGTTGAGGTGGCGGCTGTGTTCGGTCAGGCCGCCCAGGCGGTTGAGGCTGGAGGTCATGGCCTGCAGCACGCTGCCAGTGTCGTTCTCGCTGCACAGGTTGATCACCTGCTGGCAGGCCATCAGAATCTGTTCGGCATTGGCCAGTTGACGCTGTTCGCCCTCCAGCAACTCCAGTTCGCCGTCGAGCAGGCTGAGGTTGTCCAGTTCTTCAAGCTGGTAGCTCAGCAGTTGCAGGCGCGCCTCCTGTTCGTCGTTGTGTTCGCTGGCCTGCTGCAGGGCCTGCTCGGTCTGACGGCAGCGCTGTGCGGCCAGTTGAATCTGGCGGGCCAGATCGCTGGCGCCGGCGTACTCATCGAGCAGCCGGCGATGGGTCTCGGTCTTGAGCAGTGACTGGTGCTCATGCTGGCTGTGGATGTCGATCAGCATTTCGCCGAGGGTCTTGAGGTCTTGCTGTGGGCAGGGGCTGCCGTTGATGTAGCCGCGCGATCGGCCTTCGGCGGTGATCACTCGGCGCAGAATCACCTGTTGCTCGGGGCTGTCCAGGTCACGATCATCCAGCCAGGCCTGGGCTTCGGGAATCTTGCTGATGTCGAAGATGGCGAGGATGTCGGCCTTGTCGGCGCCAGGGCGCACGGCGCCGCTGTCGGCGCGGTCGCCCAGGGTTAGTGCCAGAGCGTCAAGCATGATCGATTTGCCGGCCCCGGTCTCGCCGGTAATGGCGCTCATGCCGCCTTTGAGCTCAAGTTCGAGATGGTCGACAATGGCGTAATTGTTCACTGCCAGATGTACCAGCATGACCTTGCTCCCCTCCGGTGATTACTTGTTCTGGTTATTTATACAGTACTTGTGTTGGCTCCGACAAGAGCTGAGGATTCCTTCGCGCCAGCCCTTGAAGCTGGCGCCAGCGTCCCCATATAGGCTGTCACTATTGGTTGCTTATTTTTCGCTTAATCGGGCTGTATGCCCTTTGCATCACAGGAGATTTCCATGGCGGATGACTATAAACAGGATCTGAACGGCCAGGCGCCTGACGCTGGGGATGTGGTTGAGACCCAGGCCGACGAGGATCTGGCCGCCCGTGTCGCCAGTCTGGAAGAGCAATTGGCGACAGCGCAGGATCAGTTGCTGCGCGCTGCTGCCGATGTGCAGAACGCCCGTCGTCGGGCCGAGCAGGATGTCGAGAAGGCGCACAAGTTCGCGCTGGAGCGCTTCGCCGGTGATCTGTTGCCGATTCTCGACAGTCTGGAGCGTGGCATGGAGCTGTCCGATCCCAATGATCCGGCGATCAAGCCGATGCGCGAAGGCATCGAGCTGACCCTGAAAATGTTTACCGATACTCTGGGTCGTTTCCAGGTCCAGGCAGTGGAGCCGCATGGCGAGCCCTTCAACCCTGAGCTGCATCAGGCCATGGCTATGGAGGAGAGCGCCGCTGTTGAGCCCAATACCGTGCTCAAGGTCTTCCAGAAAGGCTACACCCTGAGTGGTCGTTTGCTGCGTCCGGCGATGGTGGTGGTGAGCAAGACCCCGAGTGATAAACCGGCCGCGCCGCAAATTGACGAGCAGGCTTGAAATTGCTGTGAACGCCCCCATTTAGTGGGCATGACAGATTGAACCGGCCGCGGGTAAAGCGGCGAGCAGATTCGGAGAACGAGTAATTATGGGCAAAATTATCGGTATCGACCTGGGGACTACCAACTCCTGCGTCGCCATCATGGAAAACGGTGCCACCAAGGTGATCGAGAACGCCGAGGGTGCGCGCACTACCCCGTCCATCGTCGCCTACACCAACGATGGCGAGACCCTGGTTGGTCAGTCGGCCAAGCGTCAGTCGGTAACCAATCCGCAGAACACCCTGTATGCGGTCAAGCGCCTGATCGGTCGCCGGTTTGACGAGGACGTGGTGCAGAAGGACATCAAGCTGGTGCCCTACAAGATCGTCAAGGCTGACAACGGTGACGCCTGGGTTGAAGCCAAGGGCGAGAAAATGGCACCGCCGCAGGTGTCGGCAGAAGTGCTGAAGAAGATGAAGAAAACCGCCGAGGACTACCTGGGCGAGCCGGTTACCGAAGCGGTGATCACCGTGCCGGCCTACTTCAACGACAGTCAGCGTCAGGCCACCAAAGATGCCGGCCGGATCGCAGGTCTGGAAGTCAAGCGGATCATCAACGAGCCGACCGCTGCCGCACTGGCCTACGGTATGGACAAGGCCCGCGGTGACTCCACCATCGTGGTTTACGACCTGGGTGGCGGCACCTTCGACGTGTCGGTGATTGAGATCGCCGAGGTCGATGGCGAGCATCAGTTCGAGGTTTTGGCCACCAATGGCGATACCTTCCTCGGTGGTGAGGATTTCGACCTGCGCCTGATCGACTATCTGGCCGACGAGTTCAAGAAAGAGAATGGTGTTGATCTGCACAACGATCCGCTGGCTCTGCAGCGTCTGAAAGAGGCTGCAGAGAAGGCCAAGATCGAGCTGTCCTCCAGCCAGCAGACCGACGTTAATCTGCCGTACATCACTGCCGACGCCTCCGGTCCCAAGCACCTGAATGTCAAGGTGACCCGGGCCAAGCTGGAGTCGCTGGTCGAGGATCTGGTCAAGCGCAGCCTTGAGCCGTGCCGTGTGGCGATGAAGGATGCTGGTCTGGATGTGTCCGACATCAACGAGGTGATCCTGGTTGGTGGTCAGACCCGGATGCCGATGGTGCAGAAGGCGGTTACCGAGTTCTTCGGCAAGGAGCCGCGCAAGGACGTCAACCCTGACGAGGCCGTGGCCATCGGTGCGGCGATTCAGGGTGCGGTGTTGGCCGGTGACGTCAAGGATGTGCTGTTGCTCGATGTGACCCCGCTGTCGCTGGGGATCGAGACCATGGGTGGGGTGATGACCGCGCTGATCGAGAAGAACACCACTATCCCGACCAAGAAGTCGCAGGTGTTCTCGACTGCTGATGACAACCAGACGGCCGTGACCATTCACGTGCTGCAGGGCGAGCGCAAGCAGGCTGGACAGAACAAGTCGCTGGGTCGCTTCGATCTGGCCGACATCCCGCCGGCGCCGCGCGGCGTACCGCAAATCGAGGTCAGCTTCGATATCGATGCCAACGGTATTCTCAACGTGTCGGCCAAGGACAAGGCGACCGGCAAGCAGCAGTCGATTGTGATCAAGGCCTCTTCGGGTCTGAGCGAGGACGAAATCGAGCAGATGGTGCGTGATGCCGAGGCCAATGCCGAGGAAGATCGCAAGTTCGAAGAGCTGGTGACTACCCGCAACCAGGGTGATCAACTGGTGCATGCCACCCGCAAGACCCTCAAGGAAGTAGGCGACAAGGCCACCGATGAGGAAAAAGCGGCGATTGAGAAAGCTCTGGCTGAGCTGGAAGAAGCGGTCAAGGGTGACGACAAGGAGCTGATCGAAGCCAAGATCAATGCCCTGTCAGAGGTCTCCGGGCCGGTGGTGCAGAAGATGTATGCCGAACAGGCACAGGCCGCCCAGGCGGGCGAGGCTCAGGCCGATGCGGCACAGGGCGGCGCCGATGATGTGGTGGACGCCGAGTTTGAAGAGGTCAAGGACAACAAGTGATGTCCCGGCCGTCTGTACCAGCAGACAGGTAACTGTGCCAGGCAACGCGGGACTTAGCTCCCGCGTTGCCGTTTGTGCCGCAAGCGTGTTGTGAAGGAAACGGAAACGATGGCCAAGCGTGATTATTATGAGGTGCTGGGCGTGGAGCGCGGCGCCAGTGAAGCCGAGCTGAAGAAGGCCTATCGCCGTCTGGCAATGAAGTATCACCCGGATCGCAATCCAGACGATAAAGAGGCGGAAGAAAAGTTCAAGGAGGCCAACGAGGCCTACGAAGTGCTGACCGACGCCCAGAAACGTGCTGCCTATGACCAGTATGGGCATGCCGGAGTCGATCCGAACATGGGCGCCGGGGCCGGTGGTTTTGGTGGTGGCGCCAGTTT
Source organism: Pseudomonas sp. WN033 (assembly GCA_002287035.1). GTDB lineage: Bacteria > Pseudomonadota > Gammaproteobacteria > Pseudomonadales > Pseudomonadaceae > Halopseudomonas. Next base: position 96,226 of record NSKG01000009.1, on the reverse strand, counting down.
TTCGGACATCTTTGGCGATGTGTTCGGCGACATCTTCGGTGGTGGCGGCGGGCGTGGTGGTCGTTCCAGCGTGCAGCGTGGCAGTGATCTGCGCTATACCCTGGAGTTGGACCTGGAAGAGGCTGTACGCGGCACGACCGTAACCATTCGGGTGCCAACGCTGGCCGAGTGCAAGACCTGTAACGGGACTGGGGCCAAGAAGGGCTCAAGCCCGGTCACCTGTACCACCTGTGGCGGGCATGGTCAGGTGCGTATGCAGCAGGGCTTCTTCTCGGTACAGCAGACCTGTCCGCGCTGTCATGGCAGCGGCAAGATGATTACCGACCCCTGTGGTGATTGTCATGGCCATGGTCGGGTGGAAGAGCAGAAGACCTTGTCGGTCAAGGTGCCGGCTGGTGTGGACACCGGCGATCGCATCCGCCTGGCGGGCGAGGGCGAGGCCGGGGTCAATGGCGGCCCGTCGGGTGACCTGTATGTGGTGGTCTCGGTGCGTGAGCACAAGCTCTTCCAGCGTGACGGCAAGAACCTCTATTGCGAAGTGCCGGTCAGCTTTGCCGATGCTGCGTTGGGTGGCGAGCTGGAAGTGCCGACGCTGGATGGTCGGGTCAAATTGAAAATCCCTGAAGGCGCCCAGACCGGCAAGCTGTTCCGGTTGCGCGGCAAGGGTGTGGTGCCGGTGCGTGGTGGGTCGGCGGGCGATCTGCTGTGCCGGATCGTGGTTGAGACGCCGGTCAATTTGACCAAGCGCCAGCGCGAGCTGCTTGAGGAGTTGCGCAGCACCCTGGAGGCCGAAGGCTCCAATCAGTCGCCGCAGGCCAAAAGCTGGTTCGAAGGGGTGAAAAAATTCTTCGAAGATATGAAGTCCTGAGCGGAGTGAATCCATGAGACGAATCGCAGTGATTGGCGCTGCCGGGCGTATGGGTAAGACCCTGATCGAGGCTGTGACCCAGGCTGAAGGTGCGGCATTGACTGCCGCCATCGAGCGTCCGCAGAGCACTCTGGTTGGGGCTGACGCTGGCGAGCTGGCCGGGGTTGGGCGCCTGGGCGTGATGGTGGCCGGAAGTCTGGAGCAGGTGCTGGATGATTTCGATGTGTTGATCGATTTCACTCATCCGACCAGTACCCTGGTCAATCTGGAGTTGTGCCGGGCCCATGGCAAGGCCATGGTGATTGGCACTACCGGTTTTTCCGAGGAGGAAAAGCAGCAGATCGCTGAGGCGGCCAGGCACATTGGCGTAGTGTTTGCCCCGAACTTCAGTGTGGGGGTCAATCTGTGTCTGAAATTGCTGGATATGGCTGCCCGGGTAATGGGTGATGATGCTGATATCGAAGTGATCGAGGCGCACCATCGGCACAAGGTTGATGCGCCTTCGGGCACGGCGCTGCGCATGGGTGAGGTGGTTGCCCAGGCACTGGGGCGTGATCTGCACAAGGTCGCGGTCTATGGTCGCGAGGGTCAGACCGGCGCGCGCGAGCGTGAAACCATCGGCTTTGCCACGGTGCGGGCTGGCGATGTGGTGGGTGATCACACTGTGCTGTTTGCCACTGAAGGCGAGCGGGTGGAAATCACCCACAAGGCTTCAAGTCGGATGACCTTCGCCAAGGGGGCTGTGCGTTCGGCATTGTGGCTGGAAGCTCAGGGGGCGGGCCTGTATGACATGCAGGATGTACTGGCACTGCGCTGAGTGTGGTTGAGTGAACAAGGCCCGGCCAATGCCGGGCTTTGTCGTATCTGGGGTTGGCTTAGCTGCTCTGGTTGGCGACCCGTACCTGTTCGCGGGCCAGCATGTCCAGGGTCTGAATGTTGCGTTGCAGATAAAAAGCGGCAATGGTCGGCACCCAATCTTCGTAATACTTGATCAGGCGCGGCTGGATGAAAGTGTATTGTTTGTCCAGTCGACTGAGTGTGGCCTGCTGGTCGGGGAATAGGCTGTGCAGTTTGCTGGCGCGCTCGGTGATGCGTCGGTCCATGGCGGCAAAGATGCCCTCATCAGCGTCCATGAAGTACACGCCAACCGAACTGAACATGTTGTTCTGGTATAGCAGCAGGATCTGGTTGGTTTCCAGGCTCTGTTGGTGCAGGGCCAGCAGTTGCTCGGATGCGCTGCTGGTCTGTTCGTCATAAAGTTGCGCGGCGGTGCGTTCCAGGCGGCCGTGGGCCTGCATGATGCGGTTGACCGTGGCCAGGTTGAAGTGGGCCTCTTCTTCTGGTTGCCCTTCCAGTTCGCGGATCAGGTTGACGAAGTCGGTGTAGGGGCTGCGCAGTTCGTTGGGGTTGCCGAGCTGGCGCAGGAGCTGGTCCATGCGGTTCAGGGCCTGATTGTAGGTTTCGCGGTTACCCGGCTCGCGTACTCGCTCATAGAGGTTGTTGTCGATCAGCAGGTAGGTTCCGGCGATATAGCCTTCACTGCGGAACTCATGCAGGGTTTGCAGGCGTTGCAGGTCGGCCTGGGCCAAGGGCGCCATGCACAACAATATCAGTACGATGAAGTTGCGTTTCAGGTGCACTACCATGGTGTTGTCCCCGAGTTTTTCTTTTTGTTGTGATGCAGGTCGTGACCGTTCGCCAGGGTCTGTGCTGCCGGCGGGGTGGCGCCTGGGCAGATGACTGCATGCGTTCATCGGGGTTTTTATCACAGTTGACCGAAGGATGAAACACAATGGGATTGTGTCCGGTTGTTGCGGTCGGGCGAACGGTGCCATTCGGTGTGGATATTTTGGGGTCAAGCCGCTAGACTATGGCGCTAATCTGTCTATCTAACGCGTATCTGACAATGCCTTGTAGCGGGATGTGGTGTCACGGCACCTCATTCCCGCTTTTGTGCAGCCCGCGTTTGGTAAAACGTGTCAGCTCAATCGGAGGTTTTCTTGTCCAAGCCAGCCATTCTCGCCCTTGCCGACGGCAGTATTTTCCGCGGTGAGGCCATCGGCGCCGACGGCCACAGTGTCGGTGAGGTCGTGTTCAATACGGCCATGACCGGTTATCAGGAGATCCTCACCGATCCGTCCTACTCCCGCCAGATCGTAACCCTGACCTACCCGCATATCGGCAATACCGGTGTTACTCCCGAAGATGTCGAAGCCGATCGGGTGCATGCCGCCGGTCTGGTTATTCGTGATCTGCCGCTGCTGGCCAGCAGCTGGCGCTGCAAGCAGAGCCTGCCCGATTACCTCAAAGACAACGGTGTGGTGGCCATTGCCGGTATCGATACCCGCCGGCTGACCCGCATTCTGCGTGAAAAAGGCTCGCAAAACGGCTGCATCATTGCCGGTGATTCGGTCAGCGAGGAGCAGGCGCTTGAGCTGGCGCGCAGCTTCCCGGGGCTCAAGGGCATGGACCTGGCCAAGGAAGTCACGGTCAAGGCGCCCTACCAGTGGCGCTCCAGCGTCTGGGAACTGGCCAGTGACAGCCATCCCGAGCGAGCCGATGCCGAACTGCCCTACCATGTCGTGGCCTATGACTACGGGGTCAAGACCAACATTCTGCGCATGCTGGTGGCGCGCGGCTGCCGCCTGACCGTGGTGCCGGCCCAGACACCGGCCAGTGAAGTGCTGGCGCTGAGTCCGGATGGGGTATTCCTGTCCAATGGCCCCGGTGATCCGGAGCCCTGCGATTATGCGATCCAGGCCATTCGCGAGATTCTCGAAACCGAGACTCCGGTCTTTGGTATCTGTCTGGGCCATCAGTTGCTGGCCCTGGCCTCGGGCGCCAAGACCGTGAAGATGGGCCATGGCCACCATGGCGCCAACCACCCGGTGCAGGATCTGGATAGCGGCGTGGTAATGATCACCAGCCAGAACCACGGTTTTGCTGTCGATGAGACGAGCCTGCCGGGCAACCTGCGTGCTACCCACAAGTCGTTGTTCGACGGCACGCTGCAGGGCATTGAGCGCACCGACAAGGCCGCTTTCAGCTTCCAGGGACACCCCGAAGCCAGCCCCGGCCCGCATGATGTCGCGCCGCTGTTCGACCGTTTCATCGAGGCCATGGCCAAGCGCCGCTAAACTGCCGGAATACAGGATTTACTGAAGATCATGCCAAAACGTACAGACATTCAAAGCATTCTGATTCTCGGCGCTGGCCCCATCGTTATCGGCCAGGCCTGTGAATTTGACTACTCCGGCGCTCAGGCCTGCAAGGCGCTGAAGGAAGAGGGGTACCGGGTGATCCTGGTGAACTCCAACCCGGCCACCATCATGACCGACCCAGCCATGGCTGATGCCACCTACATCGAGCCGATCAAGTGGCAGACGGTAGAGAAGATCATTGAGAAGGAGCGCCCGGATGCGGTGCTGCCGACCATGGGTGGCCAGACCGCACTGAACTGTGCGCTGGATCTGGAAAAGCACGGTGTGCTGGAGAAGTACGGTGTCGAGATGATCGGCGCCAATGCCGACACCATCGACAAGGCCGAGGACCGTTCGCGCTTCGACAAGGCCATGAAGTCCATTGGTCTGGAGTGCCCGCGTTCGGGTATCGCCCACAACATGGACGAGGCCAATGCGGTACTCGATCAGGTTGGTTTCCCGTGCATTATCCGCCCGTCGTTCACCATGGGTGGCACCGGTGGCGGGATCGCCTACAACCGTGAAGAGTTCGAGGAAATCTGTAATCGTGGTCTGGACCTTTCGCCGACCAACGAGCTGCTGATCGACGAGTCGCTGATCGGTTGGAAAGAGTACGAGATGGAAGTGGTCCGCGATAAGAAGGACAACTGCATCATCGTCTGCTCAATCGAAAACTTCGATCCGATGGGTGTGCATACCGGTGACTCGATCACTGTTGCTCCGGCCCAGACGCTGACCGACAAGGAATATCAGATCATGCGCAACGCCTCGCTGGCGGTGCTGCGTGAGATTGGTGTGGAAACCGGCGGCTCCAACGTGCAGTTCGGTATCTGTCCGAATACCGGGCGGATGGTGGTGATCGAGATGAATCCGCGGGTGTCGCGTAGTTCGGCGCTGGCCTCCAAGGCCACCGGTTTCCCGATTGCCAAGATCGCCGCCAAGCTGGCAGTCGGTTACACCCTCGATGAGTTGCAAAACGACATTACTGGTGGCCGCACCCCGGCTTCGTTCGAGCCGTCGATCGACTACGTGGTCACCAAGATTCCGCGTTTCGCTTTCGAGAAGTTCCCCAACGCCGACGCCCGTCTGACCACCCAGATGAAATCCGTGGGCGAGGTCATGGCCATCGGTCGCACCTTCCAGGAGTCGATGCACAAGGCCCTGCGCGGGCTGGAAGTCGGCGTAGTTGGCCTCGACCCCAAGGTTGATCCGGCCAGTGCCGAAGTGCGCGCCGAAGTCATTCGTGAACTGACCGTGCCCGGTGCTGATCGGATCTGGTATGTGGCGGATGCCTTCCGCATCGGCATGAGTCGGGACGAGGTGTTTGAGCTGACCCGGATTGATCCCTGGTTCCTGATCCAGATCGAGGACTTGGTTAAGGATGAAGAGCGGGTCAAGACGCTGGGGCTGGCCAATATCGACCGCGATCTGATGTATCGGCTCAAGCGCAAGGGCTTCTCCGACGCCCGTCTGGCTCAGTTGCTGGCAGTCAGCGAGAAAACCCTGCGTAGTCACCGTCAGAAGCTTAAGGTGCAACCGGTGTACAAGCGGGTCGACACCTGCGCCGCTGAGTTCGCCACCGATACCGCCTACATGTATTCGACCTACGAGGAAGAGTGTGAGGCCAATCCGAGCGGGCGCGACAAGATCATGGTGCTGGGCGGTGGCCCGAACCGGATCGGTCAGGGTATCGAGTTCGATTACTGCTGCGTGCATGCGGCGCTGGCGATGCGCGAAGATGGTTACGAGACCATCATGGTCAACTGCAACCCGGAAACCGTTTCGACTGACTACGACACCTCCGATCGCCTGTACTTCGAGCCGGTGACCCTGGAAGACGTGCTGGAAATTGTCCGGGTCGAGCGGCCCAAGGGCGTGATCGTCCAGTATGGCGGCCAGACCCCGCTGAAACTGGCGCGGGCGCTGGAAGAGGCCGGGGTGCCGATCATCGGCACCAGTCCCGAAGCGATTGACCGGGCCGAGGACCGTGAGCGCTTCCAGCAGATGGTCGAGCGGCTCAATCTGCGTCAGCCACCGAATGCCACCGCGCGCAGCGAAGAGCAGGCGCTGGCGCTGTCGAAGAATATCGGTTATCCGCTGGTGGTGCGCCCCTCCTACGTATTGGGTGGGCGGGCGATGGAAATCGTCTATCAGGAAGATGAGCTCAAGCGCTATATGCGCGAGGCAGTCAAGGTGTCTAACGACAGCCCGGTGCTGCTCGACCACTTCCTCAACTGTGCTATCGAAGTCGATATCGATGCCGTTTCTGATGGTACCGATGTGGTGATCGGCGCGATCATGCAGCATATCGAGCAAGCTGGCGTGCACTCCGGTGACTCGGCCTGCTCGCTGCCGCCGTACTCGTTGCCGGCCAATATTCAGGATCAGATCCGCGAGCAGGTGCGCAAGATGGCGCTTGAGCTGGGCGTGGTTGGCCTGATGAACGTGCAGATGGCAGTGCAGGGCGAGACCATCTATGTGATCGAGGTCAATCCGCGGGCCTCGCGTACCGTGCCGTTCGTATCCAAGTGCATTGGCCAGTCGCTGGCCAAGATTGCTGCTCGGGTCATGGCCGGCAAAACCCTGAAGGAGCTGGGCTTTACCCAGGAAGTTGTACCGCCGTACTTCAGCGTCAAGGAAGCGGTGTTCCCGTTCGCCAAGTTCCCTGGTGTGGACCCGATCCTTGGTCCGGAAATGAAGTCCACCGGCGAGGTCATGGGTGTTGGCGACAGCTTTGCCGAAGCTTATGCCAAGGCGCAGGTTGGGGCTGGCGAGCGCCTGCCGACCGGCGGCTGCGCGTTCCTCAGTGTACGCGAAGACGACAAGCCATTTGTTGCTGAGGTGGCGCGTGACCTGGTTGAGCTGGGGTTCGAGGTTGTGGCTACCAGTGGTACCGCCAAGGTGATCGAGGCGGCCGGTATTCCGGTGCGTCGGGTCAACAAGGTGACCGAAGGGCGTCCGCACATTGTCGACATGATCAAAAACGATCAGGTCAGCCTGGTGATCAATACCACCGAAGGTCGTCAGTCGATTGCCGACTCCTATTCGATTCGTCGCAATGCCCTGCAGCACAAGGTCTACTCGACCACCACGCTGGCTGGTGGTGAGGCGATCTGCATGGCACTGAAGTTTGGTCCGGAGAAGATCGTGCGTCGACTCCAGGATCTGCACGCAGGAATTTGATATGAAATATCCGATGACCAGACAGGGCGCTGAAGCCCTCGAAGTTGAACTCAAGCAGCTCAAGAGCGTGGTGCGCCCGCAGCTCAGTCAGGCGATTGCCGAGGCGCGAGAGCTGGGTGATCTGAAGGAAAACGCCGAATACCATGCCGCGCGCGAGCAGCAGGGTATGGTCGAAGCGCGCATTCGTGATATCGAGGGGCGTTTGTCCAATGCCCAGGTGATCGATATCACTAGCATTCCGCATACCGGCAAGGTGATTTTTGGCACCACCATCAGCATTGCCAATGTCGATACCGACGAGGAAGTGGTGTACCAGATCGTTGGTGAAGATGAGGCAGACATCAAATCCGGCAAAATCTCTGTAGCGTCACCGATTGCCCGTGCCCTGATCGGCAAGGAAGAGGGTGATGTGGTTGCGGTGAGGACGCCGGGTGGTGTGGTCGAATACGAAATCGTCGAAGTGCGTCACCAGTGAGCGATATGCTGACCCGGCCAGCTCCTCGCGGTGGCCGGGTGGCTTGGCAATTGGCTCAAACCCTCTGGGTTGGTGGTGTCTGGGTGGTTCATTTTGTGCTGCTGCCGGCGCTGGACCGTTTTGGCCTGGCGGCGCTGCTGGTCAATGAAATCGGTGCGTTCATGCGGCCGCTGATGATTGGTTTCACCGCCGTGTGTGCGCTGCTGCAATTGCTGGTGGCGGGCGCTGCTCTGGGGGCGCGCTGCTGGCGCGATCTGCGCGGCCAGCTACTGTTGCTGGTGCTGTTGGCTTGTGCGGTCTTCTTTATCGCGCGTGGTTTTGCCGGTGGAGAATACTGGGCGATGTTCGCCTATCTGGTGGTAGCGTTTGCCGGCCTGGTGCTGGTATTGCAACCCAGGCCGGATGAGGATGTCGAGCCGCTCAGGCGTTCTTGAAGCGCAGCAGGTTGGACAGGTTGGCATTGGGCTGCTTGCTGCGGCGCAGCAGGATGGCCATTTTGCCGATCACCTGAACCAGTTCGGCGCCGGTCTGCTGGCATATTTCGCTGATCAGCGCCTGCTTGGCTTCGCGGTCGGCGACGCTGAGACGGATCTTGATCAGCTCGTGATCGTTCAGGGCGCGCTCCAGTTCGGCCAGTACGCCGGCGCTGACGCCCTGTTCACTGACGATCACCACCGGTTTGAGGTGGTGGCCGATCTTCTTGAGGTCTTTCTTCTGTGCCGAACTGAGCGCCATAATGATCCGAGTGCTTTCCTGAAGTAATGGAGTGAAAGCGCATAGTTTAACCGGCGGCGCGATCCGCTGCACGAGGTATTCCGTGGCACGATCCAAAACCAGCAAAGGCTGGCTGAAAGAGCATTTCGACGATCCTTTCGTCAAAAAGGCGCAGAAGGACGGCTATCGTTCGCGCGCCAGTTACAAACTGCTGGAAATCCAGGAGCGTGATCGCCTGCTCAGGCCAGGCATGACGGTGCTCGATCTGGGGGCGGCGCCGGGTGGTTGGTCGCAGGTCGCCAGCCGGGTGCTGGGGGAGAAGGGGCGGCTGATTGCCTCGGATATCCTGCCGATGGATAGTATTGCTGATGTCACTTTCATCCAGGGTGACTTTACCGAGGACAGCGTGTTCGAAGCCATTCTGGCCGCCATTGGTGATCAGCCGGTCGACCTTGTTATTTCCGACATGGCCCCCAATATGAGTGGTACGCCCGCGGTGGATCAGCCGCGGGCCATGTATCTGTGCGAGTTGGCGCTGGATATGGCCACTAGGGTATTGCGTCCGGGCGGCGACTTTCTGATCAAGGTGTTCCATGGTGAAGGTTTTGATGAGTATTACCGGGGCATGCGCGGCCAGTTTGACAAGCTGCTGACCCGCAAGCCGGATGCCTCGCGCGGTCGTTCGCGGGAAACCTACCTGCTGGCGCGTGGATTCAAGGGTGGTGATCACTGAGAGTCCCGCTGGGCGACATAGGGCGTTACACTGGCCGATCTGCCGTCAGGGGTGAAACTGGTGTAAGGTAATCGTGTCTAAGCAGACACACGATTTTAGCGAAGGCTCTGCCGGCGAGCGGCGGAGCAAGAGGGTAGGACTTTGAACGATATGGCGAAAAACCTCATTCTGTGGTTGATCATTGCCGCCGTCCTGGTCACGGTGATGAACAACTTCAGCAGTCCCAGTGAGCCGCGTACCGTAAATTACACCGAGTTCCTGGAACTGGTTAAGGATCGCCAGGTCGAGCGGGTGACGGTTGATGGCTTTGTAATCACGGGCAAACGGCGCGATGGCGAGACCTTCAAGACCGTACGGCCGGCGATTCAGGATGGCGGTCTGATCGGTGACCTGCTGAACAATGATGTGGTGGTCGAGGGCAAACAGCCCGAGCAGCAGAGCATCTGGACTCAGTTGCTGATCGCCAGCTTCCCGATTCTGATCATTATCGCGCTATTCATGTTCTTCATGCGCCAGATGCAGGGCGGCGGCGGTGGCCGCGGCGGGCCGATGAGCTTCGGCAAGTCCAAGGCGCGAATGCTGTCTGAGGATCAGGTCAAGACTACCTTTGCCGATGTCGCCGGGTGTGACGAGGCCAAGGAAGAGGTCAGCGAGCTGGTTGAGTTTCTGCGTGATCCAGGCAAGTTCCAGCGCCTGGGTGGCCATATTCCGCGTGGCGTACTGATGGTCGGTCAGCCCGGTACCGGTAAAACCCTGCTGGCCAAAGCCGTCGCGGGCGAAGCCAAGGTGCCGTTTTTCACCATTTCCGGCTCCGACTTCGTGGAAATGTTCGTAGGTGTCGGTGCCAGCCGGGTTCGCGACATGTTTGATCAGGCCAAGAAGCATGCCCCGTGCATTATCTTCATCGACGAGATCGATGCCGTGGGTCGCCATCGTGGCGCCGGTCTGGGTGGCGGGCATGACGAGCGAGAGCAGACTCTGAACCAGTTGCTGGTCGAGATGGATGGTTTCGAGGCCAATGACGGCATCATTGTGGTGGCTGCTACCAACCGTCCGGACGTTCTCGACCCGGCGCTGCTGCGCCCGGGTCGGTTTGATCGTCAGGTGGTGGTGGGCTTGCCGGATGTGCGTGGTCGTGAGCAGATTCTCAAGGTGCACATGCGCAAGGTTCCGGTTGGCGATGACGTCAAGCCGTCCCTGATTGCTCGCGGTACGCCGGGCTTCTCCGGGGCCGACCTGGCCAACCTGGTCAACGAGGCTTCGCTGTTCGCGGCCCGGGCCAACAAGCGCCTGGTGGAAATGAAGGAATTCGAGCTGGCCAAGGACAAGATCATGATGGGCGCCGAGCGCAAGTCGATGGTCATGTCCGAGAAGGAGAAGCTCAATACCGCCTATCACGAGTCCGGTCACGCGATTGTTGGCCGGCTGGTGCCCGAGCATGACCCGGTTTACAAGGTGTCAATCATTCCTCGTGGTCGGGCCTTGGGTGTGACTATGTTCCTGCCTGAAGAGGATCGCTACAGCCTTTCCAAGCGTGCGCTGGAAAGTCAGATCTGCTCGCTGTTTGGTGGTCGGATCGCTGAAGAGATGACTCTGGGCTTTGATGGAGTCACCACCGGGGCTTCCAACGACATCATGCGGGCTACCCAGTTGGCCCGGAACATGGTGACCAAGTGGGGTTTGTCGGAGAAGCTCGGTCCGCTGATGTATGCCGAGGAAGAAGGTGAAGTATTCCTCGGTCGCAGTGCCGGTAGCCAGCACACCAATGTTTCCGGCGAAACCGCCAAGCAGATCGACGAAGAGGTGCGGCGCATCATTGATGATTGCTACACCACCGCCAAGCGCTTGCTGGAAGAGAATCGCGATAAGCTGGATCTGATGGCTGACGCGCTGATGAAGTACGAAACCATCGATTCCGAACAGATTGACGACATCATGGCTGGCCGGACTCCGCGCGAGCCCAAGGATTGGCAGGGTGATGACAAGGCTGGGCCGGGTACTTCGGCCAAGTCTGGTGATCAGGCGGCCGGTGATGACGCTGAGCGTGATGACGGTGTGATCGGCGATCCGGCGGGCGAGCACTGACTCTTCATGGTTGAACGGCCTAACAGCTCCCGGTTGCCTTGCGGTGATCGGGAGCTTGATCTTTCCCGTGTCCAGATCATGGGCATTCTCAACGTTACTCCGGATTCGTTTTCCGACGGTGGGCGCTTCAACCACCGCGACGCCGCGCTGCGGCATGTCGAGCGGATGCTGGCCGAGGGCGCTGCGCTGATTGATGTTGGTGGCGAGTCCACCCGTCCTGGTGCGGCTCCGGTTGGTGTTGAACAGGAGCTGGAGCGGGTGGTGCCGGTGGTCGAAGCGATCAAACAGCGCTTCGATACCATAGTCTCAGTTGATACCAGTACGCCTGAGGTGATCACGGCCAGTGCTGCAGTCGGCGCCGGGCTGATCAACGATGTGCGTTCACTGACCCGTCCTGGAGCCTTGGCGGCGGCGGTTGCTACGGGCTTGCCAGTGTGCATCATGCATATGAAGGGGGAGCCTGATGTCATGCAGCGCTCGCCTAGCTACGATTCGGTGCTGGATGAGGTTAATGCCTTCCTGGTCGAACGGGTGGCTGCTTGCGTGGCGGCCGGGATTCCCAAGGAGCGGCTGATTCTTGATCCGGGGTTCGGCTTTGGCAAGAGTCTGGATCATAATCTTCAGTTGTTCGCCCGTATGCACCAGTTGCAGCCGGCAGGTCTGCCGCTGCTGGTCGGGGTGTCGCGCAAGACCATGATCGGGCAGGTGCTGGACCGGCCGGTTGATCAGCGTCTGCATGGCAGTCTGGCTCTGGCGGCGCTGGCTGTAGGCAAGGGTGCGCGTATTCTACGTGTCCATGATGTTGCGGCCACCGTCGATGCGGTGCGCATGGCCGAGGCGGTGCAGCAGGCCGGCTGACTAAAACGATAGCGCGCAAGCAAACAGGAATCAGCAGATGGAAAAACGCTATTTTGGCACCGACGGCATTCGTGGTCGTGTTGGGAGCCACCCGATTACCCCCGATTTCATGCTGCGCCTGGGTTGGGCGGTTGGTATGGCGTTCCGCAACCAGGGCAGTTGCCGGGTTGTGATTGGCAAGGATACCCGGATCTCCGGGTATATGTTCGAGTCCGCATTGGAGGCGGGGTTGTCGGCGGCGGGGGCTCAGGTGCAATTGCTCGGACCGATGCCGACTCCGGCCATCGCCTATCTGACCCGCACTTTCCAGGCTGATGCCGGAGTTGTCATCAGTGCCTCGCACAATCCTTTCTACGACAATGGCATCAAGTTCTTCTCGGCCAATGGCAGCAAACTGCCGGATGAGCTGGAACTGGAGATTGAGCGACTGGTCGATGCGCCGCTTGAGGTGGTTGAGTCGGCAGCCCTGGGCAAGGTGACCCGGGTCGAGGATGCGTCCGGGCGCTATATTGAATTCTGCAAGAGCAGTGTGCCTACCAGTGCCAGTTTCAAGGGTTTGAAGCTGGTCCTTGATTGCGCCAACGGGGCGACCTACAAGGTGGCACCCAGCGTGTTTCGCGAGTTGGGGGCCGAAGTCAGTGTGATTGGTGTTCAGCCTGATGGGTTGAATATCAATGCTGGAGTCGGCTCGACTGATCTGGTTGCCTTGCGCAAGGCGGTCCTGGCTCAGGGCGCTGATCTGGGGATCGCGTTTGATGGCGATGGCGACCGGGTGATGATGGTCGATGCGCAGGGCCGGGAAGTCGATGGAGATGAGTTGCTGTTCATCATTGCCGATGACCTGCATCGGCGAGACCTGCTGCGCGGAGGCGTGGTCGGAACATTGATGAGTAATCTGGGGCTGGAGTTGGCGCTCAAGGAACGAGGTATCGAGTTCGTCCGGGCCAAAGTCGGTGATCGCTATGTCATGGCTGGGTTGCGCGAACGTGGCTGGATTCTCGGTGGCGAGTCGTCAGGGCATCTGGTCTGCCTGCATCATACTTCAACCGGCGATGGCGTGATTGCCGCGCTGCAGGTGCTGATGGCGTTGCAGCGCTCAGGGCTGACCTTGGCCGAAGCATGCGCTGGCATGAGCAAGTGCCCGCAGACGCTGATCAATGTACGTTATCAGCCTGGAACTCAGTCGCCATTGCAGGATGCCTCGCTGTTGGCAGCGGTTGAGGCGGTTGAGCAGCGCCTGGGTGATAGTGGTCGAGTATTGTTGCGCCTGTCCGGTACCGAGCCGTTGATTCGGGTCATGGTCGAAGGCCAGGATGCTGCTCAGGTTAAGGCCGAGGCGGGTCTGTTGGCTGAGCGGGTGAAAGAGCTGTTTGCTGAGCACGACTGAAATCGCTGAGAACCAGCTGCGTTGGCAAGACTGCCTGAAAACAGACTTGCCGGTCTCGCCTGTGTTCTCAGAAGTTCCTTAAAGCTCAAAAAGGCGGTTGTGTCGTTCGGGCATCTTGGTTAACATTGGCGCCCGCTTGAGCTGAGAGGTTAGGCATGCGTCGTCCGTTGGTCGCCGGAAACTGGAAAATGCACGGTACACGGCAATCCGTCGATGCGCTGCTGGTGGCTCTGTCCCAGCAGGACTGGCCTGAGCAGGTGGAGCTGATGATTGCGCCGCCGGCGCTCTATATCGAGCGTTGCCGCGAAGCGCTGGCAGCCGGCCCGATCCGTATTGGCGGGCAAAGTTGTGCTCATCAGGCCGAGCCTGGTGCGCTGACCGGCGAGATATCGCCAGCTCAGCTACGTGACGCTGGTTGTGAGTATGTGCTGGTTGGTCACTCCGAGCGCCGGACTCTGTTCGGTGAAAGCGATGAAGTGGTCAAGCGCAAGTTTGCTGCGGCACTGGCCTGCGGTCTGCGTCCAGTGCTCTGTGTTGGGGAAACCCAGGCTGAGCGCGATGCTGGTGAAACGGCTGATGTCATCGGTCGGCAGCTCCAGGTAGTACTGGATGCCTTTGGCGTCGGTGGTCTGGCGCAAGGTGTGTTGGCGTATGAGCCGGTCTGGGCCATTGGTACGGGCTTGACGGCAAGTCCTGAGCAGGCTCAGGATGTGCACGCCATGATTCGCGCGCGTCTGGCATTGCTCGATGACGAGCAGGCCAGGATGGTGCAGATTGTGTACGGCGGTAGTGTGAAGGCAGATAACGCCGAGGCGTTGTTTGCCATGCCGGATATCGATGGGGGGTTGATTGGTGGTGCCTCCCTCAACGCTGAAGAGTTTGGTGCGATCGCTCGTGCCGCGGGACGTGTGTAATGATTGAAACCGTAGTTGTGGTTATTCACCTGCTGGTCGCCATTGCCTTGGTTGGGTTGGTGCTCATGCAGCAGGGTAAGGGTGCCGAGACCGGTGCGTCCTTTGGTGCGGGTGCGTCGGGCACCGTGTTTGGCAGCCAGGGTTCAGCTACTTTTTTGAGTCGCTTGACTGCTGTGCTGGCCACTGTATTCTTCGTCACCTCGCTGGGTCTGGCTTATTACGCCAGTAACAAGGCCAGTTTCGAGCGTGATGCCGGTCTGCCGAGTCCGGCGCTGCAAACGCAGCCGGCTCCGATGATCAGCGAAGATGTACCTGTGCTGGAAGTGGAAGGCCAGGTCCCTCAGGCTCCAGTCTCGGATGATGTGCCGAGCGCTGAGTAAGCCAAACAGTTTTGCGGAAGTGGTGGAATTGGTAGACACGCTATCTTGAGGGGGTAGTGCCTTAGGGTGTATGGGTTCGAGTCCCATCTTCCGCACCAATCAAAACAGAGCCCGACATGTGGGCTCTGATCATTGCAAGGGCGTTGCCCGGTTGTCTTGTTAGGCGTCCGGGCGTATAATCCACGCCCTAAGATTCGACGCGGGGTGGAGCAGTCTGGTAGCTCGTCGGGCTCATAACCCGAAGGTCGTAGGTTCAAATCCTGCCCCCGCAACCAGTCACAGGGCCCCTTCAGAGGGGCTTTTTCTTAGCTAGTTGTCTGGACTCCGTGACTGGTGCATGGGGTGGCCAGATCCAGGATGGGCCAAGGGCCCATTTTTTGTTCGTGTTTGAAAGAGGCGCTGAATTTGTCCGGCAAGCAGACTGAGTTGGAGGCCATGCTGGCCCCGAGTATTGAGGCTTTGGGCTATCAATGCTGGGGTATCGAGTACCTTTCGCAGGGCAAGCATACCCTGCTGCGGGTGTACATCGAGCATGCCGATGGCATAGATGTAGAGGCCTGCGCTACGGTCAGTCGGCAGTTGAGTGCGGTATTGGATGTTGAGGATCCGATTACCAATGACTACACCCTGGAGGTGTCGTCGCCGGGGATGGATCGTCCGTTGTTCAAGCTTGAGCAGTATGCTGCCTATGTCGGTGAACAGGCAAAGATTCGCCTGCGTACACCATTCGATGGGCGGCGCAATTTTCAGGGCATCCTCCGCGGTGTGGAGGGTGACGAGGTGGTTATCCAGGTGGATGATCACGAGTACTTGTTGCCGATCGACTCAATCGACAAGGGCAACATCATTCCCCGGTTCTGAAGGTTTTGGGGCGTAAGTTACCCAATGGACGGCGTTAGGCGAGGCATACGATGAGCAAAGAAGTGCTGCTGGTTGTGGAATCCGTTTCCAATGAGAAAGGCGTACCGCCTGGAGTCATTTTCGAGGCGCTGGAGCTGGCGCTGGCTACGGCCACCAAGAAGCGCTACGAGGACGAGGTGGATGTCCGGGTGGAGATTAATCGCCATACCGGCAACTACGAGACCTTCCGTCGCTGGACCGTAGTAGCTGATGAAGACTTCGAAGAGCCTGATATGCAACTGACGCTGGATCAGGCTCAGGAGCGTGATGCCGCGCTGAACATTGGCGACGTGATCGAAGAGAAGATCGAGTCGATCGAATTTGGCCGCATCGCTGCCCAGATTGCCAAACAGGTGATCGTGCAGAAGGTCCGCGAAGCCGAGCGTGCCCAGGTCGTTGACGCCTATCGCGACCGTCTGGGTGAAATCATCAGCGGTACGGTGAAAAAGGTGACCCGCGACAGCATCATCGTTGACCTGGGCAACAACGCCGAGGCCGTGCTGCCGCGCGAGGAAATGATTCCGCGTGAAACCTTCCGTACCGGCGTGCGCATCCGTGCCCTGCTCAAGGATATCCGTACCGAAAATCGCGGCCCGCAACTGGTGCTGTCGCGTGCCTGCCCGGAAATGATCATCGAGTTGTTCCGCATTGAAGTGCCGGAAATCGCCGAAGAGCTGATCGAGGTCATGGGCGCTGCCCGGGATCCGGGCTCGCGGGCCAAGATTGCAGTTCGCTCCAAGGACAAGCGCATTGATCCGCAGGGCGCCTGCATCGGTATGCGCGGCTCGCGGGTTCAGGCCGTATCCGGTGAACTGGGTGGCGAGCGTGTCGACATCGTGCTGTGGGACGACAACCTGGCCCAGTTCGTGATCAACGCCATGGCCCCGGCTGAAGTAGCTTCGATCATTCTCGATGAAGATGCTCATACCATCGATCTGGCAGTGGCTGAGGACAATCTGGCCCAAGCCATTGGTCGCAACGGCCAGAACGTTCGTCTGGCCAGCCAACTGACCGGCTGGACCCTCAACGTAATGACCGAAGACGAGATCCGCGCCAAGCAGGAAGCGGAAACCGGCGACGTGCTCAAGGTCTTCATCGACGAGCTGGATGTGGATGAGGAACTGGCGCAGGTACTGGTCGAGGAAGGTTTCACCTCGCTGGAGGAAATCGCCTACGTCCCGATGGAAGAAATGCTGGATATCGATGGCTTCGACGAGGATATCGTCAATGAGCTGCGCGCCCGGGCCAAGGATCGTCTGTTGACCAAGGCCATCGCCAACGAGGAGAAACTCGAAGAGGCTCAGCCGGCTGACGACCTGCTCAACATGGAAGGCATGGACCGTGCTCTGGCCTTCCAACTCGCTGCCAAGGGCATCCTGTGTATGGAAGACCTGGCCGAACAGTCTGTCGATGATCTGCTCGATATCGACGGCATGGACGAAGAGCGGGCTGGCGCCCTGATCATGGCCGCCCGCGCGCCCTGGTTTGAATAACCGGTCGGTTTGGTGACATCACCCTGCGGTAACGCACGGACCCGACTGAGGAGAGAAGTGAATGGCGGAAGTGACGGTCAAAGAATTGGCTAGTGTGGTAGGAACGCCGGTAGAGCGCCTGCTGCAACAGATGAAAGAAGCAGGTCTAAAACAGACCGGCCCGGAGCAATCGGTTTCCGATGAGGAGAAGCAGGCTCTGTTGGCATTCCTCAAGAGTGCACATGGCGAGTCGGCCAGCGAGCCGCGCAAGATTACTTTGCAGCGCAAGACAGTCAGCACCCTGAAGGTGTCCGGCAGCAAGACGGTCAACGTCGAAGTGCGTAAGAAGAAAACTTACGTCAAACGTGATCCGGCCGAACTGGAAGCCGAGCGTCAGCGCGAGCTGGAAGAGCTGCGTGCTGCTGAAGAAGCACGTCAGCGGGCTGAGGAAGCCCGGCGCAAGGCTGAGGAAGAAGCTCGCCTGGCGGCTGAGGAGAGCGCACGCAAGGCCGAGGAAGAGCGGCTTAAGGCCGAGGCTGTGAAGGCTGAGCCTGCTGTTCAGGAGCCGGTCAAACAGCCGGAGCCGGTTGCCGCGGTTGCCGCGGTTGCCGCCGCACCCGCTGCTGCCGCGCCTGCCGCAGCTGAGCCGGCCAAGAAGAAGGAAGAGCACCGGCGCAAGCCAAGCCGGGCAGAGGAAGAGGAAGAGCGCAATCGTAAGCGCGCTGGTGGTCATGGTGGCAAGGACAAGGCCCGTCAGACCGCTCGTATCATCGAGGATGAGGACGGTCTGAGCCGGCGTCGTGGCGGCGGTGGCAAACTCAAGGCCAAGAAACGCAATCAGCATGGGTTCGAGAAGCCCACAGGACCTCTAGTGCGCGAAGTTGTGATCGGCGAAACCATCACCGTGGCCGAACTGGCCCAGAAGATGTCGGTGAAGGCAGCCGAGGTCATCAAATACATGTTCAAGAACGGCACCATGGTAACTATCAACCAGGTGCTGGATCAGGACACTGCCAGCATTGTGGCCGAAGACATGGGGCACAAGGTCAAGCAGGTCCGTGAGAGCGATATCGAAGACAAACTGGTCGAGTCGATGCATTTCGAGGGCGAAGAAGTGTCGCGCGCGCCGGTGGTGACCGTCATGGGTCACGTCGACCACGGCAAGACCTCGTTGCTCGACTATATTCGCCGGGCCAAGGTTGCGGCCGGTGAGGCTGGCGGTATTACCCAGCACATCGGCGCCTACCACGTTGAAACCGAGCGTGGCATGGTTACCTTCCTCGACACCCCCGGTCACGCCGCCTTTACCGCGATGCGTGCCCGTGGTGCCCAGGCCACTGATATCGTGATCCTGGTCGTGGCCGCCGACGACGGTGTGATGCCGCAGACCGAAGAGGCCGTACAGCATGCCAAGGCTGCTGGTGTGCCGATCGTGGTGGCGGTGAACAAGATCGACAAGGAAGATGCTGATCCGGATCGGATCAAGAACGATCTGGCCGCGCGTGACGTGATCCCCGAAGAGTGGGGTGGCGACACCATGTTTGTCCACGTCTCAGCCAAGGTCGGTACTGGTATCGACGAACTGCTGGAAGCCGTCCTGCTGCAGGCCGAAGTACTTGAACTCAAGGCTCAGCCGTCGGCTCCGGGCAAGGGTGTGGTGGTTGAGTCGCGGCTGGACAAGGGCCGTGGCCCGGTTGCCACCGTGCTGGTGCAGAATGGTACCTTGCGCCAGGGTGACATCGTGCTGGCCGGGGTCAACTATGGCCGGGTGCGGGCGATGCTCGATGAGAACGGCCAGCCGATCAAGGAAGCTGGTCCGTCGATTCCGGTCGAGATCCTGGGTCTGGATGGCACCCCGGATGCTGGTGATGAGCTGACTGTGGTATCCGACGAGAAGAAGGCCCGTGAAGTGGCACTGTTCCGTCAGGGCAAGTTCCGCGAAATCAAGCTGGCGCGTCAGCAATCGGCCAAGCTCGAGAACATGTTCGAAAGCATGGGTCAGGACGAGAAGAAGACTCTCAACGTCGTTCTCAAGGCCGACGTGCGTGGTTCGCTGGAGGCTCTGATGGGCTCGCTCAGCGATCTGGGTAACGAGGAAGTTCAGGTCAAGATTGTCTCTGGCGGGGTGGGTGGTATCACCGAAACCGACGCCAACCTGGCGCTGGCTTCCAACGCGGTAATCTTCGGCTTCAACGTCCGGGCTGACGCCACTGCGCGCAAGATCATCGAGAGCGAAGGCATCGACCTGCGCTACTACAGTGTGATCTACGACATCATCGATGATGTCAAGAAGGCACTGACTGGTATGCTCGGCAGCGATGTTCGCGAGCAGATTCTGGGTGTTGCCGAAGTGCGTGATGTGTTCCGTTCGCCGAAGTTCGGTGCGGTGGCTGGTTGTATGGTCATCGAAGGTACCGTCCATCGTAATCGCCCGATCCGTGTGCTGCGCGACGACGTGGTGATCTACGAAGGTGAGCTGGAGTCGCTGCGCCGCTTCAAGGACGATGTCGCCGAAGTGCGTAATGGCATGGAGTGCGGTATCGGCGTGAAGAACTACAATGACGTACGTGCTGGTGACCGGATCGAGGTATTCGAGAAGGTCCAGGTTGCACGCACGCTCTAAACCCAGGCCAGAAGCTGGAAGTCCGAAGCTGGGAGTTGCTCGCGTGACTCCCAGCTTCGGGCTTTCAGCTTCACGCTTTTGAGTAGAACTGAAATTATGGCCAAAGAATACAGCCGTACCCAGCGGGTTGCCGACCAGATGCAGCGTGAACTGGCGCTACTGGTCCAGCGCGAGGTTAAAGACCCGCGTCTGGGCATGGTGACCATTACCGCGGTTGAAGTTAGCCGCGACCTGGCTCATGCCAAGGTGTTTTTCACCTTGCTGGGCAAGGACAGTGACGAAGATGTTGCGCTCAATCAGGAGATTTTGAAGGACGCCGCCGGCTTTCTGCGTATGCAGCTGGGGCGGGCCATGAAGCTGCGCAGCATCCCGCACCTGCATTTCCATTATGACGAGAGCGTGCGCCGTGGCGTGCACTTGTCGTCGCTGATCGAGCGGGCGGTGGCCGAAGATCGCAAGCATCCGAAGGATGGCGAGGAGTAGCCGGTGTCGCGTCCGCGTAACAAACGCCGTGATATCGACGGCATCCTGATTCTCGACAAGCCCCTGGGTATGACCTCCAATGCCGCGCTGCAAAAGGTGCGCTGGCTGTTCAACGCCAACAAGGGCGGACATACCGGCAGTCTCGATCCGCTGGCCAGTGGCGTGCTGCCGCTGTGCCTGGGCGAGGCGACCAAGTTTTCGCAGTTTCTGCTGGACGCCGACAAGGCCTATGTCACCGAGGCACGGCTGGGCATGACCACTACCACCGGCGACGCTGAAGGCGATGTGCTGGAAATGCGCCCGGTGGCAGTCGAGCTGGCTCAGGTCGAAGCCTTGTTGCCGCGTTTTACCGGCGATATCGAGCAGATTCCGCCGATGTACTCGGCACTAAAGCAGGGCGGGCAGCCGCTGTACAAGCTGGCCCGGGCCGGCGAGACGGTGGAGCGTCAGGCGCGATCTGTTAGAATATCGCGTTTGCAACTGCTTGGGCTTGACGGCGATCGGCTACGCTTGGAGGTGCACTGCAGCAAGGGCACCTATATTCGTACGCTGGTCGAGGATATCGGCCAGGCGTTGGGTTGTGGCGCGCATGTTGCTGAACTGCGGCGGATTCAGGCCGGGCCGTTTAGCCTGCCCCAGGCGGTCAGTCTGGATACTCTCGAGCAACGTCACGCTGACGGCGGGGCTGAAGCTCTGGACGATCTGCTGCTGCCGATCGACAGCGGGCTGGGGGATTGGCCGGTGGTCCAGCTCACCGAGCAGACCGCCTATTACCTGAACCATGGCCAGGCGGTCCGGGTGCCGGGTGCTCCGGCTTTCGGCATGGTCCGGTTGTATGAGCCTTCCGGGCGTTTCATCGGTATCGGCGAGATGACCGATGATGCGCGGGTGGCGCCGAAGCGTTTGTTGCGCTTCAATGCATGAGGTTTGCATCCGTCGGCAGTAGCCGACGGATACCTGGTTGACCCGAATCGGGTCATCACGAGGGTGGCTGTCAACAGGCACGGTCATTTCTCGCTATATCACACAGGGCAAAGGCCCTGGCCTGTTACCTCAGAGGAAGTAAAGAGATGGCACTGAGTGTTGAAGATAAGGCCGCAATCGTAGCCGAGTACAAGCGTGGCGAAGGTGACACCGGTTCCCCGGAAGTCCAGGTAGCGCTGTTGACCGCCAACATCAACAAGCTGCAAGGTCACTTCAAGGAAAACGGCAAGGACCACCACTCCCGTCGTGGTCTGATCCGCATGGTTAACCAGCGTCGTAAGCTGCTGGACTACCTGAAGTCCAAAGACGTTGCTCGCTACAGCGATCTGATCGGCCGTCTGGGCCTGCGTCGCTAAGCGACCTCGCCCTTTTGGACATGACCGGGTCCGATTCCCGGTCATGCCCAGGATTCCGCCAAAAGGCAAAGTAGAGAAGAGAGAGAAAGCACCGTGAAACCGGTAATCAAGCAATTCAAATTCGGTAACAGTACCGTTACCCTGGAAACCGGACGCATCGCCCGCCAGGCTTCCGGCGCCGTGCTGGTCAGCATCGACAACGCCGTCAGCGTCCTGTGTACCGTAGTTGCCGCCAAGTCGGCTGATCCGGGCAAGGACTTCTTCCCGCTGTCGGTTCACTATGTCGAAAAAACCTATGCCGCCGGCCGTATCCCCGGCGGTTTTTTCAAGCGTGAAGGCCGTCCGAGCGAGAAGGAAACCCTGACCTCGCGCCTGATTGACCGGCCGATTCGTCCGTTGTTCGCCGAAGGCTTCATGAACGAAGTGCAGGTCGTCTGCACCGTGGTTTCCTCGGATAAGACCACTGATCCGGATGTGGCCGCGATGATCGGGACCTCGGCTGCCCTGGCGGTTGCCAACCTGCCGTTCAGCGGCCCGATCGGCTGTGCCCGGGTCGGCTTCGACGACAACACCGGCTACGTCCTCAACCCCAACTACGAACAGCTCAAGACCTCGCGTCTGGACATGGTCGTGGCCGGTACTGAAGACGCGGTACTGATGGTTGAATCCGAAGCCCAGGAGCTGACCGAAGACCAGATGCTGGGTGCGGTTCTGTATGCCCACATGGAATTCCAGGCCGTGATCCAGGCGATCAAGGAACTGGCCGCCGAGGCTGCCAAGCCGGCGTTCGAGTGGACCGCTCCGGTCGAGAACACCGCGCTGCTGGATGCCATCAAGGGCCAGTTTGGTGCCGAGATCGCCCAGGCCTACACCATCACCATCAAGCAGGATCGCTACAAGCGCCTGGGTGAGCTGCGTGATCAGGCCATTGCTGCCCTGACCGGCGACGAGGAAGGCAAGCCTTCGGTCGGCGAGGTCAAGGACGCCTTCGGCGAAATCGAATACCGCACTGTGCGTGAGAGCATCGTCAACGGCAACCCGCGTATCGATGGCCGTGACACCAAGACCGTGCGTCCGCTGAACATCGAAGTCGGCGTACTGGATCGTACCCACGGCTCGGCACTGTTCACCCGTGGCGAGACTCAGGCGCTGGTAGTTACCACGCTGGGTACCGCTCGTGATTCGCAGTTGCTGGACATGCTCGAAGGCGAGCGCAAAGAGCCCTTCATGTTCCACTACAACTTCCCGCCCTACTCGGTCGGTGAGTGTGGTCGCATGGGCGGCACTGGCCGCCGTGAAATCGGCCATGGCCGTCTGGCCCGCCGCGGTGTGCAGGCTGTCATGCCTGACATGGAACAGTTCCCCTACAGCATCCGTGTAGTGTCGGAAATCACCGAGTCCAACGGCTCCAGCTCCATGGCGTCAGTCTGTGGTGCGTCGTTGGCGCTGATGGATGCCGGTGTGCCGTTGAAGGCGCCGGTAGCCGGTATCGCCATGGGTCTGGTCAAGGAAGGCGACAAGTTCGCAGTCCTGACCGACATCCTTGGTGACGAGGATCACCTGGGCGATATGGACTTCAAGGTTGCCGGTACCGAGAAGGGTGTCACTGCGCTGCAGATGGACATCAAGATCAACGGTATTACCGAAGAGATCATGGAAATTGCGCTGCAGCAGGCCAACGAAGCTCGTCTGCACATCCTCAAACAGATGAACGAAGTACTGCCTGAGTCGCGCAAGGAACTGTCGGCCAACGCCCCGACCATGATCAGCATGAAGATTGATCCGGACAAGATCCGCGACGTGATCGGCAAGGGTGGCGCGGTTATTCGTGGTATCTGCGAAGAAACCGGCGCTTCGATCGACATCACCGACGATGGCATGGTCAAGATCTTCGCTGCCAGCAAAGATGCCGCCAATGCCGCCAAGGCCCGGGTTGATGCGATCACCGCTGAAGCGGAAATCGGCAAGGTCTACACCGGCAAGGTCGAGCGCATCGTTGATTTCGGTGCCTTCGTCAGCATCCTGCCCGGCAAGGATGGTCTGGTACACATTTCCCAGATCGCCAACCAGCGCATCGAGAAAGTCACCGACGTGCTGCAGGAAGGTCAGGAAGTCAAGGTTCTGGTCCTGGACGTCGACAACCGTGGTCGGATCAAACTGTCGATGAAGGATGTCGAAGCCGCCGAGGTCTCGGGCGTCTGATAACCGATCAGTGTTGATGTAGTGCGCTAAGCCCCGGCAAGTTGCCGGGGCTTTTGCGTTTCAGGGCATCACTTTACCGAGGATTATGACTCAGGCACTATCCGCTACACCCCGGTACGATTTGCACGGGGCTGCCAACAGGATGTGCGTATGCTTGAAACACTTGGTCAACTGCCGGCCACCATCACTATTTCCGATAGTTTGTGGCAACACCTGGTCAGCACGGTGTTGTTGTTGCTGACGGTTTTTATCGCCCGGGCACTGGCGAGCCGCTTCATTCGCAAGACAGTGAGTTCCATCGAGCTGCAGCGCAAGTGGCTGGTCAATACCCGCAATGGGTTCCTGTTGCTGCTGTTACTGGGACTGGTGATCATCTGGGGCAATGAACTGCGGACCCTGGCACTGTCGATTGTGGCCATCGCTGTGGCTTTCGTGGTGGCGACCAAGGAGCTGATCCTGTGCGTAACCGGCTCGATCCTGAAAACCGGATCGGGGTCGTTCAATGTCGGTGATCGTATTCAGGTCAAGGATTTCCGTGGCGACGTGATCGATCAGAGCTTGCTGGCTACCACCATTCTGGAGGTTGGGCCGGGCAAGATTACCCATCAGCGCACCGGTCGGATGATTGTCATTCCTAACGCGTTGTTCGTCTCTGAACCGGTTATCAACGAAAGCTTCACCCATGATTTCGTCTTCCATGTGTTCACCGTGCCGTTCAAGCGCGAGGACAACTGGCAGGCCGCCCAGCAGGCGTTTCTGGATGCGGCCAACCGTCACTGCGAGCCTTACCTTGAGGCAGTACGGCGCTACATGAAACGCTTCAATGTCCAGCGTGGGCTGGAGGTGCCTTCGGTCGAACCGCGGGTAACCATCCAGGTTCCGGTGGCTGGTGAAGTGCATCTGATCGTGCGCCTGCCGACTCGCTCCGGGCAGCGCGGCTATATCGAACAGACAGTGCTCAGTGACGTGCTGTCCAAGCATGACTTCGCAGCGAAAAAGCCGGAAGTGAGCAGTCGTCCCGAGTCTGACCCGGCGGCAACGACGTAACTTGACCTGGTGCAGTTGGCGCCGATACTGAAGGTCTGACAGGTTGTCCAATGCGGGTGGACTGGTGAGACGAGAAGTGTGGCGCTGGCTGATGATTGGCAGCGCGCTGCTGTTGCTCAGCGGCTGCGCTGGGCTGTTGCGGGCGCCGGGGCCGGAGCCGGAATGTCGTGGCTACCTGCGCGAGCTGGACCGGCGAGTCGCTGCTGCCGGCCTGCATGACGGCCTGGGACCGCCACCTGCGGCCTATCCCTATTTGCGCGCCAATCGCTTCCTCAACAGCTTTGAGCCGGAACTGCATCAACCTGAGTTGCGCCGGGCCTGGCTGGACGCCGGGCAGGCTCTTGATCAGCAGGCGCGTTTGCGTGAGTTGGCGACCTTGCCGGAATCGTCACTGCATGGGCTGGAGCGACCGGCTGGGCTGAGCGGTCATGGGCTGGCGGTCGAGCAGTGCGCCGAGCGCTTGCGCCGGGCCGACCGGCTCGATGCCGATGATGGGCCCTGGCCGCAAGCGGCGCGGGCCTTGCGGATAGCGGATGATTATCGGCTGTGGCAGCGGGGCGTCGGTTTGTACCCGGTGACCCGCTGGTTTATCAGCGCCGGGGTCGGGCGCTGGCAGCAGCGGGTGCGGGCCTTGTTCGAGGCGGATGTGGCCAGTGCGCCACCGGGGTTGCGCTATCTGCCGGTGCAGGAGCCTGAGGCCGAGCAGGGGCGGGCGTATTTTACCGCCGCTGAACGGGACGCGCTGGGCTGGCCACGGTTGGCGGATGAACACTGGCGGCTGCTGTTTGCGCGCTTTGCCCCGGTCATTGAGCTGGATGGCGCTGCCAATCATGACCGGATCGGTGCGCCAGGGTTTAGCCCTGATGGCTTGCCGCAGGTCGATACCAGCCTGCCGAGTGTCTACACCTACCTTAGCGCTGTACGTTTCCAGGGCCAGACTTTGATGCAGCTCAACTATGTCTGGTGGTTTCCTGAGCGTCCTGAAGGCGACGGTTTTGATCTGTATGCCGGGCGCCTGGATGGTCTGACCCTGCGTCTGACCCTGAATGCCGAGGCTATCCCGCTGCTGGTTGAAAGCATGCACAATTGCGGCTGTTACCATCAGCACTACCCGCTACCGGGGTTGCAGCCGAAGCTACGTAGCGCCTATGCCGAGCCTCCGCTGATTCTTCCGGGGCCGGGTCCGGCCGAGCCGGGGCTGCATCTGCGTCTGAGGCAAGCCAGTGCCAGCCACTATGTTACCCATCTGGCCTTTGCCCCGTGGCCTGAGACCGGGCAGGTCTATCAGTTGCGTGACTATCAGGAGTTGCGGCAGTTGGCTGTGAGCGTTGGTGGTCCGGGCAGCCTGTTTGGTCGCCATGGCCTGGTGCCTGGAACCGAGCGCCGCGAACGCTGGTTGTTCTGGGTTTCAGGGGTGCGTGACCCCGGAGCAATGCGTCAGGCGCAACGGCATGCCACCGCCTTTGTCGGTCGCCGCCATTTCGATGATGCCGATTTGCTGGAGCGTATCTATGAGCCGCTGTCGCCCTAACCTGATTTGTTCGGAGCCAGCCCCTTGAGCAGGTCGATTGGCAGCGGAAAGACGATGGTCGAGGCGTTGCCGGTGCTCATGTCCGCCAGGGTTTGCAGGTAGCGCAACTGGATGGCGCTGGGTTGCTGAGCCAGGATGCTGGCGGCTTCGACCAGCTTCTCCGCCGCCTGCAGTTCGCCTTCGGCGTGAATGACTTTGGCCCGCCGTTCGCGCTCGGCTTCGGCCTGGCGGGCAATGGCGCGGATCATCGATTCGTTGAGATCGACATGCTTGATCTCGACGTTGGCGACCTTGATTCCCCATTCTTCGGTCTGGCTATCGAGGATTTCCTGGATGTCGCTGTTGAGCTTGTCGCGTTCGGAGAGCATTTCGTCCAGGTCATGCTTGCCCAGGACCGAGCGAAGCGTGGTCTGGGCCAGCTGGCTGGTGGCTTCACTGTAGTTCTCTACCCGGATGATCGCCCGCTCTGGGTCGATGACCCGGTAATACAGCACGGCATTGACTCGGACCGTGACATTGTCCTTGGAGATCACGTCCTGGCTGGGTACGTCCAGGGCCACGACTCGCAG
This sequence comes from Pseudomonas sp. WN033, assembly GCA_002287035.1. Taxonomy (GTDB): domain Bacteria; phylum Pseudomonadota; class Gammaproteobacteria; order Pseudomonadales; family Pseudomonadaceae; genus Halopseudomonas. Next base: position 69,262 of record NSKG01000009.1, on the reverse strand, counting down.
ATCGACTCGCACCAGTTGCTGCAGACCCGGGATGACGATCACCAGTCCAGGCCCCTTGACGCCCTGGAAGCGGCCAAGGAAGAACACAACGCCGCGTTGATATTCCGGCAGGATTCGAATTGCCGAGCCGAGGATAATCAGCAGAAAGATCAGCGGGGGCAGGTAGGGGAGAAACTCGAAACTCATGGTGCCTCCTCGGAGAGAGCCGAACCTAGTCGCTCTGCTCCAGTGGTTTGCTGGTGAGATAAAGGGTTAGCCCTTCAACCCGTTCGATTCGCACAGTCTGTCCCTGCTGTACCTGATAGTCGGCGACGGCATTCCAGCGCTCGCCACTGATACGTACATGGCCGTGATACTGATTGCCTCTGGGTTGGAAGTCGTCAATCGCAGTTCCGTGTTCCAGGCGCAGGTGTTCGGCGCCGCTGACTGCAGGGCGGCGGCGCAGGCCAATAAAGCGCACGGCCGCCCACATCAGAAATGCTGCGGCGATAGCGGCAATGCCACCGATGGTCGGCAGTGAGACGGCATAGTGACTGCCGTCCATGAGAATGATCGAGCCGGCGACAAAGGCGACAATCCCGCCGATGCCGAGTATGCCGAAGCTGGGGAGAAAGGCTTCGGCTACGATCAGGGTCAAACCAAGCAGGATCAACGCCAAACCTGCATAGTTCACCGACAGAACCTGAAAGGCGAACAGCGCCAGAATCAGGCAGATAACCCCGATGACGCCGGGATAAAGACTGCCCGGATTGGACAGCTCGAAGATGATCCCGTAAAAGCCGATGATCATCAGCAGGTAGGCGACATTGGGGTTGGTGATGACCGACAGCAGCCGGGTGCGCCAGTTCGGGTCGACCCGGGTCAGACTCAGATTGGCGGTATCCAGTACCCGCTCGCCGTAGGCCATGGACACACTGCGGCCGTCGATCTGGCGCAGCAAGTCGTCGACGTCGTTGGCAACCACGTCGATCACATTCAGCTCCAGCGCCTCGCGAGCGCCCAGATTGACCGCTTCGCGCACGGCCTGCTCGGCCCAGTCGGCGTTACGGCCATGCTTGTCGGCCAGTGCCCGGATATAGGCGACGGCATCCTCCAGAACCTTGCGTTCCATGGCGCTGCCGCCGCGCCGTGGTTCGCTGCGCCGCTCCTGATCCGGTTCGGTCTGCTCCTCGTCCGACTGACGCTGGCTGTCGCGCTCCTCGGAATCTTCGCGTCCTGGCAGGCCACCCATCTGCACCGGCGTGGCTGAGCCCAGGTGGGTGGCCGGGGCCATGGCGGCAATATGGCTGCCATAGAGGATATAGGTGCCGGCACTGGCGGCGCGGGCACCCGACGGACTGACGTAGGTAGCTACCGGAACCGGTGAGGCGAGGATTTCCTTGATGATCTGGCGCATGGACTCCATCAGGCCGCCTGGGGTGTCCATCTGGATCACCACGATGCTGGCGTTTTCGTCGGCCGCCTGCTGCAAGCCACGCAGCAGATAGTCCATGGTCGCCGGGCCGATGGCTCCGTCGACGCTCAACAGCAACCCGCTGCGGCGTTCGGCGGGTTCATTGGCCAGGGCCGAGAGCAGGGTCAGCAGTGCGCCCAGCAGCAGGCAACCTAGCCAGATCAGGATGCGTGGCTGTGTGCGATGGTAGCTCGTAACCTTCATTGCATGGGCCAGTCCGGTTCGAGGGGATACTATTCAGCCTAGCAGATGGCGGCCGTTGTCCAGTTCTGGCGTACCTGCGGTGTCAATTCTGGTCGAAGCTGTCAGCCAGCGAATGGTTGACATCGCGGTGACCGGCTTCGTCGGCGCGCACGGCAAGTACCACGTCACGCAGCCGGGCGTTGGCCGGGAGTTGCCAGTAATCAATGGCGATCTGTGGGGCCGGGGTGTTGGCCAGTCGGCCACTGTCGATCTCGCCGAGATACTCGGTATAGCTGTAGACCGCCTCTTCCTCGAAGTAGCCGACCAGTCGATGCGCGGTCCTGGCGGAGACGATATACAGAGCCAGGAAACAGGTGAAGAAGATGCCTTGGGCCAGCAGCACGATCAGCCGCTCGAACCACGACGGTTTGGCGATTTCAATGAAAGTCATCAGGTGCATGCGCTCGTTCTCAGCTTCTTCGAGCAGCGTGTGGATCCATTCGCGGTCATCCTCCATGCGCCTCAGGCTGCGCATGTGACGCAGCATGCCACCGACCATGCCGGGTACCCCGGCTACGGTTTCCAGCACCACGGCGCGATGGCCATAGCGCTTTTTGAAGAACCGGTCGGCAAACCAGCGCAGAAAACGGGTCAGCCGAAAGGCTATCTGGTCGGACAGTCCCGAGGGCTGATGGTGGCTGCTAAGGGGATCATCGGTGGCGGTGGCTGAATATTCGGACTGCGGCATGGCTGGGCCTCCTTGGCGGCAGGTGGGTTTCAGTCACGTACACGGCATCTGGACCGCAAGCCACTGGCGGGGGTTCGCTGTGGTGTTTTTCATTTTGTGACCGGCTGCCGGAGGGCCCGCGCCGTCAGCACCCAAGCGAGGCGATTTCCTCGGGACTCAGGGGGCGGTACTGACCTGGGGTCAAGAGAGGATCGAGAACAATGCTGCCCATGCTTTCGCGGTGCAGGCTCTCCACCTGATTGCCGACGGCGTGAAACATGCGCTTGACCTGATGGTAGCGGCCTTCGTAGATGGTCAGTCGGGCGCTGTGTTCATCCAGTTGTTCAAGTTGCGCTGGCGAGGTGGTCAAGCCCTCGTAGGCGAAATGAATGCCTTCGGCAAAGCGGCTGGCGGTCTGTGGGCTGATCGGCTGACGGGTGCGGACATGATAGACCTTGGCCAGCTTGGTGCGTGGCTCGGTCAGGCGGCGTGACCACAGGCCGTCGTTGGTCAGAATCAGCAGGCCGGTAGTGCTGCGGTCCAGCCGCCCACCGATATGCAACTCATCGCGCCAGGCATCGGGCAACAGAGCCATAACGGTTGGGTGTTGCGGGTCGCAGGTGGCGCTGAGGTAGCCGGCCGGTTTGTATAGCATCAGGTAATGGGCCGGCCGGCCAGGTTTGATCAGGGTACCGTCAAGGCTGACGGCGGCGAAGCGATCGATCTCCTGGTCCGGCGTGCGGCAAACAACGTCATTGACCGTGACCCGACCGCTGGCGATCAGTTGACGGCTGGTCTGGCGGCTGTATTGGGCCTGATTGCTGAGGATACGGTCGAGTCGCATGGCGGCGATTATAGTCCTCTGTACCCAGGCATTGCAGCCGTCGACGTCGCCACCAGCGATAGCGTACATGGCAGGTGTAGACCAGGGCTTCAATGAACGCCAATGGTGGCATGGCCGGTAGGTAAAACTCCGGGGTTGGCGGACACTTTCTGCGGCGTGATAAAGGCATGGCAACTCTCCTGCGGGGGTGTTGTGTCGGCCAGCGTGCGATTCCTGCTTTGTTAAATCAAACGAAATAATTTAACCTTTAAATCAATTTTTATTTATGTGATGGCTATGTCTGTTGATGCATCCGCTTCACCACTGCTAGAAAGTGATCTGCTGCGTACCTTTGTGGCCATTGCCGACAGTGGCAGCTTTAGTCGTGCCGCGCAGCAGGTGCATCGCACTCCGGCTGCAGTGAGTCTGCAGATCAAACGGCTGGAGCAGCAGTTGGGTTGCCGGTTGTTTGAGCGTGATGCCCGCCGGACCCGGCTGACGCTCGACGGTGAGCGCCTGCTCGGGTATGCGCGGCGCCTGGTGCAATTGAATGCCGAGGCACTGAGCGCTTTCGCGCGACCGGCACTGAGTGGCCGGGTGATCCTGGGGACGGCCGATGACGTCGGTACTCGTGTATTGCCGACGGTACTCAGCGACTTCGCACGTGCTTACCCGGCGGTTCAGGTCGATGTCCTGGTGGGGCGCAGTCTGGAGTTGCGCACGGCGGTGGACCGGGGGGAGCTGGATCTGGCTCTGCTAACAACCTCCATGCAGCCAGCTGTGGGGCGTGACCTGATTGTGCACTGCGAACCGCTGGTGTGGGCGGCCTGTGATGCGGCTCTGGCCTGGCAGCGACGCCCGCTGCCAGTATGCCTGGCGGCGGAAGGCTGCCCCTGGCGAGCACAGGCATTGCACGCGCTGTCTCAGGCCGGCATTGCTTACCGGATAGCCTATGTCAGTGAACATTATGCCGGGCAGCGGGCTGCGCTGCTGGCTGATCTGGCTGTAGCCCCGCTGCCACGCAGCCTGGTACGCCGCCCTCTGCGCGAGGTGCCGTCCGAGGCCGGACTGCCGCCACTGGGCAGTTACCAGGTCTGCCTGGCCAGGCGCTCAGGGACTAATGTCATGGTTGACCGCCTGGCGGAACATGTTATAGCTGCGCTGGAAAAATTGTGAATACTTGGGCTTGTATTGGCTCGCCATTTGCTGGGGGAGGCCTGCACGATTCGCCTGGTACCTCTATCGTAGAGGTCCGCAAGATGTGTGTGCCAGCAAGTGATAGCACGCTGATACTGTATACTGTGCTGAGTATGCGCATGCCGAACAGTGCATAATGACTGCCGGTTATCGATCAACATCCGCCATCTGGGGAGCTGATATGAGCGACGTGGAAAAAGACATGGAGCCAGACAGTGCGGTCTACAAGACCCTGCTCGAATCCACACGGGCGATCCCGTGGAAGATCGACTGGAGCACCATGCAGTTCGCCTACATCGGACCACAGATCGAGCAGTTGCTTGGTTGGGAGCGTTCCAGTTGGGTCAGCGTCAATGACTGGGCCGAGCGCATGCATCCGGATGATCGCGAATGGACGGTCAACTATTGCGTCAGTCAGTCGCAAAGCGGGGTGGATCATGAAGCCGACTACCGGGCGCTGACCAAAGACGGGCGTTATGTCTGGATTCGCGACGTGGTACATGTGGTACGCAAACCCGATGGCGAGGTCGATTGTCTGGTCGGGTTCATGTTCGACATCAGTGAGCGGAAAAAGATCGAGGACAAACTGGTCAGCCTGCAACGCGAGCTTGAGGAGCTGTCCTACAAGGACGGTCTGACCGGGGTGGGCAACCGCCGGCTGTTCGATTCGGTGCTGGAGGATGAGTGGCTCAAGGCTCGGCGTAACCAGAGCCCGTTGGCGCTGATCCTGATCGATATTGACTATTTCAAACAGTACAACGATCACTACGGGCACCTTCAGGGCGACGAGTGCCTCAGGCGTGTGGCCAAGGCCCTGGACCTGGCGGCAACCCGTTCCCGGGACTTTCTGGCCCGTTATGGCGGCGAAGAATTCGTGTTGGTATTGCCGGAGACCGACATCGAGGCGGCATTGACCGTGGCCGAGCGTTGTCGCCGGCAGATTTTCAAGGAGCAGATCCCGCATCAGCGCTCCGAGGCTGGGCCGGTGCTGAGTATCAGCCTCGGGGTAGGTAGCTGTATCCCCGGTCATGGTGATGAGCCCAGAGGCCTGATCGAATTGGTGGATGAGCGTCTGTATCAGGCCAAGCAGCAAGGGCGCAACCGGATCGTTGCCGGTGGTCAGGTACTGGCTCGCTAGCGGGCTGATGGCCAGGAAATGACGGCGGTGGTGTTGGGCTTGGGCGGCCAAGCGATTATCATCGCTGCCATCATGTCGTGCGGACACCCCGTCCGCGGTTTGCAAGGATGCCTGTCATGCCCCTACGAAAAGCTCATTGCCCCTGCTGTCTGACTCGAACCCTGTATGAGGTGCCATTTCAGTCTGGCCGGGTATTTCAGTGCCGCAGCTGCGAAGGGATGTGGTTCGAGGATCGTCAGCTCAACCAGGCGATCAGCGATACCCACCCGGATATCGACCAGCACTTCCACGTCAGCCACCTGGGCGAGCATTTGGGATCTAGCCAGCGAGTCTGCTGGCACTGTCAGGCGCCGATGGAGCATTACCACCTGTTACCGGACTATCAGGTCGAGATTGATCGCTGTGCGAGCTGTGACGGAGTCTGGCTCGACCATGACGAGGTCGATCAGGTTCTGCATTCACCCAAACTCAAGGACGCCATGCAGGTGCTCAATGCTACCCTCAACTGGCGTTCCTGGTTGTTCGAATTCATGACCCGGATGCCCGTCGAGTTCAACATCAAGACCCGGCGCACACCCTGGGTAACCTACAGCCTGATCGGGTTGTGTGTGCTGCTGTTTCTGCTGGGGCAGAGCAGCGCGCAGATGGAAGTGGTGCTGATGCTGCTGTTGGGGGTGCAGTCCGACCTGGTAGGGCAGCCTCCCATGCTTTGGCAGCTGTTGAGTTACCAGTTCGTGCATGGCGGCTGGATGCATCTGCTGGGCAATATGTATTTTCTCTGGATCATTGGCGACAACATCGAGGATGTGCTTGGCCCCTGGCGCTATCTGGGGCTGTATCTGCTGGGTGGAGTGATAGCCGCGCTGGCCGAGCTGCTGGTGACCTCCTGGCTGGGCGGCCGTGACCTGCTGCTGGTTGGCGCCAGTGGTTCTATCGCCACACTGTTTGGTCTGTATCTGATCTGGTTCCGCTATTCCAGCCTGAGTTTTCTGTTCGTGGTTTGGCAGAAAAAACTGGCGCCACACTGGTTCTTTCTGATCTGGAGTGGCATGAACATCTTCGGCATGATGGTTGGCGATACCAAGGTCGCCTACGCTGCGCATCTGGGCGGATTCGCCTTTGGCCTGCTGGCCGGGCTGGCGCTGCAGGCCCAGGTTGAGGCAGCCAATCCGCTGGTACGCATGCTCAATGCGCCCGAGGCGCGTTTGCGCCGTTAGTCCTGGAGCCCCAGGCGCACAGGTTAAGCCAGCCTCACCGCGATGCCAGCCACCAGTTCGCCCTGATGTCGGGCAATGGCCAGCTCGGCGTCCGAGGGCTGGCGCGAGCCGTCGCCGCCGGCGATAGTCGCCGCGCCGTAGGGGCTGCCGCCGCGGGTGGTGGAGATGTCGAACAACTCGCTGGCGCCATAACCCAGGGGCACGATGATCATGCCGTGATGGGCCAGGGTGGTCCAGGTAGTCATCACCGTGGTCTCCTGGCCGCCCCCGGTGCCGGTCGAGGTGAACACGCTGGCGACCTTGCCGCGCAGCGCGCCCTTGGCCCAGAGCCCGCCAGTCTGGTCGAGAAAAGTGCGCATCTGGCCGCTCATGTTGCCGAATCGGGTGGGGGTGCCGAAGATGATTGCATCGTAGTCGGGCAGCTCTGCCGGAGTGGCAACGGCGGCGGCCTGGTCAACCTTGCCGCCGGCATTCTTGAAGGCCTCAGCCGGCATCGTTTCGGCCACCCGCTTGACGGTGACCTCGGCCCCAGAAACCTGGCGAGCCCCATCAGCCACGGCATTGGCCATGGTCTCGATATGTCCGTACATTGAGTAATACAGCACCAGAATCTTGGCCATACTGACCTCCATGAAGTAGGGAAAGGGGTGTCGGGCAGAACCGGCACTCTACCCAGCCTAGGTCAGGCTGGCGGGTTGTGGTAGTCCAATTTTGAGGAGGGCAGCGCATGCCGCGTTTGTTTATTGCCCTGGAGTTGCCAGAGCCCGTTAAACAAACCTTGCTGCAGCTGACCGAGCCGATGCCAGGCGCGCGCTGGCAGTCAGCCGATCAGTTGCATCTGACCTTGAGGTTTGTCGGCGAAGTTGCCGTCGGGCAGGTCGAGCAGGTGATGACAGCACTGGCCAGCCTGCGTTTTGGGGGCTTTACCCTGACTGTAAAGGGGGTAGGCTGGTTCGGGCCGCCGCGCCGGCCCCTGGCCCTGTGGGTCGGGGTCAGTCCGCAAGCGCCGCTGCGCCGGCTCAAGCAACAGCTCGATCACCTGCTGGCCGAGGCCGGAATCGGCCCCGACCGGCAGGGCTACAAGCCGCATATCACCCTGGCCCGGCTGCATGGACCGCAACCAGGGCTTGAGGACTACGTGCAGCGCCACAAAGACCTGCGAGGGCCGGGGTTTCTGGTCGGGCACGTTAGTCTGTTTCTCAGTGATCTGAGCGAGCAGGGCGCCAGCTATCGGGTACTGGGCCGCTATCCGTGCATTGAGGCGTAGACCGGCCATCGTTGGGATCGCTTGAAGGACGTGCCCGAGGTTTCGTGGCAGACTGGTCGTTGGAGTGGCAATGCATACTGTGAGGGAGTCATGACTCAGGATATTAATCTGGTTGCGATCAGCCGCGCGCAGCCCGAATGGCTGGATATTGGTAAGCGCCGGGCCCGCACCGGGCATTTCAAACGGCCAGTGACTACTCCCTTGCCGGTTGGCCCGGACGGGCTGGCGGGTGACTTCATTGCCGATGGCAAGCATCACGGGGGGCCGGATCAGGCGCTGTACCTGTATAGCCAGGCCGATATCGACTGGTGGTCCGGCCAACTGGAGCGTGAACTGATGCCGGGCTTCTTCGGTGAGAACCTGACCCTGAGCGATTGGTGGGAGCTGCCGCGTATCGGTGATCGCCTGCGTATTGGCGAGGTGCTGCTGGAGCTGACCGGGCCACGGATTCCCTGCTCGACCCTGGCAGCGCGGGCGGGTGAGCCAACCTTTGCCAAGACCTTTGCCCGGGCTGCTCGCAGCGGGGCTTATGTGCGAGTACTGGAGCCGGGGGTACTGGAGGCCGGGATGCCTTGCCAGCTGGAAATGCGGGGCGCTGCCGAGTGGCCGGGCATCGAGGAGACCTTCCGCTACTGGCTGGGCAAAACCCGTTCAGAAACTTTCGTGCGGCGGGCGCTAGCGTCCCCGATTGCGCTGCGGATGCGCCGCGAACTGGATGAGTGGCTGGTCGAGCTGGAGGCTGGGACCGCACCGCTGCCGGGAATCTAGCGGATGAACGCGCCTGCCTATTGGCAATGGCTGGCTGATCTGGTGCTGGCCGCGCATGTGGCTATTGTGCTGTTCGTGATCCTGGGAGTCGTGCTGATTGTGCTGGGCAACGCCTGGGGCTGGCGCTGGGTCAATCGTCTGTGGTTTCGGCTGGCACACCTGGCCACGATTATGGTGGTGGTGGCCGAGGCCTGGCTGGGGCTGGTATGTCCGTTGACCACGCTGGAGATGTGGTTGCGTGAGCAGGCCGGCAGTCGGGTTTATGCCGGCAGTTTCATTCAGTACTGGTTGCAGCGCCTGCTCTATTACGAGGCCCCTGACTGGGTCTTTATCCTGCTTTACAGCCTGTTTGCACTGCTGGTGCTGGCGGTCTGGTGGCGTTATCCGCCGCTCAGGCGCTAGGGACGGCATGATGCCGCCCCTGTGGGTCGGCTCAGTCGCGTTGCAGTGCCAGCGCCACGCCCTGACCACCGCCGATGCACAGCGTCGCCAGGCCTTTTTTGGCGTCGCGCTTGAGCATTTCATGCAGCAGGGTGACCAGCACCCGGCAGCCGGAGGCGCCGATCGGGTGACCGAGGGCAATGGCGCCGCCATTGACGTTGACCTTGCTGGCATCCCACTGCAATTCCTTGCCAACTGCCAGAGCCTGGGCCGCGAAAGCCTCATTGGCTTCGATCAGTTCCAGATCCCGGACCTGCCAGCCGGCCTTGCTCAGGCAGCGCTGGGTGGCAGAGACCGGGCCAATGCCCATGATCGCCGGGTCGACCCCGGCATTGGCATAGGCCGCAACCTTGGCCAGTACCGGCAGACCCAGTTCGGCGGCCTTGCTGGCGCTCATCAGCATGACTGCGGCGGCGCCATCGTTGAGGCTGGAGGCGTTGCCGGCACTGACGCTGCCGTCTTTCTTGAACGCCGGGCGCAGTTTGCCCAGTGACTCGGCGGTGGTGCCGGGACGCGGTTGCTCATCCTGGTTGATCAGCAGGGCTTCACCCTTGCGCTGGGAGACGCTGACCGGGGTGATCTCGGCGTCAAAGCGGCCTGCCTGCTGGGCGGCGACAGCCTTTTGCTGCGACGCGGCGGCAAAGGCATCCTGCTCTTCCCGGCTGATGCCGTACTTGTCGACCAGGTTCTCGGCGGTAATCCCCATGTGGTAGTCGTTGAAGGCATCCCACAGGCCGTCATGGATCATGCTGTCGATGATCTGACCATGGCCCATGCGTTGACCGCTGCGTGAGGTCGGCAGCAGGTGAGGGGACAGGCTCATGGATTCCTGGCCGCCGGCGATCATGATCTCGGCATCGCCGCAACGGATAGCCTGGGCTGCCAGGTGCAGGGCCTTGAGCCCTGAGCCGCAGACCTTGTTCAGGGTCAGGGCCGGGACGCTGTGCGGCAGTCCTGCGTGGATCGCCGCCTGGCGCGCCGGGTTCTGGCCGCAGCCTGCTGTTAGTACCTGGCCCAGGATTACCTCGTCGACACTGGCCGGGTCGATGGCGGTTTGTTCAAGCAGGGCGCGAATGACGGTGGCGCCCAACTCGTGGGCAGGAATGTTGGCGAACTGCCCGCCGAAGCTGCCAATGGCGGTACGGGTAGCGGCGACAATGACGACCTCTTGCATGAACGACTCCTCATGGCCGGTTCTCAGGGGTGACTAGGATAGACTTGTCAGTCACGATCGACAACCGGGCGCAGAACAATACGTGCGACTAGCGCACGTTGATTGCGCGGGGAGGCGGCGGCTGCGAACCCGGTTCGCAGCCGCAAGGGATGGAGCCAGCTCAGGCCCGGTTCAGGCGGTGGGCGATCAGCTCATCGACTACGCTGGGATCAGCCAGGGTCGAAGTGTCACCCAGGGTATCCAGTTCGTCACAGGCGATCTTGCGCAGGATGCGGCGCATGATCTTGCCCGAACGGGTCTTGGGCAAGCCAGGGGTCCATTGGATGAACTCGGGGCGGGCAAAGGCGCCGACCTGCTCGGCGACGAACGCCTTGAGTTCGGCCACCAGGGCGTCACTGGGCTCGATATCGTGCATTGGCATGACGAAGGCATAGATCGCCTGGCCCTTGATATCGTGCGGACAGCCGACTACGGCGGCTTCGGCTACGGCATCGTGCAGCACCAGAGCGCTTTCGACTTCGGCGGTACCGATCCGATGGCCGGAGACGTTGAGTACGTCATCGACCCGGCCGGTGATCCAGTAATAGCCGTCTTCGTCACGACGAGCGCCATCGCCGGTGAAATACACACCCTTGTAGGCGCTGAAGTAGGTGTCGATCAGCCGCTGGTGATCGCCATAGACAGTACGGATCTGGCTCGGCCAGGAACGCTTGATGATCAGGTTGCCACTGGCCGGGCCTTCCAGTTCATTGCCTTCGGGATCGACCAGGGCTGGCTCAACACCGAAAAAGGGGCGGGTCGCCGAGCCGGGCTTGAGGTTGGTGGCACCGGGCAGCGGGGTGATCATGATGGCGCCGGTCTCGGTCTGCCACCAGGTATCGACAATCGGGCAGCGCGAGTCGCCCACGACATGGAAATACCACTCCCAGGCTTCCGGGTTGATCGGTTCGCCAACGCTGCCGAGCAGCCGCAGGCTGGTGCGCGAGGCGCTGGTTACGTATTCGTCACCCTTGGCCATCAGGGCGCGGATGGCTGTTGGTGCGGTGTAGAAGATGTTGACCTTGTGCTTGTCGACCACCTGCCAGCAGCGCGAGGCGTCCGGATAGGTTGGTACGCCTTCGAACATCAGGGTGGTGGCGCCGTTGCATAGCGGCCCGTAGACGATGTAGGAGTGGCCGGTGATCCAGCCGATGTCGGCGGTGCACCAGTAGGTTTCGCCTTCGTGATAGTCGAACACGTAGTGGTGGGTCATGGCGGCACCGAGCAGGTAGCCGCCAGTGGTGTGCAGCACACCCTTGGGCTTGCCGGTCGAGCCTGAGGTGTACAGGATGAACAGTGGGTCTTCACTGTCCATCGGCTCCGCCGCGCAGTCGGCACTGACTCCGGCAATGGCATCGTGGTACCAGAGGTCGCGGTGTTCGTGCCAGGGGATGTCGGCGCCGGTACGTTGTACGGTGACCACGCTGTGAACGTTGGGGCAATCCTTGAGGGCCTTCTCCACATTCTGTTTGAGCGGCACCTTTTTACCGCCGCGCACACCCTCGTCGGCGGTGATCACGACTTGGCAGTCGGCGTCGAGGATGCGGTCGCGCAGGGCGTCGGGGGAGAAACCGCCGAACACCACCGAATGCACCGCGCCAATCCGGGCGCAGGCCAGCATGGCGTAGGCGGCCTCGGGAATCATTGGCATGTACAGGCAGACCCGGTCGCCTTTCTTGACGCCACGAGCCTTGAGCACGTTGGCCAGCCGACAGACCTTTTCATGCAGTTCACGGTAGCTGATCCGGGCATCATCGGTCGGCTCGTCGCCTTCCCAGATAATCGCGGTCTGCTCGCCACGGCTGGCCAGGTGGCGGTCGATGCAGTTGACGCTGACGTTCAGCTTGCCGTCGATGAACCAGGCGGCCTGGCCCTGGCTGAGGTCACTTTCGTGGACCTTGCTCCAGGGCTGCTCCCAGGTCAGAAAGCGCTTGGCCTGTTCAGCCCAGAACTGTTCGGGCTGCTCAATCGACTGACGGTACATGGCCTGGTAACCGGCTTCATCCAGATGGGCATAGGCCCGGGTGGCATCGGATACCAGGTGATTCTCGATCTTGTACATGAACGGCTCCCTCTTGTTTTTATCGGCGTGATACTGCCGTATAGGCTATACAGCCTCAGCCATCGAAGCGGTTAATTCAACCCTTCTTTGGTCTAGTCCGGGGAGGTTATGGGGTATCGAGCGGTAGAAGATGAGCCCCGCCGAATGGCGGGGCGGGTTGGTTCAGTTCAGCTTGAAACGCAGATTGTCGATCAGTCGGGTCTTGCCGAGAAAGGCGGCGGCCAGGGCTACAGCTTCTTCGGTGGCATCGCTGATCGGGTTCAGGGTCAGGGCGTCACGCAGGTCCAGATAGTCGGGATGCAGGCCACTGGATTCGAGTACCATCCGCGCTTCCTCAATGACCTGGGCAAAGTCGCGGCGCCCGCTTTGCAGGTTGGCCGCTACCTGTTTGAGGGTGGCAAACAACAGCGGTGCGAGCTCCCGTTCGCTCGGGTTCAGGTAGCCATTGCGTGAGGACAGCGCCAGACCGTCCTCGGCGCGAACGGTTGGTTCGCCCATGATCTGGATCGGCAGGCACAGGTCCTGGGTCATCTTGCGAATGACAGCCAGTTGTTGATAGTCCTTCTCGCCGAACACTGCCAGATCAGGCTGAACAATATTGAACAGTTTGCTGACCACAGTGGCGACGCCATTGAAGTGGCCGGGACGGCTGGCACCGCACAGTCCTTCGGAGACGACCGGAACATTGACGATGGTATGGCCGTCCATGCCTTCGGGGTACATGTCATTGACGCTGGGGGCGAACACCATGTGTGCACCGGCATCCAGCAGCTTGGCCTGATCATCAGCCAGGGTACGCGGATAGCTGTCCAGGTCTTCGCTGGGGCCGAACTGCAGCGGGTTAACGAAGATGCTGACTACCACGTAATCGGTGCGCTGCCGGGCCTTTTCCACCAGGGCGATGTGTCCGGCGTGCAGGTTGCCCATGGTCGGCACCAGACCGATACGTTTACCATCCTTGCGGGCATGGCTGATGGCTGCGCGGACTTGGGCGATGCTGTGTAGCGTATTCATGGTGTCAGAACTCGTGTTCGGCTGCCGGGAATTCAACGCGTTTGACCGCCTCGACATAGGCGCGGATCGCCGCTGGCACGTCGGGCTGGCCGTTCATGAAGTTCTTCACGAAACGTGGCAGCCGGCCGCTGATCGACAGTCCGAGCATGTCATGAACCACCAGGACCTGACCGTCGGTGCCGGAGCCGGCACCGATGCCGATGACCGGAATTTGCACACTGCGTGAAATCTCTGCGGCCAGGGCACTGGGTACACATTCGAGCAACAGCATGCTGGCGCCTGCGGCTTCCAGGGCCAGGGCGTCAGCCAGCATGGCCTTGGCCTGGGCTTCTTCCTTGCCCTGGACCTTGTAGCCGCCAAGCACATTGACGGTTTGTGGGGTCAGGCCCATGTGGGCGCAGACCGGCACGCCACGCTGGACCAGCGCGGTGATGGTCTCGGCCAGCCAGCCAGCGCCCTCAAGCTTGACCACATGGGCCCCGGCCTGCATCAGCACGGCGCTGTTGGACAACGCCTGCTCCACCGTAGCATAGGCCATGAATGGCAGGTCAGCCATGATAAGTGCGCCTTGATTACCGCGTTTTACCGCACGGGTGTGGTAGGCCATGTCTTGGACAGTGACCGGCAGGGTGCTGTCGTGGCCTTGCAATACCATGCCGAGCGAATCGCCGATCAGAATCACCTCAACCCCGGCAGTGCTTTCGAGGTGTGCGAACAGGGCGTCATAGGCGGTCAGACTGACAATTTTCTCGCCAGATTGCTTGAGCTTGTTGAGCGTAGTCAGGGTTACTTCAGGCATGGCAGATTCCAGTGGTTCAGCCCCGCAGGGGCAGGATCATGAGACGCCGGGCCCCATCATGGGGAACGGTGTTCTGGATGCTCAGGATGGTATCAACCTGATGACTATAGTGGTCTTGCACTGTTCGCCGGTCAATCGTCGCCCAGCTGCGGCCCTGGGGCTGCAGGCAGGGTGATGACAGGTTCGGCGAGGCAGTCGGGTGCATGGCTCATCCTTGTGCCGTGGCGTCGAGACGCTCAAGTCCATCGGCCGGACAGGTGTCCAGCAACTGACTGAGCCGCGTGCCGTCTGGCAGGGCCAGATCGGCGGCCAGCTCGGCCAGCGGGTAAAGAACAAAAGCGCGGGCCCGCATGTGGTAGTGCGGTACTTGCAGCCGAGGGCTGTCGATGACCTGTTCACCGAACAGCAGCATATCCAGATCCAGGGTTCGGGGCCCCCAGCGTTCAGCTTTACGCTCACGTCCCTGATCAAGCTCGATACGCTGCAGCTGGTCGAGCAGCTCCAGTGGCGTCAGTTCGGTGTCGAGCTCGGCCACGGCGTTGATATAGGGGGGCTGATCCTGGGGCCCGAGCGGGGCGCTGCGATACAGCGATGAGCGGCGAGCCAGGCGAGTTCGCGGTACCTGCCCCAATGCCTCGCAGGCTTTCAGCACCTGGCCGATGGGGTCGGCCTGATTGCTGCCCAGGCCAATGTAGCAGATGCTGCTCATGGGTTGGCCTGCGGGCTGCGTGGCTTGCGTTTGCGCCGGCTGCGCTGGCGCTTGGCTGTGGGTTTGTCGGCTAGCTCGCGGACCATCTGCCGGCGCTTGTCTTCGCTGGCATCCTGATAACGAGTCCACCAGTCGCCCAGGCCGTCAGTCTGTTCGCCAGCGCTTTCACGTAGCAGCAGAAAGTCGTAGGCGGCGCGAAAGCGTGGGTGTTCGAGCATCTGGTCGGCGCGGCGGCCGCTGCGTCGTTCCAGGCGCGGCTGCAGGTCCCAGATTTCACGCAGCGGAATAGTGAAGCGCTTCGGTACCGTGGTATGCCGGCACTGTTCGGCCAGCAATTCCTGAGCGGCTTGCTGGTGGGCCGGAATGCTGGGGATGCCGCGCGCCTCCAGGGCCTTGATCCGTGGCGGCAGGGCTGGCCAGAGCAGGGCAGCGTAGAGGAAGGCCGGGGTTACCGGGCGGTCCTGAGCGATACGCTGATCAGTATTGCGCAGGGCCTGATGGACCAGCTTGAGGGTGTAGTCAGGGTTGGCCTGGATAGCCTCATCGGTGTCTGGAAACAGCGGGGCGAACAGGTCGTACTTGAGCAGCAGGGCAAAGGTCTTTTCCCCCTGGCCGCTCATCAGCAGCTTGAGAACCTCATCGAACAGCCGGGCCGCTGGAATGTCGTGCAGCAGATCGGCCAGTTCTATAATCGGCGCGGCGCTGTGCGGCTCAATGTCGAAATTCAGTTTGGCGGCAAAGCGTACTGCCCGCAGCATTCGTACCGGGTCTTCCTGGTAGCGCTGTACCGGGTTACCAATCAGGCGCACCTGGCGGTTGCGAATGTCATGCAGGCCATTGGCGAAGTCATGGATGTGGCCGGTGCTGACGTTGTAATACAACGCGTTGATGGTGAAATCGCGCCGCTGGGCGTCCTGCTCCAGGGTGCCATAGACGTTGTCTCGCAGCAGGCGGCCGGAGTCGCTTTGGCGGGACTGTTCATCGCCATTGTCTTCATCGTGGCCGGCGCGGAAGGTCGCCACTTCGATGATCTCGCGGCCGAAATGCACATGCACCAGCTTGAAACGGCGGCCGATCAGGCGAGCGTTGCGGAAAGTGGCCCGGACCTGCTCGGGGGTGGCGCTGGTGGCGACGTCGAAATCCTTGGGGTCGAAGTCCAGCAGCAGATCGCGCACGCAGCCGCCGACCACGAAGGCCTGGTAGCCGGCCTGTTGCAGCCGCTCAACCACATTGACCGCATGCCGGCTGATGCGCTCGCGGCGCAGGTTGTGCTGGCTGGCGGGAATAACGGCGGGCGTAGTGCGATGCCGGACCGGGTGGCCGAAGGGGTTGGGTAGTTTCTGCAACAGCTTTCGTATCATGGGTGCGGGTAGTCCACCAGCGTATCCTGACCCTCATGCCTGGGGCTGAATCGTTTCAATAAGTATGGCAGGGTCTGGAATGCCGCTTTCAGCCGGACCAAAGGCATGATGACGGGTTGGTCGTGGCGCTTGTGCTGGGCGAACGGGCAGACTGCCTGTATCAACAGTCGGGCATTCTAGCTTGAATGACGGGGGATTTGAATGAGATGAGTAGTATTGAGAGAGGAAAGCTCAAGGGGAGCCATGGCTCCCCTTAATGGATTCTTGTTCTTCTTCTTCTGAGCTATTCTTGTTTTTGTAGGCAGAGGCGACAATGTCGCCTATTCAGCCAACCCATCCCGGGTTTCAAAACAAACGGATTGCTTTGGAAGCTTAGGTCAATACTCAAGGCCTATCTTCGGCTCTGGACTGGTGGGTTGCTTGAGCAACTTTTATTCTTCTCTGGTTCCAGCCGGACATCCTGTCCGCAGGGTGAGTACCCATTCTCCAAAAAAATCAGTTTGCTTGGCCGCGCACGTTTTATTTTTATTGTGTGTGGAGCCGAATATTATTTTTGTTATGAGTTATCTGGTTTTTATTGTTGTTGTGCCAGATATAAAGCAGAAGCCGTGCCAACTTTTTAATTTCTATTAAAATCAATAGATTAGTATTTTTGCGTCTGGGCGTGTGACCGGGTGGGCGTGGGATTCGTTACCGAACACCCCGGAGAAGTGTTACGGGACTTTAGTAGGGGGTAACAGTTCGATGGGAGGAGAGCGGGGTAACAGGTAACACTTGTCGGGTTACTCGGGGGGGATGTGGCAGGGAAGGTGCTGTTGGTTCGCGACCAGCCAGGCCGCGAACCGGAGATTTAAGGAACTGCTGAGCAGCTCCTTAGTATCAGGAGCTGGCGGTTTTCTTGCGTGGGATGCCCAGGCGCTGGCGTCGCTCCCAAAGGCATTTGCGGCTGATGCCGAGCTTGTTGGCCAGCTCGGTTTCGGTCATGTGTTCCTGATGCTCCAGGACAAAGTGTTGGAAGTAGTCCTCCAGTGACAGGTCCTCTGTCGGCTCCTGACTGGGACTGTCCGGGTGGCGCATGGTTTCCAGCGCGTTGGCCGCCTGCGAAGCACGCTCATACTCCAGATCCAGCTCAATGCCGAGCAGGTCGGTGGAGATTTCCGCGTCATCGCAGAGAATGGCGGCGCGCTCGATAGCGTTCTCCAGCTCGCGCACGTTACCCGGCCAGGAATAGCGGCGGATTGCGTCGGCGGCCTCGTTGCTAAAATGCAGGCCTTCCATGTTCATGTTACGGGCTGCCCGGGCCAGCAGCGCTTCGGCAATCAGCATCACGTCATCGCCGCGTTCGCGTAGTGGCGGCAGGCGCAGCTCAATCACGTTCAGTCGATAATACAGGTCTTCGCGGAACAGGCCCTGACGGGCCAGGGTCTTGAGGTCGCGGTGGGTCGCGGCGACCAGACGTACATCAACCTTGTTGGATTGTACCGAGCCGACCCGGCGGATTTCGCCTTCCTGCAACACCCGCAGCAGTCGAGCCTGAGCTTCCAGCGGCAGCTCGCCGATTTCATCGAGGAACAGGGTGCCGCCATCGGCGGCCTCGACCAGACCCGTGCGGCCAGCGGTAGCGCCGGTGAAGGCGCCCTTCTCATGGCCGAACAACTCCGATTCGATCAGGGTTTCCGGGATCGCTGCGCAGTTGACCGAAATCAGCGGCGCCTTAGCCCGCTTGGAGTTTTCGTGCAGGGCGCGTGCCACCAGTTCCTTACCGGTCCCGGACTCACCCTGGATCAGTACAGTGGAATCGGTTGGCGCGACCTTGCTGATGCGCTTGAACAGTGTCTGCATGGCGGCACAGGAACCGATGATGCCCAGCTCCTTGCCACTCTTGACCGAGCCCTCACTGGCCGGCTCGTTACTGGCGGGCTCGGCAGCAGGCTGATTGCGGCGCTGGCTGGCGTCCTCGATGATCCGGGCGACGGCCTGCAGCATTTCGTCATGGTCGAAGGGCTTGGCAATGTAGTCGACCGCGCCGAGCTTCATGGAGTCGACCGCTGAGCGCAGGCTGGCGTAACTGGTCATGATCAGCACCGGCGTATTGGGGGCTTTGCGAATCAGTTCGGTACCTGGCTCGCCGGGCAGGCGCAGGTCACTGACGATGAGGTCGAAGCTGTCTAGGGAAAAACGTTCCACGGCCTCGTGGACCGAGCCGGCTTCGCTGACCTGGTAGTGGTGGCGTTCCAGCAGCCGTCGCAGGGCGGAGCGGATGATGGTTTCGTCTTCAACAACCAGAATATGTGACATAGCTACCTCATGCGCGGTGCTCACCCAACCCCCCTCAGGTGATGACACCGTTACTTAAAACACTGTAACGCGGCAGGGTGATGATGAATCGGGTGCCGCGCTGTGTTACCGGGTCAGCCGGGCTTTCGACCGTGATCTGACCATAATGCTCTTCGACAATCGAGTAGACCAGTGCCAATCCGAGCCCGGTTCCAGTCCCTGGGTCCTTGGTGGTAAAGAAGGGCTCGAACATGCGATCCATGACCGCCTTGTCGATTCCGCTGCCCTGGTCTTCCACCATGAGCAGCACTTGATGTTCATTGTGTTGGGTCTGAACGGTGATGCGATCACCATGCCGGCTGGCGTCGCGGGCATTGCCCAGCAGATTGATCAGAACCTGGACCAGGTGCTGGCTATCGCCGATGACCCTGTGCTCCGGATTGCACAGGTTAACATAAATGACCTCGGGACCCTTACGGTTGAGTGACAGGAGGTGAATGGCCTCGTTACAACAGGCCGCCAGATCGACCTCTTCGTTGGCGTTGTTGTGGCGGCTGCCGACGTGGGCGAAGTTGACCAGCGACTGGACGATCCGCGAGACCCGGCGGGTCTGTTCGATGATCTGCTCGGCAGCGACCCGGGCCTCCTCCAGATCCGGTTCTTCACGCAGGTTCTGCGCCAGGCAGGCGATCCCGGTGATCGGGTTGCCGATCTCGTGGGCTACCCCGGCGGCCAGGCGACCGATTGAGGCCAGTCGTTCGGAATGCATCAGCTCGTCTTCGAGCATCTGGGTTTCGGTCTGGTCCTCGATCAGCAGCACCAGTCCGCTATTGCCGATATTGCCCGGTTCATCAATGGCTGCCTTGTGCAGGTTGAGCCACTGGGTCTGACCATTGAGCACCAGTTTCTGTTTGTGGACATGCGCTGATTGGTCCTCGACAAAGCGCTGCAGTACCTGATTCCAAGGCGCTGGCAGGCTGTCCAGTCGGGAGCCAACCACGCTGTCGGCGCTGATCCCGGTCAGGGTCTGCATGGCCCGGTTCCACATCAGTACCTCATTGTCTTTGGCCAGCGAGCAGACTCCCATCGGCAGGTCCTGCAGGGTCTGGCGGTGGTAGCGGCGCAAGGCGTCCAGTTCGGCGGCCAGGCCGGTCAGGCGGGTGTGATAGTCCTCCAGCCGGCTTTCGATGAAGTGGATGTCCTCGGTCACGTAACCGCCCCGGGCCATCTTGAATGGCAGGAAGGTCTCGATGATGTCCTGGGCCACGGCCGGGCCCATCAGGCCCGAGAGGTTGGCTTCCAGGCGGTCGCGCAAGCGCCGCAGGGCATAGGGGCGGCGCTCATCGAACGGCAGCTTGAGGTCGCGCAGGGCCTGTTCCACTTCCTGCTGGGCGGTCTTGTTGCCCAGTGGCTTGGCCAGTTGCTGAGCGAACTCCTGTGGTGAGCTGGCTACCAGCTCCATACGTTGCGGGCGGCTGACGTTGTCCACAGAACAGGCCTCGGCGGCGCTCTGCTCTTCAGCTGAACGTTGGGTGAACAGCGAGACCAGAGTGAACACCACGATGTTGACGGTCAGTGAGGTAATGGCCGCAATGTGCCAGGTGTCAGGGTTGAAGCTCAGATTCAGGCCCAGTAGCCGGATCCCGGACAGCTCGCTGATCAACGGCAGTAGCAGGGTGACCGACCAGACCAGCATGCCGGCGACCAGCCCTCCGATGAAGCCGCGGCGGTTGGCCTGCGGCCAGTACAGGACCGACAGGGCGCCGGGCAGAAACTGCACAGTGGCCACGAACGAGGCGATACCGAGGTTGGCCAGATCCTGTTCGGCGCCCAGCAAGCGGTAGAACCCGTAGCTGCCCATGATGATGGCGGCGATCAGGCTGCGTCGGGTCCACAGCAGCCAGCGGTAGATGTTGTTGTCGGCGCTGGGTTGATAGACCGGTAGCACCAGATGGTTGAGGACCATGCCGGACAGTGCCAGTGTCACTACGATGATCAGCCCGCTGGCGGCTGACAAGCCACCGACGAATGCCAGCAGGCTCAGCCAGTCGGCGCCAGCGGCCACGCCCAGGCCCAGGGTGAAGTATTCCGGGTTGGTCGGCACACCCAGATGCAGGCCGGCCCACAGGATTGGCGGTACCGCCAGGCTCATCAGCAGCAGAAACAGCGGCAGGCCCCAACTGGCCGTGCCCAGGGCGCGGGGGTTGAGGTTTTCGGTAAAGGCCATGTGGTACATGTGCGGCATGACGATGGCAGCGGCGAAGAACACCAGCAGCAGGGTGCGCCAGGGGCCTTCCTGTAGCGGCGAGTGCAGGGTGCGCAGGGCCTGCTGGTTATGGCTGAGCCACTCCTCCAGCCCGCTCGGGCCACCGAATACCGCATACAGGGCGAACAGGCCGACCGCGCCGAGGGCGATCAGCTTGACCAGCGACTCGAAGGCGATGGCGAAGACCAGGCCTTCATGTTTTTCCCGCGCCGAGATGTGACGTGCGCCGAACAGGATGGCGAACAGGGTGATCAGCAAGCAGAAACCAAAGGCCACCGAGTCCTGGCCTGGGTCGTGGGTCAGAATCAGCACCGAGTCGGCCACCGCCTGGATCTGCAGGGCCAGCAGCGGCAGTACGCCAATCAGCATCAACAGGGTGGTCAGAGTGCCGGCCCAGGTGCTGCGAAAGCGGAAGGCGAACAGGTCGGCCAGCGATGACAACTGATAGGTACGGGTGATGCGCAGGATCGGATTGAGCAGTACCGGTGCCAGCAGAAAGGCGCCACAAATGCCCAGGTAATAGGTCAGAAAGCCGTAACCGTACTGATAGGCCAGCCCGACCGTGCCGTAGAAGGCCCAGGCGCTGGCATAGACCCCCAGTGACAGGGTGTAGATCGCGGGGTGGCGCATCAGTCCGCGCGGCAGCAACCCGCGTTCGGTAATCCAGGCGACGCCAAATAGGGCCAGCAGGTAGACAACGCTGATCAGGATCAGCAGGCTGAGGTCAAAGCTCGTCGGCATCTTTGGGGCTCTGCAGCAACATGCCGGCAATGATCAGGATCAGCCACAGCACATAGGGGCGGTACCAGGCGCCCTGTGGTTCTATCCACCAGTCCATGATGGCCGGTGAGAACAGGTAGATGCCAATGACCAGCAGCAGTACCAGCCGATAAATATACATAGGGTCAGCGCGCCATGGGTGAGGTGATGATGGTAATCAGCTGGCACCGGCTTGCCAAGGGCATTCCAAGGGCATTACTCGCTGAGTTCGGGCAATTGCTGGCGGGCCGGGAGACGTTCAGGCTGCCAGTGGCTGGTAGCCCAACCCAGCAGTTCGCTGACATCGGCCCCGGCCAGCTCAGCCGGTGGCTCCTGGGCCAGCACCTGGAGCGCGCGGAACAGGGTGGCCGGCGCCTGCTCGGCGGCCAGCGGCGTTGAGGCCAGGCGCTTGCTGAGTTTTTCACCGTCCCGGCGCATTGCTAGCGGAATATGCAGGTGGCGCGGCGGGCGGGCACCCAGCAACTGGTACAGCCAGAGCTGGCGAGGGGTCGAGTCGAGCAGGTCAGCGCCGCGCACAACATCGCTAACCTGCTGGGCGATATCGTCGGCGACCACGGCCAGTTGGTAGGCGATGATGCCGTCGCGGCGGCGAATGATGAAGTCGCCGACCTCGGTTTGCAGGCGCTGAGTAAAGGGGCCCTGCAGGCGATCGATGAAACTGAGCGGGTGGTCATCGACCTGAACCCGAATGGCCCGGTCGGCAGCAGCGGGTAGCTGCCGCTGGCGACAGGTGCCTGGATAGATGCCAGCATGGACCTGCAGCTCACGCCGCGAACAGTCGCAGTAGAACGCCTGGCCGGCAGCGAGCAGTTGGTCGATTAGGTGCTGGTAGTAGTCTGTGCGCTGGCTTTGCCAGAGTACCGTGGCATCCCAGTGCAGGCCGTAGGTGTCCAGGGTCTGCAGAATCTGATCGGCCGCCCCGGGCAGGTTGCGGGGCAGGTCGAGATCCTCGATGCGCACCAGCCACTGGCCGCCGGCCTGGCGGGCGTCCAGATAACTGGCCAAGGCCGCCAGCAGCGAGCCAAAGTGCAGTTGGCCACTGGGGGTGGGGGCGAAACGACCAATATAAGCGGGGGTGTTCGGCATTACTGAGCCGCGGGAAAAAGTTTACCGATGAGCCGGCAAGCGGGCCCATCGGTGTGGCGCGGTGGGCTGACTTAGCCGCCGATCTGCTTTTCCTTGATTTCTGCCAGGGTCTTGCAATCGATGCACAGCGTCGCAGTGGGACGTGCTTCCAGGCGACGAATACCGATTTCAACACCGCAGGAATCGCAGTAGCCGTAGTCGTCTTCTTCAATGCGCTGCAGGGTCTGATCGATTTTCTTGATCAGCTTGCGCTCACGGTCACGGGCACGCAGTTCCAGGCTGAACTCTTCTTCCTGGCTGGCGCGGTCGGCCGGGTCGGGGAAGTTGGCGGCTTCGTCCTGCATGTGATGCACGGTGCGGTCAACTTCTTCCATCAACTCCTGTTTCCAGTTGTTGAGAATGTCAGCGAAATGCGCAAGCTGCCGCTCGTTCATGTATTCCTCACCCTTTTCTTCCTTGTAGGGCACGAAACCACGGATCAACATAGAGTTCTTCTGTTTGGCATTACTGGGCATGAGAACCGCCTCACTTTTTGCTCGATCGTCCTGTGCCAGGCGCCTTGTTCTGAGCGCCTGCGGGGGTTGCGGCCACTGGCTGCAAGCGGGCAAAGCTACCAGAACCTGTGCCCCCGCGCTACTGTTTGCCGCCAGATGGTTTGACTGGTGCGTGGCGGGTATCATTCGGGTTTTACCCTGTCTGATGGCGGAGAACAACATGCAGCAGCATAACTGGGCACGGCGGGTCCAGGATATTCAGCCTTTTCATGTAATGGCGGTGCTGGCCCGGGCCAAGTATTTGGAGGCTCAGGGCTGCGACGTGATCCACATGGAAATCGGCGAGCCGGACTTCACTACCCCAGAGCCGATTATCCGTGCCGGCCAGAATGCGCTGGCCGCCGGGCATACCGGCTACACTCCGGCGCTGGGTCTGCCGGCGCTGCGCGAGGCGGTGGCTGGGCTCTATGCCCGGCGTCACGGTATCGATCTGGACCCGCGCCGAGTGATCATTACGCCAGGTGGCTCGGCCGCGTTGTTGTTGGTCAGTGCGCTGCTGGTCGAGCCGGGTCAGCAGGTGCTGATGGCCGATCCGGCCTATCCCTGCAACCGGCATTTCCTGCGTCTGGTCGAGGGCCGGGCGCGGCTGATTCCGACCGGCCCGCAAACCGCTTACCAGCTGACTCCGGAACTGGTTGAGCAACACTGGGATGCTGATTGCCGGGCGGTTCTGGCGGCCTCGCCAGCCAATCCGACTGGCACCCTGCTCAGCCGCGCGCAGTTGGCGGCGTTGGCGCAGACCACCAGACGGCTGGGCGGAACCCTGATTGTCGATGAGATCTATCACGGTCTGACCTATGGCTGCGAGGCCAGCTCGGTGCTTGAAGTGGCTGATGATGCCTTCGTGCTCAACAGCTTTTCCAAATATTTCGGCATGACCGGCTGGCGACTGGGCTGGCTGGTGGCGCCCGAGGCCGCGGTGCCGGAGTTGGAGAAGCTGGCGCAGAACCTCTATATCTGTGCGCCGCACATGGCCCAGCAAGCCGCCTTGGCGGCCTTTGGCGAAGACAGTTTGGCGATCTGCGAGCAGCGCCGTGAAGCTTTTCGCCAGCGCCGCGACTTCCTGCTGCCGGCCCTGCGTGAGTTGGGCTTTGAGATTCCGCTGACCCCGGACGGGGCCTTCTATCTGTATGCCGATATGCGCCGGCTGGGTGGCGACAGTGATGCCTTGTGCCGGCATCTGATCGAAACCGAGCATCTGGCGATCACCCCCGGTCTGGATTTTGGTCAGTATCGTGCCAGTGAGCATGTGCGTTTTGCCTATACCACTTCGGTGGCGCGGCTGGAGCAGGCGGTGGAGCGGCTGGCGCGCGGGCTCGGGAACTGGCCGGGATGCTGATTCCGTTCGATCCGCCGCTGCTGGGCGGGGTGCTGCTGCGCCGCTATAAACGCTTTTTTGCCGATGTGCGGCTCGACGATGGGCGCGAACTGACCCTGCACTGCCCCAATACCGGGTCCATGCTCAATTGTGGTGAGCCGGGCAGCCGAATCTGGGGCAGTGTGCAGCCGCGTCCTGGGCGCAAGTTGCCCGGCACCTGGGAGCTGGTGGAAACCGCGCCGGGAGTATTGGCCTGCATTCACAGTGCCCGGGCCAACAAGGTGATCGAAGCTGCCTTGCAGGCTGGGTTGATCACCCCGCTGGCCGATTATCCGCAGTGGCGCCGGGAGGTGCGCGTGCCCGGCAGCAACAGTCGGTTCGACTTTCTGTTGAGCGGGGCGGGTGAGTGCGTGGTTGAGGTCAAAAGCGTGACCCTGGCAGTTGGTGAGGGCGTGGGTGCCTTTCCTGATGCCGTCAGTCTGCGTGGGCAGAAACACCTGAGTGAGCTGGTTGAGGTGCTGGCCAGCGGTCGTAGGGCCTGTCTGCTGTTCTGTGTCATGCACTCAGGCATTGAGGGGGTGCGGCCGGCCGATGAGATCGATCCGGTTTATGGGCAGTTGCTGCGTGAGGCAGTGCAGGCGGGCGTCGAGGTACTGGCCTGGTCAGTGATTCCGGGCCCGGAAGGGCTGCGCGTGGCGGGAGCGCTGCCGGTTGAGCTTTAAGCTGCTAGTCGGTGCTTGCTTCGATCAGCCACACCTGCCCATCGTTGATCCGGCACGGCAACTGGCGCAGAAACTGGCCGCTGCAGGGGCCGGCGACACATTCGCCGGTTTCCGGCAGAAACAGTGCGCCATGGGTGGCGCACTGGATCAGTCGGCCGGAGTGGTCGAGAAAGCTGTCCGGAGTCCATTCCAGCGGGATGTCGCGGTGCGGGCAGCGGTTTTCGTAAACGAACACCTGCTGACCCTGGCGCACCGCGAACAGGGCCATACCCTCATGCATCAGGCCCTTGCTGCCCGGATCGGGCAACTGGTCCAGGTGGCACAGCGGGGTGGCGGGGGTATCGGCGGCATTGGTCATGCGCCGATTATCCCCGCCATTCTGGCAACTGGCTAGCGCTTAGAACTCCCAAATCAGGTTGACCGCGGCATGCCGGCCAGGCTGGGTGTAGCGGGCCAGGCCGGGTGTGCTGTCAGACAGACTACGCACATCGCTCCAGTGCCAGTATTGCTTGTCGGTCAGGTTGTAGACCCCAGCGTTGACGGCGACGGCGTCGGTTACCTGCCAGTAGCCGATCAGATCCAGCAGGCCGTAACCCTGGGTTTTGAACGGATTGCCGTTGGTCTGGGTTTCGTCGATCCGCGACTTGGCGGCGACGGCGGTGAGGATCAGCTCGGCGCCGTAACGGCCGTTGGGTTCATCGTAACCGAGCCCGACCACCGCCTTGAGCGGGTCGATGCTGTTGAGCGGCTGACCACTGGAATCATCCTTGCCACGGGCCCAGGCCATGCTGGCGCGTGTGCGGCTGCCAAGCGGCAGGCCAAGATGGTCCAGGTACAGCTCGCCGCGTGCCTCGGCGCCGTAGATGGTGACCTTGTCGAGGTTGATGTACTGGAATTCGCCGAACGGGAAGCCGGGCACGCTGGAGTCGCGGCGTACCTGTTCGATGAAGTCGTCGTAACGGTTGTAGAACAGTGCCAGGCCGAAGCTGCCCTGGGCGTACTCCCCGCGCAGCCCCAGTTCATAGCTGTCGCTGGTTTCGGCCTTGAGCTTGGGGTTGGCGATAGTGCGGTACATGCCCGGGTTTTCGAACTCGCCGAAGATGTTCACCGGTTGCGGGGCGCGGAACCCGGCGGCGTACTGGGCATAGACGCTGTGGGCGTCATCCACGGCGTAGATGATGCCGAACTTGGGTGACAGTGCCGAGTCCTTGTAGCGCGGCGGGTTGGGGTCAGTGGCGGCGCTGTTGAGATACTGCTGGGTGACGTGCGGCTTCATCTCATAGCGGTCGTAACGCAGCCCAGGGGTGAGGGTCCAGCGACCGAGGCTGATGGTGTCCTGGGCGAACAGCGCGTATTCCCAGACGGTTGGGTCGGGGAAGTCGCTGGTCGGTGCGATCGGGGTGCTGATGCCGGTTGCCAGCACGGTTTCCTGACCCTTGCGCAGATCGGCGCTCTTCAGACGTTTGAGGTCGGCGCCGTAGATCAGCCGGTGGTTGCTATCGGCCCAGGTGAAGTCTCGTTCAAGCTGGGTGTTGAAGGCCCAGAGCTTTTCTTCGTAATAGGAATCGCGGCTGCGGAAGGTGGGCTGGCCGCCGACCACTCGGTCCTGGAAGGTCTGTTGGCGGGTCTGGCTGTCCTGATGACTGAGCTGCCAGCTCAGCCGGTCGGCAAAGCCCTGGCCCAGATCCAGGTTGTGCTGCAGGCTGAAGCGTTCACGATCCACCCGGTCCTTGGCGTCCGAGCTGCGAATGGTGGCGGTGTCGCTGTATTCGCTGAGTACCCGGGTGTCGGTGGTGTCGCGGAATTTTTCGTAGGTCAGTTGCAAGCGGCCGTTCTCGCCGTAATCCCAGCCCAGTTTGCTCAGCAGGTTGTCGGTGGTGTAGTCGACCGGGTTGGCCTTTTCCCGTTCGCCGCCAATGCCGCCGCGGCCGCCGTAGGTAGCTGTCTCATCGCCGGTGCGTCGACCCAGATGCAGCAAGGCATCCCACTGACCACGGCGTCCAGCCAGGGTGGCGCTGCGCAGCCAACTGCTGTCGGAGCTGTCGTAGCCCGTCTTGAGCCGGCCATAGCTGTCATCCCCTTCGCTAAGGTAGTCGCCGGCGTCCTTGGTCAGGAAGCTGACGGCACCGCCAATAGCATCGCTGCCATAGAGCGAGGAAGCCGGGCCGCGAATGATTTCCACCCGCTTGACCGTATCCAGATCCACATAGTTGCGTCGGGCACTGAGGAAACCGCCGAAGTCGAAAGCGTCCGGCACCCCAATGCCATCGACCTGGGTCAGGACCCGGTTGCCGCCGATCCCGCGAATGCTGAAGCCGGACAGGCCGAAGCGACTACCGGTACCACTGACCGAGACGCCCGGTTCGAAGCGCACCAGGCCCTGAATGTCCTTGATGTTCTCCCGATCGATCTGTTGCTCATCGACCACGCTGACGCTGCCGGCTACGTCACCCAGACGCTCTTCCTGGCGGGTGGCGGTAACTGTCATGGTGTCGAACTGACGTGCCGCGCTTGGGGTCGGGGTGTCAGCCAGGGTAGGTAGACACAGGGGCAAAGCCAGCAGGGCCCAGAGTTGGCGAGCCAGCGGTTTGTGCGGATAGGGGGGCATGGCGTACTCCTTGTTGTCGCGTGCAGATGTTATGGGGTTGGCAAAACGGTCCGAATTGAATAATAATCTTTATCTAAATGCAAATGATTATTATTTGGTTGATGAGATGAGCCTAACGTATGGCCGGGTACTGAGGCATTGGAGCATCTGGGTGCTGGTGTCGCTGTTGGTGCATGGCCTGTGGTTGCTCGGCAGTCGAGAGTCGGGGTTGTCGGCGCTGCCGGCTCCGGCGCCCACGGTGCTGAGTCTGGGGCTTGCTCAGCAACCCCGACCGGCTCCTGAACCTGAGGCCAGGCTTGAGCCTGCACCAGTTGAACCGGCGCGAGTGGCCACACCGCCGCACCCACCCAAGCCGGCTCCCAGGCCACCCGACCCAGTGGCAACGCCGCCGGTGGCTCGGGCCGAGTCAGCAGCGCCGCCGCAGGAATCGTCAGCCGCAGTCGCCAGTGCGCCAACGCCATCGGAGCCTGTGCCGGCCGCGCCAAATCCAGCGGCGCGAGTCGAGCCTGCGCTGAGCGAGCCGGTGATTACCCAGTCGCCGCGTTATGCCGAGCCTCCGGCCCGTCCGGCCTACCCGGCACTGGCCCGGCGTCGGGGTTGGCAGGGAGAGGTCTGGCTGGAAATCGAGGTCGGGCCTGAGGGGCGTAGTGCTGAGCCGGTGCTGTTGCGCTCATCCGGATTCGAATTGTTGGACAAGGCTGCACTTGAGGTAGCCCGCCAGTGGCGCTTCGTTCCGGAGCAGCGCAATGGGCGGCCGGTAGCCACTCGGGTGCGGGTTCCAGTGCAGTTTGCATTGCGCTAGCCATGTCGGCTGGCGCACGTTTCAAGGGGAAGAAAATGAACATGATGACGCAACAGGCAACACCGGCCTTCGCCGGACAAGACCTGCTTGATGCCTGGCAGCAACTGCGCGAAAGCCAGCCGCGCCTGCGCATTCGTGAGGCGGCAGTCCATCTGAATGTCAGTGAGGCTGAGCTGCTGTATGCCTCGCAAGGCGAGCGGGTGGTACGCCTCAAGCCCAATTGGACGGCGCTGATGGATGCCTTGCCGGGTATGGGCGAGTTGATGGCTCTGACTCGTAATGATTACTGCGTACATGAGCGCCATGGACGTTACGACAACATTAATCTCAGCCGCAACGGTCAGATGGGCCTGGTGGTCAATCCGGACATCGATCTGCGTCTGTTCATGACCGATTGGAGCAGCCTGTTCGCGGTCAGTGAGCCGCTGGCCGACGGCAAGTGGCGGCGCAGCCTGCAGGTGTTCGACAGGTACGGTCAGGCTGTGCACAAGATCTACCTGACCGATGCCTCCGACCTGCTTGGCTGGGTGCGTCTGACCGAGCAGTTGCGTGATGACAGTACCGAGGCGCTGGCTATTGAACAGCGGCCGCTGCCGCAGTTGCCGCGCGCCGACGCTGAGGTCGACCAGCCAGCGCTGGCCAGTGACTGGGCTGCGCTCAAGGACACCCATCATTTCTTCGCCATGCTGCGCAAGCACCAGCTTACCCGGACTCAAGCACTGCGCCTGGCCGGCAGCGAGTGGGCTGAACGGCTGGCGCCAGGCGCACTGGTCGAGAGTCTGGAACGGGCGGCCGAAACCGGTCTGGAAATCATGGTGTTCGTCGGCAACCCGGGCTGTATCCAGATCCATACCGGCCCGGTCAAGCGTCTGGTGCGCACCGGCGAGTGGTTCAACGTGCTGGATCCGGACTTCAACCTGCACCTGCGCGATGGTGCCATCAGCGAGTTGTGGCGGGTTCGCAAGCCGACGGCGGACGGCATAGTGAGTTCGCTGGAGGCCTACGACAGCCAGGGTGAGTTGATCGTGCAGCTGTTTGGTGCGCGCAAGCCGGGCAAACCGGAACTGTCAGCCTGGCGCGAACTGGTGGAAAGCCATGTGGCCGCTTGAATTGCCGAGCTGGTTCCTAGCCCAGGGCGCAGTGGCCTGGCCGTTGCTGATGTGCTCAATCCTGACCCTGGCCCTGCTGCTGGAGCGGGTGGTCACCCTGGCCGGAATGCCGGGCCTGGGCGAGCGCGACTGCCGTGAGGCAGCGCGGCAATGCCGGGATTGCAGCAGTAACGAGCCGGACGCTGCGCGGTTGGGTTGGCGGCATGGCGTCTGCCTGCTGCGCGTGCATTCCCACCTGCCCAGGGGGCAACGTGAAGAGTTGCTGGGCGTCTGGCTGGTGCATGTACAGCAGCGGCTGCAGCGGCGCTTGCGCTTGCTGCAGTTGATCGGGGTGCTCAGTCCCATGCTCGGGTTGTTGGGTACCGTGCTGGGCATGCTCGGCATGTTTCAGGCGATTGCCGGTGATGGCGGTCCGGTCACTCCGGGGGTGTTGGCTGATGGCCTGTTCCAGGCGCTGTACAGCACTGCCTGGGGGCTGCTGATCGCGTTGCCGGCACTGGGCGGTGGCCAGGCTTTGGGGTTGTGGAGCAGCAGTTATGTTGAACGACTGCAACAGTTGCTCAACCGCTGCATGCTGGCCATGGACGGATTAGAGCCGGATGCGGTGGTTGGTACCAGTCCGCTGTCCGGGTCGCAGCTGGTGAACGCATGATCCGCTTGCCCGAGCCGCCAGCACAGAGCAGCCTGCTGGCTGACCTGACACCTTTGCTGGATGTGATTTTCATTGTTCTGGTGTTCTTCCTGCTGACGGCGCAGACGCCGCTGCTGCAGGTGCCGCTGCAATTGCCGGACAGTCAGGACGCCAGTCCCGCTGCCGCTGACAAGGCCCAGCGCCAGCAACTGGCGCTGTTTGCCGATGGTGCCTGGCAGTTGGCCGAGCAGCGCTATCCCGATTGGCCGAGCCTGCGTGAGGCGCCGGCGCTGCAAATGCTCGAAGCACTGGATATCGCCGTCGAGCGTGGCGCCATGGCCGATGACCTGTTGCGTCTGCTGGCCTGGCTGAGCGCCCAGGGCATCACCGATACCCGTTTGTTGATGGAATCTGCCGATGAATAAAATTGTAGTGGGGGCTTGCCTCTGGCTGTTAGCCTGGCCGTTGCTGGCTGAATCCCGGAGTCCGCGGCTGATCAGTGCCGGGGCCAGCATTACCGCGATTTTTCAGGCGCTGGAGTTGATGCCGCAATTGGTCGGGGTCGACAGCACCAGCCTGCCATTGCTGGGCGATCAGGCGCCGGCGAATATCGGCTATCCACGGCAGATTGGCGCCGAGGGGCTGCTTTCGCTCAATCCCGATGTACTGATTGGCAGCGAGGAAATGGGGCCGCCGGCAGTATTGGCCCAGTTGCGCTCGGCCGGGGTTGAAGTGCTGGTGCTGTCGGCCGAGCCCAGCCTGGAAACGCTGCTGGCCAATATCACCACGCTGGGCCAGCGTTTTGATCGCGAAGCCCAGGCTGCGCGTTTGCGGCGAGATCTGGAGTCGCAACTGGCAGCCTTGCCACAGGTGCCTGAGCCGCAACCGCAGGCACTGTTTCTGCTCAGCCACTCGGCCGGCAGCCTGCTGGTGGCTGGTTCACGCACGGCTGGTGACAGCCTGGTACGGCTGGGCGGTATGCACAACCCGATGGCCAGCCAGTTCTCCCAGTATCGGGCGCTGTCGGCCGAGGCCTTTATCGGCCTGGCACCGGTCTGGCTGCTGACCACCTCGCAGAGTCTCGATATGGCGGGCGGCGTCGATGGGCTGCTGTCCTTGCAGCCAACCCTGCGAGCCACCCCGGCCGGCCGCCAGGGGCAGGTGTTGGGGGTTGACGGGGCGCAGATGGTGGGTGGTTTCAGTCCGGCCATTGCTGATACCTTGTTGCAATTGCGGCAAGCGGCGCTGAGCGCCGAGCCGCGTCGTCAGGCCCGGGTCGACTAAGGACGTTTCATGGATTCCGCTCACCGGCTGCGGCCGGTCATTATGCTGTTGCTGACAGCCTTGCTGCTGTTGGCGTTTTTGTTGTCCCTGGCCCTGGGGGCGGTGGCGATCCACCCGCTCGACACTGTGCGTGCGCTGGGACGTATGCTTGGCCTCAGTCAGGTTGCGCCTGAGACCGCGCTTATCATCGAGCACATTCGCCTGCCACGGACTCTGATGGGGTTGCTGGTGGGGGCGACCCTGGCCCTGACCGGGGCGGTGATGCAGGGGTTGTTCCGCAATCCGCTGGCTGATCCGGGATTGATCGGGGTTTCCAGTGGTGCGGCGCTCGGCGCGGCCCTGGTCATCGTGCTAGGCAGTTGGCTACTGGCCAGTGTGCCGGCCAGTTGGATGCCCTATGCCACGGTCGGCGGCGCCTTCATTGGCGGGGTGATTACCACCCTGCTGGTCTATCGCCTGGGGCAGACCGCTCAGGGCACCTCGGTGGCCAGCATGTTGCTGGCCGGTATCGCCATTGCCGCGATCAGTGGAGCCTTCATCGGGTTGCTCAGCTACATCGCCGATGACACCATGCTGCGGACCCTGACCTTCTGGAATATGGGCAGCCTGGGCGGCGCCAACTTTGAGCGGGTAGGGGTGCTGGCACTGTGCTGTGCGCTGGTCTGGTGGCGCTTGCCGCGTCAGGCCAAGGCGCTCAATGCGCTGCTGCTGGGCGAGTCGGAAGCCCGGCATCTGGGTGTCGATGTCGAGCGGGTCAAGCGTGAACTGATCCTGTTGACGGCGCTGGGGGTCGGGGCCTGTGTCGCCGCCGCCGGGCTGATCGGTTTCGTTGGCCTGGTGGTGCCGCATCTGGTGCGATTGATGTTGGGGGCTGATCATCGGGGGGTCATTCCGGCCTCGATGTTGCTGGGTGGAGGCTTGCTGTTGCTGGCCGATGTGGTGGCCCGGCTGGTGGTTGCGCCGGCCGAGCTGCCGATTGGGATCCTGACTGCGCTATTGGGCGCGCCGTTCTTCCTGATGCTGTTGATGCGCGCTCAGCGCCGGGGAGGGCTGTGATGTTGAAGGCTTCGCAACTGGCCTGTGCCCGGGGAGGCTGTCGGATTCTCGAGGGGATCGACTTCACCCTGGCTGCCGGCGAAGTAGTAGCGGTACTGGGTACCAACGGGGCGGGCAAAAGCACCTTGATGGCAACCTTGACCGGTGAGCTGCCGATCGCTGCTGGCCGGGTCGAGCTGGCTGGCCGTCCCCTGGCTGACTGGCCGGCGAACAAGCGGGCCCAGGCCCTGGCGGTGTTGCCGCAATCCTCGACCCTGGCGTTTCCATTTAGCGCCGAGGAAGTAGTCGCCATGGGCCGGCTGCCGCACCACAGTGGGTTGGAGCGCGATCGGCAGATCATCGAGCAGGCCATGCAGGCGGCTGATGTCGCCCACCTGCGCGGGCGCAATTACCTGACCCTGTCCGGCGGTGAGCGCCAGCGCGTGCATCTGGCCCGGGTGTTGGCCCAGATTTGGGAGGCCGAAGGCGCCTGTCTGCTGCTGGACGAGCCGACCGCTTCTCTGGATCTGGCCCATCAGCAACTGACGCTGGCTCAGGCGCGTGGCGTTGCCGAGCGTGGCGGCGCCGTGCTGGTGATTTTGCACGACTTGAATCTGGCGGCCCGCTTTGCCGATCGTATCCTGTTGCTGGATCGTGGTCGCATGCTGGCGCTGGGCAGTCCCTGGGAGGTGCTGGAGGCCGAGCGGATTCGCACGGTGTTCGGGGTCGAGGTACTGGTGCAGCCGCATCCGCAGCAGAATTGCCCATTGCTGATTATCTGAGGTGATGATGAAAGCATTGTTTACTGTGTGTGCCCTGTGGTTGCTGACGACCACAGTCCAGGCCGCTTTGCCGGACTGGCAGGCGCCGCGCGGGCTGGATGATCCGCATCTGGGCCAGGTGCTGGATACCGCGACGGGCGAGTGGCTGGCGCCTGGACAGTTGCTTGAGCGGCTATTGGAGGCTCCGTATGTGCTGGTCGGCGAGAAACATGACAATCCTGATCACCATGCCTTGCAGCTCTGGCTGCTGGAGCAGTTGCAGGCCCGCCGGCCGCAGGGTGCACTGGTAATGGAGATGCTTGGTCCGCAGCAACAGG
Source organism: Pseudomonas sp. WN033 (assembly GCA_002287035.1). Classification (GTDB taxonomy): domain Bacteria; phylum Pseudomonadota; class Gammaproteobacteria; order Pseudomonadales; family Pseudomonadaceae; genus Halopseudomonas. Next base: position 35,319 of record NSKG01000009.1, on the reverse strand, counting down.
CGGCGGTTGATGAGCAGCAGGGACGGATGTTGCCGGAGGATGCTGCACTGGTGCAGGCGTTGGACTGGAACCCTGGCTGGGACTGGCAGCACTACGGTCCGTTGGTGCGCTGGGGGTTGGCTGTGCCGCAGCGTCTGCTGGCGGCCAACCTCGACCGTGGCGAGATGAGTGCGCTGTATCGTCAGCCCCAGCCGTTGTCCGAGGTTTACCGGGGCGAGACCCGTGAGACACTGGCGCAGATCATGCGTGAGTCACATTGCCACAAGTTGCCGGAAACTCAGGTGCCGGCCATGTTGGCGATCCAGCAGGGCCGTGACCAGCGTATGGCCGAGGTGTTGAAGGCGGCACCGACCCCGGCTCTGCTCCTGGCTGGTGGCTATCACGTACGCAAGGATCTGGGGGTGCCGCTGCACTGGGCTGGCGCTACTGAGCCGCAGGTGCTGATGCTGGTGGAGGCCGGGAGCGCTCTGCCGGACGAAACTCAGGCTGACTATGTGTGGCTGACCCCGGCGACCGAAGAGCAGGACTACTGCGCCGGGATTTCCTGAGTTGTGAGCAGCGCCGGGCTGAGTCTGAGCATGTCGATGCAGGCGCTGGCCAGCGCGTCGGCACGGGCGGCCAGACTCAACTGGTTGGGGGTCATCAGCCAGTGATAGATGATGCCGCTGATGAATCCGCTGAGGGTAAAACTGGCGCTTGGAATATCCAGTGTCTTGGGTAACTGGCCTTTGTTCACCGCATTGAGCAGTGCCAGGCTGCAGTGCTCAAGATGGGTCTCGTACATGGTTTGCAGGCGTCGATAGAGTTCACTGTTCTGCTGGCTTTGCTCGCAACGCAGATACAGGATTTCATGAACGCGCCGATTGGACGGGTCTTGTTCCACACGCTGGAATATCTGGCTGATCAGCTCCTGCATGCGACCCAAGGGATCGGGCTCGTCAGCGCTGCGGGTGGTTTCGCCAAGCGGATCAAGCGGCGTGATCATGCGCTCAAGCAGGGCATCAAGCAGGTCCGACTTGTCCTGAAAGTGCCAATAGATGGCGCCACGGGTCACCCCGGCGGCTTTCGCCACATCGCTCAGCGTGGTGCTGGATATGCCTTTCTCATGGAAACACTGTTCAGCCGCATCAAGGATGCTGAACCGGGTCTCCATGGCCTCTTCTTTTGTTCTACGGACCATGGCCTGCTCTCTGGAAGTCGGGTGTCAACAGCCACCCAAGGGTGGGTTGACAGCTATATTAACCAATGCAATTTCCGTTTACAAACATTCATGAATGTAAGTATAATCGCTACCATTCAAACCAAGCTATTCTGTGTGAACTCCCTGCTTCGACCCACGAGAGGTTCCCCATGCCCGCCATGCCAGGCCGCATTCTAGTTGCTCCCTTACTGGTTGTTGCGCTGCTGCTCAGCGCCTGCCAGCCCTCTGCAGATACCGCTGCACCCGCTCAAGCCAAGCCGAAAGTCGGTGTCGTGGTGTTGCAGGCAGAGCCCTTTGAACTGATCAGTGAGCTACCGGGTCGAACCGCGGCCTACCGAGTCGCCGAGGTACGTCCGCAGGTCAGCGGCATTATCCAGAAGCGTCTGTTTGCCGAAGGCAGCGAGGTCAAGGAGGGCGATCAGCTCTACCAGATCGATCCGGCGGTCTACGAGGCCAACCTGCAGAGTGCCCGCGCCGGGGTGTTGTCGAGCCGTTCGCTGGCCGAGCGCTATGCCACTCTGGTCAAGCAGGAAGCGGTCAGCCGCCAGCAGTATGACGAAGCCCGGGCCGCCAGTTTGCAGGCCGATGCTGCGCTGAAACAGGCCGAGATCGACCTGCGTTACACCAAGGTGCTGGCGCCGATCTCCGGACGCATCGGCCGCTCAGCGGCCAGTGAAGGCGCACTGGTCACCAGTGGCCAGGCCAATGAACTGGCGACCATCCAGCAGATTGATCCGATCTATGTCGATGTAGTGCGTTCTGCCCGGGAAATGCTGAATCTGCGCCGTGAGATGGACGCCGGGCAATTGCAGATGGCTGGTGATGATGCCGCACGGGTCACTCTGACTCTGGAAGATGGCAGTCAGTATGAACATGCAGGTCAGCTCGAATTCTCCGAAGTCTCGGTCGATGCCAGTACCGGTTCGGTAACGCTGCGAGCGGTATTCCCCAACCCGGAGCGGCTGCTGTTGCCGGGCATGTTCGTGCGTGCACAGCTGGTGTCCGGGCAGAAGGCTGAAGCGATCCTGGCGCCGCAGCAAGGTGTGACCCGTAACCCGCGTGGTGAGCCGGTGGCCATGGTCGTCAACGGCCAGGGCCAGGTCGAGCAGCGGGTACTGAGCGCTGAGCGTACTGTGGGCGACCGCTGGCTGATCAGCGCCGGCCTGCAAGCCGGAGACCAGTTGATTACCGAAGGACTGCAGTTCATCCGTGCCGGTGACGAGGTTGAAGTGGTGCCGGCCAGCAATGTCAAAACCGCCAGCCTTCCCGGCGCCGAGCCGGTAGAAGGCTGAAAAGGAATCTGACGCATGTCGAAATTTTTTATTGATCGACCTATTTTTGCCTGGGTGATCGCCTTGGTGATCATGCTGGCTGGTGGGCTGTCGGTACTCAGCCTGCCGGTCAACCAGTACCCCAGCATCGCCGCTCCGGCCGTAGGGATTTCCGTAAGTTATCCTGGGGCCTCGGCCCAAACCGTGCAGGACACTGTGGTTCAGGTCATCGAACAGCAGATGAACGGTATCGATGGCTTGCGTTACATGTCCTCGTCGACCAATGCCGACGGCAGCATGAGCATCACCCTGACCTTCGAGCAGGGGATCGACCCGGATATCGCCCAGGTTCAGGTGCAGAACAAGCTGCAACTGGCCACTCCGATGCTGCCCCAGGAAGTACAGCAGCAGGGGATCAGGGTCACCAAGTCCACGGTCAACTTCCTGATGGTGATTGGTCTGGTGTCTACCGATGGCAGTCTGACCGGTCCGGATCTGGCTGACTACATCACCTCCAACCTGCAGGACCCGCTGTCGCGTACCCCCGGGGTTGGCGACTTTCAGGTTTTTGGTGCGCCCTATGCCATGCGGATCTGGCTGGATCCGGCCCGGCTGAACAATTTCAGTCTGACCCCCAGTGATGTGCGCAGCGCGATTCAGGAGCAGAACGTTCAGATTGCTTCCGGGCAGTTGGGCGGCATGCCCTCGGTCGAAGAACAGCAACTGACCGCGACCATCATCGGCAAAACTCGTCTGCAGACCCCCGAGCAGTTCCGCGACATTCTGCTCAAGGTCAACCGCGATGGTTCCCAGGTACGTCTGGGTGATGTCGCCCGGGTTGAGCTGGGTGCCCAGAACGCCAGTACCAATGCTCAGTACAATGGTCAGCCAGCCACGGGGATCGCCATCAATCTGGCCACCGGTGCCAATGCACTGGATACCACCAAGGCGGTCAAGGATACCGTTGAACGGCTCAGGCCGTTCTTTCCCGACGGGGTCGATGTGGTCTATCCGTATGAGACTGCGCCGGTGGTTTCGGCGTCGATCACCAACGTAGTGCATACCCTGATCGAGGCCGTAGTGCTGGTTTTTCTGGTGATGTTCCTGTTCTTGCAGAACTGGCGCGCCACCCTGATTCCAACCCTGGCGATCCCGGTGGTTATTCTGGGCACCTTCGGTGTCATGTCGGCCTTCGGTTTCAGCATCAACGTGCTGACCATGTTCGCCATGGTGCTAGCTATTGGTCTGCTGGTGGACGATGCCATCGTAGTGGTGGAGAACGTCGAACGGGTGATGAGCGAAGAAGGCTTGCCGCCGCGTGAGGCGACCCGCAAGTCGATGGGTCAGATCCAGGGCGCGTTGGTCGGTATCGGCATGGTGCTGTCGGCGGTATTTATTCCGATGGCGTTCTTTGGCGGTTCGACCGGGGTCATCTACCGGCAGTTCTCGATCACCATCGTCTCGGCCATGGTGCTGTCGGTACTGGTGGCGCTGATCTTTACCCCGGCGTTGTGTGCCACCCTGCTCAAGCCGGTCAAGGCCGGGCATCACCATGAAAAGCGTGGGTTCTTCGGCTGGTTCAATCGGACCTTCAACCGTGGTGTGGACGGCTATCAGCGCAGCGTAGCCGGTATTCTGCGCAACAAGACGCCCTATCTGGCGCTGTATCTGCTGATCGGGGCGATCATGGTATTCCTGTTCCTGCGTTTGCCCACTGCGTTCCTGCCGGACGAGGATCAGGGGGTACTGTTTGCCCAGATCACTGCCCCGGTGGGTTCGACTACCGAGCGAACCCAGGCCAGCATCGACGAAGTGCGTCGTTACCTGCTGGAAGATGAGGGGGACATTGTCAGTTCGGTGTTTACCGTTAGCGGCTTCAACTTTGCCGGTCGCGGTCAGAACTCGGGTATCGCCTTCATCATGCTCAAGCCCTGGGAAGAGCGTACCCGGCCAGAGCAAAGCGTGTTCGCCCTGGCGGGCCGGGCTCAGGAGAAATTTGGCGAATTGCTCGATGCCCAGGTGTTCGCTTTCGCCCCGCCGGCGGTGATGGAGCTGGGTAACGCCACCGGCTTCAACCTGTTCCTGCAGGATAACGCCGGAGTTGGACATGAAGTACTGATGCAGGCGCGCAACCAGTTCCTCGGTATGGCCAACGAACATCCGATGCTGATGGCGGTGCGCCCCAATGGCCTGGATGACGAGCCGCAATATCAGTTGACCATCGATGACGAAAAGGCCCGGGTGCTTGGTGTGTCGCTGACGGATATCAACAGTACGCTGTCGATTGCCTGGGGCTCGGGGTATGTTAATGACTTCATCGACCGTGGCCGGGTCAAGCGGGTCTACCTGCAGGGCGAAGCCAGCGCGCGGATGAATCCGGAAGACTTCAATCAGTGGTATGTGCGCAATGCCGCCGGCGACATGGTGCCGTTCAGCGCCTTCAGCTCGGGCGAATGGACCTATGGTCCGCCGAAGCTGGCGCGTTACAACGGTGTGTCGGCAGTCGAGATCCTGGGTGAAGCGGCGCCGGGCTACAGCTCGGGGGATGCCATGCGGGCAGTCGAGGAGATTGCCGCCCAGTTGCCGCCGGGGGTCGGTTACTCCTGGACCGGGCTGTCCTATGAAGAGCGGCTGTCTGGTAACCAGGCGCCGGCCCTTTATGCCCTGTCACTGATTATCGTGTTCCTGTGTCTGGCGGCGCTGTATGAAAGCTGGTCGATTCCGCTGGCGGTGATGCTGGTGGTGCCGCTGGGGATCATCGGCGCGGTGCTGGCGACCATGGGCCGCGGACTGTCCAACGATGTGTTCTTCCAGGTTGGCCTGCTGACGACCATTGGTCTGACAGCCCGTAATGCGATTCTGATCGTCGAGTTTGCCAAGAGTCTGCACTTGCAGGGGCTGTCGTTGATCGATGCGGCGGTCGAGGCCTGCCGGATGCGCTTGCGGCCGATCATCATGACCTCGCTGGCATTCAGCATGGGGGTGTTGCCGCTGGCCATTTCCAGCGGTGCCGGGGCCGGTAGTGCGCATTCGATCGGTACCGGTCTGCTGGGTGGTATGGCTGCGGCTACGGTGCTGGTGATTTTCTGGGTGCCGCTGTTCTTCGTGCTGATCTCTTCACTGTTCTCGCGCAAGCCCGAGCCCGAGCCTGAGCCTGAAGCGGATGCACCGGCTGTGGAGGTGCGCCCATGAACTTCAAGGCTTCGTTGATGGTAGTGGCGATGCTGGGACTGACCGGCTGTTCACTGATACCCGAGTACCAGCGCCCGTCGGCACCAGTACCGGCGGACTGGCAGGCGGCCGGCGACTTGCCAGGTGAGGTGCAGTTGAGCCTGGCGGGTTGGCGTGACTACTTCCAGGATCCGCAGTTGCAGACCCTGATCGCCAGCGCGCTGGAACACAACCGCGACTTGCGGGTGGCGGCGCTGAATGTCGAGGCCTATCGGGCTCTGTACCGGGTCCAGCGGGCTGAGCGCTTGCCGGAGCTGTCGGCCTCCGGCAGCGGTACCCGGACCCGGCTGCCGGCCAGTCTCAGCGCCGGCGATCAGGCCATGATCAGCAGTCAATACAGCGCCACCCTGGATGTGGCCTGGGAGCTGGATCTGTTCGGCCGGATCGCCAGCCTGTCGGAGCAGGCGCTGGAAGAGTATCTGGCTACCGAACAGGCACGGCGCGGAGTGCATACGGCCCTGGTGGCCAGTGTCGCGACGGCCTACCTGACCTGGCAGGCGGATCAGAACCTGTTGCAACTGGCCGAGGAAACCGTGGCCAATTATCAGCAGAGCTATGATCTGATCGCCCTGAGTCAGCGTGAAGGGATTGCTTCGACACTGGAACTGGCGCAGTCACGAGCGGCGCTGGAGTCTGCCCGGGCTGCGGTGGCCCAGTATCAGCGGCAGGTGGCTCAGGATCGCAATGCCCTGGCGCGTCTGGTTGGCCAGGGACAGGTGCTGGCACCACTGGCATCGCGCAATCTGGAGGCGGTGGCGTTGCCGACGTTGCCAGCCGATCTGTCTTCCGAGGTATTGCTGCAACGCCCGGACGTGCGTCAGGCCGAACACCGGCTGCTGGCGGCCAATGCCAGTATTGGCGCGGCGCGGGCGGCATTCTTTCCGAGCATTCGCTTGACCGGGGCCGCGGGTACCGCCAGTAACGAGCTATCCGGGCTATTCGATGGCGGCTCGGGTTACTGGAACTTCGCACCGTCGATTTCGCTGCCGATCTTCAACGCTGGCCGGCTGCGGGCCAACCTCGACTATGCCGAACTCAGCCGCGACACCCGGGTAGCCGAGTATGAGGCCACCTTGCAGGAGGCGTTCCGTGAGGTAGCCGATGCACTGGCGGCGCGTGAGGGGTACGGTGCCCAGTTGCAGGCCCGTCAGGCGCTGGTTGAGGCCAACGAGCAGTATTACCGGCTGGCCGAGCAGCGCTATCGCGGTGGCGTCGAGAGTCATCTGACTCTGCTCGATGCCCAACGCGAACTGTTCAATGCCCGCCAGCAATGGTTGAGCGAGCAACTGGCGCTGCTCAGCAGTGAGGTCGATCTGTTCCGGGCGCTCGGTGGTGGCTGGCTGGAAACTTCTAATGCGCAAGAGGGGGCGGGTTAAACCGCTCCCATCTGGCGGGAGATCCGTGCGGCCACGGCCAGCAGTTCCTGGCGGTAGCTGGCCTGAGCCTGCTCGTCTTCCAGCAAGGCTTCGGGCCCCGACAGGTTGATTGCGGCAATGATCCGCTGGCGGTGGTCACGGATCGCGCAGGCGATTGCCGTTGAATAGTCGGAGCGGCTCAGTACCCAGCCGCGTTCTCGATCGTGCTCTACCTGATGCCGCAGCTCCGGCAGGCTGCGTGGACCGGGTGGCGGATGGTCGTCCAGGCGACAGGAGCGGTAGAGCTGTTCCAGCTCGCCATCGGTCAAATCACACAGCAGTACCCTGCCCATGGCGCTGCGGTGACAGGCGATGCGGCTGCCGATCGGAATGTTGACCGACAGGCGTTGGCCGGCAAACGCCCGATACAGGTACAGGCTGTCGGTCTGTTCGCGGATGCTCAGGTGGCAGGACAGCGAGGTGCGATCACGCAGGTCGTTGAGGTGGGGCATGGCCACCTCAACGATATCGCGACTGGCCAGGTAGCGGAAACCGTCACTGATCACCGCCGGCCCCAGTTCGTAGCTGTTGCTGCCGGTCTTGTGCAGGTAGCCCATGTCGCTGAGGGTCTGGACGATGCGGTACAACGCCGACACGCTGACTTCCAGCGCTTCGGCCATCGCGTTCATGCTCAGGCTGCGTTGCCCGGTATGGAACAGTTGCAGAATCTCAAGCCCGCGCTGCAATGACGGTACCCGGTAGTCGTTTTTCTCCATCACCGCCTCCTAGATCAGGGCTTCGATCCCCACGGCGTAACCGTCGAACTCGCCCATGGCATCCAGCAGCGCGCCCCAGAAGTATTCGGCGGCGGCGCGGTCGCATAGCAATTCAAGGCAAGGCTGGAGCGGCGTGCCGGCGTTGATCACGATCACATTGATCCTGGCCGCCGAGGTCTGTGCCACCGCCAGTGGCGGGAAGCTCTGAGGGCGAAGGTCGACCGCACAGAGCTTGGCCATGACCTCGGCACAATGCTGCCCGCACAACCTCAGCCAGGCATGGCTGTCGGTACGGGGCAGCAGGTAGTTGGCCGTGGCGTCCTGTTGCCAGCCATTTTCCAGGCGCTGCAGGCGTTGGCCCTGGTCGCCCAGACTGCCCAACAGCAAGTACTCGGTGCGCGACAGGCGCGCCACCAGACTGCCGTCGGTCTGGCGCAGGGCCAGATTGGGGGCCGGGGGCAGCTCGAAACCCTGGGCCTGGAGGTAGTGGGCGCTGTCTGCGCCCCGAAAGCCGACCCGGGCCAGATTGCACAGGTCGACCAGCGCGCAGCGCCTGGCTGTTTCTGTTTCGCCGCTGCAGTAGCGGGCGACCGTCAGGCTATCGCCCAGCCTGCTCAGTTGGGCATTGGCCTGCAAGTGAGACAGCGGGCTGCGGGTGGGGTATTGCGTGGGACTGATCATGATCACAGCTCCTGGCGACGGGTTTCGGGGTCGTAGAACGGCAGCTCGACTACCTCGGCATGGACCATCTGGCCACCTTCGACACGGATCGGCAGGTGTTGGCCTGGTCTGACCTGATCGGCACCGGCATAGGCCATGCCGATGATTGCGTTCAGCGTGGGCGAGTATTCGCAGGACGTGATGTTGCCGCTGATCTGTGTGCCGTTTAATACCAGATGACCTTCCAGCGGTCTGGGTGAGTCTGCCGGCAGGCGGAATCCAACCAGTTTACGCTTGAGTGGCTGGGCTTCGAGAATTTCCACCGAGCGTTTGCCGACGAAGAACGGCTTCTTGCGGGCAATCGCCCAGGTCATGTCGATCTCGTCGATACGGGTCATGCCATCGGTGTCCTGGCCGATGATCACATGGCCTTTTTCCAGACGCAGCAGGCGCTGGGCCTCGACCCCGAACGCCCGGATGCCGAACTCGGCCCCGGCCTGTATCAAGGCATCCCACAGGTGCTCGCCATAGCGCGCTGGAACATGGATTTCATAACCCAGCTCACCGACAAAGCCGACCCGCAGCAGCCGCGCTGGTACCCCGGCCACAGTACCGGTACGCACGCCCAGATAGGGAAAGCCTTCGGCGGACAGGTCAACATCAGTACACAGCTTGGCCAGTACCTGGCGCGACAGTGGTCCGGCCAGGTTGACTGCGGCCAGTGCGGTAGTCAGGTTGGTGATATCGACGTTCAGCCGCCACTGGGCGTTCCACTTGAGCATCTGTTGATAGATGTGCTCGACACCGCTGGTGGTGGCGGTGACGTAGAAGTGCTGTTCGGCAAACCGGGCGCAGACACCATCGTCGATCACCACGCCCTGTTCGTTGGTCATCAGCGCATAGCGCGAGCGACCTATCGGCTGTTTGACGAAGGCGAAGGTATACAGCCGGTTGAGTAATTCGGCCGCATCCGGGCCGCGCAGATCCAGCCCGCCAAGGGTCGACACATCGATCAGCCCAACGTTGTTGCGCACGTTCAGGGCTTCGGCCTGGATACAGGCATCACGTTGATCGGCCGGGCCGTAATAGGCCGGTCGCTGCCAGTTGCCGGCCGGCATCAGTTGTGCTCCGGCCTGCAGGTGGCGCTGATGCATCGGCGTCTGGCGGTACGGGTCGAAGCCGCGTCCGGCGATATGCGCCAGGCTTTCCGCGATGAACGGCGGGCGGGCGGTGGTCACACCGGTTTCGCTGACTGTGCGCTGGGTGGCGGCAGCGACCAGGCGGGCGGTCGGCAGGGCCGAGTGGCGCCCCTGAGAGGGTCCCATCCCTACGGTGGAGAAACGTTTTACCAGTTGCACGTCGCGGTAGCCGTGACGGGTGGCGTTGATGATATCGGCGATCTGCAGGTCTTCGTCGAAGTCGACGAACTCCTTGCCCTTGGGGTGGGCGAACAGCGGCCAGTCGGCATTGGCGCTGGGTTCCGGCTGCAGCATGCCCGCCTGATCCTGTGGCTCAAGGGCCAGGCCATGTAGCGCCTGGTGCGCGGCGCGGCGGGCGTCGGCAAGCACGTTGTCGAGTTGCTGCCAGCCGTTGACCGAGCCGGCCAGCAGCAGGTTGTCCGGCAGCCCGCTGAGACGGAAGCTGGCACTGGCGTCGTCGTAGCTGAGCCTGGCGCCGGCCTGACAGGCTAGTTGATAGACCGGCATGTAGCCTGAAGACATGCACAGCAGATCACAGTCCAGTTCTGTACCACTGCTCTGAACCTCACCCCGCGCGCTGATCCGGCGGATCTCGACGCCGCCCAGGTGCAGGCCGCTACGCCCGGTGCGGGCCGCGTACACGGTACTGCCCAGGTGGCAGGCAATGCCGCAGGTTTGCACCTGGGTTAACAGCAGCGGGTCGTGCGGCTGTGCGCGCAGATCAACCAGTGCGGCGACCTCAACGCCTTGCTGATGCAGGTCGAGGGCGGCCAGGTAGCCGTGATCATTGCCGGTCAAGACCACGGCCCGTTGCCCGGGTTTGACTGCATAGAGCTTCATCAGCCGCTGGGCGGCGCTGGTCAGCAGGATGCCGGGCAGGTCGTTGTTGTGAAACACCACCGGCTGATCGAAGGCACCGCTGGCGAGAATGCATTGTTTGGCCCGGACCTTGTACAGCCGCTGCCCCTGGATCACCGGCAGGAAGTTGTCGCTGAACCAGGCGTTGCAGGTCGCGTCGGTCATGATCCGGATATTGGGGTGCTGCTCGACCCTGTCGATCAGGTTGCGCCGTAGTCGATCCGCCGCACCAGCGTCGGCGGCGAAGCGGCTCCAGGCCAGCGCCCCGCCCAGATAGGTTTGCTGCTCGACCAGCAACACCTGGGCGCCGGCATCGGCGGCACTCAGGGCAGCCTGCAGGCCGGCAGGGCCTGCGCCAATCACTGCGACATCGGTGAACACAAAGGCCTTGTCGTAATAACCGCCACGGGCGTCGAGATCAAGCACGCCAAGCCCGGCTTTTTTGCGGATCAGGGGTTCCCAGTATTTCCACACGCCCTTGGGCTTGTAGAAGCTGCGGTAATAGAAACCGACCGGCATGAAGCGTGAGAATTTGCCCAGATAGGCATCGCGGTCACGTGTCAGTGAGCCGCTGACGTTCTGGGCCCAGACCTCCAGGCCTTCGCTCAGACTCTGGCGGTCGGCCAGCGCATTGGGTTGCTGGGCCAGTTGCACCAGTGTATTGGCATCTTCGCCGGCCAGGGTCAGCGGCCCGCGCGGGCGGTGGTACTTGAACGAGCGAGACAGCAGCCACTGGCCGTTGGCGAGCAGTGCGCTGGCGATGCTGTCACCGGCCAGACCCTGGTAGTCGCGGCCATCAAAACGAAACTGCATCGGCTTGCTGCGATCGATCAGCAGGCCCATCGGGGCGGGCAGGCGCTCAGGACTGTTTATACGCTCAGGGCTGTTCATGCGCTGACTTCCTCTTCACGGCTGGCCGGCAGGTTGAATTCGACCCGTTGGCTGAAGCGCTCGCTGGGGTCGTAGGTACGAATGATCTGGTCAGTAACGGTGTGACGCTCGGCCAGAAACCAGTAGCTGCTGGCCGTGTGCATCCACCATTCGATGACTACTCCGGCGCGGTTGTCGCTGTTGAACACATAGTCGGCCCATTCGGCATCCGAGCAGGTGTTGGGATTGGGCATGAGCTTGAATTCGCCGCCATAGGTGAATTCGCTGATGTTGCGCGGCCCGTTGAGCGGGCAGGGCATGATTTTCATGATTGCATCCTCAATGGCTGGCGGCGGTGGCGCCCATTTCGTTGACCTGCTCGAAGCGTGAGAAGCGCTCCAGGGCAAAGGGCTGGATCAGCTCCGGTACTTGCCCGCTGCTGGCTACCAGTTCGGCCATGGTCTTGCCGCAGATCGGGGTGGCCTTGAAGCCCCAGGTGCCCCAGCCGGCGTCCAGGTAGTAGTTGTCGAGCGGCGACAGGCCCATGATCGGGCTGTAGTCCGGGGTCATGTCGGTGATGCCGGCCCACTGGCGCATCAGCTTGGCCTGGGCCAGAAACGGGAACATCTCGATGGCATGGGCCAGCAGGCTTTCTTTCAGTTCCAGGGTCGAGCGGGTGTTGTACAGCGGGTAGGGATCCGAGCCACCGCCAAACACCACCTCGCCGCGGCTGGTCTGCTGAACGTAGCAGTGCAGGGCCGAAGAGCTGACCAAGGGGTCGAGGAAGGGCTTGAATGGTTGGGTGACCATGGCTTGTAGCGGGTAGCTGTGAATCGGTGCGCGGATGCCCAGTTTGTTCAGCAGCAGCGAGCTGTGCCCGGCAATGGCCTGCACCACGCAGCCACAGCGCACGGTGCCACGGTTGGTCTTGATGGCGCTGACCCGGTCGCCGTCGAGCACAAAGTCCTGGGCTTCGGTCAACTGGTGAATTTCCACGCCGCGTTTGGCCGCCTGCTTGGCGTAGCCCCAGGCCACTGCATCGTGGCGGGCAGTGGCGCCGTCGATATGCCAGAGTCCGGCCAGTACCGGTAGATGCCCGGGGTCCAGGTTCAGGCTCGGCACCAATTCGCGGATCTGCTGGCGGTCGATCATCTCGGTGCGGCCACCGAAGTGCTTGTTGACTTCGGCGCGTTGGCGAAAGGCGCGCACCGTGGCGTCGGTGTGCGCCAGAGTCAATTGGCCGCGCTCTGAGTACATGATGTTGAAGTCGAATTCGTTCGACAGTTCCTTGAACAGGCGCACCGACTCGGCATAGAACCGCACGCCCTCGCTGGTCAGGTAGTTGGAGCGGATCACCGCTGTGTTGCGCGCAGTGTTGCCGCTACCCAGGTAGGATTTTTCCAGCACCGCGACATTGGTGATGCCGTGGTATTTGGCCAGGTAGTAGGCGATTGCCAGACCGTGGCCTCCGCCGCCGATGATCACCACGTCATAGCTCGGCTTGAGCTCGGTTGGTGCGGGCAAATCGACCTCGACCGGGTAGTCGGACGACAGGCCGTATTTCAACAGACTGAACGGCATAGGGCCTCCTGGGCATGCTGCCGGGTAATTTAGGTGTCAGCCCGGTTGGTGCTGAGCTATTTAGTCCGTGCGTGTTTAACGAAAAATCACTGTGCGCTCATTGTTGAGAAACACCCGGTGTTCGAGGTGGTACTTGACCGCCTTGGACAGGGCCACGGTTTCGGTATCGCGGCCGATGGCAACCAGATCTTCGGGCAGATAGGTGTGATCGACCCGCTGGACCTGCTGCTCGATGATCGGGCCTTCGTCGAGGTCGGCGGTGACATAGTGGGCAGTGGCGCCAATCAGCTTGACGCCGCGCTCCCAGGCCTGGTGATAGGGTTTGGCACCCTTGAAACCGGGCAGGAACGAGTGATGGATGTTGATCGCCCGGCCGGCCAGCTTGTCGCACAACTCATCGGAGAGAATCTGCATGTAGCGGGCCAGCACTACCAGTTCGGTGCCGGTTTCCTCGACGATCTTCAGCAACTCGGCTTCCTGCTGGGCCTTGTTGTCCTTGTTCACCGGCAAATAGATGAAGCGGATACCTTCGCGCTCGGCCATTGGCCGCAGATCAAGGTGGTTGGAGACGATCGCGGTGATCCGCATGTCCAGCTCGCCCTTGTGGTGGCGGTACAACAGGTCGGTCAGGCAGTGGTCGTACTTGCTGACCATCAGCAGGACCGGCATCGGCCGGCTGTTGTCGAACAGCTCCCAGCGCATGTCGAAACGCTGGGCGACATCATCGAAGCCTGCTCGCAGGTTGGCGAGATCGGCATTCACTCCGGTGTTGAAGCGAAACACCGCGCGCATGAAAAACATGTCCTGAAACTCGTCGTCGAACTGCGACATTTCACTGATGTAGCAACCCTGGCCGGCCAGGTAGCTGGTAACCGCGGCGACGATGCCGGAGGTGGCCGGGCAACTGATCTTGATGGTGTAGTGCTGTGACGCGCTGGGCATGGCAAGTCCCCTCTCAGTATTTGAATTTGCCTGGCGTCTTCATGGGTAAACATTCAATTCACTTGTGAAGAAAATTAACTGCCAGGAATAAAATATTCACTATGTGTTTTTTATAAGCGAAGCGCGGTTTTGCAGTCAATACTGAGAGGAAAATAAAAATCCTGAGAGGAATTTTTGTGGTGAGGTATTGGCCAGCCTACAGGCTGTCTTCCAGGGTGCTCAGGCTCTGAACGCCGGGGCTGAAGTGCCAGTTGGGGTCGTCGTACCCATGACCCAGCCAGCGAGTGATCAATTCACGGTAGCTGGCGCTGGGTCGGAACTCGTCAATGAACTGGTTGATGGCTTTGAGCAGGCTGGTACTGCCAGGCTGGTTGGTCACAGCCGCGCTGTAGAACCACAATTGGGGGCTGAGATTGCCCGGCAGGATTTCCAGCTTGCCGCGCCAGGGACTGTCCGGGCCGTGACAGGCCCAGTGATAGATCGGCAGGTCGACGGCAAAGGCATCGACCACGCCATCGGCCAGGCAGTCATGAATCTGGCTCTGGTCGTTGTAGGCCAGCAGATTGGCCAGCACAATGCGGCCACCGGCCTGTTGCCGGTTGGCTTGCCAGCGTAATCCGCGCGCGGCCAGGGTTTCGAGCGCGGCTGGGTCGTTGATACACCCCAGTACCTTGTCCTGCAGGTCATCAATCCCGCGTATCCGTGTGTCACCGGCCCGCTTGGCGAGGATATAGGGCAGGAACACATAGGGATTGGAAAAGGCTACCTGCTGGTATTCGGGCATTGGTGGCAAAGCGCTCCAGACCAGGTCGACCTCGCGCTCGCGGCGCTGGGGTCCGGCCTCAAGCAACTGCAGGCAGCGGTCCCAGGGGTATTCGACGAACTGGCACTTGACGCCCAGCCAGTTAGCGAAGGCGCGGGCCAGGTCGGCGTCCAGACCGACCAGAGCGGCACCGGGGGCGGTGCGAAACGACAGCCCTTTGAAATGTGGCTCGATGGCGATACGTACTTCGCCGCGCTGGCGGATGTCGGCCAGACGGTCGTAGTCGTGCTGCAGTTGCAGCTTTTCCTCGTTGAGCAGGCGCTGCATGTTCTGCGCGCCATCGCTGCGCTGGATATCCTGCAGATCGTGCAGCAGGTCCAGGCTCCAGTTGGTCCGGCTGCGCAGATGCTGATCGCCGGCCTCGCCAATGGCGACGCCTGCGGCGATTACCCGGTTGTTGGTTTCGATCTGGCCCAGATGTTCGGCCATGCGGTCGAGCAGGCCGTGCAAGGTCTGCAGCGATTCGCTGACGCGCTGACCGAGCATGGCCAGTTGGGTTTCGGCCGTTTTAAGCATCTCTTCCAGTTGTCCGGCCAGCGGGCTGAGGTCGATCTGTTCATAGGCTTTCTGGACATTGTCCTGGGTGCGCAGTGCCAGTTCACGGATTTCCTGGGCGACCACGGCGAAGCCCCGACCGGACTCACCGGCGTGAGCGGCTTCAATGGCGGCATTGATCGATAGCAACTGTACCGTGCGACCAATATTGTCGATGGCGTCGATGACTCCGCGTGAACCCTGGCTGCGCGCCTCAATGGTCTCGACCAGTTCGGCGAACTGCTGGCTGAAAAAGCCTTGGGTAGCCTGCAGTTCCAGATCCATTTCGGTACGCAGCTGCTCGGCGCTGTGACTGCTGTCACCAAGAAAGCCACGGGTCTGATTCAGGAATGTCAGCTGCTCGCCACTGCGTGCGGAAATCTCGGCCAGGCTGCCCTCGACCTGATCGATCGCCTGCAGGGTATGCCGGTTGAGCGCCTCAAGACGTTCAAGCAGGGCGTGCATGCCAGGCCGGTTGTCGACTGCCGGCAGCGGCTGCAGTTGTTCGCGCAGCGCGGCCGGCATGCGCCCGGACTCAAGCGCCAAGGCTCGCTCCCAGTCGCCCGCGAGCAGGGACTGTTGCCAGTCGTGCAGTGGCGGGTGGCGCGGTGAGTCCGGTTTCAGCCAGCGCATAATGACTCCTTAATCCTGTGAACAGGCACTCTGGGTGGGGTTGAGGTTGCTGCACAGCCGGGTCAGATCGGCTTTCAGGCCGTGCACGCACTGTTGCAGCTCGACAGTGCTGGTGTCCGGATGGCCCTGGACGATGAACAGGGCTTCCTGGCTCTCGGCCTGCAGGGCACTGACCGCGCACTGGCGATAGTCCATCCGGCAGATCACCTGCTGGTTGGCGTCGAAATAGGCGTATTCGCCTTCGGCTAGCGTCATGCTCTGTTCGGCTCCCGGCGGGTGAAAGTGTTCGTGCCCCTGGCTGATATCCAGTCGAACCGGCAGGGCGATATGACGCAGATCATGAGCTCCGATCGACAGGCCGGTGCTCAGCGACCAGTGGTTGTACAGGTCGACTACCGGTGAGATCCGGCGCAATTCGCCCAGACGCAATAGTTGATCCAGCAGTGCGCAGGGTGAGGCCGGAAAACGTTTGGCAGAGCGGCCCTGGCGCTGGCGCAGGCGGTTGAAACTATCGACCCAGCGCATGCTGGCCTGGACGTCGACGCTCTGACGTAATTCGTGCAGGCGAGCCAGCAGAATAGGCGACCAACTGTGGTTGCGCAGGCCATGAATGGTAAACGCGCTGGCCTTGAGGCCTAGCGATGGCGGGGTGTAGAGCTGAAAAATCGGACTGAGCATAACGGCACCTGTTCGGGCGGCAAGCGCCGCCTCCTGGCTGATCAGCCGGTGGCAGGCCGGCAAGCGGGATGCTGATGTTTTTGTAATCTGGTTATCAGGGGCAAAAGCAAAGGCTGTGCCAATGGAAAAATTGGCAGCAGGCCTCAGGGGGGGATCAGCGCGTGTTGGTGGCGGGATATTGGCCGCAGCAGACTGTGGTCGGGTGCTCAGTTCTGGTCGTAATTCATTATCGACAGCAGGCGGATGGGTACTTCAACCAGGGTTTCCGGGCCGTGGGGTACTTCGGCGTCGAAGGTCAGGCTGTCGCCAGGGCCCATGGGGTAAAGCTGGTTGCCATGCCGATAAACCAGCCGGCCTTCGAGCAGGTGAATGAACTCGGTGCCGGGGTGGGAGAAGGTCGGAAACTCTTCGGCGGCATCATCCATGCTGATCATGTAGGCCTCGAAGCTCTTTTTCGGCCCACGGGTGTGGTTGAGCAACTGATAGGTGTGACCCTTCTCGGTGCCGCGGCGCACCACTTCCAGCCCCTCACCACTGTGGACCAGCAATGCACCTCCACCTTGCTGATCATACTGACTGAACAGTTTCGACATCGGCAGGCCCAGCACATCGCACAGACGTGTCAGGGTATCCAGACTGGTAGACACCTGGGCGTTTTCTATTTTGCTCAGCATGCCCTGACTGATGCCGGCAATGCGCGCCACGTCGGTGATCTTCAGCCCTTGGGCCTGACGTTGACGGCGAATCTGCATGCCCAGATATTGCTCCAGCTTGAGGCGTGGTTGGGTGTCGCTTGATTTGGCCATTGAGTATGCACGCTTTCAGATCGGTAAATTAAATTTAGCACCAAGAATGTGCGCAGGCGCATGGTCATGACAACAGCCAGCGCATCCGGGGCTGGGGCATTTTTCCATAGATATACCCATTACGCGGCATTTTGACAGGTTTTTCTCGCATATGGAGGACTTGGCAAGCGGATTGCATTTCTTATGGTGAAATTAAAATTCCTGTATGGAATAATTTACCGAAAGGAGCTATCCCATGTTGCCCAGCGAGACACAGCAAATCATTGAACAGTACGGTATCAAGTACGTGCTGGCGCAGTTCGTCGATATTCATGGTGCTGCCAAAACCAAGTCGGTGCCGGTCAGTGGCCTCCAGGCTGTTGCCGAGGAAGGTGCCGGGTTTGCCGGTTTCGCCATTTGTGGCATGGGTATGGAGCCTCATGGGCCTGACTTCATGGCCAGGGGCGATCTGTCGACGCTGACCCCGGTGCCTTGGCAGCCGGGTTATGGTCGGCTGCTGTGCATCGGTCATGTCAACGGCCAGCCGCACCCCTATGACACCCGCTATGTGTTGCAGCGCCAGATCGAACGGCTGACGGACCGGGGCTGGACCATGAATACCGGCCTGGAGCCGGAGTTCAGCCTGTTCCGCCGTGATGAACGAGGACAGTTGCAGCTGGTTGATGCCAGCGACACTCTGGATAAGCCCTGCTACGACTACAAGGGGTTGTCACGTTCGCGGGAATTTCTCGAGCGCCTGACCGAAGCGCTGCAGCAGGTCGATTTCGACATCTACCAGATCGATCATGAGGATGCCAACGGCCAGTTCGAGATCAACTATACCTACAGCGATGCCATGACTTCGGCCGATCGCTTCACCTTCTTTCGCATGGCCGCCGGCGAGATTGCCAATGAACTGGGCATGATCTGCTCGTTCATGCCTAAACCGGACCCGCGCCGCTCGGGCAACGGCATGCACTTTCATATTTCGCTGGCCAGCAAGGACTGCTCCAACCTGTTCCACGACCCGGCTGACCCCTCTGGCATGGGGTTATCGAAGATGGCCTATCACTTCGCCGCCGGGCTGTTGGCCCATGGACCGGCGTTGTGCGCCTTTGCCGCGCCGACGGTCAATTCCTACAAGCGTCTGGTGGTGGGGCGTTCGCTGTCAGGGGCGACCTGGGCGCCAGCTTTTATCGCCTATGGCGAGAACAACCGCTCGGCGATGGTGCGCATTCCCTATGGCCGGATCGAGTTCCGCCTGCCTGATGCTGGCTGTAATCCCTATCTGGTCACCGCCGCGATCATCGCCGCCGGCCTGGACGGCATCGACCGTCAATTGGAGCCGGGCCAGCCCTGCAACGAGAACCTCTACAACTTGAGTCTGGAGGATATCGCCGCACGCGGGATCAAGACCCTGCCACAGAATCTCAATGAAGCCTGTCTGGCGCTGGAAGCCGATCCGCTGTTTCGCGAAGTGCTGGGACCGGAAATTGTCGATGAATTCATCAAGCTCAAACGCATGGAGTGGGTGGAGTACAGCCGCCATGTCAGTGATTGGGAAGTGCAGCGGTACACCGAATTCTTTTGAAGCCGCCCGAGGCCTGGGCCTCAGGCTCCCGAACGTAGTGAGGACGTGTTTATGTGTGGAATTGTCGGGTTGTATCTGAAGAACCCTGAACTGGAATCGCAGCTCGGTGCCTTGTTCGAGCCGATGCTGCTGGCGATGACCGATCGCGGACCGGACAGCGCCGGCTTCGCCATCTACGGCGATGAAGTTGCCGATGGCTGGATCAAGCTGACGCTGCAAAGCACCACGGCAGACTATGACTGGAACGGCCTGATGGGTGCGCTGGAAGGGCGCCTGGGCTGCTCGCTGGACTGGTTTAGCAATGCTGATGCGGTTGTGCTCAAACTCAATGCCGATGAGGCCCAGGCGCGCGCTGTGCTGGCCGAGCTGGCGCCCGAGGTGCGGGTGATGAGCATCGGTCAGAGCATCGAAATTCTCAAGGGTATGGGGTTGCCGGCGGCGATTGCCGAGCGTTTCTCTCTTAGCGCCATGAAAGGCAGCCATATCATCGGCCATACCCGCATGGCCACCGAGAGCGCGGTCACCATGGAAGGCAGCCACCCGTTCTCCACGGGCAATGACCTGTGCCTGGTGCACAACGGTTCGCTGTCCAACCACAGTCGCCTGCGTCAGGAGCTAAAGCGCCGTGGCTTGCAGTTCGAAACCGAAAACGACACCGAGGTGGCTGCTGCCTACCTGACCTGGCGCCTGCGTGAAGGTGATTCGCTCAAACAGGCGCTGGATCATGCCCTGAACGATCTGGATGGTTTCTTCACTTTCGCTATTGGAACCCGTGAAGGCTTTGCGGTGATTCGTGATCCGATCGCCTGCAAGCCGGCGGTGTTGGCCGAAACCGAGGATTACGTGGCCATGGCCTCGGAATACCAGGCTTTGGCTGGGCTTCCGGGGATTGATCAGGCCCGGGTCTGGGAGCCGGAGCCCGCCACCATGTACATCTGGGAACGCAAGAGCGCCTGAGGAGCAACGTGATGAAAACCATTGATCTGTCCAGCACTCCGGTGCGTGAACTCAATCAGGCGCTGCATGTGCAGACCGGCGCTGTTACCGAGCGCGAGTGGTTGGTGACCCATCCCGATGGTAAGCACAACCTGGCGGTTGGTCTGAACGAGGCGGTCTCGGTCGATATTCAGGGCCACAGCGGCTACTACTGCGCCGGCATGAACCAGAAAGCCACGATCACCATACATGGCAATGCTGGGGTCGGCGTGGCTGAAAACATGATGTCTGGGTTGGTGCACGTCAAGGGCAGTGCCTCGCAGTCGGCCGGAGCCACGGCCCATGGCGGCTTGCTGATCATCGACGGCGATGCCGGGGCACGCTGCGGGATCTCGCTGAAGGGCGCCGATATCGTGGTTGGCGGCAGCGTTGGCCATATGAGCTGTTTTATGGGGCAGGCCGGGCGTCTGGTGGTCTGCGGTGATGCAGGCGATGCGCTGGGCGATTCGCTGTACGAGACCCGTATTTACGTCAAGGGCACGGTCAAGTCGCTGGGCTCTGACTGCATTGAGAAAGCCATGCGCGCAGAGCATCTGGAGGAACTGACGGAGTTGCTCAACCGTGCCGGCTTCGACGAGGACCCGGCCAGTTTCAAACGCTATGGCTCGGCCCGGCAGTTGTACAACTTCAAGGTGGATAACGCGGCGGCCTACTGAGCCGTTCGGCCTGACTGATTGAGAGGAATGCATATGAACGACACCCATGAACCGGTACTGCGCGAGTCCGCCACCTTCGACCGACTGACCATTCAGGAAATACAGCGAGCCGCCGAGACCGGAATCTATGACATTCGCGGTGGTGGAACCAAGCGAAAGGTGCCGCATTTCGATGACCTATTGTTGCTGGGAGCGAGCATTTCCCGTTATCCGCTGGAAGGCTATCGGGAAAAATGTGGGACCGATGTGGTGCTCGGCACCCGCTTCGCCAAAAAGCCGATTCACCTGGATATTCCGGTGACCATCGCGGGTATGAGTTTCGGTGCGTTGTCAGCCCAGGCCAAGGAGGCTTTGGGCCGTGGTGCGAGTATTGCCGGCACCAGCACCACCACCGGGGACGGCGGCATGACCCCGGAAGAGCGCGGTCAGTCCAGACATCTGGTCTATCAGTATCTGCCGTCGCGTTACGGCATGAACCCGGACGATCTGCGCAAGGCCGACGCCATTGAAATTGTATTGGGCCAGGGCGCCAAGCCTGGTGGCGGCGGCATGTTGCTGGGCATGAAAGTGACTGAGCGGGTCGCCGGCATGCGTACCTTGCCGGTTGGCGTCGATCAGCGCAGCGCCTGTCGGCATCCGGACTGGACCGGCCCGGATGATCTGGCGATCAAGATTGCCGAACTGCGCGAGATCACCGACTGGGAAAAACCCATTTATGTGAAGATCGGCGCCAGTCGCCCATATTACGACGTCAAGCTGGCGGTCAAAGCCGGTGCCGATGTGATTGTGCTCGATGGTATGCAGGGGGGGACAGCAGCTACTCAGGAAGTGTTCATCGAGCATGTCGGCATCCCGATTCTCTGCGCCATTCCCCAAGCGGTTCAGGCTCTGCAGGAAATGGGCATGCATCGCCAGGTGCAACTGATTGTCTCTGGCGGAATCCGCACCGGCGCCGACGTGGCCAAGGCCATGGCGCTGGGTGCTGATGCGGTGGCGATCGGTACCGCCGCATTGATTGCCTTGGGTGACAACCATCCGCGCCTGGATAGCGAGTTGCGCAAGCTGGGTTCGGCTGCCGGCTACTATGACGATTGGCAGAATGGTCGCGACCCGGCTGGCATTACCACCCAGGACCCGGAACTGGCCAAACGCCTGGACCCGGTTGAGGGCGGTCGGCGGCTGGCCAACTACCTGCGGGTGTTGGTGCTGGAGGCTCAGACCATGGCCCGAGCCTGTGGCAAGTCGCATCTGCACAACCTCGACCCCGAGGATCTGGTGGCCCTGAGTGTCGAGGCGGCCGCCATGGCCCGAGTGCCGCTGGCGGGCACCAGCTGGATTCCGGGGCAGGGCTACTGACGTGAGTGCTTTTGTAGATCAGACGCCGCTCGGGCGGGCAGTGCCGTCAGCTTGCCAGGTACTTGATGGGCGGACGCTGGCGACCCAGGTGCGCAGCGAGGTCGCCGCCAGGGTGGCCCGACGCTGCGCGGCTGGCGCCAGTGTCCCGGGTCTGGCGGTGGTGCTGGTGGGTGAGGATCCGGCTTCGCAGGTCTATGTTCGGTACAAGATTTCCGCTTGTGAGCAGGTCGGGATGCGCTCGCTCTGTCATCGGCTGCCGGCCAGCGTCAGCGAAACCGAGCTGCTGACGCTGATCGAGCAGTTGAATGCTGACCCGACAGTCCATGGGATTCTGGTCCAGTTGCCACTGCCAGCGCATATTGATGTGCGCCGGGTGATCGGTCGGATTGCTCCGGGTAAGGACGTCGATGGCTTCCACCCGGAAAACCTCGGCCGGCTGGCCGCCGGAGTACCGGGCTTGCGACCCTGTACACCCAAGGGCTGCATGCGCTTGCTGGCCAGCGCTGGAGTTGATCCATGCGGCAAGCTGGCGGTGGTGGTAGGGGCGTCGACCATCGTTGGCCGGCCTATGGCGCTGGAGTTGCTCAAGGCCGAGGCTACGGTGCTGGTGGCGCACAAGCAGACCAGCGATTTGCCACAACTGGTGCGCCAGGCGGATATCCTGGTGGTGGCCACTGGCGTGCCTGGGTTGATTCGCGGTGACTGGATCAAGCCCGGAGCGGTGGTACTGGATGTCGGAATAAACCGTCTGGCTGATGGTCGCCTGACGGGTGATGTGCAGTTTGAGGCAGTCAGTGCCAGGGCGTCCTGGATTACTCCGGTGCCCGGCGGAGTAGGACCAATGACTATTGCCTGCCTGCTGGAAAACACTCTGGAAGCGGCCGAAGCATCTGCGTGCAGCATGCGCTGATGAGACACAAAAAGACGGGCAAAAAAAGAGCCCGCTCAGAGAGCGGGCTTAAATCCGTGATTAGCCTGATGAGGAGATAACCGTTGTCTTGCGACAAGCTGTTATCCAGAAAACTCTGAAGGAGACTGCGCTTTAGAGTCTTCGCAAGCCATCTCGCGATGACTTGGTGTTAATAATAATCGTTATCATTTGAGAGTCAACCCCTTTTGCAAATTATTTTCCTGCCAATTGCTTGTAGTGGGTCAATTCCTTGTTCATCAGGTCGATACGTCGGGCCATGCTTTCGATCAGGCTGTGGGCAATCCGGGGGTTGCTCTGCATCAGCGCCAGGAACTGGTCCTTGGGGATCATCATGACGGTCGTCGGCACACTGGCGATCACCGTGGCCGAGCGCTTTTCCCGGGTGAACAGCGCCATGGCGCCGAAAATTTCATCCTTTTGCACATCACCGACCTTGATGCCCTCGACAAAAGCTTCAGCATGGCCTTCGGTGATGATGAAAACGTGATCGGCCTCGTCGCCCTGGCGGATCAGTTCCGCGCCGGGAGCAAAGTGCTGAAATCCGGTGACCGGGCGTACTTCCGGTGGCTTGCTGCGCGCCAGTGCGTCGGACATCAGCGCAGCCTGGCCGAGAATGTACTGGGTAAACAGTTCCTGACGCTGATTGCTTTCATGGATATGCCGGAACAGCGCTTCGCGATCGTAGGGGATCAGCACCAGCGGCTCTTCGCTGAGGTAGGTGCAGGGTGCGGTATTCAGTCCCTGGCGCAGGCCTAGCAAGTCACCTTCCTGCAGATAGAATAGCGGCTTGTTGTCGATCAGCGCATGTAGCAGGCCGCTTTTGAGCAGGTACAGGCGGTTGTTGCCGATCGACTGGTAAAGATCCTTGACCGCGTCCAGGGCGATAGGGTCGGCGCAGGGTTCCAGGCCTTCCAGCAACTGCTCAGGGATGCTCTGCAGGGTGCTGATCAGCTTTTCAGCGTAGGGGGGCTGGTCACCTATGAGGTACATGGCTGCATTCCTTCTTATCGGTCCTGATTAACCAAAACCCGCGGGCCTGCTGCCAGGCAAGTCGGCGTGGCTACTGCATTTGGTTGCGCGCTCGGCGGTCCCATGTCCATCCAACATAAAAGCCGGTTACTGGCACTGGCAACCGCTATCCCTCGGCAGTGTGAGCTATTTCGCTTTTATGCCGGAAGACAGTTGGGCCTCAGAGCTGCTGGCGTTCCAGCTGTTTTAGCAGGCGGGCTTTGTACTCTGGGTCCAGTTGATTCCAGTGGACATCCTCAAGGGCGCCAGCCAGGGCGAACAACAGGGCCTTGGAGGCTCTGAATCCGCGTGCTCTTACCGCGCAATACGCATCCACCGGACCACGTTGACGCAGTTCCGCCAGGCTGTGGATGCCCGTGGCGTGGAGCCATTGCACTGAGGTTTTGCCAAGATTGCGTAGGCCAAGGAGTTCATCATTGCTCATGGTCACCCCGCTGTGTCACCAGGCTATGAACAAGCCTTACTACCGGGATGCCCCCCAAGGCGTGGCTGACTGGCTGCAAAACCAGCTTTTCGATCTGTCTTGTCTGCATGTGTCCGGGCTTCTTGTTATTGGGTCCCACACGCAGTGTAGATGGCCCTGGATGATACGTACAGCCAGGGCCATGGCATGCTCAGAGTCGTTGGCGCAGTTGCGTCAGCAGTTTTTCCAGTGCCTGGGTTTGGCTGGTGTCGATCGTCAGACAGTGCTGCAGCTCATCAGCGCTGAGTGGCTCAAGCTGTTCAAGCTGGTGCTGAACTACAGCCAGATTGGCGTCGGAGGGGTCAATAGCCTGTTGTTGACGCTGTTCGAGCCAGTCGGCGATCTGCTCAAGCGGGGCGTGACAATGGATCAGCAGGCATGGGGCGCATTGCTGTTCGATGGCCTGGCTGATCAGTTCCCGTTGCTGCTTTTTGAGGTGGGTGGCGTCGACGATCACCGAATACCCGGCCGCCAGGATCTGACTGGCTAGTTTGGCCAATCGGGCATAGGTCTGTTCGCTGAGTTCGGGGGCGTACAGACCGTCATTCAGACGCCCGGTCTGTTGCTTGCCGAACAAACGCTTGCGTTCGATGTCCGAGCGTATGCGGATGCCGCCCAGGGCTTCGAGTGCGGCCATGGCTACGGTGCTTTTGCCTGAGCCCGAGACGCCATGGGTGAGCAGGCCGAAGCGTTGCGGAATCAGTGTGTAGGACTCGGCCAGTTCGGCGTAGCTCTGATAGCGGGCCAGTACTTCCTGGCGTTCGGCGTCTTCGACCGGTTGGGTCAGGCGCAACAGTGCGACCTTGGCCCGGACCATGGCCCGGTAGGCCTTGTAGTAGTTGAGCAGGGCCAGGCCAGCGTAGTCGCCGGTCTGTTCCAGGTAGGCGTTGACGAAACGGTGCGACAGCGCGTGCAGGCCCCGGTCCTCCAGATCCATGGACATGAAGGCCACATCGCTCATGACGTCGGTCCAGCGGAAGGCGTCATTGAACTCAATGCAGTCGAACAGGGTCACTTGTCCGTCGACCAGGGTGACGTTGTCCAGGTAGATGTCGCCATGGCATTCACGCACGAAGCCTTCAGCCTTGCGTTGCGCCAGTTGGGGCTGGAGGCGTTGGAAGGTAGTATGTGCCCACTGTTCGAGTTGCTCGAGCTGATGTAGCTGGGCCGGTGCGCTGAGCAGTGGACGGATCTGCTCGAAGTTTTGCGCCACCGGGGCATGGACCTGCTCGGGCTCGCCCCAGGCGCTGTCCAGTGCGGCGCGCTCGATCCGCTCATGAAAGCTGGCCAGGCTGAGCGCCAACTGATCGATATGCCAGGGCTTCAGATCGCCGGCTTTTTGCAGGTTGCTGAGCAGGTCCTGTTGACGGAACTGGCGGGTTTTGACCAGGTATTCGATAACCGGGCCATCACCGTCCAGGCGAGGAGCGTCTTCACTGCCACGCACGGCAACGACGTCCAGATAGAGTTGTGGAGCCAGGCGCCGGTTGAGGCGGACCTCTTCAGCACAAAAATGAGCCCGACGCTCGAGTGTGGAGTAGTCGAGAAATCCAAAGTTGACCGGTTTTTTTATCTTGTAAACGTATTCTCCGGTCAGTAAAACCCAGGAAATGTGGGTCTCAATCAGGGTAAAGTCCTGAACCGGATGGTCATACAGCGCTGGATTTTTCAGGGCATTGAGTAGTGTCAGGCTCACGATGGATCCTTGCGTGGGCGAATGATACGGGCATTATGCGGGTTGGCCGGGCCAAGGCCAACCTTGGTTGCCGTGCCAGCGGGCACGTAGTGGTAGTCAGTGACGGGGTTATTCAAGGGGATTATGGCTAAAAAGCGCAAAGCGAAGTCGAAGGGCAAGCCGGGGCTGGGACGCCGCATTCTGGGTTGGACCATAAAACTGGGTCTGGTGGGGCTGGTGCTGTTCGCCGGGCTGGTTATCTATCTGGATGCAGTGGTTCAGGAGAAGTTCTCCGGCAAGCGCTGGGCCGTGCCGGCCCAGGTGTTTGCCCGGCCATTGGAACTGTACGCCGGGCAACAGCTCAGTCGCGATGACTTCGTGACTGAGTTGGGCGCGCTGGGCTACCGCACCGTCAGTGCGGCGCGCCAGCCGGGGCAGATGGCGGTATCGGGCAGTCGTGTGGATGTCTATACCCGGGGTTTTCAGTTCTTTGAAGGCATTGAGCCGGCCCAGCGTCTGAGTGTGGGTTTCTCTGGCAATCAGGTGACCAGTCTGTCGGGTGGCAATGATGTGGTCATGGCTCGTCTGGAGCCGCTGATGATCGGTGGCATCTATCCGGCCCACAACGAGGACCGGATTCTGATTCGCCTGGACCAGGCACCGCCCTATCTGATCGAAGCGCTGATTGCGGTCGAAGATCGGGACTTTTTCCAGCACTTCGGCGTGTCACCCAAAGGCATTGCCCGGGCGATGTACGTCAACCTGACGGCCGGTAGCGTAGTACAGGGCGGCAGCACCCTGACCCAGCAGTTGGTCAAGAATTTCTTCCTGACCAGTGATCGCAGCCTGGTCCGCAAGGGGACCGAAGCGATCATGGCGGTGCTGCTGGAGCGGCACTACCCCAAGGAGGAAATCCTCGAGGCCTACCTCAATGAGGTGTTCCTCGGTCAGGATGGCCGGCGCGCGGTGCATGGCTTCGGCCTGGCCAGTCAGTACTATTTCGCCCAGCCGCTGCACGAATTGGAGTTGCACCAGGTGGCGCTGCTGGTGGGGATGGTCAAGGGGCCCTCGCTGTACAACCCGCGCCGCCGGCCGGAGCGGGCCAAGGCTCGGCGCGACCTGGTCATTCAGATGCTGGCCGAGCAGAACATGATTAGCCCCGAGCTGGCCGAGCAGGCGCGGGCCAAACCTCTGGACACCTCCACTCGCGGCAGCCTGGCTGACTCCAGCTACCCGGCCTTCATGGATCTGGTCAGACGCCAGTTGCGTGAGGACTACCGCGACGAGGATTTGACCAGCGAAGGCTTGCGGATCTTCACCAGCTTCGATCCGTTGTTACAGAACAAGGCCGAAAAAGCGGTGGAAACCACGCTTAAGCGACTGGGGCCAGCCGATGGTGAGGTCGAGCTGGAAGGCTCGATGGTCGTGACCGGAGCCCAGACCGGTGAGGTGCTGGCCCTGGTTGGTGGACGCAATCCGCGGTTCTCAGGGTTTAACCGGGCCCTCGATGCGTCGCGCCCGGTTGGCTCTTTGATCAAGCCGGCAATTTATCTGACCGCGCTGGAGCAGCCGCAGAAATATTCACTGGTGACGTTGATCGATGATTCGCCGATTACCCTCGATGCCGAGCCAGGCAAGACCTGGAGTCCGCAGAACTATGATCGCCAGAGTCATGGCTGGGTAACCCTGCACCATGCTCTGAGCCGTTCCTATAACCAGGCTGCTGTCCGCCTGGGTGTCGATCTGGGAGTGCCGCAGGTACTCAAAACGGTTGAGCGCATGGGTGTGCCGCACCGCTGGCCGGCGTATCCGTCGATGCTGCTGGGCTCGGGGGCGATGACTCCGGTGCAGGTGGCTGATATGTATCAGACCATCGCCAACGGTGGCTTCAACACCCCGTTGCGGGGTATCCGCAATGTTCTGACCGCGGAGGGTGATCCGTTGCATCGTTACCCGTTCGAGGTTGAACAGCGCTTCGACTCGGCCACCATCTACCTGATGCAGGAGGCTATGACTCGGGTAATGACTGAAGGCACTGGCCGATCGGCGTATAATCAGGTTCCGGCCAGTATTCGGCTGGCGGGCAAGACCGGGACCACCAATGATCTGCGCGATAGCTGGTTTGCCGGTTTCTCCGATGATCTGGTGGCGGTCGCCTGGATTGGTCGTGACGACAACGGTCGTACCCGTCTGACCGGTGCTACCGGGGCCTTGCAGATGTGGAGTGCCTTTATGCGAGAAGCACACCCGCGCAGCCTGTCGAGCCAGCCACCGGAAGGTGTGGTGATGGCCTGGATTGATCGTGAAACCGGGCAGGGCAGCGACCCGAGCTGTCCGGATACGGTTCAGGTTCCGTTCCGGGCTGGCTATCAGCCGCTGCCGGGACCTGGCTGCCGACCGCTGCTGGATGTCGAAGTAGTCAAGGATGGTGGAAATAAAGTGCTGGATGTGATTCGTGGCTGGTTGCGGTAGGCTTGCCGGTCGCATCTGGAGGAGACTGACATGGGTATGAAACGAACGTGGCTAATCATGGGTTGTGCCCTGCTGGTGGCTGGTTGTGCCGGCTCCGGTGGGTCTATCCCGGTTGTGGACTCGGGCCGTCAGGTTTCCAGTGAAGACCGGCATTCCGGTGTGGGTCGCCAGCCCCAGGTTCAGCCATCGACCCCGCGTGACAGTGGTGTGGTGGTGATGGTGCCCGATGATGCGGGCGGTTCGCGGGCGGTGGAGTCCTACCCGCTGGATGTGCGGCCGCCGCTGCAGACTGGGCCGGGCAGTGTGCCCGCCACCGGTACTCAGCAACCGGCCCCAGGCAGCTTGCAGCAGGACGAACAGCTTGATGGTCCGGTGCTGGCGTTGCTGACCACGGCTCGGCAGCAGGAAAGCGGTGGTGACCTCAACGGTGCTTCCGCCAGCCTGGAGCGAGCCATGCGTATTGCGCCACGTGAGCCGCAAGTGCTGTACCGTCTGGCTCAGGTCCGGCTGGCCCAAGGAGATGCCGCCCAGGCCGAGCAGTTGGCTCGGCGCGGACTGTCCTATGCGGGCGGTCGTCCCACACTGCAGGCCGGGCTGTGGGAGCTGGTTGCCGAGGCGCGTGAACGCCAGGGTGATGCGGCAGGCGCGGCCGAGGCCCGTCAGCGAGCCCGAGTAACGCTGTGAGTCAAGCCGACTGGCAGGCGTTGAGCGAGTCGCTGGCTGAGCTGGAGCGGCTCATGCGGGAATTGGCGCTGTGGTCCGAGCAAGCTCCGCTGCCGCAGCGGATGAACAGCCAGGCACCCTTCTTCGTTGATACGCTGGCTTTCGAAGAGTGGTTGCAGTGGGTGTTCATTCCGCGCATGCGGGCAGTTGTGGAGTTGCGGGCGGGGCTGCCGCCAGGCTGCAACGTCACCCCCATGGGTGAAGAGGCCTTTATTCACCTGGCTGGCCGTCAGCAGACGCTGCTGACGGTGTTGGCGCGGATCGACCAGCTGGCGACCCGGCTGGCCGGCTGAGTTCTGTTTCAGTTGCAATATTCGCGCAGGTCGCTCCGAGTCCGCTCGATGGCGGCCTGACGCTCTTCCTCGGTCACTCTGACCAATTCTCCCGAAGCATCGGCGCGGCGCAGTCGCGGATTGTCCAGCAAGGTTTGCAGGTTGTCTCTGAGCTCGGCGCATTCGCGTTCGCGTTGAGCCTGGCGGGTGCGTGCGGCCTGCCGGTCCTCGTTGCTCTGGCGTTCCAGTTCCGGGTCGGGAGTGGTAGGAGGCGCTGGTGTGCGCAACTCGCCGCCCGGGGGCGGTGGGGACTTAATGTCGATCCGTTGATAGGCGCGGTCGGCTGGTGGTTGCTGGCCAAACTGCACCTGCCCGCGGTCGTCGGTCCAGCGATACATCTGGGTTGCCATGGCGCTGCTGCAGAGCAGGCTCAGGGCAATGGCGAAGAGCGATTTGCGCATGCCGGTATCCATCCCTCAATTGTGCGTTCAAAGGTCCTACTATAGCCAATCCGTTTGCGGCGCACAGCGCAAGGCTCGGTTACTGTGCCGATCCTCGTGCTTTTGTCTCACTTGACTTGACTTGTCGCGCGCGAGTGTAAACAATTCGGGGTTCTCAAAAGCGCGCCGTGTTCTGGGCCTACACGCACTAATATGGCGCGCTTTGTTGCTCAATCCAGGAGGCGAGACCCGCTAGCTCCTGGCCTGGCACCCGCACGCGCTACCTCGCGCTGGGTGAGGCGGTACCGGCACCCCAATGGCATGCCGCCTCCAATGCACGTAGTCAAGCTGATGCATGGCAACTACCGTTGTCACTGCGCTGCCGAGCAGTAAACAGGATCCGGCTGCCCGCCCTTGGCGGACGGCAAGCTAGAGGTGAATCAAAAGTGGAGCTTTTATCCGGCGCTGAGATGGTCGTCCGCTCTTTGCGTGACGAGGGTGTTAAATATATCTATGGGTATCCGGGTGGTGCCCTGCTGCATATCTACGATGCGATTTTTCGCCAGGACGATGTGACCCATATTCTGGTGCGTCACGAGCAGGCGGCGGCCCATATGGCCGACGGCTACGCGCGCGCCACCGGCAAGCCGGGCGTGGTGCTGGTGACGTCTGGTCCGGGTGCGACCAATACCGTGACCGGGATTGCGACCGCCTACATGGACTCGATCCCGATGGTGGTCATTTCCGGCCAGGTGCCGAGCAACCTGGTGGGGACTGATGCGTTCCAGGAAACCGACATGGTCGGTATTTCGCGACCGATCGTGAAGCACAGCTTCATCATCAAGGATCCGCGTGAGATTCCCGAGGTTATCAAGAAGGCCTTCTATCTGGCTCAGACCGGGCGTCCTGGGCCGGTCGTTGTGGATATTCCTAAGGACATGACCAACCCGGCCGACAAGTTCGAATACAGCTACCCGAAGAAGGTCAAGCTGCGTTCCTACAACCCGGCACTGCGTGGGCATACTGGTCAGATCCGCAAGGCCATGGAACTGGTGGCCGCTGCCAAGCGACCGATCATCTACGCTGGTGGCGGCGTGATCATGGGTGGTGCGGCCAAACAGTTGACCGATCTGGCCAAGGAACTCGGTGTGCCGGTAACCAACACCCTGATGGGGTTGGGCGCTTACCCGGGAACTGATCGCCAGTTCCTCGGCATGCTCGGCATGCACGGCAGCTACACCGCCAACGTCGCTATGCACCATGCCGATGTGATCGTGGCCATCGGTGCGCGGTTCGATGACCGGGTAATCAACGGTGCGGCAAAATTCTGTCCGAATGCCAAGGTCGTACATGTCGATATCGATCCGGCCTCGATCTCCAAGACCATTCGTGCTGATGTGCCGATCGTTGGTCCGGTCGACAGCGTGTTGAGCGAAATGCTGAGCATCGTCAAAGACGAGTCTTTGTGTCCGGCCAAGGACGTGCTTGCCAGTTGGTGGAAGCAGATCGAAGAATGGCGTGGCAGTCGCGGCCTGTTCCCCTACGACAAGGGCGACGGCACCATCATCAAGCCGCAGACCGTGATTGAAACCTTGTGGGAAGTAACCAAGGGCGACGCCTTCGTGACCTCGGACGTTGGTCAGCACCAGATGTTCGCTGCTCAGTACTATCGGTTCGACAAACCCAATCGCTGGATCAACTCCGGTGGTCTGGGCACCATGGGGTTTGGTTTTCCGGCGGCCATGGGGGTCAAGATGAACTTCCCCGAGGCTGATGTCGCCTGTGTAACCGGCGAGGGCAGCATCCAGATGAACATTCAGGAGATGTCGACCTGCCTGCAGTACGACCTGCCGGTCAAGATTATCAACCTGAACAACCAGGCGCTGGGCATGGTACGCCAATGGCAGGACATGCAGTACAACAGCCGCTATTCGCACTCCTATATGGAATCGCTGCCGGACTTCGTCAAGCTGGCCGAGGCTTACGGGCATGTTGGCATGCGGGTAGAAACGCTCGCCGACCTCAAGCCGGCGATGGAGGAGGCCTTTGCCCTGCGCGACCGGCTGGTGTTCATGGATATCTGTGTAGATACCTCCGAGCACGTCTATCCGATGCAAATCAAGGACGGCTCGATGCGTGACATGTGGCTGAGCAAGACGGAGCGTACCTGACATGAGACATATCATTTCCGTACTGCTGGAAAACGAGCCAGGTGCGCTGTCGCGAGTAGTTGGCCTGTTCTCCCAGCGTAACTACAACATCGAAACCCTGACTGTGGCGCCGACTGAGGATCCAACGCTGTCGCGCCTGACTCTGACCACCATTGGTCATGATGAGGTCATCGAACAGATCACCAAGAACCTCAACAAGCTGATTGAGGTGGTGAAGCTGGTCAATCTGTCCGAAGGTAGCCACATCGAGCGCGAGCTGATGCTGGTCAAGATCAAGGCCACTGGTGCTCAGCGGGCCGAGGTCAAGCGGACTACCGACATCTTCCGTGGGCAGATCGTCGATGTGACCAGCAGTGTGTACACCGTGCAGCTGACCGGGCCAACCGACAAGCTGGACAGCTTCATCGAAGCGATCGGGCCGACCTCCGTGCTGGAAGTGGTTCGCACTGGTGTGTCAGGCATTGCTCGTGGCGAGAAGGTTCTGAGTATTTAATCCAATTGGTTGCGGGCCCGGGCGGGCCCGCGCAGGTAACAAGGGGAATTCCATGCAAGTTTATTACGATAAAGATTGTGATCTGAGCATCGTTCAGGGCAAAAAAGTTGCCATTATCGGTTACGGTTCTCAGGGCCACGCGCACGCCTGCAACCTGAAAGACTCCGGTGTCGACGTAACTGTTGGTCTGCGCCCGGGCTCGGCTTCGGTCGCCAAGGCTGAAGCTCATGGCCTGAAGGTTTCTGACGTGCCGTCTGCCGTTGCTGCTGCTGATCTGGTTATGATTCTGACTCCGGACGAGTTCCAGGCTCAGCTGTACAAGAGCGAAATCGAGCCGAACCTGAAGCAGGGCGCTACCCTGGCGTTTGCTCATGGTTTCGCGATTCATTACAACCAGATCGTGCCGCGCAAGGATCTGGACGTAATCATGATCGCACCCAAGGCGCCGGGCCACACCGTGCGTTCCGAGTTCGTGCGTGGCGGCGGTATTCCTGACCTGATCGCGATCTTCCAGGACGCTTCCGGCAACGCCAAGAATGTTGCGCTGTCCTACGCTTGCGGTGTTGGTGGTGGTCGTACCGGTATCATCGAAACCACATTCAAGGACGAGACCGAAACCGATCTGTTCGGTGAGCAGGCAGTTCTGTGTGGTGGTGCGGTCGAGCTGGTCAAGGCTGGCTTCGAAACTCTGGTTGAAGCCGGTTACGCGCCGGAAATGGCCTACTTCGAGTGTCTGCATGAGCTCAAGCTGATCGTTGACCTGATGTTCGAAGGCGGTATCGCCAACATGAACTACTCGATTTCCAACAATGCCGAGTACGGTGAGTATGTGACCGGTCCGGAAGTCATCAACGAGCAATCGCGTGAAGCCATGCGCAATGCGCTGAAGCGCATCCAGTCCGGTGAATATGCCAAGATGTTCATTGCCGAGGGTGCTCACAACTACCCGTCGATGACTGCAGCCCGTCGCAACAACGCTGCCCATGGTATCGAAGTGGTAGGTGAGAAGCTGCGTGCCATGATGCCCTGGATTGCAGCTAACAAGATCGTCGACAAGGCCAAGAACTAAGCCTGTCTTCGGTTGATAAAAAACGCGGCTTCGGCCGCGTTTTTTGTGGGCGAGAAGGTCTGCTACTGGTCAAGTTGGCCGCAAGTTGCCAAACTGTGCAGCTAGACAGCCGTAACAAGGTAAGCTGATGACTGACAAGCAAGAACACGAACAGCCGCTGGAAAGTGATGACACCCATCCTCTGTTGCCGATCGATGAGCATATCGAGGAAGTGCATGGTCCGGATGGCAAAAAGGTCCGGCACAAGGGAATTTACCTGCTACCCAACCTGTTCACGACGGCGGCCTTGTTCTCCGGCTTCTACGCCATCGTTAGTGCGATGGATGGGAATTTTGCCCATGCGGCCATTGCCGTGTTCGTTGCCATGGTGCTGGATGGGCTGGACGGGCGGGTAGCGCGCCTGACCAATACCCAGAGCGCTTTCGGTGCTGAGTATGATTCTCTGTCGGACATGGTGGCCTTCGGCGTCGCTCCTGCTTTGGTTGCCTTTAGCTGGGCGTTGCACGACCTTGGTAAGGTTGGCTGGGTCTTTGCCTTTGTCTACGTTGCCGGTGCCGCCCTGCGTTTGGCGCGGTTCAATACCCACATTGGTACGCAGGACAAGCGTTACTTCACTGGCCTGGCCAGTCCTTCGGCAGCTGGCCTGGTTGCCGGTATGGTCTGGGCGCTGAGTGATTTTGGTGTTGATGGCGGCGATATCGCTCTGCTGGTTGGGGTGCTGACAGCTCTGGGTGGCTTGCTGATGGTCAGCAATATCCGTTATTACAGCTTCAAGGATCTGGACTTTCGTGGTCGAGTACCGTTCTTTGTGATCCTGCTGGTCGTGCTGGTGTTTGCGGTGATCTCCACTGACCCGTCACGGATTCTCTGGTTGATCTTTATTGCTTATAGTGCCTCGGGCCCGGTGCAGGCGCTGTGGCGCTGGCGTCAGCGGCAGAAGACTGATGCCAGTGCCTGAGTGTTGAGTTCTGTTGCTTGCAAAGCCCCGCCTCTGGCGGGGCTTTGCATTTGTGCAGTAAAAGTTTTGGAAAAGCCTTGACGGTGTTTTGAAAGTGCCTATAATGCGCCTCTCGCTGATCGCGGCGCTTGGCTTAAAGTGCTTTAGTATCAATGGGTTATGAGTCTCTCTGGGTGAAATAACCGGTTGACAGGTCAGCGAAACGGCGTAGAATGCGCCGGCCTCGGAAGGGCGGAGTGATCGGTTCTTTCAGGTGGTGGTTCGGGGTTGGATTTGTGCTTCGAATCGAGTTTGACGGAAGGTGTTGACAGCGGTTTTGAAAGCTGTAGAATGCGCCTCCCTGACACGGTAAAGTCACTGACTGGCCGGGTCGCTCAAGCGGTTTTTGAGGTAGTGTTGCTTGCAACGAAAGCTCAAAAAAATGCTTGACAGATTAGAAGGTTAGCGTAAAATGCGCGGCCTTGGTTAGGCGGAAACGCAGACCGAATCGCTCTTTAAAAAATTGGAATCAAGTAATTCGTGTGGGTGCTTGTGAGTGGATTGATGATCACATGATTATCAGCCTAAGCAAGTAACTCTGTGAATTCATGAGTTTATTTGTACGGCTGAGCCAAGTTTAGGGTTTTC
>NSKG01000008.1 GCA_002287035.1 Pseudomonas sp. WN033 | reverse complement strand
TCCTTCAACCGCCTGACATCGGATGACTCCATGCCGCCGTACTTCGATTTCCAGGTGTAGTACGTCGCTTCGGAGATACCCAGTTCGCGGCAGACATCCTTGACCTGGCGACCGCTCTCAACCGCTTTAAGGGTGTTAACGATCTGGGATTCGGTGAATCGACTTTTACGCATTGTGTTGGCCTCCTGAGCCTTGATTGTAGCCGGAGACCTCTGGTTATCGTTGGACCGATTTTACGGGGAGGTGACATAACCACTGGGGTGCACTGTCATCATCTTGCACAGGCGGCGCACGGGATATTTGTCCACTTGGCTCTGAATAAACGCGTACCTCAGTCGGACTCTCTGGCGAAGTACGCGGTGGCCTTTTTTAATATATCGCGCTCTTCTGATACGCGTTTGAGCTCGGCCTTCAATCGCCGGTTCTCAGCCTGGAGATCGTCATCCTGCTGTCGCTGGGCGGTGGGCTTATCGTAGCGCTTGAGCCATTGATACAGGCTGTGTGCCGACACGCCTAATCGAGCGGCGACTTCGGCAACGGAATGGCCTCGATCTGCCACCTGCTTGACGGCTTCGATTTTGAATTCTTCGGTGTAGCGTGGGTTGCTCATAGACACCTCTCTGATTGCCATTTTGTATGGCTGAAAGGTGTCTAGCAAACTGGTGGCGATTCAAACTATCAGTGAGGCTCTTAGTTTCACACTGCCACCAACAAACCCCGCCGTATGTCTAGAAGGGTACACGGACGCTTGGTCGGCCCTCAAACTAGCCGGACTCTATTAGCCACAAACGCCAGATAGGTTAAAGGTTCAACCAGCTATTCGTGAACAAAATATGTCGGGAACGGAAGTTCATGACTGCCTGCATCGGCGTCTTGCACATACCTGCCTACCAGTAGCTCCAGCCGAACGTTATGTGACACCACTATCTACACTATCATCACCCAAAAAGCCAAGGCTGACTATCTTAACCACCTCTTGGAGATTAGCTTCCGAGACTGCTTCTACAGCCGAACACCCTTGCAACAGTTCACGAGGCTGCAACAGAGCCCGGTAAAGCTGCCATGAAGCCACCTTGCTCGTCTGCCCCAACAGGGTAGACACCAATCGCTGTTTGAGCGGATCAAGTTGCCAATCCGGAATGCGCTGGCCGCGATTACCCATACTCAGAGTCAGCAATTTCCCTGCCTTGATCTCGCGGTTGATCTGGTCCCTGGACTTGCCCGCTAGTCTGGCGAACTGAATCACCTGCAAGTTGTGAGGGGCCTCGTAGACCTCGAGAATTTCCATCCGCTCACGCTGAACATCCGAAACCACCTCCTCCACCGCTGGCGCCGGTTCGATCACCGCCGGGACTGCCGACAACCTTGTCGCTATTGACGAAACCGCTACTGACTCGGCAGACCCGATCAGCCCCACAGCCGACAATCCCGACGCATCTTCTCCCTCGACCACAACCGGCATACCATCGATACGGATAGTCAGATGAGTGCCGGCGGCTTGCACCTGTCCCTGCTCCAGCAGGTCGAGCCGATCGGCCCAGTCCTGCATCATCCGCCGACGCGGCTCCACATACAGGGCATGATTGTAAGTTGCACTGGTCTTGTCAGGGTCACAATGCGAGAGCTGTGCATCCACCCAATTTTTGGGATAACCCACTTCGTTAAGCGCTGTGGAAATCGTGGCGCGGATACCATGACCCGTGAGCAAATCCTGATACCCCGTGCGTTTGAGAGCATTGTTCAGCGTGTTTTCGCTGATGCGCTTTTTCAGCTCGCTGCGATGTGCAAGCAGATACCGTTGGGCTGGTTTGACCTGTTCCAGCAGGTAACGGACGATTTCGATCGCCTGCACGGATAACGGTACGATGTACGGCGGGATGTCCTGTGGACGCTGTCTGCGCTTACGCATACCGTTTTGCAGTTGCTTCACCACCTCCGGCGGGATAATCCAAAGGCCCCGCTCCAGGTCGAACTGGTCAGGAGTTGCCAGACGCAGCTCGCCGGTACGCACGCCCGTTAGCAGTAATAGGCGTATACCGAGTTGTGTGGTGGTCTTGCCTTTATAGCCGCGCAACTTGTGCAGCAGTTCGGGTAGTTCAGACAAACGCAGGAATGGATTGCTGACAACTGGCAGCTTGGGGGCTGCCACCACGTCGAGATCGGAAGCCGGATTCTGGACCAACCCGGGAACCTTCACCAACGCAAAGCGAAATAGTTGATTGAGCCAGGTGCGTACCTTCTCGGCGATCGAGAGAGCCCCACGTCTCTCAATCCTGGCAAGCACCTCCAGCAGATCGGGACGCTGGACGTCATAGATGGATGTACTGCCTAGACGAGGCAGTACATCTTTATCGAAGATTCGCTGGATTTGCGAAAGGGTACTCTGTCTGCCTTCCTTCAGCTCCAGCTTCCGGTGTTCAAGCCACAACAGATACACCGACTTGAAGCTGTTTTCCGCCGCGAAACGTACGGCTTGGCGCTTCAACTTACGATGAGTCTTGGGATTGATGCCTTTGGCCAACAAGGCACGCGCCTGGTCGCGCAGAGCGCGCGCCTCGCGCAAACTGACCTCCGGATAGGTGCCAAGGGACATGCGCTTCTGCTTGCCTGCCCAACAGTAGCGGAAGTGCCAGGATCGACCGCCTTGGGCGGTCACGCTAAGGGAGAGGCCGTCGATATCGCCGAGGGTATACGCTTTGCCGGTCGCCTTGGCTTGGCGAACGGCCATGTCTGAGAGTGCCATAGTTCCAGCTCCTAACGTGAAGAGTTAGGGCTAGATCCTCGACTCGCCTACTGCTCCGACCCAGCAAGAATGCGGAACCTCACACACCCGGATTTTATGGACTAAAAAATGGACTAAAAAGTCCCGGATGTGGACAGATTCCAGTGGACTTCGCTGGAACGAAAAAAGGACCCGAAGGTCCTGTTTTCAATGACTTATAGATGTCAGTGGACGTCTATAGATCATAATCTGGAGCGGGAAACGAGACTCGAACTCGCGACCCCGACCTTGGCAAGGTCGTGCTCTACCAACTGAGCTATTCCCGCAAATCTGACGCCGAAGTGGCGTCCCCTAGGGGACTCGAACCCCTGTTACCGCCGTGAAAGGGCGGTGTCCTAGGCCACTAGACGAAGGGGACACATATCCGGTCTTCACCTGCCAAAGCCTTGACTTTGACTACTTGCCGCTTCCGCGTTGCCGTGTTCGCTGCAAGTGGCGCGCATTTTATGCACCCCCTCCAACACCGTCAACCCCTCAACTCAATATTTTTTCAGGTTTTTTTCCAACCCCTGATTTTTCGGGGAATTGCGTCCCGACGCAAAAGGCACTTGCATGTCAGAGTATTAAGTTGGAAGCTTGCCATAAGCTCCAAGCGACATAAGAGAGATAAACCGTGTCCCCATTACTGATTGGTGCATTGGTCATAGGTGGTCTGCTGATTCTGATCAGCATCGGCTTCATCAATCACAGTCTGGAACGTGCCCGACTTGAACGCGCGCGCCAGGTAGCCGACCTCAATGCCCGACTCAACGTTTGCGATACCGTCAGCATACAGTTGCCGGGGCAGTTCATGAGTCCCGAACTGAAAAGTCTGCTGCTGCGTCTGGAAGTTCAGTTGCTCGAGCAACTGGTCAAGGTTGACCGTAAAAACGACAGCCCCGGCAAACGCCTGGACAGCGCCCGCCAACAATTGAGCAGCGCAGAACCGGAAATCAACAACCCGCCGCTCAAGGTCACCAGCGAAGCCCAGGCCAAAGACGTGCGCCTGATGCTGGAAAACCTGCACAAACTACTGACCCAGGCCCACAAGGACGGACTGATCGACAAGCCCGCCCTGCAACGCTGGTCCGCCCAGATCCGCCAGTTTCTGATCAATACCGCCCTGGAACTGTTCCAGAGCCTGGCCGAGCAGGCCATGCGCCAGGGCAAGCCGCGCCTGGCGAAACTGCAGTACGAGCGTGCCATCAGTTACCTGCAAAAGCACAACAATCCCGCCTACGCCGAACATTTGCAGCGACTCAAACACCAGCATCAACAGGCTGAGAAACTGGCAGCCCAGCATGAACACATCAGCAGCGATGACAATACCGAGCTGGCTGCCGGCCTTAAGGCAATGGAAGAAAGCGACGAAGCCTGGAAGAAAAAGGCCGTTTACGACGACTGACCCGCACTGGAACCTAATATGCCCCTGACACTCTACGGCGCCATCCTCTCCCCGTTTGTCCGCAAGGTCCGCATCGTACTGGCCGAACATAGCATCGCCCACGAGCACGTCCCCGTACCGCCCTTCCAACAACCGGACTGGTATCGGGATATCAGCCCCCTTGGCCGTATCCCGGCGATCCGTGACGGCGAACTGAACCTGGCCGACTCCGCCGTAATCGCCCAGTACCTGGAGGACACCTACGGCCAGACCAGCCTGTACGGCAACGATCCACAACAGGCAGCCCAAGTACGCTGGCTGGAAAAATACGCCGATTATGAACTGGCCCCCTGGGCCACCTTTGCGGTATTTCGCAACCGTATCGTCAAGCCGGTGGTAGGCCAGCATTGTGATGAGACCCAGGTCCGCGAGGCACTGGACGAGCGGCTGCCGCCGCTGTTCGATTATCTGGAAGGGCTGCTCAATGGTCGCCGCTACTTTGTCGGCGAGCGCCTGACACTGGCTGATATCGCCGTAACCTGCCAGTTGATCAACCTCGCCCATGCCGGCGAGTTGATCGACGAGCTGCGCTGGCCCAACCTGTCATCCCTGCTGAGCCAGGTCAGTGCTCGCTCGACTGTCAGCGCCCTCTTGCCCGCCGAGCATCAACTGGTGGGCAAGATGAAGGAAAAGGCCTCAGGTAGCCTCACTCAGCCCCAGTAGAGCCTTACCCACCCAGGCCCTGGCGAACTGGTAAGCGCAGCGTCCGTTGCGATTGCCACGCGCCAGGGCCCAGCGCAGTGCCTCCTGCTGCAAACCTTCGGACCAGCTCCAGTTCAGCCCATACTGCCTACCCAGCTGCGTCAACCAGTGGCGCACCACGTTCAGGTAATGTTCCTGACTGAACGGATAGAACGAAACCCACAGCCCAAAGCGATCCGACAACGCGATCTTTTCCTCGATTGCCTCGCCCGGATGCAACTCACCATCGACCATGCTTGACGCCAGGTTATCGCTGTTGTGCTCCGGCAACAGGTGCCGGCGGTTGGAGGTGGCATAGAGCAGCAAGTTATCCGGACTGGCTTCCACACTGCCATCCAGCACGGTTTTCAAGCTCTTGTAGGCCTGATCGTCTGATTCGAAGGCCAGATCATCACAGAACAGCAGAAACCGCCACGGCTCCGTTCGGATATGCTCAACCAGGGCCGGCAGATGCAAAAGATCGGCCTTGTCGATCTCGATCAGGCGCAGCCCCTGCCCCGCATAGGCGGCCAACAGGGCCCTTACCAGCGATGATTTGCCAGTCCCGCGTGCGCCCCAAAGCAGGGCGTTATTGGCTGGCAGCCCGGCCACGAACTGCTCGGTATTGGCTTGCAGCAACTGTTTCTGGCGATCCACCCCAACCAGATCATCCAGCCCGGTATCCAGCTTGACCTCCAGCGCCCGCAAACGCCCGCCCTCACCTTCAGCCACCCAGCGCGCTGCCAACACCGTGTGCCAGTCCACCGCTTGCGGCTGAGACGGCATGCCCTGCTCCATACGCTCCAGAAAATCCACCACCCGTTGCATAAAGCGGGTCTGGGTGATTTCACTCATGACAACATCTCCTAGATAACAACTGCCCAAGAATGCCATGCGCGCGCATTGGGCACCACAACACGGACTGCGATCCAAAGACAAACTAAGCTAAGCTCAACAGCATAACGACGGCAGGATGCTCCCCAAAACTGATGAACATACGCTTTACCGACCGACTCTCGTTCAAACAGGCGCGCCTGGGGGTTCTGGCCGCATTCATTCTGGGCATCCTGCTGGGGCTGATTCAGGTGCTGGTGGACTACCATTCCGAGGATGCGGCCATCGACCGTGAGGTTCAGGCCCAGATCAACGTCAGCCTTGGCCCCGCCTCGCGGATTGCCTACAACATTGACGCTGAACTGGCTCTGGAACTGGTCAACGGCCTGCTTCAGGCGCCCCCAGTAGTGCGTGCCGAGATCATCGACAGCAACGGCGTTGCCCTGGCCAGCGTCAGTCGGCCCATGGCCTCGAGCCGTTATCGCGCGGTCAGCGACGCGCTATTCGAGCGCCGCCGCGACTACTCCCAGCCGCTGTTCGTCGAGCATGTCACCGACGAATTGCTCGGCCATCTGATCATTGAAGTCGACACCTTCCACCAGGGCGCCAGCTTCCTGCGCCGCGCCGGACTGACCATGCTGTCGGGATTCATCCTCAGCCTGGTGCTGTCATTGATCCTGATGGTGCTGTTCTACGCCATGCTGACCAAACCACTGGTCCGCCTGATCATCGACCTGCTGAACATGAAGGCCGAAGAAGAACGCAGCCGCCTACCCTGCCCCGACGGCCACGAGCGTGACGAAATCGGCGCTCTGGTTGAGGTGATCAACCACCAGTTGCAGAGCATCGATGTCAGCATGCGCCAGAAACTGCGGGCCGAAGAGCGCCTGCGCCAGTACCTTGAGGAGCTGGAAAGCATCGTCGAGGCACGCACCACCGAATTGCAGGAGACCAACGCCCAACTGCGACTATCCAACCAGGAGCTGGAGCTGTCGCGCGAAGAAGCGCTGGATATGGCCCGGGCCCGCTCGGTGTTTCTGGCCAACATGAGCCACGAGATTCGCACACCGATCAACGGACTGCTGGGAATGATCGGCCTGACCCTGGACAGCCCGCTCAATGACGAACAACGCCAGCAACTTTCGATAGCCTACGACTCAGGCAAGGTACTGGTCGAACTGCTCAACGATATTCTCGACCTGTCCAAATTCGAGGCTGGCAAATTGCAACTCGAGCATATCGCCTTCGACCTCGGGGCTCTGCTTGAGGATACCGCCAGCCTGCTGTCGCAAAACGCCGGCAAACAGGATATCGAACTGACCTGCCAGATCGACCCGCAATTGCCTGGCCAAATGTATGGCGACCCAACCCGGATTCGCCAGATCGCCAGCAACCTGCTGTCCAACGCGCTGAAGTTCACCGAAAACGGCCATGTCAGTCTCAGGCTGCGACTGGACACCAGTGACAGCCAGCAGCAATGGGTCCATATCAGCGTGGCCGATACCGGCATCGGCATTGCCGAACATGCGCTGGACAGCATTTTCTCTCCCTTCACCCAGGCCGATGTACACATATCGCGCCGGTTCGGCGGCACAGGTCTTGGACTGGCGCTGTGCAAGAGCCTGAGCGATGCCATGGGGGGACGACTGCAGGTCATCTCGGTCCCCGAACAGGGCAGCACCTTCACCGTCAGCCTGCCCCTGGAAACCGCCCAGAACGAGCCCAACTACAGCTATCCTGCTCCGCGCAAAATAGTGGTCTGGAACCAGCAGGGGCGCCGCCAGGGCAGCATCCTCAAAGAGCTGCTGTGCCACTGGGGCATGAACTGTGAACTGCTGACTTACACGCCCGATGATGAACCACCACAACGCCCCAGCCTGCAGGCCGACGTCTGGTTGCTCGACAGCCCGATACTGGCCAGGCGCCTGGGGGAAATGAGCCTCGAAATACCGCGAATGCTGATCTGCCCTTATCCGCTACTGCTGCCCAGCGATGAAGCCAAGTCGCTCAACGTGCAGCTCCAGGTCGCCAGCCCTCCTGCTCGCGCTCGTCTGGCCCGGGCCATTGACGAGCTGTTCGACAACACCCGAGCAGGAGTCGAACAGGAACGCAACCGGGCCCAGGAGACCGGCCAGCACATCCTGCTGGTGGAAGACAACATGGTTAACCAGATGGTCGCTCGCGGCATGCTGAGCCGACTGGGTTATCAGGTCGATGTCGCTGAGCATGGCGAAGCTGCGCTGAACCGCCTGGAACAGCAGGGCTATGATCTGGTACTGATGGACTGCAACATGCCGGTTCTGGATGGCTATGAAACCAGCCGCCGGATGCGCACCGACCCGCGTTGGCAAAAAATCCCGGTGATCGCCTTGACCGCTAACGCCCTGCAGGAAGACCGCCAGCGCTGCGAAGCCGCCGGCATGAACGACTATCTGGCCAAACCGTTCAAACGTGAAGACCTGCAGGCGTTGCTGGAGAAGTGGCTGGGGAGGCACTAACCTCCCCTTGGGATCACACTCAACGTTTGAGCA
Source organism: Pseudomonas sp. WN033 (assembly GCA_002287035.1). GTDB lineage: Bacteria > Pseudomonadota > Gammaproteobacteria > Pseudomonadales > Pseudomonadaceae > Halopseudomonas. The sequence continues at coordinate 195,826 of NSKG01000008.1, read as the reverse complement.
GCGCCTCAATATCCCCCTTAAGCTGCTCCGGCGCGGTAGTCGGCGCGTAGCGCTTGATCACCCGACCATTGGCATCGAGCAGAAACTTGGTGAAATTCCACTTGATCCGCTCGCTGCCCAACAGCCCCGGCGCAGCTTTCTTCAACTGCACATACAGCGGATGGGCATGGGCGCCGTTGACCTCAATCTTGCTGAACATGGGAAAACTCACGCCATAGTTGAGTTCACAGAACTCGGCGATCTGCCCCTCATCTCCAGGCTCCTGGGCGCCAAACTGGTTGCAGGGAAAGCCTACCACCCGCAAGCCCTGCTCCCCGTACTCCTGTGCCAAGGACTCCAGCCCCTTGTACTGCGGCGTAAAGCCGCACTTGCTGGCGGTATTGACCACCAGATAAGCCTTGCCACCCAACTCCGCCAGGGTGATCTCACGGTTGTCGATGGTGGTGCAGGGGATGTGCAGCGGATTATCGTATGTTGTCATGCTGGCTCCATTTGGCTCGGCTGGTTCGGGGATGACGATGTGGGGCTAACGCGGTTCAAGGCGCAATGCCACCGAGTTGATACAATAGCGCAACCCGGTCGGCGGCGGACCATCGGGAAACACATGCCCCAGATGGGCGTCACAGCGTGCACAGAGCACCTCGATCCGATGCATGCCATGACTGAAATCCTCGGCAGTGGCGATAGCCTGCTCATTCACCGGCGCGTAATAACTGGGCCAGCCACAGCCGGCATCGAACTGGGTTTCGGTATCGAACAGCTCGGCATCGCAACAGATGCAGTGATAACGCCCTGGAACCGTATTGTGGTAATACGCCCCGGTAAACGGGCGCTCGGTCCCCTTCAGCCGGCACACGTGATACTGCGCTTCATCAAGCTGATCTCGCCAGGCCTGTTCGGACTTGGTTACTTTCTCCATACCGGTCTCCTCGGGATGTTGATAACGGGCTTTCCCAGTCAGTGTCGCACAACGTATGATGCGTGTTTTACTCCGCCGGCACAGCCCCCAGGGATCACAAGGTAAGCACCATGCAGGTTAGCAAATCAAATAAACTGGCCAACGTTTGTTATGACATTCGCGGACCGGTTCTGCGCCACGCCAAGCGCCTCGAGGAAGAAGGTCATCGCATCCTCAAGCTGAACATCGGCAACCCTGCACCCTTTGGCTTCGAAGCACCGGAGGAAATCCTCCAGGACGTGATCCTCAACCTGCCTACCGCCCAGGGTTACAGTGACTCCAAAGGCCTGTTCTCGGCGCGTAAGGCGGTCATGCATTACACCCAGACCAAGGGCATTCCCGGCGTCACCATCGAAGACATTTATCTGGGCAACGGCGTGTCCGAGCTGATCGTGATGGCCATGCAGGGGCTGCTCAACAACGGCGACGAAGTGCTGATTCCAGCCCCCGACTACCCGCTGTGGACCGCCGCCGTGAGCCTGTCCGGCGGCAAGCCGGTACACTACCTGTGCGACGAACAGGCCGACTGGTATCCGGATATCGAAGATATTCGCAGCAAGATCACCCCCAACACCCGGGCCATGGTCGTAATCAACCCGAACAACCCGACCGGCGCGGTGTACTCGCATGACATGCTCGAACAACTGGCTCAGGTAGCTCGTGAGCACAACCTGATCCTGTTCGCCGACGAAATCTACGACAAGATTCTCTACGACGGTGCTGAGCACGAATCGCTGGCTGCTGTTGCTCCGGATGTGCTGTGCCTGACCTTCAACGGCTTGTCCAAGTCCTATCGGGTCGCCGGCTTCCGCTCCGGCTGGATGATCATCAGCGGCCCGAAACAACGCGCCCAGAGCTACATCGAAGGCATCGACATTCTTGCCTCCATGCGTCTGTGTGCCAACGTACCGTCGCAGCACGCGATCCAGACCGCGCTGGGCGGCTATCAGAGCATCAATGATCTGGTATTGCCGGGTGGCCGCCTGCTGGAACAACGTGACACCGCCTGGGAACTGCTGAACGAGATTCCCGGTGTAACCTGCACCAAGCCCAAGGGCGCCCTGTATCTGTTCCCGCGTCTGGACCCCAAGGTCTATTCGATTCACAACGATGAAAAGATGGTCCTTGACCTGTTGCTGCAGGAAAAGATCCTGGTGGTGCAAGGTACCGCCTTCAACTGGCCTTGGCCCGACCACTTCCGCATTGTCTCGCTGCCGCGCAAGGACGATCTGGAAATGGCCATCGGACGGATTGCCAACTTCCTCAAGGATTACCGGCAGTAACCGGCGCCATGGCGGACCTGCACATCGAGGACTTTTACCGCGACGTCGCCGGGATACTGCTGAGTCTGTACGGCAGTTTCCCCCGGCCGACGACGCTGTTCGTTGTCGATCTGATCGGCGAGCATGAACCGGACCCTTTCGGCGTGCCCGCCCCTCGCCACATGGCCTGTTTCAGCGCCATGCTCTGGCTCGCCGAGGAAGGCTTCCTGCGCCATACCGGCAGCATTCGCCAAGAAGGCCTGGATCAGTGCTGCCTGAGTGAACGCGGCTTTGTCCTGCTGTCTACTCCGCGCCTCGACTGGCAACAGCCTGAACTGCCTGCCAGTGTCGCCCATCAGCGCGCAACCCTGGCGCAGAAACTGCGCGAAGCACTGCATAGCGGCTCATCCAGTCAATTGGCCGAAGCGGTACGCCACTGCTTCAAATCCGGCAGCACTTACGATTTGAAATAGACTGACAATTGAAAGCCAGCAGGAATCACCCAATATAACCACACAAAGGACCATGGCTTGCCTGCGCAGGCGCTGGCCAGACCGTAGATTTTACTTTCGATGGGAGCTACAACCGTATGATGCGCATACTTTTATTCCTGGCAACCAACCTGGCGATTGTGTTGGTAGCCAGCATTACCCTGAGCATCCTGGGGCTCGGCATCCATGATGGCCAGGGCGGAATGGACCTGGCCGGCCTACTGGTGTTCTGCGCCATCATCGGCTTTGCTGGCTCCTTCATCTCGCTGTTCCTGTCCAAGTGGATGGCCAAGCGCGGCACTGGCGCTCAAGTCATCACCCAGCCGCAAACCCGTCAGGAACAGTGGCTGGTCGATACCGTCGCCGAACTGGCCCGCGAAGCCGGCATCGGCATGCCTGAGGTGGCCATTTTTCCCTCCCGCGCCGCCAACGCCTTTGCCACCGGCTGGAACCGCAACGACTCCCTAGTCGCAGTTTCCGACGGCATGCTGCAGCGCTTTAGTCCCAACGAAGTACGCGCAGTCATGGCCCACGAGATCGGTCATGTCGCCAATGGCGACATGGTCACCCTCAGCCTGATCCAGGGTGTGGTCAACACCTTCGTGATGTTCTTCGCCCGTATCATCGGCAACTTCGTCGACCGAGCGGTATTCAAGAACGAAAGCGGTCGTCCGGGGATTGGCTACTTCATCGCCACCATTTTTGCCGAACTGATTCTGGGCATTCTCGCCAGCATCATCGTCATGTGGTTCTCGCGCCAACGCGAATACCGTGCAGATGCCGCCGGCGCCCAACTAGCCGGAGCCGGCAACATGATTGCGGCCCTGGAGCGGCTGCGCGCCGAACAGGGTATTCCGGTGGAAATGCCGGGCGAACTGACCGCCTTCGGCATCAACGCCAATCTCAAGCACGGCCTGGCTGGCTTGCTGATGAGCCACCCGCCGCTGGAGCAGCGGATTGCGGCGCTGCGAGCCGGCAACTACCGCTAAGGGGACACCAGCCACACGGCTCCCACGCAGAGCATGGGAGCCATCACTTAATTGCACACAAGCTCAGTAGCCCGGTTGGCGCTGACCTGTTCTGGACCGTTAGATGCCAGGGATGGCATCTACGAGCTTACATGGATGTATTCACGGCGTGTCCAGAACAGGTCAGCGACAATTGGGCCAACACCGAAACTGATTTAATCAATGTTTCTCTAACCCGCCTATAAACCCGAGCCTAGCGCCCAGGCTACTCTGCCTTCCAGCTCGCTGGATACAGCATCTCTTCACGATAGCCACTAAGCACCCGGCGCAGTCCGGTTAACTGCTGATCCAGCTCGGGGTCACCGCTGTCAATCAGAAACGGCCGGCCATGCAGAGTCTTGAGCTTGGTCTTGGTCGCTACCACCAACAGATTGTCGAGCCCGGCAGCACGCACTACCCGGGGTGAAATCTGCTGATTGCCACGCCCAAGGATATGGCCCTGACCACCAATTGCGGTCACCAGGATCCGCCACTCGCCGCCCTGCTGCATCAGCTCCCAGAGCTGCGGTTCGCTGACATCGGTAGCGATCAGTTCGCCATCACGCAGCACATCCACACCCAGCAAGGTGCCTTCCAGCCCCATGGTCTCGAGCAAGCCCAGCGTGGTCGAGCCCGGCCCCATGATCCAGAACCGGTCTGAGGCCTGCTCCTCCTGCAACCAGGCGCCGATATCATCGAGTACCAGGGTTTCCAGCTCGCGCCCGCCCTGCTTGACCTGCTGAACGAAACGCCCTTCCTGGGGCACTGCCAGCTCACCGTAGTGCCGGGTGCGCACACTGCCCTGGCGGAAGGCTTCCTCGTCGATATCGCGGACATCCGCCTCGGCCAGACGCACCAGATCCCCCTGTACCAGCAGACTGACCAATTCACCCGCCGCACGTGGATTGACCGCATAAACCCCGGAGTGGATCTTGACCCCGGCGGGTACACCCAAGACCAGTTGCCCCGGGCGGGCGCTGTGGCAGATATTGCGCGCCGTGCCATCGCCGCCGGCAAACAGCAGCAGATCAACCCCCTGGGTCTGGATCTGGGCGGCAATGCGCTCGGTATCCGCAGCACTGGTCTGGGCTCCAGCCAGTTCACCAATCTGCTCGAAGTCGAACCCCATCTCGCCAAGCAGGTCCGCCCCCATCGGGCCGGGTGCGCTCAGAATCTGGATTCGCTCACGCAGCGGCAGCAAGGCCTCCAGTGCCACCCGTACCCGGGCCTGGGCTCGCGGCTCGATCCCCATGGCCAGAGCTTGCTCGGCCACGCCATCGCTCCCCTTGAGCCCCGCCTGCCCACCCAGGCCCGCCAGCGGATTGATGATCAGTCCAAGTCGGAACGGTGTTTGCATTACAAGTCCTGTCAGTTGCCATGTGTCACAAAGTCGTCATTGTGGTGCCATATCCTGCGCCCGTAAGCACGAAAGCAGGCAACCAAGCCATGACTAAAAAGAGAGAGCATTCCGTGAACCTGAACGCCCTTTACAATATCGCCAACACCCCTGCTGCCCAGCAGCCCTCGGTGCAATCGACCGGTGGCTGGCTGATCGATGAGCAGGGACGGGAAATCGCCATTACCGAGCAGATGGTTCAGCAAGCCTGTCGGGCACTTGAATGCAGCAGCATGGCCGCCCGCCAGGCTCAGATCAGACGCTGAACCCCAGTTCGCTGAACAGCCGCGCCTGCTCGGCCGACAGCCCTGCATCCGCGCTCAGGCGCAGATGGGCGCATTCGCGCCGCAGCGGATAATCCTTGCGCAGCCGGTCAAAGCCGGCGCGCAAAGCCGCATCATCCCCGGCCTCGGCCAACATCCGGCGAAACCGGGCATCGTCATCGCGCACATCATAGACCCAGCGCAGCGCCCGGCTCAGCAGCCAGTCCGTTGGCGTTGCCGCGCTCAACTGCAACTCAGCCAACCCATCCTGCGGCGCCAACTGCCCCAGCGACAACTCGGGGTCAATACCCAGAAACCGGCAAAACGCCTGATAGATCTGCTCGGTGCCGCGCAACTTGCCATCCAGGCTGTAGCCAGCGATGTGCGGAGTGGCCAACTCACAGCGGGCCGCCAGTGAACGGGCAACCCAGGGCTCGTGCTCCCAAACATCCAGTGCCAACGCCAAATCCTGACGCTCAGTCATAACCTGTTCCAGCGCGGCATTGTCGATCACCGGGCCACGACTGCTGTTGATCAGCCAGGCATTCGGACGCAAAGCCTGCAGCCGAGCCTGATCGAACAGATGCCAGGTCGGGTGAGCACCCTCACGGCTCAGCGGCACATGCAGACTGATCACATCAGCCTGGGCGATCAGCTCATCCAGCCCGACAAAACCTGTTTCGCCCCGTGCCGCCCGAGGCGGATCACACAGCAGGCATTCAACACCCAGCGTGGTCAAAACCCTGACCAAACGACTACCAACCTCCCCGACCCCGACAATCCCGACTCGCTGCTGGCGCCAGTCGGTAGCACGGCGCTCGGCCAGCGTCAGCAGACAACTGAGCACATATTCCACCACCCCGCGGGCATTGCAACCCGGCGCACTGGCCAGGCTGACTCCGATCCCGCGCAAACCATCAAGATCCAGGTGGTCGGTGCCTATGGTGCAAGTGCCAACAAACCGTACCGGCGTATCCCTGAGCAGTTCCTGATCGACCTGGGTCACCGAGCGCACCAGCAGCACATCGGCCTGACGCAAGGCAGCACGATCTATGGCCCGGCCAGGCAAACGGGTAATGTTTCCCAGCCCGGCAAAGCACTCATCGAGCAGGGGGATGTTTTCATCGGCAACAATATGCATCTGAGCTTCTCCATTAGCCTGGGCACGGCAGTTCGCGCGACCCAAGCCATACACCAATCTCCGCGCAATCCCTGGGAGTGTCAGACACTGATTTAATCAGTGTTTCCCTAAAAGTACTTAACAGCCCACCAGCAACCGAGTGAACATAGCGTATCGCGATTGTCCCGGCTGCCACCCGGCCCGTCCAGCATTGCCGTTCATCCGGAGCCTACAGACGCCCACTTGCATCATCAGCAAGACACTGCTTAACTGAGCCCATAAAGTCTTTTTGTGACTCAAAAGTTCTGAGAACACTCTAAGACGCCACGATACGACCGGGTGCTCGTCACCCTTTTTTGTTGAAGGACCTGCCTGAACACCTGTGCATACACGGTAACTACCCATTACCAGCACAGGTGCTGTCCTTCCCACCCGCAAGCCCACCAATAACAAAACCCTCGATCCAGCCGATCGTCCAAGGGCCCACCTTGTGCTTTTCATGGCCAGTTGCCAACTGCCCAGCAATGCAATCGCATGCGGCGCTTGTCGTATGCCTTTCAATTCAGGCATGCCGGGAGATGTACAATGAAAGCAACTCACTCACTGGTCAGCAGTCAAGGGCTGTTCCGCGTTCATACCGCCTATTACGCCAGCCCGGCCCCGCAAGGCACCATTATTCTGGTCAACGGCTCATTGGCGACTACCGCCTCGTTCGCCCAGACCGTGCGCTATCTGCAGCCCTGCTTCAATGTGGTCTGTTTCGATGAGCCCTATGCCGGCCAATCCAAACCCCACAACGACCACAGCCAGCCAGTGACCAAGGAGCAGGAAGCCCGGATTCTGCTCGATTTGATCGACCACTTCGAAGCCGATCACCTGCTGTCATTCTCCTGGGGCGGTGCTTCTACCCTGTTGGCTCTGGCCCAACGCCCGCGCGCCATCCGCAAGGCAGTCATCATGGCCTTCTCCCCGGTCATCAACCCGGCCATGCGCGATTACCTGGAAACCGGCGTGCAACGCCTGATCGCCTGTGACCGCACAGGCGTCGCCAACCTGATCAACGAGACCATCGGCCAGCACCTGCCCTCGCTCTACAAACGTTACAACTTCCGCCACATCAGTAGCCTGGACGACCATGAGTACCTGCAAATGGCTTTCCATGTGAATCAGGTGCTTAAGCAAGACACCAGTTGCTATATGAGCAACGCCGAGCGCATTGATGTTCCGGTGCTGTTCATCAACGGCGACAAGGACATCTACACCACCCCTGATGACGCCCATGGCTTTGGTCGCTATATCGAACGTTCACGCTTTGCCACGGTACGCGGCGCCGGCCACTTCCTTGACCTGGAGAGCAAGGCCACCTGGCAACAGAGCCGTGATGAAATCATGAGTTTCCTGCGTCTGGCCCCGACCCGCAGCAGCCAGCCACGCTTCAGTCTGCTGAGCGGTGATGAGCCACTGTTTGATATTGGCCGGGCTGGCGCTCCAGGCTGAACTACAACTGCTCGAGGCTGAAGTCCGCAGCATGCAGCCGGGCTCCTGGGCGGTAGAACGCCAGCAGGGCCTGGACAAATCGGGCTGGACGCTCGGGCAATCCGGCGTTCAGAAAGTGCAGAGTCTGCTCCAGCACCCGCTGCTTGAATAAGCTGGAATCGGTAGGCTCACCATTGAGATTGTCCAGGCTGACCCGGAACTTGTGACCGGCAGCCTGACAGAACAGCCATTCGTAGGCCTGCGGCTTGACTTCAACCTGCTCAAACGCCTGCTGCTGCTCGGCGCTACGCCCGTCGGGAGCATACCAATAGCCGAAATCGGCCAGCAAACGCCGCTGCGGCCCAGCAACGCACCAGTGAGCCACCTCATGCAGGGCGCTGCGAAAGAAACCATGGGCAAAAATAATCCGATGACGCGGATGCTCGGCATCGGCCGGCAGATACTCAGGCTCGTCAGCACCAGCCACCAGTACCGTGTTGTACTCGGCTTCGAAGCACTCGGAGAAAATACGGACAAGATCCTGGTAGTCGTGGTTCATCAGCGAGCGAGGGAACCTCTGAAAAACGTAAGCGAGCCAGGCAAGACAAGGCCGATGGCGGCCCCGAAAAAACAGCCGAAAAAGCGCAGTTTACGTGGTGTAAATGAGCATTTTGAGGCTGTTTTTAACGCAGTATTGCCAACGCAGGTAGTTTTTCATAGGTTCCCTAGACAATAGTGAGTAACTTGATAGGATGAGGCGCTTTTGTTGAGCCCATCCCTGCCCCATGACTTCAGGACAAACCAACCCCACTCGGTGGCGGCGCAGTGTAACAGAATTGCGTAGCCTGATCTGGCTTGCCTTGCCGATTATCGCCGCTCAAACCGCCCATACCCTGCTCGGTTTTGTCGACACCGCCATGGCCGGACGCTTCAGCGCCCAGGCGTTGGCTGCCGTGGCTCTGGGCAACGCCTTCTGGGTGCCAACCTTTCTGTTTCTGACCGGCACCCTGATGATTCTTACTTCCAAGGTCGCCGCCAGTCACGGCGCTGACCGCCTGGCTGACACCGGCGCACTGATACGCCAGGGATTGTGGCTTGGCCTGCTCCTGGGCTGTCTGTGCGGATTGTTTCTCAGCGCCATGGAGCCAGTCCTGATCCTGATGGAGGTGGAGCCGAGCCTGATCGACCCGACCATGGCCTACCTGCGGGCCGTCGCCATGGGCTTTCCGGCCGTCGCCCTGTTCCAGGCCCTGCGCGCCCTGAGCGATGGCATGTCACGTACCATGCCGACCATGCTGATTGGCTTTGCCGGCCTGCTGCTCAACATCCCTGCCAACTATGTGCTGGTCTACGGCAAGCTGGGCTTTCCGGCCCTGGGCGCACTGGGCTGCGGGATAGCCACAGCCCTGGTGATGTGGTTCATGCTGTTGTGCATGGTGATCTATCTGAAGCGCTCGCCACACTTTGCTCCAAGCGGCCTGTTCGCCCGTTTTGACTGGCCAGGCTGGCTCACCCAGCGCCAACTGCTCGGGCTGGGCCTGCCGATCGGCATAGCGCTGTTTGCTGAAACCAGCATGTTCGGGGTTATCGCGCTGCTGATCGGCTCACTGGGGGAGATTGTGGTCGCCAGCCACCAACTGGCCCTGAATTTCACCTCACTGCTGTTCATGGTGCCCTTCAGCCTGGGTCTGGCGATCACCGTGCGGGTCAGCCACAACCTCAACGCCCATGGTGCCCGGGCCGGACTGTTCGCCGCCAAGGTCGGCATTGTCAGTTCATTGTTCTATGCGCTGTTTTCCGCTGCGCTGGTGTTGTGGCTGGCTGATCGCATCCCGTTGATCTACACCAACAATCAGCAAATCATCGCCCTGGCCGCCAGCTTGCTGTTCTACGCCGCGCTGTATCAGTTTTCCGATGCCCTGCAAGTGGCCTGTGCCGGCGCCCTGCGAGGCTATCAGGACACTCGCCGGCCCATGCTGCTGACCATCGTCGCCTACTGGCTGGTCGGCATGCCATGCGGTTATGTACTGGGGCTGACCGATCTGCTCGGCCCAGCCCGTGGGCCAGCCGGTTTCTGGCAGGGGCTGATCATCGGCCTGAGCGCCGCAGCGTTGTTTCTGTCGATTCGCCTGGCCCGGGTTGGTGCCCGCCGCAAACGTCATGAGGCCAAACGCAGGCAGCCCCGACACTCGCCGTAATCTACGATTTGGCAGTGGTTCTTACCCGCATGGCATACTAAAGGCAGCCCTGTTGGAGTTCGACGATGAAGTCTCTCATCGCGCTGCTCAGTCTTGCCCTGCTGCTGACCGGTTGTGACGTTGGTGCGCCGGCCAGCCGCCAGATGGATAACTATCTGACCCGTCTGGGCCGAGTGCTTGAGCAGCCCGTCAGCCAGTTTGACTCACGTCATTTGAGTCATTACCGAATGCCCGAGCGACGTGAACGGGTACAGACGGTAGCCGAGCAACGCTTGAGCCTGCTGGATCTGGTGGTGGAGTCACGACACTGCCACGCCCTGCAGCAGCGCATCAGCGAACGCAACAGCAGCCTCGGCCGGTTGATGCCAGCCAGCCACCGACTGGCACATGAAGGGCAATTGTTACGGGCGCTCGACGAGTGCCTGCTGGTGATTGCCGACGACCCCAGACGCAGCGAGCTGCAAACCCTGCTTGAAAGCATCGGTGCCGCCAAACGGGCCAGCCTGCCAGCGGTATTCTGGAATGCCCTGAACGCCAGCAGCGAATTCGAATACTACCTGCGCTTTGCCGACCAGCCACTACCGCCAGACCCGGGCATCTCTGACACCCCGGCGCTGCAGGCGCTGGCCGAACTCAGCAGCATAGGCCAGGCGCTGCCCGAGCAATTACCGCCCAGCCGTGAAGTGCTTGATCCGTTATTTCAAGCGTTGCAACGCAGCTCGCGCAGCGGCCAGCTGATCCACAGCCTGGCCCGTCTGAACCACACCCTGGATCAAGCCAGCGCCATGCTGGAAAGCCCCAGAGCCGCCCGGCTCTGCCCGCTGGGCCAACCCACCCCGCAATCGCGAATTTTGTTCAACGTCTTCGTGACCTACTATGCCGGCGAAATCCAGCCGCTGCTGGCCCAGGCCCAACGGCTCGGCCAGCCCTGGCAGCAGCAGTTGGCGCGCCTGCGCGAGGTACCCGACATACCACCGGCAACCGCGACTTACCTGCAGCGTCTGAGCGGCCATGAACAGGCCTTGTGGGAAGGTTTTCAGGTCAGCGTCCAGCGCCATAACCAGGCCTGGCTGCAGGTACTGGAACGCTGTCAGTTGCAGCCTGGCCAGTCTGGCTGGGAAGCTGCTCGCAACGAGTAATGCGGAGAGTCAGCCGGCCTTGCGGATCAGATAGTGGAAAATCCCGGCCTCTTCGCGCTGTTCAAGCAAGGCATGCCCCAGAAACCCGCAGAACTTGGGAATATCGCGCTGGGTCGAAGGATCTGTCGCCAGCACTTCCAGCAATTCACCAGCAGCCAGGTCGCGCACGGCATTGTGCAGCATCATGACCGGCTCGGGACAGGTCAGACCACGGGTATCGAGTTGACGGTGTTCGTTCGCAAAATCAGTCATGCCATTCATCCACAGAGTACGGGCCGATTATCCGGTAAATATCTGCCACTTGCCAGCCGAGCGAAGCCGACCGACACTATAGACAGGAGTCTGAAAAGCTCCGGTTTTATCTGCCTGTTTTAAGGAAATTCCATGATCAAAGTAATGATCGAACGTGTCATTGCCGAAGGCCTCGAGCAACCCTACGAAGAAGTGGCGCGCCAGGTGCTGCAGAAAGCCATTCAATCCCCCGGTTTCATTTCCGGTGAGTCCTACCGCGACCTGGAGCGTCCCAATCACCGGGTCGTGGTCGTGACCTGGCTGAACCGCCATTCCTGGGAACGCTGGGAAAACTCACCCGAGCGCCAGGAAAGCATCGGTCCGTTCTCCGCCATGCTGCAGGAGCAGGAAAAAATCACCCTGCTCGAGCCATTGTAGGGGCTAGTCTGCGTCGGGTTACCGGTGGCCACGCACAATCCGGGCGTGGCAGGTAACTTCTTCGCGGTCGGTATACAGCTGTTTGCAGGCCAGCGTGGCTTCCAGTCCAGCCTCATCCAGAGCATCCTGGACATGGGCCATGCACTGCATCACTTCCTGGTAACGCCGTTTCATCGGCAGCTTAAAGTTGATGATTGCCTCCCGGCACCAGCCCCGGGACAACCAGGTCGCCAGCAGCGCACTGCTGCGGGCAGGCTTGTCGACGATATCGCAAACCATCCAGTGGACCGGGCGCTTGGGCCGAAACAGATAACCATCGGCCTGCACATGCTCGACCTGACCACTCTCCATCAACTTGCGGTTCATCGGCCCGTTGTCCACAGCAATCACTTTCATGTGCCGGTTGACCAGTTGCCAGGTCCAACCACCAGGCGCTGCCCCCAGATCCACTGCTGTCATACCGGGGGCCAGACGGCTGTCCCATTCCTCGCGGGGAATAAAATGATGCCAGGCCTCTTCGAGCTTGAGCGTCGAACGGCTGGGCGCCTCACGAGGCACCCGCAACCGCGGAATACCCATCGGCCATGGCGCGGCATTGTTGGCCCAGGACCAACCGACGAATAGCCGCTCACCACTCTCGAATAGCAGATGCAGGCGCGGCAGTTCTGCCTTGTTCGGACGCAGGAACCGGGTTTTACCCAAAGCACTCTCGAGCGGCTTGCGCAGCTTCTTAAGCAGTGCCGCCAAAGCCTTGCCATCGTTGGTATCGGCGGTCTCCAACCATAGCAAAGAGGCCAGCGGCCCCTTGGCGCAAGCCTGAATGACTGGCGTGATACGGTCCTCGGGGTCGACATCAAGCCAGTCGCCCAGGGCCCATTGACGGGTAAAGATCAGACTCTGGAAGTCCAGTTTGCGCATCAGCCGTCCGGCATCGCCCTCAGCCGGGCAGACAAAACGCACGATGGCCGCCCCCTCACGGGTGACCGGATAACCGGCCAACCCACAAGCATTGGCCAACTCCTGCATTTCCGCTGCAGCCTCGGACTCGAACCCCGGACGACAGTGCAACAACAATTCCTGCATGGGTTACCCCAGTCAAATCAATGGGGGGCTACTCTACCGCTGGATGTCAGCGATGACCAGCACGCCTGGTCGATATGGCTCGACGCAACAAGTCGTGAATGAAACTCATCAGACCAATGCTAAACTTAAATTTCCCTCATAATGAGTAGCAACCCGACCATGCTTGAAATCCGCCATCTGCGTACCCTGGCCACCCTGCGCGAAGCCGACAGCCTGGTGGAAGCTGCCGAACGCCTGCACCTGACCCAATCGGCGCTGTCGCATCAACTCAAGGATCTTGAAGAGCGCCTGGGTCTGCCACTGTTCGTACGCAAGACCAAACCGGTGCGTTTCACCAGCGCTGGTCTGCGACTATTGCGCTTGGCCGACAACCTGCTGCCGCAGTTGCGCCAAGCCGAGCGTGACCTACAGCGCCTGGCTGGCGGCCAGGCCGGGCGCCTGCACATGGCAATCGAATGTCACAGCTGTTTCCAGTGGTTGATGCCAACCATCGACCAGTTCCGCAACGCCTGGCCGGAGGTCGAAGTCGACTTCGCCTCGGGCTTCTTCTTCGCCCCTCTGCCAGCGCTGGCACGCGGCGACCTGGATCTGGTGGTGACCTCCGACCCTCAGGATATTCCGGGCCTGAGCTACGTACCGCTGTTCACCTATGAAGCCCTGCTGGCAGTCAGCAACCAGCATCCACTGGCTAGCCGCGCCTATATTGAACCCGCCGATCTGGTGGACGAGACCCTGATCACCTACCCGGTAGACCGTGATCGACTAGACATTTTCAAACAATTTCTCGACCCGGCCGGCATCGACCCCCAGGCCATCCGCACGGCCGAACTAACCGTAATGATGCTGCAACTGGTGGCCTCTGGACGCGGTGTCAGTTGCCTGCCCAACTGGGCCCTGGCCGAATACCTGCAACGCGGTTACGTCAGTGCCAGACCGCTGGGCCCAGACGGCCTGTTCGGCACGCTCTACGCCTCCGTACGCGAAGATATGCTGGAGATGTCCTACCTGCAGGACTTTCTGCTCACCGCCAAAGACACCTCATTTGCCACCCTGGAAGGCGTCAGCGCCAGGATTGAACAGCGCGCAAACAAGCTCTAAGCCAGGCCGTTCGCGGCCTGGCGCGACCTTGCCATTAACCCGAATAGGCGACTTTCATCAGCCGCCGACAGTGTTACCGTTCAGCCGCTCGAGCTCTGCAGTTGGTGCGGACCCGGCCATAGCGCTCAACAACCTTGAATAACAACAGTTGAACGGTAACCGATATGAAAACACCTGCATTGAAGCTTTCCACTCTCGCTCTGGGCCTGGCGCTGGCCTCCAGCGCCTGGGCTACCAACCCCGACCCAGGCCCTGGTGGCGATACCGGCACCGGCTTCCCCGGCGTCTCCGACTTCGCCGCCAGCGGCCCATTCAGCACCACCAGCGAAAGCGCTGGACTCAGTTGTACCGCCTACCGACCACGCACCCTGGGGCAAAACGGTGTACAACACCCGATCATCATCTGGGGCAATGGTACCGGTGCCTCGCCAAGCACCTACAGCAGACTGCTCGATCACTGGGCCAGCCACGGCTTCGTAGTCGTTGCCGCCAACACCAGCAATGCCGGCACCGGCCAGGCCATGCTCAGCTGCCTGAGTTACATCATCCAGCAACATAACCGCACTACCGGCACCTACGCCGGCCGCCTGGATATCAACCGGGTTGGTGCTGCCGGGCACTCGCAGGGTGGCGGCGGCACCATCATGGCCGGCCAGGACAGCCGCATCAGCGTCACTGCACCATTCCAGCCCTACACCCTGGGTCTGGGCCACAGCAGCTCATCGCAGAGCAACCAGAACGGCCCGATGTTTCTGATGACCGGTGGACGCGACACCATTGCATCACCCACCCTCAACGCCCTGCCGGTCTACAACCGCGCCAATGTTCCGGTGTTCTGGGGTGAGCTGAATTCCGCCGGGCACTTCGAGCCGGTTGGCAGCGCCGGAGGCTATCGCGGCCCATCAACCGCCTGGTTCCGCTATCACCTGATGGAAGACAACAACGCCGAGGGCACCTTCTACGGCAGCAACTGCGGCCTGTGCAACGACCGTGGCTGGACCGTACGGCGCAAAGGGATCAACTAAGAGAGGTTTGATCGCTCCCACGCAGAGCGTGGGAGTGATCAATATCTGAACAGTCAACCCTTATAGTGCGACATTTCCACAATCCGTCCCCTGCCCCCTGCCTGACCTGGCATGCTACCTTTTGAGCCATTATCCATTTGCCCGGACACTCGATTGGAGCCGCCATGAACTCAGCCAGCAAAGTTGCCATTGTCACTGGAGCCGGTAGCGGCATCGGCAAAGCCACCAGCCTTGCCCTGCTGCGGGCCGGTTATTGTGTTGTCCTGGCAGGACGCCGCCAGGAAACACTGGACGCTGTACTCGAGAGCGCCGGTGAACTGGCCGCCAATGGCCTGGCCCAAGTGACCGACGTGCGTGATCCAGAGTCAGTCCAGGCCCTGTTCAGCGCCACCCGGGAACGCTTCGGCCGGCTTGACCTGCTATTCAACAATGCCGGTACCGGCGCCCCACCTGTACCCCTGGAGGACCTGTCATTCGCCCACTGGCAGGCCACCGTCGAGACCAACCTGACTGGCGCCTTCCTCTGCACCCAGCAAGCCTTCAAAATGATGAAGAGCCAGGACCCTATGGGTGGACGGATCATCAACAACGGCTCGATTTCCGCCCATGCACCACGACCCAATTCGGCCCCTTATACCTCGACCAAACACGCCATGACCGGCCTGACCAAATCGACCTCACTCGATGGCCGACGCTACAACATCGCCTGCGGCCAGATCGATATCGGCAACGCGGCTACCGACATGGCCATTCCGATGCAGCGCGGCGTGCCACAGGCCAATGGCGACATTGCTGCCGAGCCGGTGATGGATGTTGAGCATGTCGCCCAGGCGGTAGTACAGATGGCCGAACTGCCGCTGGCAACCAACGTGCAGTTCATGACCATCATGGCTACCAAAATGCCCTTTATCGGGCGCGGTTGAACCCGTCCGAGACAACAGCGAATTCCGTTCAGCAATCAAATAAGACCAAAAGTGCATTCATTGTGTGACTCAAGATCATGTCAAAGCCATCAAACCTGGCATGGATCACACCTGGTACACTTTTACTCATGGTATCGTTGTTGCTACCATAGAAAGTGACAATACACTCTGAACACTTGAACAGGCCGCCACATCATGAGCACCTCCCCCACCCCGCTAGCCCTTGCTCTGTCCCAGCGAAAGTCGGATGAACGGGCAACCCCCATTACCGCTTTTCGCATGGCCCGGCGCTGGTGGCTGGAGGGGCGGCGGCTGAACCTGTCGCTGCTGGCAGAAGAGCTGGGTATTGGTCGGGCCACCCTGATGCGCTGGGTCGGCAACAAGGATCTGTTGATGGGTGAAATTCTCTGGTCGCTGTACAAGGGGATCTACGACCAGGCCATTGAGCGCGCCGAGGCCACACCCGGCCTCAAAGGCATCGACTTTCTGACCCAGATCTATACCGACATCAATGTCGCCCTGATCGACGCCAAGCCGCTGCACGACTTTCTGCATAACGAGCCGCAATGGGCGCTGCAACTGCTCACTTCGCACATTTCCGGGCTGCAGCAGCGGTTGATCGATACCTGGACGGAACTGTTCGAGCAGCAAATCGCCGCCGGCCTGATCAGCCCGGAAATGGACGCCGAAAGCCTGGCGTTCTACATCATCAAGATTGGTGAAGGGGCGATCTACTGCGACCTGATCTGTGGTCGCGAACCCAATCCGGGGCCGGCCAGCACGGCCTTCCGTCTGCTGGTTAACGGTCACAGCAACTAAAGCCAGAACCTTACACTGGCCGGGTCATCGGCCATTCCAGCACAAAACAGGCCCCTCCAAGATCAGCCGAGCTTTCCACATGGGCTCGGCCCTGATGCCAGTAGATGACCCGCCGTACAATCGACAACCCCAGTCCATAGCCGCCGGATGAGCGTGTCCGGCTGTCATCCAGGCGCAGGAACGGGGTAAAAATACGCTCGCGGTAAGCTTCAGGAATCCCGGGGCCATCATCCTCCACCATCACCCGGCAGCGCCCCGACTGCACCAGCGTGGTCACTCGAACCCGGGTGCTCGCATGCCTGAGTGCATTGCTGACCAGGTTGATCACCGCCCGCTGCAGGTAGCGTCGTTCGGCATCCACGGCATATCCGGCGCCATGAGTCAGATCCCGGTGCTCAAGCCGAATGTCCGGTTTGAGTGGCGCCAACTCTGCTACCACCCGGTCAATCAGGGCTGGCAGATCCGTCGCCTCAAGCACCAGCGCAGGCGCCCCTTGCTCCAGCCGGGCGTAGGTCAGAATTTCGTCCACCAGCTTGTCCAGTTCAGTCAGATCGGCATCCATACCCTCAAGATAACGCTGCAAATCCGCCTCACTACCCGCGGTTTCGACCATCTCCAGGCCAAAGCGCAAACGCGCCACAGGGGTCCGCAACTCATGCGATACCGCACCGATCATTTCCCGCTGAATGCGCATCAGCCGCTGCAGATGATTGGCCATATCATTGAAGGTCTTGCCCAACTGCCCCACTGCATCGTTGCCGCGCGGCTCCACCCGCGCCTCAAGCTTGCCTCGGGCCAGATCGGTCGCCGCCGCTTCCAGACTCATCAGTCGTTGCTCGAGTTGACGTACCAGCAGATAGATCAGCAGACCGCTCAGGGTAAGAACCAGAACCCCGGTAATCAGCAGCATCTCCGGCGGGTAGTCACGCATCTGGTACAGCGGCCCCAGACTAAGCACCCACTGGGTGTCGGGAATCTTCAGATACAGCAGCACCGAATCCCCTTCCGGACCCAGCGCCATGACGGTATCGCTCTCATCGAGCCGGCGAATCTGATCCAGATCCAGATCAGACTCGTGCATCCGGGTCAGCTGTAGCGGGTAACCAAAACCTTTCTCGCGGCGCAGCCGCTGCAGCCGCGCAGGCATGTCCGCCTCTGGATGCCTGACCAGTTCATCAGCAATCAGAAATAACGTAGCCCGGCCCAACTGTTCGGAAATGCGCTGAATATCGGTGGTCAACACCACCTCTTCAGACAAGTCAACCAGGCTATAGACCCGCACCTGTTGGGGCCCGGTTGGCCTTACCAGCACTTGCCCCCGGATCAACCGGGCCCAGGCACTCGACTCCAACCCCAGATCAGCCAACGACTTAAGTTCCAGCGGCACCCCGATCAACCGGGTCCAGACCGCCAGGGCCTTGAGCCGCTCAGAGGTATCCATGGGCTCCAGGTTGTCCGCCATCAGCCGAAAGGTACCGCTGGCGATCCGCTCGCGGTAATCCTCGACCCGTACATCATTGATCATGCGAATACTGAGCAAAGCCAGCAGCGAAACGGCGACCAGCACCAGCAGCATGCCGCCATAAATCCGCAAAAAGATCGAGTTCACGCGGGATCGGACTCAGGCACGACAAACAGGTAACCCTTGCTGCGCACAGTCTTGATCATCCGCGGCATATCCGGGTCATCACCAATCTTTGGCCGGATGCGGGAAATACGCACATCGATGGAGCGGTCCTGACCGTCATACTCAATGCCACGCAGGGCGATGAAGGTTTCTTCGCGGCTCAGGATGCGACCGGCGTTGCTGGCCAGCAACCAGAGCAGATCGAACTCGGCACCGGTCAGGTCGATCAACTCACCGGCCAGCCAGGCCTCACGACGCACATGATCGATCACCAGTTTGCCGAACTCCAGGCGACTCGGAGCCCCCATTGGCTCGGAGTCCTGACTGCGGCGCAGCAGTGCCCGAATGCGAGCCAGCAACACCTGCGGACGGACGGGCTTGTTGACGTAGTCATCCGCCCCCAACTCCAGGCCCCGGATGTGGTCCTCATCCTCACTACGCGCAGTCAGCATCAGAATCGCACCAGCATAGCCGCCTTCACGAACCTGCCGACATACCTCCAGGCCATCCATGCCTGGCAGCATAATATCCAGTACAACCAGCGCCGGAGGGCTGGCCTGAATACGTCCCACAGCCTGCCGCCCATCCGCTTCAATGGCCACCTGCAAGCCATTGGCCTGAAGAAACTCAGCGATCAGCGCGGCCAGCTTGTGGTCATCTTCGACAATCAGAATGTGTTCGCTATCAGTCGCCATACCCGTATCCAATGCCATCGTCATAGCCACAAGAGCGGCGATTGTAGCAACGCCGTAGCTAAATACCCACAACCCGACCAGGCAGAAAGCGGTACGTTCATTGCCAAAACCGGAACACTATATGTAGTGAACCGCCAGCAATGGCTACAACCCGCGTACTTACTGCCGCCACGCCACAAAGCCCGCCACAGCCCCCGGGGCATGCCATAAATTCAGCATAAATCCCAGACTTGCGCAGAGTAAAAATACACACTATCTTGTGTCGAAACGCGCGACCAACCCCATATGTTGACCAAAAACCTAAAAAACCAGGTCTTGTCAATAGCTTGGGGAAACATCTCTGCAATGCGTTCAGCGCGCCCGTTTCAAGCCCGCCGGCTCAGGCCGCCGGGCTACTCCAAACCAGATATAGTGTTACAGGCCAAGCCAAGGAGACGCCATGCACACCTCGACCTCGACCACCAGCCAGACACCCGGTCAGCCAGGCCTCGAACAGCAGAGCGGCGAAGACGTTCTTCTGACGGCTCCCGGCCAACTGCGTGTAATCAAGCGCAACGGCACTCTAGTGGCCTATACCGACGACAAGATCAAGATCGCCATGACCAAGGCGTTTCTCGCCGTTGAGGGTGGTCAGGCCGCCGCTTCATCGCGCATCCGCGCGACCGTCGACGAACTCTCCGAAGCTATCAGTGCCACTTTCCGTCGCCGCATGCCTTCCGGCGGCACCCTGCACATCGAAGAAATTCAGGATCAGGTTGAACTGGCGCTGATGCGCTCTGGCGAGCAAAAGGTTGCTCGCGCCTACGTTCTGTACCGTGAAGAGCACGCCCGCCAGCGTCAGGCCCGTCAACACGAGCAGCCGGTCGAGGCACACCCGAGCATCCGCGTAACCCTGGATGACGGTAGCCAGGCACCACTGGACATGGGCCGCCTGCGCACCCTGATCAGTGAAGCTTGCGAAGGTCTGGCCGAAGTCGATGCCGCCCTGATCGAACGCGACACCCTGAAAAACCTGTACGACGGCGTCACCCTCAAGGACGTCAACACCGCCCTGGTGATGACCGCCCGCACACTGGTCGAACGCGAGCCGAACTACAGCCAGGTCACCGCTCGCCTGCTACTTGATACCCTGCGCGCCGAAGCCCTGGGCTTTCTCGGCGTAGCCGAACGCGCCACCCACCATGAAATGGCCGAGCTCTACGCCCCGGCACTCAAAGCTTACGTTGCCAAAGGCGTCGAGTTCGAACTGCTCGATCCGCAACTGGCCGAGTTCGATCTTGAGCAACTGGGCGCCGCCATCGACCACGAGCGTGACCAGCAGTTCGCCTACCTGGGCCTGCAGACCCTGTACGACCGCTACTTCATTCACAAGGACGGCACCCGCTTCGAACTGCCGCAGATTTTCTTCATGCGCGTAGCCATGGGCCTGGCCATAGAAGAGCCGCAGAAGAACGAGCGCGCCATCGAGTTCTACCGACTGCTGTCGAGCTTCGACTACATGGCCTCGACCCCGACCCTGTTCAACGCCGGCACCCTGCGTTCACAGCTGTCGTCCTGCTACCTGACCACCGTTCCCGACGACCTGGGCGGCATCTACGACGCCCTGCGCGACAACGCCCTGCTCTCCAAATTCGCTGGCGGCCTGGGTAACGACTGGACCCCGGTGCGCGCGCTGGGCTCCTACATCAAGGGCACCAACGGCAAATCCCAAGGCGTGGTTCCCTTCCTGAAAGTGGTCAACGACACCGCCGTAGCCGTCAACCAGGGCGGCAAGCGCAAGGGCGCCGTGTGTGCCTACCTGGAAACCTGGCACCTGGACATCGAGGAATTCCTCGAGCTGCGCAAGAACACCGGTGACGACCGCCGTCGTACCCACGATATGAACACCGCCAACTGGATTCCCGACCTGTTCATGAAGCGAGTGTTCGACGACGGCCAGTGGACCCTGTTCTCGCCCTCCGACGTACCCGACCTGCATGACCTGACCGGCAAGGCCTTCGAAGAGCGTTACGAGTATTACGAAGCCCTGATCGAGTACGGCAAGATCAAGCTGTACAAGACCATCCAGGCCCGCGACCTGTGGCGCAAGATGCTCAGCATGCTGTTCGAAACCGGCCACCCGTGGCTGACCTTCAAGGACGCCTGCAACCTGCGCAGCCCGCAGCAACACGCCGGCGTGGTCCACAGCTCCAACCTGTGCACCGAGATCACCCTGAACACCTCGGCCGACGAAATCGCCGTGTGTAACCTGGGCTCGATCAACCTGCCGCAGCACATCGTCGATGGCAAGCTCGACACCGCCAAGCTTGAGCGCACCGTCAAGACCGCTGTACGCATGCTCGATAACGTCATCGACATCAACTACTACAGCGTGCCGCAGGCGAAAAACTCCAACCTCAAGCACCGCCCGGTCGGACTCGGCCTGATGGGCTTCCAGGACGCCCTGTACCTGCAGCACATCGCCTATGGCTCGGACGCTGCCGTAGCCTTCGCTGACCAATCGATGGAAGCAATCAGCTACTTCGCCATCCAGGCCTCGTGCGATCTGGCCGATGAGCGCGGCGCTTACTCCAGCTTTGATGGTTCGTTGTGGAGCCAGGGCATCCTGCCGCTCGACTCGCTGGATATCCTCACCGAGCAGCGCGGCCAGCAGTACATCGACGTCGACCGCAGCCAGACCCTGGACTGGGCACCGGTGCGCGAGCGGGTCAAAAAGGGCATCCGCAACTCCAACATCATGGCCATCGCCCCGACCGCGACCATCGCCAACATCACTGGCGTCTCACAGTCGATCGAGCCGACCTACCAGAACCTGTACGTCAAATCGAACCTGTCCGGTGAGTTCACCGTGATCAACCCCTACCTGGTGCGCGACCTCAAGGCCCGCAACCTGTGGGATCCGGTCATGGTCAACGACCTCAAGTTCTACGACGGCTCGGTTCAGCAGATCGACCGCATCCCCGATGACCTCAAGGCCCTGTACGCCACTGCCTTCGAAGTCGACACCAAGTGGATCGTCGAAGCCGCCAGCCGCCGTCAGAAGTGGATCGACCAGGCTCAGTCGCTGAACCTGTACATCTCCGGTGCCAGCGGCAAGAAGCTGGATGTGACCTACCGCATGGCCTGGTTCCGTGGTCTGAAAACCACCTACTACCTGCGCGCCCTGGCCGCCACCAGCACCGAGAAGTCCACAGTCAACACGGGCAAGCTCAATGCCGTATCCAGCGGCAGCGCGCCAGCGGCAAACGCTGCACCAGCCGGCCCGGCACCGGTGCCGCAGGCCTGTTCGATTGATGACCCCGATTGCGAGGCGTGCCAGTAAACGCACGTATCTGAGCGGCGCCCGCGTTGTTGCCGCGCCAGCCGAACCCGGTCACGTACTCCGGTACGCTCCCGGGTCCGGCAGCCACGGCGCCTAGCGCTCAGGCTGCAGTAGAGAACCGATTGAAACAACGAGACACCGATTATTTGCACAGAAGCCAGGTAGCCTGATTGCCGCTGGGCTGTTCTGGACCGTTAGATGCCAGGGATGGCATCTACGAGCGTACAGGGATGTATTCACAGCGTGTCCAGAACAGCCCAGCGACAACCAGGCTGACACTGAACTCATTCAAAAAGGGAGCCCCACCATGCTCAGCTGGGACGAATTCGACAAAGAAGACCAACCCGCCACTCCGGCAGCGGCCGCCCAGAGCGCCCAACCGGCCCAGGCCAACAACGCCCTCAACGACCAGGCCAGCAGCGCCGTTGAAGACGCCCGCCAGGTTAATGCCGACGACTCCGACGCGGTAGCGCGCGCCAAAGCCGCGCTTGACCAGCTCGACATCCAGGAAGGTCTCGACGATCTGGAAGGTGCTGCCGCACGGGTACAGGTCGGCGACAAGCAGATGATCAACGCCCGCGCCGACCTCAACCAGCTCGTACCCTTCAAATACGAGTGGGCCTGGCAGAAATACCTCGACGGCTGCGCCAACCACTGGATGCCGCAAGAGGTCAACATGACCGCCGACATCGCCCTGTGGAAAAGCACCGACGGTCTGACCGAAGACGAGCGCCGCATCGTCAAGCGCAACCTCGGCTTCTTCTCCACCGCCGACTCACTGGTCGCCAACAACCTGGTACTGGCCGTCTACCGTCTGATCACCAATCCCGAATGCCGCCAGTACATCCTGCGCCAGGCCTTCGAAGAAGCGATCCACACCCACGCCTACCAGTACTGCATCGAGTCGCTGGGCATGGATGAAGGCGAGATCTTCAACATGTACCACGAGATCCCCAGCGTCGCGAAAAAAGCCGCCTGGGGCCTCAAGTACACCCGCGCCATCTCCGACCCGACCTTCAACACAGGTACCGTGGAAACCGACAAGGAACTGCTGCGCAACCTGATCGCCTACTACTGTGTACTTGAAGGCGTCTTCTTCTACTGCGGCTTCACCCAGATTCTGTCCATGGGTCGGCGCAACAAGATGACCGGCGTCGCCGAGCAGTTCCAGTACATCCTGCGCGACGAGTCCATGCACCTGAACTTCGGCATCGATGTGATCAACCAGATCAAGATCGAGAACCCACACCTGTGGGACGCCGAAATGAAGGACGAAGCGACCCAGATGATCCTGCAGGGCACCCAGCTGGAAATCGAATACGCCCGCGACACCATGCCGCGCGGAGTACTGGGCATGAACGCCGCGATGATGGAGGACTACCTCAAGTTCATCGCCAACCGCCGCCTGACCCAGATCGGCCTCAAGGAAGAATACCCAGGCACCAGCAACCCGTTCCCGTGGATGAGCGAGATCATGGACCTGAAGAAAGAGAAGAACTTCTTCGAAACCCGCGTGATCGAGTATCAGACTGGTGGGGCACTGACCTGGGATTGATATGAGCCACCCGGCTCCCACGCAGAGTTGGTATGCAGCGAAGCTGTGATGCGGGAAAAACTCGACTATATCCATCTCAACCCCGTGAAACGAGGCTATGTGGACAGGGCCGAGCACTGGCGTTATTCGAGCGCTAGAAATTACATCGGAGAACAAGGACTGATTGAGGTGGACCACTGGGATTAGTGACCCGGAGGGTCACAGCCCCGGCTCCCACGCAGAGCATGGGAGCCATCTAACTGTGAGCGACTACACGATCGTTCCCACGCTCTGCGTGGGAACGCCCCCTCTGGACGCCCTGCGTCCCAGACTCAGGCCAGATCCGCCTCAGCCCGAGCCAGCAGAGCGAACTCCTCGTCAACCGACTTGGCCACCAGACGGTTACGGCTGTAACCGAAGTAGTAGACCGCACCAATCACTAACAGGCCAAGGGTGAAGAAGAACGCACGCGGATCGCTAGCCACTACCACAATACAAACCTGTCAGCTTGCCTGTCATTCACCGCGTGAATCCGCTGTTTTCTCCAGCCTGATGGTAGACCCGCTTTATTGACACTGGCAGAGCATCAACCGTAGTTTGGATTGGCCAGTTGTGAGTGAAGAGCAGGGACGAGCAATCACGATAAAAATAAAAGATCGGAGAGGCTCATGAGAATCACATCGCCCAAAAGCAGGTTGAGTGCAAGCTTGTCGCTTGCAGGCCTGCTGGCATTTGGCAGCACCAGCCTGGCCCATGCGGACACCTACAACATGCCGCACCTGCTGGTGATAGGCACCCCCGGCACCTCCAGCGGCAGCTTTGCCTCGACCAATGGCTGGGGGCCAATGCTGCAGCAAGAACTGGGCTCCAACGTCCGCGTCGTGCCGGAAGACAGCGAAATCCAGCGGCATCGGCGCCTTACCGAGCGGCGCGATCTGCTGCTGAGCTCGGTCTCCGCTGCTGAACTGCGCTTTCAAATCCAGGGTATCGGTCATTACGCCACTATGATGCCGGTCCCACAACGCGTCATCTGGCATCACAACGATACGCCATGGACCTTCGTCGTCGCAGGCGATTCCGACCTGCACAGCATGGACGACCTCAAACGCAGCGGTCTGCGGGTTGCCCAGGGGCAATTCTCGATCCCGATGATGACCACCGTCAGGGACGGGCTCCCGGCTTTCCTGGGTATGACCCCGGAGGAAAGCGCCACACACTTCAACTTTATCGCCGCCAGCAGTTATGTCGAAAACTGCCGGTCGATTATTGAAGGCCGGGCCGACGTGGCCTATTGCGCATCAGTCAGTTCGGTAATGGCCGAGTTGGAAGGTGCGCCAGGTGGCATTCGCTGGCTCGCCATGGATCTGGATGACGAAGCGGGATGGCAACGCTTCCTTGAGCACAGTCCCATGGCCGTACCCGGCCCCATCACCATGGGCGTTGCGAGCGCCAGAGGCGTGGACGGCCTGGCCTCAAACTTCCTCTACGCCGCACCAGCGGATCTCGACGAAGCTCTCGCCTACACCCTGGCCAAGTGGTTTCACCAGGCCTTTGATCGCTACAAGGGCTCCCACCCGCTGTCCACACGGATGAGCCTGGAGGTGTTCCGGGACTACCTGGACCGCTCCCCTCTGCCCATTCATGAGGGCACTGTCCGTTACCTGAAGGAGATCGGTGCCTGGACCGAGGAAGACGACCGCTGGAATCAGGAAGCTATCAAGAAGATGGACAGCTGGATCGCCGCCAGGCAGGCGGCCCTGGATGAGGCCAAAGAAAAGGGAATCCAGCCGGGCAGAAACAACCAAGCCTTTATGGCCATTGTGGAAAAACACACGCACGGGCTGGAAGGCTTTCGTACCCGTCTTTGATCAAAAAGCACGCCATACCCAGGGTTGTCATGACCAGCGTCGTCATAAACCGGGCCTGAAAAAGGATCACCATGAACACCGACACCATCACTGCTGAAGAAGCTGCACCGAGTAACGAAGTTACCCGGCTTGGTGAGACCTATTCATGGCAGAGCATTGCCTTTGTGCTACTGAGCGTCTGCGGACTGGTCACCGGGATAGCCTATATCTTCGGCTTGACCTGGGACGGTCGACGCATGCTCGAAGGTGAGTACTACTGGATCTTTATCGGTTTCTTCGCCGCAGCCGCCTTTCTGGCCCTGCCTGCCAAGACCGGTCAGTCGAAGATACCGGTTTATGACATCCTCGCGGCTATCGCCATCTTGGCCGTGAGCTTTTACTTTGCCACCAACGCCTGGGAAATGGTCCAGGCAGGCTGGAGCAGCCTGTATCTGGGCATTGTTGTCTGGTTGTTGATGATGGAGCTGGCCCGGCGCAGTGGCGGCCTGCCGTTTCTGCTGGTGGTGCTGGTGATCGGACTCTACCCGCTGGTCGCCAACCATTTCCCCGGGCTGATCATGGGCGTGCCCTATCAGTTCGACCACATGCTGGAGTCTTACATCTTCCGCGCCGAAGGCATGATGGGCATCACCACCAAGATCGTCGCCGAGATCATCCTCGGCTTTCTGGTGTTTGCCGGGATTCTGCTGGCGACCGGAGCGGGCACTTTCTTTATCGACCTGGCCAACGCCAGTTTCGGTCGCTATCGCGGTGGTCCGGCCAAGGTCGCGGTGGTGGCCAGCGCCTTTATGGGCAGCCTGTCTGGCTCGATCTTTTCCAATATCGCCGGTACCGGATCGATCACCATTCCAACGATGAAAAAGTCCGGCTATCCGCCGCACTACGCCGGCGCCATCGAGGCCTGCGCCTCCACCGGTGGTGTGGTCATGCCGCCGGTAATGGGCGCCATCGCCTTTGTCATGGCCATCACCATCGGCGTGGATTATGCGGTGATCATGATCGCTGCGATCCTGCCATCACTGCTGTTCTACTTCGGCCTGATCCTGCAGGTCGATGCCTATGCCGCCCGCACCGGCATCAAGGGCATGCCGAAGGAGGAACTGCCCTCCACCCGCAAGGTGCTGCTGAGCGGCTGGCCCTTCCTGTTCGTGATGTTCTTTCTCATGTGGGGGCTGCTGTATATGCGCTGGGAGTACTACACACCCTGGTACGCCTGCATCCTGATGGTTGGCCTGTCGTTCCTGCGCAAGGAGACCCGCCTCACGCCCGCCCGCCTGTTCAGCGCCATTCGGCAGATCGGCGTACTGGTCACCCAGACCGCCGCCATCATCCTGCCAATCGCCTTTGTGGTCAGCGCCTTGACCATTACCGGCGTCACCGGCTCGGTGACATCCGGCCTGGTGAGTCTGGGCGGCGACAACGTGTTTCTGGTGATCCTGTTCGGCATCATCGCCTGCTTCATCATGGGCATGGCCGGTCTCGCTATCGTGGCCTATATCTTTCTGGCCGTCACCCTGGCCCCAGCCATTATTGAAGTCGGCGGGCTGAACACCATTGCTGTGCACTTTTTCATCGTCTACTACGCCATGCTCTCGGCCATCACGCCACCGGTCGGCGCCGCGGCTTTTCTGGCTGGCACCATAGCCGGAGCCAGGCCGATGAGAACCTCCTTCACCGCCATGCGCCTGGGTATTGTCATCTACTTTGTGCCGCTGTTTTTCCTGTTCCAGCCCGCGCTGGTTCTGCAGGGCGATCTGACACCACTGGTTTACGTATTACCCTCGATCATCATCGGCATCATGTTGATTTCCGGCGGTCTGGAGGGCTACCTGCTCGGGGCGGGTTTACTGAAACCCTGGCAACGGCTACCCATGGTTGCCGCAGGCTTTGCCTTCAGCTTTCCAGGGCTGATGACGACCCTGATCGGCGGCGTATTTTCAGCCCTGCTGGTCGCCATGGTCTGGCAGCAGAACCGAAGCAAACCAGGACTGGCCTGACAACCGGGACAATAGAATGAGGTAGGCATGAGCACACTGCGAAGCGACTTTGAAGCGGCCGTGTTGACAGACCAGGAATATCTATCCGACTGGCACCTGATCACCCAGCAGATGGTCGACGAGTACGCCGCGCTGACCGGCGACGGTGAAGGCGAATGGGTCCACCTCGACCCCCAACGCGCCACCCAGGAACCGGGCTACGGCGGCACCATCGTGCAGGGCTTTCTGCAGGTGTCACACCTGATCAAACTGCACGCCGAAGCCATGAAAGCCCGGCCGGCCATCGACAAGAACTTTGCGCTTAACTACGGTTTTGATCGGCTGCGCTTTGTCAGCCAGATGCCGGTGGGTGCGAAGTTTCGGGCGCGTGTGGGTGCGCGTGAGCTGGTACACAAGCCCAACGGGGGCTGCTTGCTTAAGCAGCAAGTGCAGCTTGAGCTGGAGGATGGGCGCCCTACGCTGGTGGCGGAGTGGTTGTTTTATCTGGATGCGCGGGCGTTTGGGGAGGAATGACTGCTGGTAATCCCCCACGCAAAAAGGCTACCCAATCGGTAGCCTTTTTGCGTTTACCGCCCTTGCCAATCCGTCAAGCTGTAGCTGCCAACTCGGCTTCAGCTTTGGCCAGCATGGCAAACTCTTCGTCCGCAGATTTGAGCACCAGGTGCTTACGGCTGTAACCGAAGTAGTAGACCGCACCAATCACGAACAGGCCAAGGGTGAAGAAGAACGCACGCGGGTCGAAGGCATAGACTCCGGTCAACGCCACCAGCGACAGCACCAGTGCAATGCTCGAGGTCACTACCCCGCCCGGGGTGCGATAGGGCCGCAGCAGCTCTGGCTGGCGTACCCGCAGCAGGATGTGACTGAACGCCATCAGTGCATAGGACACCGTAGCGCCCACCACCGCCATCGCCAGCATCAGGTCGCCCTCACCGCTCAACGAAGCCAGAAAGCCGAATACACCAGGCACGATCAGCGCCCGCGCCGGTACTTTGCGCTCGGTAGTCAGTGACAACGAGGTGGGCAGGTAGCCGGCGCGCGACAGGGCGAACACCAGGCGGCTGTAGCCGTAGATGATCGAGAAGAACGAGGCCACCAGGCCGGCCAGACCCAGCACATTGACCAGCGTTGCCAGACCGCCCTGACCAGTGGCATTAAGCGCGTCCACCAGCGGTACTTCGCTACCGCCCATGACCGCGGCACCACCAGCACCTGGCACCAGCACCACAACCAGCAGCGCGGTGAACAGCAGGAACAGCATGGCGCCGATGATACCGCGCGGCACGTCACGACCCGGGTCTTTGGCCTCTTCGGCGGCCAGCGGCACGCCCTCAACAGCAAGGAACAGCCACATGGCGAACGGCAGCGCCGCCCACACTCCGTACCAGCCCAGCGGCAGCAATGCACTGGCGCCAGCGGCTTCGCTGACTGGCACATCGAACAGGTTGGACACATCGAAGTGCATCACCAACGCGACTCCGGTGGCGACAATGGCGAACACCGCCAGACCGCTGATGATCATCATGGTCTTCAGCGCTTCACCAACACCCGCCAGATGAATGCCAATAAACACCGCGTAGAAGGCCGCATAGACCCAGGGGCCGTTGACGCCGATCAGCGCTTCCACCGCCGCGCCAATGAAGATGACAATAGCCGCCGGAGCCAAGGCATACTCGATCAGCACCGCCAGCCCGGTAAAGAAACCACCAGTCGGGCCCATGGCCTGGCGGGCAAAGCTGTAGCCGCCTCCGGCAGCCGGAATCGCCGCCGACATTTCCGCCAGTGACAGCACCAGCGTCAGGTACATCACCGCCATCAACACTGCGGCAATCGCGAAGCCGGCCCAACCTGCCTCTGCAATACCAAAATTCCAGCCGGCAAAATTACCGGAAATAACATAGGAAACACCCAGACCGGCAAGCAGGATGGCCCCTGCACTGCCGCGCTTAAGCTGCCGTTTGGCCAGATAGGCCCGATTGTCATGGGACATGATCACTCCTCAATCCAGATGATTACCACAACGTGAGCAACGCCCTCCCCGGCGTTACTCGGAAACCAGAAAATTGCGCCGACTGGCGCCATGCTCGATCACCGCCGAGGCGCTGCGATCTTTCAGCCCCACGCCGGAAAGCTGCAGGCGCTGCGCCTCACGCAGCAGATACAGCGCCCGGTGCGCCGCATCGGCCCAGGGCAGCCCGGCAGGGCGCACGTTGGAAATGCAGTTGCGCGCCGCATCGGTCAGCCCCGGACGCGGCGCCCAGGTCAGATACAGACCGAGGCTGTCCGGCGAACTGAGCCCCGGACGCTCACCCACCAGCAGCAACACCGCGCGTGCATTCAGCAGCGCACCGATGTCATCACCAATCGCCACCCGCCCCTGCCGCACTATGCTGACCGGCGCCAACTGGCAGTTGGGAACCTGCTCAGCTAGCAGAGCGAGAAAAGCATCAAGGAAAGGCACCGCGTTCTGCTGTATCGCCAGCGACGACAGCCCATCGACAATGACGATGGCCAGATCGCTCGGCTGTTCAATGGCCTGGGCAATCAGCAACTGGCGTGAAGCCTCATCCAGACGCCGGCCCAGATCCGGGCGCTGCAGGTAGGTCTGGCGGTCACTGGCCTGGCTGTGCAACTCCAGCGGCCGGCCCTGCGCCGCTAACGCCGGTACCCCAGCCAACGCCGAGCACAGCGCCGGCACATCCAGAGGGCAGTGCACTGCATCACGCGCCTGGGCATGCGACAGTTGAAAGGCCAGCAACTCGCTGGTCGGCAGGCTGATACCGGCCCGCCCCAGACCGATACGGGCATCGGTGAAGGCGCGCAAGCGCCGCCAGGGGTTTTCAATAACTGTGGGTTTCATGCCCGGCCTCCCGGCAATGCCCGCAGCGACCGGGCGAAAGGCTCGGGCAAGGCATCATGCAGAATGTGGCGATCGGCATCGCGCATGATCTGCATGTGCGTCAGCCACTGTTCAAACTCAGGCGCAGGGCGCGAGCCCAGTACCCGGCGCACGTAGAGTGCATCGTGGAATGAGGTGGTCTGATAATTGAGCATGATGTCGTCCGAGCCGGGGATGCCCATAACGAACGAGCAGCCCGCCACCCCGAGCAGGGTCAACAGATTGTCCATGTCGTTCTGGTCGGCCTCGGCATGGTTGGTGTAGCAGACATCACAGCCCATCGGCAGGCCAAGCAACTTGGCGCAGAAGTGATCCTCAAGCCCCGCACGAATGATCTCCTTGCCATCGAACAGGTACTCCGGGCCAATAAAGCCAACCACGGTATTGACCAGCAACGGACTGAACTTGCGCGCCACCGCATAGGCCCGCGTCTCACAGGTCTGCTGATCAAGTCCGTGGTGAGCATTGGCCGACAGCGCACTGCCCTGCCCGGTCTCGAAATACATCACATTGTTGCCGACACTGCCGCGCTTGAGGCTCAGCGCCGCCTGCTGGGCCTCGGCCAGGGTGGCGAGGTTAAAACCGAAGCTGCTGTTGGTCGCCTCGGTGCCGCCAATTGACTGAAACACCAGGTCCACTGGGGCACCAGCGTCGATGCATTCAATGGTGTTGGTCACATGCGTGAGCACGCAGGACTGGGTGGGAATCTGGTACTTCTCAATGACCTCGGCCATCAGCGACATCAATCGTGTGGCCTGGGCCACATTGTCGGTTGCCGGGTTGATGCCAATCACCGCATCACCATTGCCGTACAACAGACCATCGAGAATGCTTGCGGCAATACCGTTCACATCATCGGTTGGGTGGTTCGGCTGCAACCGGGTCGATAGCCGCCCCGGCAGACCAATGGTGTTGCGAAAGGCACTGATCACATGGCACTTGCGCGCCACAAGAATCAGATCCTGATTGCGCATGATCTTGCTCACCGCCGCCGCCATTTCCGGGGTAATACCAGCGCGCACTGACTGCAGCAGTTCAGGCGTGGCCTGATCACTGAGCAGCCAGTTACGAAAGTCACCTACAGTCAGATGAGCAATCGGCGCGAAAGCCACCCCATCATGCTCGTCAATGATCAGTCGGGTGACCTCGTCCTGCTCGTAAGGCACCAGCACTTCATTGAGAAAGGTCTTGAGTGGCAGCTCGGCCAACAGCATCTGCGCCACCGCACGCTCTTCAGCCGACAGCGCAATAACCCCGGCCAGGCGGTCGCCAGAACGTGCAGGGGTCGCCTTGGCCATCAGTTCAGCCAGATCACGGAACTGATAGGTGCGGCTACCCAGCGTGTAACGATAGGCATAACTCATGCAGTAACCTCGGGCATGCAAATTGCTGTGACCAAGATCAATGCGATGGCTGTTCCAGCCGTCTATCAAGATTTGGCAAATATGGTTTTTATTATTTAAATCAGATAGTTATAAATACACATCAGTAATCGACCAGAGTAGGATGGCTCTACCCCACAAGCGAGCGCGCAACCATGCAGCATCCAACAACCGTGAACGCACCAAACCGGAGCACGCGTGAGGCACAGGACGCCGATGAACATGCGCACAACCTGACCAACTGGCAACAGGAATACGATCAGTTGGGTGGTGGGCGCTTCTATGGCCGCATCGATGAAGTGGCGCTGGAGGGTTGCCAGCTGTTCCGCGAGCACACCAACCGCGCCCTGCGCCAGCAATGCAATGTCTGGAAGGACGCGCTCTGGCTGGGCATTCCTGTGCAGAATGCCGATTGCCGCATCAACGGCCTGCCGCTCAGCGCTGAGCAACTGATGTGCCGCCCCGGTGAGCGCGATTTCGAACTTATTACCCCGGACAGCTTCGACATCTACGGCATCGTCATCCGCGAGGAAATGCTACTAAAGCTCGCCGAGCAGCAGGAGCGTCGCATCGACCTGACCCGGCTGGCCAACAGCCCGCGTCTGAGCGTCAGTCAGGGGCAACTCGACCGCATCCGACAGATATTGCAGCAGGTGCTAGATCTGAACGCCCGTGGCCTCGGCTCCAGCCAGCAACGCCAGTTGGCCAGCGAAGCGCTGCTCGATTTGCTCGACAACAGCCTGCAGACCGAACACAGCGCACCGAGTTACACCCGGCGCAAACAGGTAGTGGACCGGATCAAGGCCTTGATCCGCGAGCAGCCCGACGCCGACCTGAGCATTCCTGAACTCTGCCAGCGCCTGCACGTCAGCCGGCGCACCCTGCAATACAGTTTTGAAAGCATCCTCGGCATCAGCCCGCTACAGTTTCTGCGCAGCGCCCGCCTCAATCAGGTACGCCGCACCCTCAGCAACCCACAGCAGGACAGTACAGTCGCAACCATCGCCGCGCAGCACGGCTTCTGGCATCCCGGCCAATTCGCTCGCGATTACAAGGCATTGTTCGGGGAGAATCCCTCGGAGACGTTCAAGCGCGCGCGCACAAGCCTGAGTCGTACCGATCACGGATAACAGCCTCTACAGAGGGCGTTTCTGCTATTGAAACTGCAACCTCGACGTATATCATGACTCGCCATGCAGGTTAGCCTGCCTCTTTTCCCCAACGTCAAGGAGTGCCCGTGCGCATCTGTGTTTTCTGTGGTTCCAGCAGTGGTAATCGGCCCGACTATCTCGAAGCCGCCAATCAACTGGGTACGGCGCTGGCCAAGGCTGGTATTGGTCTGGTTTATGGTGGGGCGCAGGTCGGCTTGATGGGCGAGGTCGCCAATGCGGCATTGGCCGCCGGCGGTGAAGTCATCGGGGTGATCCCCAAGGCCCTGGTGGATCGTGAACTGGCCCATGAAGGGCTGACCGAACTCAAGGTGGTCGGCTCCATGCACGAGCGCAAGGCCATGATGGCCGAGCTGTCCGACGGTTTCATTGCCCTGCCCGGCGGCGTCGGCACTTTTGAAGAGCTGTTCGAAGTCTGGACCTGGGCCCAGCTTGGTCATCATCGCAAGCCCTGCGCAGTGTTCAATGTCAGCGGCTATTACGACAAGCTGATTGATTTTCTCGACCATTGTGTCGAGCAGGGCTTTTTCAAGCCGGTATACCGCGACATGCTGATCGTAGAGCCGAGCGTCGAAAGCCTGCTGCAGGCCGTAAGCGACTATCAGCCACCCAGCGTAGTGAAATGGATCAATAGCGAGCAAACCTGAACGCAGGCAAAGATTGCACCGCAGCGGCAAAGATCGCAGGATAAGCGCATCCGCCAGCGCCGAAAGCGACCTGATGCCAATAACGACATCCAGCCCACCCATTCGCCAGCCCTGCCCTCCCGGCACCTGCATTTGCAACCGGGATGCGCTGCTGGACAACCCCGCAGCCGACCCGCGCATTCTGCTGCTGACCCAGCATGAAGAAAAGCGCCTGCTGGCGCGACTGGAAAACCTCGCCAGCCTGGACGATCTGCGCAAACTGCAACAGCGCATGGAGCAACAACTGGGGCTACGCACTGAAATAGCCCCTGGCCACAACGAAGTGCGCAGCATGCGCGGCATCCGCATTGTGGTCCATGAGCAGGACGGGTTATGCCGTAAAATCCGCCAATCCATCCCGGCCGCCATTCGCCGGGGGTTGGAGCGTAATCCGGAAGTTGCGTACGAGCTGCTCAACGAGCACGATCTGCTCAGAGGAACCTGAGCAGATCCCAGGAGTGCTCATGCGCTACGCAACCGCGCAGCCGCCTTGCTCAATGCCTGTTCCGTTGCGCTCCAGCCCAGACAACCATCGGTGATCGACACCCCGTAACGCAACTCACCCTTGAGCGGCTGGCAGCCATCGAACAGGTGGCCTTCGAGCATGACCCCACGCAAGGTGTTGTCGCCTACCAGGCGCTGATCAATGACCGAGTCAAGCACCGCCGGCTGCTTGAGCGGGTCTTTGCCACTGTTGGCATGGCTGCAATCGACAATCAGCTTGGCTTCAATGCCCTGCTTGTCCAGCGCAGCCTTGGCTTCTGCCACTGCCGCCGGATGGAAGTTGGGGCCCGCGTGACCACCTCGCAGGACCAGATGGGTGTCAGGGTTACCCTGAGTCTGGATCAGCGCCGGCAGGCCATGATCGTCGACGCCGAAGTGCTGGTGCGGATGCGCAGCCGAGCGCATGGCGTCGCAGGCAATCGCCAGACTACCGTCAGTGCCGTTCTTGAAGCCCACCGGCAGATCCAGACCGCTAACCATTTCCCGATGGATCTGCGACTCACTGGTACGCGCGCCAATCGCCGCCCAACTGAGCAGATCATCCAGGTAACCGGCCGCCAGCGGCTGCAACAGCTCAGTCGCGACCGGCAAGCCACGCTCAGCAATGGCCAGCATCAACCGCCGCGACAGCGCCAGACCTTCGGCCATATCACTGCTGCCATCCAGATGCGGGTCGTACAACAGACCTTTCCAGCCCACGGTAGTACGTGGCTTTTCAACGTAGGCGCGCATCACCAGCAGCAGTTGATCATCGACCTGAGCATTCAACTCGGCCAGACGGTCGGCGTATTCCAGTGCCGCCACTGGATCGTGCAGGGAACAGGGGCCGACGATCACCAGCAGACGCGGGTCGGCACCATCGAGTACGGCGCGAATGCTGTTGCGTTGTTGCTCAACCTGTTCAGCAAGCGCAGCCTTGAGCGGCAGGCGCTGACGCAGAATGGCCGGAGTTGGCAGCGGTTGGGCGCTGCGACGGACGGGCGACGAAGTATCGATCAAAGTCAGGTCGCGGGCTGACAGGGCGGTAACGGTAGCAGTCATGATTCGGGTTCCTTGGCCGGGCGCCTCTCGCGCCTCGGCACTAGCGAAGTGTTCGTAAATGGTGTCCGGATGTGCAGGCGTGAGCGCTGCTAAATCGCCAGGTGCGGTAATAACCCGAGTAGGTGCGGTAAGTGTTCATCTGTGCTGTCCTCATTGCTGCATGGCAAAAACAAAAAACCCCGGTCGGGTTGCCGACCGGGGTTTTGCTGTGTCTGGTGGCGACCCTGAAACGCGGGCGCCTGTTGGGGTATCAGGCGCGCAAGCGGCTAAACCAATACCCAAAATAGAAATACCCATTGCCCAGCAACGACAGCGCGCGCACCGCCGCAGCGCGAAGGGCGCTGGTGCGAGTAAGGCTGTGTGCAATGCTGGATGACATGGATAGCTCCGATTTAACTGAGTTCGACTCTAACGGATCAACAGTAGAGATGACAACCCCTGAGAAGCACTGAGTACATGGGTAATGAGCCTAAAAGGATCAGTTTGCTCACCACAGCGATGGCTGTTGGTACCCTGTTGCCGGGCAGTTATAGCATCGCGCAGGCGCGCGACGCTCCCCAGGATTGGTACCAACCTTCGCGCAATCACCTGGGAGTGTCGTGCGCCTGCGCGACACAAAGCTATCCTGCACCACCGAACTGTCAGATAGTTTCAGCATCGCGCAGGCGCTGGGCGCAAACCCGGCAACGCTACAGACGTTGAACAGGCCTTAAAACCCAAATCAACTCACCACCCGATAGCATGGCTCATAGGCCGTGCCGCCTGGCAATTTCATTCGCTGCTGGTCGACGAAGGCTTGCAGCAGTCGGTCGAGCGGTTGCATCACACCGGGGTCGCCATGAATTTCATAGGGACCGTGTTGCTCAATCAGGCGGATGCCGCGGTCCTTGACGTTGCCGGCAACAATGCCGGAGAACGCCTGGCGCAGGCTGGCAGCCAGTTGGTGGGCCGGCAGCTCTCGGCGCAGTTGCAGGGCTGACATGTTGTCGTGGGTTGGATCGAACGGACGCTGGAAGCTTTCGTCGACCTTGAGTAGCCAGTTGAAGTGAAAGGCATCATCACGCTCACGGCGGAACTGGCTCACGGCCTTGAGCCCTTTGGCCATCTGTCGGGCGACCTCCGAGGGGTTGTCGATGATCATCTGGTATCGGGCCTGGGCCTTGTCGCCGAGGGTGGCACCAACAAATTCATGCAACTGGCGCAGATAGGCCTCGGCGCAGCGCGGCCCGGTAAGAATGACCGGAAATGGCAAGTCAGCATTGTCCGGGTGCATCAAAATGCCGAGCAGGTACAGAAACTCCTCGGCAGTCCCAGCTCCACCGGGGAATACAATGATCCCGTGGCCAACCCGCACGAAAGCCTCCAGACGTTTTTCGATGTCAGGCAGGATCACCAGTTCGTTGACGATCGGGTTGGGGGCTTCGGCAGCGATGATGCCGGGCTCACTCAGGCCCAGGTAGCGGCCGTTAATGATTCGCTGCTTGGCATGGGCGATGGTCGCCCCTTTCATTGGCCCTTTCATCACCCCCGGACCACAGCCGGTGCAGATATCCAGGCTGCGCAGCCCCAGTTCATGACCAACCTTCTTGCTGTACTTGTATTCCTCGATGCTGATCGAGTGCCCGCCCCAGCAGACCACCATTTTCGGCTCTACCCCGGGTCGCAAGGTACGGGCGTTGCGCAGCAAGTGAAAGACATAGTCGGTGATGCCCTGCGAACTGCTCAGGTCAGCACCTGGCTGGCCCAGATCGCTGGCGGTATAAACGATATCGCGCAGAGCGCTGAACAGCATTTCCCGGGTGCTGGCAATCATGTCACCATCAACGAACGCATCAGCCGGGGCATTGATCAGTTCCAGCCGCACTCCTCGGTCTTCCTGGTGAATGCGGACTTCAAAGTCCCGATAGGCCTCCAGTACCGTCTTGGCGTTGTCGCTTTGCGCTCCAGTGTTGAGTATTGCCAGAGCGCACTGGCGAAACAGCTCATAGGCACTGCCCGAGCCGACTTCACTCAACTGCTGCACTTCACGTTGGGACAGGGTTTCCAGGCTACCCTTGGGGTGTACCGATACTTTCTTGATTACATCTTGGCGCATGCATTTTTCCAGTCAGAGGTTCCGTTACCCACATACTAACAGCAGCGGCGTACCTCAGACCCAGCCATCGTTGCGCTTGCGCCGGCGGAACATGGTCGGCAGAATCAGCCCGGCCAGCAGACCAACCCCGGCAATGCTTCCGCCATAGATCATGTAATCCATCATTGCCCCACGGTTCTCATCACCAAGGCGCGCCTGGGCGCTGCGCAGTTCTGACTGTGTGGCAGTCAACTCTTCATTAAGAGCGGAGCGCATTGCTTCCAACTCTTCGATCAGGGCCTTGCGCGAATCCAGAGTTTCCTGCATGCCCTGCACCCGGGTTTCCCAGGTTTCATTGATGCTGCCCAGCTCAGCACTGAGCTCAGCCACTCGCTGTTCCAGTTGCGGCAAACGCTCGGCCTGCCCCGGCACTTCTTGCAGATCGGCGCTGGGAATCCAGACCAGACTGCCTGACTCACTGCGCACCTGGCTGTAATTGCCCTGGCTGGTCACCAGCTCGACCCGCTGCCCCGACTGCAGAGTACCGACGATCCGGTAACCATCGGTCGGGCCACTGCGCACATAGGTACTCAGGCTGTCACTGACCCAGCGAGTATTGTCACTCTGAGCCTGAACCGGGCCAGCGGCCATGAACAAACCAGCAACCAGAACAGCTGCGGACAATGAACGGATTCGGGAAAGACGGGGTACTGGTGCAGAGGGATGACGGGTCATGAGCATACATTCTTCACTTCAATTCGGATTTCCCCTCCGATAGCCTCGCAGGGTGTCGAAAGGCGGTACAACCAAGCGCCACCCACAGAGGGTTACGGGCTCCGCCAGCCAAGAGACATTACAATTTGTGTCAAGTTCACTCCTGGCCCGACATCCGACCATACTTATCTGAACCACGCATGGGAAATGAATACGCCATCCAACCACCGAGCTTGTGCGCTGGCTCACACCTGAGCGGTACCCTGCACTCACCAAAACACAGTCACTGAAGCTGAACAGCCTGTTCCAGTCTATAGTCAACTATAGGGGATGGAATTAACCGACAGTTGCACGGTCACAATGGTTATGGACCAGCATGACCGGGCTGAACCCCACAGGTTCTCCGCAAGGAGCCGACATGGCCAGGCAACCTATGGCATTACCCAGTTTCGATGAACTGCGAACCATGGCTGAACAACGCCCGGATGACCTGGAACGTCTGCGCGAACGCATGATCAACGAAATTCTTGAAGACCTGCCCGAACCTCGGCGGCGGCGTCTGCTTGGATTGATCTTTCGGATCGAACTGGAACGCAAGCGCGCCAAGACGCCCATGCAAGCCTGCCTCAAAATCTCGCAAATGATGATGGACTCGGTCTGCGAATTGCGCGAAGTCATGCTCAACGGCCCTCGCGCACATCACCCTGAATCGACCCAAGCCCGGATTATCCCGTTCAAACCTCGCCGTACCGGCACACCCCACCACCGCTAGGAGCGCTTTGCGAGCGCGAAAACACTCCTTGCCACAGCATAAACCTACAACCATGCCGCATCCCAGTGCGGATAATCACCAATAGAGGTGACCAAACCTGCCCGGAGCGGATTGGCGACCAGATAACGCGCCACCTTCCTCACGTCTTCCTCACGGCGCAGGGCGTGGTCGTGGAACCCTCTTTGCCACCTCAGTTCCTCAATCCACAGCGCAGACAATGACTTGACCCGGGCCACAACACGCGACAGCGGCTCATGGTTGAGCTGCATCAACCAATGCAGATGATC
The DNA here is from genome assembly GCA_002287035.1 of Pseudomonas sp. WN033. Classification (GTDB taxonomy): domain Bacteria; phylum Pseudomonadota; class Gammaproteobacteria; order Pseudomonadales; family Pseudomonadaceae; genus Halopseudomonas. The sequence goes on along the minus strand of NSKG01000008.1, from coordinate 156,328 downwards.
GGGCATGATGACAAAAGCATAGGTCGGCACCAGCCTGACCTCTGCCTGCTCCCGCAACACCTTAATAAGGGTGCGACAAGCCGTGAGATCCTTGAATACCGGGTGGCGTCCATAAGTTACCGTCGTGATGTGGTACAACCGCCCAGGCTCTGACACTCGACCCAGCCTGAGTCGACTCCCTTTCGCACGCAAATCCATTGCCATCATCCATAAACATGAAAACGCAAGCGTAGATAACAGCCAGGCTGATAAAAAGCCGTGGGTGCACAGTCTGATAGTTCGTTCACAATTCACCATCAAGACTGTATCCACCACCAACAGGAGCGCTCTGCGAGCGCGAACAACACCGAGCCATCGCCAACCCGCTTCGCGGCCGCAGGCCGCTCCTACCCAGACATGCCGCACCACCGGCATACCCCGAACACACCCCACCACCGGTAGGAGCGCTCTGCGAGCGCGAATGGGGCTGTCTGGCAGTAATAACCAAACATCACACCCGGCAATAAAGCCTCTCACCCCCACCAAGCCGACTAGAATCGAGAATCAAATCACAACAACAAGGATGCTCCATGCCAGGCCGCTTCTCCCTGACAGTACTCGCCACCCTGATCAGCACTTGCAGCTTCGCTACCAGCTATTCGCCCCCTGAAGCTCTGGTCGCCCCCTCTGCCTTCAAGGGGGTTCATGGCCTGGCCGTAGACCAGCAAGGGCGTCTGCTGGCCGGCAGCGTGGTGGGCAACAGCATCTATCAGGTCGATATCGAAACCGGCCAGGTCAGCACCTTTATTGGCCCGGACCAGGGACAGGCCGATGACATTGCCATTGGCCCGCGCGGGGAAATGGCCTGGACCGGTTTTTACTCAGGTCAGGTGTTGTACCGGGAAACTGATCAGGCCCCCATCAGGGTGTTGGCTGACGGCCTGCCGGGTATCAACTCGATTGCCTTCAACCAGGACACCGGCGCCCTTTATGCCAGCCAGGTATTTCTCGGTGATGCTCTGTGGGAAATTGACATCAACGCGCAGCAACCGCCGCGGCTGATTGGCAAAGACCTCGGTGGCTTCAACGGCTTTGAGGTGGGACAAGATGGCTGGCTTTATGGGCCCTTGTGGTTCAAGGGCCAGGTGGTGCGTATCGACCCCGCCAGCGGCAACCACGAAACCGTGGCCGACGGATTCGGCACCCCGGCGGCCGTCAATTTCGACAGCAAGGGCAACCTGTACGTCGTCGACACCCTCACCGGGCAGTTGCTGCGCATCACTGCCGAGAACCGGCAGGTCGAACAGGTCGCCCAGCTGGCCAGCTCGCTCGACAACCTGGCAATTGATCAGCAGGATCGCATCTTCGTCTCCAACATGGCCGACAACAGCATCCAGCAGATCAACCCGTTAACAGGCGAAAGCCGTGTGATTACCCGGGGTGATCTGGCCGTACCGGCCGGCCTGACGTTGAGCGAAGACGCCAAGACCCTCTATATCAGCGATATTTTTACTTTTCGCGCGGTTAACACTGAAACAGGTCAGGTTCGCGATATTCGCCGGGCCCACGGATCTGACGTCGAGTACCCCACCGCTGTTGGCCTGGGGCAAAAGCAGTTGCTGCTGACCAGCTTCGCCACCGGCACTCTGCAAATCCTGGACCGCAGCGACTACAGCACCCAGGCCATGATCCATGGGCTCAACGCACCCAGTGCCGCGGTCGAGCTGGAGCCCGGTCGGGTGGTGGTCAGCGAAATGGGGGCAGGCACCCTGGTGATACTCAGCGGCGAGCAATGGCAGGAACGGCAACCCCTGGCTCAGGGGCTGCAAGGGCCGGTACAGATGATCCGGGGCCAGGATGGCATGCTCTACCTGACCGAGGCTGCCGGCTTCCTCACCCAGGTAGATCCCGGCAATGGCCAAATCACACGCCTGGCCCAGGACCTGTTGATGCCTGAAGGACTGGCCCAGCAGGCCGATGGTCAGTTCATCATTGCCGAAACTGCCGCCCAGCGTCTGACCCTGGTGAATCCGGAAAATGGCGAACGCCGAGTGCTTGCCGAAAACCTGCCGATCGGCTTCCCCGCCGGCCCCGGGATGCCACCCAGCGGTATCCCGACTGGCGTGGCGGTAGATAACAACGGAGTGATTTACTTCGGCTCGGATATCGATAACGGACTGTATCGAATAAAGCCCGAACACTGAGGCCACCCCAGCCTGGAGCAGATGCTCCAGGCTCCCAGGGGTGAGATATTTCAGTGGCCGGCAATCACCTGCCTGAGCACGTAATGCAAAATCCCGCCAGCCTTGAAGTAATCAATCTCGTTACCGGTATCGATTCGGCACCTGGCCTTGAACTCAATGCGCTCGCCGTTGGTGCGGGTGGCTCTTACGTTCAGCAGTTGCCCTGGTTTGAGTTCATCGTCGATACCCAGCACATCGATGACTTCATGACCATCCAGTTCCAGGCTGGCCACCGACGCACCATCAACGAATTGCAGCGGCAATACCCCCATGCCTACCAGATTGGAGCGGTGAATCCGCTCGAAACTCTCAGCGATCACCGCCTTAACACCCAGCAGATTAGTGCCCTTGGCCGCCCAGTCACGGCTTGAGCCAGTGCCGTATTCCTTGCCGGCCAGCACCACCAACGGAGTGCCGTCACGCTGGTAACGCATGGCGGCAGCATAGATCGACATCCGATCACCGCTGGGCACATGAATGGTCTCACCGCCCTCCTCCCCAGCCAGCATCAGGTTGCGGATGCGAATATTGGCGAAGGTGCCGCGCATCATCACTTCATGATTGCCGCGTCGTGAGCCGTAGGAGTTGAAGTCTTCGGGCTTGACGCCCAGGCTTTGCAAATACTCACCCGCGGGCGAGCTGGCCTTGATATTACCCGCCGGTGAAATGTGATCAGTGGTGATCGAGTCACCAAACACCGCCAGCACGCGAGCCTGCTCAACCGGCTCAAGCCCAACCAATGGCTCGTCGATCCGCTCAAAAAATGGTGGGTGCTGAACGTAGGTGGACTGGCTATCCCACTGGTAAGTCTTGCCTTCACCGACCTGAATGGACCGCCAGTGTTCATCGCCGGTAAACACATCGGCATAGCGCTCACGGAACATGCTGTCCTCGACCAGCGCCACCGCCTCGGCGATTTCCGCATTGCTGGGCCAGATGTCTTTGAGAAATACCGGCTTGTTGTTGCCGTCCAGCCCCAACGGCTCATCATGCAGGTTGATCCGGGAGCTGCCAGCCAGCGCGTAAGCCACCACCAGCGGCGGCGAAGCCAACCAGTTGGCCTTGACCTGCGGATGCACCCGGCCTTCGAAGTTGCGGTTGCCGGACAACACGGCCGAAACCACCAGATCCTGCTCACTGACCGCCTTGGCAATCGGCTCCGGCAGCGGCCCCGAGTTGCCGATACAGGTGGTGCAACCATAGCCGACCAGATTGAAGCCCAACTGATCCAGGTAGTCAGTCAGACCAGCCTTGAGCAAATAATCGGTGACCACCTTGGAGCCCGGCGCCAGTGATGACTTGACCCATGGCCGGCGTTTCAGGCCACGCTGCACAGCCTTTTTCGCCAGCAGCCCGGCGGCCATCATCACGCTCGGATTGGAGGTATTGGTACAGGAAGTAATCGCCGCGATCACCACCGCCCCATGACTGAGATTGAACCGTTCACCATCCATCGTCACTGAGACTTGACCCTGCGGGCTGCCAACGGCCGTACCACCGCCCTCACCTTCCAGCCTGGCCTGTTCCTGGTCGGCAGGGGCAACCTGCAAGGCCAGCAAATCGTTGAAGGCCTTGGCTACATCGCCAAGCGCCACACGGTCCTGCGGCCGCCGCGGCCCGGCCAGGCTGGCCTCAACCTGGCCCATATCAAGATGCAACGTGTCGGTGAAAAGCGGCTCATGACCCGGCTCACGCCACAGACCCTGGGCCTTGCTGTAGGCCTCGACCCGCGCCACCAGTTCATCACTGCGCCCACTCAGGCGCAGATAGCCCAGAGTCACGTCGTCAATCGGGAAGAATCCACAGGTCGCACCATACTCCGGAGCCATATTGGCGATAGTCGCCCGGTCGGCCAACGGCAGATCAGCCAGGCCATCGCCATAGAATTCGACAAATTTGCCGACCACGCCCTTCTGGCGCAGCATCTGGGTCACGGTCAGCACCAGATCGGTAGCGGTCATGCCCTCGCGCAACTTGCCGGTCAGCTTGAAGCCGATCACTTCGGGGATCAGCATCGACACCGGCTGACCCAGCATCGCCGCCTCAGCCTCAATACCGCCAACACCCCAGCCCAACACCCCCAGGCCATTGACCATGGTGGTGTGCGAGTCGGTACCAACCAGCGTGTCCGGATAAGCCCAGCGCTCGCCGTCACGCTCCTCGCTCCAGATACTCTGGGCCAGATACTCAAGATTCACCTGGTGGCAGATGCCCGTGCCCGGCGGCACCACGCGGAAGTTGTCGAAGGCCTTCTGTCCCCAGCGCAAGAACGCATAACGCTCACCATTGCGCTGCATCTCGATGGCCACGTTGTCATGAAACGCCGAAGCATCGGCAAAGCGGTCAACCATCACCGAATGGTCAATCACCAGATCAACCGGCGACAGCGGGTTGATCCGCTGTGGATCACCACCGGCCTTGGCCACCGCCTCGCGCATCGCCGCCAGATCAACCACCGCCGGCACCCCGGTGAAATCCTGCATCAGTACCCGGGCCGGGCGGTATTGAATCTCACGATCAGAGTGCCGGGCCTTGAGCCAGTCAGCCATCGCCTGAATATCATCCCGGGTGACAGTCACGCCATCCTCGTGGCGCAACAGGTTCTCCAGCAGCACCTTGAGCGACATCGGCAGGCGGCTGATATCACCCAGCGTCAGAGCTGCCTTGGGCAGCGCATGGTATCGGTAGCTGGTGCTTCCAACCTGCAAGGTACTGAGGGTATCCAGACTATTGGGCATTGCGGCAGTCTCCTTTTAGTCTTAGTTCTGCATCAGGCTTATGCTCTACTGCTATACTCGCCACGGTATGGCAATAGAGGAAAAATCATCCCGGCCGTGCTCAAGAACCCATGGCTCAGGCCGATACACCCAGCATAGACAAGAATTTCGGCCACCGGTGCACGATGGCCTTCCGCTGCACAGGACACCTTCATGCGTAACAACCAGCCCGTCACTCAACGCGAACGTACTTTCAGTGACAGCCAGCGACTGATCTCCACCACCGACCTCAAGGGCATCATCACCTATTGCAATGACGCTTTTGTGGACATCAGTGGTTTTACCCGCGAGGAACTGATCGGCAGCCCGCACAATCTGGTCCGCCACCCGGATGTTCCTGCCGCGGTGTTCGAACACATGTGGAAAGACCTGAAAGCCGGGCGCAGTTGGATGGGGATCGTCAAGAACCGCAGCAAGAACGGTGACCACTACTGGGTCAATGCCTTCGTCACACCGATCTGGGAGAAAGGTCAGGTGGCCGGCTTTGAGTCGGTCCGGGTCAAGACCACAGCAGGCCAGGTCAGCCGCGCCGAGGCACTGTACAGCCGCCTGAACAAGGGCCAGAAAGCCATTCCTACCGACTGGGCCGGCACCACCTCGCAAGTGCTGCCGGTCACCGCCTTGGGCGCACTGGGTGCAGTTGCCGGGTTTGCCCTGGGCGGCTGGGGTATTGTGCTGGCAGCAGCGCTGGGCGTGCCCGCGGCCTTTGCCCTGAAGGCGCTGCACGAGCAACGTCTGCAACGCATTCTGCAAGCGGCCGACAACAGCATCAGCGACCCGCTGCTGGCCCAGATGTACACCCCTTATGGTGGCACCCTCGGGCAACTGGAAATGGCCCTGCACAGTCAGCAGGCTCGGTTGCGTACCTGTCTGACCCGGCTGCTCGACAGCGCCGAGCAACTGCGCCTGCAAGCCGGCGAAGCCAGCCACCTGGCCGGCGAAAGCCACAAAGGCCTGAGCCGGCAACGTCAGGAAACCGATCTGGTAGCTACCGCCATCAATGAAATGGCAGCGGCCACTCAGGAAGTTTCCGGTAACGTCCAGCGCGCCGCCGAAGCCACCCGTGACGCCAACGAACTGGCCAACCACGGCAAGGTGGTGGCAAGCAAGACCCGCGACGCCATCGAACTACTGTCCGAATCGGTCAACTCAGCCGCCAGCGTCTCGGCGCAACTGGCCAGCGATGCCAAGGAGATTGGCACCGTGGTCGATGTGATCAAGGGGATTGCCGAACAAACCAACCTGCTGGCCCTCAACGCCGCCATCGAAGCAGCCCGGGCCGGTGAGCAGGGACGTGGTTTTGCCGTGGTAGCCGATGAGGTCCGGGCCCTGGCCAGCCGTACCGCCGACTCAACCGAGCAGATTCATGGACTGATCGCCAACCTGCAACAGGCTGCCCAGCGCGCCGTGGATACCATGCGTGCCGGCAACGAGCAGGCTGAAGTCGGGGTGGCTCAGGTGATTGAAGCTGATGAAGCGCTGGATGGCATTCGCGCTGCCATCGAACGGATCAACGACATGGCCAACCAGATTGCCAGTGCCGCTGAAGAGCAGAGTGCGGTAGCAGAAGAGATCAACCGCAACGTGGTGAATATCGCGACCCTGTCCGACACCACTGCCGACCAGGCCCAACGCAGCGCCAGCCTCAGCCAGGAACTGGCAGGCACCGCCGCCAATCAGGCCGCGCTGGTAGAGCGCTTTAACCGACGCTGAGCGTCTTTTCTTCGCGCCTGCAAGGCGCTCCTACCGGAGCTGGCTAAGTTTGGTAGGAGCGGCCTGCAGCCGCGATATGCTCACCATCAAAACAGAAACGGACTACTCGACCGTCACCGACTTGGCCAGGTTACGCGGCTTGTCCACGTCGGTACCCTTGACCAGGGCCACGTGGTAACTGAGCAACTGCAACGGAATGGTGTACAACACCGGAGAGATGCAGTCCTCCACCCAGGGCAAGGTATAGGTCACGCTGTTGCTATCGTCGTGGTGCTCCACGGTTTCACAGGCGAAGGTAATCAACTGACCACCGCGTGCGCGCACCTCTTCCAGATTGGACTTGAGCTTTTCCAGCAGACTGTCGCTGGGCGCCACGCTGACCACCGGCATGTCCTCATCCACCAGCGCCAACGGGCCGTGTTTAAGTTCACCAGCGGCGTAGGCCTCGGCGTGAATATAGGAGATTTCCTTGAGCTTGAGCGCCCCTTCCATGGCAATCGGATAATGCGGGCCACGGCCAAGGAACAGCGCATGATGCTTGTTGGCGAACCGCTCAGCCAGCGCAGTGATCTGCGGCTCCAGCCCCAGCGCCTGCAATACCAGGCCCGGCAGACTGCGCAGCGCCGTTACATTGCTCGCCACCAGCGCGGCACCCCCACCACGCACCTGCACCAGCGCCGTGGTCAACCACAGCAGCGCCACCAACTGAGTGGTAAAAGCCTTGGTCGAAGCCACACCGATTTCCGGGCCAGCATGGGTCAACAGCCGCCAGTCAGCCTCGCGCACCAGTGAGCTGCCGGCCACGTTGCAGATTGCCAGCGTGGCCAGATAGCCCTGATCCTTGGCATAGCGCAGCGCCGCCAGGGTATCGGCGGTTTCTCCCGACTGGGAGATGGTGATCAGCAGCGTACCGTCAGGCACGACCACAGTGCGGTAGCGGTACTCACTGGCCACCTCGACCTGACAGGGAATCCCGGCCTGCTCCTCAATCCAGTAACGAGCCACCAGACCGGCATGGTAGCTGGTGCCACAAGCAACGATGTGGATGTTGCGGATCTCGCCCAGGCGGGTTTCCGCCTCTGGGCCCAGCACCGCCGTCAGCACATGATCATCGCCCAAAGTGCCTGCCAGGGTGTCACTGATGGCATCGGGCTGCTCGAAGATTTCCTTGAGCATGTAATGCCGGTACTCGCCCTTTTCCAGGCTGTGCGCGGCATGCTCATAACGCTTGACCGGGCGTTCGGCGACCTGATGATCACGGCTCCAGATATCGCAGCCGGTGCGGGTGATACGGGCGTAGTCGCCCTCTTCCAGATAGCGGAAGCGGTCGGTGACCTGCAACAGCGCCAGCGGGTCGGACGCCAGATAATGCTCGTCGCTGCCCTCACCAATCACCAGCGGGCTGCCGGCACGGGCGCAGTACAGGGTTTCAGGCTGGTCCTGGTGAATGATCGCCAAGGCGTAAGCACCATGAATATCGCCCAGGGTCGCGCGGAAGGCTTCGAGCAAGTCTTTCTTTTCGGCGTAATAGTGCGCCAGCAGGTGCGCTACCACTTCGGTGTCAGTTTCCGAAGTGAAGCTGTAACCCAAATCGATCAGGCGCTTGCGCAGCGGCGCATGGTTTTCAATGATGCCGTTATGGACAATCGCCAGACGCTGCGACAGGTGCGGGTGCGCGTTATGCTCAGCCGGCTTGCCATGCGTAGCCCAACGGGTGTGGGCAATCCCCAGATGACCGCCAGCTGGCGCGACCTCCAGGGCCTTTTCCAGCTCGATTACCTTGCCTACCGCACGTACCCGCTGAATGCTTCCGTCGCTGGCCAGAACCGCCACGCCAGCCGAGTCATAGCCGCGATATTCCAGCCGGCGCAAGCCCTCAAGCAGGATGGGGGTGATATTGCGCTGAGCAATGGCGCCAACGATTCCACACATGATGATGTCCTTGATGCAACGGGCAAAGAAAGTCGGAGTTTAACACGAGCGCCGCCGAGCACGTGCCTCTTCGCGGCCGCAGGCCGCTCCTACCAAACACACTGCAGCACCGGCACACCGCAAACACCGGTAGGAGCGCTCTGCGAGCGCGAATGGGTTTTGGACCGCTCGTAATCCGCTTCGCGGCCGCAGGCCGCTCCTACCAAACACACTGCAGCACCGGCACACCGCAAACACCGGTAGGAGCGCTCTGCGAGCGCGAATGGGTTTTGGGCCGCTCGTAATCCGCTTCGCGGCCGCAGGCCGCTCCTACACAGTAGGGTTAGCTACGATAGCCTTGCGGATTCTGCGACTGCCAGCGCCAGGTGTCGGCACACATCTGCTCAACTCCCTGCTTGGCCTGCCAACCCAGCTCGGCTTCGGCGCGTGCAGGATCGGCGTAATAACTGGCCACATCACCAGGACGGCGGTCGACCAGCTCATAGGGCAAGGCCTTGCCGCAGGCCTGCTCAAAGGCACGCAGCATATCCAGCACCGAACAGCCCTGGCCGGTCCCCAGATTGAAAGCCCGCACACCCTGCCCCTCAGCCAGCCACTCCAGAGCCCTTACATGCCCACTGGCCAGGTCCATGACATGAATGTAATCACGCACGCCAGTACCATCGGGCGTCGGATAGTCCGAGCCGAAGACCTGCAACGCTTCACGCAGCCCCACCGCTACCTGAGCGATATAGGGCATGAGGTTGTTGGGAATACCACTGGGATCCTCACCGATCAAGCCGCTGGGGTGAGCACCAACCGGATTGAAGTAACGCAGCAGGGCAATATTCCAGCCGGGTTCAGAGCGGTGCAGGTCCTTGAGCAGCTCTTCGATCATCAGCTTCGAGCGGCCATAGGGGTTGGTCGCGCTGGTAGGCATATCCTCACGCAGCGGTAGCTCGATAGGATCGCCGTAAACCGTAGCAGAAGAACTGAATACCAGATTGCGCACCCCTGCCCGCTGCATGGCCTCACACAGGGTCAATGTCCCTGCGACGTTATTGTGGTAATAACGCAGCGGCTGCTGCACCGACTCACCCACCGCCTTGAGTCCGGCAAAGTGAATGACAGCTTCGATGGCGTGTTCGGCAAACAGCCGCGCGAGCAGCTCAGCATCCAGAATATCGCCTTCCACCAGGGTCAACGGCTTGCCACTGATCTGCTCGACCCGGCGCAGCGCCTCAGGACTGCTGTTGCTGAAATTATCCAGCACCAGCACCTCATAGCCCGAAGCCTGCAGCTCAATACAGGTATGCGAGCCAATGTAGCCAGCCCCACCAGTGACCAGAATGGTCTTGCCCATCACTCAACTCCCAGTACCGGGTTGGCTGGTGAATGCCCCCGGTTTACCGAATTAGGTTACACTCATGGCGTCGGATCACTGTCCTGCAGGGCTACAATGACCCCTGAAGTTATCGCCATCAGCCACTATCTCAACAGCATACCGGATATCCGGCAAGCTTACCTGTTCGGCTCCCTGGCCAAGGGGGCGGCACGGATGGAAAGCGATGTTGATATTGCCATTTCCACCTCCCACCCTCTGCTACCCGAACAACGCCTGGAACTGATTGAACAGCTCGCTGCTCTGTCCGGGCGTGCCGTTGACCTGATAGACCTCAACCTGGCTGGCGAACCCTTGCTGGGAGAAATTCTGAATCATGGCATACGCCTGAAAGGGACTGACAGCCAACATGCAGAGCTGATCAAACGGCATATTTTCGATAGTGAAGACTTCCTGCCTTACGTACGCAGAATGCTCAAGGAAAGGCGGCAATCATGGACAGCCTGATCATTGAAAAGAAACTCGACTCCCTGCAACGTTGCCTCAATCGCATAGCCGAGAAATGCCCAGCCACCGCAGAAGCACTGGAGCATGACCTGGACCTGCAGGACGTCATTGTGCTGAACCTGAGCAGAGCCGTACAACTGTGTGTTGATATCGGCGCACACTGTCTAAGCACATCGTCAGCGCCGCCACCCAACACCATGGGCGAAACCTTTGAACGCCTGGCTCAAACCGGCTTGATCGATAACGAACTCGCCGGGAAAATGAAAAAATCTGTTGGCTTTCGCAATCTGGCCGTGCACAACTACAGTGAGTTGAACATTCAAATTGTTCATGCCATTGCCAGCCGGCACCTGAAGGACTTCCGTCAGTTTGCTCAGTCCATTGCCCAGGCAACGGCTACCATCGACCGACCCGGCCAATATAGCTAATCCGCTTCGCGGCCGCAGGCCGCTCCTACCCGAACACACCACACCACCGGCACACCGCACCATCGGTAGGAGCGGCCTGCGGCCGCGAAAGCAAACTCAAAGGCTACGGATAGCCGCCAGCAACTCTTCAGTCTTTGCTTCCATCAGTGCCTGATCTGCCCGGCTCTCGACGTTCAGGCGGATCACCGGCTCGGTATTGGACGCGCGCAGGTTGAAGCGCCAGTCGGCAAAGGCCACGCTGACCCCGTCGGTATAATCCACATCCTCGGCGCCAGAGGCGAACTGGCGTTCGATCTCCCGCAACACCGCAGGCGCATCGGATACCTTCAAGTTGATCTCACCGGATGAGGGGTAAGCGGCAATCCGTTCATCGACCAGCGCCGACAGCGGCTTACCCTTGCGGCACATCAGTTCAGCCACCAGCAACCAGGGAATCATGCCGCTGTCGCAGTAGGCGAAATCACGGAAATAGTGATGCGCGCTCATCTCGCCACCGTAGGCCGCATCTTCCTTGCGCATCCGCTCCTTGATGAAGGCGTGTCCAGCCTTGGTCTGCACCGGCACCCCACCGTTGGCCTGCACCTGCTCCACGGTATTCCAGACCAGCCGCGGGTCATGGATGATCCGCGCGCCCGGCTCCTTCTGCAGAAACGCCTCGGCCAGCAGACCGACGATGTAATAACCTTCGATGAAACGGCCCTGCTCATCAAACAGGAAGCAGCGGTCAAAATCGCCATCCCAGGCAATGCCCATATCCGCCTTGTGCGCCAGCACCGCATCCCGGGTCACCGCCCGGTTTTCCACCAGCAGCGGATTGGGAATGCCATTGGGGAAGCTGCCATCAGGCTCATGGCAGATCTTGATGAATTCGACCGGCACGCCCAGGCGCTTGAATGCCGCTTCGATGGCATCCAGGGCTGGCCCGGCAGCGCCATTCCCGGCATTGACCACCAGCTTCAGCGGCTTGAACGCGGCCGGATCGATATAGCCCAACAGGTGCTCGACAAAGGCCGCTCGGGTATCCACCTGCTGATAACCACCACGTGCCGATTCCGGCACAGAGGGGTCGCGGCCATCGACCAGACTGATCTGCATCTGCTCGGCCATGGCCCGGATGTCGGCCAGGCCGGTATCGGCAGAAATCGGCCGCGACCCCTCGCGCACCAGTTTGAAGCCGTTGTAGTCGATTGGATTGTGCGAGGCCGTAACCTCGATACCGCCATCCACACCCAGATGGAAGGTGGCGAAATAAACTTCCTCGGTGCCGGTCAGCCCCAGATCCAGCACCTCGACGCCTTCGTCGCGCAGACCATTGGCCAATGCCGCCTTTAGGGTTGGCGAGGTTTCCCGCACATCGCCACCCAGCACAATACGCTTGGGCGACAGGAACCGGGCAAAGGCCCGGCCAATGCGATAGGCGATGTCATCATTCAGCTCCGTGCCAAGCTGACCACGGATGTCGTAAGCCTTGAAGCAGGTCAAAGTGGTCATGTGATCTCCATATAAAAAAGCCAATAGGTTCTACTTGGTCATCACGAGTGGTGTGACCGCGCGGCGATCCATGCGCACTCTGGATTGCCACGTCGCTACGCTCCTCGCAATGACGTGGCAGGCGTCTCTCCGGGCACTTGCATCAACAAGCCCCCTCTCCGTCATCACGAGCGGCGCAGCCGCGTGGTGATCCATGCGCACTCTGGATTGCCACGTCGCTGCGCTCCTCGCAATGACGGGCGGGTCGCGCCTCGCAATGACGATCAAGGAGCACAGATAAAGTCGGGCTGGTTTTACTTATGATTGCCCTGAATGAACGCCAGCAACCCTTCAGTAGAAGCATCGCTACGCTCGGTGACGGCTGCGCCGCGCAAACGTTCAAGAGTCTGCACGGCAATGCGCTTGCCCATTTCCACCCCCCACTGATCGAAGGGGTTGATATCCCACAGTACCGACTGCACAAACACCTTGTGCTCGTACAACGCAATCAGCATACCCAAAGTGTACGGCGTTAGCTCATCCAGCAACAGGGTCGAGCTGGGCTGGTTGCCGCGATAGCGCTGATAGGCCGGCAACGCTTCCGGATCATCCAACGCCCCGTCTCCCAACGCCAGCAGGCGCGACTGGGCCAGACAATTGGCCAGCGCCAGTTCATGCTGAGCCAGAAGCTCACGCGCAGCCACGCTATGGGCCTGCTCACGGTAACGCCGGGCCGGCATGATGAAGTCGCAGGTCACTGCCTCAGTACCCTGATGCAGCAACTGGTAAAACGCATGCTGGGCATTTGGGCCCACGTCGCCCCAGATAATCGGGCAAGTTGAATGCTCAACCGGCGTACCGTCGCGCCGCACGCTCTTGCCGTTGGACTCCATTTCCAACTGCTCCAGATACAGCGGCAACTGTTTGAGCCGGCCATCGTAGGGCAACACCGCCAACGCGTTGATACCCAGCACATTGACGTTCCAAACCCCGATCAGCGCCATCAGAACCGGCACATTCTGCGCCCACTCGGCCTGACGGAAATGCTCATCCACCGCATGGGCGCCCGCCAGCAAGTCGCGAAAACCCTGCATGCCCACCGTCAAGGCAATCGGCAGACCAATCGCCGACCAGAACGAGTAACGCCCGCCGACCCAGTCCCAGATCTGCAACTGATTGTCTGGCGCAATTCCCCATTCGGTCATCTTGCCAGCAGCCGAAGATACCCCAAGAAAATGACAATCCAACAACCCGGCACAATCGCCCAACGTACGCTCCAGCCACTGCCGGGCCGTTGCGGCATTACTCAGCGTGTCTACCGTGGTAAAGGATTTGGATGAAATCACAAACAGCGTCGCATGCGGGTCCAGAGTGCGCAGCAACTGGGCCAACTGACTGCCATCCATGGTCGATGCGAAATGCATGCGCAGCGGCGCAGCCGTATCAGCAGCAAAGTCGGCCAACGCCTCGGACACCATCAGCGGCCCCAGGTCAGAACCACCCACACCGATATTGACCACATCGGTGATAACCTCACCGGTCGCGCCACGCCATTGCCCGGCATGAATCTTGGACACCAGCACGTCCATCCGCTCAAGCTGGGCCTGCACCAGTGCAGTGACATCCTCACCGTCAACCACACAGCTCTTGCCCGCCGGCAGGCGCAACGCCCAGTGCATGGCTGGGCGACCCTCGGTATGGTTGACCGGCTCACCGGCAAACAGGCGATTGATCCAGCCACGCAAATCATAGGCGTCAGCCAGTGCAAACAGGTGCTGCAAGGTGTCTTCATTCAAACGCTGCTTGGAAAAATCCAGCAGCAGCGGTCCCAAGCGCCGGTGCAAGCGTTCAAAGCGCTCAGAATCGGCGGCAAACAACCGGGCCAGGTGCTGCCCCTGAATCTGCTGGCGGTGCTGCTCAAGCGCCACCCACTGGGTTTCATTCACTGCTGTCATCAACGCCGTCCAATGCCGTAATAGTCGAACCCATGTTCACGGACAAAATCCGGGTCCCAGATGTTGCGCCCATCCAGCAGCAACGGTGCTTTCATGCTCTGGGCCAGACGCGGGAAATCCGGGCTCCAGTAAGCCTTCCATTCAGTCAGCAGCACCAGTGCATCGGCCTGCTCGGCAGCGCTATAAGGATCATCATGCAGAATCAGATCGGCACGCTCACCGGCCCAGCTTCGCAACTCGGGCAAGGCCTGCGGATCATGCACATGCACCTGCACACCCTGCGCCCAGAGCGCTTCAAGCATGCGCAGCGAGGGCGCGTTGTCGATCCGCCCGGTTTCCGGCTTGAATGCCACACCCCAGATCGCCACCCGACGGCCCTTGAGATGGGTGCCATAATGGCGCCACAGCTTACGAAACAGCACTTCCTTCTGGCGCTCGTTGATCCGCAACACCTGATCGAGCAACTGCGCCTGCATGCCGCTGACCTCAAGGGTCGAAGCCAGGCTCATCACATCGCGGGAAAATTTCAAACCACCAAAACCACAGCCCGGATACAGATAGGCCTCACCGATACGCGAGTCCGCGCCCATCCCCAAACGCACCCGTTCGATATCAACGCCCAGGGTATCCGCCAGATTGGCCATATCGTTCATATAGCTCAAACGGGTCGCCAGCATGCCGCTGATCGCCAGTTTGGTGAACTCCGCCTCACGCGGGCGCATCACCTGCACCACATCGCGGCGACGATTAAATGGCCGCAGCAGCTCCATCACCTGACGTCTGGCCCACTCTGAATCAGCGCCCAGCAGCCACTGCTCGGCACGCAGAAAGCCCTGCAGCGCTGCGCCCTCAGTCAGCAGATCCGGCAAACTGACCACTTCATGGTGCGCGCCAGCAGCAAACCGACACTGATCAAGGGTAACCTGCAAAGCCTCGGTCGAGCCGACCGGAAAGGTCGACTGATTGACTACCAGCCAGTCGCCATGCACCTGCGCGGCCAAACGCTGCAACAAGGCATGCGCCTGTTCAACCCGATTGGGCGCTTTGGCCAACCACAACACCTGCCCCACCGCTGCCGGCAACTGCTGCGCATCGTCTAGCCGCAAGCGCCCAGACGCAATCTGTTCAGCCATCAGCTCCATCAGCCCCGGCTCACGCCAAGGCAAATGCCCGGCCTGCAACGCCGCCAACTGCTGGGCATCGCTCACGAACAGCGTCACCGCATGCCCGCTCGAAGCCAGCGCCGCAGCCGCCACATGGGCGCACAGAGTGTCGCCGTATACGTCGATATGCATGTACAGGCTCTTATTGATACTGGCGAATCAACGCCTTGAACGCCTCACCCAGTTGCGCGTGGGCCGTGCCGTAGGCCAGCGTGGCTTCCAGGTAGCCGAGCTTGCTGCCGCAATCAAAGGAGCGGGCCTGAAGCTGATAGGCTTCAACCGTCTGTTCGGCCAGCAGTGCTTCGATGGCATCGGTCAACTGAATCTCGCCACCAGCCCCTGGCTGGGTCTGATCAAGCAGGTCGAAGATACGCGCCGGCAATACATAACGCCCGACCACCGCCAGGTTGGACGGAGCCTGATCACGCGGCGGCTTTTCCACCACCCGCTGCATCGCCGCCATACCACCCGGCTGAATCGGCTGACCGCCAAGATCAACCACACCATACTGGTGCACCTGCTCCATTGGCACCGGCTCAACCATGATCTGGGCATGCCCGGTCTGGTTGAAGCGGTCGGTCATTTGCGCCAGGTCTGGAGTACCGCCCTGCTTCACCAGCACATCCGGCAGCAACACCGCAAAGGGCGCATCACCCACCACCGGGCGCGCGCAAGCTACGGCATGGCCCAGGCCCAGAGCACGGCCCTGACGCACTGCCGACACCTTGAGCTGTGGCGGCGCAATGCTGTGCAATACCTCCAGCAGCTCATGCTTGCCACGGCGCTCCAGCTCGGCTTCCAGCTCATAATTGATATCGAAGTGATCCTCGATTGCCTTCTTGCTGGCATGGGTCACCAGCACGATCTCGGTAATCCCTGCCGCCAGCGCTTCTTCCACCACATACTGGATCACTGGTTTGTCGACCACAGTGACCATCTCTTTGGGAATGGCCTTGCTGGCCGGCAGAAAACGTGTACCCAGCCCGGCAACGGGCAACACCGCCTTGGAAACTTTCACAGAAACTCAAACTCCCTAACCAGACTCAGTTGAGTCTTTCCAGTCTTCAACTATTTCAGCCGCCTAATACCCAGCGGGGAAGCCAACCTCAAAGCGGGCCGCCAGTTTTGCCAACCTCTTGTCGAGAGTCCATAAGCGGCAAGCAGGCGTAATCAATGCGGAAGCCAGCAGCGATATGTCCACCCAACCACAGCCCAGACCAAACAGTTGCTCCCTGTCGATCAAAGACATGACCTCGTCATTGGTCGCCGTAACTGCAGGCTCCAGCTGAGAGAGTGCGGCAAAAGTCTGCTGGCGCGATGGTGGCGTTCCACAAGCCAACTCACCAATTACCATCGCATGTGTCAGCACCCGATCCTGCAGCAACAGACTGACCAAGCTCTCGTTAGCCTTCTTGAAATGCGACACCCAGACGGAAGTATCAACCAGTACATTCACTCACTGTCACCCGCCGCTCGCCTGCGCGGTATCGTCTTCATCTCTGGGGCTGTACCACCAAGAGCGGCCAAGCGTTTAGCCGCCTGAACACGCACAAAAGTACGCATGGCCTCACGGACCAGGTCGACGTTGCTCACGTCCGGGCCCGCAAACGCCAAAGCCTGCTGATATAACTCATCGTCAATGGATACTGTGGTACGCATCAGCATTCTCCAATCATCAATATTGTCACCAGCCTGCATCATAATTGATGAGCAATCAACCCTGCCTTAAGGGTACACCGTTACCCCAACCCGTTGGATATGCGCCAGAAAATCAGGATTTTCGATATGGTGCATCAAGACCAGATCAAGGCTATAGGGCGCCACCAATTCATCCAGCGTAGCTGCCAATTTCAGGTAATCAGCAAACGCCAGAGAAGGCGCATCCAGGCACAAATCAATATCTGAATTCGGGCGGTGAGTGCCCAAGGCTCTGGAACCAAAAAGTATCGCCTGGCGCACAGCCGGACAGGACGCCAGCGCCTCCCGCACAGGCCCCAGCAGATTTGCTGGTAAAGATGAAACTGAATCAGCCGTTGTCACGTTGCTTCACCAAAGTAACCAGCAGCGCTTGCAGCAACGGGTGGTAGGTATTGAGAATTTCACCCGCGATCAAGCGAGCGGTTTCACGGTTGTAGGTATGGGAAGTCAGCGTCCGACTCTTGATCATGGCCATCCACGACGGCCCCTCAGCAATCAAGCCCCGCTCAAATGCCAACCGGATAGCATCGCGGCTCCCTTGAATCCCGCTCTCACCCTGATACAGATAAAAATCCTTGATCGTATTCCAGGCCAACTCATAGGTATATTCGAACGCCTGAATCAAGCCCTGTTCTTCCAGCTTGGAAAGGCTGCGCTCATTATTCAACGTCACAGCCTCATCCAATTCATTGAAGGCCGCCTGAAAGTTCTGCAACCGCTGGTGCCAGCGAATATCCTGTGCCTGACTCATTGCTTTCAACCTATTCCCGACTATCCACAATCATAACAGAGCGAATCACAGCGCCAACTTCCAGGTACCGAACCCGCCCCCTATACCTCACGCTTCTTGTGCAGGTGAATCCAGTCAACGATTTCACCCTCGGGCCGGTAGCCGTCTACCAATTCACGCAGCAGTTGGCGCACGCCGTTGAAGTCTTCGCGCTCTACCGCAGCCACCAGCTTTTCCAACCCAGCCTGCAGCTCTTCCCAGCTCAGACAGTCCTCATTGGCACGCATAATCATCGGGTGCTCGGTTACGGCCACATTGTCGCCAATCAGCAGCTCTTCATAGAGCTTTTCACCCGGACGCAAGCCAGTGAACTCAATGGCGATATCGCCTTTGGGGCTCTTGCCATTGCGCACAGATAAACCCGACAGATGAATCATCTTCTCGGCCAGGTCGAGAATCTTCACCGGCTGGCCCATATCCAGCACAAACACATCCCCGCCCTGGCCCATGGAACCGGCCTGAATCACTAACTGCGCCGCCTCGGGAATGGTCATGAAATAGCGGGTAATCTTCGGATGGGTCACCGTCACCGGCCCGCCCTGGCGAATCTGCTCGCGAAAACGCGGAATCACCGACCCGGAAGAGCCCAGCACATTGCCAAAACGCACCATGGTAAAACGGGTACGGTTGACCTGATGTGCGCCAGAAGTATCGCCCATCAGTACCGGGCCCGGCTCCTGGCTGAGAGCCTGCAGCACCATCTCGGCCAAACGTTTGGTGCTACCCATTACATTGGTTGGCCGCACCGCCTTGTCGGTGGAAATCAGCACAAAGTTCTGCACCCCGGTGCGAATCGCCGCCTGCGCGGTATTGAGAGTACCCATCACATTGTTGAGCACCCCTTCGGCAATATTGTGCTCCACCAGTGGCACATGCTTGTAAGCAGCCGCGTGGTAGACGGTATTGACCTTCCAGGTTCGCATGACCTCAGCCAGGCGAATGCTGTTGCGAATAGACCCCAGAATCGGGATCAGCACCACCGGCAAGGATTCACGCTCAATTCTGTCCTGCAACTCGGCGTGAATGCTGTAAAGATTGAACTCGCTGTGTTCAAACAGGATCAGGCTTTTGGGCTTCAGGCCTATGATTTGCCGGCATAGCTCCGAACCAATCGACCCCCCGGCCCCCGTAACCATCACAACCTGGTCAGCAATACACCGCTCGAACAGCGCCTGCATTGGCGGTACCGCATCACGCCCAAGCAAGTCGGCAATATCCACTTCCTGCAAGTCATCAACCTGCACCTTGCCGCTGGCCAGGTCCATAAATCCCGGCACTGAGCGTACCTGCAACGGAAACTGCTCCAGATAATCGAGAATCTCCCGGCGCCGAGCACGTGAAACCGACGGCATGGCCAGCAATATCTCCTGCGCGTCCGTCTCGGCAATCAAAGCTTTTATCCGAGAGGACTTGTAGACCATCAGACCGGCAATCACTCGATTGACGATAGTTTCATCATCATCAATAAAAGCCACTGGCTCCATCGCCTTGCCCATTCGCAAAGCAGCCACCAACTGATTGCCCGCAGAACCGGCGCCGTAAATCACGACCTTGGGCAAGCCATTCTCATGCTTAACGAAGGGCAAGGCCGTGAGGCTGTACCAGTCGCCCAGAAAGTACTGACGCATCACCAGCCGCAGACCGCCCAGCAAAACCACACTCAACCACCAGTAATTGATTACCAGAGAACGGGGAATGACCACAGGAGAATCACGATACCAATAGATAGCCAAGGCCAGCAGCAGCGTCGACAGCGTTACCGCCTTGAGGATGGTCAGCAGCGCCTCATTGCCCATGTAGCGCAAGACTGCCCGATACATACCCATGCGGATAAAGAGCGGGATGGAAATCAGAGGTGCGACCAAAAACAGCCACAAATGCTCACCCAGCGGATGCACCAGTTCATCCGTACCCAAGCGCACCACAAACGCCAGCCATAGCGCCAACCAGATCAGGACTATATCGACAGATAGCTGCAACAGACGCTTATAACGGCGACGCAGACCAATGAGTTTTTCACGCAGCATGTTGGTCCCTCACTGTTTAACCCGGTCGCCAGACCCCTTCCCGGTCACCGTCTGTAAGATATAGCTGAAATAACGCCCGATGGTCATTTCCTTGATCATGCGTGCGTCGGTCTCAGCCAACAGTTTGGGCGTAGACATGTCAATTTCGTTCACCTGGGCCAGGCCGGTGATGCCAGGACGCACTGAGTACACGCCCAAGGCATCACGCTCAGCAATAAGCTCCTCCTGGTTGAACAAATTGGGGCGTGGCCCCACCAGGCTCATCTCCCCTTTAAGCACATTCCACAGTTGAGGCAACTCATCCAGCTTGGTTTTACGCAGGAAATTACCCAGCCTGGTAATCGAAGATGCAGATGCCAAGTGGCTGGCCACCGAAGCGGTATCAACCTTCATTGTGCGAAATTTGACCAAAACAAAGGGCCTTTTGTTACGCCCAACTCGCTCCTGCAGAAACAGCGGGGAGCCGGTGTCGAAAAGGCCGATCACGTAGATCAGCAAAAGCACCGGGAAACCAAAAACCAGTCCCAGTAGCGCGAAAGAAAAATCAAGCAATCGTATCACGGAAGCACCTTTTTAAACCTTCTTCTACTGTAACCGGAGGTTCCCAGCCCAGAAGCTCTCGTGTTTTACTGATATCAACCTGTAGTGAACCCAATAGCTTTTCAGCCGTGGCCTTTTTGCCAATGAGTGTCGCAGCCAACTTGAGCCAGGTGACCGGTACGGGTATAAGTCGGGCAGGTCGCCCCATAGCTTTTGCCACTCCTCTGAGCAGCTCAGTTGTGGAAATATCTTCGCCATCCCCAGCCAAGAGCATTTGGTTAGCAGCAGCGGGATGATCAATACACCTGATGACGAGGTCAACTAAGTTATCAAGACCAATCAAGGTCCGTTTGTTATGGACTGCTCCCAAAGGTAGAGGGACCCCTCTTTTAACCCAGCGCATCAAAGCACTGAAATTCCCTGGTGCATTGGCCCCATAAACAAGCGGGGGACGAATAATTACAAGCTCCATCCCTGTTTCATTCTGAATACGCCACAAACCTTGCTCTGCCATCCACTTAGACTGAGCGTAAGCATCAACGGGCTCAGGCTGATCCGCGGCAGTAAATGGACCAGTATTTATATTTCCATTAACGCCAATCGAGCTAATAAAGATAAAACGACGAACGCCTGCTGCTGCTGCCTGCTTAGCCAAGTTCAGAGTGCCGTCTACGTTGACACGGCAATACTCAAGCACAGGATCAACCACTTCATCTTTCATGATATGAGCGCGGGCAGCAGTATGAATCACTACTTGCTGATCTTTTAATGCCACCGACCAATCGGTATCAGCTGTCAAGTCACCAACAACATGAATCAAACCTTCCGTCATAGTCTTTGGCGAGCGAAGCGCTAAAGCAAGGCGAGTCTCTTGCTTCAAGTTTAGCTGACGCGCCATCTCAGATCCAATGAACCCCGTAGCTCCTGTCAGTAATATGTTCATAAGAAGACCTGTCTAAAAAACTTAATCGGCAACCGAAGCAAAAGCATCGGTGAGCTTGAAAATATTTTATTCTCGCGCAGCGACCGGAGCATTTCCCTTGTAGAAATCAGATTACTTTTCCAACCAGCGGTACTGGCCCCACCAGTACGCATTCTTACCCAATGTTTATTAGCAACCTGATACTTAGCACCATCAATTAACAAAAGCCGTACCAAAAAATCAAAGTCTGCAGCAATCCGATAGCCCAGTTTGTATACACCAATGCGATCGTAAGCGGACTTACGCACAAAAACTGCAGGGTGTGGCGGCATCAGCCCAAAACGGAACATCCATGGCCTAAAGCGGCCAGCACGGTAGACCCGGACTGGTTTGGCCAGGTCGTCATCAGCAACAAAGTCGACATCGCCAAGCACAACATCCAACGAAGGGTCAGCCTCGAAAACTGCGGCTACCTCCTTTAGCACTGAGGGACGCAAGTAAAAGTCATCTGAGTTGAGAATACCAACAATCTCACCGCTCGCTCGTAACACCCCTTTATTCATAGCATCGTAGATTCCACGGTCCGGCTCAGAGATCAGCTCTGCCACCAGGTCTGGATGCTGCCGTACCTTTTCCACGGTAGCATCGGAGGAACCACCATCGACAACAATATATTCAAGTTCAGGATAATTTTGAGCAGCAACCGACTCGAGCGTCGTTTCAATAGTGGCTGCACTATTATATGCCACTGTAACCAGAGAAATTTTCAAATAAGCCCCTTACACCCGACCGTACTGATCTTCAAAACGTACAATATCGTCCTCGCCTAGATATGATCCAGACTGGACTTCAATAAGTTCCAGGGGGATAACACCCGGATTCTCCAAAGCATGCACCTGCCCGACAGGAATATAGGTTGACTGATTCTCAGTCACCAAATATGTCCGATCTCCATTGGTAACTTTGGCTGTACCACTGACCACAATCCAGTGTTCTGCACGATGGTGATGCATCTGGACTGAGAGTTTTGCACCTGGGCGCACGGTGATACGTTTGACCTGATAGCGTAGCCCGTTGTCGACTGAATCATACACACCCCATGGGCGATATACCTCGCGGTGATTGAGGTGCTCATGGCGGCCATCATTCTTAATTGATTCAACAACTTTCTTTACATCCTGAACCTTATCCTTATGCACAACCAGTACCGCATCCTTGGTTTCAACGACTATCAGATCCTCGATTCCTACGGTAGCAACCAAACGACTATCAGCATGCACATAGCTGTTATAGGTACTGAGGCCCAAAACATCGCCCTTAAAGACATTACCCTGCTCATCCTTGGTACTGACCTCCCAAAGCGCAGTCCACGAACCTATGTCGCTCCATCCAGCATCCAGCGGCACCATAACTGCATCCTCGGTTCTCTCCATAACCGCATAATCAATCGAGTCCTCAGGACAGCTTGCGAAGGTTTCAGGGTCAATGCGGGTGAAATGCATATCTTGCTCCCCTAGCTCTAGTGCCTTGCTAGAGGCGGCGAGTATCTCAGGTTGGAAGCGTTCCAACTCCTTCAGATAACGGCTGGCACGAAACATGAACATACCGCTGTTCCAAAAATATTTACCGCTTGCAAGATATTCTTGGGCTGTGGGCTGGTCCGGTTTCTCGACAAAACGCTTCACCAGATAACCACCGCCTGACGATTGCCCCTTTTCGATATAGCCATAGCCCGTCTCGGGGTGTGTGGGGAGGATCCCAAAAGTGACCAACTTACCGCCTGCGGCTAAAGGTAACGCGGCCTCTATGCTGGCATGGAAAGCCACAACATCTTGAATCAAGTGATCCGCAGCAAGCACCAACAAAATCGGATCATCTGCTTTTTCAAGCGCCTTCAATGCGGCCAAAGCGATAGCCGGGGCTGTGTTGCGGCCTACCGGCTCAAGCAGAATGCTAGCCTCATTCATTCCCAACTGCCGTAACTGCTCGGCAGCGAGAAAACGGTGCTGCTCGTTACAAATCAGTAGTGGTTGGCCAGTATCCAAGCCTTCAAGGCGCTGAATAGTCGCCTGCAACATAGTTAGCTGTGCGTCAGCTAAGGCAAGGAACTGTTTCGGATTGAGCTGACGGGAAAGCGGCCACAATCTTGAGCCAGAACCACCAGCCATAATCACAGGAAAAAGCATATTCAAGTTCCTTCGCTAGATATACTCAAGATAAGGCCGCAAGGTAAGCACGGCTATTGTCATGGACGTCAACGCTCGTCTGCATTTCTGCCTTGGACCACCAGCGATAGCATCCGTGCTGCCCGGTAGGCGGGTTTAGCGTAAGACCTGGAGGCAGACGCAGGTAGTAGCCTAGTACGACGTAATGTGTATCTGGGTTGTTTCCAGCCTCGCCAAACACACTATCCGGGTAGAAGTGCTCATACACACCCAGCAAGCGCGCTTCGCTGCGTTCGAACCCCTCACCGAGCTCACCCGATGTCAACCGGAGGAAGGCCCCGTCCAGAGTTTCATTCTTCTGAATGCGCCCACCAGGTACGAACCAGAAGCCCTGTGCAGGTCGATTAAGACGCTGGCCGAGGAGAACCTCACCCGCATGATTCTCAACCAACAGGTCAATCGAAACCAGCGGAGTCGCAGCCACAACACGGCGAAATGTCTCTGCGTTCAACCACATAGAGAACTCCGAAATCTTCAGCGCGTTCGCGCTTGCTCAATGTTCTCTATATACCAACTATAGGCATCACGCAGACCGTCCTCGAGACGGATACTCGACCGCCAACCCAGGGCATTGAGGCGTGTCACATCCATGAGTTTACGTGGAGTCCCATCCGGCTTTGTGGCATCAAAGATTAGACGGCCCTGAAAACCTGTTACCTTGGCAACAGTTTCCGCAAGCTCACGAATGGTGCAGTCCACGCCTGTGCCCACGTTGATATGAGACAGCATCGGCTGGGTGTTTTTGCTGTAAAGGTCGCTACCCAGCTCCATTACATGTACACAGGCAGCAGCCATATCATCCACATGAAGAAACTCACGCATAGGTTTACCGCTACCCCAGATCACAACCTCCTGATCACCCTGCCGAACCGCTTCGTGAAAACGACGCAGCAACGCCGGTATTACATGGCTGTTTTCCGGGTGAAAATTATCGTGCGGCCCGTATAGATTGGTCGGCATCACGCTACGATAATCGCGCCCATACTGCCGGTTGTAACTCTCACACAGCTTGATGCCGGCTATTTTGGCGACAGCATACGGCTCATTAGTTGGCTCAAGTATTCCTGTTAGCAACGCTTCTTCACGCATTGGCTGCTCAGCATGTTTCGGATAGATGCAGGAGGATCCAAGAAACAATAGCTTTTGCACATTGTTCATATGAGCGGCATGAACAATATTGGCTTCAATCATCAGGTTTTCATAGATGAAGTCAGCCGGATACGTGTTATTTGCGTGTATGCCGCCCACCTTCGCAGCAGCCAGATACACCTGGCTGACACTATTACTACTGAAAAAGGCATGCACAGACGCCTGATCCAGCAGATTCAACTGACTCCGATCGGCCGTGAGAATACGACTGTACCCCAGAGCCTTCAGGCGCCGCACAATAGCCGACCCCACCATACCACGGTGACCAGCAACAAAAACTGTCTGATTCAGCTCACGAATCACGCTCAATTCTCCATTGAAACAGGAACATCATGGCCATGATGCTTGAGCAACGCATGGCGCTGGGCAGCTTTCAGATCCTCGCGAACCATTTCCGCACACATTTCCTGAACACTAATTTCTGGCACCCAGCCAAGCTTGGTCTTGGCTTTTGCTGGATCGCCCAGCAACGTTTCTACTTCTGCCGGTCGGAAGTACCGCGGATCAACACGCACAACAACAGCACCAACCTCAAGAGCGGGAGCCTTGTCACCTTCAATATGTTCGACAATAGCAACCTCATCCACGCCTGAACCTTCGAAGCGCAGGCGAATCCCCAGTTCTGCTGCTGACCAGCGAATGAACTCTCGCACGGAGTACTGCACCCCGGTCGCAATCACGAAGTCTTCAGGCTGCTCCTGTTGCAACATCATCCACTGCATTCGGACATAATCCTTCGCATGACCCCAATCACGCAGAGCATCCATATTGCCCATATACAAACACTGCTCCAGCCCTTGTGCGATATTCGCCAAACCGCGAGTGATCTTGCGGGTAACAAAAGTCTCACCGCGGCGCGGCGATTCATGGTTGAACAAAATACCGTTACAGGCATACATGCCGTAGGCCTCCCGGTAATTCACTGTTATCCAGTAAGCATATAGCTTGGCCACAGCATAAGGTGAGCGGGGGTAGAACGGAGTACTCTCTTTCTGCGGGATTTCCTGCACCAGGCCATAGAGCTCGGAGGTAGATGCCTGATAAAAGCGGGTTTTCTTCTCCAGCCCTAACAGACGGATTGCCTCAAGCAGACGCAGGGTACCCATGGCATCAACATCAGCAGTGTACTCAGGAGATTCGAAGCTGACAGCCACATGAGACTGCGCACCAAGGTTGTAGACCTCATCCGGCTGCACCTCTTGGATAATGCGGGTAAGGTTTGACGAGTCCGTCAGATCACCATAGTGCAGGATAAAGTTCTGGTTATCGACATGCGGATCCTGATAAATATGATCCACTCGCTGAGTATTGAACAGCGAGGCGCGACGTTTGATGCCATGCACTTCATAGCCTTTATCAAGTAAGAATTCCGCAAGGTAGGAACCATCCTGCCCAGTGACGCCGGTAATTAGTGCCTTCTTCATAACTTCACCCTTTAAAATTTAACACAAGCCAAGCATACAGATCTTTGACTAGATATTTTTTATCAATAAACGACCTAGCAGAATTCCTAACATCCTGCCTGCTAAAGCGTCTCATATCAGTAGCATAACTATAAATCTCAGAAAAATTTGGACCACCTACACTATAAAATTCAAAAGAATCAGGAACTCCAACATCAACATGTCCAGAATAAACAGGTATTCCGGCTGCCAAATACTCTCTAACTTTCAGCGTACAGGCCTCGGCAATTCCAGCCTGACCCAAACCAAACGAGGCGAGCCCAACATCTGCGGTACTGAGGACATCTCTCAGTTCAGACACACTCAACTTACCATGAACAATGACATTACTCTTAAGCGCTAATTCTTCAATAAGCTGTAAATCTCCCTGAAGCACCTCACCAACAAGGTGAAGTTCAACATCACCTCTCCGAGAAAAGTGGGAAAGATCTTCAAGAATAAGGGACAGGCCATGCCAGGAAAAAAAACGTGATGCAACAAAAGCGACTTTTATCTTCCCACCGCGCCCGTCTCCAACAAGATCAAACCGAGCATAATCAATCCCGTTAGGATAAACAAAGCTTTTCTTTGAACTGCAGAAAGCTCGTGAAAACTCATAACGAACCAGCTCTTGGGTTACACCAATAAACCCATTCGCTTTTCTCAAAGATAAAACCCCTAAGAAACGTTCCAAGAGAGAAAACAAAAAACCTTTAGCCCCAGGAAACATGCTCCTCAGAGCAACATCCTCTTTAGAGTGATGAACAAAGCAAACCCGAGCCTTATCAGAAATAAAGAAAGGGAGGAACAAGTCACCCGGCATATAGCGCAACAGCACGACATCATAAGACCTTGAAGCAGATTTCAAAATCTTGAAAAAATGGTACCGTCTAGAAATTCGAGAGCGCAAAGACTCCGGATAAACATTTATAAATTCAAAACCATCAACAGAGTCACCAGCCCATAGCTCAACATCCCAGTCCAGACCAAGCTCCCGAGCAGCATACCGCTCATACTGCATCTGGTGCACGACGCCAATATTTGAAGACGCAGAGTTCAAGGTTGCAACATGCAAAATCTTCAAACATCACCCCCCGGAAGCACCATAAATATATTTTTTAGGATACAGCAGAAGCACCAACAAAAAAAACAACAAACCATTTGTAACAAGGGAAACCTGGACCGGACCATTCAGCAAGGAAACAAAGTGCGGCAAAAACAACAAAAAACACAAGGAGCTTTCTTTCTGCCCTACGACCAAATCACACAAGATAATAACAAAAGCCGAGACCAGGGTAGACAGTATAACGCCATAAACCCCAAAGTTAATAAAACCATCACCAACAAAACCAGTATTAAGCCTGACATCCCTACCATAATAATGCTGACCTAAAAATATAAAAGGATCAACATCATAAACAGGCTCAACAAAATGACGCAAGAAGCTATTACCCCACAAGGCTCTCGGCATATCTGAGAAAAAGTCCAGAATCATTAAATTTTGCACGCCGTGCGCCAGAAAAACCCTATCAGCAACATACGGCGTAAATGCTTTAAGGCCAGAAAAATAATCGAACACAAACGCAGAGACAAACAAAAACAAGATAAATATTGCAGCAAAACTTGGAGACAAAAATTGACACCATGCCGCCCGAAGGACATACCCAAACCCAACAACAAAAGGAACGACCAAAGCAACCTTAAAAGAACTAATCATAAACACAACAATAAAACCCAAACAACCCAAAACAACAAGAGAAAAACTTCTCAATTGCAAACCAAAAACCAAAGCCACCGGAGACAAGACCATAACCTGCCAATGCAAGAAATATGACGCAAAACCGGCCATCTCTCTATATTTTTCTCTATGCGCATATACATCAAAAAAAGCCTCGACAGAGATCAATCCTCTAAAATAAACTACCAAGAAGAGCAAATTCGTCAAGCTCAAGGCAACAAGAAAAAAGCAAAACGCTGAAGACTTAAGCGAAACAGGAAAAGCGATCCCTCGCCCTCTACTAAACATAACACCAACAAAAGAAAACAGGACCGCCGACATACAATAAACAACAGCATCCAAAGAAAATATCTTCTCAGGCAAGAAAAACGGCATCAACATAAAAAATGGAATATAGGTAGTAAATATCAAAAAACAATTAAATAGCCCATATATTCCCCGCTGAACAAACCCCGCAAAGAAAATAATTACAGCACAATATCCAGCAGCCCCCAAAAATTCTAGAAACCCATGATCCCGATTTTGAATCGCAAGAAACAGCCCCCAATCATAAAAGAAAGGATACACAACATAAACAAAAACACTATAAATACTTGAAACAACAAAAAAAGCCGCCATTCCACATCAACCCCTAACGATACAATCAGGACAATCCTGGAGTCTTCGCACTACCGACGACCAAAAGCGCAAGCTAAAACCTCACCAAATGAAACTCTAATAACTCTCAACACCACTACTAAATATACAAAATAAAAAACTGCACCACTTGCGACATATGCAGAAACCAAAAAGCTTTCATTAATAAAGAAAGCTAAAAGTACTGCACCACAACGGACCAAAAAACCGAAGACCTGCAATAGCAATGAAACATGCTGCATACCTACAACATGGAGAGCCATTGAGACCGGCGAGGTTATGAACTGAAGAATAAACCAAGGCACCATCCATAACACAAAAATCCCAGCCCTCTCCCACTCAGCCCCAAAAACCCATGGGAATAGCCAAGGAGATCCAAGCCCCCCGATAAAAATAACGGGGCCACCTACAATCAATAGACGCACAATTAGAGAGGCTGTGAACGCTCCCAACTCACCGTCACGATACTTTTCTGGCGCTTGAGAAAGATACACCTGAGCAACGCTCCCCCCAAGAAGCGACATTGGCGCAGCCATTACTCTCATAGCCAACATTAAATAGCCGACTTCCGGACCCGCAATAAAGGCAGCAATTAATATTACCGGAAGCTGAATTGCCGCACTATTAAAGAGCGACTCCCAGGTAGAGTATAGCGGAAATCTTTTGTAGGACTTGAGCGTTAAAAATATGCGAGAGCTTGGCCTATAACCCAAACAACGAATATCACTGAAGGCTTTAACCCCGAGAGATACAGCCCCCCCTATCTGCGTGACTATATATCCCAAAACAAGCCCAATAGGCCCAGCAGCCAAAAGACCGCCAGCTAACTGTACGCCAGTCCCAGCCAAAGATCTTTTCACATGTGTTTTTGCAATATCTTTAAAGTTCTTTTTCCTTGTCGCCCAAAACTGGGCTGCTGCATACCCCCCAGCACCCAAGACACCTAAAGGCAAAAGCCATATATACTTCTCAATTTCATCACGACCAAAAACATGCGCTACATCTCCTGCAAAGAAGAAGCAAAGCAGGCCAATTATTCCACCAAAAAGCAAGCTTGAAACCAATGCCAAAACCAGAAGATCAAGTGCCTCTCCATCTTCTTTGGGTATTGGAATCGCAATATCCAAACGAAGGCAGGCAACAACAGAAATCAACCCTAACAATGATACAAAAATAGCCAGAAGAGCAAAATCATCAGGACTAAAGAGACGGGTCAAAATTGGCAAAGCCAATATCATCACGCCCTGCCCAACTGCGGTACCACTCAGCAATGTTAGGACGTTCTTTGCAAACCTTGACTTCAGCAATTCATCAAACTTAACTATCACTCAATGCACTCATAAAATAACAACCCCAAGACATCACTTATTTATCAATCAGTCTCTACCACCGCAAGCATAAAGGCTTTATGAAAGCAACATATAGCAGCTAACTGAAAAGCACCAAAAAGCAGACCAGTACAACCGGTTTAAGCTAGCCAGCCCATATGTACTTCAGCACTACGGGGGTGACTATAAGCCCTGACAGCCAGAACGAAGCCCTGTAAGATTACCTTGTTAAGCCCTCAGCCACTTGCGCAATATCTCTTTCAGTCATGTATGGGTGCATCGGCAAGCTCATAACGCTTTCTGCAACCTCATCCCCTATTGGCAACTTTGCGCTCTCATCAGCCACTGCAGGCTGTTTATTTAATGGTATTGGGTAATGTACTGCCGTTGGGATGCCAAGCTTCAGTAATTTCCGTTGCACCGTATCGCGATTTGCCAGCCGAACAGTATATTGCGCCCAGGCACTAATGTTATGCTTCTCGACAAAGGGTACTTGAATTACTGAATCGCACCGCTCATCACAGTAACGACTAAGAAGCATCGTATATTTTTGAGCCACTTGGTTACGTAACTCAATTTCCTCGCCAAAAATCTCTAATTTAGGTAGTAATATCGCGGCTTGCAAAGTATCCAATCGGCTATTTACGCCAATTCGAACGTGATGATAACGGCGGCCTTGGCCATGACGAGCAATCTGACGAATATTCTTTGCCAGCTCTTCATCATTGGTAAATACGGCCCCGCCATCGCCGTAACAGCCCAAAGGTTTGCTGGGAAAGAAACTGGTGCAGGCAATAGTTGTCAGATTACAACTCTTACGGCCTTTATAGCTTGCGCCAAAGCTCTGAGCTGCATCTTCAATCACAGGAATTCCGTACTTAGCAGCGATAACGTTGATAGCATCGTAGTCCGCACACTGACCATAGAGAGATACGGGAATAATTGCCTTTGTACGTGGGGTGATCGCAGCTTCCAGCAACGCAGGATTGAGGTTGTATGTACTTGGCTCTATATCCACATAGACCGGCTTAGCGCCTAGAAGAGCAACAGTTTCGGCGGTTGCAATGTAAGTAAAACCTGGCGTGATGACCTCATCCCCCAAGCCTATACCCAGCGCCATTTGGGCAACTTGTAGGGCGTCAGTCCCATTGGCGCACGTGATACAATATTTGGCACCGGTGAAAACGGCTAATTTCTCTTCTAACTCAGTTACTTCCGGGCCAAGAATATACTGACCATGAGCTAGTACCTTTTGGATATTAGCATCAATTTTTTCTTTGATTCGGGCTTGTTGCGCTGCCAGATCTATGAACTGCATTCAGATTAGCCTTTTGCCAATTGTTTGCCGTTAAGCTTGTATTTTGTGCCAGTGTGTGAACAGGTCGTAGTTGCCTGACCTTCCAAAGGCAAATCTAACTGCTCGCCGAACTCACTCATCCAACCTTTTTGTTTGGCCGGCACACCAACCATCAGTGCATAAGCGGGAACATCTTTGTTTACAACAGCACCAGCACCAATAAAGGCATACTCACCGATGGTTACGCCGCAGACGATTGTACAGTTAGCTCCAAGGGTAGCGCCTTTTTTTACTACGGTGTCACGATACTGATCTTTACGTTCGATTAGTGAGCGCGGATTGTACACGTTAGTAAACACCATGCTTGGCCCACAGAACACCCCTTCCTCCAGATGCACATTATCGTAAACCGATACGTTGTTCTGAATTTTGCAGTTGTCCCCAATGGTTACTTTGTTGCCTACGAATACATTTTGGCCTAAAGATACCCCTTTACCAATTTTGGCACCACCACACACATGTACGAAGTGCCATACACGGCAGCCTTCGCCGATTTGTGCACCATCGTCTACTATGGCGCTATCGTGCTTGTAGTAATTCATGACTTAACGACCAATGACTTTAACCAGTAGTGGGTGCGGATTAGTTGGTTTTCCTACGATTAGGGCGTTACGCATCTTGGCTACGGTTTCAATGGCTGCACGGTTATCCTCTACACCATAACCCTGCCCGGCCAGAATACGCTGGTAGCTTTGAGTATGCAGATCGGTAAAGCCTCCAGAGAACTCTAGTTCTTCGCCTTCAATATCAATACTCCGGTACGTCAGCTTCTCACCCTGTACAGCATTTTCCGGCAAATGATTGGCATCGATAGATAGGAACCAACGCACATTGGCACGCTCGTAACGCAGGAAGCCACAGGATGTTTTTTCGTCACGGTAGTGTACTTCGTTATGCAGAATTTTACCGAAAATGAAATGCAACATATCGTAGAAGTGCACGCCGATATTGGTGGCTACACCGCCGGACTTTTCGTCAAAGCCCTTCCAGGACTTTAGATACCACTTGCCGCGCGAGGTCAAATAGGTAAGATCGACGTCAAACACCTTATCTGCCGGCGCAGAGGCTACTTTCTCGCGCAGGGCTATAATAGATGGATGCAAACGTAGCTGCAGAATGGAGTTTACCTTAGCACCGTATTGCTGCTCGTAACGCTTTAGAGTGTCCAGATCCTCTGTGTTCAGCACCAATGGTTTTTCGCAAATAACATCGATACCGTTTTGCAACGCAAACTTCATGTGCGGTAAATGAAGATAGTTGGGAGAACAAACAGCAATATAGTCCAGCTTTTTACCTTGTTGCTTAAGATCCTCAACAAAACCTGAGAACTGCTCGAACTCTGTAAAAAATTCAGCCTCAGGAAAATGGCTATCCATAATACCAACAGAGTCATTAATATCCATTGCAACGACAAGATTGTTGCCGGTTTCTTTTATAGCCTTCAGGTGCCGTGGCGCAATGTAACCTGCCGCACCTATTAGAGCGAAATTTTTCATACTCTGATACCCCCAAATCACAAACGGAATACAGTGAAGCCTGTGGCTGCGGCTGCATTCCGGTCGAACAGACTTTTAACATCAGCAAGGACAGGCTTTTCTGTACGCACATAACTGCGCAGTTGTTCCGGGGTCAAATCGCGAAATTCTTGGTGGCCTACAGCGACCACCAGGCTGTCCACCTGGTTATTCACATCGATGACCCCCAATTCTACACCGTATTCGTGCTTAACCTCTTCGGCGTCTGCCCACGGGTCTACAACAACTACTTGCGCGCCCCACAATTCAAACTCTTTCAAAAGGTCAGCCACTTTACTGTTACGGATATCCGGGCAATTTTCTTTAAACGTGATACCCATCACGCCAATTTTTGCTCGCGGAACATCAATACCATTTTTCAACATGTGTTTGATGGTATTGCGCGCAACGTAGCGAGCCATATTGTCGTTAATGCGACGACCAGCCAAAATCACTTGCGGGTGGTAGCCCACCTCCTCTGCCTTATGCGTTAGGTAGTATGGATCAACCCCGATGCAGTGTCCTCCGACTAAACCAGGACGGAAAGGCAAAAAATTCCACTTGCTGCCGGCTGCTTCCAATACATCAATGGTATCAATACCGATTCGCTCAAAAATGACCGACAACTCGTTTACCAACGCAATATTCAGGTCACGCTGGGTATTTTCAATGACCTTGGCAGCCTCAGCGACTTTAATGCTACTGGCTTTATGTGTGCCCGCTGTAATGATACTACCGTACAGGGCATCCACCGCATCGGCGACTTCTGGCGTGCTGCCACTAGTGATTTTCTTAATCTTCGTGAGTGTATTCACTTTATCACCCGGATTAATACGCTCCGGACTGTACCCCGCGAAGAAATCGACATTGAACTTCAGACCAGATATTTTCTCCAACACAGGTATGCATACTTCTTCAGTAGCACCCGGGTACACAGTTGACTCGTAAATCACGATATCGCCCTTCTTAAGAGCATAACCAACGGTTTCGCTAGCTTTTTGCAACGGTGTCAGATCGGGGCGGCTTACCTGATCAACAGGCGTAGGTACTGTGACAATAAAAATCTTACAGGACTTGAGGTCTTCTTGATGGCTGCTATACCAAAGCTTATTAGCTGTTGCGAGATCTGACGAACTCACTTCCAAGGTTGAGTCTCTACCGGACTGCAGTTCTTCAATGCGCCCATGATTGATGTCAAAACCTAATACCTCGCGGTGCTTTCCAAACTCTACAGCAAGAGGTAATCCCACATAACCCAAGCCAATTACAGC
This sequence comes from Pseudomonas sp. WN033, assembly GCA_002287035.1. Taxonomy (GTDB): domain Bacteria; phylum Pseudomonadota; class Gammaproteobacteria; order Pseudomonadales; family Pseudomonadaceae; genus Halopseudomonas. The sequence goes on along the minus strand of NSKG01000008.1, from coordinate 122,203 downwards.
AATTTTCCCATCAGAAGACACTTGCATAGTTGTTCCCGTATTTTCAAAACCATCCATCAACCCTACAAGCCGAGGGCCTATAATTTTATTTCAACATTACTCAACCGTAACCGATTTCGCCAAATTCCTCGGCTTATCCACATCCGTTCCTTTCACCAACGCCACGTGATAGCTGAGCAGTTGTAGCGGCAGGGTATACACAATGGGTGACACGCTGTCGTACACCCAAGGCATATCAATATGGGTCACCCCTTCACTGGTTTCCAGACCCGCCCGCTCACAGGCGAAATTGATTAGCTGACCACCACGGGCGCGAACTTCTTCAAGGTTGGATTTGAGCTTTTCCAGCAGGCTATCACTGGGAGCAACGCTGACTACGGGCATGTCTTCATCGACCAGCGCCAGCGGGCCGTGCTTGAGTTCACCGGCGGCGTAAGCTTCAGCGTGGATGTAGGAAATTTCCTTGAGCTTGAGCGCCCCTTCCATCGCCACGGGGTAATGCGGGCCGCGGCCAAGAAACAGGGCGTGATGTTTGCTGGCAAAGCTTTGCGCCAATTGCTCGATACCCGGCTCCAGTTGCAGCACTTGTTCGACCAGGCCCGGCAGGTTACGCAATGCCCTGATATTGGCGTTGATGATTTCCGGGGCTCGCTGCTTGGCTTGGGCCAGTGCGGTAGTCAGCCACAACAATGCTACCAGTTGGGTGGTAAAGGCTTTGGTTGAGGCTACGCCGATTTCCGGGCCGGCCTGGGTCAGCAATCGCCAGCCAGCCTCGCGTACCAGGGAGCTGCCAGCTACGTTGCAGATGGCCAGTGTGCCCAGATAATTCTGCTTCTTGGCATATCTGAGCGCAGCCAGGGTGTCTGCGGTTTCACCAGACTGGGAGATGGTTACCAGAAGGGTGTTGGCCGGGACGGACACGGTGCGATAGCGATACTCGCTGGCAACTTCTACCTGGCAGGCAATACCGGCCTGCTCTTCAATCCAGTAGCGTGCTACCAGGCCGGCATGGTAGCTGGTGCCACAGGCGACGATATGAATGTTCTGGATGTCAGCCAGGCGGTTTTCCGCTTCCGGACCAAGGATGGCAGTCAGCACCTGATTATGAGCCAGCTTGCCTTCCAGAGTGTCGGCAATGGCTTTGGGCTGCTCGAAGATTTCCTTGAGCATGAAATGCCGGTACTCGCCCTTGTCCAGGCTGTGAGCGGCATGCTCGTAGCGTTTGACCGGGTAGTTCAGTACTTGGTTGTTGCTGCTCCAGATCTCGTGTCCGGCCAGAGTCAGGCGGGCATGATCGCCCTCTTCCAGGTAGATGAACTGGTCGGTCACCTGTAGCAGCGCCAACGGGTCAGAGGCAATGAATTGCTCTTCACTGCCCACGCCAATCACCAGCGGGCTGCCCATGCGGGCGCAATAAAGATTACCAGGCTCATCCTGGTGGATTACCCCAAGCGCATAGGCGCCGTGCAGCTCATTGAGGGTAGCCCTAAAGGCGCTGAGCAGGTCTTGCTTGTGCTGGTAATGGTGAGCCAGCAGGTGGGCGATGACCTCGGTATCAGTATCGGAGTTGAAGCTGTATCCCAGTTCCGTCAGCTTGCGCCGCAGGCTGGCGTGATTTTCGATAATGCCGTTATGCACTACGGCCAGCCGCTCAGACAGATGCGGGTGGGCGTTATGCTCGGCCGGTTTGCCGTGGGTGGCCCAACGAGTATGGGCGATGCCCAGGTGGCCTTTGGCGGGGCTTGTTGCCAGAACTTTTTCCAGCTCGGCAACCTTGCCCATGGCGCGTACACGCAACAAGCTGCCCTGCTCGTTCAGTACGGCCAGCCCGGCCGAATCGTAACCGCGATATTCAAGACGGTTAAGCCCCTCCAACAGGATGGGCGTAATATTTCTAAGCGCAATCGCGCCAACAATTCCACACATAGAGCAATTCCAGAACGAGAGGGCGAGTAATCAAGCTTCAGAGGTTGGCTTGGCGATGGATTTACGGCTGCGCATGGCAATACGGACCAGCGCTACGCCCACACCCAGCACACCACCCAGTACAACGCCCAGCGCAGCGACCAAGGCTTTCTTGGGCTTCACGGTGTTTAGCGGGGTAATTGCCCACTGGTCGATCCGGACCAGGTTCAAGCCTTCCAGATTCAGTTGCAGCGATTTGAGGCGGGCTCTTTCCGAGCGCATTTCAGCCAGCTCAGTCAGGAACAGGTCATCGTTCTCTCGACTGCTGAGCACTTCGATCTTGCGGTTATGCTCCAGAAGCTGCAGCTCTTTGGTGATTTCTGCGATGCGCGGCTCGGTGAAGTCATCCGATGTGCGTGCTTCCAAGGCCTTGCGTTCAGCTTCCAGGGCGTCGGTTCCCATGAAGTACAGAGGAATATCCTGATTGGTAACCTCGGTGCGGATCACACTGCCAGACGTACGCACCTCTTGCCCCAGTGCTGAAGGCGTTGTGGGCCTTCTGATATTCAGTGCGCTGGCAATACGAATGGCTTCGTCCAGTTGCGCGATCCGATCAGCGCGGCGCTGACGCAGCTCCTCTCGCAAGGCTCGCAATTCATCCTGTAGTTGAGCACGTTTAAGGCTATCTGCTTCGGTCAACTCGGCTATGCGTATTTCCTTTTCAGCCTCGTAGCTGGCACGCGCGGCGTTGATCCGACGCTCAAGCGTAGCCAGGCGGTTGTTGATCAAGACTTCAATATCGGTCTCGACCTGGCTACGCACACCTTCAATGGCATAGGCCACCAGACCATTGACCACAGCGGGGCCGTCGATGCCTCGCGGGTAGGTCATGCGCAACCCAACAAATGATGCAAGGTTGTCATTGCGCCTGGGGTCCGGGCGCAGCACGCTGAAGGCCTTCTGATTGAATTCCTCGAAACTCTGCTCCAGGCTGCGCCCGGTTTTATTGAGGGAAGAGAACAGCTCGGGATTGTCGCGGTAATAGTTCAGCCGAGTCTCGTAGGAGTCCAGTGCTGAGCCAACGCGGTGCAGAGCCTCTTCTGGGGTTATTTCGTAAATACCTGAAGCATTGACCTCATCAAGATCCTTGATGGCCGCAGGGCGCAGGGTACTTTGGGTTTCATAGTAGGGCGTCGCCAGGAAGGCATAACCTATTGCCAAGACGGTGACTACGGCGGTAATGGCGGCAATTACGAGTTTTTGCTCCCATAGACTTTCAAACAAGGCCAGAAGATCGATTTCGTCGTTATTCCCATACTGGGGCAAGGAAGACTCTTGACTCACGGTGACTCCATTATCTGTTTTATTCAAGACGCCAAGGACGCTAGGCACGCTACCGCCCCAAGATTGTCTGTCGTTTTCTTGAGGACACAGGCGACTTAATTGTTGGCGATCTAAAGACCGCTACCGGAACAGACCTTAGCCCCGGCAGTAAATTCAATTTTGAACTGTGATCAGGCTATCGATTTGAGCGAGCCCAACCGGATTTTCACTGCTTGCTCACGCTGAAGCATAGACAGCAGAATCACCGCGCGCTCTTCACCGTCCCGGCAGCCGAAAATGGCTGTCAGGTCTTTTAGTGGGCCACTGGTGATTACTACTTTGTCGCCCTGCTGGAACAGGGGGCGGAGGCCGACCTGGGTCAGGCGTTGTTGAATACCATCGATAATGGGCGCGGGAACGGCAACCGGCATATTGCCAAAGGTCACCAGCCGACGCACACCACGCGTGGAGCGGATGGAGTACCAACTGTCAGTAAGCTGGCAGAGGTTGATGAACAGGTAACCGGGGAACAAGGGCTCTTGAACCATCTGGCTTTTGCCATGCCTGATTTTTTCTGTCCAACAGAGTGGCAGAAGACACGAAAAATTCTGCTTGCGCAGGTTTTCCTCAGCCCTTGCCTCCTGCCGAGGTTTACACTGAATCAGATACCATTCCGAGCCTGCTGTATTCGACATTATTGCCTTCTAACGCAATACCCCTGGGGGGGCACTGCGATTTGAGCCTTTGCTTCGATACCGGGAACAAGCTGATCCCTAATTTCTAAAAGCCTTTCACCTATTCAGGTGCCTATCGCAAGAATGTTACACGCCTTGCCATGTGTTACAAGGCTTGACAGACTCATTTAAGTCAACATTCTGACGGGCTGTCAGGCCATGAATTTGACCATCAAAGCCATATCACAATGATACGGCAATACCGGCCCTGGCTCGCGAGCTAAGGGCAATACGTACAAGCACGATGGCGATGCCCAGCACTAGCCCCAATACTGCGCCCAGTACAATTACCAGAGCCTTTTTCGGTTTGACTGGCGTCAATGGCGGCTGGGCCGCCTGATCAATTCGCACCAGATTCAAATGCTCAGGCTCAAGCGAAATCGAACGCAAGCGTGCTGCTTCGCCGCGCATGTCGGCCAATTCGGCAAGGAACAGGTCTTCATTCTCTCGACTGTTGAGCGTTTCAACCTGGCGGTTGTGCTCCAGGAGCTGGAGCTCCTTGGCAATCTGGGCGATACGTGCATTGGTGAAGTCGTCGCTACTGCGCGCCAGCAGGGCCTGACGCTCGGCATCCAGCGCTTCAGTCCCCATGAAATACAACGGAACCCGCTGATTGTTGACCTCAGTACGGATGATATTGCCCGACGCTGATCGGGTTTGGTTACCCAGAGTCGACGGCGTAGTTGGCTTGACAATGCCCAGCGACTTGGCAATTTGGATTGCTTCAGACAGTTGCTCAATGCGGTTGTCGCGCTTGGACCTCAATTCTTGACGCAGGGCCAGTAGTTCATCGTGCAGTTCGGCACGCTTGAGGCTGTCTGCTTCTTCCAGCCGGGCAATCCGCGCACTCTTTTCAGCCTCATAGGCAGCACGCGCAACGATGATCTTGCGATCAAGCACACTGAGTCGGTTTTCGATGATGACGTTGAGGTCTGCTATTACCTGTTCACGCACCACATTGATGGCATGAAGCACAAGCCCATTGGCCACTTCAGGCCCATCAACTCCGCGAGGGTAGGTCAGGCGGATACCAACAAAGGGAGCTAGGTTACCCTGAGCCTTGGCATCAGGCTGTAACATACGAAAAGCTTTCTCGTTGAAAGCTTCAAAGGCCTGCTCTGGGGTGCGGCCATTACGCAGCAGCACGTTGAACTGCTGCTGGTGTTGATTGAAATAATTCAGACGGACGTCGTAAGAGTCCAGCGCAGCGCCGACTCGGCGCAAGGCTTGCTCAGGCTTCAGGCTATAGAGTCCCGTGGCATTTAGCTCATCAAGGTCCTTGATTGCCGCCGGGCGCAATACGCTCTGGACTTCATAGTGAGGTGTTGCAAACCATGCATAGATGCTGGCCAGCAATGTAACCAATACGGCAGCGAGGCCAATGACAACTTTTTGTTGCCACAGGCCATGTGCCAGGGCAACCAGATCGATTTCTGTGCTGGCCGGTTGCTGCGGCAGCGGGGTGTACTGACTCATGAATGCTCCTTGGTTTCACCCAACATGGCATATCCACTCGTCAGGCAACACACGGCAAATAGACTACTGACCGGCTTTCTTTGGGGATTCATGACGCAAAGGCGCTCAGATGCTGATGAGTCCTTTTCTTTCAGTTGCGATCTGCAGCCAGTGCAGCTTCGCGACAGGTCAATCCATTTTCTTTTGTATAGCGCGGCACCTGGCACCTCTGACGGGTGCCTATGGGGAGCGAATTTTACTCGTTTGAATTAAATAGACAATATTCACAAAGCATTATTCTGACATCAAAAAGCCACACTCCATCGACAGCCAAATGTTTGCTTGAGCACGGCCAGAGCATGGGCATTGCTCAACGCTGCTCCCAGTCAAAAACGCTGATCAGAGGGCAATATTGATCAAGGAGGTTACGGAATGATGACATGCATGTCGTGCTGCTTTTCACTGGCCCGCTGTTGGAGAACTTTGGCCAGGCTCTGCTTGGCCTCAGGATCACCATGCACCAGCCGCACTTCACTGGGCCAGTGGCGCATGCGGGTGATGAAGTTCACCAGGCCTTTCTGGTCGGCATGGGCAGAGTAACCGCCCAGGGTGTGGACGCCAGCCTTGATCTGGATGCGCTCGCCTTCCAGGCTGACATAACCACCGCGTGGGCCGTGCTGCTGGATGGCGTGACCGGGGGTGCCTTTGGCCTGGTAGCCGACGAAGACCACGTCGTGGCGAGGGTCGCCGAGCATGGCCTTGAGGTAATTGACGATGCGCCCGGCGCTGCACATGCCGTTGCCGGTGATGACAATGGCGGGTTGGCGGGTGTGAGCCAGGCGATTGACCATGGCCAGGTGCTGGGCGTGGGTTTCGACGGTGAGCAGGTTGTCGAAGGCCAGGGGCTTGCGGCCATTGGCAATGCGCTTGAGGGCTTCTTTGTCCCAGTAGGGTTTGAGTTGCCGGTATAGGGCGGTGAAGCGGCTGGCTAGTGGGGCGTCGAGGATGATGGGTAGGGTTGGCCAGTTGGTGGGGGTGGCCTGGGTAGCGTCGTGCGCCTGCGCGATGCTGGAACTGTCTGATAGCACGGAGGTGCAGGATGGCTCTGTGTCGCGCGGGCGCGCGACACTCCCAGGGAGGTTACTCGCAGTTTTGTGCGTGGCCCCGGGTAGCGTCGTCGGAATGCCGCCCAGCGCCTGCGCGATGCTGGAACTGCATGAGTTGATTATGTCTTCCAGCTCGTAGAGCAGTTCCTGGGTGCGGCCGATGCTGAATGCGGGGATGAGTACGGTGCCGCCGTCGGCCAGGGCATGTTCCAGCACTCGCTGAAAGCGTTGGCGGCGGCTGCGGCGGTCTTCATGCAGGCGGTCGCCGTAGGTGCTTTCCAGCACTACGGTATCGGCGCGCCAGGCGTAGCCGGGGGCTGGCAGCAAAGGCGCGTGCGGGGCGCCCAGGTCGCCGGAAAAGACGATCCGTTTGCTGCGGTTTTCGTTGGGGTAATGTACGTCGCATTCGACCCAGGCCGAACCCAGGATATGCCCGGCGGGTTTGAAGCGGATGCGACAGCGCAGGTCGTCCCGCCCAATCACTTCAATCCATTGGGCATAGGGCTGGCCTCGCAGCATCGGCTGAACCATGCCAACAAACCTGCTGGCCAGCTCACGGTCACGCTGCACGCCAACCAGGAAGGCATCCTCCAGCACGGTGGGCATCAGCATGGCCGAAGGCTCGGTACAGTACACAGGCCCCTTGAAGCCGGCAGCGATCAGCCAGGGCAAGCGGCCAATATGATCAATGTGTACGTGGGTGGCGATCAGGGCCTTGACGCTGTCGAGTTTGAATTCGATGGCCAGGCTATGGGCTCCAGCTCCCTGAACGGAGCTTTCCACGCCTTGAAACAGGCCGCAGTCGATCAGCAGGCTGTCTTTGGCGCTCAACCAGAGCTGATGGCAGGAGCCGGTAACGCCCTGCGTGGCGCCGTGATGCTCGATGAAGGGGTAAGTGGTTGTCATGCCGGGCACTCCCTGTGCGTCGTCGGTAAGCGGCAAGTGTATGTCATTGCGCCATACCGCAGAGTGCGCCAGTGCACGCTTTGTCGATTCGGCATGTCTGCCAATACGGGTTATCATATTGCCCCTGACTTAAGGAACCTCTGAAAAACTACCTGCGTTGGCAATACTGCGTTAAAAACATCCTCAAAATGCTCATTTACAGCACGTAAACTGCGCTTTTTCGTCCGTTTTTGCCTTGTCTTGCCCGCCTCGCCTACGTTTTTCAAAAGTTCCTTCAGCAAGCAACCGGACGAGGCCAGGAGCACCTCATGTTTTCTTATCGCCTATGGACAGTCATTACCACCGCCGTTTTGCTGCAAGCCTGCGCGCTAGCGCCTGGGTTGCATCAGCCAGCCATTGGCCGGGCCGATACTGACGCGCAGATAATCAGCATTGATCAGGCACTGATTCAGCAGCAAGCCTCCCCTGCGCCGGCGCAACTGCCGCAAGAATTACTCCAGGCTGAGCCACAGCCTTACCGGCTCGGGCCACTGGACGAGCTGTACATTACCGTGTGGGATTATCCCGAATTGACCGTGCCTGGCGGCGCTGAACAACAGGGTGGGGTCAATGTTCGGGCGGTTGATGCCAACGGTGTGTTGTTCTTTCCCTTTGTTGGCCAGATTCGTGCCAGCGGCCTGACTCCAGCGCAGCTTCGTCACGCGCTGACCGAGCAGTTGTCACGCTTTATCGACAATCCCCAGGTGGATGTACGCCTGGCTCAGGCCAATAGCCGCCGCGTGCTACTCGGTCCGGGCTTCAACGGCAGAGCGAGTCTGCCATTACCCGGCCAGCCACTGTCGCTGCATGAAGCGCTGCTGGAGCTGGATTACCAGGCCAAGTCACGGTCTTTGCTGACCCTGACCCGTGATAGCACGCGCTACGAGCTGCCGGCAGAGGCAGTGCAATCTGCCGCCGCGTCTCAATTATTCTTGCGCGCTGGCGATCTGTTGAATCTTGAACGCCGGGAATACAAACCGGTCACAGTGTTGGGCGAGGTACAATCTCCCCGGCAGCTTGGCTCCGAGCAGAACCTGACTCTGTTGCAGGCGCTGATGAGTGCTGGCGGTTTGCGCCAGGATGCAGCAGACCCGCGGGCAATCTGGGTTATGCGTGATGTTGGCGAATACACCCAGCGCTTCCACCTGGATGCGAGCGCCCCTGAGGCTCTACTGCTTGCCGGTGATTTCCGGCTGGCGGAAGGTGATCTGGTGTTTGTTGGTGCGACCGGCCTGACTCGCTGGAACCGCACGATCAGCCAGATGCTGCCGACCCTGTCGCGCCAGGAAGTAATTGTGCCCGTTGACGATATCCGGAGTAATGACGATTGATGCACTCGGTTGGCAGTTTGGTGGGCAGACCATGTGGCTAAGGATTGTGCGGTACTGGCTGGCCTTTCGCCCGATGTTCAAGCTGCTGTTTTTCCTGATGCTGTTGTTGGCGCTGTACCTGGGCATGCGCCCTACCCCGACACCAGTCACTTATCACTGGCAAAGTGACATGTACCATGCTGTCGGGCTGTTTGCCTTGACGCTGGTGAGCTATCTGGCGTTTCCACGCTGGTATTGGTGGCTGCGGGGGCTTTTGCTGTTTGGTGTTGGTGTGCTGATTGAGTATGTGCAGTCATTCCACCCCATGCGGGTGGCAGACTGGAACGATCTGTATGCCAACGGTGCTGGTATCGTTGCAGGGTTGGTGTTGATCGGTGGTTACCGCTACGTCTGTCGGCACCGGTAGGAGCGCTCTGCGAGCGCGAATGGGCTTTGTGGGCTCTGGTAATTCGTTTCGCGGCCGCAGGCCGCTCCTACCCGCGGTGATTCGGTAGGAGCGCCTTGCAGGCGCGAATGCGGTGGCGTTAACGGCGTTTGGGTGGGGCCAGACCATCGGGGCTGGTAACCACCTGGCCTTGGGGTGCGCCTGACGGCTTGCGCTTGGCGGCGGGCTTGGCGGCTTTGGGTTTCTTTGGCTTGGCGGTTTTCTTGTCGACCTTTTTCTTCTTGGCGCCAACGGGTTTGCCGGATGCCTTGACCTTCTTCGGCCCTTTGAAGCTGCCCGGCACTTCCTTGACCACCCGCCGCTCGAACTGACGGCGCAGGTAGCGCTCGATGCTCGACATCAGGTTCCATTCATGCGGAGTTACCAGCGAGATCGCCAGCCCTTCGGCCCCGGCCCGGCCGGTACGTCCGACCCGGTGCAGGTAATCGTCACCACTGCGCGGCATATCGAAATTGACGACCAGGTCCAGGTCATCAATATCCAGTCCCCGTGCAGCCACGTCAGTCGCTACCAATACGGCAAACTGGCCCTGGCGGAAGCGCTCAATCGCCTGTTTGCGATCTTTCTGGTCCTTCTCACCATGCAACACATAGGTGCGAATGTCCGCTGCCCGCAAGACGCCGTTCAGCCGATCAGCCATGACCCGGGTGTTGGTGAAGACAATCACCTTGCCGGCGTTCTCATTGGCCAGCAGCCACTTGAGCAGCGCTTCCTTGTGGCTGTTGTCATCGGCGGGGACTACCTGCTGGCGGATAGCCGGGGTGTCGTCACGAATGCTGTCCAGCTCAAGCCAGCGCGGCTCTTCAAGAACTTTATCGATCATCCGGCGCAAGCCGGCATTGCCCTTGGTGGCGGAACACAGCAGGGTTTGCGGTTGTCCGCTGCAGGCTTCAGCCAGGCGGATAACGTCGTCGCTGAAGCCCATATCAAGCATGCGGTCGGCTTCATCGATTACCAGGGTACGAACCTGGCTCAGATCCAGGTTGCTGGCGGCCAGTTGCTCAAGGGCACGGCCTGGGGTGGCAATGATGATATCCGGGTTCTTGCGCAGCTTGGCCGCCTGAACCTTGAAGTCTTCACCGCCGATGACCAGTTCGGCCTTGAGAAAGGTGAAACGGGCCAACTGTTGGGCATCATCCAGGATCTGTTTGGCCAATTCACGGGTCGGTGACAGAACCAGTGCCCGAGGCGCCAGAGGCTTGTTCTCATCAAGTTGCAATTGCTGAAGGATCGGCAGCATGTAGGCAGCAGTCTTGCCGCTGCCGGTACGGGCAATGACGTAGAGGTCGTCGCCTTCCAGGGCGGCCGGGATGGTCGCTAGCTGGACGGCAGTAGGTTCTTCAAAGCCAAGGGCATCGATGGCTTTGAGGATACGTTCGTGCAGATTGAATTGGCTGAACTGGGATTGGCTGGACAAGGCGACAGAGCTCTTTGATGGTCACGGAAGTTGCCGGGAGTTTAGCAGATTGTGGCTCCGGCCACCGATAACCTGGGAGTGTCGAGCGCCTGCTCGACACAAAGCTATCAGGCACCACCGTGCTATCAGACAGTTCCAGCATCGCGCAGGCGCGCGACGCTCCCCAGACCAGAGCGCAGAGGGCGCTGTTTGAGGCCTGCGAGCGCGAATAAAAAAAGGGGCATCCGAGGATGCCCCTTAAAACCCAAACATCTATGAGCAGCTTTAGACCTTAACGCACACCTGCGGCACGCAGTGCAGCCGGAGTGAACTGGTTGTAGGTCGGTACGAAGTCGAACTGCGGTGCAGACACCTCTTCGGTGTACATACCCAGCGCGATGTAACGACCAGCCAGCAGGTCATACAGGGTTTCGATCGAGTAACCCGGCAGCTTCTGCTTGTAGTTAAAGGCCAGGTGACCTTCACCTACGCGCCACAGAGTGCCACGACCATCGTAGTGGTCAGCCAGGGTGATCATCCAGGAGTCCTCATCTACGAAGAAGTTACGCTGAGCGTAGATGTGACGCTGACCCTGCTTGACGTTGCCCTGCACTTCCCAGACCCGGTGCAACTCGAAACGGGTGTGTTCCGGATTGATATGGCCGGCCTTGAGTACATCGGCGTACTTCACGTCACGATCGGTCATCCGGTAGCTGTTGTAAGGAATGTAGACTTCCTTCTTGCCAATCAGCTTCCAGTCGTAACGGTCTGGAGCACCGTTGTACATGGCGAAGTTGTCGGAAGTACGCATGCCGTCCGAAGCGGTACCTGGGCCGTCATAGGCAACCTGCGGAGCGCGACGTACACGACGCTGACCAGCGTTGTATACCCAGGCCATGCGCGGCTCTTTCAACTGATCCAGGGTGTCGTGTACCAGCAGTACGTTACCAGCCAGACGCGCCGGTGCGTTTACACGCTGCTTGAAGAACAGCAGGGTGTTGGGCATGGTCGACTCGTCAACATCCGGCATGTACTGCGGATAACCGACTTCTTCTTCCAGCTTGATCAGGGTGTAGGAACCGTTGGTCTGCGGCATCGCCTGCATGTACCAGCGCTTGATGTTCACCCGGTAACGGGTGTTGTGGTTCCAGATTACCTCGGCACCAGCCTTGGGAATCGGGAAGGCAAACACGCCGTGGCTGAAGTTCTCGATCCCGTCACCGTTGTTGACCAGGCGAGCCTGACCGGCAGTAGCCTTGACCTGATCGTAGACGTACTCAGGATAACCAACGGTCCGCTGCGTCTTGTAGATCGGCATACGGAAGGTTTCTGGATAACGCTCGAACATGGCGATCTGGCCGGGGCTCAGGTTGTCGCGATACTGCTGATAGTTCTGGGCAGTGATCACGAACTCCGGCTGCTCTCCCGCAAACGGGTTGGTCTGGAAGTTGTCAGCCAGCGCCTGACCGGCATCCGGACCCAAGCCACCAGTCCACTCGGGAATGGTGCCTGCAGCGTTGCCGGCACGCTCGGCGCCGACCGGCGTCAGGGTATTGCCCAGTTGAGCGATTTCCGCCGGGCTCACGCCTTGCGCCATGACACTGGTAGCCAACAGGCTCAGAGCCAATCCACCGGCACCCAGAAGAGTTGTTTGTTTACGCATATTATGGTCTCCAGTTGCCAGTTATCAGAAGCTTACGCCGACGCTGAGGGCGAGGAAGTCGCGATCAACGTTGGTGTTGTACTTACCATCAAAGAAGTTGGTATAGCTGATACTGGCATTGTATTTGTTGGCGTAATCGGCGTTCAGACCCAGGCTGATGGCTTTGGCGTTTTCAGTGAAGTTCGGGCCGTAACCATCAACGTCATGCGACCAGCTAATGCTCGGGCTCAGGTTGATACCAGCGAACACGTTGCTGTAATCCAGTGCAGCACGCAGACGATAGCCGGACGACCAACGGGTCATGAAACCATCGTTCTCACACCAGCTTGCAGCCTTGGGCGAACCACCAACCGGAGTCCCCTGGAATGAGGAACACTGGCCGGGCGGCAGTACGCCGGCGCCACCGTCACCGTCCACGAACGGGCTTTGGCCGAACAGTGAGTCACGACCGAACTTGAGATCACCGATACCGGCGATGTAGTTGACACCAATTTCACCCACCAGCGACAGGCGGCTGGCACCCATGACGCGCTCAATGAAGTGAATTGCGGTGATTTGCGCCTGATAAACCTCTTGACGCTCATAGCCGCTGATCTCATCACCAATCCCAACCTGCAGGCCGCGGTGAGTGTTGTCTTGGCCGGTTGCCGGGTTAACCAGCGCGGTACGGCTCATATCCCCAGTATTGAGCTGCAGCGGCATATTCGGGCGATAGCTCAACTCACCGCTGAGCGCAGTACCACCAACGTTAGTCTGGAAGCTGACACCGTACAGGCGGATATCTTCCGGGTACTCGAAGAAGTAACCAGCCGGACCATTGACACCATCAAGCCCCAGAATCGGGTTGCCTACTCCCGGCGGCAAACCGGCGATGTTGGAGTAGTACGGCGCACGGCTGTGGTAGTTCATGGCATAGAACCCGAACTCGGTATCATTCAGAGCCGGTACGAACCAGCGCAGGGCAACACCGAACTGGCCGCTATCGGAAGCGTCACGGTCTTTTTTCGCGCGGACGATATAGGTTCCCGGAGGCTGCTGGCCCTGCGGGAAGTCTTGGCCTGCAACAACCAGGCGATCAAGACAGCCGGTTGCCAGGGTATCGGCACCGAAGAAGGTACCGCAGTTATCGATCGCAAAAGGATGCCATTTGAGCTGGTAGAAGGCCTCCAGGCTCAGGCTGTCGGTCAGACCTTGAGAGATATAGAGCATTTCAACCGGCAACAGACCTTCTTTGATTTCCGCGCCAGGACGGCGGAAAGCGGCTACGTCGATCGGGTTGATCGAGTTGATCGAGTTGCCGATGAAGGTACTTTCACCCCAGCTTACGACCTGACGGCCGATACGGATGTTGCCTGGGTTATTGCCGATAAAATAGTTGTGATAGAAAAATGCATCCAGCAGCGCAACACCTGATCCCTTGACCAGCGGCGGACGCCCCCGATCACTGATATCGTAGAAACGCTGACTGCCGTCTTTGGTCTCGAAGTCGTACCAGTACTTGCCGCGGAAAAATGCGCCAGAGTTCTCGTACTTCATTTCCAGGTCATGAACGCCGCGGAAGATCTTGGAGAACCAGTCACCAGACTTGTAGTTCTGACGACCATCATCCGAGGTCCGTGCCGCAGCCTGACCACCATTGGCGACCCCAATGAAACGTTTGTCCGCATTTTGGGTGGACATACTGGCACCAACCGACAAGGTAGAGTCGAATTGGGCATCAATCGGGCCGATGTTGAAATTGGCGGCGTTCGCTGAGCCGCTGAAGCTGGCCAATCCAATTGCCAGGGGCAATGCCGCGAGCGACCAAGCATGCATTTTTTTTGTCATTGTGCTGCTCCGTTAGAGTGAATCATGGACGCCAGACCTCTGGGAGGCGTCTGGCATCGGGATTTAGTCTGTCACGGCGCGCGGAGTTGTTTTGACCGATTAGGACGAATATTTTGGCCTACAGGGACATTCACGCGCTGAATAGGCATCATCCACGGCGCGGAATAATCTGTTGCATCCTTTTGCATAATCGCAACAGTTGCTCTATCTTGAGAGCCTATGAGAGGCAGCAGAGACTGCCAGCCCTGCACAAAATAAAAACAAGATAAAGAGAGTCTCGGCATGAATCAGGTTCTACATCCCCTGCCCTGCCAACGATTGCAGGAACGGGCATTTTGGGCAAAAGCTATCAGCAAGACATTGGAGCAATACGGCAAATCAGCGAAGGATCTGCCGGCAGATCTGCGTCATCATTGCTCACCTGAAGATCACAGCCTGGCCCAGATCAGCCAGACCGACATGAATCGTTTATGGCATTCGGCGGCGGTGCTGTCCGGTGATGAGTGCTTTGGACTCAAGCTGGGCAAAACTTTCTGCTCAAATACCCTCAAGGTTCTGGGCCTGGCCGCCACCTCAAGCGAGACCATAGGTACCGGGGTCCGCCGGATCATCAAGTACATTTCCGTTTTCAGCACCCAGGTACAGCTCTACTCGGTTGAAGACGATCAATATTTGACCATCTACTTTGAGCCCAAAGGCTCTCCGCACCCCCTGCATCTGGAAGCACTGGTGGGGCAATGCTCAAAGATCTGGAAAGCATTGGACCAGGGCCCCTCTTCTCTGGTGCTGGAAACCCGGCTGGTCGGCGATCATGAAAAAACCCGCCAGCGGGTGGAGGATGCCCTAAACGGGCGAGTCCGGCTCGGAGCAAAGCGCATTGCCGTGCGCCTGAACCAGCAACTGATGCGGGTGCCGCTGGAAACAGCCGATGCGTTCCTGAGCAAGCGGCTGGATGCTTCGCTGGAAGATATGCTGGGTGATCTGCCGAATGTCGACTTTGCCGAACAGGTAAAACAGCGGATTCGGGTGCTGGTTGCCGAGCGCGAGATATCTGAAGAGCTGGTGGCCACGCCGTTCAACATGAGCCCGCGGCATTTGCGGCGCAAGCTGAGTGAAACCCACACCACCTATGAGAAGCTGCTGGACGAGGTTCGCATGGAGTTGGCCATTCGCCTGATTCAGGATGGCAAGCTGAACTTGGGCCGGATTGCGTTTGAGCTGGGTTTTCTCGATCCCAGCAGTTTCACCCGCGCCTTCCGCCGCTGGACCGGTATGAGCCCAACGGCATTCAGGGATCAGGGGCTCAAGAAGGCCTGAGGGAAGCACCCATTCGCGGCCGCGGGCCGCTCCTACCGGAAGGGCTCACGGGTTGGTAGGAGCGCCTTGCAGGCGCGAAATGGCGCTTATTCGCGGCCGCGGGCCGCTCCTACCGGAAGGGCTCACGGGCCGGTAGGAGCGCCTTGCAGGCGCGAAACGGCACCTATTCGCGGCCGCGGGCCGCTCCTACCAAACCGCATGCTCCGCGAGCGCGAATAGCTTTATACAAAAAAAGGGGGCGCCAGGCGCCCCCAAACCCAAACGATCGCAACCGCGATCATCCGCTCCCAGACAATTAGCGCACGCCGGATGCTCTGAGCGCCGCCGGGGTGAACTGGTTATAGGTCGGAACAAAGTCGAACTGCGGTGCAGACACCTCTTCGGTGTACATACCCAGTGCGATGTAACGACCAGCCAGCAGGTCATACAGGGTTTCGATGGTGTAACCCGGCAGCTTGACCCTGTAGTTGAAGGCAATGTGCCCCTCACCAACACGCCACAGCGTGCCACGGCCATCGTAGTGGTCAGCCAGGGTGATCATCCAAGAATCCTCATCCACAAAGAAGTTACGCTGGGCGTAGATGTGGCGCTGGCCCTGTTTGACGTTGCCCTGCACTTCCCAAACCCGGTGCAGCTCGAAACGGGTGTGTTCCGGATTGATGTGACCGACCTTGAGCACATCGGCGTACTTCACGTCACGCTGGGCCATCTTGTAGCTGTTGTAGGGAATGTAGACTTCCTTCTTGCCCACCAGCGTCCAGTTGTAGCGATCCGGCGCGCCGTTATACATGGAGAAGTTGTCAGAGGTGCGCATGCCGTCAGAGGCAGTACCCGGGCCATCATAGGCAACCTGCGGGGCGCGGCGTACACGACGCTGGCCAGCGTTGTATACCCAGGCCATGCGCGGCTCTTTCAACTGATCCAGACTATCGTGCACCAGCAGGACGTTACCGGCCAGACGCGCCGGGGCGTTCACCCGCTGTTTGAAGTAGAGCAAGGTATTGGGCACGTTGGTCTCGTCGACATCCGGCATGTACTGCGGATAGCCAACCTCTTCCTCCATCTTGATCAGGGTGTAGGAGCCGTTGGTCTGCGGCATCGCCTGCATGTACCAACGTTTGACGTTCAGGCGGTAGCGAGTGTTGTGATTCCAGATTACCTCGGCACCGGATTTAGGGATCGGGAAGGCAAATGAGCCGTGAGTGAAGTTCTCAATCCCGTCACCGTTGTTGACCAGCCGCGCCTGGCCGGCAGTAGCCCTGACCTGATCGTAGACTTCCTGCGGGTAACCCACGCTCCGGTGCGACTGGTAGACCGGCATGCGGAAGGTTTCCGGGTAGCGCTCGAACATGGCGATCTGGCCAGGGCTCAGATTGTCGCGATACTGTTGGTAGTTCTGGGCCGTGATCACGAATTGCGGCTGCTCACCCGCGAACGGGTTGGTCTGGAAGTTATCGCCGACGGTCTGACCGGAATCCGGCCCCAAGCCACCTGTCCATTCGGGAATGGTGCCAGCGGCATTGCCGGCACGCTCAGCGCCGACAGGTGTCAGGTTACTGCCCAGTTGGGCGATTTCCGCCGGGCTAACGCTTTGCGCCATGACGCTGGTAGCCAACAGGCTCAAGACCAGTCCCCCGGCTGCCAGCAGGGTGTGTTGTTTGTGCATCGAATATTCTCCAGTGGCTGCCATCAGAAGCTCATTCCAAAGCTCAGGGCCATGAAGTCACGGTCCTTGAGGGTGTTGTACTTGCCGTCGAAGAATGAGGTGTAGCTGAGGCTGGCGTAATACTTGTTGGCGTAGTCGGCATTCAGGCCAAGGCTGGCCGATTTGGCATCCTCAATGAAGTTGGGACCATAGCCTTTGACATCGTGGGACCAGGCCAGGCTGGGCGACAGGTTGATACCGGCAAACACGTTGCTGTAATCCAGCGCCGCGCGCACTCGGTAACCCCAGGAGCTGCGAGTTACGTAGCCGTCACTTTCGCACCAGCGCTGGGCATTGTCGCCGGTATGCGCCAGACACAAGCCGCCCACCACCGGAGTGATCGGACTTTGCCCGAACAGTGGGTCACGGCCATAACGGGTAGTGCCGTTCTTGCCGCTTTCCAGCGCGCCGATGTAGTTGTAACCAACCTCGCCTGCCAGGCTGAGCCGGCTGGCTCCCATGACCCGGTCGATAAACTGGATCACCGAAACCTGCGCCTGCCAGAGTTCCTTGCGCCGGTAACCGGTAATCTCGTCCTCGGGCTGCAGCCCTACGTTCTGACCGTTATAAACCGGGCTGAACGAACCATAGTCAAAGCCCCCCAGAAAAGCGCCGGGCAAGGCTGTCAGACTCAGGTCGGAAGTATTGATCTGCAGGTTGTAATTGGGCCGATAGCTCAGCTCACCCGCTACCGTAGCGCCGCCGATGCTGGTCTGGAAGCTGACACCATACAGACGGATGTCTTCCGGATACTCAAGGAAGTAACCGCCGGCACCCCGCGCACCATCAATGCCCGGCACACCTGGCAGCAGGGTCGCATAACCCTTGACCGTGGAGAACGCCGGCGCCCGGCTATGGTAGTTCATGGCGTAGAAGCCGAACTCGGTATCATTCAGTTGCGGCACGAACCAGCGCAACGCCACCCCGAACTGGCCGTCATCACGCGCTTCCCGATCCTTGCGATAGCGTACGTTGTACATGGCCAGCCCGGCCGGCCCGCCATTGACCAGCGCCGGGTCACGGTGCGGCAGATCCTGGACCACGGTCAAACGGTCATTACAGCCCTTGGCCAGAGTGTCGCTGGCGGAGAAGAAGGTGCCGCAGTTGTCCACTACACTGGGTGCCCACTTGAGCTGGTAGAACAGCTCGGCGGTCAGGTTCTGGGTCAGCCCCTGGGACAGGTAAATCATTTCAACCGGGATCAGACCTTCCTTGACCTCTGCGCCTGGCCGACGAAAGGCCGATACGTCGATCGGGTTGATGCTATTGATCGAGTTACCGATAAACAGACTCTCGCCCCAACTCACTACCTGACGCCCGAGCCGGATATTGCCCGGGTTATTGCCAATGGAGTAGTTGTGGTAGAAGAAGGCGTCCATCAGCTCGATGCCGGAGCCTTTTTGCAGGCGGTCACGACCACGGTCGCTGATATCGTAGAAGCGCTGGCTGCCGTCCTTGGTTTCAAAGTCGTACCAGTACTTGCCACGCAGGAATGCCCCAGAATTGGCATAGCGCAGTTCCAGATCATGACTGCCCTTGAAAATCTTTGAAAAGGCATCGCCTTTCTTGAAGTTCAGCCGCCCGTCGTCCGTGGTCCGCGCTGAGGCCCGGCCGCCGTTGTCGGGGTGAATGAAATTTTTATCGGGATTCGACATTGCCCAGCTTGCGCCAATGGACAAATCGCTATCGAACTGGCCCTCAACCTCTCCCCAGGTGAAGTTGCCTGCCAATGCCGCTGGAGCAAAGGCCAGGGCGACCGCCAACGGGAGTGCGGCCAGCAACCGCGGATCACGTGTTCTTGTCATTGTTGTTGTCCTTGTGTGTGAAGATCACTGAACCCAGCTTACTGAGTCGGAAAGCAGCCTATCACACAAAAGAATGAACGTTCATTTATTTTTTGATCAAAAAGAAAGGGAGCCATAGACTCCCTTTCTCAAGCTCACCCGAACGGGTGAGCGCTTGCCGATTTAGCGAACACCAGCGGCGCGCAGGGCGGCCGGGGTAAATTCGTTCATCGACGGGCTGGTGCCATACACAGGAGCCGAAGACTCCTCGTTGTACATGCCCAGAGCGATGTAACGGCCTGCCAGCAGGTCGTACAGGGTCTCAGCGGCATAGCCCGGCAGTTGCTCGTTATAGGCATGGGCAACGTGCCCTTCACCTACACGCCACAGGGTGCCACGACCGTCGTAGTGGTCAGCCAGGGTGATCAGCCAGGAGTCCTCATCTACGAAGAAGTTACGCTGAGCGTAGATGTGGCGCTGACCGTCCTTGACGTTACCCTGCACTTCCCAGACCCGGTGCAATTCGAAGCGGGTATGCTCCGGATTGATGTGACCGGCCTGCAGGATGTCCGAGTACTTCAGGTTCGGATCCAGCAGCTGGTAGCTGTTGTAGGGAATGTAGACTTCCTTCTTGCCCACCAGCGTCCAGTTGTAGCGATCCGGAGCACCGTTATACATGGAGAAGTTGTCGGAAGTACGCATGCCGTCCGAAGCGGTGCCCGGGCCGTCATAGGCAACCTGCGGGGCGCGACGTACACGACGCTGACCAGCGTTGTATACCCAGGCCATGCGCGGCTCTTTCAACTGATCCAGGGTGTCGTGTACCAGCAATACGTTACCAGCCAGACGCGCCGGAGCGTTTACACGCTGCTTGAAGAACAACAGGGTGTTGGCGGCCTTGTCCAGATCCACGTCAGGCATGTATTGCGGGTAGGCGGCTTCTTCCTCGAACTTGATCAGGGTGTAGGAGCCATTGACCTGCGGCATAGCCTGAACATAGAAACGCTTGATGTTCTTGCGATAGCGAGTCATGTGGTTCCAGATCACCTCAGCACCGACCTTGGGAATCGGGAAGGCGAAAGTGCCATGGGTGAAGTTCTCGATGCCGTCACCACCGTTGACCAGACGAGCCTGACCAGCGTTGGCCTTGACCTGATCGTAGATCGCCTGCGGGAAGCTGACGCTACGCTGGGTCTGATAGACCGGCATGCGGAAGGTTTCCGGGTAGCGCTCGAACATCGCTACCTGACCAGGGGTCAGGTTATCGCGATACTGCTGGTAGTTCTGGGCAGTGATCACGAATTGCGGCTGCTCACCCTTGTAGGGGTTTTCACGGAAGCCACGCTCCAGTTGAGCACCGGCGTTGACCGGCAGACCGCCAGTCCACTCCGGGATGGTGCCCGCAGCATTACCGGCACGCTCGGCGCCGATCGGGGTCAGAGTGGTACCCAGCGAATCGATTTCAGCCTGAGTGAGGCCTTGGGCCATGACGCTAGAGGCAATCATGCTCAGTGCCAGACCACCGGCACCAATAAGGGCTTTCTTGAGTTTCATTATTCTTGTCTCCAGAGTCCTGATTTAGAAACTTACGCCGAAGCTGATGGCGGCAAAGTCGCGATCAACCAGGGTGTTGTACTTGCCATCAAAGAAGTTGGTGTAGCTGATGCTGGCGTTGTACTTGTTGGCGTAATCGGCGTTCAGACCGATGCTGACCGACTTGGCGTTCTCGTTGAAGTTGGGGCTGTAACCCTCAACGTCATGCGAGAAAGCAACGTTCGGGCTCAGGTTGATACCGGCGAACACGTTGCTGTACTCCAGCGAGGCGCGCATGCGGTAGCCCCAGGAGAAGTCGGTGAAGAAGCCGTTGTTTTCACACCAGCTGGCAGCTTTGGGAGAGCGATCAGCAGCTGCGGTCCCCTGGTTGGAAGAACAGGCTCCATTGGCATCCGGACTCTGACCAAACAGCGAGTCACGGCCAAACTTGGTTTTGCCATTGCCGCTGTTAATGCCGCTGATGTAGTTAGCGCCTACTTCACCAACCAATGACAGACGGCTAGCCCCAAGCACGCGATCGATGAAGTGCACGGCACTTAACGAAGCCTGCCAGAACTCTTTACGCTCGTAACCGCGAATTTCGCCGGTAGCCGGATCCCAAGCGGAATAGTCGCGATGACTGTTGTCATAGCCAAGATTCAACGCTGCCCGGCTCAGGTCACCAGTATTGATCTGGACCGGCATGTTCGGGCGATAGCTCAGCTCACCGGCAACAGACATGCCGGCGATATCAGTGCCGAAGCTGACACCATAAAGGCGGATATCTTCAGGATACTCAAAGAAGTAACCCGCCGCACCCAGACTGCCGTCGTAGCCGGGCACGATACCTGCCTGGGCTGCAGCTGCGGCAGCCTGCGCCTGCTGAGACAACTGCTGAGCAAGTGCCAAGTCACCATTGGCTGCGGCAGCCTGAGCTGCTGCAGCCAGGGCTTGAGCTGTCGCACCATTCACAGCGAAGTCACCACGAACGTTCGAGTAGAACGGGTTGCGGCTGTGATAGTTCATGGCAAAGAAGCCAAACTCAGTATTGTTCAACGCTGGAACAAACCAGCGAAGGGCAACACCAAACTGGCCATCATCACGGGCTTTTTGGTCTTTCTTCGCCCGAGAAATAAAGGTCAAATCGGGTTGCTGGCCATGCGGCAAATCCGGTCCATTGAACACAAGGCGATCATTACAGCCTCGGGCGGCAACGTCGGTAGTAGAGAAGAAGGTGCCACAGTTGTCAGCAACGGTTTCATGCCACTTGATCTGATAGAAGGCCTCAAGGCTGAGGTTTTCTGTCAAACCCTGCGACAGATAGAGCATTTCAACCGGCAGCAGACCTTCCTTCAACTCAGCGCCAGGGCGGCGGAAAGCTGAGGCGTCGATCGGGTTGATAGAGTTGATGCCATTCTGAATGAAAACACCTTCACCCCAACTGACCACCTGACGGCCGATACGGAAGTTACCCGGGTTATCACCGATAAAGTAGTTGTGGTAGAAGAAGGCATCCAGCAGTTGTACGCCAGAACCCTTCTGCAGCGGATGACGCCCGGAGTCGCTGATGTCGTAGAAACGCTGGCTGCCGTCTTTGGTTTCAAAATCGTACCAGTAGTTGCCACGGAAGAAGGCACCCGAGTTGCCGTAGCGCAGCTCAAGGTCATGGGAGCCTTTGAAAATCTTGGAGAAAACGTCGCCTTTCTTGTAGTTCAGACGGCCATCGTCCGAAGTCCGCGCGGTAGCTTGGCCCCGACCAAAATCGGTATTGGCTGGGTCACCGTAGTACAAGCGCGAATCACGACCAGCAGTGGACACGCTGGCACCAATCGACAGTTGAGAGTCGAACTGCCCTTCCAGCTCACCGATGGTGAAGTTTGCTGCGTTTGCCGAACCGACAAAGCTGACCAGTCCAATAGCCAGGGGCAAGGCAGCGAGCTGCCAGGCTTGTTTTGTTTTTGTCATTGTGCTGCTCCGTTTGGGTAACTTGAACCTGTTGTATCATCCGATACCTTCAGGACCATGGCAGTCTGTCATGAGCAGCGCAATTCAGACTTGCCCTTGAAGGCCAATTTACTTGACCAAAACGGCCATTCACAAAGTGAATCAAAGACAAAAACGCCTAGTCCACTCATGACCACGAGTCCATTTTGCAACCCTGCGGACAGCCTGCTCCATTCTTCCATGAATTAGCCTAACTCGCGTCAAAACGCTATTATTGGCTTGGGTAGAAGCTATGGTAGCAGAGAAAGGCGATCTCTCCTCAGCGCCCATGCGTCCTCGGCCTTGGCGTAAATGCCATGATGCCAGTTACAAGCCCTACGGGGTATTCAGCACCGTGTAACATTTCGCAATGCGGAATCCCATTTCAGGTAATTGACGCCCCATGGCCGCGTCGATAGTCTGCACGGCGAGACAAAGAGTTGTTTTGTCACTCATAATTACAAGGACCGACACCCGCGATGCTCAATAACCAAAAGGCGTCCAAAACCGCAAGGATTCGTGAACGTGCCTTCTGGCTGCCGGTCATCGAGCAGGCTCTGCACCACTACGAGCGGACCCTCAAACACTCCGGTATCGTCCAGAACCTGATTAGTGACAGCCAGGAACGCAGCCCCTTTATCGATCAAGCCTCCTGCTCGCTGGTCTGGTCCGAAGCCTCCCGGCTGGCCGAAGATGACCTGCTAGGGCTGCGTATCAATCGCCTGTTCTGCCCTACTCCGCTTAACGCCCTGGCCCTGACAGCTCAGGCCAGCAGCAATATCGGCGCAGCAATCAACAACCTGACCCGCTTCTTTCCAATTGTCAGCACCCAAATCAAGCTGGAGATGCGCCTGCTGGACGCTGAAACCGAAATTCGCCTTCAACCACAGGGCACACCACATGCCCAGCATATTGAAGCCATTCTCGGCTACCTCGCTCGGCTACTGACCCAACTGGACCTGGATAACCAGGGGCTGGTGACTCGCGTCAATCTGATTCGTCCGGATAGCGAATTGGTTGCCTGTGCCCGTCTGCTGGATGGCCCGGAGGCTGTGAGTGCTGAACATTACAGCCTGATCATCAGCCGCGACCTGCTCGACAAACCGCTGGCCAGTGCTGACCCTTTTTTATTGCCGCGCCTGACCGAAGCGATGCAGGACCTGCTGGCCAATCTGCCCAGCAGCGATCTGGTGGAGCAGGTAAAGCGCCGTATTCAGCTATTACTCGGCTCCGGCGATGTGTCAGCCGAACGGGTGGCCGTGCCCATGAACATCAGCCCGCGCCATCTGCGGCGCAAACTGAGCCAGGAAGACACCTCCTACGAACAGTTGGTGGATGAGGTGCGTAAAGAGGCAGCGGTACGAATGATCAGCGAAGGCCAGCTGTCGCTGACCAGCATTGCCTATGAACTCGGTTTTCTCGATCCCAGCAGTTTTACCCGGGCATTCCGACGCTGGACCGACATGAGCCCCACCGCATTCCGGCGTAAAGTTACGCAGAAGGATTAAGGACACACTGATTAAATCGGTTTCGGACACTCCCAGGGAATTGCACGGAGATTGGTGTGACCTGGGGAGCGTCGCGCGCCCGCGCGATGCTGAAACTGTCGGATAGCACGGTGTTGCAGGATAGCTCTGTGTCGCGCAGGCGCGCGACACTCCCAGGGAATTGCACGGAGATTCGCGGGGTGACTATTTGACGAACAACAGGGTCATACGGTCGCTTTCGCCGATAGCCAGGTAGTGCGCGCGGTTCTCATTGCCCAGGCGCAGGGTGGGCGGCAGGGTCCAGACGCCCTCGGGGTGGTCGGTATTGTCCTGGGGATTCTGATTGACCGGGCTGCGTGATACCAGGGTAAAGCCAGCCTCCTCGGCCAGTTCGATCACCAGATCTTCGCTGACGTATCCGCTCTTGATCATGTCTTCAAGGCTGGTGCCGGGGCGCGCCCGGTGTTCAACCACGCCCAGCATGCCGCCGGGTTTGAGCGCCGCATGGAACTTGGCGAAGACCGTCCGGGTTTCATCCATGCCGGCCGCCAGCCAGTTGTGCACATTGCGGAAGGTCAGCACCCGGTCAGCGCTTTCCGGCTCGGCAATCGGCCGCTGCGGGTCATAGTCGAGCACCGTCAGCTCAACCCGGTCATACGCACGCGGTCGTCTGCTTAGTTTGTCTTCGAATTCGCTGCGCGAACGGCGGAAAAACGCCACCTCGCTTTCCGGGTCGAAATGCGCGGCAATCAGCTTGCCATCCTCACGCAAAAGCGGCGCC
The DNA here is from genome assembly GCA_002287035.1 of Pseudomonas sp. WN033. Lineage (GTDB taxonomy): Bacteria > Pseudomonadota > Gammaproteobacteria > Pseudomonadales > Pseudomonadaceae > Halopseudomonas. The sequence goes on along the minus strand of NSKG01000008.1, from coordinate 97,483 downwards.
AGTATCTCGGTGTACCAGCCAGCCCCCGGCCAGATTTCAACCACAGTGTGATCAGGCTGGACGGCGAAGAAATTCAGCGTCTGCTCGGGATTACGGTGAGCATCACGCATGATATTGGTGATTGAGCGGTTGTTGCTGCCAACCGCCTGGCGCAGTGCTTCCTGATGTTCCAGTGACAATTGAGGTGGCGCAACCGCCTCCTGCGCCGTTACCCACCCGGCCATCGCCAAAACGACGGCACTTGCCAGCATTTTCAGCATGTGCGTTTCCATGTTGATGAATTCCTTAACTACCCTAACAGTTGAAGACATTAACGTCATTTAGGATTTTTAGCAGGGTGTAACATCAAGGTTTGCACTCACTCCAAGAAGCCAGCCCAGACTGACAAACATAGGACAAGGCTCGTGCGTAACATGCTCCCGTTATTGGACCAACTCAGCTTCCCTGCGATTCGACGCGGGCATCTGGAGATCCTACAGGTCAATCTGACCTACCGCTGCAACCAGCGCTGCCTGCACTGCCATGTCAATGCCGGCCCTACCCGCACCGAAGCAATGAGTGACGAGTTGGTTGAAGTGTTATACGCCGTGATCGATCGCCATCCGGTAGCCACCCTGGACCTGACCGGCGGTGCCCCGGAGATGCATCCGCGCTTTCGCCAGATTGTCCAGCATGCCCGGGCACAGGGTCTGGAGGTGATCGACCGCTGCAATCTGACCATTCTCAACGAGCCTGGCCATGAGGATTTGTCGGAATTTCTGGCAGGCCAGGCAGTGCGCATTTCCGCCTCACTGCCGTGCTATTCCCGCGACAATGTCGACCGCCAGCGCGGCGATGGCGTGTTCGAACGTAGCATTCAGGGCCTGAAACAGCTTAACCGGCTGGGCTACGGCCAACCTGACACCGGGCTGGAGCTGAATCTGGTCTACAACCCGCTCGGCCCTTATTTGCCCCCACCGCAAGCCGCGCTGGAGGCCGATTACAAACAACATCTGCTGGAAGACTTCGGCATTGTCTTCAACCATCTGCACACCATTACCAACCAGCCAATTGCCCGCTTCGGCAGCACGCTGGTCAGCAAGGGGCAGTTCAACGATTACATGCAACTGCTGCGCGACAACTTCAGCTCCACCAACCTGGCCAACCTGATGTGCCGTAACACCGTCAGCGTCGACTGGCAGGGCTATCTGTACGACTGCGACTTCAACCAGATGCTTGATCTGCCCATGCGCCTGCTGGCCCGTGATCGCAGCCATCTGCGCGACCTGCTCAGCGACACGCTGGACAACAATCTGATCGTCACCCGCGACCACTGTTTCGCCTGTACCGCTGGACAGGGTTCCAGTTGTGGCGGTGCTCTGGCATGAAGATCACAAAACTGCTGCTGGGCCTGTTAGTCATCACCCTGGTCATAGTGTTTTTCGCGTCAGATGCTGCCCAACTGTTAACGCTGGATAACCTCAAAATCTACCAGAGCGCACTCCAGGGCGGCGTCAATGCCCATCCGTGGCTGGCGGGCGGCCTGTTCTTCGCAGTCTATGTGCTGGTTACCGCCCTATCGCTGCCTGGTGCGGCGCTGATGACCCTGATTGCCGGTGCGCTGTTCGGCCTGTGGTGGGGCACCCTGCTGGTATCCTTTGCCTCGACCCTGGGCGCAACACTGGCCATGCTGATCAGCCGGTTTCTGCTGCGTGACTGGGTCAAGGCCCGACTGAATCAACGCCTGGAAACTCTGGACCAGGGCATTGCCCAGGAAGGTGCCTTTTACCTGTTTGCCCTGCGCCTGGTGCCGGCCTTTCCATTCTTTCTGATCAATCTGGCAATGGGGCTTACCAAGCTGCCGGTACGGACCTACTGGTGGGTCAGCCAGGTGGGAATGCTGCCCGGAACAGTAGTCTATGTGAATGCTGGTCGCGAGCTGGGCCAGCTTGAGTCTCTGGCCGGCATTCTGTCCCCGGGGCTGATCGGTGCCTTTGTGCTGCTAGGTATTTTCCCGCTACTGGCTCGCCGGCTGCTTGGTCTGCTCAAGGCCCGGCGGGTATACCAAGGCTGGAGCAAACCCAAACGTTTCGAGCGCAATCTGGTGGTCATCGGCGCCGGCAGCGGGGGGCTGGTCAGCGCCTACATCGCCGCTGCGGTCAAGGCTGATGTCAGCCTGATCGAAAAACATGCCATGGGCGGCGACTGCCTGAATACCGGTTGCGTACCATCCAAGACGTTGATTCGCTCGGCCCGGCTGGTCGCCGAGGTTAACAAGGCTCACCAGCTCGGCTTCAGCGCGGCGAGTGCCACGGTCGATTTTGCGGCAGTGATGGAGCGGGTACAGCGGGTCATAGGCCAGATCGAACCTCATGACTCGACTGAGCGCTACACCGGGCTCGGCGTCGAAGTGATTAATGGTGCAGCCCGCATCAGTTCGCCGTGGACTGTCGAGGTCAACGGCCGCAGCATAAGTACCCGCAACATTATCATCGCCGCCGGAGCCAGGCCACTGGTGCCTGACCTGCCAGGCCTGAGCGAGATGCCAATGGTTACCTCTGACACGGTCTGGGAGTTGCGTCAACAGCCCAGGCGGCTGCTGGTGCTGGGCGGCGGCCCGATCGGTTGCGAACTGGCGCAAGCCTTCCAGCGCCTGGGCAGCCAGGTCACTTTGGTTGGCCGTAACCCGCGCCTGCTGCCTCGCGAAGATCCGGATGCCAGCGAACTGGTAATCAACAGTCTGCAGCGGGAAGGTGTAACCCTGCATCTACATTGTCAGACCGAGCGTTTCGAGCACCTGAACGGCCAGCCGACCCTGTTCGCCCGCTCACTGGATGACGATCAGGCCCTACAGATTAGTTTTGACTGCGTACTGGTAGCACTTGGACGCACGGCCAATACCGCAGGCTATGGCGCCGAAACGCTGGAGCTGGCTCGTCGCGCCGACGGTACGCTGGAAACCAACGAGTATCTGGCCACCCGCTTCCCCAACATCTATGCCGTAGGCGATGTCACCGGCCCCTATCAGTTCACCCACGCTGCGGCACATCAGGCCTGGTATGCCGCAGTAAACGCCCTGTTCGGCAGTTTCAAACGCTTCAAGGTCGATTACCGGGTGCTGCCACACTGCACCTTCACTGATCCGGAAGTGGCACGGGTCGGGCTGTCGGAAGCTGAAGCACAGGCCCAGGGCATTGCCTGTGAAGTTACCCGCTACGGCCTCGATGACCTGGACCGGGCCATTGCCGACGAAGCGGCCGAGGGTTTCGTCAAAGTGCTCACGGCACCAGGCAAGGACCGGATATTGGGGGTCACCATCGTCGGCCAGCATGCTGGCGAACTGCTCGCCGAGTTCGTGCTGGCAATGAAGTACAACCTCGGCCTGAACAAGATCCTGGGCACCGTACACAGTTATCCCACTTTGGCCGAAGCCAACAAATATGCCGCGGGCCAGTGGAAGAGAAACCACGCGCCACAACGGTTACTGGCCTGGCTGGCACGTTATCACGCCTGGAGGCGGCAGTGAGGCTGTCGGTCATCATGCCGGTGCGCAATGAGGCCGCAGGCATCGTTCAAGCCCTGCTGCCCCTGCAGGAGCTACGCGGCGAACTGGAAATCATCGTCGTCGATGGCGACAGCAGTGATGCTACCCGGGTATTGGCCGAACCGCTGGCGGACAAGGTCATCGTCAGTCAACCCGGACGCGCCCGGCAGATGAATGCCGGGGCGTTGCTGGCCAGAGGTGAGTGGCTGCTGTTTCTGCATGCTGATACCCGATTGCCAGAAGATTTCATGCAATTGCTGCCATTGGATGCTGAAGGGGTTTGCGGCCCGGATTCGCGCCTGCAAGGCGCTCCTGCCAGCAAGGAGCAACCGATGCCTCACACGTGGGGGCGGTTCGATGTGCGCCTGCAGCCCTCGTCACCGCTACTGCGTCTGGTTGCCTGGCTGATGAACCGGCGCTCGCGCCTGACCGGCGTGTGTACCGGCGACCAGGCGATCTTTGTGCGCCGCACCCTGTTTGAGCAATTGGGCGGCTATGCCGAGATTCCACTGATGGAGGATATTGAGCTAAGCAAACGCCTGCGCCGCCTCAGCCCGCCCCTGTGTATCAGCACACCACTAATCACCTCCAGCCGACGCTGGCAGCAATACGGCACGCTGCCGACCATACTGTTGATGTGGCGGTTAAGGCTGCTGTACTGGCTGGGAATGGCACCTGAACGGCTGGCACAGCTGTATCAGCGGCCGCACAAACAAAATAATCGATAGCTCGCCGGGAACCAGAACCATGTCCCGCCCCTTGGATGCACCGCCTCTGCCCCTGCTGATTTTCGCCAAGGCTCCGGTACCAGGTCAGGTCAAGACCCGGCTGATACCCGCGCTCGGCGCCGAGGGTGCCTGCGCGCTATACCAACACCTGCTGGTGCGCACGCTGGAGCAAACCCGCGATTGGCCTGGCCTTCGCTATCTCTACTGCGCGCCGGATACACACCACACGCTATTCGCTGAACTGGCTCAGCAACATAACCTGCAGCTTCGCAACCAGGCTCCCGGCGATCTGGGCCAACGCATGAACCAAGCCCTGAGCGACCACTCTCAGGGCGCCCTGTTGATCGGCAGCGATTGTCCGGTGCTGACCACAGCACATGTGCTCCTCGCAGCCGATGCTCTGCACGATCACGACTGCGTAATTCTGCCCAGCGAGGACGGCGGCTATGTGCTGATCGGCCAACGTCAACCACACCCGGCGCCCTTTCGAGACATGAGCTGGAGTCACACCCAGGTTCTGGCTGACACCCGCCAGCGCCTGCAAGAGGCCAACCTGAGTCTGTGGCTCGGGCCTACACTGTGGGATCTTGACGACCCCGAGGACCTGGCACGCTGGCGTTGAGCACAGGCTCGAATCTCGCTGACGCCTGTAGGAGCGCTCTGCGAGCGCGAATGGGCCTTGCCATCACCGGCAATCCTTCGCGGCCGCGGGCCGCTCCTACCCCAATCTGAGGATCTGGCACGCCGGCGTTGAGCACAGGCTCGAATCTCGCTGACGCCTGTAGGAGCGCTCTGAGAGCGCGAATGGGTCTTGCAGTCACCGGCAATCCTTCGCGGCCGCGGGCCGCTCCTACCCCAATCTGAGGATCTGGCACGCTGGCGTTGAGCACAGGCTCGAATCTCGCTGACGCCTGTAGGAGCGCTCTGCGAGCGCGAATGGGCCTTGCCATCACCGGCAATCCTTCGCGGCCGCGGGCCGCTCCTACCCCAATATGAGGATCTGGCACGCTGGCGTTGAGCACAGGCTCGAATCTCGCCGACACCTGTAGGAGCGCTCTGCGAGCGCGAATGGGCCTTGCAATCACCGACAATCCTTCGCGGCCGCGGGCCGCTCCTACCCCAATATGAGGATCTGGCACGCTGGCGTTGAGCACAGGCTCGAATCTCGCTGATGCCTGTAGGAGCGCTCTGCGAGCGCGAATGGGCCTTGCAATCACCCGCAATCCTTCGCGGCCGCGGGCCGCTCCTACCCCAATATGAGGATCTGGCACGCTGGCGTTGAGCACAGGCTCGAATCTCGCTGATGCATATAGTAGTCCCTCACTACCATTACACTTGCTTATGAACATGCATTCCACCACCAGGACTTGGTTCTCCGCCCTGGAGGATGACTGTATGGTCAGCTCATCGGCCAGCCCCGGCTGGCCGCCCGGCTCAACCAACTTCAGCAAGGAACCACCATGTTCGAACTCAGCCCCCGCGTGCAGGAACTCAAGGACCAGCTCAACGCCTTTATGGATGAGCACATTTACCCTAACGAAGCTCTGTTCTACGAGCAGGTCAAGCAGAACAAGTGGGGCCACCCGCCGATCCTTGAGGAACTGAAGCAGAAAGCCCGCAGCCAGGGTCTGTGGAACCTGTTCCTGCCGCACTCCGAGCGTGGCGCCGGACTGAATAATGAAGAATACGCCCACCTGTGTGAAATCATGGGCCGCGTGTCCTTCGCCGGTGAAGTCTTCAACTGCAGCGCGCCGGACACCGGCAACATGGAAACCATCGAGCGCTACGGTAACGAGGAGCAGAAAGAACAGTGGCTCAAGCCTCTGCTGGCTGGTGAAATCCGTTCCTGCTTCTCCATGACCGAACCCGATGTCGCCTCCTCCGACGCCACCAATATCCAGTGCGAAATCCGCCGTGAAGGCGACGAGTACGTGATCAACGGCACCAAGTGGTGGTCCTCCGGCGCCCTGAATGAACACTGCAAGATCGCCATCGTCATGGGCAAGACCGACCCGAACGCACCTAAGCACCTGCAGCAGAGCATGATTCTGGTACCGCTGGACAGCCCCGGCGTGACCATTGTGCGTGACCTGCATGTATTCGGTTACGACCATGCGCCGCACGGCCATGCCGAAATCATTTATGACAACGTCCGCGTTCCGGCTTCCAACATGCTGCTGGGCGAAGGCCGCGGCTTTGAGATTGCCCAGGGTCGCCTCGGGCCAGGCCGTATTCACCACTGCATGCGCAGCATCGGTATTGCCGAGCGCGCACTGGAAGCCATGTGCCGCCGCGCCGCCGAGCGCGTTGCCTTCGGCAAGCCGCTGTACAAGCACGGCAGCACCGCCGAAGCCATCGCCAAATCCCGTTGCGAAATCGACCAGGCCCGCCTGCTGACCCTGCACGCCGCTCGCAGCATGGACCTGTACGGCAACAAGGTCGCACGCCAGCAGATCGCCATGATCAAGGCCGTCGCGCCGACCATGGCCTGCAACGTGATTGACCGTGCCATTCAGGTACACGGCGCCAAGGGCGTCTGCCAGGACAGCTTCCTCGCCTCCGCCTACGCCAAGGCCCGCACCCTGCGCCTGGCCGACGGCCCGGACGAAGTACACCTGGGCACCATCGCCAAGCTGGAAATGGGGCAGTACCTGTAAAACAACTGGATCGCCACGGGCCTGCGGCCCTCGCGATGACGATGGTGTAGTGGAACCGACAAGACTGCCCACTCCCCCGTCATTGCGAGTCGCGCAGCGACGTGGCAATCCATGGGCCAACACAGATCGCCATGGGCGACGACCCTCGCGATAACGATGGTGTAGTAGCGCCGACAAGGCTCACCCACGCCCTCGTCATTGCGAGTCGCGCAGCGGCGTGGCAATCCATGGGCCGACACAGATCGCACGGGTGACGACCCTCGCGATAACGATGGTGTAGTAGCGCCGACAAGGCTCACCCACGCCCTCGTCATTGCGAGGCGCGCAGCGGCGTGGCAATCCATGGGCCGACACAGATCGCCACGGGCGACGACCCTCGCGATAACGATGGTGTAGTAGCGCCGACAAGGCCCGCCCACGCCCTCGTCATTGCGAGTCGCGCAGCGGCGTGGCAATCCATAGGAGAAGCAGCATGAGTAAACTGTTTGACCTGACCGGCAAGGTCGCCATCATCACCGGCTCGACCAAAGGCATTGGCAAGGCCATCGCCGAGGAATATGCCAAGGCCGGCGCCAAAGTAGTCATTTCCAGCCGCAAGGCCGATGTCTGCCAGCAGGTAGCTGGCGAACTTCAGGCCCAGGGTTTCGACGCCCTGCCGGTGGCCTGTCATGTCGGTGACAAGGCGCAGTTGCAGAACCTGGTCGACAAGACCCTGCAAGCCTTCGGCAAAATCGACATCCTGGTCTGCAACGCCGCCACCAACCCGGTCTACGGCCCGACCCATCAGGTCAGCGACGAGGCCTTCGACAAGATCATGGGCACCAACGTCAAGGGCACTTTCTGGCTGTGCAATATGGTCATCCCGCACATGGTCGAACAGGGCGGCGGTTCCATCGTATTGCTGTCAAGCATCGCCGGCCTGCGGGCCAGTGCCAATATCGGTGTGTATGGCATGTCCAAGGCCGCTGAAGCCGGGCTGGCGCGCAACCTGTCGCTGGAATGGGGCCCTAAGGGTATTCGGGTCAACAGCATCGCGCCCGGTCTGATCCGTACCGACTTCGCCCAGGCACTGCTGGAAGATCCGGACCGGCTGCGCAAGGTCGAGGAAAAGCTGCCGCTGCGCCGGGTTGGCGAACCGGTTGATATCGCTGGGGTGGCATTGTTCCTGGCCTCGGCGGCAGGTGCTTACGTCACCGGCCAGACCATTGTCGCCGACGGTGGTGATACCATCGCCTGAGGGACATCTGAAACCCCGTCATTGCGAGGAGCAGGGGGCGGCCATCCGCCGACGAGGCAATCCACAGTCCCACGCATGGATTGCCACGGGCCTACGGCCCTCGCAATGACAAAAAAGCATACCCAGAGACTCCCTAGGCTCTGTACGAAAAGTCGCCGAGCGAAGGTCAGGCAAGGCAAAAACAGCCGAAGAAGCGCAGTTTACGTGTTGTAAATGAGCATTCTGAGGCTGTTTTTAACGCAGCATCACCGAGCGCAGGCACTTTTCGTACAGAGCCTAAGTCCAACCTCCAAGAAAATGGGACCTTCTACATGAGCGAAGCCACCCTGATCGACGTACTGCCCGCCCATCGCTTCGATGAAGCCAAGCTGGCCGCTTACCTCAAGGGCCGTCTGCCCGACGTGGAAAAAGGCATCGGTATCAAGCAGTTCCAGGGTGGCCAGTCCAACCCGACCTTTCAGTTGCAGATCGGTGAGAAGCGCTACGTGCTGCGCAAGAAGCCGCCGGGCAAGCTGCTGCCTTCTGCACACATGGTCGAGCGCGAATATCAGGTGATCAACGCCCTGGGCGAGACCGGCGTTCCGGTGCCCAAGGCCCGGCTGCTGTGCGAAGACCCGGAAGTAATCGGCACCAATTTCTACATCATGGATCATGTCGAGGGCCGGGTGTATTCCCATCCCCTGCTGGATAAGGTCAATCCCGAGCAGCGCATGCCGATCCACCGCTCAATGATCGAGACCATGGCCAAGCTGCACAATGTCGACTGGCGCGCGGTGGGCCTTGAAGGCTACGGCAAGCCCGAGGGCTACGTGGCGCGCCAGATCAAACGTTGGGGCGGTCAGTTCGAAGCCAGCCGCACTGGCGACATGCCGTCGATGGACGCGCTGATGGCCTGGCTGCCCGAGCACGCACCCAAGGATGACTTCACTACCATCGCCCATGGCGATTTTCGCATCGGCAACCTGATTCTGCATCCGAGCGAACCGCAGGTGGTGGCGATTCTCGACTGGGAGCTGGCAACCCTCGGCCACCCGCTGTCGGATCTGGCCTATTGCTGCCTGCCCTATCATCAATCGGCGGCGCTTGAGGGCATGCGCGGGCTCAAGGGCCTCGACCTCAAGGCCCACAATGTACCCGAGGAGCAGCAGGTACTGGACTGGTACTGCGAGTTCACTGGCCGCAGCAGCGTGCCGGACTGGAACTTCTTCCTGGCCTTTTCGCTGTTTCGTCTGGCGGCTATTGTCCAGGGTGTCTATCACCGTGCGCTACAGGGCAACGCCAGCAACGCCGATGCGCTGGAAGTCGGCAAGCGCGCCAGTTTGCTGGCTGATATCGGCTGGGAAATCGCCCAAAGCCGCTGAAGCAACAAACCTGGTAGGGCGCGAATAGGTCTTGCAGCCACCGCCAGCTTGTTCGCGGCCGCAGGCCGCTCCTGCCGAGGGGAATGCAAACCGAGTACACGGGCGTAACCGACAACAATTGAGGGTTGTATGAGTAAACCAATCAAGCGAGTACTGCTGACCAATGACGACGGTTGGCGTGAACCCGGCCTCAAGGTGCTGGAAGATATCGCCCATGAAATCGCCGAGGAAGTCTGGATCGTTTCACCGGATCTCGACCAGAGTGGCGTCTCCATGTCGATCTCGCTGCACCAACCGCTGCGCGTGCATCACTTTGGCGAACGGCGCTTCAGTGTCAGCGGCACACCCAGCGACTGCGTGATGCTCGGTGTCAGCGAGCTGATGCCAGAACCACCGGACCTGGTGCTATCCGGCGTCAACAACGGCGCGAACATCAGTGACTCGGTGGCCTATTCCGGCACCATCGGCGGCGCCCTTACTGCCACCCTGCTGAACATCCCTGCCATTGCCCTGTCGCAGGCCTACCATAAGGGCAGTGACACCCACTGGGAAACCGCCCGCCAGTATGGCCCCGGCGTGGTCAGGCAATTGCTCGAAAGCGGCTGGCCGACCGACTGCGCGATGAACATCAACTTCCCGGCCCGCGCCCCGGCTGAAGTCACCGGGGTAGCCATCTGCCGCGCCCGTGCCGGCAGCATTGGCGGCATCAATATTGAAAGTCGCCGCGATACCCGCGATGTGCCCTACTTCTGGCTCGGTTTCCAGCGCCAGACCGAGCGCATCATCGGCCTGGATACCGACGTCGGCGCCTTGCGCGCCGGGCGCATCAGCATTTCGCCGCTGCGTTTTGAGCGCGATATCGCCAGTTGGCAAATCGACAGCGATACTCTGGCGCGCAGGCTCGGTATTGAGCCGCGTGACGACGATAGCGCTGCCGTCCCCGCCGACGACCCGAGCATTGACCACTGACCCTTCTCAAGGAGCGCCCCATGCAACGTTTCGAAAACCGAATTGCCCTGATTACCGGCGCCGGCAGTGGCATTGGCCGCGCCACCGCCAAACGCCTGGCCGCCGAAGGCGCCCGGCTGATGCTGGTGGATCGCAATGAAGAAGGCCTGCAGCAGACTGTCAAGCAATTGCCGGCCGGCACAGAGGTGTTGCAGCGCGCTCTGGACGTGGCCAATGAAGCGGCGGTCGAGCAGTGCGTCGCTGATACCATCGCCCACTTTGGTCGTCTGGATGTACTGTGCAACAACGCCGGCATCGCTGGTGGCGACTACAGCACCGCCCAGGATCAGAGCCTGGAGACCTGGCAAAAGATCATCGGCGTCAACCTCTACGGCGTGATGCTGTTCACCAAGTACGCCTCACGGCAGATGGAAAAGCAGGGCCAGGGCGCCATCGTTAACACCGCCTCGGTGGCCGGAATTCGCTCCGGTGCCGGCGGCAACGCCTACAGCGCCTCCAAGGCCGGGGTAATCAATTTCACCATGACCAGCGCCTGTGATCTGGGTGCGCACAATATCCGCGTCAACGCCGTGTGCCCGGGTCTGATCGAAACAGGCATGACTGCCCCGGTGTTCGACTATGCCCGCGCCAACAACAAGGAAGCCAAGCTGGGTGCGCGTTGCGAATTGCGCCGCTATGGTCGCCCAGAGGAAATCGCCGCGACCATCGCCTTCCTCGCCAGCGATGATGCCAGCTACATCACCGGCCAGGCTCTGGCGGTAGACGGCGGCAACACCGCCTCGCTGAACCTGCCGGGGATGAAGGTCTAGGGTCTGTTGACTGACTTCCTGAGCGGGCTGACGCTTTAAGCACCGAGCTGCTGCCAGTTTCAGCATCGCGCGGGCGCGCGACGCTCCCCAGGTCATACACGGCCCATCAGGCAATCGCCTGGACATGGCCGAGCCATGCCCGACAGTGCTAGCCTAACCTCTCAGCTCTCAACGTCTGAATACCCATGCAAGGCTCACTGGACTTTCCGCCCCACACCGACGAGCGCCACTGCCTGGCTGATGGTGCCTGGCTGCTCAAAGGTTTTGCCCTTAGCCAGGCAGAGGATCTGCTTGCAGCCATCGCCGAGATCAGCGCGCAAGCGCCCTTCCGTCATCTGCTGACACCCGGCGGGCAGCACATGTCGGCGGCCATGAGTAATTGCGGGCGATATGGCTGGACCAGTGATCGCTTGGGCTATCGCTATAGCGCAACAGACCCACTCAGCGGTGCTCGCTGGCCAGCCATGCCCGAGTCGTTCCGCACGCTGGCGGTCAGCGCTGCCGCAAGCTGTGGCTATCCGGACTTTGAGCCTGAGGCCTGCCTGATCAACCGCTATGTCACCGGCGCACGCATGGCGCTGCATCAGGACCGAGATGAGGCGGATTTTTCCGCGCCGATTGTATCGGTGTCTCTTGGCGCGCCTATCCGCTTTTTGTTTGGCGGCCCGCAGCGTAGCGACAAGCCGGCAAGCTGGCTGCTGGAACATGGTGATGTGGTGGTTTGGGGAGGGCCGAGCCGATTGTTCTTTCACGGCGTTGCGCCGCTGGGCCAACGCGCAGCGCACCGGTTGACCGGGGCGCTGCGGTATAACCTGACGTTCAGGAAGGTGGGGTAAAGCGTAGGCGCCGCTGCAAGCCCTTGAGGCTTCCCCTCGGGAGGCGGGGCATCTCGGATCGGGCCGCGCTCGGCTCCCGCTGCAAGCCCGCTGCATCCCCATCCTGGAGCAGATGCTCCAGGCTCCCAGGAACACCCCCACCCCAAGCTCGCGGCATACCCACCCCTGGGAGACGGGAGCATCTGCTCCCGCTACAAGCCCGCTGCATCCCCGTCCTGGAGCAGATGCTCCAGACTCCCAGGAAAAGCAGCCTAGAAACACTCCACCGGCATATCCAGCGTGGTGCGGTCGGCGTCGCGCAGGACGTTGGCCAGGGCCAGCGGCTTGGGCAACTCGTAGCGCAGGAAGTAGTCGCATGCGTGCAGTTTGCCCTGGTAGAAGGCCTTGGGCCGCTCACCACCACTCTGCAGCGATGCCAGCGCGGTCTGTGCCTGGCGCAGCCACAACCAGCCGACCACCACATGACCAAAGCACTCCATATACAGATAGGCGTTGGCCAGGGCACGTTCCGGGTCGCTCTTGCGCAGCGCCTGCAGGGCGGTGGTGACCTCTTCCAGGGTGGCCAGAGCATTGCCGAGCAACTGGGCGCCGTCCTTAAGCTCTGCCAGCGCCTGACACTCACTCAGGGTGGTACGGATACGGCCCAGCAGTGCCTGGTAGTACTTGCCGTCGGCCATCGCCACCTTGCGCCCAAGCAGGTCCTGGCCCTGAATGCCGTGGGTACCTTCGTGGATCGGGTTGAGGCGATTGTCGCGGTAGAACTGCTCGACCGGGTATTCGCGGGTATAACCGTAGCCGCCATGCACCTGGATCGCCAGGCTGTTGGCTTCCAGGCAGAACTGAGAAGGCCAGGACTTGACGATCGGGGTCAGCAGGTCATTCAGGCCAGCCGCCTCTTCACGCGCCAGCGGGTCTTCGGCGTGCTTTTTCTCATCGATCAGGGTTGCAGTGAACAGGCACAGTGCCAGACCACCTTCGACGAAAGCCTTCTGCGCCAGCAGCATACGCCGCACATCGGCATGCTCGATGATCGGGATCATCGGGCTTTGCGGATCACGCTCCTTGAGCGGCCGGCCCTGATTGCGCTCACGGGCGTATTCCAGCGCATGCAGGTAGCCGGTGTAGCCGAGCATTACCGAGCCCAGGCCAACGCCGATGCGCGCCTCGTTCATCATGTGGAACATCTGCGCCAAGCCCTGATGCGGCTCACCAACCAGATAGCCAACCGCCCCGCCCTTCTCGCCGAAGTTGAGCATGGTCGAGGTAGTGCCGCGATAACCCATCTTGTGGATCAGGCCGGCCAATTGTACATCGTTGCGCTCGCCCAGCGAGCCGTCTTCATTGACCAGATACTTGGGCACGATGAACAGTGAAATGCCCTTCACCCCGGGCGGCGCGTCGGGCAGTTTGGCCAACACCAGATGCACGATGTTTTCGCTCAGTTCGTGGTCACCGGCAGAAATGAAAATCTTGTTGCCGCTGATCCGGTAACTGCCGTCCTCTGCCGGAACCGCACGGCTCTTGATGTCAGCCAGCGAGGAGCCTGCATGCGGCTCGGTCAGGCACATGGTGCCGAAGAAACGCCCGGCCATCATCGGCTCGGCAAAGCGCTTTTTGTACTCTTCGCTGCCGTGAGCCATGATCAGGTTGCTGGCGGCGATGGTCAGGCCAGCGTAGGCCTGGGTACTGACGTTGGCGCCCTTGATAATGCCGATGCAGGTCTGGGCGATTACCGATGGCAACTGCATGCCACCACGCTCGTAATCCTGCGAGGCGGCCATCAGGCCGGTGTCACGCAGCACGTCCAGCGCAGCGGACACTTCCGGACGAATCACCACCTTGCCATTTTCGAAGGTTGGCTCGTTGGCATCGCACAGGGCGTTATGCGGGGCGAAGGTTTCCGCACCAACCTTGAGCGCCAACTCAATAGCGGCATCGAAAGTATCGCGACTATGGTCAGCATAACGCGGGAATTGGGTAAAACGTTCGACATCCAGCAGCTCATAGAGCAGAAACGCCAGATCATCGGTAGAAACGATTTTTTGTGACATGACACGGACTCCTGCGGGTAATGCAGGGACCCGCATTGAAACAGGGGTGGATCAAACACCAGCCCCGCAGTTTGCTGCGGGGCTGGGCAGAGAAAACTGGGCGCGGTTGCCACTCACTCGGGCAACCACGCCGCTGCCAGGTCAGACGATCTCGAACAGACCGGCTGCACCCTGGCCGCCGCCGATGCACATGGTCACGACCACGTACTTGACGCCACGGCGCTTGCCCTCGATCAGCGCATGGCCAGTCAGGCGCGAGCCGGTGACACCGTAAGGGTGACCAATGGCGATCGAACCGCCGTTGACGTTGAGGTTTTCAGCCGGGATACCCAGCTTGTCACGGCAGTAAACGACCTGGGAAGCGAAGGCTTCGTTCAGTTCCCACAGACCGATATCGTCCATCTTCAGGCCGTTGCGCTCAAGCAGACGCGGAATAGCGAAGACCGGGCCGATACCCATTTCGTCAGGCTCGCAACCAGCCACGGCGAAGCCACGGAAGATACCCATAGGCTCGATGTTCAGCTGTTCGGCAACCTTGCTGTTCATCACGGTACAGACGGAGGCACCGTCGGACAGCTGGCTGGCGTTGCCGGCGGTGATGAACTGATCCGGGCCACGAACCGGTTGCAGCGAGGCCAGGCCTTCCAGGGTGGTGGACGGACGATTGCACTCGTCGCGATCCAGTACCACTTCCTTGTCGGAAATCTCGCCGGTTTCCTTGTTCTGAACCTTCATGGTGACCTTGTACGGCACGATTTCATCGGCGAACTTGCCGCTTTCCTGGCCGGCGGCTACACGCTGCTGGCTGAGCAGCGAGTACTCATCCTGGGATTCACGGCTGACGTTGTAACGCTTGGCGACGATATCGGCAGTTTCGATCATCGACAGGTACAGCTCAGGCTTGTTCTTCATGATCCACTCGTTGGTGCCGTGGAACATGTTGAGCTTGTCGTTCTGACACAGGCTGATCGACTCGACACCACCGGCGACGATGGCCGGGATTTTCTCGCTGACCACCCGCTGGGCGGCGATGGCGATCGACTGCAGACCGGAGCTGCAGAAACGGTTTAGCGACATACCGGCAGTGGTAACCGGCAGACCGCCACGGATGGCAGCCAGACGCGCCATGTTCTTGCCCTGGGCACCCTCGTGGAAGGTAGCGCCGAGGATCACGTCCTCAACCAGGGCCGGATCGATACCGGCACGCTTGACCGCCTCGGCGATGACGAAACCAGCCATGTCGACACTGTGGGTGTTGTTCAGTGCGCCGCGGTAGGACTTGCCCAGGCCGGTACGGGCCGTGGATACGATAACTGCATCAGTCATGGTTCTGCTCCTGTTTCCAATAAGCTACGCCTGCAGGCGAAACGGTTTCGGTTAAACGGCTGGTGCCGCCTTTTGTTCTTGTCGGTCTCCCCAGGCTGCCAGGGTTTCACGGGCTTCCAGATACGGCTTGAGCCCTTTCCACAACAACACAATGGAACCGAGGGTAATGATGCTGGCGACCCAGAAGATCGAGTAGCGCACAGCATAGTCATCCTGGAACACGTAATCGGTTACCAGGGCCACAGCGGTCGGTCCGATACCCAGGCCGATCAGCGTGACGACAAACAGATAGATAGCGGAGGCCTGGCCACGCATGGAGTTGGGCATGACCTCCTGGATCGCCGCCGGCGCTACGCCGAAGGGCATGGCCACGGTGAACACGTTGAAGAACATGATCACCCACAGCAGCGTCATGTTGTCGACCAGATACACCACGTTGCACAACAAGGTCAGAATAGCTGCCAGCAGGCCAACCCGCATGTTGGAATCCTTCATGCCCTTGCGTGCCAGGGCATCAGCGAGGCGACCACCAAACACGATACCCAGCGAGCCGGCAACCATTACCAGACTGCCGTAATAGATGCCCACCTCACCCGGAGTCAGGCCGTGATTGCGGATGAAGAAGGTCGGGATCCAGGCCGAGGCGCCATAAGAGGCAAACGACAGACAGGCAAAACCGAAGTTATGACAGATCACTGCCTTGCGGATGCTCAGCAGGTAGGCGCCAACATCCTTGAGCGGCACAGCCACACCAGCGCCCACACCCTTACGGGTCGGTTCCTTGATCGCCAGCAGCACCAGACAGAACATGATCCCGGCCGCACCCAGTACCAGGAAGATCAACTGCCACGGACGCACCATACCGAGCAGCGGCAGCAGCACATCCCCACGGGCGTTGGCCCAGGTGACCACGATACCGCCGAGCAGGAAAGCCATCCCGGCGCCCAGGTAAATGCCCATGGAATACACGCTGATCGCGGTGGCGCGCTTCTCCGGCGGGAAGCTGTCAGCCATCAGCGAATAGGCTGCCGGCGACAGCGCCGCCTCACCAGCACCGACGCCAATACGAAAAATCACGAAGTGCCAGTATTGCTTGGCCATACCGCAGGCGGCGGTCATCAGGCTCCAGAAAAACACCCCGCAGGCAATCAGACCGCGACGGCTGCGGCTGTCAGCCACCCGGCCCAGCGGAATCCCGGCAATGGTGTAGAAAATGGCGAACGACAAGCCCATCAAGAGGCTCATCTGGGTATCGCTGATGCCCAGGTCGGCCCGGATAGGCCCTACCAGCAAATTGAGAATCTGCCGGTCGATGAACGACAGAACATAGGCCAGCAGCAGAATGGAAACGGTCAACCAGGCGCGCTTGGTCGTGGGATACAGACTGTTGTTGTTGGTCACTGCGTACTCCGTTCAAGCTGGTTGAATACCAGTCGACGGAGAGTATCAGGTTCGCACAGCGAAAGTCGATTCCGAAAAAGCACCATTAATGATCAACATGCGGACCTATCAATCTAAGCAATCGTAACCACCATTGATGCGAAGCAGACCACTCGTCACTTGGCCAATCGACCAGCACCAGCTAGCCTTCAGAAATGACCCAAGCCCCGTTACAGAGCACGCCGCTGGCCCTGGTTGGCGCCGGACACACGCATCTGGTCGGCCTGCGCCGCTGGCGTGATCGCGGCTTTCGCCCACCCGTCGGCAGCGTGCTGATCAATCCCGACCCCGAAGCCTGGTATTCGGGCATGATGCCTGGACTGCTGGCCGGACGTTACCAGCCTGACGACTGTGCGATAGCCCTTGAGCCACTGTGCGCAAGCCTGGGCATTGAACTGGTTATCGGCCAGCTCGCCGAACTGAATGCCGATCAGCGTCTGCTGCGGCTCGACGACGGTCGCCAGTATCAGGCCGAACTGCTGTCGCTCAACATCGGCTCCAGCCCGGCCTGTCTGCTGCAGGACGGCAGCCTGCCAGTCATCCCGGCCAAGCCTTTCGCTGCGCTGTATCGACAGTGGCGTCTGTGGCGCGACGGCCATGCACCCGTCAATCTGGCCTTGGCCGGAGCCGGACCAGCGGCCTTTGAACTGGCCCTGGCATTGCAGGCCAGCCTGACCAGCAGTCGAATCAGCCTGATCGGCAGTACTCCGTTACTGGCTCGGCACCCATCGACTCTGCAACGCCGGGCACTGCGACTGCTGCATGAGCGCGGTATCGACTATCAGCTCGACCAGCTCACGGGTATTCGCCAGGGTCGCCTGCTGTTGGCGTCGGGCATCGAATTGGAGGGATTCGACGCCCTGGTTCTGGCTACCGGCGCCCAGCCGCATGCCTGCCAACAGACCAGCGGCCTGCGCTGCGACCCTCTGGGTTTCATTGCTGTCGATAGCTGCCTGCGCAGTCTAAGTCATAGCGCCATCCTGGCCAGTGGCGATTGCGCCAAGGTACCGGACAGTCACCACTGCGGCGTGCATGCGGTCCGCCAGGGCCAGACTCTGGCGGACAATCTGCAGGCGCTGCTGTGCCAGCAACCGCTGCAGCGCTACCAACCTCAGTCACGCACTCTGGCATTGCTGGATACCAGTGATGGCAGAGCCCTGCTCAGCTATGGCCCGCTAGCCGCCGCCGGGCGCTGGGCGCGCTGGTGGAAAACCTGGCTGGATACCCGCTTTATCAGCCGCCACCGCGCCCAATAGCCAGCCCCCACCCCGACCAAAGACCTATTGTCTCGCCTTGCGACAACTGGCCTACTGCCCGCATGGCCTGAAGGCCCGAAAACAATAACGTCATTCAGGAGAGGCGCCATGAGCCACGGTATCGCCATCCGCTCACTTTGTGCATTGATTCAGCTCGGCGCCGGCCTCTGGCTGTTGCTGCAATACGGCCCCATGACTTTGCCCTTGAGCCTGCTGCTGGCCGTCCTGCCCTGGCTGTTAGCACGCAGCAAAGCTCCCCAGACCAACGCTCAGGACACTGATCAGGCATTGGAAAACCTGGCTCGCAATTTGTCGCGCTCGACCAGCCGCAATGCCATGGCCGCAGCAGAAGTGTCGTTCTCGGTTGAACAACTGGCCGCACGCCTGCACTCCCAGCTCAGCGCCATCACCCAGGTGGCTCAGAACGCCGAACATATCGCCCATCAGGTGGAAAACACCTCGCGCTTCGCTGAACTGGCCGACCAGGCCGCCGAGTCCGCTCGCGGTAGTAGCCAGTCGGGCAAACAGGCACTGGATCAGGCCGTCGACGTTATGCAAGGGTTGTCACGCCAGGCCGATGCCAGCCTGATGATGCTCAACCAGCTCAATGACAAAGCCAGCAAGATCGTTCAGGTCACCCAGGTCATTGAAACCATCGCCAGCCAGACCAACCTGTTGGCGCTCAACGCCGCAATCGAGGCGGCCAGAGCTGGGGAAATGGGTCGAGGTTTCGCAGTGGTCGCCGACGAGGTCCGTGGGCTGGCCGCCCGCACCGCCACCTCAACCTCTGAGGTCGCTACCATCATCGATGAAATGCACCGGGAAACCCAGCGGGTCACCGAAGGGATTGGCGAACTGGTCAGCCAGGTCCAGACCAGTGTCAGCCTGATCGAACAGGCCAGCAACCAACTGCTGGATATCAACCGCCATGGCGAGGCGGTCAAACAGGAAACAGCCCAGATTGCCGAGAGCAGCGCCGCCAACCGCGATCAGTTAAGCAGTTTGTCCAGTGCCGTCGAGCAGGTACGCGCCGATCTGGCTGGTAGTGACCAGCAGACCCGTCGGCTGGGTCAGGAGGCGGACAATCTGGTCGAGTTGGCCGAGCAGGTCAGCGAGATGCTCGCCGAAGTAGCTCTGGCGCCCTACCACCAGCGCCTCTTCGACGCGGCCCGGGAAGCTGCCGAGTCGATCAGCCAGCGTTTTGAACAGGATATCGCCAGTGGCCGAATCAGCCTGGAAGATCTGTTCGACCACAACCTGACACCCATTCCCGGCAGCCGTCCACAGCGCTACAAGAGCCGTTTTGACCAGTACACCGACAGCGTGCTGCCGGCCCTCCAGGAACCACTACTGCAGGCCCACCCGGAACTGGTGTATGCCATCGCCACTACTCCCGAAGGCTACGTGCCGACCCATAATCAGGCCTTCAGCCGCCAGCCGACCGGCGATCTGGAGCACGACACCCGCTACTGCCGCAGCAAACGCCTGTTCAACGACCGCACCGGTGGCCGTTGCGGCAGTCACCAGCAGTCATTGCTATTGCAAACCTATAAACGTGATACCGGCGAGATCATGCATGATCTGTCAGTGCCGCTGTGGATCAAGGGCCGGCACTGGGGCGGGTTGCGCCTGGGTTACAAGCCCGAGCACTAGACCGCGCCAGAGCCCAGGCCACATGCGATATATGTGGGTAGGAGCGGCCAGCGGCCGCGAAGACGTGAACTGACGGGGCACGCCGTCATTCGCGCTCGCAGAGCGCTCCTACCGTTTGGGACTGGGTGATACCGGGCTGGAAGCCCAAGACCTTAGAGACTGGCCAGATACTCCGTCAAATCCTGCTGCTGCTCCGAGCTCAGGCGCAAGCCCAGCTTGGTCCGACGCCAGAGGATATCCTCAACATTGTTGGCCCATTCGTGCTGACGCAGATACTGCACTTCCCGTTCGGTGAGTCCAGCGCCAAAATCCCGCCCCAGATCACGTTGGCTATCGGCCCCCTCCAGAAATTGCTGGCACAGACGCCCGTAGCTGCGCACATAACGCCAGCGCTGACGATCATCGAGCCAGGGATAGTCGGCCTGCAGCTCGGCGTTAAGCGCCGCCTGGCTGATGAAGTCGCCTCCTGGCAGGGCATGCCGACCGGTCCAGGCAGAGCCCATGCCCGGCAGCCAGGGCCGCAGCTTTTCCAGCGCCGTCTCGGCCAGGCGGCGATAGGTGGTCAGCTTGCCGCCAAATACATTCAATAGCGGTGCCTGCCCGCGCCCACCCTGCACGGTCAGGGTGTAATCCCGGGTTACCGCTGCAGGGTTGCCATCCTCGTCATCCAGCAACGGCCTGACTCCGGCAAACCGGTGCACAATGGCCTCGGCACTGAGCGGCTGACGAAAATGAGCATTGACCACCGACAACAGGTAGGCCTCTTCCTCGGCGGTAGGCCTGACCGCTGCCGGGTCTCCCCGATAATCCAGATCAGTGGTACCGATCAAGGAGTAGTCACCCTCATAGGGCAACACGAACACGATCCGCTGATCCTCGTTTTGCAGGATGTAAGCCTGTGAGCCCTGATACAGACGCGGCACAATGATGTGACTACCCTGAACCAGACGCATCCCATGACTGGGGCGCTCACCCAGGATCTCCTCCGTGGCACGGGCCGCCCAGGGCCCGGTGGCGTTCACCACCGCCCGCGCGCGAACCTCACAGAGACCTTCGGCCGAAGCAATCTTAACCTGCCAGAAGCCGGCTTCACGGCGAGCCGAGACGCAGCGGCTGTGCAAGCGGATATCGGCCCCCAGCGCGCGCGCCTGCATGGCATTGAGCACCACCAGTCGGGCATCATCGACCCAGCAGTCGGAGTATTCGAAAGCGTAATGAATATTTGCCTGCAACGGGCTCTGGCCGTTGAGCCGCAGACTGCGGGTGGCTGGCAAGGTAGTCCGCCGCCCCAGGTGGTCGTACAGAAACAGACCGGCCCGCAGCATCCAGCGTGGGCGCAAATGCGGGCGGTGCGGCAGGATGAAGCGCAACGGCCAGATGATGTGCGGCGCCTTGGCCAGCAATACCTCACGCTCGCCCAGCGCCTCACGCACCAACCGGAACTCGTAGTGTTCGAGATAACGCAGCCCGCCATGGATCAGCTTGCTGCTGGCCGAAGAGGTATGCGCGGCCAGGTCGTGCTGTTCACACAGCACAACCTTGAGCCCACGGCCGGCAGCGTCGTTGGCGATCCCTGTGCCATTGATCCCACCGCCAATCACCAGCAGGTCGCACTCGCTCAAGGCCGCCGACGGGTTGCCTTGAGGCCGTTCATTCGGATGAACTCTGAACACGCTTGTCACCCTCCCTGGGTCTAGTAAACGTGGTATTTCATATGAGCATACACTGTTGCCGTTTTATCGCGCGCCCAGCAGAATCGCATGCAGACAATTACATGGACATGTCAGCATGACCCCAGCCACCAAACAGCTCGACAAAGCTCGCATCAGCTACCAGTTGCATCGTTACGAGCACGACCCCAAGGCTGAATCTTATGGTGGTGAAGCCGCCGACAAGCTGGGGCTCGACCCAGGTCGGGTGTTCAAGACCCTGCTGGCCAGCAGCGAAAAAGGCGAGTTGCTGGTGGCCGTGGTGCCGGTCAATGGCCTGCTTGATCTCAAGGCCCTGGCCCAGGCCGCAGCGGTGAAGAAAACCGACATGGCCGACCCGGCCGCCGCCCAGCGCAGCACCGGCTATCTGGTTGGCGGCATCAGCCCGCTGGCCCAGAAAAAGCGCCTGCGTACATTCATCGACGCCAGCGCTCGCGACTGGCCTAGCATTTTTATCAGCGGCGGACGCCGGGGGCTGGAAATCGAGCTGGCCGCCGAGGATCTGGCAAGCCAGACTCAAGGTCAGTTCGCCGCCATCGGGCGTGGTGATTGAGTTAATCTTAACCCTTCGAAAAAATGCAGGACGAGCCCCATGCCAGACCATCTACTCGCCATCGACCAGGGCACCACCAGCAGCCGGGCCATTGTGTTTGACCGTGACGCCCAGCCACTGGCAACGGCCCAGCAGGAATTCGCCCAACACTTCCCCGAGGACGGCTGGGTCGAACACGATGGCGAGGAAATCTGGTCCAGCACGCTCAAGGTCTGCCGTCAGGCGCTGGAGAATGCTGGTCTCAAGGCTCAGGACATCGCCGCTATCGGCATCACCAACCAGCGCGAAACCACCCTGCTCTGGGATGCCAACAGCGGTGAGCTGCTGCACCACGCCATCGTCTGGCAGGATCGGCGCACCGCCGACTATTGCGCCCAGCTCAAGGCCGACGGCCATGAAGCCGAGGTCAGCGCCAAAACCGGGCTGCTGATCGACCCCTATTTCTCCGGCACCAAACTGCGCTGGCTTCTGGACAACGTCGCAGGTGCCAGGGAGCGAGCCGAGCGCGGTGAATTGCGCTTCGGCACCGTCGACTGTTTCCTGCTCTGGCGCTTGACCGGTGGCCAGGTGCACCGTACCGACGCCACCAACGCCTCACGCACTCTGTTGTTCAACATTCACACCCAGCAATGGGACGAAGAACTGCTGCGGCTGTTCGAGATTCCCGCCAGCCTGCTACCCGAGGTGATGGACAGCGCCGCCGAATTCGGCATCAGTTCTCCGGATCTGCTGGGCGCAGCGGTGCCGATTCGGGCCATCGCCGGTGACCAGCAGGCAGCCCTGATCGGCCAGGCCTGCTTCGAGCCTGGCATGGTCAAGAGTACTTACGGTACGGGCTGTTTCATGGTGATGAATACCGGCAAGACCCCGGTCAAATCACAGAACCGGCTGTTGACTACCGTCGGCTATCGACTCAATGGTGAAGTCAGCTACGCGATAGAAGGCAGCATCTTCGTTGCCGGGGCCGCCATCCAGTGGCTGCGCGACGGTCTCAAGCTGATTCAGAGCGCCGGCGATACCGAAGCTCTGGCTGAGCAGACCGGCGAGCAATGTGGCGTTTATCTGGTACCGGCCTTTACCGGCCTTGGCGCGCCCTACTGGGACCCGAAAGCGCGCGGCGCCATTTTCGGCCTGACCCGCGATACTGGCATTGGCGAAATCGTTACCGCCGGATTGCAGTCGGTCGGGTTTCAGACCCGTGATCTGCTTGAAGCGATGACCGCCGACGGCGCCACCAGCACTGCGGCCTTGCGGGTTGACGGTGGAATGGTGGTGAACAACTGGGTAGTGCAGGCGCTGGCCAATATTCTCGGCGTCCCGGTCGACCGTCCTCAGGTCACCGAAACCACCGCACTGGGGGTGGCCTACCTGGCCGGCCTGCAAAGCGGCCTGTTCGCCAGCCTGGAGGATATCGCCCGGCACTGGCAGTGCGAACGCCACTTCACCCCGCAGATGAGCGCCAGCCAGCGCGACAACCTGTATCGCGGCTGGCTGGATGCGGTGGAGCGAGTCAGACGTCAGGCCTGACCCACTGGATTGCCACGGGCCTGCGGCCCTCGCAATGATGAGGTGTAGTGGCTGGCACGCTATGACGAAGATGCTGTGCTCAGCACAGCCCTCCTCTAAATCCCCAGCAGTTTCTCAGGTTTTTTGAGCGAACACGGCTCCAGACAAATGGCGATAAACTTGGAGGTCGGGGTATAGCTGCCCTCCCCTACGCTCTCCAGCGGCACCAGCGGGTTGATCTCCGGGTAATAGGCGGCGGCCTGCCCCGGCGGTATGTCATAGGCCAGCAGAGTGAAACCGCGTACCCGCCGCTCGATACCATCGGCCCACAGCGAGACGATATCGACCTGCTGCCCGGCAGACCAGCCCAATCGCTCAAGATCCAGTGCGTTGACCAACAGCACCTCACGGCCTCCACGCACACCGCGGTAACGATCATCGAAACCGTAAATGGTGGTGTTGTACTGATCATGTGAGCGCAGGCTTTGCAGGATCAGATCGGGCTGCTGGCCGGTTTGCCGGATGCGCCTGTGCAGCAGGGTCGGCGGTAGCGGATGGGCGGCAAATTCGGCCTTGCCCGATGCGGTCTGCCATTGCCGGGTACTGACCGGATGTTCCAGATGGAAACCGCCCGGCTGTTCAAGGCGCTGATTGAAATCCCCAAACCCCGGCAGGGTTTCGGCAATCAGTTGCCGAATGCTCTGGTAATCGGCCACCAGCGCGCTCCAGTCCACCGGATGCTTGCCAAGCGTTGCTTCGGCGATTCCGGCAATGATTGCCGGTTCAGAGCGCATCTGCGCCGATAATGGCGGCAACTGCCCGTAAGAGGCATGAATCATACTGAACGAGTCCTCAACCGTCACAGCCTGCGGGCCGCTGGCCTGGCGATCGATATCGGTACGGCCCAGGCACGGCAGGATCAACGCCTCACGACCGGGCATCAGGTGACTGCGATTGAGCTTGGTGCTGATTTGCACGGTCAGTTCGCAGTTCATCAGCGCCTGATGCGTACGCGGTGTATCAGGCGTGGCCTGAGCAAAATTTCCGCCAAGACCAATAAACACCTTGGCCTGCCCAGCCAGCATGGCCCCGATGGCCTCGACGGTATTGTGTCCGTGCTGGCGCGGTACGGAAAACCCGAAACGTTGTTCCAAAGCATCGAGAAACGCCTCCGGGGGGCGCTCGTTGATGCCCATGGTGCGATCACCCTGCACGTTGCTATGCCCGCGCACCGGACAGACGCCGGCGCCGGGGCGACCAAAGTTGCCACGCAGCAGTTGCAGGTTGACGATTTCACGGATGGTCGCCACCGAGTGATGATGCTGGGTGATGCCCATGGCCCAGCAGACGATCACCCGATCGGCCTTGGCATACAGCCGGGCGGCCTGCTCCAGCTCAGCCTGGGGCAGCCCCGACTGCTCTACCAGCACCGCCCATGGCGTGGCGTCGAGCTGCGCCAGATACGCCTCGACACCCTGGGTCTGACTGGCCAGAAACTCACGATCGAACAGCGCCGCAGCGCCACTGGCCCGCGCTTCGCGCTCCCATTGCCACAGATACTTGGCCATGGCTCGCACAACCGCTAAATCGCCGCCAAGAGCCGGGCGGAAATAGGCTGTGTTGAGCGGTTCTGCCCGATTGCCCAGCATGGCCAGCGGTTCCTGCGGCGGCTGGAAACGCTCCAGCCCGCGCTCACGCAGCGGGTTGAAGCACACTACCTGAGCGCCACGATGCACCGCCTCGCGCAGAGGCTCGAGCATGCGCGGGTGGTTGGTGCCGGGGTTCTGGCCAAACACCAGAATGGCATCGGCCTGGGCAAAATCGGCCAGGGTCACACTGCCCTTGCCAACCCCGATGCTGGCGTTGAGCGCCACGCCGCTGGCTTCGTGACACATGTTTGAGCAGTCGGGAAAGTTGTTGGTGCCATAGGCACGCACAAACAACTGGTAGAGAAACGCCGCCTCGTTGCTGGCCCGCCCCGAGGTGTAGAACTCGGCCTGATCGGGGCTGTCCAGCCGCTGCAGGTGCTCAGCAATCAGGGCAAAGGCATCATCCCAGCCAATCGGCTGGTAATGATCGCTGGCCCGATCATAGCGCATCGGTTCGGTCAGCCTGCCCTGATATTCGAGCCAGTAATCGCTTTGCGCGCGCAACTGGCTGACGCTGTGACGGGCAAAGAACCTGGCATCCACAGCCCGCCGGGTGGCTTCCCAGTTGACCGCCTTGGCACCGTTTTCACAGAACTTGACCGCGCCGTTACCCGGCTCATCACCCCAGGCACAGCCTGGGCAGTCAAAGCCGCCATGCTGATTGGTCTTGAGCATGGCCTTGAGGTTTTTGATCGGCTGGCCACTGTCGAGCCAGGCCCGGGCGACACTGCGCAGTGCACCCCAACCAGCGGCCGGACCTGAATAGGGTTGATAGCGTAGCTTGGCGTTGTCAGACATGACTGTAGACCCGTGGCGCGCTGTGATGCGGCAGGTGAATCAGATTGAGTTGGTGTTGCCGCGCCCAGTCGACGCTCAGGGTAGTAGGTGCCGATAGGCTAACCAACGTACCAATCTGCGCCCGCACCGCCTTGTGGATCAATTCCAGACCACAACGGCTGGTGATCAGGACGCAACCCTGACGCGGATCAAGGCCCTGCCGGTAGAGCGCGCCGATCAGTTTGTCCAGCGCGTTATGGCGCCCGACATCTTCACGGCAGAGCCGGATCTCACCCTGGGAATCAAGATACAGCGCGGCATGCAGGGCACCGCTGTCACGTGCCAACGATTGTGCGGCGCTGATACGCTCGCGCAAACCAGTGAAATGCTCATATGGCGGTAAAGCCACTGACGTCAACAGCGGCAGACTGGGCAGAGCCTGCTCCAACGCCTCTACCCCGCACAGGCCACAGCCGGAACTGCCGGCCAACTGGCGACGCTGCCGTTTAAGTGCCTGGAACGCCCGACTACTGATGCTCAGTTCAACCTGATAGCGCTCGCCGGAGCCGGACACGTCCATACCATAGACATCATCAATCGATGAAATCAGCCCATTGCTCAGACTAAAACCCAAGGCAAAATCTTCCAGGTCACTCGGTGAGGTCAACATGACCGCATGGTTGAGGCCATTGAAACTGACCGCCAAGGCACATTCACTGGCCAGCGCTGCCGGGGTTTGCAGCATTGGCAAGTCGAGCAGGGTATAACTGTGGGCGGGAGTTGCAGCGACAGCCTGCAAAGCGTTGCTTGACATGGGACACCTCCGGTACAAACACCGGCCTGAGTTCGATACCGCTCAGGTTAGGAGGCTTGACTGGCGCAGTCCAATCACTGGTTTTGATGTCATCATCGACAGTATCTATCAGTCACTCTCCAGCAACTCCCGGGCGGATTCGAAGCATGCCTTGGCCAGGGCTGAATGCGGCACTTGGCGACGCATTACCAACCCTGGTCGCGACAAGGTTCCAGCCCCGGTTATCGGCAACAACCGAGTCTCGTTACTGAAGTTTTCCAGACCCGCATCCAGCGGCACCACCGCGCAGCACAAGCCGGCAGCGACCGCCTGCAACAGCGGATGAACCGAGTCGACCTCCAGCACTGGTTGCAGCCGTACGCCTCTGCTGCGCAGGCCGTGATCTATCGATTGACGAAAATGCATACCGCTGGTCAGCAGTCCAAGCGGTAACACCTCAAGCTCGGACCAGTCCAGTTCAGTCTGCTCCAGCAGGAAATGGCGGCGATCATGGAGCAGCCCCATACGGGTCTCCGGCAACGGCAGCCAGTCGAACTGGGCCGGGTCAGGATGCTCCAGATAGCACAGCCCCAGATCGAGCTGGTTACGCGCCAACTGATCGAAGATCTGCTCACTGCTGAGCGTATGCAGATGAAACTGCAGACCCGGATGAGCCTGGCGAAAGCGCGCCAACAGATGCATGGGGTCGACCCCGGCTAACGGCACCAGCCCCAAACGTAAAGTCCCAACCAATTGCCCCTGACAGGCCGCAGCTTCGGCCCGTAAGCCATCATGGGCAGCCAGCAGGCTGCGTGCCCAGGCTAGAATCCGCTCCCCTTCCGGGGTAAAGCCCTCGAAACGCTGGCCGCGATTGACCAGCGTCAGGCCCAGTTCCTCTTCCAGGTTGCGCAGGCGCATCGACAACGTCGGCTGGGTGACATGGCAGCGCAACGCCGCCTGGCCAAAGTGGCGGGTTTCATCCAGCGCGATCAGAAAGCTCAGTTGTTTGATATCCATGCAGGCACTTTACCGCGCGAGCCAATCGAACACGAACCGTTCCAGCATAAGAAACAATACTCACCAATTTTTGATACACATAATTGACAATTACTATCATTTACATTTAGCTTTACGCCCCGGCTGGCCAATCTGCCTTCGAGGGAAAGGCAGAATGCAGCCCCGCACCTAAGGGAACAGTTCGGGTTACGGGGTTGACCATATCAGTACCGCTCCAAGAGCATTCGGCCATTCAGACCAGCCCGGTACATGCTTGCAGCCTCTTTGCGGGGAGCAGAAGAGGCAATTGAACCCAGGAACAAGAATGAAGCCAACACCAGTATTCTCGCCGCACGTCCTTGCCATGGCCATCGCTGCCGCCACACTGCCCGGCGCTGCTCTGGCTCAGTCGGAAAACACCTTGCGTCTGCCGTCCATGGAAGTCGTAGGCTCCCAGCAGGACAGCATTTCACGCCAGACCGGGGCTGTGGTGGTCATCGATCGTGAGCAGATCGAGCGTATCCAGCCGACCTCTACCGAAGACGTCCTGCGCCGCGTAGCCGGGGTCCACACCAAGACCGAAGAAGAGTCCGCCATCGTCAGTAACATCGGTATTCGCGGACTGTCCGCCAGCGAATCCAAGTCCTTGATATTGGAAGACGGCGTTCCAGTCGCGCCGGGGCTATTTATCGGCAACGACCGTTACTTCAATCCGCGCATCCAGCGCATGGAAGGCATCGAGATTCTCAAGGGCTCGTCTTCACTGCGTTATGGTCCGTCCACCATTGGCGGGGTGATTAACTACAAGACCAAGACTCCGGAAGGTGTCTCGGTTTCCGGCCGGGTCGGCTCGTTCAACACGCGGGAAGCCGTGCTCGAAGCCGGTGGCCGTAACCCTTCCGGTGACGCCTATGCCGGTATCGTCGCCACCCATGCCCGCAGTGACGGGTTCATGGATAAGGACTACGAGATGACCGACATCATGGTCAAGGCCGGTACTGCACTGGGCGACAACCAGAAGGTTTCGGTCAAATACTCCTGGCATGACAACGAAGCCAATATTTCCTATCGCGGCATCTTTCTGCAGGACTACCGGGCTGGCAAGACCTACAACCCGGCACCCGATGACTACTACCTGACTGATCGCCGGGCCTTCGACATCAACCATGAATGGCACCTGAGCGACCGCGCCACGCTGCACACGCTCGCCTACTGGAGTGAGATGACCCGCGACTACTGGCGTTACGATGTCGATACTCCGGCCTCCAACGCCGCTGGACGCTGGGTTTACCGCGATACTCTGACTGGCAACAACCGCAGCTTCGAACGCTATGGCCTGGAGTCACGCCTGACCCTGGACCACGACCTGTTCGGACTGATCAACGAAGCTGAGTTCGGCCTGCGCTTCATGAAAGAAGAGTCTGACGACAAGCGCATCCGTGCCACCCGCGCCCAGGACCGCACCGGAATCAATGATCGTCATATCAAGGACTCGGCCGAAAGCATCGCCGGCTATGTTCAGAACCGTTTCGTCATCAATGAGCGACTGGCGATCACGCCCGGTCTGCGCTTCGAGTCCTATGAGCAGACCCGCAAGATCCTGACCCAGAACGGCGACTCCGAAGACACCTCAAACATCGAGTGGCTGCCGGGTATCGGCTTTACTTACCAGTTGGTGCCTGCCGCCCAGCTGTACGGCGGTGCCTACCGGGCCTTCTCGCCGGCTTCTAACGGCGTTGCCCTGGACGGCCTGGTCGACCAGAAACTCGATGGTGAGCGTTCGGATAACTACGAACTGGGTCTGCGTGGCGCCAGCGGTGCTTTCACCTACGACGTCACTGCGTTCTACATGAACTTCGACAACCAGGTAGTCACCGGCAACAGCGATCCGAACCTGTCGCAGTCCAACGCCGGCAAGACCCTGCACTATGGTCTGGAAGCGGCACTTGGCGTCGAACTCGGTGGCGGTTTCAGCCTGGATACCAACTTTACCTGGGTGCCCGAGTCGGAATTCCGTACCGGTGACAACAAGGGTAACCGTCTGCCCTACGCGCCCAAGTATCTGGCTAACGCAGCGCTGAATTACACCCATGGCAGACTGTCCACCGCACTGAACGCTCACTATCAGGGCAATCAGTATGGCGATCCGAGCAACACCAAGGATATCCCCAGCAACGCCGCTGGCGGTATCTGGGGTGGTCAGATCCGCTCCTATACTGTCTATGACCTGCTGGCCCAGTACCAGCTCAACGACAACCTGCGGCTGCAGGGTGCAGTCAAGAACCTGACCGACAAGCGCTACATCACCGGCTTGCGCCAGGGCATCTACGTAGGACCGGAGCGCTCCTTCGAAGTGGGGATGAACTACCGGTTCTGAGCCCTCATCAGGCGGCAGGGAGGCCGCACCTCAAGGACAGCGGCAGAGCACAGACTCTGCCGCTGTTTTTTGTGTGTTCGGCACGCATAAAAAAACCCTGACTCGATGAGTCAGGGTTTTCGTATTGGTCGGAGCGACTGGAATCGAACCAGCGACCTTCTCGTCCCGAACGAGACGCGCTACCAGGCTGCGCTACGCTCCGTTAGTGAGGCGGCATTTTACCGAAAAGTCGTTTTTGCACAAGGGGCAAATGAAAAATTCTTTGCTGCGGCAGGGAGTTATCCTACTGCCAGTCTTCCAGTCGGTTGGCATTCAGCAACTGCGGGTCATCCGCGGGCAACTCGAGCACACTGGCATTCTCACCCAGCAGCCAGCGCAACGGACTGCGCTGGCCGGCCTGCCAGGCTTGCTCCAATGCCGGCAGACAGGTTTTGGGGATAACCGTCAACAAAGGCTGCCAGGCCTCTGCAGAACGCGTCAGAACCGGCCGCTCAGGCTGCTCGCGGGCCAATTCACACAACTGCGCCAACAGCGCCTGCTCAAGGCGTGGCAAATCACAGGGCACAATCAACAGATGACTGCCACCACACGCCTTGAGCCCCGCCAGAATACCGGCCAAAGGGCCGGGGTAATCCGGCTGCGCATCGCCGACCACAATGTCGGCCCACAACTGATAGCGCTGCTGGTTACGATTGCAACTGATCAGCACCTCGCTAACCTGGGTACGCAGCAGCTCAACCAGATGCTCGGCAACCGGTCGACCGGCCCAAGGCATCAAACCCTTGTCGCGTCCACCCAGGCGGCTGCCCTGCCCGCCGGCCAGCAGCAGGCCGGATAATTGGAATATTGTGTTCTCACTCATCAGGTACCTCATAGCAACCCGGTTGCAGGCGGCTCTGTGTTATAACACCCGCATGCATCACCCGCCAAAGGAATCGAGCATGGCTCACGCCCCCCGAGAATTCACCCCACTCAACATTGCCATTCTGACCGTCAGCGATACCCGCAGCCTGGAAACTGACACCTCGGGCCAATTGCTGGCAGACAGCGCCAGCGAGGCTGGTCACCGGCTGATCGACCGCCAGCTACACCCCGATGACATCTATCGGATTCGCGCCGTGGTCTCGGACTGGATCGCCCACCCGGAGGTTCAGGTTGTTCTGATCACCGGTGGCACCGGCTTCACCGGCCGCGACAGCACCCCCGAAGCCGTAGCACCACTGCTGGACAAGCAGGTCGATGGTTTCGGCGAGCTATTCCGCCAGGTGTCTTTCGAGGAAATCGGCACCTCTACCCTGCAGTCCCGTGCCTTGGCCGGGCTGGCCAATCGCACCCTGGTGGTCTGCATGCCGGGCTCAACCAACGCCTGCCGCACCGCCTGGACCCGGATCTTGCGTGAGCAACTGGACAGCCGTACCCGGCCCTGCAACTTCGTTCCGCATCTGGAACTGGCCGACGCCTGCGAGAGCCGCGCATGAGCCTGATGCCCGTCGAGCAGGCGCTGCAGCTACTGCTGGAGCACGCCGCCAGTCAGCCCGCGCTCGGCACTGAACAGGTAGCCCTGAACGCCGCGCTGGGCCGCATCCTGGCCGAACCGATAGATGCCACCCTGGATGTACCGCCCTGGGACAACAGCGCGATGGATGGTTACGCCCTGCGCAGTGCCGATATTGCTACAGCGCTGGAGCACGGCTTGCCGATCAGCCAGCGGATCACCGCCGGCACCGCGCCGGCGCCCCTGCAACCGGGCACCTGCGCGCGTATCTTCACCGGTGCGCCACTGCCCGAAGGGGCCGATACGGTGGAGATGCAGGAAAACACCCAGCTCAACAGCAACGCCCTGATGCAACTGCTGCAACCGCTGACGCCTGGAGCCAATGTACGCCCACGCGGGCAGGACATTTGTGTTGGTAGCCGGGTACTGGAAGCCGGCACACGCCTGCGCGCCCAGGATCTGGGGCTATTGGCCTCAATTGGGATTGCCGAACTCACAGTGGTACGCCCGCTGCGGGTAGCCGTGGCCTCGACGGGTGATGAGCTGCGTGAACCAGGCGAACCACTGGGACCCGGGCAGATCTACAACAGTAACCGTTACACCCTGATCGGCCTGCTGCAGGCTCTTGGACTGGTCATCATCGACGCCGGCATTCTGCCCGATGACCCCGAGCAGACCCGTGCCCGTTTGCGGGCCCTGGCCGATCAGGCCGATCTGATCATCACCTCCGGCGGCGTCTCGGTTGGGGAAGCGGATTTTCTCGGCCAGGTATTGCGTGAACAGGGGCAGGTCAACCTGTGGAAGCTGGCCATCAAACCCGGCAAGCCCTTCACGCTGGGCAGTTTCGATAGCACCCCGGTTATTGGTTTGCCTGGCAACCCGGCAGCGGTGCTGGTGACCTTCGTGCTGCTGGTCAAACCCTGGCTGCTGCGCCGCCAGGGGGTCACCGACGTAGCCCCGCTCAGCCTGTCACTGCCCGCCGGCTTTGACTGGCCCAGAGCCGGCAAGCGCGATGAATACCTGCGCGCCCGGCTGGAAGCAGGCCAGGTAGTGCCCGCCGGCAACCAAAGCTCCGGCGTGCTGAGCAGCGCCAGTCAGGCCAGCGGCCTGTTGCTGATCCCAGCCGGGCAGACGCCCAGGCGCGGCGAGGCAGTACAATTTCTGCCGTTCTCCGGGTTGCTGGGCTAGGATCGGGAGGCGGGAGCATCCGCTCCCGCAACAACCCCGCTGCATCAGTAACGTTGGCATGCTGCTCGAAACTCCCAAAAACAGACACAAAAAAGCCCGCACGGATTAACCTGGCGGGCTTAGTGGAAGCAGCACAGTTACTCGACGTTGGCCGCCTTGACCATGGTCTGCAACTCACCTGACTCGAACAGTTCGAGGATGATGTCACTGCCACCTACCAGTTCACCCTTGACCCACAGCTGCGGGAAGGTCGGCCAGTTGGCGTAGCCCGGCAGGGTCGCACGGATATCCGGATTCTGCAGGATGTCGACATAGGCGAACTTCTCGCCACAGGCCATCAACGCCTGTACGGCACGGGCGGAAAAGCCACACTGGGGTGCATTCGGCGCACCTTTCATGTAGATCAGCACCGGGTTGTTGGCGATCTGTTCTTTGATGGTATCGATGGTATCCATGATGCTCCTCTTGGCCGGCTGGACAGGCCTTGGGGCATACGCCGTCAGTCAGCAGCGCGGCCCCTTGGCTCTCAATCCGGCATTCTACCGTAAAACAACCAACCTTTTCACTCGGAGACTCAACCAAGCGCTTCAACCCGGACCGGGACGCCATTGAGCGCAGCGTTGCCGGTTACCGGGTCGAAATAACGCTCATCGGTCAGATCATTGACACTGACCCCGGCATGCGCGCGGGCGACATCCATAGCCACCCCGGGGCGATCATGCCCCCAGCCATGGGGCAGGCTGACTACCCCGGGGCTGATCTCGTCACTGGCCTGGACAGTCACTGTCACCGCTCCAACCCGGGATGATAGGCGCACCTGCTGCCCGTCATTCAAGGCGTGCCGAGCCAGGTCATCGGGGTGCATCAACAGCTGGTCTCGCGGCTTACCTTTGACCAGCCGCTGGTAGTTGTGCATCCAGGAATTGTTACTGCGTACATGCCGGCGACCGATCAGCCGCAGTTCACCAGACTGCGCAGCGCTGCCAGTCAACTCGCCAAGCACCCGCTGAAGGTCATCCAGCATCGCTTGCGGAGCAAGCTCAATCCGACCGCTGGCGGTTTGCAGCCGTCTCGCCAGGCTGGGTTGCAGCGGCCCAAGATCAATACCATGCGGATGCTGCTTTAGCACGTCGAGGCTGAGCCGCTCAGCATGCGGCCCGGCGCGCAGGGCCAGATCGACCATCTGATCTGGCGCCAGCACAGGCCGGGGCTCCTGCCCGGTTAGCCGGGAAAAGGCCTGGCCCAGACCGACAAAAATTTCCCAGTCATGCAGACTACCTGCAGGCTTGGGTAGTACCGGCTGGTTATAGCGGGTCACATTGCGCACCGCGAAGTTGTTGAACACGATGTCGTAGTGATCATGCTCCAGACTTGAGGTCGGCGGCAGGATGACATCGGCGTGCCGGGTGGTTTCATTGATATACAGATCGACACTGACCATGAACTCCAGCCCCGCCAGCGCCTCGTCGAGCTGCCGGCCATTGGGGGTGGACAGTACCGGGTTGCCGGCGGAGGTCACCAGCGCCCGGATCTGCCCTTCACCCGGGGTCTGGATTTCTTCGGCCAGCACCGCCACTGGCAGCTCGCCATTAAACTCTGGCAAACCTGAAACCCGGCTCTGCCACTCGTTGAAATGACCAGGCTTGCCCTTGGTGACCGCAAAGGCCGGCTCGGGGAACAGCGACCCGCCAGGCTGGTCAAGATTGCCGGTCACCAGATTGATCAACTGGATCAGCCACTGGCACAGGGTGCCATAACGCTGAACCGAAACCCCCATACGTCCATAGCACACGGCCCGCTCGGCAGCGGCGAATTCACGCGCCAGCCGGCGAATTTCGCCGGCGTCGATCCCACACAAGGGTGCCATGCGTTCGGCGTCGAACTCAGCCAAGGCTTCACGCACCTGGTCGAGCCCCACACACAGATCCAGCGCTGGGCTCGGGCGCTCCAGCTTCTCGGCAAACAGGGTATTGAGTATCCCCAGCAATAACGCCACATCGGTACCGGGCTGAATAAACAGGTGCTCGCTGGCGACCTCGGCGGTTTCGCTGCGACGCGGATCGATCACCACCAGCTTGCCGCCACGGGCTTTAAGATCCTTGATCCGGCGGCCGACATCCGGCACGGTCATGATGCTGCCGTTGGAGGCCAACGGATTGGCACCGAGCATCAAAAAATGATCGGTGTGGTCGATATCCGGAATCGGGATCATCGACATGTGGCCATACAGCCACAGCGACACCAGGTGATGCGGCAACTGATCAACCGAGGTGGCAGAGTAACGCTGGCGAGTACGCAACTGCCCGAGAAAGTAATTGCCATGGGTCAGTGAGCCATAGTTGTGGACATTGGGATTGCCCATGTATACCGCCACGGCGTTGCGCCCATGCTCGTGCTGAATCTGGGCTAACCGCCCGGCTACCAGCTCAAAGGCCTCGTCCCAGCCAATCGGCTGCCACTGATCGCCAATCCGGCGCATTGGCTGACGCAAACGCTGGGGGTCGTTCTGGATATCCTGCAAGGCTACAGCCTTGGGACAGATATGGCCGCGGCTGAAAGGGTCGTCAGGGTCGCCCTTGATCGACAGGATCTGCTCGCCCTCGGTAGTGATCGCCAAGCCACAAATGGCTTCGCACAGATGACAGGCACGGAAATGAGTCTCAGGCATGGCGCACCTTTTTATACGCTTGTTTTAATCGTTCCACTCTAGGCCGGTATGCAGTGCAGAACAAGCCGGCCAGCACGGGCTCCAGCCCAGGAATACGCCAGCATTCAGTGACTGAATCGCGACAATCCGCCCCCACGCGGGCTGTGGCTATTTGCCTTGCGACGGATTTTACCTATAAGATCGCGGCTTCTCTTTTTTGACATGGCTTGTACCGGGCCGTCAGGCTCGCGGTATGGCTTACTGTTTCCGCTCGCCGTGCGAGCGAGGTAGCACAGGTAGCACGACATGACTGTACGGCACTTTCTCTCCTTGATGGACTGCACTACTGCAGAACTGACCAGCCTGCTCAAACGCGGCATTGAGCTGAAGTCTCTGCATCGTCAAGGCGTGATCTACGAGCCGCTGAAAAACCGGGTCCTGGCAATGATCTTCGAAAAAGCCTCGACTCGGACCCGGGTATCCTTTGAGGCCGGCATGATCCAGTTGGGT
This sequence comes from Pseudomonas sp. WN033, assembly GCA_002287035.1. Taxonomy (GTDB): domain Bacteria; phylum Pseudomonadota; class Gammaproteobacteria; order Pseudomonadales; family Pseudomonadaceae; genus Halopseudomonas. The sequence continues at coordinate 61,437 of NSKG01000008.1, read as the reverse complement.
GGCCAGGCCATCTTCCTGTCACCACGCGATACCCAGCTTGGTCGCGGGGAACCAATCGAGGACAGCGCCCGGGTACTGTCATCCATGTGCGATGCAGTAATGATCCGCACCTTTGCCCACCAGACCCTGGAAACCTTCGCCCAGTATTCTCAAGTCCCGGTGATCAACGGCCTGAGCGACGATCTGCACCCCTGCCAATTGCTGGCGGACATGCAGACCTACCTTGAGCACCGTGGATCGATTCAGGGCAAGACCGTGGCCTGGATCGGTGACGGCAACAACATGTGCAACACCTTCATTCAGGCAGCCATGCAATTCGACTTCCAGCTCAAAGTCGCCTGCCCCGAAGGTTATGAGCCTGACCAGCAGTTTCTGGCTGCCGCAGGCGATCGCGTTACTCTGACCCGCGATCCGCGTGAAGCGGTTGCCGGTGCTCACCTGGTCAATACCGACGTCTGGGCCTCGATGGGCCAGGAAGACGAAACCCAAGCCCGACTCAAGCGCTTTGCCCCCTATCAGGTCACCCCTGAGCTGTTGGATCTGGCCGACGAGTCGGTACTGTTCATGCATTGCCTGCCTGCACACCGGGGCGAGGAAGTCAGTGCCGAACTGATGGATGACCCGCGCAGCGTGGTGTTTGATCAAGCCGAAAACCGTCTGCACGCGCAAAAGGCGCTGGTGGAATTTTTGCTGGTCGACTAAGCCGGAGCCCACCAATGACCAATTCCCACGGCATTCTTCTGGAACTTAACCAGCTGGCCTGTGGCTATGCCGGTCATACCGTGGTTGCCAATCTGGACATTCATCTGCGGGCCGGCGACATCGGTTGCCTGCTCGGCCCTTCAGGCTGTGGTAAAACCACGACCCTGCGGGCAATCGCCGGCTTCGAACCGATCAGTGCCGGCAACATCCGCCTGGATGGCCGCCAGCTCTCCTCACCTAGCAAGCGCATTCCACCGGAACAGCGCCAGATCGGCATGGTTTTTCAGGACTATGCTCTGTTTCCGCACCTGACGGTCAGCGAGAACATCAGCTTTGGGATTATGCGTCACCCCGAACGCAAACGGATCGTTGATGAACTGCTCGATTTGGTCAAGCTGAACCATCTGGGCAAACGCTACCCCCATGAACTGTCAGGTGGCCAGCAACAGCGGGTTGCGCTGGCCAGGGCTCTGGCACCGGCACCGAAACTGCTGCTGATGGACGAACCCTTCTCCAATCTCGATGGTGAATTACGCCGCCGGCTGTCTGCCGAGGTACGCGAGATTCTCAAGCATCGGGGTATCAGCGCCATGCTGGTGACCCACGATCAGAGTGAAGCCTTCGCGGTGTGCGATCACGTCGGGGTACTCAAGGAAGGTCATCTGCAACAGTGGGATACGCCCTACAATCTGTACCATGAGCCGGCCACTCCTTTTGTTGCCAGCTTCATTGGCCAGGGCTACTTCATCCGTGGCCAGTTGCTCTCACCCGATACGGTTCAGACCGAGCTGGGGGTAATCCGCGGCAACCGCGCCTATCAATTGCCCGAAGGCAGTTCGGTGGATGTGTTGTTGCGCCCGGATGACATCGTCGGTCAAGACAACAGTACTCTGCGGGCGCGGATCATTGGCAAGACATTCTTCGGCGCTACCACGCTGTACCGCCTGCAACTGCCGACCGGCAGCATTCTTGAATCGATCTTCCCCAGCCACGATGATCACGCCATGGGCGAGATGGTCGGCATCCGCATCGCCGCCGACCATCTGGTGGTGTTTGCCGCCCAAGGCAGCGTTAATACCCACGCCCAGCTCCCGCTGGAGCAGGTGCTGGATGCCGGGCCCGCCGCCAGTAACTAGGGTCTCCCTAGGATTAACGCTGGCGATAAAGAATCTGGCTGATGGTGTTATGCACCACCCGTGAGTGACGGTAATCGGTATTCTGCATCATGCCCAGAATAACGGTATCGTTGCTCGGATCGACCCACATCCAGGGCCCCTGAATCCCCCACCACCAAAAAGTACCCACCGGCAGAAAACCGGCCGGCTCCGGATCGTTGACCACAGCCACATTCAAGCCAAACAGGTTGCCAGGTGCCCAGTTCGGACCAGCCACGCCCTCGGGCAGTTGGTTGCTGGCCATCATCCGCACGCTTTCCGGCTTGAGCAAACGCACTCCATCAAGCTCGCCCTCATTGAGCAGCATGCGGGCAAAGCGCAGATAGTCATCCATGCTGGAAATCAGGCCACTACCACCCATAGTCAGTTTGGGTGACAAGAGATAGCCATCATTGGGCAGTGGCTTGAGCCCCTCACCCGCCACCGGGTGATAGGAAGTAACCAGGCGCGGGGCCTGCTCCGGCGTAACCTGGTAAGCGGTTTCATGCATACCCAGCGGCTGGAAAATACGCTCGGCAAGAAACTCGGCGTACGGCTGGCCGGTGACTACCTCAACTATGCGTGCCTGGATATCGACCGATATGCTGTAATGCCAGAGCGTCCCGGGCTGCTGACGTAGCGGCAGGGCTGCCACCTTGGCAACCATCTCTGCCAGGGTCTGATCGGTGCTGAACAGGTCAGCCTGTTCATACAGCGTATCAACCTGTGACTGACTGAACCGACCATAGCTGAAGCCGCCGGTGTAGTTCATCAACTCCCGCAGCGTGACCGGATGGCTGGCCGGCTCGGTCACCGGGCGACCATCCTCACCGTCGGCTATTGCGACTTGCAAATCCTTGAACTCCGGCAGGTAATGCTCAACCGCCTGATCCAGCGCCAGTTTGCCCTCTTCCACCAGCATCAGCACTGCCACAGCGGTTACCGGCTTGGTCAGGGAGAAAATCTTGTACAGGCTGTCTTCAGCCAGAGGGGTCTGACTGGCCAGATCCTGATAACCAACCTCGCGCCGATAGACCTGCTCGCCGTCACGCTCGATCAACAGGGCGATGCCGGCCAGACGCCCCTGCTCCACTTCAGCCTGCAGCGCCTGGTCCAGCATGGCCAGGCGCTGAGGATCGAACGGTGCCGCAAGCGCGGACGTGGCCAGTAACAGGGCGACAGCAAGACATAAAAAACCTTTGACTCGCAAAAGATGCATTCTTGTTTCCTCTATCGGATTTGCACTGATCGCAACATTAGCGCCAAGCATTATCAATTGCCACTGCCGCACCTGCCATACTTATGATCTGGCAACCAAACCAAGGCAGCGCGGTCAAATCAGAACCCTTGCTGCGACAGGAGCAGTCCATGAACCGCAGAACCCTGTTGACAGGTCTGGCCAGTCTGCCGGTACTGCCGCTGTTCAGCGGTTTTACCCTGGCAGCAGACTCGCCCTTGTCCACCCAATCCCCCACGCGCCTTGCGCATCCACCCGGCTATTGGCGCGACAAGGTTTCGGCCGAAGCCTGGAAAGTCTTGTTCGAAGAGGCCACAGAGCGCCCCGGCAGCAGCCCGCTGGATCAGCTCTACGCACCTGGCAGCTACCTATGCGCAGCCTGTTACCTGCCGCTGTTTCGCAGCGAAGACAAGTACGACAGCGGCACCGGCTGGCCCAGCTTCACCCAACCCATTGAGAACGCGCTGGGCACCAAACTCGATTTCAAACTGCTGTGGCCGCGTACCGAGTATCACTGCGCACGCTGTGGTGGTCATCAGGGTCACGTGTTCAACGATGGCCCTGCACCGCTGGGTAAACGCTGGTGCAACAATGGCGTGGCGCTACGTTTCGTGCCTGCCGACCAGCCCCTGCCGCCACTGCGAGGTTGACCCATGCCCTGGCTACTGCTGATCCTGACCCTGCTCATTACCTCGGCGCACGGCAACCAGGCCCTGACGCAAGGTCCGTCCGGCACCCAAATGGCAGTCTTCGCTGGCGGCTGTTTCTGGTGTACCGAAGCCGATTTCGACAAGCTGCCTGGCGTGGTTGAAACCATCTCCGGCTATATCGGCGGCGACGCTCAAAGCGCCAACTATCCGATGGTCTCGGCCGGCCGCACCGAGCATATCGAAGCGGTAGCGGTGTTCTACGATCCGCAGCAGACCAGCTTCGCCAGCCTGGTCGAAGCCTACTGGCCGACCATTGATCCGTTGACCGCCAACGCCCAGTTCTGCGACCGTGGCCGGCAATACCGCAGCGCGCTGTTCTATGCCGACGAACACCAGCGTGCGGTGCTGGAAGCCTCGCGCCAGGCCTTGGCCGACTCGGGACGTTTTGCTCGCCCCATCGTGACCGAAATCCTGCCGCAAACGGCCTTCTATCCGGCCGAGGAGTACCACCAGGACTACTACCTGAAGAACCCCCTACGCTACAACTTCTATCGCAGCCGCTGCGGGCGCGACGCCCGCCTCAAAGAGCTCTGGGGCGAACCTGCCAAGCGCTGACTTGGCATTCGCCGGCCGGCACTGGATAATCCGCACTTTCAACCAGTCAGCGAGCAGGAACGATGCAGATCGCCAACAATACCGTTGTCCAGTTTCACTACACCCTGTCCGATTCCAGTGGCGAGATCGAAAGCTCGTACAAACATGAGCCAGTGCTCTACCTGCACGGTCAGGCCGGCCTGATTGACGGTTTGGTCGAGGCCCTGGAAGGCCGTCAGGCCGGCGACAGCTTCAGCATCACCATTCCCGCTGAAAAGGCCTATGGCCAGCCGCGCGAAAACGCCACCCAGAAAGTCCAGGTCAAGTACCTGCAAGGCGCCAAAAAGTGGAAACCCGGCATGGTCGCCGTTCTGCAAACCGAACGCGGTCCGGTCCAGGTTACTGTGACCAAGGTCGGTCTCAAGCAGGTGGAAGTGGATACCAACCACCCGTTGGCCGGCAAGGAGCTGACCTTCGCCATCGAGATTCTCGATGTCCGCGCCGCCACCGAAGAGGAAATTGCCCACGGGCACGCCCATGGCGTAGGTGGCCACCAGCACTGAAATGGCCTGCCGGACAGCCGCCTGTCCGGCTTTTACCATGAATCCGGGCTTTATTGCCGCAAAACCTGTATGGTGGTGGATCTTATTCCAAAACCGGCAGGTTCCCATGTCCGCGAAAACCACTGCAAGCAAACGCAAGAACGACGCCGCCATCGCTACCCATCAGTCGATTCAGGACCAGATCGATGCTTTCCTGAATGCTGGCGGGGAAATCCAGAACATCCCCAACGGAGTCAGCGGCCAAACCTGGGCCAATCCGCACCGGGCCAGCAAGGGCACCCGCTGAACCTGCTCAAAACGGCTGTACGGTGGGACGGATAATGATTTCGTTGATATCCACCGCAGCCGGCTGAGCCAGCGTCCAGGCAATCGTCTGGGCCACCGACTCTGCGGGCAAGGCTATCTGATAGGCCTGTTCCAGCGCCTTGACGGTCCTCTCGTCAGAACTGCCATAGGGCAGCTCAGTGGCGATGGCGCCCGGCGATATCAGACTGCAGCGAATGTTCGGGCACTCCTGACGCAGCCCTTCAGTCAGAGCCCGGACGGCGAACTTGGTGGCGCTGTAAACCGCTCCGCCAGGCGCCACCTTGTGCGAAGCCAGTGACCCCAGATTGATCAGATGCCCGGCCTGTTGCTGCTGAAAGATCGGCAATGCCGCCGCCACCCCATGCAACACCCCCTTGAGATTGATATCGACCATTCGCTCCCACTCATCAACCGCCAGTTTGTGGATCGAACCAACCGCCATCAGGCCGGCATTGTTGATCAACACATCCAGCCGGCCGTAGCGCTGTACGGCCAGTTCAACCAGAGCGCGAACCTGATTGCGGTTGGTCACATCGGTCTCTTGCCACAATGCTTCACCACCGGCCTGGTGAATATCGGCAGCCAGCGCCTCCAGCCGTGCCGCGCGCCGCGCGCCCAGCACGACCCGGGCCCCGAGGCCGGCCAGGTGAGTGGCTGTTGCTGCGCCTATACCACTGCTGGCGCCGGTGATCACGACGACCTTGCCACTGAGTTCCATGGTTTATCTCCTGTTCAATCAGTAGCCTTACCATAGAACCAAAAACCAATAAACAACAGCAAGATACAAACAAGAATGACTATTCATTCACAATTGTGATCAAATCGACAACAGAGACTGTCACGCTCAGCGCTGGTTGCTGCCGATCAACTCCAGTTCGGCATCATAGAGTGCCTGCAGCAACGCCGTTCCGTCAGCACGAACCCGGAAGCCGCCCCAGCGAGCCGCTTCATAGCGCTCGGCCGTTCCTTCCTGAAAGAAGAAGGCATTGGGGCCTACGCTATAACCACCATCCTGACGCCGTATGCGCATGGCCAGGAGCGCTTCGGTATCGGGTAATTCATCAGCCACGGCCTGTAACCGCCCACGCTGTTGCTGATCAAGTGCGAGCCAGGCAAACCGCGGCGCCACACCCTCCTCGTCAGGCCAACCATCTGCCTGATGAAGCTGCAGGTCAACTGCGAAGCGCAGCGCCATATAGTCACCCTGCATCAGCGAGCGCGGGTCCACCGGGGCCAGTTCAAGCAAGACCAAATGCCCGTCACGCAAGGTGCGCTCATGCCCCCAGACCACAGCCAGGGCTACCGCAACCACCAGCAGCCAGGCAGCAAACATGCCCAGCCGTTGCCAGCTTCGAGTCATGACAGCCTCCCAATCCAGCGCAACGCCAACCAGCGCAGCACCAGTAATCCCATGCCGCTGAGTACCAAAACCAGCGACTTATCCAGCAAGCTCAGATGCAGGCTGTAGTACAGCTCGCCCAGATATCCCAGCGCAAACACCGGTGCCACTGCACTCCAGAGCCGGCTTCCTGCCTGCCAGGCAGCCAGCCCCAGGGCGGCGCTAACCAGCAGGCCCGGTGCCTGGTTGAGCAACAGACACAGCAGCAACAGTGGCACCAACAAGAGCAGGCGCTGGCGCCCGCTGTTTCTGAGCAGCCACAACCCCACCCCGAGCAACAGCAGCCCTGCGCCCAGACGATAAAACAGTGGCAGCCAGTGATGCACCGTACCCGTGCCCAGGCGTTGCCAGAGCATTTCCATGACACTTTGATGGCCGAACAGCATTAACACCAGAGCAACCAGCGTGGCCGCATTGAGCAGAGGCCTGAGCCATTGAGCCAGACCAGCCAACGCCCAATGCGCGCGGGCCAGCCAGCCAACCACCGCGGCGCTCGCCAGTAGCAAGCCGTATAGCGCTAGCGCTTGACCGGCGCCAATCAGCACTGCGATATTTCCCAATACCAGCAAAGCGCAAAGCATACGGTGCAGCGCTGTTGCGGGCATCCAGAACAGAGCTGCTGCCAACAGTGCGCTGATCAGCGCCGGGTAACTCAACCGGTATGTTGGCAAATCCAGTCCCTGCACCAAGGCAATCACCACAATCAACTGACCACTAAGAGAAAAAGCCAGGGCCAGCTGGGCGGAGAACAAGCCCGGCTGACGAAACAACCAGACACTCGCTCCCAGCATCAACACCCCAACCAGCATCTGCCCCCAGGGGCCATCAGCCAGCAGCATCACCGGCATGAAAAAAGCGCCACCGATCATCAGCGCCGACAGCCAGGCGGCAGCGCCAAGCAAAAGCGACAGCCACCAGGGCGAACCCTCCAGCTCAAGCAGCCCCTGGTGTTGGGCAGAATCGATCAGGCGCTCACGCCCCATGGCCTTGAGCAGGTTATCCAGCCAGGTCTGCTTCATCCCCGCTCCTCCCGGTACAAGCGATGCAGCCAGATCGAAGCCAGCGCACTGCTGAGCAGCAGATAGCCACCCAGGATATTGAACAGCATGAAGCCATCCAAAGCCTCCAGCCCACGTGCCAGCCCCGAAGCGCCGACAATGATCAGGCAGAACAGCTGCAAGGCCAGCAATGGCAGGTCCCGACGCAGATACAGATAGCCCACTATCCCAACCGCGCACACCACCAGCAAAATCAGCAACACCGCCGCAAACCCGCTTTCCCACCAGCCCAGCAAGCCCCCTGGCGTCCAGGCCGCCAGCAACAGCAAGCCTGCCAGGCGCTGAATCAACCGCGCTGGGCGGCAAAGCAGGTACGGTTCAAGCCACTCAAACAGCAGCAGTACCGCGAGATTGAATAGTCCTAGCATTAGCAAGCCGTCAGCCTGACCAAAGCCCCAGAACAGTTGAAACATCGGCATGCTAATGAAGAAACGCAGCAACGCCAGATTACAGACCAACAGCCACAGCCCCCAACAGGCTGCCGAGCGCGACAACAGCGCCCAAGGCAACATCAACACAGCCCAGGCAGCAAACAATTGCCAGATATCAGCCCCGGTCTGGTAGGTCTGCCCGATCAACGCCAGCAAGGCACCGCAGGTCAGGGCGCAGCCCAGCAGCATGGCACGCTGCAGCGATGAATAGGGCGTGGTGTAAACAGCCAGCGCAGTGAACACTGTCAGAGCCCCGACAGCCAGCCCCAGTTTGGCAAACCGGTGCAGGTCATCCCAGTTCCAGGCCAGAAAGAAAATCAGTCCGACAGCCAGCAGCAACACCCCGGCCAACGCCAGCAGGCGATCGAGCAGGTTGCGCCATTGCCGAGAGTCCGGCTGATGCCAGCCCAGGCGCTCCAACTGTTGCCACTGCTCGACTCCGAGCCGGCCATTCTCGACCCAGCGGTGCAACTGATCACGCTCGCGCAACCCCATCATTTAGCGTCCCTCGCCACGCAACTGGCTGACCTGCTGTTGCAAGTCCTGACTGGTAACCTGTTCCGGCGCCAGAGGCACACCCGCCACAAGCCCAACTCGCGACCAGAAGCGGCGGAAAAAGCCCTTGTCCGGGGCGCGGCTGAAGAAGCTGCCCCACAGTCCACGCAGAGCCATGGGAATCACCGGCACCGGGTGCTCGTCAATGATGCGCGCGATGCCATTGCGAAACTCATTGATCTCGCCGTTACCGGTCAGCTTGCCCTCCGGGAAAATGCAGACCACCTCCCCCGCGTCCAGATACTCACCAATGCGCCGGAAAGCTTCTTCATACACCTGCTCATCCTCATGCCGGGCCGCAATCGGCACAGTGCCGGCGGTGCGAAAAATGAAGTTCAGTACAGGTAAATTGTAGATCTTGTAGTACATCACGAAGCGCACCGGTCGGCGCACTGCGCCGCCGATCAGCAAAGCGTCAACAAAAGACACGTGATTGCAGACCAGCACGCAGGCCCCGTCGTCTGGAATCGCTTCCAGATTGTCATGCGAAACCCGGTACATGGAGTGGCTGAGCAGCCATACCAGAAAACGCATGGTGAACTCGGGCACTACCTTGAAGATGTAGACATTAACCGCCACGTTCATCAGGGAAATGACCAGAAACAGCTCAGGGATCGACAGGCCGGCCTGCGTCAACAACGCAATCGCGGTAACCGCCGACAGCACCATGAACAGAGCATTGAGGATATTGTTCGCAGCAATCACCCTGGCCCGCTCTTCATCACGGGTACGGGCCTGGATCAGCGCATACAGTGGCACGATGTAAAAACCACCGAACACTCCCAGGCCGAGAATACAGCTCATCACCCACCAGGCGGCTGGCTGGCTCATCAGACTCAGCCAGGTGTACTCAACGCTGGCCGCCTCAACGCTCCCGGCGCCCCACCACAGCAGCAGGCCGAACAGGGTCAAGCCCAATGAGCCGAATGGCACCAGACCGATTTCCACTTTGCGTCCGGACAAGCGCTCACACAGCATCGAGCCCAGCGCGATACCCACGGAAAACACCATCAGAATCAGGGTTACCACACTTTCATCGCCGTGCAGATAATCCTTGGCGAACCCGGGAATCTGGGTCAGATAGGTTGCCCCAAGGAACCAGAACCAGGAGTTGCCCAGCAACGAGCGGGATACCGAAGGCACCTGCTTGACCAACCCCAGATGCATGATGGCCCAGGACTGACGCAAAATATTCCAGTCCAGCTTCAGTCCCGGCAAGGCTGCGGCAGCCCTGGGAATGCCCAGGCTGGTCACAAACCCGAAAAGCGCCACCGCCACTACCGACCCGCCGACCCAGACGGCCCAGCCATCGCCAGCCATGAGGATGCCGGCATACAGGGTGCCGCCCAAAATCGCCAGAAAGGTGCCCATTTCCACCAATGCGTTCCCGCCAACCAGTTCCTCTTCTCGCAGGTGCTGAGGCAGGATCGAATATTTGACCGGTCCGAACAGGGCCGACTGAGTCCCCATGGCAAATAGTACCAGCAGCATCAGGGGCAGGCTGCCAAGCAGCACACTGACGGCCCCCAGCAGCATGATCAGGATCTCGCCGCCCTTGATTACCCGGATCAGGGCATCCTTAGCAAACTTCTCGCCGAACTGACCTCCCAGAGCCGAAAACAGGAAGAACGGCAGAATGAATAGCAACGCGCACAGGTTGATCAGTAGATTGCTATCACCCGAAAAACTGAGTTTGTACAGAATCGCCAGGATCAGCGCCTGCTTGAACAAATTATCGTTGAAAGCCCCAAACAACTGGGTGAGGAAATAAGGTAGAAAACGCCTGCTGGCCAGCAGGGAAAATTGCGAGGGTTGTGCCATGTGCCGGGTGATCCTTGTTCAGCGAGTCCTTGTTATAGGATGTCAGCATAAACGAATCAGGACACATGCAAGGATACTGAGTTGCCATTCAGCACCTTTTTTTAGGGAACCTCTGACCAGCGCCCGCTAACCCCGGGCGCTGGTTAGCCCACCGTCAGTGCGAAGCCATACCCAAACGCCTATTGCGCCGCACAATCCATTGATGAATCCGCTCCTGTCGATCCGAGGTCAACGGATAGCGCCAGGAAATAGCAAAAGCAGTCATATACAGCATGACCGGCCCAAGGATGTACAGCACCCGCAAGGCCATCAGTTGCCCGTCGCTATGCTCTGCAGCCTGGGCATCGAAACCGACCAACGCCAGCAGCCCAAGAGACAACCCCAGACCGATCGCCATCGCCAGTTTATGGGCCATGCCGGACATGGCGAAGAACAGCCCGGTCCGATGCTCCTTGCTGCGAGCAGTATCCAGATCAACGATATCCGCCAGCATCGACAGTGGCAGGAACTGGAAGGCGGCAAAACAGAAGCCCTTGAGCGCGAACATGATGGCGAACGGCAACAACTGGCCGGCCTGTAGGAAGAACATGCCGATGATGCTCAGGCTCGACACCGCTACCGCGACACAGAACGCCCGGTGCTTGCCTATACGCTTACCGGCGATTAGCCAGAACGGAATCCCCAGAATGCCTACCCCGAAATACAGCAGGTACATCATCCCGATATGGGCCTGAATCTGAATAACGTGCTGCATGAAGAACACCGACAGGGCATTGCGAAATGACTCACCGGTTACCACGATCAGCAAAATCAGCATCATGCGCTTGAACGGCCCGTTGTTCTTCAGTACCCGCAACCCCTTGCGCCAGTCGGTGCGCTGTACTGACTTAGGCGGTGCCTCCTTGACCGTAGTGACCACCAGCAGCACGGTCAGCGGCAACAAAATCAACAGCATCCAGGCCATCGCCGCCAGGATCGGACCATAACCGATACTGAGCTGACCATCACTACCCAGCAGCCAGACCGCAAACTGCATGACAGCCCCGTCAGTCTCGCCAGCCTGAAACTTGGCCCCCAAGCGCTGAACGATGGCCGGAGCCAAGGCAGCAAGAAACAGCCCCACCAGCACAAACCCCTCACGGGCAGCGGTAACCCGACTGCGCTGATGGTATGCAGGCGAAAGCTCAGCGCCCCAGGCACCATAGGGCAAGGTAACCATGGTCCAGCCTAGATACATGATCACAGTCCAGACCAGCAGATGGCCAATCCCAGCCCCCTCGGGTGGCATGAAAATCATCACCGTACCCAGCAGCATCAGCGGCATACCCATCAGCAACCAGGGCTTGCGCCGCCCCAGCCGGGTTTGCCAGCGATCACTGAGAGTGCCAATCAACGGATCGGTGATGACATCGGACATGCGAGCGATGACCAGCACCAGCGCCATCAAGGCCATGTTGAGCCCAACTTCCTGGGCGTAAAACGGCGGCAGGTAAACCACCAGTGGGTAACCGATCACTGCCAATGGCATGCCCACGGAACCGTGAACCAGGATGGTGGAGCGCTTGAGAACGCCAGACTGACTCATGCTTGTCTCCCGCTGAGATACGTGCAAGCTCCCGCAGGGCTTGCCTTGTTTTCATTGTTCGTCTCGTTGCGGCCGCGCCGGTAACAGGTGCAAGACAATCAAGCCATGCCCCAACCGGCAACCAGCCGCCGTATAGCCTGACCGATTCTAGGCCCCCATAAGCGCATTACAAGCAGCACTGACTGAACAGTCATTCATTTTTGTAATGGACTGTGTCGCCAAGCTCTTTGCACTACGGTAGAACGCCGGAAAATAAAGGGGCCCAGCCATTATCGATCGACCATCATGGGCCACATTCAGTTCACTGATGGCTCTGGAGCAAGGCTCAATCGGCAGCATGACGGAACCCAAAGACCACAGTTACACTCAAACAACAAAAGGAGAACAACCCGTATGCCCGTGAACAAACTCATTACCGCGCGCCATTGCACCCTGTTTCTAGCCCTCAGCCTGTGTGCCGGCAGCGTATTGGCGCAGCCGCCGCATGCGCGTGGCCAGGCTGGACACCACCAGTATCAAACCACCCATAACCACTCCAGCTCACGGGTGGTTATCGAAGAAGCCGTAATCCGCACTATCCTGCGCGACAACCATATGTATGTTGGCCAGGTCGACAGCCTGCCACCGGGCATTCGCAAGAATCTGGCCCGTGGCAAGCCGCTGCCTCCGGGAATCGCCAGACAACTGGATAGCCGCCTGGTTACCCAGCTCCCCCACTACCCCGGCTACGACTGGCGTCGGGTAGGCCGCGATCTGGTGCTGATAGCAGTCACTACTGCAGTTGTAGAAGCCATTCTGGACAATGTTTTTTGATTGAGCCGTCGTTACGCGGTACGCCCCTAACCGTGCCGCGTAATAATATCTCAAACTTGTTTGACAACTATTCTCATTACCATTAGCATGCCCAACATAACCATTCAGAACTGGGACATGCCATGTACGTCTGTCTGTGCAAAGGGGTTACCGACCGTCAGATTCGCGATGCGATCAACAGCGGCGCATGCAGCATGCGTGATCTGCGCGAGTCTCTGGATGTCGCCAGCCAGTGCGGAAAATGCGGGCGCGATTGCAAATCCTTGTTGAATGAAACATTGCTGGCCGGCCAGGCTGGCGCCATGGCCGGCGACTCCCTCTGGGTCGCCGCCTGACAGGCACTAACACCAACTGATAATCATTACTAATTCCCTTCCAGATCAACCACTTAGATTTGACTTTAGGCAACCGCCAGACCAGACTGATAGCTGAACTGAAGTGAGGACATCAGTCATGAAAGGCGACAAGAAAGTCATCCAGCATCTCAACACCATCCTTGGCAACGAACTGGTTGCTATCAACCAGTATTTCCTCCATGCGCGCATGCTGCAGGACTGGGGGCTGGACAAGCTTGGCGACCACGAGTATCACGAATCCATTGACGAAATGAAGCATGCCGACATGCTGACCAAGCGGATTCTGTTTCTCGAAGGCCTACCCAACCTGCAGGATCTGGGCAAACTGCTGATCGGCGAGAACACTCGGGAAATCCTCGAGTGCGACCTCAAGCTGGAAATGAAAGGCATCCCGGACCTCAAGGCGGCTATCGCCTATTGTGAAAGCGTTGGCGACTACGGCAGCCGCGATCTGTGTGAGCAGATCCTCAACTCCGAAGAGGAACATGTCGACTGGCTGGAAACCCAGCTCGGCCTGATCGACGCGGTTGGCCTGGAGAATTACCAGCAGTCGCAAATGAGCTGACCCACCTACCCGCCACCCGGATCACCGGGTGGCGAAGCTTTGCCCGCCTTGACCCAGATCAACCCCACACACCGCCAGCCGGTCTATTGTTAATGCTCAGTATCCCGCCACCTGCCCCGGAGGTGCACCATGAGCAGCATGAAAGCCGCGGTTTTCGTTGAACCCGGCCGCATCGAAATTCAGCAGCGCCCTATCCCCGACATCGGCCCGACCGACGCTCTTCTACGCGTGACCACGACGACCATTTGCGGCACCGATGTACACATTCTCAAAGGCGAGTACCCGGTCAAGCCCGGTTTGATCATTGGCCACGAACCGGTTGGCGTGATCGAAAAGCTTGGCAATGCAGTTAGCGGCTACCACATCGGTCAACGGGTCATTGCCGGGGCCATTACACCCTGCGGTCAATGCCACCCCTGCCTGGATGGGCACTCAAGTCAGTGCGGCGGGCATGCCATGGGCGGCTGGCAACTGGGTAACAGCATCGACGGCTGCCAAGCCGAGTACGTGCGTATCCCTAACGCCCAGGCTAACCTGACCCCAGTCCCGGACGGCCTGAGCGATGAGCAGGTACTGATGTGCCCGGACATCATGAGTACCGGTTTTGGCGGCGCAGAAAGCGGTCATATCCGCATTGGTGACACGGTGGCGATCTTTGCCCAAGGGCCAATAGGACTGTGCGCCACTGCTGGGGCCAAACTGATGGGTGCGACGCGGATCATTGTGGTTGACGGGGTCAATGAACGTCTTGAGGTCGCCAAGCGGCTGGGTGCAGATGTCACGATCAACTACAAGGAGCAGGATCCCTTGACTGTGATTCGGGAACAAACCCAGGGCACTGGAGTGGATGTAGCGATTGAAGCACTCGGCACCCAGCAAACCTTCGAGTCCTGCCTGCGCGCACTGAAGCCCGGCGGCACGCTGTCCAGTCTCGGGGTCTATTCGGGCAAGTTGTCGATGCCACTTGACGCCATCGCAGCAGGCCTGGGTGATCACACCATAGTGACCACGCTATGCCCTGGCGGCAAAGAGCGCATGCGGCGTTTGATGGAAGTTGTCGCATCAGGACGGGTCGACCTGACGGCCATGGTCACCCACCGCTTCAAACTCGATGACATCGTCGCCGCCTATGAGCTGTTCAGCCATCAGCGCGACGGGGTACTCAAGGTAGCCATCACCCCGTAACGACAACAGCTCCGGCCACCAGCCGGCGGCCGGAGCTGTTGTGCATTACTCGGCCAGACTGGCGATAATGGCCTGCAACGCCTGAGCCGGCTGTTCGGCACGGGTAATTGGTCGGCCGATCACCAGATAGCTACTGCCGTTGTCCAGGCCCTGGCGCGGCGTCACGATACGCTTCTGATCATCAGCACTGGCTTCAGCCGGACGAATACCTGGCGTGACTAACAGAAAATCATCACCCAAGGCGCTACGCAATGCCTTGGCCTCACGCGCCGAGCACACTACCCCGTCGAGTCCACAGTCCTGGGTCAGCCGCGCCAGGCGCTGGACCTGAACCATCGGCTCGATATCCATCCCAACTTCCTGCAAATCCTCTTGCTCCATGCTGGTCAGCACGGTGACAGCGGTCAGCAGTGGGCGCGCACCCGAGCGTCGATCGAGCACCTCACGACAGGCCTCCATCATCCGCCGCCCGCCTCCGGCATGCACATTGACCATCCAGACGCCCAACTCGGCAGCAGCGCGTACAGCGCTGGCCGTGGTGTTGGGGATGTCATGGAACTTGAGATCCAGAAACACTTCAAAGCCCTTTGTCTGAAGCGCATCAACCACCGCCGGGCCACTGCTGGTAAACAGCTCCTTGCCGACTTTGACCCGGCACTGACTGGGGTTTAGCTGGTCAGCGAGGGCCAGAGCATCAGCGGCAGCGGCAAAGTCCAGCGCAACAATGATAGGTGTGTGACAAGGCATGCATCAGTCCTGTGCTAAATACGAAAGGGGATGGCCGCTCAGGCAGCCTCTCGCCCCTTGAGGGGTCTTAGAGTGGACCAGCCGTGGCAGGTGGGACACTGCCAGTGAAGCTGCCGGGCGGAAAAGCCACAGGCCTCACAACGGTACTGGTGTTTGTCGATCAGCAACGCCTCGACAATCCCACGCAAGATCATCAGGTTGTCTCGTCCTTTTTGGCCAACCTGATCCTTGTGCAGATCTATCAGATACAACAGCCCCCGCAGCGAGGGTCGTTGCTGAATATGTGCCAGCACAAAATGGCTGGCGGCACTCAACCCCTGCTGCTGATACAGCTCATCGGCTTTGGCCAGCACGGTTGCCATCATCGGCAATCCGTCCGCCGCCAAAACCCGATCCAGGTAGGCCTGCATATCCAGGCCGCCATTATCGGCGCAGCGGCGTACCAGCGGCAAGGCCTGAGGGACAAAATCCGCGTCCTGTTCGGCCAACCGCTGCAGCCATTTGGCCGCCTCACGGTGCTGCCCTTGCGTCTGTTCAAGCTCAGCCAGCATCAACATCGCTCGCACACACCCAGGGTCCACCTCGAGCGCTGCACGCATCAGGCGCCGGACCTGCGGCCACTCGCCCAGGCTTTGAGGCTTTTGCGCCAATTCGCAATGGTAATGCGCGAGCACTACTTTGAAATCCGCGCGCTCACGTACCAGCTTACGCCCAGCCTCAATCGCGCGTTCCCAGTCGCGCTCTCGCTCATGGACCATGATCAGATCCACCAAAGCCTCGGCCTTGAGCTGGGAATTGGAGTTGATCAGCTCATCAAGCAACCGCTCGGCGCGATTGAGCATACCAACCGCCAGGTAATCTCTGGCCAGCTCAAGCTGAACCCGATCAGCCTGCTCACGAGTCAAATTAGGCCGTGCCAACAGGTTCTGGTGGACCTTGATCGCCCGCTCAACATCGCCGCGCTGACAGAATAGCTTGCCAATGGCGATGTGAGTTTCCACAGTCTCTGGATTGACTTCCAGAGCACGAATAAAGGTTTCAATCGCCTCGTCCGGCTGCTCATTAAGCAGATAGTTGAGACCAATGAAGTACTGCTTGTCGATCGCGCTACCGTGCGGCTTGAGCATAAAACCGACCTTGATTGCTTCACGCCGCCCCAGCAACCAACCGATTGCCAGGGCTGCCATGAACAGGCCAAGGAACAGCAGTTCCTGCATGGCAATCAGCCTTTGACGGCCTGGGTCCGCAGCTTGTCAATTTCCTTGCGGTAGCGGTTTAACTCATTGCTTTGCAACATCAGCCGCAAACGCAGACGCGTGGTGATCAGCCAGCCTATGAACACTCCCAGCAAACTGCCAAGGATGAAGGCGAAGATAATGAACAGGGAAAGCGGAAACGCTGGAGACTGCATCTCCAGAAACTGAAGGGTTACGCTCTGCTGGTTTTCCAGCATGAAATCAAGGGTCGCCAGTGCCACCAGCAAAAGGACAATGATCAGCACTGCGCGCTTGAGCCATAGCATGCCACACACTCCAATCCATTCGTGTAGGCCGGAGTATAGCGCAGGCTAGTTCAGGGGAGATACAGCGCCAGCCTTACAGCGACTCATTAACCCGGTCACGCAGCTCCTTGCCCGGCTTGAAGTGCGGCACGAACTTGCCGTCCAGCTCAACCGCATCACCGGTCTTGGGGTTGCGGCCAACCCGCGGCGCCCGATAGTGCAAAGAGAAGCTGCCGAAACCGCGAATTTCGATACGTTCGCCAGTCGCCAAAGCCTGAGACATGTGCTCCAGCATGGTTTTGATGGCCAGTTCCACATCCTTGGCCGATAACTGTCCTTGCTGTTCGACGATACGCTCGATCAACTCCGACTTGGTCATGGTTTTTCCTTTTTTTTCAAGCGGCTAGATCCGTTTTTTATGGTTTTACCATGCTTGACGGCGTTTGAACAGCCTGATAGGGAGCACAAAGCCAGGAATAACCTCAAAGCCACAAAAAAGGGCGACCGAAGTCGCCCTTTTTCAGGAATCACAAGGACTTAGTTGCCCTTGTTCTCCATTTGCTGCTTGATCAGATCACCAATGGTGGTCGGACCAGCAGCAGCCACTTCCTGCTGACGCAGGTCGCGGATCGCTTCTTTCTCGTCATCAACGTCCTTGGACTTGATCGACAGGCTGATCACGCGGCTCTTACGATCGACACCAACGATCTTGGCTTCGACTTCATCGCCAACGTTCAGCGCGTTACGGGCGTCTTCGATGCGGTCACGGCTGATTTCGGAGGCTTTCAGAGTACCTTCGACATCGTCGGCCAGAGTGATGACTGCACCCTTGGCATCAACTTCCTTGACGGTACCGGTGACGATGCTGCCCTTGTCGTTCAGGGAAACGAAGTTCGAGAACGGATCGTCTTCCAGTTGCTTGACGCCCAGGGAGATACGCTCACGCTCAGGGTCAACCGACAGGATGACGGTTTCGATCTCGTCGCCCTTCTTGAAGCGACGTACGGCTTCTTCGCCGACTTCGTTCCAGGAGATATCGGACAGGTGAACCAGACCGTCGATGCCGCCGTCCAGACCAATGAAGATACCAAAATCGGTGATCGACTTGATGGAGCCGGAGATCTTGTCGCCCTTGTTGAACTTGCTGGAGAACTCTTCCCACGGGTTCATCTTGCACTGCTTGATGCCCAGGGAGATACGACGACGATCTTCGTCGATATCCAGTACCATGACTTCCACGTCGTCGCCGACCTGAACGACCTTGGACGGGTGGATGTTCTTGTTGGTCCAGTCCATTTCAGACACGTGTACCAGACCTTCAACACCCTCTTCCAGCTCGGCGAAGCAGCCGTAGTCGGTGAGGTTGGTGACCTTGGCGGTAACACGGGTGCCTTCCGGATAACGACCGGTGATGGCGACCCACGGATCTTCGCCCAGTTGCTTCAGACCCAGGGAGACGCGGTTACGCTCGCGGTCGAACTTGAGCACCTTGACGTCGATCTCATCGCCAACATTGACGATCTCGGACGGATGCTTGATGCGCTTCCAGGCCATGTCGGTGATGTGCAGCAGGCCATCGACGCCACCCAGATCGACGAACGCGCCGTAATCGGTGAGGTTCTTGACGATACCCTTGACCACTTGACCTTCCTGCAGGGTTTCCAGCAGGGCTTCGCGCTCGGCACTGTTCTCGGCTTCCAGCACAGCACGGCGGGAAACGACAACGTTGTTGCGCTTCTGGTCGAGCTTGATGACCTTGAATTCCAGTTCCTTGCCTTCCAGGTGGGCAGTGTCGCGCACCGGACGGACATCGACCAGCGAACCCGGCAGGAACGCACGGATGGTATTGACGTCGACGGTAAAGCCACCTTTGACCTTGCCGTTGATGATACCCTTGACGATTTCTTCGGCGGCGAAAGCTGCCTCGAGAACTTTCCAGGATTCGGCGCGCTTGGCCTTCTCACGGGACAGTTTGGTTTCACCGAAGCCGTCTTCTACGGCGTCCAGTGCAACGTGCACCTCATCACCCACAGCAATGGTCAGCTCGCCCTGATCGTTCAGGAACTGATCACGCGGAATGACACCCTCGGACTTCAGACCGGCGTGAACGGTGACCCAGTCGGAGTCGATGTCCACAACGATACCGGTGATGATGGAGCCCGGCTCCATATCGAGAGTTTTCAGGCTTTCTTCAAAAAGTTCGGCAAAGCTTTCGCTCATTTGGATTCCTGTCAATGTAAATAAAGGCCGCAACCGCCTGGCCGCCAACATCGCGCGCCATGCAGCCCCGAGCCCGCCACGCCACCAGCTTGCGTGGGTTGATGATATAAACGCCCGTACCGGTGGTGCTGGTTACCCGGTACGGAACCCTCCTGATCAGCCCAGCAGGCCGCGCTTGTGCGCTTCCATCTGAACTGTTTCAAGTACTTGCTCAATGCTCATGTCGGTAGAATCGACCATGATCGCATCATCAGCCGGCTTGAGCGGCGCAACGCTACGATTCATGTCGCGCTCATCACGCGCCATAATCTCATCGAGTAGACTCGCCAGATTAGCAGTTTCGCCCTTTTGCAGCAACTGCTTGTGCCGCCGTTCGGCGCGCTCCTGCGGGCTGGCGGTCAGAAATATCTTCAATTCTGCGTCACTGAACACCACGGTCCCCATATCCCGACCATCGGCCACCAGCCCCGGCGCTTCGCGAAAGGCCCGCTGACGCTGCAGCAGAGCCTCGCGTACAGCAGGCAGGGCGGCGACCTGGGAGGCGCCGGCACCGATGGCCTCGGTACGGATAGCGCGGGTCACGTCTTCACCCTCCAGGATAATCCGCTGCTCTCCCTGCCCTTCGTCAGCCACGAACTGCACGTCAAGATGGGCAGCCAGCCGCGTAAGCACTTCCTCGTTGGTCAGGTCGACACCATGATTCTGCGCAGCAAAGGCCAGCAACCGGTACAGGGCACCCGAGTCGAGCAGGTTCCAGCCTATGCGTGCGGCCAGCAATCCGGCGATAGTGCCCTTACCCGAACCGCCGGGGCCGTCGATGGTAATTACCGGGGTACTCAGCTCGGTCACGCCGATGCCTCCAGGCTAACCTGAATACCCACAGACTGGGCCAGCTCGATGAATCCCGGGAAGGAAGTCGCCACGTTGGCGCAATCACTGATCTGAATGTCGCCGGTAGCACGCAGCGAGGCGACACTGAACGACATGGCGATACGATGATCACCGTGACTGTCTACCTTGCCACCACCAATCGGGCCGCCATCAATGATGATCCCGTCGGCAGTCGGTTCAGCCCTGACACCCAGCGCTTGCAGACCATCGGCCATAACCTGAATCCGGTCCGACTCCTTGACCCGCAACTCTTCCGCGCCACGCAGCACGGTACGCCCCTGGGCACAGGCTGCAGCCACAAACAGCACCGGAAATTCGTCAATGGCCAGCGGCACCTGATCAATCGGAATATCGATACCCTTGAGCTGGGCGCTGCGAATACGAATATCAGCCACCGGCTCGCCACCCACTTCGCGCTCATTGGACAGCTCGATATCACCACCCATGGCCTTGAGGATATTGATCACCCCAACCCGGGTTGGGTTGATACCGACGTGCTCCAGGGTCAGATCCGAGCCTTCAGCGATACTGGCGGCAACCATGAAGAAGGCAGCCGAAGAAATATCCGCAGGCACATCGATCTTGCACGCAGTCAGCTTGTGACCCGCCTCGATAGTGGCTTTGGCGCCTTCGACCTTGATCGGATAACCGAAGCCTTTGAGCATACGCTCGGTATGATCACGGGTTGGCGCCGGCTCAGTCACCGACGTACTGCCGCCGGCATACAAACCCGCCAGTAACAGGCAGGATTTGACCTGGGCGCTGGCCACCGGCATCTGGTAGTCCATCCCCATCAATTTGCTGCCACCGGTGATGCGCAACGGCGGGCGACCATCAGCCGCAGTCTCGATCTGCGCCCCCATTTCCCGTAATGGCTTGGCCACCCGTCCCATCGGACGCTTGGACAGCGACGCATCACCAGTCAGCACGGTGTCAAACTCCTGACCGGCCAGCAAACCGGCCAAAAGACGCATCGAGGTGCCCGAGTTGCCCAGGTACAGGGGACCAGGCGGAGCCTGCAGGCCCTGCAGTCCTACCCCATTGATGGTAACGCGACCATGGTGCGGACCTTCGATCACCACACCCATGTCACGAAACGCCTGCAGGGTCGCCAGACTATCCTCCCCCTCCAGAAAACCCTCTACTTCGGTCACGCCTTCGGCCAGCGAGCCGAGCATGATCGAGCGATGGGAGATGGACTTGTCGCCAGGCACCCGGATACTGCCGTTGACACGGCCGCCAGGCTGAGCGATGAAGTTGATGGCTTGAGTCTGCATAGGTTCCATATACGCCCTGCGGGCCAAAATGGTACTGAAATGCTCACGCGCAGCCTTGGCACGGGTGAACACCCCTAATAGGGTGTTGGCGTCCCGCCCCTCGACCGCTTCGCGCAAGCGGCTTAAATCCCGGGTGAAGTCGTCCAGACTGCGCAATACCGCATCACGGTTGGCCAGGAACACATCACGCCACATCACCGGATCACTGGCGGCAATCCGGGTAAAGTCACGAAAGCCTCCCGCCGCATAGCGGAAGATCTCCAGATTCTCGCTGCGCGCCGCCAGGGTATCGACCAGCGAGAAGGCCAGCAAATGCGGCAAATGACTGGTAGCTGCCAGCACCTTGTCATGGTCAGCCAGAGGCATCGCCTCGACATCTGCGCCCAGGCAATGCCACAGCCGGGTAACCAGCTCTAGCGCCTGCTCACTGGTATTTTCCAGCGGAGTCAGAATTACCTTGTGCCGCCTGAACAACTCGGCGCGAGCAGCCTCAACCCCACTTTTCTCGGAACCGGCAATCGGGTGCCCAGGCACGAACAGCGGCGGGATCTGACCAAAGGCCTGCTCAACCGCCTTGACCACAGCCCCCTTGGTACTGCCAACATCGGTCAGCACCGCTTGTCCCAGAGACAAAGTCGCCAGTTCGGCCAGCACCTTTTCCATCGCCAGCACCGGCACGGCCAGCAGAATCACATCCGCATCACGCACCGCCTCAGCCAGATTGTCGGTCACCCGGTCGACCACCCCCAACGGCAAGGCCAGCCGGCGCGCCATAGGATCAGGATCACAACCGACAACCTCAGAACACACACCAGCCTGGCGAATGCCCTTGGCAAATGATCCGCCGATCAGGCCCAAGCCAATTACCGCAAGGCGACCGATTGTCGGCATGGAAGATGACAAGCTGTTGACATCAACCACGGTCGAGCACCTTGGTCAGCGCCTCAAGGAAGCGCTGATTCTCCATCCCCAGACCAACAGTGACCCGAAGATGATTGGGCATGCCGTAGTTGGCCACCGGGCGCACAATCACACCCTCGCGCAACAGCGCCTGGAACACCGGGGCAGCCTCGCAACCCAGATCGACGGCAACAAAGTTGCCGCGTGAGGGAATCCAGCTCAACCCCAGCTCCCGAAAACCGTGCTCTAACTGCAACATCCCTTCGCGATTGATCGCCCGACTGGCCTCAAGGTAGGCCTGATCGCCGAGACTGGCTAGCGCAGCGGCCAGCGCCAGACTGTTAACATTGAACGGCTGACGCACCCGATTCAGCGCGTCGGCAACCTGAGGATGACTAGCGGCGTAGCCCACCCGCAGCGCTGCCAGACCGTAGGCCTTGGAGAAGGTCCGCGACACCAGCAGGTTGGGATACTGCGTCAGGTAGTCAAAACCACGCGGAAAATCGGCATCCTCGACGTATTCAGTGTACGCCTCATCGAGCACCACGATGACCCGCTCCGGCACTTTGGCCAGAAAGGCTTCCAACTCTGGCTTGCCAAGCCAGGTTCCAGTCGGATTGTTCGGGTTGGCGATGAACACCAGCCGGGTCGCTGGAGTAATGGCCGCCGCCATCGCCTCCAGATCATGCCCCCAATCGCGCGCAGGCACCACCACTGCCTTGGCTCCAACCGCCTGAGTCACGATCGGATAGACGGCAAAGGCGTGCTCACTGAACACCACCTCATGCTCGGGTGAAACAAACGCCCGGGTTACCAGCTCAAGAATGTCGTTGGAGCCATTACCCAGGGTCAACTGCTCAGGCTGCAGAGAAAACACGCGCGACAGCGCCTGCTTGAGCGCAAAGCCATTGCCATCCGGGTAGCGGGTCAGCTCCGGCAGACTCGCCTTGATCGCTTCCACCGCCAGCGGACTGGGGCCAAGCGGGTTCTCATTGCTGGCCAGCTTGACGATGTCTTCGGCGCGCAAACCAAATTCGCGCGCCAGCTCTTCCACCGGCTTGCCGGGGACATAGGGAGACAGCTTTTGCACCCCGGGCAGGGCCAGGGCAAGAAAATCACAGCTCATATGCGCTCCGCACAGGCCGAGGGAATCGGCCGTGTTACAACACTGCCTTCGGGTAGGAGCCCAGCACTTTCAGCGCCACCGACTCGTCGTTGATCTTCTCCAGCACATCCTTGATCAGCGGATCATGCTGATGACCGATGAAGTCAATGAAGAATACGTAGGTCCACTTGCCGCTGCGCGAGGGCCGTGTTTCGATCCGGGTCAGGTCGATGCCATTAGTATGGAACGGCTCCAGCAGATGATGCAGCGCGCCCGGCTTGTTGCGCATGGAGACGATGACCGAAGTCTTGTCGTCGCCGGTCGGCGGCACCTTCTGGTTGCCAATGATCAGGAATCGTGTGGAGTTGTCCGGACGGTCCTCGATCTTTTCCGCGATCTTGCTCAGGCCATAGAGTTCGCAGGCCATGTCACCGGCAATCGCCGCCGAATTCCACTCACCCTTGACTCGCTTGGCCGCGTCGGCGTTACTGGCCACCGCCACCCGCTCAACATTCGGGTAATGGGCATCCAGCCACTTGCGGCACTGGGCCAGCGACTGGGCATGCGAATAGACCCGGGAAATCTTGTCAGTCTTGGTATTTTCGCCAACCAGCAGGTGATGATGAATGCGCAGCTCAACTTCGCCACAGATCACCATGTCGTGCTCGAGGAAGCTGTCCAGTGTGTGGTTGATCGCGCCTTCAGTGGAGTTTTCTACCGGCACCACGCCGAACTGCACCGCGCCGGCGGCCACTTCACGGAAAATCTCATCGATCGCCGCCATTGGCACGCTGACCACCGAATGCCCGAAGTGTTTCAGTGCCGCCGCCTGGGTAAAGGTGCCTTCCGGCCCCAGATAGGCAACCTTGAGCGGCTCTTCCAGGGCCAGGCAGGCAGACATGATCTCACGGAACAGGCGTGCCATTTCCTCGTTGTCGAGCGGCCCCTGGTTCAGCTCCATGATGTGTTTGAGTACCCAGGCTTCACGCTCGGGACGGTAAAAAACCGCCTTCTCGCCTTCAGGCAGGGCCTTCTGTTTGACCTGCGCCACGGTTTGGGCACAGAGCGCGCGCTCACTGATCAGCTCGAGAATTTTTTCGTCGATGCTGTCGATGCGATTACGCAGGGCCTTGAGTTGAGCTTCGTCGGACATGGTTCAACCGTGCTGTTTCTCGAATTCGGCCATGTAGGCCACCAACGCATCCACTGCCGCTTCCGGCACCGCATTGTAGATTGACGCGCGCATACCACCGACCGAGCGATGGCCTTTCAGATTGAGCAGCCCACGCTCTTCGGCGCCAGCCAGGAACGGTTTGTCCAGGCGGTCATCAGCCAGGCGGAAAGGTACGTTCATCCACGAGCGGTCAGCGACATTGATCGGGTTACTGTACAGCCCGCTGGCGTCGATGGCGGCATACAGCTTGCGCTGCTTGGCATCGTTGACGCGCTTCATCCCTTCCAGCCCGCCCTGCTGCTTGAGCCACTGGAAAATCAGCCCGGACAGATACCAGGCGAAGGTCGGCGGGGTGTTGTACATCGAGCCATTCTTGGCCGCTACGGCATAGTCGAGCATGGTAGGGCAACTGGCCCGCGCGCGACCGAGCAGATCTTCACGCACGATCACTACTACCAGGCCGCTGGGGCCGATATTCTTCTGCGCACCAGCATAAATCAGACCGAACTTCGATACATCGAGCGGACGCGACAGTATGTTAGAGGACATGTCTGCCACCAAGGGTGCAGACACTTCCGGCACCCAGTTGAACTCCAGCCCACCGATGGTCTCGTTCGGGGTGTAGTGTACATAGGCGGCATCGCCGGAGAGCTGCCAGTCGTTCTGCCCGGGAATTGCGAAGTAGTCATGGCCCTTGGCACTGGCGGCAACATGTACGTTACCGAAGCGCGAGGACTCCTCGATGGCCTTGGCCGACCAGATACCGGTGTCAATATAATCGGCCCTGCCACCCTCAGGCAGCAGATTGAGCGGAATCTGGGCAAACTGCTGGCTGGCTCCGCCCTGCAGGAACAGCACCTTATAGTTGTTCGGAATCGCCAGCAGATCACGCAGATCCTGCTCCGCGCGCTCGGCGATGCCGACAAACTCGTCGCTGCGATGGCTCATTTCCATCACAGACAAACCCTTGCCCTGCCAATCCAGCAACTCTTCGCGGGCCTGCTGCAGCACCGCTTCGGGCAGCGCCGCCGGGCCGGCGCAGAAATTGAACAAACGCTTGCTCACGATGCCTGTTACTCCTGCTCACTCACTGGCGGTTCACCGCTGTCACCAGATTCTTCAACCTCGACGTCCACGCCATCAGCCACGGCGTCTTCATCGAGCAACTCGTCACTTTCTTCCGGCTCCTGTACGCGCTCCAGACCCACCAGCTTCTCGCCGTTGGCCAGCTTGATCAGGGTCACGCCCTGAGTATTGCGCGACAATTTGGAGACCTCACTGACCCGGGTACGGACCAGTGTGCCCTGATCGGAAATCAGCATGATCTCGTCACCATCAACCACCTGGACCGCCCCGACCAGTGGGCCGTTACGCTCATTGGTCACCATAGCGATCACGCCCTGACCTCCACGCTTGTACTGCGGGAACTCTTCGACCGCGGTGCGCTTGCCGTAACCGCGCTCGGACGCCGTCAGGATCTGGGTATCGGCTTCGGCAATCAGCATCGAAACCAGGCGCTGTCCCTCGGCCAGGCGCATGCCACGCACCCCGCGGGCAGTCCGCCCCATGGCTCGCACATCGGATTCCTGGAAGCGAGTCACCTTGCCGCCATCGGAGAACAGCATGACTTCACGCTGGCCATCGGTCAGCGCGGCGGCAATCAGTCGATCGCCCTCGTCCAGATCCAGAGCAATCAGACCAACGCTACGCTGGCGACTGAACTGCTCCAGCGGGGTTTTCTTGACCGTACCATTGGCGGTGGCCATGAAGATGAACCAGCCTTCGGTGTACTCATCAACCGGCAGCATGGTGGTGATCTTCTCACCTTCGTCCAGCGGCAGCAGATTGACCAGCGGCCGGCCTCGAGCGGTGCGCGAGGCCTCGGGAATCTCATAGGTCTTGAGCCAGTAGACCTTACCCTTGCTGGAGAACAGCAGCAGAGTGGTATGACTGTGAGCTACCAGCAGGTGTTCGACGTAGTCCTCGTCCTTGACCCCGGTGGCGGCCTTGCCCCGACCACCACGGCGCTGCGCTTGATAGTCGGCCAGCGGCTGGCTCTTGGCATAACCGCCATGAGAAATGGTGACTACCCGATCCTCTTCGGTAATCAGATCGGCAATGGTCAGGTCCAGACGCGAAGCAACGATCTCGGTACGGCGCTCATCGCCATAGCTGGTTTTGACCTGCTCCAGCTCTTCGACGATCACTTCCATCAGCCGTTCCTGGCTGTTGAGGATACGCAGCAGCTCGCCAATCTGAACCAGAATCTCCTGGTACTCGCCCAGCAGCTTCTCGTGCTCCAGACCGGTCAGGCGGTGCAGACGCAATTCCAGAATTGCCTGAGCCTGCTCCGGTGACAGGTAGTACTTGCCCTCACGCAGACCGTACTGCTCATCAAGCCCTTCCGGGCGGCAGGACTCGGCACCGGCGCGCTCGACCATTTCCACCACTGCGCCCGGTTCCCAGGCCGTGGCAATCAGGCGTTCCTTGGCCTCAGCCGGAGTCGGCGATGCCTTGATCAGCTCGATAACCGGGTCGATGTTGGACAGGGCTACCGCCTGACCTTCAAGGATATGGCCGCGCTCACGGGCCTTGCGCAGCTCGTACACGGTGCGCCGGGTCACCACTTCACGACGGTGACGGATAAAGGCTTCGAGCAGTTCCTTGAGATTCAGGATCTTTGGCTGGCCGTCGAGCAGGCCGACAATATTGATGCCGAACACGCTCTGCATCTGGGTCTGGGCGTAGAGGTTGTTGAGCACCACTTCCGGCACTTCGCCACGACGCAGCTCGATCACCACCCGGATACCGTCCTTGTCGGACTCATCACGCAGTTCGGTGATACCTTCGAGCTTTTTCTCCTTGACCAGCTCGGCGATCTTCTCGATCAGCCGCGCCTTGTTCAACTGATAGGGCAGCTCGTTGATGATGATCTGCTGACGCCCACCGACCTTGTCGATATCTTCGATTTCACAGCGCGCCCGCACATAAATGCGCCCGCGACCAGTGCGATAGGCCTCGACGATACCGGCACGGCCATTGATGATGCCGGCGGTGGGAAAGTCAGGACCCGGAATGTATTCCATCAGCTCGTCAACGCCCAGATCGGGGTTGGCAATCAGCGCCAGACAGCCATTGATCACTTCAGTCAGGTTGTGCGGCGGAATATTGGTGGCCATGCCCACGGCAATCCCGCTGGAACCATTGACCAGCAAGTTGGGGACCTTGGTCGGCAAAACCTCGGGGATCTGTTCGGTGCCATCATAGTTAGGCACCCAGTCGACGGTTTCCTTGTCCAGATCGGCCAGCAACTCATGCGCCAGCTTGGCCATCCGCACTTCGGTATAACGCATGGCGGCGGCATTATCGCCGTCGATCGAGCCGAAGTTACCCTGACCATCAACCAGCGGATAACGCATGGAGAAGTCCTGCGCCATTCGCACGATGGTGTCATACACCGCCGAGTCGCCGTGCGGGTGGTATTTACCGATCACGTCACCAACCACACGGGCGGACTTTTTGTATGCCTTGTTCCAGTCGTTGCCCAGTTCGCTCATAGCGAACAGCACGCGCCGGTGTACGGGCTTGAGGCCGTCACGCACGTCCGGCAGTGCCCGGCCGACGATAACGCTCATGGCGTAATCGAGGTAGGACTGTTTCAGCTCGTCTTCGATATTGACTGGAAGGATTTCTTTGGCCAGTTCACCCATGAAACGGCATTCCTTTATTAGTCGGCAACCTGCTGATGCCTATAGCTTTGGTTCAGTGCGCGAAGGGGCTCTCGGCGCCCGGCGAAACTCTGTGCCGAGCGATCCGGACCACGCCCGATCAAAGCCCAGCAGCATACCACAGACGAGGTAAGGGAGGGAGCGCGAAAGCGCCCGGCGCCAAGAACCAGTCAGTGCAGACGTCGGGTACTCATAAGCTCGGCCAGCTTGCGGGCGTCGGGACGCTCGACAATGCCCTTTTCGGTCACAATCACATCAATCAGGTCGGCCGGAGTGACATCGAACACCGGATTGAACACCTCGGCACCGGTTGTCAGATCCTGCCCACCAACCTGCAACAACTCATCACCCGGGCGTTCTTCCAGCGGGATCAGCTCACCCTCTTCCAGGCTCATGTCGATGGTCGAGGTTGGCGCCACCACCATGAACCGCACTCCATGATGCATGGCCAGCACCGCCAGCGAATAGGTGCCGATCTTATTGGCCACATCACCATTGGCAGCGATCCGGTCAGCACCCACGATGACCCAGCTGATAGCCTCGGTCTTCATTAGGTGTGCGGCAGTGACATCAGCCAGCAACGTGACCGGCACCCCCGCGCGCACCAGCTCCCAGGCTGTTAGCCTGGAGCCCTGCAACCAAGGCCGGGTTTCATCGGCATAGACCTGCTCAAGCACTCCGGCAGCATGAGCAGCTCGAATCACCCCAAGCGCCGTGCCGTAGCCACCCGTGGCTAGAGCTCCGGCATTACAGTGGGTCAGCACTTTCTGCTTGCCACGCCCATGCCGACGCAGTACCTGCAAGCCCAGACGCGCCATGCTCAGATTAGCCTCTCGATCACCGGCATGGATTTCCTCGGCAGCTTGCAGCAAGCGGGCAGGCACATCGGCATCGACAGGCAGGCGCCGCAACTGCTCTCGCATCATGCGCAGCGCCCAGCCCAGATTCACCGCAGTTGGCCGAGCCACTTCCAGACGGGCGAAATCGTCCGCCAGGGCAGACTCCCAATCGTCAGCCTGAGCAATCCGCCGAGCCGCCAGAGCGATACCATAGGCGGCGGCAACACCAATCGCCGGCGCGCCGCGCACCACCATGTCACGGATTGCTGTCGCCACCTGCGGCGCATCGTCGCAATCAAGATACAACTCTTGCCCTGGCAAATGCCGCTGATCCAGCAAACGCAGGCGGTCTGAACACCACTCAACCGCCTTGAACGTATCGGGCAACAACGTGAAATCCGGTGACATGCACATCTCCAGCCACTGCCGACAGGAGGCCGGCATGATCAAAGTCGCTGATTATACCCTGCATACACACCTTACCGGGCAGCAATAACACCCTATCGGAGGGTATACTGCGCCACACCACAACCCAGGCAGGTATTGTGCCCATGCTCCAGATACCCAACGAATTCGACCTGCTGATCAGCGCTCGCTGGATCGCTCCGGTAGTACCTGCCGGCCAACTTCTGACAGATCACGCACTGGCCATTCATCAGGGCAACATTCTCGCCATTGTGCCGCAGAGTGCCTGCAGCGACCTGCGCCCACGCGAGCGGCGCGAACTCGGCAATCATCTGCTAATACCGGGCCTGGTCAATGCCCACGGCCATGCGGCCATGAGCCTGTTGCGCGGTCTGGCCGACGACCTGCCCCTGATGACCTGGCTGCAAGAGCATATCTGGCCAGCTGAAGGCCGCTGGGTCGACGAGCAGTTCGTGCGTACAGGCACCGAACTGGCCGTAGCGGAAATGCTGCTAGGCGGCACTACCTGCTTCGCCGACATGTACTTCTATCCAGCAGTGGCCGCCCAGGTCGCGCTGGAACGTGGAATCCGTGCACAAATTGCCTTTCCGGTTGTCGACAGCCCGATTCCCGGTGCCCGCGACGCCAACGACGCCATCAGTCAGGGTCTGCGCCTGCATGATGAACTGCGCCACAGCGAACTGATCAGCATTGCCTTCGGCCCACACGCGCCCTATACGGTTGGCGATGACACCCTGACCCGAATTCGCACTCTGGCTGACGAACTGGACCTACCTGTCCACATGCATGTGCACGAAACCGCAGCCGAAGTCGATCAGGCCCTGCAACAGGATGGACGTCGTCCGCTTCAGCGCCTGCGCGATCTGGGGCTGCTTAGCCCACGCCTGCAAGCCGTGCACATGACCCAGGTGGACGACAGTGATCTGGAATTGCTGCAGGCCTTCGATGTGCAGGTGATCCACTGCCCGGAATCCAACCTCAAACTGGCCAGCGGCTTCTGCCCGACCCAACGTCTGCTGGAGGCCGGCATCAACGTTGCGCTGGGTACCGATGGCGCGGCCAGCAACAACGATCTGGATATGCTTGGCGAGTTGCGCACAGCCGCCCTGCTGGCCAAGGGGGTGAGCGGCCAGCCTACCGCCCTGGATGCCCACGCCGCCCTGCATATGGCCACCCTGGCTGGCGCCAAGGCCTTGGGCCTGAGCGAGCGCATCGGCTCACTGGAACCCGGCAAGGCCGCCGACCTGATCGCCGTAGAACTGGACGGCCCCGGCCGCCAACCGGTGTATCATGCATTATCGCAACTGCTTTATACCTGCAGTGCCAGCCAGGTAAGCGACGTCTGGGTTGCCGGCCGGGAAAAGGTCCGCGACCGACAACTGATTCGCTTCGAACTAGAGCCACTGCTTGCCCAGACCCAGAACTGGGCTCAACGGATTCAACAAGGGGATACCCAGGATGCTTAATGTCGATCGCGCTGAAATCGCCAAATTCGAGGCGCTGGCCAGCCGCTGGTGGGACCGCAACAGCGAATTCCGCCCACTACATGAAATCAACCCACTGCGGACCAACTGGATCGACCAGCGCGCCAGCCTGGCCGGCAAGACCGTACTTGACGTCGGTTGCGGCGGCGGCATCCTGGCTGAAGCCATGGCCCAGCGTGGCGCCAAAGTTACCGGTATCGATATGGGTGAAGCGCCACTGGGTGTCGCCAGGCTGCACCAGCTCGAATCGGGCGTCGAGGTCGATTACCGCCAGTGCACTGCAGAAGAACTGGCTGAAGAGCTGCCCGGCCAGTTCGACGTGGTGACCTGCATGGAAATGCTCGAACATGTACCCGATCCCTCATCGGTGATCCGCGCCTGCGCCACCCTGGTCAAACCCGGCGGCCAGGTGTTTTTCTCGACGATCAATCGCAACCCCAAGTCATTCCTGTTCGCCATCGTCGGAGCCGAATACGTGCTGCGCATGCTGCCGCGCGGTACCCACGAATTCGCCAAGTTCATCCGCCCCGCCGAACTGGGCGCCTGGAGCCGCGAAGCCGGCCTGGACCTACAAGACATCACCGGCCTGACCTACAACCCGCTGACCAAGATCTACCGACTGGAGCCGGATGTCGACGTCAACTACATGATTCACTGCCAACGGAGCCTGTAGTCATGATCACCAGCGTCCTGTTCGATCTTGACGGAACCCTGCTGGATACCGCAGGCGACTTCGTCGACATCATCCAGGTCATGCGCGCCGAACGCGGCCTGCCACCAGCACCCGAAGATCAGGTGCGCAGCCGGGTATCGGACGGCTCGATCGGCATGCTCTGCGCCGCCTTTGAACTGAGCCCGCAGGCAGCCGGCTTCCAGGAGCTTCGCGAAGATTTTCTGCAACGCTATGACCGTCAGCTGGCAGTACATACCCGCTTCTACCCGGGCATTGAGCCCCTGCTCGACTGGCTCGATAGCGAAGGCCTGCCCTGGGGCGTGGTCACCAACAAGCTAAGTCGCTTCAGCGTACCATTGCTGGACGCCATGGGAATTGGGCAGCGCTGCGCCAGCCTGGTCTGCCCAGACCAGGTCAGCCAGTCCAAACCTCACCCGGAACCCTTGCTCAAAGCCTGTGTCGAGATGAGAGTAGAGCCGCGCCATTCGGTATTCATTGGTGACCACCTGCGTGACATTCAGGCAGGCCGCGCCGCTGGCATGCTGACCGTTGCAGCGCTATACGGCTATCTGCCGCCCGGCGACGACCCCAGCACTTGGCAGGCTGACCACAGTATTCACGAGGCAACGGCATTGCATCCCTGGCTGATGCAGCTACGCCAACAGGAGAAGTAACATGTTCGACTATCATGCCCCGACCGACCTGCTCAAGGACCGGGTCATCCTCATCACCGGCGCCAGCGACGGGATCGGCAAGGCCTGCGCTCTGAGCTGCGCAGCCCACGGCGCCACCGTAGTACTGATCGGCCGTAACCTGAGCAAACTGGAAGCGGTATACGATCAGATCGAGGCTGCGGGCCAGCCGCAACCGGCCATTTGCGTACTCAACCTGGAAACCGCAACCGAAAAGGACTACGAGGACCTGGCCGACCAGCTCTTCGACAGCTTCGGTCGACTAGACGGCCTGGTCCACAACGCAGCACTGCTGGGCGGCCCGCGTACCCCGTTCGAACAGATCAAAACCGAAGACTGGCTGCAGGCCATGCAGGTCAACGTCAACGCCCCATTCCTGCTGACCAAGGCGATGATGCCACTACTACGCGTCGCTGGTGACGCCTCAATAGTCATGGTGTCATCCAGCGTTGGTCGCACAGGGCGCGCCTACTGGGGCCCCTATGCAGTATCCAAGTTCGCTCTGGAGGGCATGATGCAGGTTATGGCAGACGAGCAGGACGGCACCAGCAATATCCGGGTCAACAGTGTCAACCCCGGCGCCACCCGTACTGCCATGCGGGCCAAGGCCTACCCGGCCGAAGAGCCGGAGACCAATCCCGAGCCCGCCGCCATCATGCCGGTATTTCTCTACCTGCTGGGTGCCGACAGCCGTGAGATCAACGGCCAGGCGCTGAACGCCCAATAAGACGGTTTTCCGACGCCGCTGTCGTCGTGCAGCGGCGAAAAACTCCAGCAGCGGCAATTTTTTGCCACCCTCACCACAGAAATGCCATCACACAAACCATAAGACACTGATAAAAAAAGATTTTACAATGATGGCACACAGTTTGCTTTGATCAAGATAATTCCAGCACCCGCCCAGGATTTGTCATGATGTCGACCCAAGGCAATACCATCGATCTCGACAGCGCCCGCAAACTGCTCCAGCCTGCCAGTGGCCAGCAACGCTCGCTCCCCGCGCTGCATCAGCGACTGCTTCAGGTACTGCAAACCTCACTGGAAATCGATCGGGTTCTGGAACTGTTCTTCACCGAACTGCAGAGCCTGATCCCGGTCGACGGGCTGGAATACCAGAACAGCACCCACGACCTGCAACTGCAACAGGGCAAGCCCAGCCTGCACCGCTGCAGCTATCGACTCAATCATGGCAACGATTTTCTCGGCGAACTGCTGTTCAGTCGCGCCAAGCGCTTTCGCGAACTGGAACTGAGCAACCTGGAAACCCTGCTCAGCACTCTGCTGTATCCGCTACGCAACGCCCTGATGTATCACGAGGCAGTGTCGTGCGCCCTGCGCGACAACCTGACCGGGGCCGGTAACCGCCTGGCCATGGACCAGGCCATCAACCGCGAGGTTCAACTTGCCATCCGCAATCGCACACCGCTGTCGTTGCTGGTGCTGGACCTGGACCGCTTCAAGCAGATCAATGATATGTATGGTCATGCCTACGGCGACCAGGCCCTCAAGACCGTGGTCGACTGCACTCGTCAGTGTTTGCGCGCAGTGGATGGACTGTATCGCCTGGGAGGCGAGGAGTTTGTAGTAGTGCTGGGCAACACCGATCTGGAGCCAGCCAAGAGCATTGCCGAGCGCATTCGCAGCGCAGTGGAAAACCTGCAATTCAAGATTGATGGCCAGCCACTGCCCATGACCGTAAGCCTGGGGGTTGCCATCCGCCATAACGACGAGACCGGCCGGGAACTGCTCGATCGCTGCGACAAACTTATGTACGCGGCCAAACACCGCGGCCGCAATACCGTGGTCAGCGAATAAGCCAATAAACGAATAGAAGAACAGGCCTAATCAGGCCTGCTCCCTCACCTAGTGGGTAGCTGCCGCTTGCTGGCGAGCAACCAAGTAGCGCTCAAACAACTGATTGGCATTACCCAACGACATCAGATGAGCATAAACCCAGCCCAAATAGCCCTTCCGATTCAGCATCAGGACCTGATCGTCGTCAAGCTTGAGGAAACGCTCTTCATCAACAGCCATGAAATCACGCAAGACAAAACTCTCGCCACTGGCGTGGGTTAGCTTGAGCGTACGTACCACCAGCAGATCTAATGCTTTCAAGGCTTCGACAAAATCGCGGGTACGCTGCATTTCTGCGGTAAAGCCCTGCATGAACTGAATCATTTCATTCAGATAGTCACTGTTCGAGCCATCATCCTTGAAAAGCGCTTGCCCTTGAGTTTCATTCCAGCCCGAGTAACCAGCATCGATGCAAACGGTGAAACCATCATCTTCCCCTTGCGCCAATACAAAGGGGTAACGCCGGATAAAAGCAGGCACATAGGTATTGGCATGCCACCGACCATCGTCCTGCACATAGCTGTTATCACCCTGCTCCAATCCCAGCAAGGCAATCGGACTGACACTATCGCCCTCACCAACGAATACAATCGGGTAACTGCGTGCGGCCTGGAAAAACTCCAGGCCTGCCAAGGGGACCAAATGAGTTTCGGCGGCGAAATGACTATTACCACCGGCTTTGAGTTTTAGCAGCTTGTGCTCATCTCGATTGAGCGCCTTGATTTCCTTGTACAACAACAGCGTTGGCATCCGTTCATTCTCCATATTGGTAATCAAGGCCGCACAATCAACCTTGTCAGCTCCGACGCGGTCGGCGACTGGTGCGCGCCTGATGCATCGACGGCTTGCGCTCATGCCGTTTCAGCTTTTCCTTGTCGGCAGTTTTCATCGCCGGCAACGGGATCGGCTTCAGACCGACTTCCTCACTCAAGGTGTCGATCTCGTTCTGCTTCATTTCCCGCCAGCGCCCCATCGGCAGCTCGGCACCGAGAAATACCGGCCCGAAGCGCACCCGCTTGAGACGACTTACCTTTACGCCCTGAGACTCCCACAGGCGACGCACTTCGCGGTTGCGCCCTTCGAGCAGACAGACATGATACCAGCGGTTGATCCCGTCACCACCGGAAGAGACCACGTCGGTAAAGCGTGCAGGGCCATCCTCGAGCATGACACCGGTTTTCAGCCGCTCAATCATGGCCTCATCGACTTCGCCCATGACTCGCACTGCGTATTCACGATCCATCTGGTAAGAGGGATGCATCAGCCGATTGGCTAGCTCACCGTCGGTAGTGAACAACAACAGACCTGAGGTATTGAGATCCAGACGCCCAACATTAATCCAGCGCCCCTGTTTCAAGCGTGGCAGGCGATCAAATACAGTCGGTCGACCTTCCGGGTCATCGCGGGTACAAACCTCGCCTTCAGGCTTGTTGTAGATCATCACCCGGCGAATCACTTCGGTGTTCAGATCCCGTCGCAGCGGCCGGCCATCAACACTGATCTGGTCAAGACTGTCGACCCGGCAACCAAGCTGGGCCACCTCGCCATTGACCTCGACCCGGCCAGCACCAATCCAGGCTTCGATTTCGCGGCGCGAACCAAGCCCCAGACGCGCCAGTACCTTTTGCAGCTTTTCGCCGCTGGCGGGGGGAGTAGGAGTTGAATCGTTTTCGATAATGTCGGTCATTTAGAGCACCTCCCGGTGTGTGAACTGCAATGCTGCAGAGAGAAATGCAGGATATAGTAATCGCACTTATCGTTCTACACCTGCACTATGGTCCTGACGCATGACAGGAGTACGACTCAGTCCTCGTCCTGCTCGTCCGGCAACAGGTCGTCGAAGTCCGTCTTAATATTGGCCTCCATCGCCTTGAGCTCATCCAGCAGCGCATGAAAGCCGGTTTCTTCGCCCTCCTCGCCGTCCAGCGCTTTGAGCGGCTCGACCGGCATCCAGGGCGCCTGATCGGCAGCAGCATCAGCACCTTCATCCTTGAGCTCCAACTCCGGCTCAAGCTGATCGATATCGCGAATAGTAGCCAGCGGCGGCAGCTCATTGAGGCTGCGCATATTGAAATAGTCGAGAAATTGCCGGGTGGTGGCAAACATTGCCGGGCGGCCCGGCACGTCACGGTGGCCAACCACTCTTACCCACTCGCGTTCAAGCAGAGTCTTGATGATCTGACTACTGACTGCAACACCGCGAATATCTTCAATTTCGCCACGGGTGATCGGCTGGCGATAGGCAATCAACGCCAGAGTTTCAAGCATGGCCCGCGAATAGCGCTGCGGCCGCTCCTCCCACAACCGGCTGACCCAGGGCGTGTAGTCCCCACGTACCTGCAGGCGCCAGCCGCCAGCCACCTCTCGCAGCTCAAAGGCGCGCTCGGTGTAGCTATCCCCAAGCCGAACCAGAGCCTCACGCAGAGCTTCATTGGTCGGCGCGCGGTCTTCGTCGAACAGCTCACGCAGACGCTCAAGACTCAACGGCTTGCCTGCTGCCAGCAGCGCGGCCTCGAGAATCAGTTCAAGTGCTGGTTGACTCATCCTCACCTCTGACCTTGACGTGAATGGGGGCGAACGGCTCATTCTGTACCAGCTCGACCAGTTGCTCCTTGATCAGTTCCAGCACCGCCATAAAGGTAACCACTACCCCTAGCCGCCCTTCACTGGCACTAAACAAGCTGACAAAGGGCACAAACTGCCCACCCTTGAGATGCTCCAGCACTTCGGCCATGCGCTCACGGGTAGACAAGGCTTCGCGGGTAACCTGATGACTTTCGAACATATCGGCGCGGCGCAGCACTTCGGACAGCGCCAGCAGCAACTCCTGCAGATTGACCTCAGGATGCAGGCGCCTAGTTGGCTGCTCGGGCATTTCGGCACTGGCAAGAACGATATCGCGACCAACCCGCGGCAGCGCATCCAGGTCTTCGGCCGCTTGCTTGAATCGCTCGTACTCCTGCAGCCGCCGGATCAACTCGGCCCGCGGATCTTCCTCATCTTCATGACCGTCATCGTGGCGCGGCAGCAGCAGGCGTGACTTGATCTCGGCCAGCATCGCTGCCATGACCAGATACTCGGCGGCCAGCTCCAGACGCACCGTCTTCATCAGTTCGACATAACTCATGTACTGACGAGTAATTTCCGCCACCGGGATGTCGAGAATATCGATGTTCTGGCGGCGGATCAGATACAACAGCAGGTCAAGCGGCCCCTCGAAGGCTTCCAGAAAAACTTCGAGGGCTTCGGGGGGGATGTAAAGATCCTGCGGCAGCTCCGTCACCGCCTGGCCATAGACCATGGCGAACGGCAGTTCATGCTGACGCGGCGTCATGGCAGACGCATCAGCCGCCGTGGCGGCCGGAGTTGGCGAATCCTGTGCCTGCTCCGGTCCGCTCATGGCTATCGACGGTACTCCAGACCCATGACCTGACGCACTTCGACCAGGGTATCACGCGCCGCTTCACGGGCCCGCTCGGTTCCTTCGTTGAGGATCAATCGAACTGCATCGGGATTGGCCTCGTAGTCACGGGCACGCTGCTGCATGGGTGCAAGTTCGGTGGCGATCGCATCGATCACCGGCTTTTTGCAGTCGATGCAGCCGATCCCTGCGCTACGGCAACCCTGCTGCACCCAGTCATGGGTTGCCTGGTCGGTATACACCTGATGCAACTGCCAGACCGGACACTTGTCAGGATCACCCGGGTCGGTACGGCGGACCCGGGCCGGGTCGGTTGGCATGCGCCGAACCTTCTCGTTAACCTCGTCGCTGGTGTCACGCAGGGTGATGGTGTTGTTGTAGGACTTGGACATTTTCTGCCCGTCCAGCCCTGGCATTTTCGAATCCGGGGTCAACAGTGCCTGGGGCTCGGGCAGGATTACCTTGCCGCCACCTTCGAGGTAGCCGAACAGTCGTTCCTTATCACCCAGGGTAATGTTCTGCTGCTCCTTGAGCAGCGCCCGGGCGGTTTCCAGCGCTTCGGCATCGCCCTGCTCCTGATAGGCCTTGCGCAAGCTGCTGTACAGCTTGGCGGCCTTCTTGCCCATCTTGTGGATCGCCGCTTCGGCCTTGTCTTCAAAGCCCGGCTCCTTGCCGTACAGATGGTTGAAGCGGCGCGCCACCTCACGGGTGATCTCAACGTGCGCCACCTGGTCAGCTCCGACCGGCACCTGACCGGCCCGATAAATCAGAATATCGGCGCTTTGCAGCAGCGGATAGCCGAGGAACCCGTAGGTTGCCAGGTCCAGATCCTTGAGCTTTTCCTGCTGATCTTTGTAGGTCGGCACTCGCTCCAGCCAACTAACTGGCGTGACCATAGAAAGCAGCAGGTGCAGCTCAGCATGCTCCGGCACCTGAGACTGGATGAACAGAGTCGCCGAGTTGCCGCTGACACCAGCCGCCAGCCAATCAATCAGCATATCCCAGACATTCTGTTCGATATCCAGCGGGTTTTCGTAATGGGTGGTCAGCGCATGCCAGTCGGCGGCGAAAAAGAAGCACTCGTACTCATGTTGCAGCTTGACCCAGTTCTTCAGCACTCCGTGGTAGTGACCAAGATGCAGGCGCCCGGTCGGACGCATGCCGGACAGGACACGGCGCTGGGAATCAACGGAACTCAAAGGTATCTCCTGAAGGTCTCATCAGTATGTTATGGCCGCGATTATACCCGGATTGAGCCTGACGTCAGCGGCGTCAGGCTCAATCAGTGTTCACGGCTTGCGCCGAACGGCTCGGGGTCACCCAGTCCAAGCCGTTGAACCTCGATCTGACCATCCAGCAGACTGACCACGGTCGTCGGTTCGATATTGCAGGCCCCACCGTCGATGATCAGATCGAGCTGCTTGCCCAGACGGTCACGAATCATCTGCGGATCGGTCAACGGCAGACTATCGCCCGGCAGCATCAGCGTCACACTCATCAGAGGCTCGCCCAACGCCTCAAGCAGGTCCAGGGTGATCTGGTGGTTGGGAATCCGCAGGCCGATAGTCCGTCGCTTGGGGTGCAACAGCCGGCGCGGCACTTCGGTGGTGGCATTGAGAATGAAGGTGTAAGGCCCCGGGGTATTGGCCTTTAGCAGGCGAAAGATGCTGTTGTCGACCTTGGCGTAAACGCTCAATTCAGAAAGATCGCGACAGACCAGGGTGAAGTTGTGCTTGTCATCCAGTTGCCGCAATCGGCGTATGCGCTCCTGCGCGTCCTTATCACCTAGATGACAACCCAGCGCGTAGGCCGAATCGGTGGGGTAAGCAATCACCCCACCCTGGCGAATGATTTCAACCGCTTGGCGAATAAGGCGCGCCTGCGGGTTTTCGGGGTGTATCTGAAAGTATTGGCTCACATCATCATCCGTTGCATGCATACATCAAGTGTAGTTGAACAGCCTGTCGGCCCAGACCGGCGCGCAATCCGGCGGCATCGCGGTCATCACGCCCAACGCCATCCACGGCGAGCCGGGATGATGGAAATCACTGCCACAACTGGCCAGAAACCCGAACTCGTTGCTCAGCTTTCCCAGGTAGGCCACCTGCTCTGGCGGCTGTCGGCCATTGACCACTTCAATGCCCCGCCCGCCGGCAGAAGCGAACTCACGCAGCAGACGCCGTAGCTTGCTGCGAGTAAAGCCATACTGCCAGGGGTGCGCCAACACCGCCATGCCGTCGGCGGCACGAATCTGCCCGACCACCTCGCCCAGCGCCGGCCAGTGTTGCTTGATATCACCCAGCTTGCCAGCCCCCAGCCACTTACGAAAAGCCTCGGCCCGGTCACTGACATGACCTTCACGCACCAGCCAGTCGGCAAAGTGTGGGCGCGCGGGCGGCGCATCGGCATCCGCCCCCATGGCCAACTGAACCTCCTGCGCCCCTTCCAGAGCTCCAGGCATACGCTTGGCCGCCAGCCGCTCGGCAATTTGTTGCGCCCGTTGCCAACGCCCTGCACGCACCCCTTCCAGGGCCTGAAGCAATGCCGACGCAGCCGGATCAAAGCCATAACCCAAGAC
Source organism: Pseudomonas sp. WN033 (assembly GCA_002287035.1). GTDB lineage: Bacteria > Pseudomonadota > Gammaproteobacteria > Pseudomonadales > Pseudomonadaceae > Halopseudomonas. The sequence continues at coordinate 20,953 of NSKG01000008.1, read as the reverse complement.
ATGCAGGGTATGGCCTTGCCACTGCGCCGACAGCTCCACGCCACTGACCCAACGGATGCCGGCGGCCAACGCCGCCGTCCGAGCTTCAGCCAGTCCCTCCAGCGTATCGTGATCAGTCAGAGCGACCAGCTCGACACCTGCCTCGGCCGCCTGACGCATCAACTCAGCCGGAGCCAAGACTCCATCCGAGGCGGTACTGTGCATGTGCAAATCAGCAATCACGTTTATTCCAGCCCGACAAAATATTTTCACTATTATGCCTGTTGAACGCTGACAAGGCCCAGCCGATGCAATAACTTAGGCTCGCCAACTACTAAACTACGATCAAAACCTCACTATCTATCACAGATAAGGAAGCTTCATGTACTACGCCATCATGGCCAGCGACGCTCCAGGTACACTGGACGCACGCCTGGCGGCGCGTCCCGATCACCTGGCTCGTCTGCAAGCACTGCAAAACGCCGGGCGCCTGCTACTGGCCGGTCCGCACCCGGCCATCGACAGCAACGACCCAGGCCCGGCTGGTTTCACCGGCAGCCTGGTGGTCGCCGAATTCGAGTCGCTGGAACAGGCCCGGGCCTGGGCCGATGCCGACCCCTATGTCAGCGCCGGAGTCTATGCCGAAGTACTTATCAAACCCTTTAAACCCGTGCTGCCGGCCTGAGGAGTTCAGCGATGCCCCGATTGATGATTGCGCTGCTGTGCGGCACGGCCCTGCTTTGCACCCAGGCGATAGCTGAAGAGAATGCAGCCCAGCCAGAGTCGCCACCAAGCGCCAACGCACAAGATGTCGGCATACTACAGGCCGAACTGGCCCGGGTTGAGGCCGAACGTCAGCAACTGGCAGAACAACTGGCTGGAGGGAACGACGCCAACCTTGAGCTACAGCGCCTGCGCGAAGAAAACCAAAACCTGCGTGCTCGACAACTGGATGCGGAACTTGGCGCCCGCGCCAGGCTCGAAGAGCAACGTCAACAATGGTTCATTATTGGCGGAGCCACCGTGGCCGGCAGTTTACTGCTGGGCTTCCTGCTTGCCAGGATGGGTGGACGCCGTAAACGTAGCGAATGGCTGAATTGAATTCACACCCGATATTGATGATCGATGACGACCAGGAGCTCTGTGAGCTCCTGGGCGACTGGCTGGCAGTTGAAGGCTTCAGCCTGACCGTACGCCACGATGGCGAAAGCGGACTTGAGGCACTGCGTGCCGAACCGTTCGAGGCGGTAATCCTCGACGTCATGATGCCCGGCATGAATGGTCTGGATGTTTTGCGCGCGCTGCGCCAGGAATTCCAAACCCCGCTACTGATGCTCAGCGCCCGAGGCGAACCGGTGGATCGGATTCTTGGTCTGGAACTGGGTGCCGATGACTACCTGGCCAAGCCCTGCGACCCCCGCGAGCTGGTCGCCAGGCTACGCGCGCTGCTACGCCGCAGCCAAAACACCAGCACAGGACACCAGCCACTGCAAGCCGGCGATATCCGCCTGGACCCGGACAGCCTGCTGGCCTGGCAGGGCGAACAGCCATTGCCGCTGACCCAGACCGAAGCACTGATCCTGCGCTGCCTGCTGAATAACCACGGCCAACTGGTCGACCGCCAGTCACTGTCACGCGAAGCGTTAGGCAAGCCCCTTGGCCCCTACGACCGCAGTCTGGACATGCACATGAGCAACCTGCGGCGCAAACTGGGCAACCATCCCGACGGACGCAGCCGTATCCAGTCGATCCGTGGTCGCGGCTATCTATACAGCTAATGACACACTTTGCACAGGCTCTTTAAGCTTTACACTGCCTTTACCAAAGGATAGCCCTGCTTGACATGGCGATCTCTAAACTCTGCAGTCAATGGCCGGACAAGCCGGCCAGCCCTGAACCAGGAGTAGAGATTATGAAGAAAAACCTGATCGCCAGTCTGCTGGCACTGTCCACGGGTATCGCCACTGCCGCCTTCGCTGCATCGGGAGATGCCGAGCCCCGCCATGAGCGCCATATGGAACGCATGGCCAAGGCTCTGGAACTGACAGCGGAGCAACAGGAGCAACTGCGCGGCATTCATGCCGAGCAACGGGAAAAACACAAGGCCCTGCGCGAAGAAAGCATCAGCCGCGTCGATGCCGTGCTGACCGATGAGCAACGCGCCAAAATGGCCGAACTGCGCGAAAAACGGCAGGAACGTATGCAGGAGCGTCGCTCCCATCGGGATGGCGATCGCCCACGCAAACACCAACACAGAAGCTAAGGTAAACGGATATGCGGCTGTTCTGGAAAGTCTTTGCGGTACTCTGGCTGGCAACCCTGCTAGTCGGTGGATCGGGCTTTCTGGTCAGCCGTACCCTTCAACAGGACTGGCTGCTACTGCAGTTCCATCCACAACTACGGGACTTCGCCGAAAAACTGGTCGAGCACTACGAACAGCGCGGTCCACGCGCCGCCCAGAGCTGGCTGGAACAACAACGCCGGGAATACCGGCTACGGGCCAATCTGTATGACGCCAATGGGCAACTGTTGCTACCTGGCACCTTGCCCACCTCCCCGCGATTTGCCGATCCCCGCGGCGAACCCGGCAGCGAAACCCCTCGTTACGGACGCCTGTTTCAACTGGTCTGGGATTCACCCGACAGCACCTATCAATTGACTCTGCATGTCCCCAGCCCCGAGCTGTTCCGCTGGCAACGCACACCACTGGCGCTAATCGCCAATGTTCTATTGGCCATGACCGTACTGGCGCTGCTGAGCCTACTGCTCAGCCGCTACCTGACCGCACCACTGGCCAAACTCGGCCAGGCAGCCCAAGCCCTGGCCAAGGGTAACTTCGACGCAGCCAAGCTTCAGGATCTGGGCCAACGCCAGGATGAGTTCGGTGAATTGTCCAGACAGTTCGAGAGCATGGGTAACCGGGTACAGAGCCTGCTGGACAGCCAGCGCCAACTGATGCGCGACATCTCCCACGAATTGCGCTCACCACTGGCCCGACTGCGGATCGGTCTGGCATTAGGCAGCAAACAGCAATTATCCGAGGACGACCCTCTCTGGGTCCGGCTTGACCGCGAATGCAGTCGGCTGGATGCACTGATTGACGACATCCTGACCCTGAGCCGGCTGGACACTCAGGATCAGCCACGCCAGCCCTTCGAGCTCGACAGCCTGGTAGCCCGCGTGCTCGATGACGCCCAGTTTGCCGCCGAAGATTGTGAACTGGTGCTTGAGGGCCAGACCCAGGCCACCCTGCAAGGCTGGCCAGAACAACTCTACAGCGCCCTGGACAACCTGCTGCGCAATGCCCAGCGCTTCAGCCCCACTCAAGGATTGATCCGGGTCCGCCTGTCACGTCTGGGCCAGAACTGCCTGATTGAAGTCGACGATCAGGGCCCCGGAGTACCGCAAGACTGGCTAAGCCAGCTTGGCGAGCCCTTTGTCCGGCTACCCGGCCAAGCCACCGACAGCGGCCATGGGCTGGGATTGGCGATTGCCCGTCGGGCGGTGGAGCGCCATCAGGGGCAACTGAGCTTCGCTGCCAGCGATCTTGGCGGCCTGAAGGCGCGCATTACCTTGAAATTGGCAGCCCAGGACTATTACACCTCCTGAGTTTTAGCCCCAAGTCTGGAAATAATCCTCGACCGCCAACTCCGGCAGGGCCTTGCGCGCCCCAAGCGGCTGGCCCAGATACAGAAAAGCGATGATCCGTTCGTTGTCGGCCACACCCAGCCCCTCACGCACCACCGAGTGATAGGCCAGCTCGCCGGTGCGCCAGACTGCGCCCAGCCCCAGCGCATGGGCAGCCAGCAGCATATTGCCAACCGCCACGCCACAGGCCAGATCCTGTTCGATTTCAGGAACCTTGGGGTGCGCCTGATGGCAACTGATGGCAATCACCATCATCGGTGCCCGCAGTGGCAAACCCTGATAGCGGGCCAGAGTTTCCGCCGTGATATCGGCGCAGTCACTCAAGGCCGCCCGACCGAACAACTCTCCCAGCCGCTCCAGCCCGTCGCCCTCCACCACCAGAAAACGCCAGGGTCGCAGATAGGCATGATCCGGCGCCCGCAAGGCCGCCCGGAATAATGCTTCGCGCTGGACCAGGGTCGGGGCTGGCCCCGTCAGGCGGGGAACAGAAACCCGTTCATGCAGCGCTTTGAGCGCATCCATCATCGATCCTCTTCGTTATTCACCATTGGCCGACGAGCCAATTGCTGCTCACGATACTGCCCGGGAGGCATGCCGAACCAGCGCTTGAAGGCCCGGAAAAAATTGCTCGGATCGGCAAAACCGAGCAAATAGGCGATCTCCAGCAAGGTCAGCTGTCGCTGCCCCAGATACTGCAACGCCAACTCACGCCGGGTTTCATCAAGCAGCGCCTGATAGCTGGTGTTTTCGTCCTGCAGGCGCCGCTGCAAGGTTCTGGTGCTCATGCGCAGCGCACTGGCCACTGCCTCGCGCTTGGGCTCGCCCTGCGGCAACAGACGACACAGTACCTGACGGGCCTGATGAGTCACCCGGTCACGTTCGAACCGCATCAGGTAATCGGCGGCCAACTGATCGTGCAACTGAGCCAGGGTTTCATTGCCGGTGGCCAACGGCTCTTCCATCATGCTCCGGGAGAAACTCAGACTGTAGCTCGGCGCATCAAACACCAGCGGGCAACCGAACAAAGCCTGATAGGCGCTCAGCTCGGCCGGCGCCGGATAGGCAAAATGAGCCTCCAGGGGCATCAACACACGGCCGGTCATCCAGCGGCAGAAAGCCAGGGCATAAGCCATAGCCGCATCATGGCTCTGGGCTGGTGCTGGCAAGCGATCACCATGAATCGACATGACCAGCCGATAACAGTCCGGATGCACTTCCAGCGCCAGATCCGCTGCCTCACCGATCAGCCGTTGATAACGCACAATGCGGGCAAAGCCATCCTTTAAGGTACGGCTCGACATCAGGGCAAAGCCCACTACATTGAAATGTGCAGGGCGAATCACCTGTGCCATGTTCAAACCAATGGCCGGATCCCCCGAGCGCTCGACCGCCAATTGCCAGAGCCGGGTCATTTGATCCTGGGCAATGCGGGCATCGGGGTCGTTCAGCAGCCCCGGATCAACGCCCAACTCGACAAACAACGCTCGGCCATCAAGACCACTCAGCTCCAGCGCCTGGACAATCGCCAGCGCCCAACTGGATGAGGTGGTACGTTCAGAATGCGGCATAGCTCTCTCGCAGCCAGGAGTCGTGCCCCTGAAGCCTGTTGTTATAGTAAAAGGCACGATCATAGAACAAACCGGCCAAGGGTAAAAACCGTCTACGCCACAGCTTTGGCCACCCAGGTCATGCCGGGTGCCAGGGGAGCTACACTATAGTGACGGGAAAAGCCTGGAGAAACCGCCATGTCAGCACCCTCTTCCCAAAACGCCAACGACACCCCGGTATTCAAGTCATTCGCCGAGTTCTACCCTTACTACCTCAGCGAACACAGCAATGACATCTGTCGCCGCCTGCATTATGTCGGCAGTTGCCTGGTGCTGCTGATTCTGGCCTATGCCCTGCTTAGCCAAAACTGGTGGTGGTTGCTAGCCTTGCCGGTAGCCGGCTACGGCTTCGCCTGGGTTGGCCACTTCCTGTTCGAGAAGAACAAGCCGGCCACGTTCAAGTACCCACTGTACAGCTTCATTGGCGACTGGGTCATGCTGCGTGACGCCTTGACCGGGCGGATTCGTTTCTAGGGCTCTTTTGCCGACTGTCGGGGACGCGACAGTCCCCACCCAGGCAAGCGATTACCCTGCCTCGACAAACCAAGAACAACAGAGGAGAACCGTGATGGGCGAACAACGCGCTAGCTTCCGTGCCATGCAGGAAGGGACCGCCGAAGACTGGAATATCATTTCCGGCCACTTCCGCCCCTTCGCCAAGGAATTGCCAGAACGTATTCTGGCCCACCTTAAACTGCTCGACGGCGACTTCGGGGGTTTCCCGATCGATCGCCTGCAGCACTCGCTGCAAACTGCTACCCGTGCCCACCGCGACGGTCGTGACGAGGAATATGTGGTCTGTGCCCTGCTTCACGACATTGGTGACACCCTGGGTTCGTATAACCACCCTGACATTGCCGCCGCCATTCTCAAGCCTTTCGTCTCACCGGAAAACCTGTGGATGGTAGAAAAGCACGGTGTCTTCCAGGGCTATTACTTCTTCCATCACCTGGGCATGGATCGCCATCTGCGCGACCAGTTCAAGGACCACCCCCTGTACGCCTACACCGCCGAATTCTGCGCCAAGTACGATGCCCCGGCGTTTGATCCGGACTACCAAAACGAGCCGCTGGAATTTTTCGAGCCCATGCTGCGCCGGGTGTTCGCTGCCCCACGCAACTCGATGTACGCCAAGGTTCAGGAGGCCTGAGAAGCTCCGGGCAAGCCGAAGCAGCGGCCCAGTGTTCCCCTGGGCCGTCTTGCATATTATGATCGGCCCGGTCAGTCTGAGCAGCCGGCCCCATGTCGCTGCGGACTCCGGACCTATCTGATCAGGGAACTGCATGAGCATCGAGCCCCGTATGCAACAGGCCAAACCGCCTGTGGAAGGCTACCATTCGCGGATGATCGCTTATCTATGCGTCGCCATCAGCTTCGCGGCCATGGGCTACCAGCAGGGCTATGGCCCGGTTTACCTGGGCATTATCGGCTATGCCCTGCTCTATCCACTGATAATTCGCCTGATCGGCCCGCGCCTGGCTCACTCGCGCCCCAACCACCGCCTGGCTCTGCTGGCCATCGATGCTCTGCACGTTGGCGTATTCATCACCCTGGCCCAGTTCAATCTGGTGCCCAGCCTGATGTTTCTGCTGCTGATCAGCTTTGCCTGCCTGATTAGCGGCGGCCCGTTCTACCTGTTGAGTGCCTGGCTGCTGGTACTGATCGGACTGGTTGCCAGCGCCCTGCTACTGATGCCTGAACCGATGCTGCACAGCAGCCTGCTGGTATCGCTGGCCAGCCTGCTTAGCGGCGGCCTGTTCATCGGCCTGATCGCCACCTTCGTCTACCGTCAGAGCAACAGCCTGGAGCAGGCTCAGCGGGCCATCAGGGTCGAGCAGGAAAAGACTGCCCGACTGGCCACCAATCTGTCCAAATACCTGTCGCCGCAGGTCTGGGAGTCGATTTTCTCCGGCAAGCGCAGTGTCACCCTGGAGACCCGACGCAAGAAGCTCACGGTATTCTTTTCCGACATTCGCGGGTTTACCGAGCTGGCCGAGGAGATGGAAGCCGAAGCCCTGACCGACCTGCTTAACAACTATCTCAACGAAATGGCGCGCATCGCCCTGCAATATGGCGGGACCATCGACAAGTTCATCGGCGATTGCGTGATGGTGTTCTTTGGCGATCCGCTCACCCAGGGAGCCAAACAGGACGCCGAAGCAGCGGTATCCATGGCCGTTGCCATGCGCAAACACATGAAGGTACTGCGTCAGCAATGGCGCAGCCAGGGCATCACCCGTCCGCTGGAAATCCGCATGGGCCTGAGCACCGGTTATTGCACGGTCGGCAACTTCGGCGCCCACAGCCGCATGGACTACACCATCATCGGCCGCGAGGTTAATCTGGCCAGCCGCCTGGAAAGCGCCGCTGAGGCCGGTGAAATCCTGATCTCCCACGAGACCTACTCCCTGATCAAGGACACCATCATGTGCCGCGACAAGGGCCAAATCGGGGTCAAGGGCTTTTCCAAGCCAGTGCAGATCTATGAGGTGGTCGGTCTACGACGCGACCTGGGCGCCGCGCCCAGTTTTGTCGAGCATGAGAAGCCGGGCTTCTCGATGTACCTGGACACCAGTCACATCCGCAATTACGACAAGGACGATATTGTCGAGGCTCTGGAGCAAGCTGCTCGCAAGCTGCGCGACAAGGTAATTATTTAGCGACCGCTTCACCCTCGACCATCTGCAACTCAGGCTGGCTGGCGGTTTCGTGCCACTGGTACAGTTCGATCCGTCCATCCCAGTGCTCGATCAACGCGGTACAGGATTCCACCCAGTCGCCACAGTTGTGATAGTCGATGCCGCCGACCTCACGAATCTCAGCGTGATGAATATGCCCGCAAACCACCCCCTGGTAGCCACGTTTGACACACTCGTGGGCCAGCGCATCTTCGAAGTCGCTGATAAAGTTGACGGCCTTTTTGACCCGCTGCTTGAGGTAGGCCGATAACGACCAGTAGCCGTAACCGAACCGGCTGCGCCAATGGTTGAACCAGCGGTTGAGTACCAGACTGAACTCGTAGGCATGGTCGCCCAGAAACGCCAGCCAGCGATGGCAGCGGGTGATGACGTCAAACTGATCGCCATGAATGACCAGCAGGCGCCGACCATCGGCTGTAACATGCTCTGCCTCGTCCACCAGCTCGATATTGCCCAGCATCAGCACCGAGTAGCGGCGCAAGAACTCGTCATGGTTGCCGGTGACATAGGTGACCCGGGTTCCCCGCTTGCTCATGGTCAGCACTCGACGCACCACATTGGTGTGGCTCTGCGGCCAGTAGACGCCCTTGCGTAACCGCCAGCCATCGATGATATCGCCGACCAGATAAAGCTGGTCACAATCGTAGCGTTTGAGAAAGGCCGTCAGCTTGTCGGCCTGACAACCGCGGGTACCCAGATGCAAGTCGGATATCCACAGGGTGCGTACCCGCTGTTTGGCGCCGGGGCGCCGGGTTTCTGCCTGGGTCATGAGGACTCTCCTCTTCAGCCTGAGTCCACGCTAACCCCGCCCAGTGACAGCAACATGGCGAAAACATGACCGCCCAGTGACAAGGATCTGCACATGCCGCGGCTCCCAGCCTCGTATACAATAGCTGGATTTGTCGTCCGCCCATCTCAGGCTTGCATCATGTTCAAACGCCTTGTTTTCGTTCTGCTGGTTGTTCTGACGCCGCTACTGCAGGCGCAGGCAGATCAATTGCGCACCGGTCTGGTACTGTCGGGCGGCGGCGCCCGCGGCCTGGCCCACATTGGCGTCCTCAAACAGATTGAGGAGCTCAACATTCCCATTCATGCGATCGCCGGCACCAGTATGGGTGCGGTGATTGGCGGTCTGTACGCCGCCGGCTACAGTGCCGATGAGCTGCAGGCCATAGCGCTGGAGCTGGACTGGGTCAACACCCTCAGCGACAACCCCATGCGCGAGGACATTCCCTACCGGCGCAAACAGGATGACCGCGATTTCCTGGTCAAGCAGCGCCTGACTTTCGACCGTGGTCGCCTGGGTCTGCCTCTGGGCCTGCTGCAGGGCCAAAACCTGACCCTGGCTCTGGAGACCCTGCTGGTTCACACCAACGATGTCGAAAACTTTGACCGCCTGCCAATTCCATTCCGGGCAGTAGCCACCGACATCGCCACCGGTGAGGCCGTGGTATTCGACCAGGGCCATCTGCCCCAGGCTATTCGCGCCAGTATCGCCCTGCCCGGCTTTTTCTCGCCGGTCAGGATCGGTGACCGGCTACTGGTCGATGGGGTGCTGAGCAAGAACGTGCCCGTGGATGTTGCCCGCAGTATGGGTGTCGACCGGGTAATCGTGGTCGACATCGGCACCCCGCTCAAATCCGCCAGCGATCTCAACTCGATCCTCGACATCATGGATCAGACCACCACTCTGCTGACCCGGGCCAATACCGAAAAGCAACTGGCGACCCTCGGCCCCAATGATCTGCTGTTGCAGCCGGAACTGGGCGATATGGGCTTTAGCAGCTTCTCCGAAATTGCCGAAGCGATTGCCGCCGGCGAACAGAGCCTCAGAGACAGCAACGGTCAAACTCTCCTGGCACTGCGTTCTCAGGCCGAGCCAGGCGGTAATCTGGCCAGCACTCGCCCGGTCCGTACTCCGGTGATCGATGAAATTCGCATCATCAACAGTGGCAAGGTGTCCGATCAGGTCGTACGCAACCTGTTGCGCCAGGAAGTTGGCGAGCCGCTCAATATCGAGCGGCTGGAAAAGGACATGGGCACCATCTACGGCACCGACTATTTCAGCCGGGTCAACTATGAGATCGTCAACGAAGATGAGCGCAATGTTCTTTTGGTGCGCACCAGCGGCCGGGAAACCGGGACCGACTATCTGCGCCTGGGCCTCAACCTGGTTGATGATTTCCGTGGCGGCAGCTATTTCAATATCGGTGCCAGTTACCGGGTCAACGGCGTCAACCCGCTGGGCGCCGAATGGCTGACTCGCCTGCAAATCGGCCAGCATCAGCTTGTTTACAGCGAGTTCTATCAGCCCCTGGATTTTGGTTCACGGTATTTCGTTGCACCTTTTCTTGATGTCGAATCGCAGAACGTCGAAGTCATCATCGACAACGATCCGGTCGTCGACTACCGGCAGCTACGCTACGGCGGCGGTATCAATCTGGGCCGACAAATCGCCAACAACGGCGAGGTACGTTTCGGCCTGTCACGCTACTGGGGCGAATCGAAGGTCCGGGTTGGCGACCCCGAGTCCCCATCCTTCAGTTTCGAGGAAGCCTTCTATACCCTGCAGCTTGAACGCGACACGCTGGACAACGTCAACTTCCCGCGCGCCGGTGACGAGGGCAAGCTGGTCTGGCGTCTGTCAGAACCGGATCTGGGGGCTAACGAGCGTTACCGCCAGGCCGAGTTCAAGTACAACCGGGTGTTCAGTCTCGGAGCCAACACCTGGCAACTGGGCGCCTTCCTTGGCCGTACCGACAGCAAGGTCGATGTGGCCCAGAGCAGCTTCCTGCTCGGCGGCATCGGCAGGTTTTCCGGTTTCCGCCAGAATGGCCTGGCCGGCCAGAACTACAACATGAGTCGGGTAATCTACTACCGGCAACTGAATCCGGGCAATTTCCTGCCGGTCAGCCTGCCGCTCTATCTGGGCGGAAGCTTCGAGTACGGGCGGGTTTACAATAAGGACGACGATGGCTTCGACACCGGCTACATGGGTGCCGGCAGCCTGATGGTGGGCATGGACACCCTGCTCGGCCCGCTGTTCCTTGGCTTTGGCGCCAATCAGGAGGGTGAGCGGGCGCTGTATATGAATCTGGGGCAGACCTTCTGACGAGAGTTCTGGCGCCTTGGCAAAAGCCTCAGGCGCCAGAAATCTCCAGCTCCAGCGCCGCTCGGATACAGTGCAGAATGCCTTCGTCTACCGGCTCATCCAGTTGCCGGGCCAAGGTTCGCACTCCGGGCAGCTCATCGCCGCCGTCATTGAGAAAAGCATCCTGCAAGCGTTCGATCTGCTCGGCCGGCAGATCGAGCACCTGCTCCAACGCCAACTGTCGCAGACTGATCGCCTGCGCCAACTGCATCCAGATCTGCTTCGCCGGCTGGCCGAGCTGGCGCGCAATCTGCTCCGTCCCCATGCCAGCCAGGGCCAGAGCTACAGCCTCGCGAGCGCTGCCCTGAGCACGCTCAGCCGCTGGATCACAGCCTTGGCCCTCAAGCAGTACCTGCAAAAACTCAGCCCCGTAACGCTCCAGCTTATGGGCACCCACCCCGCTGACCAGCGCCATATCCTGCAACGTCGCAGGCCGTTGACGCAGCATATCAACCAGGGTTGAGTCCGGAAAAATCACATAAGGCGGCACGCCATGGGCCTCAGCCAGGCGCTTGCGCAACGCCCGCAGTTGCTCCCACAGCTCCCGATCGGCGTCGGCGATCACCGGACGATCGCTGCTGCGGCCCGGCAACGGTGCCGAGCGACTGGGGTCGCGACGTAACGCCAGCCCCTGCTCACCGCGCAGTAAAGGACGACAGCTATCGTTCAGACGCAGCCCGCCATATCCATCCAGGTCGATATCCATGAGGCCGCGGGCGATCAACTGGCGAAAAACCGAGCGCCAGTCTGCTTCGCTAAGCTGCTTGCCGATCCCGTATGTAGACAGATGCTGATGGCCAGCGCTGCGAATCTTGTCGTTGTCACGTCCCAGTAAAATATCGATAAGATGCCCAACGCCATAGCGCTGGCCGCTGCGGTAGGCCGTCGACAGTGCCATGCGCGCCGCTTCACTGCCATCCCAGGTGCTTACCGGCTCCAGGCAGTTATCACAATGACCGCAAGGCTCGGCCAGCGTTTCGTCGAAATAACCCAGCAAGGTCTGGCGCCGGCAACTGGTCAGCTCGCACAGGGCCAGCATGGCATCCAGCTTGTGCCGTTCAATGCGCTTGTGCCGCTCATCACCTTCGGAGTTGGCCATGATCTGGTTGAGCATCAGAACATCCTGCAACCCATAGGCCATCCAGGCATCGGCCGGCAAGCCATCCCGGCCAGCCCGGCCGGTTTCCTGGTAATAGGCCTCAACGCTCTTGGGCAGGTCCAGGTGGGCGACAAAGCGCACATTGGACTTGTCGATTCCCATACCGAAGGCGATGGTAGCAACCATGATCAGCCCTTCCTCGTTGAGAAAGCGCTTCTGGTGATGGCTGCGCAGCTCCGCGGAGAGCCCGGCGTGATAGGGCAAAGCCGGCCAGCCCTGTTCACTGAGCCACTGGGCAGTGTCTTCGACCTTCTTGCGCGACATGCAGTAAACAATGCCGGCATTGCCCCGGTGCTGGGCCAGGAACTGCTGCAACTGCTGGCGTGGCCGATCCTTGGGTACGATCCGGTAGAAGATGTTTGGCCGGTCGAAACCGGATACGAAGCAGCGCGCCTGCTCCAGCTTCAGACGCTGAATCATTTCCTGACGGGTACGCTCATCGGCAGTAGCGGTCAGGGCAATGCGCGGCACCCCGGGGAACTGCTCGGCCAAGACTCCGAGCTGCAGGTATTCCGGGCGGAAATCGTGCCCCCATTGGGACACGCAATGGGCCTCATCAATCGCAAACAGGGCGATCTCCAGGCTCTGCAGAAAGGCCAAAGTTCGGGGCTTGACCAAGCGCTCAGGGGCAAGATAAAGAAACTCCAGTTCACCGCGGCGCATGCTATCGGCAATTTCACGCTGCGCCTGCTCATCCAGAGTCGAATTCAAGGCGGCCGCTCGCAGGCCCAGCTCATTGAGCGTGGCGACCTGATCGTCCATCAGCGCGATCAACGGCGACACCACGACTGTCAGTCCTGAACGCAACAGGCCGGGAATCTGGTAACACAGCGATTTACCGCCACCGGTCGGCATCAACACCAGGGCATCGCCACCTTGGGCTACCTGATCGATAATATCGCTCTGCTGGCCACGGAACTGACTGTAGCCAAACACCTCCCGCAGCCGTTGTAACGCTTGCTCGCGCATGCTTCCCCTTGGTCAATGGCCCCGAACGGGCTCAGCGGTCGAAAGCCGACGATTATACCAGCCTTGCACAGCCATATAGTCAATGTTGCCGGGATGCACTCAGCCTTTGGCAATTGCGCTGGCCATGCGTACAATGCCTGAATCATCGACCACGAGGTGTTCCCATGTCCTTTGCTGCCAAACTTGAACGCCTGCAACAGTTTCTCGACGCCGACGACCTGCATGACGAGGCGCTGGACTATCTTGCCGGGCATGGCTACCTGACCGCGCTGTGCATCAGCCCGGTCGAAGTTCCGGAAGACGAGTGGATCGCCGAACTGTTCGCCGAAGAGCCGAACTATCAGGACGATCAGGAACAGGCCGACATCGAGGGGACTCTGGTCGAACTTAAGGCCCGCATTGCCCGGGAGCTGGCCAGCGACGAGGATATCGAGCTGCCCTGCGAGCTGAGCCTGGGTGACGAGCCAGATGAGTCCGACTTGCGTAGCTGGTGCATCGGCTTCATGGAAGGCGTCTTCCTGCGCGAAGAAGACTGGTTCGACAATGAAGAAGAAGCTGTCAGCGAACTGCTGCTGCCGGTCATGGTCGGCTCCGGTCTGTTCGAAGATCAGCCCGAGTTCACCGAGATCGCCCGCGATCAGGAGATGGTCGAGGACATGCTGGCCCATATCCCGGAAGTTCTGACTCAACTGTTCCTGCTGTTCCACGCCCCGGAAGACAAGCCCAAGCCCGCCCTGCTGTCACGCCATTGAACCCCGCCGGCACCGGCCAGACCGGTGCCATCATTATGCAAGGACAGCATCCCTTGCCTACACTATGGTCATCGGACTCAGGGAACCGCTGAAACGCGTCATGGATTGCCACGGGCCTACGGCCCTCGCAATGACGAAAGCAACCCTGTTCAGAGTTTGCCTAGCGCTCCCGACCGAGTGAGAGCCCGCCACAGTGAAAGTTCGCCCCAGGTTCTGGCCCATTGTTCTGACCTGTCTGATGCTGGTATCACTGGCTGGCTACGGCTGGGACTTTTCCCGAATCATCGCCCGCGCCGAGCAGCGTTATAGTCTGGATATGCAGGCCCGCTGGCGCCTGCAGGAATGGCAGGCGCTGCTTGAGAATCCGGGCAATGGCGACACCCAAAGCCTGCTGAGCACCGTCAACCGCTTCTTCAACCAGCGCCTGCGTTTTGCCGACGATATCGAGATCTGGGGCGAGATCGACTATTGGGCCACCCCGGTCGAATCCCTGGTCAAGGGCGCCGGCGACTGTGAAGACTATGCCATCGCCAAGTATTTCAGCCTGCGCCGCCTGGGCATTCCCAATGATCACCTGCGCCTGACCTACGTCAAGGCCGTGGAGCTGAATCAGGCCCACATGGTACTGACCTATTACCGGACACCGGACAGCGAGCCACTGGTACTGGACAACCTGATCGACGAAATTCGTCCCGCCTCGCAGCGCCCGGACCTGATCCCCGTTTACAGCTTCAACGCCGAAGGGCTCTGGCTTGCCAGCGCCGGCGGCAGTACCCAAACCGGCTCCGCCAAGCAGTTGTCACGCTGGCAGGATCTGTTGCGGAAAATGCGTGACGAAGGTTTCACCGAGTTCACAGCACCATAAGGATGAGGAGTACACCATGTCGTTGGTAAAACAGCTTCTCCTGGCCATCTGCCTGTTCCTGCTGATAGCGTTCAGCGGGAGTTTTCTGGTCAGTGTGGAAAACTCCCGAGATCAGCTCCAGACTCAGCTACGCTCCCATGCCCAGGACGCCGCCACGGCCCTCGGGCTATCGCTGACGCCCCATGTCGAGGATCCAGCCATGATCGAGCTGATGGTCAGCTCGATCTTCGATAGCGGCTATTTCGCCAGCATCCGGGTAGTCGCCATTGCCGACGACCAGGTGCTGGTCGAGCGCACCCGCAGCCTCGACGAAACCCGCGCGCCTGACTGGTTCGTACGACTGGTCAACCTAGAGGCCCAGGGTGGCGATGCGCTGATCATGCGCGGCTGGCAACAGTTCGCCCGGGTCGAGGTGCTGAGCCACCCCCAGTTCGCCCTCAACCGGCTGTGGGACAGCGCTTTGGGCACGCTCGGCTGGCTGCTGCTGTGCGGCGTGATCAGCGCCCTGCTCGGTGCTCTGCTGCTTAAACGCCAGCTGCGCCCACTACTGGCCATGGCCGACCAGGCCGAAGCCATCACCCGGCGCGAATACCGCACCCTGCCCCGAGTCCCACGCACACCGGAACTGCGCCATGTGGTCCTGGCCATGAACCAAATGGTTGGCAAACTCAAGAATCTGTTCGAGCAGGAAGCGGCACAGACCGAGCTTTACCGCCGTCAGGCCTACCATGACAGCTTGACCGACCTGCCCAACCGACTGGCCTTTGAGCACGGCCTGCAGGCCGCGCTGACCCCAGGCGAAACACCCGATGGCTTTCTTCTGGCAATGCGCCTGGGCAATCTCAACCAGCTCAATCAGACTCTGGGCGCCGCTCGTACCGATGCCATCCTCCAGGCCATGGCCGTCCCATTGCAAGCTATTCAGGCAGCCCATCCGACCTGGCTATGCTGCCGTTCACGCGGGGGAGAGTTTCTGGTGTTGGCACCCGGCAGCCAACTGGAAGACATTCAGGCGCTGGCCGGTCAACTGGCGACCCAGGCCAGCAGCCTGGAAGACCTGATCAGCCAGGTGGAGCATCAGCCGATAGCCTTGGGAATTGCCGGTTACCGGCCAGGCGATGGCAATGCCCAGGTACTGAGCCGCATGGACCAGGCGCTGGCCGAGTCCAGCACCGAAGGCGAGCGAATCAAACCGGGCTATCGCCCGGCCGATGCCGGGCTAATGGTCGATACCGCCCATGGCTGGCGTACCCTGCTCAGCGAGGCAATCGAGCAGCGCCGTTTCATCTTGCATTTCCAACCAGCCATGGGTGGCCCGGACCAGACTCAGGTGCTGCATCAAAAACTGCTGGTACGACTCCCCGACACCCAGGGCCAACTGATGAGTGCCGGGCAATTCCTGCCCTGGATCGAGCGCCTGGGGCTGGCAGGAGCCTTTGACCAGTGCATGCTGAGCATGGCTTTGGCGCATCTGGACAAACACCCTGGCGCCCTGGCCCTGAGCATCACCGCCGACACCCTGCATAATCCTGAGCAGCGGCAACGACTGAGCCAGCAACTGGACAAACACAACGGCGCCCATTACCTGACTCTGGAAATCGACGCTCGCTACCTGCAAAACAGCCAGGATGTCGGTCAGTTGGCAGCCGAACTGAAAGCCAGTGGTTGCCAACTGGCCCTGCAGCACTTTGGCCGCCAACTCAGCCTGATTGGTGAACTGGCCTTGATCGGGCTAGCCTATCTCAAGATCGAAAGCAGCTTTATCCGAGACCTGGACCAGACCCCGGAAAAACACCTGTATCTGGAAGCCCTGGTCAAGACCGCTCAGCGGATTGATCTGCCACTGATCGCCGAGCAGGTACAAACCAAAGGAGAGATTCAGGCCTTGATCAGCCTGGGCATCGAAGCCATGCAGGGACGGGCCCTGGCGGAGCCAGCAAGCTGGCAGGAGCAGGCCGGCTGAGCTGCGATTAGATCAGCGGATCGCCTTCATCCTGATCAATCAGGTTGGCCAGTTCGCTGAGCCGGGCACGAGCCTGGGAGCGGCGATCCAGCTTGGCTACAGCTGCTTCGGGCAGATCGGTGATCCGAATCACGCCACGCTGGAGCAGCACATCGACCAGATCTTCGATTACCCGGACCAGGTCCTGGTCGCTGTCGCGCAGCCTCTGCAGGCTGGCCAAAGCTGCCTGCTGGCGCCCCCAGTCAACCAGCTCCGGATGATCATCGGCCAACTGCTCGTCATAACCAGCCTGCACGTCCAGTGACGCATCGATGATCCAGCCCCGCTCATCGCGTTTGACAAACATCCTTGCCTCCGGATTTTACTGCTGGTAGTGCAGCCACTATAGAACAAGGGCCGGCCCTGGTCACCCAGGCCGGCCCTTGCTCACCTCTTACGGCTCAGACCAGCAGACTCGGGTCTGGATCCGCCAGCATGTTGCTGATGTCGGCATTGCTCAAACTGACGCCCTTGAGCAGGATCTGCTGATCCACCGCATCGGCCACATCGCCACTGCTGCTGACCTTCAGCAAAGTGCTGTTCACTCCCTCGAACACCGTTCCCTCCGCCTGCAGGTAACTGAAGATATCGCCGGCGTCGATACCGCCAAGCAACTCACTCAGATCCAGACGGTCACCTTCGGCCAGACTGAAATCCATTACAATATCCATGGCCGGGTTATCGACGCTACCCTGATCACCGGACTGCCAGACAAAAGTGTCGGCCCCCAGACCGCCATACATGATGTCGTTGCCCGGGCCGCCAACCAGCACGTCATCACCGGCCCCACCGAACAGCAGGTCATTGCCGGCACCGCCAATCAGCACATCGTCACCACCCAGCGGGTTGTTCGGATCGTAGAACTTCAGCGGATCGCTGCGAATCTCGGCAATGAGCTCTTCAGTGGTGGGAGCCCGGCCAAGCTGATCGGTCAAATAATTGACCAATCCCTGATAGCCCTGCCCGACGTAGGCCGCGCCCAGCGCATCGGAGCTGATGGTGTCGCCGAACAGGATGTCATCGCCATCACTGCCGATCACTATGTCATCGCCAACAAAAGGTACCAGATCAACTGCACTGTTCAGCGCCAGTTCCAGATCTTCGGCGGTATTGACGATGTCGACCTGGCCGACCGGGCCGGAAATATTGGTACCGCCAATCCATACCGTGGCATTTCCGGTAACCGCAGTATTGTCGAAGAAACGCAGGTAGTTCTCATTGACATTGGCACCGATTCCGATCGCGCTGACCGCGACATCATGACCACCAACCAGCGACGCCATGGCCGACACCGCATTGGACAGGTTGCTGGCACTGGTCGTGTCGCCCGCACCGCCAGAGACCGGATTACCGCCATTATTCAAATGGTAGGTAGGATTGCCATCCGTCAGGAACAACACCTTGTTCTGGAACCCCGGTGTTGTCGGCACCTGCCCATCCAGCCACTGTTCGGTTGCCAGCAAGGCGGCGTGATAGTTGGTGCCACCCAGAGTCGCCTCCATGGCCATGATCGCAGCCAGCAACAGTGCTACTTCAGCCGGATTGCCCAGGTTAAAGGTTTGAGGCGTAGCGATATTAGTGCCAAACGGCACCAGATGAACGTTGACCTGGCCATTGTGCTGGGCCAAATCATTGACCAGCTTGGTCAGGGCCTGCTTCATCAACTCGACCCGGGTCAGACCTGGAGTCCCCGAGTTGAACGCCATACTGCCGGACAGGTCGGCAATCAAAACTATGTTGTAGTTATCAGGATTCTCAACACTCAGGATGCCCTTCACATCGCCAATCGCAATGGCATCACCCGTGCCTGTGGGCAGCACATCGTCAGCAGAAGTGCCGACCAGCAACTGGCTCATCACTGGCGTGGCGATATCGACTGTGAAGTCGAAATCATCTGCGTCAAAGTCGGCGTCAACAATCTCGACATTGAAATTGAGCTGCTGATCAGCCGGCAGGATTTCTACCTCGCTGCTCAAGGTACGCAGACGCATCTGGTCGCCAGAAACATGCTGCACGGTCAACTCGTAGAACCCCTGAATATTCAGATCCTGGGCATTAACCGTTACCGGCGCCCCATGACTGATATCGACGCCGTTGAGGGTCGCTATGGTCGCGCCATTTTCATCCTTGACCAGAATGTTGATCACCGCCGATCCCGAGCCTCCAGCAAAGAAGAAGCTCAGACTGGCAATATTGATTTCCTTTTGCTCGGTTGGATGGGTTGCAGTATTGCCATCGCCATCAGCAACGAAGAACGCCATGTTAAGCGCCTGGCCAGCACTGATAAAGTTGTTGCCAACCCCAATGCCTTGAGTGCTGGAATTGACCGAAGCACCACCGCCTCCGGTGAAACGAATATCCGTGGAGGAATTAAAGCTGGCACCGAAGATCTGCTCGCTCCACAACTCAGAAAAGTTGCCGCCGATGTTTTTGTCGAAGGTGTTAGTCTCAGACAGGGTCGGATTGGGGGTGATCAGATCGAACTCGTAGGTGCCGTCCACCTTCATGTACAAGGTGAAGAAGGTGTAGACGTTATCACCATCCTGAACCTTGACCGTCAGTTTCTCACCCAGATAGTCGCCGCCCTGATAGACATCTTCGCGTTCACTGATAAAGGTGCCGTTCAAACCAGTACTGTCGAAGCTGAGGTTGATGCCGCTTTCCAGGTCAGCCATCTGCTGGCGCAGGCCATCGGCACCGGGGTCGTAGCTCCAGGTTCCGATGGTCACTCCGGCAGCGTTGTCCACCACCAGATTTTCGACCGCCTCAATGACTGGCTCGGTATCGAAGACCTTGATGCTAACCTTGATCGGTTCCGACAGGTTGGTGCCATCGGAGGCCAGGTAGTAGAAGCTATCAAGCAGATAGTCCTGATCCAGCGGATGATTCAACACCGGCGCCTGATAGACGAACTCGCCATTGGCGTAGATCGTCAACGTCCCTCCCAAGGCAGTCATGAACACCAGGCCGCCGGGGCCTACCGCTTGTGGGTCACTGCCATCGGCATTAAGGGAAACACTGGCAACACTCAAGCCTGGCTGATCATTGAACAGTACACCCTGGATCGCGCCGTCAGCTTCCGAATCCAGCACCTGTCCTTCAGTAACCTTGTATTTGTCCGCAGCGCCTTCGGGCAGCAGGTCGTTATCTTCAATCAGCCCCTTGGCCACACTGACACCCAACTGGGCTCCGACCGGATTGCTGAGGGTCAGGAACAGGTTTTCAAAGGTACCGGGACCACCCTCGAACAGCAGGTCATCGAAGGTGGAAATCACAATATTGCCCGAGGTACTGCCAGCCGGAATGATCAGGGTGCCGCTAAGGGTTAGCGGATCGGTCAAATCATCGGGGCTGGCAGTGCCAAAGGTAATGGTCCAGTCCACGCTGGTCTCGAAGGCTGACACACCGCTGAGATTGACCTTGAACACCAGGTCACCTCCCTCCTCAACCACCGCGCCAACCCCCTTGGCATTGACCTTCAAATCCAGGGTAGGCAGTTGCTCGTTGTCTTCGATCTGACCGCTGACGCTGGAGACCGTGCCGAGCCCGGCACCGGTTACCCCGGTCAGGTTGAAGCTCAGATCTTCGAAGGTGCCAGGGCCGCCCTCGAAAATGTCGTCATCGAAGGTCGGGACAATGACCTGGGCGCTGGTTTCACCAGCAGGAATGATCACCGAACCGCTGTAGGTCACCGGGGTGATCAGGTCGGCTTCTTCGGCTGAGCCATCGAGCACCAACTCCCAGAACACCTCGACCGGTTCGCTGGACGGGCCGCTGAGGCTGATCTGGAACACCAGATTGCCGCCTTCCACGGTTACCGCACCAACGCCTTCGGCTACTTCAACGATGTTGACCACCGGCAGTTGTTCGTTGTCTTCAATCTGGCCACTGACGCTGGAGACCGTGCCGAGTCCGGCACCGGTTACCCCGGTCAGGTTGAAGCTCAGATCTTCGAAGGTGCCAGGGCCGCCCTCGAAAATGTCGTCATCGAAGGTCGGGACAATGACCTGGGCGCTGGTTTCACCAGCAGGAATGATCACCGAACCGCTGTAGGTCACCGGGGTGATCAGGTCGGCTTCTTCGGCTGAGCCATCGAGCACCAACTCCCAGAACACCTCGACC
>NSKG01000007.1 GCA_002287035.1 Pseudomonas sp. WN033 | reverse complement strand
GAGCACCACCGAGTTGCCGGTAGCCAGGGCCGGGCCGAGTTTCCAGCAGGCCATCAGCAGCGGGAAGTTCCACGGCACGATGGCGGCGACCACGCCGACCGGCTCGCGGGTGACCAGCCCGAGTTCATCGTGGGCGGTGGCCGCCACTTCGTCGTAGATCTTGTCGATCGCCTCGCCACTCCAGCGGATCGCCCGCGCTGCGCCGGGGATGTCCACTGCCAGGGCGTCGCTGATTGGCTTGCCCATGTCCAGGGTTTCCAGCAGGGCCAGCTCTTCACCATGCTGTTCGATCAGTTCGGCAAAGCGGATCATGATTTCTTTGCGTTTGGCTGGCGCCAGGCGTGACCAGACCCCGGAATCAAAGGTGGCGCGGGCATTGGCCACCGCCAGATCGGCATCGCTCTGGCCACAGCTGGCGATCTGCGCCAGCACTCGGCCGTCGATCGGGCTGAGGCAGTCGAAGGTTTCGCCACCGACGGCGCTCTGATATTGACCATTGATAAAGGCCTGACCTTGAATCTTTAGCGCGTCTGCGCGCTGTTCCCACTGGGCACGGGACATAACGGAATCCTCTGGTAGTGATGGCCGCTCGGGAAGGGGCGGCGGACAGAATGCGAAGCTGCTCAACAGTAGTCTTACCGCATTAAAAATTCAATATATTTGACACGACGGCAAAAAAACCTAAGTAAATACGTAAGCAAACCCTTTTGCGTTTATTATTTTTGACATAGACTCTGTTGCACTATCAGTCCATCAATCTTCGACGGCCGCGCCAGGAAGGTTCCCAATGAACACCATGCAGCACCCCGCCACCTCGCAACAGGATCTGAGCCTGGACGAGTTCTGGATGCCCTTTACCGCCAATCGCCAGTTCAAGGCCAAACCGCGTCTGCTGGAGAGCGCCGAAGGCATGTTCTACACCGATGTCGAGGGCCGGCAGGTACTGGATGCCACGGCCGGGCTGTGGTGCTGCAACGCCGGGCATGGGCGCAAGGAGATTTCCGAGGCGGTTGCCCACCAGATCGCCAAGCTGGATTTCGCCCCAACCTTTCAGATGGGCCACCCGCTACCGTTCCAGCTCGCCGAACGGCTGGTTGAGATCGCACCCAAGGGACTGAACCGGGTGTTCTTCACCAACTCAGGCTCGGAGTCGGTGGATACCGCACTGAAGATCGCCCTGGCCTATCAGCGCGCCCGTGGCGAAGGTACCCGCACCCGGTTGATTGGTCGTGAGCTGGGCTATCACGGCGTAGGCTTTGGCGGTATCTCGGTCGGCGGCATGGTCAACAACCGCAAGGCTTTCGGCGTGCAACTGCCGGGAGTCGATCACTTGCCACACACCCTGGACCTGGAGCGTAACGCCTTTACCCGCGGTCTGCCGAAACAGGGGGCGGAGCTGGCGGATCAACTGGAAAAACTGGTGGCGCTGCATGGCGCTGAGAACATCGCGGCGGTGATTGTTGAGCCGATGTCCGGCTCAGCCGGGGTGATTCTGCCGCCTCAAGGCTATCTCAAGCGCCTGCGCGAGATTACTGCCAAGCATGGCATCCTGCTGATCTTCGACGAGGTGATCACCGGTTACGGGCGCCTTGGCGAGCCGTTCGCGGCGCAGCGCTGGGAGGTGATCCCGGACATCATCACCACCGCCAAGGGTCTGACCAACGGCGCGATTCCGATGGGCGCGGTGTTCGTCAGCGAACAGATTCAGGATGCCTTTATGCACGGCCCGCAGGGGCTGATTGAGCTGTTCCACGGCTACACTTACTCCGGCCATCCGGTGGCGGCAGCCGCGGCGCTGGCGACGCTGGACATCTATCAGCGCGACGGTCTGCTGACCCGTGCCCGCGAGCTGGAAGTCTATTGGCAGGAGGCGTTGCACAGCCTGCAGGGGCTGGCGCACGTGATTGATATCCGCAACACCGGCCTGGTCGGCGCGGTGCATCTGGCCAGTCGCGAGGGTGCGCCGGGGGCGCGGGGCTATGAGGTATTCGAGGCCTGTTACTGGGATGGGGTGATGGTGCGGGTGACCGGCGACATCATCGCCATGTCGCCGCCGCTGATCGTCGAGAAACAGCATATCGATCGCATCGTCGAAGTATTGGGCAATGTAATTCGGCGCACGGCCTGATCCCCTGCGCTCGGCGTGTCGCGGCGCATATGACTTTTGGCATGTGCGGAGGTTGAGGAAACACTGATCAATTGCAGGAAGGCCACAAGCTCGGTTGGCGCTGGCCTGTTCTGGACCGTTAGATGCCAGGGATGGCATCTACGAGCTACAGGGACGTATTTACCGCGTGTCCAGAACAGGCCAGCGACAATTGAGCTGACACAGGGCCTCGCTTGATCAGTGTTTCCCACTCCGGACTGTCTACACCAACTTAATTGATTACAGATCGGGTGATTCCATGACACTGCAACTGACACACTTCATCAATGGCCTGCGTACCGCGCCCAGTGCCCGCACCCAACCGGTGTACGAGCCGGCCACCGGCGAGCAGCGCGGCCTGGTGTCGCTGGCCAGCGCCGCTGAGGTTGAACAGGCGATTGCCCTGGCCAAGGCCGCGCAGCCGGCCTGGGCGGCGACCACGCCGCTGAACCGGGCGCGGATTTTGTTCAAGTACAAGGCGCTGGTCGAGGCCCATGCCGATGAACTGGCCGAGCTGATCACCCGTGAGCACGGCAAGGTGTTCGACGATGCCAAGGGTGAACTGACCCGCGGCCTGGAAGTGGTGGAGTTCGCCTGTGGCATCCCGCATCTGCTCAAGGGCGAGCATACCGAGCAGGTCGGCGGCGGCGTCGATGCCTGGTCGGTCAATCAGCCGCTGGGGGTGTGTGCCGGTATCGCGCCGTTCAACTTCCCGGCTATGGTGCCGATGTGGATGTTCCCGATCGCTATTGCCTGCGGCAATACCTTTATCATGAAGCCGTCGGAGAAAGATCCGAGCACTCCGCTGCGCCTGGCTGAATTGCTCAAGGAGGCCGGCTTGCCCGATGGCGTGTTCAACGTAGTCAACGGCGACAAGGAGGCGGTCGATGTGCTGCTGACCCATCCGGACATTCAGGCAGTGAGCTTCGTCGGTTCGACCCCGATTGCCGAGTACATCTACGCCACCGGCTGCGCCCACGGCAAGCGGGTGCAGGCCCTGGGCGGGGCCAAGAACCACATGGTGGTGATGCCCGACGCCGATCTGGATCAGGCGGTCAATGCGCTGATGGGCGCCGCCTATGGTAGTGCCGGCGAACGCTGCATGGCGATTTCGGTGGCGGTAGCCGTGGGTGATGAGGTGGCTGACCAACTGATTGCAGCGCTGGCACCCAAGGTCAAGGCATTGAAGATTGGTAATGGCATGAGCCCTGGCATGGAGATGGGGCCGCTGGTGTCGGCCCAGCATCTGGCCAAGGTCAAGGGCTATGTCGACCAGGGCGTGGCTGAAGGCGCCGAGCTGGTGGTCGATGGTCGTGAGGTTGGGGTGCCGGGCCTGGAAACGGGTTATTTCATGGGCGGTTGCCTATTCGACAAGGTTACCCCGGAGATGGTCATCTACCGTGAGGAGATTTTCGGTCCGGTGCTGTGCATTGTCCGGGTGCCGGACTATCAGAGTGCGGTGGCGCTGATCAACGCCCATGAGTATGGCAATGGTACGGCGATCTTTACCCGTGACGGCGACAGCGCGCGGCAGTTCTGTAACGAGATTCAGGTCGGCATGGTTGGCGTGAATGTGCCGATTCCGGTGCCGATGGCGTTCCACAGCTTCGGGGGCTGGAAGCGTTCGCTGTTTGGTCCGCTGCACATGCACGGCCCCGATGGGGTGCGTTTCTACACCAAGCGCAAGGCGATCACCTCGCGCTGGCCGACCGGTATTCGCGCTGGTGCCGAGTTCGTCATGCCGACCATGAAGTAATCCTGCTGGTGCTGCGCCGCAGGGCGCAGCACGCCTACCTACCTGTCGAACGGGACCTGCCCATGTCGATCACCAGTATTGTCGATTTCGCCACCGCCACCACTGAAGCTGAGCATTACCGCCCTGACCCGGCCAAGCTGCTGGCCGGCGATCCGGCCCAGAGCGTACGCAACCATTACACCAGCCCGTGTGGGCAGTTCTTTTCCGGAGTCTGGGAGGCCGAGCCCGGGCACTGGACCATCAGCTATAGCGAGCACGAATACTGCGAGATTCTTGAAGGCGAATCGATCCTGCATGACCGTGCCGGTAATGCCAAAATCCTGCGCAGCGGTGACCGCTTCGTGATTCCCGCCGGGTTCGAGGGCAGTTGGGAAGTGCTGCAACGCACCCGCAAGGTCTATGTGATCTTTGAGCCAAAGAGCACTTGAGGCCGTGAGCCGATAAAACACACTGGTCTGAACGTGACCCGCCGGTTACAGTCCTCGTCATCTAGAGTATTCGAATAACGCCCTGGCGGGCGATGCATCGTCCGCCCAGACCATGTCCATGCGCACTGCCTGGACATCCGGGCCCAGCGAGGAGTCTTGCGTGATGTCGCGTTTGCCGGTCATTGTCGGATTTGGTGGTTACAACGCCGCCGGTCGCAGTTCATTCCACCATGCGTTTCGCCGTACCGTGATCGAATCGTTGCCCGATGCCGAGCGCCAGCAGACCCTGGCCGGGCTGGCGGTCCTGATGAAACTGGTGCGGGTGGACAATGATCAGTATCTGGACGCCGAAGGCCAGCCGCTGAGCCTGGCCGAGATCGAACAACGCTACGCTGCGCAGATTCTCGACGGCACCCTGGTGCGGCGTATCGAGAAGACCCATCTGGATGTCGATGCTGCCCACTGGCAGAAAAACCTCACCGTTACCGGCGAAGCCGGCAAACCGTTCTCGTTCATCACCCTGGCCAAGCAGTTGCCCGAGCCGTTGCCGACCGACTGGGTGGTCGAACCGCTGAACGACAATGATGTGATGGTTACCGTCTACGATGGTTGCGATCTCAAGGTCGACAGCTACCGGCCGCTGGCGGTCAAGTCGGCCGGCCAGTTGCCCAGTGGCTTCGAGCCGGGCGAGCACTACGCCTCGCGGTTTCACCCGCGCGGTCTGCAACTGACCATCGTCGCCGCCACCGACGCGCTGCGCTCGACCGGGATTGAATGGTCGCAGATCATCAACCGGGTGCAGCCGGACGAGGTTGCGGTATTTGCCAGCAGCGCCATGAGCCAGCTCGATGACAACAGCTTTGCCGGGGTCATGCAGTCGCGGCTCAAGGGCCACCGGGTCAGCGCCAAGCAGTTGCCGCTGGGCCTGAACAGCATGCCGGCAGACTTCATCAACGCCTATATCCTCGGCAGCGTCGGCACCACCGGGGCGATCACCGGGGCTTGTGCCAGCTTCCTCTACAACCTGCAGAAAGCCACTGACATGATCACCAGCGGCAAGGCCCGGGTGGTGCTGGTTGGCAACGCCGAGGCGCCGGTAACCCAGGAGTGCATCGAAGGCTATGGCGCCATGAGTGCGCTGGCCACCGAAGACGGGTTACGCAATATCGAAGGTCAGGATCAGGTCGATTTCCGCCGTGCCAGCCGTCCGTTCGGGCAGAACTGCGGCTTTACCCTGGCCGAGTCCGGGCAATTCTTCGTACTGATGGATGACGAGCTGGCCATCGAGCTGGGCGCCGACATCCATGGCGCCGCCACCGATGTGTTCATCAATGCCGACGGCTTCAAGAAGTCGATCTCGGCCCCAGGCCCGGGCAACTACCTGACCATGGCCAAGGCGGTACACGCGGCGATGCAGATTGTCGGCCCCGAAGCCGTGCGTGCCCGCAGCTTCGTCCATGCCCACGGCTCCAGCACCCCGGCCAACCGGGTTACCGAGTCCGAGCTGCTGGACCGGGTTGCCGAGTCCTTCGGTATTGCCGACTGGCCGATTGCCGCGGCCAAGGCCTATGTCGGCCACTCGCTGGCCAGCGCCAGCGCCGATCAGCTGGCCTTCGCCCTGGGCAGTTTCAAGTATCAGATCATTCCCGGGATCAAGACCATCGACGCCGTGGCCGATGACGTCCACCAACAGCACCTGCGCATCAGTACCCGCGACGTGATGCGAGATGCAGAACCGCTGGAAGTTTGCTTCATCAACTCCAAGGGGTTTGGTGGCAACAATGCCAGCGCCGTGGTGTTGGCACCCACGGTGGTCGAGCGGATGCTGCGCAAGCGTTACGGCGAGGCCCGCTTCAGTGACTACCTGCAGCGCCGCGAGCAGGCCCGCGCCGCCGCCCAGGCCTACGATCAGCAGGCACTGAAGGGCCAACTGGCAGTGATCTACAACTTCGGCAACAACATGATCGACGACAGCCAGTTGAGCATCAGTCAGGATGGCATTCGAGTACCGGGATTCGAGCAGCCTTTGAACTTCAAGACTGACGAGCGGTTCAGGGACATGATTGACGATCAGCCCGCCGCTGATTGAGCCTTCCAAAGCCCGGCAGCTCGGTTGGCGCTGACCTGTTCTGGACCGTTAGATGCCAAGGATGGCATCTACGAGCTTACATGGACGTATTTACAGCGAGTCCAGAACAGGTCAGCGCCAATCGAGCCAACAACGGCGCTCAATTCAACCAGAGATTGCTTAGCGCTTGGCCTTGGCAGCAGCGATAAAGGCGGCCATTTCGGCGTTCTTGTCGGCTTCAATCTGCTTGAAGTTGGGGTTTTGCGCCATCAGGCCGAACAGCTCACGGGCACCCGGTAGCTCGGCCATCAGATCCAGATCGAACAGCTTCTTGGCCACCGCGCAGGCCAGATCGAAGCTGTACAGGAACATCAGGTCGGCAATGCTCAGCTCGCTGCCGGCCACATAGGGGGCGAAGCTGGCGTGGCGCTTGAGTGCGGCCACACCCAACAGCAGCTCGGCCCGGGCCTTGTCCTTGATCGCCTGATCGACCTGGCCGCCAAAGAAGACTTCCGGATAGCAACTACGTGCCGGCAGCTCGATATACAGCTCGATTTCCTTGGTCAGAGCCCGTACCCGGGCGCGCTCGAAAGCGTCCTGGGGCAACAGCGGCTTGCCGCCCTGAGTCTCTTCCAGATACTCGAGAATAACGTTGGTTTCGTTGATGACACCGTGCTCGGTTTCCAGGCACGGCACCTTGCCGCGTGGGCTGAGCGCGAGAAAGTTTTCGTCCTGGCTGGGGTGTACGGTATTGACCTCGAAGGCCAGGCCCTTTTCCAGCAGCGCCAGCTTGACCATGTTGAAGTAGTTGCTGACAGCAAAGCCGTGCAGTTTAAGCATGTTGTTCTCCATTTAAGGCTCGAGGGCGGTGGTCGATATCTTGTAACGCCGGGCGATTAAGGTCCAGTGGCATCACTCAAGTGAATGGTGTGCGCGCTCATGACGCGAGACGGGTCATGCTTTTGCCCAGCGTAACGGCTAGACTCTGGTTACCATACCAAGGGGGAACACCCATGCTGACACCCGATGAAATTGCTGAAATCAACCTGCTGTCGCAATTCAACCTGGCCAACTCGCTCGAGGGCCTGAAGGTCCACCAGCATGAGGCTTCGCCGACCACCCTGGCCGCTGCCGGACGTTTGCACGCCAAGGGCCTGATCAGCCAGCCCGATGGCGGCTACCTGACCAGTCTGGGTCTTGATGCGGCCGAGCACGCCCTGGCGCTGCTGACCGTATTGCGCGGGGACTGAGGGCCAACTCCGGCATGTACAGCCACGGCGAAATCCGTCCCCAGCTTGATGAGGGTATTGACCGCAAGACCCTGAGCACCCTACGCAAGCGCTTCATGACGATCAACCAGACCCGCCTGCGCCGGGTGCTGCAGGCATTGTCGGCGCGTCAATACAATGTGCTGAGGCTGATTCCGCTGCTGTTCGATGTTAACCACCCGCTGCTGCCCGGCTATGTGTCGCGTCAGACCCCTTATGGGCTGGCCGGCTATAGCCCGGATCAGGAGGTGTTGCAGGGCGCCCAGGCGCTGACCCGCAGTTACAGCTATCGCCGCCACCCGGCCGGATTTGCTGCCCAGATCCAGGCGCTGTACCTGATGGGTAGTGGCGGTACCATTGGCCAGTCGGATCAGAGTGATCTGGATATCTGGGTCTGTCATGCCAGCGAGCTGGCGCCAGCGGCGTTGGTCGAGCTGGCCGGCAAGTGCCGGCAAATTAGCGAGTGGGCCGCAACTCAGGGCTGCGAAGTACATTTTCACCTGATCGACCCGGCCAGTTTCAGTCGCGGGGATCGTGACAATGCGCTGACCGAGGAAGACTGCGGCAGTACCCAGCACTATCTGTTGCTGGACGAGTTCTACCGCACCGCGATTCTGCTCGGTGGCCGTTACCCCTTGTGGTGGCTGGTGCCGGTCTACGAGGAAGGCAGTTACCGCCAGTACACCAGTGAACTGATTTCCAAGCGTTTCATCCGCGCCGAGGAAAGCCTGGACCTTGGTCATATGGCACGGATTCCGGCCGGTGAGTATGTCGGTGCCGGGCTATGGCAACTGTTCAAGGGCATCGAGTCGCCCTACAAATCAGTGCTCAAGCTGTTGCTCACCGAGGTCTACGCCAACGAGCACCCGCAGGTGCGCTGCCTGAGTCTGGATTTCAAGCAGGCGGTGTTCGCCAACCAGCTGGATGTCGATGAGCTGGATCCCTATGTCATGCTCTATCGGCGCATCGAGGTCTATCTGCAGCAGCGTGGCGAGCTTGAGCGTCTGGAGCTGGTGCGCCGCTGCCTGTACATCAAGGCCGATGTACGGCTGTCCAAGCGCAGCGGCAGCTTGAGCTGGAAGCGCAGTCTGATGGAAAAGCTGGTGCGTGAATGGCAGTGGGGGCCGCGTCAGTTGCAACAGATGGACAATCGCCAGCTTTGGCGGGTCCGCGAGGTCAGTCAGGAGCGTCGCCAACTGGTTGGTGAACTGACCCACAGCTACCGGTTGCTGTCGCAGTTCGGCCGCAGCCAGCAGGTGATCAATGCAGTCAACAGCCGCGATCTGTCGTTGCTGGGCCGGCGTTTGTATGCCGCGTTCGAGCGCAAGGCCGGCAAGATCGAGTTTATCAACCCGGGTATCGTTCCTGATCTTAGCGAACCCTTGCTGACCCTGGCGCTGCGTCCGAGCGGCGATGAGGCCGAGCATCACTGGAGCCTGTACCGCGGCACCCTGAGTCAGCCTGAGCTGGCCGATCATCTGCCGCTCAAGCGCAGCCGGCAACTGGTTGAGTTGCTGGCCTGGGCCCATCGCAACGGGGTGGTCGATGCCGCGACCCGGATTGCGGTGCATCCGGGTACCAGCGCGTTGACCGAGTTTGAACTGAACAATCTGCTGACCTGTTTGATGCAGCAGTTCCCGCTGCCGCTGCCGGCCTTGACCGAGGCTGCCCTGTCACGGGCCAGCCAGCCTTGCCAGGTGTTGCTGCTGGTCAACGTCGGGCTGGACCCGCTGCCGCTCAGCAGCCAGAAAAACCAGCATCTGATCAGCAGCCATACCGACGCCTTGGGCTATTCCGGGCTGCGCGACAACCTGATTCTGAGTATCGATCAGATCACCCTCAATAGCTGGAACGAGTTGCTGGTCAGTCGCTACCAGGGCGAGCAGGCCTGCATGCAGGCGTTGTGTGATTACCTCAATCTGGCCCGCGAGCATCAACGCCTGCCAGAATTGCAGGTGCGCAGTTACTGTCGCAACCGCGCCAGTGCGATTGCCGAGCGGGTCGAGACGCTATTTCGGGAGGCCGCCGGGCCGTTGCTGGGCGATCCCCCGGCGCGGTTTCTGCTGCAGATCCAGAGCCAGTATCAACTGCTTGAGCGCCGTGGCGAGCGGATTGAAGCCACCGCGCTGGGCGATCACGAACGGCTGCTGCGCCACCTGGCCAGCCCGCGCAACCACTACAGCCCGTTGGTACTCGATACCTACGCGCTGTCCAGTCATGCGGACCTGGCGCTGATTCTCAAGCAGGGGCAGGCTGGCGTGATTCAGATCTTTTACCGATTGCTGGCCAATCAGCAGGCGGAGCTCAGTGTGCTTGATGAGCGTGGCGCACTGTGGCGCCAGCGCCAAACCTATCGTGACGAGCAGACGCTGCTCCTGCCGCTGCTGCGGTTTTTGCACAGTATCCGCCTGCGCCGGCAACTGAGCCGGAGCCTGGATGCCGATCCTGGCGAGGAGGATATCCAGCTTCAGGTCATTCAGCCCGCAGCCGATGGTCGACCGCTACGGCTGGAGCCGCGCAGTTTGCCGAGCAAGGGGGTTGAAGCAGGTTATTATGCGGTACAGGCGATTGTCGAGCCGGGCCCAGGGCAAACGCTGAATGTCAGTATCCTGTGCAATCACCGCGAATTCACGGCCCTGGAGCATGGTGCCGAGCTGTACCGGGTGGTGGCCCGGCATATTCTCGATCAGCGTCGGAGTCTGGAGGATTACCCGATTTACATCACCGATCTGGATCTGTCGGCGCTGGACCCGGCCGGCAGGATGCAGACCGGGCAGTATCTGCGCTATCGCCAGCAACTGGAAACCGCGCTCAACGCTGCCATGAACTCGTTGCGAGGCCGGGCCTGACGGCTCAGGTGTTGTCGTCAGCCAGCCCCTTGCGCTGCTCCCGCCGCAGCCTGGCAGCAGCGATGATCTGGAGCTGGCGCTGGTCACTGGCCTGGCCCCATTCGACAATCTCATTGAGCAGCCGGCCGCAGCCCAGGCACTGGTCGCCATCCAGGCAACACTGGCGCACGCAGGGCGATGGTTGACGGCCGGCCGGCAAGTCTCAGTCCTCAACCTGCAGTTCGATGTCTTCGCCGCTGAACTCGCTCAGCAGGCGCCCCAGCAACTCGCCCAAAGACTCGTCACCGCCGTCATGTTGCCAGCCCTGCCCCGGCTCGAAACCGAAGTGCAGGGTCGTTTCCGGGGTGGCCAGCCACAATTCGCGTGATGCCGGCTGTCGGCCCAGCACCAGACGCGGGCCGTCGTTCAGATGAATCTGCAGGTGACCGTTGTCCTGCTCCATGTCGATATCCAGGCCGCAGTCGTCCAGCGCGTGTTCGAGACGGTCGAGAATCCGGTCAACTTCACGGTGGAACTCGGCTTCGCTCAGTTCATACATATCGTGCTCTCTTCTTGTCCGATAGCAGTCCGGCTCGGGTGCGCCAAGCCGGGCGGCTCGGTATACTGCCGGTTATTATCGTTTTGTCCATAAGGAAATCGTCATGAAGCGTCATATCGCTGCCCTGTTTGCCCTGCTGGTTCTGGCCGGCTGCGGCCAGAAAGGTCCTCTTTATTTGCCCGAAGAAACCGCCGGGCAGCCGCAGGACCCGGCTCGCGAAGAAGTTTCCCAGCAACCGAGCGGGAACTGAGTACACGCGATGACTGCTTTCTCTTATAACAACGGCGAGCTGTTCGCCGAAGCGGTGTCATTGTCGTCGATCGCCGCCCAACATGGCACCCCCTGCTTCGTTTACTCGCGTCAGGCCATCGAGCAAGCCTGGCTGGCCTGGGATCAGGCTCTGGATGGTACCCCGCATCTGGTCTGCTTTGCGGTCAAGGCCAACTCCAACCTGGGTGTGCTGAATGTGCTGGCTCGCCTGGGTGCCGGTTTCGACATCGTTTCCGCTGGCGAGCTGGAACGGGTCCTGGCGGCTGGTGGTGACCCGGCCAAGGTGGTGTTCTCCGGGCTGGGCAAGACCGCCGAGGAAATGCGCCGGGCGCTGCAGGTGGGTATCCACTGTTTCAACGTCGAGTCCGCTGCCGAGTTGGAGCGCTTGCAGCAGGTTGCCGCTGAGCTGGGGGTTAAAGCTCCGGTATCGCTGCGGGTTAACCCGGACGTGGACGCCAAGACCCATCCGTACATTTCCACCGGGCTGAAGGAAAACAAGTTTGGCATCGACATCGCCAAGGCCCCAGAGGTCTACCGCCGCGCGGCCGATCTGCCGAACATCGATGTCTGCGGGGTCGACTGCCATATTGGCTCGCAACTGACCGACGATACCCCGTTCCTCGATGCTCTGGACCGCTTGCTGGCGCTGATCGACCAACTGGCCGCCGACGGCATCCGCATCCGCCACCTGGATCTGGGCGGCGGCCTGGGCGTGACCTATCGTGATGAGCAGCCGCCGACCCCGGGCGATTATCTGGCCAAGGTCCGCGCCCAGCTCAAGGGCCGCGAGCTGACCCTGTTGTTCGAACCGGGCCGCTCGATCGTGGCCAACGCTGGCGTCCTGCTGACCCGGGTCAATCTGCTCAAGCCGACCGAGCACAAGGATTTCGCGATCATCGATGCGGCGATGAATGACCTGATTCGCCCTGCCCTGTACAGCGCCTGGATGGGGATCGACCCGGTCAAGCCGCGCAACGATGTGCCGGCGCGCAGCTGGGATATCGTCGGCCCGGTCTGCGAGACCGGTGATTTTCTCGGCAAGGAGCGTGAGCTGGCGCTGGCCGAAGGTGATCTGCTGGCGGTGCGTTCGGCTGGAGCCTATGGTTTTGTCATGAGCTCGAACTACAACACCCGTCCGCGTGCCGCCGAACTGCTGGTCGATGGTGAGCAGGTGCATGTGGTGCGCCGGCGTGAGACCGTCAGCGAACTGTTCGCTGGCGAAAGCCTGCTGCCCGGGGCCTGACATGCTGCTCAAGTTCACCAAGATGCACGGCCTGGGCAACGACTTCATGGTCATCGATCTGGTGACTCAGCACGTCCAGCTGTCACCGAAACTGATTCGTCAGTGGAGTGATCGGCACTTCGGCATCGGCTTCGATCAATTGCTGGTGGTTGAACCGCCGACCGATCCGGATATGGATTTCCGCTACCGGATCTACAACGCCGACGGAGGCGAAGTCGAGCAGTGCGGCAACGGCGCGCGCTGTTTCGCCCGCTTCGTGCTGGACAAGCGCCTGACCCAGAAAAATCAGATCCGGGTGCAGACCGCCGGTGGCCAGATTGTGTTGCAGGTGCGGGCCGATGGCCAGGTCACGGTCGACATGGGTGCGCCGCGCTTCAACCCGGCCGAGGTACCGTTCCAGGCCGAGGCTGAAGCCCTGACCTATGCGCTGGATATTGGCGAGCAGTGCCTGGAAGTCTCGACCGTGTCGATGGGCAATCCCCACTGCGTCACCCTGGTCGATGATGTCGAACAGTATCCGGTCGAGCGGATCGGGCCGTTGGTGGAAAGCCATGTTCGCTTCCCCAAGCGGGTCAATGCCGGCTTCATGCAACTGCTCGATGCCCATCACGCGCGCCTGCGGGTGTATGAGCGCGGAGCCGGTGAAACCCTGGCCTGCGGCACCGGAGCCTGTGCCGCCGCCGTGGCCGGGATCCGCCTGGGGCACCTGCAGTCGCCGGTAAAGATTCAGTTGCCGGGCGGTACCTTGCATATCGAATGGGCCGGTCCCGGCCAGCCCGTCATGATGACTGGCCCGGCTAGCCGGGTCTACGAGGGGCAGATACGGGTATGAGCGACAAGCCGCAGAGCAGTCAAACCGAACTCGACCCGGCCCAGGTGGCCGAGTTTCTGAAGCGCCACCCGGCGTTTTTTGCCGAATACGATGACCTGCTGCCGGAGCTGATCATTCCCCACCAGTCCGGCCAGGCGGTGTCGCTGGTCGAGCGCCAGGTCAAGCTGTTGCGTGAGCGCAACATCGAGATGCGTCACCGGCTCAACCAGTTGATGGATGTGGCTCGTGAAAACGACCGCTTGTTCGAGAAGAGCCGACGCCTGGTGCTTGGCCTGCTCGATGCCCAGAGCCTGGAGCAGGTGATCGCCGGGGTCGAGGACAGCCTGCGTGGCGACTTCCAGGTGCCGCATGTGAGCCTGATCCTGTTCAGCGAGTCGGCGCGTTACGCCAATGCTCGCTGCGTCAGCCACGCCCAGGCGCGGGCCGCCATCGGCCACCTGCTCGACAGCGGCAAAACCCTGAGCGGGGTGCTGCGCCCGGATGAGCTGGAGTTCCTGTTCGGCGAGGCTGGCACGCTGGTCGCCTCGACAGCCTTGTCACCGATCCAGCACCAGGGACTGCACGGTGTGCTGGCGCTCGGCAGTCCGGATGCCCATCACTACAAGAGCGCGACCGGCACGCTGTTTCTGGGCTATGTCGCCGACGCCCTGGCCCGGGTGCTGGTGCGCCAGCGGCCGCTGGCCGACGAACCCCAGGTGTCATGACCAGCCCGGCGCTGCAAGCGGCTCTGGAAGGCTTTCTCGGCCATTTGGCCCATGAACGGCAATTGTCGCCCCGGACTCTGAGCGCCTATCGGCATGATCTTGAGGGGCTGGCGCGTTTTGCCACCGAGCAGGGCTTGCAGGACTGGTCCGCGCTGCACGAGCAGCAACTGCGGCTGTTCGTGGCTCGCCAGCATCAGGCCGGCTTGTCCGGTCGCAGTTTGCAGCGCCTGCTCAGTGCGGTGCGCAGCTTCTACCGCTACCTGCTGCGTGAGCGGCTGTGCCGGCATAACCCGGCCGTTGATCTGCGCGCGCCCAAGAGCCCGCGCAAGCTGCCGAAGACTCTGGATGCCGATCTGACCGCACGGCTGCTGGACGGCCCGAGTGAGGACGACTGGCTGGCCTGCCGCGATCTGGCCATGCTAGAGCTGTTCTATTCCTCGGGCCTGCGGCTGTCGGAACTGGCTGGTCTGCAACTGAGTGATCTGGATCTGGCAGCAGGCGAGGTTCGGGTACTGGGCAAGGGCGGCAAAACCCGGATCTTGCCGGTTGGCCGGCTGGCCCGCGAAGCGCTGCAGCAGTGGCTCAAGTCCCGACCGAGCCTGGCTGGCGACAGCCAGCCGCTGTTCGTCAGCCAGCGGGGTACCGGTCTGACACCGCGGGCAATTCAGTTGCGGGTTCGCCGCTGGGGTGTCAATCAGCTCGGTCAGCACCTGCATCCGCACATGTTGCGCCACTCCTTCGCCAGCCATATGCTGGAATCTTCCAGCGACCTGCGGGCGGTGCAGGAGCTGCTCGGCCATGCCGACATCAGCACCACCCAGGTCTACACACACCTGGACTTTCAGCACCTGGCCCAGGTCTACGATCAGGCCCATCCACGGGCCAAGCGTAAGAGTACGGATAACCACTGATCATGCTGCAACTGGTGACCTTCGATCTGGACAATACCCTGTGGGAAACCGAAAGCGTGGTCGCGGCCGCCGAGCAGACTCTGCTGGCCTGGCTGGCACGGCAGGCCCCGCTGTTCGCTCAACGGCTGGACGCCGAGGCCCGCAAGGCCTTGCGGCGTGAGGTGCTGGAGCGCGATCCAGAGCTGCGCCATAGGGTGACAGCGCTGCGCGTCGCAGTACTCGAGCATGGTCTGCGCAAGGCCGGCTATCCAGTCGAAGAAGCGCAGGCGCTGGCCCTGGCCGGCTTTCAGGTGTTTCTTGATGCCCGCCATGTGGTTGAGTTGTTTCCCCATGCCGAGGCGCTGCTGGCTGATCTGGCCAGTCGTTATGCGCTGGCGACCATTTCCAATGGCAATGCCGATGTGCGTCGGCTTGGGCTGGCGAAATACTTCCAGGCGATTGTCTCGGCCGACGAGGTAGGCATCAGCAAACCTCAGCCCGAGCCCTTCCTGGCCGCGCTGCAACGGGTTGGGGTTGAGCCGGGTCGGGCGTTGCACGTTGGCGACCACCCGCAAGACGATATCTTCGGTGCTCAGGGGGTGGGCATGCACAGCCTGTGGTTCAACCGCCTGGGGAGCGACTGGCCTGATCTGCCCAGGCCGGATGGCGAAGTGCGCTGTCTGGGGGAAATTGCCGGGTGGATTGAACGCTACAAAACCGGCTAGGCAATTGCTGGGCCAGCACTGCAAGGGCTACGGCGTTGAGCCCTTGCAATCGCCAGATTCACCGCTTCAGATCGGCCGACTACCGTACTTGCTGTCAGGCTTTTTCGGCGGATCGGAGACTACGTTGTCGCCAATCTCCTGAACCTTGCCGCCACGGGCCATGAACTCCTCGATCTGGCGGGCCAGCATCTCGCGTTCGCGCTCCTTGGCTTCCAGCGAGGCGCCTTCAAGCTCGTCTTCTTCGGCTGCTTTCTTGCGGCCCTTGCTGCTGGAGCTGGCTGCCGGCTCGTCATCATCGGTTTCGGGCAGATCATCGACATCGCTGTCGTCTACGCCGTCGATGTCATCGTCTTCAATATCGTCGTCACTCATCCCAATGCCTCCCAGGGAAAACACGCTATATATAGCGCAACAGAGGGATTTGGCTAGTAGCTTGGTGAAAAATTTTCACCAGGGTCGGTCATTCGCTCTGCAGTGTAGCCAAACGAAACAGGGCGCCCGTAGGCGCCCTGTGATACTGCGAAGGTACTGCGGAGTTTACTTCTTGGCGCTGGTGAACTCCGGGTAGGCTTCCATACCGCATTCGGCGATATCGACACCTTCGTACTCTTCTTCTTCGCTGACGCGAATGCCCATGACCGCCTTGAGGATACTCCAAACGATCAGACTGGCAATGAAGACGAAGGCGAAGATGGCGATGACACCGATCAGCTGAGCGCCGAAGCTGGCATCAGCATTGGTCAGCGGCACGGCCAGAACACCCCAGATACCAGCCGAGCCGTGGGCCGAGATGGCACCAGCCGGGTCGTCCAGTTTCAGCTTGTCCAGACCCAGAACGCTGAACACCACGATCACCCCACCCACGGCGCCAATCAGGACAGCGGCGAAGGCGCTCGGCGACAGCGGGTCGGCGGTGATAGCCACCAGGCCGGCCAGGGCGCCGTTGAGGGTCATGGTCAGGTCGGTCTTGCCGAACAGGATGCGCGAAACGATCATCGCGGCGATCAGGCCGCCGGCAGCAGCCATGTTGGTGTTGACCAGAACCTGGGCGACGTTGTTGGCGGACTCGACGTCGGAGATCTTCAGCTCGGAACCGCCGTTGAACCCGAACCAGCCCATCCACAGGATGAAGATACCCAGGGTCGACAGCGGCAGGTTACAGCCGGGGATGGCATTGACCTGGCCGTTCGGGCCGTATTTGCCTTTACGTGCGCCGAGCAGGATCACACCGGCCAGAGCGGCGGTGGCACCGGCCATGTGAACGATACCGGAGCCTGCATAGTCAGAGTAGCCGATTTCGTCCAGCCAGCCTTCACCCCAGCTCCAGGCGCCCTGGATCGGGTAGATGAAGCCGGTCATGACCACGGCGAAAGCCAGGAAGGCCCACAGCTTCATACGCTCGGCCACAGCACCGGAAACGATCGACATACAGGCACCGGCGAACACGATCTGGAAGAAGAAGTCAGCACGGTTGGAGTAGTACGGTGCTTCGTCGCCCCCAGCCAGCACTTCGTCGAGGGCGTTTTCGCCGCCGATCAAGAAGCCCAGGCTCGGCAGGATCGAGCTTTCCGAGGAATACATGATGTAGTAACCGACCAGCAGGTACATCACCGAGGCGATGGCGAACAGGGCGATGTTCTTGGCCAGAATTTCAGTGGTGCTCTTGGTGCGGACCAGACCGGCCTCGAGCATGGCGAAACCTGCTGCCATCCACATAACCAGGACGCCGCAGATCAAAAAGTAGAACGTGTCCAGTGCATACTGGAGTTGCACGATATCTTCCATTGTAAGCCCCCCATATAGGCTTTTTTATTTCAATCGGTAAACCTTGGCTCAGATGGCGTCGGTACCGGTTTCTCCGGTACGGATGCGGATGGCCTGTTCCAGATTGACCACGAAGATCTTGCCGTCGCCGATCTTGCCGGTGTTGGCAGCCTTGGTGATGGCTTCAATCACGCGGTCGAGCATGTCGTCGCCGATAGCCACATCGATCTTCACCTTGGGCAGAAAATCAACCACGTATTCCGCGCCACGGTAGAGTTCGGTGTGACCTTTCTGCCGGCCAAAACCCTTGACCTCGGTCACGGTGATACCCTGAACGCCGATCTCGGACAGTGCTTCACGCACGTCGTCCAGTTTGAAAGGCTTGATAACAGCCGTTACTAGTTTCATTTCAATACTCCCGTTTGATGGACTGCCCTGGGGGGACAGGGCAAGTCTATGCCGAGTTAGAGGCTTTTAGAAACGGACAATGCTCCGAGGCTGATGCAGTTGGCCGGTCTGCCGACAAAACCAGGTTTTGTCATGGCCCCGCGAACCGGGTGTAACTGCCGCATCGTCTTGTGCTCCTTAGATGATGGCTCCTCGCAAAGTCAGGCTAGCTTCAGGTGGGTGCCCCGTTTGGGTTATCCCTTCCTTGGCAGCTGCGATGTGCTAAGCAGGAACCCTGCCAGTTTTCGTTTTTCCTTATTTTTCAGTTAAATAGCACTGTTCTGATGGTTTTGGTCAGGCCAATCGCGCACACCTTTGCACCAAAATCGAGCATAGCTCACAACTTCAGTGCCCGCTGTGTGCACACATGGGGCACGCTAACGCCAGCCAGGCTGGGGGTGTTACACTGAGAAACTTGCCAGCACGTCTGGCCGACACCCTTTTCAATTGAGTTGCAGAGCATGTTGCACAAAGTGTTGATTGACGCGGTCAGCAGCCAGGCCACCCGGTTGCTGATGAGTGAGCGCGGATTGCCGCCGCCGGAGTTGGAGAAACACCTCAAAGCTTTGCTGCAAAGCGCCCTGGCCAAGCTGGATGTGGTCAGCCGTGATGAGTTTGAAACCCAGCAGGCGGTGCTGATGCGTACCCGTGAACGGCTGGAAGCCCTGGAAAAACGGGTCGAGGCCCTGGAGCAGCGTACCCCCCCACCGACCACCTGACCTGCAGGTGGACTGATCAAGGAGCGATCATGTCCCTGGCCATAGTTCATAGCCGAGCCAAGCTCGGCATTCAGGCCCCGGCTGTCACCATCGAAGTTCACCTGGCCAACGGCATGCCGAGCCTGACTCTGGTTGGCCTGCCGGAAACCGCCGTGCGCGAAAGCAAGGACCGGGTCCGCAGTGCCTTGCAGAACGCCCAGTTGGAGTTCCCCAGCCTCAAGCGGATCACCATCAACCTGGCGCCAGCGGATCTGCCCAAGGAAGGTGGGCGTTTCGATCTGGCCATCGCCCTGGGGTTGCTGGCGGCCAGCGGGCAGATTCCCGGCGATTGTCTGAACGAATGCGAGTGCTTGGGGGAGCTGGCGCTGTCCGGTGAGTTGCGCCCGGTTCAGGGAGTGTTGCCGGCTGCGCTGGCCTGTCGGGCGCTGAACCGCACCTTGCTGCTGCCGCGTGCCAATGCCGCCGAGGCTGCACTGGTACGCGGGGTACGGATCGTCGCGGCCGAGCATCTGCTGGAGTTGTGCGAGCATCTGCGCGGTGAGCGCGAATTACCAGGGGTCAACGTCGAGTCGCGTCCGCAGCCACGACCCGTATCGGCCGATCTGGCCGATGTGCAGGGCCAGGCCCAGGCCAAGCGGGCCTTGATCGTGGCGGCGGCGGGCGCGCATAACCTGTTGATGTTGTATACATAAACACCTATTGGTGCTTTAGACAGTAAACAGATCTGAAAAGCATGCGTAATGGCTTATGTTGTATACATCTAGTACCGCACGATCTTGCTTGCAGGTGGCGTAGGGGGGTAAAGCCGTATGTGAGGGGTCAATCCTTCAATTGGACATGATGGCCTTGCTGTTTATCTAATTAGCAGAGTGGGCAGCAGATATAACAATCTGACAAAATAAGAAAACGAGCATTGATATAGTTAGAAGATCAGTACTAAGCTAGAAAGAGGCTAAGGGTAAGTGGCTTGGTCAAATTTCAAAATATCCATATGAAATATAATAAGCTTTAAGGCGCTATTCCCTTTAACCCTAGGGGGGGGGGTATGCCTTGATGTCCAGTTGCGCCTCCTGAGAGCTTACAAGGCGTTTCATGGGCATATATCATGCTGTTCCTAGGTTTGTTTTCCTGAATTCCAAAGCCTCTTAACAGTGCTTATGCTGACGGACAGGTCTTTGGCTACCTCTGCTTGACTCATGCCTGCTAATTTTCTTTTGGATACCTCCTTCGCATTCGTCGCTGTTGGCCTGCCAAGAGTTTTGCCCTCTTTTTTGGCTCGATTAAGCCCTGCTTGCGTCCGCTCAATCAACAAGTCCCGCTCAAATTGAGCAACAGCGGACAATACACCCATTGTCATTTTTCCTGCTGCACTGGTGAGGTCCACTCCTCCTAGGGCAAGGCAATGTACCTTGATTCCTTGGTTTTCCAGTTGTTGCACTGTTTGCTGTACGTCTATTGCATTCCGTCCAAGCCGGTCTAGCTTGGTAACGACTAATACATCGCCTTTTTCCATACGATCAAGGAGTTTTTGGAATCCTGCACGTTCTGAAGCACTAGTACTGCCGCTAATGGTTTCTTCGATAACTCTCTGCGATTGAATCTCAAAGCCAGCTCCTTTGATTTCTTGTATTTGATTTTCAGTTGTCTGGCCTGTAGTGCTAACTCGGCAGTATGCGAATGTACGTGACATGGCAATTTCTCAAGGATCAAAAAGGTGGATTCATATTATTATGCGGTGTCAAAATGGTCAAGTATATTTTTTGATACCTTTCTGGGGATGGTAATGCTTGGTGTCAAAATCGGTCGTTTTTGAGTCGTTAGAGGTGAAAAGCTACAAGCCAGAAAATAGATCGGAAAGACTGACGTTTAGCGCTGACGCTATGACATTAAGAGCTACAAGAGAAGGGTTAGCCCCACCGGTCTCAATTCGTGACATGTAGGTACGGGCGAAACCGCATTTATCAGCAAAGGCTTCTTGCGTGAACCCGGCTGCTAAGCGTAGCTGGCGAACACGATGGCCGAATTGCTGAGTAATGTGTGGTTTTTGCATTCACACATGCTTGCCGAGTGTGATCTAATCGTGAACACACTAATCGTGACATTGGCTTTTGTTGAAAGCTGCCTCTAGGAATTGATATGGCTGTTGATAGTGAAATTAAGCATTGCAAGCTATGCGAGCGGAAGACGCTACACCATAGGAATCAAAGTAAGGTCTCAAATGGAGGGCTAATTGTCCTGCTGGTTATAATAGTTGCTACTGGAGGCCTCGCTTTAATATTTATATTGCCGGCAATGTTTTTAAGTTCTGTGTCGAACGGGTTAAAACGCTGGTGTTGTTCGGAATGTGGGGGGAAGGCCCATAAACAAGAAAACTTCTCTCACCCTTCGCCTATACAGTTACAGGATAGGTCAAGTTCGGGGCATATAGGCAAAGAAAAAGTTATAGATGCGGGATGGGGGCGGGATGAGCTAAAAGAAGGTGGAGTCAAGCACCAAGCTTCTGCATTTTCTTCTGTGATAGCGGTTACAGTGGTTGTCACGATTCTTTTGGCTGCATTGTCCGGTGGCGATTTTAAGTTTGGCAATAAGGAGAGGGTAAATACTTCTGCACAGAAAGGCTCAGCATCAAGTGTTATCGTATCTAACAATCAAAGCAATACAAATGCAAGTCATCAGGTGTCGGAAGCTAATGTGGCTAAAGTCTGCAAAGCAACCATTTCTGTAGTCATGGTTAGACCTGTAGAGATTATATCCGCTGTCAGAACTGGGAGAGGACAGTACCGGCTTAGTTACATTAGGGCTGATGATGAAACTGAATGGAAGTACAAGTGCAAGCTCGAAGGTGACAGAGTGTTATGGGGGGCTCATGATGGTCGCTGGCGTACTCATTCCGAAGATTCAATCATAAAGTATAGAATAGTAGGCGATATTCTAACGATCACTGAACAGTATGGTAGTGAAGTTGCTATCGCCAGAAAGTTTGCCATAAGCCAGCTCTGATCTTTCTAGGCCGCTGTAATGGTGATGCCAATCAGCGGCTTAAAACCGATAAACAGGGTGTGGAGCAAATACATGCTAAGCTTTTAGGATGGATGCCAATAATGTTTTGTTTAATATGGAGTACCTCCTAGCTTTTTTTCCATAGAATTGATGCAGGTTTTGAAGTTTTTGCTTTCTGTAAGCGTTGCAAGTTCTAGAAATTAACAAATCTGAGACTTTTTGTTTTAATGTGTTTGTTACAATTGGCAAACCTTCACATGCGCTCTCTATGGTTTTCTTTATGTCTTTCGAAGAAAATATCGTGATATATGCCTGTAATTTTCTATGGCCTACATCGTAGTGCGTTCTCTTGATTATTAATATGGGTGATGCTTTTTCTCTTTTGCGAATTCCTTGTGTTATTTTGTGGTAATTCTCAGCTAAAATTTCTGATTCATTGATGTTTTCGCTGAATATAGATAGCTGGTATTTCCAATTGTGCATTTCTAGCAAAGATATTAACTTTCTTGCTGTTTTAGCATTGCTTGTTTCTGTCATGTATTAATCACCTCGCTGATTGAATCAAAGTCTTTCCTATACTGTATCTGAGAACCCTAGATGCTCTGGTTGATAAAAAGCATCGAAGGCTCCTTATTATAAGGGCTCTAGGTGCCTTGTGGGTAGGCTGGGGGGTTTGGTTCTTGGGTTTTTTGATGCGGTCATTTGGTTTCCGTTTTAGCCAATTTATAGGTCATATTTTGCAGCTCTGTCATAGCTTTTGCATTATTTAACTGCTCAGCCGTCATGTCACTTTGTTCCAATGCTAGGCTTGCCATGTCTATATCCCATGTATGAAAGCCCCAAGAGATAAAGTCATCAGTTGATATCTCGATCATAAATTCAAACTCATCACTTTCCTCGCTTGAGACAGTGAAAAACCATCTATAGCCCCCCGGTAGTTTTAGCTGTCCTATCTTGATTATGAGTCCAAGTCTTTTTAATAAGCTATTGGCCTTAAATCTTCCCTCGTAGCTTTCCAGGTCAATACTTTTAAAGAAGGCGTCTTTGTTTTTCACTCCTGTGCTGGAAATTTCAACTGTCAAGGACTCTATTTTGCGATCAAGTTCTTCGATGATTATTTCCAGTTCACATATCCTCTCGGCAAGTGATTTTGATGGAGCATCTGAGAGCATTTTTTTCCACTCTTCAAGGTGGTTGTGTTCTTTATCTCTTTGTGCATGAGCTTCCTCAAGACTAGAGAGTTTTTTATTTTTGCTCTCATAGATTAGTGCTTCAGAGTTGACCTTTGCTAAGACCTCGCGAAACGCAAGGTCAGCTTTTTCTAAGCGAAGGTATTTGGAATTACAAGTTCCTTTTCTTAGTCCGGCACACCCTATATAAGAATAGCCTTTCGGCCCAGATCCTTTGTTTATTAGGTTCATTGAGGATGCGCATAGGTCACATTTTCCAATGCCCTGCCATAAGTTGAATGTTTTTGATTGCTTGGTTGTTTTGTACTTTAATCTTTGTTTTTGAACAGACGCCGCTTTATAAAATTCTGATTCTGATATAATTTCGGGGTAGTAATTTTTGATTGCGTCACCATCGTTAACTCTTCTGCCGTTTAAGAGTTTTGTTGGCTGGTATTCCCC
Source organism: Pseudomonas sp. WN033 (assembly GCA_002287035.1). Classification (GTDB taxonomy): domain Bacteria; phylum Pseudomonadota; class Gammaproteobacteria; order Pseudomonadales; family Pseudomonadaceae; genus Halopseudomonas. The sequence continues at coordinate 186,211 of NSKG01000007.1, read as the reverse complement.
AATAACAGCTCGATTATGAAGTATTTTGTGAATTGAGCTGTCAGACCATGTGCCTGATTTATTTCTGTTGATGCTGCCAAACGCCGGAATGCTTTCGCTATTCAATATTTTACAAATTGCTCTTTTTCCTCTTCCCTCATTTGTGCATAATGAAAAGATCCTCTCTATAATCTTAACTCTGCTTGGTATTGGTGTATATTTCCCTTCGACTAGCTCTAGCCATTGAGGACACGCTTTTCCAAGTGGTAAAAGTTTCTGCCGTGCATTTTTTTTCTTTTCTTCCCATGCTTTGCTTACTCTAAAGCCCTTTTCAGAGCTCTCGCTATAGGCTTTCATCATATAAGCGATAGAAGCTATTAGTTCTAGCGAAATGTTATCTGAGTTAGATGAGTATATTTTTTTGTCAGCAAGGGTGCAGATGTTGATTCCCTTGTTTATCATGCCTAAGAATCTTTCAAGAGCAATATTAACCCTTTCCCGTGAAAGCCTATCCATCGACTCGACTAATAGATAAGAACCTCTTTTAATGTCTCCGTTATCTACTAAATCTAAAAATCGTTTCAACTCACCCTCATCGGTAACGTGCTCAGATTTATATGCAGAGCGCCCTCTGTCCAAGAAGGTGTACTCTTTTGATGAAGCTAACTCAAGGCCGTGAGATGTGCAGAAATCTTCAGCAAGCTGCTTCTGGCGACGAAAGCTGTCGCCTCTTGCTTGGTCCGGCGTAGAAAACCTTATGTAGCTATAGGCTTTAGGCATTTCTCATTCCTTTTCTAAATTTGGTGTATTTAAACACAACCTGTTGCTGTTTGGCCCGCCGGGCACCGGCAAGACCCTGCTGGCCAGCCGTTTGCCGGGCATACTACCGGCCTTGAGTGAGGCGGAAGCGCTGGAAGTGGCGGCGATTCAGTCGGTTTGCGGGCAGGCCGACCTGAGCTGCTGGCCGCAGCGACCCTTTCGCGCGCCCCATCATGGTGCATCGGCCGCCGCGTTGGTCGGGGGTGGTAGCCAGCCTCGACCCGGCGAGATCAGTCAGGCCCACCAGGGCGTGCTGTTTCTCGACGAGTTGCCCGAGTTTGATCGCAAGGTCCTGGAAATGCTGCGTGAGCCTTTGGAGTCGGGCTGTATTCATATCGCCCGGGCTCGTGAGCAGTTGAGTTTCCCTGCCCGCTTTCAACTGATCGCGGCGATGAACCCTTGTCCCTGTGGCTATCAGGGCGACCCCTCCGGGCGTTGTCGCTGCAGTCCCGAGCAAGTTGAACGCTACCGGAACAAGCTGTCCGGCCCGCTGCTTGATCGCATCGATCTGCATCTGGGCATGCTCAATGAAAGCTTCAGTCTGGGTCAGGATGAGGTCGGCAAGCCCAGCAGCGCCGAGGCCGCACAGTGGGTAGCGCAGGCCCGGTCCCGCCAGCAACAGCGTCAGAATTGTCTGAATGCCCATCTGGATCTGGCGGCGCTGCGCGAGCACTGCCGACTGAGCGAGGCTGACCAGCAGTGGCTGGAGCTGGCGATCACTCGCCTGGGCCTGTCACGTCGGGCCAGTCACCGGGCGCTCAAGGTGGCTCGCACCCTGGCCGATCTGGATGGGGTCAGCTCAATTGAGCGTGCACACCTGGCCGAAGCTCTGCAGTATCGGCAACTGGATCGGCGGCCAATGGCCTGATATCAACCGGGGTGATGGGGCTGGTGCGGGCAGGAGGTTGCACTATAGTAGTGAATGCAGGGCGTCACCGGTCACGCGACATCGGCCGGTGGCGCCTTGCGGTTTCAGACCGGGCCTAATGCCTCTTCGCGGCCCATGCTGTAGGCATCCAGGAAGTAGCACAACTCCTCGAAAGCCAGCGCCGGGCTGATGAAGTAGCCCTGCACCTGATCACAGCCCATGCCGCGCAACATTTCCAATTGCTGGCGCTGCTCCACCCCTTCGGCAACCACCTCCAGATTCAGGCTGCGACCCAGCTCGATCATCGCACCGACCAGTTGCCGGTCTGACTCGCGCTCGGCAATGCCTTTGACGAAGCTGCGGTCGAGCTTGAGCAGGTTGATCGGCAGGTTGTGCAGGTGCACGAACGAGGAAAAGCCGGTGCCGAAGTCATCCAGCGAGAAGCGTACACCCAGGCCAGTCAGCCCGCGCATGGTGACCTGAACCTGCTCGGGGTTCTGCATGACCGCGGTTTCGGTCAGCTCGAACTCGAGGCTGTGCGGGTCGATGCCGGTCTTGTCCAGCAGGCGCTTGACCGTGGCCAGCAACTGGCTGTCCTGGAACTGGCGGAACGACATGTTGACGGCGACATGTACCGGCGGCATGCGCCGGCGTTTGAGCTGATTGAGGTCATGACAGGCACGGGCGATCACCCAGTAACCCATAGGCACGATCAGTCCGGTTTCCTCGGCCAGCGGAATGAACTGGTTGGGGCCGAGCAGGCCGCGCTCAGGATGACGCCAGCGAATCAGTCCTTCGAGTCCGACGATATTGCCGCTTTTGAGATCGACCCGTGGTTGATAGTGCAGCTCCAGTTCATTGCGCCGCAGTGCCTGACGCAGGGAGGCCTCGAACTCGATCAGGCTGTTGGCCTGCAGGTTGATGCGGTCATCATAAAAGTGGAAGTTGCAGCCACGTTGGCCCTTGGCCTGCTGCATGGCCATGTTGGCGTGCAGCAACAGGCTGTCGACCGTTTGCCCGCCTTCAGGGTAGGTGGCAATGCCGACACTGCAGCCGAGCAGCAGGCTTTCGCTGTCGACGAAGAATGGTTCGGCCAGCTCATTGGTGACCTTCTGGGCGATATGCAGCAGGTTGCTTGGGCTGCCGTAGTCTTCGATGATCACGCCAAATTCGTCGCTGCCCATCCGACCGATGGTGTCGGTATTGCGCAGCACCCGGCGCAGGCGGTCGACCACTTCGCAGATGATCGCGTCACCAGCCCCGTGGCCGAGGGTGTCGTTGACGTGACGGAAATTGTCCAGATCGATGAACAGCACGGCCAGTGGCTGATTGCTGCGCAGCGCCCGGCGCATGCCTTGCTTGAGCCGGTCATGCAGCATTTGCCGGTTGCAGATGCCGGTCAGCGGGTCGTAGCTGGCGGCATGATCAAGCGCGGTGCGCAGTGCATGCCGCTCAATGGCATAGTTGAAGCAGCGGATCAGTTCGCTGGCGCTGGACTGATCCCAGACACTGTCGGTTATGCCAGGCGGCAACGGGTGAAATTCCGGCTCATCGGCCAGGTGGATGATCGGCACGCTGCATTCGCGGGGCACATTCAGAAAATCGCTGCGCGCCAGAATAGCCTGCACCGGGCCGCTGGCGATCATGGCCTGGGCGTGATCCCAGTTGTCGGCACGAATCAATTGATAGGGGCTGGCTTTGACAGCAGACAAACGGTGACTCAGAGGCGCATGGGCACCATGGTCATTGTCGAGTAACACGATGCGAAGCATCGGACTGTCAGCAGTCAAAGTCAGATCCCCCAAGGATCTTTATAAATTAGGTACATACGGTTTATTTATAAAGTAGGTTATATCCAAAAAACCGCCAAGTACCAAGACTAGCTTTTCGCTATCACGCTGTCGATCACAGTTTCTGCTGGTAGAATTGCCGGCCACCAGCCGGAGATCAATACGCGTGTCGAATCTCAACCCCCGTCAACAGGAAGCCGTTCATTACATCAGTGGCCCACTGTTGGTACTGGCCGGGGCCGGCAGCGGCAAGACCAGCGTGATCACCCGCAAGATCGCCTACCTGGTGCGCGAATGCGGGATCAAGGCCCAGTACATTGTCGCCGTGACCTTCACCAACAAGGCCGCGCGCGAAATGAAAGAGCGCGTTAGCCTGCTGCTCAAGGGCGGTGATGCCCGTGGCCTGACCGTCTCGACCTTCCATAACCTGGGCCTGAACATCATCCGCAAGGAGCATCAGCGCCTGGGCTACAAGCCGGGCTTCTCAATCTTCGACCAGCAGGATGCTACCGCGCTGATCACCGACCTGATGCATCGCGACTACGGTGCCGACGACGGTATCGATGGCATCCAGGCGCAGATCTCCAACTGGAAGAACGACCTGATTTTGCCCGAGGAGGCATTGGCCAAGGCCCGGACTCCGCAGGAGCAGACCGCCGCCAGCGTTTACATGCACTATCAGCGCACGCTCAAGGCCTACAACGCGGTCGACTTCGATGACCTGATCCTGATCCCTGTGATGTTGTTTCGCAATCACCCGGATGTGTTGGAAAAGTGGCAATTTCGTATCCGCTACATGCTGGTCGACGAATACCAGGACACCAACGCCAGCCAGTACCTGCTGGTGAAGATGCTGGTCGGCACTCAGGCGCGCTTTACCGTGGTGGGCGATGACGACCAGTCAATCTACGCCTGGCGTGGTGCCCGGCCGGAAAATCTGGCCTTGCTCAAGGAAGACTTTCCGGCGCTCAAGGTGGTGATGCTGGAGCAGAATTACCGCTCCACCAGCCGCATCCTGCGGGCCGCCAACACCCTGATTGCCAACAACCCGCACGTCTTCGACAAGCAGCTCTGGAGCGAGCTGGGTTATGGCGAACCGATCCGGGTGATCCGTTGCCGCAACGAGGAAGCAGAAGCCGAGCGAGTGGCCACCGACATCCAGATGATGCACATGCAGCACAAGCGCGCCTGGAAGGATTTCGCCATTCTCTATCGCGGCAATCATCAGGCCCGGCTGATCGAACTCAAGCTGCAGCACCACCAGATCCCCTACCACCTGTCCGGCGGCACCAGCTTCTTCAGCCGCCAGGAGGTCAAGGACCTGATGGCCTACTTCCGCCTGCTGGTCAACCCGGACGACGATAATGCGCTACTGCGGGTGATCAACGTGCCGCGCCGCGAGATCGGCCCGGCAACCCTGGAAAAGCTCGGCAACTACGCCACTGATCGCGGCGTCAGCCTGTTCCAGGCCTGTGCCGAGGTGGGCCTGGGCGAGCACTTGGAGCCGCGCTATCTGGAACGCCTGCAGCGCTTCCAGCGCTGGCTCGAGGGTATCCGCCAGCGCTGTGCTCGTGAGGAGCCGATCGGCGTGCTGCGTGACATGATCCTGGATCTGGACTACGAGAACTGGATTCGCCAGAACTGCTCCAGCGACGAGATCGCCGCCAAGCGCATGGGCAACGTCTGGTTCCTGCTTGATGCGCTCAAGACCACCATTGAGCGTGACGAGAGCGGTGAAACCGATATCGAGGATGCCATCGCCAAGCTGGTATTGCGCGACATGCTCGAACGCCACGAAGAGGAAGAGGACGTTGACCGGGTGCAGCTGATGACCCTGCATGCCTCCAAGGGCCTGGAGTATCCCCATGTCTACATCATGGGCATGGAGGAAGAGATCCTCCCGCACCGCTCCAGCATCGAAGCCGACAGCGTCGAGGAAGAGCGCCGGCTGACCTACGTCGGCATCACCCGTGCACGCAAGACCCTGGCTTTCACCTTCGCCGCCCGGCGGCGCCAGTTTGGTGAGGTTATCGATTGCCTGCCCAGTCGTTTTCTCGATGAACTGCCAGCCGAGGATCTGGAATGGGAAGGCACCGAGGATGTGCCGGTGGAGCAGAAGCAGGCCCGCGGCAAGGAAGCACTGGCCAATATTCGTAATCTGATCGGGCGTTAATTTTTCCAGGTACAAAAAAAGCCGCCCGGGCTGGGCGGCTTTTTTGCTTCAAGCGCTCGGCTTACAGGCCGGACATGTGCTTGATGGCGTCCATCAGCTCATCATCGGAGCAGTCGGCGCAGGTGCCTTTTGGCGGCATGGCGTTGATCCCGCTGATTGCGGTTGCCAGCAGCTCATCCAGGTTGCCGCCATGACGGGCCTGCCAGGCCGGAGTATCACCGGTAACGGGAGCGCCCAGCAGACCGGTGCTGTGACAGGCGGTGCAGAACTGCTTGTAAACCGCTTCGCCCGAACGCGCACCGCCGGCTGGAGAGGCGGCTGCTACGGCACCGGTTTCTTCAGCACAGGGATCGCCAGCCAGACACACCGAACCAAACGGCTTGATCCGCTCGGCAATGGCGTCCTCAACCGCAGTCGCAAAGGCACTACCGGCCATCAGGGCAAGCATGGCCGCAGAGGCGGCCAGAAGTTTTTTCACAGTCGTCACCTTGAACATCCTCATCATAGCTATAAGTATCAGCCGGCAGCAGAACCCGGACATTGTGCGCGAGTATACCGGTAAACCCGCAAGCGACAAAATAGCTGGGCCTGGCAATAACCCCGACGCGTCACGCAGTCGCATGACAACAGGGCATGGACGCCGAGCGATTCAATGCGTATTATTGCGGCCCTGAAACGCACCCGTAGCTCAGCTGGATAGAGTACTGCCCTCCGAAGGCAGGGGTCACAGGTTCGAATCCTGTCGGGTGCGCCACTTTCCTTCCTGTATCAGTTTCCGAAAGCATCAGGTGTTCAGCTGCCCTCAATGCTGAAGATGGCTTGCCTGATGCGCTGCCCAGTTTCCCTAAAAGCGATGTGTCCTGCTACCTTGGGTTCAAGCCAAAGTTAAGCCGTTGGCCGTAACTGACAGGAGCACACATGTCATCGACCCTACTGCTCAAGAATGCCCGCCTGATTGCCACCATGGATGATCAGCGCCGTGAACTGACTGACGCCTCGATTCTGATTCGTGGCAGTCTGATTGAGGCGGTGGGATCGGCCAATGAGCTGCCAACCAGCGCCGACCGGGTTATCGATCTGAGTGGCCAGGTCGTTCTGCCAGGGCTGATCAATACCCATCACCACATGTTTCAGTCGCTGACCCGGGTACTACCGGCGGCTCAGGATGCCGAGCTGTTCGACTGGCTTAGCGCACTGTTTCCAGTCTGGGCCCGGTTGACCCCGGAGATGGCCAGAACCGCCACCCGCACGGCTATTGCCGAACTGATGCTCAGTGGCTGTACCACGGCGATGGACCAGGCTTATCTGTATGTCAATGGCATTCAGCTGGAGGACAGCATTCAGGCCGCCAGTGAGCTGGGAATTCGCTTTCATGCCGGCCGCGGAGCCATCAGCTTGGGCCAGAGTCGTGGCGGGTTGCCGCCGGATGTGCTGGTCGAGGCCGATGAGCAGGCGATTCTTGATGATATGCAGCGGGTCATCGAGCGTTACAACGACCCAGCCTTTGACGCCATGGTGCGGGTGGTGGTGGCGCCATCCTCACCATTTACCGTAACCCGCGAGCTGATGCTCGAAACTGGTCGGCTGGCGCGGGCTTATGGGGTCGGGATGCACACCCACACCGCCGAGAACTGGAAGGATGTTGAGTTCTGCCAAAGTGTCTATGACATGACCCCGGCACAGTATGTCGAGGAGGTCGACTGGCTGGGCGAGAATGCCTGGCATGCACACTGCGTCAAGCTCGACGACCCGGGCATCGCCCTGTTTGCCCGGACCGGCACCGGGGTTGCCCACTGTCCGTGTTCGAACATGCGCCTGGCCTCGGGGCTGGCACCGGTGCGCAAGATGCGTGACGCTGGCGTCAAGGTTGGGCTGGGCGTGGATGGCAGTGCTTCGAATGACAGCAACCATCTGCTTAGTGAGGCGCGTCAGGCCATGCTCAGTGCTCGGGTGCGGGATGAAAATCCGGCGGCCATGAGTGCCCGTGAAGCGCTGGAGATTGCCACTCGGGGCGGTGCCGAGGTGCTGGGCCGGGCGGCGGCGCTGGGGCGGATTCAGGCCGGCTACTGCGCTGACATCATCAGCTTCCGTTGCGATGACATCAGCCTGGCTGGAGCCCAGGTCGATCCGTTGGCAGCGCTGGTGTTTTGCACCCCACCCCGGGTTTGCCACAGCATCATCAATGGCCGGCAGGTGATTGCCGACGGGCAGTTGCTGAGTGCCGAGCTGCCGCTGTTGGTTGAACAGCACAACCAACTGGCGACAAAACTGCTCGGGACTTGACGCTAATCGCCCGGTTACTGCTGCACCCAGCTCAACGCGGCATCATCCGCACACCGCTCAGCTCGCCCAGGGGCTGGGGGCGGCCGAGGTGGTAGCCTTGGGCGTAGTCGACGCCCAGTTCGTGCAATTGCTCAAGGATGCTTTGGTTCTCAACGAACTCGGCGACCGTGCGCAACCCCATTTCATGGCCGATGGTATTGATCGAGGCAACCATGGCCCGGGCAATCGGGTCGCTGGCGATATCGCGGACGAACACCCCGTCGATCTTTAGATAATCGACCGGCAGGGTCTTGAGGTAGGCGAACGAAGACAGGCCGGAGCCAAAGTCATCCAGGGCGAACTCGCAGCCGATGGCCTTGAGCTGCTGCATGAAGATCAGGGCCCGGCTGAGGTTGGCGATGGCGCTGGTTTCGGTGATTTCGAAACAGATGCAGGCGGTTGGCACCTGATGGCGGTCGAGGGTGTTGAGCACGAAGTCGAGGAAGCTTTCTTCGCTGAGCGAGGCGGCCGACAGGTTGATCGAGTAGTTACCCGGCTGCTCGGGGTGGCGCCGGCTGTAGTCGCCGACCCAGGCCAGGAAGTTGCTGACCACCCAGCGGTCGATGGCCACCGCCAGGGCGTAACGTTCTGCCGCAGGCATGAAGGCACCCGGCGGGATGATGCGTCCGTCTTCGCCGAGCATGCGCACCAGTACTTCATAGCTGGGACCGCGACTGGCATGTTGCAGTGCGATGATCGGCTGGACGAACAGGCGCAGTTGATCATTGTCCAGCGCTTGGCGAATGCGATTTACCCAGAGCATCTCGCCGCGCCGCTCGAGCAACTGCTGGTCGTCGGCCTGGTAAATGTGGATACGGTTACGCCCGGCATCCTTGGCGGCATAGCAGGCGCTGTCGGCGGCGCTGAGCAGGCTGCTCAGCGAGTCGGCCTCGGCATCGAGCTGCACCAGGCCGATGCTGACGCCGATGGCGAAGCTCTTGCCTTCCCAACTGAAACGGAAGTCTTCGACCAGCGCACGAATGCTATCGGCCACCGGCAGCGCTTCTTCCAGCGGGCAGCCGAGCAGCAACAGGCCGAACTCGTCGCCACCCAGGCGGGCCAGTACGTCGCTGGCGCGAATCCTGCTCTGGAACAGTTTGGCCAGTTGCCGCAGCAGTTCGTCACCGGCGGCATGGCCGCAGGTGTCATTGACCACTTTGAACTGGTCCAGGTCCATGTAGCACAGCACCTGTTCACCGCGCTCTTTACCGGGCTGCTGCAGGACCATGGCCAGCCGGCGCTCGAACTCGGCGCGATTGGCTAGCCCGGTAAGCTGGTCGTGAGCGGCCTGATGTGACAGTTCGCGGGCCAGGCGGCGGGTCACGGTGACGTCGCGGAAGGTCAGCACTGCGCCGATGATTCGGCCGTCGGCGTCACGGATCGGCGCAACTGCGTCCTGCACCGGTACTTCGCTGCCATCGGCCCGGCGTAGCAGCGCGGCGGTGCCTTCGGGGCGTTGCGGTGGCCGGTTCAGGCGCCGCAACAGATTGGTGACCGGATTGCCCAGGGGCTCGCCAGTGACTTCGTCGTAAAGCCGGTAGACCTCTTCCAGACGCTGGCCGTGGGCATTGCTCTGAGGCCAGCCGGTCAACTGCTCGGCGACCGGGTTGAGGTAGCGAATCCGTCCGTCCGGACCGGTACTTATCACGCCGTCACCGATTGAGGCCAGGGTCACCTGGGCCAGCATCTTTTCGTGGAACAGTTGCTGTTCGATCCGCCGGCGTTCGGTGATGTCGCGGATCGTGCAGGTGAACAGATCGGCTTCCAGCGAGCCGCGGCTGACGGTCAGCTCGGCGACGAATTGTTCATGCTCCTGGCGGCACAGAAGTACCTCCTGCGTCAGTTCATTACCCTGCTCCGGCATCTCCAGACCACGCCAGTCGCGCTCTGCCACCAACTGGTCGAGTGGCCGGCCGATCAGCCGTTCAGCCGGCAGGCCGAACAATCGCTCGGCGCCGGGGTTGCAACTGGCCAGAATGCCATCGTTGTTGCAGGTGACAATGCCATCACGGATATCACGGACGATCGCCTGGGTCTTGCCCACCGCCTCGCGCAGGGCGCGGATCACCTTGTTGTACTGGCTGGCGATCTGGCCGACCTCGGTAAAGGGCTCGACAGGTACCTCGTGGCTGAAGTGGCCGTCACGCTGATGGGTGGCCATGGCCTCGAGCAGCTCCACCAGTTCGGTCCGGGCGCCATGTTCGGAGACGTTAAGGCCCACGGCTTCGGCGTTGGCGTCAACCCGCAGCGGCAGCAGCCGGTTGATCAGACGCAACAGCAGCCAGGTCAGGCCGAAGGCCCAGAGCGCGGCGACCAGTACCCCTTCGAGCTGGACACCGAACTGTTGCCAGCGGCTCAGTCCGGTGCCCAGGCGCTCAAGATCGGCCAGCAGTGCTACCGCCAGCGTGCCCCAGATGCCACTGGCCAGATGCACCGGGACCGCACCGACCGCATCGTCGATACGCCAGCGTTGCAGCAGCCGGTCAGCCAGATACATCACCAGGCTGCCGCCTAGGCCAATCAGCACAGCGGTTGCCGCGCTCACCGCATGGGCGCTGGCGGTGATCGCCACCATGCCGGCGATCAGGCCGTTGAGCGGGTATACCGGGTCGATCAGCCGCCAGCGCAGCCAGGACATCAGCATGCCGCCGAAGATTCCAGCTACTGCCGCCAGCACTGTGTTGGCGATGATCCCCGGCACCCGGCCGTCGAAGCTCAGGGTGCTGCCGCCGTTGAAGCCAAACCAGCCAAACAGCAACAGCAGGGCGCCGAGCATGGCCATTGGCAGGTTCGAGCCGGGCAGGCTGCGGCCCTGACGGGGTTGGTCGAAGCGGCCCTGGCGTGGACCCAGCACCAGAATCACCGCCAGCGCCACCCAGCCGCCAATACCGTGGACCACGGTGGCTCCGGCGAAGTCGACAAAGCCTCTGGCGGCCAGCCAGCCTTCGCCCTGACTGAACCCGCCAGCCCAGGCCCAGTGGCCGTAAAAGGGGTAGATCAGTCCGGCGGCCACCAGCGTTACCAGCAGGTAGCCGCTAAAGCGCATGCGCTCGGCGGCGGCGCCGGAGACGATGGTCGCGGCGGTGGTGCAAAACATGGCCTGGAACAGGAAGAAGGCCGCCTGCCAAGTGTCCTCGAACGACAGCAGGGCGAAGCCATCACCAAACCAGCCGCCCTGGCTGGCGCCGAACATCAGGCTGAAGCCGTATAGCCAGTAGACCAGGACCGCGACGCTGAGGTCGGCCATGTTCTTGACCGCGACATTGATGGCGTTCTTGCTGCGGGTCAGGCCCGACTCCAGACACAGAAACCCCAACTGCATGTTGAACACCAGGCCGGCGCATAGCACGACCCAGAGCACATCGATCATGGCGACTGGCATGAGCAATCCTGCGATTATGGCACTTTGATGGCGCTTGCTTCAGTGCAGGCGCTCCAAAACCGTGCGGTCGAAACCGCTGAAAGCAGGTTTCGACTCAGCACAGTGCAGGCAATGCAGGTTCCGTTCCAGAGGCGGCACCGGATTGGCCCGGCGCCAGGAGGGGGCTCAGTCGGCGATGTGCACCAACTGCTTGCCGAAGTTCTTGCCCTTGAGCATGCCCTTGAACGCTTCGACCGCGTTGTCCAGACCTTCGGCGATGGTTTCGCTGTACTTCAACTGGCCGCTGGCGACCTGGCCGGCCAGCAGGGCGGTGATTTCCTGATGCTGGTCCTGCCATTCGGTGACCAGGAAGAAGCGGTGCTCGGGCTTGGGGTCGAGCTTGCCGAAGATGTGGAACGGGGTTTCAACCTGGCTCTGGTCGGCGACGTTGTAGGCCGACACATAGCCACACACCGGTACCCGGGCGCCGGGGTTGAGCAGCTTGGCCACGGCCTTGGCGACATCGCCGCCGACGTTCTCGAAGTAGACATCAATGCCGTTCGGGCAGGCGGCGGCCAGATCGGCCTCGAGGTTGCCGGCCTTGTAGTCGACGCAGGCGTCGAAGCCCAGCTCGTTGACCACGTAGTTGCACTTGTCCGGGCCACCGGCCACGCCCACCACCCGGCAGCCAAGCTGTTTGGCGGTCTGGCCGACCACGGTGCCGACCGGACCGGAGGCGGCGGAAACCACCACGGTTTCACCGGCCTTGGGCTTGCCGACGTACATCAGCCCGCAGTAGCCGGTACGGCCGGGCATGCCGGCTACGCCCAGGTAGGTCTGCAGCGGGGCGCCCTGTTCCTTGATCTTGTAGACCATGGCGGCGTCGCCGGGGATGATGCAGTACTCTTGCCAGCCGGAGTAGACGGTGACCAGATCACCGACCTGATAGTTATCAGAGTTGGACTCGATCACCCGGCCGATGCTTTCGCCGACGATCACTTCGCCGATACCGATCGGGTCCATATAACCCTTGCTGTCATTCATTCGGGGGCGCATGTAGGGGTCGAGTGACAGCCACAGGGTCTTGATCAGGACTTCGCCGTCCTTGAGTTCACGTACCGGGGCTTCGACCAGCGACAGGTCGCCGTCCTGGATTTCGCCCTGTGGGCGGCGGCTGAGGACGACCTTGCGATTGACGTAGGCGGACATCGGCAATTCTCCGAGTAATCTGTTGTTCTGGATGGCCGGGCGTAGCGCCCGGTATGAGCCCGATGTTAAACCAGCCGGGCTGCGGCACCATGACCATTCACCGGAGTGATTGTTGGTCAGTCATCGGCCCGAAACCGTGACCGTTGGTCAGTGGCTCCAGTCTTCTGCCAGATGCTGGTCCTTGAGCTTGATGTAGTTGTTGGCCGAATAGCTGAAGAAGCTGCGCTCGCGTTCACTGATCTGCCGTACTTCCCGGGCCGGGCTACCCATGTAAAGGTAGCCGCTTTTCAGGGTCTTGCCGGCCGGCACCAGGCTGCCGGCCCCCAGTACCACCTCGTCCTCGATCACCGCCCCGTCCATGACGATACTGCCCATGCCGATCAGCACCCGGTTACCCACCGTGCAGCCATGCAGTAGTACCTTGTGGCCGATGGTCACATCCTCGCCGATGATCAGCGGGTAACCATCGGGGTTGAACGGCCCGGCATGGGTGATATGCAGTACGCTGCCGTCCTGCACGCTGGTACGAGCGCCGATGCGGATGCGGTGCATGTCGCCACGGATCACGGTAGCCGGCCAGACCGAGCAGTCATCGCCCAGTTCGACATCGCCCAGGACCACTGCCGAGGGGTCGATAAACACCCGCTCACCCAGTTTCGGTTGCCAGTCTCGGAATTTGCGCAGCTTCATCGGCCCACCCTTGAATTTCGCGGCTATCGCCATCATTGATATCTTCTACTGCATTCAACGATGCCAAGCCCTTTGCGGTTCTTTAATATGGGGCATTGTAAGCCATCCCTCGATTCAGGATACCCGTCATGTCCAACCCGCTGCTGCAATCCTATGACCTGCCGCCCTTCGCCGCGATTCGCGCCGAGCACGTCAAACCAGCGGTCGAGCAGATTCTTGCCGACAACCGCGCCGCGCTGGAAGCCTTGCTGAGCAACCCGTCGGCCCAGTGGAGCTGGAGCAGTCTGGTTGAGCCGCTGGACGAGATGGGCGAGCGATTGTCGCGAGCCTGGTCTCCGGTCAGTCACCTCAACGCGGTGATGAACAGCCCCGAGCTGCGTGATGCATATAACGCCTGTCTGCCACTGTTGAGCCAGTACTACACCGAGCTGGGGCAGAACCAGCGGCTTTATGACGCCTACCGGCAACTGGCCGAAGGCCCGGCGTTCGCCACCCTGGATCAGGCTCAGCGGACCATCGTCGAGCATGCGCTGCGCGATTTCCGCCTGTCTGGTATCGCCCTGCCAGCCGAGCAGCAGCAGCGCTATGGCGAACTGCAGATGCGTCTGTCGGAGCTGCACAGCCGGTTTTCCAACCAGTTGATGGACGCTACCCAGGCCTGGACCAAACAGCTGGATGACGAGGCCGCGCTCGATGGCCTACCGGAGTCAGCCATCGCTCAGGCCCGAGAGGCGGCCCAGGCTCGCGAGCTGGACGGCTGGCTGATTACCCTGGAGTTCCCCAGCTACTACGCGGTGATGACCTATGCCCATGACCGTGCGTTGCGCCAGGAGCTGTATACCGCCTATTGCACTCGGGCCTCGGATCAGGGTCCGAATGCCGGTCAGCATGACAACGGCCCGCTGATCAGCGAAATTCTGCAACTGCGCCAGGAACTGGCGGCGCTGCTGGGCTTTGCCAACTACGCCGAACTGTCGCTGGCGACCAAGATGGCCGAAACCCCGGATCAGGTGCTGCAGTTCCTGCGTGATCTGGGCCAGCGCAGTCGCCCACACGCCGAGCAGGATCTGAGCGAATTGCGGGCCTTCGCCGCCGAGCGTGGTTGCACTGACCTGCAGGCCTGGGATGTCGGCTATTACGCCGAACAGTTGCGCCAGCATCGCTATGCGATTTCTCAGGAGCAACTGCGCCCCTATTTCCCGGTCGACACTGTGATCAATGGCATGTTCGCCATTGTCCAGCGCCTGTACGGCATTGAGCTGCGGGAAGTGGGCGAGTTTGAACGCTGGCATAAGGATGCCAGGTTGTTCGAGGTGCTGGAGAACGGCCAGCGCATTGGGCGCTTTTTCCTCGACTTGTATGCCCGCAGCAACAAGCGCGGTGGTGCCTGGATGGACGGCTGCCGTGATCGCCGACGGCTGTCTGCCGGTGAGCTGCAGCAGCCAATTGCTTATCTGGTGTGCAACTTCACTCCGGCCAGCGGCGGCAAGCCGGCGCTGCTGACCCACGACGAGGTCACCACCCTGTTCCATGAATTTGGTCACGGCCTGCACCACCTGCTGACCCGGGTCGACTATCCGGCTGCCTCCGGCATTAACGGCGTGGCCTGGGATGCGGTCGAGCTGCCCAGTCAGTTTATGGAAAACTGGTGCTGGGAGCCGGAAGGTCTGGCGCTGATCTCCGGCCACTACCAGAGCGGTGAGCGGCTGCCGCAGGATCTGCTCGACAAGATGCTGGCGGCCAAGAACTTCCAGTCCGGTCTGGGCATGTTGCGCCAGGTCGAGTTCTCGCTGTTCGACTTCGAGCTGCATGTCGGTCGCCATCCAGACCAGAGCGCCCAGCAGGTGCTGGACGCGGTGCGGGCCGAGGTGTCGGTATTCCCGCCGCCGGCTTTCAACCGCTTCCAGAACGGCTTCAGTCATATTTTCGCCGGTGGCTACGCGGCCGGATACTACAGCTACAAGTGGGCTGAGGTGTTGTCGGCCGATGCTTTCTCGCGCTTCGAGGAGGAAGGAGTGCTCAATCCGCAGACTGGCCGGGCTTTCCGCGACAACATTCTGGCTCAGGGCGGCAGCCGTGAGCCGATGGAGCTGTTCGTGGCGTTTCGCGGCCGCGAACCATCGATTGATGCACTGCTGCGCCACAGCGGCCTGCTGGCAGGTCAGGCGGCATGAGCGGGGTGAAAAAGCGCTTTATCGCTGGCGCCGTCTGCCCGGCCTGCAGTCAGATGGATACCATACGCATGTTCGAGGAAGACGGCGTGCCACATCGCGAATGCGTCAATTGTGGCTATGCCGATACTCTGGATGCTCGTGGCAACTCGGTACCCAAGGAACTGACGACCCGGGTCAACGCGCCCAAGCCGGTTGCAGCCAAGGCCCAGAGCGGCCAGACCGTGCAGTTCTTTCCCAACCCCAAGCTGAAGAAGAAGGACAGCTGAATACTGGGGCTGGCTGGCCCCAGCTTCCGATTATTCAGGCCATACTCGGCAGACGAATATCCAACCCCAGTTGCTGAGACATGCACGGCCATTCTTCCCAGAGCGCCTGCCGGCGTTCTGGGTCAGCATCCTTGAGCTCCAGCCGGCTCGGCAATAGCCCGCTGACTGCTTCGTCGACGGCGGCATCCAGGTGGTTGGCGAAAGGCTCACCCAGCAATTGGTGAACGATCAGATTGGCCCGGGTGGTGTTCATTGGGATCAGCGGTTCGCCGCCCTCGGCCACGTACAGGTCGTTGACCTCCTCAACCAGTCGGTGAGCCAGATAGGCTTCATCCAGCAGCGCCAGCAAACCCTGGTGCTCTTCCGGCAATTGCGGAGGCTGAAGGAAAAAGGCTTCGGCAACCTTGAGCACAGGGATCAAAGCCGGGCGCAGTCCGGTGGCATCGGCCACGCTCTGGGCCGCCTCGAGAATGTCCGGTACCTGACAGATATAAGCTTCGACAAAACCCTGGAAAGTATCCAGAGCCTGATCCTGGGAGCTGATGGCCGGGTGCAGGGCGGGAATGCGCTGCTCCAGCCAACTGCGCAGGGCGCTGCGCAAGCCGGTCTGCTGCTGAGCCTCGCTGACCCTTTGGCGTAATGCGGCAATATTCATGGGTACTCCAGGGCCGTCAGGCAAGCCGAGCGCCCGATGGCCATCCGATGGTAAATATAGGTGAGCACATGAAGCTAGCAGAGGATCTGAAAGCCGTCAAAGTGACTCAGGGCTGAGCCATAAGAACATTTTGGCATATGGCGCCGAGTATGCCTGCAACCTCCGTTAACAAATGTTGGCAGGCCGGGCTCTTGACGCACCTTGAAAAAAACCTGTTGGCAACATTGCCAAGCCTCCATGCCTGTCTATACTCAAAGCGTCTGGTAGCCTTTGGGGGGTTACGGTCGGAAGGGAGATTGGCCGCTGCACGGCTCCTCCATTATCCGGCCTTCGGGCGTCCTAGCAGTCTCCGTGTCTGTTAATGGCCATTGTTCCCCACGCGCCAGGAGTGATAACAAAAATAAAGGGGAACCGGGAATGTTGCGACCTGCATATGCCTGGCTGGCCGGGCTGTCCTTGTCTGCATTCAGCGCATGCGCTAGTGCCGACTGGGGAATGAACATGACGAGGGGGGTGACCGAGGTCAGCCACTCGATCTTTAATCTGCACATGACCATTTTCTGGATCTGTGTGGTCATCGGCATCATCGTCTTCGGGGTGATGTTCTGGTCGATGCTGATGCATCGCAAGTCCCAGGGCGCAGAACCTGCCCAATTCCACGAGCACGTATCGATTGAAGTGCTATGGACCGTGATTCCACTGTTGATCCTGATCGGCATGGCGATTCCCGCGACCAAGACCCTGATCGAAATCTACGACACCGAAGATTCCGATATCGACGTACTGATCACCGGTTACCAATGGCGCTGGCAGTACAGCTATCTGGGTGAAGACGTCACCTTCATGAGCAACCTGACCACCAGCCGCGATGAAATCTACAACCGGGTCGACAAGAACGAGAACTACCTGCTGGAAGTCGACGAGCCGCTGGTTCTGCCAATCGGCAAGAAGGTTCGCTTCCTGATAACCGCCGCCGACGTCATCCATGCCTGGTGGGTGCCGGCCCTGGCGGTCAAGAAGGACGCCATCCCCGGCTTCATCAACGAGGCCTGGACCCGTATCGACGAGCCTGGCACCTACCGGGGGCAATGCGCCGAGCTCTGCGGTCGCGACCATGGCTTCATGCCCATCGTGGTGGTGGCCAAGACCGAAGAAGATTACGCCGCCTGGCTGGCCGAGAAAAAAGAAGCCGCTGCTCTGGAGGCCGAACTGCGCGCGAAAGACTGGACCCTGGACGAGCTGATGGAACGCGGTCAGCGGGTCTACAACACTGCTTGCGCGGCCTGTCACCAGCCCAATGGCGAAGGCCTGCCACCACTGTTCCCATCACTCAAGGGTACCGACATGGTGCTCAACGACATCCCCGGCCACATCGAGGTCGTGGTCAAGGGTAGCCCTGGCACTGCCATGGCTGCCTTCGGCAACCAGCTCTCGGAAGTCGACATCGCCGCTGTCATCACCTACGAGCGTAACGCGTGGGGCAACAATACCGGCGACGTCGTAACCCCGCTGGATATCCTCGAGTTCAAACAAGGCCAATAGGAGACCTGTCATGAGTGCAGTGATCGATCATCACCACGACGACCATGCGCATGGTCCCGCCAAGGGCCTGATGCGCTGGGTACTGACCACCAACCACAAAGACATCGGTACCATGTACCTGTGGTTCAGCTTCGCCATGTTCCTGCTGGGCGGCTGTATGGCCATGGTCATTCGGGCCGAGCTGTTCCAGCCGGGGCTGCAACTGGTGGAGCCGGAGTTCTTCAATCAGATGACCACCATGCACGGCCTGATCATGGTGTTCGGCGCAGTCATGCCGGCCTTTGTCGGGCTGGCCAACTGGATGATCCCGATGATGATCGGGGCCCCGGATATGGCCCTGCCGCGGATGAACAACTTCAGCTTCTGGCTGCTGCCGGCGGCTTTCGGGCTGCTGATCTCGACCCTGTTCATGGCTGGAGGCGGGCCGAACTTCGGCTGGACCTTCTACGCGCCGCTATCGACCACCTATGCGCCGCCGAGCGTGACCTTCTTCATCTTCGCCATTCATATCGCCGGTATCAGTTCGATCATGGGCGCGATCAACATCATCGCCACCATCCTCAACCTGCGCGCCCCCGGCATGACCTTGATGAAGATGCCGCTGTTCGTCTGGACCTGGCTGATCACCGCCTTCCTGCTGATTGCGGTGATGCCGGTACTGGCCGGGGTGGTGACTATGATGCTGATGGATATCCACTTCGGCACCAGCTTCTTCAATGCTGCCGGCGGTGGCGATCCGGTGATGTTCCAGCACATCTTCTGGTTCTTCGGGCATCCCGAGGTCTACATCATGATCCTGCCGGCGTTCGGTGCGGTCAGTGCGATCATCCCGGCGTTCAGCCGCAAACCGCTGTTCGGCTACACCTCGATGGTCTATGCCACTGCGGCGATTGCGTTCCTGTCGTTCGTGGTCTGGGCCCACCACATGTTTACCGTCGGCATTCCGCTGACCGGTGAGCTGTTCTTCATGTACGCCACCATGCTGATCGCGGTGCCAACCGGGGTGAAGGTGTTCAACTGGGTGACCACCATGTTCCGGGGCTCTCTGAGTTTCGAGGCGCCGATGCTGTTCTCCGTGGCCTTCGTGATTCTGTTCACCATCGGCGGTTTTTCCGGGTTGATGCTGGCGATCGCTCCGGCTGACTTCCAGTATCACGACACCTACTTCGTGGTTGCCCATTTCCACTATGTGCTGGTGCCCGGGGCGATCTTCGGGATTTTCGCCTCGGCCTACTACTGGCTGCCGAAATGGACCGGCCATATGTACGACGAAGTGCTGGCCAAGACCCACTTCTGGATGAGCTTCATCGGCATGAACCTGGCGTTCTTCCCGATGCACTTTGTCGGTCTGGCCGGTATGCCGCGGCGGATTCCGGACTATCACATGATGTTCGCCAACTTCAACATGATCTCCTCGGTGGGGGCGTTCATGTTCGGGGTTACCCAGTTGCTGTTCCTGTTCATCGTCATCAAGTGCATCCGTGGCGGCAAGAAAGCTGCGGCCAAGCCCTGGGACGGTGCCGACGGGCTGGAGTGGACGGTGCCGTCACCGGCGCCCTATCACACCTTCAGCACCCCGCCGGAAGTCAAATAACGCGGAGGTTGTCATGAACGAAGAAGGCCTGAGTACCAAACGTCTGGTCGGTCGCCTGTTGCTACTGGTGGTCGGCATGTTCGGCTTCGGTTTCCTGCTGGTGCCCATCTACGATGTGATGTGCGAGGCCTTCGGCATCAATGGCAAGACCAGCAACAGCGCCTTTCAGGGCAGCGTGCAGGGCGTGGACGAGCAGCGTAATGTGCGGGTCCAGTTCATTTCCAGCAACGCCGAGGGCATGATCTGGTCGTTCGGCCCGGAGGCAGCCGAGATCGTCCTGCACCCGGGCGAGGCCCACACCATGAACTTCATCGCCCACAACCCGACCGACCGGCCGATGGTGGCCCAGGCGATTCCCAGCGTGTCGCCGTCCAAGGCCGCTGCCTATTTCCACAAGACCGAGTGTTTCTGCTTTACCCAGCAGGTATTGCAGCCGGGTGAACGGGTGGAAATGCCGGTGCGCTTTATCGTCGACCCAGGTCTGCCCGGCGATGTCCGGCGTCTGACCCTGGCCTATACCCTGTTTGATGTGACCGAGCGCATGGCTGCCAGCCTTGATCTGGCCGGCCTGCACTGATTGATCTGACTGCCTTACAAGGAGAACAACAGATGGCGAGTCACCAAACCTACTACGTACCGGCGCAGAGCAAATGGCCGATTGTCGGCTCCGTCGGTCTGCTGGTCACCGTGATCGGGGCCGGCACCATGATGAACAGCTCCGGCCAGTCCGGGCACCTGATCTTCTTTACCGGGGCGCTGATCATCGCCTACATGATGTTCGGCTGGTTCAGTCATGTGATCGATGAAAGCCGTCAGGGCCTCTACAGCCCGCAGATGGATCGCTCGTTTCGCCTGGGCATGGGCTGGTTCATCTTTTCCGAGGTGATGTTCTTTGCCGCCTTCTTCGGTGCGCTGTTCTATGTTCGCACCCTGGCCGGGCCCTGGCTGGGTGGTGCCGGCGACAAGGTGATGACCGGCGAGCTGCTGTGGCCCAATTTCGAGTTCGCCTGGCCGCTGATGGAAAACCCCGATCCAGGTCGGTTCCAGGGGCCAAGCGAGATCATCAGCCCGTGGCAGCTGCCGCTGCTCAATACCATCATCCTGATCAGCTCCAGTGTCACCGTGACCTTCGCTCACCACGCCCTGCGGGCCAACAAGCGTAAGGCCCTGCAGAACTGGCTGTTGCTGACCGTGGTATTGGGGGTGGTGTTCCTCGGCTTCCAGATCGCCGAATACGTGCACGCCTATCGCGACCTGGGGCTGACCCTGAACTCCGGGATCTACGGTGCCACCTTCTTCATGCTCACCGGTTTCCACGGCGCCCACGTGACCATGGGCGCGCTGATCCTGGGGATCATTCTGATCCGGGTCTACAAGGGCCACTTCACCCCCGAGCAGCACTTTGGCTTCGAGGCAGCGGCCTGGTACTGGCACTTTGTGGATGTGGTCTGGGTCGGGCTGTTTATTTTTGTCTACATCTTTTAAGAGCCGATGGGGAGTAGGTTGTTTTCAGCGGCGCCAGGGTCTGTACGAAAGGTCGCCGAGCGAAGGTCAGGCAAGGCAAAAACAGGCGAAGAAGCGGAGTTTACCGGTTGTAAATGAGCATTCTGAGCCTGTTTTTAACGCAGCATCACCGAGCGTAGGCCCTTTTCGCACAGATCCTAGAGCCAGGGGGCATGCCAGGCCAACTGCCCTGACCAGAAGCCCCAGGCAATCAGCAGCACCACCGCGACCGTCAGCGCAATGCGTACACTGAGCGCGCTGACCAGCCGGCCGGTATTGGTGGTGTCTCTAACCAGAAAGAACAGGCCGCTGAACAGGCTGGCCACGATGGCCGCCAGCAATACCAGGATGGTCAGTTTCAAGAGCATGAGTGAAGGTCCATGGCGGTGAAGAGTCATTTCAGTATAGACCCAGGTGGAGCCGGCGATGGTCATGAGCGTTAGCGAAGAACAGCCTCGGCAGCACCCCCGCTTTGCGCCGGGCTGGCCACTCTGGCTGTTCACCCTGACCTTTCTGCCGATCCTGATCAGCCTCGGTCTGTGGCAACTCGACCGGGCCGAGCAGAAGCGGCAACTCGAGGCGGCCATGAGCGCGCAACGCCTCAGCCCGCCGGTTAGTCTCGCCAGTCAGGACGCCAGCCGCTTGCCAGCCTGGCAGCCACTGTTGCTGCAGGGTCGGTTCGATGCCCGTCATATCTGGTTGCTGGACAACCGCACCCGTGACGGTCGGGCTGGTGTGGAAGTACTGCAAGCCTTCCATGATCAGCCCAGCAATCTGTGGCTGGTGGTCAACCGTGGCTGGCTGGCCTGGCCTGACCGGCGCCAGTTGCCGGTCATCGCTACGCCGACAGAAATCCTCAACCTGTATGCCGAAACCCTCCCGGCTGCCGCCGAGGGTTTCAGCCTGGCGGATGATTCGGCCAGTGCCGGCTGGCCGCGGCTGATTACCCGGCTTGATCCGGAGCAGTTTGCCGGCAGCAGCCAACTTCTCTTGCAGCCCTGGCTGGCCCGTCTGACCGACGGCAGCCCGGCGGCTTTCCAACTCGACTGGCCCGGTCTGCCGATGACCGCCAGCAAACACACCGGCTACGCCGTGCAATGGTTCGCCCTGGCCACGGCTTTGCTGGGTTTGTTCATTTGGGCCGGTTTGCGGCCCGAACCCCGGGGGAAACACCATGATGAGTGCGACTGACAACAGCTATAACAACCAGGTCCCACAACGCCGTGGCCAGCTTAAATTGCTGGCGATCATCGCCGTGGTGGTCGGGCCCATGCTGGCCGCCTGGGTCATGGTCAAACTGGATATCGGCATACCCGACAGCCAGACCAACAGAACGCCGCTGGTGGAACCGGCCATGAGCCTGGGCGACTGGGGTATCGGGTTGGAGCCGGTCGGTTATGGCGCTCCCTGGCGCCTGCTGGTTACGGTCAATGGCAACTGCGACAGCGCCTGCCTGGAACTGGTGCATACCGCCCGGCAGATCCATGTCGCACTGGGTCGCGAGTCCGGCCGGGCTCAGCATGTGCTGGCGCTGAGCGGTGAGCTTGAGCCAGCGGTGGCAGCCCGGCTGGATGAATTTCCGCGTCTGGCCCAGGCCCGGCTGGACGCCGCGGCCTATCAGGACAGCCTGCATCAACAGCCTGAGCACTGGCGCCAGGGCGCTCAATTGTGGCTGGTTGACCCACTCGGCACAGTGGTCCTGCATCACGAGCAGGGCGAGCCGGCCAAGCGGCTGCTGGACGACCTTAAGTACCTGATGAAAGTTTCCAAGGTGGGCTGAGCCATGCGTAAACCCGGATATCTGTTTGCCTTGATTGCCCTTGGTTTCGGCTTTGTGGTGGTGATTCTCGGGGCCTATACCCGGCTGGTACATGCCGGCCTCGGCTGCCCGGACTGGCCCGGCTGCTACGGGTTTCTCAGCGTACCGCGTAGCGACGCAGCTCTGGAGCTGGCCCAAATGCGCTTCCCGGATGACCCAGTCGAGGCCTTCAAGGCCTGGGCGGAAATGATTCACCGTTATGCCGCCGGTATTCTCGGCCTGTTGATCCTCGGCCTGGCGCTGCTGAGCCTGAAGCAGCGCCAGCGTCCCGGCTATCCCGTGGGATTGGCCTGGGGGCTGCTGGTACTGGTGATCTGTCAGGCTGCGTTCGGCATGTGGACCGTGACTCTCAAGCTCTGGCCTCAGGTAGTTACCGCCCACCTGCTCGGCGGTTTCGCCACTCTGAGTCTGTTGCTGCTGCTGGGTTTGCGTCTACACGGCGGTCTGAACCCGCTGGCTCCCAGTCCAGCCATGGCCCGGCTGCGTAATCTGGCCCGGCTGGTGTTGCTGGTGGTCATTGCCCAGATCACCCTGGGTGGCTGGGTCAGCAGTAATTATGCAGCGGTAGCCTGTGTCGATCTGCCAACCTGCCATGGCCAGTGGTGGCCGGACAACATGGACTTTGCCGCTGGCTTCAATGTGTTTCAGGAGATCGGCCCCAATTATCTGGGCGGCATGCTCGATGGCCCAGGGCGTACCGCCATTCATCTGAGCCACCGGATCGGGGCGCTGATCACCACGCTGTTGGTATTGCTGCTGGCCTGGCGTCTGCTTGGTGCCGGGCTTGGCCGGTTGGCCGGACTGCTGCTGCTGGCGTTGGCGATTCAGGTCGGGCTGGGCATTACCAATGTGCTGGCGCACCTGCCGCTGGCCGTGGCCGTGGCTCATAACGCTTTCGGTGCGGTGCTGTTACTGGTGCTGGTGAGCATCAACTATCGGGTCCGGGCCCCGGCCCGTGAAATGCTGTTTGACCGTAACCTGTCGGCCGGCACACTGGCCAGCCGCTGAGGGCTGACGCATACTGGCCGGACAAGAACAACAAAGCACAAGACGCCCATACCGGCGTCAGGGGGATGTGAAATGGCAACCTTGATCAAGACCGCCCAGGCCAGCGCCGGCTGGCGCGATTATCTGGAGCTGACCAAACCCAAGGTCGTGGCACTGATGATCATCACCTCGGCAATCGGCATGCTGCTGGCTACCGAGAGTATGGTGCCCTGGCACGTGCTGCTGCTCGGCAATCTGGGCATTGCCCTGTGCGCCGGCTCGGCGGCGGCGATCAATCATGTGGTCGATCGGCGCATCGATACCCACATGGCCCGGACCCAACGCCGGCCTTTGGCCCAAGGGCGGGTCAATCCCATTCATGCCTTGCTGTTCGCGCTGGCGCTGGGCGTGACCGGGATGGCCATTCTGCTGCACTGGATCAATCCGCTGACCGCCTGGCTGACCCTTGGCTCACTGCTCGGCTACGCGGTGATCTACACCTCGTTTCTCAAGCGCGCTACCCCGCAGAATATCGTCATCGGCGGCCTGGCCGGCGCCGCGCCGCCGCTGCTCGGCTGGACGGCGGTAACCGGGCAGGTCGATGCCCAGGGGCTGTTGCTGGTGCTGATCATCTTTGCCTGGACTCCGCCACACTTCTGGGCGCTGGCCATTCACCGCAAGGCCGAGTATGCCAAGGTCGATATCCCGATGTTGCCGGTAACCCATGGCGAGCGCTATACCAAGCTGCATATCCTGCTGTATACCTTTATCCTGTTGGCGGTCAGCCTGCTGCCCTATGTCATTCACATGAGCGGGGTGCTGTATCTGGCCGTCGCTCTGGTGCTGGGCCTGCGCTTCATCGACTGGGCCTGGGCGCTGTGGCGTGACAGTCGCCCGCATGCGGCGATCAAGACCTTCAAATTTTCTCTGTGGTACCTGCTGTGGCTGTTTGTGGCCCTGCTGGTCGATCATTACGCGGGAGTGGCCGGATGGCTTTGAGTGGTGTGCAAAAAACCGTACTGGTGACCCTGGCCGCAGTGGCTCTGGTCATCGGTGCCACGGTCAACAAGGTGCTGCGGCCTGCGCCGCTGGACAAGGCCCAGCTGTCGCAGGCCGGGATTTTCCTGTTCGATGCGCCGCGACCGATACCCGAGATCCAGATGACCTCGGCCAAGGGCGAGAACTGGGGCAAGGCTGACCTGCAGGGGCAATGGAATTTGCTGTTTTTTGGTTATACCTTCTGCCCAGATATCTGTCCGACCACCATGGCCGAGCTGCGTCAGGTCAGCAGCGGCCTGCCCGAGGATAGCCGCGACCAGCTGCAGGTGACCATGGTCAGTGTCGATCCCCAGCGTGACACTCCCGAGCAGATGAACAGTTATCTGAGCTTCTTCAATGCCGGATTCAATGGCGCCACTGGCCAGCCGAGCGAGCTGGCCAAGCTGGCCCAGGCGCTGTCGATTGCCTATATCGAGCCGGATACCAGCCAGGACAACTATCTGGTCGATCACAGTGGCCAGGTGGTTATTGTCGATCCCCAGGGCCGCTATGCCGGCTTTATCCGCCCACCACTCAAGCCGGCCGAGCTCAGCCAGTGGTTGCCGAGGATCATGGCTGGTCACTGAGCAACTGAGAATACCGGTGCTTATCTTTCTCATCAGCGCTTAGATATGCGTAACGTGCTGTATTAATTGGTGTTTTTATTGGTTGATGCTGGCTGCGTGGCCTTGGTTCAGGCACAATCAGCGGATATTCATCGAGCCTGAATCGAGGTGGCGTTATGCAAGGACATCCGGAAGTCGTCAACTACCTGAAGGAGCTGTTGCGCGGGGAGCTGAGCGCCCGGGATCAGTACTTTCTGCATTCGCGGCTGTACGAAGACATGGGCTACGCCAAGCTGTACGAGCGCATCAACCATGAGATGGAAGAAGAGACCCAGCACGCCGATGCCCTGCTCAAGCGGATCCTGTTCCTCGGTGGTCGCCCGGACATGACACCCTCGCCGATCCAGCCGGGATTCACTGTGCCGGACATGCTGGCCGCCGATCTGAAGCTGGAATACGAGGTGCGTGAGGCGCTGGCCAAGGGCATCGCTCTGTGTGAAACCCACGGTGACTACCAGAGTCGGGAAATTCTGCTCCTGCAACTCAAGGATACCGAGGAAGATCACGCCTACTGGCTGGAGAAGCAGCTCGGTCTGATCAAGATGGTGGGGCTGGAAAACTACCTGCAGTCGCAGATCTGAGCCGGCAGGCGCTCAGGCCCGTCGCGGCACACTCAAGGCCAGCATAAACATCCCGGCGGCGCAGACCACGATCGAGGGGCCGGCCGGGGTGTCCAAATGCCAGGACAGCGCCAGCCCGCCCAGCACCGCCAGGCAGCCGAGGAAGCTGGCGCCGAAGGCCATCTGCTCCGGGGTACGGGCATGACGCTGGGCTGCCGCCGGGGGAATGATCAGCAACGAGGTGATCAGCAGGACTCCGACAATCTTCATCGCTACGGCAATGACAATCGCGATCAGCAGCATCAGCGCCAGGCGGATCGCGGTGACCGGCAGGCCTTCGACCTGAGCCAGTTCCTCATGTACCGTGACCGACAGCAGCCGCCGCCACAGCACCGTCATCAGCGCCATCACCACCAGCAACCCGCCGAGCATCCAGTGTAGATCCTCGCTGCTGATCGCCAGCAGGTCGCCGAACAGGTAAGCCATCAGGTCGACCCGCACATTGTCGGTCAGGGCCAGCACCACCAGCCCCAGTGACAGGGTGCTGTGGGCCAGAATCCCCAGCAGGGTGTCACTGGCCAGCCACTGCTTGTGCTGCAAGGCCACCAGCAGGACCGCCAGCAGCACGCAGCCAACGGTCACCGCCAGGGTCAGGTTGATATCCAGCAGCATGCCCAGGGCAATGCCGAGTAGTGCCGAATGCGACAGGGTATCGCCGAAGTAGGCCATACGCCGCCAGACCACGAATGAGCCCAGTGGTCCGGCCACCAGCGCCAGCCCCAGGCCGGCGAGCAGGGCGTAAAGAAGAAACTCAGGCATGCTTGCAGTGTGGTCCGTGCTGGTGAATATGATCGCCTGGCACCACTTCACCGTGCAGGTCGTGGGCGTGGTCGTGATGGTGGTTATAGACGGCCAGGGCGCTGGCCTGATCGCCGAACAGGGCGACGAAGGCCGGGTCCAGGCTGACCTGCTCCGGGTGGCCCGAACAACAGACGTGACGGTTCAGGCAGACCACGGTATTGGTGGTGGCCATGACCAGATGCAGATCATGGGAGACCATCAACACACCGCAGCCATAGCGGTCTCGCAGCCGGGTGATCAACTGGTACAGCTCGATCTGGCCATTGACGTCAACGCCCTGCACCGGCTCGTCGAGTACCAGCAGGTCAGGGCTGCGCAGCAGGGCCCGGGCCAGCAGGATGCGTTGCAACTCACCGCCGGAGACCTGTTGCAGCGGTCGGCTCAGCAGATGGACGGCGCCAACGTCTTCCAGCGCGGCCTGGACCTGGGGTTTCCTGGCCCCGGGCACCAGCAGCAGAAAGCGCTGTACGGTCAACGGCAGAGTGGCATCGACATGCAGTTTTTGCGGCATATAGCCGATGCGCAGGCGTGGCTGGCGCCAGACCTGGCCGCTGTCGGCCTTGAGCAGACCCAGGACGATACGTACCAGGCTGGTCTTGCCGGCGCCGTTGGGGCCGATCAGGGTAACGATCTCGCCACGTTTGACGCTCAGCGCCACCCGCTCCAGCACCTGATTGCCGTGACGGCGCAGGCTGACCTCATTGAGGTTCAGCAGCTCGTCGCTCATGCGCTCTCCTGGCAGCGTTTGCACAGCCCGGTAATCTCGACCGTTTCACTTTCAACCTCAAAGCCCAGTGTCGCTGCGCTGTCGGCAATCGCCTGATGAATCGGCGACTGATCCAGTTCGACGGCCACATGGCACTGGCGACAGATCAGAAACTGGCCTTGATGCCGGTGTTCCGGGCTGGAGCAGCCGATAAAGGCGTTGAGCGAAGCGATCCGGTGCACCAATCCCTGTTCGAGCAGGAAGTCCAGTGCCCGGTATACGGTCGGTGGGGCCGCCCGACGACCGTCTTCGCGGGCCAGGGTTTCCAGAATATCGTAGGCACCCAGCGGCTTGTGGCTTTGCCAGACCAGCTCCAGTACCCGTTTGCGCAGCGCAGTCAGGCGCACCCCTTCACGCTGGCACAGGTGCTCGGCTGAGGACAGCGCCTGATGCACGCACTGGCTGTGGTCGTGCGGGTGGTGAGGATTGGGGGATATGCTGGGATCGGTCATCATGGCCACCTGTGAGAGAGTCGGGGTGCGCAAACCGCAGTAACAGGCACCGGCAGACCCTGAGAGCATTCGCTGTTATCATATAACAATCCAGTTCTTCGAGGTATGACCATGCTGTCGCGTTTCATGCTTATCCTGCTGTGCGGGATGGGCTTGTCGTTGTCTGCGCTGGCGGACACCCCCAAAGTGCTCACCACCATCAAGCCCCTGCAATTGATTGCAGCCGCTGTGCTTGATGGCATTGATCAGCCGGCGGTATTGCTGCCGACCGGTGCCTCGCCGCACAGCTATGCGCTACGGCCATCTGATCGCCGGGCGCTGCAACAGGCCGAGCGGATCTATTGGGTGGGACCAGAGCTGGAGCTGTTTCTTGAACGACTGCTCAAGGACCAGCCGCGCGCGCGCTCGGCCATTCAACAGGCCCCGGAACTGACGCTGCGGACACTGGGACCGGCGTTGAACTTCCAACATACTGAACACAGTCATGACCATCACCACGGGCATGATTACCACCACCATGAAGGCATGGTTGATGCCCATATCTGGCTGGCGCCGGCCAATGCCCAGGCCATCGCCCGCTGGATGGTCGCTGACCTGGCCACACTGTATCCCGAGCAGCAGGCGCACCTGCAAGCCAACCTGACTGCTTTCGAGCAGCGCCTGGAGCTGTTGAATCAGGAACTGGCCCTGCGTCTGACGCCCTTGCAGGGCAAGCCTTACTTCGTGTTTCACGATGCCTACGGCTATTTCGAGGATGCCTATGGCCTGCGTGCCGAAGGGGTGTTCAGCTTATCCCATGAAGTCCAGCCGGGGGCCCGGCATGTCAATCTGTTGCGCCAGCGCTTGCGCAGCGTCGGGCCCAACTGCGTGTTTCGCGAGCCGCAGTTCCCGCCGCGCCTGATCGACAGTCTGAGTGAAGGATTGAACGTATTCAGCGGTGAACTGGACCCGCTGGGCAGCGAGGTCGCCGTCACGGCCCAAGGTTACGAGGTTTTGTTGCGTGAGCTGGGTGACAATCTGGCGACCTGTCTGGAACGTCTCTGAGCAGGTCGTGGCCTACTCGTCGACCACCACCTCGAAGCCGCCGTAGATCAGCCGCTTGCCATCGAACGGCATCGGGTTGTTGTCCGGGTGCAGACGCGGGTCGGCCATCACCTTGGGCATGGCCGCATCGCGCACTGCCCGGCTTGGCCACAGTATCCAGGAGAACACCACGGTTTCATCCGACTGGCATTTGACCGCCATCGGGAACGAGGTCACCTCGCCCTGCGGCACGTCATCGCCCCAGCATTCGACCGTTCTCAGCGCCCCGTACTCCTTGAACACCGCGCCGGCTTCGCGGGCGTGTTCGATATAGCGCTGCTTGTTGGCGGTCGGCACCGCCAGTACAAACCCATCTACGTAACTCATGGCAACCTCCGGTTTCAGTCTTTGGGTGGTAGTTCGCGTACCGGGCGCACTTCGATGCTGCCAAAGCGCGCTGGCGGGATGCGGCTGGCCAGTTGCAGGGCCTCATCGAGATCGCGGGCCTCCAGCAGGTAGAACCCCGCCAGCTGCTCCTTGGTCTCGGCAAACGGGCCATCGGATATCAGTACCTGATCGTCGCGGCGGCGCACGGTAGTCGCCGTATCCACCGGCTGCAGGGCCTGGCCGGCGAGGTAGTGGCCCTGACCGCTGAGGCGCTCGACCCCGGCGATGCACTCCTGATTCAGGTCGTGCCATTGCTGCTCGGTCATGGCTTCGATGATGCTCTCCTGGTAGTACACCAGCGCGACGTATTTCATGTTGGCTCTCCTTCGCGGGACAGTGGGCAGGGGCCCACTTCACAGTTGATCATCCAGTGCACGCCGAACCGGTCAGTGAGCATGCCGAACCGGTAGGCCCAGAAGGTCTGCTCGAATGGCATGATCACCTGGCCACCTTCGAGCAGGCGGGTGAAGGCCGTTTCGGCCTGTGCCGGGTCCTCGTATTCAAGCTGCACCTGTACGCCGAGCGGTGCGACATACTGGTCTGCCGGCATGTCGGCGCCCATCAGTCGTCGCCCACGGATATTCAATGAGGCATGGATGACCTTGTCGTGCAGACTGGCCGGCACCTGCTCGGCGGCGGGTGTCTCGGCATAGCTGAGTAACGCTTCCAGCTCACCGCCGGTGACCTCGGCGTAGAACTGCATGGCCTCGCGGCAGGTGCCGGGAAAGCTGAGGTGAACGTTCAGGCCCGTTGGCAGGCGCGCCTGTTGCTGGTGTTTGGCCAGACCATGGCCGGGCTCGAAGTCGGCGAGCTCAAAGTAGCGGCGCAGCTCCAGAGTGACGTTGCCATCATTGTCTTCAACCGGCCACTGCCGGGCCCAGTCGATGGCCTGCTCCAGTGAGTCCACTTCAAGAATGCTGTAGCCAGCCAGCTGTTCGCCGGGGCTGGTGAACGGCCCGGATATCACCTCCACCTGACCGTCACGCATCTGGATACGGCAGCCCTCGCTGGTCGGTCGCAGGCCGTTGCCGCTGACGAACACCCCGGCTTTGGTCATGCGTTCGTTGTAGTCGGCCATGGCGCCAAGAATCTCTTGCGACGGCAACTCGCCCTGTTCAGTGCGGGAATCGGCTTTTCTCATCAACATGAATTTCATCGGCTAACGCTCCTTGTGTTGGGTTTACTCCCTAGTCGCATCAGCAGGATGACAATCGACATGGATCGGTAATTTTCTTCTGGCACGCAGGGAAACCTGGATTGCCACGAACATGAACCGCCTCGGTTAGCCTTGTTTGCCATTCAGGGCGGCGAGACGGCGAGCCAGAAAGCGCCGCTCCGGCTCCTGGCTGGTCAGCTCCAGTGCACGCTGATAAGCATGCCGCGCCGCTGCCGAGTCTCCGCTACGGCGCAGCAAATCGGCGCGGGCAGCATGGAACAGGTGATAGTTGACGATATTCTTGTGTGCAGTGAGCGCATCAAGCAGCGCCAACCCCGCTTTGGGGCCATCGCACATGGCCACTGCTACTGCGTGGTTGAGGGCGATTACCGGCGAGGGTTGCAGGTACATTAGTGCCTGATACAGGCGAACAATTCGCGCCCAATCGGTCTGCTCGGCCCGGTTGGCCCGGGCATGCTCGGCAGCTATCGAAGCCTGCAGGGTGTAGGGGCCGGTCGGGGTCAAGGCCAGCGCCTGGGTTAACCAATGCAGACCGGCTTCGATACGCGACCGATCCCAACGCTGACGGTCCTGCTCCTCCAGCGTAATCAGTTCGCCATCGGTAGTCTGGCGCGCATTGCGCCGCGAGTCCTGCAACAACAGCAGCGCCAGCAGGCCAAATACCTCGCCATGTGGCAGTAACTGCGCCAGTTCCTCGGCCAGCCGGATCGCTTCATCGGCCAGACTGACATCAATCAGTACGCTACCGCTGCTGGCTGAATAGCCTTCATTGAACACCAGATAGATCACCCGCAGCACCCCAGGCAGGCGCTCGGCCAGCTCGCCAGCCTCCGGTACCTGATAAGGAATCTGCGCCGCGTGGATCTTGCGTTTGGCTCGCACGATGCGCTGGGCCACGGTGCTGGGCTTATTGAGCAGTGCGCTGGCGACCTGCTCGGTAGTCAGTCCGCACATCTCGCGCAGCGTCAGGGCCAGTTGGGCTTCCAGGGCCAGGCTGGGATGACAGCAGGTGAACAGCAGGCGCAGTTGGTCATCGGCGATACTTCGAGGATCCGGCTCCTGTTCATCGTCTTCGGGCTCAAGCAGTAGATGGGCCCGTTCGCGAGCCAGTTGCCGGTGACGGATCTGATCGATACCCCGTCGCCGTCCGGCGGTGATCAGCCAGGCCGTCGGGTTGTCCGGCACGCCCTGCTCCGGCCATTGCCTGAGCGCCGCGGCAAAGGCTTCCTGCAAGGCTTCCTCGGCCAGGGTGAAATCGCCCAGCAGGCGGATCAGGGTCGCCAGCACCCGGCGCGCATGCTGGCGATAGAGCTGTTCGATACTTGCCTGGGTGGCGCCCATGGTAGCCGGTCCGCGTCAATCCTGGCTGGCGCCAAACAGCGCGAAGACCTGCGCACCGGTCAGGGTGCGGGTCTGGTTGGCCAGCGCATAGTAGTCAGGTTTGTGATCGATGAAGATCTGTTCGGTCAGTTGAAAGCGCTCATCGTCCTGAAATAGTCCGACTGGCAGCGCATACTCGCCATCGGGCAGCAGGTGATAGAACAGATGTGTGCCGCAGGCCGGGCAAAAGCCGCGTTCAGCCCAGTCCGACGAGGCATAGCGGGCTGGTGTCAGTGAGCCGCTGAACTCGACCTGTGAGCCACAATGGACGGCCAGGAAAGGGCCGCCACCCCAGCGCCGGCACATGTTGCAATGACAGACGTTGACATCGGTCTGATTGTCGGTGCTGATCTGGATGGCACCGCAGAGACAGGAACCTTGCATGATGATCCTCCTTGATAGCTGAGGTTTGCGCCAGACCGCTGGGAGCGTATAGTCACTTGCTCGGCCTGACCGTTCTGCGCCAAGACTAGCATACGGCAGCTATACCCAAGTTTGCTGGGAGGCTAAGCGCTCTTCCAAGTCTCTCATATAGCTTTGAGTAGAAAGTTTCGTACGACTGTAGCTGCTTCGGCTGGACTTTCTTGCATAAAACAATGGCCGCCCTGAAATTTATGCAAATTAACATGCGGGTTAATTTTTTTAAGGCGCTTGGCCGATATCTCAATGAAGGGGGCGCTGCGAGCACCGTAAATAACATGTAAAGGGACCTTTATTGTTTTCAGAGAGCCCCATAGATTTCTTGGATATGAACGAAATAGCTCCGCTTCCTGAGCAGGGTTACATTTTAACTCCACCCCAGCTTCGGTGTCTTTTAGCGAGCTTTCGATGTAAGCGCGAAGTGCGGCATCATTCCAGCCTTTAAACATGCCGCGTCCTTGTAAGTACGCATGTGCGTTATCGCGATCAACCCATAAATGGCGGCGTTGTTCTACTTGTCTGGCTGTTCGGCTAAACCCGCCTATTCCAAGTACACTTGATATGGCCATTGCCCACAGCATCCCGTGGGAGAAAAGCGGTGGGTCAAGCAGAGCTGATTGGCCAAAGCATGTTGGGTCTTTAGCCATCATAAGGCTTGTCAGAATAGCCCCGAAACTGTGACCCAAGCCGATACAAGGGACATCACCATATGACGCCTTGCCTTGAGTGAAGGCTTCAAGCGCCAGTTCAGCATTACTATTCCAGCCATAGGATCTGCTGCCATACTCACTATCGCCATGTCCTTGAATATCGCACAGCCAAAGGTCAAAGTCGGCAGCCAAGCGTTCAAGCATGGGTCGATAGGTCAGGCTGCAATAGCCGATACCGTGCAGAAAATGCAGCAATGGCTTGCCACTTTCTGGGCTGCGCCAGCCTCGCATGCAGAAGCCTTCCGAGGTTCTGTGAAGCCATGGAATTAATTGCATAATATAAAGTTTTGGTCTGTATCCGGCTAAGATTGCCAGCTCTCATCGGTGACGCGAGAGCTGGCTATAGGGTGGGTTAAGAGATCTTCCCGTCGGTGATAAATTGTCGATCAGCCCAGACGCTATGTGTGCCACTAGAGATTTTATGTGGTATGGCGATTCGAGCTACGGGGCCGTCATCAAATCTCTTGCAGTCGATAAGGATACACTCTGATGTTTGCGTGTTCTCATCAATGATGAAGCTTACCAGGTAGCCGTCGTCCTCATCTTTGGCTTCGATACGCGGTACAAAAGGTGCTTCACTGGCATAACGTCCTTCTTCAAGCTCTACAGACCAGGACTCACCTGTATGCAAGTCATGCTTTACAAAGCCTTTGAAGAGGAACCAGCCCGGTTTGGTGGTAGTCGAGTAAGCGTAGCGATAAGGTTTGCCGGCATACCTCTGATTGAACATACCGAATTCAAGGATCCTGTCGTCTAGATGGTATTCACGAGTTGCCCCGGTCTTGAGATTGAAATGCCAGCGATGAAGTTTGGGGCGGAAGGAATGTTCATCAATATATGCCATAAGCCCTGCAAACCCTTCGGGAGCTTCCGCAAGGGGTTCGGGGGTTGGGTTTTCCTGAAAGTAGCCATCCATGATGATCTCATCGCCATTCTCATAGGCGTTCAAAAAGTGCAAGACATAGGTCGGGTCGGCCTCAAACCAACGAATATCTTCTGGCTTGCCGTAGCGAGGGATGATGGCGAAACGTGATGGTTTAGGGTGCAGGCGCGCGGCGTGCAGGTTGCGTTGTAGCAGTTGCTCATCCCAGTGCAGAGGGAAATCATTGAGAATCGAATAACTGGCGGTAAAAGCCATGTCATGCGGCAGACGGGGCCCAGGCAGGGGAATGGGTACGTAATGAGCCAGCTTTCCATGGCGATCAACTACCCCGTAGTGCATATAAGGTGCATGCTTGGAGTAGTTGAAAAACAGCATCTCGCCGGTTGATTCATCAATTTTGGTATGAGCCGATACACCATCAAGTGGACTCCAGCCGGCTATACCTTCCTGCTCCATTGTGTCCGGGTTAAGCAAATAAGCTTCACCACATTGGTAGAACGTAGAAACAATCTTTCCAGCATGGACTACCACGTCAGTGGATGATGAGTCCTTTAGCCCTTCGTGTGCACCAAAGCCTGGACGTAATGAGGTGCCGTAAGGGTCAGCCAGCCCGCCCCATAATGCTTGTCCAGCTTCCTGTTCCGCTACGAAGCCGCGGGTGCGGACAAAGCGGTTTCGATAGCTGGCCTTTCCCTGTTTGAAACTGATCATATGCAACATGCCATCCCCATCAAAGGGATGGTAGCGTCCAAGGGGCTCATGGACGGGTATTTCAGTATTGCGGACATAGATGCCATCAATATCGTCAGGGATCTTTCCTTCAATCACTTCAAGATCAAAGGCGTTCACCTCTCCATACACTGGTGTCCAGGCACCTTGCATGTAGGGGTGATGATTGGTGTTTTTCAGTGTAACCAGAATGGGCGGTAAGTTTTCGACTTTCATTGACGCTCTCCTGAGGAGAATGGGAACAGTGTTCCGATAATAGCATTTTAGTCTATTTATGAAATCTATGTTTGTGTGGTGTTTTCGGCCAAAATGGCCAAATATAAGGATTTATAATAATATTGGTCTATTTTAGAAATCTTTTGTCGGCTGCTGGGTCGCTGAGCTGAAGCAAAAAAAAGCAGTCTTGCCAGTTGGGTTGGCGAGACTGCCCAATACGGATGCAGCGCATCGAAATACCAGCCTTGCGCCTTAGCGGCAAAACGCAAGGCTGGACTCGATTAGAAGTGTTCGGTCAGTGGCGACATAAGTGTTGTGGCATCAGCTTGCAACGTTGCCAGGTGCATATCAGCTCGCAGTAAAAGGCGTTGAAAAAAGAACTCCCCGGTGTGCAGTATTGATTGCTGTAGTGGGGCATCTGTAGGTTCGGCAAGTGCAGAACGCATCATTTTCAGCCAGAAATGGCCGTGCAGTATGTAGCCGGAGAGCATGAGGTAGTCTACTGAGGCGGCTCCGATTTCATCTGCATTGTCCCGCGCCCGTAGTGCAATTGTCTGAGCTATGGTCTGCCAGGCTTCGACAAGTCGGGCTTGGCGATTAGCATGTGTCGCTAGGGTAGGTATTTGCTGTGTCTCGGCTATCTGAGTCTGCAGCATTTGCTTTAATCCGCTGAGCAGGCTGCCTTGCGAGGCCAGAACTTTACGGCCGAGCAGGTCAAGTGCTTGGATTCCCGTAGTGCCTTCATAGATGCTGGCTATGCGGCAGTCACGCATGAGCTGCTCCTGGCCCCACTCCTTGATGTAGCCATGCCCCCCCAGCACCTGAACACCAAGTGATGTGACCTCTATCCCGGTCTCGGTTATGAAGGCTTTGCAAATTGGTGTCAAAATCGCAAGCTGCTCACTGGCCGCTTTCTGTTTCGATGGGTCAGGGCTGCTTTCTGCCACGTCCATCTGCAGGGCTGTGTAATAGGCTAAGGCCCGATTGCCCAGATTAAGTGCCTTCATGGTCAGGAGCATCCTCCGTACATCCGGATGAACCAGGATCGGATCCGCGGGTAGCTCGGGAAACTGTGGGCCTTTTAGTGAACGCATTTGGAGGCGATCCTTGGCGTAGGCTGCGGCGGTTTGGTAGGCCATCTCGCCCATGCACAAGCCCTGCATGGCGGTTGTAAGACGAGCATGATTCATCATCGTGAACATGCAGCGCAGCCCCTGATTGAGTTCCCCCACCAGATAACCTTGGGCGCCATCAAAGTTCATTACGCAGGTGCTGGAGCCATTCATTCCCATTTTGTGCTCAATTGAGCTGCAGTGAACGGCGTTGCGCTCGCGCAACTGACCCTGCTCGTCGGTTAACCACTTGGGTACCAAAAAAAGAGTGAGGCCTTGGGTGCCCGAAGGGGCAGCATCGGCCCGAGCGAGAACCAAGTGCACTATGTTGCTGGTAAGGTCATGCTCACCTGCCGAGATAAAGATTTTGGTACCGCTGATCGCATAACGGCCATCTGGCCGCAGGCTTGCGCGGGTCTTCAATAGACCCAGATCGCTACCGCAGTGTGGTTCGGTCAGGCACATTGTGCCTGACCATTGTCCGCTATACATTCGGGGAAGATAGTGCTCTTTTAGCTCTGTAGAGCCGTGGGCTTCCAAGGCTAAGGTTGCCCCTTTAGTCAGGCCTGTATACATGTACCAGGCCGGGTTAGCGCTTCCCAAAATTTCAGTAATAACGACGCCGAGTGATTCGGGAAGCCCCTGCCCGCCTTGCGCAACCGGTGCTGACAATCCTGGCCAGCCATCAGTCATAAATTGTTGATAGGCTTGCTGGTAGCCCTTGGGGGTCTGTACGGCTCCGTCGTTCCAGCTGCAGCCCTGAGTGTCGCCTGAGGCGTTGAGGGGATAAAGCTGTTCTTCGGCAAAGCTCGCAATGCCCTCCAAGATGGCGCCTTT
The DNA here is from genome assembly GCA_002287035.1 of Pseudomonas sp. WN033. Lineage (GTDB taxonomy): Bacteria > Pseudomonadota > Gammaproteobacteria > Pseudomonadales > Pseudomonadaceae > Halopseudomonas. Next base: position 149,223 of record NSKG01000007.1, on the reverse strand, counting down.
TGTTGTGGTATCCAGCATTGTTGAACCGTTGGCCTGGCAATGCTGGGAATATCCTAAAACCTCATCCAGGACGAAGTTGATGTGGTTTAGTGGCGCGGCATAAGACGGCATGGCTCACTCCGCTGGTAATAAAGCAGTCAGGGAAGTTGCGTAGTGGGCTCCTGGTGCTCTTTCAATGAGCTGTTCCAAGGCTTCTGCATAACGGCGTTCAAGAACGTCGCGCTTGGCTTTCAGGGTCGGTGTCAGTTCGCCTGAAGCTACACTCCATTGTTCTGCGATAACCAGCACATGGCTGATCTGTTCGTGCCGTTCCAGCGTGGTATTGACCTTGAGGCGCAGCGTTTCCAGCTGGGTCAAGAGCGCATCATCAGGCTGATTCAGAAGTTGTTGTGGCGGCACTATCAGGGCCACTGGTGCTGGTAGGCCTTGTCCAAGTACCAGGACATGCTCGACCCAAGGGGAGGATGCCAGAGCATTCTCTATAGGGGCTGGCGCAACAAACTTGCCTTTGCTGGTCTTGAACGTATCCCGGACGCGGCCAACAATACGAATCAGGCCTTGCTCATTGATCTCTCCCTTGTCGCCTGTCAGGAAATAGCCATCTTTTGTGAATACTTCGGCGCTTTTGGCTTCGTCTTTGTAGTAGCCAAGCATGTTGGCTGGGCTATTGACTGCCACCTCTCCTTCAGGTGTCAAACGAACCTCTACCCCTGGCAGGCTAGGCCCTACCCAGCCGGCAGGAGTAATGCCGACTTGGCCCAGATGCGAGTAGCCGAAATTTTCGGTCATTCCATAGACTTCAATCATGGGTAGGCCAAGGCGGTTGTACCAGGTGAGTAAGCTGGGTGGAACCGGGGCTGCACCGCACACCCCGAAACGTGCTTTTTCAAGTCCCACTGAGGTAAGAATTCGCTGTGCTTCAGCATCTGTTGGTTCGCACCCTGAGTCCAGTTCTGCGATCAGTTCAGCATCTGCGAAGGCGCGCATAGCCTGGAACAGCTTTAGCCATATCCGTGGTACGCCCAGAAATACATCTGGCTTGCATGTGCGCAGATCGCTGATAAAGCTGTCCAGTGACTCGTTGAAGAATATCCGGCTTCCGCAATATAGCGAAGTCAGCTCTACAGCTAGCCGCTCGCCAACATGGCTCATAGGCAAATAAGAGAAAATGACATCATTCTTGCTCAGCCCCGATTGGGCGCTATAGCTACTGGCGGCTGTTGCCATGTTCCCGAAAGAGTGCATGGCTCCCTTGGGTAACCCGGTAGTGCCTGAGGTATACATGATGGTGGCAAGCTGTTCGGGAGCTTGCTCCTGTGCCGCAAGCTCAGGGCTCTGCATGGCCTGCTCCCAGGTGGTGCAGCCTGAGGCGTCCAGGCATAAAGGCGTCGCTATTGTAAGCACGCTATCAGGAATGCCTGCGCGAACTCCTGGCACGTCGAGTTGCCCATAAATAACTGCCTGGACTTCGCTGTGCTCCAAAATGGGTCTGACGCTTTGTGCTGTAAGTGACGGGTATAGGGGTACTGACACCATTCCGGCCATCCAGATAGCCAAATCGCTGATTACCCAGTAGGCCGAATTTTTAGACATGATGGCGACACGGGCGCCTGGCTCGAGTCCTTGCTGTTGAAGATAGCAGGCCAGTCTGCGCGCCATTCGGCCGGCCTGTTGCCAAGTAATGTCTTGATACTGGCCGTGCCAGGACTGGGTAAGAAAAACGGCGTTGGGGCGCTCTTGTTCATGTTGAGCAAAAGCCTGTAAAGGGTTTGGAAAGAAGGAGGTCATTTTTTATACCTTTGTGCTGTTGTTCTTGTCGGGGGCGCAGCCGCTGGCTGCAATTTGGTCTTATTATGAAAGTATAAAAAACAAGAGTTCAAGCATAAATAAGGCATATTCCCCAAATAAATTGCAACTATTTGAGTTTGTTATGATGTTTAGTCTTTATAGGAAAGCTATACGCTGTACTGCATCTGGCAGTGAATGCACGCGGCTACGGGATTGAACCAGGAAAGACATGGAGTATGTAGTAGTCCCCATCCATGTTTTATGGGAGAGTGGCCGGGTAGCCATTTCATACCCCAGGCCCGCATTACCTGGATCATGGGATATAGGGCATATCCCCTCTCGGTCAAGCTGTAGCCACCGTCTTCTCTTCGCTGCAGCATCTGGCCTCTGATCAACAAATCAAGTCGCTGGGCCAGAATGTTTGGGGCAATGTCTATACATTCTTGAATGTCGGCATAACGGAAGATTCCGAACAACAAACACCCAATGATCAAGGCACTCCAGCGATCTCGAAGCCAGGCTTCAGCACGAATGAGCATGGGGTCAGTGTCATTCTTGCCTGGTGTGCTACGAGTGCGCCGATAATCTGGTATTTCTGCATATAACGACTCGTTTTCATCAAAAAACAATGGTTTTAACTGCAACGGCCTGAGCGGCGTGCGGCACTGTCTGCAAATAACCTGAAGTCTAAGGGGTTGTAGGCAGTGGGGGCACTCGTGAGCGGTCTCCAATGGACTGCCTAGCCAGTCATGATTCCATTGATCCATCAAGATGAATACCGGGGCCAAGTCACGTCCTTGCTCGGTGATTCGATATTCAAAGCGCTTACCACTGCTGCCATAGTGCTCACGCTGGAGGCAATTATGCTCACACAGTAGATTGAGGCGCATCGATAGCGCAGCCCGAGAAATCCCCAGTCGTCCAATGATTTCGTCAAAACGAAGCGGGTTATGCAGAACGGACTTTAAAATTGCCAGCTGCCAAGGGTCAGCCAGTACGTCGAGCACGTCATGCATCACGCTACTGCGAACAAGATAGATGCGTTCAGCAAGAGATACATGCTGCAATACAGGTTGACCCATATTTAAAAACCCCCAACCCAAGCTAACCAAGATAAGCGAGCGGCTAAGCCGCCCGCTTCATTATTTAACGTACGCCAGCCTGCCTTAGGGCGTTAGGGGTGAAGTCAGCTGAGTGCAGCTGTACCCCGAACCTATGGCTACGGCTTTCCTGGTTGTTCAACCCTAGGGCAATATAGCGCCCTGAAACCAGATCATAGAGGGTCTCAACAGCGTACCAGGGTACCTGGACATGGTAGTACTGCACGGCATGGCCCTCACCAACCCGCCAAAGTCCGTCGCGACCATCATAATGATCAACAACAGCTACCTGCCATGTATCTTCGTCGATGAAGAATACCCGGCGAGCATAGATATGCCGCATACCGTCGCGCAAAGTAGCTTCTACATGCCAAACCCGGTGCAGTTCGTAGCGGGTGTGCTCAGGGTTAAGGTGGCCGGGTTTGACGATGTCCTGATAGGCTAAGTCAGCGCTTTGTACGCCGTAGCTATTGTACGGAATATAAAGTTCTTTTTTGCCAATTATCTTCCAGTCATAGCGATCCGGTGCGCCGTTGTACAGGTCATAGTTGTCAGCAGTACGCAGGCCATCAGCTGCAGTTCCGGGGCCGTCATAGGCGACTTGCGGCGCCAGTCGTACGCGCCGCTGGCCGGCAGCGTACACCCAGGCCTGACGGGGGTTTTGCGATACATCCATCGGCTCATGGGCCAGCAGTGCTGTGCCTGCAAGGCGAGCAGGGGCTTTAACTTGCTGCTTGAGGAAATACAGCATCCGTCCAGGGGACGCCGGGTCGTAATCAGTCAGGCTTTCTCTGGTTGCCATTTGGTCTACAAACTGGACCGGCGTGAAGGCACCATTGGCTTGTGGTGTTACCTGAATGAAGTGGCGTTCAATCGAGCCACCCCGATAACGGCTAACGTGGTTCAGGATGATCTGGACACCCTGATCCGGAAATGGAAAGGGTACGGCCTCTTCAAAAGCGGCTAGCCCGTAACCGCTGTCACTCAAGCGTGCCTGGCTAACATTGCGCTTGATCGCAGCTTCGACATTCTCGGGAATTGCTGCACTGCGTTCTGTTGCGTAAACCGGCATACGGAATGACTCGGGATAGCGCTGAAACAGGGCAACTTGCCCCGGTGATAGGTTGGCCTCATGCTCTTTATAATTACTCGCCGTGATGGTGAATAAGGGGTGTTGGTGAGCATACGGGTTAGTCATTCGCCCGTTGGCATCGACCTCCCCTGCCTGGCGGGAGAGCCCGCCATTCCACGCAGGAATTGTCTCAGCGGCATTGCCGGCCTTTTCTCCACCCATTGGGGTATACGTCCTGCCCAGATCCTCCGCGCTTTGAGCGAATACTTGGCTGGCGTACAGCGTACTAACCAGCAGACTCGATAGAAACAGTTTCATTATTATTCTCCTCAAAAATTGATGCCGAAGCTCAGGGCTACGAAATCTCTGTCACGACCTACATTGAAATCGCCACCAAAGAAACTGGTGTAGAACAGCGAGGCGGTGTAGGTATTTCGATAGTCGGCGTTCAAGCCAAGGCTGATAGACTTTGAGTCTTCGGTGAAACCTCCAGCCTGGGGTGAGTAGCCAGAGACATCATGAGAGAAAGCCAGAGATGGCCTCAGGTTAACTCCGCGAAACACATCGGGGTAATCCAGGCTTGCCAGTGCACGATAGCCCCAGGAGCCGCGTGTGACATAGCCATCGTTATTGCACTGCGGTTGGACCGCTTCCCCTTTGCAGGCTATCGCGTTGGCATTAGTACCCGCGCCAAATACATTATCCCGTCCGTAGCGCAGCTCGCGCTTGCTTTCCAATCCGCCAACATGGGTGTAGCCGAGCTCACCAACCAGGCTTAAAGAACTGGCTCCAAATACTCGGTTGAACAGGTGGACGGCGGTCATTTGCACTTGAGTAACATCTTTGCGGTTATATCCGCGAATTAGCTGGCCAGCCTCGACTGGCGTTTTGCCTGATGCTACGGCTGGCGATGCCGGGTCGCCGGTAATCAGTGCCAGCATGTCCACAGCATTGAGCTGAATTGGCATATTGGGGCGGTAGCTAACCTCGCCTGACAGGGCTGTCCCGGTTCGCAAGTTGGTGGCAAAACTCAAGCCGTACAGGCGGATATCCTCGGGATACTCCATGGTATAGCTTGAGGTGCCGATCAGCACTGCTCCGGCCAGGGGGCCGAAAGCGGCGATGGCTGGGTTGCCATACAGTTGGGAAACCTTGGCCGAAAGGTTCGGTGACCGGCTGTGATAGTTCATCACATACGCACCGAACTCGGTATTGAGCGTTTGTGCGAAATAGCGTGCCGCCAAGCCCCACTGTCCTTCATCGCGTGCTTTATTATCACGCTCGCGGGGGACTGCGATGCCTTGGCTATCGAAGCTGGCGGTGTACCCCATGGCTGCAAGCTGTCCCAAAATAGCTTGAGTCATGGGCTCGCCAACCAGCCCCGGCACATTGGGGCCAATATGAGCTACATTGCAACCCGTCGGAGCAAAGTCTGAGCGAGAAAAGAAGGTGCCGCAGTTGTCAAGATAGCTTTCTTGCCACTTGAGCTGATAAAAGCCCTCAACGGCAAGGTCATTGGTGAGCGCCTGTGAAACATAAATCATGTTGACGGGAAGCAGTCCTTCCTTGATTTCTGCTCCTGGGCGGCGAAAGGCGGAAATATCAATAGGATTGATGCTGTTGATACCGCCACTAATAAATGTACTTTCCCCCCAGCTAACGACTTGGCGTCCCAAGCGGACCGAGCCCGGCATTTCACCAATTGAATAATTGTGATAGATGAAAGCATCGAGCAGCATTGCCCCATGACTTTTGGCCGCTGTGCGGCGCCTGCTGTCACTTATCTCAATAAATCGAGTATTGCCTTTATGGGCTGCATAGTCGTACCAGTACTTTCCGCGAGTGAACAGGCCACCATTCTCCCAGCGGATATCAAGATCGTGTGAGCCTTTTATAATTCTTGAGAACGCATCACCACGGCGGTAGTTCAAGCGACCGTCATCGCCAGCGGATGAGGCTGCCCCCTTGCCTCCATTGTTGACACCAATAAGCTTTTTGTCAGGGTTTTCCAGCGCCCAGCTAAAACCTACTGATAGCTGACTATCCAGCGTACCTTCTATCTCGCCGTACTTGAAAGACGCGGCCTGACTGCTGGCTGCAAGGACAGACAGGGCCAGTACCGAATACCTCAGCACGGGGTACTTGTTTTTTATTTTTCTCATCTCAGCTCCTCAAAAGAAGGGGGATATTTTTCGCCTCCCCCGATCAGCAAGCTCGCATTACAGTCGTTCCATCAGTGCCGCACTGGCGACGCCAGCTCCGCCACAAATTGCAATCACCGCCCAGCGGCCTTGCACCGCCTCAAGGGCCGCCAATGCATCGGCAACCAGCATGACTCCGGTAGCGCCAAGAGCATGCCCACGAGCTAGGGCCCCACCAAAAATATTCAGCTGTTGTTCGGACAGTCCCAGTGCCTGCTTGAAGTGCAGAACTGGAGCGGCAAAAGATTCATTGAACTCAAAAACATCAACTTCGTGCGCTTGGAGCCCATGACGATTCAGCAGGCGCTGTACCGCTAAGGGGGCTCCTTCAAGCATTGGAACCGCAGGAGAGCCAATGCTGCAGTAACCAACCAGTCTTGCCTTGGCTGGTATCCCTAGCCTGGGTTCTAGCTCTGGCCCTCCTAGCACAGCCAGGGCTGCGCCGTCGGCGGGTGTTGGTGCATGACTAATACAGTGGGAAGCATGCCATCCCGAAGATGGGATGTAAGTCTGAACCCAGTCTCCGGTTTGCTGATAAAGCCCACTGAAAGCTGGCTCAAGCTTATCCAAGACGGCAGGGGTCATATCGGGACGAATCGTCTGGTCAGCGGCAAGTAGCTCCTGACCATTAGGATCTTTAACCGGCAAGACGTATGAGTGAGCGGGGTTTGCTGCCGCTCGCTGGTGTGAGCGCAGGGCTAACGCGTCAAGCTCCGTGCGTGAAAAACCATGACGCAAGGCAACCAGGTCGGCAGCCACAGCCATGTGGACAAACCCTGTCGATGCTGCAATGACTGGATCGCTAAACCAGGATCCATCATCGCTAAACATGGGAACCCGCGAGCAGGACTCCACGCCGGCCACCAAAACGGCATGCTCACCTAATGCGATGCGTCCCATGCCCGCTCCGAGAGCATCCAGCCCAGAGCAACAGAAGCGGTTTACAGTCATTCCCGGCACACAGGCAGGGAGTCCGGCATCCAGCCAGGCCGTACGTGCGATATTGGAACCTTGCTCTTTAACCTGGGTGACGCAGCCAACGATCAGGTCAGCCCACATATCAGCTGCCTCAGAAATTAGCTGTTGGCGACTGGCAAGCAGTTGACCAAGCAGCTTGATCGGGGTTACCCCGGCCAATGCTCCGGAAGGTTTACCAAGCCCGCGAGGGGTGCGAACAATGTCATACAGAAGGCAGCTCATGCGTCACCCACGACAAGGCAGGCAACAGCACTGGTGCTTCCTCCAAAGTTAAGCGTGGCGACACGCTTGGCGTTCTTGACCTGATAATTTCCAGCCAGCCCGCGAACTTGTTTGAAGGCGTCCAGCAGCATGCGTACACCGGTCGCTCCAACAGGATGGCCCGCGCCGATCAGGCCCCCGCTGGGGTTAATTGGTAAGCGGCCGTCCAGGGTAAAGTCCCCTGACTCAATAAACTGCCAGCTTTGCCCTGGGGGGGTCAGGCCGAAGTGATCGATCGCCAAGTATTCACTCATACTGAAGCAGTCGTGTGTCTCTATCGCATCCAGTGCTTGCGCATTTGCCAGGCCAGCTCTGGCAAGAGCCTCATCGATCGCCAATTTGAGGTGTGGAAACAGCCATGGTGAGTTCTCGGCCAAGCTCACTTTGTGCGCCATGGATATGCTGCTGCCACGATGCCCCCAGCCGAGTATTTGAACTGGCGGCAAAGTTGCTTTGTGGCGCTGCAGCCAGCGTTCTGAAACCAAAATGACGCAGGCGGCACCATCAGTGATTTGTCCGCAATCTGAGCGGCGTAGACGCCCCTCAATCAGGGGGTTGGTTGAATCGTCGTTGGCATATGAGGCGTCATCCATTTGCCAGTTTCGCGTTTGGGCGTTGGGGTTGAGCTGCGCATTGGCAAAGTTGTTACGGGAAATGTGTTTGAGATAGTCCGTGTTGAGCCCATAACGCTGGTCATACAACTCCAGAATCTCGGCAAACATGAATGGCCACAAGAACTGCGCTTTTTGCCCCTCTTGACCTGCCCATGCTGCTGTCCCGAGAAAATCGGCGGCCTGTTGACCCGGCACATTGCGCATCCACTCTACCCCTAGTACGGCAACACAGTCGTAGCGTCCGGCCTGAATGTCGGCCATGGCCGCCAAAATCGCCATGCTGCCTGATGCGCAAGCGGCTTCATGTCGACTGGCGGGGAGGTTGTGCCATTCTGGGAATATTTGGTTGGCCAGCGCCCCCAGCAACCCCTGACCGGCAAACAGTTCGGCCACAAAGTTGCCTACATGCAAGGCTTCAATCTGGCCTGGTTCAATGCCGGACTGCTGTAGTGCCTGAATGCTGACTTCGCGCATGGCGCTAAGAAGATCCGTGCCCTCCCTGTTCCAGTTGCGGGCAAAGTCGCTTTGGGCTCCACCTAAGATCATTACACCAGTCATGTGTCACCATTAAGTTTTTTATTAAAAGTAAAAAATTGATTTCAATCAAAATCCATTGGCACAAACTAGACCTTTAAGTTCACGTAGGCAAGCTGGTTTTTCAAAAACGCCAAAGCATAAGTGATGCTTATTTGGGTCAATAAGAGGGTGAAAGGCGATGTTCATGCCCCGCAGGCAATAAATGCTGCGAGGCATTCGGGAAGGTAGGATGAGAAGAGGGCTAAAGTGCCAGCGGCAGGCCAATATCCACATTGCGGTGCTGCTCCAGCACCCGTAGAAAATGCCCTGGATCCTTGATCAGCACCCCACTCTGCCCGGCATGCTGCTCGGCCGCCAGCTGACGCGAGAGCCAGAATCGCAGTGCTGCCAGGCGCAGCACCACAGGCCAGTTGCTGGCCTCGAACGGAGTAAATGGACGGATGCCGGCATAGCCTGCCAACAGCGCCTGAGTCCGGGCTGGGTCGAGCTGCTGTGCGGCGTTCAGGCACCAGTCGTTGACGGTGATGGCCACGTCGTACAGGGTCCAGCCGCTGTGAGCGTTGTAGAAATCGATCAGGCCGCTGAGGTGATGGCCATCGAAGAGTATGTTGTCGCGGAACAGGTCGGCGTGCAGGATGGCTTTGGGAAAACCGGGATAGTCAGCCTGCCAGCGTTCGATCTGGGCCAGCAGCTCGCCGACCAGGCTGTGAGTGCCGCTGTCGCTGATACGGTCCAGTAGCTTGCGGCCATTATCGAGCATCCAGGCCAGGCCGCGATCACTGGTGCGTACCAGGTCGCTGCTGGCGGTGGCGTTGTGCAAGCGTGCGAGCATCTGGCCAACGGCCAGGCAATGAGCTGGGTCGGGCTGCTCGACATGCTTGCCAGCCAGCCGCGGCTGCAGCAGCGCTGGGCGCTGATTGAGCTGGTGCAATGCCAGGCCCTGACGGTCGGTGAGCGCATAGGGCACCGGCAAACCGGCCTGATGCAGATGCTCCAGCAGCTCGATAAAGAACGGCAGGTCGGCCACCGGGCCGCGTTCGACCAGCGTCAGGACGTATTCCCCCTGCTCGGTAGCGACGAAGAAGTTGCTGTTTTCGCTGCCACCGGCGATGCCGCTGAAGTCGACCAGCCGACCCAGGGCAAAGCCGTCAAGAAAGGCTTCCAGCTGTTCCCGGCTAACCGGAGTAAACACCGACATGTCAGACCCTTACCACTCGAAAATCTTCCAGCCGGGAATGCGCATGCCACCGACTTGATCGGCCCGTTGGAAGTTGCCGTCTTCATCGACGGCGACCAGAAAATAGGGCGGGCCGTTTTTGGGGGTTACCTTGATCGCATAGAGGAAGCCGTTGACCCGGTACTCCTCGATGGTCTTGTCGCCCTCCTGGCGGATAGTCACGTCCGGCTCGCCGGTCAGGCCTTCCTGGGCGGCCAATGGCAGGGAAAGACTCAAAGCCAGTATCGCCAGGCCGCGGCCAATCATGCGTGTCATGTTAAGCTGTCCTATTGTTGAATGACTGCTGTCATTCTAGCCCCTTTTTATCACGGAAATGTTGACCTGACGCATGACTGATTCCGCCCCCCTGATCCTGGTCGATGGTTCATCCTATCTGTATCGCGCCTTCCATGCTCTGCCGCCGCTGGCCACCTCCACCGGTCAGCCGACCGGTGCGGTCAAGGGCGTGCTGAACATGCTCAAAAGCCTGCGCAAGCAGTACCCGAACAGCCCGTTCGCGGTGGTGTTCGACGCCAAGGGCCCGACCTTTCGTGATGAGCTGTTCGAGCATTACAAGTCGCATCGCCCACCCATGCCCGATGAGCTGCGCAGCCAGGTCGAGCCGCTGCATGCCAGCGTGCGGGCGCTGGGGCTGCCGCTGCTGTGCATCGACGGGGTCGAGGCCGACGACGTGATCGGCACCCTGGCCCGGCAGAGTGCCGCCGCCGGCCGTGAGGTGGTGATTTCCACGGGTGACAAGGACATGGCGCAACTGGTCGATGCACACATCACCCTGGTCAACACCATGACCGGTACCGTGCTGGATATCGACGGTGTGAAGGAAAAGTTCGGCATTGGCCCCGAGCTGATCATCGACTACCTGGCGCTGATGGGCGACAAGGTCGACAACATTCCAGGCGTGCCGGGAGTTGGCGAGAAGACCGCATTGGGCCTGCTGACCGGCATCGGCGGCGGCCTGGACCTGATCTACGCCAACCTGAGCAAGGTGCCCGAGCTGCCGATCCGCGGCGCCAAGAAGCTGCCGGAGAAGCTTGAGGAACACAAGGACATGGCCTACCTGTCCTACCAACTGGCGACCATCAAGGTTGATGTCGAGCTGGACATTGCCGTCGACGCGCTGATGCCCGGCGAGCCGGATCGCGAAGCACTGGTCGAGCTGTACCGTCAGCTGGAATTCAAGAGCTGGCTGGATGACCTGCTGCGCGAAGCCAAGGCCGCCGGTGAAGAAACCGGCAACAGCATCGAGCCTGGCGAAAGCATTGAAGTGCGCTACGAAACCATCACCAGCGAAGCGGATCTGCAGCGCTGGCTGGACAAGCTCAAGGCCGCCGAGCTGTTTGCCTTCGATACCGAAACCACCAGCATCCATGCCCAGCAGGCCGAACTGGTCGGCGTGTCGCTGGCGGTTCAGCCGCACGAGGCTGCCTATATCCCGCTGGCGCACAGCTACATGGGCGTGCCCGATCAGCTCGACCGCGCTGCGGTGCTGGCCGCGCTCAAGCCGCTGCTGGAAGATCCGGCCAAGGCCAAGGTCGGCCAGCACGCCAAGTACGACATCAATGTGCTGCGCCGCTACGGCATCGATGTTCAGGGCGTGGCCTTCGATACCATGCTCGAGTCCTATGTACTGGACTCCACCGCCACTCGTCACGACATGGACAGTCTGGCGCTGAAATACCTCGGTCATAGCACCATCCGCTTCGAGGACATCGCCGGCAAGGGCAGCAAGCAACTGACCTTCGACCAGATTGCTCTGGAACAGGCTGGTCCCTATGCCAGTGAGGACGCTGACATCACCCTGCGTCTGCATCAGACCCTGTGGCAGAAGCTGGAGGCTATTCCCTCGCTGGCCAAGGTCTTGCGCGAAATCGAAATGCCGCTGGTGCCAGTGCTGGCGCGGATCGAAAACACCGGGGCGCTGGTCGACGCCAAGCTGCTCGGGATCCAGAGCCGCGAGCTGGGCGAAAAGATGATCGAGCTGGAGCGCGAAGCCTTTCGCCTGGCCGGTCAGGAGTTCAATCTGGGCTCGCCCAAGCAGCTCGGCGACATTCTCTATGAAAAGCAGGGGCTGCCGGTGCTGAGCAAGACCGCCAAGGGCCAGCCCTCGACCGCCGAGGCAGTCCTGGCCGAACTGGCTGAGCAGGGTTATGAGCTGCCGCAGGTGATCATGCAGTACCGCAGTGTCAGCAAGCTCAAGAGCACCTACACTGACCGCCTGCCGGAGCAGATCAACCCGCGCACCGGGCGCATTCATACCAGCTACCACCAGGCGGTGGCAGCTACCGGGCGGCTGTCATCCAGCGATCCGAACCTGCAGAACATCCCGATCCGTACTGCCGAGGGCCGACGTATCCGCCAGGCCTTCATTGCCCCGCCCGGCTACAAGCTGGTGGCCGCCGACTACTCGCAGATCGAACTGCGGATCATGGCTCATCTGGCCCAGGACGCCGGTTTGCTGGACGCCTTCCGGCATGACCGCGACGTGCACAAGGCTACCGCTGCCGAGGTGTTTGGCGTGGCCCTGGACGAGGTCAGCAGTGAGCAACGGCGCAAGGCCAAGGCGATCAACTTCGGCCTGATCTACGGCATGAGCGCCTTCGGCCTGGCCAAGCAGATCGACGTCGAGCGCAAGCAGGCCCAGGACTATATCGACCGCTATTTCGCCCGCTACCCGGGGGTGCTCAAGTACATGGAAAGCACTCGTGCCCAGGCCAGTGAGCAGGGTTTTGTGGAAACCCTGTTCGGCCGCCGGCTGTACTTGCCGGAGATCCACTCGAAAAATCAGGCGATGCGCAAGGGCGCTGAACGCACCGCGATCAACGCGCCGATGCAGGGCACCGCCGCCGATATCATCAAGCGCGCGATGATTGCGGTCGACGCCTGGCTGAGTGAAAGCCAGCTGGATGCACGGATGATCATGCAGGTACACGACGAACTGGTACTGGAGGTCCGCGAAGATCAGGTCGAAGCACTTAGTGAGGGTCTGCGCCGGCACATGGGTGCTGCCGCCGAACTGGATGTGCCGCTGGTGGTTGAAGTGGGTGTGGGTGATAACTGGGATCAGGCGCACTGATTGCGGCGGGGCTGGCCGGCTTGAGCTGTTTATAAGCCGGCTACCACTGATAACTCATTCGTCTAAAAATTTTTTTGAACTTATTCGTGATCACCCCGGTCAGAGATTATGAATGGCCAGTCAAGCCCTTCATGCTCCTTAGATGTGATTTAGTGTTGGCAGAAATACCGGGCGACTCTCCCTTTCCTAGCACAGCCCGGTCGTTAAACCCCGAGCCTTCCCTCCCCATAGAAGCTCGGGGTTTTTTTTGCCTGCCGTTCCTGGGAGGCCCCGCCTCGTCCCTCAGCCAACGTCAAGCTTGCGCCCAAGCGCCTGGAGTTCCCGGGCGGGCGGACTACTGTTCCTGGCCCTGATCTTCGTCGACGGGAAACAGCCAGCTTTCCAATACGGCATAGGCTTCATCCAGACCCTGGCGCTTGGGCGCCGAGAACAGCTGGACGCTGGCGCGGTTGCCAAACTCCTTGCGGATCGTGCTCTGGACCTTGAGCAGGGTGTTCTTGGCAGCGCCGAAAGCCAGCTTGTCAGCCTTGCTCAGCAGGATATGGGCCGGCAGGCCGGCCAGATTGGCCCATTCCAGCATCATCTGGTCGAACTCCGACAGCGGATGGCGAATATCCATCACCAGCACCACGCCAGCCAGGCACTGACGTCCGGTCAGATAGGCATCCAGATGCTGTTTCCAGTGTTCCTTAAGCGCCAGCGGCACCTTGGCGTAGCCATAGCCGGGCAAATCGACCAGCCGGCGCTCATCATCCAGGCCGAAGAAGTTGATCAACTGGGTGCGTCCCGGGGTTTTCGAGGTGCGCGCTAAACGGGCATGGGTCAGGGTATTCAGGGCGCTGGACTTGCCAGCGTTGGAACGCCCGGCGAAGGCGACTTCATAACCCTGATCGGGCGGGCACTGGTCAACCTGGCTGGCACTTTTGATGAAGTGGGCACGCTGACAAAGTGTTACAAGGGGTGTTGCAGAAGACATGGAGTATCCGTTGGCTGGCACGACAGGAGTCTTAAGGCGTTCACGTTCGTGGGTAGCTTAGTATATAATGCCGCGGTTTTATATCTGAAAGGCACTGCGACAGTTCGTGCATTGCACCTGTCGGTCGCCGCGGATAGCATGAATACCCACTGTCCGGTCAGCGCCACAGGTCGTAGCCGGGCAGGATGATGAATACGGCCGTTCGCCAGAGAGAACGCGGTCCAATGAAGACCGGAGTGGCGAGCAGAGCCAACGATTTCTTTTAGCCGTTATTGGATTAGCCGATGAACAAACTACTCGTCAGTCTGGTGTTATCCCTCGGTGTGGCCGGTGCGGCCCATGCAAACCAGGGCGACGCTGAAGCCGGTCAGGGCAAGGTTGCCATGTGTGCTGCCTGTCACGGCCCCGACGGCAACAGCCCCATGCCGAACTTCCCCAAGCTTGCCGGTCAGGGCGAACGCTACCTGCTCAAGCAGATGATCGACATCAAGGAAGGTCATCGTCCGGTGCTGGAAATGACCGGCATGCTGACCGGTTTCGACGAGCAGGATCTGCGTGACATCGCTGCCTTCTACAACAGCCAGTCGCCGAGTCTGGGCGTTGCCGACGCTGAGCTGGCCGAGCGTGGCGAGGCTATTTTCCGCGGCGGCAATCTGGAAACTGGTCTGCCGGCCTGTATTGGTTGCCACTCGCCGACCGGCAAGGGCAACGATCCGGCCGGTTATCCGCGCCTGGCCGGCCAGCATGCGGCCTATACCGCCAAGCAGCTGACCGATTTTCGTGAAGGTGACCGGGTCAATGACGGTGATACCGAAGTCATGCGGACCATCGCCAGTCGCCTGAGCAACAAGGATATCGAAGCGGTATCTAACTACATCCAGGGCCTGCGTTAAGCCCAGATGTTGCCGGGTGTTGCAGCCCGCTTCTCAAAAAGGGTGGCTTAGGCCACCCTTTCTTATGGGCGTCTACCAGCGCCTGATCTATTATGCGACCATCGGTTAGGGAACCTCTGAAAAACTACCTACGTTGGCAATACTGCGTTAAAAACAGTCTCAAAATGCTCATTTACACCACGTAAACTCCGCTTTTTCGGCTGTTTTTGCCTTGTCTTGCCTGCCTCGCCTACGTTTTTCAGAGGTTCCTCAGGGAATCTTTTTATCGGCCTGATGGTCACAACAAGCAACTGACGTATTCTTTGGGGAGAGCTGCATGCGTGTCTGGTTATCTGTTTTCGCGGTCTGGCTATTGGGTGCCCTGACTCTGGCCCATGCCCAGGAAGAGGCCCCGTACAAGGCTGGTGTTCACTATGTAGTGCTGCCCACGCCGGCACCGACTCAGGAGCCTGACAAGATCGAAGTGGTCGAGCTGTTCTGGTATGGCTGTGGTCACTGCTACACCTTTGAACCGATCATTCAGGATTGGAAGAAGCAACTTCCTGAGGATGTGCATTTCCGCCCGGTGCCGGCCATGTTCGGTGGAACCTGGAACACCCATGGTCAATTGTTCTATACCCTGGAAAGCCTGAACAAGCTGGATGAAACCCACTCCGCAGTGTTCCAGGCCATCCACAACCAGGGTAACCGCCTGGCCGATGAAGGGGCCATGATCAAGCTGCTCGAGCCCTATGGCATCAGCAGCGACACCTTCAAGCGGGCCTGGAGCTCCTTCGGTGTGCGCAGCAAGATGGATCAGGCTTCGCGTCTGGCGCGCAGCTACCGTGCGACTGGTGTGCCGGTCCTGGTGGTCAACGGCAAGTACCGCATTGAAGGTGGCATGGTCGGTGGTTTCGATGAGATGCTCAAGGTCGCCGAGTTCCTGGTCGATCAGGAACGTCAGGCGCTCTGAGGTGCCATGATGCTGGCCGCAACCAATGTTCCCTGGCGCCGCGTGACCCATGGTCACGCCTTGCCCGCAGAACTGCGTACCAATCCGCACTGCCCCTGTGAGGGGCAGCCGTTGCCCGAGGTATTGAAGCTGCTCAGCTTCAATATCCAGGTCGGCATCAATACCCAACGCTATCATCACTACCTGACCAAAAGCTGGCAGCATTTGCTGCCGCATGCCGGGCGTCAGAACACCTTGCGCCAGATCGCTCAGTTGCTCAGCGAGTTCGATCTGGTGGCCCTGCAGGAAGTTGATGGTGGCAGCCTGCGTTCTGGTTACGTCAACCAGGTTGAGCATTTGGCCAAGGAAAGTCAGTTCCCCTACTGGTACCAGCAGCTCAACCGCAACCTCGGGCGTTTCGCCCAGCACTCCAACGGTCTGCTCAGCCGGTTTGCGCCAAAGCTGGTGGAAGATCACAAGCTACCGGGCATGCTGCCTGGGCGTGGAGCGATCCTGACCCGTTTCGGCCAGGGTGATGAGCAGTTGCTGGTGGTGATGATGCATCTGGCGCTCAGCACCCGAACCCGGGCCAGTCAGTTGGCCTATATCCGCGAACGGATCAGCGATTTCAAGCATGTGGTGCTGATGGGTGACATGAACACTCATGCCATTGACCTGCTTGAACATTCGCCGCTGCGTGGCAGTGGCCTACATACCGCCAGCCTGCCTGGCACCTACCCGAGCTGGAAACCGGCTCGGGTGCTTGATCACATCCTGCTCAGCTCCAGCCTGGATATCGAACAGGTCGACGTGTTGCCCCAGGCGATTTCCGATCATCTGCCGGTGGCCATGCACATTCGTCTGCCCGATAGCCTGCGCCACGCCTAGCCAGTAGCCAGCAGATCAAATTCCCCTATAATCCTTGGGTACGCCGTGCGTAGGAGCACCCATGTCCGATACCCGAAACAGCCGACGACAAAACGGGCACGATGCCTTTGAGACCACCGATCAGGAAGAGCTGCTCAAGCGTGGGCTGGTGAGGGTCAGTATTGCCGCAGATGGCGTGGATCCGCTGCTGGATCGTCAGCTCAAGGAGCTGCGCAGCGCCCTGCGTAGTGACGCCCCGCCGTTTAAACTGGCCGACCTGATGCCTGACCTGGAGCATGCGGTGTTGACCGCCGACAGTGCCCGGCAGAGCAACCTGCAGCGTATCAGCCTCAACCTCAGGCAATTGGCCGAGCAGCTTCAGGAACTGGATCCGCCCAAGGACGCGGCCAAGACCTTGCGTCAGTTGCTCAAACGGCTGGACAAGCCGATCGAGTACGCCTCGAAGATCCCCGACCTGCTGGATGATCTGGTGGATGTGCAGGGCCAGGCCTTGAATCCGAATCAGGAGATGCCGGCACCAGGACTGTGGACTCGCCTGTTCGGTCGTGCGACTGATCAGGCTGAAGAGCCTGAGCAACAGCCCGCCCAGAGCAATGGCGAGATAGTTCAGGAGCCCGGCAATCTGGCGGGTGAAGAGCACAATTACTCGGCGATTGCCGCCAATATCGAAGGTATTCTGCTCAATCTGCTCAGCGAGTTGCAGGTCGTTGATGCCCAGGTATCGCAAGCCGAACGGCTGCGCGAGCAGGTTACGCGCGGACTCAACTGGTATGAGCTGGCGGCGGTGCTGGACGAGCTCAGTCTGCTGATTCTCAGCGCCCAGAATGAGCGCCAGGCCGACTTTGAACGCTATCTGCTGCAGCTCAACAAGCGGCTGGCGCAGTTTCAGGGCAATCTGGAAGCGGCCCATGACGCCTACAACAATACTTTGGAGGCTGGGCGGGCGCTGGAGGGGGCGATCCGCAATCAGGTCGAGGACCTGCACGACGATGTTCGTGATGCCTCTGACCTGGACCTACTCAAAGCCAATGTTGAGGCCAAGCTCGATGCTCTGCTGAGCAATGTCGATCAGGCCCGTAGCCTGCGTGAGCAGCATGAGCAGGATGTGGCCGAACGGCTGCAGGTGATGGTTGAGCGGATCAGGGTCATGGAAGTCGAAGCTCAGACCTTTCGCAAGCACCTTGAAGAGCAGCGTGAACGGGCGATGATCGATAGCCTGACCGGGCTACCCAACCGTGCCGGCCTGCAAAAACGTATGGAAGAAGAGTTCGACCGTTGGCAACGCTATGGCGGCCAGTTGCTTCTGGCTGTGCTGGATGTCGATCACTTCAAGAGCATCAACGACAACTTTGGCCACCTGGCCGGCGATAAGGTGTTGCGCCTGATTGCCCAGCAGTTGTCGCGGCGCCTGCGCAAGACCGATTTCATCGGTCGCTTTGGCGGCGAAGAGTTTGTCCTGCTGATGCCCGGCACCAGCAGTGCCCAGGGCCAGGTGGTACTGGAGGAGCTGCGCTCCGGGATTGAGGCTTGCCCGTTCCACTTCAAGAGCGAACGGGTACCGATCACCATCTCCCTGGGCTATACCGAGTTCCGGGCCGATGACAGCCTGGATGAAGTGTTCGACCGGGCGGACCGGGCCATGTATCGGGCCAAGGATGACGGGCGCAACCGGCTGATCTGCGCCGACTGAGTTTGGTCCCTGTTGGCTCTTGCTGGCCTGCCGGCAAACCCGCAAGATAGGCAGACCCTATCCCGGTCTACCTAGGAGTCTGCATGCGGCGTGGTGCATTGAGTCTGATTTTTCTGTTGGCGGTGCTGGCCGGCTGCGCCGGATCACCGCAGATCGACACCCGCTACAGCGCCCTGAGCCAGGACAGTCGGGTCCAGTACGTGATCCTGCACTACACTTCATCCGGTTTTGAGCGCTCGCTGCGCAACCTGGCCACTGGCGGCGTCAGTAGCCATTACCTGATCGATGAAACCCCGCCGACCATCTACCGTCTGGTCGATGAGGACCGCCGGGCCTGGCATGCGGGCGAGAGCAGTTGGCAGGGGCGGACCTGGCTCAACGCCAGCTCAATCGGAATCGAATTGGTGAACCAGGGCTACCGCGAGGAGAATGGCCAGCGGCATTGGCAGCCGTGGGAGCCGACCCAGATCGAGGCGCTGATCCCGTTGCTGCGTGACATCCTCCAACGTCACGGCCTGGGTCCTGAGCGGGTGATCGGCCATAGCGATGTCGCGCCGCAGCGCAAGGTTGATCCCGGCCCGCTGTTCCCCTGGCGGCAATTGGCCGAGGCTGGGGTGGCGATCTGGCCTGATGAGGCCCAGGTGGCCGAGGTTCAGGCCCAACTGGCTGGACGAACCCCTTCGCTTGGCTGGTTCCAGCAGGCGTTGGCCGAGGTCGGTTACGCCGTGCCGGATGATGGCCTGTGGAGCCGGGCGACCCGCAATGTGCTGGCCGCCTTCCAGATGCGCTTCCGCCCGGCCGATCACCGCGGCCTGCCCGACATCGAAACCGCCGCGCTGCTGGCCACCCTGGCCCCCGAGGCGCGTGCAGCGCTGGATGCCCCGCTACAGATCTGGCTGGCCGAGCCGATCAGCGAGCAGACCTTGATGGTTGAGCCGTAACCGATGCTCAATGGAATCTGGCTGAGCTTTTTCCTCGCCGCTTTCGCCGCCGCACTGTGGCAGTGGCTGGGCCTTGGCGATGCCGAGGTATTCAGCCGCCTGGTCGCGGCCCTGTTCGACATGGCCAGGCTCAGTGTCGAGATTGTGCTGGTGCTGGTCGGCACCATGACGCTGTGGCTGGGCTTTCTGGCGATTGCCGAAAAGGCCGGATTGATCAGCCTGCTGGCGCGGTTGCTGAATCCTTTGTTTCGCCGGCTGATGCCGGAAGTACCCAGCGGCCACCCGGCGGCCGGGCATATCACCATGAACTTTGCCGCCAATGTGCTGGGCCTGGACAACGCCGCCACGCCGATCGGGATCAAGGCCATGCAGGCGCTGCAGAGCCTGAACCCGAGCAAGGACACTGCCAGCAACGCCCAGATCCTGTTTCTGGTACTCAACACCTCATCGCTGACTCTGCTGCCGGTGACCATTTTCATGTACCGGGCCCAGCAGGGCGCTGCCGATCCAACCGCGGTTTTCTTGCCGATTTTGCTGGCCACCACCGCCTCCAGCCTGGTCGGGCTGCTCAGTGTCGCGCTGATCCAGCGGCTTAAGCTCTGGGATCCGGTGGTGTTGGCCTACCTGGGCGCTGGCGCGCTGGCGCTCGGGCTGCTGCTGACCAGTCTGGCCGGGATGTCGGCCCAGGCATTGGCCGCAACCTCGACCCTGGTTGGCAACCTGACTCTGTTTGGCATCGTGATTGCCTTTCTCGGTATTGCCGCGCTGCGCAAGGTCAATGTCTACGACACCTTCATCGACGGCGCCAAGGAGGGCTTCAGCTTTACCGTATCCCTGCTGCCCTATCTGGTCGCCATGCTGGTCGCGGTCGGCGTCCTGCGCGCCAGCGGGGTACTCGACACCGGGCTGGATGGCATCCGCTGGCTGATCGAGGCGCTGGGCTGGGATACCCGCTTCATTGATGCCCTGCCGACCGCCTTCATCAAGCCGCTGTCGGGCAGCGGTGCGCGGGCGATGATGATCGAAACCATGAACACCTTCGGGGTCGACAGCTTTCCGGCGCTACTGGCCGCGACCATGCAGGGCAGCACCGAAACCACCTTCTACGTGTTGGCGGTGTATTTTGGGGCGGTTGGCATCCGCCGTATCCGCCATGGCCTGGGCTGCGCGCTGCTGGCCGATCTGGCCGGGATGCTCACGGCTATTGGCGTGTGCTACTGGTTCTTCGGCTGAACGCATGGGCGGATCGCTGCCCTGTGCTTTGGTCGGCTTGCAGCCGACAGCCTGAACCGGGAAACTAGCAACAGGTTCAGCCAGCCGGGAGCGCCGATGCCCACCGCCCGTTTCGATCAGATTCACAATCAGGAAGGCCCGTTGTTCGTGGCCTTGGGCGGCGCGGGGATGTTCGGAGCCAATTTCTACCTGTACGGCAGTGCCGGTCAGTGGATCGCCATCGACTGTGGCTTTGCCCTGGAGCCGGGCGCGACCGGACGCAACCGGGTCTCGGTCCCGAGTCTGGCGGCACTGGAGCGGCACGACATCCAGCTCTCGGCCCTGTTGATTACCCACGCCCATGAAGACCATATCGGCGCTATTCCGCATCTGTGGCCGGCGCTCAACTGCCCGATCTACGCCAGCCCGTTCGCCGCCCGGCTGATTCGCAACAAGCTCGATCCCAACCGCGAGTGGCCGAGTCTGAAGATCATCGAGCCGCTGCAGCCGGTCGGTATCGGCGCGTTTCAGGCCGAGTGGATTCCAGTTACCCACTCGATCCCCGAATCACACGCCATCGTCCTTGAGGTGGCCGGCAAGCGGCTTTACCACAGTGGTGACTGGAAGCTCGATCCGCAGCCAGTGGTGGGTGGTCTGACCGCCCAGGGCCGGCTGCAAGCGCTGGGTAAGGCCGGGATTGACGTAGTGATCGGCGATTCGACCAATGCCCCAGTGATGGGCGGCAGCCGTTCCGAAGCCGAGGTACAGAACGGCCTGCTCGATACCATCCGGCCGTTGCGCCAGCGAGTCATTGTCACCTGCTTCGCCAGCAATATCGCCCGCCTGCACAGCCTGGCCGAGATCGCCTTCGATACCGGCCGCTACGCCGGGCTGCTTGGTCGCAGCCTGGTGACCCTGCATGCGGCCGGCCGCGCGCACAACTATCTGAACGGCCAGCCTGGGTTTATCGGCCCTTGGGAGCTGGGTTTTCTGCCACGCCAGCAGCAACTCTGGGTTTGTACTGGGAGCCAGGGCGAGCCGGCAGCGGCCTTGGGCCGGCTGGCGGCCGGCAATCATCCGCAGCTGAGCCTGGAGCCGGGCGATGCGGTGTTGTTTTCCTCGCGGCTGATTCCCGGCAACGAAGTGGCGTTGGCGGCGATCAAGCAGGGACTCAAGGAGCAAGGTGTGCAGGTGATCGATGACGACATGGCGCCGATCCATGCTTCCGGCCATCCGCCGCAGGAAGACCTGCGGCAACTCTACGGCTGGCTCAGGCCGCGCTGGCTGCTGCCGGTGCATGGCGAGCGTTACCACCAGCAGACGCACCAGAGTTTTGCTCGCAGCCTGGGTATCGGCGGCCTGCTGCCGGCCAATGGCGACTTGATCGACCTGGGCGGCCAGCCGGGCAAGATTGCCGAGCTGCCGCACGGGCTGGTTGAAGTGCGCGATTGAGTTGGCGTGCTCCACAGGCCTGCGACAAGCCCGTCATTGCGAGGGCCGCAGGCCCGTGGCAATCCATTACTGAGTCGCGTCTGGCTGGGCGGCCTGGATTGCCACGTCGGCGGATGGCCGCTCCCTGCTCCTCGCAATGATGGTATGCGTTCTTGACGGCGCTTGCCTGTGGTCAACGCCAACCGAGTCTGCAGGTTTTTAGAACACTTCCTTGATCCGGTGCCAAAGCATCCCCAGTGCCAGCAGTTGGGAGCGGAATTGCTTGCCGCCGGGGAAGGTCATGTGCGGGACCTGACTGAACAGCTCGAAGCCCCGGCTGGCCTGGCCGCTGATCGCCTCGGTCAGCAGTTGCGCAGCCAGGTGGGTGGCGTTGACACCGTGTCCGGAGTAGGCCTGGGCGAAGAATACATTGGCCTGGCCTGGAAGCTTGCCGATCTGCGGCAGGCGGTTGGCACCGATACCGATCATTCCACCCCATTGGTAGTCGATTTTCACGTCAGCCAGCTGCGGGAAGACCCGCAGCATCTTCGGGCGCATGTAGGCAGCGATATCCTGTGGGTCGCGTCCAGAGTAATGACAGGCGCCGCCGAACAGCAGGCGCCGGTCCTTGGATAGCCGGTAATAGTCAAGCGCCACGCGCTGGTCGCACAGCGCCATGTTCTGCGGGATCAGGCTGCGCGCGCGTTCCTCGCTCAAGGGCTCGGTGGCAATCACGTAACTGCCGGCGGGCAGCACCTTGCCACTGAGCTGCGGCTGCAGTTCACGCAGATAGGCGTTGCAGCCAATCACCAGTTGCCCGGCCCGAACCCTGCCGCTGGCGGTGTGGATCGTGACTTCCGGGCCATAGTCGATGGCAGTGACCGCCGACTGTTCATACACACGCACACCCAGCGACTGCGCGGCCCGGGCCTCGCCCAGGGCCAGGTTGAGCGGGTGCAGGTGGCCTGAGCCCATGTCGGTCATGCCGCCGACATACACATCCGAGCCGACCACGCTGTGCATCTGCTCAGGCTCGATGATCTTCATCTCGGCCTGGTAACCGAGTCCGCGCAGTTCGGCCATGTCTTCCCGGAAGGCTTCCAGATGCGCGGGTTTGTTAGCCAGGTCGCAATAACCCCAGGTCAGATCGCAGTCGATATTGAACTGCTCGATGCGCCGGCGCACGATCTGGACCGCCTCCAGACCCATCAGCTTGAGTTCGCGCACCCCCTCGGCACCGATGATCGACTCGAACTGTTCGAGATCATGACCAACCCCGCGGATCAACTGGCCGCCGTTGCGGCCGCTGGCGCCCCAGCCGACCTGGCAGGCTTCCAGCAACACGACCGAAAAACCGCGCTGGGCCAGCTCGATGGCGGTATTCAGACCGGTGAAACCGCCGCCAACAATGCACACATCGGCGCGCTCTTCGCTGGTCAGCGCCGGAAAGCTCAGCGCCATGTTGGTGCTGGCGGCGTAATAGGACGGGGCGTGTTCAGGCGTATGGGTCGGAGCGTTGGCCATGGGGGTTCCGTTTGATATAGCGAAAGAGTGTCAATAAAAATTGACACCAGCATAGCGATTATTCGTCTTCGGGTATAGGGATTGCCAACGTCTCCTTGATCTCTTCCATGACGATGTAGCTCTTCGACTCGCGTACCCCAGGCAGCTTGAGCAGGATGTCGCCGAGCAGTTTACGGTACGAGGTCATTTCGGAGATCCGGGCCTTGAGCAGGTAATCGAAGTCGCCTGAGACCAGATGGCATTCCAGCACATGCGGCAGCTTGATCGCTGCCCGGCGAAAGTCGTCGAAGATATCTGCCGATTTCGATGCCAGGCTGATCTCGACGAACACCAGCAGATTGGCCTGCAACTTGTGCGGGTTCAGTTGTGCACCGTAGCCGAGGATGAATTTCTCCCGCTCCAGGCGCTTGACCCGCTCCATGCATGGCGTAGTCGACAGCCCCACCCGCTCGCCCAGCTCGACATAGGAAATCCGCCCCTCCTGCTGGAGGATGCGCAGGATATGTCGGTCAATCTTGTCCAGTTCGCGGCTGGAGGCCTTGCGTGTTTTCATGATTTTTTCCCGATCATTGTCATTACTTCGAGATGATTTTTTGCCAAACAAAAAATAAACGAAAAAAGCCTAAAGAGCACCTGTCCTAGAATAGCGATATCGCCCATGTGGTGTTTTGTCTCACCGGTGGGCCTCACAACAACAGCCTTTTCAGCACGCAGGTGCGGGAGTAGTCCATGCAGGTTCTCATTCTCGGTAGCGGTGTCATCGGCATCACCAGCGCCTGGTATCTGGCCAAGGCTGGCCATGAGGTCACCGTGATCGATCGCCAGCCCGGCCCCGGCCTGGAAACCAGCTTTGGCAACGCTGGCATGATCTCACCCGGCTATTCCGCGCCTTGGGCCGCTCCCGGCGTACCGGTCAAGGCGCTGAAGTGGATGATGGCCAAGCACGCACCACTGGCCATTCGGCCGACTGCCGATGCGTTCCAGTACCGCTGGATGATGAAGATGCTGGCCAACTGCACTGAGGCTCGTTATGCGGTCAACAAGGAACGTATGATGCGTCTGGCCGAATACAGCCGCGACTGCCTCATGGACCTGCGTCGCGACAGTGGCGTCGACTACGAACACCGTGAACTCGGCACCCTGCAATTGTTCCGCACCCAGAAGCAGATGGACGCCGCCGCCCAGGACATCGCCGTACTGGAGCGCTGCAACGTACCTTACCAGGTGCTGGACCGGGCTGGCTGCGTGCAGTTTGAACCGGGCCTGGCGCCCAGTGCCGACAAAATTGTCGGCGGTCTGCGCCTGCCCAACGACGAAACTGGTGATTGCCACCTGTTTACCACCCGGTTGGCGGCTAAATGCGCCGAGCTGGGGGTCAAATTCCGCTATAACTGCAACATTCAGGAACTGCTCAGCGATGGTGAGCGAGTCACCGGCGTGCGCGCCGGCGACGAGATCCTGCGGGCCGACAGCTATGTGCTGGCGCTGGGCAGCTACTCGCCGCAACTGTTGCGCAGCCATGGCATCGATCTGCCGGTCTACCCGGTCAAGGGCTATTCACTGACCCTGCCGGTCAGCAACCCCGATATGGCCCCGGTATCCACGGTGATGGACGAAACCTACAAGGTCGCCATTACCCGTTTCGCTGAGCGTATCCGGGTCGGCGGCATGGCAGAATTGGCCGGTTTCGATACCGAACTGCGCGACAAGCGCCGGTCCACCCTGGAAATGGTCGTCGGCGATCTGTTCCCGCAGGGCGGCAACGTCGGTGAGTCCAGTTTCTGGACCGGGTTCCGACCGATGACTCCGGACGGCACGCCGATCATTGGCGCTACTGCGCTGCGTAATCTGTACCTGAACACCGGTCATGGCACGTTGGGCTGGACCATGTCCTGTGGCTCCAGCCAGTTGCTGGCCGATCTGATGAGTGGCCGCAAGCCAGCCATTCGCAACGAAGGTTTCGGCATCGACCGTTACACCACCTACAAGGAGACTCGCCGGAATGTCCGTACAGCGTCTGCACACTAACCGCCGCATGAGCCAGATCGTCATCCACCAGAACACCGTCTATCTGGCCGGTCAGGTGGCGGCTGACGAGGATCTGGCCAGCGATGCCGCGACCCAGACTCGCAGCACCCTGCAGGAAATCGAAAAGCTGTTGGCCGATGCCGGTAGCGACAAGACCAAGGTGTTGTCGGTGACCATCTACCTGAAGGACATCGACGCCGACTTCGAAGCGATGAACAGCGTCTGGGATCAGTGGCTGCCACAAGGCACCGCCCCGGCCCGTGCCACAGTGGAAGCCAAGCTGTGCGAGCCGGAGATCCTGGTGGAAATGTCGGTGGTGGCTGCACTCTAAGCGCCACTGCTGAGGATCGCCGCGCCGCTGCGGCTCGCAATGACGATAACAGCTATCCCGGTTGCCAGAATCTGTCATCGCGAAGGCCACAGGCCCGTGGCGATCCAGCTATCGAGTACCCCCATCAGCCTGTTGCTCCCTGCGACCACAACAGTCTGATAATCTAGGCCTTGGCGGGGCACCCAGCCCCGCATTTTTTCAAGAATTCAACATGCGCCCAGCCCAAGCTCTGATCGATCTCAACGCCCTGCGCCACAATTACCAGTTGGCCAAGAACCTATCCGGCCGCCAGGCGCTGGCGGTGGTCAAGGCCAATGCCTATGGCCATGGCGCCGTGCCTTGTGCCCAGGCGTTGGCGCCGCTGGCTGACGGTTTCGCGGTGGCTTGCATCGAAGAGGCGCTGGTACTGCGCGAAGCAGGTATCGACAAGCCGATTCTGCTGCTTGAGGGCTGGTTCGAGGCTGACGAGCTGGCGCTGATCCAGCAGTATCGGCTGTGGACTGTGATTCATCATCACGGCCAGTTGCGCGACCTTGAACAAGCCGATATCCGTCAGCCACTGAATGTCTGGCTCAAGCTCGACAGCGGCATGCACCGGGTCGGCTTCATGCCGGACGAATATCCCGCCATCTGGCGTGCCCTGCAGGCTGGCGGCAAGGTTGCCAGCCTGACCAAGATGACTCACTTCTCGCGGGCCGACGAACCTGAAACCGGTCGTACCGAACAGCAGTTGGCGACTTTCGCCGCAGCTACCCGCGACCTGGATGGCCCCAGCAGTCTGTGCAACTCCCCCGGTGTACTGGCCTGGCCACAGGCCCATGGCGACTGGCTGCGTCCCGGCATCATGCTCTATGGCGCCACACCGTTCGAATTCCCGCAAGCCCAGGCCGAACAGCTCAGGCCGGTGATGCAGCTTGAGTCAAAGATCATCGCCGTGCGCCAGGTGCCGGCTGGCGAGCCGATTGGTTACGGCTCGCGCTTCGTGGCTCCGCGCGATACCCGGGTTGGGGTAGTTGCCATGGGCTATGCCGACGGCTATCCCCGGCATGCCAAAGACGGTACGCCGGTGCTGGTCGACGGCCAGCGCACGCAACTGATCGGCCGGGTGTCGATGGACATGCTGACCCTGGACCTGACTGACTTGCCGGGCAGCGGCTTGGGTAGCCTGGTACGGCTCTGGGGCACGGGTTTGAATGCCAGCGAAGTGGCCAGTTGGGCCACAACCATTCCCTATCAGTTGTTCTGCAACCTCAACCGGGTGCCGCGTCATTATCGGGACTGATTGTTGCAGGCGTTGAAAATTCTGAACAGTCGTGCAATGATGCCCGGCATCAGATTCCAATAACGCTTGTCGATACATCCCGGAGGATCCCGACCTTGGACGTTGGTGCCCGTCTTAAAGCTATTCGCAAACTTAAAGGTTTGTCCCAGCGTGAACTGGCCAAACGCGCCGGCGTCACCAACAGCACCATTTCCATGATCGAGAAAAACAGCGTCAGTCCCTCGGTCAGTTCCCTGAAAAAAGTTCTATCCGGCATTCCCATGTCACTGGTGGATTTCTTTTCTCTGGAGCTGGAACAGGATGCCCAGCGTCAGGTGGTCTACCGGGCCGACGAACTGCTGGACATCGGTTCGGGGGAGGTGACCATGAAGCTGGTCGGCAAGGGTCATCCGAACCGGGCTTTCTCATTCCTCAACGAAGTCTACCCACCCGGCTCCGATACCGGCCCGGATATGCTCAACCAC
Source organism: Pseudomonas sp. WN033 (assembly GCA_002287035.1). Classification (GTDB taxonomy): domain Bacteria; phylum Pseudomonadota; class Gammaproteobacteria; order Pseudomonadales; family Pseudomonadaceae; genus Halopseudomonas. The sequence continues at coordinate 121,771 of NSKG01000007.1, read as the reverse complement.
GAAGGTGAAGAAGCCGGCATCGTGGTCAGTGGCCAGTTGGAGCTCACCGTTGGCAGCGAGATATATATTCTCGACACCGGTGACAGCTACTACTTCGAAAGCAACCAGCCACACCGCTTCCGCAACCCGTTCGAAACGGCCTGCGTGCTGATCAGTGCGACGACTCCGGCAAACTTCTGATCACTGCGGCGGGAAGCGACTCAACACCTTGGCGGCCAGTTCGTGCATCTTGCGGCTGCGCTCGGCCGGTGTCTGCTCACCGTCGCGCAGAACTTCGCTGGCACTACCGCGCCAGACCAACTGGTTGTCCTGGGCATCGAACAGGTCGATCTGCAGGGTGCCGACCCGGTAGTCGACCGTGCGGGTTTCATAATAGCCCGGGCCGCCCCAGCCGCCGCGCCAGTAACCGCCCCAATATCCACCGTAGCTGGTGGTGACCTGATCCTGGCGATTTTCCACCACCAGATGAGCGCGCACGGTCAGGTCTGGATCGGCTCCGGCTACGGCCGGGCGCAGGCCGCGCACATCCAGCTGCCCGGCCACCGCTTCACGAATGCGCTGAGTGGTCAGATCACTCTGGAGGCGCGGGTCGGCCGGAGCATAACTGACTGCCGGCTCGGCCCAGGCCCAACTGCGGTACTGGGTATAGCTGCGGTTGGGGTCATAATCCTGTTGTATCGGGCTGCTCTGGCAGGCAGCCAGAAGCATGAACAGCGGGAACACTGACAAGTAGCGAAACATGACGAACTCCCTGAGCATATCTCTCATTTCAGACCGCTTAAGCGAGCATTGGTTCGAGCCGCCAACAGCTCTGCTTCCGGGCCTGGGGCTCCGGCCAGCGAGCGATACAGGCTGACCATCGCCAGCGCGGTGGTGGTGCGGCTCTGCTCCAGGCGATCACGCAGATCGCTGAGTTCCTGCTCGGCGGTCAACACTTCAAAGTAGTTGATATAGCCCTGGCGGTAGCGGTCCTGAGCCTGTGCCACGGCGATATCGGCGGCGGCCACCGCCTGTTGCAGCCGGGCGTCGGTATCCAGCCCGCGGTGATAGCGGACCAGCCAGGTTTCGGTCTCCTCCAGCGCCAGTAGCAGGGTCTGACGATAGGCAGCGAGGGCTTCGGCACTGCTGGCTTGAGCGGCATCAACCCGGGCATTGACCCGTCCGCGATCGAGAAAGCTCCAGTCGACTCCCAGCATCAGGCTGCGTGAACTGCTGCCGGCACTGAACAGGTCGGCACCGGAGCCGGCCACGGAGCCCAGCAATGCATCAAGACTGAAACGCGGGAAAAGGTCGGCACTGGCCACTCCAATCAGGGCGTTGCTGCTGGCCAGCCGCCGTTCGGCGGCACGAATGTCAGGCCGGCGGCGCAGCAGCTCGCCAGGGGTGCCGGGGCTGATCAGCATCGGCATGGTCGGCAGTGGTTGGGAGGCAAGCAATGCTGGCGGCCAGTTCCCGGGTGGCTGGCCGGTCAGCACGCTGATGCGGTGCAGGCTGACCTGGATGCTGGCTTCGAGTTCGGGCAGCAGGGCCTGGCGGGCCTGCAACTGGGCTTCGGCGCGTACCTGATCGAGCAGAGTGCCGCGTCCGGCTTCCAGCCAGGTGCTGACCAGATCCAGTGAAGCCCGTTGCAGTTCGACATTCTGCTGCGCTACCTGATGACGCAACTGCAAACCGCGCAGCTCGAAGTAGCTGGTGGTCAACTGGCCAATCAGGGCAACCTGCAGGGCGCCCAGATCGGCTTCGCTGGCCTCAAGTGCGGCAGCTTGCGCCTGCGTCAGACGACTCAGGCGGCCGAACAGGTCCAGCTCCCAGCTCAGCGCCAGCCCGGCCTGATAACGCTCGACCCGCTCTCGACCGTTGACTGGACGTTCCAGTTCCGCCAAATACTGCTCACCGGCACTGGCGTTCAGGCGCGCACTGGGCAGTTGTTCGAGCCGGGCGCCGCGCAGCAGGGCCTGGGCCTGCTGGTAACGGGCCAGCCCGGCCTGCAGGTCCTGATTGTGGGCCAGGGTCTGGGAGATCAGGCTATCGAGCAACGGGTCGTCAAAGCCGCGCCAGAAGCGCTGCTCAACAGCCGGGTCGATAGCCGCCACACCCGGATCTTCGGCAAAGCGTGTCAGTGCCGACAGCTCCGGCGGCTGATAGTCGGGGCCGGCGGCGCAACCAGCCAGAATCAACGCGCCGGTGATGATGAGCGATTTATGCATGGTGCGTTTGCTCCGGGGTTGTGGTTTGGCTGCGCCTTTGCGCCAGCCGGCGCAGGGCAACATAAAACACCGGGGTCAGCAGCAGGCCGAACAGGGTCACGCCGATCATGCCGGTGAAGACTGTGATCCCCATGGCGTTGCGCACTTCACTGCCGGCGCCGCTGGCCAATACCAGCGGGACCACGCCAGCGATGAAGGCCACCGAGGTCATGATGATCGGCCGTAGGCGCAGACGGCAGGCTTCCAGGGCTGCACTCAGGGTGTCATGGCCCTGCGGCTCCAGATCCCGGGCGAACTCGACAATCAGGATGGCGTTTTTGCACGCCAGCCCCATCAGTACCACCAGCCCGACCTGAACGAAGATGTTGTTGTCGCCTCCGCTCAGCCAGACCCCGAACAATGCCGCCAGCAGGCACATGGGCACGATCAGGATCACCGCCAGCGGCATGACCCAGCTCTCGTAGAGTGCCGCCAGCACCAGAAACACCAGCAGCACTGCCAGCGGGAATACCACCAGCGCGGCATTGCCCTGATTGACCTGCTGGAAGCTCAGGTCGGTCCACTCCAGGGTCATGCCCGGCGGCAGGGTGTCGGCGGCTATCGCAGTGACCGTGGCCAGGGTCTGGGCCGACGACAGTATGCCCGGATCGGATTGCCCCAGCAGATCGGCGGCCGGATAGCCGTTATAGCGGATCACCGGGTCAGGGCCGAAGCTTTCATGCAGGCTGACCATGCTGCTGAGTGGCACCATGTCGCCCTGAGCGTTACGGGTGTAGAGATGGTCGAGGTCGCTGATCTCGTCGCGGAACGGCGCATCGGCCTGTGCCATGACCCGATAGGTACGGCCGAACAGGTTGAAGTCGTTGATGTACTGCGAGCCGAAATACAACTGCAGGGTGGCGTACAGTTCATCCAGCCGCACCCCCTGGGCCTTGGCCTGCAGGCGGTCAACCTCGGCGTCCAGTTGCGGCACGTTGGACTGGTAGGAGCTGAACGGGAAAAACATGCCTGGGGCCTCGCTGAGTCCCAGTGCCAGGCTGTCGACCGCGTGTTGCAGCTCCCCATAGCCGGCGCCGCGACGATCCTGCACATACAGCGAATAACCCGAACCGGTGCCCAGGCCGAACACCGGCGGCGGCATGAAGGTCACCGCAAAGCCCTCGTCGATGGTTGCCAGCTTGCCGTTGAGTTCCTCGCTGATCTGTTCGGCGCTGCGGGTGCGCTGACTGAAATCGTCGAACAGGATGAACACGGTGCCGACATTCGGTGTGTTGGTGCCCTGCAGTGCGTTGAAGCCGACAAACGCTGCCGCATGCGCTACCCCCTCGGTGGCCAGGGCAATGTCGCTGACCTGGCGGGCCACCGCTTCGGTGCGGTCCAGGGTGGCGCCTGGCGGCAGGCTGATGCTGCCGACCAGATAGGTCTTGTCCTGGGTCGGAATGAAGCCGCCGGGCACCTGGCTGAACATCAGCGCGGTACCGGCCAGCAGCAGGACATAGACACCGAAAACCCAGCCGCGGCGGCTCAGGCTGCGGCCGACCAGATGCTGGTAACGCTCGGCATTGCGCAGGAAAAAGCGGTTGAACGGCCGGAAAATCCAGCCAAACAGCCGGTCGATCACCCGCGCCGGCAGGTCCGGGGCGGCACCATGCGGTTTCAGCAGAGTGGCGGCCAATGCTGGCGACAGGGTCAGTGAGTTGATCGCCGAGATCACCGTGGCGATGGCGATGGTCATGGCAAACTGGCGATAGAACTGACCGGTGATGCCGTCAAGAAAGGCCATCGGCACAAACACTGCGCACAGCACCAGACTGATGGCCACAATCGGTCCACTGACTTCGCGCATGGCCTGGTGCGCCGCTGCCAGGGGGGCCAGACCCTGTTCGATGTTGCGCTCGACGTTCTCGACCACGACGATGGCATCATCGACCACGATGCCAATCGCCAGCACCATGGCGAACAGGGTCAGGGTGTTGATCGAAAAGCCCAACAGCAATAACACGGCGAAGGTGCCGATGATTGATACCGGTACCGCCAGCAGTGGAATCAGCGAGGCGCGCCAGGTCTGCAGGAACAGGATCACCACTAGCACCACCAGTGCTACCGCCTCGAGCAGGGTCATAATCACGGCCTTGATCGAGGTGCTGACGAACACTGTCGGGTCGTAGGCGACCTCCCAGCTCAGGCCTTCGGGGAAAGCTTCGGCCAACTCGGCCATCTTTGCCCGCACTGCCGCCGAGACTTCCAGGGCATTGGAGCCGGGCGACTGGAAAATCGGGATGGCCACCGCCTGACGGCCGTTGAGCAAGGCCCGCAGAGCGTCCTGCGAAGCCGCCAGCTCGATCCGGGCGACATCGCGCAGGCGGGTGATTTCGCCGTTGGTCCCGGTCTTGAGCACGATGTCGCCGAACTCTTCAGGCGTTTCCAGCCGGCCCCGGGCATTGATCGCAATCAGCAGTTCCGAGCCTTGCGGCATGGGCGGCGCGCCGATCTGGCCAGCCGAAACCTGAATATTCTGCTCCTGCACGGCGCTGCTGATGTCGCTGGCAGTCACGCCCAGCGAGGCGGCCTGCTGCGGGTCGATCCACAGGCGCATGGCATAGTCGCCAGCGCCGAACAGCCCGGCCTCGCCAACGCCGGGAATACGTGCCAGCTCATCGCGGATATTGAGCACCGCGTAATTGCGGATATAGGTGGCGTCCAGGCTGTCGTCCGGCGAAATCAGGTGTACCGCCATCATCAGGTTGGGCGACTGCTTCTGGGTGGTGACCCCGAGCCGGCGCACATCCTCGGGTAGCCTTGGCAACGCCTGCGAGACCCGATTCTGCACCTGCACCTGGGCCTGATCCGGGTCGGTACCCAGCGCAAAGGTCACGCTCAGCGCCAGACTGCCGTCGCTGCCGGCTACCGACTTCATGTAGATCATGTTCTCGACCCCGTTGATCGCTTCTTCCAGCGGGGTGGCCACGGTTTCCGAGATGGTCTTGGGGTTGGCGCCGGGGTAGCTGGCGCTGACCAGCACGCTGGGCGGCACTACCTCGGGGTATTCGCTGACCGGCAGCAGCGGAATGCTGATCAGGCCGACCACGAAAATGATGATCGACAGCACCGAGGCAAAGATCGGCCGGTCGACGAAAAAGCGTGAAAAATTCACGGCAAAGTCCTCCCGGGACGCGCCCCTGGGCGCGCCCGTACATACATCATGGAATGGTTCTTGGGATTAGAGCTGTAGCGGCTCGGTCAACTGGGCCACCCGGGTCGGGGCCGGGGTAACGACCGGCTCGGGGGTTACCGGCATGCCGGGGTACATGATCCGTTGCAGGCCGTTGACCACGACCCGATCGCCCGGCTGCAAGCCATTGCGGATCAGCAATTGACCGTCGACCTGCTGGCCGGTCTGCACGGTCCGCCGCTGCGCACGGTTGTCGTCATCCAGCACATAGACATAACGCCGGTCCTGGTCAGTCAGAATGGCCTTCTGGTCGATCAGGATCGCCTGCTTCAGTGCAGCGATGGGCATTTCCACCCGGGCAAACTGCCCTGGACGCAACAGACCATCAGGGTTGGCCAGAACTGCACGGAACTGCAGGGTGCCGGTGGCGCTGTTGAGCTGGTTGTCGATGAAGTCCAGATGGCCAGAGTGGGAATAGCTGCGCTCACCCGCCAGGCTGACGCGTACCGGCATCTGGGGCCGGGTGGCCAGCAGCGCCTGGCTGGCCTGTGAGGTTTGCTGATCTCCGTCGAAATAGACGTGCAGCGGGTCGACCGACACCAGCGTGGTCAGCACGGTGTTGTCAGCGCTGGCCAGGTTGCCCGGGGTTACCAGAGCACGACCGATTCGACCGCTGATCGGCGCTCGCACTTCGGTGTAGTGCAGATCCAGCCGGACGCTGTCGAGCGCCGCCTGGGCTGCGTTCAGCGCTGCCTGGGCCATGGACTGGGCGGCGCTGCGCTGCTCGAACTCCTCGCGTGAAATGGCTCGGCGTTCCCACAACAGTTCGGCGCGCCTGGCCTCGCTGGTACTCAGTGCCAATTGGCTGCGCAAGCGCTCAAGCTCGGCAGCCGCCGCCCGCTCGCGGGCCTGGTAGGGGCGCTGATCAATGATGAACAGCACATCGCCCTGGTTGACCAGTTCGCCTTCCTCAAAACGGACCTGATCGATATAGCCGCTGACCCGTGGGCGCAGTTCAACCGTTTGGGGCGCCACCAGGCGGCCGGTAAAACTGCCCCACAGAGTGGTGTCGCGGATTTCGACCTCAGCTACCTGGACTGTGGCGGGCTCAGGTTCCATGGCTGTTTCCTGTCCGCGCGCATCGCAGCCGGAGAGTTGAGACAGCAACCAGGCGGCACCCAGCAATGCCAGGGTGGATGGAATGATACGGGTATGCATGACTTGCTCACTTCCCTTGTCGGGCTCATCGTGAAGAAACGGCGCCATGAAAGGTGATGGCTAACCGAGAGGCATACCTTAGAGTCAGAGGCAGATGGGGTGATAGCGGATTACTGCGAATTGATTGCCTGATTCTGCAGCGCGTTATTTTTGCTCCATTCCTGCTTGCCCCATGGGAGGGCACTGAATGGTTTTTATGAGCTTAAATGAAGCCTGTATGACAAGGGTTTGCGCATTTCTGCCGAATTATTGCCTGATCCTGCAAAGCTGCCGGAAGGGTATTAGCGATTGTCTGATCCTGCGTATACTCACGGTGAATCCTGTGGAGCACTCCGATGAGCGATCAGCCCAACCACCCTTTGTGCCGCAAACTGGCCGATCTGGTATTGGCTCACATGCCCGAAGAAGGCTTCAGCGAGACCGTCATTCCCGGTCTGGCGCTGTTCCGAGGTGATGGGCCGAGCAGTTGCAGTTCGGCCGTCTACCAGCCCTCACTGTGCGTCATCGCCCAAGGCCGCAAGAGCGTGCGTTTTGGCGATCGCGAGATCATCTATGAACCGCTGAGCTGCATGATCTCCAGCGTCGATCTGCCGGTAATCGGCCAGATCATTGATGCCAGTCCGGAAAACCCCTATCTGGCGGTCAAATTCGATTTCGACCCGGCCGAGGTCGCCGAGCTGGTCATGGAACTGGGTCAGGACCTGCCGCCCCGACGCAATGATAGCGACTGCCCGGGCATGGGCTGCGGGGTCTGCGTTGGGCAGGCTGATTTTGCCATTCTCGATGCCATGACCCGGCTGGTGGCCCTGCTTGACTCACCCGCTGATGCACGCATTCTGCTACCGCTGATTCGCCGCGAGATCATTTATCGAGCCCTGGTTGGCGAAATGGGCCCGCGGATGCAGGAGTTCGTGCGCGCCGATAGCCAGGCTCAGCGTGTGGCGCGGGTCATCAGCCGACTCAAGGAGCGCTTCAGCGAACCGCTGCGCATTCGCGAGCTGGCCGACGAGGTCAACATGAGCGAGTCGACCCTGTATCACAGTTTTAAGCAGGTCACTCGGATGTCGCCATTGCAGTTCCAGAAAAAGCTGCGGTTGCATGAGGCGCGCCGACTGATGCTCGGCGAAGGCCTGGAAGCCGCCACCGCCAGTTATCGGGTCGGCTATGAAAGCCCCTCGCAGTTCAGTCGCGAATACAGCCGTCTGTTTGGTGCCCCGCCGCGTGCCGATGTCGACAAGCTGCGCCGTGAGCCGAGGTTGGAGGTCAGGGCCTGAGACTTTTAGGTTTGAGCAGCCTGAAGTTGGGGTAACCACAAGGGCGCGATTGATAGGGACTGCCAATTCCATGGTCTACCAGCTATCGTAGGGAATGCCATGGGTCTCGACATACTCCCTGGAAATCTCAGTTAGCGGACGGTGCCGGCCTTCCGAGGTGCCGTCATAGGGTCCCTTCGGATGGATCTTGCCAATGAAGCGTCCGATCTCGATGGACTCCAGACACGGACCCAGTACCCAGGCCTTGGCGATACCACCGGGAGCCAGGCCAATACTGATGTGTGTACGGTAACCAACAATCGTCTGTCCGTCATAACGGCAATAGGCTTCATGCGGCTTTAGCATTTCCTCACGCACCCACTCGGGAATATCGATCCGCACATTGTAGGTCTGCGGCTCCACCAGCGACTGCCAGCGCACAAAGATAAATTCCGGCAGATCGATGCCTCGCATGTGTCGGCCCTTGCCACTCCCTGACTGCTCCGGCCAGCCATTCGGATTGCCCTGGTTATTCGGCGGGCGATGAATTGAGGCCACCCCCCCGTGCACCCGCTCATAGACCAGTCCGCGCCGGTCGATAACATCCACGGTTTCAATCCACACCTCCATATAGTCCGGCGCCCACGCGCCAACATACCAGGCATCATAGGGCAGCTTGGGCGGTGGAGGGTTCAGTGGGTCATGGCTGGCGCAGCCGCTCAGGCCGAACAGCGATAGGCCCAAGGCAATAATCCAGTGCCTCATTGCGGGTAACCTCGTTGTGGCTGATGGGGGTAGATGGCCCGGCCACCACTACGTGGGCGGTGGACCAGAATGCCCTCACTGGGTGTCCAGTGAGCCGACAGGTGAATATAGCGAGCATGCAACAGACGCCAGTCATCCTCCGTCAGTTTGGCGCTGCGGCCTTGCAGAGCCGCGGCGATGATCTTGTCGGCAATGGGCTGCAGGTCTTCGGGTATCTGAAATCTCGTATCACTGTCATCAATGGGTTCAAATACCGCACCGTGTTGGCTGGCCAACTGATGCATAATCCGCAGCGCCACGCGCGACAGTTCGCCGCGTACCTGCCGGTCGATACCAATAGCCAGCAGGGTTTCGCGCCGCCCTTCATTACGGCTGCCAAGCGGCGTTCCGCCGGGGATTTCCACATGACTGAACCGGCCTTCGCCCGGCAATCCCAACTGGCGCAGTTTTCTGAGTTCCGCCTCGCGATCACGCCAGGCCGGGCTGCTCTGCAGGTTCTGGTTACTCAAAGCCCGGCGCGGACGAGTTAGCAGCAATTTTTCACGAATTAACTGAGGGTAGCCGCCACCGATATCCGAGTGCACCCCAGGCAGGTCTATCTCCTCATGTTCGGGACCGACCCGGTTGAGGCTGAAGTTGTGCCGGCATTCATTCAGTGCAGTCAGTTGCACTACCTTGCGGGCACAGCCCGGTGGCAGGTACAGGTTCACGCCGGGGTTGCGCGCATCACCGGGGCTCAGATCGCCACGCCACGGGTTGGCTACCGCGGCTACCGTATCGAATACCCCGACAAAGTTGATTGCCGTGTCGCGCTGCCAGTCAAAGTCACTGGCGATGGCTGGCAGCCCGGCATGCAGCGTCCCAGCCAACACGCCACCATCTGGCTTGAGCAGTTCGTTGGCGAAATGCCGGGCGGCTCCCGCACCGCGACTGAATCCGAAGATATCGAACTCGATCTTTTCGACAATCAGGCTGGGATTGTTGTCCAGCAGCAGGCGCAATTGCTCGGCAATTTTGCCAGGACTTTCCCCAACCCGGCTAAGCACTCCGGTGTCACCACTGCCAGTGGCCAGACCATACCGGGAGTCGGCGCTGCCACTGCGAGTACCCGAACCTTCGATATAAACGGCAAGGTTTGCGCTAGTGGCCTCCTGTGAAAAAACCTTATGCACATCGTCATCATACAAGTCATACAACAGCGCCACATTACTCTGGGCATTGCCATAGCTGCTGTCCGGCAAGCGGTCGTAAAAGCCGTCGCCGTTGCTGTCGGTATAGCCAAAGCTCTGGCAGTGGCTGGCGATATTCTCCAGCGCCTCGGCATCGAACAGGATCAGGTCTTCACGCCGGCACTGTTCGGTGAGACCGGCGTTGGCCATGTTGTTGCCGGTGCCGTCGAAGAATACGCCCAGGCGCAGGGTGATGCGCTGCTGCAGTGGCAGTTCGGTTTCCTCCTCTTCCTCTTCTTCCTCCAGATCGTAGCTCTGGGGTTCAGCCAGAGCCTGGGTCGGGATGCCTGAGTCGAGGAACGCGCGGGCCAGGGGTGGTGTTGCGGTAGAGGCCACAGCAGCAGAGGCCAGCGCGCCGGGGCCAGCAAGGCCGGCCCCTGCACTGACGCTCACGCCAGAACCTATGCTCACTCCGCCGCCGATGACGATATCGCCGGAGCCGCCAATCACCACCTCGCCGTGGCTGCCGGTGCTGCCAAGCACCACCGCCGGGCGGCCATTGATCAGTACATTGGGGATGACCTGCCCGGACAAAGTACTGCCACAGGCCGTGGTATCACCCAGCCGGGCAGCCGGCTGGCCGTTAAACAAAACATCGGGGGAGCCGCTGGCAATGCTGTTCTTGCCATGGCCCTTTTTCGGGCAATCAACGGGGTCGCCCTGACGGGCGGCGGGTTTACCAGACATACCAGGCTCCTTGGCGTATCAGGTTGCAGTTTCCTTACAGTGGTCCGGATATTACCGTTCAAGCTCAGAAGGTCAAGGCAGACGGTGTGCCCCGTGCGTTGTGTCACATACCAACGTCTAAGTTGCGCTATTGCCGGCAAACACCACCCGCACCAGCAGTCCACCCAGTATCGTGCCACTGTGCAGGCTGATTTCGGCGCGGTGGGCGCGGCAGATTTCGCCGACGATCGACAGCCCCAGACCGGTGCCCTCGCCCTGGTGGTAAAAGCGTTCGAATACCTTGCCGCGCTCGGCTTCGGGAATGCCCGGGCCGGAGTCTTCGACTTCCAGACTCGGCCCTGGCCTCAGGCGCAGAATGATCTGCCCGCCTGTGGGGGTATGGGCCAGGGCATTGTCGATCAGGTTGCTCAGCAGCTCCTGCAGCAGGGTGGGTTCACCCCAGATCTGCGCATCGTGCTCGGCTTCCAGCGCCAGCTCGATCCCGCGCTGATGGGCCAATGGCGCCAGCGCCATGCCCAGCTCCTGGATCAGCGGTCTCAGCGCTACCCGTTCGGCGCTGCCTTCGGCGACCGCGCGGGCGCCGCGCTCGATCCGGGCCATCGACAGCAGGCGGTTGGCCAGGCCGATAGTCCGGTCGGTACTGAGCAAGCCTTCTTCCAGTGCCTGGCGCCAGGCCTGCGGGTCGTCGCTGCGCAAACCCAGTTCCAGTCGTGCCTTGAGTCCGGCCAGCGGGGTCCGTAGTTCGTGCGAGGCTTCAGCGATGAAATCGCGCTGGCGCTCGAAGTTTTCCCGCAACCGGCCGGTAAAATGGTTGATCGAGTCAACTAGTGGCTGGACTTCGCGCTGCAACCCTTCGGTGCTGATCGGGCGCAGGTCGTCACTGCGTCGGCTGGCGACCTGATCGCGCAGCCGGCGAAGCGGTGTCAGTGCGGCGCTGACCGCCAGCCACGACAGCAGCAGAGCGCTGGCGGCCAGCACGCCAAGGTTGATCAGCGATTGACGCTGCAGGTTGCGCGCCATGCGTTCGCGCGCACCCAGGGTTTCGGCCACCCGGATCTCCGCTACGCCCTGGACGCTGGCGGTGCTGACCGGTTGCAGCAAGCTGACCAGCCGTACGCCGTTGCCGCGATAGTCGCTGGTGTAGAACCGCGCCAGTGCCGGGTAGTCGCGGGTCAGTTCGGCATCCTCGGGAGGTGCCGGCAGATCTTCGAAGCCCGACAGGGTCTGGCCCTGGGGGTTGAGCACCTGATAGTACAGCCGACCGGAGATGTCATAGGCAAAGTTGTCCAGGGCGATATAGGGCACGTCGACAAACAGTTCGCCGTCGGCATCGTACAGTCGTTCGGCCACCGCCCGTGCCGAGGACAACAACGAGCGATCGTAGGCGGTATCCGCCGCACGCTGGGCGTTGCGATAGCCGCGATCGCCCACCAGCACCAGCAGAATCGCCAGCATCAGTGCCAGCCAGCGCAGCAGACTGGAGCGCAGGCTGCCGGCGCTGCTCACGTGTTGGCCTCGAGCAGATAGCCCAGGCCGCGGAAGGTGACGATGCGCACCGGGCTGCCGTCGAGCTTGCGCCGCAACCGGGAAATATAGATTTCGATCGCCTCGGGGTTGGCGTCCTGGTCCAGGCCGAACACCTTGCCGGCCAGTTGATCCTTGCTCATGACCCGCCCGGGGCGGGCGATCAGGGCTTCGAGAACCGCATGCTCCCGTGACGGCAGTTGCAGTGGCTCGCCGTCGAGGCTGAAGCGCCGGTCGTTGAGGTCGTAGACCAGTGGGCCGCAGTGCTGCTGGCGCTCACCGCCCATCAGGCTGCGCCGCAGCAACGCCTTGGTCCGGGCTTCCAGTTCACTGAGTTCGAAGGGTTTGGCCAGGTAGTCGTCGGCGCCCAGATTCAGCCCGCGCACCCGGTCGTTGACTTCGCTGCGAGCGGTCAGCATCAGCACCGCAAGAGTCTGACCGCGCTCGCGCAGCTGTCGCAGTACTTCAAAGCCGTCGAGTCTGGGTAGGCCGACATCGAGAATCGCCAGCGCATAGTCCTCACTGCGCAGGGCCAGATCGGCGGCCACGCCATCGTGCAGAGTGTCCACGGTCCAGCCCGCGGCCTTGAGTGCGCGGGTCAGGCTATCGGCCAGTTCGGGGTCGTCTTCGACCAGCAGAATACGCACGGTGATCCTCGTTGCAGTTCTGGGTTTAGGCCTGAGTGTACACCGCAGATCAGCCGTCGGCATGATGACAGGTTGGTGAAAGGTTGGGCGCATAGCATCACTCCACGGTCGAGTAGACCGACAACAAAAACAATGGAGAGCACGCCCCATGACAAGCATCCCGCTGGCGCGTTGGCGCCTGGCCTGTACCGCTACCCTGTCCTGTCTGATCGCCAGTCCGCTGGCTCTGGCCGACGGTTTTATCGAAGGCAGCAGCGCCAATCTGGAACTGCGCAATATCTATTTCAACCGCGATTTCCGTGAAGGCACCGGCCAGTCCAAACGTGAGGAGTGGGCCCAGGGCTTTCTGCTCAATATCCAGTCCGGCTATACCCAGGGCCCGGTCGGCTTTGGCCTTGATGCCCAGGGTCTGCTTGGGGTCAAGCTGGACTCCGGGCGCGGACGCACCGGCACCGGCTTGCTGCCAACTCACGACGACGGGCGCGCCGCCGACGAATACAGCAAGCTGGGCCTGACCGCCAAGGCGCGGATTTCCGAATCGGAATTGCGCCTGGGTACCCTGATGCCCAAGCTGCCAGTCCTGCAGCCCAACGACAGCCGCATTCTGCCGCAGACCTTCGAAGGCGGCATGCTCAACATCAATGAAATTGACCGGCTGGGCATCAGCGTCGGACGGCTGACCAAGGCCAAGGATCGTGACTCGACCGATGCCCAGGACATCGCGCTGAACAACAAGAATCGCCGCTTCGGCGGTCGGTTCAGCGCTGACCACTTTGATTGGGTGGGGCTGAGCTACACGTTCGTGCCCGGCCTGGCGGGCAGCTACCATCTGGCACAACTGGATGATATCTACCGCCAACAGGTTTTCTCGCTCAACCACCAGTGGCCGCTGGCCGCTGGCCAACTGCGTGGCGAGCTGCGGGTCGCGGTTTCTGACGATCAGGGTTCGGCCCGCGCCGGCAAGATCGACAACCAGGCCTGGCAGGGCACTCTGGGTTATGCCCAGGATGGCCACCGCCTGACCCTGGCCTTGCAGAAAATGCGCGGTGACAGCGCCTTCCCCTATATCGATGGCAGCAACCCCTACCTGGTCAACTTCGTGCAGATCAACGATTTTGCCGAAGCCGGCGAGCGCTCCTGGCAACTGCGCTACGACTATGACTTCAAGCAGCTTGGCATCCCCGGCCTGAGCTTCATGAGCCGCTACATCAAGGGTGATCAGGCGCGCCTGGTCAATGGCGAGCGAGGCCGTGAATGGGAGCGTAACAGCGAGCTGCAATACGTAATCCAGGACGGTCCGCTGAAGAATGTCGGGCTGCGCTGGCGCAACGCGAGTTACCGTTCCAGCTTTGCCCGCAATGCCGATGAGAACCGCCTGATTGTCAGCTACACCCTGCCGATCTGGTAACTAGAATAAAAACAGAGGAGAACTCCCATGAAATCCGTTCTGCGTTCCACCCTGATGGCGGCTGCCTGCCTGTGCCTGGCCAACTACGCCCTGGCCGATGAGCCACGGCGTCCTGAATGTATTGCCCCGGCCTCGCCCGGCGGTGGCTTTGATCTGACCTGCAAGCTGGCCCAGAGCGCGCTGCTCGACAGCAAGAAGATCAGCCGGCCAATGCGCGTCACCTATATGCCCGGCGGTGTCGGCGCGGTGGCCTACAATGCCGTGGTTGCCCAGCGTGCTGCCGAGGGTGGCACCATCACCGCATTCTCGACCGGGTCGCTGCTCAATCTGGCCCAGGGCAAGTTTGGCCGTTTCGATGAAAATGCGGTGAAGTGGTTGGCCGCAATCGGCTCCAGCTATGGCGCCATCGCTGTGCGTAGCGACTCCGAGTTCCAGACCCTGGATGATCTGGTGGCAGCGCTCAAGGCCGATCCTGGCAAGGTCGTGATTGGCTCCGGTGGTACCGTCGGTGGCCAGGACTGGATGCAAACCGCGCTGATTGCCCGCGCCGCCGGGATTGATCCGAGCCGCTTGCGTTACGTAGCGATGGAAGGTGGTGGCGAACTGGCCACCGCGCTGCTCGGTGGTCATATCCAGGTCGCCAGTACCGACATCTCCGACTCGGTGCCGCATATTGAAAGCGGCAGCATGCGGATTCTGGCGATCATGTCCGAAGAGCGTCTGCCGGGCGCGTCTGTCGCCGACATTCCGACCGCCAAAGAGCAGGGCTATGACGTCACCTGGCCGGTAATCCGTGGCTTCTACATGGGCCCACGGGTCAGCGACGCCGACTACGCCTGGTGGAAGAACACCTTCGATGATCTGCTGGCCTCTGAAGACTTCGCCGAACTGCGTGAGCAGCGCGAGCTGTTCCCCTTCGCGCTGACCGGCGACGAGCTCGATAGCTACGTCAAGCAGCGGGTCGCCGAGCTCAAGCTACTGGCCGCCGAGTTCGGTCTGACCCAGTAATTCTCTCCTGACGTTCCCCCAAGGCCGGCTGCCCGCCGGCCGCTTCCGCGAGGATACCGCCATGTACCATCGCCTGTTCGCGGCGTGCCTGCTGCTGGCCAGCGCCTGCCTGGCCTGGATTGCCTGGGGCTATCATGCCCCGTTTTCCTACGAGCCGGTCGGGCCGCGCGCCTATCCGCTGTTGCTGCTTGGCCTGCTGGCGGCCGGGGCGTTGCTGATTGTCTGCAAGCCAGCGCTGGAGCGTGGCGCGGATGAAGAGACGCTGCCGGCGCCGGCAGTGCTTGGCAAGGTCGGCCTGTGTCTGCTGTTGATGCTGGCCATGGCGGCCTTGTTCGAGCTACTGGGCTTCATCGTCACCAGCAGCCTGTTTGCCCTGGCCATGTGCCGGTTGTTCGGCGGTCGCTGGCTGCATGGGGCAATTCTCGCGGTGGTGCTCGGCATTGGTCTGTATTTGCTGTTCGACCGCATTCTCGATGTTCCCTTGCCGCTCGGCGTTCTGGCCGGGCTGGAGTTTTGATCATGGATACCCTCAGTTATCTCAGCCAGGGCTTTGGTGTGGCCCTGAGCCCGAACAACCTGATCACTGCCCTGTCCGGCACCCTGATCGGAACTGTGGTCGGTCTGTTGCCGGGTCTGGGCCCGATTAATGGGGTGGCGCTGCTGATTCCGGTGGCCTTTGCCCTCGGTCTGCCACCGGAAACCGCGCTGATCCTGCTCGCCTCGGTGTACCTGGGTTGCGAGTACGGCGGGCGGATCTCCTCAATCCTGCTCAATATTCCCGGCGAGGCCTCGGCGGTGATGACTACCCTGGACGGTTACCCGCTGGCGCGTCAGGGCAAGGGTGGTATCGCCCTGTCGATCTCGGCCTGGAGTTCATTTATCGGTGGCCTGATCGCTACCCTCGGGGTGGTTGCCTTTGCTCCGCTGCTGGCCCAGTGGGCGGTGTCCTTTGGCCCGGCCGAATATTTCATGCTGATGGTGTTCGCCATCGTCTGCCTGGCCGGGATGGCCGGCAACAAGCCGGTCAAGACCGCCGTGGCGGTGGTGATCGGTCTGCTGCTGTCGTGTATCGGCATCGACGCCAACAGCGGCGTCTACCGCTTCACCTTCGGCAGCCTGGGGTTGGCCGACGGCATTCAGTTCGTGGTGCTGGTGCTGGGGCTGTTCAGTGTCAGTGAAATCCTTATGCTGCTGGAGCGTACCCATCACGGCCAGGCGGCGGCCAAGGCCAGCGGGCGGATGCTGTTCAACTTCAAGGAAGGCGCTTCGGTATTTGCCACCAATATCCGCAGCGGTCTGACTGGTTTCATCTTCGGTATTCTGCCTGGCGCCGGTGCGACCCTGGCCAGTGCGGTCAGCTACATGTCGGAAAAGCGCCTGGCCGGACCCAAGGGCAACTTTGGCAATGGCGACCTGCGCGGCCTGGCTGCCCCGGAAACCGCCAACAGCGCCTCGGCCTGCGGCTCGATGGTGCCGATGCTAACCCTGGGCATTCCCGGTTCCGGCACCACCGCAGTGATGCTCGGCGCCCTGACCCTGTACAACATCACCCCCGGTCCACTGCTGTTCCAGAACCAGCCGGATATCGTCTGGGGCCTGATCGCCTCGCTGTTTGTCGCCAACGTCATCCTGATCATCATGAACGTGCCGATGATCAAGGTGTTCACCCGCATCCTCGCGGTGCCGAACTGGGCACTGGTGCCGGCAATTGCGATCATCACCTCAATCGGCGTCTACGCCGTGCATGCCACCACCTTTGACCTGTTTCTGATGGTCGCCATCGGGGTGTTTGGCTATGTGCTGCGCAAGCTCGACTTCCCGCTGTCGGCGCTGCTGCTTGGCTTTATCCTTGGCGGCATGATGGAGAGCAACCTGCGTCGGGCACTGTCTATCTCCAATGGCGATCTGGCGATTCTCTGGAGCAGTCCGATCACCCTGGCCCTGTGGGCGCTGGTGGCGCTGATGGTGGCGTTGCCGTTCTGGCGCGGTTATCGGGCACGCAAGGCCCGCCAGGTGCTGGCTGACGCAGCCAATGCCTGATCCGTTCAACCGGCTGGACCTGCTCAAGCGCGGGTCCACGCCGCTGATCGGCCTGCTCGGTGGCTGGTTGGCCATGTTGGCTGACTGGCCGTTGCCATGGATGGTCGGCTCGTTATTGGCAGTGATTCTGGTGCGCTGTTGCGGCTGGTTGGCTACACCGTTGCCGGGTGGCCGCCAGGCCGGCCAATGGCTGGTCGCCAGCGCTATCGGCCTGCACTTCACCACGCCGGTCTTTGCCCAGATGCTGGCACATTGGCCAGTGATTGTACTTGGTGCCATGGGCACCTTTCTGCTCAGCCTGATCGGCATCGCCATCCTGCTGCGCGCCGGGGTCGACCGGCCCACTGCCTGGTTCGCCAGCATGCCCGGCGGCGCCAGCGAAATGGTGGTGCTGGGCCTGCGCCATCAGGCCAATCCGGCCCGGGTCGCCGCCGCCCACAGTCTGCGCCTGCTGTTGGTCGTGCTGATCATTCCGGCGTTGTTCACCTGGGGGCTGCCCAGTCCCGAGCCGCTGCCGCCGGGTCGGGTCGACTGGACCTGGCTGGCTGTGCTGCTGCCGCTGGGAGCGCTGGTCGCCATGCTCTGGCGCCGCTTTCAACAACCTAATCCCTGGATGCTCGGCCCGCTGCTGGTATGCGCCAGCGCCAGTATTGTCTTCGAGCTGGATCTGGCCTTGCCGCCCGGCGCCGGAGAGCTGGGCCAATGGCTGATTGGCTGCGCCCTGGGTTGTCACTTTGATCGATCCTTCTTTGGCAAGGCGCCGGGGTTTTTGCTGCGGGTCATGCTGTTCACTTTGCTGGCGATGCTGGTAGCTGCCGGCGCCGCTGAAGGGTTGAGCTGGTTTGCCGAGGTTGACGACCTGAGCCTGATGCTCGGCATGATGCCCGGCGGCATCACCGAACTGTGTCTGACTGCCGAGGCGCTGCACCTGTCGGTAGCTCTGGTTACCGCGCTGCAGGTATTGCGGCTGCTGCTGGTGATGTTTCTGGCCGAGCCGCTGTACCGCTGGTGGCACGGCCGGCTCTGAACCGCTTCATGGCTCGTTGATCGGGACCAGGATCGCATCACCTACAGCCAGCAGACGATTTGGTGCATCCAGTGCGCTGATCTGAGCTGCGGCGAATATCTGTTGGCGTCCCGGTTTGACGACCTTAGCGCTGACTATAAATGTATCGGCTACGGCTGGCCGTAGACAGCGGACGGCATACTGAGATGCTAACAGGCGTTCGCTCAGGGTTGCCGCAGCGAAACCACAGGCGGTATCAATCAGTGCTCCGATGATTCCTGCATGCAAGTAGCCGTTATATTGTCCCAGCTCCTCGCGCCAGGGGAGACGCAAGCGCACTTCGCCGCTTGTTGCTGAGACCACTTCCAATCCCAGCCAGTTGTTGAATGCTGCCAGTCGAGATACATCGTTAAGTCGCTGGAGTATCACTGGATCCGTTTGCATAACAGTACCTCCGCTTTAGTTTGAGATCACCTTGAAGACAGCGCTAGCCCGTGCGCAAGGTGTGTTGTCTGCCAGTATCACGGCTTCTGCAAAGCACAGGCTGCGACCGGTCTTGATTGTTGTAGCGCGGACTTCCAGCCATTGATCGATGCTGGCTGTACCGAGAAAGTCCACGTTCAAGTTGACTGTAACCAGTCCAGAGGCAGCAGCTAGGCGCTGTGCGCAGCTTAAGCCCATAGCATTGTCGGCAAGGGCCGAGATCAAGCCGCCGTGAACGAAGCCGCGGCTATTGGTATGCGCTTGCCCAGCACGAAGTCCCAAGCTGAGTCCATCGCTACAGCGTTTGGAATAAATGGGTTCCCAGGGATCGGTTAGACCACTGCGGCGAGTGTGCGGCTGAAAGCCTTCAGGGATGAACGGTACTGTCATGGTGATTACCTTATTTTTGTTTATATAGACCAGTCTATATAATTATTTTCGCTTGACCAGCTACCCAAGCCGTTATCCATTTGCTGAATGTGGTTACTAATTGATGGTCTTAGTTAGCGACGTGACGATCCAGACGCAGGCGTATCAGCAAGGCGACGTCTTCAATTGCCTCGATTATGGGAGCACCGGTGCCTTCCACTCTGGACAGGATTAGAGCTCCCTCCATAGCTGCGATGGCGAGCTGTGCAAGACGACGGGCTGGCTCGTCAGTCAGGCCATCACGGCGCAAAGCCTGTGTCAGTTCCTCACTCCAGCTTTGAAAGGCCTCACGACCTGCGGTCGTGAGAGCAGGCACAGCAGGGGCGGCCTCAAGCACTGTCGTCGCAATAGGGCAGCCGTCACGGCAGCCAGAAGACATCATCCAGGCGGCTAACTGTGAGGCGTAGGCCTGTAGGAGTGCAGGGGTGTCAGGTTCGCGTTCACGCAGTAGCATCAGTGACAGGCGTCCACGCTCTCCGGCCCAACGCACGGCCGCCTCCCCCAAGGCCTCCTTCCCGCCGGGGAAATAGTGATACAAAGACCCCTTGGGTGCCCCACTTTCGCGAAGAATATCGTTCAAACCGGTAGCCGCATAACCCCGTTGACGAAACAGCTTGGCAGCGGCCTGAATGAGATTTTCCCGGTGTTTGCTCGCGGCAGGCATTGAAAGGCTCGTTGATGGCTGGACAAAGTGGCAGTGTACTATGGCTCAGAGCTACTTAGCGCATTGCACGCTTGGACAGGGCTTTCTTGGGAGGCTCGAGCCTGCTCGAACAAAGGTCGGCAACGCCGCTGCCGACTACCATGCCGAGTATGGCTAGCACGGTGGCGGTCAGCGACAAATCACCACCGTGTCGTGCCGCAGCGGCTATGGCTTCAGGCGGCTTCGCCGATCAGCCCGTGATAACTCAGGATCACACCCGGGGCGAACTGAGCGGCACTGGTCAGTGCCTGTTCGGGAATGTTGCTCGGGGTCTTGCCCTTGCGCGAGAAGATGTCGCTGCAGGTGTTGCGACTGTTTCTGGCTGAACCCTTGTATCGCTGTTGGGCGCGTCAGGCCGCGCCCAGTATCTGAGTGTCGCTCAGAACACCATAACCTTGCGCTGAGGCTCCAGCAGGCGACGGGCCATGGCATCCGGAGCTGCGACTGTCACACCCTGTCTCAGAGCAGATGATGGGTGTCCGGTATTGGGCAGGTACAAGGCACAGACACTGGCTGTCGCCCCTTTTTCAATGGCGGCCGACAATAACTGAGCCGGAGTCAGGTTGTTGGGTTTGAGCGGTTCACCACCGGCATCGGTCAGAGCCAGATCGCCTGCCTGATCACACAGCAGGATATCTACCTGCCCGCCCTGGGCCTGCATCTGATTGGCCAGCACCATGGCTATACCCTGGGTCATCGGACTGGCGCTATTAAGGATGACAGTGACCGGTAGGCTGTCGGCCTGGGCCAGTGCCGCCGAACCGGCCAATACGGCCGAAGCAACAAGCTTTTTCATTGAATTTGCCTCTGTGGTTTTGTTTCACGGCTGAAGATCGGTCCGGAAAATTTTGTCCGGGTTCATTTTGGCAGACCACGGCAAGCCCTCGTTCTGCCAGCCATTGAGCAGACGGAAGCCAGCCCGCTCGCCCTCTTTGATCGCTGAACCCTGGAAGCCGTTGATCACATAGCGGGCGTTGGGGAAGCCATTCTCGCGCAGGACTGCAGCGCTAGGCTCGCCACGTTCGCTACCGGACCGACACAGGGTCACGATCTCGGTATCAGGCCCCAGCCCGCGGCGCGCCAGCTCATTGCCAACCTGAGCGACGAAGTCCGGGTTGCGATTGACTGCAAAGGCTCCGCGCTCCTCGCTCCAGGTATGGCGATCTACCAGCAGGAAAGGAATATTGAGGTGCACCACATCGGTAAAACCGACAAACATGATCTCCACCGGATCACGTACATCGACGAACAGCACGGATGAGTCGCCGGCCGACACTCGTTCGTAGACCTCTCGTGCTTCGATACCCAGCTCAACAGCATTGACCGGCAAGGTCAGTACCGTCAGCCAGAACAATCCCAGTAAACGTTTCATTCGAGCCTCCTTATACTCTGCCGGGTATAAGGTTAGTCAGGCCTGGGCATCCTCGCCAGAGTTGAACCTGCGGCAGATTGTCTCGTATGCCTGGAAGGCTTGCCGACCTGCCGCCGACCAAAGGCGCTACACTTCCCGCGTCTTGTACTTTTCAAGGAGTTGTTATGAGCGACACGCAAAGTGAGGGTTTGACAGTCCGCCGTGAAGTAATGGGCGACGCCTTCGTTGATCGCGCCCTGGGTAACGCCACCGAGTTCAGCCAGCCGCTGCAGGAGTTCGTCAATGAGCATGCCTGGGGCGGGGTCTGGACCCGGGAAGGGCTGGACCGCAAGACCCGCAGTCTGATCACCCTGGCGGCGCTGACCGCGTTGAAATGCCCGCAGGAACTCAAGGGCCATGTGCGTGGTGCGTTGAACAACGGTTGCACCGTCGAGGAAATCCGCGAGGCATTGCTGCATTGTGCGGTTTATGCCGGTGTGCCAGCGGCCATCGACGCCTTCCGCGCCGCGCAGGAAGTAATAGACGCCCAGGCTTGAGGCGAGCCCAGCACACCCCCGGGAGGCGGGAGCATTTGCTCCCGCAGCGCAGTTGGTGCATCCCCGGCCTTGAGCAGATGCTCAAGGCTCCCAGGAAAGCCCGAGGTCATGCCCGCGCGATGCGCCTGATCCGGCGCCAGCCGAGCACTATACCGCTGAGGCTGATCAGCATTCCGCCGAGGCTGAAGCCGATCAGCACTGCCTCGCGCAGGCGCGGGCGCTCCAGTAGCCAGGGCAGATCCCAGCTGTGCAACAGGTTGAACAGCCAGCGGGCCAGACGTCGGTTGCGGTCCAGCACATCCAGCACCGCGCCGGTGTGTGGGTCGAGCTGCACCCAGGTGGCTGGCGCATCGTCAAAGCGGATGCGCAGCATCGGCAACGGCCGCAGCCGGTGACCGTACATGCTTTGCTCGGCGCGAGCCACATAGTAGAGGTCGTAGCGCTCGACCCATTCACTCTGCCAGACCACCCCCGGCAGGCCGGCCTGGGCCGCGGCCAGCAATTGGTTGCTATCCAGCTGTGTGCGGGCCTGGGCTTCAGGCTCAAGGGCGATGATCCGGCTCTGGCCATTGGCGGCATAGCCGATCAGCCAGCTTTGACCACCGAGCATGCGCCATTCCAGCTCGACTACTGGCGGGCCATTGGCGTTCAGCCGTGCCAGCGCTGTGGGCAGAGGCAGGTCGAACGCGGCCTGCTGCAGGTTGCCAGCCTGATAGCCGGCCTGCGACCAGGCCGTCTGGCCGGCCAGCAGGTTCCATGGCCGCATCGACATAAGCCCGCTGAAGATCCAGGCCACCAGCACCAACCCGAACAGCAGTCCGCCGATATGATGCCAGCGGGCAAAGCCGCCGGGGTAGGGAGAGCGCGAGCCGCTGCGATAGGGCTTGCGAAAGCGCCAGCGCAGCAGGCCGACGACCATACCCAGTACGGCCAGCAGCGTGGCGGCCACGGACAGATACACCACCGCGTCGTGCCACAGCGGCTGCAGCCAGTTGCCGCGCAGCGGGTAGATCCAGTGCAGCCAGGCGCCGACCCAGTTCCAGCCGCGTTCCAGCGCAGTGACATCGCGCACCACGGCACCGCTGGCACTGGAGATGTATAACCAGCGACGCTGTTGGTCGGCGATCTGCACCCGATGCAACGGCCGGTCCGGATCGAGGCTGCGGGTATGGGTCCAGGGGTCTTCGTCGATCAGCCCGTGGTAGTTCAAGGCCACGCCCGGGGCGAACTGGGCGGCACTGGCCAGTGCCAGTTCGGCGTCGACAGCCACGACCGGCTGGCCGGTTCGGGCGTCGAAGGCGCGGACTTGGGTAGTCTGGCTCAGCAGGTAGTGCGGTTTGCCGGCGATACTGGTCAGGCGCAGGCTGTTGACCGGCCCGGCCAGCCCGTTGAGCAGCCGGCCCGGCTCCACACAGCAGTCGTCCAGCGCCAGTGCCGGCAGGCGTGCCCAGTGCTCGGTTGGGGTCAGCTTGGGGTAGCCGACATACAGCATCACCAGCCCGGAGCCGAACCACAGCGCCAGTAGCAGGCACAGGCCAATACCCAGCCAGCGATGCCAGAGATAGAGATAGCGTTTCATCGCATGTTCCTGGTCGCGAGGCTGGGCAAGTTCGAGGTGTGCAGGCGCAGTGACCGGCCCCCTGTTGCAGACACGCTGTGAATACCTCCCTGTACGCTCGGCGATGCCCTTCCCTGGGCATCGACGGTCTGCAACAGGGGGCCGACCACTGCGCTCATCAAGCCGTGCAATCCGGCTTCAAAACCGTACATGCGCGGTCAGCTCCAGGTCGCGTGGCTCGCCCAGGTAGTACTGGCCGTTGCTCTGGTGAATAAAGCGGGCGTACTGCTCGTCGGTCAGGTTGCGGGCGCGCAGGGTCAGATCGCTGCCGCTGTCGAAGCGGTAGCGCAGGAAGGCGCCGTACAAGGTATAGGAGGGTACCCACTGGGTATTGGCATGGTTGGCGTAAACCGAGGAGACGTAGCGGGCATCCAGGCCGCCCTGCCAATGGCGGTTGAAATCCTGGGTCAGCCACAGGTTGGCGACCTGTTTGGGAGTGTTGCTCGGGGTCTTGCCCTTGCGCGAGATGATGTCGTTGCCGCTGCGCTCGTTGAAATCATCGAAGCGCGCATCGACCCAGCCCAGATTGCCTTCGAGCAGCAGGCGCTCGGTCAGTTTGAACGAGGCTCCGAGCTCTATCCCCTCGGAGGTCTGCTGGCCGACCGGTACAGTGCTGCCGGGGTTGTTCGGGTCAGCGACCGGGAAGTCCCGACGCACGATCCGGTACAGCGCCAAAGTCGCGCTGGCACGACCATCGAGAAAGTCCAGCTTGCTGCCGACTTCCCACTGCTTGCCGGTGCTCAGGTCGAAATCGCGTACCTGGGTGAAGCTGGCACTGGTCAGGGTGCCGCCGGGTGGTTCGGCCGAAGTGCTGTACTGGGCGTAGAGCATAGCCTGATCGGTCAGGTCCCAGACCAGGCCCAGGCGCCCGGTGAAGGCGTCCCAACGACGGCTGAAGCGGGCCGGGTCGGTGGCGCTGACGGTGCGATGGTTGATTACCCGCAGGTCGATGTGGTCGTAGCGCAGGCCGCTGACCAGGGCCAGGTCGGGGCGCAGTTGCAGGCGGTTCTCGGCGAACAGCGCACGGGTCTCGACCCGGTTGCTGCGGTCCTTGTTCCAGCCACGACTGATGCCGGGAATGTCATCGAAGGAGCCGGGATCAAAGCCGTTGGGGTCGACTGTATCCAGCAACGCGTTGACCGACAGCGGAAAGCGGGTCTGGCGGTTGCGGCTGAAGTCGGCACCCAGTGCCCAATCACTCGGCAGCCCGCCCAGATGGCTATGGGCCAGCCATTCCAGGCGGTTGCCGTTGAGTTCCTGGGTGTGCCGCTGCATGTAGGCGGCCGAACGCTCTACCGCGCTGTTGTCGGGGGTATAGCGGTAGACCTCGAGGTTGCGGTAATCACGCTGGCCACGGTAGTGGTAAAAGGTGTTGCGCAGGCTGCTGCCGGGGGCCAACTGATACTCGGTGATTGAGCGCAGCCAGCGCACTCGCTGCTCGTAGCGGCCATCGGCGACGTTGTAGTTGTTGAACCGGGTGCGGCGGTCGATGCGCAGCTTGCCCTGGCGCGGGTTGAGGGTCGGGGTGCCCCAATAGGGGCTGTCTTCCCATTCTTCCAGATACTCGAGAGCCAGGGTGTGCGAAAGCCGTGGGGTCAGGTCGCTGAGCAACGAGAACGCCAAGCTGTTGGCCTCGCGCTCCTGACGGTCGATATAGCCATTGCTGGTGTTACGGCTGGCATCCAGGCGCAGGTAGTGCCGCGCGCCGGGGCCGTCGTTGAGCGCCTGGTTGCTGCCCACAGCCAGTTCGTGGCGGTCGAAGCGGGCATAGCGCAGGCGCGCTTCGCTGGCGTTGGCGCCGCGGTTGGCCAGCTTGGTCACGTAGTTCAGGGTGCCGCCGACCGAACCGCTGCCGTGGGCGAACGACGAGGGGCCGCCGATCAGTTCGACCCGGTCATAAATCCAGCTGTCGACCGGGCGGTTGGCACTGTTGTACTGCAGGCTGATGCCGTTGAACAACTGATTGACCTGCGAGCCGTTGAAGCCGCGATAGGCGACGTTGCCGCCCCAGCCGGGCGGGGCGGCAGCATTCACGCCGGGCAGGCTGTTGGCGATTTCCTGAAAGTCACGGGCGCCGATGCGTTCGATCTTGACGCTGTCGGCCACGCTGACCGAGGCCGGGTTTTCCCGTGGAGTTAACCCCAGCCGCGAGCCGGTGCTGATCGGCTGGTCCAGATTAAGCCCCGAAGACGGTGCTTCGGTGCCGGTGATGGTGCTGCTGGGTAGCTCCAGCGGGGCATGGTCGGCCAGGGCGAGGCCGCTGGCGCTGGCCAGCAGTATGGCGAAATACTCGGGCTTCATTGATGGTTATCCTGTATCAGACACGGAGTGGTGCCCGCGCATTGCGGGTGCCAATCAAGATGTTGGAACAGGAAGAACTAGGGGGCTCGGGGGTTGGCCGGCGGCCAGGCCTGACGGGGTGACAGTGGCTGTAGCGGTGGCCAGGCCGGAACCAGCGCCGGGCGCCGCCGTAGCAGGCAGATCAAGGCCAGAACCAGAGTCAGGCTCAGGGTCGTGAGCTGGCATAGCGGGCAATTGAACGGCAGGCTCGGTGAGCCGGAGTGCTCCTTGAGCATGGGGTCGGCGACCAGGCTACCGTCAGACAGGCCCTCGCCCAGCGAACAGAACGCTACCTGCCCCAGAGCCAGCCCCAGTGCCAGATGGGCGCTGTGGGTGAGTGCACAGGAAAAGCCGCTGAGCAGAATGCTCAGATACAGTAGCAAGGCGATGTGGGTGTGCTGTTGTTTGCTCAGGGGCATGTTGGCAAATCTAGCAGGCCAACGTCGGTTCGCCAATCAACATGTCGCGGTTTGTACATTGCGGCCCGCCCGTCGTGCGATAATGCCAGGTACACCCGTTGTATTCACCCATCTTGATTGTAGTGACGATGCCGCGTCTTAAGCTCCTTTGTCACAAAGCCGTCATATCGGCCCTGCTGATGCTGTTGACTGCCGGCACCTGGGCCGAAGAGACCGATTCGGTACTCGACTGGGCCCTCTGGCCTATTCCCGGTGCGGTCAATCTGGTCGATGGCCAGCCGCGCGACGGTATTGCCATGGAAGCCCTGGAGTTGCTGATGGCTCGGCTTCCGGAGCTGCAGCCACGTTACCGTCTGGCCAACCGCCCGCGCCAGCAGTACGACATGGAACAGGGCCTGGCGTTCTGCTCGATGCCGCTGCTGCGCCGTGCTGACAGCGATCAAATCGGCTATTTCATCCCGTTCATGGCCAGCACGCCGATCCAGGCGGTGATCCGCCAGGACGACCGCGAGCGCTTCCCGCTCGAGAACGGCAGCCTGTCGCTGAGTCGGTTATTGGCCGACACTGACCTGCGTGGAGGGGTGTCGGGCTTTCGCACCTATCCGACGGAGCTGGCTGCCTGGTTCAGCGAAGCCCAGACCGCCGGGCGGCTGGAGTCTGTAACTGGCGCCCTGAGCGGTGAAAATCTGTTGCTGATGGTCAGTCATGGGCGGCTGGACTTCACCTTCGAATTTGCCACCGTCACCCGGGCCATTACCCGACGCCTGGCTGTCCAGGCCCCGCTGCGGAGCCTGCCGATCCAGGAGCATCGCGAGCAGGTGGAAACCGGCATCTACTGTACCCGCAGCGATTGGGGCCGGGCGATGGCCGCGCGGCTGGACCTGGCCGTGCGCCAGATTGCTGCCGAACCGGATGTGCTGCTGGCGCTTTATGAGCGCTGGGTTCCGGAGGAAACCTACCAGGCATTCGCCGATGAGCTACGCGCCTACTATCTGCAGCGCGCCGGTCAGCCTGCCGCTCTACCTTGATTGGTCGCGCCTGCGCAGCAGGGCTGTTCGTGTTGTCCGTCCGACGTGCGATAATGACGGGCACACATGCTGTACTCCGAGGTCCACCATGGCTACCCCGTTACTCAATTGCGATATGGGTGAAAGCTTCGGCGCCTGGCGCATGGGCTTGGACGAGCAGGTCATGCCCTGGGTCGATTGCGCCAATATCGCCTGTGGCTTCCATGCTTCCGACCCTGGCACCATGCGCCGTACCGTGCGTCTGGCGGTCGAACACGAGGTGCGTATCGGAGCCCATCCGGCCTATCCGGATCTGGTCGGTTTTGGCCGCCGCTCGATGGCCTGCAGTGCCCAGGAAGTCGAAGACCTGCTGCTGTACCAGATCGGCGCGCTGGAAGCGATCTGCCGGGCCGAGGGTACCTGGGTCAGCTACGTCAAGCCGCATGGCGCGCTGTACAACGACATGATGCGCCAGCCCGACTTGCTGGCCACGGTGATCCGCACCATTGCCCGCTATGACCGCAGCCTGCCACTGATGCTGCTGGGTCAGGCCGACAACCGCCAGGCCGAGGCTCTGGCCCACGAGCATGGCATCGTGCTGTGGCTGGAGGGCTTCGCCGACCGGGGTTACGACGCCAATGGTCTGCTGCTGCCCCGCACGCTCCCGGGTGCGGTGCACCATGACCCGCAGCGGATCCTTGATCAGGCTCTGGCTTTGGCCCGGGGCGAGCCGCTGATCGCCAGCGATGGCAGCGCCCTGCACCTGCGGATCGACTCGCTGTGCGTGCACGGCGACAACCCCGAATCGGTCGCAGTGGTCCGCCGCATCCGCGAGGCGATGCAGGCACTGGATCCGCCATGAACCCCCAGGTCGAGACCGCCAGCCTCGACAGTCTGATAATCCGATTGTTCGAGCGTATCGACGAACACAACATGCCCTGGCTGCTGGCCGCCGCTCAGCGGCTGCGCGACAGCTTTGGTGCGCTATTGGTCGATCTGGTGCCGTCCTACACCACCCTGCTGCTGCACTATGACGTGCGAGCCCTGGACGAGTGGCAGGCCCGCGAGTTGATCGAGCAGGCGCTGACCGATCTGCAGCCGCTGGAACATCTGGGCGGCCAGCGCCATGAACTGCCGGTCTGGTATCACCCCAGTGTTGGCCCCGACCTGGAACCACTGGCCCGGCACAGTGGCCTAAACCCGAATGAGCTGATTCAGCGCCACTGCAGCCGTGACTACAGCGTGTTCGCCCTGGGTTTTGCTCCCGGCTTTGCCTATCTGGGTCTGGTTGAGCCGCAACTGATGGCGCCGCGACTGGCCACCCCGCGCCGGCGGGTGGCGGCCGGCAGCGTCGGGATTGCCGAACGCCAGACCGCGATCTATCCGCTGGAGTCGCCCGGCGGCTGGAACCTGCTCGGGCGTACCCCAGTGGCGCTGTTCGATCCCAAATATCAGGGTTACAGCCTGCTGCAACCTGGCGACCGGGTGCGCTTCGTGGCGATCAGTCATGGCGAGTTTCTGCGTCTGGGTGGCGATGACAGCCCGCTGGAGGAATGCCCATGAGCCTGCGGGTGGAGCAGACCCTGGGCCTGGCCCAGCTTCAGGATCACGGCCGCTTCGGTGTGCGCCATCTGGGGGTGACCCAGGGCGGAGCACTGGACTGGATCAGTGCCGGACTGGCCAATCACCTGCTGGGCAACAGCGCCGACTGCCCGGTTCTGGAAATCCCGCTTGGCGGGCTGACGCTGCGCTGTGAGCAGGACACCACCCTGGCGCTGACCGGCGCCGATCTGCAAGCCCGGCTGGATGATCAGCCACTGGCCCCGTGGTGCAGCTTTGCCGTCAAGGCCGGCCAACGGCTGGTCTTTAACTCGCCGGTGTATGGTGTACGCGCCTACCTGGCGGCCCCCGATGGTTTCCGTGCGCCGCAGGTTCTGGGCTCCTGCGCGACTGTGGTGCGGGATCGGCTGGGCGGTCTGCAGGGCAACGGCACTGTCTTGCAGGCAGGTGACCAGCTGGATTCTGCGGCCCGAAGACCGAAGCCGGTGAGCCTGCCGGAGCCGTTGCGCCCGGATCTTCGCCGCCCGGCCCGGCTGGAGCTGGTGCCAGGTGCCCAGATTGCCCGGTTCAGCGGAGTCAGTTTGTTCCAGGCGTTCAATCAGGTGTGGCGGGTAGATGCCCGGGCTGATCGCATGGGGGTACGCCTGCAGGGTCCGGTGCTGCATTACCAGGGTGAGGCGTTGGTGTCCGAAGGGATTGCGCTGGGGGCGGTCCAGGTGCCGCCCGATGGCCAGCCGATCATCCTGCTCAACGACCGGCAGACCATCGGCGGGTATCCGCGGCTGGGCGCCCTGAGCCCGGTAGCGGTCGCCCGGCTGGCCCAGTGTGGCGTCGGCGAACCGGTCAGGCTGCGCATCAGCAGCCATAGCCAGGCCCGCGAACGCTATCTGCACTGGCTGGAACTGATCGACGGGCGCAACGATCACTACCCGCCGGTTCACCGCGGCTGATCAGTCCGGGCCGTTGTTCTTCCATGGCAGTTTGGGGGCAGTCAGGCGCTGGCCGTCGCTACCCGGCACCTCGCCAAAGCGAGCTTGTCCGCTTTCCCAATCATGCTGAGCCTGGATGATGTAGTCCTTGCTGTGACCCACGAAGTTCCACCACATCAGGATGTCTTCGCCAAAGGGCGTGCCGCCGACCAGCAGTGCCCGGCTATGCATCGACAGATGCAGTTGCATGCCACTGTGACCGGGCCCCAGATAGGCCAGCTCATTGACCTCCACATTTTCATGGCCAATCCAGGCCTCGCCTTCGAGTACCAGCAGACCATACTCGAAATCCTCGCGGATCGGCAGAATCACCTGGCAGGCGCTGACGCTGGCCAGGTCGGCGGCAAACAGCGGGGTGTGTACCCGCACCGGTGATTGCCGGCCCAACAGTTCGCCCACCAGCAGGGTCAGCTCACAACCCTGTTCCTCCCAGCATGGCAGGTCCGGATAGTGCTCAAAGGCCGGGTCACTGTCGGCCAGCGCCTCGGGCAGGGCGATCCACAACTGCGCAGCATGCAGTACCCCGCTGTCAGGCAGGGAGTCTTCGGTATGCACGATACCGCGCCCGGCGCTCATCAGATTGACCTGCCCCGGCCGGATCACCTGTTCATTGCCCAGGCTGTCGCGGTGCAGCACCTCACCCTCGATCATCCAGGTAAAGGTCTGCAGGCAGGTGTGCGGATGGGCACCAACGTGCATGCCCTCATCCGGGCCAAAGTGCGCCGGCCCGGCATGGTCTAGAAAACACCAGGCCCCGATCAGCCGGCGCTGGCGCGTCGGCAGTACCCGGCTGACCGGCAGGCTGCCGCCAATTTCGGCGGTGCGCGCACTGATCAGTTCAACCTCCGGAATCTCGGCGGCAGACGGACAGTCGCGTGAATCGGATAACTGGCAGTCGGATTCGTGATTGCTCACAACTACCCCCCTTTTTTCAGGCTCTCACTAACCCTATTAAAGCATGTAGTGAGTCGGTCAGCCTTTCTGCACGCTGTAGCTCTGGATCAGATTGGCGTATTGCGGCAAATGTCCGGCCAGCAGGCCGCCAAACCCTTCGACATCATTGCGCCAGTCACGATGCAGCTCGCAGCCGATGGCAAACCAGGTCATCAGTTGCGCGCCAGCCTGTTCCATACGGCTCCAGGATGCCTCACGGGTAGTCTGGTTGAAGGTGCCGGAGGCATCGGTACAGACGAACACCTCGTAGCCCGCTTCCAGCGCGGACAGTACCGGAAATGCCACACATACCTCAGTCACTACCCCGGCAATGATCAACTGCTTCTTGCCGGTGGCCTTGACTGCGGCCAGAAACTCTTCGTTGTCCCAGGCATTGATTTGACCTGGCCGGGCGAAGTACGGGGCGTCCGGGAACATGGCCTTGAGTTCGGGCACCATGGGGCCGTTCGGTCCGTCTTCGAAACTGGTGGTCAGAATGGTTGGCAGGCCGAAGAACTTGGCAATATCGGCCAGGGCCAGCACATTGTTCTTGAAATCATCCGGGCTGAAATCGCGTACCAGAGACAGCAGGCCGGCCTGGTGGTCGACCAGCAGGACAGCGGCGTTGTTCTTGTCCAGGCGGTTGTAGGTGAAGGCCATGGGATTCTCCTGTCGAGTTTGCTGAGTTTGCCCATCGCGCGCAGGCAACGGGTTGCTCAAGCCTAGACACGGAACAGTGGAAGAAATAGCCCCTATAAACGATACTCATCGTTCTACTAGCAGGACGATGCCATGCAAGATCTCAACGACCTTTATTTCTATGTTCAGGTAGTCGAACACTCGGGCTTCTCTGCCGCCGGGCGGGCGCTGGGTATGCCCAAATCCCGCCTGAGCCGACGCATCGCGCAACTGGAAGAACGGCTCAATGCCCGGCTGATCAACCGTTCCAGCCGACGTTTCAGCGTGACCGAGCTGGGGCAGGAGTACTACCGCCATTGCAAGGCCATGTTGACCGAGGCCGAGGCGGCCCAGGAGTTGATCGACCGGGCCCATGCCGAGCCGCGGGGGCTGGTGCGCCTGAGCTGCCCAACGGCGTTGCTGCAGTTTCGGGTGGCGCCCATGCTGTCCGAGTTCATGCGTCTCTACCCGCAGATCGAGTTGCAGATAGAGGCCAGTAACCGGCGGGTTGATGTTGTGCATGAAGGGCTGGACATCGCCCTGCGGGTTCGCTTTCCACCGCTGGAAGACAGCGATCTGGCGATGAAAGTGCTGGCCCAGAGCCCGCAGCAACTGGTGGCCGCACCGGGCCTGCTGGCCGAAATCGGCACTCTGGAGCATCCCGAGCATTTGCAGCGGCTACCCAGTCTGGACTGGGAGCGGCCGTACAAGGAGCATCTCTGGTGCCTGGAACATGTCAGCGGCCATGATTGCCAGATAGCTCACCGGCCCAGACTGGTCAGCGATGACATGGGTATGCTGCGCCAGGCGGCGCTGGATGGCCTGGGGATTGTGCAACTGCCGCTGCTGGTTGCCGGGCATGATTTGCAGGACGGGCGTTTGCAGGCGGTGCTGCCCGACTGGCGGCCTCGGGGTGGCATCATTCATGCTGTATTTCCCAGCCGCCGCGGTTTGCTGCCCTCGGTCCGCACGCTGCTGGATTTTCTCGGTGAGCGTTTTGGTGACAGCGACTTCATCCCGGCCAGCACCGAGTGACGGCTTTGCCAATGGTAACCTTGCTGCTAACGTAACCAACAACCAATCTAGGGAGGGTGCCCATGTTGAAATCCTTGCTGGCTATCGCCGTGGGCGCCTCGGCCGGTGCCAGTTTTCGCTGGTGGCTGGGGCTCAAGCTCAATGCCCTGTTTCCGGCCATCCCGCCAGGTACCTTTGCGGCTAATCTTATTGGTAGCTATATCGCCGGGCTGGGCATCGCCCTGTTGGCCACCATGCCCTCACTCAGTCCGGAATGGCGGCTGCTGCTGATTACCGGTTTCTGTGGCGGGCTGACCACCTTCTCGACCTTCTCTGCCGAAACCTTTGCGCTGTTGCAGGATGGTCGGGGACTGATGGCACTTGGGGCGATTGCCCTGCATGTGAGTGGCTCGCTGCTACTGCTGGCAGCCGGATTCTTCACCATGCAGCTTATCCAAGGGCAGATGGGAGGAGGTCTGTAATGAACGGTTATCTGATCAGTTTTTATACCCAACAGGATCGTCAGCACCGCGGCCAGCCATTGGGTCACTGGCTAATTGGCCTGGCTCGGGAGCTGGAGCTGCGTGGCGCAACGCTGTCAGCCGCGCTGGAAGGTTTCGGGCACAGTGGTGAGCTGCGCTCGGCACGTTTCTTCGAGCACGCCCAGCAGCCGCTGGTGGTGCGTATTGCTGCGACCGAAGACGAGTGCGCGCGGCTGTTTCAGCGCCTGGATCAGGAGGATTTTGACCTGTTCTATGTCAAGACCCCGGCTGAGCTCGGGCATGTTGGCAAGCGCGTGGCCCGTGACGCCTGAACCGCCCCGGGCTCAGGCCCGGGGAATGGCAATGCGAAAGAACAGGCTGTAGAGCATCGGCAATACCACCAGGGTCAGTATGGTGGCGAAGCCCAGCCCGAACATGATCACTACCGCCATGCTCTGGAAGAACGCATCGGTCAGCAGCGGGGCCATGCCGAGAATGGTGGTCAGGGCTGCCATCGATACCGGTCGGACCCGGCTGATTGAGGCATCGACCAGCGCCTCGTAGGCGGCCTTGCCGCTATCCAACTGCAGCCGGATCTCATCGACCAGCACGATACCGTTCTTGACCAGCATGCCGCTGAGGCTGAGAAAGCCGAGCAGAGCCATGAAACCGAACGGTATGCCGGTCAGCAGGAAGCCAAAGGTCACGCCGATGATCGCCAGCGGCACGGTCAGCCAGATCACCGTGGCCCGTTTGAACGAGTCAAACAGCAGGATGGTGATCAGGAACATCACCAGATAGCCCAGCGGCAGACTGCCGAATACCGCCCGGCGGGCGTCGCGCGAGCTTTCGTATTCACCACCCCATTCCAGGCTGTACCCTGGCGGCAGCTCGATGGCCTCGATCTGCGGGCGCAGGCGCTGGAACAACTGGGCGGCGGTCTGGCCGCTGAGAATGCTCGGGTCGGCCTGTACGGTCAGGGTGCGCTTGCGATCCAGGCGCATGATCAGCGGATCTTCCCAATTGGTGACAAAGCCGCTCACCACTTGCTCAATCGGCACATAGGTAGCGCGGGCGCTGCTCCAGACCTGCAGGTCATTGAGGGTAGCGGCGTTCAGTCGCTCGTCATCCGGGGTGCGCGCAACGATCGGCAGCAGACGGGTGCCGTCGCGGTACAGACCAACGGTCATGCCGCTGAAGTTCATCTTCAGCAGGGCATCCAGATCGCTCTTGTCGACTCCGATTTCACGGGCCCGGGCCTCGGCAAATTGCGGCCGGACCAACTTGGTGCGTTCGCGCCAGTCATGCATCACTGCGCTGGAGACCGCGTCGGCGCGGATGATCGCCGCCGCCTCGGCACCAATCCGGCGCAGCACTTGCGGATCGGCACCGGTGAAACGAGCCTCGATCTTGCTGTCCGAGCCGGGGCCTAGCATCAACTGCTTGAGCTTGGCCTGAACGTCCGGGTAGTGCTCGCGCAAGTGTTGATCCAGCTTGGCGATCAGAGGTTCGATCTGTTCACGGTCTTCGGTGCGCACCAGGATCTGGGCGAAGTTGGAGTACTGGCGCTGGGGGAAATAGGTCAGGATGAACCGCAGTGCACCCTGGCCAATGGTCGAGGTGACTGAGGTCACGCCTTCCTGAGCCAGTACATGGCGGTCAATTTCACTGACGACTTCCTCGGTGTAGCGGATGTCGCTGCCCTTGGGCAGCCACAGATCGATGAAGAACATCGGCGTGTTGGACGGCGGAAAGAAGCTCTGACGCACCTTGCCAAAACCGGCCACCGAGACCACCAGCAACACCACCAGCAGGGCACTGACCGCGACCCGGTGGTGCAGGGCAAAGCCGAGCAGCCGGCGGTAGCTGCTGAAAATGATGCCCTGATACGGCTCCTGGCTATCGCCGCCGCTCAGGGGCTGGCCATCCTTGAAGAACAGACTGGCAAAGAACGGCGTCAGGGTGATGGCGGTGACCCAGCTCAGCAGCAGGGAAATCAGCAACACTTGAAACAGCGACAGACAGTATTCGCCGGTGGCGTCTTCTGACAGCCCAATGGGGGCGAAGGCGATGATTGCGATGGCGGTAGCGCCGAGCAGCGGCAGCTTGGTCTGGCGTACGATCGAGCGGGCCGCCTCCAGCGTGCTCTGACCGCGCTGACGGCCGACCAGGATGCCCTCGACAATGACGATGGCATTGTCCACCAGCATCCCCAGGGCGATCACCAGCGCCCCGAGCGAGATGCGTTGCAGCTCGATCCCCAGCAGCTTCATGAAAATGAAGGTGCCCAGCACCGTCAGAGCCAGTACCAGACCGATCAGCAGGCCGCTGCGCAGGCCCATGAACAGCAGCAGGACACCGATAACGATGACCACCGCCATGACGAAGTTGAGTACGAAGCCGCGGACCGAACCCTGGACCTCGTCGGCCTGATTGTAGAACTGCTCGATGCGCATCCCGGCTGGGCGTTGGCTATCCAGTTCGGCCAGCCGCTGGCTGACCGCCTGGCCGACATCGACCACATTGACATGGGCGGCGAACGACACACCCAGCCCCAGTGCGCGCTCTCCCTGGGCCCGGTAGAGGTTGTCCGGCTGCTCGCTGAAGCCCCGGCGCAGGGTAGCGATGTCGCCCAGGTAGACACGCTGGGCGCTACCCGGCTCGCTGATGATCAGGCGCTCCAGCTCGCTGATATCCTCGAATTCACCGGTCGGGTGCAGGCGGATCGACTCGCTGCCGACCAGCATGCGCCCGGCATCGGAGACCACGTTCTGGTTGCTCAGCACCTGTTGCAGGCGCAGCGGTGAAATGCCCAGGCTGGTCATGCGCGCCCGGGAAATTTCCACATAGACTTCCTCCTGCGGCAGGCCGGCCAGGCTGACCTTGCCGACGCCCTTGACCAGTACCAGCTCGCGGCGCAGATAGTCGGCAAAATCGCGCAGTTCGCGGTAGCTGTAGCCGTCACCGCTGAGCATCAGGAAAATGCCGTAAACATCGCCGAAATCATCGCGGATACGCGGCTCATCGACCCCTGGAGGCAGGAACGGGCGCAGATCGTTGATGCGCCGGCGCATCTCGTCCCAGATCTGCGGCAGATCATTCGGGCCGTACTGGCTCTGGACCTCTATGGTGATCTGCGACAGCCCGGCGCTGCTGATCGAAGTGATCTTGTCGATGTAGGGCAATTGCTGGATGGCATTTTCCAGCGGGTAAGTGACTTCTTCCTCGACCTGCTGTGGCGAGGCGCCGGGATAGGGTGTGACCACCATGGCCATTTTCAAGGTAAAGGCCGGGTCCTCCAGACGCCCCAGCCCAAGAAAGGCGACCAGCCCACCAAACCCGAGAATCAGCGCCACCAGCCAACTGGTGACCCGACGCTGGATGAAATAACCGGCGACGTCCATTACAGCCCCCGCTCGCGAGTCCATTCCCTCACGCGCTGACCCTCGGCCAGTTCCGCGCCGCCCGCGGCGACGATCTGCTCACCCGGCTCCAGCCCGGCAAGGATTTCAATCGCGTTCTGGGTCAGTTGCCCGACCTGTACTTCCCGGGCCTGTACCTGGAGGCCGCCCTCATGCTCGCCGACAACCCAGACCTGGCGTACTTCCGGTCCCGCCGCATCGGGACTGAACACCGCCTCGACCGGTACCAGCAACGGCATGCCGGCCTGCTGGCTGACCTGAGCGACATCCAGCAACACCGTGGCGCTCATGCCAGGCAGCAGTACCAGACCCTGGGGCGGCTGCATGGCCAGGGTTACCTGATAGGTCAGGCTTTTGGGGTCTGGCTGGCTGGCGTGTTCCTTGTAGAGCGCCTCGATCTCGACCCCAGGCAGGCTGTCGATGCGCACGCGTGGCCGGATATCACCCGGGTCGATATCGGCCCGCAGGCCCGACAGCAGGCTTTCCGGAACCTGAAACACCACATCCATGCTGTCGCCGGCGTACAGGGTCACGATCGGCTGATTCGGCTGCACGATCTGGAACCGTTCGACATGGGTGCGTGCTACCCGGCCGGCGAACGGCGCGCTCAGGCGGGTGTAGGCCAGCTCCTGGCGCGCGAGGTTAAGCGCTGCCTCGGCCTGGTTGAACTGAGCCCGGCGCTCGTCCAGCTCGGCTTGCGAGACCATTTGCCGCTCGATCAGCTGCTGCATCCGCTCAAGCTGGCTGCGGGTCAGGTCGTAGCTGGCCTGACGGTCATTCAGGCGCAGCCTGACGTCGGTATCGTCCAGCTCGGCGATCGCCTCACCCGGCTGCAATAGCTGCCCCTCGCGCACCCGAAGCTCCTTCAGCTCACCCCCCAGCCGGAAAGACAGCTCGGCTTCCTCCGGCGCCTTGAGCCGGCCTGGAAATTCGCGCAGGTGCTGGGCCAGTGGATCAACCACGGTAAAAAGCTTGACCGGACGGATGGTATCGGCAGCAGGGGCGTCGCTGCTGGAACAGGCGGACAGCAGCGGCACGGTCGCTAACAACAGAACGAGGGACTGGACAAGACGGGCTAGAGGCATCATGGACCTGACTTCAGTAACAGGAGACTAATGGCGCGATTATAGGCGTTAAAAATGAACATGAGCTGAACTGGCAACAGTTTGTCGCCAAATGCAGGGTTCGTCCGGCCCTTGTGCAGACTATCGCAGCGAGTACATGGAGTGTGTTTTTATATTTCTTATTGATCTATACGTAGATCATTGAGGTATATTATGCTGGTATTGCAATATACCCCTATGGGTATTGTGTGGTTAATTTTCAGGGCCGGCTAAACTCAAGACATGGCCCGTATTTGCGAGGAAATTCGCATGATCTTTCGCCAGCTCTATGACACCACTTCATCAACCTACACTTACCTGCTGGGCGACGAACGCAGCCGCGAGGCTCTGCTGATCGACCCGGTGTTCGAGCAGGTCCAGCGTGATCTGGCGCTGCTCGATGAACTGGGCCTGCACCTTAAACTGGTGGTCGATACTCACGCCCATGCCGACCACATTACCGCTGCCTGGCTGCTCAAGCAGAAAACCGGGTGCGCGATTGCCTCGGCCAAGGTGATCAATGCCGCGCATGTCGATCTGGCGCTGGAACATGGCCAACGCTTTGGTGTGACCGGTATTGAGCTTGAGGCCCGCGCTACGCCCGGCCATACCGACGGCTGCATGAGCTATGTGCTGGCCGATCAGTCGATGGTGTTCACCGGTGATGCGCTGCTGATCCGTGGCTGCGGGCGCAGTGATTTTCAGCAAGGCAACGCTCACACCCTGTACCGTTCGATCACCGAGCAGTTGTTCAGCCTGCCGGATGATTGTGCGGTCTACCCCGCTCATGACTATCACGGACGTACCCAGAGCACGATTGCTGAAGAGAAGCAGTTCAACGCTCGGGTTGGCGGCGGTGCCAACGAAACCGACTTCGTTGGCTACATGGAAGCCATGCGTTTGCCGCATCCCAAGCTGATTGATGCTGCGGTGCCAGCCAACCTGCGCAGCGGTTGCCCGGAAGACGGCAGGCTAGCGGATGAGCCCCGATGGGCTGACCTGCGTATCACCTATGCCGGGGTGCCGGAGGTTGAACCGGAATGGCTGATTCACAACCAGCCATCGGTGACTGTGCTGGATGTGCGCCATGACGATGAAATTGTCGACGGCGAGCGACCGGCCGGGCTCGATCTGGCGCTGCATATTCCGCTCGATCAGTTGCGTGAACGGATCAGCGAAGTGCCCAACGACAAACCGGTGGTGACCCTGTGTCGCTCCGGTCGACGCTCGGCGCTGGCGGTCAGCATTCTCAAGGAGCAGGGTTTTGAGCGGGTCGCCAGCCTGCGCGGTGGGTTGCTCAGGCTCAAGGGCTGAGCTTCAGTCGCCAGCGCGAAACCGCGCAGGCGTCACCCCCCGCCAGCGGCGGAAGGCGCGCACAAAGGCATTCTCGTCGGAAAATCCCAGTTGCTCGGCGATCTCGCTGATGCGCTGGTCGCCACGCAGTGCCTGACTGGCCATTTGCTGCAGCACACTCTCGCGCAGACTCTTGAACGACAGTCCATCCTCGGCCAGCCGGCGGTTCAGGTGCCGGCCACTGAGGTTCAACTGCTCGGCAATGCGCTCCTTGCCCCAACGTGGGTTGGCGCGCACCAGTCGTTGCACCTCGGCGCTCAG
Source organism: Pseudomonas sp. WN033 (assembly GCA_002287035.1). Classification (GTDB taxonomy): domain Bacteria; phylum Pseudomonadota; class Gammaproteobacteria; order Pseudomonadales; family Pseudomonadaceae; genus Halopseudomonas. The sequence goes on along the minus strand of NSKG01000007.1, from coordinate 82,905 downwards.
GCTATGCTGGCCAAGTTCGGCCAGGGTGTGATCGGCCAACTGCCGCAGGTGATCGCGCAAGGCGCTGTTGGCCTGGATCTGCGCCAGCGTCAGTTGGTCGGTACTGAAGCCCAGATGGTTGCAGCCGGCCTCAAACTGCACCGGGCAACCGAGCAGTGCCTGGTAATCGGCCAAGGGGGCCAGCGGCGCATGTGCCAGCCAGATGCCGCTGGGCCGAAACTGCCCGCCAGTGGCCCAACGGGTCAGGCTGAGCATGCTCGCCAGCACCGCCTCGACCCGCTCGGCACTGCGCACCCGCAGGTGCGGCTGGTAATCGATGAACACCTGCCCGGCTTCGCGGTGCAGCAAAAACTCGCCGCCATCGCCGATTACCGGCGCATACTCGATCAATTCCTCCAGCGCTTCGCCAAAAGTGTCGCAGGTCACCAGCAGCATGCCGACACTGTCCAGATGCCCGACCTGGATCGCCAGCCCCAGCTTTAGTCCGATCAGCGGATCGCCACTGGCGCTACAGAACGCCTCCCAGAGCTGGTCCTGCCAGCCGATGGGCACCCGCTCGGCATCGCGCAGACGCGTCATCAGTGGCGCCGGCAGGGCAATACCCAAGCGTTCGGCCATCTGCACGATGGCCTGACTGTAACGCGGGGTGACGCTGTGTTCGGAGCAATCGTGCATGGCCTGAATTGCCGGTCCTTGTGTCCTGTTTGACCCGATACCGCGCGCAGACGGTTGGCTAGACTGGGATCATAACCTTGCACCCGTGCTGCTGTAACGCCAGACACTGCACGCAGTGGCGCAGGCACGCAAATGAACGCACAACCAAATAACAAGAAAGAGGAAGCACCCATGTACGCAGTGATTGGTGCCGGCCCGATGGGGCTGGCCGCAGCGCGCAACCTGCAGAAGCTCGGCATACCCTTCACCGGGCTGGAACTGCACAGCGACGTCGGCGGCCTGTGGGACATCGACAATCCGCACAGCACCATGTACGACAGCGCCCACCTGATCTCCTCCAAGCGCATGACCGAATTTGCCGAATTCCCCATGCGTGATGAGGTTGCGGCCTATCCCCACCACAGTGAAATGCGCCGCTATTTTCGCGACTATGCCGAACATTTCGGCCTCAAGCGCTACTACGAATTCAACACCCGGGTGCTTGATCTAAGCCCCGAAGGCGACGGTTGGCGCCTGACCAGCGAGCATGACGGTCAGCGCCAGAGCAGGCTGTTCAGCGGGGTGCTGATCGCCAACGGCACTCTGCACACTCCGAACATGCCGGCGTTGCCCGGCCAGTTCGCCGGCGAGCTGATGCATTCGGCCGCCTACCGCAGCCCCGAGCTGTTCAAGGGTAAACGCGTACTGATTGTCGGTTGCGGCAACTCCGGCGCTGACATTGCCGTAGATGCCGTGCACCAGGCTGCCAGCGTCGATCTGAGCCTGCGCCGTGGCTACTACTTCATCCCCAAATTCATCAAGGGCCGGCCCACCGACACCCTGGGCGGCAAACTCAAGCTGCCGCGCGCGCTGAAACAGAAACTCGATGGTGCCCTGATCCGCCTGCTGATGGGCAAGCCCTCGGACTACGGCCTGCCTGATCCTGACTACCGGATCTACGAATCACACCCGGTGATGAACTCGCTGATCCTGCACCACCTGGGCCACGGCGATATCACCGCGCGGCGTGACATCGCCCACATCGACGGTCATACCGTGCACTTCAGCGACGGCCAGGCCGCCGACTACGACCTGATCCTGATGGCCACCGGTTACCAGCTCGACTACCCGTTCATCGCCCGCGAGCAGCTGAACTGGCCGGCCGGACTGGATGCCCCGCAGCTGTACATGAACGTGTTCCACCCCGAACACCATAACCTGTTCATGATGGGCATGATCGAAGCCGCCGGGCTCGGCTGGGAAGGCCGCAACCAGCAGGCGCGGCTGGTGGCGCTGTATATTCGCCAGCAGTTGGCCGGTAGCGCCGCAGCCGAGCGCTTCAATGCACTCAAGCGCGAACGTGCAGGCACCAACCTGGATGGTGGGTACAACTACATCAAGCTGGCGCGCATGGCCTACTACGTTAACAAGCAGGCCTACCTCGATACCCTGGCGCAGCATATCGGTGAGCTGGAACGCCAGTTGCCGGTCGAACAGCCGCAGCCGGTGAACGCATGAGCGGCGCGCTGCCGATCCAGTTCGACCCGGCCAGCCTGATCGCCCTCAACCTGATCATGGCCTGCATGATGTTCGGCGTCTCGTTGAGTCTGCGTCTGGAAGACTTCAAGCGCATCGCCTTGGCCCCGGTCGCGCCGCTGGCCGGGCTGCTGGCGCAATTCCTGCTGCTGCCGCTGGCCACCTGCCTGTTCACCTGGGCCTTTGCCATCGAGCCGGAGCTGGCGCTGGGGATGATGCTGGTGGCCGCCTGCCCGGGCGGCAGCTTCTCCAACATCATGACCTGGCTGGGGCGCGGCAACGTCGCGGTATCGGTCAGCATGACCGCAGTCTCAAGCCTGGCTGCTACCGTGATGACGCCGTTGAATTTTGCCTTCTACGGCTGGCTCAACCCGCACACCCGCGAGTACCTGACTCAGATCAGTCTGGAGCCGGGCGGCATTCTGCTGCTGGTCGTGCTGGTACTGGCCGTGCCGCTGGTACTGGGCATGACCACCGGGCGCAAGTTGCCAGGTCTGGTGGCACGCAGTGAAAAACCGCTGCGGATCATCTCGCTGCTGGTGTTTCTCGGCTTTGTCGGCATTGCCTTCTTCAACAATTTCGGCCTGTTCATCGAGCGTTTTCACAGCTTTTTCTGGCTGGTGGTGCTACACAACCTGCTGGCGCTGACGCTGGGCTACGGTATGGGTCGGTTGCTGAAGTTGCCGGTTACCGACCGCCGCGCGGTGACCATGGAGGTCGGTATCCAGAACTCCGGCCTGGGGCTGGTGATCCTGTTCACCTTCTTCCCAGAGGCTGGCGGCATGATGCTGATCACCGCTTTCTGGGGCGTCTGGCATCTGGTCAGCGGGCTGACCCTGTCGCAGATCTGGGCCCGGTTGCCGATTCCGGCCAATGACCCCATGGCCAAAGTTCATTCCACACAAGTACAACAATCATGAGCCCACGCATTCTGATTACCGGCGCCGCCGGCTATATCGGTCACCAGCTTGGCAACCGCCTGGCCGTCGACCATCACGTCATCGGGACCGATATCCGCGCCCGCGACGATCTGGCCTTCCCGGTGCGCCAGCTGGATATCCGCGACCCGGCACTGGCTGACTTGCTGAGCGCAGAAGGTATTACCCATGTAGTGCACCTGGCCTCGGTGCTTCAGGCCTCGAAAGATCGTGCCCGCGACTACGATATCGACGTCAACGGCACCCGCAATGTGCTCGACTGCTGCCTCAAGGCTGGTGTGCAGCACCTGACCGTCACCAGCTCCGGCGCTGCTTATGGCTACCATCCGGACAACCCGGCCTGGATCGACGAGACCGACGCCCTGCGCGGCAACCCGGAGTTCGCCTACTCCGACCACAAGCGCCAGATCGAGGAGCTGTTGGCCGACTACCGCGTCCGGCATCCGGCGCTGCAGCAACTGATCTTCCGTCCCGGCACTGTGCTGGGTGAAAGCACCCGCAACCAGATCACCGAGCTGTTTATGGCGCCGAAGATTCTGGCTCTCAAGGGCAGCGACTCGCCATTCGTGTTCATCTGGGATCAGGATGTGATCGGCGCCATGGAGATGGGTATCCGCCAGAGCAAGACCGGTATCTACAACATGGCTGGCGACGGCTCCTTGAGCATGGCCGAGATCGCCAGGCGGCTGAACAAGCCGCTGCTGACCCTGCCGGTATGGCTGGTCAAGGCTGGCCTGCAAGTCGCCAAATGGCGCGGCAAACCCACCGGCCCGGAGCAGGTCAACTTCCTGCGCTACCGCCCGGTCCTCAGCAACCGCCGGCTCAAGGAGGAATTCGGCTACCCGCTGGCAAAGACCTCGGCCGAAGTGTTCGAGCTGTTTGCCACGCACAACAACCTGCGCCAACCCTGAGCCCCAGTGCCAAGCGGATCCCGACACCTGGATTGCCACGGGCCTTTGGCCCTCGCAATGACGGCTGAGCCAATGCACCCGCGCGCCGTCATTGCGAGGAGCAGGGGGCGGCCATCCGCCGACGCGGCAATCCACAAGCCTCAAAGCCCATACTCGCACCGTCATTGCGAGGAGCGCAGTGACGTGGCAATCCACAGCACATTCCATCAGCCCACAAGGATGCCCCACAATGAGCGTAACCCTGATCACCGGCGCCGCCTCCGGCCTAGGCTGGGCCATGGCCCAACATTGGCACGCCGCCGGCCACCAACTGGTCCTGGCCGACATCAACGCCGCCCAGCTCAGCGAGCGCGCCGCCACGCTGAACAGCCCGGAGCGGGTGCTGACGGTCAGCGCCGATATCACCGCCCCGGCCGACATCCAGCGCCTGATCTGCGCCACCGAGCAAGGCTTCGGCCGGCTCGACCTGCTGGTCAACAACGCCGGCATCACCCACCGCTCGCCGGCGCACCAGACCGATCCGGCGGTATTTCGCAAGGTCATGGCGGTGGACTGGCAGGGCCCGGTCGAACTGACCCTGGCGGCCCTGCCGCTGCTGCGCCAAAGTCGCGGCAGCATCATCTGCATCGGCTCCATGGCTGGCTGGATGCCGGTGCCCGGGCGTGCCGCCTACTGCGCGGCGAAAAGTGCCCTGACCCAGTTCTTCGAAGTGCTGCGTCTGGAGCTGGAAGCCGACGGTATTCATATCCTCATGGCCTACCCAAGCTTTCTCGACACCCCGATCGAACACCACGCCCTGGGCAAGGACGGCAACACCGCCCGGCACCCACGCTCGATGATCGGCGGCATGAAAAGCCCCGAGTGGATGGCTACACTGATCGACCAGCACCTGCAACAGCGCAAACGCTGGCTGCTGCCCGAACCCATCTCCAAATTCGGCAGCCTGCTCTGGCGCCTGGCCCCAGCGTTATACTTGCGCAGCGTGCGCAAACGCTTTGCCGGCGAACTGGGTTAATCACCTACTGAACCTGACCAGCAGGCACCCTCTTCCACCAAGGACCCACATGCTTATCGACCCCTGGCTCTGGATCGCCCTGTTCATCCTGGTTGCCTACACCATTGAGGCCATCACCGGCTTCGGCAGCATCGTCATCGCCCTGTCGCTCGGTGCCCTGCTGCTGCCAATCCCCGAACTGATGCACGTGCTGGTGCCACTGAACATCTGCATGAGCGGCTTTCTCGCCTGGCGTCATCGCCAACATATCCATGCGCCGACTCTGCTCAAGCTGATCCTGCCGCTGATGTTGGCCGGTACTCTGCTCGGCTATGCCCTGCGGCCCTGGTTGGGCGACGACCTGCTGATGCTGCTGTTTGGCCTGCTGGTACTGTGGTTCGCCGCCCGTGAACTCTGGCGTCTGGCCCGTAATCATCTGAGCGCCCGTCATCCTGGCTGGCTCAGCCGCGGCCTGACCCTCAGCGCCGGCCTCACCCACGGCCTGTTCGCCTCCGGCGGCCCGCTGCTGGTCTATGCCCTGGCCGGCACCACGCTGGACAAAAGCCAGTTGCGCGCCACCCTGCTGACCGTCTGGTTTACCCTCAACGCCAGCCTCACCGCCCTGTTCCTGCTCGACGGCCACCTGCTGCCTAACCTGCCGCGCATCGCCAGCCTGCTACCGCTGCTGGTGATCGGCGTACTGCTAGGTGAGTTCCTGCATCACCGGTTCAACGAGCAGCGCTTTCGGCAACTGGTGTACAGCCTGTTGGTGGTGACCGGGGGATTGCTGGTGGTTAAGGCCGGGTTGTAGGGCCCTGAGTTGAGCTCCACTCTCGGATACGTTGGTAAGCAAACCGGGCCGAGGGTGCAAGCCATAAACCCCCTGATTGCTGTTCAATCACGCTGACTGGGCTTTGGCTCCCAGCCCCGCCGAGCGGTGCTAACGTCGCTGCATTCATACCCACAGGAGGGCAGCGTTAATGGCACAGGCCGCAGATCGTCAGTCGATTTTCATTACCGGGGCCGCGTCCGGCATGGGCCGGGAAACTGCGCGGTTGTTTCAGCAGCAGGGCTGGTTTGTTGGCGCTTTTGATCTGAACGGGGCGGGGCTTGAGAGTCTGCGCGCTGAGTTGGGGGCGGACAATTGCCTGACCGGGTTGCTGGATGTCAGTGATCGGGCGCAGTTCGAGGCGGCGGTGGCGGCCTTCGCTGAGGCTACCGGCGGGCGTATGGATGTGCTGTTCAACAATGCCGGGATCGCCATGCGCGGATTCTTTGATGAGATGCCGTTCGAGCAGCAACTGAATCTGATCAATGTGAACCTGGTCGGGGTGCTCAACGGTATTCACAGCGCGCTGCCGCTGCTCAAGGCTACGCCCAATGCGCTGTGTTTCAGTACCTCGTCATCCTCGGCGACCATGGGCATGCCGCTGATTGCGGTGTATTCGGCCACCAAGCATGCGGTGAAGGGCCTGACCGAGGCGCTGGCCAACGAGTTTCGCCGGCATGACATTCGCGTGGCGGATGTGTTGCCGGGGCTGATTCGTACCGGGATGCCGGATCAGGAGTTGATGGATGCGGCACCGGAGGCCGGACCGTTCCGGCTGATCGAGGCGGTAGAGGTGGCCAAGGTGGTGTGGCAGGCCTATCACACCGATAAGCTGCACTGGTATGTACCCGAGGAACTGGCGGAGCTGGACAAGGCCTCGGCACAGGACCCGGAGCGGCTGCGCGACAAGCTGGCGCGGAATTTGGGATAAATCTGAGAGGCGGGAGCATCTCGGGCCGTGTTCGGAGTTGTGCAGCGGAGCGTGGTGCATCCCCCTGCCTTGAGCAGATGCTCAAGGCTCCCAGGGGTACGATTCCCGCGGGGTGGCCCAGGCTACCATTTGCCGCATTTACTGCGCGGTAATTGCCACTTAATGTGTAGGTTTATTGCCGCTGTTCGGGACTGCGGTTAGCCTTTGTGGCCTGTCTATCAGGGAGCTTTACGCCATGCCGGTCAAAGTCTGGGACTTACCCCTTCGTCTGTTTCACTGGTTGCTAGTCATTTGTGTGATCGGGGCGCTGGTCACCATCAAGCTCGGTGGCACCTGGATGATCTGGCACGGACGTTTTGGCCTGGCGATCATCGGTCTGCTGAGCTTTCGTCTGGTATGGGGAATCGCCGGCTCGACCCATGCCCGGTTCGTCAGCTTCTTTCCGACCCCACGCCGGGTGATCCGTTATCTGCGTGGCCAATGGGAGGGTCTGGGTCATAACCCGTTGGGAGCGCTGTCGGTGTTCGCGCTGATCGGGCTGTTTGGCTTTCAGGCGTTGAGCGGCTTGGTGGCCACTGACGATATCGCCTTCAGCGGGCCGCTGACCCGGGCGGTGTCATCGGACTTCAGCAGCCTGATGAGTGGCTGGCATCGGCGTACCGAGGAGCTTTTGTATCTGCTGGTGGGCTTGCATGTGCTGGCCATCGTGATCTATCGGGTGCGTGGGCATAACCTGCTGGGGCCGATGATTCATGGCTATAAAAAGGCTCCGCATCCAGCTGTAGAACAGGCCAATGGTGGGCGCTGGCCGGCGTTGATCGTTGCGCTGGTGCTGGCCGGGCTGGCGGTCTGGGCGGCTAACGGGGGCTGGATTCCGGCACCCGCACCGGCCCCGGCGGTACCGGCCTGGTAACGTGGTAGGAGCGCCCTGCGGGCGCGAAGCGACAGCCGAGTGGGGTAGACCCATTCGCGGCCGCAGGCCGCTCCTACTTGTTCAGTCCATCCGGTACTTGTCGTGACAGGCCTTGCAGGCCTGACCAACCTGGCCGAAGGCCGCACGGATCTGGCCCTGGTCATCGGTCTGGGCGGCAGCGACCAGATTGGCCGTGGCCTGGTTCAGATTGCCTGACAGCTCGGCCACATCCGGAAAGTTGTTGAACAGCTCTGGGTTGGCGCGGGTGGTCTGGTTGCCGACATTCTGCTCGGTGCCGGGGCCATACAGGGCACCCATCCCAGAGTTGGCAATGGCGTCGATGGTAGTGGCGGCGGCCAGAACCTGCTGCTGGTTGTACTCGACGGCGCCGTCGATCACCTGGGCCTTGATCTTGCCCATGTTCCAGGACATGTAGCTGTAACCAGCCTTGCGGAACTTGATCTGATCTTCAGGCGCAACCTGGGCAACAGCCGACAGGCTGGCGGCCAGCACAGCGCCGCCCAGTAGGGTGACAATCACGGATTTCATACAAAACTCCTTTTTTGGTTCACTTCTTCTTGCAGGTGTTGATGCCCAGCAACGGATAGGCCGGGCAAAACCGGAAAATACCGGTGGCCAGTGGCAGCAGGCCAATCCAGCCCCACAGGCCAATGGTGCCGGTCGCGGCCAGGGCAATCAGGACCAGGCCGACCACGATACGCACAACACGATCAATACTACCTACATTTGCTTGCATGATTACTCTCCTGCGTCGCTCTGTCTCGGCCGCTTCAGGCTGCCGAGGGTGTTGAAGGCAATGTGAGTGCTGGGAAAGACTTCACCCACTTGCTGGTTGAACCAGTCGGTCTCGGCCAGTTGATCCATGACCGGGCCCTTGACTTCCGCGAGGTGCAGGCGGATGTCACGCTCGGCCAGGCCTTCGGTCAGTTCGCTGAGCATGTCCAGCCCGGTACTGTCGATGTGATTGACTGCCGACAAGATCAGTAACACTTCTTGGGTATCCGGATAGTCGCTCAGGGCCTGATGGATCGCTTGCTCGATGGCCTTGGTATTGGCGAAGAAGATGTTTTCGTCGATGCGCAGTGCCAGCAGGTGCGGGGTGATTTCCACCAGATGGCGCTTGGTGTTGCGAAAGTACTGGGTGTCCGGCACCCGGCCGACCACCGCCACATGCGGGCGGCTGCCGCGCCACAACTGCGCGGCAATCGCCAGGCTGATACCCAGCAAAATGCCGCCTTCGATCCCCAGTATCAGTACCCCGGTAGCGGTGGCCAGCAAGGTCAACCCTTCGGCCCGATCATAGCGCCAGGCCCGTTTGAGGCTGAGCAGGTCGATCAGCGGGGTAACCGCGACCAGAATCACCACCGCCAGCACTACCAGCGGCAGATGGGCGAACCAGGGGGCGATGGTGAGCAGAATCAGGCCGATCACACCAACCGCCACCACTCCGGCCAGCGGTGTGTTGGCCCCGGCCTCGATATTCACCATCGAACGCGAGAAGCCGCCACAGACGGCGAAGCCGCCAGTCAGCCCCGAGCCAATATTGGCGGCGCCCAGGCCGAGCAGCTCCTGATTGGCATCGATGCTCTGGCGCTTGCGCCGGGCCAGTGACTGGGCGATTGATACGCTTTCGACAAAACCGACCAGGCTGACCAGTACCGCTGGTAGCAGCAGACTATGCAGACTGGCCAGATCCGGCGTGCTCCAGACCAGCGAGGGCAGGCCGGCCGGCAGGCTGCCGACTACTGGCACCCCGTGTGCGGCCAGGTCCCAGTACAGTGAGGCCAGAATCGTCAGCACTACCACCAGGATCGGCGCCAGTCGGGCCAGCAGCCGGGCCAGTGACTCGTTCAGGCCAAGCCCGCGCAAATGTGCGGCCAGCACACCGCGGGCGTAGAGCAGCCACAGTAGTGCCAGCAGCCCCATACCCAGTACCAGGCTGTTGCTGGCCTGCCAACTGGCCAGCAGCGCCGCCGGGCTGACCGGCCAGTCACTCAGCCCCAGCAGGTGTGGCAACTGGCTGAGCAAAATCAGTATCGCCGCGCCAGTGATGAAGCCGCTGATCACCGGATGACTGAGGAAGTTGGCCAGAAATCCGAGTCGCAGCAGCCCGAAGACGAACAGCATCAGCCCGGACAGCAGTGCCAGCCAGATCGCCAGTTGCAGATACTCGGCGCTGCCGATGGCAGCCAGCGGTGCCAGCAGCGCCGCAGTCATCAACCCGGTGACGGCCACTGGCCCGACTGACAGGCTCATGCTGCTGCCGAACAGGGCATAGCCGAGCACCGGCAGCAGGCTGGCATACAGTCCAACTTCGACTGGCAGACCGGCGAGCATGGCATAGGCCATGCTTTGCGGAATCACCATGATGCCGACCACCAGCCCGGCGGCCAGATCACCACCGAGCCAGGCGCGGCGATAGTGCCGCAGCCAGGCCAGCGGACCGCTGCCGCCTGGTGGTTGCAAGCGCGGATTGCGACTCACTGGCTGGCCCTGGGCTGGTCAAACCACTTGAACAGCAGCATGCCGGCCAGCATCGCGGTGACGAACAGCGCTGCCTGTGGCACTGCCGCCGCTAGCCCGACCAGCGCCGGGCCCGGGCAGAACCCGGCCAGGCCCCAGCCGGCACCGAAGATCAGGCTGCCGATCACCAGACGCCGGTCGATGCGGCGAGTGTCAGGTAACTGCAGCGGCTCGCCAGTCAGCGTGCAACTGGCCCGGTTGGCCCATTGCATGGGAATAAATGCAGTGGCGATGGCACCAGCCATGACCAGCGCCAGTGACGGGTCCCAGGCACCGAACAGGTCGAGAAAACCCAGCACCTTGGCCGGGTTAGCCATCCCGGCGATGATCAGTCCGAGGCCGAACAACAGACCGCTGAGCAGAGCAATCAGGTTATGCATGCTTCAGCCTCCCCACAGATGGCGCACGGTGTAGACCATCAGAAATCCGCTACCCATGAATGACAGGGTAGCTACCAGCCCGCGCCAGGACAGCCGCGACAGTCCGCAGACACCATGGCCGCTGGTGCAGCCCGAACCCAGCCGCGAGCCAAAGCCGACCAGCAGCCCGGCGCCGATCAGCGCCAGCGGCCCGGCATCGACCACAATCGTCGGCCGGGCCACCAGCAGGGTATAAAACAGCGGTGCCAGCACTATGCCGAGCACGAACAGCCAGCGCTCGCCATTACCGGCCTGGCGTGGGCTCAGCAAGGCACCGACAATCCCGCTGATGCCGGCGATACGGCCGTTGAACAGCATCAGCAGAGACGCGGCCAACCCGATCATCACACCACCGGCCAGGGCCGACCAGGGGGTAAAACTGGCCCAGTCAATGTTCATCGGTTGGCTCCTCGGCGCAGTAAAGTTGATACAGCGTGTTGATCAGTGCCAGCGCCTCGGCGCTGGCGATCCGATAAAAAATCTGCTTACCCTCGCGACGGGTTTCCACCAGCCCTTCGCGGCGCAGCACCCCAAGCTGTTGCGACAGGGTCGGCTGGGTAATACCCAGACGCTGCTCCAGCTCGCTGACATTCAGCTCGCCTTCGGCCAGCTGGCACAGCAGCATCAACCGGTCGCGGTTACTCAGGGCCTTGAGCAACTGCTGGGCACGGTCGGCAGCGCCGCGTAAACGTTCCAGATCTATGGGTGTGGTATGCATGGCTATTCTGATAATTGACTGATTACTGATATAACAATATATCTAAAAATAGATTATCTTCAAGCTAACTAATGGCAGGAGCGGCATCTCATGAGTGATGACCTGGTTCGCGTTACCCTGGAGCAGCAACAGAACTTCCGGTTTCTGGCCCGTTACGATGGTGATACCCCGGAACTAGTGGTCGATGAACCGGCCCCGCTGGGTGGTTCGGCTGGTCCGAGCCCGAGCCAGTTGCTGATCACTGCAGTGACCAACTGCCTGAGCGACAGCCTGTACTTCGCCCTGAGCAAATTCCGTCAGCCCGCCGATGGGCTGCGCGCCGAAGGCATCGCTGAGCTGGGGCGCAATGCGGAAAACCGTTTGCGTATCGTTGGGGCCAGGGTCACCCTGCATCTGGGCCATCCCCAGGCGACCTATGACAAGCTTGAGCGCATCCTCGGTCAGTTCGAGCAGTTCTGTACCGTGTCGCAAAGTATCGCTGCCTGTCTGCCGATCAGCTTGCAGGTGCTCGACAGTGACGGGGAGGTGGTCAAGGGTTGAACATTTCAAAGCCCAGCAACAGTTGCACCAGGGTGGCGTTAGCAATGTCGATGAAGAACGCGCCCAGCAGCGGAATCACCAGGTAGGCCTTGGGGCTGGGGCCGAACCGGCTGGTCAGGGCGTTCATGTTGGCGATGCCGACTGGTGTAGCGCCCAGCCCCATGCCGATGAACCCGGCCCCGATGCAGGCGGCGTCGTAATTGCGCCCCAGTAAAGGGAATACCAGCCAGACCGTGAACAGGGCGATCAGCAGGGCCTGCATCAGCATCACCAGGCTGATGGCGCCCAGCGCCCCCTGTAGCGACAGCAGTGGCAGGCTGATCAGACTCATGCCCAGGAACAGCTGCAGACTCAGATCACCGATCAGCTGAATAGGCCGCGGGTCGACCCAGACCTTGGCCAGATCCAGCAGATTGGCCAGCACAATGCCGAGAAACATGGCGGTCAGAAACGCCGGCAAGCGCATGCCCAGATCCGAGAGCCAGTCATAGACGCTGGAGCCCAGGGCAAAGCACAGAGCGATCAGCAGTACCGCGGTCAACAGACTGTTGAGCTCGATCTGATAGATGGTTTTGCCGCCGGTCTCCATGTGCGGCAGTTCATGCTCGGTGGTCTCGGGCGAGAGCTTGTGCCGGCGGATCAGGAAGGCCGCCACCGGCCCGCCCACCAGCCCTCCGGTGATCAGCCCGGCCGTGGCGAAGGTCAGGCCCAGGGTGCTGGCGTTGTCCAGGCCGAAATGCTCTTCGAACAACTGTCCCCAGGTCAACGCTGTGCCATGCCCGCCGGCCAGCGAGATACTGCCGCCAATCAGCCCGTATAACGGACTTTCCCCGACCAGCAGTGCCAGCGTGGTGCCGAGCAGGTTCTGAAAGACCAGAAAGATCACGGCCAGCCCCAGCATGATTGCCAGCGCCCGACCGCCTTCGAGCATCTGCCGCAGCCGAGAAGACAGCCCGATAGTACTGAAGAAGGCGATCAGCAGCAGATCACGCAGGGCCAGCTCGAAGCGCAGTTCCCAGCCTGACAGCAGTTCAGTCAGCGCCACCAGCGCGCTGATCGGAATACCGCCGCTGACTGCCGGGGGGATGTTGTAACGATGCAGCAGCGGCAGCCAGTGATTGATCCGGTAGCCCAGCCACAGGGCGATGATCGCCAAGGCCAGGGTGGTCGGGGTACTGATGTGAAAAACGGCAGTTGCGTCCATGACGAGTCCTGACAGAATCCAGTCTGCAAGTTTAGCCGCATAGCGCCGGCTAGGGTTGCTTGCATGGTGCATCATCAGCCGGATCGAGCATGCTGGAGTCGGCCAGAGGTTTGTCTGATACTGGCTCAAACACCTGCAGACCGAGGATAGTTTCGATGACCAACCAACGCTTTGACCTGACCGGCAAAACCGCTCTGATCACCGGCGCATCTAGTGGCCTGGGCGCACATTTCGCACGGGTATTGGCCAGCGCCGGAGCCCGGGTGGTGCTGGCTGCCCGGCGTGCCGAACGGCTGCAGGCACTGGTTGACGAGCTCCAGCAACAGGGTAGCCAGGCACTGGCAGTGACCATGGACGTGACCGACTCGGACAGCGTCGATGCCGGCTTTGCCCAGGCAGAAGCGAACTGGGGCGTGGTCGACATTCTGGTCAACAATGCCGGCATTGCTGATCCGGCAGCCTTTCTGGAAATGACCGAAGGCAACTGGCGCAGTACCCTGGATACCAACCTGGATGGTGCCTGGCGGGTGGCCCACCGGGCCAGCCAGGCCATGGCCAGAAGCGGCAATGGCGGCAGCATCATCAATATTGCCTCGATTCTCGGCCTGCGGGTCGGCACTGCGCTGAGTCACTATGCGGTCGCCAAGGCCGGGGTGGTGCAGTTGAGCAAGGCCATGGCGCTGGAGCTGGCGCGTGACAACATCCGGGTCAATGCGATCGCACCGGGCTACTTCCGCACCGAAATGAACAGTGATTACTTCGACACCGATAAAGGCCAAGAGTACATCCGCAGTAAAGTGCCGATGCGCCGTCTGGGGCAGTTGCAGGAATTGGATGGTCCGTTGCTGCTGTTGGCCAGCGAGGCTGGCTCGTTCATGACCGGCACCATTATCAACGTTGACGGCGGACACCTGAACAACAGTCTGTGATCCGTTAGGTGTAGCAAACCTATCCCGGACAACGGCTGGCGCTGCGCCGGGATAGTGTCTATTGTCTGGCCATTGTCTGTTTGTTAGTGAGAATTATGGCCAAATCCCGCACCGTCATCGCTGGACATGTGATCCTGTGCCTGGGGACCCTGGCTCTGGCGCTGTTCTTCAGCTTCTTGGCCTGGTGGGGCTGGCAGCAACGTGAACAGCAGTGGCAGCAGCAGCTTGATATGCACTCAGAGCTCCAGCGTCTGGCTGTGTTACAGGCGCGCGCTGGGCTAGAGCGGCAGGCGCTGCTGGCAGCCAACCAGGTCAGCGAGAATCCCGATCTGTTGCGCCTGGTTCGACGTATCGCAGTGCTGGCCAAACGCGATGGGTTGGACTCTGATGGTGTGGTATTGCTGCGCGCCCAGTTGCAGGCCGATTTGCAGGGGTTGTGGACGGTTTTGACCGCATCCGGCGCCAACCAGTTGCATATTCATTTAGCTCCTGGGGTTATCAGTCTGTTGCGTATGCACCGCCCCGAGGCCTGGGGTGACCAGCTGGACGATATTCGTCACCTGGTCGATCAGGTTCAGCGAACCGGGCAGCCAGTTCAGGGGCTGGAGGTTGGCCGGCATGGTTCGGGGATTCGCGGAATAGTGCCGATCCGGGCCGGCCCCGAGTATGACAGCCCGGTGATTGCCAGTGTCGAGGTCGGTTACGGCATGCTGCCTGAGTTGCGCCAGCTCGATCTGGAGCTGGGCGCGGGGCTGGCGTTGATGCTGCACCAGCCGAGCCTGGACGGGGTGATGCTCGAAATGGATCAGCATGATCTGGCGCGGTTTGGTCAGGGGGAGTGGCTGCTCGATCAGTATTCACGCAGGGAAATTCTCGACTGGCGCAATACTGGCCAGTTACCGCAGCCGAGCCAGGGCAGTGGCTACCAACTGTTGAAGGCCGCCGACAGGGACTACCTGTTAACACTGGTACCGCTGCAGGATGCATTGGAGAGGCCGTTGGCCGCAGTGCTTGCCTGGCGCGAGATAAGCACCGAATTGCTGCGCCATGCTGATGAGCAGAAACAACTGCTGGGTCGTTGGTTGATCGCTCTGCTGGCCGCAACCGGACTGTTCACCACTCTGTTACTGGCAAGCCGGGCAACTGTCCGCCGCCAGGCCGAGCAGCATCAACAGGCAATCATCCAGGAAAGTCTGGCTCGTGAGCAGGCCCGGCAGGGGCTGGAGCGTCAGCGTCAGGCGCTGCGGGCGCTCAATGAAATCGCCAGTTTGCAGCACTTGGGGCAGCACGAGCGGTTGCGTCGGGTGCTGGAGCTGGGCTGTGGTTATCTGCGTCTGGACATGGGGATTGTCAGTCGGATCAAGGATGACGATTATCAAGTGCTCAGCCATCATGCCAAGGACGATGGCCTGGAGGACGGCACGCACTTTCCGCTGGGGCAGACCTACTGCAGTTTGACCCTAACCCAGGATGATGTGCTGGCGATTGATAACATGGGCCAGTCGGCTCACTGTGGCCACCCGTGCTATCAGCAGTTTGGCCTGGAGACCTATATCGGCATACCGCTGATGGTGGCTGGCGAGCGCTTCGGGACCCTGAACTTTTCCAGTGCCGCAGCTCGCAACCAACCCTTCGAGGACACCGACCTGGAGTTCATGCGTCTGTGCGGGCGTTGGATTGCGGCCGTGCTGACCCGGGGCAAGTTCGAGCAGGAGCGTGAAGCGCTGCTCAGCCGTTTCAACAAGCTGGCCCGGCATCTACCCGGCATGGTCTATCAATATCAGTACAACTGTAGTGGCCGCGGCTGGTTTCCCTACAGTAGTCAAGGAATTGTCGATATCTACGGCATCACGCCGGAACAGGCTGCGGCCAGTGATATGGCGGCTTTCGAGGCAATTTACCCGGAAGACCGACAAAGGGTGGCGATCAGTATCCGAGAGTCCGCAGCGGGGCTCAGCGAATGGCGTTGCGAATATCGCATCCATCACCCTCAGCGTGGTTTGATCTGGGTTGCCGGGCGCTCCTCCCCCGAGCCACTGGAGAACGGTGACATTATCTGGCACGGGGTAATTACCGATATCAGCGAACAGGTTCGGGCGACCCGGGCACTGCAAAAAAGCGAGTCGCGGTTCCGCAGCATGGTCAGCAACCTACCGGGCGTGGTGTATCGCTGTCGAAGTGACGCCGACTGGACCATGTCCTACATGAGTGACGGTATCGCCCGGCTCACGGGCTATCCGGCCAGCGACTTCATCGACAATCGGGTTCGCAGCTACGCTAGCATCGTGCATCCTGATGACCTGCACCTGACCTATGCCACCATCGTCCATATCGAGCGTCGGGAGAGCTTTGAGCTGACCTACCGGATAGTGCATGCCGATGGTCACCATGTCTGGGTTCGGGAAAAGGGCCGGGGCGAATACGATAGCCAGGACCAACTGCTCTGGCTCGACGGTTTTATCTGGGATATCACCGAGCAGCATCGGGTCGAGCAGCTCAAAACCCAGTTCGTCTCGGCGGTCAGCCATGAGCTGCGCACGCCGCTGACCGCAATTGCCGGCGCGCTGGGGTTGGTGCTGGGCGGGGCCATGGGCGAAGTGCCGGAACCGATGGCAAAGTTACTGGGGATTGCCCGGCAGAATAGTGACAACTTGCATGCGCTGATCAATGACCTGCTCGACATGGACAAGCTCAGCGAAGGCAAGATGCACTTTGAGCTTGAGCGTCAACGGCTCAAACCACTGCTGGAGCAGGCGCTGAGCCTGAACCAGGGATATGCCGAGCAGTATCAGGTGCGTTTGCTGGCGGGCCGGATCGATGACGCCTGGGTAACCGTGGACGCCAAACGCTTTGGCCAGGTGCTGGCCAATTATCTGTCCAATGCCGCCAAGTTTTCCCATCCGGGAGGTGACGTTCTGCTTGAGGCCTGCATCGAAGCAGGGCAGGTGACGGTCAGCGTGACGGATCGGGGTATCGGGATTCCTGCCGACTTTCAGGAGCAGATCTTTCAGAAATTCAGCCAGGCCGATGGCAGCGATACGCGTCAGCGTGGTGGTACTGGGCTGGGACTGGCGATTAGCCGGGAATTGGCGCAGCGTATGGGCGGCGAGGTTGGTTTTGAGTCGCAAGAAGGCCAGGGCTCGTGTTTCTGGTTCCGTCTGCCCGTCAGTGAGGTCAGTAGTGTGCCGGCACATCATTCAGGAGAACCCTCATGAACGCGAGCGCCGAACAGCGCCGACTTGCGGCCCTGGCTCGTTACCAGATCATGGACAGCCCGGGAGAGGCGGCGTTTGACGATATCACCACTCTGGCGACCCGCTATCTGCAGACGCCGATAGCGCTGGTCTCGCTGCTGGATGACCAGCGCCAGTGGTTCAAGAGCCGGGTAGGTCTGGACGTCTGTGAGACGCCGCGTGACCTGGCGTTCTGTGCCCATGCGATCCAGGCCGACCAACTGCTGGTAGTCGAAAATGCCAACGAAGATCCGAGGTTCCGTGACAACCCATTGGTGACCGGCGAGCCGCACATCTGTTTCTATGCTGGCATGCCGGTTCACTCGGCTGAAGGCTATCCGCTGGGCACGCTATGTGTGATCGACCGTCAGCCACGCACGCTGGATGCTCAGCAACGCGACACGCTGATCCGCCTGGCTGGACTGGTTGAGCAACAGTTGCGTCTGCGTCTGCAGCTGCTCGAAGGCCAGGAACGCGAGATGGCGTTGAGTGAGCAGAAGGCCCTGAACGCCAGTCTGCTTGAGTCGATGATGGTTGGAGTGGTCGCCTGCGATGCCAAGGGCCAGCTAACGCTGATCAATCGCACGGCGCGGGACTGGCATGGCGTTGATATCCTGGATGTGCCGCCTGAGCACTGGTGGCGTTATTACGACCTGTATCACAGTGATGAAGTGACCCCGCTGGCCGTCGATCAGGTGCCGCTGTGGCGGGCCCTGAGTGGCGAACAACTGACAGCTGTCAGTTTCTGCATCGCCGCCCGCGGCCAGCCGGTTCGTCATCTGCAAGCCAGTGGTGGGCCGTTGTACGATGCCGAAGGCCGCTTCAAGGGGGCCATGGTTGCGATGCTCGATATCACTGAACGGCGTCAGATCGAGCAGATGAAGAGCCGGTTCATTGCCACTGTCAGTCATGAGTTGCGCACGCCGTTGACCTCGATCAGCGGTGCCATATCTCTGCTGCTGGGTGGTGCTGGCGGCGCATTGCCCGAAGCCGGGCAGCGCATGCTGGGCATTGCTCAGGACAATACCCAGCGCTTGCAGTCGCTGATCAATGACCTGCTGGATATCGAACGCCTGGAGTCCGGGCTGTTGCCGCTCAAGCTGAGTGTTCAGCCCCTGCTGCCATTGCTGCAACGGGCCATTGACTCCAATCAGCTGTATGCCGAACGGTTCAATGTCAGCCTGGTGCTTCTGCCGCCGTCAGCCGAGTTGCACCTGATCTGCGACGCCGAGCGCCTGCTTCAGGTGATGGATAATCTGCTGTCCAATGCTGCCAAGTTTTCCCATGCCGGGGATAGCATTGTGGTTGATTGCCGGGTGATCGATGATCAGGTCCAGGTGCAGGTAACCGATCAGGGGGTTGGCATCGCCATGGAACAGCAGAGCCGGCTGTTCCAGCGTTTCTTCCAAATTGACGACAGCACCAGCCGCAAACGTGGTGGCACAGGGCTGGGGCTGGCGATCAGCAAGGAGTTGGTCGAACGGATGGGCGGCAGCATTGGCGTCGATTCCCAGGCCGGTCAGGGTGCCTGTTTCTGGTTCCGCCTGCCATTGGCCAGCTCGTCGGACAGGGGCATGCCATAATGATTCTCACTGATTGGGGTGGACTATCAGGACCATGAGCCAGCTACAGCGCATCTTGCATATCGAGGATGACCCATCGATCCAGGAAATTGCCCGGATTGCCCTGGAAGTGGTGGGCGGATTTGAGGTCAAGACCTGTGACGGTGGAGCGGCCGGCCTGGCCGTTGCTGAAGCCTTCGCCCCCGATCTGGTACTGCTGGATGTGATGATGCCGGGAATGGACGGGCCGCAAACGCTGGAGCGATTGCGGGAGTTGCCTGGGCTGCTGTACACCCCGGTGGTATTCATGACCGCCAAGGTCCAGAGCCAGGAAGTTGAAGGCTACCGCGCCCTGGGGGCAGTTGGGGTTATCACCAAGCCGTTTGACCCTATGCAACTGGCGGCCGAGATTAGGGCCCTCTGGGAGCAATGGAATGTCGAACACTGAACAGTTGAAAGCTCAACTGGCCGAGCTGGGCCAGGCTTTTCGCAAGCGGCTGGAGCAGGAACTGCCGGAGCTGGTGCGCCAGGCCGAGCAACTGCAGGATGCCAAGCAGGTCGAGCCTGTCCTGCAGCAACTGCAAGGCCAGCTGCACAAGCTGGCGGGCTCGGCAGGCACCTTTGGTCATGCGGCGCTGGGCGAGCGAGCCCGGGAGCTGGAGCAGTTGACCAAGCACTGCCTGGCGGACCCAGCGGCTGCCGGTGAGGCTCGCAAGCGCCTGCGCGAGGGGTTGTGCCAGTTGCCGCAGTTGCTCAATCAGAGCCGGCCCGAACCGCAGGACAGCCAGCCGCTGGAATCGGCGGTCCCTGATGAGCAGGGGCAGCAGCATATCCTGATGCTTGAGCACGATCCTGAACTGGCGCGTCAGACGAGCCAGACCCTGAGCAACTTCGGCTATCGGGTCACCACTCTGGAGCAGGCCGACAGCCTGATCGCCCAGTTGGACAGCGACCAATACGCGGCATTGATCATCGACATCAGTCCCGAGGTGGCCGGCCATCAGGCCCTGGGCGCGCTGCAGCGCTGGCAGGCCGGGCGCAATACGCCCCTGCCGGTGATTGCCATCAGCACCGACTCGGCATTTGCCGCCAGGCTCGAGGCGGTAAGGGCTGGCGCGCGCGGGTTCTTCACCAAACCGGTAGACCTGACCGTACTGGAAAACCGCCTGCGGCGCAGTTTCGAGGTCCAGCAGGACGACCCGTTCCGGGTGCTGGTGGTGGATGACGATCAGGAACTGGCAGAGCGCTTCAAGGCCATTCTCGACAACGCCGGGATGCGCGTGGAGACCGTGCTCGACCCGGCACAACTGATCAAGCGAATGAACGCCTTTCAGCCTGACGTGGTGCTGATGGACATCAACATGCCCAACTACAGTGGCATTGAGCTGGCGCAGATGATCCGGCTGAACGACAACTGGCTGCGGGTGCCGATCATTTATCTGTCGGCGGAAACTGATACCGTCGCGCAGATGGCTGCTCTGCTTAAGGCTGGTGACGATTTCGTCAGCAAGCCGATCAGTGATGCGGCACTGTTGACCACGGTTTATGCCCGGGCCCAGCGTGCCCGCCTGGTCAGCCAGGCGCTGGCGCGCGACAGCATGACCGGGCTGCTCAAGCATGCCGACATCAAGGAACAGGTTGAGCTGGAAGTCGAGCGCGCCTTGCGCACTCAGCAGCCAGTGAGTATCGCAATGATCGATATCGACCACTTCAAGTCGGTTAACGACAACCATGGGCATGCGGTTGGCGATACCGTGATTCGGGCGCTGGCCAATCTGCTGCGTCAGCGTCTGCGGCGAATTGACCGGATCGGTCGCTACGGCGGTGAGGAGTTTGTCGCTGTGTTGCCCAACTGTGCAGCGGCTGATGCCAAGGCGATTCTGGACAGCATCCGCGAGGCTTTCTCGGCGTTGCAATTCAGCAGTGGCTCAAAGCTGTTTCAGTGTACCTTCAGTGCCGGTATCAGCGCCTGCGAGGCGCCGGATTGGTGTCTGGACGAGCCGCTGGAGCTGGCCGACCAGCATCTGTATCAGGCCAAGCAGCAAGGCCGCAACCGGGTGATTGGAGTGCTGCCAACTTGAACGTCATTATCGTCGAAGACGATGAGTGGATTGCCGAACTGCTGGCGCAGGTAATTGGACATGTTGCCAGTGATGCGCGGGTACTGCGCTTTGGCAATGTGCGCGACTGCCTCAATCAGCTCAAGGCCCGGCCGGTCGATTTGCTGCTGGCCGACCTGCACTTGCCTGATGCCAGTGGGCTCGAGGCGATACGGGTGGCTCGCCAGCGCAGCCCGGCCAGCAGCCGGGTGCTGCTGACGGCCAGCATCGACCGCGCGACCGTACTGGCCGCTCGGGATGCAGGGATTACAGACTTCATTGCCAAGCCCTTTAGCGTCGAGGTGCTGATCGAGCGCCTGGGCAAGGTTATGCAGGGACACGGGCAGCCTACGGCTGCGCCCATGCAGCTCGACAGCCTGGAGCACTTTCTTACCCAGCGACCGGAGCAGGCACTGTTCATCCCCTGGTGTGAGCCGGCCCACCGCCAGAGTGTGCTGCACTGGACGGCGCGCTGTGAGCCCTCCGAGCTGTGGCGCATGGCGCGCCAGGAGCCGCTGCTGGCCGCTGAGTGGTTGAGCAGGGCCAACCGCCATGAGCATGCCGACGGTGGCTTCGACTGTCTGAGCCTGGAGGCCGCGATCAAGCGTCTGGGCCCGGTCGAGTGCGTCCGGCTGGCCCACCAGTTGGCTCATACCCAGCCGGGTCTGACGCACACCGATCTGCAGCAACTGGCCGGGCAGTTGCTGGCGCAGCAAAGTGGGCTCGGTGAAATCCTGAATTCATTGGCCCGCCCGCAGGGGCTGGCTACCGAGCAAATGCTCACGGCGGTGGAGCTCAGTCGCCTGGGTGAGCTGGCGGTTCTGTGCGCGATCCAGAACTATTTCAACTATGGCGGAGCGGTCTGTGATCGTGCCAGTCTTGAAGTCTTGCTGACCCGCTTCGGGCCTGGGTTTGGCAACGCCCTGAAAACCCGGCTGCGCTTGCCATTCCCATTGCGCGAGCTGATCGGCGCGCTGTTCAGACTGCCGGCCGGCAGTCTGCGCAAGGATCGGGTCATCATGCGCATTGCCGCTCTGGAGGCTGGTCTGGCCCAAGACCCTGGTCAATTACGGCAATTGCGACAGTGGATCGGCTTGGAGCAAGGTTAAGTACGGTGCGGCCAAAGTTTCGGAGCCTGGGGGTCGCTTTTTTGACAGTACGGCAAGCTAGCCTACTCTAAGATTTATAACCATAAAGCTGCACTGTTTAAAGAGAGGACAGATGCTGTTGATATCTCGCTTGCGATCCATTTTTCCGTTTTTTGCCAACGCTCAGGTCCAGGTGCTCGAACAGGCCTTGGACGCAGTAGTATCGATCGATACCAATAACTGTGTCACGTTCTTCAACGCCGCTGCTGAACAGCTCTGGGGTATACCCCGTTCCCAGGTGCTCGGACGCAATGTCAGCATGCTGGTACCGCAGGCAATTCAGAGTCGCCACGATGATTTGGTCAATGCCAATCGCAATACCGGAGTCGATAAGATCGTCGGCACCTCGCGCGAGGTGCTGATTGAGCGGCCCGATGGCGGTAAGGTCTGGGCCAGCCTGTCACTGTCCAAGGTCAAGGTCGGTGCCCGGATTACCTACACCGCCTTCGTCAAGGACATCACCCGCGAGCGCAATGCCCGTGAGAGCATTCGCCAGATTCTTGAGCAGAGCATCGATGCGGTAGTCAGTATCGACGAACACAACAATGTCACCTTCTACAATAAGGCCGCCGAGCGGTTGTGGGGTTACAGCGCCGATGAGGTGCTGGGGCGCAACGTGAAAATGCTGGTACCGCAGGCGATTCAGAGTCGACATGACGACATGGTCAATGCCAACCGCCGCACCGGGGTCGACAAGATCGTCGGCACTTCGCGCGAGGTGGCGATTGAGCGCAAGGATGGGCGTCAGGTCTGGGGCAGCCTGTCATTGTCCAAGGTTCAGCTTGAGGGCAAGACCCTGTACACCGCCTTCGTCAAGGACGTGACCGCCGAGGTTCAGCAGCGTGAAAGGGTGCGGTTGTTGTCACTGGTGGCCGATGAGACCGACAACTCGGTGATCATTGCTGACGCTGACGGACGCATCGAGTACGTAAATCCCGGATTTGAGCGCCTGACCGGTTATGTTCTGGATGAAATTCGTGGCCGCAAGCCAGGTGATTTTCTCCAGGGTGAACATACCGACCCGGCCACGGTGGCCGGTATTCGGGCCAAACTCCAGGCTCGTGAGCCGTTCTATGACGAGATCCTAAATTACAACCGCCAGGGCAAGGCCTACTGGATCTCGCTGGCGATTAATCCGGTATTCAATGACGCAGGACAGCTTGAACGGTTCATTTCGATTCAGACCAACATTACCGATACCAAGCTCAAGGCGCTGGACTTCACCGTCAAGCTGGATGCGATCGGCGCGGCCAATGCAGTGATGGAATGGGCGGTTGACGGTCAGATCCTTGAAGCCAACCCCTTTATTCTAAAACATCTGGGTTATCACTCGGCTGGTGAGCTGCCAGCCGAGATTGCCCGGCTTGAACGCATTCTGGGTGAAGAGGAACTGCATCGTCTGCGTGATGGTGCTGGTTTGCATCGGGATGTTCGTCTGGCGACCCGCTCTGGAGAGGTCTGCTGGCTCGGCGCAAGTTTCAATCCGGTACGCGGGTTTGACGGCAAGATCAGCAAGTTCGTGATGTTCGGTACCGACAACTCGCTACGCATGCAGACCATCGAGCAAACCAACCAGGCTATGCAGCAGGTGGTCGGCTCAAATCAGCGTATCAGCGCAATTGTTTCGACCATCAACGGTATTGCCGCGCAGACCAATCTGCTGTCGCTCAACGCTGCCATTGAGGCAGCGCGTGCTGGTGAGGCCGGGCGCGGTTTTGCCGTGGTAGCCGATGAGGTACGGCAACTGGCGCAGCGTTCCAGCGGTTCGGCCAAGGAGATTGACGAGCTGCTGTCCGATACAGTGGCACGGATCAATCAACTGGCGGAAACCCTGAAGAAGCTGTCCAGTGTTACAGATTGATTTGATTATCTAAATGATAATGGTTTAGATTGGCGACAATAATTCCCTGAGGTCGCCTTTCATGTCCCGTTCCGTTCTGTGCCGGCCTGTTGTGCCGGCTGCTGTCGTCGCTGAAAACAACCTGTTGTCCCCTCTGGCCATAGCGCTGGGTGTTGGGCTGGCCTGCCTGGCGCTTAACGCCAATGCCCAGGACAGCGCGGTCCTGGCGCCAACCACGGTCATCGGTGAACAGGCAGACCCGCACGGTCCGGATACCGGGTATGTCGCCAGCAATACCCTGACCGGCACCAAGACCGATACTCCGCTGAACGAGATTCCGCGTTCGGTCTCGGTGGTGACTCGCCAGCAGATGGAGGATCGCAACGTCCTCAGCATCAGCGATGCGCTCAAGTACACCCCCGGCGTACAGGCTGGTTACTTCGGTGAAGACAACAAGCAGGACTGGTTCATCATTCGCGGTTTCAAGCAGGCCAACTTCGGCCTGTTCCATGACAGTACCCGGGTTTACTCCAGCGGTTTCTACAGCTGGCAGATCGACCCTTACCAGCTTGAGCGGGTTGAGGTGCTGCGCGGGGCTTCCTCGGTGCTGTACGGCCAGACGCCGCCGGGCGGGGTGATCAATCTGGTCAGCAAACGCCCGAGCGAGAGCGCCTTTGGCGAGGTTGGTATTCAGGCCGGCAGCTTCGATCGGCGCCAGCTCAATCTGGACGTCACCGGCCCGCTCAACGACAACCCGCAGGTGTTGTATCGGGTCACCGCGCTGGCGCGCGAAAGCGGCACCCAGGTTGACGACGTCGACAACGATCGCTTGCTGATCGCGCCGTCGCTGACCCTCAAGCCGAGCGAGGTCACCGAACTGACCCTGCTGGCCAGCTTCCAGAAGGACAGCGGTGATCCCATGCTGCAGTTTCTGCCGGCTGAAGGCACGGTGCGGCGCCATCCTCTAGGCAAGATCGATACCGATACCGCAGTCGGTCTGCCCGACTATGAAAAGTTCGAGCGCAGCCAGTACACCCTGGGTTATGAGCTCAATCACCGCTTCAACGACACCTGGAGCGCTCAGCAGAACCTGCGTTACGGGCATATCGATGTTGATCTGCGCCAGCTGTTCTTTTTCTTCTGGGCCGATTTGCCGGCCGGCGAGCTGGTGCGTGGTTTGAGTTATGCCGATGGCGAGGCCGACAATCTGTCGGTCGACAATCGCCTGGTTGGCCAGTGGCAGTCCGGCGTCTGGGAAAGCACGCTGCTGCTGGGTGCTGACTACCAGCGACTGAAGGTCAAGGACAGCAGCCCCAACGGCTGGCCGCTGTATCCGGCCACGCTGAACATCTTCAACCCCGGTTATACCCAGGTGCCGTTCGATTTTGCTCTGGAAGAAAAGCGCAGCAAGGTTGATCAGGTTGGGGTCTATGCCCAGAACCAGCTCAAGTACGATCAGCGCTGGGTGTTCCTGCTGGGCGCTCGGCACGACCGGGCCAAGTTCGATTTCGATAATCGCACCACCGGTGCCGGCAATCAGGCCAAGGACGACGAGATCACCTGGAATGGCGGGGTCGCCTATCTGTTTGACAATGGCCTGACACCCTACGCCAGCTATTCGCAGTTCTTTCTGCCAGTCACCGACGTTGCCCCCGATGGTCGGGCGTTCAAGCCGGAAACCGGCGAGCAGTATGAACTGGGCCTGAAATATCAGCCGCCCGGATTCAATGGCAGCTTCAATGCCGCGCTGTTCGAGTTGACCCAGGAGAACGTGCGTAAGGCGGCTGGTGCGCCGGCAGTGACCCAACAGGTTGGTGAGGTTCGGGTGCGTGGCCTGGAGCTGGAAGCCGTCGCCAATGTCACCCCGGCACTGAGTCTGGTCGGTGCCCTGACGCTGCTCGATGCCGAAACCACCAAGACTGGCAATGCAGTGGCGGAAAAGGGCAAGACGCCCTCGCAGGTGTCGGACAAGCTGGCTTCGCTGTGGGCGCATTATCAGGTCCGTGGCGGGGTGCTAGACGGCCTGGGCTTTGGTGCTGGGGCACGCTATGTCGGGGCCAGCTACGGCGACAATGTGGAAAGCCTGAAGGTGCCCTCATACACGGTCTACGACGCCATGCTCAGTTACGACTGGCAGAATCTGCGCTTGCAGCTCAATGGCAACAACCTGAGCGACAAGAAATATGTCGCGACCTGTGACTATTACTGCTGGTATGGCAACCGCCGCAATCTGGTCGCCAGCCTCAGCTACCGCTGGTAGGGCCGGTGAGCTCGCCGCTGGCCGTGTTGTTTCCGGGGCCGCTGGCACCTTTGGGGCAAACCCTGGTGCTGGCCGATGATCCGCGCCCGGCGCTGAGCTGGGATGAGTATCTGGAGCCTGAGCGGCTACAGGCCAACCTGCTGCGGTTTCTGCCCGAGCATGGCGAAGGCGATCCGCGCGCGCGGGTATCGCTGTGGGCCAAGTATCACTTTCTGCGTCTGGTGCCGGCCGTGGTCGCTGCCAGCCTGAGCAGTGATTGGCGTTTGCCGGTGCGTGCCAATGAGGTGGCGGTGATTCTGGGGGACGACGGACTGCCGGCGGCCTTCCGCCTGGCAGACGCTGGCCAGCCTTGGGCGCACGCGCCTCGGCACGGTTTCGAGCGTTTCGAGGAGCTGTTCGACGGCCATATCGATCCGCTGATTCGGGCGCTGTGCGCACAGGTCAAGCTGGCGCCCAAGGTGTTGTGGAGCAGCGTTGGCCACTACTACGAATGGATTGTCGGCGAGTTGGCCAGCCAGCCCTTGCCAGTACAGCGCGTGGCCCAGGCTCGCGAATGGCTGGAGCAGTCCTGCCGTCCAGATGGTTTTCGCAACCCGCTGCATGACAGCATTCGCTATGTCGCCCGGCCGGGCTTGGAGGGCGTGCATCGCCAGCGCAAGCATTGCTGCATTCGTTACCGCTTGCCGGGCAAGCCGCTGTGCGGCAACTGCCCGCATATCGACAAGCCGCCGGCAGGCTATGACTTGAGCCTGGTCAGCGAGGCCTAGGAAAACACTGATTAGATCAGACTTAGCGCCAACCGGGCTGTCGGACTTTCCTGCAATTAATCAGTATTTCCCTAGCGCCACTGATACTCCAGCCCTACCCCCGCCAGCCACTGGCGTCCCGGTGCCGGTTCGTAATAACGGGCGCCGGCGGCATTGATGATCAATGAGCCGATATAATCGTGGTCAGTGAGGTTGTCGATTCGCAGGAAGGGTTCCAACTGCCAGCCGCCCAATGCCTGTCGATAGCCGGCGCGCCAGTTGAGTACGGCATAGCCTGGGGCCTTGGCCTGATTGTCGTCGCTGGCATAGCGCTTACTCAGTGCCTGCAGCTCCATAGCTGTGGAGAAGCCTTGCGTGACCGGTTGCCAGGCCAGTTCAGCATACAGGCTCTGACGCGCAGTGCCCGGCAGATAGCGACCGGACAGGTCGCTGCCGTCGGCGCGTCGGTAGCGGTCGAAGCGGGCCTGCAGCCAGGTGTAGGCCAGATAGCCGCGCAAGCCATGCTCGAACTGCTGTTCTATGGCCAGCTCCAGACCGCGGCGGGTCGAGCGTCCGGCGTTGGCGAAGGTGCTGCGGTCGGTTCCGGCCTGATTTTCTCCAGGCACGATCTCATCGCGCACACGGCTTTCGAACAGTGCCAGGTCCACCCAGCCGCTGGTGTGGCGCCATTTCAATCCCAGTTCGGCATTGCGTGACAGGCTTGGTTTGAGCGCGAAGTTCAGCCCGCTGCCCTCGGGCCGGTAAGCCAGCTCCTGAAAGGTCGGGGTTTCAAAGCCTTGGCCCAGTGCGCCGTACAGGCTCAGTTGCGGTGTCCATTGCCAGCTTAGGCCAGCGGCGGGATTGGTACGGCGATAGGTCACCTGGCCACTATCGTCCTGGCCGTCGGCGAAAAAATCATCATCGGACTCGAACTGGATGCGGCTGTGGCGCAGGCCGGCGGTCAGTTGCCAGCGTGGCGCCAGTTGCCAGGTACTGATCAGGTAGGCTTCCTGACTGTCGACCCGGTTGAACTCGTCGCGCTTGCGCTGGTCCTTGTGGCCGTTGTCGTTGACGAAGCCGTCGCGTTGTTCGCCCTGATAGTCGTAGGTCAGTCCGGCGGCCAGTTCCAGTGGCAGACCGAAGGCTTCAGTGCTGCGCTGCCAGCCCAGCTCGGCGCCGCCAAACCGGCGGTCCAGTTCGACCACGCCGCCACCGGCAAATTCGCCAGCGCCGGCAAAGCCCAGGTACTGCTGGACGAAGCGTTCACCGCCGTAGGTCATCAGCGTCAACGTGTCATCGTTGTCCAGGCGCCGTTGGTAGTTCAGCCCGGCCTGCTGATGACGCACGCTTTTGCGGGTGTTGAATGTCTGGCTCTGACTGGCAGCCTGACGCCGGTCCTGTTTTAGCTGTTCGGCGCTCAGGCCGAGCGGGTCACGGGTGTTCGGCTGGTCGAGACTGTTGAGCAGCAGTGTCAGGCTGGAGACGTCATCGATATCCCAGCCCAGACGCAGGTTGGCGCTGTCGCGGCGGGTCTGGCTGTGGTCGCGGTAGCCGTCGGTGTGCAGGCGAGCAATGTTGGCGTTGATGTTCAGGTCGCCGTGCTGGGCACCGTAGCGCAACCGCGAGCGCCAGAGCCCGTCGCTGCCGACTGCGCTGCGGTTGTTCAGGGTTGGGTGGAATGGAGCCTCGCTGCTGAAGCCCTGGATAATCCCACCCGAGGCATTGCCGTACAGGGTGGTCAGCGGACCGCGCAGCACCTCCAGGCGCTGTAGTGCGTCAAGGTCGAACAGCGCTGGCTGGCCCTGCCCGTCAGGCATGGTCAGTGGGATACCGTCCTGCACCAGACGCACGCCGCGTACCCCGAAGGCGGCCCGGGCACCGAAGCCGCGCGAGGAGATCTGCAGGTCTTGGGCGTAGTTCTGGCGATTGAGCGCGAGTATGCCCGGTAATCGTTGCAGTGGCTCGGAAACATTGGCGCCCAGTTGCTGGCGCGAAAGCTCTGCGTCGCTTAGCACGCTGCGGGTCAGGGGCTGTCGCCAGTCTTGGTCGTCGCCCTGGCTGCCCAAAATCACTTGTGCCGGCAAGCCGAGCGGGCGCTCCAGGGCTTGGGCCGGTAGGGCGATGAGTAAACTCAGAGTCGGTAAAGTCAGCAGGCGCATGGGCTGGTGTCTGGTTTGGCGGTTTCGGCAGGCAGTATACGAAGGATTGCTGTCGAGGCTCGACAATGTAGCCAGATAGTTGAGTGGTCTTATTTTGTTTCTTTGATATAAAAATAGTTATACGATAAAATTTTACGCGTAACTGGCGTTTTTTATCTGCAAATAGGCAATTCTCTGCCTGATTTATGCCAAATAAATTTACGGCTAAAATATTTAGTCTTTGTGGCAAAATATAACGGATAAGTCCGTGTGCCGCCTGGAGTTGACTATGCACATGATGCACGATTTGTATCTGGCGCTGCGCCGTCTGCAGCGGGCCAGCGAAATTCACGCCAAGCGTCTGGGTCGGCATAGCGGGCTGACCCCTATCCAGCTACTGATCCTGCACAGTATTCAGGCCATGGGTGAGGGAACCTTGGGCGATCTGGCCCGGCGGGTCAGTGTCTCCCAGGCTACCCTGAGCACCATCATCGACCGGTTGGAAAAGCGCGAGTTGCTGCAGCGTATTCGCAGTCAGAGCGATAAGCGCAAGGTCCATCTGGCTCTGACCGAAAGCGGCCTGGCGGCGATTCAGGCCGAGCCGGCCTTGTTGCCCGGCGACTTTCTCGAGCGCTATGCGAAGTTGCCCGACTGGGAGCAGTTGATGTTGCTGGCCAGCCTGCAGCGGGTGGCTGGGTTGTTGGAGGAAGGTCAGCAGGGGCCGGCGGAGCTGTTCGATGTGAAGCTCGAGGCCTGAGTTTTTTCGCGCATAAAAAAAGGTGACTCAAGCCTGCCTGAACCTGAGTCACCTCAAATACACCCAAGGTTATTTAAAGCATCAACTGTGCCAATTTGATTACAGAGGCCGATTATTCCGCCTCGTCATCGTCGTGGCCGTCTACGTTCATGCCCAGTTCCTTGATCTTGCGGGTCAGGGTATTGCGGCCCCAGCCCAGTAATTGCGCGGCATCCCGGCGTCTGCCGGCGGTGTGCTTGAGCGCGGTCTCGATCATGATGCGCTCGAACACCGGTACGGCGACATCCAGCAGGTTGGTGACCCCGCGGGCCAGTTCCTGGTCGGCCCAGGTGCGCAAACTGTGCTCCCAGTGGCCGTCGGGTGCACTGTCCTGGTGCTGGGTGAGCAGTTCCGGTGGCAAGTCCTCGACCAGCACTTCGCGGCTGGAGGCCATAACCGTGATCCAGCGGCAGGTGTTTTCCAGTTGGCGTACGTTGCCCGGCCACGGCAGGTTGCGCAGGTAGTCCTGGGTCTGCGGCTTGAGCACTTTGGGCTCGACCGCCAGCTCCTGAGCGGCCTTGGTCAGAAAGTGCTGGGCCAGCGCCGGGATGTCTTCACGACGCTCGGCCAGCTTGGGAATGTGAATGCGGATCACGTTGAGGCGGTGGAACAGGTCTTCGCGGAACTTGCCGGCCTGCACCAGGCCTTCAAGGTTCTGGTGGGTGGCGGCGATGATGCGCACATCGACCTTGATGGGTGTGTGGCCGCCCACCCGATAGAACTCGCCATCAGCCAGAACCCGCAGCAGCCGGGTCTGGGTTTCGGCTGGCATATCGCCGATCTCGTCGAGAAACAGGGTGCCGCCATCGGCCTGTTCAAAGCGGCCGCGTCGCTGGACGGCGGCGCCAGTGAATGCCCCCTTCTCGTGGCCGAACAGTTCCGATTCCATCAGGTCCTTGGGGATCGCCGCCATGTTCAGGGCGATGAACGGGTTGCGCGCGCGCGGGCTGTGGCGATGCAGGGCGTGGGCTACCAGCTCTTTGCCGGTTCCGGACTCGCCGTTGATCAGTACGGTGATATTGGAATGCGAGAGCCGGCCGATGGCGCGGAATACCTCCTGCATGGCCGGGGCTTCGCCAATGATTTCCGGGGTGCGGGTTTGCCCCTGCTCCGGCTCCAGCCCTTCCTGCTCGCGGGTGTGGGCCAGGGCGCGGCGTACCAGAGCGACCGCTTCGTCGACGTCGAACGGCTTGGGCAGGTATTCGAAGGCTCCGCCCTGGTAGGAAGCCACGGCGCTGTCCAGATCCGAATGGGCGGTCATGATGATGACCGGCAGCTTGGGGTGCTGTTCGCGGATGCTGCTGAGTAGTTCCAGGCCGCTGGTGCCGGGCATGCGGATGTCGCTGATCAGCACATCCGGGTGTTGTCGTTGCAGGCGAGCAAGAGCGCTGTCGGCATTGTCAAAGCAGACCGGCTCCATGCCTTCCTGCTGCAGGGCCTTTTCCAGCACCCAGCGGATGGAACGGTCGTCATCGACAATCCAGACATTTTCAGCTCGGCTCATGGGTTTGATCTCCGGGGTGTTGTTCCAGCGGCAGGAATAGAGTGAATACGGTATGGCCAGGCTCGCTGTCGCACTCGATCAGGCCATGATGCTGGCTGATGATGTTCTGAGTGATTGACAGGCCCAGACCGGTGCCATCGGCCCGGCCACTGACCATGGGGTAAAAGATGCTGTCGACGATCTCGGTCGGGATGCCCGGGCCGTTGTCGATGACTTGCAGTTTGCAGACCAGCCGGTGTCGGGTCTGGCCAATGGTGAACTGGCGCAGAGTGCGGGTGCGCAGGGTGATGCGCCCGGCTTCCAGGCCGCTGTATCCGGCGATGGCCTGCATGGCGTTGCGCACGATATTGAGCACCGCCTGAATCAGTTGCTCGCGGTCGGCCATCAGTTCCGGAATGCTCGGATCGTAGTCGCGGCGCAGGCGCAGGATGCCTTGGGTTTCGGCCTCAATCAGGCTGCAGACCCGTTCGGTGATTTCGTGGATGTTGATCGGTCGCAGGTTCGGCGGGCGGTAGGGACCGAGCATGCGGTCGACCAGATTGCGCAGCCGGTCTGCTTCCTCAATGATCACGTCGGTGTAATCCTTGAGATTGTCTTCGGGCAGTTCGCGGGCCAGTAGCTGGGCGGCGCCGCGAATGCCGCCGAGCGGATTCTTGATCTCGTGGGCCAGGCCGCGCACCAGCACCTTGGTGACCTCCTGCTTGGATAGTTGCGCTTCTTCCTTGGTGATCCGCAGCAGGCGATCACGCGGCTGCAACTCCATCAGGACCC
Organism: Pseudomonas sp. WN033; assembly: GCA_002287035.1. GTDB lineage: Bacteria > Pseudomonadota > Gammaproteobacteria > Pseudomonadales > Pseudomonadaceae > Halopseudomonas. The sequence continues at coordinate 50,748 of NSKG01000007.1, read as the reverse complement.
AGTTGCGCTCGGAGGCCATGATCGGCGTTACCGAATAGTCGACCATCAGGCTGCTGCCATTGCTCAGCAGCAGCTGGGCTTCGCGCTTGGTGAACGGGTGGGCGTTGTCGACCGCGTTCTGCATCGAGTCCTGGGCGCTGACGCTGTCGGTGAACAGTTCGCTGATTGGTTGCTGCTGAACTCGTTGGCCGCTGACAGCCAGCAGCATTTCGGCGGCCGGGTTCATGTAGCTGACGCACAGGCGGGCATCCAGCAGGATCACCGCTGTGGTCAGGTTGTCGAGAATCTGGCGTAAAAAGCGATCAGGCAGCATAGCTAAGGGTATCCACGGTTTGTGCAGAGAAATGCAAGAAGCGAACCAATAAGGGGCGTTTGCGCTACTGGCTTGCAAAGCATTTGCACAGTTGCCAGGCAGGTCCGGTTTAGGTCCTGGGTGGCGCTTGCACAAAAGCGGCGCACGGCGCGCTGCAACAGGGTTTGCACGGGTTCCCGGCGGCCTGGCTGGAGCCTGCTCGGGGGCAGGCTGTCAGCCAGTCAGGTGCTTTTGGCGCTGTGGGCAAACTGCCGCGTGCACAGAGTTAGGCGCTTGTGTATTGAGTATGCACCGAAATGGTGCGCAGCGGGAGTGGGGTGGGCGGTGATGGGGCTCAGCTACCGCCACTGCGACCGGGGGCTGGCACGTTGGGCGCACGCGGAGCATTGGGAGCCTGCGGCGCCTGATTGCCGCCGGCGCGGCCCGGTTGCAGCAAGGAAGTGCGTTGCAGGTGGACGGTGATTGCATTGCTGCGCTGGACAACATTGCCGCGCGCATCGACTACCACCACTGCCAGCTGGTGGCTACCGCGATCAATATTGGTCAGGCTGAGCAGGTGGTTGCGCTGACCACGGCCGGGACTGGACACATCGGTCAGTTCGCCGTCGAGCTCAACCCGCAACAGATGGCTGCCGCTCAGGCCGGGGTCGGTAGTGACACTCAGAACCAGATTGCCCTCATTGCTGCGAATCGCCTCATCATTGCTGGGGCTGGTGATTTCCAGGCGTTGATAGGCTGGGTCGGCAGCCGGCTGGTTGCTGGTGTCGGGGCTTCGGATTTCGGTGCGTCGGGGTGGTTCAACGGTGTTGGTGGGGCCGACTTCCACGGTGCTGGCACCGGGGCCAGGCTGGTCGGAGAACACCTTGTTGCCGTCGGCGTCAGTCCAGGTGTAGATCTGCGCGGCAGCAGCGAGGGGCAAGGCCAGCAGCAGGGGCAGGGCTGTCAGGGGCAAAATGCGAGGCATGGTGATCTCTCCTTGGGGCTTGCGTAAGACTTGCAGTCATTTCCCTGCTTGGCAAGTCGGTCGCCGCGGGTAACGGACGGACGCAAAAAAGGGGCGCCCGGATGGGTGCCCCTTTTTGGACCACGGTATCGCAGCCGGGTTCAGACGCTGTAGTACAGGTCGTATTCCAGCGGGTGAACGAAGGTGCGAACCTTGATTTCCTCGGCGGCCTTCAGCTCCATGTAGGCGTCGATGAACTCGTTGGTGAACACGTCGCCCTTGGTCAGGAACTCGCGGTCAGCGTCCAGCGCTTCCAGAGCTTCCTTCAGGCTGCCGCAGACCTGCGGGATCTGCTTGGCCTCTTCCGGCGGCAGGTCGTACAGGTTCTTGTCAGCGGCATCGCCAGGGTGGATCTTGTTCTGGATACCGTCCAGGCCAGCCATCAGCAGCGCAGCGAAGGCCAGGTAGGGGTTGGCAGCCGGATCCGGGAAGCGCGCTTCGATGCGGCGGGCTTTCGGGCTGGATACGTACGGAATACGGATCGAGGCCGAACGGTTGCGGGCCGAGTAGGCCAGCATGACCGGAGCTTCGAAGCCCGGAACCAGGCGCTTGTAGGAGTTGGTCGACGGGTTGGTGAAGGCGTTCAGGGCCTTGCCGTGCTTGATGATACCGCCGATGAAGTACAGGGCGGTGTCGGACAGGCCGGAGTAGCCTTCGCCAGCGAAGGTGTTCTTGCCGTCTTTGGCGATCGACATGTGTACGTGCATACCGGAACCGTTGTCACCGTACAGCGGCTTGGGCATGAAGGTAGCGGTCTTGCCGTAGGCGTCGGCCACATTGTGTACGCAGTACTTCAGGGTCTGTACTTCGTCGGCCTTCTTCACCAGGGTGTTGAACAGCACGCCGATTTCGTTCTGACCGGCAGTGGCCACTTCGTGGTGGTGCACTTCGATGGTCAGGCCCATTTCTTCCATGGCGTTACACATGGCAGTACGGATTTCGTGGTCGTGATCGACCGGCGGTACCGGGAAATAGCCGCCCTTGACGCCCGGACGGTGGCCCTTGTTACCGGTTTCGAAGTCGGAATCGGTGTTCCAGGAACCCTGCTCGGAGATGATCTTGAACATCGAGCCGGAGATGTCGGACTTGTATTTGACTTCGTCGAAGATGAAGAACTCAGGCTCCGGACCAACGAATACGGTGTCACCGATACCGGTGGACTTCAGGTACTCTTCAGCGCGCTTGGCGATGCCGCGCGGGTCGCGCTCGTAGCCCTGCATGGTGGAGGGCTCGATGATGTCGCAGACGATGATCAGGGTCGGCTCTTCGGTGAACGGGTCCAGAACCGAGGTTTCGTCATCGGGCATGAGGATCATGTCGGAGGCTTCGATGCCTTTCCAGCCGGCAATGGAGGAGCCGTCGAACATCTTGCCGTCTTCGAAGAAGTCATCGTTGACATCGCGAGCCGGGATGGTGACGTGCTGCTGCTTGCCTTTGCTATCGGTGAAGCGCAGGTCAACCCACTTCACTTCGAATTCTTTGATCAGTTGAATCGCTTTCGACATGGTTTCCTCCACGGGGAATCATTTGCCGGACCCTTTGGGTCAGGCGCCTTTCAATCAGAGCGGAAAACGTCCGCGAATCCGCTTGCGTTACAAGAGAGCAAAAGGTGTGCCATTTCGGAGCATTGGCGCAAAGCCCCGTACCAAGCGGCTTTTGCCTGGTGCAGCGAAAAAGTGCACTTGAAAGGTGCACGGATACGGTGCATCGAGTCTAGCTCAGGCACTAAAATGGTGCGAATGCTCGTCGTCGGTTATCCTGCAGCCGGCGCCGGGCCGGGGTATAATGCGCCGCTTTTGCGCAGCCTGCATCTTTCCCATGAAATTGATCATCAAATTTTTCTCCGAGATCACCATCAAGACCAAGCCGGTGCGCAAGCGCTTCGTGCGCCAGCTCAAGGGCAATCTGCGGGTGTTGCTACCGCGCATCGATCCCGCGGCCCGGGTCAACGGCACCTGGGACAGCCTGGAGGTCAGTACCGGTCAGGACCCGCAACTGCAAGCGCGGGTGATCGATTGCCTGCAGCACACGCCGGGCATCTCGCATATCCTCGAGGTTCACGATTATCCGCTGACCAGTCTGGAAGAGTTGGCCGAGCGCTGCGTTCTGGTGCATGCCGAGCAAATACGCGGCAAAGTGTTCGGCGTGCGCTGCAAACGCGTGGGGCATCATGCGTTCAGTTCCCAGGATGCGGCCGCCTATCTCGGCGGCGAGCTGTTCGAGCGCTGTGGTGCGGCCGGGGTATCGCTCAAATCGCCGGATGTCTGGGTGCGGGTCGAGATCCGTCATGACCGGGTGTTCCTGATTCAGGCCCGGCATGAAGGCATGGGCGGTTTCCCGCTGGGGACCATGGAGCCGGTGTTGAGCCTGATGTCCGGCGGCTTCGACTCCACCGTGGCCAGCTATCAGATGCTGCAGCGCGGACTGCTGCCGCACTTCATCTTCTTCAACATGGGGGGGCGGGCCCACGAGTTGGGCGTGCGGCAGATTGCTCACCACCTGTGGCAGCGTTATGCCTCAAGCCACCGGCTGCGCTTCATCAGCGTACCCTTCGAAGGCGTGGTGGCGGAAATCCTCAAGAATGTCGACGACAGCCAGATGGGCGTGGTGCTCAAGCGCATGATGCTGCGCGCCGCCGATCAGGTCGCCAGCCAGCTCGGCTTTCACGCGCTGGTGACCGGCGAAGCGATCGCCCAGGTGGCCAGCCAGACCCTGCCGAACCTGGCGGTGATCGACCGGGCGATTGAACGGCTGGTGCTGCGACCGCTGATCGCGACCAGCAAGGTCGAGATCATCAACACCGCCCGGCGCATCGGCACCGATGCCCTGAGCAGCAGCATTCCCGAATACTGCGGGGTGATCTCGGTCAGCCCGGCCATCTATACCACCCGGGCTCGGGTTGAAGAGGCCGAAGCCAAGTTTGACTTCAGTGTGCTCGATGCGGCGGTTGCCCAGGCACGCTCTACCGATTGCGACCAGCTCGGTGAGCCGATGGAGGGTATTGCCGATGTCGAGGTCGTCAATCAGGCGCTGGCTGGTCAGGTAGTGATCGACATCCGTCATCCTGACGAGCAGGAACTCAGCCCGCTGGTGTTGCCCGATGTCGAGGTCAAGGCCATTCCGTTCTTTGAACTGAGCAGCCAGTTTCCCAAGCTCGACCCGGCGCGAATCTATCTGCTGTACTGCGACAAGGGCGTGATGAGCCAGATGCACGCGCAGAATCTGCTCGACTCCGGGCACGGCCATGTACGGGTGCTGCGGCCAGCCAAGAGCTGAGGCCCGCTAGTCGTCATTGCGAGCGCGCAGCGGGGCGCCGCTGTACTGCACTTCGTCATTGCGAGCTGCGCAGCAGCGCGGCAATCCATCTGTTCGCTGCACAAAAAACATACACTGTCATGTCCAGGTCTGTATAATGCCCGCCTCTTTTTTCTTTCCGCGGGCCATCGGCCGCGCCATCAGGACGTTCACAGTGATCGAGAATCTCCGCAACATCGCCATCATCGCCCACGTTGACCACGGCAAGACCACGCTGGTCGACAAGCTGCTCAAGCTGTCCGGCACCCTGGATCGCAAGGAAGCCGAAGGCGAGCGGGTGATGGACTCCAACGACCAGGAAAAGGAACGCGGTATTACCATCCTGGCCAAGAACACCGCCCTGAAGTGGAACGGCTACAACATCAACATCGTCGACACCCCCGGCCACGCCGACTTCGGTGGCGAGGTAGAGCGCGTGATGAGCATGGTCGACTCGGTACTGCTGGTGGTCGACGCTCAGGACGGCCCCATGCCGCAGACCCGTTTCGTTACCCAGAAGGCTTTCAAGGCCGGCCTGCGTCCAATCGTCGTAGTGAACAAGATCGACCGTCCCGGCGCCCGTCCGGACTGGGTCATTGATCAGATTTTCGACCTGTTCGACAACCTTGGCGCGACCGACGAGCAACTGGACTTCCCGATTGTCTACGCCAGCGCCCTGAACGGCATCGCCGGCCTTGACCATGAAGCCATGGACGACAACATGGACGCTCTGTTCCAGGCCATCGTCGACCACGTGCCGGCACCCAGTGTCGATCTGGACGGTCCGTTCCAGATGCAGGTCTCCCAGCTCGACTACAACAGCTTCCTTGGCGTTATTGGTATTGGCCGTATCGCCCGTGGCCGGATCAAGGCCAACTCGCCGGTTACCGCCATCGGTGCCGACGGCAAGAAGCGCAACGGCCGTATCCTCAAGATCATGGGTCACCACGGTCTGCAGCGGGTTGAGGTCGAAAGCGCCGAAGCCGGTGATATCGTCTGCGTCAGCGGTATGGATGAGCTGTACATCTCCGACACCCTGTGCGACCAGAACGCCGTTGAGGCCCTGCCGCCGCTTACCGTTGACCAGCCGACCGTGAGCATGACCTTCCAGGTTAACGACTCACCGTTCGCCGGCAAGGAAGGCAAGTTCGTTACCAGCCGCAACATCAAGGAGCGTCTGGAGAAAGAGCTGCTGCACAACGTCGCCCTGCGCGTCGAAGATACCGGCAGCCCGGACAAGTTCAAGGTTTCCGGTCGTGGCGAACTGCACCTGTCGGTACTGATCGAAACCATGCGCCGCGAAGGCTTCGAGATGGCTGTTGGCCGTCCGGAAGTGGTGATCATCGAAGTCGACGGTGATAAGCAGGAGCCCTACGAAAACGTCACCATCGACATCGAAGAGCAGCATCAGGGTCCGGTGATGGAACAGATGGGTCTGCGCAAGGGTGACATGACCAACATGATCCCCGACGGCAAGGGTCGTATCCGTCTGGAATACACCATCCCGGCGCGTGGCCTGATCGGCTTCCGTAACGCCTTCCTGACCATGACCTCGGGCACCGGCATCCTGACCAGCACCTTCAGCCACTACGGGCCGATCAAGGCCGGTGAAGTCACCAACCGCCAGAACGGCGTACTGGTGTCGATGGCTACCGGTACCGCACTGACCTACTCGCTGGAAACCCTGCAGGAGCGCGGCAAGCTGTTCCTGTCGCCGGGCGACGAGATCTACGAAGGCCAGCTGTGCGGTATCCACAGCCGCGACAACGACCTGGTGATCAACCCGACCAAGGCCAAGAAGCTCGACAACATGCGCGCTTCCGGCAAGGACGACACCGTGCAACTGACCCCCGCGCTGAAGTTCACCCTGGAGCAGGCGCTGGAGTTCATCGATGACGACGAACTGGTCGAAGTCACACCCAAGTCGATCCGTCTGCGCAAGAAGATTCTCGACGAGAACCAGCGCAAGCGTGCCAGCAAGGGCTAAGTCGGCCTGCTGAACAAAAAGCCCCGCCAGAGCGATCTGGCGGGGCTTTTTTGTGCCTTGGTGTTTGAGCTGGAGGCTGGGTAAGAGCTTTGGTTTTCCTGGGAACCTCGAGCATCTGCTCAAGGTCGGCACTGCACGATGGTCTGCGCGGGAGCGGATGCTCCCACCCCCCGGGAAGGTTGCATAAGGGCCCGTTTCACCAGCGGCAAGCGACGCAGGCGCGCAACGCTTCCCAGATCAGGCCGACAATCTGTAATCTGAACCAATAACTACAGAACAAGGACGCCACCATGCCCTCGACCAGCCCAATTTATACCCTCTACGGGGTGCCCCATTCGCTATACACCGCCAAGGTGCGTTGCTACCTGCGCAATCAGGGCATTGCTTACCGTGAACGCCCAACGGCGGATTCAAACTTTGTCGGGCGTATCGTGCCGTTGATTGGCCGGGCGATCATTCCGGTGCTGGAGACGCCGGATGGTCAGGTGATTCAGGATACGGTCGACATCATCGATTACTTCGAGCGTCAGGGTGTGCCATATCCGGCTTACCCGTCGACACCGTTGCAGCGGGTGCTGGCGGTTATTCTTGAGTATTACGGCGGGCAGGGTCTGCTCAGGCATGCGATGCATTATCGCTGGTCATATCTGGAGCAGCAGCGCGGGTTTCTTGAGCATGCCTTTGCCAGCGGCTCCGGGGCGGCGTTGGCTCAGCAGGTGATGGCGCGCATGCAGTCCTATCTGCCGCGTCTGGGGGTGACCGAGGCGAGCATTCCGTTGATCGAGGCTTCCTACCTGCGTTTGCTGGAGATTCTCGAGGCTCACTTCGAGTGTATGCCCTATCTGCTGGGTGGCCGTCCGAGCCTGGCCGATTACGGCATGATTGGTAGTCTGTTCGCTCACCTTGGGCGTGATCCGATACCTGCTCAATTGATGAAACTGCGCTCGCCCAGAGTGTTCCGTTGGGTCGAGCGGATGACGGCACCTGGTCTGGATGTGGTCGAGTATCTGGACGGCCCTGAGGGCCTGTGGCCAGATGACCAGATACCGCCGACCCTGGAGCCATTGTTGCAGCATGTGGCCGAGGAGCTGTTTCCGGAGCTTGACGACAAGCTGGCGTTTCTCGATGCCTGGGCGGCGCGTGAGCAGCCGGCCGATGGTGCGCCGGTGACCGACAAGCCGCACCGCCGGCAGATTGCCAGTGTGCAGAGCAAGTTCCGAGGGGTACCGATCGAGACTGGCGTTGAGCCCTATCTGCGTTATGTTTTGCAGCGTGCCAGTGACACTGTTCAGGCCTTGTCCGAGCCGGAAAAGGCCAGGGTGATGGCCGAGCTGGAGCGCGTTGGGCTGGCCGGGGCTTTGCCGGCCAACACCAGCGTGCGGGTGGCGCGACGTCACCATATCGAGGTTTGGTCTCGAGTTTGAATCACTCCTTCTGCGGGCCGTCCAGGCCGTCGGTCCGCTATGTTCTCCCGGGTTTTATCACCTGAAAAGGCGATACCAAGCTTTCTCCTCTTGCTATGTAATGCCCCTGCACGCATGCCCCCGGCTGTCGAACATTCTCGGTTCGCGGGCGGTGATCGAACAATAACAATCCGCATGATCCTGGAGACAACATGAAAACCAGAACCATCAAGCAGTCCCTGCTCTCGATGCTGACTGCCAGCGCACTGATGCTTTCCGCCTCTGCCTTGGCTACCAACCCTGACCCGGGTCCAGGTGATCCCGACACTGGCCCCAGCCCTTATCAGCGTGGCCCCGACCCGACCTTGTCTTTTGTCGAGGGTGACCGTGGCCCCTATTCGGTGCGTACTAGTCGGGTGTCGAGCCTGGTCAGCGGCTTTGGGGGTGGCACCATTCATTACCCGAGCGGCACTACTGGTACCATGGCTGCGATTGTGGTGATTCCTGGTTTTGTCTCAGCTGAGTCCTCGATTGACTGGTGGGGGCCGAAGCTGGCTTCTCACGGTTTTGTGGTTCTGACCATCGACACCAACACGGGTTTCGATCAGCCGCCAAGCCGGGCTCGGCAGATCAACAACGCACTTGACTATTTGATTGACCAGAACACCCGTATCGGCAGCTCGGTACGTGGCATGATCGATACCGAGCGTCTGGGCGTGATCGGCTGGTCGATGGGTGGTGGCGGTACTCTGCGGGTAGCTACCGAAGGCCGTATCAGCGCGGCCATCCCGCTGGCTCCCTGGGATACTTCCAGCCTGCAGTTCCGCAATGTTCAGGCTCCGACTTTGATCTTTGCCTGTCAATCCGACCTGATTGCTCCAGTCAGCAGCCATGCCTCACCGTTCTACAACCGGCTGCCGGGCGATATCAACAAGGCCTTTGTCGAGCTCAACAATGGCAATCATTACTGCGCCAATGGCGGCAACTCCTTTGGCCGCTATGATGCCACTCTGAGCCGTCTGGGCGTGTCCTGGATGAAGATGCATCTGGATCAGGACCGTCGTTACAACCAGTTCCTCTGTGGTCCGAACCACACCTCTGACCGGCAGATTTCCGAGTACCGCGGCAACTGCCCTTACTAAGCGCGACCTGAACACCGGGCCTGATTAGGCCCGGTGTTCGTTTCCCGGCCTGACTTTCTCTCCGGCCAGCCTTGGGAGTACTATCGGGGGCAGCTAACCTTCAACAGGTTGTGGGAGGCGATTCATGCGCCGTCTCAGTGCCCTTGTCCTGAGTATTCTGACTACCAGCCAACCAGTCTTGGCCGATACCCCGCGTGAGGCTGCAATCTGCGGCTGGGTCAAGGAACCTCTGGTATTTGCTCTCTGGAGTTCACTCACACCCTCACCTGCCCCCGAGCGGGTGACCCGGCACCCGGATATTTCTCTGGCCGAATTTGTTGCCGCTGATGGCAAGGTTCTGCGTGGCTACCGTTATGCCGCTCGGGACAGCCACTTGCCACATATCCAGCCCAAGGGCTATCTGCTGGTAGCTTCTGGCAATGCGATGATCTCCGATCAGTTGATTGTTGGATTGGGTGACTATGCCGCAGCCGGCTACGATGTTTATGTGTTTGATTATCGAGGCTATGGTCGCTCGGAAGGGCGTCGGCGGCTCAATGCGATTATTGCCGATTACCGGGAGATGGTGGCCCGCTTCAACCAGCTCTATGAGCGCACTCTGCTATACGGCATTTCTTTGGGCGGGCTGGTGATGATGAATGTGATCGGTGCCGGGGCTGGGTTTGACGCTGTGGTAATCGATTCAAGCCCCAGCCGGTTGTCCGATTATGGCTGCCCAGGCTGGGTTGATCCGCTCAACAATCTGTCTGAGTCGTTGGGTTCGAAGGTGCTGGTAATTACTGGGGGCCGCGATAGCGTGCTGGATGAGAGCATGGTTGGGCCGCTTCGCGAGCGGGCTGCTGCCCTGGGACTAGGCATCCATCATGAGGCCGGCTGGGACCATCCATTTCTGGATGCCCCGGCCATGCATGAGGCCCGCCAGCGCTTGATTCGTGAGCATTTGCTCAACCCCCGCTGAACGTCCCGGAAGATTTATTCCGCTGCTGTCGCTGCCAAACGCTTGGTGATTCGAGCTTGCAGTTGCGGTTGCAGTGATTCGGCCCATTGCTGGCCGGCGACCATGCCTTCCTGTACCAAAGTTGGCATCAGCTCGATCAGGCGTTTGCCTGCATCGGTTTCGTAGAAGGCGATCATGGCTTTGACGTCTTCATGGGAAATGTGCTGGTCATAGATGTTGATGATCAGTTCGTTGAATGAGCCCATGTTTTCATTCAGCACATCGCTGATATCGGCCACAATCACGTCGAGCCCTTTCGCATCTAGGTCGGGGCGGTGCAGCTTCAGAATTTGCATGATCTCGACCAGGGTCGCATTGGCAAACTGCTGACCCATCGCAGTGGCGTTGGTCAACTCCAGCAGGTGAGCAATGTCAGCCCGCTTGGCCGCGTCGGGGGTGGTTGCGAAGCTGCTGGTGGCCAGGACACCGGACAGAATGATGGCGGCTAGCGTGAAAATCCCTTTCTTCATAATGGGCTCCTGTTGATTGAGGGGCAAATGATAGCAGTTGCCAGGTTATTGGCCCATCCTCGGCCGGTAGGCACAAAAGCCTGGGCGTGGTCCGACCTGGGGATGATTGCGGCAGGTATCGGGGCGTTTGTCGTAGACCGTGCAGCGGCGGCTGTGGCGGTCCAGGAACAGGCAGTCGTCGTTGCTCATGCGGCGCAGGGTGAAGATGCCGTTCTTGAGGTTCAGGCGCTCGATCACGCCTTCCTTTTGCAGGCGCTTGGCGATTTGTTTGAGCGGGGTGCTGCGTTCGAACTCGTCGACCAGCTCAAGGCGGATCAGGTCGTCGATTCGGACTTCCACCGGCAGGGTGCAGCAACTGCCATGGCAACTGTCGCACAGGCCCTTGCGGTAGCGCAGCCAGGTGTCGGTGCGGTCGATGTCGGCGGCTTTGACTAGTTCGGGTTTCATGGTCAGTCTGCTGAAGGCGCGTCGGCGCGGATGATACGCAAAAGCCGTGACCTGGTGTAGTCAGGTCATGTTGACTTGGGATTCAGCCACAGGCGCTTGGCCAGGCCGCCCAGAGCCAGCAGACCGGCCAACACCAATAGCGGCAGCAGGTTGCTCAGCCCCAGGGCCTGTTCGGCCTGGGCGGCGCTGACCATGCCGTGGACTGCCTGGGCATAGACGGTCCATTTGATGCTCAGGCCCACCACGGCCGCCAGCATATAGGTGACCAGGGGCAGGTGCAGAACACCGGCGGCCAGGTTGATGAAGGCGTGGGGAAAGCCGGGCAGGATGCGCAGCGCGCATTGGGTGAGCAAGTCACTGCGCTTGGCCAGCAGCCGGAGTACCTGGCGAGCCAGTTTCCCGGGGCGCCAGGCCGAGCCGACCTTGCGCCCAAGCCAGTAGGCGCCCAGCGCGCCGCCGACGCTACCGACCAGCAGTAGCGGAACGCTGAGCCAGGGGGGATGAAAGGGGGCAATCAGCCAGAAGCACAGGCTGCCGGGCAGACCGAAACTCATCAACAGCAGCATGATCAGCACCAGTCCGGCCAGAGCCAGCGGATGACCAACCAGTTGGGCGCCCCAGCTCAGCAGGTCGGCTACACTGATCGGCAGCAAGGCGAAGATCACCAGCAGGGTGACCAGGCCAATCAGGGCCAGCAGCGGTGGGCGTGGGCTCAGGCGCGTTCTCAATAGACTCTCCCGGCAAACAGGATGTGTGCATGTATCAAACCATACTGACTTTCTGGTTCGAGGAAATCAAACCCGGGCAATGGTGGAAGAAGGATCCGCAGTTCGATCAACTGGTGGCCCGGCGCTTTCTGGCGCTGCACCAGCAGGCCGAACGTGCGGAGCTGGCCGCCTGGCGCCGCACGATTGAAGGCCGGCTGGCCGAGATCCTGGTGCTGGATCAGTTTTCCCGCAATATCTGGCGTGACACTGCGCGGGCCTTTGCCAATGACGCAATGGCGCTGGTTCTGGCCCAGGAAGCCGTCGCCGCCGGGCTCGACCAGCAACTGCCGCCGGTACAGCGCAGCTTTCTCTATATGCCCTATATGCACAGCGAATCGCCGGTTATCCATGAGCAGGCGGTCAGGCTGTTCACCGCGCTGGGGCAGCAAGACAGTCTGGATTATGAACTCAAGCATCAGCAGATCATTGAGCGTTTTGGCCGCTACCCGCATCGCAACGCCATTCTCGGGCGGCCATCCACGGCCGAGGAACTGGCCTTTTTGCAGGAACCGGGATCATCCTTTTAGAGAAACTGTTATGCCTGAATCCGCACTGGCTGTTGCAGGCTGCTGAGCGACACTGTGGCTAAACTCATGCATTTACAGGCTATGGAGTGAGTGCTATGTCGCTGAGACTGTATCAGGTCGATGCTTTTACCGACCGCCTGTTTGCCGGCAATCCGGCGGCGGTGGTGCCGTTGAACCAGTGGTTACCCGAGCCGCTGATGCAGGCGATAGCGGCCGAGAACAACCTGTCGGAAACCGCTTTTTTCGTACCCTCGGCAGATGGCAGCTATGCGATTCGCTGGTTTTCGCCGCTGGCGGAAATCGATTTCTGTGGGCACGCCACGCTGGCCAGCGCCTTTGTGCTGTTCCGCCAGATGCCGGAATCTGAGGTACTGAGCTTCACTGCTCCGGCCGTCGGCCGGTTGCAGGTCTGGCGCAAGGCCGATGGTTTGATTGAAATGCGTTTCCCCTGGCTGGCGCCGGAGCCGGTCGATGAGGTGCCGCTGGCGTTGCTGGAAGGTTTGTCGATCCACCCGGATGAGGTCTGGTGCAACCGCCAGGCCTGGTTTGCCGTCTATCATGATGAACAGGCTGTGCATGATGTGGTACCCGAGCCAACCGCTCTGGCCCGCCTGGCGCCGCGCGATACCGTGGTGACGGCAGCGGGACGTGAGTTTGATTGTGTCTCGCGCTATTTCTGGCCGGCCAATGGTGGGCTGGAGGATCCGGTAACTGGCTCCATCCACGCCGGTCTGGCGCCTTTCTGGGCTGGGCGGCTGGGCCGCCCGCGGCTAACGGCGTTGCAGGCCTCGGCGCGGCGTGGCGTACTGCACTGTCAGGTTGGCGAGGATTACGTGCTGGTTGCCGGGCAGGCACGCTTGTATCTGGAAGGCAGTATCTGGCTGCCGGATTGAATGCCCAGGAACCGAGTCGGCTGGTTCGGGTCTGATGGGCTCCATTGTTCAGGGAGAACCACTATGCAACTCACACCACTTGCCATTGCCTTGTCGCTGGGTGCCGTTTTGGCGCTGACCGGCTGCTCAGAACCTGCCAGCGAGGCGCCGGCCAGCAGCGAGCGGGTTACTGAGCAGGAGGCCGAACAGGCCCTGAGCCGGATCAGCGGTAGCCTCACCTACCGGGCGCGTATTGCCCTGTTGCCTGATAGTCAGGTGCTGGTCGAGCTGCGTGATGCCGAGGCAGCCGATGGAGACGGCGTATTGGCTGAGCAGCGCATCAGCCTGGATGGCCAGCAGGTGCCGGTGAACTTTGCCCTGGAGGTGGATGCCCAGACTCTGGCCCAGGCTTCCAGCTATGTGCTGCGGGCTACGATTCAGGAGGGTGGGCGTACTACCTGGGCGTCTGGCCCGGTAGAGGTGGATCTGACCGGTGGTGATGCCGAGTTGGGCGAGATCGTGCTGTTGCCCCATAAGGGTTCGGCTTTCAGCAACGTTTTCAACTGTGGCCAGTTGCAGATCAACGTCGGCTATGAAGATGACAAGCTGATGCTCAACGCCAAGGGCCAGGAGCTGGTACTGCTACCGGCAGTCAGTGCCTCGGGAGCCAAGTTCGAGCTTGAGGGCGACCCCAGCACCAGTTTTTGGAGCAAGGGCAATCAGGGCTGGCTGACGCTCAACGGTGACGAGTATCCGCTTTGCGTGCCGCCGGGAGCGGTTGTCGAGCCATTCAAGGCTACGGGCAATGAGCCGTTCTGGTCGGTCGAACTGGACGCGGGCGAGTTGAGTCTGCAGCGCATGGACGACAAGCTGACGCGCACCTTGCCCTATCGTAGCGAGCAGGAAAGCACCAGCCGTAGCCGGATTGACGCTGGCGAGGGCGAGCAGACTATAACGTTGCTGGTTACCGAACGGCTGTGCCGCGACAGCATGAGCGGGATGCCCTTTCCCCAACAGGTCAGCCTGATGGTCGATGGCGAAACCCTTCAGGGTTGTGGTGGCCAGCCCGAACGTTTGTTGCAGGGTGTTGAATGGGTGGTGGAAGACATCAATGGTGGCGGTATCATCGACCGGTCGCGGGTGACCCTGAACTTTTTCCCTGACGGACGGATTGCCGGGCGCGCTTCGTGCAACAACTTCATGGGCCAGTACGCCCTCACCGGTGAGAGCTTGACGGTCAGCCAGGCGGCTACCACCATGATGGCCTGTGCGCCATCATTGATGGAGCAGGAGCAGCGTTTCCTGGAAACGCTGGAAGCGATCGACGGGTTTGACTTCGATGACACCGGTGCCTTGCTGGTGCGTTCGCAGGCGGGGAGTTTGAAAGCCTACCCAGAAACCCGCTAACCAGCCCTGGACTACTCACCAGGGCCATAACAACGAAAAAAGGATATACCGATGTTGGCTCTGGTGATTGGTCTGGTGATTTTTCTTGGTGTGCATTCGTTGCGCATGTTGGCGCCGGCCTGGCGTGAGCAACAGGTGCAGCGGTTGGGCCTGATGCCCTGGAAGGGCCTGTATTCGCTGGTGGCGCTGATCGGTCTGGTGCTGATCATCTGGGGTTATGGGCAGGCACGGCTGGCGCCGACCTGGCTGTGGGTGCCGCCGGTGTGGACTCGCCACCTGGCTGCCCTGCTGACCATACCGGCATTCATTCTGCTGGTTGCCGCCTATCTGCCGGGCTCAAAACTCAAGGCCCGGGTTGGCCATCCGATGTTGCTGGGGGTGAAGTTCTGGGCGCTGGCTCACCTGATTGCCAACGGTACCCTGGCAGACCTGCTGCTGTTTGGCGGTTTTCTGGTGTGGGCCACAGCGGCCTACGTCAGCAACCGTCGGCGTGACCGGCTGGCCGGTCTGGTACCAGTTGGCGGCCAGCTGAGTCGGGATGCTGCGGTTGTGGTGGTCGGGCTGGTTACCTGGGTGATCTTCGCCCTGTGGCTGCACCTCTGGCTGATCGGCAGAGCGCCATTCGGCGGCTGAGTGGCTGCCGGAGCAGGGTTTGATCCCTGCTCCGGGGCTTTCGTTTACTTGCCGGTCTTGATCCTGTTCCAGGTCCGGGTGCGGATACGCTCGGCGGCAATCGGCAACGGCTTGAGGGTGAACAGCCGGGCCTGCACTTCTGCTGGCGGGTAGGCTCCGGGATTGGTGCGCAGAGACTCCTTGACCAGCGGGGTGGCAGCCTGGTTGGGGTTGGCGTAACCCACTTCGTTGCTGATCGCCGCCACTACCTCAGGTTCGAGGATGTGATTGATAAAGGCATGGGCGCCGGCCGGGTTGGGCGCATCACGCGGAATCGCCATCAGATCGAACCAGACCTGGGTGCCTTCCTTGGGTATCCGGTACTCCAGTTGCACCCCATTACCAGCTTCCTGAGCCCGGGCATCGGCCTGCAGAATGCTGCCGGACCAGGCGACCGCGACGCAGATTTCCCCGTTGGCCAGATCGTTGAGAAAACGTGAGGAGTGGAAATAGCGTACATGGGGCTGGATCGCCAGCATCAGTTCTTCGGCGGCGGCATAATCTTCGGCCTCGGTGCTGTTGGGGTCGCGACCCAGATAGTGCAGGGCGGCCGGCAGAATTTCCGAGGGTGAGTCGAGAAACGCCACGCCACACTGAGCCAGCTTGGCCATGTAGGTGGGGTCGAACACCAGGGCCCAGGAATCGACTGGGGCATCCTCGCCAAGCACAGCCCTGACCTTGTCGACATTGAAGCCGATGCCGTTGGTGCCCCACATATAGGGCACCGCATATTCGTTGCCCGGATCATTACCCTCCAGCGCCTGCATCAGGTCCGGGTTGAGATTGCCGAGGTTGGGCAGCAGGCTCTTGTCCAGTTTCTGAAAGGCACCGGCCTGACGCTGCTTGGCCAGAAAGCTGTCGCTGGGCACCACCACGTCATAGCCGGAACGTCCGGACATCAGCCGGGCTTCCAGCACTTCATTGGAGTCGAAGGTGTCCAGGGTCGGGCGGATACCGGTGGCGGCCTGAAAGCTGTCGAGGGTCGATTGCGGGGTGTAGTCGAACCAGTTGTAGATCCGCACGTCAGCGGCCTGACTCTGGGAGGCAAACAGGCTGAGCGGGAGCATGAGCCCCAGGGTCGGTAAGAGTGGCTTGAGTTTCATGGCGGTGCTCCTAAGGTGAATCAGCGTCGGCTGGAAAAACCGCTGAGGACATTGACGGCATTGATGCCGATCTCTTCGACGGCGTAGCCGCCTTCCATTACGAACAGGCTGGGCAGGCCGAGGCTGGCGATCTGCTCACCCATACGCAGGTAGTCGGGGCTGTCCAGTTTGAAACTGGAAATCGGATCCTGTTTGTAGGTGTCTACCCCCAGCGAAATCACCAACGCGTCGGCGCCATAACCGGCGATCACCCGCAGGGCATCAGCCAGTGCCTGCGACCACCGCGTCCAGTCACTGCCGGCGGCCAGCGGATAGTTGTAGTTGTAGCCCAGCCCGGCACCTTCACCGCGTTCATCGGCATAGCCGGCAAAGCAGGGGTATTCGTGACGTGGGTCGCCGTGAATCGACAGGAACAGTACATCCGGCCGTTGGTAGAAAATGTCCTGGGTGCCGTTGCCGTGGTGGAAGTCGACATCGAGAATCGCCACCTTGCGTGCCCCGCCGTCGAGCAGGGCCTGGGTGGCGATGGCAGCATTGTTCAGGTAGCAGTAGCCGCCCATGTAGTCGATTCCGGCATGGTGTCCGGGTGGTCGGCACAGGGCGAAGGCGGCCTGATCGCCGGCGGCGAGCCGGGCCTGGGCGCTGAGTGCCACCTGGGCACTGCTGTAGATGGCCTGCCAGCTGCCGGCGTTCATCGGTACCCCAGCGTCGAAGCTGTAGTAGCCGAGCTGGCCGTCGATATCCTCGGGGCAGCGTGCCGGCATGCGCCGTGGTGGCCAGGCCAGCGGCAGCATGTCATGGCTGCGGCCCAGAGCAGCCCAGCGGGCCCAGGCGCCCTTGAGAAAGTCGACAAACTGGCCGTCATGCACGCGCTTGATGGGTATCAGGCCGAAATCATCGGGTGCCTGAACTGGCCCCAAACCGGTACTTCTGACCCGTTCGAGCACCATATCGGCGCGTGAGGGCTTCTCGAAGCAGGGCATCAGCTGGCCGTTGTTAAGCTCGGCCTGGCCGTGGTGCAGGCGGTGGTCATCGCTGTAGAAAGTCTGCATGGTGGTTCTCGTTCCGGTTGTTGTTCTGCCAGGGGGCTGACCTTGATCATGGCCTCTGGCGGCATGAGGCGGAACGATAGCGGGGGACAGAAAAGGGATCGAAACGGACAGAGCCTAGTGTTCGGCTGTTTTCTGGTGCTGGCGCCAGGCTCGCGGAGTCATGCCGGTCCAGCGGATGAAGGCATGGCGGAAACTGGCGCTCTCGCTGAAACCGAGCTGTTCAGCGATGGCATAGATGGGCAGGTGCGGGCGACTGAGCAGAGTCTTGGCCTGCTGCAGGCGTAGCTGGTCGAGCAGTTGCTGATAACCACAGCCGGCCTGGCGCAGGTGGCGGCGCAGGGTACGGGAGGTGCAGTGCAGGCGCCCGGCCAGTTGCTCCAGGCTTGGTGGCGCATCCAGGTTCTGTTGCAACTGTTCGGTCAGGCTGACAACCAGCGGGGACTGTTGGGAGCAAAAACGCTCCTGCAACCGCTGGCACTGGCGCAGGGCCTCATGCTGGGTAACCGGGTCGGCCAGCGGTAGTGGGGCATCCAGCCAGTGTGAATCGAATACCAGCCGTTCGGCATCCTGCTGGGCCAGCAACTGACAGGCCCCGAATGCCTGTGGGTAGTGTTCGGCATGGCTGGGAGCCGGCAGGCTCAGGTGGATGGCGCTCAGGGGTAAAGGCTGGCCCAGGGCATCATCGAGCATGGCCTTGACCGATGACAGGCACAGCTCGGTATTGAACAGCCGCAGTTGTGGCGACTCATGGTAGTCGCGGGCGCTGAGGGCGACCAGGCCGTCATCGAGCAGTTCCAGCGACAGGCGGAAATAGCTGCCAAGCAGCACCGGATAGCTGAGCATGACCTCCAGCGCCTGACCCAGTGTGGGGCTCGACAGCATGGCATAGCCGAGCTGGCCGTAGGCGGAGATGCGCATGCGTTGACCCAGCTCAAGGCCGATCAGGGCCGAGTTGGCTAGCCTGGCTGCATTGGCGAATACCTGCTGTTCCTGGGCAGGGGTGATCAACCGCGAAGGTTGCTCAAGGTCGGATTCGCTCAGTCCGGTGGCGTCCAGCAGGTCGCTGACCGACAGCCCCTGGGCCGCAAAGCAGTGGGCGATCAGGCAGGTACTCTGCAGGCTGATCAGGCGTTGATCGGGGGCTTGGCAACTGGCGCGCTCAAGCGGCATGCGACATCCTCAAGGCGGTGGTTTATTGTTGTAGGCAAGCACAAACAGTGCCAGCCAAGAGTCAGAAGCCTTGGTTCATTAAAGCCTGAAGCGCACCAGGAGGCCAGGATGCCGTTGCGTTATCTAACCTATGTATTGTGTCTGCTGGGGCTGTTGCTTGCCGCAGCCTTGGCCTGGTGGGTCGATACCCGCTGGCTGTGGCTGGCCGTTGTGCTGGCGCTGCCGGCGGGGCTGGGTAGCTGGGACCTGCTGCAGCACCGGCGCACCGTCAGCCGCAATTATCCGATTCTGGCGCGTATCCGCTATGGTCTGGAGTCGATCGGCCCGGAGATCCGGCAGTACTTCATCCAGGCTGATACTGACGAACTGCCGTTCTCGCGCGAGCAGCGCAACGTGGTCTATCAGCGGGCCAAGAACACCCTGGACAAGAAACCCTTCGGCACCCTGATGGACATGAACGCCGATGGTTACGAGTGGATCAATCATTCGTTGGCACCGAGCCATATCGAGGACAAGGATTTTCGTGTGCTGGTTGGTGCCGAGCGCTGCCGCCAGCCCTATGCCGTGAGTGTGTTCAATATCTCGGCGATGAGTTTCGGCGCACTCTCGGCTAATGCCATCCGCGCGCTCAATATCGGTGCCCGACTGGGCGGTTTCTATCACGACACCGGTGAAGGGTCATTGTCACGCCATCACCGTGAAGGCGGGGATCTGGTCTGGGAAATTGGCTCCGGGTATTTCGGCTGTCGCACTGCCGAGGGCCGCTTTGACCCTGAAGCGTTCAGGCGCACGGCGCAGCAGGAACCGGTCAAAATGATCGAGATCAAGCTGTCCCAGGGGGCCAAGCCCGGGCATGGCGGCATCCTGCCGGCAGCCAAGGTCACCGCTGAGATAGCCGAGGCGCGCGGGGTGCCGATGGGCCAGGATGTGATTTCGCCGGCCAGCCATTCGGCGTTTTCGACACCGCTGGAACTGATGGCGTTCATTGCCCAGTTACGGGAGCTGTCCGGCGGCAAGCCGGTGGGTTTCAAATTGGCGATTGGCCATCCCTGGGAGTGGTTCGCGCTGGTCAAGGCCATGCTGGAAAGTGGTGAGCAACCTGACTTTATCGTGGTCGATGGTGGCGAGGGTGGTACCGGGGCCGCGCCCCTGGAGTTTATCAACCGCCTGGGCATGCCGCTGACCGAGGCGCTGTTGCTGGTGCACAACACTCTGGTCGGTGCGGGGCTGCGCGAACAGATCGCCATCGGTGCAGCCGGCAAACTGACCTCGGCATTCCAGATAGCCCGTACCCTGGCGCTGGGTGCGGACTGGTGCAATGCCGCGCGTGGTTTCATGTTTGCCCTCGGCTGCATCCAGGGTCTGAGCTGCCACACCGGTCGCTGTCCCAGCGGGGTTGCAACCCAGGACCCGCTGCGTGGACGCATGCTGGATGTTGAGGACAAAAGCCAGCGGGTCTACCACTTCCAGCGCAATACCGTGCTGGCGCTGGCCGAACTGCTGGAAGCCGCCGGGCTGAACCACCCGCGTGAGCTGGGGCCGGAGCACATCATGCGCAGGGTCTCGCGTTTCGACGTGCGGCCCTATTCGACGCTATTCCCGTTTCTTGAGCCGGGGGCGCTGCTGCGCGAGGGTGAATGGCCGCTGGTGTTCGACAAGTTCTGGGCATCGGCCCGGGCAGACAGTTTCAGTGCCCCGGACTTTATCCTGCGGCTGCGTGAATCCAAGCTTTGCTAGAGCAACATGGGGCAAACGGTAGGAGCGGCCAGCGGCCGCGAATAGCCCTGAAGCCACCGACAGTTCGTTTCCGTGGCCGCTGGCCGCTCCTATTGTTTGTCTTGGTGATGCCGCTACTCCCAGCTCAGACGCCGGACACGCCAATCTCCGTCGTCTTCCAGCCAGTCGAGGGTAAGGCGGTAATCGCGGGTGCTGTCGGGTATGAAACGCTCTGCGCCGCTCAGGGTGACCTGGGCCTCAGTACGGGCCTGACCGTTGTAGATCGGGTCGATTTGGGTCGTCTGGTTCAGCACCAGCACCTGAATGCGCTGGTGCTGAAGAAACAGCAGGGCCATAGTGCGTCTGGCCCAGTCACGGTCATAGGGCTGGTCGGCGTTGAACTCCGGGTGCAGCAGTTTCAGTACCCGGTCGCTGGAGCGTGCTTCGATCGCCGCCTGCAACTCGGTGAGACTGCGATTGAGCTGCTCATCCGGGCTCGGGCGTGAGCAGCCGAGCAGTATCAGGGCCAGCAGGCCCAGTGCGAAGAAACGTACAGGTGACATATGTCTCGCCGGTCAGTAATGTTGTGTGTTGAGCACATTGCCAGGCGCGACAAGGTCGCCCGCCCAGCCCAGGAGCCCCATCATGCAGCTGCTGTACCCGGAGATCAAACCCTACGCCCGGCATGAACTGGCGGTGCAGTCACCACATGTACTTTACGCCGATGAAAGTGGCCAGGCTGAGGGGCTGCCGGTGGTATTCATTCACGGTGGTCCCGGAGCGGGGTGCGATAGCCTGAGCCGGCGTTTTTTCGACCCCTCGATCTATCGGATCATCACCTTTGACCAGCGCGGATCAGGGCGTTCAACGCCGCATGCCAGCCTGGAAAACAACACCACGGCTGATTTGATCGACGACCTGGAGGCGCTGCGCGAGCATCTGGGTATCGAGCAGTGGGTGCTGTTTGGTGGTTCCTGGGGCTCGACCCTGGCGCTGGCCTATGCCCAGGCCCATCCTCAACGGGTGTTGGGCATGATTCTGCGCGGGGTGTTTCTCTGCCGTGATCAGGATATCCACTGGTTCTACCAGGAAGGCGCCAGTCACGTGTTTCCCGATTACTGGGAGGACTATGTGTCGCTGATCCCCGAGGCCGAGCGCCATGACATGGTGGCCGCCTATTATCGACGCCTGACCGGTGACGACGAGATCTGTCGCATGCATGCGGCCAAGGCCTGGTCGGTGTGGGAGGGGCGCTGCGCCACGCTGCGCCCGAGCAGTCAGGTGGTCGAGCGTTTCAGTGAGGCGCGCCGGGCCTATGCCATTGCCCGGATCGAGTGCCACTACTTCATCAACAAGGCATTTCTGGAGCCTGATCAGTTGCTGGCCAACATGGGCCGCATCGCCCATATCCCAGGCATCATCGTCCACGGTCGCTACGATATGGTTTGTCCGCTGGACAATGCCTATGCCGTACATCAGCGTTGGCCGGGCAGTGAGCTGCAGATCATTCGCGATGCCGGGCACGCCGCCTCCGAGCCGAGTATCGCCGATGCGCTGGTGCGGGCGACTCAGAGCATGGCCCAGCACCTGTTGAATCTGACCCCACAGGCGGAGTAAGGCATGAAGGGTTTGTTGCAACGGGTACGCCATGCCCGGGTTGAGGTCGCCGGCGAGGTGGTGGGTGCGGTTGATCAGGGGCTGCTGGTGCTGGTCGGTGTCGAGCCTGGCGATGATCAGGCCAAGGCTGACAAGCTCCTGCACAAGCTGCTCAACTACCGGGTCTTCAACGATGCCGAGGGGCGGATGAACTGCTCGCTCCAGGATGTTGGCGGCGGACTGCTGCTGGTTTCGCAGTTCACGCTGGCGGCCGATACTCGCAAGGGCCTGCGTCCGGGTTTTTCCACCGCAGCCGCGCCAGCACTGGCCGAAGAGCTATTCAACTACCTGCTGGAACGGGCCCGGGCCAGCCATCCGCAGGTTGCCAGTGGCCGCTTTGGCGCTGACATGCAGGTTCATCTGGTCAACGACGGCCCGGTGACCCTGCTGCTCGAAGTCTGAGTTATTGCAGCGGGTAGACCCGCGACCAGACATGGACCAGGATTGCCGCGGCCACGGTCCAGGCGGCCACCGCCAGCAGCAGAGTGATCAGCAGCGAAAAGCGCTGGCTGAACCAGGCGACCGCCAGCAGATAGAGGGCGTAGGGAATCAGCGACCAGAGTCCGAAGATCGCAGTCATGCGCAGATCACTGGAGAGTCGCTGAGTGCCCACTACGTAGTGGGCGATGATAGTGAAGGTAGGGAACAGCGGTACCAGTCCGGCAATGTAGAAATGCCGGGATTTGGCCAACAGCGCTATAGCCAGCACGGCCAGAGCGCCGAGCAGGCATTTGAACGCAAGCGAAAGCATGACAGGGTTCCGGGTATAGATAGTCCGCCAAAGCTAGGTCGCAGAACCCTGGTCGTCAAGCCTTTCACTCCGCTTGCAGCGCCTGCTCGACAAAATCCAGCCGGTCCTGGCCGAAGAACATCTCGTCGGCCACGAACAGCGTCGGTGCCCCGAACACGCCGCGCTCGATCGCTTCAGCGGTCAATTGCTTGAGCCGCTCCTTGGTGGCTGGGTCGTTGCACAAGGCCAATACTTCCTGCGGATCGAAACCGGCCTTGGCCAGCACCGTACCCACTACCTCGGGCTGGTTCATGTCCTGGGCATCCACCCACATGGCTTTGAAGATGGCGCTGAGGTAGTCGGCAAAGCGCGGACTGTCCAGATAGGCCGCCGCGCCACGCATCAGCAACAAAGTATTTATCGGGAAATACGGGTTGTGGTTGAAGGGTACGGCGTAACGCTGGGCAAAGCGTTGAAAATCAATCCGGGTGTAACGGCCCTTGGCTTCGACCGTGGCCGGTGAGCTGTTGCCGGTGGCCTGAAACACCGCGCCCAGCAGCATGGGTTTCCAGACGATTTCGGCCTGCTGGCGGGCGGCCAGGGCCGGCAGTTGGGTCCAGGCCAGGTAGCTGGCCGGGCTGCCGACATCAAAGAAAAATTCGACTTGTTTGCTCATGCGCTGCTCTCCTATCGATCAAGGTGGTTCAGAAGGTTTCCATCCACGGGCGCAGATCCAGTTCATGGGTCCAGCAGTCACGCGGCTGGCAATGCAACTGCCAGTACTGCTCGGCAATGTGTTCCGGATCGAGAATCCCGGCCTGGTCCTTGAGCGCGTAGCGCTCGGGGAAATTGTCGCGGATAAAGGCGGTGTCGATGGCCCCGTCTATGATCGGGTGGGCAACGTGGATACCCTGCGGGCCGAGTTCGCGGGCCATACTCTGGGCCAGTGCCCGCAGCGCGAACTTGGCGCTGGCGAAGGCGGCAAAGCCGTTGCCGCCGCGCAGTGAGGCGGTCGCCCCGGTGAAAATGATGGTGCCACGGCCTCGCGGCAGCATCGCCTTGGCCGCTTCCCGGCCGCTGAGAAAACCCGCCAGAGCGGCCATTTCCCAGACCTTGCGATAAACCCGCTCAGTGGTTTCGGTAATGCCGAAGCGGACGTTGGCGCCAATATTGAATACCACCACGGCAATCTCGCCGATGTCACGCTCAATGTGCTCGAACAGCTCCACCATCTGCTCCTCGCGCCGGGCATCACAGCCAAAAGCATGCGCCTGGCCACCTTCGGCACGGATCTGCTCGGCCAATGGCTGCAGGGCATCGGCCTGGCGTCGGGTGATGCACAGGGTAAAACCTTCACGGGCGAAACGGCGGGCAATGGCGCCGCCGGTGGCGTCGCCGGCACCGATGACAATAGCGACCTGGGCCTTGGGCATGTTGTTGTCCTCGTTAGTTCTGTTTTGGAACCCACGAGTTAATACTCGGTTCCTTTTTGGAACCTGTCAAGCTATTATTCGGTCCAGACCATCCTCAAGGAGTCCCGTCCATGCGCTGGGAAGATCTCGATCAACAACCTTGTTCCCTGGCCCGCACCCTGGCGGTGATCGGCGATCGCTGGACCTTGCTGGTGCTGCGAGACTGTTTCCTCGGGGTGCGCCGGTTCGACGAATTCGAGCGGCGTTTGGGTATCACCCGGCACATTCTCACCGACCGTCTGAAAAAACTGGTCGAACATGGCGTATTGCGCAAGCAGGCTTATCAGCAGCGCCCGCTGCGTGAAGAGTACCGGCTGACCGACAAGGGGCTGGAGTTGCACCCGGTACTGCTGGCGCTGGTGCACTGGGGTGACCGGCATATGGCCGATGAGCGCGGCGCGCCGGTGCTGCATGTGCACAAGGGCTGTGGCCAGGTCATGCGCCCGGTGATGGTCTGCTCCGAATGCGGTGAGCCAGTCGGTGCCCGTGATGTGCAGGTTCAGGCCGGTTTTGGCTGGCGTGATGATGACGTGCTACCGACGCTGGTCGGCGCGCCGCGAGCCGATTAGTCCAGAGCCCGGGCCAGCGGCTGGAACAGGCGCCGGTATTGGCCCGGAGTCAGTCCGGTCAGGCGTTTGAACAGCCGGCGAAAGAATGAGGTGTCCTCGTAGCCGGCCGCCAGGCTGATGTCTTCGATCGCCAGGCGCGACTGCTCCAGCAGCCGTTTGGCCGCTTCGATCCGCAGGTTTTGCAAATACTCAATCAGCGAGCAGCCGGTGGCCTGCTTGAACCGGCGCTTGAGCGTACGTTCGGGCAGCGCGGTCTGTTGCAGCAAGTGCGCTAGTGCCTGGCTGTCCTGAAAGTTGTCCTGCAGCCAGCTTTCGCAGCGCCGGACCACGGCGTCGGCATGGGGGGTACGCCGTACCAGTCCGGTAAAGGGTAACTGACCCTCATCGTGCCACTTGAGCAGATAGACCTTGGCGATTCGCAAGGCCTCGCCGATGCCGATATGCCGGGCAATGATGTGCAGAGCCAGGTCATGCCAGGAGGTGGTGCCGCCGGCAGTAACCAGCCGGCCATTGGGCTGAGCGACCACCAGGTTGGCTTCGGGGTGGAATCGAACCTGAGGGTAGCGCTGGCGAAACAGATCCTGATAGCCCCAGTGCGAGGTCGCCGCGCAGTTATCCAGCAACCCGCTTTCGGCCAGCAAAATGGCACCGGAACAGGCTGAATAGATAGCCACCCCCGCACGATATTGAGCTTGCAGCCAGCGCATCAGTTCGGGATAGCGACCGTCCAGCCGTTCCTCCGGAGCCAGCCAGATTTCCGGAATGATCAGCAGCTCGGCGGGCGGGGCCTGACTGATGCTGCAGGCCGGCTCGACCGGGATACCGTGCCCGCAGTGAAAGGGGCTGTCGGACAAGGCGACGATGCTGACCTCGAAACAGTGCCGGGGCGGCTCATCGGCGACCAGGGTCTGCCACAGGTTGCCGGTGGCCAGCAGCACGTCGAGCATGCCGTACAGCGCCGAGCCGGCGGTTTCCGGCAGGGCCAGGATCTGGGCGCGAACGGGCTGGCAGCTGGTGTTCATCATGAAACCTCTGTACGGAAGTGGCACGAATGCCCTGTTTTTGTCAAAACTCCATCTGATCGGCTGCCAGTCGACAGCTTATCTTGCCTGCAAGCGCGAACGTTTTAGCGCTTGCATCGATAATCACTGTAGCAATGAGGAAGGCAAGATGAACGCACAAGCTCCGGCCCTGACCCGCAATGGCCTTGACCTGGCCCAACTGGACCAGACCATTAACCTGCTGAGTAACCAGCCCAGCCTGGCGCAATTCGAATTCCGCGCCAACAACCAGTGGATTAATGGCGGGGAAAACCGCTCGCAGATTCGCGGCTTCTACGGCGTAGGTGCCGAAGACCAGTCGCGCAGCGCCGATTTCGTTTACACCAACGGTGAGCCACCGGTGTTGCTGGGCCACAATGAAGGTGCCAACCCGGTGGAGTACCTGCTGCATGCGCTGGCCGGTTGTGTCACTACTACCACGGTGCTGCATGCCACGGCTCGAGGTATCACCATCCGCAAGCTGTCGACCCGGTTGAGCGGCACGATCAATCTGGAAGGTTTTCTCAATCTCGATCCGCAGGCCACGGTGGGTTATGAAAGTATCCGGATTGAGATGGCTATCGAGGCCGATTGCAGCGATCAGGAACTGGATGAGCTGCTGGCTTTTGCCAAGGACCACTCGCCGGTATGCAACACCGTCTGCCGGCCGGTGCCGGTGATGTTGGAACGGGTTTAGAACAGCCGGCCGATCAGGGCTGTAACTGCAGTTTCCACGCGCAGGATGCGCTCGCCCAGTTGTACCGGTTGCAGCCCGGCCTGGCACAGTTTGTCCACTTCATAGGGAATCCAGCCGCCCTCCGGGCCGATGGCCAGCAGCAACTGCTGGGACACGGCCCGGGGGCAGGCCGGGTAAGGGCCGGGATGGGCCAGCAGTCCCTGCTTGCCGTTCAGCAGTGCTGGCAACTGATCTTCGACAAAGGGCTTGAAGCGCTTTTCAATACGTACCTGTGGCAGCACGGTATCGCGTGCCTGCTCCAGCCCCAGCAGCAGGTTGTGACGGATCTGCTCGGGTTGCAGGAACGGGGTCTGCCAGAAGCTTTTTTCTACCCGGTAGCTGTTGAGCAGAATGATTTCTGCCACCCCCAGGCTGGCGCAGTGCTGAAGGATACGGCGCAGCATTTTGGGCCTGGGCATGGCCAGCAGCAGGGTCAGTGGCAGCTTGGCAGGCGGTGGCTGGTCGAGCTGAACCTGCAATTCGGTGCTGTCAGGGCTCAGGCTGAGAACTTCGGCCTGACCCATCAAGCCGCCAAGCCGGCCAACTCGCAGATGGTCACTGACTGCGGCCTGGTGAATCTCCAGCATGTGCTTGAGCCGTCGCCCGCTGAGCCGCACCCGGTCGCTGGCGACGAAGTCGTCGTCTTCGAGCAGGAGCAGGTTCATGCCGTTGGCGGGGACTCGTCACTGCCACTGGGGCGCGGGCGGATAAACCGGCTGAACAGGATGCCGACTTCGTACAGCAGCCACATCGGCAGCGCCAGCAGGGTCTGGGATATAACGTCTGGCGGGGTCAACACCATGCCGATGACGAAGCAGCCGACCACCACGTAAGGGCGGATGCGACCAAGTTTCTCGACCGTTACCGCGCCGCTGAGCACCAGCAGTACGGTGGCCACCGGGATCTCAAACGCCAGGCCGAAGGCCAAAAACAGAGTCAGGACGAAGTCCAGATACTTGTTGATGTCGGTCATCACCGCCACACCGGCCGGCGCGGTACTGGTGAAAAAGCCGAACACCAGCGGGAACACCACGTAATAGGCGAACGCCATGCCGGCATAGAACAGCAGGATGCTGGACACCAGCAGCGGCACCGCCAGACGCTTTTCGTGCTTGTACAGGCCAGGGGCGATGAAGCCCCAGAGCTGGTGCAGTACGAACGGCATGGCAATGAATAACGCACAGACCAGGGCCAGCTTGAACGGGGTCAGAAACGGAGAGGCCACATCGGTGGCGATCATGCTGGTGCCTTCAGGCAGATAGACCCGTAGCGGCTCGGAGATAAAGGTATAAAGATCGTTGGCGAAGTAGAACAGCCCGGCAAAGATCAGCAGCCAGACCAGGATGATGCGCAGCAACCGGGAACGCAGTTCGGTCAGGTGAGCGACCAGCGGCATGTCGTCGGCTGCAGGGTTGGGCTTGTTATCGCTGTTCATCACGGGGTGCTGGGCTGTCATGGTCTGGGGCTGCGCTGGGCTGGTCCGGTGTGTCAGTCTGCGCATCGGCCGTGACGTTCTGGTTACCGTCGCGTTTCACGTTGGAGCTTTTGCCCAGGGCCTGCTTCTCCAGCTCGGCCATGATCCGTTCGTTGTGCAGTTGTTGGCGCAGCTCGTCGGCACCGATTTCACGCTCGACCTGCTCGCGCACTTCACTGAAGCCGCGCTTGATCCGGCCAATGGTCAGGCCCACAGTACGCACAGCACCCGGCAGGCGCTCGGGACCGAGCACCAGCAGGGCGATGATGGCCACCACCAGCATTTCGATGAAACCGATATCGAACATGGACGATCAGTCCTTGGACTGGCTGTCCTGTTTCTTTTCGGCGGTGACGTCGATGGTATCGGCGTCTTTCTTCTCGATGCTGTCGCTGGGGGTCTTCTCGTCGTCTTGGTTGACCGATTTGCGGAAGCCCTTGATCGCCTCGCCCAGATCGCTGCCAATGCCTTTCAGGCGCTTGGTGCCGAACAGCAGGACCACGATCAGCAGGATGATCAACAGTTGCCACAGGCTGATGCCGCCAAAACCCATTGCCTACCTCCAGGGCATTGCCCTATTTGTGTTGACGGGACGCTTTCTCTTCAAGACCGGACAGGTCGAAGCGGCGTTCCAGTTCTTTCAATATGTCGTCCGGGCCCAGGCCCAGGTGGCTGAGCATGACCAGACTGTGGAACCACAGGTCGGCGGTTTCGTAGACCAGCTCCGACTTGTCGTCGCGGTGCTCGCAATCCTTGGCCGCCAGCAGGGTTTCGGTGCATTCCTCGCCGACCTTTTCGAGAATCTTGTTCAGGCCCTTGGCGTGCAGGCTGGCGACATAGGATCCGTCGGCACTGGCCTGCTTGCGCTGTTCCAGAACTTCGGCCAGGCGGGTCAGAGTATCACTCATGTTTGTGCTCGTAGATCTGTTCGGGGTGCTTGAGCACCGGGTCAACCACCTGCCACTGGCCATCTTTCCAGACCCGGTAGAAGCAGCTCTGACGGCCGGTATGGCAGGCGATGCCGCCGAGCTGCTCGACCATCAGGATGATCACGTCGGCGTCGCAGTCCAGGCGCAGTTCATGCAGTACCTGCACGTGGCCGGACTCCTCGCCCTTGCGCCACAGCTTTTGCCGCGAGCGAGACCAATAGATGCCGCGCCCTTCCTCGGCGGTCAGGCGCAGCGCTTCACGGTTCATCCAGGCCACCATCAGTACGCGCTGGGTGTGTACGTCCTGGGCGATGGCCGGGACCAGACCGTCAGCATCCCATTTGATGCAGTCCAGCCAGGCGGTGTCGTTGGATATCGGGTTCATGGGCTAAGTGTGCCAGTTATTCAGTGCCCAGCGCTAGCGGCGGAGTATCAGCCAGGCGCCAATGGCGGTGCTGAGCCAGTGCAGGGCCGGCGTCTGGGGCCAGTCGCCGGGATTCAGGCCCAGCCCGGCGGTGCCGAATCCGAGCAGTAGCAGTCCGGCCAGGCGCAAAGGCCAGACCGACCGCCTGTGTGCTGAATGGGGCGGCTGCGGGTGAGCCAGGTGCTGCAGAGCCTGTTGAGCGTTGTCCAGTAGCAGCGGCAGACGTTCCAGGTGTTGCTGGGCATGGCGCCATTGCTGTTGGGGCAGTGCCCGTTCACGCATCCAGCGCTCCAGATAGGGCTGGGCGGTGGTCCACAGATCGAGATCGGGGTAGAGCTGGCGTCCCAGACCCTCGATGTTGAGCAGGGTCTTTTGCAACAACACCAGTTGCGGCTGGACTTCCATGTTGAAGCGCCGGGCGGTCTGGAACAGTCGCAGCAGCAACTGACCGAAGGAAATATCCTTGAGCGGACGTTCGAAGATCGGCTCGCAGACGCTACGGATCGCCGCCTCGAATTCGTTGACCCGGGTATCGGCTGGCACCCAGCCGGAGTCGATGTGCAGTTGCGCGACCCGGCGGTAGTCGCGCTTGAAGAAGGCCATCAGGTTGCGCGCCAGGTAGGTCTGGTCCTCGGGTGTGAGGCTGCCGACGATACCGAAGTCGATGGCAATGTACTGCGGCTCCCACGGGTGCTTGTGGGCGACGAAAATGTTGCCCGGGTGCATGTCGGCATGGAAAAAGCTGTCGCGGAACACCTGGGTGAAGAAGATTTCCACACCGCGCTCGGCCAGCTTGCGCATGTCGGTGCGTTGGTCGGCCAGAGCCTCCAGGTCGGTTACCGGGATGCCGGTGATGCGTTCCATGACCAGTACCTTGTGGCGGCACCAGTCCCAGTAGATGCGCGGCACATAGAGTAGTGGCGAGTCTTCGAAGTTGCGCCGCAGTTGCGAAGCGTTGGCTGCCTCGCGCAGCAGGTCGAGTTCGTCGAAGATGGTTTTTTCATAGTCGCTGACCACTTCGACCGGGCGTAGCCGCCGGCCTTCGCTGGACAGCTTTTCCAGGGCTCGAGCGGCCAGGAACAGCCACTGGATATCCTGGTCGATGATCTCGCCGATACCCGGGCGAATAACCTTGACCACCACTTCGCTGCCGTCCTTGAGGCGGGCGGCATGGACCTGGGCGACCGAAGCCGAGGCCAGTGGCTGATCGCTGAAACTGGCGAAAACCTGCTCGATCGGTTGGCCGAGTTGCTGCTCGATCCGCTGCCGGGCCTGATCAGCCGGGAATGGCGGTACCTTGTCCTGCAAGTGGGCCAGTTCCAGGGCGATATCGTCGGGTAGCAGATCGCGGCGGGTCGAGAGAATCTGACCGAACTTGATGAACACCGGACCCAGGTCCTCGCAGGCCCGCCGCAGCCGCTCGCCGCGGCTGAGCTGGCGCGGCGCCGGACGCAGCCGCCAGGGACCGATAGCCAGCAGCAGGCGCGCCAGCCAAGGTAGCGGCAGCGGGCTCAGGAGCTGGTCGAGGCGATAGCGGATAAAGATCTGCAGGATGCGCAGCAGGCGCAGCAAGGCGGTCAGGTTCATGCGTCGGGCGTTTCCGGGTCCGTGGGGCCAAGTTGGTTGACGCGGGCTTCCAGGCGCTCAAGGCGCAGCCGCAGGTCGTAAAGTTTGCGGCTGGCGACATCGGCTTCGTCGCGACCGATCAATTGGCGCGACTCTTCGGTCAGGTACTCGCCCAGGGTTCGGGTCAGGCTGTCGTGGGTCTGGCCGGCCCAGTCACGACCGTGGCGCAGCAGCTTGACGATCAGCGGGGCGACCACCGGACCGACCCAGCGGGCCAGCTCGGCTTCGCCATCCAGACGCAGGTCAGCGATGATGTTCTGCAGGCTGATCAGTACCTGGCTGTCACCCGTGAGGGTCAGGGTCGGGTCTTGCAACAGGCGTTGGCGCTGGCTGCTCAGGGCCAGCCGGGCCAGCAGTGCGCTGGGCGCGCTCAGCATGCAGTCTGGCTCCAGTTCGGCGCTGGCCAGCAACTGAATGCCGTCGGCATCGGGGAGCAGGCATAGTTGCCAGTCAGGATCGCGGGCCTGGATCAGCAGCACCTTGCCGGCCAGTCGGCCAAGCCGCTGGGCAGTCACCGGGTCGCGGGCAATAGCCAGCGCCAGACTGCGTTCGATCCCGGCGAGCAGAGCCTGGGTCAGCATCAGGGCTTGATTCCCCGGTGCAGGGCAACGATCCCGCCGGTCATGTTGTGGTAACTGACCCGGGCAAAGCCGGCCTCTTCCATCATCGCCTTGAGGGTTTCCTGGTCTGGATGCATGCGGATCGATTCAGCCAGATAACGGTAGCTTTCGGCATCATTGGTCACCAGCTTGCCCATCAGCGGCATCAGGGTGAACGAATACTGGTCGTAGGCCTTGGACAGCAGCGGGTTGCCCGGCTTGGAAAACTCCAGTACCAGCAGGCGACCACCTGGCTTGAGTACCCGCAGCATTGACGCCAGCGCACGGTCCTTGTGGGTGACGTTGCGCAGGCCGAAGGCAATGGTGATGCAGTCGAAGTGGTTGTCCGGGAACGGCAGGGCCTCGGCGTCGGCCTGGACGAAGCGCACATTGCCGGCCACGCCCTTGTCGAGCAGCCGGTCGCGCCCGACCTTGAGCATCGAGGCGTTGATATCAGCCAGCACCACCTCGCCTTCCGGGCCGACCAGACGCGAAAACTTGCGCGTCAGATCGCCGGTGCCGCCGGCGATGTCCAGTACCCGGTTGCCCTGGCGCACGCCGGACAGTTCGATGGTGAAGCGTTTCCATAACCGATGGATACCGGCGGACATCAGATCGTTCATCAGGTCATACTTGGCCGCGACCGAGTGGAACACTTCGGCGACCTTGTTGGCCTTTTCCGATTCGGCCACCGTCTGGTAGCCAAAATGGGTAGTGCGCTCGGAATCGTTGTGCTTGTTCATCGGCTTGCTCTGAGATGGCGGTTCAGCCACACATTCTAACCATTTTTTCCCCGTCAGCGGGGGATTTCGCCGAGACTTGCTGTCGCATGGCGACGCAGTTTGCGGCATGCTATGGGCCGATTAAAACCATAAGGAGCAGGCCATGGCCACCGTAGACATTACCCGTGAACACAGCTTGGGCAAGGACGTTGCCCGCGAACGCGCTCAGCTACTGGCCGATAAGCTGGCGCAGAAGCTGGATGCCAAGTGTGAGTGGTGCGGCGACGAGCTGACCTTCAAGCGCAGCGGCGCCGATGGTTCGATCCTGGTCAGCGATGACAGCGTGCGGGTCAAGGTCAAGCTGGGGCTGATGCTGACCCCGATGGCCGGGATGGTCAAAAGCGAAATCGAGAAGGCCCTGAACAAGTATCTGGCCTGATCACTGCTGCCGAAGTCGGAGTGTGCCCAGCTTCGGCGCTCTATGGTTTTGCCGCTTTCGCGTTTTAGTATGCGCTTTCTAATTTTCCTGCGTAGTTTGAGCATCAGGGATCGGTAACCGGTCCGGTGCTGTACCACTTTCAAACTGAACAGGAGTACTGAACATGGCCAAAACCACCGCCAAAAAAGTTGAAGAAACCACCGCTTCGCTGGTCAGCGACGTGAAGAGCTACGCCCATCAGATCTGGCTGGCAGGCCTGGGTGCCTATGCCAAAGCCGGCAAAGAAGGCGCCGAATACTTCAAGCTGCTGGTCAGCGAAGGCGAAGCCGCCGAGAAGCAGGGCAAGGAGCTGATTGCTGCGCGCCTGGAAGCGGCCAACAGCAAGATTGAAAATTTCAAGGAAAAGGCCCGGGAAACCGTGCAATCGAAAACCGGCGTGCAACTGAGCAAGGTCGAAGAAGTGTTCGACGAGCGGGTTTCCTCAGCGCTGGGCCGGATGGGTATTCCGAGCAAGAAGGACATTGACCTGCTGTCTGCTAAGCTTGATGATCTGAGTGCTGCACTCAAGTCACTGCAAAGCAAGTAAGGTCACAGAGGAGTTTCTCCATGGCGGGCAAGAAGAAGCAGGAAAAGGACGCTGGCTGGGTCAGCGAGATCGAGAAGTACTCGCGGCAGATCTGGTTGGCCGGTCTGGGCGCATACGCCAAGATGGGCAAGGAGGGCGTCAAGCTCTTCGAAGGCCTGATCAAGGACGGCGAGGTGGCTGAAAAGGCTGCCAAGGCCGAGATCGACAAACAGGTTGAAGCGATCAAGGGCAAGGCTGACAAAGGCAAGAAGGACTCGCTGGATGCGGCCAAGACCAAGGTCGAGAAGGCCAAGGACAAGGTCACTGGCAAGTGGAGTGAGCTGGAAGAAGCCTTTGATAAGCGTCTGAATAATGCTGTGTCCCGCCTGGGGGTTCCCTCCCGTGATGAGATCAAGGCGCTTAATGCCAAGGTCGATGAGCTGACCAAGCTGATTGGTCAGTTGTCTGGCACCAAGGCGCCGGCTGCCAAGGTCGCGCCCAAGGCTACGCCGAAGGCTGCAGCCAAACCGGCCGCCAAGCCGGCGGCCGCTAAGCCAGCAGCGAAACCTGCAGCGAAACCGGCAGCCAAGCCCAAGCCGGCAGCGAAAGCGGTCGCAGCCAAAGCCCCGGCCGCCAAGCCTGTAGCCAAACCCGCGACAAAACCGGCAGCGCCAGCCAAGCCCAAGGCAGCGGCCAAGCCGAAAGCCCCGGCCAAGCCTCGGGCGCCAGCCAAACCCAAGGCGACCCCGGCTGCAACCAAGGCGGCTGAGCCGGCTCCGAGTGCTGCGCCAGCAGCGACTCCGGTCGCAGCTCCGGCTGCACCAAGCACGCCGGCCAGCACTAGCTGAGCATCGCGCTTGATCCGAACCGGGCCTCAGGGCCCGGTTTTTTTATGGCTGTTCAGTCCTGGCGCTGATAGCGCAGGATTAGCATGGCCCACCATTCCTGGGCCGGTGAGGCCAGGTATGGTTGCAGTGGACTCATGACCTGAATGACGGCCTGGACCGGGTCGGCCTGCTCATCACCGTAGGCGATGCGCTGATAGTCGAACCAGAACAGCAGGGTCTGGGATTGATTGTCCAGCAGCCACAGCAGGCTGTCGTCATCAAGTGTCAGGGCACCGCTGCGCTGCAAGCTGTGCAGCAGGTGCTCCAGGCTTTGGCGCAGGGCCTGTAGCCACTGGCGCATGGCGCGCTGGATAAAGGTGTGACGGCCCATCAGGTTGGACAGGTCCTGGAACAGGAAGCGGTAGGTGATGATCGCCTCAAGCAACAGGTGCAGGAACAGCCAGTAGTCTTCAGGCTCCAGCTCATCGGGCATGGCCTCGACCCGCAGCAGTCCGCGGGTATGCTCGAGAAACGCCTCGAGCAAGGCTTCCAGCAATGCCTCCTTGCCCTTGAAGTGGTAGTAGAGGTTGCCCGGGCTGATATCCAGCTCGTTGGCTATCTCCAGGGTGGTGACATTGGGCTCACCCTGTTCGTTGAACAGTTCGAGTGCACAGGCCAGGATCCGGTCGCGGGTTTTCATGATATTCCCTTAAAGAAGGTGCACATACCGGCCTGGGGCTGGCGCCAGTGCTGGATGTTTCGAGCTGCCTGGTGTTGCCGGTGCCGGTTGATAGGGGCCGCTGTGGTCGTGCAGCCACTGGCACCAGGCTGGCCACCAACTGCCTTCGTGCGTGCTGCTGGCCTGTTCCCAATGTTCAACTGTGGTGCTGACGGGGCTTTGGCGATAACCGGCACGTGGGCGCCCGGGAGGGCTGATCAGCCCTTGAATGTGTCCGCCGCGGCACAGGATAAAGGTGGCATTGGGGTTTGACGCTTCCGGAAAGCTCTGACGCCAGGGCACGATATGGTCCTGTTCGGCGCCCAGGTGCCAGCTGGGTATTTGGTCGGGTAGCGCCGGCCGGTTTTCGGTGCCGGACTCCAGCCAGCCTAGTAAGTCATCGACTAGTTGGGCCGGCAACCGGGTGCTGTCCTGGTTCCAGAACAGCACTGGGTCGGGTCGGGTTGGCAGGCCTTGCAGGTAGCGCTGCATGGCCTGCGGCCAGACCAGTTGCCCGGGGCGTAGCCAGGCGAAGGCGCTGCACAGTTGTCGCGGAGTCAGGCAGCCCTGGCGCCAGACCGTTCGGCGTAATTGTCGGCGGCTGGCTGGCCCGGCCAGACGGGTCAGATCGCTGGGGTGCTGTGGGTTCTGCGGCGTTACCCAGAAACTGAGGCTGGCCAACTGTTCGAGCTCGTCCCGGCTACTGAGCAACTGCAACAGTTGCCGGGTTACCAGTCCGCCAGCACAGATACCCAGCAACGAGACCTTGCTGCTGGCGCTGAGCTGCCGGCAAGCCTCAAGGGCTTCGGCGCTGCTGGCGGCATAATCGGGCAGGCCCCAGTCGCAGTGGCTGGGGTTGGGGTTGCGCCAACTGATGACAAAAACCTGGATCCCCTGTTCCAGAGCGTAGCGGATCAGGCTGGTGTCCGGGGTCAGATCGAGCAGGTAATAGCGGTTGAGCGGCGGCGGTATGATCAGCAGTGGGTGCTGCCGTACCTTGGGCGTGCTGGCCTGATACTGAATCAACTCGTAGCGCGCGGTGCGCGCGACCACCTGGCCTGGACAGGTCGCCAGATCGCGACCGACCTGGAAGGCATCTTCATCATTGAGTGGTGGTAGCGGCCGACCCAGCAGCAGATCCTGGCGCAGTCGTTGTAACCCCTGGCGCAGAGGCGCGCAGGGACCATCACTCCAGGCTTGTGCCAGTTCGGGATTGAGTGGGCTGTTGTGCGGCGACAGGCTGTCGCCCAGCAGCCTGCCCAGTAACGCCAGGCGCTCGCGCTCGGCCTCGGCTAATTGCAGGCCTTCGAGCCAGGCCCGGCTCTGTTGCCGCCAGAGCTGCCAGGCCTGCAGGGCCTTGTGGCGCAGTGGCTGCTGCCAGCCGGGATGCAACCCGGCTGGCAGTGCCGGTGCGGCGCTGTTGGGTGTGCGCAGAAGCTGGCCAAGTTGCTGGAGCAGGGCCAGCGTGTGGCGGGCGTGATGGCAAGGTTGCTGGGGCAGGGTACGCAATAGCGACAGCAGGCTGTCCGCCAGGTCGGCGGACGCTTGGTTGGGGTCATGGATACTGCGTTCGGGCATCCAGCATTCCTTGTTATAGGTGTCTGTCCCTGGATGCGGCAATCGATCCTGGCTGAGCTGTTGTAGCGCAATCGCTCAAGGCTTGGTTGCCGGCCTGCCGAGTTGCGGGCGTATGACTGCACGCTGCTTTTCCTCGGCCAAAAACCGCATGATGATCGGTGCCACCGCATCGGCCCGGGTCACCAAAAACAGGTGGCCGTCGTCAATGACGTGCAGTTCTGCATTGGGAATGCGCCAGGCCAGCAGGCGCATGTTGACCAGCGGGATGATCGGGTCATCGTCGCCAGCCAGCACCAGCGTTGGCTGCTTGATCCGGTGCAACCAGTGAATGCTGGTCCAGCCAAGCCCGGCGAACAGTTGCCAGTAATAGCCCAGTTTGCCCGAGGAGCGGACCTTGGCGGCGTGCGACTTGGCCAGATTCGGGTCGCGGCGAAAACTGCCGCCATAAATATCCGGAGCGATCTTGACCCCGTGCGAGGGTTGAATATAGCGCCGTGGGCTGGCCATTTTCAGCAAGACCCCTGGGCGGCCTGGCACCATAACGGCGCCAGCTGAAGTCGCGGCCAGAATCAACTTCTTGCAGCGTTCGGGGTAGTCGTAGGCAAACTGCTGGGCCAGCGCGCCGCCCCAGG
Organism: Pseudomonas sp. WN033; assembly: GCA_002287035.1. Lineage (GTDB taxonomy): Bacteria > Pseudomonadota > Gammaproteobacteria > Pseudomonadales > Pseudomonadaceae > Halopseudomonas. Next base: position 13,670 of record NSKG01000007.1, on the reverse strand, counting down.
ATACGCCGATGGCATTGACCTGGCCGTAGCCCAGGTAGTCGAGCATGCGCGCGGCTAGCCGAGCCAGCCCCGGGAACCGGAACGGGGTCAGCGGGGTGGACGAGCCGCCCACCCCAGGTACGTCGAAGGCGATCACTTCCAGCTCCGGGTCGAGCGCCTGGACAAACGGGAACACCAGTTCCAGGTTGGCGCCGATGCCGTTGAAGATCAGCAGCGGCGTATGATTGCCCTCACCCGGGCGAACCGCGGTGCGCAGGAACTGGCCGTCCAGTTCAATGGTGCGAAAGATGAAATGTTGTTGCGGCATATAGGCCCTAGCGCTCGTGTACATAGGTACCCGGGGCGGCTTCCAGCGCCGGGTAGTCGTCGTTGCCAAGCACTGCCGGAGCCGGTTTCAGCTTGCCGGCGCGGGCATGCAGCCAGTCGCGCCAGTATTGCCACCAGGAGTCGGACTGCTTGGTGGCGGTCTCCAGCCACTGCTTCGGATCTTCACTCATTTGTGAGTTAGTGAAGAATCGGCCCTTGGGGTTGCCGGGTGGGTTCAGAATACTCTGGATGTGCCCACTGGACGAGAGTACGAACTCACACTTGCCGCCGAGCAGTCGTGCTGAGCGGAAGCAGGCCTCCCAGGGGGTGATGTGATCGTTGAGGCCGGCAATGCAGAAGAAGTCGCATTTGACCTGTTTCAGGTCAATCGGGGTGCCGCAGACTTCCAGTGCACCAGGACGGGTCAGCGGGTTGGTCTTGAACAGTTCAAGGAATTCGCCGTGCAGCGCGGCCGGCAGCCGGGTGGTGTCATTGTTCCAGAACAGAATGTCGAACACCGGCGGCTCGTTGCCGAGCAGGTAGTTGTTGACCCAGTAGTTCCAGATCAGATCGTTGGGGCGCATCCAGGCGAATACCTTGGCCATGTCGCGGCCTTCCAGCACGCCGCTTTGGTAGGACATGCGCCGCGCCGCTTCGATCGACTTTTCGTCGGCGAACAGCGCGACCTGGGTCTTGACGTCGGTGTCCAGCACGCTGACCAGCAGGGTGAAGGAGTGGACTTTCTTCTCTTTCAGCGCCGCCAGATGGCCGAGCAAGGACACTGTGGTGACGCCACCCGAGCAGGCGCCGAGCATGCTCAGATCCTTGCTGCCGGTGATGGCCAGCACCGCGTCGATGGCTTCCTTGAGCGCCTCGATGTAGGTCGACAGGCCCCATTCACGCTGGGCCTTGGTCGGGTTGCGCCAGCTGACCACAAAGGTCTGCAGGTGGCTGCCAACCAGATAGCGCGCCAGACTTTTTTCCGGCGACAGGTCGAAAACATAGAACTTGTTGATCTGCGGTGGCACGACCAGCACCGGGCGTTCGTAGACTTCTTCGGTCAGCGGCTTGTACTGGATCAGCTCCAGCACTTCGTTGCGAAACACCACTGAGCCCTTGGTCGTGGCCAGGTTCTGGCCGACCTCGAAGGCGTTCATGTTGACCTGACTGGGCATTCCGCCATTGTGCACCAGGTCCTGGGCCAGATGAGTGAGGCCGTCGAACAGGCTCTTGCCTCCGGTCTCGAAGAAGCGCTTGAGCGCCGCCGGGTTCAGAGCGGTATTGGTTGGGGCCATGGCTTCGGTCATCAGGGCGATGACGAACTGGGCGCGGCTGATGTCCTGGGGTGTCAGGTCGGCCTGGGTAATCCAGGTGTTGAGCTCCTGGCGCCAGGCCAGGTAAGTCTGCATGTAGCGGCGATAGAGCGGGTTGAGGCTCCAGGTCGGATCGCTGAAGCGTTTATCGTCGGGGGTTGGGGCAATGTCTGAGCGCCCGAGCATTACGTCCTTGACCGCCAATCCCAGGCGACCAACATGTTTGAGGCTGTGAATCGGCTGCTTGACGGTTTGGCGCAGAACCAGGCGGGCAGTGCTAAGCAGGTCACGGGCCGGAATCCCTACCACCGGGTTGGGCCCCAAAATGTTTTCGCTGGCTTTTTGACTGATGTCTTCGTTGTTCTTGTTGGCCATGTTTACGCTCCGTTGTGATGCAGGTACAGCAGTGCAGCAAGCGCCATGCCAAAAACAGGAACAGGCTGATCGCTATGACCTGGAAAAATATTGCGTCCTTGAGACAAGTTAGCACGCACGCTGGGCGCTGTTAACCAGTCTTTCGGTACCGGAACTGGAATTATCGGAGAGAAAGATTACAGACTGGTTAGTCGGTTCAGGGCTTGAAGCGTACAACCGAAACGTCTGGGTCACGACTGGCACCGACGGCATCCAGTTGGTCGAGATAGCTTTGCCAGCGCTGGGGATATTCGCTGGCCAGTTGGTAGAGGTAATCCCAACTGTACAGACCGCTGTCATGGCCGTCGTCGAACACCAGCTTGAGCGCGTAACGGCCGGCGGGTTCGACATTCAGCAAAGCCACGTTTTGCTTGCCGGTTTGCAGCACCGGTTTGCCATGCCCGCGGACTTCGGCTGAGGGGGAGTTGACCCGTAGGTACTCGGCTGGCAGGGCAAAGCTGCGACCATCGGCATAACCCAGCTCCAGGGTACGCGAGGTCTTGTGCAGCTTGATGGTGGTCGGCAGCGGAGCGGGCATGCTTGGTCCTGGTTGTTGGCGACCTACCCGCAGGGCGCTCCTGCTGGGCAGGAGCGCCCTATAGGCACGGTCAGTTAAAGAATATAGCGTGACAGATCTTCGTTGACCGCCAGTTCGCCCAAGTGTTGATCGACATACTCGGCGTCGATCCGCAGTGGCTGCTCGTCGTGCTTGGAAGCCAGGTCGCCGGCACTGAACGAGACTTCTTCAAGCAGGCGCTCAAGTACCGTATGCAGGCGCCGGGCGCCGATGTTCTCGGTTTTCTCGTTGACCTGCCAGGCAATCTCGGCCAGCCGGGTGATGGCATCGCTGGTGAACTCAATGCGCAACCCTTCGGTTTCCATCAGTGCCTTGTACTGTTCGGTCAGCGAGGCATGCGGCTCAGTCAGGATGCGCTCGAAGTCGCCGGGCGTCAGCGATTGCAGCTCGACCCGGATCGGCAGTCGGCCCTGCAGTTCGGGGATCAGGTCCGACGGCTTGGTCAGGTGGAAGGCACCGGAAGCGATGAACAGAATGTGGTCGGTCTTGATCATGCCGAACTTGGTGTTGACTGTGCAGCCTTCGATCAGCGGCAGCAGGTCGCGCTGCACGCCTTCGCGGGAAACATCGGCACCGCCGCCACTGTTGGCGCGCTTGCTGACCTTGTCGATCTCGTCGATGAATACGATCCCGTTCTGCTCCACGGCCTCAATGGCGCGGCCCTTGAGTTCTTCTTCATTGACCAGCTTGGCGGCTTCCTCGTCGCGCACCAGCTTCAGCGCTTCCTTGACCTTGAGAGTGCGGGTCTTGCGTTTGCCCTTGCCGAAGTTGGAGAACATGTTCTGCAACTGGCTGGTCATTTCCTCCATGCCCGGCGGCGCCATGATCTCGACCCCGACCGGGATGTCGGCCACTTCGATATCGATGTCCTTGTCGTCGAGCTGACCTTCACGCAGGCGCTTGCGAAACAGCTGGCGAGTGCTGTTATCCTCGCGCACCGGCTGGTCGCTGACGCCTTGTCGGGCGGGCGGTAGCAGGGCGTCGAGAATACGCTCTTCGGCCAGGTCTTCGGCGCGATGCTGAACCTTGGTCATCTCCTGCTCGCGCAGCATCTTTATTGCAGCATCGACCAGATCGCGAACAATCGATTCGACGTCACGGCCAACATAGCCGACTTCGGTAAATTTGGTCGCTTCGACCTTGATAAAGGGCGCCTGCGCCAGGCGCGCCAGGCGCCGGGCGATTTCGGTTTTGCCGACCCCGGTGGGGCCGATCATCAGAATGTTCTTCGGGGTGACCTCGGCGCGCAGCGCTTCGGGGAGTTGCTGGCGCCGCCAGCGGTTGCGCAGGGCAATGGCCACGGCGCGCTTGGCGTTCTGCTGGCCGATGATGTGGCGGTCGAGTTCGTGGACGATTTCACGGGGCGTCATGGACATGGATGATTTCCGGTCGCCTCAGGTATCGGCGTCCAGCTCCTCGATGGTCAGGTTACGGTTGGTGTAGATGCAGATGTCGCCGGCAATGTTCAGACTGGTTTCGACGATGTCGCGGGCTGGCAGGTCGGTATGCTGCAGCAGGGCAGTGGCGGCGGCCTGGGCGTAGGGGCCGCCGGAGCCAATGGCGATCAGGCCGTTTTCCGGCTCGATCACGTCACCGTTGCCGGTAATGATCAACGAGGCATCCTTGTTGGCGACGGCCAGCAGGGCCTCGAGACGGCGCAGGGCGCGGTCGGTGCGCCAGTCCTTGGCCAGCTCGACGGCGGCGCGGACCAGATGGCCCTGGTGTTTCTCCAGTTGCGCCTCGAATCGCTCGAACAGGGTAAAGGCGTCGGCGGTGCCGCCAGCGAAGCCGGCAATCACCTGGTCCTTGTACAGACGGCGAACTTTGCGGGCGTTGCCCTTCATGACGGTATTGCCCAGGGAAACCTGGCCATCGCCGCCGATCACGACCTTGCCGTGGCGACGAACGGATACGATTGTAGTCACACGCAGCTCCTGCATGGCTGGGAAAGAGGTGGCAGCGCACTGCCATGCAGGTTAAGTGGGGGCGCCCGCAGCGATTTCAAGCCCGGGCGCGGTTGGCTCAGTTGAGATTGACGGTGCGCTGTTGTAACAGCAGGTTATCGAACCCGTTGCCAGTCAGGGTTTGCTGGGCCTGGGTCAGGCTGTTGCGATCCTGGAACGGGCCAACCTGCACCCGGTACCAGGTCTCACCGCTGTTGAGCTTGGCGCTTTCCAGTTGCACGTCCAGCCCCATCAGCAGGATCTGGGCGCGCACCCGGTCGGCTTCGCTGCGCTGGCGGAATGAGCCGGCCTGCAGGTAGAAGCGGGTAGCGACCTGCGGTTTGCTGGTTTCCGGGGGAGTGGCTGGCGTAGCAGGCGGGGTTGCCGGCACAGCACTCTCGGGCACTAGCACCTCGGACTCTGGCAGCAGGGTATAGAAGTCGTAGCGCGGGCGCTGTTCCTGCACTGGCGCCGGGCGAGTGGGTTGCGGGGTCGGCTTGGGGGTGGCATCCCGGCGCACTCCATCGCGTCCCGGTTCCAGCTGGAACAGGAAGGCGACGAACAGGCCGATTGCCAGGCCGCCAACCAGCCACAGCCAGCCGGGAATGGCGCGCCGCTGTTTGGGTTGCGCCCGGCTGGCGCCGCGGCGGGGAGCTTTGCGTCCTTTTGCCATGCTGCTTACATGCGCTCCAGAGTCTCAATGCCGAGCAGGTTAAGGCCTTGCTTGAGGGTTCGTCCAGTCAGGGCTGCCAGGCGCAGGCGGCTGTCGCGTTGGCTGGCTTGTTCGGCGCTGAGGATCGGGCACTGCTCGTAGAAGCTGGAGAAGCGTCCGGCCAGTTCATACAGATAATGGCAGAGCACATGGGGCGTGCCTTCGCGGGCCACATAGTTGAGCGTCGGGCCGAACTGGGCCAGGTGCGCGGCCAGATCCAGCTCAGCCTCATGCTCCAGGCTCAGCGGCGCCAGGTCGTCGAGCTGCTGCATGTCGCGCTCAAGCTTGCGGAACACACTGGCCACCCGGGTGTAGGCGTACATCAGATAGGGCGCGGTGTTGCCCTCGAAGCTGAGCATCTGCTCGAAGTTGAAGCTGTAGTCACTGCTGCGGTGCTTGGACAGGTCGGCGTACTTGACCGCACCGATCCCGACTGCGCGGGCGATCTGCTTGAGTTCGGCCTCGGGCAGGTCGGGGTTCTTCTGCTGAACCAGGGTGTAGGCGCGCTGTTCGGCTTCGTCGAGCAGGTCGATCAGCTTGACGGTGCCGCCGTCACGGGTCTTGAACGGTTTGCCGTCGGCGCCGTTCATGGTGCCAAAGCCCATGTGTTCGAGCTGCATCTCGGCCGGGACGAAACCAGCCTGGCGCGCTACGGCGAATACCTGCTGGAAGTGCAGGGCCTGGCGCTGGTCGACAAAGTACAGTACCCGGTCGGCCTGCAGTTGTTCATGACGATAGCGCATGGCGGCCAGGTCGGTGGTGGCATAGAGAAAACCGCCGCCGGCCTTTTGCACGATCACTGGCAGCGGTTTGCCTTCGCTGTTTTTGAATTCGTCGAGGAATACGCATTGGGCGCCTTCGCTCTCGCTCAGCAGGCCGCTGGCGCGCAGGGACTCGACCACGCCTGTGAGCATGTCGTTATAGGCGCTTTCACCACGCACATCAGCGGCGCTCAGGCTGACACCCAGGCGGTCGTAGACGGCCTGGCAATGGCCCAGCGAGATGTTATTGAAGCGTTGCCACAGAGCCAGGCATTCGGCGTCGCCGGCCTGCAGCTCGACTACCCGCTGGCGCGCACGGTCGGCGAACTCGGGGCTGTCGTCGAAGCGCTTCTTGGCCTGGCGGTAGAAGTGCTCCAGATCGCCCAGCTCGGCTTCGGCGTCGACGCTGTGTTCTTCCAGGTAGGCCAGCAGCATGCCGAACTGGGTGCCCCAGTCGCCCACGTGGTTTTGGCGGATAACGCTGTGGCCGAGAAACTCAAGTACCCGGGCTACGGCATCGCCAATGATGGTCGAACGCAGGTGGCCGACGTGCATCTCCTTGGCCAGGTTTGGTGAGGAGTAGTCAACCACCACACGCTGTAGGGGAGCTGCTGGGGGAACTCCCAGCTTGGCATCGGTCAGTGCCTGCTCCAGTTGTCGGGCCAGCCAGGCGCTGTCCTGGAAAAAGTTGATGAAGCCGGGGCCGGCGATGCTGACCTCGCGCACGGCTTCGTGGGCAGGCAGCGCGGCAATCAGCTTTTCGGCCAGATCCCGCGGTTTCATGCCGGCCGGTTTGGCCAGGGTCATGGCCAGGTTGCTGGCGAAATCACCATGGGCCTTGTCGCGGGCGGTTTCCACCTGGATTTTGGGACTCAGGTCGGTAGGCAGCACGCCTTGCTGTTGCAGGGTGCTGACGGCGCTGGCGAGCAGTTGGCTGATCAGGTTTTTCATGGCTGTATGGTCTTCCGGCAGGGGGCCATCGGGGAAACCGGCTATTATCCCGTTTCAGGGCGGACTTGCCAAATGCTCAGAACATGTCGAGCGGATCGACATCCAGCGACCAGCGCACCTTGCGGCCCAGCGGCTCCTGTTCCAGCAGGCCGAGCCAGGGGTGCAGCAGGCTGTGCAGGGTAGAGCGTTGGTCGGCCAGCACCAGCAACTGAGCGCGGTAACGCCCGGCGCGCCTCTCCATCGGTGACGGTACCGGGCCGAGCAGTTCGATACCCTGCAGCCCTTGTTGGGCCTTGAGGTGCTCGGCCAGCTCGCAAGCCTGATCGAGGAAGCTTTCGGTCTGGTCGACCCGGTTAGCTTCGGCGCGCAGCAGGGCAATGAAGCTGAACGGCGGCAGGTGGGCTGCCTGGCGGGCGCTCAGTTCGCGTTGGGCAATGGCCGGGTAACCATGCTCGGTCAGATCGATCAGCAGGGGATGTTCGGCCATATGGGTCTGGATCAGCACCTGCCCGGGCTTGTCTGCCCGCCCGGCGCGGCCGGCTACCTGGGTAATCATCTGGGCCATGCGTTCGGCGCCGCGAAAGTCGGCGGAGAACAGGCCGCCGTCGGCATCGAGGATGGCGACCAGGGTGACATCAGGAAAGTGGTGGCCCTTGGCGAGCATCTGGGTGCCGACCAGCAGGCAGGGGGCGCCGCTGTGAATGCGGGTCAGCAGCTTCTGCATGGCATCCTTGCGCGCAGTGCTGTCGCGATCGATCCGCAGCACCGGGGTATCGGGGAAGCGCTGGCTTAGATGCTCTTCGGTGCGTTCGGTGCCGGCGCCGATCGGGCGCAGGTCGGTACCGTTGCATTTGGGGCAGTGACGGTCGAGCGGGCGCTGGCTGTCACAATGGTGGCAGTGCAGGTGGCTGGGCGCCTGATGGACGGTCATGCGGGCGTCACAGCGTCGACACTCGGCGATCCAGCCGCAATCATGGCACATCAGTGTGGGGGCAAAGCCGCGCCGGTTGATAAACACCAGCACCTGATTGCCCTGCCTGAGATGCTGGTCGATGGCCTGCAGCAGCGGCTGTGACAGGCCGCCCTCAAGTGGTCGGCTGCGAATATCCAGGCACTGGAAGCGCGGAGCCTGTGCATTGCCGGCTCGCTGGGTCAGGCGCAAGTGCCGATAACGTCCGCGCTGGGCGTTGTGCAGGGTTTCCAGTGATGGGGTGGCCGAGCCGAGAATGACTGGCATGTTTTCCAGGTGGCCGCGATACACCGCCAGATCGCGGGCGTTGTAACGCAGACCATCCTGCTGTTTGTAGGACAGGTCATGTTCCTCATCGACGATCAGCAGACCTGGCTGCGCCAGCGGGGTGAACACCGCCGAGCGGGTGCCGATGACAATCCCGACTTCACCGTCACGAGCGGCAATCCAGGCATCCAGGCGCTCACGGTCGTTGAGCCCGGAGTGCAGAATCACCACTGGTGTGCTGAAGCGCTGGCGAAAACGTTCCAGAGTCTGAGGGGTCAGGCCAATTTCCGGAATCAGTACCAGGGCCTGACGACCCTGACGCAGGCAATGCTCGATCGCCTGCAGGTAGACCTCGGTCTTGCCGCTGCCGGTCACGCCTTCGAGTAGCCAGGCATGAAATCCCGGGGTCTCCAGAATCGCCGCCAATGCGGCCTGCTGCTCGGCATTGGCCGTCAGTGGCGCTTCCCTTAATAAAGGCAGCGGCTCATGGCAGTGATGCGGGGACTGGCTGATGCGTCTGACCAGGCCTTTGCGCTCCAGCGCCTCAAGGCTGTCGCGGCTAAGCCCCCATTGGCTGATCAGTGCATGTGACAGGCCGTGGGGGTGGCGAGCCAGGATCTGGACCGCAAGCTTCTGCTTCTGTGCCCGGCTCAGGGCCGGATGTTCCGGGTAGGCGCCCGGGCATAGTTGCCAAAGCACATCCTGGCGGGCCAGAGCCGGTTCGCCCTGGCGCAGGAGCACCGGCAGGGCGCAGTTCAGGGTGTCGCCCAGGCTGTGCTGGTAGTATTGCGCGGTCCAGTAGCAAAGCCGCCACAGGCTGTCCGGCAGTAGCGGCTTGAGGTCTATCAGCTCCAGGGCTGGCTTGAGTTTGGCGGCAGGCACATCGCTGTGCTCGGCCAGGCCGGCGATCAGACCAACCAGTTGCCGTTGGCCAAAAGACACGCGTACCCGCAGGCCGATCTTAAGCTGCTCAGGGTGCATGCCAGCCGGCGCCCGGTAGTCGAACAGGCGGCGCAGTGGCGAGGGCAGGGCAACTTGCAGTATGGGTCCGGGCACGGGCGTTCTCTGGTGATGACCTGGATGAGACTGCGCTGATGTTAGCATCAGGGGGCGGGGAACAACGCCTTATATATGCCGGATATGTTCCTGGAGTGCTGGTAAATAGCGCCGATGCTTGCGTCTGGGGTGGATTCTGGTATCATCGCCGGCCTATTTTCAGATCCCTTGTGCGTGAGCCCGGGAGCTGGCGTACAAACACCGTGCGGTGCCTGATCAAGTCGGTCCGGTGGCGGCACACCCAAAGAGGAATTCATCATGAAAGCTGATTTGCATCCCGCCTACGCAGAAGTCGAAGCTACCTGCAGCTGCGGCAACGTGATCAAGACCCGTTCGACTTTGTGCCAGGCGTTCCACATCGACGTGTGCTCCGAGTGCCACCCGTTCTACACCGGCAAACAGAAGGTTCTGGACACCGGCGGTCGTATCGAGCGCTTCAAGCAGCGTTTCGGTGTGGTTGGCACCAAGTAACAAACTGCACGGCCCTGCAAGGATGGCAAGGCAAGCAACCAAGAAGGCGCTCCTGTGGGGCGCCTTTTTTGTTGCCTGCAGTTTGCTCCAGCCGGCCGCGGCCGAGATTTGTGCGCCACCTGCCGTTGCTGAGCTGGTAACTGCGGCCCGGGTCATCGATGGCGATACTTTGCGCCTGGAGGACGGGCGGCGTGTGCGGCTGATCGGCATCGATACGCCCGAGATCGGTCGTGAGGGTCGTGTGTCTGAGCCGTTCGCTGAGCAGGCTCGGGAGCGTTTGCAAGCGTTGGTCCGCGAGCCTGGCTTGCAGTTGGTGGTTGGTGAGCAGGCTGAGGATCGCTATGGGCGAACTCTTGGCCATTTGTTTACCGGCCGGGGCAGTAATATTGAGGCGTTGTTGTTGGCTGACGGGCTCGGATTCGCGCTGGCGATGCCGCCCAATCTGGCGCTGTTGGAGTGTCATGCCGCAGCCGAGCGTGAGGCCCGCAGGGAGCTGCTGGGACTGTGGCGCCGGTCGCCGCTGCCGGCGGCCCGGGTGCAGGCTGGTTTTCAGGTATTGCGTGGCCGGATCACTCGCGTGCAGTCGGCCGGACATTATCTGTGGCTGGAGCTGGACGGGCCAGTTGTGCTGCGACTGGCCCGGGATGATGCCTCGCTGTGGGCAGCGTCGCCGCAGCACTGGCGTGGTCGTGAGGTTGAGGTGCGTGGCTGGGTCATTGACCGGCGTCAGCAGTCGGGGGTAAAACCAGGGTTCAAGCCATTCATGTTGCCAGTACGTCATCCGTTCATGCTGGAGCTGCAATAAATGTCCGGGCCGGTTGTTCTTTTGTCAGGGTTGTTGCTGGTCGTGTTGGCCGGCTGTGCGCCTAATCCGGTGACGGGGCGGCAGGATTTCGTGATGATGTCCGAGGCTCAGGAGCTGACGCTGGGTCGCCAGGCCAGTCAGCAGCTTGAGCAGCAGTTGTCGATGGTTGAGGATGAGGCTCTGCAGGCTTACGTGCAGGGCGTGGGGCAACGCTTGGCACAGGCCAGTCATCGCCCGGGCCTCGATTACCGGTTTCGGGTGGTCGACAGTGCTGATGTCAACGCCTTTGCCTTGCCAGGCGGGCATATCTATATCCACCGTGGGCTGTTGGCCTATCTGAACTCCGAAGCTGAGCTGGCTGCTGTGCTTGGTCATGAGCTCGGTCACGTTACCGCCCGCCATGGGGTGCGTCAGCAGAGTATGGCCATGGGTACTGGGCTGCTCAGTGATCTGCTGACCATTGGGACCGGTGTCAGGGCGGCCGGCGACCTGAGCAATATATTGGGTACAGCGATGGTCCGCGGTTATGGGCGAGAGATGGAGCTGGAGGCCGATGGGCTGGGTGCCGAGTATCTGGCGCGCACGGGGTATCGACCGCAGGCCATGTTGAGTGTCATTGGTGTACTCAAGGATCAGGATGACTACCATCGCCAGCGTGCTGCGGCCGAGGGGCGTGAAGTGGCGGGCTATCATGGGCTGTTCGCTACACACCCTACCCATGATCAGCGTCTGCGCCAGGTGGTGGCCAGGGCTGAGGCGCTGGCCGGTGATCAAGCGCAGCATGATGGTGTTGAGGAGTATCTCAAGGCGATCGATGGGTTGGTGTACGGCAGCAGCGCCCGTGAAGGGATTGTGCGCGGCTCGCAGTTCTTTCATGTCGAGCTGGATCTGGCTCTGAGTTATCCGCAGGGCTGGGTGCTGGTTAATCGGCCGGATGTATTGCTGGCGCATACGCCGGATCAGCAGGGGTTTATCGCGCTGGTGCTTGAGCGTCTGGGCCGGCCATTGACAGCAGAGGAGTTGCTGCGCCAGCGTGCCGGTAACCAGCGTTTGGTGCAGGAGCAGGCGTTCAGTGGTCCTGGTTATCAGGGGTATATGGCGATCATCCCTGGCAATCAGGCGCGCCGGGTGGCTGCCATAGTTCGGGGTGAGCAGGCCTTTCTGTTTGTCGCCGGATTCAGAGGGCGTGGCCCGCTGGAGTTATACGATGCGGACTTTGTCGAGGTGATCGGCAGTTTTCGTGCGCTTGATGCTCGTGAGCGAGTGCAGGCCGAGCCACTGCGTATCCGTCTGCGGCAGGCTAGAACTGGCGACCGCTACGCCAGTCTGGCGCAAGACAGTCCGCTTGGTGAGGAGGCTGAGGCGCGGCTGCGGCTGCTGAATGGGCACTGGCCGACAGGTGAGCCGGCGGCGGGTCAATGGCTCAAAGTTGTAAAATAATGTCCTCGTCATATATTCCGTGAATAATCTTGTTCGGGTACATGCTTTTCGGTATTCTCGGCCGTCCGCATGAGCAACTTGACTGGAATTTTTGACCATGTCCGATTTGAGAACCGATGCACTTGCCTATCACGCCAATCCGCGCCCGGGCAAGTTGAGCGTTGAACTGACCAAGCCTACCGCTACTGCCCGTGACCTGGCGCTGGCCTACAGCCCGGGTGTGGCTGAGCCGGTGCGCGAGATCGCCAAGGATCCCGAGAACGCCTTCAAATACACCGGCAAGGGCAACCTGGTTGCGGTGATTTCCGATGGCACCGCGATTCTCGGCCTGGGTAACCTGGGTCCGCTGGCGAGCAAGCCGGTCATGGAAGGCAAGGGCGTGCTGTTCAAGCGCTTTGCTGGCGTCGACGTGTTCGACATCGAGGTTGAAGCTGAAAGCCCTCAGGCTTTCATTGATACCGTCAAGCGCATCTCCTGCACCTTTGGTGGCATCAACCTGGAAGATATCAAGGCGCCTGAGTGCTTTGAGATTGAGCGCGCGCTGATCGAGCAGTGCGACATCCCGGTGTTTCATGATGACCAGCACGGTACCGCTATCGTTACCGCAGCGGCCATGATCAACGCCCTGGAGCTGGCCGACAAGACCATTGAAGACGCCAAGATCGTTTGCCTCGGTGCTGGTGCTGCAGCTATCGCCTGCATGAAGCTGCTGGTATCCATGGGGGCCAAGGTTGAAAACATCTATATGCTCGATCGCAAGGGTGTGATTCATGCTGGTCGTGATGATCTGAACGAGTATAAGGCGATCTTCGCCACCGAGACCGACAAGCGCACTCTGACCGACGCGCTCAAGGGCGCTGATGTATTTGTTGGTCTGTCCGGTCCAGACCTGTTGCCGCCGGCTGACCTGAAGCTGATGGCCGAAAACCCGATCGTATTCGCCTGCTCCAACCCGGATCCGGAAATCAAGCCGGAGCTTGCTCATGCGGCGCGTCCGGACGTAATCATGGCTACTGGCCGTTCCGACTACCCGAACCAGGTCAACAACGTGCTGGGCTTTCCCTTCATCTTCCGTGGTGCGCTTGACGTGCGTGCAACCCGGATCAATGAAGAGATGAAGATCGCAGCGGTTCATGCCATCCGCGAACTGGCCAAAGAGCCGGTGCCGGACTATGTATCCGAGGCCTACGGCGGCATCAAGCTCGAGTTTGGTCGTGAGTACATCATTCCCAAGCCGATGGATGTGCGTCTGATCGAGCGCGTACCGGCTGCCGTGGCTCAGGCTGCTATTGATTCGGGTGTGGCGACTCAGCCTTACCCGGCACACTATCCGCTGATGTCGGTTGAAGACGTCAAGTAACGCGGTTTAGTGGTTGTACAAAGCCCCGCCTCAGGCGGGGCTTTGCATTTGTGCAGTAAAAGTTTTGGGAAAAGTCTTGACGGTGTTTTGAAAGTGCCTATAATGCGCCTCTCGCTGATCGCGGCGCTTTGCTTAAAGTGCTTTAGGATCAATGGGTTATGAGTCTCTCGGGGTGAAATAACCGGTTGACAGGTCAGCGAAACGGCGTAGAATGCGCCGGCCTCGGAAGGGCGGAGTGATCGGTTCTTTCCGGTGGTGGTTCGGGGTTGGATTTGTGCTTCGAATCGAGTTTGACGGAAGGTGTTGACAGCGGTTTTGAAAGCT
>NSKG01000006.1 GCA_002287035.1 Pseudomonas sp. WN033 | reverse complement strand
ACGAGCCGCGTTACGCTTCGCTGCCGAACATCATGAAGGCCAAGAAGAAGCCGCTGGAAACCCTCAAGCCGGAAGAGCTGGGTGTCAGCACCGCCTCGACCGTGACCACCCTGAAGGTTGAAGCCCCGGCTGCCCGCAGCGCCGGCATCAAGGTCAAGAGCGTCGACGAACTGATCGACAAACTCAAGAACGAAGCCAAGGTGATCTGAACATGAGCATTCTGGTTATTGCCGAACACAACAACGCCGCGCTGAACGCCGCGACCCTGAACACTGTGGCTGCCGCCCAGGCCATCGGTGGCGACATCCATGTGCTGGTAGCCGGTCAAGGCTGTGGCGCCGTGGCTGAAGCTGCCGCCAAGGTCGCCGGTGTGAGCAAGGTCCTGGTTGCCGACAACGCCGCCTACGCCCATCAACTGCCGGAAAACCTGGCACTGCTGATTGCCGAGGTCGGCAAGGGCTACAGCCACATCCTGGCTCCGGCCAGCACCAACGGCAAGAACTACGCCCCGCGCGTAGCCGCACTGCTGGACGTCGATCAGATCTCCGAGATCATCGCGGTCGAAAGTGCCGACACCTTCAAGCGTCCGATCTACGCCGGTAACGCGATTGCCACCGTGCAGTCCAGCGCCGCGGTCAAGGTCATCACCGTCCGTGCCACCGGCTTTGACGCCGTGGCCGCCGAAGGTGGCAGCGCCGCCATCGAAGCGGTTGCCAGCGCCACTGACGCCGGCATCTCGGCCTTCGTTGGCGAAGAGCTGGCCAAGTCTGACCGTCCTGAGCTGGCCGGTGCCAAGATCGTCATTTCTGGCGGCCGTGGCATGCAGAATGGCGACAACTTCGAGATGCTCTACAAGCTGGCCGACAAGCTCGGCGCAGCGGTTGGCGCCTCGCGTGCCGCAGTGGACGCCGGCTTCGTGCCGAACGACATGCAGGTTGGTCAGACCGGCAAGATCGTTGCGCCGCAGCTGTACGTGGCGGTCGGTATCAGCGGTGCGATCCAGCACCTGGCCGGCATGAAAGACTCCAAGGTGATCGTCGCGATCAACAAGGACGAAGAAGCCCCGATCTTCCAGGTGGCCGACTACGGCCTGGTTGCCGACCTGTTCGAGGCGGTACCGGAGCTGGAAGGCAAGCTGTAAGCCTCAGGCTGCAAGTACGACAAGTACGACGAGAACCCCGGCCTGGTGCCGGGGTTTTTGTTTGTCTGGATTCTCTGCCGTCGCTATGGATTGCCACGGGCCTGCGGCCCTCGCAATGACGAGGGAGCGGGTTTTGTGGGGGTGATTGCGGGCAAAGCGGATGCGGCTACTCTGCAATCGTTATTGCCAGGAACAGGGGGCGGCCATCCGCCGACGTGGCAATCCAGACGCGCGCTGTGGATTGCCGCGGGCCTGCGGCCCTCGCAATGACGAGGGAGCGGGCTGGGTAGGCGTGATTGCAGGCACAGTGGGTACGGCTACCTCACAAGCCATTACGAAACGCACGAAGTACAAACCCCGCGCAGCGGTCATGCGAAAGCACCGAGTACACCCGCCCACAACCGCCATTGCGAAACACCCAGAGCACGCCCCATCCTCAACCGCTACTGCGAAACGCACGAAGTACTCCTCACCCTCAACCGTCATTGCGCAAACACGGAGTACGCACCCACCTCAACCGTCATTGCGAGGGCCATAGGCCCGTGGCAATCCAGGTGCACCAACCCCAGGCAGTAGCAAGCAGGAGCGGTTCGATCTTACGCATTAGCCCTCAAACCCAGCCGATCCTGTACTAAGCTGAATTAACCTTTCCTTACGCAATGCCTTTTGCAATGTGTCTCATGCTGAGTAAAATGTTATTCTGACAAGCGAAACATGACACTAATTATGTTTCGCACAGCGAAACCAATCATAAGAAAGGCACACTATGCGCACACGCCTACGTAGTTTTGTCGGCGCACTGGCTCTGACGCTCGGTTTACCGGCGGCGGCTTCGGAGCATTCCGATCTGCCCCGCGTCATGGTCTGGACCGCCTATGGCACCGGCGCCGCCGGTTACGCCCAGGCTGCCGCTCTCGGTGGCATGCTCAAGCACGAGGTCGGCAGCAATATCCGCATTCTCCCCGGTCGCAACGATGTGTCACGGATGATCCCGCTGAAAACCGGTCGAGCCGATTACTGTCTGTGCGGCATCGCCAGCTATTTCGGCCAGGAAGGCATCTTCCTGTTCAACAAACCCGACTGGGGCCCGCAGCCGATCCGCATGGTGCTGGCGTCCCAGGGTACCCAGAGTTTTGGCCTGGCTGCCGCAGCCGATACTGGCCTGACCTTGCCTTCCGAGCTGCGTAACCAGCGCATCATCTTCATTCGCGGTGCTGACTCGATCAACATGATCACCAGCGCCATCCTCGCCTATGCCGGCCTGAGCTGGCAGGACGTGCGCCGGGTCGATGCGGCCGGGACCAACGAGGCGATCGAGATGCTGATCAACGGCCACGCCGACGTTATGCCGATGTCTACCCGCACCCCGCTGATGGAGCGCATCGCCGCCAGTCCGCGTGGCATCAGCTGGCTGCACATGCCCAACGAAACCGAGACCGACAAGGCTGCCTGGGCTCGGGCGCAGCAGGTGATTCCTTACTACACCCCGCAGATCGAGACCCGTGGCGCCGGTGTGTCCGAGGCCAACCCCTGGCATGGTGGCGGTTACGCGCTGCCGATCCTGGTGACCAACGCCAGCCGCAACGCCAACGAAATCTACGCGCTGACCAAGTTTATCGATCAGCACTACGACCACTTCAAGGATCTGGCGCCGGGAGCCGAAGGCTGGGCGCTGGACCGTCAGGTGTTCGACTGGGTAATGCCCTACCACGAAGGCGCGGTGCGCTACTTCCGTGAAGCCGGGGTCTGGAGCGACGAATACGAAGCTCACAACCAGTCGCTGCTGCGCCGCCAGGAAATACTGATGGCTGCCTGGCAGGAGCAGTTGGCCGCTGGCGAGACCGAGAACTTCCAGATGAGCTGGATGCAGCGTCGGGCCAAGGCCCTGACCGAAGCCGGCTTTGACCCCGGTTTCCGCCGCTAAGGCAACCCCGTTAACGGGGCGGGGTCTAGCGGCCACGCCCTTTGTCATGATCATGAGGCGGTATCCATGTCAGAACAACAAGAAGCCCTGCGCAACCCCTTGACCGGACTGTTGCTGCGCATCGTTGCGGTATTGACCGCAGCATTGGCGATCTACCATATCTTCAACTTCGGCGCGCTGACCGGTTACACCATGCTGACCGGCGAATACATCTACGGCCTGCTGGCAATGATGCTACCGATGGTTTACATCGCCATCCCGGCCGGGCGTGGCCGGCGGATCAAATCGGTGCCCTGGTACGATTGGGTAATGGCACTGGCCAGCGGCCTGTGCTGCATTTTCTTCATCGCCAATCAGGCAGTATCAGTCGATGAGGGCTGGGAATACGCCGCGCCGCAGTATGTGGTCTATGTCAGCCTGGCGCTGTGGGTTCTGGCCCTGGAAGCCACTCGCCGCTGCGGCGGCTGGCCAATCTTCGTGGTGGTGTTTCTGGCTTCGGTTTTCCCGATCTTCGCCGGCAAGCTGCCGGACAGCTTCGCCGGGATCTCAACCCCCATCGATCTGGTGGCGATCTACCACACCAACAGCGATGAAAGTCTGCTCGGCATTCCCTCACAGGCGTTCGCCAACCTGGTGATCGGCTTTTTGCTGTTCGGTATTGCCCTGCAACGCACCGGCGGCGGCAAGTTCTTCATCGATCTGGCCTTCGCCCTGCTCGGCAAGGTCCGGGGCGGCCCGGCCAAGGTCTCGATCTTCTCCAGCGGTCTGATGGGCTCGATGTCTGGCAGCGTGGTAACCAACGTACTGACCACCGGCCCGCTGTCGATTCCGGCAATGCGCAAGGTCGGCTTCTCCAAGCCCTATGCTGCCGGGGTGGAAACCTGCGCCTCGACCGGCGGGGTACTGATGCCACCGGTAATGGGCGCCACCGCGTTCGTTATGGCGACCTTCCTGGACATTCCCTACGGTGAAATCGCCCTGGCCGCGGCGATTCCTTCGGCGCTGTATTTCTTCGGTCTGTTCGTACAGATCGATTTCTACTCGGCGCGCAACAAGCTCAAGGGCCTGCCGGCCATCGACCTGCCGCGCGTGCGTGACACCCTCAAGGAGGGCTGGCACTACATTTTCGTGTTCGCCTTCCTGATCTGGATGCTGCTGTTCATGAAGCAGGAGGCGATTGCGCCCTTCTATGCCACCGCGCTGCTGATCGTGATCAACCAGTTGCGCAAACACAGCCGCTGGCGCTGGAAGGACTTCAAGGACTTTGCCGAGTCCTGCGGTGCGCTGTTTGCCGAGCTGACCGGGCTGATGGCCGGGGTCGGCCTGATCATGGGCGCGCTGGCGGTGTCGGGGATGTCCGGCACCATCGCCAACGACCTGCTGTTCATTGCCGGCGGCGACATGTTCGTGCTGCTGCTGATGGGCGCACTGACCAGCTTCATCCTCGGCATCGGCATGCCGGTCACCGCAGCCTACATCTTCCTGGCCATTGCCCTGGCACCGGCGCTGATCAACGGCGGCATGAACCCGATGGCGGTGCACATGTTCATCCTCTACTGGGGCATGCTCAGCTTCATCACCCCGCCGGTGGCGATCGGTGCCTTTGCTGCTGCCTCGGTGGCTGGCTCCAGCCCAATGAAGACCAGTTTCGTGTCGATGCAGATGGGTAGCATCATCTACTTCATCCCGTTCTTCTTCGTACTGGAGCCGGCACTGCTGCTGCAGGGTGATGGCAGCGATATTCTGCTGGCGATCAGTTGCGCGGTGGGCGGTATTCTGTTGGTCGCCGGCGGCCTGCAGGGTTACCTGCCATGGCTTGGCGACCTGAGTCAGCGCGGGCTGCTGCACTGGCCGTTACGCCTGCTGTTCATCTTCGGCGGGCTGCTGCTGGCAATGCCGCACAATCCGTTCCTGGCGCTGAGCGAGACGCAGTTGTTCGTCCTGTCATTCGCCAGCATCGCCGGGGCGGTGCTATTAACCCTGGCGCATCGAACGTTAAGGCCCGCCGCCTGACATGCATGCACTAAAACAGGGCGCAATGCGCCCTGTTTCTTTTTGTGCGCACCAAATATGCGCGCACTGTAAAAAACCTCTAATTCATCAGCTTCCTGCCAATAAGGGCATCTAGCCATTACGTGCCATTTTGGTGCGCTTATTGCTTGGTGACCGGTTCAAGAAAAGGGTATGGGGGTACCTGATGTCTTTACGTAGCCATTCAATGAGCCTGAGTGCAGCCGAACGCCACTGGCTGCCCTGGACCGGCAGCAGCGGCAAACTGGCCATGGGCTGGGCTTGCCGCCTCAATAACAACCGTTATGCCCAGCTCGAAGAGATCTTCGAAAGCATTGCCAGCACTCGGGTCCGGCTGCTGCAGCAATGGTGTGAAAACCAGTGGTCGGGGCTGCAAGGCATTGCCGAAGCCCTGCTGGCCGAGCCCGAACAGATCGACACCCAGCAACTGCGCCAGTTGAGCGAAAAACTGCCGGATGCCAACGAGCTGTTCGTACTCGACGCCCAGGGTCAGGCGCTCTATAGCAGCGCTAACGACCTGCCGGCTGCGCTGGATCCACGTGCGCTACAGACCGGACTGCGTCAGCGCCTGCTACACGGCCCGTATATCGACCCACGGACCCTGGCGCTGGGGCCATCCAGCTCCAGCTTTCATGATGCCGTGACCCTGATGTTCTTTCTGCCCTTGCCCCAGGGCGGCTGCCTTTGCGCCCGGGTGCCCAACGATGTGCTCGGCGATCTGATCCAGCGCGAAGCGGGACACATTTATCCCGAATCCGGCGACAATTACATCTTCATGGTCGAGTCGCGCTTCGACCCCAGCATCGAACCCGGCCGGGCGCTGTCGCGCTCGCGCTTTGAAGACAACACCTTCAGTCACGGCGACAACCTCAAGGACGGTATCCGCACCGCCTGGGGTACTGTACGAGTCAACGCACATACCGAGTTCGAGATTCGCTTCACCGATCCGGCCACCGGCCAGTTGCACCCCGGCGTGCGGGAAACCATCCGCAACGGCAGCAACCTGTTCGTTACCTACCCCGGTTACTCCGACTACCGGCATATCCCGGTGATCGGCAAGGGCGTGACCTTCAGTCTGCCGGGCTCGCCCGATCGCTGGGGCATGATGTGCGAGGCCGACCTGCAAGAGGTGTATCGCTACCGTTCGCTCAGCTACACCCTGATGCGTCAGTTTTTGCTGATTCTGCTGCTGCTCGCCAGCACTCAGGCCGCACTGGCCCTTTCTGGCGCCGGGCCACTGCTCGCCATAGCCGGCAATGCGCTGGCGATGGGCGCCTCAGCACTCTGGTTCTGGCAACGAGGCACCCGCCGGCTGGCCCGACGCATGGGTCGGATGACCGAAATCATCCGCACCATCGCCGAGGGCGAAGGCAATCTCAGCCAGCGCATGGACACCAGCCGGCTGGTGGCGGACGAGACTGGCGAACTGGGACGCTGGGTCAACAGTTTCATCGACAACCTCGATACCATCGTCGGTCGGGTCAAGCGCGCCAGCCGCCATGCCCTGCGCAATAGCGAACAGATGCTCGCGCGCAACGAACAGGCCAGCAGCACCGCCGAGACCGTCACCGGCGATATCCAGCAGATGTTGCGGATGATCGAAACCCAGTTGCAGACGCTCGACGATGCCTCGCAAACCGCCGCGCAGATGAAAACCAACATGGCCAGCGTGGTCGACTCGGCGCGCCAACGCCTCGACACCCTGAGCAGTGGCACCCGCAAGATCCGCGATATCGTCGCCACCTCGGCCAACAGCGTGCAGGTGCTGGACCAGCGCTCGGCCGACATCGCCGGCCGGGTTTCGCTGATCACCGATATCACCAGCCAGACCAACCTGCTGGCCCTGAATGCCGCGATCGAGGCCGCCCGGGCCGGGGAGCATGGCCGGGGGTTTGCCGTGGTCGCCGACGAGGTCCGGGCCCTGGCAGCCCGTACCGCTCATGCGGCCGCCGAAATCAGTCAGGGCATCAACGCCATCCACGAAGCCACCCGCGAGGCGGTCAATCTGATGGAACAGGGCGTGGCCGATGTCGATCTGCAACTGCAGGAGGCCAGCACCGCCTCGGATGACAACGACCTGCTCTATCGCAATGTCGAGGAACTGTTCGAGGTGATCGCCCTGATGGACAGCCATAGTAAGGAGCACGGTCGCCAGGCCGACCGGGTCGCCCAGACCAGCAGCTCGATGGCCCGGGTAATCCGCACACTGCGCAGCAGCTCAGCCCAGGTCCGGGAAACCGCCGAGCGCCTGAACCAGTTGTCCGACAGCTTCCAGGTCAGTGACGACAAAACTGCCCGGCGGCTCAGACCAACGCCACCGGCGATACCGGCGAGCCAACCGCGCCGGGCAAGCGCAGCGGCGGTGCGCTAAGCAGAAAACGGTAACGGCCGGACTGGCGCAGGTAATGCGCCAGCTCGGTCAGATACCACAGCTCGCCCAGATGGATACCCAGCTTGAACAGGCAGTGCTCATGCAGCGGCAAGGCTGCGCAGCAACTGCCGCCATCGCGCGCCGGGTAGGCCTCGACCGCGTAGTTGTCGGCAATCAGCACACTCAGACCGCTGTCGCTGATCCATTGCAACAACGCCGGGTCGCGACCGTCGAGCACCGCGCAGCTGTTTTCCAGAGTCTTGGCATCCGGCTGCTTGCCCATGCTCAGCACCACATCGGCAAAGCCGGTATACAGGCAGACCATATCGCCCGGCTCGACCACTACGCCATCGGCCTGCAGGATCTGCTGCAGGCGGGCATGATCGACCAGTACCCGCTCATGGCCACAGTGCTTCTGCAGATCGATCAGCAACGCCCGGCCACTGACCGCGGTTTCGGCCATTTTCTCGATGCCAAGACGCTCAGCATTCACCCCTTCCAACGCATCCTCATGCCCAGCCGGCCCACGGATATGCTCGCCGGCGCGCCAGCCGTTGTAATACAGCGGCTCGGCCACACCATCACCGTCGGCATCGAACAGCGCACCGACATGCGACAGCGCATCCCACTGGGTTGAATACTGGGTATACAGCAGCACCGCATCATCGCTGACCACATCGGTGAACGCCGGGTTGATGCGCTGCAATTCGAAGTTGTAATTGAGCTTGTCGCCACGCCCGGAGGTAAAGCGCCGGGGTGGATGACGCAGGCGGTTGAGCGCGTTGCCGCCGGGATAGTCGAGCGGCAGGCTCAGGCAGAAGCTGCGCCCTTCGCGCACCTCAGCCACACCCTGCAAGACCTTGCCCGGGGTCAGCAGGTTGAGCCGGCCGAGTTCGTCGTTTGGGCCGAACTCGCCCCAGTTTGAGCCTTCAGGGCGGTGTTTCCAGCGCATCGGATGCCTCCTTGTTCTTGTTGATAACGCGCTTGCTGGTAACCCAACGATGCCATGCCGCGACCCGGCGGTCATGCCCATCAGCCCGACTGTTGACCCGCCATAGGCCGCAGCGATGATCTCAGTCAATACCGAGTACGGCACGGCTGGCTATGCTGCGCCGCAATCTTGTCTTGAACACAGGAAGCCCCAGCATGCCCCAGACACCCGAACTGCTGGCCCCGGCCGGCACCCTCAAAGCCATGCGCTATGCCTTTGCCTACGGCGCCGATGCGGTCTATGCCGGTCAGCCGCGTTACAGCCTGCGGGTGCGCGAAAACGATTTCCACAGCCCCGAAGTGATGGCCGCCGCGATTGGCGAAGCCCATGCGCTGGGCAAACGTTTCTACCTGGCCAGCAATATCGCCGCGCACAACAGCAAGGTGGCCACCTATCTGCGGGACCTGGAACCGGTGGTAGCGATGGGCCCGGATGCACTGATCATGTCCGACCCCGGGCTGATCATGCTGGTGCGCGAGCGCTGGCCCGAACTGCCGGTGCACCTGTCGGTGCAGGCCAATGCGGTGAACTGGGCCACAGTGAAGTTCTGGCAGGACCAGGGCATCGAGCGGGTAATCTTGTCACGCGAGCTGTCACTGGAAGAAGTGGCCGAGATCCGTGAAAAATGCCCGGATGTCGGGCTGGAGGTGTTCGTCCACGGCGCGCTGTGTATCGCCTACTCCGGGCGCTGCCTGCTGTCCGGCTACTTCAATCACCGCGACGCCAACCAGGGAGCCTGCACCAATGCCTGCCGCTGGCAGTACGAGGTCAAGCCGGCCGAGGAAACCGTCGAGGGCAATTACCAGCCAGCGCGCGGCGCCCACATCATCACCCAGACCGGCAAGCCGGATGAGCCGATGGCCATCGAAGAGGATGAGCACGGCACCTACATCATGAACTCCAAGGACCTGCGCGCCGTGCAGCATGTGCAGCGGTTTGTCGATATGGGCATCGACTCGCTGAAGATCGAAGGCCGAACCAAGACCCATTTCTATGTTGCCCGCACCGTGCAGGCCTATCGCAAGGCGATCGACGATGCGGTGGCCGGCAAGCCCTTCGACCTGGCATTGATGGATGATCTGGAGAGCCTGTCCAACCGGGGTTACACCGAAGGTTTCTACCGCAGGCATCCACCGGGGGTATACCAGAACTATGAGCATGGAGCCTCGCGCATGACCCGCCACCAGTTTGTCGGCGAAGCCCTGCGACGCGATGGCGACTGGCTGCACGTGGCGGTCAAGAACCGCTTCCAGTTGGGCGACCAGATGGAGCTGATGACCCCTTCGGGCAATCTCAGCTTTACCCTGGAGGCAATGCGCAACACCCAAGGCCAGGCCATCGAGGTAGCCCCGGGCAATGGTCATGAGGTGCAGATCCCCTGCCCGCCACAGCTGGATCCGGCCTTTGCCCTGCTGCTGCGCTATTTGCCTGCAACCTGAACAGATGCTGTCGGCTTGATGAACTTTTCAGGTCATGACTTGACCAACAGGTACCGATCCTTTAACTTCCACGCGCCGCGATTTGCCGGCGAAATCATGAGGCCATTATGGACCTTCCCAGTAGATGCTTGACAACTGAACACAGCACCCCGAACCACAGCGTTCGCGCGGCCTGCCTGTTCGCGTCTGGAGCCTGCTGCCGGTAATCCCCCGGTAACTCCTGCGTGCACTGGCCGGCACGCGCTAAAAGGAGTTACCCATGAGCTACAACATCCTCGCCGATGCCCTGCGCGCCGCCATGGTGCGCCAAGACCGTGACGGTATCCGTCACATCCTCAACGAGCTGCAACCCGCCGATCTGGCTGAATTCGTTCGCCAGGAAGGTGCCGCCAGCGCGCAGCAATTACTGACCTATCTGCCCATGGACGAGCGCGCCGACGTCTTTGGCTATCTCGAGCCGGATGAGCAACTTGAGATAGCCAAAGACCTCGACGATCTGCAGCTTGGGCAACTGCTCGCACACATGAACGCCGACGAAGGCGCCGACCTGTTCAACCTGCTGGAACAGGCACGCCAGGATGCCATCCTGCGTGGCATGGCCAAGGAAGAGCGCGAGGACCTGCGGCGCCTGGCCAGCTATGCCGAAGGCACTGCCGGGGCAATCATGACCAGCGACTACGTGGTGGTCCCGGCCGATCTGACCGCCCGCGAAGCGCTGGACCAGATCCGCCTGACCGCGCCGGATGCCGAGACCATCTATCAAATCTACGTACTCGATGAGCAGCAGCGCATCGCTGGCACCCTGTCGCTGCGCGAGTTGATCCTGGCGCCACCGCATCGCCGGATCGAGGAACTGATGACCCATGAGGTAGTGTCGGCCAGCGTCGACACGCCGCAGGAGGAAGTGGCCAAGCTGATCGCCCGCTATGACATTCTGGCCCTGCCTATCACCAACGGTGGCGACCGGCTGGTCGGTATTGTTACCTATGATGATGCGATGGACGTGGCCGAAGCCGAAGCCACCGAGGACATGCACAAGGGTGCGACTATCGGCAAGCTGGAAGGCGGCCTGCGCAGCGCCAGCCTCGCCACCCTGTACCGCAAGCGAGTCGGATGGCTGGTGCTGCTGGTGTTCGCTAACATCTTTTCCGGGGCTGGCATCGCCTACTTCGAGGAAACCATTGAGGCCTACATCGTGCTGGTGTTCTTCCTGCCGCTGTTGGTCGACAGTGGCGGCAACGCCGGTTCCCAGGCGGCAACGCTGATGGTTCGTGGTCTGGCTACCGGCGATGTGCGCTTCCGCGACTGGGGCAAGCTGCTCGGTCGTGAGCTGTTGGTTGCCAGCGCACTGGGTCTGACCATGGGTCTGGCAGTGGCCACGCTGGGCATGTTCCGTGGTGGCCCGGACATCGCCCTGGTGGTTGCTCTGAGCATGGTGCTGATTGTTATTGTCGGCAGCCTGATCGGCATGAGCCTGCCGTTCCTGCTCAACCGCATGAAGCTTGACCCCGCCACCGCCTCGGCACCCTTGGTGACCTCGATTGCCGACGCCAGCGGGGTACTGGTGTACTTCGGCATCGCCACCGCCGTTCTGGGCCTGCCCACTCCCGGCTAAGTCCACCGGTAGCGCTAGCGCACCATTCCAGAGCTGTCATATCACTGGGCTACGCTCCTGCTTAGCCCAGTGATCCATATTGCCAGGGAGGTATTCATGGAAATTCTCAACCTGCTGCTGCCACTGCTGCTGGCAGCCTTGCTCGGCGCACTGGTTGGCCTGGAGCGCCAGTGGCGCCAACGGATGGCGGGGCTGCGTACCAACGCCCTGGTGTCACTCGGCTCGGCCAGCTTTACCCTGATGTCAATGATGGTGGATGGTGACGCCAGTCCAACTCGGGTGGCGGCCCAGGTCGTCTCCGGGATTGGTTTTCTCGGCGCCGGCGTCATCATGAAGGAAGGGGCCAATATCCGCGGCCTGAACACCGCCGCCACCCTGTGGTGTTCAGCCGCCATCGGAGTCATGGCCGGGGCTGGTTATTTCTTGGCGGCCACTCTGGTGGCACTGGCCATTCTGGCGACCAATATGCTGCTCAGGCCGCTAGTGATCCTGATTAACCGCCAACCTCTGTCTGCCAGCCAGGGCGAAATGGAGTGGACTTACGAGCTGGCGGTAACCTGCCGCGAGGCCGAGGAGGCCCATATCCGCGCCCTGATGTTGCAGGGCTTGCTGGGCGACAGCCTGCGCCTGCAAAAACTGGAAAGCCAGAACGCCGATCACCGTGGCCAGGTCGAAGTGTGCGCCAGCCTGCTGGCCAACGAGCGGGCCGACCTGATTGTGGAAAAGGTGGTTGGCCGGCTGAGCCTGGAACCGTCAGTCACGGCAGCCAGTTGGGACGTACGCTGAATCCACCCTGAACGGGCGTACAGATGGGGCTCGCATAGCGGCTATGCGGCATGTTCTACTTACGCCCTGCTTTAATTGAGTAACGGAATTTTTCTGATGGATTGGCTGCAAGTCATCATCCTGGCGATTGTCCAGGGCCTCACCGAGTTTCTGCCGATTTCCAGTTCGGCGCACCTGATTCTGGTCCCGGTACTGACCGACTGGCCCGACCAGGGTCTGGCCTTTGATGTGGCCCTGCACCTGGGCAGTCTGGCCGCCGTGCTGATCTACTTCCGGGCCGATCTGATCAACATGACCCAGAGCTGGGTGCGCTCGCTGGCGACCCGGCAACTGGACGCCGACGCCCGGCTGGCCTGGGCAGTTATCCTTGGCACCATCCCGGTCGGGCTGGCCGGACTGGCATTCAAAGGCACTATCGAAACCGTATTGCGCTCGCCGATCTGGATTGCGGTTGGCCTGATCGGCTTCGGCCTGCTGCTGGGTTGGGCCGATTGGCGCCACAGGGGTGAGCGCGAAGTCAGCGAGATGCGCTGGAAAGACGTGCTGTTGATCGGCATTGCCCAGGCTATCGCCCTGTTCCCCGGCACCTCACGCTCGGGCATCACCATGACTGCCGCGCTGATGCTGGGGCTGAGCCGCGAGGCCGCCGCACGCTTTTCCTTTCTGCTGTCGATCCCGGTGATCGTGCTGGCCTGCGGCCTGGAGGGCAAAGACCTGATCCAGTCCAGCGAGCCGGTGAACTGGACCTTCATGCTCGCCGGCATCCTGCTCTCGGGCATCAGCGCCTACCTGTGTATCCATTACTTCCTGGCCTTTATCAAGCGGATCGGCATGCAGCCGTTCGTGATCTACCGCGTGGTACTGGGCCTGTTCCTGTTGTGGATTTTCCTTTGATCGGAGCCCAGTGATGACTGCCCTGTCCACAAGCATTCGCACCTTTGTGTTACTGGCACTGGTTCTGCTACTGGCCGCCTGCCAACCTCGAGAGCCGGAAATCCAGCATCTGGATGGCCAGATCTTTGGCACCTTTTACCAGATCAGCCTGCCCGGCTCGCTCAGCAAGGACGAACTGGCCCGCCTGCACGAAGGGATCAAGGCAGAGCTGGTGGCAGTCGATGCCAGCATGTCGACTTATCGCGATGATTCTGAACTGATGCGCCTGAACCGCCAGCCGGTCGGCCAATGGCTGGAACTGTCCGCCGAGCTGATGACGGTCCTGAGCGCCGCGCAACAGGTGGCCGAGGCCAGTGACGGAGCCTTCGACGTCACCGTCGGGGCGCTGGTCAATCTCTGGAGTTTTGGGCCTGAGGCCCGCCCCTCACGCATTCCCGAGGCCGATGAGCTGTCCACCCGACTGGCCCAGAGCGGTCATGCCAATCTGGAACTGGATCAAGAGCAGCACCGGGCCCGACGCCTGAGCGATCATTTCGTTGATCTGTCCGGCATCGCCAAGGGCTACGGTGTTGACCGGGTTTCAGCCTGGCTGCTGGCCCAGGGGCTGGACAACCATCTGGTCAATATCGGTGGTGACCTGGTTGGCCTGGGCGAGCGCAGCCCCGGTCGACCCTGGCGCATCGGGGTCGAGTTGCCGGACAGCAGCCAGGCCGAAGTGGCCCAGCATATCCTGCCGATCCATGACCTGTCGGTGGCTACCTCCGGCGATTACCGCAACTTCTTTGAAGATGATGGCCAGCGCTACTCGCACACCATTGATCCGCGCAGCGGCCAGCCGGTGCAGCATCGACTGGCCTCGGTTACCGTGCTGCATCCATCGAACATGCTCGCCGACGCCTGGGCCACCGCACTGATGGTGGTCGGCCCGGAGCAGGCCCAGGAGCTGGCCCGCCAGCAGAACCTGATGGTTCTGCTGCTGAGCCGCGAGCCTGACGGCCGCTGGAGTAGCTGGTCATCGCCAGCACTGGACGAGCAGTTCGACAGCGAGACGCTTAAGCCGCTGAACTGAGCTAGAAACTCAGATCCAGACGCGTCCACAAGGTCCGGCCCGGCTCATTGATGCGGGTCGGTTCGGCCGGGAACCCAAAGCCGGCATTGCCGGCCAGGTTGAGATGCTCGCTGTAGGTCCGGTCGAACAGGTTGTCGACTCCGGCACTGAGCTGCAACGCCGGGCTGACCCGGTAGGCGGCATTCAGGGCAAACACCCCAAAGCCGGCGCTGTCGCCCAGATCACGGCCAACCACATTGCCCTGATTCAGCGCCGTGCGGGTTTGCCTGGCCACCAGCCGCCACAAGGCCCCGGCGCTCCAGTCCCGAGCCTCGAAGGCCAGCCCTAGACGCGCCTCAAGCGGCGGCATCTGGGCCAGCGGCTGCCCGTCACTGCGGTTCTTGCCCCAGGCCCAGGCCAGACTGGCATCGGTTTTCCATTGTTCTGTAAGAGCCCAGCTGCCACCCAGCTCCGCTCCCATGATCCGTGCATCGACATTGTCCACCGCTGTAAAGATGTGGCCGCTGGGACGAGGTTCGTAGCGGAACAGCAGGTAATCATCTATCCGCCCCAGATAGGCCGAGACCCAGGCCTCCAGCCTGGTCGACCGGTACTGCAGGCCAACATCCAGCTGAGTAGTCCGCTCCGGGTCGGCAGTTTCGAATGCCTGTCGCACTGCGCCCGGTGCCGGTCCGGTGCTGGCCGAGAACAGCTCCCAATAGTCCGCAAACCGCTGGCTGTGCCCCAGCCCTGCATACCAGCTCACCGGGGCCCACTGCAGCTCCTGCTCATAACGCACAAAGCCCGATGGCAGAGTGTCGCCACGAGTCTTGCCGGCACTGGGGTTAGCCCAGCTCATACCCATCGGGTTGCTCAGGCTGCCGCGCTGATCGCGCACTTCGCTGCGATCAAGCCGGGCTCCGGTGATCCAGCGCTGCGACTGGCCAGGGCTGAAAGTAAGCTCGGCAAACAACCCGGCTTGATGGAATAGCGCATCACTGAGCAGCGGGAATTGACGATAATCGCTGTAGCCTTCGGCCATGCTGAACGCCGAACTGCGGCGCCGAGCCTCACTGCGCTGAGCATCAGCGCCAGCCACCAGACTGATTGACTCCCAAGCCCAGTCAGAGCTTAGGCGCAGCCCCTGGGTACGCCGTTCGACCTGAGTGGCGCGCGGATTGCGCATGGGCATCATGCTGGCGTTCGGATCGGGGCTGCGCAGGCTGAAGTTATCCATCACATGGTCGGCCTTGTTGTAATACCAAAGCAGCTCCACTTGCTCCAGAGCAGCGCCGCCAAAACTGTACTGCACCCGAGTACCCAGGCTTTCACGCAGGAACTGCGCGCCGTCCATCCCGCGACCAGCATAACGTGCCTCACCGTCGCCGCGACCGACCATGAACTCAATCAGGGTATCCTCTCCAGGCGTCCAGCCCAGGGTCAGATCGGTATTCCATTTATTCCAGCGCGAAGGCACCCGCTCGCCGTCGCCATCACGGTAATCCCCCGAACGCGAACGGTTGGCGGTCAGGCGCAGGTAGCCATCACGGCTGCCTATGGCACCGTCCAGGCTGGCGTCGCGCCGGGTATTGCCGCCGGCGACCAAGCTGGTATCCAACCGCTGACCCGGCTCATCGAAACTTTCCGGCAGCCGCTCCAACAGGACCGTTCCGGCGGAGGCTCCTGGCCCCCAACGTACACTCTGCGGCCCCTTGATCACGGTCAGGCGGTCGAAGCTGCCCGGTGCCAGATAGGACGAAGGCGAGTCCATGCGGCTCGGACAGGCTCCCAACATCTCGCCGCCGTCATTCAACAGCTTGAGTCTGGAGCCGAACAGCCCACGCAGCACCGGGTCACTATTGCTACCACCACTGCGGATCGCGGCGAATCCCGGAAAGGTTTTCAGATAGTCGGCAACATCACTGGCCGGCAACGGCTGGCGCGGCAGTCCCGGGTCGGTGACCTGAATCAGTGGCGACTGCGACACAACCGCAGTAACGACTCTGGGTGCCAGCTCAAGTGGGGCGTTCTGGCCGGCCCAGGCCTGGGCTGCCGACCCCGACAACATCAGCAAGGCGGCCGCAGCGGCCGGCATGTAATCATGTTTCATCGTGTTATCTCGTCTGTTTGAAAACGCCCATACCTGAACCACCAGCAGGGGCCGGGGCAGGTATGGCATCAGGCAAAATCAGACGAGCTGGGGAGAAGCCCTGGGGTTGGCCGCAGGCCAGCGCGTAGCACGGCCAGGGCTGAAAACAGGCTCAGGCCAGAGGGCAATGGCCGCCGGTCCGGGCAAAGCCAATGCTCCCACGGACAGGTTGGACACCATAGGTCCGCTGCCGGCACCACACAGCGGACAACCCAGGAGCGAAGCCAGGTTGCCGGGCGCTGAGACATCACCGAGATTGAGCACCAAAGGCTCTTGCCCCATCAACGAGCAAAACGCTACCGGCACCCCATTAAGCAGCGCGGCAGTGTTCTGGCCATGATGCAGGCAATTGGCAGCCATGTTGAAAAACAGGCACCAGCCAAGCACAACAGCAATCAGGGATCGATTGTCTCGGGTCATATGCATTGGCGCAGTTTATTCTGCCGAACGACGTGAGCGCATGCGGCATTTTGTCCGGCATTGATATTGCCGGAAATGATCCAGATCAGAGTTTTGCCCCAAATATTCATGTTCAATATGGCCACATGCCTGCACTCATCAACCGAGCTCGACGCAAGGACAGCCCATAACAATGACATTTCTGAGCGCAAAAACCCGGCAACGGTTGGGACAACTACTTACCGAAGAGCTACCCTCCGGTCTCTTTCCCCAGTTACTGTCACCTCTGGGTCAACCCCTGCTGCTGAGCCAGCGCCGTGCCACCCTGATCGTCAGCCGGGTGCGACTGTTCGCCCTGTTGTTTGCCGTGCTGACGCCCCTGTGGAGCGTGATTGATCTTATGGTGTTTCCGCTGGCCCTGTGGCTGAAGCTGGCAGCCCTGCGCGGTCTGGTGTGCCTGGCCTTCTTTGCTCTGCTGTGGCTGTACAAGCCCAATGGCAGTCTGTTCAACGCCTATCGGGCACTGGCAATCCTGTTCGCTATCCCTACCCTGTTCTATATCGCTTCGCACACCTTGCTGGGGGCCTACCAACTCAGCAGCTTCTCTGCCGCCGTCGGTGCCGGTTATGCCTTTCTGCCCTTTGTGCTGATGGCCGGCCTGGCGGTATTTCCGCTGACTCTGGCGGAAAATCTGGTCATGGCGCTGGTACTGCTGCTGGCCCAGGCCTTTGCTGGCTACCTGAGCTGGACCACCCTGAACTGGCCGTCGTTCGCCGGCGCTTTCTGGCTGCTGATGCTGATTGGCGGAGTCACCAGCCTGGCCGGGATCAGCCAGTTGGCGTTCATGATTGCGCTGGTACGGCAGGCCATTCGCGATCCGTTGACCGGGGTATTTTCTCGCGGCAGCGGCGAGGAAATTCTCAGCCTGCACTGGGACGCGGCCCAGCGTAACAACAGTGCCCTGGCGGTGGCCTTTATCGACCTTGATCACTTCAAGGCGCTGAACGACCAGCACGGCCACGAAGCCGGTGACCAGGCCCTGATCACCGCCACCCGGCAGCTCCAGCTCAGTGTACGCAGCACCGACAGTCTGGTGCGCTGGGGTGGCGAGGAATTTCTGCTGATCATGCCCGACACCGACATGACCCAGGCCCGCAAGGCTCTGGAGCGGGTACAGGCCAATGGCCTGGGCTTTCGCCCCGATGGTCAACCACTGACCGCCAGCATCGGCTTGGCCGAATACCGCTACGATCAGCTCCAGAGTCGCCGGGATCTGCTGGAACTGGCCGACCAGCGCATGTATCGGGCCAAGGCCGCCGGGCGCAATCGCCTGTGTGCACTCAGCTCACCGGCTGTGGCGTAGCCTCCAGCGGTTGGGCCGCCCACCAGTTGGCGAAAGCCGCTGCCGGCATCGGCCGGGCGAACAGAAATCCCTGGCCCAGTTCGCAGTGTTGCGTTTGCAGCCAGTGCCACTGCTCGCTGCGCTCGATGCCTTCGGCCAGCACCCGCAACCCCAGGTTGTGGGCCAGTTCAATGATGGTGTGCACCAGTTGGCAGTCGCCCTGATTGGCCGGTACCTCAGTAAGAAAGCTCTTGTCGATCTTCAGCTTGTCCAGCGGAAAGCGTCGCAGATAGGCCAGTGATGAGTAACCGGTGCCAAAGTCATCCAGAGCAACCCTTACTCCCAGTGCCTTGAGCGCCTTGAGGGTCTGCTCGGCCTGAGCACTGTGGTGCATCAGCGCCCCTTCGGTGATCTCCAGCTCCAGATGCTGCGCCGGCAGGCCGCTGTTTTCCAGCGCCGCGCCGACCAGCGCAACGATGTCCTGATGCAGGAACTGCACTGGCGACAGGTTGACCGCCAGGGTCTCCAGCTCCAGCCCTTGACTGCGCCACTGCTGAGCCTGCTGGCAGGCCTGATTCAGCACCCAACTGCCAATCGGGACAATCAGGCCACTGTCTTCGGCCAGGGGAATGAAGCGCGCGGGCGGCACCTGGCCATGACTGGGGCTGTGCCAGCTCAACAGCACCTCAGCGCCCAGCCCCTGGCCGTGCTCCAGACAGACTAACGGCTGGTAGTTGAGGCTCAGCTCGCCGTTAGCCAGCGCCGTGCGCAACGCCCGCTCCAGCTCGAAACGCTCGCGCGCCTGCTCGGTCAAACATGGCAGGTAGTGACTGTAGGTGTTGCGCCCGCGTGACTTGGCCCGGAACATTGCCGCATCGGCATTACGCACCAGTTCGGTGGCATCCATTCCGTCACCGGGAAACAAAGCGATGCCCAGGCTGGCACTGACATACACTTCGCGCTCATCGGCCAGCAGCAACGGGCGCTCAAGCAGACTCAACAGGTCACGCGCCACCTGGCTGGCCTGCCAGGGTGACGACAGCGACTCGAGAATCAGCAGAAACTCGTCACCACCGAGGCGTGACAGGGTGTCTTCTTCACGACAACGTGACTGCAGGCGCTCGGCCACCGCCTGCAGCACCGCATCGCCAAAGCCGTGACCGTAGCTGTCATTGAGGGTCTTGAACCGATCCAGGTCGATAAACACCACCGCCAGATGCCCGCCACGCCGCTTGATCCGCTCCAGCGCATGCTGCAGACGGTTCATCGCCAGCACCCGGTTGGGTAGCCCGGTCAGCCCGTCATAGTGAGCCATGTGTCGCAGTTGACGCTGATGGCCCTCAATGAAGCGAATCAGCAACTGCGAGCCGGCCAGCACCGCCAACATCAACAGAAATACCGCCACGGCATATAGCCCGGCACGCTGGGTGAAAATCTGCTGAAAGCTTTTACCGCGAACCTGAACTGCCAGGACCTGAGCGTCCGGCTGGTACAAAGTCCAGGCCCCGATCAGTTGCTCTTCACCCCACAACATCGAGCCGGTAACAGGCACCCAGCGCGGCTCGCTGTTGGCACTTTGCGCCAGTTGCCGCAGTTGCGGATCCTGTTCATCGAGCTCAATCACCAGCGGCTGCAAAGGACCGGACAATTCGCCGGGATCGGCGCCATGCCAGATACGCAACAGATCCCGGGCCTGTTCCTGACGGGCCTGATTGACGCTGCGCTGCTCCAGCGTCATGGCCACCAGTACCAGGATCAACACACACAGCAGCGCCAGCGCGTTGACCGCCCAGAACTTGTAGCGCAATGGCACCCGTTGTAAGCCCGGCATGGCTGGCTCCGTTATGGCATAAGGCTGCCAGTGTAGGGATAGCCGAGAAAGCAGGTTTTGATCCCGATCAAGTTACCCCCGACAGGCTCATCCGTTACGGGCCAACCAGCCAGGCTCAGTCCGGCTTTTCCAGGTCCGCCACCAGTGCCTTGAGAAAGCGCGCCGCCTCGCCGCCAGTCACCGCCCGATGGTCGAAGGTCAGCGACAACGGCAACAGCGGGTGCACAGTCGGCTGCCCCTGCCAGGCCACCACTGCATCGCGAATTACCCCTGCGCCAATGATCGCCACCTGCGGCGGCACGACGATCGGGTTGGCGTAGCGACCGAACAGGGTGCCGAAATTGGACAGGGTGATAGTCGCGCCCATCAGTTCCTGGGGCGGAATCGAACGGTTGGCCACGTCCCGGCGCAGCCGCGCCAGGCCTTCACGCAGATCGTCCGGGCTGCGCCGGGCAACATCACGCAATACCGGCACGAACAGCCCATCCGGAGTATCCACCGCCACGCCCAGATCAACCTGGGCATGACGTTCCAGCGTCAACCGCCGGCCATCGAACGCGGCATTGAGAGCCGGCTCCTGAGTGCAGGCATGGGCAATGGCCCGCGCCAGACGCAGCATTGGATCGCGTGCACCACCCGGCCACCGATGCAGATCGGCATCCTCGACGATCATTACCGGCACCACCTCGGCATGCGCGCGCGACATGTTCTTGGCCATGGTCCGGCGCACACTGCGCAGCGCCTCGCCCGAGCCCTTGCCAGCGGCCTGGCGGACATCCTGCTCGGTCACCAGCCCGCCCGCGCCACTGCCACTGAGCCCGCTCAAATCAACTTTCAGTTCCTGTGCCAGACGGCGCACCGCCGGAGCCGCCCTGGCCGGCTGAAACTCGCGGGTGCTGGGGGCGGCGCCGATATGAAAGTCATCACTGGCCAGGTCACTGTCACCACTGGCCGGGCCCAGCTTGCCGACCACCGTACCGCTGTCATCCCCCACACCCTCGAACGTCACCAAGGGTTCGCCAACGTGCAGCAGGTCACCCGGCTCGCCATAACAGCGGCTGATCACCCCGGCCTGCGGCGAGGGCACCTCGACAATCGCCTTGGCGGTTTCCACCGACACCAGCAACTGATCAACCGCCACGCTGTCACCCGCTTTGACGTGCCACTCGACGATTTCCGCCTCCTGCAAGCCTTCGCCCAGATCGGGCAGCCGGAAGGTTTTCATGCCTCACCTCCTTGCATTACCTCATGGGCCGCCCGGCAGATGCTCTCCACATCCGGCAGCCAGGCCATTTCCCGACGGGCATAGGGAATCACGCAGTCATAGCCGGTTACCCGGTGTACCGGTGCCTGCAGTTCATAGAAAGCGCGCTCCTGCAGCAGCGTGACTATCTCGGCCCCCGGACCAAAGGAGGCCGCCGCCTCATGCACCACCACGCAGCGCCCGGTCTTGCTGACCGAAGCCACCAGGGTATCGGCATCCAGCGGCTTGAGCGTGGCAACATCAATTACCTCGCAGTCAATGCCCTCCTCGGCCAGCCGCGCGGCGGCTTCCAGGGTTTCTTTCAGCGCCGCACCCCAGCTCACCAGCGTCAGGTCCGCGCCTTCGCGCAGGGTGAAGCAGGTATCCAGCGGCAGGGCCTGACCATCGTCCTCGACCACCTGCTGGACCGAACGATAAAGCCGCGAGGGTTCAAGGAAGATCACCGGATCAGGATCGGCAATCGCCGCCAATAGCAGGCCGTAGGCGCGCCTGGGCGAGGACGGAATGACCACCCGCAAACCGGGCACATGCGCCAGCATCGCCTCGGTGCTTTCACCGTGATGTTCCGGCGCATGGATGCCGGCGCCATGCGGAGTGCGCAGCACCATCGGGCAACTCAACCGACCGCAGGTACGGCTGCGCAGCCGGCTGGCGTGGGACACCAGCTGCTCCATGCCGGCATAGATAAAGCCCATGAACTGGATCTCGGCCACCGGTTTCAGCCCCTGGGCCGCCATGCCGACGCTGATGCCGGTGATCAGGGTTTCCGCCAGCGGGGTGTCCATCACCCGACGAAAGCCAAAGCGCTCATGCAACCCCACCGTGGCCCGGAACACCCCGCCATTGATGCCGATATCCTCACCCAGCACCACCACATCGGGATCGTCGGCCATGGCCCGGTGCAAGGCCAGGTTGATCGCCTCGACCATGGTCAGCTTGCCAGTCTCGGTCATGACTCACCTCCCAGGGCCTCGATACGGGCTGCCAACTGCTCACGCTGGGCCTGATAGAACGCCGGCAAGCGCGCATACAGATGATCGAACGCCGCCGTCGGCGCCGCGGGCGGCACCGCCTTGTAGGTTTCCACCGCCGCCGCGATCAACTCCCCGACCTGAGCCTGCAAGGCCTGCTCGCGGGATTCGTCCCACTCGCCACGGGCATGCAGAAAACGCTGGAAACGGCCGATCGGCTCATGCTGCCAGGCTTCCTTGAGCGCCTCGTCACTGCGATAGCGGCTGGCATCATCGGCGGTGGTATGGTCGCCCAACCGATAGGTCACGCATTCGACCAGACTCGCGCCCTTGCCGGCCCGGGCCCGCTCAATCGCCGCCTGAACCCGGTCATAGACCGCCAGCACATCGTTGCCATCGACCTGCTCACCGGGAATCCCGGCCGCCAGCGCCTTGTGCGCCAGCGTCGGCGCAGCGCTCTGCAGGCTGCGCGGCACCGAAATCGCCCACTGGTTGTTGTTGACCACGAACACCACCGGTAACTGCCAGACCCCGGCCAGGTTCAGGCTTTCCAAAAAATCGCCCTTGCTGGTGGCGCCATCGCCACAGGTAGTAACCGCGACCCGGTGCTGTTGCCGGGTACGAAACGCCGCCGCCACCCCGCAGGCATGGCAGGCCTGGGTGGCAATCGGCACACAAATCGGAAAATCCTCGGCGCAGGCCGGATCGGCCCAGGCGCTGCCACGCTCATCGCCGCCCCAATACAGCAGGATTTCGTGCATAGCGACACCGCGCAGCAACTGAATGGCGGTGTCGCGGTAATAGGGCACCAGCACATCCTCACAGCTCATCGCCTGGCCCAGCGCCGTACCAACGGCTTCCTGACCCAAGGTCGAAGCGTAGGTACCGATCTGGCCGGTACGCTGCAAGGCTATGCACTTCTGATCAAAGGCCCGCACCAGCACCATGTGCCGATAAAAACTACGCAGCAGTTCGGCATCGCTGGCCCAGGCCGGCAAGGCATCCAGGGCACGCCCCTGGTCATCGAGGAAACGGGTGAAAGGAATCTGAACCGACAGAGGCATCGACAATCCTCCTACCGGTGCCACACGGGTACCGGTGCATCGCGGGTCGGCCGGTAAGCCGGACCGTGCATGTCAGCCAGCTTGTGGCCGGCCCCCAGCCATCGCCCGGGTAAAGGCAATGACAACAGGCGCAGCAGCACTCTTGCGGCCACCGCACCCGTCATGGCAAGTATAGGTCAGGATTGGCGGGGTAGCCGGATGGCTCTTAGAGCCTGTTCACGATCTTGCGAGCTAGAGCTCTGCTAGGCAAAAACAGGCGAGGAACGGACTGGGCTCGCACGCGAGTTTACGAGTTGTAAATGAGCATTCCGACCGGGCTGGCGCACCAGCCTGTTTTTAACACCGCAGAGCCGACGCGCAGCAGATCGTGTACAGGCTCTCAGGCGCAGTTGGGACTACCTGCCTGATAACTCAAATCCGGTGCCACCAGCGCATTGAACTCGCGCAACGCGGTAGCGCCCATCAGAAACGGGTACTCAAACCCGGTACGGTCGGCCAGATTCACCTCGATATGCTGCAGGCTGTCGCCCATGCACACAGCCATTTCGATCACCGGTCGAACGGTATAGGTCTTGCTGTCTTCATCGGGAATATCATCGGCCCGGCGCTTGATCTGACTGACCCGCACCACCGGCTTGACCAGCGTCTTGCCTTCCTGCGCACCTTCGACCGCCAGCTCGAAACGCACCCAGTCCTGGCCGTCACGCTTGAACATCTTGACATTCTGCGCACTCAGTGACGAAGTCACTGCCCCGGTATCCAGCTTGGCCGGCACTTCCAACTCCAGATCCTTGATCAGAGCAGTTTCACTGAGTCCGTACACGGTCCGCTCATTCGCCCCTGCTGTCAGCGAAAGCAACACCAAACCGGAAAAAAGAGTGAGCAATTTCAAAGGCATAGCTACCTCATTTTTCAGAACATTCCCCCATAGGAACCCCAAACCGGGATATCAGTTCCCAGTTTTTATACTCGGGATAGAGAATAGGAGAGGTTTATTAAAACAATTTGAATTGAAAACGACGGCCATACAGGCCGGTGCGCACACTATCAAAAAAGCCGAGCAAGGGCCCGGGTTTCGGGGTGTGAGCTGACCAGTGGGCTTAGGTGGAACCTTTTGGCGCTTACCCTTGCTGGCGGCTGGCCCACCTGACGCTCGAAATAGCAAAGCCTAAACCGTGCAGCATCTAAACCCGTCGAATTCGACGGGTTTGGACACGCCGAATCAACGAGCAGACAGTATTAACGGCCGTTAATTCGGCTCGACGATACTGAAACGGTTTGCTGTCTTGTGCAGGGGCTTGGTTATTTGGGGAAGACTGAACCAGGTCGATAACAACCTGCAGACCCACGGTAATACCCCTTCCGCACGAGGAAAACTTGCTCCAGCTGATAGCACACATAGCCGCCATAAAAACACCCCCGCGTGCGTGGGGAAGACCTCGCCCTCCTTGGCAAATCTGTTCAGGTGATGTTGTTACTTAATATTGTCCCCTGCAACAACCCCTGCAATTGCTGCGCAGGCTGCGGCCGGCTGAAGAAGTAGCCTTGGCCGATGTCGCAGCCCAGTTCGCGCAGTAGCGTTTGCTGGGCTTCGGTTTCGATGCCTTCGGCGGTGACCTGCAGTTGCAGGCTTTGGGCCAGGGCGATGATGGCGCGGGCAATGGCGCTGTCGTTACTGTCGCCGGGCAAATCGACGATAAAGCCGCGGTCGATCTTGAGCTTGTTGACCGGTAGGCGCTTGAGCCGCAGCAGTGAGGAATAACCGGTGCCGAAGTCGTCGATCGACAGCCGCACGCCGCGCTGGCGCAAGGCATCGAGCAGTTCAATGCACCGTTCGCCATGCTGCATGATTTCGCTTTCAGTCACCTCAAGCTCCAGACACTCGGCCGCCAGCCCTGCTTCTTGCAGCGCTTGTTCAACACTGCCCAGTACCTGGCCACGCTCCAGCCAGTAGCCGGACATGTTGACCGCCATGGTATCCAGTTGATAGCCGGCATCCAGCCAGGTACGCATTTGCCGGCAGGCCTGGCTGAGTACATATTCATCGATCAGAGCCATAAGTCCGGCACGCTGGGCGACGGGCAAGAACTCATCGGGGGCGACCATGCCCAGCTCCGGATGCTGCCAGCGCACCAGCGCCTCAAAGCCACTTAGCCGCCCGCTGTGCAGTTCGATCAGTGGCTGGTAATAGACCCGCAACTGCTGCTGGGCCAGAGCCTGGTGCAGGTTCGATTCCAGCGCCAGCTGGCGGCGAGCCCGCTCGGTCAGGGCCTGGGTGTAGAAAGCGTAACTGTTGCGCCCGCTGTTCTTGGCCTGGCCTACGGCGGTATCGGCATTCTTGAGCAGGTCGCCAGCGTCCTGGCAGTCATCGGGGAATACGCTGAGGCCAAGACTGACGCTGATGTGGATGCGCTGGCCGGCTATGTCGAACGGCCGGGTATAGGCCTGCTGTATGCGCTGGGCGATCGCCGCCAGTTCCTCAACCTGCTCAAGCTGATCCACCAGCATGACAAACTCGTCGCCGCCCAGACGCGCCAGGGTATCCTCTTCACGGCACAGTGCGGTCATCCGCTCGGCGGCGATACGCAGCAGTTCATCACCGGCGCTGT
The DNA here is from genome assembly GCA_002287035.1 of Pseudomonas sp. WN033. Taxonomy (GTDB): domain Bacteria; phylum Pseudomonadota; class Gammaproteobacteria; order Pseudomonadales; family Pseudomonadaceae; genus Halopseudomonas. The sequence goes on along the minus strand of NSKG01000006.1, from coordinate 185,804 downwards.
GGCCCAGGCTGTCGTTGACGTTCTTGAACCGGTCCAGGTCAATCGAGATCAGACCCAGCCGGTGGCTGTGCCGGCGTGCCCGCAGTACCGCATTGTTAAGACGCTCCATGATCAGCAGGCGGTTGGGCAGCCGGGTCAGTGGATCATGGTGGGCGAGGAAGTCGATTTCCTGTTGCGAGCGTTTGAGCTGACTGAGGTCGGCGAATACCGCCACGTAATGAGTCAGCCGGCCGTCGCTGTCATAGACGGCGTTGATGGTCTGCCACTGGGGGTAGATCTCGCTGTTCTTGCGTCGGTTCCAGATCTCGCCCTGCCAACTGCCGGTCGCTTGCAGCTGGGTCCACATTTCCTGATAGAAGCTGTCATTGTGCCAACCCGACTTGAGCAGCCCGGGGTTTTGGCCCAGCACCTGATCCCGGCTGTAGCCGGTGATCCGGCAGAAGGCATGATTGACGTTGAGGATGCGGTTGTGGGCGTCGGTGACGACCACCCCTTCTTTGGTATTGTCGAACACCACTGCGGCCTGACGCAGGCGCTCTTCATTGTTCTTGAATTCGGTAACGTCGCGCACGATGCCGACGATCCGCTGTGGCAGACCGCGCTCATCCCTGATTGCCCGGCCGCTGGCCTGGATCCAGATGAAATGGCCTTCGCCATGACGAATACGGTGGGTGTGATTGTAACGGGGTGTGTCCCCCAACAGATGCTCACGCAGGGCTGTCAGGGCGGCCTTGCGGTCACTGGGGTGCAGGCGCTTGAGCCAGGTCTGGCGCACGTCGAGCTGGGCATCGACGGGGTAACCGATGATGGCCTTGCAGCGACTGGAAAAGAACCCCTGCCCGGCCTCGAAGTCCCAGTCCCAGACCCCGTCATTGGAGCCACTGAGCGCCAGGTCGAAGCGCTCTTCGCTACGCCGCAGAGCGCGGCCTTGCTGCTGTAGGCGGCGCAAGTGGCCACGCACGACGAAGAAAATCAGCGTCGCGGTAACACCGACGAACACCAGCCCCTTGTAGGTTTGCAGGCGCTGTTGAGCCTGTTCGTCCAGGCCAAGGATCACCAGGGCCTGATCGCTAAACAGGATCCACAGCACGGAAACGCCCAGATATATCAGGGTAATATGCCAGGCGCTGCGCGTTGAGGTCATGTGGCCGAACCTTCCTGTACGGTCGTTGATCCACTATAGCAGTTGGCCACGACTCGACCCACGGTCATGTCAATTGCCATATTGTTGGTCCATAATCGAGGCAACTAGGCTCCCTACCTTACTGAGGTTCAACTGCTCTATGTGGTACAACGGTCTTCTCGATCTTTCGGTCTGGCAACTGGTACTGATTACCCTGGTGCTGACGCACATCACCATCGTCAGCGTCACAGTTTACCTGCATCGCTATTCGGCCCATCGCTCGCTGGAGCTGCATCCGGCCCTGCAACACTTCTTCCGCTTCTGGCTGTGGCTGACCACTAGCATGAACACCCGCGAGTGGACCGCGATTCACCGCAAACACCACGCCAAATGCGAAACCCCGGACGATCCGCACAGCCCGGTACACAAGGGTCTGTGGACCGTGCTGCGCAAAGGCGCCGAATTGTACATGGCTGAGGCCAAAAACGAAGACACCCTGCGCATCTACGGCAAGAACTGCCCGGATGACTGGGTGGAGCGCAACGTCTACAGCCGTTTCCCGATTGCCGGGGTAACCCTGATGGCACTGATCGACCTGGCCCTGTTTGGGGTCCTGGGCATCACCGTGTGGGCCATCCAGATGCTGTGGATTCCGGTACTGGCCGCTGGCGTGGTCAACGGCCTGGGCCATGCCGTGGGCTACCGCAACTTCGAGTGCAAGGACGCCGCCACCAATATTCTGCCCTGGGGCATTCTGATCGGCGGTGAGGAGCTGCACAACAACCACCACACCTACCCGAACTCGGCCAAGCTGTCGGTCAAGAAATGGGAGTTCGATCTGGGCTGGATGTGGATTCGCCTGTTCAGCCTGTGTCGACTGGCCAAGGTCCGTCGCACTGCGCCGATCGCCCATCGGGTCGAGGGCAAGAAGACCCTGGATATGGACACCGCCATGGCGATTCTCAACAACCGCTTCCAGATCATGGCGCAGTATCGCAAGCTGGTGATCAAGCCACTGGTCCAGCAGGAGCTGGATCGGGTCGACGCCTCGGTGCGCCACCTGTTCCGCCGCGCCAAGAAACTGCTCAGCCGGGAAACCAGCCTGCTGGGCAACCAGCAGCAAGAGCGCATTGAGCGGATGCTTGATCACAGCCATGCGCTCAAGGTCATTTACGAGAAGCGCCTGGCGCTGCAACAGATCTGGGGGCGCACCAGCGCCAACGGGCACGACATGCTGCAGGCGCTGCGCGACTGGTGCCAGCAGGCCGAAGCCAGCGGCATCAAGGCATTGCAGGAATTCGCCGCCACTCTGCGGACCTACTCGCTGCAGCCTGCACCAGCACAATAAATAAGGCTGCGCCGCGGCTAACCGGGACCTGCGGCGCACCCCAAAAAATCAAGTTCCGGTGAGCATGAAGGTTTGGCATTGGATGCGTACCTGGGTTCTGGGCCTGGCCCTGTTGGCCGGCAGCCCGTGTGGGCTGGCGTCGACCATCTACAAGTACACCGATGAAAACGGTGTAGTCACCTATACCGACCGGGCTACTCCTGGCGCCCAGGTCTTTGTATTCCGTGACCGCATGGTTGAAACCTTCGACAAGCAGGTTTACGTGCGTAGTCACAAGCACACCGGCGGCGAAACCCTGATCGTCCACAATGACCTGTATGCGCCGGTCGAGATCGAGCTGGAAGTCCACTCGGTACAGCACCTCAGCGGCGCGCCCGAGCAACCGGTACGCTGGGTGCTGCCGCCGCGCCAGCAGATCCGCCTGGTAACCCTGGCCCCCACTGGAACCGGCACACCGCGTTACCAGTACCGCCTGCGCCACGCCATTGGCGATCCACGGGCCGAACACAGCCTGAGCCATTACCCGCTGCCCTGGCGCGGAGGCCCGTTCCGCATGACCCAAGGCCCCGGCGGGCGCTACAGCCATACCGGCCCCAAGGGCCGCTACGCCATCGATATCGCCATGCCCGAGGGCACGCCTATTCTGGCCGCCCGCGACGGCATGGTGATCAAGATCGAAAATAATCAAAGCGGGCGTGGCAACAACCCGGCCGGCAACTTCGTCCGGCTGCTGCATGCCGACGGCACCATGAGCGTCTACCTGCACCTCAAGCGCCATTCGGTGGCGGTACAGGAAGGCCAGTGGGTACGGGCCGGGACCCAGATTGCCCAGTCCGGCAACACCGGCAACAGTACCGGCCCGCATCTGCACTTCGTGGTGCAGAAGAATGTCGGCCTGAATACCGTGTCGATTCCCTTCGAGTTCGCCCAGCCGGTCAACAGCATGCCGAACTTTGCCTTGGGCGGTGATGGGGAACGGTAAGCAGCCCCCCTGACAAGCCGGTTTCCCGCAGACCTAGCCTGGACGCGTTGCGCGCCGCGACACAGAACTGGCCTGCGACAACGTGCTTGCCTGAAGCTTTCAGCATCGAGCAGGCGCGCGATGCTCCCCAGAACATGCGCCGTCAAAGAGCCACAAAAAAACCCGCCGAGGCGGGTTTTTTGTCAGGTCGCAAAGATCTTATTTGATCTTGGCTTCCTTATACATCACGTGCTTGCGCACAACCGGATCGAATTTCTTGATTTCGATCTTGTCGGGAGTAGTGCGCTTGTTCTTGTCGGTAGTGTAGAAGTGACCAGTACCGGCAGAAGACACCAAACGAATCAATTCACGCATGATGATGCTCCTTAAACTTTTTCGCCGCGACCGCGGATTTCAGCCAGAACGACATCGATACCACGCTTGTCGATAATGCGCATGCCCTTGGCAGAAGTGCGCAGACGCACGAAACGCTTTTCCGACTCAACCCAGAAGCGATGATACTGCAGGTTCGGCAGAAAACGACGCTTGGTCTTGTTGTTCGCGTGGGAAACATTGTTCCCGACGGCCGGCCCTTTGCCGGTTACCTGACATACTCGAGACATGGTTAACCCTCTCCAACCACTTACCCAACCCTAACTGGTTGGAAGCCTAAAAGAATCTGTTGTCCAGCCGGGGCAACCGATCACGCCAAACCCGTAATAAAAATGCACAGTTACAGGCGCAGCCCCGAGAAGAGCGGAGCTTTATACCAAAACCGGCCCCTACAAGCAATGATTTTTCACTTACATCAACCCGCGCTCGGCCAGTGACAGCGGCTCGCCATCGCCCACCACCAGATGGTCGAGCACCCGGATATCCACCAGTGCCAGCGCTTCGCGCAGGCGCCGGGTCAGTTGCACATCGGCCTGGCTCGGCTCGCTCACACCCGACGGATGGTTATGGGTCAGAATCAGCGCAGCGGCGTTGTGGGCCAGCGCCCGCTTGAGCACCTCCCGGGGATAGACACTGGCGCTGTCCAGGGTGCCGCGGAACAGTTCCTCGAAGGCAATCACCCGGTGCTGGTTGTCCAGGAACAGGCAGGCGAACACTTCGTGAGGCAGGGCCGCCAGGCGGCTTTTCAGATAACGTCGCACCGCGCCCGGCGAGGTCAGGGCATCACCACGCTGCAGTTCTTCGTATAAATGCCGGCGGGCCATTTCCATCACAGCCTGCAACTGCACGTACTTGGCTGGCCCCAGCCCGGCATGCACACAAAAGCCCTTGAGATCGGCCTGCAGCAGGGCCCGCAGGCTACCGAAGGCGCTGAGCAGATCGCGCGCCAGATCAACCGCGCTACGCCCAGGCAGCCCGGTGCGCAGAAAGATCGCCAGCAGCTCGGCGTCAGACAGCGCCGCAGCGCCCTGATTGAGCAGCTTTTCCCGTGGCCGCTCGGCCAGCGGCCAGTCAGTGATTGGCATGATTCAGGCTCCCTGCCCGGTTGGCGCACCCCCTGTGCGCCTCAATGGCCACAGGCTATCAGCTTTATCAGCCTGTGACCGGGTACCAGCGCACAGTCTGGGCCCCTGTGATATCTTAGCCATCAGTTTCTGGCCGGGAGTCGAGCATGCAGCGGTTGGTCAACAAACAGGTGGTTCTGGGCATCAGCGGCGGCATTGCCGCCTATAAAAGTGCCGAGCTGGTACGGCGGTTGCGTGATGCCGGGGCCGAGGTGCGGGTGGTGATGACCCGCGGCGCCCGCGAGTTCATTACGCCACTGACCCTGCAGGCGCTGTCCGGCAACCCGGTACACGGCGAACTGCTTGATCCAGCCGCCGAAGCCGCCATGGGCCATATTGAGCTGGCCCGTTGGGCCGATCTGGTGCTGATTGCGCCGGCTACCGCCGATCTGATGGCGCGCCTGGCCCAGGGCCGGGGCGATGACCTGCTGACCACCCTGGTGCTGGCCACCGACGCCCAGGTTGCCGTTGCCCCGGCAATGAATCAGGCCATGTGGCGTGATCCGGCCACCCAGGCCAACCTCGACACCTTGCTGGCCCGTGGTATCAAGGTCATCGGCCCTGGTGCAGGTGAGCAGGCTTGTGGCGACATCGGCCCCGGGCGAATGCTGGAGCCAGCCGATATCGCCGCCCAGGCCGCCGACTGTTTCGAACGCGGGCTGCTCAGCGGCCGACACGTATTGATCAACGCCGGGCCAACCCGTGAAGCGCTGGACCCGGTGCGTTATCTCTCCAACTACAGCTCGGGCAAGATGGGCTTCGCCCTGGCCGAAGCCGCCGCCGAAGCGGACGCCCGGGTAACCCTGGTCGCTGGCCCGGTCAACCTGCCGACCCCGGCTCGGGTCACACGCGTTGATGTGGTCAGTGCCCGCGACATGCTGGCCGCCTGCGAAGCGGCGCTGCCAGCCGATCTGTTCATTGCTTCGGCAGCGGTGGCCGACTACCGGCCCGCCGAATGTGCCGACAACAAGCTCAAGAAAGACCCTGGCTGCGAAGATGGTCTGACCCTGACGCTGGTGCGCAATCCTGACATCCTCGCCACGCTGGCTGGCCACGACCAGCGCCCGCGCTGGTGTGTCGGTTTCGCCGCCGAGACCGACGATGTACTCAACTACGCCGCCGGCAAGCTACAGCGCAAGAATCTCGACCTGATCATCGCCAATGACGTCAGCCAGCCTGGCATCGGCTTCAACAGCGATGACAACGCGGTCACCCTGATCGACCGGCAGTTGCAGCAGCATGCTCTGCCCCACGCCAGCAAAGCCAAGCTGGCCCGCCAAATCATCACCTTTATCGCCGAGCACCTGCCCGGCAGCCCAGACTGAGGAGTACCCATGCACGCCCTGCAAGCCCGGATTCTCGACCCGCGTTTAGGTCAACAATGGCCCCTGCCGCACTATGCCACCGAAGGTTCGGCCGGTATGGACCTGCGGGCCATGCTCGACGCGCCCCTGACCCTGGAACCCGGACAGACCGAGCTGCTGCCCACCGGGCTGGCCATCCATATTGCCGATCCGGGTCTGGCCGCCATGATCCTGCCGCGCTCAGGGTTGGGCCACAAACATGGCATCGTGCTGGGCAATCTGGTCGGCCTGATCGATTCCGACTACCAGGGCCAACTGATGGTGTCGTGCTGGAACCGCGGCCACCAGACCTTCAACATCGAGCCGGGCGAGCGGATCGCTCAACTGGTGCTGGTACCGGTACTGCAGGCTAAACTTGAGATCGTCAACAGTTTCGATGACAGCCAGCGCGGGGCCGGCGGGTTTGGTCACACCGGCAGCAACTGAGCCACTGACACCAATACATAAAAACGAGCATGGAGCCCCACCGCGATGAACAACAAGCCTGCCTCTGCGTCCCGGGTTTCGCAGTTTTCCGGGCTGTTGCTGCCCCTGCTGCTGAGCGTCGGTGGGGTTCTGCTGGCCGCTCTGCTCTGCTGGCAAGCGCTGATCAGCGACACTGAACGGCGCTATCAGCAGGATCTGGCCCAGGCCTACGCCAGTCAGCAGCAAGGTGCGCTGAACCGAGCCCTGGCGCAGCTGGATGCCGACCTGACCCAGATGGCCGCCAACCCCCAGTTGCAAGTCGCGGTACAACAGGGTGGCAACGCGGCCCTGCAACGGACCCTGCGCTACCACTTTGCCGACAGCCTGGCGGTCTATATCCATGCCCCCGGCGGGGCATCCATGCGCGATGATGCGCAAGCGCCGCTGAGCTTCGCTGCGCTCGACATGCTGCGCCGCGCCGAGCGCGACCAGCCTGTTGCGCCGGAGGCTCACCGGGTCGGCAACGACTGGCGACTGTATACCGCCAAGCCATTGCGCGCCTCCGGCAACGCCCGCATCGGCGGCAGCCTGATGGTGGTGTTCGAACTCAACCGGTTGCTCGACAATCTGCCTGCGCTCCCGCCCGAGGTTGGCCAACTGCGGTTGATCCAGCAGTTCAGCGCCGCGCCCGAGCAGGTGCTGTGGCAGCGCGGCCAGGCCAGCGCCCGGCCACTCAGCCTGCCAACCAGCAACCCGGCCTGGCGTCTGGAGTTCACTCCCGGTCCGGCACTGGTCAAGAGCCCGAGCAATCCGCTGCTGGTGCTGCTGGCTGCCGGACTGGCCCTGCTGGGTAGCCTGGCCGGTCTGCTGCTGTTGCAGCGCAACTGGAGTAGCCGCCTGCAAGCCGATAGCCAGACTCTCAGCCAGTTGACCTTCGGCCACAAGGCTGCCGGCCTGCGCCTGCCACAACTGGAAACGCTGGCTCAGCACATTAGCCAACTGGCCAAGCGCAGCGGCCAGAGCCCCGGCCCCAACCCCGCGCGCGAATCTGTGCCCGCGGCACCGGGCAAGAACGACGAAAACCTGATCAATCCGCTGTTCCAGAGCACCGACATCCTCGACATCGATATCGTCGAAGACGAAGACCCGTTCGGCATGGGCGTCAGCAGTACGCCCGAACCGAGCCAAACGACGGGCGCTCCGGCACTGCCGGCGGAAATCTTTCGCGCCTACGATATCCGTGGTGTGGTTGGCCAGAGCCTGACCGAAGAGAGCCTGTACTGGCTCGGCCGGGCCATTGGCAGCGAGTCACTGGAGCACGGCGAGGCCAAGGTCGCAGTCGCCCGTGACGGTCGGCTATCCGGCCCGGCATTGCTGGAAAGCCTGATTCGCGGGCTGGTCGACAGCGGCTGTCACGTCACCGACATCGGTATGGTGCCGACGCCCGTGCTGTATTACGCCACCCACACCAGCGAAGCCAGCTCCGGCGTGATGCTGACCGGCAGCCACAACCCACCAGAGTACAACGGCCTGAAAGTGGTAATCGCCGGCCAGACCCTGTCCGGTGAACGAATTCAGGGCCTGCATCAGCGGCTGCGCCAAAACAGCCTGCGCCAGGGGGCCGGCAGCCGCCGCGAACTTAATTTGCTGGACGCCTATCTGCGCCAGATCACCGACGATGTGATCCTGGCCCGGCCCCTGCAGGTGGTCATTGATTGTGGCAACGGCGTGGCCGGGGTCATCGCCCAGCAATTGTTCGAGGCCCTGGGTTGCGCTGTGATCCCGCTGTATTGCGAGGTTGACGGCAACTTCCCCAATCATCATCCCGATCCCGGCCAGCCAGACAATTTACAAGATCTGATCAGCGCCGTGCGGACCCATCAGGCCGATATCGGGCTGGCCTTCGACGGCGATGGCGATCGTCTGGGCGTAGTCACCAGCAGCGGTCAGATCGTCTATCCCGACCGCCTGCTGATGCTGCTGGCCGAAGATATTGTGACTCGCCACCCAGGTGCGGACATCATCTTTGACGTCAAGTGCAGCCGCCGCCTGCCGGCGTTGATCAGCCGCGCTGGTGGCCGGCCGGTCATGTGGAAGTCCGGGCACTCGCTGATCAAGGCCAAAATGCAGGAAACCGGGGCTCTGCTCGGCGGCGAAATGAGCGGCCATATCTTCTTCAAGGAGCGCTGGTTCGGCTTCGACGACGGGCTGTATAGCGCTAGCCGGGTACTTGAGTTACTGTCCTTGCAGCCGGGCGACAGCGATGCCCTGCTGGCTCGCTATCCGGCCGGGCTGAGTACCCCTGAGCTGACCCTGACGGTTGGCGAAGCGCGCAAGTTCGAGCTGGTCGAGGCCCTGCGGGACCAGGCTGACTGGGGTGCCCAGGCCAAGATCACCAGTCTGGACGGGATCCGGGTCGACTATCCCGACAGCTGGGGCCTGATCCGCGCCTCCAACACCACGCCGGCGCTGGTCTTGCGGTTCGAGGCCGAGCAGCCCGAAGCACTTGAGCGGGTAAGACAGTTGTTCCGTGAGCAGTTGGCCGCAGTGGCCCCCGATCTTGAACCGACGTTCTGAATACAGGAGACATCCAAGCATCATGTTGAGTCGCGACGCCGCCGCCCAGGTATCCCGGGTACTGACCGAAGCTCTGCCCTATATTCAGCGCTTCACCGGCAAGACCATCGTCATCAAGTACGGCGGCAACGCCATGGAAAACGAGGAGCTGAAGAACAGCTTCGCCCGCGACGTGGTACTGATGAAGACCGTCGGCATCAATCCGGTGGTGGTTCACGGCGGCGGCCCGCAGATCGGCGACCTGCTCAAACGCCTGAACATCGAAAGCCAGTTCATCGAAGGCATGCGGGTAACCGACAGCCAGACCATGGACGTGGTGGAGATGGTGCTGGGCGGCCAGGTCAACAAGGACATCGTCAACCTGATCAACCAGCATGGCGGCAGTGCCATCGGTCTGACCGGCAAGGACGCAGGCCTGATCAAGGCGCGCAAGCTCAAGGTCAGCCGCCACACGCCGGGCATGGACAAGCCGGAAATCATCGACATCGGTCATGTCGGCGAAGTCGCCAGCGTCAACGCCCACCTGATCAACCGGCTGGTCTCGGATGACTACATTCCGGTCATCGCTCCGATCGGGGTGGGTGAGGACGGCGCTTCCTACAACATCAATGCCGATCTGGTAGCCGGCAAGGTCGCCGAAGCACTGGGCGCCGAGAAGCTGATGCTGTTGACCAACATCGCCGGGCTGATGGACAAGGAAGGCAAGGTGCTGACCGGGCTGACCACCACCCAGGTCGACGCGCTGATCGCTGACGGCACCATTTACGGCGGCATGCTGCCAAAGATCCGCTGTGCCCTGGATGCGGTGCAGGGCGGGGTTGGCAGCGCCATCATCGTTGACGGCCGGGTACCCAACGCGGTGTTGCTGGAGCTGTTCACCGATACCGGGGTCGGCACCCTGATCACCAATCAGCAGAAGGTTCGCTAAGCATGCACAAGAGCGATTTCCGTTTCAGCCACCGCTTGCGGGTGCGCTGGGCCGAGGCCGATTTGCAGGGTATCGTCTTCAATGGTCACTACCTGACCTATGCCGACGTTGGCATTACCGAGTATTTCCGTGAACTGGGCCAGGCCTACAGCGCCGAAACCGGGGTCAAGGGCGCCGACTTCTTCGCCGTGCGCACCCTGCTCGAATACCGCTCACCGGCTCGTTTCGACGAGCAACTGGATGTGCATGTACGAATCGCCAAACTGGGCAACTCCAGCATGCAGTTTCTGATCGGGATCTACCGCGATGATGAACTGCTGGTCAACGGCGAGATCGTCTATGTGCATGCCGACCAGAGCAGTCGCCAGCCGACCCGGATTCCGGAGGCTTTCCGTGCGGCGGTACGTGAATTCGAACAGTGCACCCCGGAAGGCTAGCGCGAAACAACACCCCGCATCGGTAGGAGCGCTCTGCGAGCGCGAACGGGCTTTGCGATCACCGCCAATCCGCTTCGCGGCCGCGGGCCGCTCCTACCGCAGCAGGGCGCGAATAACGCCCTCAATCACCCAGCAGGGTACTCAGACGCAGACGGCGCTGCTCGAAGCTGCTGTTGACCTCTGACTTCTCGCGCTGTGAGCGCTCAATCAGCCGATTCAACCGGCGCTGCTCGGAATCCAGCTCATCCAGCTCCTGCAGAATGCGGGCATCCACCGCCCGGCCGGCCCGCTCCTGGGTGGCCGCCCGTTGCTGCAGGTTTTCCCGCTGCTTGGCCAGTTGCTGAAGGTTGCCCTGGGCCGTGAGAATCTGGTTGTCGATCTGCTCGATCTGACGGGCATGGGCCCGGTCCAGATCCGCCACGCTGCTGTACAGACGCAACAGCGTGGCATCGGCTACTGCCCGGCGCTCAGCTTCGCGCCGGGCCTCCAGCTCCTCCAGAGTCGGGGCCGGAGGGATCACTTCCTTGACTCGCCCTTGGGGGTCAAGTACCTCATAACCGCGGCCAATTGCCTCCGGCGGCACTCGACTATCGAGCACCGTCACGCCACGCTCATCGGTATAGCGATACAGGTCGGCCTGCACCCCCAGCGACAACCCGGCTACGATCAGCCCGATTGCAACCCCCAGCCTTCGCATCATAGCCCTCCCCGGCATGAAGCCTCCCGCTTGTTGCTATTGTAGTCGGGCTACGCCCGGCATCAGCCCTGAATACCGTACTGGGCCCGGTAGGCCTGGACCGCCGGCAGATGGTGGCGCAATTCGGCATCCTCTTCGAGGAAGCTCATGACCTGATTCAACGAGACGATGCTGATCACCGGGATGCCGTAGTCACGTTCGACTTCCTGGATTGCCGACAGTTCGCCCTGGCCACGCTCTTCACGATTGAGCGCGATCATCACTGCCGCCGGCGTAGCGCCTGCCGCCTGGATAATCTGCATGACCTCACGCACCGCAGTGCCGGCAGTGATCACATCATCGATGATCAGCACCCGGCCTTCCAGTGGCGCCCCAACCAGCGTACCGCCTTCGCCATGGTCCTTGGCTTCCTTGCGGTTGAAGCAGTAAGGCAGATCACGGTCAAAGCTCTCGGCCAGCGATACCGCGGTTACCGCCGCCAGCGGAATGCCCTTGTAGGCCGGACCAAAGATCACATCAACCGCTTCCAGGCCACTGTGAACCAGAGCCTGGGCATAGAAGCGCCCGAGCCGGGCCAGTGCGCCACCGGTATTGAACAGCCCGGCATTGAAGAAGTAAGGGCTTTTACGCCCGGATTTCAGCGTGAACTCGCCAAACCGCAGAACCTGCTTATCCAGAGCAAAACGAATGAATTCCCGCTGATATTCCTGCATCCCCAGCCTCTTGTTAACAAAAATGGCGCAAGCTCGGTTATCATACACCCTCGATTTTGGGGGAGCCATGTATGCGAATCATCAGTCTTAATGTCAATGGTGTCGAGGCCGCAGCGGCTCGAGGACTGTTTGACTGGCTGCGCACACAGGACGCCGATGTCATCTGCCTGCAGGACATTCGCGTAACCGAACCCGAGCTCGAACAGGATCCCTATTGGCTGGATGGCTACTGGCAATATTGCTTTGAAGCAGAAGTGCCCAGTCAGGGCGGTGTGGCGATCTACACCCGCACCGCGCCCAAGGCCATCATCAAGGGCCTGGGCTTCGAGCTGGCCGACCGTTACGGTCGCTTCATGCAAGCTGATTTCGACAAGGTCAGCATTGGTTCTTTGCTGCTGCCCTCCGGTCGTGACGGTGATGCCGACCTGAACCAGAAGTTCAAGTTCATGAACGACTTCACCACCTACCTGAACAAGCAGCGCCGCAAGCGCCGCGAGTTCATCTACTGCGGCTCGCTGCAGGTTGCGCACCTGAAACTGGACGTAAAAAACTGGCGTGACTGCCAGCACCAGCCTGGCTTCATGGCCCCGGAACGGGCCTGGATGGATGAAATCTTCGGTAACCTGGGCTACGTCGATGCGCTACGCGAAGTGACCCGCGAGTCCGACCTATACAGTTGGTGGCCCGACAGCGAACAGGCCGAAAGCCTTAATCTGGGCCTGCGCTTCGACTACCAGTTTCTTACCCCGGGCCTGCGCCGTTTCGTCAAGAACGCCCGCATCCCGCGTGACGTCCGCTTCTCCCAGCATGCGCCGGTGATTATTGACTATGACTGGACGCTGAGCATCTGACCGGGTTTATTTGATAATCCGCCAGCAGAACGGGTAACGGTAGGCCTTGCCTTCGTTGGCCTTGATCGCGGCAATGATCATCAGCACCACAGCACCAGCCACCACCACCGCAATCAGCACGAACCCGACCAGCACCACCATCAGCATGAAGCTGAGGATCGCGGCCAGGCTGACACTGATCTGGAAATTCAGCGCCTCCTTGCCCTGATCATCGACAAAGGGGTCACTGTCTTTTTTCAGTTGCCAGACCAGCAGCGGCGCAATCAGGTTGCCAACGAACGGAAACAGGTAGCCGGCAAAGCCGGCCAGATGAGCGAACATCGCCCAGCGCCGGGCATCCGGACTGGGACTGTCGAGTACCACAGGTTGAGGCTGTTCATCGGTCATAACGGCACCCCTTTTCCAGTCGCATGGCGGTCGGTGTCAGTCCTGCAACGCCGCCTGCTGCAAGGCGAAGAGTTCGTCCACGCCCTTGCGCGCTAATGCCAGCATAGCATTGAGCTCCTCAGGACTGAACGGCACCCCTTCGGCAGTGCCCTGCACCTCGATGAAACCACCCTTGTCAGTCATTACTACATTGAGGTCAGTTTCCGCAGCCGAGTCTTCCAGGTAGTCCAGATCCAGCACCGGCTCGCCCTGATAAATCCCCACCGACACCGCCGCGATCATCTGAATCTCGGGAATCTTCTTGATCGCCCCGCGCTGCTTCATCACCCGCAGAGCATCCACCAGCGCTACACAGGCACCGGTAATCGACGCCGTACGGGTACCACCGTCGGCCTGGATCACGTCGCAGTCGATATGCAGGGTATTTTCGCCCAGGCTGTGCAGATCCACCGCCGCGCGCAGCGAACGGCCGATCAGCCGCTGGATTTCCAGGGTCCGACCGCCCTGCTTGCCCTTGCTGGCCTCACGCTGCATACGCTCACCGGTGGCGCGTGGCAACATGCCGTACTCGGCGGTGATCCAGCCCTGACCGGAACCACGCAAAAAGCGCGGCACCCCGGACTCGACGCTGACCGTGCAGATCACCTTGGTGTCGCCGAACTCCACCAGCACTGCACCCTCCGCGTGCTTGGTGTAATGCCGGGTCAGCGTGATCTGGCGCATCTGGTCGGCGCTGCGGCCACTGGGTCGTTTCATGTCAGGGTCCTTTGTACTGCGGTGTATTGAATGTGCATCGATTATACGGGCCCAACCGGCCAGGCGACACCCGCCAGCGCTAAGGGGTACAATCCGGGCATCAATACTAGGGACGAGAGGCTTCCGATGGTTTACAGCATGACTGCATTTTCCCGCCGTGAATCAAGCACCGAACAGGGCAACCTGGCTTGGGAGATGCGCTCGGTCAACCATCGTTATCTGGAAGCCAGCCTGCGCCTGCCGGAAGCCTTCCGCGAACTGGAAGGCCCGCTGCGCGAACGGCTGCGCAAGCAACTGGGGCGCGGTAAGGTCGAATGCACCCTGCGCTTCAATCCACAGGAAACCAGCAGCAGCGAGCTCAGTCTCAACCAGCCGCTGCTCGATCAACTGATCCGCGTCAGCCAGCAACTGGCCGGCCAGCTCGACAGCCCGGCGCCGATCAACCCGCTGGAACTGCTGGCCTGGCCGGGCGTACTGGCCGGCAGCGAGCAGGACCAGAGCAGCCTGGTCAAGCAGGCCGAGCGACTGTTCAACGAAGCGCTGGTAGAACTCAAGGCCCAACGTGCCCGTGAAGGCGCCGAGCTGCGCAAACTGATCGAAGAGCGCCTGGACGCCATCAGTGATCGGGTCGCCAGCCTGCGCGAGATGATGCCGACCCTGCTCAGTGCCCACCGGCAGAAACTGATCGACCGCTTCAACGAAGCCCGGCTGGAACTTGACGGCACCCGCATCGAACAGGAACTGGTGCTGCTGGCGCAAAAGATTGATGTGGCCGAAGAGCTTGACCGGCTCGACACTCACGTCAGTGAAACCCGTCGGGTACTCGACGACAAGGGTGCTATCGGTCGCCGGCTGGACTTTCTCATGCAGGAGTTCAACCGCGAGGCCAACACCCTCGGCTCCAAGGCCATCGACAGCCGCAGCACCCAGGCCGCGGTCGACCTCAAGGTCTTCATCGAGCAGATGCGCGAGCAGGTGCAGAATATCGAGTGACGTCTCCATGCTGAAAATCACCGACGACATAACTCTGGCCGACTGGGAAATCGAGATCAGCCAGATCCGGGCCCAGGGAGCGGGCGGGCAGAACGTCAACAAGGTGTCTTCAGCCGTGCACCTGCGTTTCGATATCCCGCATTCAAGCCTGCCGGCAGAGATCAAGCAGCGTCTGCTGGCGCTGTCTGACCAGCGCATCAGCAAGGATGGTGTGGTGGTGATCAAGGCGCAGTCGTTCCGGACTCTGGAGCAGAACCGCGAAGATGCCCTGCTGCGCCTGCAGCAGTTGATACAGGAGGTGCTCAAGCCGCGCAAGCCGCGCCGCCCAACCCGCCCGACCCGCAGCTCTCAACGCAAGCGGGTGGACGAAAAAACCCAGAAGGGCCGAGTCAAGGCACTGCGCGGCAAGGTGCCACTGTAATCAGCCTTCGGTGGGCAGCAGGCTGACCCGCTCCAGCTCCAGTTCGACCAGCCGACCCTGGCGCAGAGTCATGTCCAGCAACGGGGCCTGGAACGGCAACAGGTCACCGATCAACAGGTTCTGCTGCACCGGATTGGCCCGATAGTCATTAGCACCTAGCACCAGGTTGTGCATGCCCTGCACCCGAATCATGGCCTTGCCGACCCGCTCCAGATGGTTGCCGGTCAGGCGCAGCGGCCCACTCCCCGCCTCACTGTTGCGGATACTGATAGCGTATTCGGGCGTGCCGATGATCCGGTTGCCGATGATGCTGGCCTGGTGCAGACCGGCGCCGTCGATCGCACTCAGCCGGCTGTTGCCGATCAGGTTGTCTTCGATCAGCAGGCCGGTGGCAGGCGTCATATCCCGCAACAGCAGGCCATAGCCGGCGGAGGCACCGATCTGGTTGTCACGCACGATCAGGTTGCCGTCCAGCGCGTTGAGCTCAATGGCGCTTTTGCTGGCGCGGAAAATCCGGTTGTTCTCCAGCCGGCCCTGACTGCGCCCGCTGACCCGGATCGCACTGATATTGCGTACGTCCTCAATCCGGTTGCCTTTGACCAACAGGCGACTGTCACTGGCATCCAGGGCATATTGCTGCATATCGCTGAAATGATTGCCGGTCACTCTGGCCAGGGCCTGGGTCAGGTCCAGGCCGACCGACATGTCCTCAAAACGGCTGTCGCTGATCAGCATCTGCACAGGCGCAACGTTGGCGGCCTGCTGGGTACTGCGTGCGCTGGTCACCCCGCGCGACAGGTGCTCGTTGTAGCCCAGACGCTCAAGTTGCGAGTCTTCAATACGCAGGCGGCTGCCGGCCCAGTTCATCAGAAACGGTCGGTAGGGCCTATCAGTGGCATGAGGTCGACCGTCGCTGTAACCGATCAGGCTGGCCTGCCTAAGGCTCAACAATCCGCGGTTGATCAAGGCCGTACCGGAATAACTGTGCAGATGCAGCTGGGTGCCTTCAATCAGCAGAGCCGCGTCCGGGTCGATCATCAGCGGATAGTGCAGCAGGTAGCCGCCCTCATGCCGGCTGAGAATCCGTTCATTGCTGAGCTGGGCATGGAGCTGCTGCAGGCTGATGCTGCCTCCCCGGATCACCACCGCCCGCGGATGCTGATTCTGGTAGCCGGCAATGGCCCGGAACAGCCCATTGTGCACAAAGGGTTCGAATGGCCAACTGCCCTGCTGAGCCGAGTACATGGTCAACAGGCTGACCTCGGCACGCCCGGCCGGAGCCCGAAACGCCAGCTCCGGCACTGCGGTGGCAGCCTCAAGCCTTGCGCGCTGCTCACTGAGCTGACCTTGCTGGTCGGCGCTATCGAGCACCACCATCGGCAACCGGCTGTCCGCCTGCAACGCACCGCTGCCGAGCGCCAGTGCCAGGCCCCCGAACAGGCCCAGAGCGCTACGCTTGAATGACGACAAAGACATGGATGGAGCCCTCAAATCAGTCGATATTCGGATAGAAGAAGCGGATGTTGCCGCCAACCTGGCCGTAGTAACCCAGCTCGCTTCCGGCCTGACCATACAATTGCCGAGCCAGGACATGGTCGGGTTGCTGCTTGAGGAACGGGATCAGCCAGACCATCTTGTGGTTCGGTGGGCGTTCCTGGCCGGCTTCCAGCTCAGGCAGGTTGGCCGGTTCCAGCACCCCACGCACGGCGAAGTTGGCCAACTGGCCAAGCTTGCGTTGCTGATCCGTACTCAGACTGCGGCCATTGACTTGCATGCTTTCGGCCAGCAGTACCAGCGGTACCAGGGCATAGTGGGTATAGTCGACCGCCAGCCGACCGCGGGCAGTTTCCAGCGGCAACTGCACGTAATCTCCGGCCTGACCGGGCTGCATCTGCTCGAAGGCAAGTTGCAGGGTTTTTGCCGCCCAATCGATATGGGCATTGCGGTCCAGCAGCATGCCGGTGCTGCTGACAGCCCAGGCGGCCCAATAGTCGTGGTTGTTGAACCAGGCGAAGTCGAGGGTCTGACGCGGGCTGTAATCGCTGATCACGGCGTTGGACAGGCGCTCCAGCCAACTGCGCTGAGCAGTCGACAACTGATAACCATCGTTACTCAGGGCCCTGACCTTGAGCAGCCCGGAACCCAGAGCTGCCAGTGACCATTTGCGCACGGCACGGCCAGTGCCGCTGACCTCGCGGCTGAGCATGGCACCGGGTTGAGCCCAGGCCTCCAGCCATTGATGCAGGCAGGCCAGGCTCAGATTGACCTCCTGCTCATTGCGGGCCCGCTCATAGCGGGTGATGATCTCCTGCAAACCCCGATGATACTCGGTGATCTGCTGACGAATGCGCTCAGACTCCTGGGGCAGCGGTACCAGCGTGGTCTTGCTCGCTTCGCTCTGGTCGTACTTGCTGTCAACCCGCAAGTGCCCGGTATAGGCTGGCGGCGGTGAGCGAGGGCAGCTCAGGGCACGGTAGTCACCGATCATGGCCGACTGGCTGGTGGCCCGCGGCGGCCACATGCTGGTGGCGGCACTGGCACTCACCACCCAGAGGCTGGCCAGCACCATCAGCAGGGCGATGACGGAAGACTTAAGGCGGACTAACGGCACAGGCTGACCTCCAGATCAATCGGCTTGTCGGACGCCTGGGTCGGCTCGATGAACACCGACAGCAGGTTGGCGTTGCGGAACTCGGCAGCCTTGCTCAGCTCCAGGTAGTACTGACCGCCACTGACGATTCCCGGACGCCGAATCCAGACCTTGTCACGGCTGCCATTGTCGTAATAGACGATGACGTAGAAGTTGCGCAGATCGCGGTCGGACATCTTGATATCCAGCACCCCGTCGGCCCCAGTCAACGCCTGACGCTGGGCACCACTGTTGCTCAGCACCTCGATCCGGTCGTTCTCCCGATAGCCCAAACGTTCGGCACGTCCGCTCAGCACCGTGGTGCGCGCTGCGCAGCCACCCTCCGCCGCAGGCACCAGTTGCCGGTACATGACCTCGCTGGCCAGCTTGTAATTGGCCGGCAGCTCCCAGATGATCAGCTTTGGCGGGGTGCTCGGGGAGTAACTGGGTGACAGCAGGAACTCCATCAAGGCACCATCCTGACCACCACCCTGCAAGGAGAAATTCATCAGGTTGACCGACAGATACTCCTTCAGATAACCATCAAAGTTGTACTGCTTGGTGTCTTCGTCACGGGCCGCCGAGTTACTGGTACCGACCAGCGTCACCTCCGGCTCGGGGATATCGTCGAACAGCGCACTGACTTCATCAACTTCCGGCACGGTCTGGAAGTTCTGCACGTACTGGTAGCCGAAATCATTGCCGCACAGGCGGCTGAAGGCCATGTTGTGGGCGCCATCCTTGGGAATGATCACGCTGGGCTCGGTGCGATAGGTGCTCTTGGTCAACCCAGCATAGACCGGCTGACGACGCACCTCCTGCGCCACCAGTTGTGCGGTGGCCCTGGCTCCGGCCGGAGTCCAGTGGGTATCGCGGCGGAAGAAGTATTCCTCCTGCGGCGGGTTTTCCACCAGATTCATGACATCCGGCACGATAGCCCCGGCGTTTCTCAGTTGGGTGAGAAAATGACGCAGATTGGCCACCCCTTCGGCGTAGTCGAAACCGTAGGCAAAGTCCGGGCGCACTTTGTCACGATGCATCAGGCCACGCGTTGGCTGAATCACGATCGCCACCTCAGTGCCCTGGTGGTTAAAGGTGGAAATCAGCCGGGCCAGCTCCGGCTCCATGTGCGCCGGCATGCCGAAATCGGTGGTCAGATCCACATCCGAGCGAAATAGCCAGCTCCCCCTGCCCGGGGCCATGAAGCGCATGATCTTCATCCCGCCCTCGGCGTACTGTTGCGGATCACTGAGCGCCGGACAGATCAGGCACTCGGGGCCGAGGCAGGGTTGGTTGGGGCCAGCCTGGGCCTGCGCCGTCGGCACAGTGAACCACAGGGCCATCAGCAAGCCGAGAGTTGAGGGGTACGCAGGTTTCATCCTTGGCTCATTCCTGGTCGGTTGCACAACGTTATTCGGTCGGGTCGATGGTGCTGGACATGGACAGGGTTCTGACCCCACCCGCTTCCTCCACCACCATGAAGCTGTAGGTGTTGCCCAGTTTGAGGAACACTTCGTCAAATTGGGCCAGTTCCTGCTCGCCGGCATAGGCGGAAAAGCCGATCTTGATCTCGTTGACCGCCCGTAACCCGGTTTCGTTGGTCCCGATCGCCTCAACCACGGTGTGCTTGCCATCGCGGGTCTTGAGCGCCACAGGTTGCGAGGTCAGGTTATAGAATCCGACCTGGGCCTTGCGCGGGTCATCAACGAACTTATCGGCAATCAGCACGAACTGGCCGTCCTTGTAGAGCACGGTGGTGGCGCTTCTGGCCTCGAACTGGGCCTCCAGACTGTTGCCCTCAATAGTCAGGCGCCCAGGTCCCGGCGAGGTGAAGCGGTAGCTACCCAACTGGCCGGCAGCGATGCGCTGCTCACGCTGCTTGCCGCTCAGCCCGAAGCCAATACTGGTGCTGCCCAGGTTGAATACCCGGACAAAGGCCGAATCGGCTGGTGCCACCCCGTCATACAGGTCGGCGTTGCCATCCTGAGCCTGGACCAGGGTGGCCAGCAACAGCAGGCAGGGCAGACACAACCAGCGATAAATACGCACATTCATGATGACTTCTCCTAGGGCTAAAACTGGCGTTCAAAAGGGTCGAGTGAGGCCCGGCGCGTATTTTGCTGGGCCAGCAACGTGCGCACCGGGAACTCCCAGATCACGGTTTCAATACCATGGCGCTGCTCGGGCTCCAGCTTCAGGAAGTTGTCCATGGCATGAAATGGGCCGTGCGCCTCAACCGCCACACTCATCACATCCTGTCCAAGAGCCTGTTTGAGCGCGCCAATGAAGTTCCATTCAGCGACCTGGGTGTAGCTGGTGCCAACCACAGCGGTACTCAGGCCAATATCGCCGAACAGGCTTTGGGCATCGACCAGCTGCTCCTGACGGCGGGTTTCATACAGCGTCAGCTCGACCGGCTCGAAGTAATCCGGACGCAAGCGCTGATCAAACTGCAGGTAACGCTGCAGGTCCCCGCTGTGCTGCTTGCTACCGATCTGCTCGGTCACGAATCGGGTCGGCCCCCGCAGTTCCGGATGCCGGGCAACCAGCAGCTCGGCGGCCAGACGTGCACCTGCAGGACTCCAGTGGGTATCGTTACTGAGAAACAGCTCCTGGCTACTTGCCGCCGCGCGGAAACCGTCACGCAAGTCGACTACCTCGACCGCCTGAGCCTGCAGTTCAGCCTGCAGCCGCTGATACAGGGTTTCGACCGTTTCGGCCGGCTGACGAAGACGATAGTCGGCATAGACTTCAAGCTTCATCGGCACAGGCAGCAACACCAGGCGCATACCTTCGGCCTGCAATTGGTCTCGGGCCTGGGTAATGTGGCTGACCTGGCGGGCAATGCTCGCCTCCAGATCGTTCGGTACCCGGTACTCCTGGCTGGTGAACAGCCAGCCATCGCGACCGAGCACAGCGCCGCTGGTGGCCTCACCGAAGATCAGTTGCTGCGCATTGGCCCACAGCTTGATCGAAGGGTCGCGCAGGAACAGTTGCTTGTCGTAGAACTGCTCGAAATGCCTGACCAGCTTGCCGTCGAAAAACAACGAACCGGGGTTTTCCTGACTCCGGGCAAACCCATACAAAGCCGGCAGCGAATACAGGAACATGGCGCCCAGCATGATGCAGAAAGCGATGCCGTTGAGCTTGCTGGCGCTACGCATGACGGGCAGGTTCATGACATCCTCCTAGAACTGAAAATACAGGAAGGGTGAGAAGGAATTGGCTGCCAGCCGGCTCAGCGCCAGCAGGAACCCGGCCCACAGCAACAGCGCCTGGATACCACCGACGTGCTGCATGAAATAGGCCTGGCCGTCGCTGGCGTAATAACGCAGGTTGATCCGCCCGGCGACCGAGATCCACAGCAGGCCAACGGCAGTGAAGCTCAGGGTCATCAGCGAAGTGCCATACAAATAGCCGTTGAGGCTGCCAACCCCGTTGAAACCGAACAAGCCGGCGTAAATCTCCAGGCTGTGGCGCAAATCACCGGTGTAGAACAGCGGCATGCTCAGGTTGAGCAGGACGAAGGTGCGCATGTTGCGCCAGAACCGGTACGGCGTAGTGACCTTGGTAGCCAGGTCAAAACGTCGTTCGAGGACCATGCCTATCCCGAAGAACAAGCCCCAGCAGATGAATGAGAAGCTGGCGCCATGCCAGAACCCCGACAGCATCATGGTGATCACCAGCCCCAGCATTGGCCCGGCAATGCGCCGACGCACCAGCGGCATATAGACATAGTCACGCAGGAAGTCGGCCAGGGTCATGTGCCAGCGCTGCCAGAACTCGGTGATGCTTTGGGCCAGATAGGGCTGGTTGAAGTTCTCCTGGAACCTGAAGCCCATCATCATGCCCAGACCGATGGCCATGTCACTGTAGCCGGAGAAGTCGAAATACAGCTGCATGATCGAGATCAGCAGGCCGAACCAGGCGTCGGCCATCTGCGGCGTTGACTCACCGAGAAACAGCACGTTCATCGGTGCCAGCGAGTCGGCAATCAGCACTTTCTTGATGAAGCCGAGCATGAAACGGCTGGCGCCCAGCGAGAACAGTTCCATCGAATGAGTGCGTGATCGCAGTTGCTGTTCAATCTGGTTGTAGCGCAGGATCGGCCCGGCGATCAGTTGCGGAAATAGCGAGATAAAGGCGGCAAAGTCGATGAAACGATCAGTTGGCTCGGCCTTGCGTCGATAGATGTCGACGATATAGCTGATCGCCTGGAACACATAGAAGGAAATGCCCAGCGGCAGGATGATGTGCTCCAGGGTGAAGGTATCGATCCCCAGTGGAGCCAACGCTCCGGCAATGACCTCGACGCCAAAGTTGGCGTACTTGAAGTAACCCAGGGTGGCCAGGTCTCCCACCACCCCGATGGTCAGCAGGCGGAATGCCCGCTCCTTGTTACCCGCCTCCAGATTGGCCTTGATCCGTAAGCCGAACCAGTAGTTCCAGTAGGTGATGCCAATGAACAGGAACAGGAAATCCGGACGCCACCACGCGTAGAACAGGTAACTGCCCAGCACGATTACCAGCGAGCGCCAGCGAAAGCCGACCAGGTAATAGCACAGCAAGAATGCCGGCAGGAACAGAAACAGAAAGACGTTGGAGGCGAAGATCATCCTGATCGCTACCCGGCATCAATAGAAAAGGGTCAAACCCAGGGTGACCTGGAAGTCGTCGCCGGTGTTCAACGCGCTGCCGGCCTTGAAGTAGCTGGCACTGACCAGCGTATTCAGGTTAAGCCGCCGTTCACGCACCGCCATGGGATACATGCGCCAGTAATAGTTGAGGTCAACCACCTGGCCCAACGCCCGCGAGTCGGTGTTGCGAATCCCCGGCTCGTTGACCACCCGTACCGGCAGACGACCTTCCGAATTGCGCAACCGCAGATCGCTGACCCGCAGCCCCACCACTGTGCCCGGTGCCGGTTCGGTGTCCACTCCCACCCCCACTACCTGCAGGTTGGTCAGATTGACGGTGACGAAATTGCTCACCAACCGGTTGCTGTAGCTCATCGGGTCGGTACGCCGGTCCGATTGCACCCGGTTAAGGTAAAAACCATCGCGGCCATCGTCATCCGGCTTGTCGGTCAGAGCCAGCGTCAGCCCCAGGCGCGGGCGCCAGGGGTGCTCATCGAAGCGCTTGCCGGCATCCAGCAGCGCAGCCCAGCCGTCGATGCGGCCGGTGTCGAACTGGCCAAAGCTGCCGACCGTACGCAAGTCACCGCGCATGCCGATCAGCTCGGCGTGATAATCGCTGAGCCAGGACAAGTCGGTGAACTGACCGTTCAGGTAGGCGCCCAACCGCCATCCCTTGAAGTCGTCGCGGTCGCGCAGGTCCTTGTCCGAGTAGTCGTGTTCATACAGGGTACGCACCCCGGCCCACTGCTGGGCCCGCCACAGCCGGCGATAATCGCCCATCAGATAGCGGATATCCTCGTCTTCGGGCTCGAGGGTATTGAAGTCGGTATTGTAGTAATAGAAGCGCTCGGCCACGGCAATGAAGCCTTCGGCCTGACTGTCGCGATAGTCGAAGCGGATTGCTTCGAGGCTGTCGTCCCACCAGACCCCGAAACGCTCGGCAAAACGCTGGCGGCCAACCGTCAACGAGAACCTGGGGTCATTGCCCAGCAGATTGCGGCGCACGTAGAACTCGCGCATCTCGGCCCAGGTCTTGTCCCGCTTGCGGCTGACCTGCAGATTGCCTTCATCCTGAATGATCGCATTGGGCTGGCTGTCATAGTTGAACCAGGCCTTGGCAACCGCCTCCCAGCGCGGCCACTGGATATCGGGACTGAACCAATGCAAGGTGGGCTCATAGCGGATGCTGATGAACTCCTTGCGATCCTCGCCCAGACGGGTCTCTTCCGGACCATAGCCGCCGCGTACCGACAGTTTGTGAGTGATCAGCGAGGTCTCCGGCATTTGGCCGGGCTGAGTTTCTCCTTCCTGCGCGGACAGCATCGCAGTCGGGTACAGCAGGGCCAGCAGCAGGCCGCCCATGGCATGGCATTGTCGCGTTCTCATCCGTGTCCTCACAAAACAGAGTTGCGCAGCATTTGCTCGGTCATGGCATTACCCTGCTCCAACAGCGTTGCCGGCAAACGTTGCTCCAAAAAGTTGACCAGACCCTCGGCACGCAGATCCCCCAGTTCGAGGGCCGCCCGGGCATGACTGTAGGCCGTCACAAAGTCGCCCCGCATGGCGCGACCATAGGTATTCAGGCGAGCAATACGCAGGTGGGCACTGGCCCAGCCGCGCTCGGCCATTTGTCCATAGATACCCAGCGCCCGGGCCTGGTCCGGCTCATCGAGCAAACCTCGGCTATACAGGTCACCCTCCATCAGGCGAGCATCGTCGTAGCCTTCTTCGATCAGTTCACGAATCAGCCGGTGAGCCTTGGTGGGATTCATCGATAGCCAGTTGACCATGTAATAGCTGGCCCACAAGGCCTTGATCCGCTGGGGCCCAACCCGGTCCTGATAATGCTCGCCGGCACTGCTCCGCGCGGTTTCGGTGCTCTCCAGCTGACGCAGCAGGTGCTCAACCGCTTCACTGCTGAAGCGGTTGTTGCCGGCCATCATGAAGCTGGCTTTGGTCGACATGGCCGGGGTGTAACCCCGAGCCACCGCGTGATCCAGCCAATAGAGGATCTCGCGGTCGAGTTCATCGATCATCGCATCCTGGGCCCGCTGGGCCGCTTCGGCTGCGGCCAGTTGCTCGGCATCGGGAATTTCGACCTCACCGATCACACTCTGGCGGGTATACACCCACTCATTGGCCAGGGCGTTACTGGTATTGGCCAGATGCAGGCCGATCCGGTGCACGACCTCAATCGGCAGACTGGCGATACGCGGGCTGGCATCACGGGCAAAGCCCCGGAACTTAAGGGCCACGTCTTTACCCATGACCCGGTACAAAGCCTCAATGGCGCGGGGGTCCTGCAGCGCCGCCTGGCGATACAGGCTCTCGGCCAGCTCATGGTTACCCTGGTGTTCAGCCAGGCGGCCTCGGTACAGCAGGGTCAGACAGTTCTCGATGCAGGCTCGCTCATAGCGACTGATCAGGTGCTCGACCGCCGCCGATTCAAACAGCTCCGGATAGGCATTGAACACCTCCAGGGTGGCCAGCACATTAACCGGGTCGCGGTCATGCCGGTAACGGGTCAAGCCTTCGGCCACCTCGGCCTTGTACTGTTGCCGCAGACGTGGCCGCTGGCCCAGATAACGGGCCATGGCAGCCAGGGCACTGATCTCGCCGCGACCACCGGCAAAGGCCTGACGGTACAGCTCCAGCACCCGGTTGGCGCCAGCCGGATCACGCTCGGCAAGAATATCGCCGAGCAGGCGCTGAGCCCGGTGATCGCCCAGTTTGGCCAGTTGCTCAAGGTCTGGGACAACCTCGGCATGGGGGTCCAGGTAAAGCGCATACCGGACCTGCTCGAAGTTCCTGGCCTCCACCTCGCTGGCCAGCAACACCGCCAGCAAGGGCAGGCTCAGTATCAGGAAAGGTGCGCGCATACCAGCTCCCTCAGAGCATCTCGTCCATGATCTCGAGCCCCGGCATGCCGGGCAGCCCCAGAGTGAAATCAACCCAGACCGGTTTCTGGTAGCTGCCCAGATCCAGCGGCGCTTCCGGCAGAATGTCGAGCACCAGCATCTGCGATTGCTCGTTCACCGAAGCGTTGACGATGGTGCCGGCCACGGCCGCGTCGGCGCCATAAACGGTCAGGCTGACGTTGCGGGTGCGACGCAGCTTCTCAAGCTTGTCGAACGGCACGCTGGCCTTGACATAGAGCGGCTGATCCTTGGGCAGCAAATGCACCAGCGGTTCGCCCTTGTAGCCGAAGCCGTCAAGCTGGCTGCCAGGGTAGAACAGGGTGCAGTCGCAGGGGCTGGCGATCACCGTTTCGATGGTGGCGCGGCCCAGCAGGGCTTCGACGTCACCCGGGGCCAGATCCATCATCGCCGCGATATCGGCCGGCGAACTCAGGCTGGTGTTGAGCTGGGTCGAGACGCTGGCGACCGGCTGACCGGCACTGACTTCTGTGAGGCTTGGCGGGATCAGGAAGCTGACATTGCCGTTCTCCGGCATGATGATTCGATAGGCATTGGCCGTGACCAGCGCCTGGGCTGCCGGAATCCGGAAAAACAGCAGATAGGCCTTGTGCACCACATAAGCCAGCGCCAGCAGACCGATCAACAGAAACACCAGGGTTCCCAGGCCAGCTCGCAAGCGCTGCAGCGGGGTACGCCGGGTGTCGTATTTCTGCTTGCGTTCCTTGATGTAGTTCTCGCGCTGCATCACGTTGAACAGGCCATTGATATCGGCAATTTCACCCGACATGTAGGACGAGATGATGTAACGCAGAATGTCGGCTTTTTTCGGGTCCATATCGACGAACTGGGCACCGACGATATCGCCATCCTGCTTGACCACTTTGATCTTGACCTTGAGGTCGAGATCAACGCCGTTGATGCCCAGACGAATGACCGCCGCGTACAGGCTGCCGATCTTCAGTGGCTCGGCACACACCAGCCCGACGCCGCCCAGGGAAATATCCTGAACATCGCAGGTGATGGGTGAACCGCTGCCGCCGGTCAGCCGGGCCTTGGCCGGAATTCTGGTGCGAATGTGCTGACGCTCGTCGATCGCTTCATGGACGACCTGGTCAGAAAGAACCGAAGTGCTCATATCCTATGGCCTTTAATTTCAGAGTTGTGAGAGGTCCAGAAGAACCGTAATGACGCCGAAAAAGATGGCTATCGATGCCATCAGCATCCCTTTCGAGGTCCAGCGGTTCAGTGCCGCATCAAGGTTGTTGCTGCTTTTCAGCGTGGTTTTCTGTCGGGTCCAGCTTTGTTGATCCATATGAAACATCGAGTACACCTTCATCAACGAACCGACGATCTGGTTGTAATACAGAACGAAGGGGTACAACGGATCCACCGGGTGCCGGGTCAGAAAGAACAACAAACACACCAGGCTGCGCGACAACAGGATCCAGAACAGATAGATCAGCAGGTACTGGATGCCGAACACCAGGCCGGCAACCAGCGCACCCGTCAGCCCCACCAGGCAGGTCCACATCGCCACCCGCTGGTCGTACAGCACATAGCTGGCGAACGGACCGAGCCGGCGCAAACCCAGCTCCCGGGTGGCGCGAAAGTTCTGCCGCAACGAGTTGCCGTACCAGCGATACATCAACTGCCGGGTCGCCCGGAAAAAGTTGCGGTCCGGTGGATGCTCGACCGTCAGGGTGTGGCTGTCGGGTACGTAGAAGGTGTCCCAACCGGCACGCATCAGGCTGAACCAGGAGGACTTGTCATCCCCGGTCAGAAACTGGAACTTGCCCAGGCGCCAGTGCTCGAGAAAATCGGCTTCAACATCACGAATGAACTCGGGGTCGATCATCACCTCGGCGCGGAAGAACGACAGTCGCCCGGTCATGGTCAGGACCCGCTTGGACAGCGCCATCGAGCACATGTTGATATGGCGCTGCACGAAGCGCATCGAGTGCCACTCCTTCATCAGCTTGCCGCCTTCAACCTGGCAGAACTCGTTGGTGGTCAGGCCGCCGACGCTGGGCAAGTAGGCAAACAGCTTGACCGCCCGTTCAACACAGCCCGGCAACATCATGGTGTCGCCATCGACCACTCCGACCACGGCGCCCTGCACCGGCATCCGTCGAGACAGGGCACGAAACGCATGGGCCAGACCGTCGCGCTTGCCGGTCCCCCGGGCACGAACGATCACCAGCTGGATATCCGCCCGCTCACGCACTACATCGCGCATGATCTGCTTGATGAAGTTTTCATCGGCCTTCTCAACGATCGAAGCAATCACCGTGCTGGCCACCGGCATACGCTGCAACTCCTCGAACACCGAGCGATAGACCTTGTAGGTGGTTTCGCCGGGAATCCGGAAGCTGGTCACTACCATGTACATATGCGATGGCAGGGCATCGTCCCCCATCTTCTCCACCGCCCGGCGAATACGCGGGAAGCGCCAGTGCAGGAAATACATCCCGCGCAGGTAGTGGGTAATGGCGTTGCTGTAACGCCAGATCCCCAACAACCCGATGATGAAGATGAACTTGTGGTGGGCCGGGTCCAGGTAGCTGGGGTCAACCATGTTCGACGCCAGGGCGATCAGCGCGAACAGGCAGGCCCAGCCACACAGACTGCGTAAGCCCGGGCGCTGGAACTCGGTATCCAGAAACTCGCGGACCGGCGCCTGATTTGCTTCGGATCCTTGCATGTTGTCCTCGATTAACGGGCCAGGGCCGCAGTGCGGCCATAGACATCTTCCAGCCGCTCGATATCGTCTTCGCCCAGATAACTGCCGGACTGGACTTCGATAATTTCCAGCGGAATCTTGCCGGGATTGGCCAGACGATGGACCGATGCGACCGGGATATAGGTCGACTGGTTCTCGGTCAGCAGGAAGGTCTTGTCGTCACAGGTGACCTGCGCCGTACCGGAGACCACCACCCAGTGCTCCGCGCGGTGGTGATGCATCTGCAATGACAGCCTGGCGCCAGGCTGGACAGTGATGCGCTTGACCTGGAAGCGCTCACCCAGATCCACCGAGTCGTAATTGCCCCAGGGCCGGAAGACCTGGACATGGCGGTGCACCTCGTCGCGCCCGTCAGCAGCCAGGCGGTTGACGACATCCTTGATCTGCTGGGCCTTGTCCTTGTGGGCGATCATCACCGCGTCCCTGGTCTCAACCACTACCAGATCCTCCAGCCCAATCAGCGTCACCAGTTTGTTGGTGGCGTGCACATAGTTGTTGCTGCTCTCCTGCAGCAATACGTCACCCAGGGCAACATTGCCACGCGCGTCCTTGTCCTGAACTTCCCACAGCGCAGTCCAGGAACCGACATCGGTCCAGCCGGCAGACAGCGGCACCACACAGGCAGCCGAGGTTTTTTCCATCACCGCGTAGTCGATCGAGTCATCCGGGCAGCACTCAAACACTTCACGGTCGATATGCACGCTCTCGCCCTCACGCCGGCTGCGCTCCAGTGCCAGACGGCAGGTGTCGTAGATATCCGGGGAGTGGCGCTGCAGCTCATCCAGATAACGGCTGCAACGGAACAGGAACATCCCGCTGTTCCAGAAATAGCTGCCGTCATCAACGTAGCTCTGGGCGGTGGCCAGATCGGGCTTCTCGACGAACCGCTCGACCGCCAGCGCCCCTGGTACCGGGCCGCTACCCGAGCCGCCGGCCTTGATGTAGCCATAACCGGTTTCCGGCTGCCGGGCCGGCACTCCGAACAGCACCAGCGCACCACGCTCGGCCGCCAGCCGGGCCCGCTCCAGGGCCTGATGGAAGGCCTGGGTATTGGCGATCAGATGATCGGCCGGCAATACCAGCAACAGCTCATCACGCCCCTGCTCGACCAGTTGCAACGCCGCCAGCGCCACGGCTGGCGCCGTGTTGCGGCCAAATGGCTCAAGCAGTACCTGTTGCGCACGCAGGCCAATATTGTCGAGTTGCTCCTCGACGATGAACTGGTGCTCGCAGTTGCACACCACCAGCGGCAATTCGACGCCCGGCAGGTCCAGGCGCAGCAGGGTTTGCTGGAACAGCGTGTGGTCGCCGGTCAGGGCGTGGAATTGCTTGGGAAACAGTTTGCGCGACAGCGGCCACAACCGCGTGCCGTTACCGCCGGAAAGAATCAGAGGAATCATGTCGTTCTCCATGTCAATGCGAAACCACCAGGTGGTTCACCCAACTGTCACAACAGCCGATCACGTTGATCTGCACGAGGCAGTGAAAGCCCGACATCCCCGGGCCAGGGGCGGCCAGCCGCCCCTGCGTTATTGTTGTTGCCGCCTTACCAGCAGATCCCTTCCTGAGCGCCGTTGCTCGACTGCGCCATGAAGCCGATCAGGTCAACGACCTGCTTGCCCTCAGGCGGCTGCTTGACCAGCTCACCGAAACGCGGGTCGCCATTGCCGAGCACGATAATGTCCGACTGGGCGATCACGTCTTCGAGACTGGTGTGCAGCAGCGACGACACATGGGGGATCTTCGATTCGATGTATTCCTTGTTGGCACCAAATACCCGGGCGTACTCGACGTTCTGGTCGTAGATACGCAGGTCATAGCCCTTGCCGATCAGTTTTTCTGCCAGCTCGACCAGTGGGCTCTCACGCAGATCGTCGGTGCCGGCCTTGAAGCTCAGTCCCAGCATGCCGACCTTGCGCTTGTCATGGCGGCTGATCAGGTCAAAGGCACGATCAACCTGATAACGGTTGCTTGGCATGATCCCGGCCAGCATCGGATGCTCGACATCCAGTTGCCCGGCGCGATAGGTCAACGCCCGCACGTCCTTGGGCAGACAGGAGCCGCCGAAGGCAAACCCGGGGCGCAGGTAGTAACGGGAGATATTGAGCTTGTGGTCCTGGCAGACGATATCCATGACTTCGCGGCCATCGACGCCACAAGCCTTGGCGATGTTGCCGATTTCGTTGGCGAAGGTCACCTTGGCCGCATGCCAGACATTGCAGGTGTACTTGATCATTTCCGCCAGCGGAATGCTCTTGCGGAAGATTGGCGCATCCAGATCGCGGTACAGCTCTTCGAGCAGATCGCCGGAAAGCTGGTCGTACTCACCGATCACGGTCATGGCCGGGAAGTCGTAATCCTTGATTGCGGTACTTTCGCGCAGAAACTCCGGGTTCACTGCCACCCCGAAGTCTTCACCGGCCTTCTTGCCGGAGGTGGCTTCCAGCGCCGGAATCACCACATTGTGCACGGTGCCCGGCAATACGGTACTGCGGATTACCACGGTGTGACGATCGGACTTGTCGCGCAGCACTTCACCGATTTGCCGGCAGACGATCTCCATGTAGGTCAGATCCAGGTCACCGTTGCGTTTGCTCGGTGTACCGACGCAGACAAACGACAGATCAGTGCTCAATACCGCTTCCTGGACATCGGTCGTACCGCGCAAACGCCCGGACTGCAATCCGGCCTGCAACAGTTCTTCCAGGCCCGGTTCAACAATAGGAGATTTACCCTGGTTGATCAGATCGATCTTGGTTTGTGAAACATCAACACCAACAACATGATGTCCACGCGATGACAAGCAGCCGGCACAGACTGCACCAACATACCCCAAACCGAAAATGCTGATATTCATGGGAATATCCCTCCATGGTTATTTGGCAATGAGTAAAAAAAGACGAAAGCCAAACCCGACGTCCTTGTGGGATTTATTTTGCGGTGCGGGGCTGCACTCGAAGAGGTGCACTAAGCTTTGGGTGTCCAACTTGCGCACAGAATGCGCAGAAGAAAGGGGGTTTTCAAGGGGGCAACCGCGGTAATAATAATTGTTTTTTTCTATGGCAACTTTTTTTGCCGAAGTTTTGCTGACGCCAAAACCCCGTCAAGCCGGCTATTTCAGCGTATTCTTCTTTATATGCAAAACACACCCAAAACAAAGAGCCGCAAGTTTTAGCGTAAAAGTTATGGCGCCATTTTTATAACGCCGCCCTCGCAATGTTTCTGCAATACTAACTCAGACACATCAAAACGCCACTTCCACTCATTGCTTTTTATTGCCGAAACTTTATTAAAGTTTGCGCCGTTTATATCATCCGGTAGTAAAAGGCCAACAGCTCCCGCTCTGCAAAGCGCATATATAACCAGCCACCCCAACTGCCACACCCGGGCCAAACCACACTCCCTTGTGCGCAGTGATTCCCGCCTTAGAGGCAAGTGCCTATATAATCCCCGCCAGCAGCCCCATTCACCAGCCAGCAGGACACCAGGATCCATGACCCACGCCAGCGGCACCCTGTACATCGTTTCCGCCCCTTCCGGCGCCGGCAAGACCAGTCTGGTCAAGGCCCTGATCGATCAGGTCGCAGACCTGCGCGTCTCGGTCTCACATACCACCCGGCCGATCCGCCCCGGCGAGGTGGATGGCGTGAACTACCATTTCACCAGTCGCGAGCAGTTCCTGGAGCAGGTCAGTGCCGGCGACTTTCTCGAGCACGCCGAAGTTTTCGGCAATCTCTACGGCACCTCCCAGAGCACTGTCGAGCGTACCCTGGCCGAAGGTTATGACCTGATTCTGGAGATCGACTGGCAGGGCGCCCAGCAGGTGCGCCGGGCCCTGCCCCAGGCCCGCTCGATCTTTATCCTGCCACCTTCACGTGAAGCCTTGCGCGAGCGCCTGACCAACCGCGGCCAGGATGAGGACAGCGTGATCGAGGGGCGCATGACCCAGGCCATCGATGAAATGAGCCACTATGTCGAGTACGACTTCCTGGTGATCAACGACGATTTCCACACTGCGCTGGATGACCTCAAGGCGATCATGCGCAGCGGCCGACTGGATATTGCACACCAGCAAAATCGCCACACCCCGCTGCTGACGGCACTCTTGTCAGAGTGACCGGCGATTCAGTAGACTGTCAGGTCCAGCATTCCCGAGCGGAATGCGCCTGTTTCTTTATGCTAGCCGTCCCCGGAGTACACCATGGCCCGCGTCACCGTTGAAGACTGCCTGGAAAATGTAGATAACCGTTTCGAACTGGTCATGCTGGCCACCAAACGTGCGCGTCAAATCGCCACCGGCGGCAAGGATCCCAAGGTCGCTTGGGAAAACGACAAGCCCACCGTAGTAGCCCTGCGGGAAATCGCTGAAGGCCTGGTCTCCAATGAGATCCTGGCTGAAGAAGCCCTGCAGGATCAGCAGGAGCCGTTGTACTCGCTGGAATCCGAATTCACCGCGGAGTAAAGCCGATTGCGAAGGTCTGCCTGCCCCAGCGTTAAGAGCCGCTTCCGCGGCCAGGGGAGGACTGCATGTCCAGCATAGAGACCTTCGCCGACCGACTTGGCAGTTATCTGGAGCCGGAGCAGATCAATCTGGTCCGGCGCGCCTACTACTACGCCGAGCAGGCCCACGACGGCCAGACCCGCCGCAGCGGTGAACCCTACGTCACCCATCCGCTGGCGGTCGCCCATATCCTTGCCGACATGCACATGGACCATCAGAGCCTGATGGCCGCCATGCTGCACGACGTTATCGAAGACACCGGAATCCCCAAGGACGCCCTGACTCAGCAGTTTGGCGAAACCGTGGCCGATCTGGTCGACGGGGTCAGCAAGCTGACCCAGATGAACTTCGAAACCAAGGCCGAGGCCCAGGCCGAGAACTTCCAGAAGATGGCCCTGGCCATGGCCCGGGACATCCGGGTGATCCTGGTCAAGCTGGCCGACCGGTTGCACAACATGCGCACCCTGGGCGCGCTGCAACCGGCCAAACGTCGCCGGATCGCCAAGGAAACCCTGGAGATCTACGCACCCATCGCCCAGCGACTGGGGATCCACAGCCTCAGCACCGAGTTCGAGGACCTGGGCTTTCGGGCCATGTATCCGATGCGCTCGCAACTGATCGAGCGCGCCGTACGCAACGCCCGTGGCAATCGCAAGGAACTGCTGAACAAGATTCTTGAGTCGCTGCAGAGTCTGCTCGAGCGCGAGGGCCTGCCGGGCAAGGTAATGGGCCGCGAAAAGCACCTGTATGGCATCTACCAGAAGATGCGCGGCAAACGCAAAGCGTTCAACGAGATCATGGACGTTTACGCCTTCCGCATCATCGTCGACAAGGCCGACACCTGCTATCGCACGCTGGGCGCCGTGCACAGTCTGTACAAGCCGTTCCCCGGGCGCTTCAAGGATTACATCGCGATTCCCAAGGCCAACGGCTACCAGTCGCTGCACACCACTCTGTTCGGCATGCACGGGGTACCGATCGAAATCCAGATCCGCACCGAGGAAATGGAAGAGCTGGCCAACAATGGCATCGCCGCCCACTGGCTGTACAAATCCAAGGACGAAGTGCTCAACGGCAACCATGCCCGCACCCGGCAATGGCTCAAAGGTGTACTGGAGTTGCAGCAGCGGGCCGGCAACTCGCTGGAGTTCATCGAGAACGTGAAGATCGACCTGTTCCCTGACGAGGTCTACATCTTCACCCCCAAAGGCCGGATCATGGAGCTGCCAAAGGGTTCGACCCCAGTCGATTTCGCCTACGCGGTACACACCGACATCGGCAACAGCTGCATCGCCTGTCGGGTCAATCGACGCCTGGCGCCGCTGTCCGAACCCTTGCAGAGCGGCCAGACGGTGGAGATCATCACCGCGCCCGGCGCCCGCCCGAACCCGGCCTGGCTCAGCTTCGTCATCACCGGCAAGGCCCGTGGCAACATCCGCCATTTCCTCAAGCATCAGCGCCACTCCGAGTCAATCGCCCTCGGCGAGCGCCTGCTCGACAAGGTTCTGGCCAGCTTCGATACCTGTCTGGCCGACATTCCCGAGCCCCATGTCCAACAAGTTCTGAACGACTGTGGCCTGGAGCTGATGGAAGACCTGCTGGCCGATATCGGCCTGGGCAACCGCATGGCCTATGTGGTCGCCCGCCGCCTGCTGGAACGCGATAGCGTCGAGACTGAAACCGCCAAACCCGAGGTCGCCGAACCCAACAGCCGCGAAAAGCCACTGGCAATCCGTGGTACCGAAGGCCTGGTGATCAGCTTCGCCCGCTGCTGCAACCCGATCCCCGGCGATCCGATCGTCGGCTACCTGTCCTCCGGCAAGGGCATGGTAATCCACCAGGAAAACTGCAAGAACCTGGCTGACAGCCGGCACAATACCGAAAAGACCCTGCATCTGACCTGGGACAAGGACGTCAGCGGCGAATTCACCGTCGAACTCAAGGTCGAGCTGGAGCACCAGCGCGGCATCATCGCCCAGCTCGCCACCAGCATTACCGTGGCCGACGCCAGCATCGACAAGATCAGTGTCGATGAGCGCGACGGCCGGGTCAGCGTGGTGCAACTGGTAGTCCGGGTGCGTGACCGCCTGCACCTGTCACAACTGATCAAGCGCATTCGCGCCCTCAACGGGGTGATGCGAATCACCCGCCTGAAAAACTGAATCCGATCTGGAGATTCCATGAACAAGCAAGTCATCACCAGTGACCAGGCGCCTGCTGCTATTGGCACCTACTCCCAGGCCATCAAGGTCGGTAACACCGTCTACCTGTCCGGGCAAATCCCGCTTGATCCTGCAACCATGGAAGTGGTCGAGGGTATCGAAGCGCAGATCTGCCAGGTATTCGACAACCTCAGCGCCGTAGCCGCTGCGGCTGGCGGTAGCCTGCAGGACATCGTCAAACTGAACATCTTCCTCACCGACCTGGGTCATTTCGCCCTGGTCAATGAGGTCATGGCCCGTTACTTCAAGCAGCCCTACCCGGCCCGCGCCGCGATCGGCGTCGCCGCCCTGCCCAAGGGCGTGCCGGTGGAAATGGATGGGGTGATGGTGGTCGGCTGACAGTTACTGTCAGCTACCAGCGCCGCCCTGCTCCCCAAGCAGGGCGGCGTAACCCTCCCGATAACTCGGATACTGCGGCGCCCAGCCACTTTCGCGCGCCAGGGCATTACTGCAGCGCTTGCTGCCTACGCGGGTGCTGACCGGCCCATCTTCACGCGACTCAACCCCCAGCTGTCCAGCCAGCCAGGCCGCTACCTCGTGCATGGCTGCCGGCTCGTCGTCCACGCCCAGGTAACAGGGTGCCAGCAATTCGTCCTGATCGGCCAACAACAGCAAATGTTCAAGCAGCGCGGCGGCATCGTCACGGTGGATGCGGTTGGTGTACTGGGCCGGCTCAGCCGATACCTGCAGGCCTGCCCGCACCTGCTCAATCAACCGGGTCCGCCCCGGACCATAGATGCCGGCCAGGCGCACCACCGAGGCTGGAATACCGCTGCGCAGAGCCAGATCCTCAGCGGCCAGCAACAAGCGGCCGGTGTCGCTGGCCGCCAGCGCCGGACTGTTCTCACTGACCCACTGACCATCGGCCTGGGCATAGACGGCGGTGCTGGAGACCTGCAACAGGTAACGCGGCTTGCGCTTGTTCTGGGCCAACCAGCCCAGCAGGTGGCGCAAACCATCCACATACAAACGCTGATACAACTCCGGATCACGCCGCCCAGCGGCCGGACAGTAGATTACATAGTCGATCTGGACCGGCCACCCGGCAGGTTGCTGCGGCTCGCACAGATCCGCCGTCAACGGCTCTATTCCGGGCGCCAGCCCAGAGGTGTCACGGCGCAGACCATAAACCTGCCAGCCGCGTGCCAGCAGGCGCAAAGCCAGTGCTGACCCCAGATCTCCACATCCTGCCACCAGAACCCGTTTCATTGTTTTCCTCTATCGATCAAGGCGCTATGCTACGAACTATCGATCCTAGTCCGACTTTCACCGCAGGCAGTATAACGCCATGACCCTGACCGAACTGCGTTACATCGTTACCCTGGCCCAGGAACAGCACTTTGGCCACGCTGCCGAACGCTGCCACGTGTCCCAGCCCACGCTGAGTGTCGGGGTGAAAAAACTGGAAGACGAGCTGGGCGTGATGATCTTCGAGCGCAGCAAAAGTGCCGTGCGGGTTACGCCAATCGGCCAGAAGATCGTCACCCAGGCGCAAAAAGTGCTGGAAGAAGCCCTGGCCATTCGCGAACTGGCCAGTACCGGCAAAAATCAGCTGGCGGCTCCGCTCAAGGTCGGCGCCATCTACACCATCGGCCCCTACCTGTTCCCCCACCTGGTCCCGCAGTTGCACCGGGTGGCGCCGGAAATGCCGCTGTATATCGAAGAAAATTTCACCCATATCCTGCGCGACAAGCTGCGCAATGGCGAACTCGACGCCATCATCATCGCGCTGCCGTTCAATGAGCCCGACGTACTGACCAAGCCATTGTACGATGAGCCGTTCAGCCTGCTGATCCCGTCCAGCCACCCCTGGGCCAAGCGCGACCATGTCAGCCTGGATGAGCTGGATGACAACAAGCTGTTGCTGCTCGGAGAGGGTCACTGTTTCCGCGATCAGGTACTGGAAGCCTGCCCGAGCATCCGCAAGAGCGAAGAACAGCACAAGCACACCACGGTCGAGTCCAGCTCACTGGAAACCATTCGCCATATGGTCGCCTCCGGTATCGGCATGACCGTACTGCCGATGTCCGCCGCCGATGACCGCTACTACAGCTCCGATCTGCTGGTCACCAAGCAGTTCCAGAGCCCTGTGCCCTATCGCACCGTCGCCATCGCCTGGCGCGCCAGCTTCCCACGGCCCAAAGCGATCGAAATGCTGAGCGACTCGATCCGCCTGTGCTCGGTCAGCCAGCCACATTGAGTCGGACGCCGATCACCCCGCTGACCGCGCTCAAGGGCGTAGGGCCAGCGCTGGCCGAAAAGCTCGAAAAACTCGGCCTGCGCAACGTTCAGGATGTGTTGTTCCATCTGCCGCTGCGCTATCAGGACCGGACCCGGATCACCCCAATTGGCGCCCTGCGGCCCGGCACCGATGCGGTGATCGAGGGCCTGGTGCTCGGCGCCGATGTGGTCATGGGCCGACGCCGCAGCCTGTTGTGCCGGCTGCAGGATGGCAGCGGCACACTAAGCCTGCGCTTCTACCACTTCTCCGCTGCGCTCAAGGCCAGCCTCAGCCGCGGCAGCCGCTGGCGCTGTTATGGCGAAGTGCGGCCCGGCGCCTCCGGGCTGGAAATCTACCACCCGGAAATGCAGAAGCTCGACGAGCACAGCACCGCGCCAGTGGCCGCAACACTGACCCCGATCTACCCAAGCACCGAAGGATTGTCACAACTGCGCCTGCGCAGCCTCAGCGAAGCCGCGCTGGCCTGGCTGGATCAGGGCCATGCACTGGACGACCTACTGCCACCTGAGTTGGCAGAGCAACATCACTTGCCAGCTCTGCGCGAAGCCGTACGCACCCTGCACCGACCACCGCCGGATGTCGATCTGGAGGCTCTGCAGGAAGGCCGCCACTGGGCCCAGCACCGACTGGCGTTCGAAGAGTTGCTGGCCCATCAGTTGGCCATGCTGCGCCTGCGCGCGCAGATCCGCGCCCACCGGGCTCCGGCCATGCAGGCCAGTGGCGAGCTGGCCGCGCAATTCTGTCGTCAGTTGGGTTTTCCGTTGACCGGCGCCCAGCAGCGGGTCAGCCTTGAGGTCAGCCGTGATCTGGCCCAGGCCAAACCTATGCTGCGCCTGGTGCAAGGCGACGTCGGTGCTGGCAAGACCGTGGTCGCCGCCCTCGCCGCGCTGCATGCCCTGGAAGCTGGCTGGCAGGTGGCGCTGATGGCACCAACCGAGATCCTGGCTGAACAACACTTCAACAATTTCCAGCGCTGGTTCTCGGCTCTGGGCATTTCTGTGGCCTGGCTGGCGGGCAAACTCAAGGGCAAGTCCCGGGCCAACCAGTTGCAGATGATCGCCAGCGGTGAAGCGGCGATGGTAGTCGGTACCCATGCGCTGTTCCAGGACGAAGTGCAATTCCATAACCTGGGCCTGGCCATCATCGATGAACAGCACCGCTTCGGCGTCCAGCAACGCCTGGCCCTGCGCGACAAGGGCAGTGCCGGAAAATTCTCGCCACACCAGTTGATCATGACCGCCACCCCGATCCCGCGGACGCTGGCCATGAGCGCCTACGCCGACCTCGATACCTCGATCCTCGACGAGCTACCGCCCGGGCGCACACCGATCAACACCGTGCTGATCGCCGACAGCCGCCGCGAACAGGTCATCGAGCGGGTCCGTGCCGGCTGTGCCGAAGGCCGCCAGGCCTACTGGGTCTGCACCCTGATCGAAGAGTCCGAGCAACTTCAGGCCCAAGCCGCCGAGGCCACCTGGCAAGCGTTGTGCGAAAGCCTGCCGGAGCTGTCGATCGGGCTGGTTCACGGGCGCATGAAGGCCACCGACAAGGCCGAAATCATGAACGCTTTCAAAATGGGTGACCTGCACCTGCTGGTGGCTACCACGGTGATTGAAGTTGGGGTCGATGTACCCAACGCCAGCCTGATGATCATCGAAAACCCCGAGCGCCTGGGCCTGGCCCAACTTCATCAGTTACGCGGCCGGGTCGGTCGCGGCAGCACCGCCAGCCACTGCGTGCTGCTCTACCATGCGCCACTCTCGGCCCTGGGCCGCGAACGCCTGGGGATCATGCGCGAAAGCGCCGATGGCTTCGTGATTGCGGAAAAGGATCTGGCCCTGCGCGGCCCCGGCGAGGTACTCGGTACCCGGCAAACCGGGCTGGTGCAGTTCCGGGTTGCCGATCTGCTGCGCGATGCCGACCTGCTGCCCGAGGTCCAGCAGGCTGCCAAGCTGCTGGCCCAGCAGTATCCAGGGCAGGTTGCGCCACTGATTGATCGCTGGCTGGCTCACGGCCAGCAGTTTGCACAGGTTTAGGGAACCTCTGAACAACCGGCAACCTTACCCAGCGCATGCTAAGATCAGCGAAAAGCTTGTTCGGCCGGCTAGCGCGTGCCAGGCCCAGTAAAAGGATCCTGCTCCATGAATACCGTAGCTGTCACCGAGGGCAACGCCAGCCTACCCCAGTTGATCGAAAAACTGCTGCAGCAGCAGGGCGTGAACTACCGGATGCGCCAGCAGCGCCATGCCGGCCCGGCGGCGCAGCAGATTCAGGCCTGCCTGCTGAGCGACAATATCGGCACGGTGCTGGTACTGATTCCCAAGGATCACCTGCTTGACCTCAAGCGCCTGCCCGAGCTGCTCGGTCGCGAGCTTGAGCCCATGCGCGATGCCCAGCTCAGCCGCATTCTGGCCAAGCATCAGCTCAACCAGCTACCTGGCCTGCCGGCCCTGTTCAGCTCGCCCTGCGTCTACGAGCAAAGCCTGCTCGAACATCCCCGGCTATGGCTCGACAGCGGGCTGGAGGGCTGGTGTATGGAGCTTGAACAGGCTGATGCCAGGGCGCTGGTCGCCAAGGCCAGTGGCGCCCGCTTTGCCGTCCCGCTGAGCAACATCGCCCCCTTGCCGAGCGATCCCGACCAGGATCATCAGGACATCCACGCCGCCGTGCAGAACTTCACCGCACTGCGCATGCGCCAACGGCTGGAAGAAACCATAGAAATTCCGCCGCTGCCGGAAACCGCGCAGAAAGTCATGAAATTGCGGGTCGACCCCGACGCCAATATTGACGACCTGACCGACGTGGTCGAAACCGATCCCAGCCTGGCCGCCCAGGTCATCAGCTGGGCGGCCTCGCCGTTCTACGCCGCGCCGGGCAAGATCCGTTCGGTCGAAGACGCCATCGGCCGGGTGCTGGGTTTCGATCTGGTGATCAATCTGGCCGTCGGCCTGGCATTGGGCAAGACCTTCAACCTGCCGAAGGACGCCCCGGAGCGCACGACACCCTATTGGGAGCAGGCGATCTACACCGCCGCCGTGATCGAAGGCCTGGCCAAGGCCATGCCCCGTGACAAACGCCCCGAGCTAGGGCTCAACTACCTGTGCGGGCTGCTGCACAACTTCGGCTATCTGGTGCTGGCCTACATCTTCCCACCCTACTTCAAGATGATCTGCCGGCATCTGGAAGCCAACCCGCATGTGCCCCCGCACCAGATCGAGCAACATGTGCTGGGAGTGACCCGCGACCAGATTGGCAGCTGGTTGATGCGTTACTGGGACATGCCGGATGAAATCGCCAGCGCCTTGCGCCACCAGCATGAGCCAGACTACTGCGGTGACGAT
The DNA here is from genome assembly GCA_002287035.1 of Pseudomonas sp. WN033. Lineage (GTDB taxonomy): Bacteria > Pseudomonadota > Gammaproteobacteria > Pseudomonadales > Pseudomonadaceae > Halopseudomonas. The sequence goes on along the minus strand of NSKG01000006.1, from coordinate 145,096 downwards.
CATGTATACGCCAATCTGATCTACCTGAGCCTGGCACTACTGCGCGAACGGGGCATTGGCGGCGGGCCGCTGATGGCCATTCCCGAGTCGCTGCTTGAGCGTCTGGGTCTGGAACGGGATCAGGCGACGGCGGTGGTGGAGAAAGTACTGGATGCGCGCGATGCGCTGCGGGTGCTGGTCAACCAGTATCAGCACACCTGGCGCAGTTGAGGCTGCTTGAAACAGTTCGAGTCCATTCGCGGCTGCAAGCCGCTCCTACCTGGATGCACTGATCCGACCATAGGAGCGGCTTGCAGTCGCGAAACGGACTATCAGCAACGGTAAGGCCCTGTTGGCTTTACCCTGCCCCCACACCTTCAATTAACGGCGTCTTTCAGACTCTTGCCTGGCTTGAAGGATACAGTGTTGCTGGCCTTGATCTTGACCGGGGCTCCGGTCTGGGGGTTCTTGCCGGTACGAGCGCCGCGATGACGCTGAAGGAAAGTGCCGAAACCAACCAGGGTTACCGTGTCCTTTTTACTCAGAGCCTGGGTGATTTCATCGAGAATTGCGTTGAGTACTCGGTTGGCCTGGTCCTTGCTCAGGTCAGCCTTGTCGGCAATAGCCGCTGCGAGATCCGGTTTACGCATAATAGCCTCATTGTCTGTTGTTGTTGTTTTCCCGCTGCGTCCTCGCAGCGGCCTGGCAGGGGCCGAGCCGTCTGGCCCGCCTGTCACAGCCCAACCAGCATGGCACGACTCATTCCATAGCGCCAGTCGGAAAATCGATCTTTTGGCTATTGCCTCACGGATTTCCCGACAAAAGGCCAAAGTGTCCCGTTCTGGCCCACCTCTAGAGCCAGGACGGCAACTGCCGATTAAGCTGCAACCGCTCCGGCAACGCCCCGGCCGTCAGGGCATAACCATGTAACTGGCCATCCGGCGCATGGAACAACGCGCGTCGATCCGGGCCCTCGCCACTGATGGTCCAGGCACCGGAACTGGCCGTCATCGGCGGGGCGACGACCAGCGGACAGGCCGGAGTCTTGACCGTCACCGGCATCGGCCCATAACTCAACTCGGCGGGTTGCCCAGTCAATACCTGCGCCAGGGTTCTAGCCCCGGCCATCAGCGGCATGACATACATCAGATTGAGCCCGTTGACTTCGGCGCAGTCGCCCAGCGCAAATACATGGGGATCGGAACTGCGCAGTTGACGATCGACCACAATGCCACGGTTGACCACCAACCCCGCCTCGGCCGCCAGCCGGGTATTGGCCTGCAGGCCGATAGCCGACAGCCCCTGGTCAGCCTCCAGCACCTGCCCATTGTCCAGCCGCACCTGCAGCCCTGACCCACTCAGCTGCATCTGGGCAATGTTCTGATTCAGATAAAAGCGCACCCCCAGCGCCTCAAGGCTGGCCTGGATCGGCTCGGCCACTGATTCGGGAATCAGTCCAGGCATCAGGTAAGGGTCGCTGGCCAGCACGCTGACCTCGAAACCGGCCAGCACCAGATCATTGGCGAACTCGCAACCGATCAGGCCGGCACCAATGATCAGAACTCGCTTGCGCCCTTCCAGAGCCCGGCGAAAGCAGGCGTAGTCTTGCAGATCGTTGATCGACAGCAGCCGCTCACCCAAATCCCTGGCCCAGGGCAACTGTCGGGGCGAAGCACCGCAGGCCAGTACCAGATCGCTGTATTCAAGCTCACGCCCGGCCAGCCACAGGCGGCGCTGTTGCGGATCAATCCGCTCGACCCGGGTTTGGGTGAGAATCTCGGCCTGCAGTTGCCCAGCCATGCTGGCAGCATCCTGCATCGCCAGCTCATCGGCCTGCTTGCCCTTGGCAAATCCGGTAGACAGTAAAGGCTTGGAGTAAAAGCGCCCATCATCGGCACTGATCAGCATAAGCGGGCGCTCAGCATCCAGTTTGCGGAACTCCTTGGCCAGGTTGTAGCCGGCCAGGCCGGTCCCGACGATTACCAGTGGGGTGCTGCTGGACACGTAATACTCCTCAGAGTCGGCTGCTCAGCCAATCTCGATCATTTCAAAATCTTCCTTGCCAACCCCGCAGTCCGGACACTGCCAGTCAGCCGGCACATCTTCCCAACGGGTACCTGGGGCGACCCCCTCATCGGGCCAGCCTTCGGCTTCGTCGTAGATGAAGCCACAGACGATACATTGCCACTTCTTCATTAATCACTCATCTCTACAAGATTCAGAATTGCCCGCGACACTACCGCAATTGCCCAAACAGGCCAAGGACCGGGCAGCACCCTGGCTTACCTTCATGATACCCTTGTGGACCACATCGATTGACCATGAACCGATTCAAAACGTGACTGTACCCGACTGGTTTCCCGCCGCTCAACACCCCGATGCGCCTGCCGGTGCCCTGCTCGACTGGCTATGCGGTCAGGGCTCGCTGACTCAGCGCCTGACTGCCGCCGGACCCAACGACTTCCGGGTTGAGCTGCTCTGGCAGGGCATCCAGACCGGTCGGGGCGATGAACTGCAGGCCTTCGGTCTGGCCAGCGGTGAACCGCTGTGGGTCCGCGAGGTGCTGCTGCATACTGCCGGCGCGCCGCGCGTCTTTGCCCGCAGTGTTGCCCCCCTGCAGACCCTGCGCGAAGCCCGGGTCGATCTCAACAGCCTGGGCACGCGCAGCCTTGGCGAGCTGCTGTTCAGTGACCCGGAGATCCAGCGCGGTCCGATTCAGATCAGCCGCTACCCCGCCGCCTGGTTGCCAGCCCGGGTCCGCGCCGAGCAGCTTTGGGCCCGGCGCTCAAGCTTCGGTCGTGGCGGCCAGTCGCGACTGCTGGTCTGCGAAGTGTTCCTGACCGGCTGGCCTCCGGCCAGCCAACCCCATGCCATGGAGACCTCCCCGTGCTAGGCCTGCTGATCAAACCCCTGCAGCGGGTGCATCCCCGCGCCCTCGACTTCATTCAGTTGATGCGCCTGGATCGCCCGATCGGTACCTATCTGCTGCTCTGGCCCACGCTCTGGGCGCTGTGGCTGGCCGCCGAAGGCGTGCCGAACATCAAGGTGCTGGTGATCTTTGTGGTCGGCGTCATTCTGATGCGCGCCGCCGGCTGCGTGATCAACGATTACGCCGACCGCAATTTCGACGGCCACGTCAGCCGCACTCGCCAGCGCCCACTGGCCACTGGCCGGATCAGTGCCCGCGAAGCACTGATTCTGTTCGCCATCCTGACCGGCCTGAGTGGTCTGCTGGTGCTGCTGACCAATGCCCTGACCATCAAGCTGGCATTCGTCGGCATCGCTCTGGCTTCGATCTACCCGTTCTGCAAACGCTTCACTTTCTACCCCCAGGTGATACTCGGCGCCGCCTTTTCCTGGGCCATTCCCATGGCGTTCGCCGCCCAGGCCGCAGAGCTGCCCGTCGCCCTGTGGCTGGTGTTTATCGCCAACCTGCTGTGGACCGTGGCCTACGATACCGAATACGCCATGTGCGACCGCGAAGATGACCTGAAGATCGGAGTCAAATCCACCGCAATCCTGTTCGGCGAGGCCGACCGCCTGATCATTGGCCTGCTCCAGGGCCTGACCCTGATTTGCCTGCTGCTGGTCGGCAGCCGCTTCGAATTGGGGCTGTACTATCATCTGGGCCTGCTGACCATGACCCTGGGCTTTGCCTGGCAGCAGTGGCTGATCCGCGAACGCGAGCCCCAGGCCTGCCTGCGCGCCTTCCTGGCCAATCACTGGGCCGGCATGCTGGTGTTTATCGGTCTGGCCCTGGATTACGCCATGCGCTGAGCGAGGCAAGCTTCATCAAGTGGTTATGTGAACGTCACACAACTGCAATAAAAGTGTTATCTAATCGACGCATGTCAGAAATCCGCAACGAGATGGTAAACACCATGGCAGGCAAAACCATTCTGATCGTCGATGATGAAGCCCCGATCCGGGAGATGATTGCTGTAGCGCTGGAGATGGCCGGCTATGAATGCCTTGAGGCCGAAAACGCCCAGCAGGCCCATGCAGGTATCATTGACAGCAAGCCGGACCTGATCCTGCTCGACTGGATGCTGCCCGGCACCACCGGCATCGAACTGGCCCGGCGCCTGAAGCGCGATGACATGACCGCCGACATTCCGATCATCATGCTCACCGCCAAAGGCGAAGAGGACAACAAGATCCAGGGCCTGGAAGTCGGCGCCGACGACTACATCACCAAACCCTTTTCACCGCGCGAACTGGTCGCCCGGCTCAAGGCGGTATTACGCCGCGCCGGCCCGGCTGACAGCGAAGCGCCGATCGAAGTGTCCGGTTTGCACCTGGACCCGGTCAGTCACCGGGTAACCATTGATGACAAGCCGGCGGAAATGGGCCCGACCGAATACCGCCTGCTGCAGTTCTTCATGACTCACCAGGAGCGCGCCTATACTCGCGGACAATTGCTTGATCAGGTCTGGGGTGGCAATGTCTATGTCGAAGAGCGCACCGTAGACGTGCATATCCGCCGGCTACGCAAGGCCCTGGGCAGCAATTACGAGCATCTGGTGCAGACCGTGCGCGGTACTGGTTATCGGTTCTCCACCAAGGCCTGAGAGCGGCTGAATCACACCGGCCCGCCGGCCGAGCAAGGAGCTGACGCTTGGGTAACAACTGGTTCACAGCGGTACTGAACAGGCTGTTCTGGCTGATGCTGCTGTGCCTGGTGGCCGGGCTGATCCTCGACGCGGTGGCCTGGACCCTGGTCGCCGGCCTCACCCTTTATCTGTTCTGGATCCTGCGTCAGATGTTCCGCTTCCACCACTGGCTGCGGACCCGCCCTAATGACCCGCCTCCGGAAGCCAAGGGCGTCTGGGGTGAAATCTTCGACAGCATCTATCATATGCAGCGCCGCGACAGCCGCATGCGCGCCCGCCTGCAAGCGGTGATCGACCGCATCCAGGCCTCGACTGCGGCGCTCAGCGATGCGGTGGTGATGATTGACCCGGATGGCCATCTGGAATGGTGGAACCACGCCGCCGAACAATTGCTGGGACTGCGCGCTCCGGATGACAGCGGCCAGCACGTCACCAACCTGATTCGCGACCCGCGCTTTGTCGCCTACTTCGACCAGGATAGCTACAAGGAACCGCTCGACATCCCCTCGCCGATCGACATCAATAGCTGGTTGCAGTACGCCATCACCCGCTATGGCCGTGGCGACCGCCTGATGGTGGTGCGCGATGTCACTCGCATGCACAACCTCGAACAGATGCGCAAAGACTTCGTCGCCAACGTCTCCCATGAACTGCGCACCCCGCTGACCGTGGTAGTCGGCTACCTGGAAACCCTGCTGGACGCCGAAGACTCGATCAGTCCGCGCTGGAAGCGCGCCTTGCAACAGATGCAGCAACAGGCCCGGCGCATGCAGACCCTGCTCAACGACCTGCTGTTACTGGCCCGGCTGGAAACCTCGGATACTGTCGACGATGAAAAACCGGTGGCGGTCGACCTGCTGCTGCTCGGCATTCGCCAGGACGCCCAGGCCCTGTCGGCCGAACGCAACCACCACATCAGCCTGGAAGCCAGCAGTCAACTGCGACTACGCGGTATCGAAGGCGAGCTGCGTAGCGCATTCTCCAATCTGGTGTTCAATGCAGTGAAGTACACCCCGAACGAGGGTGAGATCCAGATTCGCTGGTGGCAGGATGAACGCGGTGCGCACCTGAGCGTCAGTGACAATGGCGTGGGTATCGCCCCGCAACACATCAGTCGGCTGACCGAGCGTTTCTACCGGGTAGACTCCAGCCGCAACAGCAGTACCGGCGGCACCGGGCTGGGGTTGGCGATCGTCAAGCACGTACTGCTGCGCCACGACGGCAAGCTGGAAATCACCAGCACTCCGGGTAAAGGCAGCACTTTCACCTGCCATTTTCCCAGCGGGCGGATAGTCTGATCAGGCCCCGGGCGAGTAATGCTGCTGCGCCGTGCCTGAGGCAATCAGCCGGGACAGATAGCTGAGCTTGTCCTGATCCTGATCGACGAACTTCAGCGTCACCTTGACCCATTCGCAGTCGAGCTTGGGCTCCAGCGCCGCCACCGCATGTACATACGCGTTGATCCGCGCCACGCTCTGGTCGCTGTCCTGTTCCAGATCCAGCACGACACTTTCAAACACCTGTGGCAAGCGTTCAGCGCGGCGCACCACTACCAGCGCATCGCGCAGGCTCAGAGTCTTGATCACGCAAGCCTGCTGCTGATCAGCCAGGCGCAGTTGGGCCTGGCCACGCACGTTCTGGGCACTGCTGGCTACAGCGGGGCTGGGTGACGCGGGGGAAGTAACAGCCTTGGGTACTGGCTTGGCTGCCGCACTGGAGGGGGGCGCCGCCGGGCGACCACCGGTCAAGGCACTGATGCTGTCCTGGGCAGTGCCGACACTGGGCGTGGCCGGCCGTGCCTGCAATGCCGCCAGCTTGCCTGAGCGCTGCAGAGCCTTTTTGACCTTGCCGACCAGTTGCTCATTGCTGAAGGGTTTGCCGATATAGTCGCTGACCCCGGCCTGAATGGCCTGAACCACATTTTCCTTGTCGCCGCGGCTGGTCACCATAACGAACGGCACCTTGGCCATTTCCGGCTGGCCACGAAACCATTGCAACAGCTCCAGACCGCTCATTTCCGGCATTTCCCAGTCACACAACACCAGATCGAAGCTGCTGCGGCTCAATACCTGCTGAGCCTTGCGACCATTGGTCGCCTCCTCAATCTGCAAGCCAGGGAAATGACTGCGCAAGGCCTTCTTGACCAAGTCGCGAATGAAGGGGGCGTCGTCCACCACCAGGACTGACACTTTCGCCATGTTGACTCTCTCTTTCCGATGTCCGCATAGCTTAGGGTCTGTTGCCGTTTCATCGCAACCGCGCCGGAGCCCGTTTTGACGAGAGGCAAGGCATGAGGAGAGAAGTTTTACTCCAAATGAACGACGAATAACGCAGCATCTCGTCAAAACGGGCCCGGCCCTGCGGGTTGCGCGGAAAATCTCGCCATGCGTCGTTGTGGGACTTGGCAAGGGCCAGCCATTCCCTGCGTCCCACGCCTAGCCTGGCGAGATTTTTCGCTGCAACGCGGTTTGCGATGAAACGGCAACAGACCCTACCGCAGAGTAATAGCAATTACCCGGTGTGAATGCCGGCAGGCTGACGACCCGCCTGATACTGAACAGTACCAGGCGGTGTCAGGCAAGGTTAGAGCGTGCCGCTCAAGGCGTTGAGGAACAGTTGCTGATACTGCGCCGCTTCCAGTTGGATCGGGTTGGTCCGGGCACTGGGATCCTTGACCGACATCGCGCCAATAGTCTCGGCCTGGGCATCGTCAATACCGATAGCGGCCAGCGTATGCGGCATGTCCAGCTCGCTGCGCAGTTCCAGCACCCAGTCCAGAATGCCGTCGACGTTGGGCTTGGCCAGCCCCAGGTAGCGACCGGCACGCTCCATTTCCGCTTCAATGGCCGACCGGTTCATTTGCAGCACATAGGGCATGACGATCGCATTCAAGGTGCCGTGGTGGGCATCGTAGAGCGCGCCCAGGCTGTGCGACAGTGCGTGGATCGCGCCCAGGCCGCGCTGGAACGCCACGCAGCCCATGGTCGAGGCCACCATCATCTGCATCCGCGCATCAATGTCGTTGCCGTTTTTGGTCGCCCGCGGCAGGTATTCCTTGACCAGACGCATACCTTCCAGGGCGATGCCTTCAGCCATTGGGTGGAACAGCGGCACACAGAACGCTTCCAGATTGTGTGCCAGGGCATCCATCCCGGTGGCCGCGGTCAGCTTAGGCGGCAGACCAACGGTCAGCTCCGGATCGAGAATCACCACCGGCGGCACCATCTTAGCGTGGAACAGGATCCGCTTGGCGTGACTTTCCTCGTCACTGATCACTGCCGCCTGACCCACTTCCGAGCCGGTCCCGGCGGTGGTCGGCACGGCAACCACCGGCAGCATCTTGCTGACATCGACGTTCGACGGTTTCTGCGCCTCCCACAGCGAAATGCTCTGGTGGGCAATCAAGGCAATGGCCTTGGCTGCATCGATAGCCGAGCCACCACCGAAGGCAATCACTCCATCATGGTTACCAGCCTTGAGTGCCGTCACGCCATCGGCCACGTTGCCGCTGGTGGGGTTACCCTTGACGGCACTGAACAAGCCCGGGTTCAAACCGGCATCACGGCAGTTCTGCAGCGCCTGCTCAACCATCGGCAAGGCCGCCAGGCCCGGATCGGTCACCAGCAGCGGCGCCTGCATGCCCAGTTGTTTGCAGGCCTTGCCCAGTTCGCCGATGCGCCCGGGCCCAACCCGGACCGAAGTGGGATAGTGCCAGTTGATACTGTAAGACGTAATTTCCATGGGAGCTCTCCGCAGCCATCAGGCGTTGTAGTAGGTGTATTGAAGCGGAACCCCGGCAGCGGCCCGGGGATACAAAATCGTTTTATGTCCCGCAACATACCCAAAGCCAGGTCTTTAGTCTATGTCTTGCGAGACGTTCTGCGACAATCGAACACTTGCCAAACCACTAATAAGCCGGCAACGTAATCGGCAAAATACCCATAATGAAATCGATTAAAAGATGGGAATTTAACCCTCACCAACATCCGAGGATACCTGATGAAAAACCTGCTGATCCCTGTATTTGCCGCTGGCGCCCTGCTCGCCAGCCATGCCGCGCTGGCCGACGGCGAAGCCTTGTTCAAGAGCAAGCCCTGTGTCGCCTGCCACTCCGTAGATACCAAGATGGTCGGCCCAGCGCTCAAGGAAGTCGCCGCCAAGTACGCCGGTGAAGACGGTGCCGTTGACACTCTGGCCAGCCACATCAAGAACGGCTCCTCCGGTGTTTGGGGGCCGATCCCGATGCCGCCGAATCAGGTGAGCGAAGAGGAAGCCCGGCAACTGGCCGAGTGGGTACTGACGCTGAACTGAAGTCTGGGTGTTTTCGCGGCTGCGGGCCGCTGCTGCCATGGCTCGCTGGGAGCTGACGGTAGGAGCGCCCCTGCAGCCGAGCGATGGTTAATGCTTCTGCAGAAACTCACTGACCCGCCTGGCGGCATCGCGTGCACTACGCATGACCCCAAGCAGGGTGGCTGAGGCAAACCCGGTCCAGTCACCGTAACCCACCAACCAAAGCCGTGGCACCTTGAGCGCCTGAGTCACGTCGGTTTCAATCCGGCCATTGGGCTTGATCACGCCGAGCCCGGCCAGATGTTCCAGTGCTGGCCGGAAACCGGTACACCAGATCAGCGCATCGACCTGTTCCTCGCGGCCATCCGGCCAGATCACACCATTGGCAGTCAATGCGCTGAACATCGGCAAGGTCTTGAGCACCCCCCGTTCGCGCGCCTCGCGTACCGACGGCACCATGACGATATCGGCCAGACTACCGGCCGGTGTGTACTCGCGCCCCTCCTGCTCGGCCAGCCATTTTTCGGTGGCCATCTCAAACAGAACGCGGCCATCGACCTCATCGGGGAGAAAGTTCGGCGGCTCGCGGGTAACCCAGCTTGCAGTGGCGACCTCAGATACCTCAGCGTAAATCTGGGCCCCCGAGTTGCCGCCACCGATCACCAGCACCCGCTGACCGACGAAGGCTTCGGGGTTAAGGTATTCAGCGGAGTGTAATTGGCGGCCCTGAAACACCTGGCTACCGGGCAGTTCGGGAATGAACGGCTGGCTCCAGGTTCCGGTGGCGCTGATCACCGCCCTGGCCCGATAGCTGCCCTGATCGGTTTCGACCAGCAACGACTCGGGCTCGGCGCTGACACTGGTAACCATGACCGGCCGCCGGACCGGGATCTGATAGCGTTCCTCATAAGCCTGGAGATAGGCGATCACCTCATCCCGGTGTGGCCAGTCAGGGTTCTTGGTCGCCGGCATCGGCCAGCCGGGCAGCGAACTCCACTGTGCCGGGCTGAACAGCTGCAACGAATCCCAACCATGCCGCCAGGCACCGCCGGCGGCTGGCTCACGGTCCAGTACCAGATAGTCGAGCTTGTGCCGACGCAGAAAATAAGCCGTCGCCAAACCCGCCTGACCACCACCAATGACCAGTACATCAGTCTCCATCGGTTGAGTATCCATCGTTGTCAGCGTCCCTAGTCGTTGCGTTGCGACCTGCTACAGCCTAGCTCATGTACTCTCACGGCTAGGCTGACTGAGGCTCTTTGGGCAGCCCCAGCGAAATCAGCGCGGCAGCCAGCACGAACAGTGCCGAAACCCAAAGACAGGCTTCCAGCCCCTGAGTCTGATAAACCCAGCCCGACAGCAGGGTGCCGATCAGCCGCCCCAGGGCGTTGGACATGTAGTAGAAGCCGACATCCAGCGACACCCCATCACGCCCGGCATAGGCCACGATCAGATAGCTGTGCAGCGACGAGTTGATCGCAAACAGTACGGCAAACAGCAGCAACCCCGTGATCAGCAGGCTCTGGGCCGGCGCGCCCAGGTGCAACCCCAGGGCCATGGCCGCCGGCAGCAAGGTCAGCGCCAACGCCCAGCCGAAAGCGGACCGCGCCCCCGGCACCCGGCCCTGACGCTTGCCAGTCAAGGCCGGAGCCTGGGACTGGACGATGCCGTAGCCAATCACCCACAGGGCCAGAAAACCGCCAACCGACCAGAAATCCCAGCCCAGCACACTGCTCAGGTACACCGGCAGAGCGACCACGAACCAGACATCGCGGGCACCGAACAGAAACAGCCGGGCTGCCGAAAGAATATTGATCCGCCGGCTTTTGGACAGCAGCTCACGAAACTTCGGCTTGGCCTTGGCCCGGCCCAGATCCTGCTGCAACAGCCACAGGCTGAGCAACCAGACCACCCCCAACGCCAGCGCCATGGCCAGTACCGCGCCAGCAAAACCCAGCAGCGTGAGCAGTCCGGCACCAAGGAAGAAGCCCACACCCTTGAGCGCATTCTTCGAGCCAGTCAACAGCGCCACCCAGCGATACAAGATGCCCTGCTGGTCGTCCGGCACCAGCAGCTTGATGGCGCTCTTGGCGCTCATCTTGTTCAGGTCCTTGGCGATCCCGGACAACGCCTGGGCAGCCATGACCCAGAGTACCGTCAGCCAGTCACTGGGCACCGTCAGCATCAGCAGCGCCAGCACCTGCAACCCCAGACCGATATTCATGGTCCGGTTGAGGCCGATGCGAGCACCCAGATAGCCACCGACCAGATTGGTCACCACGCCGAAGATTTCGTAGAACAGAAACAGCGCAGCGATCTGCAACGGGCTGTAGCCGAGGCTGTGGAAATGCAGCACCACCAACATCCGCAAGGCGCCGTCGGTAAGGGTGAAGGCCCAGTAGTTGCCGGTGACCACCAGATACTGGCGAATTCCCGGACTGAGCTGCGCCAGCCAGTTCATGCGCCTCAGCTCGCCTGACCAACCAGCCGAGCCAGCTCAACCGTGCGGTTGGCATAACCCCACTCGTTGTCATACCAAGCGTAGAGCTTGACCTGAGTACCACTGACCACCATGGTCGACAGCGCATCGATGATCGACGAGCGCGGGTCGGTGCGGTAGTCGATTGACACCAGCGGCCGCTCCTCGTAACCAAGAATGCCCTGCAACTCGCCTTCGGCAGCAGCCTTGAGCAGCGCGTTGACCTCATCGACCGTGGTTGCGCGCTCGACTTCGAACACACAGTCGGTCAGCGAGGCGTTGGCCAGCGGCACCCGCACCGCATGCCCATTGAGCTTGCCGCGCAGCTCGGGGAAGATCTCGGCAATCGCAGTAGCCGAGCCGGTGGTGGTCGGGATCAGGCTCATACCGCAGGCCCGAGCCCGGCGCAGATCCTTGTGCGGCTGATCGAGAATGCTCTGGGTGTTGGTCAGATCGTGAATGGTGGTGATCGAGCCGTGGCGAATGCCCAGCGCCTCATGAATCACCTTGACCACCGGAGCCAGGCAATTGGTAGTACAGGAAGCGGCAGTGACGATCCGGTGCTGGGTCGGGTCGAACAACTGCTGATTGACACCCATGACAATATTCAGCGCACCGACTTCCTTGACCGGGGCGCTGACCACCACCCGCTTGACGCCCTGCTCCAGATAACCCTGGAGTACGGCCACGGTCTTCATCTTGCCGCTGGCCTCGATTACCAGATCACAGCCCGACCAGTCGGTCTCGGCAATGGTCTTGTTGGCGGTCAGTTTGAGTCGCCGGTCACCGATCCGCAGATCATTGCCCTCGGCTACCGCCTCGTGCTGCCAGCGCCCATGCACCGAGTCGAAGTTGAGCAAATGCGCGTGGGTTGTGGCGTCGCCGGCCGGATCATTGATTTGCACGAACTCCAGTTCCGGCCAGTCCCAGGCAGCACGCAGGGCCAGCTTGCCGATCCGGCCGAAGCCGTTGATACCTACCTTGATTGTCATGCTGTGTTCTCCACGGATTAACGTCGATCAAAGTACCGGGCAAACCGGCGACACCGATCAAATACTGCGCTGGTTGACCCTGGCCGACAGTTGTTCGGCCGATTCCTTGCGCTCGGAATAGCGATCAACCAGATAGTCCTGACGATCGCGCAGCAGCAGCGTGAACTTGACCAGCTCCTCCATCACATCCACCACCCGGTCATAGTAGGACGATGGTTTCATCCGCCCGGCCTGGTCGAATTCGAGAAACGCCTTGGGCACCGACGACTGGTTGGGAATGGTGAACATCCGCATCCAGCGACCCAACACGCGCAGCTGGTTGACCACATTGAACGACTGCGAGCCGCCGCAGACCTGCATCACTGCCAGGGTCTTGCCCTGGGTTGGACGCACCGCGCCCATGGCCAGCGGCACCCAGTCGATCTGCGCCTTGAATACCCCGGTCATGGCGCCATGGCGTTCGGGCGAGCACCACACCTGACCTTCAGACCACTGCATCAGCTCACGCAGTTCGCGGACCTTGGGGTGGTCGTCGCCGGCATCGTCGGGCAAGGGCAGGCCCGAGGGGTGGTAGATTCGCGGTTCGGCGCCAAAGCCCTCAAGCAGCCGGGCCGCTTCCTCGACCAGCAAGCGGCTGAACGAACGCTGACGGGTGGAACCGTACAGCAGCAAAATCCGGGGCTTGTGGCTGGCCATCCGTCGGGGCATCAGTTGCTCCTGGTCAGGACGCTGGAACAGCTCGACCTCGACATTCGGCAGATCGTCAAACATGTTAGCTCCTTATTGGCACAAGGCCGCGCGCTGCGGCCGGTTGCGCATGTTCTCGAGGCGCAGCAGATCAGGTGCCAGCCACTCGGTGTTGGCCGTCAGCACCCGCTTCAGAGTGTCACTGATCCAGGCTGGAAGTTGCGGATGCAGGCGATAATAGACCCACTGGCCGCTGCGCCGATCCTGCAACAGACCGCAGGTGCGCAATTGGGCCAGATGGCGGGAGATTTTCGGCTGGCTCAGCTCCAGCGCCTCGGTCAACTCGCAGACACACAGTTCACCTTCGCGGGCGATCAACAGGGTAGCCCGGGCCCGGGTGTCATCGGCCAGGCACTTAAACAGCTCGGTCGGCGTCATGGACTGGGACATGGTGGGACTCCGTATATTCGGTTTTTCGAATATACGGAATATCAGATATGCTGTCGAGCTTAAACTGATGGGCGTTTGCCCTGGGTAACAGGGTGACGCCCGGCGGCTGGCAGGCCGCAGGGCTTCACTAGGATCAGTCCTTCTTCAACTGCTCTTCCATGTTCTTCAGGCCCAGGTGGCGCACGTCAGTGCCCTTGACCAGATAGATCACATGTTCGGCAACGTTGCGCGCGTGATCGCCAACCCGCTCCAGCGAACGCAGCACCCAGAGGATGTTCAGCACCCGGGTAATGGAGCGTGGATCTTCCATCATGTAGGTGACCATCTCGCGCATGGCGGTCTTGTACTCCTGATCGACCACCTTGTCCTCGCGAGCCACGGCGAAGGCCTGATCGCTGTCGAAGCGGGCGAAGGCGTCCAGCGCATCCTGCACCATCTTGCGCACGTGATAACCGATATGCCGACACTCGACGTAACCCCGCGGGGCCTGACCTTCCTCGACCAGATACTGGGCCCGACGGGCAATCTTCGAAGCCTCGTCACCGATACGCTCAAGGTCGACGATGATCTTGCTGATGCTGATCACCAGCCGCAGATCGCTGGCCGCCGGTTGACGACGAGCCAGAATGCGCATGCACTCCTGGTCGATCTTGCGCTCCATCTGGTTGATCGCGTCATCCTTCTCGCGCACCAGCTCGGCCAGCTTGGCATCACCTTCGATCAGGGCGACGATGGCATCGTTGACCTGCATCTCCACCAGACCACCCATCTCCAGCATGAGGGTGCGGATTTCCTCCAGCTCCTCGTTGAACTGTTGGGAGATGTGGTGGCTGAATGCTTCTTTGTCTTGATTCATGGCAGTCTCCCTGCGGGTTAGCCGTAACGGCCAGTGATGTAGTCTTCGGTCTGCTTCTTGCTCGGGTTGGTAAACAAGGTGTTGGTGTCACCAAACTCGATCAGATCGCCCATATACATGAACGCGGTGTAGTCCGAGACCCGCGCGGCTTGCTGCATGTTGTGGGTAACGATGACGATGGTGTACTGGTCCTTGAGCTCGTTGATCAGCTCTTCGATCTTCAGGGTCGAGATCGGGTCCAGGGCCGAAGCCGGCTCGTCGAGCAGAATCACTTCCGGCTCGATGGCAATCGCCCGGGCAATCACCAGACGCTGCTGCTGACCGCCGGACATACCGAAAGCATTGTCGTTCAGACGGTCCTTGACCTCATCCCACAGCGCCGCGGCGCGCAGCGAGCGCTCAACCACCTCGTCCAGGTCGCGCTTGGAGCTGACACCCTGCAGGCGCAGACCATAGGCGACGTTCTCGTAGATCGACTTGGGGAACGGGTTGGGCTTCTGGAATACCATGCCGACATTGCGGCGCAGCTCGGCGACATCCACATCACGGTCGTAGATGTTCTTGCCGTCCATCAGGATCTGGCCTTCGATGCGGCAGATATCGACCAGGTCGTTCATGCGGTTGAAGCAGCGCAGCAGGGTCGACTTGCCGCAACCGGACGGGCCGATGAAGGCGGTGACCTTCTTCTCCGGAATGGTCAGGTCAATGCCGTTCAGAGCCCGGTCATTGCCGTAGAACAGTTCGAGGTTGCGTACCTCGATCTTGGCTTTTTCATCCGCCATGGACAGTACTCCGCCTTGTTTGTCTGCCAGGGCATTGGCAGCAGAAACGGATACTTTACCCTGTTGCGCGGGGGTGTTCATGCTTGCAGTCTCGGTAGTCATGTCGTGTTACCTGTCTTGAAGGCGATCAGTCCGAAGCGCTGCGATAGCGCTCACGCAGGTGGTTACGAATCGAAATGGCGGTCAGGTTGAGCACCACGATCAACAGGACCAGGACCAGCGCGGTGGCGTATACCAACGGACGGGCCGCCTCAACGTTGGGGCTCTGGAAGCCCACGTCATAGATATGGAAACCAAGATGCATGATCTTGCGCTCCATATGGATGAACGGGAAGTTGCCATCGATCGGCAGGGTCGGCGCCAGCTTGACCACCCCAACCAGCATCAGCGGCGCCACTTCGCCAGCAGCCCGGGCGATCGCCAGGATCAGCCCGGTCATCATCGCCGGCGTGGCCAGCGGTACGATCACCTTCCACAGGGTCTCAGCCTTGGTTGCGCCCAGTGCCAGACTGCCCTGGCGGATAGTGCTGGGAATCCGCGCCAGACCTTCTTCGGTGGAAACGATGACGATCGGCAGGGTCAGCAGGGCCAGAGTCAGCGAGGCCCAAAACAGCCCCGGCGTGCCGAAGGTCGGTGCCGGCAACGAGGCCTCGTAGAACATCCGGTCGATACTGCCACCGAGGAAGTAGACGAAAAAGCCCAGACCAAATACCCCGTAAACGATCGACGGCACCCCGGCCAGGTTATACACCGAGATCCGGATGATCCGGGTCATGGTGCCCTGCTTGGCGTACTCGCGCAGGTAGATGGCGGCGGCGATGCCGAACGGGGTGACGATGATCGACATCACGAACACCATGGTCACAGTGCCGAAGATCGCCGGGAAGATCCCACCCTCGGTATTGGCCTCACGCGGATCATCGGTCATGAACTCGCCAAGACGCACCACGTACTGCCCGAGCTTGCCGAACACCGACATGGCGTTCGGCTGGCTGACCCGGACGATGGTGGCAAAGCTGATGTCCAGTTCGTTGCCATCGGCCATGCGCAAGGTCAGACTGTCGCGCCGGGTGCTGGCGTACAGCGCGTCCAGCTCAGTGCGCAGCACCTGATACTCAGCGTCCAGCTCACTGCTGCGCTGATCGATACGGGCCTCGGCCTGGTCACGCTCCAGCCCCTCGATGTTGCGCAGATCAAGCATCCGCCGCTCCAGGCGCAGTTGCTCCATGTCGCTGTTGATCCGACCGATACGCCGGCGCTCGATAGCCTTGATATCGTCGTGCAGTGCCAGGCTGCGATCCACTGAGACCTGCACCGCCTGCCAGAACTCCGGCGCTTCGGCGTTGATGGTCCGACCGTCCTGCGACAGCTTGACCGGGTAACCGTAGAAGTTACCCCACTCACGGCGCTCGATGACAAAGGCGTTTTCCGGGTACTGGAACTCGGCCATGCCGATCTCGGTGTACCAGGCAAAGTCACGCCCGGTCTGGTCCCGGTTGCCCTGCTTGAACAGGAAACGGGTCACCAACTCGCGGTCTTCCGGTACGTAGTAGCCGGCATCGCGGGCGACCGCCGCCGGGATGGTCTGCGAACGCACCACCTCGCCCAGCACCACGCTGCGATTGCCTTTCTCGTCGGTGATCACCACCTCGGCCACGTCGGCCGGCCAGAAGTGGCCGAAACCGCGCACCGCAATCAACCCGATCAGGCCGACCACCATGATCATGCACACCGCTACCGCCCCGGCGTTCAGCCAGATCCAGGGTGCCCCACTCTTGAACCACGCTTTCATGTCTTTCCCCTAAATCCGGTTCATCACAGGTTGCTGTAGCGGGCGCGCAGCCGCTGACGAATGATTTCCGCCAGGGTGTTGACGATGAACGTCAGCGCCAGCAGCACCAGGGCGGCCAGGAACAGTACGCGGAAGTGCGACGAGCCCACGGCAGTTTCCGGCAGCTCTACGGCAATGTTGGCCGACAGCGTGCGCATGCCTTCGAAGATGTTGAAGTTGACTACCGGGCTGTTGCCGGTCGCCATCAGCACGATCATGGTCTCGCCTACGGCCCGGCCAAAGCCCATCATCACCGCCGAGAAAATCCCCGGACTGGCGGTTGGAAGGACTACCCCGATCACCGTCTGCCAGCGGGTGGCGCCCAGCGCCAGCGAGCCCTGGGTCAGGTGCTTGGGCACGGTGAACACCGCATCTTCGGCAATCGAGAAGATGGTCGGGATCACCGCAAAGCCCATGGCGATCCCGACGATCAGGGCATTGCGCTGGTCGTAGGTGATGCCGATATCGGTGAACCACTGGCGCATGCTGCCGTTGAAGAACCAGATCTCCAGCAGCGGGCTCATAAACACTGCCAGCCAGACAAAGCCGATGATCACCGGCACCAGCAGCGCCGCTTCCCAGCCGTCGGGAATCCGCTGGCGCAGACCCGCCGGAATGACATTGGTCCAGATGAAGGCGAACACCAGCATCATCACCGGTAGCAGTAACAGAATGCTGAAGATTGCCGGCAGGTGTTCCTCGGTAAACGGTGCCAGCCACAGGCCGGCAAGGAAGCCCAGGATCACGGTTGGCAAGGCTTCCATGATCTCGATGCTCGGCTTGACGATGCCGCGCAGCTTGGGCGTCATGAAGTAGGCGGTGTAGATCGCCCCGGCAATCGCCAGCGGCATGGCGAACAGCATGGCGTAGAAGGCCGCCTTCAGGGTACCGACCGACAGCGGCACCAGACTGAACTTGGACTCGAATTCATCGGTCGCCGAGGACGACTGCCAGATGTATTCGGGATCGGCCCGGCCCTCATACCAGGCCTTGTTCCACATCGCCGCGAACGACAGCTGCGGATGCTGGTTCCACAACTCGGCAATGTGCAACTGGCCCTGATCATCCTGAGCCATCAGCCGGCCATTGAGCGGCGATACCGCCACTTGCTCGATCGGCCGGTCAATGAACGACTTGAGATACAGGGTGCGTGACGAGGTGCCGTAATGCACCCCAATCTGACCTTTGGCATCACCGGCGATAAAACCCTTGCGGTTGTATTCCGGAGCGATGGCGGTGATCGCCGCACCATGGCTCTTGAAGTCGCGAATACGGGTCAGATCGTAGCGATTCTGTTCGTCACGCACCAGGAACCATTGGCTCAGCTCGCCACGTTCGGTACCCACGATCAACGACACGGTACCGACCAGGAACTCCATCGCGGTGATCGGGCTGCCGTTGCCGGCATCGACACTGGTAACCAGACGGGCATTGGCCGGCTGACTGACATCGTAGTAATGGATCTTGCCACTGCGATCAGCGACATAAAGGCTGCGCAGGGCCTTATCCACCAGTACCCGCACCGGCTCGCCGGGGATCGGCGGCAGGCTGTAGACCTGACGATCAACACTGGTCGCCCCGGTCATCAGGTTGGTGCGAGTAGTCAGGTTGGCCAGCAGCAGCCGGTTGTCCTCGGTCACCCCGGCAATCATGGTCCCAGCCCGACCGCGGGTCCGGCTTTCAATTGCCAGCAGCTTGAGTGCCTGGCCCTGTTCGTCAAGGGTAATTGGTTCACTGCCCAGCGGTGATTCCAGTCGCGGCGCGATCACCCGGCGGCCCTCGGGGAAGCTCAGGGTATAGGCATGCTGTACCACCACGACCTGGCCATTATCCAGACCATGAGCGGTCACCTGGGTGCCCGGCTCGGTAGCGGCAAAACTGGTGATGCTGGCACCTTCGGGCAGGCTCAGTGGCAGCTGGCTGCGCAGATTGCCATTGGCCAGCTCGAAGAAGCTGACTTGGCCATCGTCGCTGTACTGGAAGCCCAGCTCCTCATAGCGCTCGATCAGAATCGCCTGGGTTCGGGCGTCAGCCACCGGTACCGGCTGACTGGTCAGCGGAGTGACCGAGGCACCGCGCAGAATCGGCGCCACCTCGTAGAACAGGTAAATGAAGATCAGCGCCAGGGCGAACACCACACCGAAACCGGCGGCGCTGATGCCCCAGCGCGAGGCATTATCCTTGAACAGCCGGCGCTGGCGCAGGCGCTTTCTGGCTTCGGCATCGGGCAACAAAGATCGCGGGGGGGCGCTCTTGCCGATCGTGGAGGTAATGTCAGTCATAACGGGCTGCTCTATCCGGTCCTGGCACTATGGTCAGCACAGGCTAAGGAGTCTGTGTGACAGCAATGTTACAAAGACATGAAAAAGAGGCCCGCAGGCCCCTTTTCCGATAACCCGCTATCCCTGGCGGTAAGCGCAATCCGTTACTTGATGTTCAGGTCGCTCAGGACCTTGTCGGCAACCGACTTGGGCACAGTCACGAAGCCGTCACGATCAACCACGCCCTGACCTTCCTGGGTGTAGAGCATCTTGACGAACTCGCGAGTCAGCGGGTCCAGATCCTGGTTCGGGTTCTTGTTGATATAGACGTACAGGTAGCGAGCCAGCGGGTAGCTACCGTTGGCAGCGTTCTCGGCAGTCGCCTCGACGAAGTCAGCACCTTCCTCGGCAGCCAGCGGAACGACGCGAACACCCGAGGTGCGATAGCCAATACCGGAGTAGCCGATACCGTTGATCGACTCAGTCACACCCTGAACCACCGAGGAAGAGCCCGGCTGCTCGTTGATGCTGGATTTGAAGTCACCGCCGCACAGGGCGTTGTCCTTGAAGAAACCGTAGGTACCGGATACCGCGTTGCGGCTGTACAGGGCGAAGTCACGGTTGGCCCAGGCGCCAGTCATGCCCAGCTGGCCCCAGCGGGTGATGTCGGCTTCGTAGCCGCAGCGGCGGGTAGCGGAGAAGATGGCATCAACCTGCGGCAGGCTCAGACCTTCAATCGGGTTGTCCTTGTTGACATAAACAGCCAGCATGTCGACGGCGACCGGCAGCGCGTAGGGCGCATAGCCATGACGACCTTCAAAAGTCTGGATTTCCGAGTCACGCATGGCGCGACTCATCGGCGCCAGGTTGGCGGTGCCTTCGGTGATGGCCGGCGGCGCAGTGGAGGAACCAGCGCCCTGAATCTGGACGTTAACGTTCGGGTAGAACTTGTTGAACTCTTCAGCCCACAGAGTCATCAGGTTGTTCAGGGTGTCGGAACCGATACTGGACAGGTTACCGGACACGCCACTGGCGCGCTCATACTTCGGCAGGTTCGGATCAATGTCAGCTACAGCGGCAGTGCTGATCGCGCCCACAGCGGCGAAGGAAATGGCGACGCACAATTGCTTCAGTTTCATGAATAACTCCTTGAGAGTATGTATTGGCAACACGCGACCAAGTATCTGGAAGCCGTGTGACAACCCTATTCAAGGAATATGACAATTGTATGAAGGCTGCCAGTATGCGCCATTAAGCCGCGCAGCCCGTCGACAAAGATTGAGAGGGGCCCCGCAATCCCTTAACATAGCGCTGTTTCTGCCCTGTCAAGCCTGATTCTATGGGTTGATGGAAGACAACAATTACAACATACCTTATCGAGTGATACATGCACGATCTAGACAAGGAACCTGTTCCCAAGGGTGAGCTGGCGCTCAAGGTCACCGCTCTGCCCCGCGACTGCAACAGCTTCGGCGACATTTATGGTGGCTGGCTGGTCTCGCAGATGGATATGGCTGGTACCGGCACCGCTTCACGTATTGCCCGTGGCCGGGTCGCTACCGTAGCCATCGACCGCATGGGCTTCATGGTCCCCGTGCCGGTCGGCGCGCAACTGGCGTTCCACTGCCATGTGCTGGATATCGGTCGCAGCTCGATCAAGGTGCTGGTCGAGGTCTGGAGCGAAGACCTGGCCCACGATGAAAGCCGCAAGGTGACCGAAGCCGTATTCGTGTTCGTCGCAATCGACGACCGCGGTCGCACCCGCGTCATTCCCTCCTGACCGACGGGGCATCAGGCCCCGCGCCGCATAGGGTTCCCGCACATGTCCGGTTCCCCCATGGCCATCGCCCTGCGTCTGGCCCGGGTCATCGATCTGGTCAACGCCGGCCTCGGCCGGACGCTGGCCTGGCTGACACTGCTGATGGTCGTGCTGACCTGCTACGTAGTGCTGCTGCGCTACGGCTTCAGCCTGGGTGCGACTGCCGCCCAGGAACTGATCATGTACGCCCACGCTCTGGTGTTCATGGGCGCAGCGGCCTGGACCCTGCAGCGTGACGCCCATGTCCGGGTGGATATCTTCTACCGCCGCCACAGTGCCAAACGCCAGGCACTGATCGACCTGACCGGTACCCTGCTGTTTCTGCTGCCGGTGTGTCTGTTTCTGGCCTGGAGCTGCTGGGATTATGTCGCCGTATCCTGGGTCCGCCAGGAGCGCTCGGCCGATGCCGGCGGCCTGCCCTGGGTCTATCTGCAAAAGAGCATCATCCTGCTGCTGGTCGCCAGCCTGCTGCTGCAGGCCATCGCCCAGTTGATCAAGACTGTCGCGGTCCTGCGCGGCGCCCTGCCCCGGCATCTCGACAGTCAGACACAGGAGGAGCTGTGATGCCGCCCGAATTCATGGCCATCGCCCTGTTCCTGTGTCTGTGTCTGGCTCTGCTGGTCGGTTACCCGGTAGCCTTTACCCTCGGCGGGTTGTCGCTGCTGTTCGCCGGGCTCGGGGTAGTGCTTGGCAACTTCGATCCGAGCTTCTTCGGCGCCCTGCCCAGCCGCCTGTTCGGCACCATGAACAACCAGACCCTGCTGGCGGTGCCGTTGTTCGTGTTCATGGGCGTGATGCTGGAGAAATCGCGGATCGCCGAAAACCTGCTCGAATCCATGTCCCGGCTGTTTGGCGGGCTGCGCGGCGGACTGGCGTTCTCGGTCTGTCTGGTCGGCGCGCTGCTGGCCGCCAGTACCGGCATCGTTGGCGCCACAGTAGTCACCCTCGGCCTGCTGGCCCTGCCGACCATGCTCCGGCGCGGCTATGACCCGGCGGTGGCCACCGGCACCCTGGCCGCCACCGGTACCCTAGGGCAGATCATTCCACCATCGATCATTCTGGTGCTGCTGGGCGATGTGTTGTCCAGCGCCTATCAGCAGGCCCAGTTGCGCCAAGGCATCTTCTCGCCCCAGACTGTCACGGTCAGCGACCTGTTCATCGGCTCCCTGCTGCCCGGTCTGCTGCTGGTCGGTCTGTATCTGCTGTATCTGATCGGCGTGGCCCTGCTGCGCCCGCACAAGCTGCCAGCGATTCCGGCCGAAGAACGTGGCGAACTCAAACTGCTCAGCCTGCTCGGCAGTCTGTTGCCGCCGCTGCTGTTGATCATGGCGGTCCTCGGTTCAATCCTAGGCGGCATCGCCACCGCCACCGAAGCCGCTGCCGTCGGCGCTCTGGGCGCGACCCTGCTGGCGCTGATCAAGGGTCAACTGAATCTTACCCGGCTGCGTGAAGTGGTCGAATCGACCACCCAGATCAGCGCCATGGTGTTCATGATCCTGATCGGCGCCTCGATCTTCTCTCTGGTATTTCGCGGCTTCGGTGGCGAAGAGCTGATTCATCAGGCCTTCACCAGTTTGCCCGGCGGGGTGGTCACTGCGACCATTCTGGTGATGCTGGTGATCTTCCTGCTCGGCTTTATCCTCGACTTCATCGAGATCACCTTTGTGGTGGTCCCGATTGTCGGCCCGGTGCTGCTGATGATGGGCCTGGACCCGATCTGGCTGGGGGTCATGATTGCCCTGAACCTGCAAACCTCGTTCCTCACCCCGCCGTTCGGCTTCGCGCTGTTCTACCTGCGCGGCGTCACCCCGGTCACTGTCCCGACCAGCGCCATGTACCGCGGGGTGCTGCCATTTATCGCCATCCAGATCCTGATGCTGATCATCGCCGCCGTCTGGCCAGGACTGATCACCTGGTTGCCGGGGGTGTTGTAGCTGGCGGTATAAAAGCGGGATTGACCGTGCTCGCCTTATCCGACCGTTGCCACTGTCGGCTGTAGCTTGTCATCAAGCTCTTCACGCCGACGGCGCTGGCCCAGTCTGGACGAAATGCCAACTTCCGCTGCGAGTAATACCAGCAGTGCCAGTGCCTGCAACCACACCATCAGGTAGAACTGGCGCATGAAGCGACTGACCTGTTGATTGACGAAGGCAATGATGCCGTCGGCGTCCATCAGTGTATCGAAACGCAACTGGGTAAGATCGCGCAAAGTGCGCTCGTCGAGTCGGGTGTATTTGGTCCCGGCCGGAATGATCACCTTATCGACTATCTGGCGCACCACATACTCGCGCAGCAGCGCACGGCGTAACGCTTCCCAGCCTCGCTGAGTCAGGCGCTGCAACGGCCCGGCGGTATCGCTGGCTTGCAGATAGGCCAATGGCACGTCGGCCAGGTAGGCGTCGACCAACACTGCCAGCACCTGCTCAATGTTGTAACTGCGATATTTCTCCAGCTCCAGTCGCGGCCCTTGCTGGCTGATATAGGCCTGATATTCGGCAGTGAAGCCCAGCGCAATCTCTTCCACCACTGGCCGCTGGCGCTTGATCTCGCTGTGTACCTGCTGTTCCAGCGTTGACAGAATGCCGTACTGGAATCCGAGAAAGCCGCCCAGGCAAGGCAGCGCCAGCCAATAGAGCTTGAGCAGCCAGTGGTGCCAGGCATTCTTGCGCGCCAACCAGCCGCGGCGCTGCATGAAAATGACCACAAACAGGCCGATAACCAGCCCCAGCAGGGTCATGGCGGTGGTGGTCAGGGCAATCATGAGCAGATCCAGATTGTCCCAGAAGCCGGTTGCGAAGGTCTTGATATTGTCCATTGCCATTCCTTGACAGTTATTCCTTGTTTACTGCGCTACAACAAGCACAGTGAGAGTGCCGAAGCACTCCCGATCAGTACTCGCCATCAGAATCTCGCTTAGCCTTCGATGGCGCTGACCGCGGTGAGACGGTCGATGGTGTTACCCATATAGAAGCTGAACGGCTGGCCGAGGCCGATGGCCAGCTCACTGCATTCGCCGCGTAGTCGCGAGTGAACGATCGAATCGATCTTGCCACTTTGGTGGCGTACGTCGCCAACCGGGCCGAGCTGCAGGTCGATCTGGTTGAGGCGGCCGCTGAACATACTGGCCCGCCCGCGGCTTTCGACAGGAGGGCTGATGCCTACTTCATCGTTATCGAGCATGGC
This sequence comes from Pseudomonas sp. WN033, assembly GCA_002287035.1. GTDB lineage: Bacteria > Pseudomonadota > Gammaproteobacteria > Pseudomonadales > Pseudomonadaceae > Halopseudomonas. Next base: position 120,874 of record NSKG01000006.1, on the reverse strand, counting down.
CTGCAGCCGGGCGTTGTTGAACCGTAGTTCGGCGTTCAGTATTTCCGAGCTACGCCGGCCAACCACATAACGGCCCTCTTCGCTGTCCTCGTCCAGCTTGTAGGCGAGGTAGTTGAATGGCAGATGGGGTTCAAGCTTGACACTGATATTACAGAACACCGAGCTTCTGGCTCCGCTGTTGCCTGTCAGGGCTGCGGCGAGCATGTCGCCCAGGCCGTAGCTGTGGCTAAGCACGACCCTGCCCAGAGTCATTTCAGACTGATAGCTGCCCAGCTCTTCGCTGTCAGCCTCTGCCTCTTCCTGCCCGCCGGGCTGACGGCTGAGGTTGAAGGTCACAGTCAGTGGCAATGCTTCACGGGCTTCGACAATCGCTTGCAGGCTCTGCTGAAAGGCCTGCAGTTGCTCGGGCTGTGCACCGCCGTTACTGATGCTGAGGATCACCGAGTGATCGTCGTCCGGATCGATGCGCATCGATACCTTGGTCGGCTCAATGCCCTGCTCCTGCAGTTGGCCAACGATGGCTTGCTTGTAAGCAGCGAAGACTTCGGGCTTGGAGGCCGGCTTGCTCCAGTGGCGGTCGGCGCGGGCCGACTCTTCAAAGGTCAGGCGGGCGAAATCCTGGCTACAACCGGCCAGCATGCCGATCAGAACCAGGCAGAGAAGGTTACGCATCCTTACGTCCTGTGCAGTGTGACAAAGCCCGGCAGTTTAGCGACCTGACCGCAGAGGCTCAAGGGCGGGTGTTCCACAAGGGCTACATTGATCAGCCTTAAACTGCCATCGAACAGCGACAGAGCTAGCCCGCCAGCCCGTCCTGGTTATCCCCCGAACTGGCACGCAGTTGCTCCAGCGCCAGCAGATTGCGATACAGGGTTTCCGACAGGCGCTTGAGCTCGGCGCCCTCCGCCGGGGTCAGCACGCCCAGGCAGGCCATGCGCAGGGGAATGTCCTCGGCGCGCGCCTGCAACGCCCGGCCGCTGTCGGTCAGGCTGATCACCCGCCGGCGCTCGTCCTCGGCCGAGCGGACACGCAGTAGCAGCCCCTTGGCCTCCAGCCGTTTCAGCAACGGCGTCACGGTACCAGTATCCAGCCGGGTGCGCTCGCAGATGGCGGTCACCGACACCCCATCCTCCTCCCACAACGCCAGCATCACCAGATACTGCGGATAGGTCAGATCCAGCGGCTCGAGCAACGGCCGGTAGGCCCGCGACAGGGCATTGCCTGCGGAATACAGGGCCAGGCAGATCTGGTTGCGCAGGTGCAAGTGAGAAGGCGAAGACATGCAACAGAGTCCATCGTGAAGTCAGACGTCATTCTATCGGGCGCCAGCGGTTGACACTACGGCCAATTCGGCAAATTATATTGCACGCAATATAAATCCAGGAGCCTCCCCGTGAACCTCAGCCACAGCCGCCTGCTGCTCGCCGCCGCACTGACCAGTCTGGCCATCACCACCCATGCCGAAACACCGGCCGACCCGATCAGCGCCGACAGCTTCGGCTGCATCCGCGACATGACCCCGGTGCGCGGCTTCTTTGTCGACAACCTGAAGGGCGATCTGGAAGCCACTCTGGCGGTTGCCAACGCCCTCGACGGCGGCGTCTACCCGCCCGGCTCGGTGGTGCAGCTGATCCCTAGCGAGGTAATGGTCAAGCGCGACCCCGGTTTCAGCCCGGTAACCAAAGACTGGGAGTTCATCGAACTGGACGTCAGCGCCGAGGGCGCCAGCATCCGTGCCCGCGGCTTTGCCGACGTCAACAACAAGTTTGGTGGCAACTGCTTTGCCTGCCACGTCAAGGCCGAGCCGCAGCGCGACATGATCTGCGAACAGGGCCACGGCTGCGATCCCATCCCGCTGACCGCCGCCATGTCGCGCGCCCTGCAGAAAACCGACCCGCGCTGCGCCCCGACCGAGCTGAGCAACGAGGAAATGGAAGCGCTGAAGGCGCTGCGGGCGGTGTTTGGCGGGTGAGGAAAAAACTGCTCAACCACGCAACCCGTACATGATCTGTTCGCCCAGCGCATGGTTGGCCCAGACCTTTTGCCGGAAAGCTTCCATCGAGTCCCAGACCTGGCGGTTGAGCGGGTCCTGGTTGGCGGTTTCGTCCAACACCTGCATCGATAGTTCATGCAGCCGTTCCAGTACCTCATCGGGTAACCGGCGCAGTTGTACCTGGTGCTCGTTGACCAGAGTATTGAGGGCATCGGCGTTGCGCCGGGTGTACTCATCGAGCATGGCCTGGTTGGTGGTCCGTGCGGCCTCTTCGACAATCCCCTGCAGATCGGTCGGTAAGGCCTCGAAGGCGCGCTGGTTGATGGTCAGCTCAAGCACCGCACAAGGCTCCTGCCAGCCGGGGTAATAGTAGTATTTGGCGGCCTGGTGCAGACCGAAGGCCAGGTCGTTGTAAGGGCTGACCCAGTCAGTGGCATCGATCATGCCGTTCTGCAACGAGGTGAAGATGTCGCTACCAGGCAGGTTGATCGTGGTGGCACCGGCACGGGCCAGCACTTCGCCGCCAAAGCCGGGCATGCGGATCTTCAGCCCGCGCAGATCATCAAGGCTGTTGATTTCCTTGTTGAACCAGCCGGCCATCTGCACCCCGGTATTGCCGCAGGGCAGCGGCAGGACACCGAACGGAGCATAGGCCTGACGCCACAATTCCAGGCCGCCGCCTTCGTACAACCAGGCATTCATTTCCTGGGCGTTCATGCCGAAAGGCACGGCGGTAAAGAACGGCGCGGCGGCACTTTTGCCCTTCCAGTAATAGGCCGCGCTGTGGCCCAGCTCGGCGGTGCCGCTGGAGACTGCATCGAACACTTCCAGGGCCGGAACCAGTTCGTTGGCGGCAAACACCTGGATGCGCAGGCGGCCATTGGACAGACGGTTGACCGTGTCGGCAAAGCGCTCGGCCGTGGTGCCAAGGCCGGGGAAGTTCTTTGGCCAGGAGGTGACCATTTTCCAGCGAAAGCGTTGCTGGCTGTGCTCACCGCCCTCGGCGATGGCCTTGTCCTGGTCCTGGCAACCGGCCAGGGCGGCAGCACCAAGGCCCAGGCCAGCGGCGGTGAGAAGTTCACGTCGTTTCATAGGCAGCTCCAAACGTGTGGCTGCGCACGCTCAGGGGGTGGGCAGCGCTGTGGTTATGATGTTTTGTTGGCGAGAGCCTTGGCTACAGCGGCTGCAACTTGGCATAGGCGACCATCAGCCATTTGCTGCCTTCGTCGTCGAAATTGACCTGAATACGGGCCTGGGCGCCATGTCCTTCGTAGTTGAGTACCACGCCCTCGCCGAACAGACCGTGCGCTACTCGCTGACCCAGGGCGAAACCGGTGCTTTCGGTGGCTTCGGCCTGGAACAGCTTGTTCTTCGGCCCGAACGGACGGCTGACCTGGTTGCCCAGGCGTACTTCGCGGATCAGCTCGGACGGGATCTCGCGTACAAAGCGGGAAATCTTGTTGAAGGTTTCGCTGCCATACAGCCGCCGGGTTTCCGCCCAGGTGATCACCAGCTGCTGCATGGCGCGAGTGATGCCGACATAGGCCAGACGTCGCTCCTCCTCCAGCCGGCCGGGCTCTTCCAGGCTCATCTTGTGCGGGAACAGGCCTTCTTCCACCCCGGCCAGGAACACCAGCGGGAATTCCAGGCCCTTGGCGCTGTGCAGGGTCATCAGCTGGACGCTGTCCTCGAACTGGTCGGCCTGGGTATCGCCGGCCTCCAGCGAAGCATGGGCGAGGAAGGCCAGTAACACATTGCCCTCTTCTTCCAGCTCAGCCTGATCATTCTCGAAGGCGCGTGCAGCTGACACCAGTTCCTCAAGGTTCTCGACCCGGGCCTGGGCCTTGTCGCCCTTTTCCTGTTCGTGAAAACGCAGCAGGCCGCTGTGTTCGATGACCTGTTGGGTCATGCTGTAGAGCGGCAGGCCTTCGACTCGTTGGGCCATCTCCTCGATCAAGTGCAAAAAACCTTGAACCGCATTGGCCGCACGTCCGGGCAGGGCTTTCATATCGAGCATGTCGCAGGCCGCCTGCCACAGCGAGACGTTGCAGGCGCGGGCGTGCTCGCGCAGCGCTTCGACGGTCTTGTCACCAATGCCCCGGGTCGGCAGGTTGATGATCCGCTCCAGCGCGCCATCATCGCTGCGGTTGGCGACCAGGCGCAGGTAAGCCATGGCGTTCTTGATCTCGGCACGCTCGAAGAAGCGCTGACCACCGTAGATGCGGTAGGGAATGCCGGCGCGCAGCAGGGCTTCTTCCAGCACCCGCGACTGAGCGTTGGAACGGTAAAGGATGGCGATTTCACGGCGGGCCATGCCTTCGCCAACGGCCTGTTCGATGCGCTCAACGATATAGCGCGCCTCGTCCTGTTCGTTGAAACCGGCATACAGGGCGATCGGCTCGCCTTCGCTGCCGTCGGTCCACAGCTCCTTGCCCAGACGCCCGGCGTTGTTGCCGATCAGCGCATTGGCGGCCTTGAGGATCAGTGCGGTGGAGCGGTAGTTCTGCTCCAGGCGGATCAGCTCGGCGTTGGGGTAGTCGGTCTGGAACTGCTGGATGTTTTCAATCCGCGCGCCGCGCCAGCCGTAGATCGACTGGTCGTCGTCGCCGACCACCATCAGGCTCGGATTTTTGCCAGCGATCAGCCGCAGCCAGGCGTACTGCACGGCGTTGGTGTCCTGAAACTCGTCGACCAGCAAGTGACGGAAACGCGCCTGGTACTGCTCGCGCAACCCGGCGTTGTCGCGCCACAGCTCCAGCGAGCGCAACAGCAGTTCGGCGAAATCCACCACCCCGGCACGCGCGCAGGCCTGTTCATAGGCCGCATAGATGCGCAGCATGGTGGTCAGGTACAGGTCCCCGGCCGGCTGGATGTGCTGCGGGCGCAGGCCTTCGTCCTTTTGTGCGTTGATCCACCACTGGGCCTGACGCGGCGCCCACTGGTTCTCGTCCAGTCCCAGTTCGCGGATGACCCGCTTGACCAGCCGCTGCTGGTCATCGCTGTCGAGGATCTGAAACTGTTCGGCCAGCCCGGCCTCGCGCCAATGGGCGCGCAGCAGGCGGTGGGCCAGGCCGTGGAAGGTGCCGACCCACATGCCCTGTGGCGAGATACCAAGCAGTTGCTCGATACGCTGGCGCATTTCATAGGCAGCCTTGTTGGTAAAGGTCACCGACAAAATGCTCCAGGGCGAGGCATTCTCGACCTGGATCAACCAGGCGATGCGATGCACCAGCACCCGGGTCTTGCCCGAGCCGGCGCCAGCCAGAACCAGTTGTTGCCCAGGGCTGGCGGTGACCGCCTGGCGCTGGGCGTCGTTAAGTGAGTTGATAAGGTGTGAAATATCCATCGGGGCATTCTACCAGCGACCGCCGGTCCCTCGGTAGAATTCGCCCAAGCCCGCGGTCCAGAGGCTTTGGCGCTACAAAGCAGCGACTAAAAAAGGCTGGGCCGGATCAGCGCTCTGGTGTATGGTGCAAAATCTGATACTGTCGCGGTACAGATCTTCGGCCAGCCACGACAACACGTAACAACAAGAAACGCTCAGCGTTCAGGGGACCACGTCATCATGACGTTTGACACCAGCCCATTTGCCAGTGGCCACACCGAGCAGCGCCTACGCCAGCTCGATAAGCTGTATCACTATTCGCGTCTGCCACAGTGGTTGATCCTGCTTTCGGCCAGCGCCATCAGCTTGCTTGTCTGGGAGCATACCGAGCGCCCTGTATTGTTGGCCTGGCTACTGCTGATCGGTTTGCTGGTGCTGCTGCGCAGCCATCTGGTGAACCGCTACCGGCAAGCCTCCAACGCAATCAAGCTGCGCCTGCGCTGGCGCCTGCTGTTCTATCTGGGTAATGCCCTGTCCGGCCTGAGCATGGCCTATGTGCATCTGTTCCTGGTACCGCTCGACAACTTCAGTCTGCAAGCACCAGCCTACGGACTGGTCACCGGGGTCAGTCTGTGCGTGAGCATTATCTACGCTCAACGGTTTCTGGCGTTCATCACCTTTGCCCTGCCTTGCTGGTTGCCGCCAATCATCTATCTGTTGAGTCGCGACGACCCTTCCAGCCCCTATTGGGGCTTGATGGCTCTGGCGCTGTTCAGTTGCCTGATGCTGGCGGCAGCTTTCATCAATCGCTCGGCGATCACTACTGCCCGGGCCAATCAGCGCAACGAGGCACTGGTGGCGCGGCTGGACGATGCCCGACAACAGGCCGAGGCACTGAACCAGCAACTGACCCGGGAAATCCAGCAGCGGCGCCAGGCCGAGCAGCATCTGCGAGACAGCCATGACGCCCTGGAGGAGCGGGTACGTCAGCGTACCGCCGAGTTGGAACAGGCAACCCGGGCCCTGAGTGCCAGCGAAACCCAGCTCAGTCTGGCAATGGAAGCCAGTGAATTGGGGCTCTGGGACTGGAACCTGGAAACCGATCAGGTATTTCATTCCCATCTACAGGAAATTTTCGGTCTGCCGGCCGACTCGGTCACCAGCATGCTCAGGGATCTGCGCCCGCGCCTGCACCCGGACGATGTGCGGCCGTTGCAGGAAACCCTGGTTCGGCACATGCGTGGCAATACCCCGTCCTACCGCATCGAGTACCGGGTTCGGCACGCCGATGGCCGCTGGATCTGGGTCGAAGACAGTGGCCGGGCGGTGGCCCGCGATGACAGCGGCCGGGTAACCCGGATGATCGGCACCCGTCGCGACATCACTGCCCGCAAGCACCAGCAGGAACAGGCTCAGCTGGCAGCAACCGTATTCGAAGCCACCTCCGAAGGCATCTATATCCTCGACCCGGAACTGAATATTCTGGCGGTCAATCAGGCCTTCAGCGTGATCAGTGGCTACGCTGCCGGGGATGTGATCGGTCAGCCGATCTACCGCCTGAATGATCTGGCTGACACCTTCGACACCTACCAGCGCCTGAGCCAGTTATTGCGTACCCAGGATCGCTGGCAGGGCGAGCTGCTCGAACAGCGACGCAGCGGCGAGCGCTACCCACAGTGGCTGCAACTGACCGTTGTGCGCAACCACAAGGGTGAAACCACCCACCTGGTCGGCTTCTTCGCCGATCTGACCACCCACCGCCAGACCGAAGAACAGCTTCAGTACCTGACCAATTTCGACGCGCTGACCCAGTTGGCCAATCGCAACCTGTTCAACCAGCGCCTGCAGGAAGCCACCGGCCGGGCCCGTCAGTACCGCTACGGGCTGGCCTTGTTACATATCGACCTGGACCGCTTCAAGTACATCAACGACACCCTTGGGCATGACGTAGCCGACCAGTTGCTGCGCCTGGTGGCCGGGCGCCTGAGCGATCTGGCTCCCGAGGCCGATACCCTGGCGCGCCTGTCGGCCGACGAGTTCGTGATTCTGGTCGAACGCGACACCAGCCTCGAACAGCTCAGCGAACTGGCCGCCCAACTGCTCGAAGGCCTGCGCCAACCGGTCAGCATCATGGGCCATGAGCTGGTGGTCACGGCCTCGATCGGCATCAGCCAGTTCCCGGATACCGCCCGTGACAGCCTGCTAATGATCACCCAGGCCAACCAGGCCATGCAGCATGCCAAGCACCTGGGCGGCAACACCTACCGGTTCTTCACCCGTGAACTGCGGGCCTACAGCCTGGAGCGCCTGCAATTGGAAAACCAGTTGCGCAAGGCCATTGAAGACAACCAGCTGGTGGTGCATTACCAGCCCAAGCTGCACCTTAACGACGACAGCATCAGCAGCGCCGAAGCGCTGGTACGCTGGCAACATCCGCAGCGTGGGCTGGTGATGCCGGGCGACTTTATCGATATGGCCGAGGAAACCGGGCTGATCATCGCCCTGGGCGATGCTGTGCTGCACAAAGCCTGCAGCCAGGCCAGCCACTGGTATCACCAGGGCCCGACGCCGGTCTGCGTGTCGGTCAACCTGTCAGTGCAGCAGTTGCGCCAGAGCAACTTCGCCCGCCGGGTCCAGCATATCCTTGAGGAATGCCAGTTGCCGGCCGAGTATCTGGAGCTGGAGCTGACCGAAAGCATGTTCCTCGAACATGTCGATGCGGTGGCCCACAATATCGCCGAACTGCGGGCCATGGGGATTCGCCTGGCAGTCGACGACTTCGGCACCGGCTATTCCTCGCTGGCCTATCTCAAGCGCTTCCCGGTCGATACCCTGAAGATCGATCGGGTATTCGTCACCGATCTGGGCCAACACAGCCAGGACGCGGCGATTACCCGGGCGATCATCGCCATGGCCCATAGCCTGGACCTGCGCGTGGTGGCCGAAGGGGTCGAGCGCGATGTGCAACTGGCCTATCTCAAACAGTATGGCTGCGACGAAGTGCAGGGGTATCTGATCAGCCGGCCTCTTTCGGCGGCCGACTTTACCGCCATGCTGCAGGAGCACCGGGGCCTGATGAACTAAGCCCCGGACTCAGCGAGCGGCATACAGACAGACCATCTCCATTGCCAGGGTGGCACCAGCCAGCGCGGTGATTTCCGCACTATCGTAGGCTGGTGCCACTTCAACCAGGTCCATCCCGACCAGATTGATCCCGCGCAGCCCGCGCAGAATCTCCAGCGCCTGATGGGTCGACAGGCCGCCACACACAGGGGTCCCGGTGCCGGGTGCGAAAGCCGGGTCCAGACAGTCGATGTCAAAGGTCAGATAGACCGGCTGCTGGCCAACTCGTGCACGGATCCGCTCGGCAATCGTCTCCGGGCTGCTGCGATTGACCTCACGCGCATCAAGCACCTGAAACCCCATCACGTCATCGTTGGTGGTGCGCAGACCCACCTGCACCGAGCAGGCCGGGTCGACCAGCCCCTGGCGCGCGGCATGGTAGAACATGGTGCCGTGATCGATGCGCTCATACTCCGGGTCCGGCCAGGTGTCACTGTGGGCGTCAAAATGAATCAGCGCCAGCGGACCATGGCGCCGGGCATGAGCCTTGAGCAACGGGTAGCTGATGAAGTGATCGCCACCCAGGGTCAACAGCCCGCAGCCGGATTCCAGAATCTGTTCGGCATGGGCCTGGATACTGGCCGGCACGCTTTCCGGGCGGCCATGATCGAACAGGCAGTCACCATAATCGACACAGGCCAGTCGCTCGAACGGGTCGAACTCCCAGGGATAGTGGCGGGCCCAGGCCATCTGTACCGAGGCGGCGCGAATCGCCCGCGGGCCGAAACGACTACCCGGTCGGTTGCTGGTAGCAGTGTCGAAGGGCACGCCGCTGATTACCAGATCGACACCGGCGAGATCCCGGCTGTAACGCCGACGCATGAAACTGGTGACGCCGGCATAGGTTGGTTCGGCGGCGGTGCCGTACAGGCTGTCACGGGTGAAGGCCTGATCATTGCTGGGGCTGTGATCCATGGGAAAGCTCCTCGGGCTCAATACTGGGTACGAAAACGGGTCCAAAGACGGTTGCGCTGACGCTGCTCGGCCAGGCTCAGCTGGCGCTCGGCGAACAGCCGGGCCCGCAGTTCAGGCGGCGGATAAATGTCTGGATCGGCGGCAATCTGGGGATCAATCAACGGCTCGGCCGCCAGGCTGGCATTGGCGAAAAACAGCTCATTGGTCAACTCGGCCAGCACCTCGGGCTGGAGCAGAAAGTCGATCAATTGCCGGGCCGCTGCCGGATTGGGCGCGTCCACCGGAATCGCCAGGCTGTCGAACCAGATCAGGGTGCCCTCACGCGGTATACGGTAGATCACCTCGAACGGCTGCCCCGACTCTGCGGCCCGCGCCGCCGCCATGCCGGCATCACCGTTATAGGTCAGCGCCAGGCACACCTCACCCCGGGCCAGGTCATCGATATGCCGGGCGCTGCCGACATAGCGCACGTTCGGCTGCAGCGCCGCCAGCAGTTGCGCTGCCTGTTCCAGGGCCGGCCCGGCAGTGCTGTAGGGGTCATGGCCCAGATAGTTAAGGGCGATGGCAATAACTTCCTGGGGCGAGTCCAGCACGGCAATCCCGCAATCCTTCAGGCGCTGGGCGTAGTCCGGCTTGAACAGCAGGTCCAGGCTGTTCAGCGGGGCATCGGCTCCCAGCCGCTGCTCGACCGCCTGCAGGTTGATCCCCAGGCCCACGGTGCCCCAGGTATAGGGCATGGCGTAACGATTACCCGGATCAGCCTCGGCCAGCAGCGCCAGCAGTTCCGGATCCAGGCTGGCGGCATGGGTAAAGTCGTCAGCCTCGATCGGCTGCAGGGCACCGGCCTGAATCGCCCGGGCCAGGCTGGTCGAGGCTGGAAACACCAGGTCATAGCCGCTGCGTCCAGTCAGCAGCTTGCTTTCCAGCACCTCCAGGCTGTCAAAGGTGTCATAACGGACCTGGATTCCGGTGGTGTCCTGAAACCGTTGCAAGGCCTGGGCCGGTACGTAGTCGGCCCAGCTATACAGGTTGAGTTGCTGGCTGGCCGCCAGTGGCAAGCTGCCGCCCAGCAGCAGCGCTAATAGGAACAGTCGCATGGTCTGAATCTCGCACAGGCTAATGAATTGTTATCGGGCCTGAACATGCTTGCATGGGCATTGTTTTATAAAAATGCAAAGTGTTCTATTTTGGCATCGATAATCATCAATGTTTGGAGGCGCCATGCTCAGCCAGCTACGCGATCTGGATCTGCAGCTGTTGCGGCTGTTTGTCACCGTGGCCGAGTGTGGTGGTTTCAGCGCCGCTCAGGGTGAACTGGGGGTGGGTCAGTCGACCATCAGCACCCAGATGGCCAAGCTGGAAACCCGGCTGGGCTTTCGCTTGTGTGAGCGCGGCAAGGCCGGCTTTCGCCTGACCCCCAAGGGCGAGCAGGTGCTGCAGGCAACACGGCGGCTGTTTGCAGCCATCGACAGTTTCCGCCATGAAGCGCAGGGTATGGCCGACAAGCTTATCGGAGAGCTGCATCTGGGGTTGTCCGAAGGGTTGGCCGACGCAGTGCTGGAGCGCATTGCCCAGGCCATCGAGCGCTTCAGGCAACGTAATCAGGCGGTGCAAATCGAGCTGATCACCGCCATGCCGGCGGAGCTGGAACGGCGGTTGTTACAGAATCAGTTGCAGTTGGCAGTCGGCTATTTTGCCGGGCAACAGGCCGCTATCGATTACCGGCTGCTGTTTCAGGAACGCCAGTGCCTGTACTGTGCCAGCGCTCACCCTCTGTTCGCACACCCAGCACCAACCCCAGAGGATCTGCGCCTGGCCGACCGGGTACATCATCCCTATCGACTGTTTCCGCCATGTGAGCCGCACCTGAGCGAAGCCAGCAGTGCCCAGACCGAACAGGTCGAAGGGGCGCTGGCATTTATCCTCTCAGGCCAGCATATCGGCTATCTGCCCGAGCATATCGGCGCGCGCTGGGTCGAACGCGGACGTCTGCGTCCCCTGCTGTCCGAACAACTGAGCTTTGAGGTCGGCTTCCAGTTGGCCCGCCATCGAGGCCAACACCCCAGTGATGCACAGCAGGCCTTCGAGGCGGATCTGCTGGCCAGCTTTCAGCATCCGCTGAACCCGTAAGTCCTTACTCAGTGCTGAGCGATAACCCGGCTCCACAATCGAGTGCGCTGGCGCTGATCGGCCACACCCAGCTGACGCTCGACGAACAGCCGGGCCCGGACTGTCTCGGGGGGATAGATGTCCTGGTCGGCGACAATCTGCGGATCAACCAGTGGTCCCGCTGCCAGACTGGCGTTGGCGAAGAACAGTTCATTGGTCACTTCGGCCAGCACCTCGGGCTGGAGCATGAAGTCGATCAGCCGGTGTGCTGCCTCGGGATTCGGTGCATCAACCGGAATCGCCATGCTGTCGAACCAGACCACGGACCCTTCACGGGGAATACGATAGACCACCTCGAACGGCTGCCCCAGCTCTGCAGCCCGCACCGCCGCCAGCCCGGCATCACCGTTGAAGGTCAGCGCCAGGCAGATTTCACCGCTGGCCAGATCATCAATATGCTGGGCGCTGCCGACATAGCGCAGATTCGGCTGTACACCGGCCAGCAACTCGGCGACCTGTCTGAGCGCTGGCGGATAACTGGCATACGGGTCATGCCCCAGATAGTTGAGGGCGATGGCGATGACTTCCTGTGGAGAGTCCAGAATCGAGACGCCGCAATCTTTCAGGCGGCTGACGTATTCAGGCTTGAACAGCAGATCGAGACTGTTAAGCGGGATCTGTCCCAGGCGTCGTTCCACCGCCTGGCGATTGATTCCCAACCCTATCGTGCCCCAGGTGTAAGGCATGGCATAGCGGTTGTTGGGATCGGCCACAGCCAGAAACCGCATCAACTCCGGATCCAGCTCGGCAGCATGCTGATAGCGGCTGCCATCGATCTGCTGCAAGGCACCGGCCTGGATTGCCTTGGCCAGCACGGTGGTGGATGGGAACACCAGGTCATAGCCGCTGGCGCCGGCCAGTAGCGTACTTTCCAGTACTTCGGGACTGTCGAAGGTGTCATAACGCACCTCAATCCCGGTTTGTTCCTGGAATCGCTGAATGGCTTCAGGTGGAAGATATTCTGGCCAGTTGAACAGGTTGAGCTGCTGACTGGCGGCCAACGGCAGGCTGCAGCACAACAGCCACACACAGCAAAGCAATCGCATGGTTCAGGTCTCACGCCGGTTGAAATTCAAATGATGCCGGCTCATCTTTACACAGGCCCTGCTTCAAATAAATTCAATCGGCCCGCTATAGGCCTTTATTGTGACCCAGGTCAGTTCTTACCCTTTAACCTGGTATTGCGGCGCTTTAGCGCGAGCCTTTCAGCCGACAGCACATCAGTTTTCATCAAACCAGCAATGCCCCTGACGCTCCAGCAGGCTGTCGGCGGCGTCCGGCCCCCAACTGCCGGCAGCGTAACGCTTGGGTGAGCGATAGCAGTCCTGCCAGCCCTGGATGATCGGATCGACCCAACGCCAGGCCGCTTCGATTTCGTCACGGCGCATAAACAAGGTGGCATCACCTTCGATCACATCCAGCAACAGCCGCTCATAGGCGTCCCAGCGTCGGCGCTTGAAGGCCTTGGCAAAGTTCAGATCCAGCTCAACTTCCTGCAGCGCCATGCCGCGCCCCGGTGACTTGGCCATCAGCGCCAGGCTGATGCTCTCATCCGGTTGCAGGCGGATCACCAGCCGGTTGCGCGCCGGGTCGCCGCCGTTCTGGGAGAACAGCCGATGCGGTACGGCCTTGAACTGGATGACGATTTCCGATTTGCGCTGGGTCAGGCATTTTCCGGTGCGCAGATAGAACGGCACCCCGGCCCAGCGCCAGTTGTCGATCTCGGCCTTGAGCGCGACGAAGGTTTCAGTGTTGCTGTCGTGATCAACACTCTTCTCGAAGTAGTAAGCTGGCAGTTGTTCACCGGCCCGCTCTCCAGCGGCGTACTGACCACGTACAGTGTGATCCTGTACATCCATGCCAGTGATCGGCCGCAGGGCTTCGAGAATCTTCAGCTTCTCGTTACGCACCGCTTCGGGCTCGAAATGCACCGGCGCTTCCATGGCGACCAGACAGAGCAACTGCAGCAAATGGTTCTGCACCATATCGCGCATCGCACCAGCCTGATCGTAGTAGCCCCCGCGATTCTCGACCCCAACCGTTTCCAGCACGCTGATCTGCACATGGTCGATATGCGCATTGCGCCACAGCGGCTCCAGCAGAGCGTTGCCAAAGCGCAGCGCCAGCAGGTTCTGTACTGCTTCCTTGCCCAGATAGTGATCAATCCGGAACACCCGCGACTCGTCAAACACGGCGCCGATCTGGTCATTGATCTGGGTCGCGGTCTTGAGGCTTTCGCCCAGTGGTTTTTCCAGCACGATGCGGGCCTGCTCATCGACCAGTCCCACCGAAGCCAGGTGCTTGGCGGTAGCAGCGAACAGGTTGGGGAAGGTTGCCAGATAGAACACCCGCACTCGCCCACGGACCTTGCCCAAGGCCTGGGCCAGACGCGGGAACTCGACCCGCTGACTGACGTCCAGACTCAGGTAGTCAATCCGCTCAGCGAAAGCGTCCCAGGTCCCGCTGTCGAAATCACCCAGGGCCACATGCTGGCTGACATGCCGCTGCACCAATCGGCGGTAGCTCTCGGCCGCATGCTTGGCCCTGGCCGCCGCCAGAATCCGCGTACCAGCATGCAGATAACCGTCGCGGTGCAGGTAGTACAACGCCGGCAGCAGCTTGCGCAGGGCCAGATCGCCGGTCCCGCCCAGCACTACAATGTCACAGGCCATGCCGCGATGTGCAGGCACATCGATTCTCCCATTCAAGACGTTTTGACCATTTTTGTAGTATAACTACAAGAAATTCGGCCATTTCGACCCTCAAGACTACCAGAAGCCAACGTGAATTTACTCCAGCATATCGCCGTCAGCCGCCCTACGCTGCGCAAATCCGAGCTCAAGGTAGCCGATTTCGTGCTGGCCCAGGCTGCCCAGGTCATGCACTCGTCGATGGCCGATCTGGCCCGCGAAGTCGGGGTCAGTGAACCGACCATCGTGCGCTTCTGCCGGGCGATTGGTTGCAGCGGCTTTCAGGACCTGAAACTGCGCCTGGCCCAGAGCCTGGCCGCCGGCGCCAGCTTCGGTCAGTTCTCGATCAGCGAAGACGACAACGTCGACGAGCTCTCGCACAAGATCTTCGACACCACCCTGGCGACCCTGATGGACGTGCGCGAACGCCTCGACCCGCAGGCCATGGAGTTCGCCATCGCCGCGCTGGCCAAAGCCCGGCGGGTGGAGTTCTACGGGTTTGGTGCCTCGGGCGCAGTAGCCAGCGACGCCCAGCACAAGTTCTTCCGCCTGCAGGTCTCTACCGCCGCTTATTCCGACCCGCACATGCAGGCCATGTCGGCGGTAACCCTGGGACCCCAGGATGTCGCCGTGGCCATTTCCCAGACCGGGCGTACCAAGGATCTGCTGCACTCGGCCAGTCTGGTTGGCGAAACCGGCGCGACCCTGATCAGTCTGTGCCCCAGCCATACCCCACTGGCCGAACTGGCCGGCATCCACATCCCGATCGACGTGCCGGAAGACACCGACATCTACACCCCGCTGTCTTCACGCATCGCCCACCTGGTGGTAATCGACGTGCTGGCCATGGGCATGGCCATGCGCCGCGGCCCGGAACTGGTCAACCACCTGAAGAACGTCAAGCGCAGTCTGCGTGGCCTGCGCCTGTCGAACAAGGCCGGGGCTCGCAGCACCGATACCCAGGAGTAACCCATGCCCGTCGCCATGGCCCGCCATATTCTGGTCAAGACTGAAGCCGAAGCCGCCGCATTGAAAAAGCGCATTGCCGCCGGTGAGGCATTCGACGTGCTGGCAAAGAAATATTCCACCTGCCCGTCGAAAAAACGCGGCGGCGATCTGGGTGAGGTGCGCCCGGGCCAGATGGTCCGCGCCATCGACCAGATCATCTTCAAGAAGGCCCTGAAAGTGGTGCACGGGCCGGTCAAGACCCAGTTCGGCTGGCATCTGGTGCAGGTGTTCTACCGCGACTGAAAAGCTACTGACTGTTGGCCAGAACCGCATCCAGCAGACCGGGGAAGCGACTGTCGATATCCGCCCGGCGCAGCGAATTCATGTGCATAGTGCCCACCCCATAGGTGCATACCAGCCCGGCATCGCGCAGCACCCGGAAATGGTGAGACATGCTCGACTTCGGTCGGCCGCCATCCAGCTCACCACAGCTGGCTTCGCCAACCTCGGCCAGCCGACGCACGATTTCCAGGCGCACCGGGTCGCTCAGCGCATAGAGCACGCGCTCAAGAACAAAATCGTCGGGATTGGGGTGTTTGAACGGTCGCATGGGTCAAATTCTACACAAGGGTTTACTTTACGGCCATAGTTCCAATATTATCGAACTAACGTAACAACTAACTCACAGGTATTTCCCATGTCCGCGCTGTTCCAACCCTTCACCCTCAAGGACATCACCCTGCGCAACCGGATTGCCGTACCGCCGATGTGTCAGTACTCAGCCGTCGACGGTCTGGTCAATGACTGGCACCTGGCCAATTACAGCGCCCAGGCCCGTGGCGGCGCTGGCCTGGTGATCGTCGAGGCCACCGCCGTGGCCCCCGAAGGCCGCATCACTCCGGCCTGCGCCGGGATCTGGAATGATGATCTGGCCCAGGCCTTCGCCCCGATCGTGCGCAGCATCAAAGCCCAGGGCGCGGTACCCGGCATCCAGATCGCCCATGCCGGGCGTAAGGCCAGCGCCAACCGGCCCTGGGAAGGCGATGATCACATCGGCAACGATGACCCGCGCGGCTGGCAGACCATCGCTCCCTCGGCCGTGCCCTTCGGCGCCCATCTGAGCAAGCAGCCCAGGGAAATGAGCCTGGACGATATCGCTCGGGTGCGGAACGATTTCGTCGCCGCCGCCCAGCGTGCCCTGGCGGTCGGTTTCGAGTGGCTGGAACTGCACTTTGCCCATGGCTATCTGGCCCAGAGCTTCTTCTCGGAGCATGCCAACCAGCGTACCGACGCCTACGGCGGCAGCTACGAGAACCGCAGCCGCTTCATCCGCGAAACCTTCGCCGCGGTACGTGAGGTATGGCCAGCACATTTGCCGCTGACCATCCGCTTCGGGGTCATCGAGTTTGACGACCGCGACGAGCAAACCCTGAGCGAGTCGATCGACCTGACCAAACGCCTGAAAGCCGATGGCCTGGACATGATCAGTGTCAGCATCGGTTTCAATACCCCCGAGGCTCAGATTCCCTGGGCACCTGGCTTCATGGGCCCGATTGCCGAGCGGGTGCGCCGCGAAGCGGACATTCCGGTCTCCTCGGCCTGGGGCTTTGGTGAGCCGAATATCGCGGAAAATGCAGTAAAAAGCGGGCAACTGGATGTGGTCATGATCGGCAAGGCGCATCTGGCCAACCCCCACTGGGCCTACCATGCCGCCCGTGAGCTAAAAGTCGACCAGGCCTCCTGGACCCTGCCCGCTCCTTATGCCCACTGGCTGGCGCGCTACTAAGCACCCCCCCTCCCCCTGAAAGTCCCGGGCCTCTGCCCGGGACTGCCATCTCCCCACCCCTCTCAAGCCTATCGGACGGATTTTTCCACCGGCTTGTACGGCTGAACCATTCAGCCTCCAGTTCATGAATCCGATAAAAAACCTGCACCTAGCGCCACATAAAGTGCCACACTTTAGCTATCACTCTTGCCGGCGCCACGAGACGTACAGTGACCATGATGCAAGCGCATATCCCGACCATGTTTCTACTGGTCATTATCGTCAGTTTCACCATGACGGCCTGTACCGCTGCGGTGTGGCGCCCGGAACGCAAGGAAGGCTTGGGCTTTTTGACCCTGGCGCTGGCCCTGCACGGGCTGGTGTACATTCTCTTCGGCCTCCGGGATCAGGTCAGCGACGCTCTTTCAATCCTTGTCGCCAACACCCTGCTGACCGGAGTGTTTGTCCTGTTTACCGAAGCCCTGATGCAGTTCCAGCAACGCCACCCCAATCGCTGGCTGACCTGCTGGCCACTGGTCGTTCTGCCCGTGACCTTGTGGCTCCTACTGGATCATTTGGCAGCACGGGTAATTGTGGTGGCCGTCATTATCTTGTACCAGGCCCTGCTGCTATTGGTCATTACTCTCAGTCTGCACCGGCAGACCGAGGGCCGTGGCCAGTATTTCCTAGCCTGCGCCTTTGCCCTGATTATCGCCACCATGGCCTATCGCGGCGTAGGTACCGCCTTGGGCATGGACCAGATGCTGCAAATTACCAGCTCCAATCCGATTCAGATGGTCACTTTCCTGACGGCTATCATCACCATGATCCTGATCAGTATGGGATTGGTTCTAATGACCAAGGAGCGGGCCGACGCCCAGATGCTCAAGCTGGCCATGCATGATGAGCTGACCGGGCTACCCAACCGCCGCTACATTCTCGAAGTACTGGAACGCCTGCTGGCGGCCAGCGACCGCCAGCAACAACCCCTAAGCCTGATGATGCTGGATACCGACCATTTCAAGCTGATCAACGACCGGCATGGGCACCAGGTCGGCGACCAGTCGCTGAAACTGCTGGCCGACACCCTGCGCTCGCGGCTGCGGACCCAGGACTATGCCGGGCGACTAGGCGGCGAGGAGTTTCTCGTGCTGCTGCCCAATACTCAGGCCAGCGGCGCCCGAGAGCTGGCCGAACAACTGCGCCAGAGCATCGAGCAGACCCGCTTCCTGACCCGCGATGGCCGACCGCTGACTCTGACCATCAGCATCGGCCTGTGCTGTCTGGAGCCGGGGTCCGAACTGGATAGCCAGCAGGCCATCAGCCGCGCCGACCAGGCGCTGTACCTGGCCAAGCAGAATGGCCGCAACCGGGTGGAAATGGCCGCCTAAAATCCGCCAACCCAGTGCAGCCAGGCCAGCGCGAGCGCCATGCTGATCAGGGTGACAGGGATGCCGCAACGAGCATGGGCACGGAAACTCAGGGTCACGCCAACCTGGGCAGCACGCTCGACCACGATGATATTGGCCAGGCTGCCGACAATCAGCAGGTTGCCAGCCAGAGTCGACAGCAACGCCATGGCGTACAGCGCCTGCTCACTGGCCTGAGGCCAGACACTGAGCATCAGGATCACCAACGGCACATTACCAACGCTGTTGCTGCCCGCCAGCATCAGCGGCGCCAGCAACCAGGGTTGCTCAAGATCCCAGCCGGAACCCAGCAACAAGGCCATGGCCTTCTGATCGAACCCGGTCAGCGACAGGCTGCCAGTGACGATGAACAGACAGGCGAACAGCAGCAACAGGTGCCAATCCACCGCCCCCAGCATATCCCGGCTGGCCTGCACCCGACTCATCAGCAGAATCGCAGCGACCAGCAGCGCGCTGATTTCCTTGGCCTGCGAGGTGCTGAACAGCAGCAGCAAAGCCAGCACCGCAACCACGCCCTTGCTGGTCTGCCAGGTGGAAAAGCCATTGGCTCGCGGCCAGACACCGGACTCGGCCGGCCTGCTGGGCTCGGCAGTCAGAGTCCGACGCCACACCCAGCCCACAACCAGCCAGACCACCAGCGTCGCCAGCAGCGCCGGTACTGCACAGACCGCGGCGAAGGCCCAGAAATCCAGCTGGCCGGCCTGACCGATCAGGATATTCTGCGGATTGCCGATCAAGGTCGCCGCGCTACCGGTATTGCAGGCGCAGGCCAGACCGATCAGAAAGGGCCGGGGGTCCAGACCACGCTGGCGGGTGCCCTCGGCAATGATCGGTGCCATGGCAAAGGCAATGATGTCATTGGCCAGCAGCGCCGACAGCAATGCCGCCGTGGCGATGGTCAACCCCAGCAGCGCCTGGGATGACAGCCGGGCATTGACCAGCCGCCGGGCCAGCGCATCGTAGGCCCCGGCGGCGGCGAACTGGGCGGAAATGATCATCAGCCCCATCAACAGTACCAGGGTCGGCAGATCGATCCATTGCCCCGCCTGGTCGACTTCCAGCAAGCCGCTGACCAGCAGGCACACGACCGCCAGCAGCGCTATGCCGGTACGATCCAGGCGCATGCCGGGCATGCGCCCCAGGGCCATACCGATATAGGTCAGTACAAACACCGCGAGCAATACGTAGGTTGACCACATGATCAGGGGGCTTCTCTCGAGTTGAAGTGGCGCGGCCTGATTCGGCCGGCTCCGGGCAACTGCAGCAGTTTTTCACGGGTCTGGCAAGCTGCCGGTCCGCCAACGACTGTCATCGCGCCGCATTGCCCGCTACAATGCCCGGCCCGCGCGTTCTGCCCGGTCCTACATTCTCCACCCGCAGGTTTCCATCGTGATATCCACCGCCAACATCACCATGCAGTTCGGCGCCAAGCCGCTGTTCGAAAACGTTTCCGTCAAATTCGGCAATGGCAACCGTTACGGCCTGATCGGCGCCAATGGCTGCGGCAAGTCGACCTTCATGAAGATTCTGGGTGGCGAGCTGGAGCCCTCGGCCGGGCAGGTGATGCTTGAGCCCAATGTGCGCCTGGGCAAGCTGCGCCAGGACCAGTTCGCCTATGAGGAACACACGGTGCTGAACACCGTGATCATGGGCCATGAGGAACTGTGGAAAGTGCATGCCGAACGCGATCGCATCTACTCGCTGGCGGAAATGAGCGAAGAAGACGGGATGAAAGTCGCCGAACTAGAGACAGAATACGCCGAACTTGACGGCTACACCGCCGAATCCCGCGCTGGCGAACTGCTGCTCGGCCTGGGGATTCCGCTGGAACAGCACCACGGCCCGATGAGCGAAGTAGCTCCCGGCTGGAAGCTGCGTGTGCTACTGGCCCAGGCGCTGTTTTCCGATCCCGAGGTGCTGCTGCTGGACGAGCCGACCAACCACCTCGACATCAACACCATCCGCTGGCTGGAAACTGTGCTGACTGCGCGCAACAGCACCATGATCATCATTTCCCACGATCGCCACTTCCTCAACAGCGTGTGCACCCACATGGCTGACCTGGATTATGGCGAGCTGCGGCTGTTCCCCGGCAACTACGACGAATACATGACCGCTTCCACCCAGGCCCGCGAGCGGCTGCTCTCGGACAACGCCAAGAAGAAAGCTCAGATCGCCGAGCTGCAACAGTTCGTCAGCCGATTTTCGGCCAATGCCTCCAAGGCCAAGCAGGCCACCAGCCGGGCCAAGCAGATCGACAAGATCCAGCTCGAAGAGGTCAAACCCTCCAGCCGGGTCAGCCCGTTCATCCGCTTCGAGCAGTTCAAGAAACTGCACCGCCAGGCAGTGACCCTGGAGAATGTCAGCCAGGGCTTTGACGGCGAGCTGCTGTTCAAGGGCCTGAATCTGCAGATTGAGGCGGGCGAACGGGTGGCGATCATCGGCCCCAACGGGATCGGCAAAACCACCCTGCTACGCACTCTGGTTGGTGAAATGGCGCCGATCAATGGCGAGGTGAAATGGGCAGAGAGCGCCGATATCGGCTATTTCGCCCAGGATCATGCCGACGACTTCAA
This sequence comes from Pseudomonas sp. WN033, assembly GCA_002287035.1. Taxonomy (GTDB): domain Bacteria; phylum Pseudomonadota; class Gammaproteobacteria; order Pseudomonadales; family Pseudomonadaceae; genus Halopseudomonas. Next base: position 99,940 of record NSKG01000006.1, on the reverse strand, counting down.
GGCCGACTGCACCTTGTTCGAGTGGATGGCGCAGTGGACCCAGGGTGGCGAGCAACTGGTGCGCGGCACTCTCGGACGCATGCTGTTCTCCAACGATGAGATCGGCAAGTCGGTGAAGGTGATCTCCGGGGGCGAACAAGGCCGCATGCTATTCGGCAAGCTGATCCTGAAAAAGGCCAACGTGATGCTGATGGACGAGCCGACCAACCACCTCGACATGGAGTCGATCGAGGCGCTCAACCTGGCCCTGGAGAACTACCCCGGCACGCTGATCTTCGTCAGCCACGACCGCGAGTTCGTCAGCTCGCTGGCCACCCGGATCATCGAGCTGTCAGCCGATGGCGTGACCGACTTCTCCGGCAGCTACGACGACTACCTGCGCAGTCAGGGCGTGCTGGTTTAAGCTCACCCTTTCAGCCCGCGGCCATGGGAGTTCCAGCGGTGGATCGACTGACTCTGGAGCGCCACCAGGTGTGGCTCTATCTAAGCGCGATCACCCTTGGACTCGGGCTGGGTCAGGCCCTGCCCGGACTGGCCAGCCAGTTGGAGCTGCTGCTGTGGCCGACTTTGGTCGCGCTGTTGTTCTGCACCTTCTTGCAGGTGCCACTGCTGCATGTACGCACAGCACTCGGCGACCGACGTTTTGTCAGCGCCCTGCTGTGCGGCAACTTCATCGCCATCCCGCTACTGGTCTGGGCCCTGCTGCAGTGGCTGCCGAACGACCCGGCTCTGCGTCTGGGCGTGCTGCTGGTCCTGCTGGTGCCCTGCACTGACTGGTTTATCAGTTTCACCCAACTGGGCCGAGGCGATACCGCCCGCGCCATCGCCGTCACCCCGCTGAACCTGCTGCTACAGGTCCTGTTGTTGCCGCTGTACCTCTGGCTGCTAAGCGATACCCCGGACTACCTGACGCTGGCACCGCAGCTGTTGGCAGCCGCGGTGCTAGTGGTGTTGCTGCCACTGCTGCTGGCAGCCATGGGCGAGCGCTGGATCGAGGCCCAAGCCGGTCGCGAACGTCTGCGTGAACACCTGGCCTGGTGGCCGGTTCCGTTGCTGGCACTGGTCATTGCACTGATTGCCGCCAGTCAGGCCGAGACCCTGATCAACGCCCTGCCCCTGCTGCCCAGCGTGGTGCCAGTCTATCTTGCCTATCTGGTCCTGGCGCTGATCCTGGCTGCCGGCCTGGCCCGGCTGTGGCGGCTGCCCATCGCCCAGCAGCGTACCCTGGCGTTCAGCTTCGGCACCCGCAATTCCTTCGTGGTCTTGCCCTTGGCGCTGGCCCTGCCCGCCGGCTGGGAGATCGCCGCCCTGGTGATCGTCATCCAGTCGCTGGTCGAGCTGCTGGGCATGCTGTTCTTTCTCTGGTGGCTACCGCGCCGCCACTAACCCAGGGCGCGCACCAACAGATGCCCCAGATAGCGCCCATCCAGCAACAGCCAATCAACCCAAAAAACCTGATGAGCCGCCACAATCAGCCAGAAAGTGCTCTGGTAACTCACCTTGCGAGTCTTGTGCCGAAACACCTGTTGGGCCACCAACGCGCCTGGCCAGCCACCCAGCAGCTCAGCGGCATGCAAGGTACTTTCCGAGGTGCGCCAGCGACCTTTGCTGGCCTTGTGTTTGTCCGACCAGTACAGCAGAAAACAGAGCACACTGATCAACAGGTAGGCCATCAATACCCAGCCACTGCCGTTGCTCAGCAGTTGCACTGAGCCTAGCGTCGGCAATGCCAGCAACAGGGCAAAGATCAGCAGCTTCAGGCCGGGATTGCGGATGCCCTGTGCAGCTCTCAGCGGTTGGCGTCTTGGCCTGTCCGCTCTGCTGGGCCGGGTTGGCGGCGCAGGCGCTCGCGGTTTTTTACGAATGGCCGGCCGATCCAGCGCCAAGCCCTCCGCACGCATATGCTCGGCACGCAGGCGTCCCTGCTCATCACGCCCGGCAACATAGAGAACCTTGTCGCCCTGGCTGGGCCTGCGATCACCACGCATGGCGGATATATGCACGAACAGGCGGTCACCGCCCTGCTCCGGCAGGATAAAGCCAAAACCCTTATCGTCATTCCAGCTTTGCAGCGTGCCGCGCTGTTCCATCTAGCGACCTCGATTATCCCAAAGTAGGCCGCGCCATTGTCTATCAGTTACCTGATGGCCGCCAAGCCCACATCCAGGCCCGCTCCGGAACGCCCTTATCACCCCCGGCACACACACCTGCCAGCTCAATAACCGCAGTGCTGGCCAATTCATGGATGAAACCCACTCAATTGTTATGTTATAACAATATTAGAACAACAATAGCCCGCTCAATGCCCGGACTCATTCTGCGACCGCCTGCTACAGGCGCGCATGAGCCTGGCGATCCGAGCCATACCCGTAAAACTGCCAACCTTCCAGCGGCGCCATGTCACGGCCGGTTGGACCACAACAATGCCAGCAAGGATTCAAGCCATGAACGCGAGACGTGAGGCCGCCAGAGGCTGCCTGATCGCACTGATACTGATGGGGAATAGCGCCTGGGCGCAAAAGCCCGGATCACACCAGCAAGCCGCAGTGGACGGCATCACCCGGTTGCCTGCGACGGTTGTCACCGCTACCGCCTCCGTGCGCGACGAGAGCAACGCGCCAGCCAGCGTGAGCGTCATCCGCGGCGCCACCCTGCGTAACCAGCCCGTCCATGACCTGGCAGACGCCGTGCGCAACAGCGTCGGGGTCGATTTGGAGAACGTCGGCCTGGGGCGGCGCGGCATTTCCATTCGCGGCATGAGTTCCGAACATACACTGATGCTGATCGACGGCCAGCGGATCAATACCTCCGCATCAGCCATTGCCCACTCGGATTTCGAGCTGGGCTGGATACCCACCGAAGCTATCGAACGGATCGAAATCGTACGCGGGCCCATGTCATCGCTGTATGGCTCCGAGGCACTCGGTGGTGTCGTCAATGTGATCACCCGCTCGGCCACCGATCACTGGCAAGGTTCGTTCAGCAGTTATGCAGCGATCAACGACCACAGCCTGGACGGCAGTCAGTACAAGACTGGGTTCTATCTGGGCGGGCCGCTGGTGCCAGGCAAGCTGGGACTGAATGCCTGGGGTGAGTTCAGGCACCGAGAGGCCCTGCGCGATGCAGACAATAGAGCCTTGTCGGCACTGGATGATCAGCGAACACTGAACGGCCACCTTGGGCTGAGCTGGACGCCAGATGCCAACCAGCGCATCGACGCTGCAATAGACGCCGGCAATGAAGACCAGAAAGGTGCGCGCAGCAGTACCGCCAGCCCCTTCTACAAGGTCAAGAACGATGTACAGCGCCGACGCTATTCGCTGTCGCATGCCGGTGACTGGAGCTGGGGTGAGACCCAGATGCGCCTGTACCGCTCAACCATGGAGCGCAAGGCCTATCGCAGTGACGGCGGCGACGCCAGCGGTCCCAACACCTTTACCGACACCGTGCTCGACGGGCGGGCAGGTTTCATGGCCGGCAGCAGCCACAAGCTGACTCTGGGCGCCGAAACCCGGCGTGAAAGCCTGGAAGACCCTACGGTCAACCGTCGTGGCAAGCAGTCTCAGGATCATTACGCGCTGTTCGCCCAGGACGAAATGTGGCTGGGCCAGCAATGGGAGCTGGTACTGGGCAGTCGCTTCGACCGCCACCAGGACTTTGGCTGGGAAACCAGCCCACGGGCCTACCTGATGTTCCATGCCAACGATGAGCTGACCTTCAGGGCCGGAGCCGGGCGCGGCTTCAAGGCGCCATCACTCAAGCAGCTGTCGCCGGAATTCGAGTCACGCGCCGCCATCGGTGGACGCGGCATCATCCGCGGCAACCCGGACCTCAAGCCGGAAACCAACCAGTCCTACGAACTCGGCGCCACACTTGACCGGGGACGCTGGACCACCAGCGCCATGCTGTTCCATAACGATGTGAAAAACCTGATCGAGACCGTGCGCCAACCCACCTGTTTCGAGCCCGGCCGCATCTGCCTGGAGTACGAAAACATCGCCAAGGTACGTCTGCAGGGGCTGGAGCTTAGTGCTGGCGTGGATCTGCTGACGAACCTGCGACTGGACAGCAACTACACCTACCTGGACGCCATTGACCGCAGCGCCGACCAGCGCCTGGCCGACCGCTCACGCCACCGCGCCAACGCCACACTGGCCTGGGCCGTACAACCACAACTGGCCACCCGGCTGCGCAGCGAATACCACGGCTCGCAGTACCGCTCGGCCACCGAACGCGATCGGCCCGGATATACCCTGCTGAGCTGGTATGTGGACTATGAGCTGAACCACAACCTGAGCCTGCATGGCGGGATCGAGAACCTGACCGACAAGCGCCTGGCCAACGATGACCCCGAGCGTTACGACCGCGCCGATGAAGGCAGACGCTACTTTGTCGGCCTGAGTGCGAGGTTCTGATGCCGCTGCTGCGTTGTCTCAGCGCTGTTGCCGCGCTACTCCTGTCCGGACTGGCAATGGCCCAGAGCGCCGGCCCGGCGGCCCTGTTCCTGCACAACAGCTTCGTGTCGGCGGAAAAGTTCCAGCACTTGCAGGCCTACGCCCAGCAGCAGGACATTCAGCTTGAACACCTGAATGTCGAAACCAGTAACGCCGATGCGCTGCTGGCAGCTATCGAGCACAGCCACCTGGTGGTGCTCGATGTACCACGGCCAAATGACCGGGCCCGGGTCAGCGCTGCGGTGCAGTCAATGATCACTGACCAGCCGCTACTGACCGTCGGCGGCGGTCCGCCGGCCTGGGAGCGGCTGCCGGCCCCGGTGGGTGGCGCACTGGCGGGACTGTATGGCGCTGGCGGTGAAAGCAACTTCCAGCGGTTCTTCCAGTTGCTTCACGCGCTGCTACAGGGGGAGCCAATCCCGCCTGCGTTGCTGACGTCTCCCGAGCGCCTGCCCGCCACCGGCTTTTACCACCCACAGGCACCGCAACTGTTCAGCAGCCAGCAGGATTATCTGGCCTGGCAGGCAACACGGGCGCAGAGCTTCAATGGCAGCGTTGCCTACCTGATTCATTCGGGCGTAGTAGGCGACATGCTGACCCGCGAGGTAGACCAACTGATCGAGCGCAGCGAGGCCGCCGGCCTGCTGCCGCAGGTGTTCTGGTTTGACGCCTCGCAGGAGCAAGGCTTACCTGGCGTGTTCAGCCACCAATTCCCGGATGTACTGGTCAACCTGACCCACATGCAAAATGGCTCGGCCCGCAGCCGGGACTTCCTGGAACTGGACATTCCGGTTATCCAGACTTTGCGCTTTCGCGACGGTGAAGCCCGTGACTGGCCACAGGCAAGCAGTGGCGTTAGCGCAGGCACTACCGCGGTTTTCCTCGCCGGGCCCGAAGGCTGGGGGATTAGTGACCCCCTGGTGCTATCGGCCAGCACAGCGGGGGTGGATGACCTGTTGCCAGCCCAGGCCGATGCACTGATTGCCAAACTGCAACGCCTGGTCGCCTTGCGCCGCACAGCCGCCCAGGACAAGCAACTGGCGCTGATGTTCTGGAACTACCCGGCTGGCGAGAAAAACCTGGGTGCATCCAACCTCAACCTGCCACGCAGTATCGTCTCCATCCAGCAGGCCTTATTGGCCGAAGGGTATCGGGTTGGTCCACCTGTTACCGAACAACAGGTGATCAGCAAGGCACAGCTCATGCTCGGCGCGCTCTATGGCAGCGTCGCCCTGACCACTCTGCTGGCTGAGGATCTGGCCGTTGCTTACCCGCTGAGCGAGTACCAGCGCTGGCTCGACAGCTTGCCTCAACGCCGCCGGCTCGAACTGCAGCAGACCGGCGCGGCAAGCCAACACCGCGCCGTACACCAGATTGATGGCGAACGCTATTTCATCATCCCGCGCTGGCAGCTCGGAAACCTGCTGATCATGCCGCAGATGCCGCGCCAGGCCGAACCCCACGGTCACTATCACGATACCGCCAGCGCCCCCGACCATCTGTACCTGGCGGCCTATCGCTATCTGCAAGACCGCCATGCCCTGATTCACCTGGGTACCCATGGTACCCAGGAGTGGCTGCCGGGCAAGGATCGCGGCCTGGCGGCCGATGACTACCCCTGGCTGAGCGCCGGCCACCTGCCGATCTTCTACCCATACATTCAGGACAACGTGGGCGAAGCCATTCAGGCCAAACGCCGTGGCCGCGCGGTGACCATAAGCCACCAAACGCCCCCCTTCGCCCCGGCCGGACTCTACGACCAACTGCGAGACCTGCACCATCTGATTCACGAATATGAGCAACTGGACGCCGGCATGGTCCGCCATCAGGTCTCCGAGCAGATCCGCACGACGGCGATTGCGGCCCACCTGCACACGGATCTGGGCTGGAGCGAACAGCAAAGCGCCAGCGATTTCGACACGTTTTTCCAACAACTGCACGACCATCTGCACGAACTGGCCCGTATAGCCATGCCACTAGGCCTGCACACCTTTGGTCAGCCGGCTGAACAAGCGCAGCGCATCAGCACCATCATGCAGCAGCTTGGTGAGCCCTTCTATGCGACCCTGGATACCGACAGCGAGGAGCTGTTTGTCAGTGATCACTCCGAGTTGCCAGACAGCCCGGCCTACCGTGCCGTGCGCCAGATGCTCGACAGCGAGCAGACCCAGCACTTGCCCGCTGCGCTAGCAGCCCATGCTGAACGGGCCCGGGAGCTGGACCGGCAGCTGCGCGATACCCAGGAAAATGAGGCCCTGTTGGCCGGCCTGGCCGGACGCTTCGTCGCTCCAGGCCCCGGCGGCGATCCGATCCGCAACCCGGATGTGCCCAGCGGGCGCAATCTGTACGCCTTCGAGGCGGACAAGATACCGGCCCGGGCCGCCTACCAAAGCGCGGCCCACGCCCATGAGCAACTGGTGCAGGCATTTCGGGCTGAACATGGCGGTGAATGGCCAGAAAAGCTGGCTTTCAGTCTGTGGTCGTCAGAAGCCATCCGCCATCTGGGCGTTACCGAGGCCCAGATACTCCACGCCCTGGGCCTGCGGCCGGTCTGGGACGCAGGCGGGCGGGTAAGCACGCTGGAGATCATTCCGGCCGCCGAGCTGGGCCGCCCGCGCAGCGATGTGGTGGTGCAGGTTACCGGGGTCTATCGTGACCAGTTCGACAGCTTCATGCGCCTGCTGGACGATGCCCTGCAACGCCTGGCCGAACTGGATGAACCCGGCAACCCCATCGCCGACAACAACCGTCGAATCGCCGCCAGCTTGCAGGATCACGGCATGAGTGCTGAGCAGGCAGCCGCCGCTGCAGGCTATCGGATCTTCAGTAACGCACCGGGTGAATACGGCACCGGCGTGCCTGAGCTCGCACTGCGCTCAACAGCATGGGATGACGAAGCCGAACTGGCCCAGCAGTTTCTTGCCAGCAGCCGGCACGCCTACGGCAGTCAAGGCTGGGGTGACAACCCGCCACAGGCTAACCTGCTGGCCGAGCAGTTGCGCGGCACCCAGGTCGCCATCATGTCGCGCTCATCCAACCTGCACGGCGTGCTGTCGACCGATCACCCGTTCGAGTTTCTTGGCGGATTGTCCGCCGCCATCCGCCACCTCGACGGCAAGGCTCCGCAATTGCTGATTTCCGACCTGCGTAGCAACGAGGTCAAAACCACTGCCCTCGCTCGTTTTCTCGCTGACGAGCTGCGCGCCCGCTACCTCAATCCACACTGGATTGGCGCCATGCAACAGGAAGGCTATGCCGGCACGCTGGAGGTACTCAACGCCACCAACAACCTGTTTGGCTGGCAAGCCGTGGATATCTCAAGCGTGCGTGATGATCAATGGCAGGCGCTGTTCGATACCTATGTCAGCGATACCCGCGAGCTGGGTACAGGCCAGTGGTTCGAGCAACACAACCCCACCGCCCAGGCACAGATCCTCGAACGCATGGCCGAAGCCATGCGCAAGGGCTACTGGGATGCATCAGCACAGACCCGTCAGCAACTGGCCGAGCGCTGGCAGCAGTTGCAACAGGAGTTTGTCGTGGATAGCGGCAGCCCGCTGACCCGCCAGTTCATTGCCGACATAGCCCAGGGGTTCGGCCTGGACGGTACGGCCCCAGATCTTGCCAACTCGGCCCCAGCCGAGACCAGCAATGCAGCCGCCGCAACAGTCAGCGAGCAGCCCTTGCAGCAGGTTGAGGGACAGATGCTGGAGCCCGTCGAACCACCAGCAGCCGAAGACCTCAGCCGCCAGCTCTGGGTTCTGGCACTGATGCTGTTGCTGATCAGCGGTGGCGCTCTCCGGCAGTTGCGCCAAACCACTCAACCCACCCTATGACTACACGGGAAAACCGAGAGCCCCATGACCGTATTTACTGAAATTGAAACGCTGCTGTACGCCGTATCCCGCCTGTTTCTGGCCCCGGTAATGCTGCTGATCGCTCTGGCTCTGGCCTATGCCCTGGTGGTGCTGGGTGCTTTTGCCGTGGAGGCCTGGCAACGACGCCAAGGCACGCATGGCCATGCCCTGTTCGTTCATGCCCGGCAAGGCAACGGCACCTGGCTGGCCAGTGACGATCTTGAGCTGTGGATCATGCAGCGCCTGGAATGGCTGCGTATCGTGTCGCGTACCGCCCCCATGCTTGGCCTGATCGCCACCATGATCCCGATGGGACCGGCGCTGCTGGCCTTGGGCAACAACGATGCCGGAGCTGTCGGTCGCAACATGGTCGCTGCCTTCTCGGCCGTGATCCTGGCATTGCTGGCGGCCAGCATCTGCTTCTTCATCCTCACCGTGAAGCGTCGCTGGCTGCTGGAGGACCTGCGCCAGATCGAACGCCAGCGCCAGGACGGGGGCAGGCTCTGATGCGCTTTCTCGACGATGAAGATAACGACCCTATGCTGTCGGTCGTCAACCTGATCGACCTGTTTCTGGTCATTATCGGCATTCTGCTGATAGTGATCGCCCAGAACCCCCTGAACCCCTTCACCCAGGACCGCGTAGTCGTTATCGAAAACCCGGGTGAAAGCGACATGCGCATTACCATCAAGGATGGCCAGGAACTGACCCGCTATGAATCCAGTGGCGAAGTCGGCCAGGGCCAAGGCGCCCGCGCGGGGGTAACCTACCGTCTCGATGACGGCCGCATGATCTATGTGCCGGAGAGCTGAGCAACCATGAAAAACACACCCCTTACCGCCGAAACGCTGCTGCGCGAGCCCGCGCAGAACTATATGAATGAAGCCCAGCAAAGCTTCTTCCGGGAATTGCTGCTAAGCCAAAAGTATGAGCTGCAGGAAAGGATCGACAACGAATTCCGCGATCTACGCGAATACCAGCCGGAAAGTGATCCGGTCGATATCGGCAGCAGCGAAGAACAGCGCCAGTGGCAGTTGCGCATGCTGGAGCGGGAAAAGAAGCTGCTGGACAAGATTGATCAGGCGCTCGAGCGCCTGGCTCGGGGCGAGTACGGCTGGTGCGAGGAAACCGGTGAACCCATTGGCCTGCAGCGCTTGCTACTGCGCCCCACCGCCACCTTGTGCATTGAAGCCAAGGAGCGCCAGGAGCTCAGGGAAAAGCATCAGCGCGAGCGCTGAGTGTCAGCGCCTGGCCAACTGCCACAGCCGGGCAATATCCACACTCCGGGCCTGGAGTTGCTGCGCCGCATCGTCCAGCGCGTTTTCCAGCGCCATGGGCCCCGGAGTCAGGCTGAAGGCGGCATCGATACCGATCTCGTACAGGCGCTGATAACCTTCACCAAGACTGCCTGCCAGGGCGATCACCGGCACCCCGGCAGCACGCGCGATCCTGGCCACCCCGGCCGGGGTCTTGCCGTGCAAGGTCTGGCCATCGAGCCTGCCTTCGCCGGTGATCACCAGATCGGCGCCCTGCACCGCTTCGGCCAGACCGGACAACTCGGCAACCAGCTCAACCCCTGGGCGGAAGCTGGCTGCCAGAACCGCCCGTGCGGCAAACCCCAAGCCACCTGCCGCGCCTACCCCCGGCACATCGCGCTCATCACGGCCCAGGGTCTGGGCCATGACATCGGCAAAATGCCCCAGCGCCCGGTCAAGCAGCTCGACCTGAGCGGCAATCGCACCCTTTTGCGGGCCGAACACCTGCGAAGCCCCGCGCGGTCCGCACAGGGGATTATCGACATCGGCGGCCACTTCGATGCGCACAGTGGCCAGACGCGGATCCAGGCCACTCAAATCAATCCGCTGCACATTGGCCAGCGCCGCACCACCTGGCGCCAGTGATCGACCGGCAGCATCCAGCAGCCGTGCGCCCAGAGCCTGGAGCAGGCCGGCCCCGGCATCATTGGTGGCACTGCCACCCAGCCCCAGGATAATCCGCGTCGCCCCGGCATCCAGCGCTGCACCTATCAGCTCACCGGTGCCAAAACTGCTGGTGCGGGTAGCATCGCGACGCGCCAGCGGCACCCAGTGCAAACCACTGGCAGCGGCCATTTCGATCACGGCCCGGCCATCGCCCAGCCAGCCCCAGTGAGCATCTACCGGCTCACCCAGCGGCCCCTGAACAGTCACGCTGCGGCGTTCGCCACCACTGGCGGCCAGCAGCGCATCAACCGTGCCTTCGCCACCGTCGGCCATCGGACACAGGCGAATGTCGGCCTGCGGATAAACCTCGCGCCAGCCGGCAGCGATGGCCTTGGCCACCTGTGGGGCGCTGAGGCTTTCCTTGAATGAATCGGGGGCGATAACCAGTTTCATGTTCATTACAGCAGTACCAGACTCAACAGCCAGACAGTAAGAATACCAGCCAGCCCCTGGACCAGCGTGGCCATGGTCTGGGCCTTGTAAGCGGTGGCCACGTTCATGCGGCTGAACTGGGTAACCACCCAGAAGAAGCTGTCATTGGCGTGCGACACGGTCATCGAGCCTGCACCAATGGCCATCACTGTCAGAACCCGCCCCATATCGCTGTCCAGCCCAAGCTGACCAAGCAGCGGCGCCACCAGCGCCGAGGTGGTGACCAGCGCCACCGTGGTCGAGCCCTGAGCCGACTTCAGCGCGGCCGCCACCAGGAACGGCATGAACAGGCCAATCCCCAGGGTCGACAAGGTTTCTCCCAGATAGTCACCCAGCGGCGTGGCCCGCAGGACCGCACCAAAGGCGCCACCCGCGCCGGTGATCAACAGGATCGGCGCGGCAGACTGAATGCCTTCAACCACCCGGTCATGGAACTCCTGACGCTTGTTGTCCGCTTTCAATAAGCTGCAGGCCAGCCCCAGGCCCACTGCGAGCGCCATGACCGGCTGGCCGAGGAAACTCAGCACAGTGAACAGCCAGCCTTCGCCAAAGGGCTTGCCCGGCAGACCGGCGATAGTCCCCAGACAGATCAGGGCAATCGGCACGAAGATCGGTGCAAAGGCCTGGGTGGCGCTGGGCAGGGTGCCGTAGCGGGCGCGCATTTGTTCGTAATCCTCGCTGGCCAGCAGTGGTGCACCGTCGTCTTCCAGCACAATGTCCTTGCCGATAAAGCGGTTGGCCCACCACATCCCGGCCAGAGCGGTAATGAAAGACACCAGCAGACCAACCAGAATCACCAGCCCGAGGCTGGACTCCAGGCCCAGATTGCCGGCGGCCGCGATCGGTCCCGGGGTCGGCGGAACAAAGGTGTGGGTGGCGTACAGCCCGGTGGCCAGCGCGACACTCATGGCGATCACCGAGATTTTCATGCGCGCGGCCAGAGCGTTCTTCAACGAGTTGAGAATCACATAGCCGGAGTCGCAGAACACCGGCACAGAGACCAGATAGCCGATGATCGACATGGTCAGGGTTGGAAAGCGCTCACCCAGCAAGCGGATCACGGTTTCAGCCATGGTGATGGCGGCGCCACTGCGCTCAAGGATCACCCCGATGATGGTGCCCAGGGCAATGACGATACCGATGTAACCGAGAATGCCGCCAAAACCGCTGGTGATGTGCTTGACGATATCCACCGCCGGCACCTGATAGGCAAAACCGGCAAGCAGCGCGGCGCCGAGCAGGGCGAGGAAAGGGTGCAGCTTGAGGCGAGTCGTCGCCAGAACAATGAACGCGATCAGTACGACCAGAATCAGAACCAGGCCCATGGATGGCCTCCTTTCTTATTGTCTTGTCCGTCGATGATGCCAGGGCCCCCGCACACTCACAGCAACGGCGGTGTATTCGAAGCTCCCTCGGCCAGCCGTTCATTGTCGCCCAGCATAGGCACAAAATCCTCGGACACAAGCACGGTATCCATGGGTCAAATCGAAGTAAAAATTGTGCACACGCACAATTCAGTCGCGCTCGACCCCTTGCAACAAGGCCAGCGCCAGGCTCAGCCGCTGACGTGGCTCGGCCTGGAACAGCTCCAGCCCGGTCACCCGGCTGATGCGCTCCAGCCGATAGCGCAGGGTGTTGCGATGAATCCCCAGACGTTGAGCGCACAGTTGGCTCTGGGCGCCGCATTCAAGCCAGTCACGCAGGGTCGCTTCCAGCACGCCCTGACCGTCGACCTGGCGTAGCGCCCGCACCGGCGCCAGCAAACGCTGAACCAACCAACTGCGACGCTGGGCATAAAGCAGTACCAACACCTGTTGGTCGGCCAGATACAGCAGCCGTGCAGCCTGTGCCGCGTCAGCATAGTCGCGCAGAGTACCGAGCGCCTGACAGGCTTCGCGCAATTCGGCCAGTCGTTCGACCGGCTCGGCGACCAACAGCCGGGTTACCGGCCAAGCACGTCGTTCGGCCTGTGCCAGCCAGGCCTGATCGGCCTCAGGCTCCTGGGGCGAACGCAACCACAGCAACTGATGACGACCCAGCGGCAACAGCAGTGGCCCGGTCCGCTCGCGCAACTGATGGGTAGCGTCGGCACGCCCATCCAGACAGATCAGCGCGGCCTGCAACGGCCAGTGCAAGGTCAGTTCCAGGCGCTCCAGTTCACTGGCCAGCGCCGGTAGCGGGTAATCGCTGTCCAGCAGTTCAGACAGCCAGCGTTGCAATTGCTGCTCTTGCCACTGTCGTTCGGCCTGCAAGGCACGCTGCTCGACCAGCATTTCCGCCGCCATGCGCACCAGCTCGGCGAACGGTCGAACTTCCTCGGGATCACCGGTGATACCGAGCACGCCAACCAGTTGACCGGCGTTGAACAGCGGCAGGTTGACGCCGGGCCGCACACCCTGCAAGCAGGCGGCAGCCTGGGCATCGAGCTCTACCACCCGCTGGTTGCTGAGGACCAGTTGGGCGCCCTCGTGACGGGTATGTAAGCGCTGGCGATCTCCGCTGCCAATAATCAGCCCGCGCGTATCCATCACGTTGATGTTGTAAGGCAGGATGGCCATGGCCCGATCAACAATATCCTGGGCCAGGCCGGCGTCGAGTTCGATCATCAGGGCTCTCCACGAATTGAATTGAGCATACCAGCCCCACTGTCATCAGTCCGTCATCGCCTTGCGGCACAGTATTCGGGTACTGCCCGACAGCCACCCCGGGAGGATGCCAGCATGGCTTTTGATCCTGATTACCGTAGTGACACCAGTACCAGCAACCTGCGCAGGGAGCGCCGGCGCGAAGAAGACAAAAAGCGCATGGCCTATCGTCGTGCAATCGAGGACTACCGCGACAGCCAGGCTCTGCACGCCCAGGTCTGCGACTATCCGGAGCTGATGGACAGCAGCCGCCACAGCGATGCCAGGCTGGCCTCCAGAGTCAGACATTCGGTTTGATGTGAGTAAGGCAGGCGACTGGAAGTATCCGGGCTGTCGAGGCCGACAGCCGTAAAGAGCAGGGCTTGATGCTCCAGTGGTACACCAAGCCCAGGCGCAGCGTTACTCTACAACCGTGCGGGTAACATCCAGGTAAACCTGGCCGCGAGCCTTGACCGTGGCGGCATCGGATTGTTCGGAGGCGACATGCACCTCTTCGAGCACCTGCGCCACTTCAGCCAGATCGGTATGGATTTTCTCCAGAGCCACCTCCAGCGTGTAGCTTAGTTGATGAACATTGTGCAGGTCTTGTGCGCTCAGCTCATCCTTGGCCAGAATATTCGCCAGTTCGGTGTTGTACTCGCTCAGATTCTCTACCGCTTGTTGCAACGTCTCGGAAGCCTTGGGTTGGAAATGGTCAATACGCTGCTTATCACCAGCCCAGCTCATGGCACTCAGGCTGAGGACCAGCATACCGGTGAACAGGCGAAATGGGGTTTGCATGGATAGTTCTCCTTTCATGGGTGGATATTACAACCTTGCAGAGGCCGTATGGCTCCTGAACAGGTTCTTTAGTCACTGCAGGAGCAGGCCTGTCAGGCCAAGACCCAGTGACAACAAAGCGATACGGATAGCCGCCAGCGGCGCATAAGCAAGCTGCAGAATCAGGACCAGAGCCACCAGGCTCAGCACTCCAAGCCAGTACGGCAACCCCACGCCTGTGCCCATGCCGATGACACAGGCGCTCAAAGATAAGATCAGACTGGCCCAGCCTGCGAAGCGCACCAGCCAGGTGAACCACACCGGCAGCTGACGGCGTGGCAGCAATTGCTTGCGATGCTTGTCCATAGCCAGCGCCAGTAAGCTCAGACCGGCGTGCGCCAATAGCAATGAGCCTGCACTCAGCCAGATCATGGACGACTCTCCAGCAGTTCAACCCGCTGCCCCGACTGGCCGGTCCGCGCAGTGCCCATGCTGCCAGCCCTGGCCGTACCTTGATGACGAGGTCCCACACTGCGGCGCTGCAGATAGATCGCGCCAGCGGCAAAAGCCAGGCCGGTTGCCAACACACTCAACTCAAAACCGACAAACACCCAGTCGGCGGCGAACAGGCTATTCAACAGGTGACGCTCGGTGGTCAGGGTATTCACCAGCGGCAACAGGGCAAAAGCCAGCGCAGCCGCCGTCAGTTGTTCGACCCAGGCGCGTGACGCCGGGCGCAGCGCGGCATGCAGAAACAGGCCGGCCCAGACACCAAACATCACATGGGCCTCCCACTCGGCCCGCGCCTCCCAGGCGACTGGTAACAGTCTATTGGCCCAGAAATAGGCGGCAACCGCCAGCGGCAGACCAATGATGCTAGCGATATTCAGGCTCTCGACCAGACGCAGCCCGGCGTGACGCTCCCCCGTACGCTCAGCCCGCTGGCGGCGTTTGACCGTCCACAGAACCAGGCCGCTGGCGATCATTGCCGCGCCGAGCAGACCGGACAGAAAATACAGCCAACGCAGCACCGTGCCGGCATACAACCCCTCATGTAGGCCCAGCAGCAACTCACGACTGAAACGTCCTACGCTGTCCGAGGCTGGGCGGTTCTCCAGCAACTCGCCGCTGGCGCCGTCAAACAGCAGTGTAGTGCGGCTTCTAACCGGCCCGGCGGCATTGCCGGAAGCAACGATTATTCGGGCATTGCTATCCCGAGGATGACGAATATCCACATAGCCTAACGGCTCATCGGGCCAGAGCACTGCCACCTGATCAAGCACGGCCCCGAGACTCGTCAGCTCCGCCGTCTGACCAGCCGGCTCAGGCAGCTGCGGCAATAGAAACGCCTCTTGCTGGAACAGCATGCGGCTTTGGGCGTCAGTGCCATAGAAGGCAGCCACGGTCAGCGGCATGTACACAAACATCATGAACACCAGACCGGAGTAGGTAATCATCACTTGAAACGGCAGGCTGATGACACTGACCACGTTGTGGGCGTCCAGCCATGAGCGCTGCCCCTTGCCCGGGCGAAAGGTGAAAAAGTCCTTGAAGATCTTCTTGTGCACCACAACACCGGTTATCAGCGCCAGCAGCATCAGCATGCTGGCAATACCGACAATCCAGTCGGAAACCGTTCTCGGCAAATAATGCAGTCGCCAGTGCATCTGATACAGCAGTTGCCCACCGCCCGTGGCGCGAGCCTGCGGCGGGGCGGCTGTGCCGGGGTCGAGCTGCTCGCTGTCACTGCCCTGGGCGTCCTGCCAGAAGATGCTCGGATAAGGGTTGTTGCGATCTCCGGCCAGCGTAATGAACCAGCGCGAAGCCTGTGGAGCAATCTCGGCCAAGCGCTGCAGCCCTGCCTCGATGGTCTGTGCATCTGATACCCCGTTGCTGGCAACAGGCAGCTCCGGTTGCATCCAGCGGTCGATCTCGGTGTCCCAATAACCCAGCGATCCGGTAATAAAGATGAAATACAGTATCCAGCCCAGCAACAAACCTACCCAGGTATGTAGCCAGGCCATGGACTGGCGGAAACCGTCCTTCATCCGATCACACCTTCAACCACCAGCATGACCACCGGCAGGCAGACAGCAGCCATCAGCAGCAGGCCGGCCATCGCCCGCCAGGCAGTACGCGCGGCAAATACCCAGACCACCGCACAGGCATAAAGCGCAAAACTCAGCTGGATCGAGACCAGCGCAGCATCCACCCGCGCCAACGGCAATAAGGCAGCAAACGCCACGGCACCGAGATTGGCCAAGACATAGCTGCCCAGCAAGGCGAGCAGCACCCTGAGTGCAATATCCATCCACAGCCGCGTCAAGCCAAAGCTCCTGGGCCGTGCATGAGCCCGGATGAGCCATGCTGTTTTGCGGGCACTGCTGCCATGCTGATAATCCATAACAATGCGGGGTATAACCTCATGCCGAACCAGCAGCGGGTATCCCGTAAAAAATCGCTGCAATAATCGTTAAAAGGCATATTGCAGCTTTAGCTCAGCACTTCTCGGCGTGCCGTAGAACCCGCCGTTGTAGATAAAGGTGCTGTAGTAGGTTCGATCCAGCAGGTTGTTGATATTCAGGCTGGCAGTTAACCCCGGCGACAACTGCTGACGCGCCATCAGGTCAATCACCAGGTAACTACCCTGGCGCGCGGTTTCGCCATTAGGTCCCGAGTTTTCCTTGTAAATATCACCCTGCCACCGCACGGCCGCACCAGCGACAGTTCTGCGCGCCCCGCCCGACAGATCGTAGGTGCCTGACAAGCGCAACATGTTTTCGGGGTCATAGGTCAGAGCGGCCTGGCCCTGTGCATCCTCGGCCTTGCGATGGGTATAACCGGCATACAGTTGGGCACCCGGCGCCACCTCGCCGGAAATCTCTGCCTCGAAGCCCTTGGAAACCACGCCCGCACGAGGGCGATAACGCTGCTCGCCGTCCACCATGCGATCCGGCTCGGCAACGTTGTCCTGCTCGATACGAAACACCGACAACGCAGCATTTAAGCGGTCAGCCAGAAACGCAGCCTTGATACCGGCGTCATAGCTGGTGCCTTCAATCGGGGCCAGAACCCGATTGCTGACATCGCGGTTGGATTGCGGGTTGAAAATCCGGCTATAGCCGGCATACAACGAGTAGGTCTGGTTGATATCCAGAATCAGTCCGCCGTATGGGCTGATTTCATCACTGTGCTGGTATTCGTCGGTTTTCTGCTTGTTGACCCATTCCTCGCGCTTCCAGTCGCTCACCCGGACGCCAGCGACCAGCGATAACGCATCGCTGATACTCAGCCGCGCTGCGCTGTAATAACCGGACTGATCCGTCGTCGCTTTGCGAAAGCGTGAGGCCTGATCGTTGAATACCGGACGCGGGTAATTCCAGTTGTAGAAACTGCCGGGGTCGGGGTTGGTCAGCGGGTCGTACCACTGGCGGTCGTTGGTTTCCCGTGCCCGGTTCCAACCCACGATCAACTCGTGTTCGCGACCCAGCAGCGCAAATGGCCCGCTGGCAAACAGGTTGATACCGGTCTGGCGGCGATCCACGCTGAAACTGTTGAGCGAGCTGTTAAAACCAGTGCCGCTGTCCTGGTCGATGTAACCCGAGAGATATTGCAGGCGGCCGAAGTAGTCACCCTGCAGATGGCTGACCGACAGCTTGGCGCTCCAGCCATGGCTGAACCGGTGCAGCAGATCGGCAAAGTAGATGCTGCGCTCCTTGTCCCACACCGTCCAGTCGGTTCCGGTGGTGGTCGAGCGGGAAAAATCGGTACGCTGGCCATTGGAAAAAAACAATGGCACCGGCTCACCATAGGTGGTGCCATCGGAGACCAGGTGCTGGTAATCGAACCCCGCGCTCAGCGTGGTGTTGTCTGTCAGGTCCAGCTCGCCGATGGCGTAAAGTACCTTGCGTTGCTGGTCGAGAAAATCGAGATAGGACTTGTTGTCCTGATAAGCCGCCACCAGCCGCCCACGCAGGCGACCATTCTCGCTCAGAGGGCCGGAAACATCAGTCTCGGCGCGGTATTTGTCCCAGCTTCCGGCGCTCAATGAGGTGCTGGCCTGAAACGTACGGGTGGGCCGTTTGCGCACCAGATTGATCGCCGCCGACGGGTTGCCGGCACCGCTTAATAATCCGGCAGCGCCACGGACAATCTCGACCCGGTCATAGATCGCGGTGTCGGCGAGAAAATCACCCTCGACACTGCTCTGCGCCTCGATCGGGGTTCCGTCAATCTGCACATGGGTGATGGCAAAACCTCTGGCCGTAGGAAACACCCGGTCGGTTTCGGCCTGATTGACGCTGATGCCCGTGGTGTAGCTCAATGCCGTCGACACATCACCCAGGGCAAAGTCGTCCATCTGTTGGCGGGTAATGACCGCTACCGACTGTGGCGTTTCCCGCGGCGCCAACCCCAGCCCGGTAGCCGAACGCATGCTTGTGCTGGTGTAAGAACCGGTACCTTCGGTCACGCCCTCATCGGCCGCACGGTTTTGCGCCGTGATAGTCATTGGTGCCAGGGCCTTTACATCAGCCTGCTGTGCTGTTGCCAAAGCCTCCTCGGCCTGAACTGTCGGCGCCGCCAGCCCGGCAATCGCCAGACTCACATGCAGGACCAAGAGCCGGCCAGTGAACGAGTAACAGACAAAGTGACCAACGGAAGTTCGTGCTTCTGACACAGGTTGAGTCCTCGGCATAGAAGTGATTTACCCCTATGCCGAGTTGAGTCACGCCAACCCGTAAAAATCAGAACGCCAGATTCAGCGAGGCAACCACGCGCCGCGGTTCACCCTGAGCAATCCGGCTGTTGCGGCCATAGGTTGCCGGGTAGTAGACCTTGTCGGTCAGGTTGTTGACGTTCAACTGCGCTTTTGCCGTCATATCCCGCAGCGGAAACGAGTAGGCGACCATCATATCCACCAGCGTGTAGGCATCCATGGTGTAGGGATACAGCGCAGGCTGTGCCCCACGCTGCACACCGAGACGTTCACTACGGTAGGTCACCCCGGCACCAACCTCCCAGCCGCTGGCACCAAACGTGTAGGTGTTCCAGAGACTGGCACCATGCCGGGGAATGCTGTGCAGGCGCTCGCCCTGAAAGCGATCCGAGCGGGTATAGCGCACATCGGTGTAGGCATAGGCCGCGACCATTTTCCAGTTGGGAGTCAATTGCCCGGCCAGGTCCAGCTCAAGGCCTTTACTGGTCGCCTCACCGGCAAGAATGGTACGAGTGATGTCGTTCGGATCGGCCATGGTCAGGTTGTCCTTGACCAGCTCGAAGGCAGCCACAGTGAGGTTCAGCTCCGGCGTCAGCTGCAGCTTGGCGCCCACTTCATACTGGTGCGAGGTTTGTGGATCAAAGGTTTCGCCACTGCCCCAACTGAAATTCGAGCTGCCAAAGCCCTCAACATAGCTGGCATAGACCGCAATCGCAGGGTGCAACTGATACAGCACGCCGCCGCGCCAGGTCAGCTTGCTGTCCTTGGGATTAAATTCGCGGCCACCGAAGTGGTACGTGTAGTCTGCCGAATCGTAACGGGCTCCTATCAGCAGGTGCAGGCGATCATCCAGCAGGGCCATCTGGTTTTGCGCATACACCCCCAAATTACGGTTCTCATACCAGTAATCGCTTACGTTGTAGTCCTGGTCATAGGGCGTATCGCGGTTGTTCGGACTGTGGACGTTCGATGCTTGTGGCGTGCCGCCGGAGGCCCAGCCACCGGAGTCGTACTCTTCATCAAAGTAATCGGCACCGAGCAACAGGGTGTGAGCAACCAGACCGGTGGTAAATTCGCCAATCAGGTCGATATTGGTCGAAGCAATAGTTGCCTGCTCGTCTTCCCAGCCCCAGTAGGTTCGGGTGTAGTTACCGTCCGCATCCGCAGCACTCAGCGATGAGCCCTCGGCCTTGCTGTTGCGGTCAACGTAGGTCAAGCGCTGCTGAATACGCCAATGGTCATTGAAGGCATGCTGCCAGCTCAGGTGCCAGGTCAGACTGTCGTCTTCGTAATACTCATCCTTGCCATGCAGGTTCGTGCTGGTGGAAACATCCACCGGCCCATTGGCATCACCGATGGTGCCGTAGGTCAAAGCCCAGGACCGTTCATTGGTCTGGTATTCAAGACCGGCACGGACATTAATGCGGTCAGAGACCTGCCAGCTCAACTGTGGCGCCAGGTAGAGACGCTCGTTATCGGTATGGTCCTTGTAGCCATCGGCCTTTTCCACCGCCAGGTTGACTCGGTACAGCCAGCTCTGATCGTGGGTAAATGCGCCGTTGGTATCCAGGGTTGTGCGTAGCAGGTTGTTACTGCCCACCTGTTGCTGCAGCCGGGTGAACTGGCCGGACTGAGGTTGCTTGCTGACCCGGTTGATCATGCCGCCGGGCTCAATGCGTCCATACATGATGGCTGCCGGCCCCTTGAGGACTTCCACCCGTTCGAGACCGGCGGTTTCCTTGGGCGCACGGGAAAAGTCCTTGACCCCGTCAAGGTAGGTTGCGCCATAGGCATCAAGCTGAAAGCCACGGATATTGAAGGCATCCATGGTGTTGCCGTCAGGCCCCTGCATGACATACACGCCACTGACGTTTTTCAGTGCGTCATCCAGGCTCAGTACCTGCTGGTCATCCATCAGTTCGCGGCTGACCACCTGGACCGATACCGGTGTCTGCATCAGCTCGGTATCGGTTCGGGTACCGGTTGCACTGCGCTTGGCGCGGTAACCCTGCACCGGCCCGCCAGCAACTTCAGCATTGGCTACGCCAGTGACCACCATAGTGTCGAGAACCAGGGAATCAGCCTCTGCGCGGCCATGGCTCACGCGGTTACTGCCATCCTCGGCGTGTTCATCCTGACTGTTGGCAGCAAAGTCCTGTGCCAGACTCGAACTGGGTGTGGCAAACGCGACTGCCAGACACAAGGGCAGCAAGGCAAAACGCGGGGGATAATGCAAACGGGGCATGGGCAACCTCTACCAGTGAATAAAGATGTTTCATCCATGCCGAATGAAATGAGGTTTACCCGTAATTTTATTGCAGCGCTCAGCCGCTGGCCCGGCGCCGGACGCACTCATGTCCGGTCCCTGAGCTTCGTTCGTAACTGGGACAGCCTGCGGGCGCGATACCAGCGGGATCGTCAGCAGCACAATCAATATCAGTAAACCTGCAGCGCCGAACCCCAGACCTGAACGACGCTTGCATCGTGGCAGGCTATCGAGCAGGACCTGCCGCCCTGCGGCAGGGCAGGCGCGCACCCCAGAAAATTCGCTTTCGACCATCTGCAAGCGCTGCCAGGCAATGCGATGCAGTGCATGTGCCTGCAGCCACTGCTCGAACGCCTGCTGACTGGCGTCATCCAACCCACCTGCGCCCAAGGCCACGGCCCAGGCAATAGCCTGCTCCAGCACGCGGTCGGGCAGGTCCTGATGCTCAGACGCCACATTATTCACCGGCTTAACCCATCAAAACCTGGTAGCAATGACGCAGAGCCTGAGCCATGGCTTTTTCCACCGTGCTCAGCGACACGTCAAGCTGCTCGGCGATCAATGGGTAACTTCGGCCCTCCAGCCGCGACAGCAGAAACACCTTGCGCACCCGTGGATTAAGACCGTCGAGCAATGCGTCAATGCGGGCAAGGGCCTCAACAATCTGCACATGCTCCTCCGGCGACGGCATTTCAGCTTCCGGCAACTGCGCCAACCTCTCAAGCCAGGCTTGCTCCAGCGCCTGCCGACGCCGGTAATCGACCATCAACCCATGGGCGATACGTGCCAGATAGGCACGGGGCTCATCCATGGCCGGCATACTCGGCTTGCACAGCAAGCGCATGAACACGTCCTGCACCAGATCAGCAGTGGTTTCCGTACACCCCACCCGCCGGTACACCACTGCCTTCAACCAGTGATTGTGGCTGGTATAGAGTCGATCCAGAGTGGGTTCGGCCGCTAACCGCATGATTTTGGCTCTTGTCGAGTGGGCTGAGCCAAAAGATACTACTAAGAATAATAATGATTCGCAATTACACAGATTGCCGGCTTGCCGACACCCAACACCAACTGACCCGCCAAATCAGCTATTCGACTTGGCGGGCTCAAGAAAGTTGGCGGCCAGTGCCTTGAGCTCCGTCCGCTGTTCACGCAGGAAAACGAGAAACGCCTCAGCCACCGGACTCAGGCGTTTGCCGCGGGCGTGCACTGCACACCAGCTGCGGTACAGCGGCAGGTCGCTGAAGTCCAGCCGGACCAGCTCACCACTGCGCAGAAAGGGTGCCGCCGCATATTCGGTCACCAGCGCCACCCCCAGCCCGGCCAGCGCGCCATGAACCATGCTTTCGCTGGAACCAAACTGCATGACCTGCTGTAAATGTACTCGCTTGTGCTGCAGGTAGTCATCGACCGCCTTACGCGTGCCGGACCCTGGTTCGCGCTCAAGTACCACCCGCTGCTCCAGCTCGGCCAGCGCCAGCGCCTGACGCCCAGCCAGTGGATGGTCGGAGCGCGCCACAGCGATGATCGGGTTGTTCAGAAACGGAAAGAACTCCAGCGCCCGATCCTCCGGCACCAGCGCCATCAACACCACATCATCACGGTTGTCCTGCAGCCGCTGGATCACCTGTGAACGGCGGGTCACCTCCAGGCGAAAACTGACCTCGGGATAGCGAGCCTGAAAGGCCGCCAGCAAATGCGGGGTCAGGTACTGGATACTGCTGACCACCGCCAGCCGTAGCTCACCACGCAAGCTGCCCTGCAAGCTGGACAGCTGCATATCCAGGCTGTCCAGGCGGCTGAAAATATCCGCACTGGCCGCCAGCAGGCTAGTCGCCGCCTCGGTCAGATAGAGCTTTTTGCCAACGTACTCAAACAGCGGCGCACCGACCTGTTCTTCCAACTGCCGGATCTGCTGGCTGACCGCCGGCTGGGTCAGTGCCATGTCCTCGGCCGCCCGGCTGTAGGACTGACTGGAGCACACCGCCTGGAACACCTGCAACTGACGCAGAGTCATGCGGAGCAAGGACTTGCGCATGATGGTCTAACCTTCAGGAATGAATGAAATGAGTATCCATAAGCAATAGCTTATACCTGATCCAATAATTATTCATTTCACTTGATGAGTCGCCAGGCGTAGCTTGGTTGTACCCGATCACCACCACGAGGAAACGGCCGTGATCAAGAAAATCCTGATCGCCAACCGGGGCGAAATTGCCGTACGCATTGTCCGCGCCTGCGCGGAGATGGGCATTCGCTCGGTCGCGGTGTACTCCGACGCCGACCGTTATGCCCTGCACGTCAAGCGCGCCGATGAGTCATACAACATCGGCAGCGACCCGCTGGCCGGTTATCTGAACCCCCGGCAACTGGTCAACCTGGCGGTTGAAACCGGTTGTGATGCTCTGCACCCCGGCTATGGCTTCCTGTCGGAAAACGCCGAACTGGCAAAGATCTGCGCCGAACGCGGGATCAAGTTCATCGGCCCAAGCGCTGAGGTCATCAGCCGCATGGGCGACAAGACCGAAGCCCGGCGCAGCATGATCGCCGCCGGGGTACCGGTTACCCCCGGCACCGAAGGCAATCTGGCCAACCTCGACGAAGCGTTGAGCGAAGCCAAGCGCATCGGCTATCCAGTCATGCTCAAGGCTACCTCCGGCGGTGGCGGGCGCGGTATCCGCCGTTGCAACTCGCGCGACGAGCTGGAACAGGCCTGGCCCCGGGTGATTTCCGAGGCGACCAAGGCGTTCGGCTCGGCTGACGTATTTCTGGAAAAGTGCATCGTCAATCCCAAGCACATCGAGGCGCAGATTCTGGCCGACAGCCACGGCAATACCGTGCACCTGTTCGAACGTGACTGCTCGATCCAGCGGCGCAACCAAAAACTGATCGAGATCGCCCCCAGCCCGCAACTGACTCCCGAGCAGCGCGCCTATATCGGCGATCTGGCGGTACGCGCGGCCCAGGCGGTCGGCTATGAGAACGCCGGCACTGTGGAGTTTTTGCTCGCCGATGGCGAGGTGTACTTCATGGAAATGAACACCCGGGTCCAGGTCGAGCACACCATTACCGAGCAAATCACCGGCATCGATATCGTTCGCGAACAGATCCGCATCGCCTCCGGCCTGCCGCTATCGATCAAGCAGAGCGATATCCAGCACCTGGGTTACGCCATCCAGTTCCGGATCAACGCCGAGGACCCGAAGAACAACTTCCTGCCCAGCTTCGGAAAGATCACCCGCTATTACGCCCCTGGCGGCCCCGGGGTCCGAGTCGATACCGCGATTTATACCGGCTACACCATCCCACCCCACTACGATTCGATGTGTCTGAAGCTGATCGTTTGGGCCCTGAGCTGGGACGAAGCCCTGGATCGCGGCCTGCGTGCACTGGACGACATGCGTCTGCAGGGGGTCAAGACCACCACCGCCTACTATCAGGAAATCCTGCGCAATCCGGAGTTTCGCAGCGGGGTGTTCAACACCAGTTTCGTCGAGAACCATCCGGAACTGACCCAGTATTCGATCAAACGCAAACCGGAAGAGCTGGCGCTGGCGATTGCCACCGCGATCGCCGCCCACGCCGGACTATGAACAGCTTGAAGCTGGAAACTGACGCTGCAGGCCGCTCATGCGGACCGCGCCTGCAGCGTTCAGCTTCAAGCTTCCGCGTTACCTGGAGATGAGAGCCATGACCAAACGCATCACCGTCACCGACACCATCCTGCGCGACGCCCACCAGTCGCTGCTGGCCACCCGGCTGCGCACCGAAGACATGCTGCCGATCTGCCCGAAGCTGGATCAGGTCGGTTACTGGTCACTGGAAGTCTGGGGCGGCGCAACCTTCGACGCCTGCATCCGTTTCCTCAAGGAAGATCCCTGGGAGCGCCTGCGGCAACTGCGCGAAGCCCTGCCCAACACCCGTCTGCAAATGCTGCTGCGCGGCCAGAACCTGCTTGGCTATCGGCATTACAGTGACGACGTAGTACGCGCTTTCGTCGCCAAGGCCGCCGAAAACGGTATCGACGTGTTCCGCATCTTCGATGCGATGAACGATGTACGTAACCTGAAAACCGCGATCGAGGCGGTCAAGACTGCAGGCAAGCACGCCCAGGGCACCATCGCTTACACCACTAGCCCGGTGCACACGGTCAAGGCCTTCGTCGAGCAGGCCAAGGCCATGGCGGCGATGGGCGTGGACTCAATCGCGATCAAGGACATGGCCGGGCTGCTCACGCCCTTTGCCACCGCCGAACTGGTCAGCGCCCTCAAGGCGGAACTGAAGCTGCCGGTATTCGTCCACTCGCACGACACCGCCGGACTGGCCAGCATGTGTCAGCTCAAGGCCATCGAAGCCGGCGCCGATCATATCGATACCGCGATCGGCGCCATGGCCTGGGGCACCAGCCACGCCGGCACCGAATCCATGGTCGCCGCGCTCAAGGGCACCCCTTACGACACCGGCCTGGATCTGGAGCTGATTCAGGAAATCAGCATGTACTTCCATGAAGTGCGCAAGAAATACCACCAGTTCGAGAGCGAATTCACCGGGGTCGACACCCGCGTGCAGGTCAACCAGGTGCCGGGCGGCATGATGTCCAACCTGGCCAACCAGCTCAAGGAACAGGGGGCGCTCAACCGTATTCAGGAGGTGTTCGAGGAAATCCCCCGGGTACGCGCCGACCTCGGCTACCCGCCACTGGTGACACCTACCTCACAGATTGTCGGCACCCAGGCGGTATTCAACGTTCTGGCCGAAGAGCGCTACAAGACCATCACCAATGAGGTCAAACTCTACCTGCAGGGCCGCTATGGCCAGGCCCCAGGGCCGATCAACGAAACCTTGCGCCGCAGTGCCATCGGCAACGAGGACGTGATCGACGTGCGCCCGGCCGACCTGCTCAAGCCGGAAATGGACAAGCTGCGCAGTGACATCGGCAGCCTGGCCCAGAGCGAGGAAGATGTATTGACCTTTGCCATGTTCCCCGACATTGGCCGCAAGTTTCTCGAAGAACGCGCTGCCGGCAGCCTCAAGCCAGAAGTCCTGTTGCCGCCACCCGGCGCGGCGGGTAAGCCGATGGCCCAGGAAGGCGTGCCGACCGAATTCATCATCGATGTGCATGGCGAAAGCTACCGGGTCGACATCACCGGGGTCAGCGTCAAGGGCGATGGCAAGCGGCACTTTTATCTGAGCCTGGACGGCATGCCCGAAGAGGCAGTGTTCGAGCCACTCAACTCCTTCACCGGCAGCTCCGGCAACCAGCGCAAGCAGGCCAGTCAGCCCGGTCATGTGACTACCAGCATGCCCGGCAACGTCGTTGAGGTACTGGTCACGGTCGGCGACACGGTCAAAGCCGGCCAGGCAGTACTGGTCAGCGAGGCGATGAAGATGGAAAGCGAGATCCAGGCCGCGATTGCCGGAACGGTCAAGGCCGTGCACGTGGCCAAGGGTGACCGGGTCAATCCGGGCGAGATTCTGATCGAGATCGAATAAGCCGACGCACGGGCACAGCAGACGGGAGGCTGAATGGACAAACTTGAGGACTTGCCGGAGCCAGCGGCGTTGTCACTGCGCAAGATCGTCGACGGTCACAAGTACTTCCACGATCAGGTGTACCCAGAGCAGCAGGAGCTGTTCCACAAGCTGGCTCACGAACAGGCGCCCAAGGTCATGTTCATCACCTGCGCCGATTCGCGGGTGGTGCCGGAACTGATCACCCAGAGCGCCCCAGGCGATCTGTTCGTCACCCGCAACGTCGGCAATGTGGTGCCGGCCTACGGGCAGATGATGGGTGGGGTCTCGACCGCTATCGAATTCGCGGTCATGGCTCTGGGGGTGCATCACATCATCGTCTGCGGCCATTCTGACTGCGGAGCGATGAAGGCCGTGCTCAATCCTGCCGAGCTGGAGCGCATGCCCACAGTCAAGGCCTGGCTACGCCACGCCGAGGTCGCCAAAGAAGTGGTTCAGCAAAACTGCGCCTGCTGTTCGGCCGACTCGATGCTTGAACTGCTGACCGAGGAAAATGTGGTGGCCCAGCTCAATCACCTGAGCACCCACCCTTCAGTCGCGGCACGGCTGGCCTGCGGCGAGTTGTTCATCCACGGCTGGGTCTACGATATTGAAACCTGCCGGATTCGCGCCTATGACGCCGAACGCGGCGAGTTTCGCCCGCTGGACGATGAATCGCTGCCCATGGCCACGCCCCGGGCCCGGTATCCGCAGC
The DNA here is from genome assembly GCA_002287035.1 of Pseudomonas sp. WN033. Classification (GTDB taxonomy): domain Bacteria; phylum Pseudomonadota; class Gammaproteobacteria; order Pseudomonadales; family Pseudomonadaceae; genus Halopseudomonas. The sequence continues at coordinate 72,602 of NSKG01000006.1, read as the reverse complement.
AGCGCTGAAGCATGACTACACTGACCTTGCAGACCTTGGCTTTGCAGCCCTAACAGGAGTTACCCCATGGGTTGGGATCCCGTTGTCCTGTTCTTCGTCTTCGGCCTGGTAGCCGGACTGGTGAAGAGCGAACTGAAACTGCCTCCGGCACTGTACGACACCCTGTCAATCATCCTGCTGCTGGCCATCGGTCTGCACGGCGGGGTCGAGCTGGCTGCCCAGGCCAGCCCGGCGCTGCTCGGCCAAACCCTGGCGGTACTGGCGTTCGGTATAGTGCTGCCTTTACTGGCTTTCCCACTGCTGCGCGCACTGCGTTTCGGCCGTACCGATGCCGCCAGTATCGCCGCCCACTATGGCTCGGTCAGCGCCGGGACCTTCGCGGTGGTAATCGCCTACTTGCTGGCCCGCGAGATCGTCTTTGAAAGCTACATGCCGCTGTTCGTCGCGGTGCTGGAAGTGCCGGCGATCATCGTCGGTATCCTGCTGGCCAAGGGCGTCAGCCGCGATACCGACTGGAAAGCCCTCGGCCATGAAGTCTTTCTCGGTAAGAGCATCATGCTGCTGCTCGGCGGCCTGGTGATCGGCCTGCTGGCTGGCAAGGAAGGCATCAAGCCACTGGAGCCGCTGTATACCAGCATGTTCAAACCGGTATTGGCGTTCTTCCTGCTGGAAATGGGCCTGATCGCTTCACGCCATTTGGGCAGCCTGCGCACCACTGGCGTGCGGCTGATCATCTTCGCCTTGCTGTTCCCGCTGCTCGGCGCCCTGCTGGGCGCCCTGCTCGGCCATGCCATGGGGTTGTCGGTTGGCGGCATGACGGTACTGGCCACCCTCGGCGCCAGCGGCTCCTATATCGCGGTACCGGCGGCCATGCGTCTGGCCCTGCCGGAAGCCAACCCGGCGCTGTCACTGACCGCCTCGCTGGGTATCACCTTCCCATTCAATATACTGGTGGGCATCCCCCTGTATCTGTCGCTGGCCGAATGGCTGGCCGCCTGAGGAGTTCGACATGGAACTGCCAACCCGTACCCTGCTGACCCTGATCTGTGAAGCGGCCCTGGAAAATCGCCTGATCAGAGATCTGGAGCAGCTCGGCGCTCCCGGCTGGACGCTGTCCGACGCCCGCGGCAGCGGCACCCGCGGCATCCGCAGCGCCGACTGGGACACCGATGGCAATATTCGCCTGGAAGTGATTTGCAACCGCGAACTGGCCGAGCATATCGCCCGCCACCTGCAAGAGCGCTACTACGACAACTTCGCTATGGTTTGCTGGCTGAGTCAGGTCGAGGTGCTGAGGGCGGAGAAGTTCTGACCACCAGCTTATGGTTTAGTATCCTTGTTCGCGTATAATGTCCGGCTTTTCATTTCCGTCCGCCGCCTGGCGGGCCTTTGAGCGAGGCAGCGAACGATGACCGCACTGGTAGGCGTGATCATGGGCTCCAAGTCCGACTGGTCGACCCTGAGCCATACGGCCGACATGCTGGAACAACTGGGCATCCCTTACGAGGTCAAGGTGGTCTCGGCCCACCGCACCCCGGATCTGCTGTTCCAGTACGCCGAGCAGGCCGACGCACGCGGTATTGAAGTGATCATCGCCGGTGCTGGCGGTGCCGCCCACCTGCCGGGCATGTGCGCAGCCAAGACGCACTTGCCGGTGCTGGGTGTGCCGGTGCAGTCGTCGATGCTATCCGGGGTCGACTCGCTGCTGTCGATCGTACAGATGCCGGCCGGCGTACCGGTGGCGACTCTGGCGATTGGCAAGGCCGGGGCGATCAACGCCGCGCTGCTGTCAGCCAGTATCCTCGGCGCCAAGCACCCGCAATTTCACCAGGCGCTGAAGCAGTTCCGCGCCCGCCAGACCGAAACCGTGCTGGACAATCCCGACCCGCGTCAGGCCTGAGGACAGAACCATGAAGATTGGCGTTATTGGTGGTGGACAACTCGGACGCATGCTGGCCCTGGCTGGCACCCCGCTGGGCCAGCAATTCGCCTTTCTCGACCCTGCCTCGGATGCCTGCGCCCAGGCCCTGGGTGAGCATATTCGGGCCGACTACGGTGACCGTGACCATCTGCGCCAACTGGCCGATGAAGTCGATCTGGTGACCTTCGAGTTCGAAAGCGTACCAGCCGAAACCGTAGCCTTTCTTTCCCAGTTCGTACCGGTCTATCCCAGCGCCGAGGCCCTGCGTATCGCCCGTGATCGCTGGTTTGAAAAGTCGATGTTCCAGGACCTGGGGGTACCGACCCCCGAGTTCGCCGATATCCAGTCGCAGGACAATCTGGATGCCGCGGTCAAACGCATTGGCCTGCCAGCCGTACTCAAGACCCGCACCCTGGGCTATGACGGCAAGGGCCAGAAAGTCCTGCGTCACCCTGAGGATGTTGACGGCGCCTTTGCCGAGCTGGGTAGCGTCCCCTGCATTCTTGAAGGCTTCGTACCCTTCACCGGCGAGGTGTCGCTGATCGCCGTACGTGGCCGTGATGGCCAGACCTGCTTTTACCCGCTGGTGCACAACACCCACGAGCAGGGCATCCTGCGTCTGTCGGTGGCCAGCACCAACCACCCGCTGCAAGGCCTGGCCGAGGATTATGCCGGCCGGGTGCTGGACAAGCTCGATTATGTCGGCGTGCTGGCCTTCGAGTTTTTCGAAGTCGACGGCGGTCTGAAAGCCAATGAAATCGCGCCCCGGGTCCACAACTCCGGACACTGGACCATTGAAGGCGCCGAGTGCAGCCAGTTCGAGAATCACCTGCGCGCCATCGCCGGCCTGCCGCTGGGCTCGACCGCCAAGGTCGGTGAAAGCGCGATGATCAACTTCATCGGCAGCGTGCCGCCGGTCGAGCAAGTCACCGCTCTCGCCGACTGCCACCTGCACCACTACGGCAAGGCCTTCAAGGCCGGCCGCAAGGTTGGTCATGCAACCCTGCGCTGCAGCGATTCAGCCGTGTTGCAGGCCCGCATTGATGAAGTGATGCAGTTGATCGACCAGGGCTAAGTCGTACTGGTCAAGCTGGCTTTGATCAGTGAAACTGCGACCCTGATTCTATGTCTCAGTTTCCACACCCACTGACACCGAGCCGACCCTATGCGCCATTGGTTGTTCCTGTTGATCTGCCTGCCGTTGCTGGCCCATGCCACCCCGAAAACCCTCGACTGGCTCGACCTGTTGCCGGAGGAGGATTATCAGGCGCTGCTGGATATGCCGGAGATCGATCACGACTGGACCGAAGAGGCGCCGGGTACCTTTAGCGAAAGCCTGCGCCAGCGCGATGACAGCCTGCCCGAGGTGATGTATTCGACCCGGGTAGTGGCCGAACTGGACGGCCAGCAGGCACGAATCGCGGGCTTTCCGGTACCGCTGCAAACCAACGAACGCGGGCTTTTCACCAGTTTTTTCCTGGTCCCCTATGCCGGCGCCTGTATCCATGTACCACCACCGCCACCCAACCAGATCATTCTGGTTGACTACCCCAGGGGCATTGCCATCGACGATCTTTATGATGCCTTCTGGATCAGCGGCACACTGCATGTCGAACAAAGCAGCAACGAGCTGGCCGACGCCAGTTACCGCTTCGACGCCGAACGGGTCTGGATTTACGACGGCGAATGACCGACCATCCCCCGCATGGGTGACCAGCCCAGTGCCGGTGATCCAGTATGCTGTCACTCTACAATCACCGTTTCGGGAGCCCCAATGGACATACTGCTTGGACTGATCGGCCTGGCCATATTGATCGTCGTGTATCTGCGCCGCTGGTTGCTGGACAAGGAAATTCCACAGCAGCAGGCCATGGACTTCGACGGCGAGCTATATCAGGTTGGCGACGCGGTGATTGCCCGTCGACGCTCGGCCAATCCACGCTGCAGCGTGATTGTGATGCCAGGCTTCATGGAAAACTTCCTGTATTTCACCGAGTTCTATCAGGATCCGGAGATCGAGCTGATCATGCTGACCAGCGGCGACTACCATGTGCCGGTCAATGATCCGCGCTTCCAGCAGGCTTCCTGGGCCAGTACACCGCAATACCCTCTCGGCACTATTGCCTACGACGCCAGCGTACTGAATCAGGCCCTGGCGCACCTGGTCAGCACTGATCTGATCCGCGTCCATGGGCACTCACGCGGCGGCGCTGTGACGCTCGAAGCGGCTCGCCAGCGCCCTGATCTGTTCGAGCAGGTCGAGGTACTGCTCGAAGCGCCAGTACTGCCCCAGGGCCAACCCTATACTCGGATTCCAGGTCCGGCACTGTGGTTGATGCCCTATCTGCTGCTGCTCTGGCAACAGCAGCCAATTTCCGAGCGCAACCGCAAGATCTGGGGCCCGCTGGACAACCCACGCAAGCGTGAGCTGATCATGGGGGTGCCCTTCAATCCCAAACGCTGCCGCACCATGCTGGCTAATCTCAAGGATATGGCCAACTGGATGGAAGAGCACGGCAGTGAACTGTTTGCCCATGTCAAAAGCGGGGCAATTCTGGTCCCGGGACATGACCGGGTTCTGCAACCAGCGGCCATGTTGGCCAGTGCCCGCCAGGCCGAAAATCTCCAGGTCATCGAAGTGGAAGGGGGTAGTCACTTCGTGACACCTGATCACCCTGACAGTATCCCGCCGCTACCAGCATGAGCTACTGTTTCGAACCTATCGGCGTAGTGCACTCCTGCTTCGCCGAGAAATTCGCGATCCCGCGCCAGCCGAGCCTGGCGCCGGCTGCCCGCGCTGTCCTCGAGCTATACCCGCCGTTTGACCAGCCAGAGGCGCTGCAAGGGCTGGAAGGGATCAGTCATCTGTGGCTGCTGTTCGTATTTCACGCCGCCGCCAGCGGCCCTGAGCATCTGCGGGTACGGCCACCACGCCTGGGTGGCAATCAGCGCATCGGCGTGTTCGCCAGCCGCTCGACCCATAGGCCCAACCCGATCGGTCAATCAGTAGTCAAGCTCGAAGCCATTGAGCCCGGCCGTCTGCTGCTCTCTGGAATCGACCTGCTTGATGGCACCGCGGTTCTGGATATCAAGCCCTATGTACCCTATGCCGATAGCGTTGCACCGGCCTACAATAACCTGGCCGAGCAACCGCCAGCCCTGATTCCGGTAAGCTGGAGTCCCGAGGCCTTGGTCCAGGCCGATATCGAGGCCAATCGCTTGCACCAGCCAGTCCAGGAGTTGATCGAGCAGTGCCTGGCCCAGGACCCCAAACCTGCCTATCAGCAGCCTGGCCCGGAGCGGGTCTACGGGGTGCGCTTCTGGGATATCAATGTGCGTTGGCACTACCCTGAGCCTGGGCGCATCCGGGTGCTGTCGGTCACGCCGGTCTGAGCCTTCTATAACCAAGTACCGATCAAGTGCAAGTGCATCCCCGAGTGCTCAGTTGTAGGATAGAGTCTGATCTTTACCACAACGAAAGGGGTTTCCATGTTCGATCTGGGCCATGTCGCCCTGTTACTGCTGGCGGCAGCGATCGGCACCTGGTTATGGCGTGGCCTGGGCTTGCGCGACCGGGCGCTGGGCCTGGTACGCCAGCATTGTGCCAAAACCGATGTGCAACTGCTGGACGAAAGCATCGCCCTGACCCGGCTGCGCCTGGGGCGCAATCGACACGGACGCTGGGGCTGGGTGCGGCACTACGGGTTCGAGTTCACAGTTACCGGCGAGCGGCGCTACAACGGCCACATCGAGTTGCATGGTAACCAGCTCCAGCATATTGAGCTGGCACCGCATCCTTTCCCTGGGGACGACAACCCACCGCCCCACAACTATCACGACAATGTGCGACCGCTGCGATGACCGACAGTGAGCTTGCCGCGCTGTGCCTGCATCTGCCGGGCGTACGCGAGGATATCAAATGGGGCAATTACCGGGTGTTCTCGGTCGCGGACAACAAGATGTTCGCGCTGATTGATGTGCATGATCACAGTTGCTCGCTCAAGGTAGCCGATGACCTGTTTCTGGGCTATTGCGATCGCCCTGGCGTCAGCCCGGCCCCCTACCTGGCCCGGGCTCACTGGGTCACCTTGAGCTATCCCTATCCGCTACCTGAAGCCGAGTTATGCCAGCGGCTTAAGGAAGCCCATCAACTGGTGGTACGCAAGCTGCCCAAGCGTCGCCAAGTCGGCCTGCTGCTCGACTGACCGTCAGCACCAGTTATAGCTGGCCCTGGCCACCGCATCGTGGTCATGCAGACTTTCTGCGTGCACCACCCGTAACGTGAAGCCCTCAATCAACGACCAATCCCGCAGACTGGCATGCAGCCGCCTGGCGGCATCTTCGCAGAACATCAGATTCTGGCCATTGGCCAAGGCGAAGGCCTGCTCGTCGGCGCGCTTGACCGCCGTCTGCACCGCCGTACCCAGCGCCTGTTCGATCCGCTCAACCAGCTCCTCCATAGGCAAGCGCTCGAAACGTGCAGGCAGCCGGACCTGTACATGAGCTTGGCTACGCTGGCTGTGTGGTGTGGCGACAATGCCCTGTGGGCTGCCCAGCCAGTCAAGCACAGCGGCATGGTTCAGCTCACGGTTGCTGAAGTCCTCGGCAAAACGCTGCTGGATCAGTTGCCGAGCCAGGGCGGCCGAGCACGGACATGTCGATGAATAGGCCACCTGCAGCCCTAGTTCCACGTGGAACCCCTGCGGCCCCAGTCGACCATGCACAACCAGCGGGTAAGCCTTCCAGCCAGCCAGCGGACTGACCAGCGCCGGCCTACGCAGGGGCAGTTCGCCATGCAGGCTTAGTGTCGCCTGATCGGCCAGAGCGCTGTGGCTGTCCAGAAACTCCTGCAGGAGTTGCTCCAGGAACGCCCCGGTCAGCGGCTGGCGATCCAGTCTGTCGAGCGCCAGGTACAGACGCGACATGTGGATACCCTTGGCCTCAGCCTGGCGCAGATTAACCCCGACATCGGCCTTCATCAGCAACGGAGCAACGTCATCACCCAGTACTACCCGGGCGGCAACGGCCTCCATACCGACCCAGTCGAGCGTTGCCGCGATCTGGGTCCGTTGCGCAGCGATATCGGGCAGGGTGTTGGCATTCATGGCGACCTCACAAAAGGTTATGTTATAACACCTTTATTATTTCAGCCCAAGCTGCGCGCTGAGGTATGCTGTTGGCTATCACTACGGATCAGCCCCATGCTCAACGCCATCCCCACTCACTTAATCGCCGGTCCGCTCGGTGCCGGCAAGACCAGCCTGTTGCGCCATCTGCTCGGCCAGCGCCCGGAGAACGAGCGCTGGGCCTTGTTGATTAACGAGTTCGGTGAGTTAGGCATTGATGCGGCGCTGCTGGAGCAACCCGAGAGCGGCGTTCAGATCGCCGATATCGCCGGTGGCTGTCTATGCTGCGTCAATGGCGTACCGTTTCAAGTCGGTCTCAGTCGTCTTCTGCGTCGAGCCCGGCCTGACCGACTGTTGATCGAGTGTTCCGGCCTGGGTCACCCCGCTACGCTCCAGCAGCAATTGCAGCAGTCACCCTGGGACAGGGTGCTGCAACTGCAACCGCTGATCATGGTGCTCGATGCCCGCCAGCCTCTGAAGCTGCCCCCGGCGCAGGCCAGCGCACTGTCGCAAGCTGGTCTGCTGGTGTTGAACCGGATCAGTGACTGCTCACAGCCGCCTCAGTTGCCTGGCGAGTTGAGCAGTATTGAACAGGTGAGCTGTGATCACGGCGCTCTGGCACTGACCTGCCTGCCACAAACCGCTGAGAAAAAGCCGGGGGCCGAGCCACCGCCTGTATTGAACGCCAGCCCGGCGCCGCTGCCGTTGTGGCAAACCCAGGATGACTGGCAGTGCCTGCAGCGCCAGCAAGATGGTTTTCACAGCATCGGCTGGCGGATGCATCCCCAGCTCAGGGTCCAACGCCAGGCGCTGGCACAATGGCTGGCTGAACAACACTGGCTGCGGGCCAAGGGCATTTTCAATACCGAGGCCGGCTGGATGAGTTTCAACTGCCTGGCGCCCGAACCTTTGCACTGGCGCGTCAGTGACTGGCGCAATGACAACCGCCTGGAGTTGATCAGTACCGTGCCCCTTGAGCGCCAAGAGCTGGAGTCCGGCTTGCGGCGGCTGCTGCACAGCCAGTAAGGTAGGGTTTTGCCCGGATTGAAATCAATGTTGCTGCGCCTGTTGAGCTTGTTTCCCCTGTGTCTGCTTTCGACTCTGGCTATGGCTGAGGCCTGCCTGATCGAATCCAATGACGACCAGTTACCGATTCGTATGTGTCAGCAAAACCTGACCATCCCGGCGCAACTGTTCAGTGACAGTTTCTGCCAGCCGCAGATTCCAGACCGCAGCTTCCAGGTACAGATGCTCGATCTGTGCCCGGAGGGCGCCTATGGTATTTGTCAGGGTGCGCGCAGCGAAGGGGTGGCCTATCAGCAATCGATCCACTATTACAGTGATCCGGATGATGCACCGGTATTGCAGGCTTACTGTGAGCAGATCAGCCAGGGCAGCTGGATAGAAAATCCCTGAATACCTGGGGCATGCTCGGAGGTCTGTGTGGCTTAGGTAGGGCGCGCGCCAGAGCAAGACCGTTTACTGGGGCGGGGCCGGACGCTGGGTCAACTCACCCAGCTCGAGCTGAGCGCCGGGTTGCAGGCCCAGACGTTCGACACTACCAGCAGCCAGCTCGATGACAAAGCGCAACGGCTGCTCGGCGCGGTAAATCGGGCAGGGCATGGCCTGGCACGGCGGCACCTGTTCAAAGATCTGCACCAGTTGTCCCCGATCATCAACAAACAGCAGATCCAGGCTGATGAGCATGTTGCGCATCCAGATCGCCGGTCGGGTGCCGGCGGGAAAATCAAACAGCATGCCGCCATTGGTATCCAGCGACTCACGGCCCATCAGGCCCTGCTGTCGGCTGATCGGATCATCGGCCAGTTCCAGTTGAAACAACTCGTCTCCTAAGGGCAGGGCCTGCATTGGCAGCTCGGCCATCACCCAGCTACTGACGGTTATCAGCCAACCTGCAATCATCAGCGCCAAAACCGTGCGCATAACCCTTCCCCCAGCTGTTCGATACCCACTACCGCCCGATGCGCTGCCTAACGGTACAGATCAGCGCGGGTCCATGGCAAGTGATGACTGCCGTCGGCATGCGGTTTGACCGCCAGTATCTGGTGAATATTCATCCAATTGCGGCGAAAGCCGTAGGCACATCCGGCCAGATAGATCCGCCAGATCCGCAGAGCCTTGTCGTCGATCAACGTCCTGGCTCGTTCAAGCTGTCGTTCAAGATTGTCGCTCCAGCATTCCAGGGTTCGGGCATAGTGCAGGCGCAGGCTCTCGACATCGACCACTTCAAGCCCCTGTTCGCTCATGCTCGACACCGCCATGGCCAGGTGTGGTAGCTCGCCATGGGGAAACACGTAGCGGCCAATGAAGTCCCCGGCACCACGCCCCACCTGACGACCGTCGATGTGCTTGGAGGTAATGCCATGATTCATCACCAGCCCACCGGGCTTGACCTGATCGTGGAGAACCTTGAAGTAGGCATCCAGATTGGCATGGCCAACGTGCTCGAACATGCCGACGCTGACCACCTTGTCGAATTGCTCCTGCCCCTGCAGGTCACGGTAGTCCTGCAGCTCCAGCTGAATATGCTGGTCGAGCCCGGCGGCGGCGTTCTTCTCCCGGCCCAGCTCCAGTTGCGCCTGACTCAGGGTAATGCCATACACCTCGACGCCGTAGTGCCGGGCAGCATGGCGGGCCAGCCCGCCCCAGCCACAGCCGACATCCAGCAAGCGCTCCCCCGGTTGCAGTCGCAGCTTGCGACACAGGTGGTCCAGCTTCTGTCGTTGGGCCTGGGCCAGACTGTCATTAACCGAGTGAAAATAGGCGCAGGAATAGACCATTTCCGGGTCCAGCCACAGGCTGTAGAACTCGTTGGAAAGGTCATAATGGTAGGAAACCGCTGCCGCATCGGTGTGCTTGTCATGCGCCTGACGCTGCGGCGCTGGACCGGGATCATCGCCCAGCAACCCCTTGCTGAGCATATCGGCCACTTCAATCACATCCATGATCGGGCCATGAATTTCCATCCGTCTGGAAATGTAGGCTTCGCCCAGCTTGTCCAGACTAGGTTCAGTCAGCTCCTCAAGCAAGCTCAAATCCTGGATCTCCAGGGTCACCCTTGGATCAGGGCCCAGATCGAGGGTCGGTCCGCCCTTGAGGGTCAATCGCAACGGCAGTTGCAGGTTGCGCAAGCTAGGGGAAAGCTTCACCAGCATACGGATTCTCCTGTGTCCGTCGGCCATACCCCTTTAACTATAGAACAGGGTCACGGCACAGGAGTGATTGCGTTTTTGTATGGTGCCCTTAGCCCAAGCCGATCAGAGGCCTCAGCTCAGCCCTGTTTCTGCGGACGTTTCCAGCCACCAATATTGCGCTGCTTGGCCCGGCCCACACCCAGATCGCCGGCCGGAACATCCTGGGTAATGGTGGAGCCAGCACCGGTCGTGGCACCATCACCAATCGAGACCGGGGCAACCAACGCAGTATTGGAGCCAATGAAAGCTCCCTCACCAATCCGGGTCTTGAACTTGTTGACCCCGTCGTAGTTGCAGGTGATGGTACCAGCACCGATATTGGCACCGGCTCCAACTTCGGCATCACCGACGTAGGACAGGTGATTGATCTTGGCTCCAGCACCGATCTCGGCTTTCTTGGTCTCGACGAAATTGCCGATTTTGGCCTTGGCCGCCAGGCGGGTGCCGGGCCGTAGCCGGGCATAAGGGCCAACATCGCAGTGGGGGCCAACCTCGGCGCCTTCAAGATGACTGAAGGCCTTGATCACACTGCCAGCGCCAATCACGCAATCTTTGAGCACACAATTGGGACCGATCTCAACGTTGTCCTCAATCACCACCCGACCTTCAAGCACCACGTTGATGTCGATCAGAATATCCCGTCCGACCTGAATCTCACCGCGTACATCCAGCCGTGCCGGATCCAGCAGGGTTACCCCCTGGACCATTAGCCGTTCGGCCTGACGGCGCTGATAGACCCGCTCCAGCACCGCCAGTTGCTGGCGATTGTTGGCACCCATCACCTCGTCTTCATCCTGGGGCTGGGCTACCTGAACTGGCACCTGCTGGCTGACCGCCAAAGCCACCACATCGGTCAGGTAATACTCGCCCTGGGCATTGTCATTGGACAGACTGCTGAGCCAGTCGGCAGCGTAGCGTCCGGGCAGCGCCATGATGCCGGTGTTGCCTTCACGGATTTGCAATTGCTCGGCGCTGGCGTCCTTCTGCTCGACAATCGCCTGCACCTCACCGGCAGCGTTGCGCACAATGCGTCCATAGCCGGTCGGGTCGACCATCTCTACGGTCAGCAGCCCCAAGGCCTCGGTGCCGGCCTGGATGCTGAGCGCCTGCAGGGTCTCGACCCGCAGCAGCGGCACATCGCCGTACAGCACCAGAATCTGCTCGGCCGCCTCGATCTGCGGCAAGGCCTGTGCCACTGCATGACCAGTGCCCAGCTGCTCGGCCTGTAATACCCAGTTGATATCCTCGGCATCCAGCCGTTCACGAACCAGTTCGGCACCATGGCCAATCACCACATGAATCTTTTGCGGTGCCAGCGCCCGGGCACAGTCAATCGCATGACCCAGCATCGGCTTGCCGGCCACCGGGTGCAGAACCTTCGGCAGCGCAGAACGCATACGGGTGCCTTGGCCGGCGGCCAGAATGACGACGTGCAGATTCATCGGCGGGTCCTTTTAGGGATAACGAAGACAGGGGGCGGATAATAACAAAAAAGTGCTCGGGGGCTGGAGGTCCGCGGTCTTTGCCGCTTCAACAAAAAAGGCAGCCGAAGCTGCCTTTTTTGACGGGGTTAGCGGTTGTTAAGCGCCGGTCCACCGTATTTCTTGCGCATTTCCTGCACGGTACGAAGCTGGGCGGCGGCTTCAGCGAGACGGGCGGAGGCCGAACCGTAGTCAAACTCGGCGCCTTTCTCGTTAAGAGCCTTTTCTGCGGCCTTCTTCGCTTCCAGAGCGGCTGCTTCATCGATGTCGCCAGCACGGATAGCCGTGTCGGCGAGCACCTTGACCATGCTCGGCTGAACTTCCAAGTAGCCGCCAGAGATGTAGTACACCTCTTCGCTGCCATCCTGCTTGATCACCCGAACCGGGCCCGGCTTGAGGTCGGTCAGCAGTGGGGTGTGACCGGGCAAAATACCCAGATCACCCATGTTGCCATGGGCCACGACCATTTCGACCAGGCCTGAGAACAGCTCTTCTTCCGCGCTTACGATATCGCAGTGCACTGTCATAGCCATTGTTTTGCCTCGGTTCTGCGCCCGCTTGCGCGGGCGCTACCCATTACATGTTCTTCGCTTTCTCGATGGCTTCGTCAATGGTACCGACCATGTAGAACGCCTGCTCCGGCAGGTGGTCGTAGTCGCCATTGAGGATGCCTTTGAAGGCCCGGATGGTTTCCTTGAGGGCAACGTATTTGCCCGGAGCACCGGTGAAGACCTCGGCCACGAAGAACGGCTGGGACAGGAAGCGCTGCATCTTACGGGCACGGGCCACCAGCTGCTTGTCTTCCTCGGACAGTTCGTCCATACCCAGAATGGCGATAATGTCCTTCAGCTCCTTGTAACGCTGCAGAACATACTGAACGCCACGGGCGGTGTCGTAGTGCTCCTGACCGATCACCAGCGGGTCGAGCTGACGGCTGGTGGAATCGAGCGGGTCAACCGCCGGGTAGATACCCAGAGAAGCGATATCACGGGACAGTACTACGGTCGCGTCCAAGTGGGCGAAGGTGGTAGCCGGCGACGGGTCAGTCAAGTCATCCGCAGGTACGTATACCGCCTGGATCGAGGTGATAGAACCGGTCTTGGTTGAGGTGATGCGTTCCTGCAGAACACCCATCTCTTCGGCCAGGGTCGGCTGATAGCCTACCGCCGACGGCATACGGCCCAGCAGTGCCGATACTTCGGTACCGGCCAGGGTGTAACGGTAGATGTTGTCGATGAACAACAGTACGTCACGACCTTCGTCACGGAACTTCTCGGCCATGGTCAGACCGGTCAGGGCCACGCGCAGACGGTTACCCGGCGGCTCGTTCATCTGGCCGTAAACCAGGGCTACCTTGTCCAGTACGTTGGAGTCCTTCATCTCGTGATAGAAGTCGTTACCTTCACGAGTCCGCTCACCCACACCGGCGAATACCGAGTAACCGCTGTGCTCGATGGCGATGTTACGGATCAGCTCCATCATGTTTACGGTCTTGCCCACACCGGCGCCACCGAACAGACCGACCTTACCGCCCTTGGCGAACGGACACATCAGGTCGATTACCTTGATGCCGGTTTCCAGCAGCTCGTTGGAGCCAGACTGCTCGGCATAGGACGGGGCCTTGCGGTGGATTTCCCAGCGCTCTTCCTCGCCAATCGGGCCAGCTTCGTCAATCGGGTTGCCCAGTACGTCCATGATCCGGCCCAGGGTCTTGACCCCGACCGGAACCGATACGGCTGAACCGGTGTTATTCACGCTCAGGCCACGCTTGAGGCCTTCGGTGGTACCCATGGCGATGGCACGTACGATGCCGTCGCCCAGCTGCTGCTGAACTTCCAGAGTCAGGTTGTCGTGCTCCGGAACTTGCAGCGCGTCATACACCTTCGGCACGTCAGCACGCGGGAATTCCACGTCGATGACCGCGCCGATGATTTGAACGATACGTCCGCTACTCATTGTTGGTTCCTCTAAAAGTTTGAAACCCTGTCGTCAAACCGCGGCGGCGCCGCCGACGATTTCCGAAATTTCCTGGGTGATCGCTGCCTGACGGGCCTTGTTGTAGATGAGCTGCAAATTGTTGATGAGCTCACCGGCGTTGTCAGTCGCGCTCTTCATCGCGATCATCCGGGCCGCTTGTTCGCAAGCATTGTTCTCGACCACTGACTGGTACACCTGGGACTCAATGTAACGAGTCAGCAGGCCATCCAGCAGCGCCTGGGCATCCGGCTCATACAGGTAATCCCAACGTTCCTGGAGTTCGTCGCTTTCCGACGCCACCAGCGGGATCATCTGCTCCACCGTGGGCTGTTGCACCATGGTGTTGATGAAAGTATTGGATACCAGGTACAGACGGTCGATACGGCCTTCGTGATAACCATCGAGCATCACCTTGACGCTACCGATCAGGTCATTGACCGACGGCGCTTCGCCCAGGTGGCTGATGGCTGCCACGACGTTACCGCCGAAGCTGCGGAAGAAGCTGGCGCCCTTGCTACCGATCACGCACAGGTCGGTTTCAACGTTGCGATCACGCCATTCCTTCATGTTCTGAACCAGTGCCTTGAACAGGTTGGTGTTCAAGCCACCGCAGAGACCACGGTCCGTGCTGACCACGATATACCCCACCCGCTTGACTTCACGCTCTTGCATGAACGGGTGGCGGTATTCCGGGTTGGCATTGGCCAGATGGCCAATTACCTGACGGATCCGCTCAGCGTAGGGACGGCTGGCGGCCATGCGCTGCTGTGCCTTGCGCATTTTGCTGACCGCCACCTTTTCCATGGCGCTGGTGATCTTCTGCGTACTTTTAATACTCGCAATCTTGGTGCGAATCTCTTTTGCGCCTGCCATGTCACACCTTTCAGGTTAGCCCTTGGCCGGGTCGCACGAAGCGGGACATGTCACCATGCCCCGCGCTCGGCTTACCAGCTTTGGGTCGCCTTGAAGTTCTCGATGCCAGACTTGATACCGGCTTCGATCTCGTCGTTGTAGTCGCCCTTCTCGTTGATCTTGGCCAGCAGATCGGCCTTATCACGCTTGAAGTAGGCGAGCATGGCCTTCTCGAAGGCGCCGACCTTGTTCAGTTCGACATCGTTCAGGAAGCCCTTCTCGGCGGCGTAGATGCTGATGGCCATTTCGGCGATCGACATCGGCGCATACTGGTCCTGCTTCATCAGCTCGGTAACACGCTGACCGTGCTCGAGCTGCTTGCGGGTCGCTTCGTCCAGATCGGAGGCGAACTGGGCAAAGGCCGCCAGTTCACGGAACTGGGCCAGCGCGGTACGAATACCACCGGACAGCTTCTTGATGATCTTGGTCTGGGCCGCACCACCAACACGCGATACCGAGATACCGGCGTTAACGGCCGGACGGATACCCGAGTTGAACAGGTTGGACTCGAGGAAGATCTGACCGTCGGTGATCGAGATCACGTTGGTCGGAACGAACGCAGATACGTCACCGGCCTGGGTTTCGATGATCGGCAGCGCGGTCAAGGAACCGGTCTGGCCTTTCACTTCACCATTGGTGAACTTCTCAACGTACTCTTCAGAGACGCGCGAGGCACGCTCAAGCAGACGGCTGTGGAGATAGAACACGTCACCCGGGTAGGCTTCACGGCCCGGCGGACGACGCAGCAGCAGGGAGATCTGGCGGTAAGCCACAGCCTGCTTGGACAGGTCATCATAGATGATCAGTGCGTCTTCGCCACGGTCACGGAAGTATTCACCCATGGTGCAGCCGGCGTAGGGCGCCAGGAACTGCAGGGCAGCCGGGTCGGAAGCCGATGCGGCAACCACCACGGTGTGCGCCAGAGCGTCGTGCTCTTCCAGCTTGCGTACCACGTTGGCAATGGTCGACTGCTTCTGACCAACGGCTACGTAGATACATTTGATGCCGGAGCCTTTCTGGTTGATGATCGCATCAACCGCCATGGCGGTCTTACCGGTCTGACGGTCACCGATGATCAGCTCACGCTGGCCACGGCCGATCGGAATCATCGCGTCAACCGACTTGTAACCGGTCTGAACCGGCTGGTCGACCGACTTACGCCAGATCACGCCCGGGGCGACTTTTTCGACCGCGTCGGTAGCCTTGGCATCGATCGCGCCCTTGCCGTCGATCGGATTGCCCAGCGCGTCAACGACGCGGCCCAGCAGTTCCGGACCAACCGGTACTTCAAGGATGCGGCCGGTGCACTGGGCAGTCATGCCCTCGGCCAGGCTCAGGTATTCACCCAGAACCACCGCACCGACAGAGTCCTGCTCCAGGTTCAGCGCCATACCATAGACGCCACCGGGGAACTCGATCATTTCACCGTACATTACATCGGCCAGGCCATGGATGCGCACGATACCGTCGGAAACGCTGACGATTGTGCCGACATTGCGGGCCTGGGAGCTGACATCGAGTTTCTCGATGCGCTTCTTGATAATTTCGCTAATTTCGGAAGGATTCAGTTGCTGCATGTGCCATGTCCCTCAAATCAGGATTTCAACGCCTCGGCGAGCTTTGCAAGCTTGCCGCGGACCGAACCATCGATGACCAGGTCACCCGCACGTACCAGCACACCGCCGATCAGGGCGGGATTGATGGTGACTTGAGGGGTCACTGTCCGGTCCAACCGCTTGGAGAGTGCGGTTGCCAGCGTTTTCAGTTGATCTTCGCTCAGCTCGAAGGCGCTTTCGACTTCGACTGCGACGCTCCGATCGTGCTCCGCCTTGTGTTGCTCATAGAGCTCGGCGATTACCGGGATCAGGGGCAGACGGTCATTTTCGGCCAGTGTCCGGATGAAATTTCCGAACGCCTCGTCGATCTGACCTTCACACACCATGAGCAGGTCCTCGGCCTTGCGCTCACGGGTCAGACCCGGGTTGCGCACTCTATCGGCAAAAACCGCTTCGTTGATCGCAGCGGCTGCCAGAGCCAGCATGCCTGACCAGGCATCCAGCTGATTGGCTGTCGACGCGTGCTCGAAAGCGGCTTTGGCGTAAGGCCGAGCTAGCGTATTGATAGTAGCCATCGCTCGCCTCGCTTAGAGTTGTGAGGCCAGTTTTTCGACCAGCTCATTGTGGGCCTTGGAATCCACCTCGGACTGCAGGATCTGTTCAGCACCCTTGACTGCCAGTGTGGCAACCTGGGCACGCAGTTGATCCTTGGCGCGATTCACTTCTTGTTCGATTTCGGCTTTGGCGGCCGCAATCAGGCGCTCACCTTCGGAACGTGCCTGCTGCTTGGCTTCCTCAATAATGAGGTTGGCACTCTTGTTGGCTTGCTCGATGATCTGAGTAGCCTGTTCCTTGGTCTCACGCAGGGTCTGGGAAGCTTTTTCCTGAGCGAGGCTCAGGTCACGCTGGGCGCGGCCAGCCGCATCCAGGCCTTCGGCGATTTTTTTCTGGCGTTCAGCCATGGCTGCCGTGATCGGCGGCCAGACGAACTTCATGCAAAACCAGACAAAAATAGCGAAGGCAATCGTTTGACCAAACAGCGTCAGATTAATGTTCACAGCGATTTACCTCGTGCTATTTCGTTGATACCTGGGGTGTGACGATCGATCTGACAGGGCCTGCGCCCTGCCAGTTATCAGAGTCGATCGATCAACCAGCCAGACCAGGGGCAACAACGAAGATCAGGTACATCGCGATACCAACGCCGATCATCGGCACGGCGTCGAGCAGACCGGCCATCAGGAAGGTCTTGGTCTGCAGCTGCGGGCCCAGTTCAGGCTGACGAGCAGTGGACTCCAGCAGCTTGCCGCCCAGCAGGGCGAAGCCGATACCAGTACCCAGAGCGCCCAGACCGATCATGATAGCGGCAGCGATGATTACGAGTTCCATAATTACTCCTAACTAAGTTTCAAGGTTGTAGTGCAAGGTTGTCGTTGGTTGAACAGGTTCTGACTGCGTCAATGGTCCTCATGGGCAGCGCTCAGATACACAATGGTGAGCACCATGAAGATGAAGGCCTGCAGCGGAATGACCAGGATGTGGAAGATCGCCCAAGGCACGTTCAGTACCCACTGCAGGTAGAACGGCAGCAGCGCGATCAGGATGAACACCACTTCACCGGCGTACATATTGCCGAACAGACGCAGCGCAAGGCTCAGCGGCTTGGTCAGCAGGCCGAGAATTTCCAGGAACAGGTTGACCGGAATCAGGGCCCAGTGATTGAACGGGGTGAAGGACAGCTCCTTCATGAACCCGCCGGTGCCCTTGACCTTGAAGCTGTAGAAAATGATCAGCGCGAACACACCGATGGACATGCCGAAGGTGGCATTGGGATCAGTGGTGGGAACGATCTTGAAGTAGACGTCATGCGGGTCCATGCCCAGGACGTACTGACCGAACAACACCGCCAGCTGCGGTATGTAGTCGACCGGAATCCACTTCAGCGAGTTCATCAGCAGGACCCAGACGAAGATGGTCAGGGCCAGCGGCGCGATCAGTGGGTTACGGCCATGGAAGGTGTCCTTGACCATGTTCTGCACGAACTCGACGGTCATTTCGACCAGGTTCTGCAGCCCGTTGGGGGTATCGACGGTGACGCGAGTGGCGACGAAACGGAACAGACCGAGGAAGATGACCCCCATCAGGATCGACCAGCCCAGGGTATCCAGATGGAATGCCATGAAGCCCATGTCGGCAGCTTCACTGCCACTTTTGGCTACGGTCCAGGTAGCTTCCTGCAGTACAGAACCATCGTAGCGCTCATAACCAGCCGGCAACTTGCCGAAGGTCAGGTTCTGCAAATGGTGCTGAATATACTCTACTGATGTACTCGCCATATTCGCCTCAAACGCTAATGCTTTGGAAAGCCTCTGACGATGAGCAGTGCGCTGGCTCCTACAGCCAGCACCGCGAGGTACCCACCGAACACTGCGGCGACCTCCAGCGGTTTCACGCCCACCAACACCAGCACAAACAGTGCGGCGGTCAAAATCAGTTTGCCCGCCTCGCCAGAATACAGTTCCCGGACGATGGCGCGCGCCGACCGGGCACCGCTATAGCGGTACACCCGGTAGGCAAAATAAGCGTTGGGGACTAGTGCGATCAGCCCTCCCAACAAGCCGGAATAACCGGCAACCGGTCCCTGGAAAAACCACAGGATCGCGGCAACCCCGAGCATAACGAGGCTTTGCAACAGCAACACCGGGAATGCGGGGAGCCGATGGAAGGGGGTTTTGTTGGGCGTTCTTGCGTCCATTTACCCTGACCTGCGATACGGCCTCTTCCGGGCGCATTCCGGTTGGTTACCTGCAACAAACTGGTGCGTTCACCAGCCAAAACAGCGCGAGGAGTATAGGTTGAATAACCTTAGGGTTCAACCGAAACCGCCCGAAATTCGGACGATTTTCGCCGCTATTGCCACCTTGGCAGGTGGGTTCGCGACCAAAGTAGAGCCCCCGGCTTACTTGATGTGCATCAACACGCCGTCCAGTTCATCCAGCGAGCTATAGCTGATCACCAGCTTGCCCTTGCCCTTGCTGCCGTGCTGGATTTTCACCTCGGCGCCGAGTCGTTCGGACAGATCCAGTTGCAGCCGGTCGATATCCGGATTGCTGCGAACCTGGGCTGACTCACGGCGTGGATTCAGCCATTGGCGAACCAGCGCTTCGGTCTGGCGGACGGTCAACCCTTTGGCCACGACCTGACGAGCGGCCTGGGTTTGCTGCTCCAAGGGCAGGCCGAGCAGAGCCCGGGCATGGCCCATCTCGATATCGCCACGCTCGAGCAGCAGTTTGACGTCATCCGGCAGGGCCATCAGACGCAGTAGATTGGTGACTGTGACTCGCGACTTGCCGACTGCGTTGGCCACTTCCTGCTGGGTCAGCTCGAATTCCTGCTGCAGGCGCTGCAAGGCCATGGCTTCTTCGATCGGATTAAGGTCTTCACGCTGGATGTTCTCGATCAGCGCCATGGCAATCGCGGCTTCGTCCGGAACCTCGCGGATTACCGCCGGAATAGCGTCCAGCCCGGCCAGTTGGGTCGCCCGCCAGCGCCGCTCACCGGCAATGATTTCGTAGCGCTGGCCATCGATCGGCCGCACCACGATCGGCTGCATCACACCCTGGGCCTTGATCGACTCAGCCAGCTCTTCAAGAGCCTGCGGGTCCATGTCCCGCCGCGGTTGATATTTGCCACGCTGAATCAGATCGACCGGCAGCTCCTTGAGCTGCTGATCCTGGCTGTCTTCCACCGGTTGCCGAGCGGCGTTGGCCTGCCCGAGCAGTGCATCCAGTCCTCGTCCCAAGCCGCGCTTTTTCGCCGCCATGCCTGTGCTGTCCTTCTTCCGGTTAGATTATTCGGTTGCTGCTGCCGCGGCCTTGGCCGCCTGCTTGCTGCGCCGTACCAGTTCACCGGCCAGCGCCAGATACGCCACCGCGCCGCGCGACTGCTTGTCATAGGCCAATGCCGGCATGCCGAAACTCGGCGCCTCGGCCAGACGCACATTGCGTGGAATCACGGTCTGATAGAGCTTGTCGCCAAAATGGCTGGTGAGCTGGGCCGACACATCCAGAGTCAGGCTGTTGCGCGGATCGTACATGGTCCGCAGCAGACCTTCGATCTGCAGATTTGGGTTAAGTACCGCGGCAATCCGGCTGATGGTGTTAACCAGCGCCGACAGCCCCTCCAGCGCGTAGTATTCGCACTGCATCGGAATCACCACACCATCGGCGGCAACCAGGCCGTTGACTGTCAGCATGTTCAGCGACGGCGGGCAGTCGATCAGGATGAAATCGTATTTGCCCCGGACATTGGTCAGGGCGTAGCGCAGCCGGCTCTCTTTCATCTTGATATCAAGCAGTTCGACTTCGGCAGCGGTCAGGTCGCCGTTGGCCGGCAGCAAGTCATAACCGCCATGTTCTGAACGTTGCAGGGCCTGATCCAGTTCACAGCGGCCAGTAAGCAGTTCGTACACCGAGTTGTCCAGTTCAGCCTTGTCGATCCCGCTGCCCATGGTCGCATTGCCCTGGGGGTCGAGGTCGATGAGCAGCACCTTGCGCTTGGTAGCGGCCAGCGAGGCAGCGAGGTTGATGCAGGTGGTAGTCTTGCCGACACCGCCTTTCTGGTTGGCAATAGCCAGTACCTTACCCACTGACACCTCCTATCCGTTATCCGCCGAAGTCACCCGACGCAGTATCAGCAGATGACGGCTTCCCTGGCAACCGGGAACTGACAATTGCGTGCTTTGTTCAACCCGGAAGTCGAGGGGCAGGGCTGCCAGCTCTTCTTCAGGATACTGGCCTTTCATCGCCAGCCAGCGGGTTTTCGCCGTTCCCAGATGACGGGTTAGAGCGACGAAGTCATTGGCCGCGCTGAAGGCCCGCGAGACCACACCATCAAACGGCTGCTCCGGAGCAAAGGCTTCAACCCGGCTGTTGACCACCTCCAGATTGCCCAGTCCCAGTTCGAGCCGAACCTGGGTGAGAAAGCGGGTTTTCTTGCCGTTGCTGTCAAGCAGGGTGAACTGACAGTCCGGACGCATGATCGCCAGGATCACCCCGGGCATGCCACCACCGCTCCCCACATCCAGCCAGCGGCCGGGGGTGACGAACGGCAGCACGCTCAGGCTGTCGAGCAGGTGGCGGCTGACCATTTCATCGGGGTTACGGACCGCCGTGAGGTTGTAGGCCTTGTTCCACTTGATCAGCAATGCCAGATAACCAAGCAGCAGCGAGCTCTGCTGCGGGCTGAGGGCAATATCCAGTTGCGCGGCGCCGGCCGCCAGTTCCTGTGTCTTGTCCTGCATCCGCCTTACGCCTCCCGGGCCAGTTGACTGCCACCCAGGGCGTTGCGTTTTTTCAGATGGATCAGCAACAGGCTGACCGCCGCTGGCGTCACGCCGGGAATCCGCGAGGCCTGACCCAAGGTTTCCGGGCGGGCGGCATCGAGCTTGTGCTTGATCTCGTTGGACAGGCCGCTGAGCGCCTGATAGTCGAGGTCAGCCGGCAGCCGGGTAGCCTCATGCTGACGCAAGCGGTCGATTTCCTCCTGCTGACGCTCGATATAGCCGGCGTACTTGGTCTGGATCTCGACCTGTTCGGCGACCGCCGGATCGATGTTCTGGCCACCCGTGGTTTGGCACAGACCTGGGTAGTCCACTTCTGGGCGGCGCAGCAGATCCAGCAGGTTGTATTCGCGTATCAGCGGCACTCCGTAACGACTGGCAAAGGCTTCGGCCTGGGCACTGCCAGGCTGTACCCAGGTGCTGCGCAAGCGCTGGTTTTCCAGCTCGATGGCTTCGCGCTTGGCGTTGAACGCGGCCCAGCGGGCATCATCGATCAAGCCCAGGGCCCGGCCCTGTTCGGTCAGGCGCAGGTCGGCGTTGTCTTCACGCAGCACCAGGCGGTATTCGGCCCGTGAGGTGAACATCCGGTAGGGTTCCTGGGTACCCAGGGTAATCAGATCGTCGACCAGCACACCGATGTAGGCTTCGTCACGGCGCGGACACCAGGCGTCCTGGCCTTGGGCCCGGCGGGCAGCGTTGAGACCGGCCAGCAAGCCCTGGGCACCGGCCTCTTCGTAACCGGTTGTGCCGTTGATCTGCCCGGCGAAGAACAACCCGCCGATGACCTTGGTTTCCAGCGAATATTTCAGATCCTGCGGGTTGAAGTAGTCGTATTCAATGGCGTAGCCGGGGCGCAGGATATGGGCATTCTCCATGCCCTTGATAGAGCGCACGATCTCCAGTTGCACATCGAACGGCAGCGAGGTGGAAATGCCGTTGGGATACAGCTCGTGGGTGGTCAGGCCTTCCGGCTCGATGAACACCTGGTGGCTGTTCTTGTCGGCAAAGCGATGAATCTTGTCCTCGATCGACGGGCAGTAGCGCGGGCCAATGCCCTCGATCACCCCGGTGTACATCGGCGAGCGATCCAGGTTGTTGCGGATGATCTCGTGGGTACGCTCGTTGGTGTGGGTGATCCAGCAGTTGACCTGCTCGGGGTGCTCGTCGACCGAGCCCATGAACGACATGACCGGCAACGGGGTATCGCCCGGTTGCGGGGTCATTTGGGAAAAATCCACACTCTTGCCGTCGATCCGCGGCGGGGTACCGGTTTTCAACCTATCGACCCGCAGCGGCAGTTCCCGCAGGCGCTGAGCCAGAGCAATCGCCGGCGGATCCCCGGCGCGGCCACCGGAATAGTTGTCCAGACCAATGTGAATGCGCCCGCCAAGGAAGGTACCTGCAGTCAGCACCACGTTGTCGGCAAGAAAGCGCAGGCCCATCTGGGTCACCACACCGCGTACCTGCTCCTGTTCGACAATCAGGTCATCACAGGCCTGCTGGAAGATCCACAGGTTCGGCTGGTTCTCCAGCATCTGACGGATCGCCGCCTTGTACAACACCCGGTCGGCCTGGGCGCGGGTGGCACGCACCGCCGGGCCCTTGCGGCTATTGAGAATCCGGAACTGGATCCCGGCCTGGTCGGTCGCCCGAGCCATGGCGCCACCCAGCGCATCGATTTCCTTGACCAGGTGACTCTTGCCAATCCCGCCAATGGCCGGGTTGCAGCTCATCTGTCCCAGAGTTTCGACGTTGTGGCTGAGCAGCAGAGTCTTCACACCCATGCGTGCAGCCGCCAGCGCGGCCTCGGTACCGGCATGGCCGCCACCTACCACGATCACGTCAAAACGACTTGGATAGTCCACCGCTCACCTCATTGCCCGGTTCAGGCTGATTTTGGGAAAAGGGGCTGATTATAGGCCCAGAGCGAAAAAAATGCAGCCAGCGGTTGAACGTTTTTTGATCAACCCGGGGTAAGCCGAGAAGGTGAAGGAAATTACATAGAGAAAAGGAAAAACATGTTTAAAAACCTAGTTTATATGACTGTATATGGTCAGCCACTTTTCTGTGGATAAGCGTAAAAAAATCAATATCTTCATTTGGTTAGAGAAAGCATAAGGTTGTTGGCGATAGGGGGACAGACAGGGGTGAATCCTTGGGTAAAGCTGTGGGTAACCAGTTGGTTTATCCACAGGCGGGTTTGCCCTCAGTCCATGCACAGGGTTATCGACCTGGCTCAGGGTTGGTTTTCCACAGGGTTTATTCGGCCAATCTGCATCATTTTGGGGCGTTATTAACCAGTACAGGCGGGAGGGTTATGGCTATTTGTGCAGTTTGCACAACTTATTGGTTCAGCCAACGGCGTGAGGGCAACCTAAACTGGCCCGTGGCACAGCCATTGCAAATGCCCAAGGGACTGAACCATGGCGGGGCGCTGACGCAACCCATGCCCCTTTTAGAATAGGGAGATACCGTTATGACTGATACGCATGTGACTGCAGACCAGGACTACCCCTTGGAGCCTGTGCCGACTCAGGCCAGAAAAAGCCTGTGGTCGATGGGCTTTGTACTGCTGGGTTTTACCTTCTTTACCGCCACCATGTGGGCTGGCGGCAGCATTGGTACGGCCTTCGACTTTTCCACCATGTTGTGGATTCTGCTGATCGGCAACCTGTTGCTGGGTTGTTATGCCGCGGTGCTGGGCTATATTGCCGCCCGCTCTGGGTTGAACACCGCCTTGATGAGCCGGTTCGCCTTTGGCGAACTGGGCAGCAAGCTGTCTGATGTGCTACTTGGTTTCACTCAGATCGGCTGGTATGCCTGGGGGACCGCTACCATGGCCTTGCTGCTGGTAAAGATGACCGGCTTGCCTGAGGGGCTGACCCTGCCGTTGATGGTGGTGTTTGGGTTTGGATTCTGTGTCAGTGCCTTTGTTGGTTACCGGGGCCTGGATCTGCTGTCGCGTTTTGCCGTACCGGCGATGATCATTCTAGTTGCCGTCAGTCTGACGATTGCTGCCTCCGATGCTGGCGGGTTGTCAGGGTTGAGCAGTGTGATCCCCAGTACCGAGATGAGTGTGGCTGCCGCCATTACCCTGGTATTCGGTACCTTCGTCAGCGGCGGTACCCAGGCGACCAACTGGACCCGGTTCGCCCGTTCGGGCAAGTCCGCGGTACTGGCAACCCTGGCTGCCTTTTTCCTGGGCAATGGCTTGATGACGCTGGTGGGGGCCTTTGGCGCGCTGGTCTATCAACAGGCTGATATCGTCGATATTCTGGTGGCCCAGGGGCTGGCAACGCTGGGGATCCTGATGCTGTTTCTCAATCTGTGGACCACGCAGGACAATACCGTCTACAACTTTGCCGTGGCCGGCTGCAATCTGTTGCGTACCGAGCGGCGCAGGACCATTACCCTGGTCGGTGCGGCTATCGGTACCCTGCTGGCGGTGCTGGGGATGTACGCCTGGCTGATTCCCTTTCTGATTCTGCTCGGCACCTTCATTCCGCCGGTCGGTGGGGTAATCATGGCCAACTATTTCGTGTCCTGGCGGGGGCGCTATCCAGAGATTGGCACAGCCCGATTGCCGGCCTTCAACCTGGTCGGGCTGTCAGCCTATGCGTTGGGTTCGCTGGTTGCCTATGCTTCAGCCTGGATCGCACCACTGGTTGGGGTGTTGGTTGCGGCGTTGTCTTATGTCCTGATCGAACTGGCTGTGGCCGGGGTGCGTGAACGTCGTGCCGCGTTGCTGCGCAGTGCCGGATGATGGGGCTGCGCTGTCGTGAAGTGCCGCAGTTGCCTGGCCTGGGGGAGATCCGCCTGCGCGCTGGGGCTGCCGGCAGCGAGCGGCTGGTACGCTGGCCCTATGTTGCCGAGAATCGCTCCTTTGGCCCCTGGATCAAAGGAGGGGAACTGGTATTCATTACCGGGATTGGTCGGCACCACAATCAGGGCAACCTGTTTGAACTGCTGTATGAGGCGGCGCGTACCGAGATCGCAGGCCTGGTGATTCTGACCGGTGATGTCTATATCGGCCAGTTGCCGCTGGCTTTGTTGCGTCTGGCCGATCAGTTGCAGATGCCGCTGCTGGAGCAGCCATACTCGCTACCCATGGTGATCGTGACCGAAGCCATCAGCCGGGCCATCGTGCAGCGTGAACAGCAGGCCCGGCGTCAGGCCGAGCAGCAGGCCGGCTCGTTGCTCGAGCGCTTGCAGTTGCGGGTGGGCGAGACTGAGGAGCGTCTGGCTCTGATCGACCCTTTTATTGGCCAGCATCTGCAGTTGCTGAAACAGCAAGCCAGTAGTCTGGAAGCCTGGCTGGCGCACCAGGGCAACCTGACAGCGGCGGCCGATGCCTTGGGTTGTCACCGCAACTCGCTGCGCTATCGGCTGGACAAGCTGTTTACCCTGACCGGGCTTGAGCCCGGCAATATCGATGATATCTACACCCTGACGCTGGCTCTGGCCCTGCTGCGCGAGCCGGCGTCACCACGCCTGAATCTGGAGACCCCGCATGACCCCGCATCTTGAAGCCATCGTCAATGCCCGTCTGGTTGGTGTCGACGGCCTGTATACCCTGCGCATGGCCTCCGGCCGTTTCAGCGCCATCGAAGCCCAGGTTGGCGAGCTGAACGCCAGTGCAGAGCAACTGGACGCCAGGGGCAATCTGGTCAGTGCGCCCTTTGTCGAGCCGCATATTCATCTGGATGCGGCGCTGACCGCTGGTGAGCCGCGCTGGAACCGCAGTGGTACGCTGTTCGAAGGTATCGAATGCTGGGCTGAGCGCAAGGCGCTGCTCAGCCGTGAGGATGTGATAGGGCGTGCCGAGCAGACCCTCAAACTGTTCGCTGCCCATGGCATTCAGTATGTACGCACCCATGTCGATGTCACCGACCCGCAACTGACGGCCCTACAGGCGATGGTCGAGGTGCGTGAGCGCGTCCGGGATTTCGTCGATCTGCAGATTGTGGCCTTTCCCCAGGAAGGCATTCTGTCCTTTCCCAAGGGCCCGGAACTGATGAGCCGCGCGCTGGAGCTGGGCGCCGATGTGATCGGTGGGATCCCACACTTCGAATTCACTCGCGACTACGGGGTCGAGTCGGTCAAGCTGTTGATGGAGTTGGCCCAGGCCCACGACTGTCTGGTGGATGTGCACTGCGACGAAATCGACGACCCGCAGTCGCGCTTTCTTGAAGTGCTGGCTGCCGAAGCCCTGAGCCGCGATTACGGTAGCCGGGTCACCGCCAGCCACACCTGCGCCATGCACTCCTACGATGAAGCCTATTGCAGCCGGCTGTTTCAGCTACTGCAAAAGGCCGGGTTGCGGTTTGTCGCGCTGCCGACCGAGAACCTGCATCTGCAAGGACGCTTCGATGGTTATCCAAAGCGCCGGGGCATCACCCGGGTGCCGGAGCTGCTGGATGCCGGACTCAAGGTCTGCTTTGGTCAGGACTCGATCCGCGACCCCTGGTACCCAATGGGCAATGGCAACCTGCTGCGCACTCTGGATGTTGGTCTGCATGCCTGTCACATGCTGGGTATAGAGCGAATCGACAGCGCGCTTGAGTTGGTGACCGATAACGGCGCAGCGGCGCTTAACCTGAGTGACTATGGCATTGCCGTTGGCCGGCCGGCCCGTTGCATGGTGCTCCACGGTCACAGCCCCTACCAGGTCCTGCTCAACCAGTCGCCGGTGCTGGCCTCGGTGCGTGATGGTCGCTGCCTGGTTCAGCGGCAGATCAACCAGCCGGCAGTGGCTGGTTGGGAGTAAGGCTTACTTGCCGATACAGAAACTGGAAAAAATCCGCCCCAGCAGATCATCGGCACTGAACTGGCCGGTGATCTCGCCCAGTGCCTGTTGCGCCATGCGCAGGTCTTCGGCCAGCAGTTCGCCGGCGCCCAGGACGGTCAGTTGCTGGTGGCCATGGCTGAGGAATTCGGCCGCCTGTTCCAGCGCCTGCAGGTGTCGACGGCGGGCGCTGAACAAGCTTTCGGCGGTCTGCTCAAAGCCCATGCAGCTTTTCAGGTGCTCGCGCAGCAACTCGATCCCTTCGCCGTTGCGGGCGCTCAGACGCAGGCTTACGCTACCGTTATCGGCGGTCTGCAGGCCAACCGGTTCACCGCTGATATCCACCTTGTTGTAGATCAGGGTGATTTTTGCCGGGTCCGGGTGCTGGTCAAGAAACTCCGGCCACAGACTGTCCGGGTTGCCGGCTTCCGGCTGACTGGCATCGACCACCAGCAGAATGCGGTCGGCTTCAGCAATCGCGTTCATCGCCCGTTCCACCCCGATCCGCTCGACAACATCATCGGTGGCGCGCAGGCCGGCAGTATCAATGATATGCAGCGGCATGCCGTCAATGTGGATATGTTCACGCAAGATGTCGCGGGTGGTACCGGCAATGTCGGTGACAATCGCGCTGTCCTTGCCGGCCAGGGCATTGAGCAGGCTGGACTTGCCGGCATTGGGCCGACCGGCGATCACTACGGTCATGCCATCGCGCAGCAAGGCTCCCTGCCCGGCTTCGCGCTGGACCTGAGCCAGGTGGTTCTGGATGGCGTGCAATTGGCCGAGCACGTGGCCATCGGCGAGAAAGTCGATTTCCTCTTCGGGAAAGTCGATCGCCGCCTCAACATAGATGCGCAACTGGATCAGTGCATCGGTCAGCTCATGCACCCGTTGGGAGAAGGCCCCTTGCAGCGATTGCACGGCATTGCGTGCGGCCTGCTCGGAGCTGGCTTCAATCAGATCAGCGATGGCTTCGGCCTGGGCCAGATCGAGTTTGTCGTTGAGAAAGGCCCGTTCACTGAACTCGCCCGGGCGGGCCAGCCGCGCACCACAATCCAGACAGGCTTTGAGCAGCATATCCATGACCACCGGGCCACCGTGGCCATGCAGCTCCAGCACATCTTCGCCGGTAAATGAGTGTGGCCCGGGAAAGAACAGGGTCAGCCCCTGATCGAGCACCAGGTCCTGATGCCAGAACGGGCCGTAGTGGGCATAGCGGGGTCTGGGCTCGATTCGGCTGAGCTGCCGGGCGACCGTCAGGGCAGCCGGGCCGGACAGGCGGATGATGCCGACGCCGCCCTGCCCCGGCGGAGTGGCGATGGCGGCAATGGTATCGGCATGGTAACGGCTCATGGCATCCTCTGTGCGACTCAAAGCAAAACGCCCCGGGATCGGGGCGTTTGCGTGGCGCGGGGTTCAGCTTCAGGCCTTCTCGGCCGCCCCCTCGATCTGCCGGGTAATGTACCACTGTTGCGCGATCGACAGGATGTTGTTGACCACCCAGTACAGCACCAGACCGGCCGGGAACCAGAGAAAGAAGAAGGTGAAGATGATCGGCAGCATCTTCATCACCTTGGCCTGCATCGGATCCGGCGGAGTCGGATTGAGCAACTGCTGGATGTACATGGTCACACCCATCAGGATCGGCAGGATGAAGTAGGGATCCTTCAGCGACAGATCACCAATCCAGCCAAGCCACTCGGCCTGACGCATTTCCACGCTTTCCATCAGTACCCAGTACAGGGCGATGAACACCGGCATCTGCACCAGAATCGGCAGACAGCCACCCAGCGGGTTGATCTTTTCCTTCTTGTACAGCTCCATCATCGCCTGGGACATTTTCTGCCGGTCATCGCCATGCTGCTCGCGCAGTGCCTGCAGCTTCGGCGACACCCGACGCATGTTGGCCATTGAGCGGTAACTGGTGGCTGACAGCGGGAAGAACACCAGTTTGATCAGAATGGTCAGCAGGATAATGCTCCAGCCCCAGTTGCCGACGAAGCCATGGATGATGCTCAGTACCCAGAACAGCGGCTGGGCAATCCACCAGAGGAAGCCATAGTCGACGGTCAGTTCCAGGCCCTGGGAAATCTCCCCCAGGCGGTCCTGGATTTTCGGGCCGGCGTAGAAATCGGCTTTCAGGCTGGCTTGCTCGCCTGCGGCAATACTGGTGGCCGGACTGATAAAGCCGATGATGTAGTTGCCCTGGCTATCCTTGCGGGTCTGGTAGACATTGTTCTGCTCAGCACTGGGAATCCAGGCGCTGACAAAGTAGTGCTGCAGCCAGGCTGCCCAGCCGCCGGTAACGGTTTCGCTCAGCCGCGACTTGTCCATGTCCTTGAAGCTGACTTTGGTATAGGAGCGGTCAGCACTCCAATAGGCTCCACCCAGGTAGGTGGCCATGCCGGTGGCACCGGTACTGGAGGGATCACCACTCTGGTCACGCTTGATCTGACCGTAGAGGTTGCCGGTCCAGGTGGCGTCGCTCTGGTTGTCGATCAGGTATTCGACGCCGACCAGATAGTCGCCACGGGTGAAGGTGAAGCGCTTGATGTAACTGACGTCACCCTCTTGATAGTTGAGATCAACCACCAGGGTTTCGGCATCGCCAAGGTCGTACTGGGTCTGGGCGCTGCTAAACAGCGGTCGGCCAGAGGCACGGGCGTCCAGACCGTTCGCACCAATCAGGCCGCTCTGGGCGACATAGGTGCGGGCACTGCTCTGCTCCAGCAATTGGAACGGCAGGTCGGGCCGGTCCTTACGCTGCGGGTATTGCGGCAAGGCCACGGCGACGATATCACCGCCGCGCGGGTCGATGCTGACCAGCATGCTGTCAGTGCGCACCTGGATCAATTCGTTGCTGGTGGCTACCGGCAGCGCCGGAGTGCTGGGCACTTCGTTGGCGGAAGGCTCGATGACTTCGGGTACGTCGCCATCAACCTGAGCTGCGGCCAAATCCGGCAAGTCGTTGCCCTGCAGCGGGCTGGTAGCGGCTTCGGCCGGCGGCAGTTCAGGTTGACCGTAGTCCTTGTTCCACTGCAAAACCATGAGGTAGGTGATCACGAGCAAGGCAGCAATAAGGATATTTCGTTGCATGTTCATGGTTTGTTGGCCATCTGGGAAGAAGGGTTGTCAGACGCGGGTGGAACAGGATCGTAGCCACCGGGATTCCAGGGGTGGCAACGGCTCAGGCGACGGGCGCTGAGCAGACTGCCCTTGAGCAAGCCATGTTGTTCGATGGCTTCCTGGGCATAACAGGAGCAGCTTGGGTAGAAACGGCAATGATTGGCCATCAGCGGACTGATAGCGTAGCGGTAAACCTTGATCAGTCCGAGCGCGACTCTACGCATGGGATGACGGGGGTCCAGATTCGCGAGTTCGTTTGTGCTTGTCAGCCGATTTGATCAGTCGGCGCCACATGTCCCGAAACAGGGCGTGCAGCGCCTGACTGTCAAGGTCGCCCAGGCCGCGGCGGGCCAGAACGACAATATCCAGATTGCCCAGTTCAGCACGGTGATGCCTGAAGGACTCACGTGCCACGCGTTTGACCTTGTTACGGTCTACGGCACGCCGGACATTTTTTTTGGCTATGACCAAACCCAGCCGTGCATGCTCCTGCTCATTGAATCGAGCGAGCAACAACAGACTGGGTCCTGAGGCTTTGCAGGTGGCTCCATCGAAAACGGCCTTGAACTGACCAGGCGTCAATAACCTGTATTCAGGGCCAAACCCGAGATCCACCTGGATAACCGGGTCTTAGGCTGACAGACGCTTGCGGCCTTTGGCACGACGACGGGCCAGAACCTGGCGACCGTTTTTGGTGGCCATACGAGCACGGAAACCGTGGTTACGCTTGCGCTTCAAAACGCTGGGTTGGAAAGTTCTTTTCATCTTCAGATACCTGAGTGGTTCAACAAGAGCCAATGAGCCCTTTCAAGGGACCGGCAATTCTAGAGAATTCGCCAGCTCAGGTCAATTTGATTCGGAGGCTGTTTGGTAAAGAAATGCTCAATGAAAAAGAATAGAAAATCTATGTGTTTAAAAGATGAATATAAATGCTGTTCTTAGTAGCCGCTGGAGCTGTGGATAGATTGCCCTGGCTCAGAGGGTATGCAGGTTTAGGGCAAGGGATAAGGCTGTTGACAGGGTGTTGGGGCATGGGTTGGATGCTTGTGACTGTTTTGTGGATAAATATGACTGATATCCACAGGGTGGTTTTGTGCACACCCCTTCAAGGAAATTGACACAGGCTTGATCAAGGGTTTTCCACAGGGTTTAAGAGCCCCGTATTTCGTGGTTCACAGATGCATTGAACGATTATTGCGACGGTGTTGTGGTGCGCTGACCCAATTGCAGTAAATGCTTGATTGGTGTGGATAAGTCGAAGGTGAACCGCTAGAATGAGTGGCTTGTCAGGACGAGAAACGCCGCACACGATGTGCCGCCTCCGTCTCCCAGAAACGTGTTGTATAAGGTCAAGTACCGGGGGATATTGTGTCTGTTGCACTCTGGCAGCAATGCATCGACTTCTTGCGTGATGAGCTACCATCTCAACAGTTCAATACCTGGATTCGCCCTCTGCAGGTTGATGGGGATCAGACAGAGCTGCGTTTGTACGCGCCCAACCGTTTCGTGCTGGACTGGGTCAATGACAAGTACCTGAATCGTATTCAGGAGTTGCTCGATGATTTGTCCCAGGGCCAGGCCCCACTGGTTTCATTGCTGATTGGCAGTCGCAGGAGCGCGGCGGCGGTCCAGGCCCCTGTCAGGACTCAACCCGCGCAAGTGCCCGCGGCCACACCGGCCCCCAGCGCCCCAGCCCCGGAACGGATAGCTGAACCAGTGCGCCCTCGGGCACAGGTCAGTGCCCAGGGCTTTGAGCCAGAAGGCGCACCATTGTCCGATGCCGAAGTGGCCACGCCCTTGCCTGGCCAGGCAAGTGACAACTCCGCGCCGGCTTTGATCAAGCACACCAGTTACCTGAACCGCAGCTTCACCTTCGAGAACTTTGTCGAGGGTAAGTCGAACCAGTTGGCTCGGGCGGCAGCCTGGCAGGTCGCCGATAACCCAAAGCATGGTTACAACCCGTTGTTCCTGTATGGCGGGGTGGGCCTGGGTAAAACCCACTTGATGCATGCGGTCGGCAACCACCTGTTGAAAAAGAACCCGGCAGCCAAGATCGTCTATCTGCACTCTGAGCGTTTCGTCGCCGATATGGTCAAGGCGCTGCAGATGAATGCGATCAATGATTTCAAGCGCTACTACCGTTCAGTCGATGCCCTGCTGATCGACGACATTCAGTTTTTCGCCAAGAAGGAACGCTCGCAGGAAGAGTTCTTTCATACCTTCAATGCCTTGCTTGAAGGTGGTCAGCAAGTGATTTTGACCAGTGACCGTTATCCCAAGGAAATAGACGGCCTGGAAGAGCGGCTAAAGTCGCGTTTCGGCTGGGGCCTGACGGTGGCGGTTGAGCCGCCGGAGCTGGAAACCCGGGTGGCGATTCTGATGAAGAAGGCCGAGCAGTCGCGGATCGATCTGCCGCATGATGCCGCCTTCTTTATTGCCCAGCGCATTCGCTCGAATGTCCGCGAACTGGAAGGTGCGCTCAAGCGAGTGATTGCCAGTGCCCATTTCATGGGGCGCGATATCACCATCGAGCTGATTCGTGAGTCGCTCAAGGATTTGCTGGCGCTGCAGGACAAGCTGGTGAGTATCGACAATATCCAGCGCACTGTGGCTGAGTACTACAAGATCAAGATCGCCGATATTCTCTCCAAGCGCCGTTCGCGCTCGGTGGCGCGGCCGCGTCAGGTAGCCATGGCCCTGTCCAAGGAACTGACCAATCACAGCCTGCCGGAAATCGGTGATGCTTTTGGTGGGCGGGATCACACCACTGTGCTGCACGCCACGCGCAAGATTGCCGAGCTGCGTGAAACCGATGCTGATATCCGCGAAGATTACAAGAACTTGCTGAGGACGCTGACCACCTGAGGTCACGTCGGCAACCTGCTAACCTGCACGAGGTCGAAGGAAGACTATGCAATTCACCATCCCGCGCGAAGCCCTGTTGAAGCCCCTGCAACTGGTGGCCGGTGTTGTCGAACGCAGACAGACCCTGCCCGTGTTGTCCAATGTTTTGCTGGTGGTTGACGGCAATACCCTGTCGATGACCGGGACCGATCTGGAAGTCGAACTGGTTGGCCGCATCAATCTGGAAGAGGCCGCGGTCGACGGCGAAATCACCGTACCGGCGCGCAAGCTGATGGATATCTGCAAGTCGCTACCCGATGACTCTGTACTGACGCTCAAGGTTGAAGACAACAAGGCCCTGATCAAGGCCGGGCGCAGCCGCTTTACCCTGGCTACCCTGCCCGCCAGCGATTTCCCCAATGTTGAAGACGGCCCGGGGGCCATGAGCTTTGCCATTGGTCAAAGCAAACTGCGTCGGCTGATTGAGCGGACCAGCTTCGCCATGGCTCAGCAAGACGTGCGTTATTACCTCAACGGCATGTTGCTGGAAATCAACAAGGGCCAACTGCGCGCAGTAGCCACCGATGGTCACCGGATGGCCATGTGTACGGTTGATGCAGGTATCGACTATCAGGAACGTTATCAGTTGATCGTTCCGCGCAAGGGGATTCTTGAACTGGCGCGGCTGCTCGGTGAAGCTGACGATCTGGTCAATATCGTGTTGGGTACCCACCATATCCGTGCTACTACCGGCGACTTCACTTTCACCTCGAAGCTGGTCGATGGCAAGTTCCCTGACTACGAGCGGGTTCTGCCGCGTGGTGGTGACAAGGTTATTCTGGCTGATCGCCAGACGCTGCGTAACGCTTTCAGCCGTACGGCGATTCTGTCCAACGAAAAGTACCGTGGCATTCGCCTGATGCTCAGCGAAGCGCAGCTGAAAATCCAGGCCAACAACCCGGAACAGGAAGAGGCTGAAGAGGACATTGTGGTCGACTACAGCGGTAATTCGCTGGAGATCGGTTTCAACGTCAGCTACCTGCTGGACGTAATGAACGTCCTGAGCAACGAGCAGATCAAGATGATCCTGTCCGATGCCAATAGCAGTGCCCTGATCCAGGAGTCCGAGTCTGACGACAGTCTCTACGTTGTCATGCCCATGCGTCTCTGAACGCTCGATGCCATTAAAGCGTCTGTCAGTCACCGCGGTGCGTAATCTGCACCCGGTGACTCTCCACCCCTCCCCACGCATCAACATCATTTCCGGCGCCAACGGCAGCGGTAAAACCAGCTTGCTCGAAGCCATTCATATTTTGGGCCTGGCCCGTTCCTTTCGCAGTACCCGCCTCAACCCGGTAATTCAGTACGAACAGGAAAGCTGCACTGTCTTTGCCGATTTGAGTTTGCATGGCGGCGCCCATAGTTCGATGGGCATTACCCGGGGTAAGGAAGCCGATTATCAGATCCGGATTGATGGCCAGAGTGTGCGCAGCACTGCGCAACTGGCCGAGACCTTACCCCTGCAGTTGATCAACCCCGAAAGTTTTCGTTTGCTTGAGGGGGCACCCAAACAGCGTCGCCAGTTTCTCGATTGGGGGGTGTTCCACGTGGAACATCAATTCCTGCCGAGTTGGCAGCGACTGCAAAAAAGCCTCAAGCAACGGAATTCACTGCTGCGCCGTGGTAGAATGGAACGTTCCATGCTCGCCCCGTGGGAAGCCGAGCTGGTACAGATGGGGGAACGTATCGACCACTATCGACGTGGTTATATCCAGCAGCTCAAGCCTGAGTTTGAAACGGTGCTGGGCCAGTTGATAACCCTTGATGAGCTCGGCCTGAGTTATTACCGCGGCTGGGATAAGGAGCGTGGGCTGGCCGAAGTGCTTGATCAGCAGTTCGAGCGTGATTGCCAGTTGGGCTATACCCAGTCCGGACCACAGCGTGCTGACCTGCGTTTGCGGGTGCGCGGTATGAATGCTGTCGATGTATTGTCCCGTGGCCAGCAAAAGCTGGTGGTATGTGCCTTGAAAATTGCCCAGGGGCATTTGCTCAAGGCCAGTGGACGGCAGCAGGACTGCGTCTTTCTGGTTGATGACCTGCCCTCCGAACTGGACGGCCAGCATCGTGAAGCGCTATGCCGCCTGCTGGAAGGATTGAATTGCCAAGTGTTCATCAGTTGTGTTGAGGCTGAACAGTTGGCCGGTAGCTGGAAAACTGAAACACCGGTGTCCATGTTCCACGTGGAACATGGCCGTATTGTGCAGACTGGTTAATGTCTGGAGTGACGAAATGACCGACAACAATGCCTATGATTCATCCAGTATCAAGGTCTTGAAGGGCCTGGATGCGGTCCGTAAACGCCCCGGTATGTATATCGGTGATACGGATGATGGTACCGGCCTGCACCATATGGTGTTCGAAGTGGTCGATAACTCCATTGACGAAGCGCTTGCTGGCCACTGTAGCGACATCGATATCATCATTCATACCGACGAATCGATCACCGTACGCGACAACGGTCGAGGCATTCCGGTGGATATCCACGAGGAAGGGGTGTCCGCAGCCGAAGTGATCATGACCGTACTGCATGCCGGCGGTAAGTTTGACGACAACAGCTACAAGGTATCCGGCGGTTTGCACGGTGTCGGGGTCTCGGTGGTCAACGCCCTGTCTGAAGTGCTGATATTGACGATTCGTCGTCAGGGCAAAGTCTGGGAACAGGAATACCGTCATGGCGTCCCACAGGAGCCGCTGAAGGCGGTAGGTGACACTGAGACCACCGGCACCCAGATCCACTTCAAGCCCTCGGCCGAGACCTTCAGCAGCATCAGCTTCAGCTGGGATATTCTGGCCAAGCGCTTGCGCGAGCTATCGTTCCTCAATTCC
This sequence comes from Pseudomonas sp. WN033, assembly GCA_002287035.1. Lineage (GTDB taxonomy): Bacteria > Pseudomonadota > Gammaproteobacteria > Pseudomonadales > Pseudomonadaceae > Halopseudomonas. The sequence continues at coordinate 36,432 of NSKG01000006.1, read as the reverse complement.
GGGGTCGGCATCAACCTGCGTGATGAGCGCAGTGGCAAGGTTGAAACCTTCAAGTACGAGGGTGGTTTGCGGGCCTTTGTCGAGTACCTGAACCAGAACAAGAGTGCGGTCAACAGCGTGTTCCATTTCGACCTCCAGCGAGAGGATGGAATCGGTGTTGAGGTGGCGCTGCAGTGGAACGACAGCTTCAACGAAAACATTCTGTGTTTCACCAACAACATTCCCCAACGCGATGGCGGCACCCACCTGGCCGGTTTCCGCAGCGCCCTGACCCGCTCGCTGAACGCCTATATCGAGCAGGAAGGGTTGTTGAAGAAAATGAAGGTCAACACCTCCGGCGATGACGCCCGTGAAGGTCTGACCGCGATCATTTCGGTCAAGGTGCCGGATCCCAAGTTCTCCTCGCAAACCAAGGACAAGCTGGTGTCGTCTGAGGTGAAGACGGCGGTTGAGCAGGAAATGAACAAGTTTTTCGCTGATTATCTGCTGGAAAGCCCCGGTGAGGCCAAGGCAGTGGTTGGCAAGATGATCGATGCCGCCCGCGCCCGTGAAGCGGCGCGCAAGGCCCGGGAAATGACCCGACGCAAGGGTGCGCTGGATATCGCCGGGTTGCCAGGCAAGCTGGCCGACTGTCAGGAAAAGGACCCTGCCCTGTCCGAACTCTACATAGTGGAGGGTGACTCTGCGGGTGGCTCGGCGAAACAAGGCCGCAACCGCAGAACCCAGGCCATTCTTCCGCTCAAGGGTAAGATCCTCAACGTCGAGAAGGCCCGCTTCGACAAGATGCTGTCCTCGGCTGAGGTCGGCACGCTGATCACCGCCCTGGGCTGCGGTATCGGTCGGGAAGAATTCAATATCGACAAGCTGCGTTACCACAACATCATCATCATGACCGATGCTGACGTCGACGGTTCGCACATTCGTACCCTGCTGCTGACCTTCTTCTTCCGACAAATGCCGGAGCTGATCGAAAAAGGCTACATCTATATTGCCCAGCCACCGCTGTACAAGATCAAGAAAGGCAAGCAGGAGCAGTACCTGAAAGATGATGAGGCGCTGGAAGAGTATCTGACCCAGTCGGCATTGGAAGACTCTTACCTGTTCGTCAACGAACATGCGCCGGGGATTACCGGTGAAGGTCTGGAAAAAATCGTGCAGGAATTCCGCTCGGTCATGAAGACCCTCAAGCGTCTGTCACGCCTGTATCCGGAAGAGTTGATGGAACACTTCATCTACTTGCCACGTCTGAGTCTGGACAATCTGGCCGACAAAGCGTTCATGGAAAACTGGCTGGTTGGCTTCGAGCAGAAGGTCAAGCAAGGAGAAAAATCGGGTCAGGAATACCGGGTCAGCTTGCGTGAAGACCGCGAGCGGCATCTGTGGTTGCCGGAAGTCGAGTCGATCAGTCATGGCCTGTCGAGCTACTTCACCTTCAACCGCGACCTGTTTGCCAGTAACGATTACCGAACCATGGCCGAGCTGGGTGAAAAGCTGCAAAGCTTGCTCGAAGACGGCGCCTATATCCAGCGTGGCGAGAAGAAGAGGCTGATCAGCACCTTCAAGGAAGCGCTGGAGTGGATGATGAATGAGACCGCACGCCGGCACAGCATTCAGCGCTACAAGGGGCTGGGTGAGATGAACCCCGAGCAGTTGTGGGAAACCACCATGGATCCGCAAAGCCGGCGGATGCTGCGGGTCAATATCGAGGATGCGATTGCTGCCGACCAGATCTTCAATACCCTGATGGGTGATCACGTCGAGCCGCGCCGCGAGTTCATCGAAAGCAATGCCCTGGCGGTATCCAACCTGGACGTCTGATTCGGAGGCCCTGAGATGAGCGTGGTGAGCTTTAAGCTGTTGGGCGCTGCGGCACTGGCGCTGGTGCTGGCCGGCTGCTCCAAGGGGCCTTCAAGTGCGGATGTCGAGGCCTTGATCAGGGCTGAAAGCGAGAATATCACCCAGCAAATGGAAGCGCTGGGTGGGGCCTTTGGCGGTGATCTGGCACGGGCGATCACCCCTGAAGTGCACAGTGTTCATGTAATCGGCTGCGAGGAAGTACGCCAGAACGTATATCGCTGTGATCTGGAAATCGACGCAACGCGACCGATGATCGGACGCAAGAGCGAGGTCACGCAGATGGAGTTTGTCCGGCTCAAGGATGGCCGCTGGTCGATTCTCAACTGAGTGCGATAACCGCCTAAGGAAACATCGATTAAATCAGCTTCGGTGCTGGCCCAATTGTCGCTGACCTGTTCTGGACACGCCGTGAACCCATCCATGGGGGCTTGACGATGCCCGTCCGGGGCATCGACAGTCCAGAACAGGTCAGCGCCAACCGGGCTACTGAACTTACGTGCATTTAATCAGTGCTTCCTTAACGAAAGTCTTCAGTCAGGTCACTATCAAACCCTGCCGCGTCGCTGGTCGGCTCAGCCGGTGCTGCTGACTCGCTATTGTCCTTGGCCTGGTCTTCCAGCTTGGCGCGCAGCATCAGGTCGTTGCGTGAGTCGGCCAGGCGCAGGGCTTCCTTGAGAGTAATTTCCCGGGCCTTGAGCAGTCGGAACAGGTGTTGATCATAGGTCTGCAGAGCCTTGTCATCGGTACCGCGACTCATCACTGCCTTGATATCGTGAAGCTCATCGCGGGCGATCAGGTTGACGATATAGGGTGTGCGCAAGAGCATTTCAACAACCGGCAACCTCTGCTTTTTAACGCCATTTGCCAGGCGTTGGCCGATGATCGCTACCATATTCATGGAGATGTCATTGAGTACCTGAGCCCGCGCCTCTTCCGGGAACAGGTTGGCGATGCGCTCCACCGCCTGCACGGTATTGGTTGCATGCAGAGTGGCCAGTACCAGGTGCCCGGTTTCACTGTAATGCAGGGCGTGCTGCATGGTTTCCCGGTCGCGAATTTCACCAATCATGATCACGTCTGGGGATTCGCGCAGGACATTATGCAGCGCGGCCTTGAAACTGTGGGTGTCCAGGCCGACCTCGCGCTGATCGACGATCGAGCATTGATGGTGATGCAGAAACTCGATCGGATCCTCAATGCAGACAATATGACCTGAGCGGCAGCGGTTGCGGTAATCGATCATCGCCGCCAGGGTTGTTGATTTGCCGCACCCGGTGGCCCCGGTCACCAGAATCAGACCGCGATCAAGCAGTGACAGTTTTTCCAGCACCCGCGGTAGGCCAAGTTCGGCAAAGCTGGCGATCCGGTCACTGATAAAGCGTACGACCATGGTCACTTCACCGCGCTGCCAGTAAACGTTGACCCGAAAGCGCCCTACCCCGGCAATCCCCAGAGCCAGGTTCATTTCCAGCTGGGTTTCAAATTCCTCGATCTGCTTGGCGCTCATCAGGGCGTAAGCCAAGGCTTTGACCTGCCCTTTCTCCAGCACCTGAGTTTCGTTTAGGCGGACGAACTCACCTTCGCGCTTGAGCGTGACCGGTGCCCCTACACTGAAAAACAGGTCAGAACCCTGTTGCTCGGCCAGCATACGCAAGTAATCGTGAATATCCATATTCGTTCCTTTCACTGCTCAGGCGTAGGTGCGTTGGGGGAGGCCAGGGCCTGATTGACCCAGGCTTCGGCCTGACGATTGACCTCGACGATGGCACGGGGGTCAGTGCCTTTGGGATAGATAGCAGGGCCGATCATGACCTTGATGGTACCAGGGTGCTTGTTCCAGCCATACCGGGGCCAGTGTTCACCGGCATTGTGGGCAACCGGTACCACGGGTACCTGAGTGCTGACCGCCAGGGCCGCGCCGCCACGGCTGAACTTGATTGGGGTACCGGGGGCTTTGCGGGTACCTTCGGGAAATACCAGAATCCACAGCCCGTCACGCAGGCGCTGGCCGCCAATGCGGGTCAGTTGCTGGAGCGAATCGCGGGCCTTGCTGCGATCGATGGCGATCGGTTTCATTAAGGCCAGAGCCCAGCCGAAGAAGGGTACATACAGCAGTTCCTTTTTCAGCAGTTGGCTCTGCGGACGGAAGATCTGCTGCAGGAAAAAGGTTTCCCAGGTGCTCTGATGGTTGGCCAGAATGACCCCGGCCTGGTCCGGAATATTTTCCAGACCGCTGACTTCATAGCGAATGCCAACCATGACCTTGCACAGCCAGATGGCGAAACGGGTCCAGCATTCGACCACCAGGCCGAAGCGCCAGCGGAACGGCAACAGCGGTGCCAGCACAAGCATCAGGATGCTCCACAGGCAGGCGCTGGAGGCCAGCAACAGGTAGAACAGGGTGATCCGCAGGGGCATAAGCAGGCGCATGTCAGGGTTCCAGCAATGAGTCGACCACAGCGGCCAGATTGTCAAAAATCAGTGTGCCGGTGGGCAACGCCTGATTGGCGGTTTTGTTGCCCTTGCCGGTGCGTACCAGATAGGGTTTGCAACCGACGGCAACGCCGGCCTCCAGATCACGCAGACTGTCGCCTACAGTGGGTACTCCTGAGAGACTGTCCAGGCCAAAGTAATCGGCAATCTGGCGATACAACCCGGGACGTGGCTTGCGGCAGTCACAGTCGTCGTCAGGGCCGTGCGGGCAGTAACGAATCAGCTCGACCTGACCGCCCTGCTCGGCCACCAGTTCGGCCAGTCTGGCGTGCATGGCTTCGAGTATTTCCTGGGTGAAATAACCGCGTGCCAGGCCAGACTGGTTGGTGGCCACAGCAATGCGCCAGCCAGCCTTGCTGAGGCGGGCCATGGCCTCGATCGATCCTGGCAACGGAATCCACTCGTCGAGTGACTTGATGTAGGCGTCGGAGTCTTCGTTGATGACGCCGTCACGGTCGAGGATGATCAGTTTCACGTCAGTATTCCCAGATAAACCCAGTGCCAGCCCCGATAAGCCTCTGCCTAACCTGCCGTTGCCAGCTGGTTAGGCAGAGCTTTTATGGCCCGTATCGGTGCTGGAGCATCAACCCAGCAGTGAAATATCCGCCACGCCCAGGAACAGCCCACGCAGCCGCGCCAGCAGAGCGTAGCGGTTGGCGCGCACGGCTGGGTCTTCGGCGTTGACCAGTACCTGATCGAAGAACGCATCAACCGGGGTCCGCAGGCTGGCCAACTGCTCCAGGCTGCGCTGGTAATCGCGGCTGGCGGCCAGCGGGGCGTTGGCTTGCTCGGCACTGTCGATGGCACTGGCCAGGGCCTGCTCGGCGGCATCCTGCAGCAGGCTGGTGTTGACCACTGTGCCGATTTCACCCTCGGCCTTGGCCAGAATGTTCGACACCCGCTTGTTGGCGGCGGCCAGGGCGTCGGCTTCGGGCAGCCGGCGGAAGGCCTGCACCGCCTGCACGCGCTGATCGAAATCCAGCGGTGAGGCTGGATTCAGTGCTCGTACCGACTGGTACACGGCCACGTCGATGCCTTCGTCCTCGTACCGGGCGCGCAGGCGGTCGAAGATGAAGTCCTGAACCTGAGCCAGCAGCCCCTCAGCCTTAATCTTGTCGCCATACTGGCCAATGGCGCTTTCCAGCGCGCTGGTCAGATCCAGCTCCAGACGCTTGTCGATCAGAATCCGCAGCACGCCCAGCGCCGCGCGGCGCAGGGCATAGGGGTCCTTGCTGCCGGTCGGCAGCATGCCGATGCCGAAAATGCCGACCAGGGTGTCGAGCTTGTCGGCCAGCGCTACGGCGGCGCCGGTCAAGGTACTCGGCAGCTCGGCGCCAGCGCCACGCGGCATGTATTGCTCATTCAGCGCCAGCGCCACGTCTTCGGCTTCGCCGTCATGGCGGGCGTAATAGTAGCCGGCAATGCCTTGCAGTTCCGGGAACTCGCCGACCATTTCGGTGGCCAGGTCGCACTTGGACAGCAGGCCGGCGCGCGCGGCGTGACTGGTGTCGCCACCGATCTGTGCGGCGATGAAGGCGGCCAGGCTGGAAACCCGTTCGGCCTTGTCCAGCACGCTGCCGAGCTGGGCCTGGAACACCACCTTGGCCAGTCGCTCGTTGCGGGTTTCCAGCGGCTGTTTCTTGTCCTGGTTGAAGAAGAACTCGGCATCGGTCAGGCGCGGGCGCACCACCTTCTCGTTGCCGCTGATGATTTGCGCGGGGTCTTCGCTGTCGATGTTGGCCACGGTGATAAAGCGTGGTAGCAGCTTGCCGTTGGCATCGAGCAGGCAGAAATACTTCTGGTTGTCCTGCATGGTGCTGATCAGGGCTTCCTGGGGCACCTCAAGGAAGCGTTCCTCGAACGAGCAGACCAGCGGCACCGGCCACTCGACCAGGGCGGTCACTTCATCGAGCAGATCATCGGGAATGATCGCACTGCCCTGCTGCTCGGCGGCCAACTGCTCGACCCGCTGGCGGATCAGTTCCCGGCGCTCGCTGAAATCGGCGACCACAAAAGCCTGGCGTAGCTGGTCGGCATATTCGGCCGGGGCGCTGATGGTCAACTGATCCGGGTGATGGAAACGATGGCCGCGCGACAGGTTGCCAGCGCTCTGGGCGAGGATCTCGCAGGGCACTACCTGATCGCCGAGCAGCATCACCAGCCACTGGGTTGGGCGGACAAATTCGGTCTTGTGCGCACCCCAGCGCATGCGCTTGGGAATCGGCAGTTGCGCCAGCGCGGCATCGACGATGCCGGGCAGCAGGCTGGTGGCCGGCTGGCCTGGCTCGGATTTGACGAAGCGCAGCTTGGGGCCGCTTTGATCGATCTCGGCCAGCTCAACCCCGCACTTGCGGGCAAAGCCCAGGGCGGCCTGGGTCGGGTTGCCGTCCTTGTCGAAGGCAGCCTGCAGCGGCGGGCCGTCGATCTGGCTGCTGCGGTCCGGCTGCTGGGTGCTCAGCTGTTCAACCAGCACGGCCAGGCGCCGGGGCGCGGCGTAGTAACGGGCGGCCTGATAGTTCAGCCCGGCGTCAGCCAGACCCTTTTCAACACCTTCCAGGAAGGCCTCTGCCAGACGCTTGAGGGCCTTGGGTGGCAGCTCTTCGGTGCCCAGTTCAACTAGAAAATCCTGCGCCTGCATCATTCGGCCTCCTTCAGTTTGGCCAGTACTTCATCACGCAACTCGGGGGTGGCCATCGGGAAGCCAAGACGGGCGCGGGCCAGCAGATAACTCTGGGCAATGTTGCGTGCCAGGGCCCGCACCCGCAGGATGTAGCGTTGACGCTCGGTCACCGAAATCGCCCGGCGGGCGTCGAGCAGGTTGAAGCTGTGCGAGGCCTTGATCACCATTTCGTAGGCGGGCAGCGGCAGTTGCAGCTCCATCAGCCGGTTGGCTTCGCCCTCGTAGTGATCGAACAGCTCGAACAGCTTGTCGACGTTGGCGTGCTCGAAGTTGTAGGTCGACTGCTCCACTTCGTTTTGGTGGAACACATCGCCATAGGTCACGGTGCCGAATGGGCCGTCGGAGTAAACCAGGTCGTAGACCGAATCGACGCCCTGCAGGTACATCGCCAGACGTTCCAGGCCGTAGGTGATTTCGCCGGTCACCGGATAGCATTCGACCCCGCCGACCTGCTGGAAGTAGGTGAACTGGGTGACTTCCATGCCGTTGAGCCAGACTTCCCAGCCCAGCCCCCAGGCACCCAGGGTCGGCGACTCCCAGTTGTCCTCGACGAAGCGGATATCGTGTACCAGCGGGTCGATGCCGATATGCCGCAGCGAGTTCAGGTACAGCTCCTGGATGTTGTCCGGGTTTGGCTTGAGCACTACCTGGAACTGATAGTAATGCTGCAGACGGTTGGGGTTTTCGCCGTAGCGGCCGTCGGCCGGGCGGCGCGAGGGCTGCACATAGGCGGCATTCCAGGTTTCCGGGCCGATGGCGCGCAGGAAGGTGGCGGTATGGAAGGTTCCAGCACCCATTTCCATGTCGTAGGGTTGCAGGATCACACAGCCCTGCTCGGCCCAGTAGCTTTGCAGGGCGAGGATCAGGCCCTGGAATGTGCGCACGTCTGGCGTAGTTTGTGTCACGTGGTTCACCCGGTCAGGCTGAAAATAAAAGCCGGAGTATACCGTCAGATAGGGGGGACATACAGGCTGAGCCGTCGCACAAGCACAAGGTTGCAGGATGTTGCTCCGGCACTCTTGGGGTTTTACAGGGTCAGAGCCGGATGGGAGCGTTGCCGAATGCCCCTTTTATTTCCTGACCTGTTGTAAGGAGTAACCCTGATCATGAACAAGTCCTGTGGCGTTTTGGCCCTGTCCTCCGCACTGGCCCTGGGGGCCACTCAGGTCCAGGCGCTGAGTCTGGCGGCCAGCGCCGGCAGCAATTCATTTGGCCTGGAGGCGACCCAGACGCTGGTGCCCGGTGTGCGCGCCGGCGTTGGTTATCTGAAGACTGATGACAGTGGTCGCGATGCCCGCCTCTACAGCGGCTCGCTGATGATTTCACTGCCTACTCCACTGGTGGATCTCAGTGTCGGTGGTCGTTACCAGTACCAGGATACCGATTACGGTAACGGCGGTGGCCTGGGGCTGGGGGGCTCGCTGTTCGTCGATACCCCGCTGCCGCGCGTGTCGTTGGGCGGTTATGGTTTCTACACGCCCGAGGGCCTGACTCATGGCAATGTCAATGAAAGCTATGAGTATGGTGCTCAGGTCCGGGCCAAGCTGTTTGCCCAGAGTTATGCTTATGCCGGTTATCGTTATTTGCGTACCGACTTCGATCGGCGTGGCAACCGTACCCTGCACAGTGGCCCGGTGCTGGGTGTGAGCGTCGGCTTCTGAGCGATCAGGCAAGACAAAACGGGGCCTTCGGGCTAGGCTGGTGGACCTGTAACCATTAGCCAGGAGGCCCCATGTCCGCGTCGCAGGCTGTCGATTTGCCGGTTCGTTGCCGTTGGTGTTCGAGCGACCCGATCTACCAGCACTACCATGACACTGAGTGGGGCGTACCCGAGTACAACAGCCAGCAGTTATTCGAAAAGCTGCTGCTCGACGGTTTTCAGGCCGGTCTGTCATGGATCACCGTGCTGAAGAAGCGCGAGCGCTACCGTGAAGTCTATCGTGGCTTCGATCCACAGTTCATGGCCGGACAGAGCGATGAGCAACTACTGGAACTGATGGCCGATAGCGGGATCATCCGCAACCGGCTGAAAATTCGTGGCGCCCGACAGAACGCCCGGGCCTGGCTGCAGCTGGCCCAGCAGCAGGATCCCGGGCAATGGCTGTGGCAGTTCGTCGGTGGCCGGCCAAAGATCAACCGGTTTGAACACCTGAGCCAGATTCCGACCCAGAGTGCCGAAGCCGTAGCCATGAGCAAAGCCTTGAAAAAGGCCGGTTTCACCTTTGTCGGGCCAACCATTTGCTATGCCTTCATGCAGGCTACCGGGATGGTGATGGACCATACCACCGACTGTTTTCGTTACCCTGAGCTGAGCTGACGGCCTGGGATCGGGCTACAATGGCGTTTTTCGATTGACGGGGGATGGGTGTGGAGCGACTCAAGGGCGCCATCATCGTGGGTTTTCTTCGACTGTTTTCGTTGCTGCCCTTTGCCGTGGCCCAGCGCCTGGGTGCCGGGCTGGGCTGGTTGATGTGGAAACTGCCGAACCGGTCACGGGAGGTAACCCGGATCAACCTGCAGCACTGTTTCCCGGAGCTGTCCGAGTCTGAGCGTGAGCGGCTGGTCGGGGAAACGCTGGTCAACATCGGCCGCAGCTTTGCCGAAAGTGCCTGCGCCTGGATGTGGTCACCGGAAAAAACGGTATCGCTGATCAAGCAGGTCGAAGGTGAGCATTTGCTTCTGGATGCCTTGGCCAAAGGCCAGGGCGTGGTCGGCATCACCAGCCACCTGGGCAATTGGGAAGTGCTCAATCACTGGTACTGCTCGCGCGCCAAGCCGATCATCTTCTATCGCCCACCCAAACAGAAAGCGGTGGATGAATTACTGCAACGCCAGCGTACCCAGCTTGGCAACAAGGTCGCGGCCTCGACCCGCGAGGGCATCATCAGCGTCATGCGCGAGGTCAAGCGCGGTGGTTGTGTCGGTATTCCAGCCGACCCTGAACCGGCGCTCAAGAGCGGTCTGTTCGTGCCCTTTCTCGGCACCACCGCCCTGACCAGCAAATTCGTTCCCAACCTGCTCAAGGGCGGTCAGGCCAAGGCGCTGTTCTTCCACTGTCTGCGCCTGCCCGACAACAGCGGCTTCAAGGTGATACTGGAAGAGGCGCCAGAGGCGCTATACAGTAACGATGAAACCGAGGCGGTGAGCTGCATGAGTGAGGTGATCGGGCGCTATGTGGCGACCTGGCCGAGCCAGTACATGTGGAGCATGAAACGCTTCAAGAAACGCCCGGCCGGGGAAAAGAAGTGGTATTGAACAACCTATAACAACGACGGCAACGACCAGGGAGAGCAGCGCGCATGGCCAATCAGCGGCAGTATCCACGGACCATGATGAAGTGTCGGATCAAGATCAGTCATCCGGAACTGGGCGACGTGTTTGGTCAGACCCGTGATCTGTCCGATGGTGGGGTGTTTGTCGAGAATCCGCTGCTGGCCGAGCTGGCGCCCGGCACGGTGGTCACCGGTCAGGTGCAGGACATTCCCATGGATGCACCCGTGCTGCGGATGGTCGTTCAGCGAGTGGTGGCCGGAGAAGGTGCGGGCCTGGTCTTTCTTGACCAGTAATTGTCCGCGCCGTATACCAAGCGTTTCTCCTAGGGCCTCAGCGCCGCCAGAACATCGGCGTCAATAGCACCAGCAGGGTGAATACCTCCAGGCGCCCGAGCAGCATGGCGAAGCTCAGTACCCACTTCACACCGTCCTGCAGCTCGCCGTAATGGGTGGCAACCTCACCCAGGCCAGGACCCAGGTTGTTGATACAGGCAGCCAGTGCCGAAAATGCAGTGACGAAATCCAGGCCGGTGCCGAGCAGGATCAGAAACAGCACCGCGAAGGTGAACACATACACCGCGCAGAATCCCCATACCGCCTCCACCACCCGGTCAGGCACCGGTCGACTGCCAAGCTTGACCGGGAAAACCCCGTTGGGGTGCAGCAACCGCTTGATTTCACGTGAGCCCTGCTTATACAGCAGCACCACCCGAATCACCTTCATGCCGCCGCCAGTAGAGCCGGCCGAGGCGCCGATAAAGCTGGCGTACAGCAGCATGAACGGCAGCAGGGTGGGCCAGGCCGAAAAATCGGTGACGCCAAAACCGGTGGTAGTGGCAATGGAGACGGTCTGGAAGGCGCTGTAGCGAATGCTGGTCCAGGCATCGTGATACTGGTAGTGGATCAGCACCGCCGCGCAAACGACAAATACCGCCGCCAGGATCAGCAGGTAGGCCCGGCACTCGGGGTCACGCAGGTAATTGGTCAGGCTGCGGTGGCGCCAGGCGAGGAAATGCAAGGCGAAGTTGATCCCGGAAATGATCATGAAGATGATGCAGATCAGTTCGATCAGCGGGCTGTCGTAATAACCGATACTGGCGTCGTGGGTGGAGAAGCCGCCGATCGCCACGGTCGAGAAGCTATGGCCGATGGCATCGAACAGCTCCATGCCAGCGGCCCAGTAGGCCAGCGCGCAGGCCAGAGTCAGGCTGGCGTAGATGTACCAGAGTACCTTGGCCGTTTCGGCGATCCGCGGGGTCAGCTTGTTTTCCTTCAGCGGCCCGGGCATTTCGGCGCGATAGAGCTGCATGCCGCCAACCCCGAGCAAAGGCAGAATCGCCACCGCCAGCACGATGATCCCCATGCCGCCGAACCACTGCAGTTGCTGGCGATAGAACAGCAGCGCGCGTGGCAGGGTATCGAGCCCGGTGATCACCGTAGCCCCGGTAGTGGTCAGCCCGGAAAACGACTCGAACACCGCGTCGGCTACGCTCAGATCAGGCATGTCCAGCAGGTACAGCGGAATCGCCCCGAACAGTCCGAGTACCAGCCAGAACATCACCGTAATCAGGTAGCCGTCGCGGGTACGCAGTTCATTGCGCTGGCCACGGGCCGGCAGCCAGATCAGAAAGCCCAGCACCATAGTGATCACGAAGCCAATCAGGAACGCCTCACGGGCCTGCTCGCCGTAATACAGGCCAACCCCGGCGGCCGGCAGCATGCTGGTGGAAAACAGCATGAGCAGGATGCCGAGAATGCGCTGGATCTGGGTGTACTGCATGAACGCGCTCCCTGCGCCTTAGAAGAAGGTCAGCCCGACCTGGAACAGACGTTCCACGTCGCGGATGCGTTTTTTGTCGATAACAAAGAGGATTACGTGGTCATCTGACTCGATTACCGTCGAATCATGGGCTATCAAAACCTCTTCATTGCGCACGATCGCGCCGATGGTGGTGCCCGGCGGCAGGTCGATGTCGCGGATGGCCTTGCCAACCACCTTGGAGGAACGCGTATCGCCATGGGCCACCGCCTCGATGGCCTCGGCCGCGCCACGACGCAGCGAATAGACATTGACGATGTCGCCGCGCCGGACGTGAGTCAGCAGGGTGCCGATGGTGGCCTGCGAGGGCGAGATAGCGATGTCGATTTCACCGCCCTGAACCAGGTCGACGTAGGCCGGGTTATTGATCAGGGCCATGACCTTGCGGGCGCCCAGGCGTTTGGCCAGCATCGAGGACATGATGTTGGCCTCGTCATCGTTGGTCACCGCACAGAAGATGTCGACTTCTTCGATGTTCTCCTCGGTCAGCAGCTCCTTGTCCGAGGCGCTGCCGTGCAGGACGATGGCGCGGTCGAGGTTCTGCGACAGATAATCGGCACGGGCCTTGGACTTCTCGATGATCTTGACCTGATAGCGGGTTTCGATTGCCTCGGCCAGGCGTTCACCAATATTGCCGCCGCCGGCGATCATCACTCGCTTGTAGTTTTTCTCCAGGCGGCGCAGCTCGCTCATAACCGCACGAATATCCGCCGTGGCAGCGACGAAAAATACCTCGTCGTCGGCTTCGATGATGGTATCGCCCTGTGGCAGGATTGGCCGGTTCTTGCGAAAGATGGCCGCCACCCGGGTATCTACGCCGGGCATGTGCTGACGCAGAAAACGCAGCTCCTGGCCGACCAGCGGGCCGCCGTAGTAGGCGCGTACCGCCACCAGCTGGACCTTGCCCTCGGCAAAGTCGAGCACCTGTAGTGCTCCAGGATGTTCGATCAGCCGCTTGATGTAGTTGGTGACCACCTGCTCGGGGCTGATCAGGACGTCGATCGGCACTGCTTCATTCTGGAACAGCCCGCCGCGGGTCAGGTAAGCCGACTCGCGTACCCGGGCAATCTTGGTCGGGGTGCGGAACAGGGTGTAGGCGACCTGGCAGGCGATCATGTTGGTCTCGTCGCTGCTGGTCACCGCAATCAGCATGTCGGCGTCATCGGCGCCGGCCTGACGCAGCACCGTGGGAAACGAGCCCTTGCCCTGAACGGTACGGATATCCAGGCGGTCACCCAGCTCGCGCAGGCGGCTGGTATCGGTATCGACCACGGTGATGTCGTTGGCCTCACTGGCCAGCTCCGCGGCCAGACTGCCACCGACCTGACCGGCACCGAGAATGATGATTTTCATGTTCTCTCTCCCCCGCTGCGCGTAGTGTAGCTGGCGCGCTGCAATCAGGCGGCAATTTTGATCAGTTTGGCCAGGTAGAATCCATCATGGCCATCGTTTTGCGGCAATAACTGACGCCCGCAGGGTTGCGCCAGGCCGTAGTCAGCACTGATCGCCAGCTCACGGGCGCCGGGCTGGCGCGCCAGGAAGGCGGCAATGGTCTGGCTGTTTTCTTCCGGCAGCACCGAGCAGGTGGCATACACCAACACCCCGCCTACATCCAGGGTCTGCCACAACTGATCCAGCAACTGGCCCTGCAACTGTGCCAGTGCGGCAATGTCCTCAGCCTGGCGGGTCAGCTTGATGTCCGGATGGCGGCGGATTACCCCGGTGGCTGAACAGGGAGCATCGAGCAGGATGCGCTGGAATGGCCGGCCATCCCACCAGTTGCTCAGTTCGCGGGCATCGGCGGTCTTGAGAGTGGCGCTCAGGCCCAGACGTTCAAGGTTCTCGCGAACCCGTTCAAGCCGTTTGGGTTCCAGATCCAGTGCTACCAGCTCGTCCAGCGCGCTCTGTTGCTCAAGGATCTGGCAGGTTTTGCCGCCCGGTGCGCAGCAGGCATCCAGCACCCGCTGGCCGGGCTTGAGTTCCAGCAGCGGCGCCGCCAGTTGTGCAGCTTCGTCCTGAACACTGACCTCCCCCTCGCTAAACCCAGGCAACTGGCTGACATCACAGGGTTGCAGCAGGCGCAGGCCGACGCTGCTGAACGGGCAGGGTCTGGCGTCGATTCCGGCGTCGCTCAGGCGGCTCAGGTAGGCGCTGCGGCTGGTGCGGGCAAGGTTGACCCGCAGTGTCATCGGCGGATGGGTGTTGTTGGCCTGGCAAATGGCTTCCCAGTCATCTGGCCAATCCTGTTTCAGGCGCTTCTGCAGCCAGCGCGGGTGAGCCAGGCGGATGGTCGGGTCGCGCTCCAGCGCCACCAGCTGTTCGGCTCCTTCACGCTGGGCGCGACGCAGCACGGCATTGAGCAGGCCGCTGGCCCAGGGCTTTTTCAGGGTCTTGGCGGCATTGACTGTCTCACCGATTGCCGCGTGGGCCGGAATGCGGGTGTACAGCAGTTGATACAGGCCCACCAGCAGCAGGGCGTGCAGCTCGCGTTCGGCGGCTTTCAGCGGCTTTTCCAGTAGCGCATTGGCCAGCCCGTCCAGGCGCTGAAACCAGCGGGCGGTGCCGAAGGCCAGTTCCTGGGTCAGTGCCCGATCACGTGCGCTGACCCGCTCCAGTTGTGTCGGCAGGCTGCTGCCCAGCGAGGCCTTGCCTGCCATTACCTGGGCCAGGGCGCGGGCGGCGGCCAGACGCGGGCTCACTGGCCGTTGTCCAGGCGGCTGCCAACGGCGAACTGATCGCGGCGGGCGTTGTACAGGTCGGCAAAGGCCAGCGGTTTGCCGCCGGGCAATTGCAGACGGGTCAGGCGCAAGGCGCCTTCGGCGCAAGCCACCAGCAGACCGTGCCTGCTGCAATCGAGGATTTCACCAGGTTGGCCGCTGCCGGCTTCCGGCTGGGCGGCCCAGATCTTGAGCGGCTGATCCTGCCAGCGGGCATGCGCCAGCGGCCAGGGATTGAAGGCGCGGATCAGCCGGTCCAGCTCAACGGCCGGGCGTTGCCAGTCGATCGCCGCGTCCTGCTTGTTCAGCTTGTGAGCATAGGTGGCCAGTGCGTCATCCTGGATCTGGCCTTGCAGGGTACCGGCAGCCAGGGCCTGAATTGCCTCGACCACGGCGGCCGAGCCCAGCTCGGCCAGCCGGTCATGCAGACTGCCGCCGGTGTCTTGGCTACTGATCGGTGTGTCGACCTTGAGCAGCATCGGACCGGTATCCAGTCCGGCTTCCATCTGCATCACGGTGACCCCGCTGGCCTGATCGCCGGCTTCGATGGCGCGCTGAATCGGCGCCGCACCGCGCCAGCGTGGCAACAGCGAAGCATGGCTGTTAATGCAGCCCAGACGCGGGGTGTCCAGTACCGCCTGGGGCAGGATCAGGCCGTAGGCAACCACCACCATCAGGTCGGGCTGCAGCGCCGCCAGTTCACTCTGGGCCTCAGGGCTGCGCAGGCTGGCCGGCTGGTAGACCGGCAGATCGTGCTGCAGGGCCAGCTGTTTGACCGCGCTCATGGCCAGTTTCTGGCCGCGTCCGGCCGGACGGTCGGGCTGGGTGTAAACAGCGATGATATTGAGACCGGCATCGAGCAGCGCCTGCAGGTGGCTAGCGGCAAACTCCGGCGTTCCAGCGAAGATCAGGCGAAGATTCTGGGCGTTCATGGGGGTCCGTAAAGAAAAGGCTTGCCGAAGCAAGCCTTGGAGTCATATCAAGATCAGCCGCTGGCCTGCAGCCGATGCTGTTTTTCCAGCTTCTTGCGGATGCGGTCACGCTTGAGGTTGGACAGATAGTCGACGAACAGCTTGCCATTGAGGTGGTCGCACTCGTGCTGGATGCACACCGCCAGCAAACCCTCCAGCTCCCACTCGAAAGCCTCACCGTTGCGATCCAGCGCCTTGACCCGTACCCGCTCGGGGCGGGTTACTGTCTCATAGAAGCCCGGGACCGACAGACAGCCTTCCTGCATCTGCTCAAGCTCGTTGGTCAGCGGTTCCAGCACGGGGTTGATAAATACCAGTGGCTGGCTCTTGTCCTCGGAGATGTCGATGACGATCACCTGCTCGTGGACGTTGACCTGAGTCGCGGCCAAACCGATGCCGGGGGCGTCGTACATGGTCTCGAACATGTCGTCGACCAGTTTCCGGATACGATCATCGACCACCTCCACCGGTTTGGCGATGGTGCGCAGGCGCGGGTCGGGAAACTCCAGGATGTTTAATATGGCCATGTCGGTTTGTGATGCATTCTGTGGAATAAATCTAAATTGTACTGCTAAGATGATGAGCAGCTTGGAAATAAAAACAAGTCCGGCGTTTTGAGAGTGACGCGGGGCTTGATTGCTTGCCTCTATAATAAAGGGATTCGTGTCATGAGGAAAACATTACTCGGCCTCCTGCTGCTCGGCATGAGCCTTTGGGTGCAGGCCCAAGAGTCTGTTTTTAGAGAAGGTCACCCGGAACGCTATACCGTGGTCAGAGGCGATACCCTCTGGGATATTGCTGGCCGATTCCTCAGCCTGCCTTGGAAGTGGCCGGAAATCTGGCACGCCAATCCGCAGATTGACAACCCGCACCTGATCTATCCAGGCGACATCATTTCCCTGGTCTACATCGATGGCCAGCCGCGGCTGATGGTCAGTCGTGGCGATGGCGGCACCATCAAACTGTCGCCGACCATTCGCGCCAAGCCGATTGCCGAGGCAATCCCGACCATTCCGCTGGAGGCGATCAATGCCTTCCTCAATGCCGGTCGGATTCTGGATGATCTGGACGCCATCGAGCAGGCCCCGTATGTGATCGGTGGCGAGGCCGAAAGTGTGGTGGCAGGTGCCGGCAGCAAGGTTTATGCCCGGGGTGATGTTGACCCGTCAGTACCTGCTTTCGGCATCTACCGGCGCGGCAAGTCGTTCTCTGACCCGGAAACCGGCGAGTTCCTCGGCCTGCATGCCCAGGATATCGGCACCGGTGAAGTGGTGGCCAACGAGCGCGATATCGTTACCCTCAACATCAGCCGCAGCCGTCAGGAAGTGCGGGTTGGTGATCGACTGATGGAAACCGAAGAGCGGCCGGTGGCCTCGACTTTCTTCCCCAGCGACCCGGATCAGCAGGTCGAGGGCCTGATTCTCGACGTTCCCCATGGCGTGACTCAGATCGGCCTGTACGATGTGGTGATCCTCAACAAGGGCATTCGCGACGGACTTAAGGAAGGCTCGGTGCTGGCGATCTACAAGACCGGCGAAGTGGTTCGCGACCGGGTACGCAACGAGCAGGTTCGTCTGCCCGATGAGCGTGCCGGCCTGCTGATGGTATTCCGCCCCTACGAAAAACTGAGTTACGGCATTGTCCTCAACGCCAACCGCCAGTTGGCAATCATGGACAAGGTTCGCAACCCCTGAAACCTCTGAGGTACTGCTGACGCCACCTGCCGGTGGCGTCTTGCTGTCAGTCTTCCCCCGATCAAGGATGATCAATGACTAGCCTGTCACCTGCCCGGCGTGAGGCCTGGCTGACGTTGGCGTTGCTGGAGGGCCTGGGAGCCCGTTCGCTGCGCCGTCTGTTTGATGTTCAACCCGATCCCGTGGCCTTGCTTAGCAGCACGCCCTCAAGCCTGAAGGCGATGGGCATGAGTCCGCGTGCGCTGGACGCACTGTTGCGTTTGCGGGCTGGTCAGGATCAGGAGCTGAAACAGCGCTTGGCCCTGGCATGGCAATGGGCCGAGCAGCCGGGTCAGCATGTTCTGTGTCTGGGTGAACCGGACTATCCCGAGCTGTTGCGCCAGATTGCTGACCCACCGGTGGTGTTGTTCGTGCGTGGCAATCCGGCGTTACTGCAGGATCCGCAGCTGGCCATGGTTGGTACCCGTCATCCGAGCCCGCGTGGGGCAGCCACTGCTCGCGAGTTCGCCAATGCCTTTGCCGCCAGCGGATTGTGCGTGACCAGTGGCATGGCCCTGGGTATTGATGGCGCCTGTCATCAGGGCGCGCTGGAAGCCGGAGGGCATACGGTGGCGGTCTGGGGTACCGGGCTGGATTGTTGTTACCCGAAGCGTCATGCCGGTCTGGCCGAGACCATCGTGGCCTCGGGCGGAGCACTGGTTTCGGCGTTCTGGCCCGACACCAGGGCGCAACCAGGACAGTTTCCCAGCCGCAACCGGGTTATCAGTGGCTTGAGCCTGGGCACCCTGGTGGTCGAGGCCAGCCTCAACAGCGGCTCGCTGATTACCGCGCGCCTGGCACTGGAACAGAACCGCGAGGTGTTCGCCATGCCAGGCTCGATCCACAACCCCCAGGCTCGCGGCTGCCACCGTTTGCTGCGTGACGGTGCGCATCTGGTGGAAACCGTCAACGATGTGCTGCGGGTTCTGCACCAGCCTTTGTGCCAGGCCTTGCAGCCGAGTGAAGACCCGCGCCGCAGCGACAATCCGCTGTGGCGCTGGCTCGACAGCGAACCGGTCAGCGTCGACTGGCTCAGCGAGCAGAGCGGTCAGCCGGTGCATGTGGTGCTGCAGCGGCTGATGGATCTGGAGCTGGAAGGTCTGGTTCTGCACAGCCCGGCTGGTTATTGTCGGCGCCCGGCTTGAGCTGTCAGCCTGGCTCGGCTACTGTCGCAGCCACAGGCAATCAACGGGAGCGACAACATGGTGTCGAGCTGGCGGCTCAGGCAGATCAATCAAACCATCCAGGCTGGCGGGGTCATCGCCTACCCGACCGAAGCGGTCTGGGGGCTGGGCTGCAATCCCTGGCAGGCCGAGGCGGTCGAGCGGCTGCTGACCATCAAGCAGCGGCCGGTGCACAAGGGCGTGATTCTGGTGGCCGGAGCCATCGAGCAGTTCGATTTTCTGCTCTGGGATCTGCCCGATGCGCAACTGGCCCGGTTGCGGCTGTCCTGGCCTGGCCCCAACACCTGGCTGGTGCCGCATCAGGAGCGTTTGCCGGCCTGGGTTACCGGCCAGCATGAGACGGTGGCACTGCGGGTCAGTGATCACCCGCTGATCCGCCAGCTATGCGCAGTCAGTGGTCCGCTGGTGTCGACTTCGGCCAATCCGGCTGGCCGGCCTCCGGCTCGCTCCAGGCTGCGGATAGAGCAATATTTTCATGCTCAACTGGACGCTATTGTGCCTGGTGCTTTGGGTGGACGGCGCAATCCCAGTATCATTCGTGATGTACGTACCGAACAGATCATCCGACCGTCCTGAGAGTTGCCGTGAAAAACGATATGCCCCAGGCCACCGACGTGGCCGCTGTCAAAGCCTACCTGATGGATCTGCAGGAGCGCATCTGCGCTGCCCTGGAGGCAGCCGACGGTGGGGCCCGGTTCAGTGCCGACAGTTGGGAGCGGCCCGGTGGCGGCGGTGGGCGTTCACGGATCATTGAAAACGGTGCGGTGCTGGAAAAGGGGGGCGTAGGCTTCTCCCATGTGTTTGGCGACGGGATGCCGCCCTCGGCCACCGCCCATCGGCCGGAGCTGGCCGGGCGGCGGTTCCAGGCCATGGGCGTGTCGCTGGTGATGCACCCGGACAACCCGCATATTCCCACCTCGCATGCCAATGTACGGTTCTTCATCGCCGAGAAGGAGGGGGCCGATCCGGTCTGGTGGTTTGGCGGTGGTTTCGATCTGACCCCCTACTACGCCAACGAGGACGACTGCGTGCATTGGCACCGGGTAGCCCGTGATGCCTGTGCGCCCTTTGGTGCCGAAGTTTATCCACGCTTCAAACAGTGGTGTGACGAATACTTCTTCCTCAAGCACCGCAATGAAGCGCGTGGTATCGGTGGGCTGTTCTTCGATGACCTGAATGATTGGGGCTTTGAGCGCAGCTTTGAATTCCTGCGGGCGATTGGCGATGCCTATCTGGCGGCCTATCTGCCAATCATCGAGCGGCGTCGCGGAACGCCGTTCAGCCCCGAGCAGAAAACTTTCCAGGAGTACCGGCGCGGGCGTTACGTTGAGTTCAATCTGGTCTGGGACCGTGGCACCCTGTTTGGGTTGCAGACTGGCGGGCGGACCGAGTCGATCCTGATGTCGTTGCCACCGACAGTGCGCTGGGGTTACGACTGGCAGCCCGAGCCGGGTAGTGCCGAAGCGCGCCTGGTGGAAGAGTTTTTGCCCCCGCGTGACTGGCTCGAAGGAGTGAACTGATGGACAGGTACGCAGTGATCGGTAATCCGATCAGTCACAGCAAGTCGCCGCAGATTCATGCTCAGTTTGCCGCCCAGACCGGTCAGGCGATGAGTTACGAGGCACTGCTGGCGCCGCTGGATGATTTCGCCGGCAGCCTGCGCGAGTTCTTCGTGGGCGGGCTGGGGGTCAATGTCACGGTGCCGTTCAAGGAGCAGGCCTGGGCGTTGGTGGATGAGCGAACGCCGGCCGCCGAGCGTGCGGGGGCGGTGAACACCATCAAGCGCCTGGCTGATGGCCGGCTGCTGGGTGACAACACCGATGGCAGGGGCCTGGTGCATGATATCCAGATCAACCACGGCCTGGCGCTCAAGGGCCTGCGGATTCTGCTGGTGGGTGCTGGTGGTGCAGCCCGCGGGGTGATTCAACCGATTCTTGCAGCAGCACCCGAGCAGCTCTGCGTGGTCAATCGCACGGTGGCCAAGGCTGAACAGCTGGCGGCGCTGTTTGTTGATCATGGTCCGATCAGTGCGGCCGGGTTCGACTGGATCGAAGAACCGGTCGATCTGATCATCAATGCCACCTCGGCCAGTCTCGCCGGTGAGTTGCCGGCGATCTCGCCTAAGCTGATCCAGCCTGGGCACACAGTCTGCTACGACATGATGTATGGCAAGGAGCCGACCGTGTTCAACCGCTGGGCCGCCGAGCATGGTGCTGCACGTTGCATCGACGGCTTGGGCATGCTGGTTGAGCAGGCTGCCGAGGCGTTCCAGTTGTGGCGCGGTGTGCGCCCGGATACCGGCCCGGTATTGGCGGCACTCCGCTAGGGCCTGTACGAAAAGTGCCTGCGCTCGGTGATGCTGCGTTAAAAACAGGCTCAAAATGCTCATTTACAACACGTAAACTCCGCTTCTTCGCCTGTTTTTGCCTTGCCTGACCATTGCTCGGCGACTTTTCGTACAGACCCTAGGGCCTGAGCGCGGCGGCCAGTTCCCGTACCAGTGCCAGAGCCGCATTCACCCCCTGCTCCTGCAGCCGCTCGACCAGCGCTGAACCGACTACCACCCCTTCGGCCAACTGCGCCAGGGCTGCGGCCTGCGCAGGCTGGCGTACGCCGAAACCCACACACAGCGGCAGTGCCGTCTGCTGGCGAATGCGCTCCAGGCTGGCGGCGACACTGGCGCTGTCGGCCTGACCGACCCCGGTCACGCCATTGAGGGCAACGTGGTAGATAAAGCCCTCGGCCTGCTCCAGCAGCCTGGGCAGGCGCTGGGCATCGGTGCCCGGAGTGGTCATGCGGATCATCCGGATACCGGCGGCGCGGGCCAGTGGTCCCA
This sequence comes from Pseudomonas sp. WN033, assembly GCA_002287035.1. Classification (GTDB taxonomy): domain Bacteria; phylum Pseudomonadota; class Gammaproteobacteria; order Pseudomonadales; family Pseudomonadaceae; genus Halopseudomonas. The sequence continues at coordinate 14,870 of NSKG01000006.1, read as the reverse complement.
GCTCCTGATCGTGTTCGGCGGGCAGATCGACAATCAGCAAGCCATCGACGCCGGCATCGGCCGCTGCCGCGATGAAGGCTTCAGCGCCAAACCGGTAGATCGGGTTGTAATAGCCCATCAGTACCAGCGGGGTGTGCTGATCGCTGCGGCGAAATTCGCGCACCAGCGCCAGCGTGCGCGCAAGACTCTGGCCGGCCTGCAGTGCCCGCTGGGTAGCGGCCTGAATGGTCGGGCCATCGGCCATCGGGTCGCTGAACGGCATACCCAGTTCGATCAGGTCGGCGCCAGCCTGGGGCAGGCCCTGGAGCAGCGCCAGACTGGTGGAGTAATCAGGATCGCCGGCGCACAGATAGGTGACCAGGGCGGTGCGCTTGTCGGCGCGCAGTTTGGCAAAGCATTGCTCAATGCGTTGGCTGTTCATGCCTGCTCCTCCATCAGTTGCAGCACGGTCGGCATATCCTTGTCGCCACGCCCGGACAGGCAGACCACCAGCAGGTGATCGGTTGGCAAGCCTGGCGCGCGTTGGGCGACTTCAGCCAGGGCGTGGGCGGTTTCCAGCGCCGGGATGATGCCTTCGCGTCGGCAGCAGTTATGGAAAGCCGCCAACGCCTGCTGGTCGCTGATGGCGACGTATTCGACCCGCCCCTGCTCGTGCAGCCAGGCGTGTTCGGGGCCGATCCCGGGGTAGTCGAGCCCGGCCGAGATCGAATGGGCGTCGGTGATCTGACCGTCGGCGTTTTGCAGCAGGTAGGTACGGTTGCCATGCAGTACACCGGGTGTGCCGCCTTGCAGGCTGGCGGCGTGCAGGCCGCTGGCGAGCCCGTGACCGGCGGCCTCGACGCCGATGATCTGCACCTCGGGGTCGTCGAGAAAGGGATGGAACAGGCCCATAGCATTGGAGCCGCCGCCGATACAGGCGATCAGGCTGTCTGGCAGCCGACCTTCGCGGGCCAGCATCTGCTCTCGGGTTTCCCGGCCGATCACCGCCTGGAACTCGCGGACCATGGTTGGGTACGGGTGTGGGCCGGCTACGGTGCCGATCAGGTAATAGCTGTTGTCGATGTGGGTCACCCAGTCGCGCAGGGCTTCGTTCATGGCGTCCTTTAGGGTCCCGGTTCCCGAACTCACCGGTACGATCCGGGCGCCGAGCAGGCGCATGCGGGCAACATTGTCACGCTGGCGCTGGATATCGGTAGCGCCCATGTAGACCACGCATTCCAGGCCAAAGCGGGCCGCCACCGTGGCAGTCGCTACCCCGTGCATGCCGGCGCCGGTTTCGGCAATGATGCGGGTCTTGCCCATGCGTCTGGCCAGCAGGATCTGGCCGATGCAATTGTTGATCTTGTGCGCGCCGGTATGGTTGAGCTCCTCGCGCTTGAAGAAGATCCGGGCACCGCCATACTGCTCGGTCAGGCGCTCGGCGAAATATAGCGGGCTGGGACGGCCGACGAACTCGGCCTGAAAACGGTCCAGCTCGGCGATAAAGTCAGCCTCGGTCAGGGCCTGGTTGAAGGCTTGCTCCAGTTCCAGGACCAGCGGCATCAGATTCTCGGCGACAAAGCGGCCACCGAACTGACCGAATTGGCCCAGCGCGTCGGCCTGGCGGCGATATTGGGGTGTGGACATGGCAACCTCCTGAGACAGTAGTCACAGGTTAGGTTGAACAGGCGCCGGAAAAAATCGATAAGATAGCTTCAACCTGTGAGAAAAGCTGACAGATAGCCATGGCCAGAGATCTTCCATCACTTAACGCGCTTAAGGCCTTCGAGGTCGCCGCCCGGCTTGAAAGTGTGAGTCAGGCGGCAGAAGCGCTACATGTCACCCATGGTGCGGTCAGTCGTCAGATCCGCATGCTGGAGCAGGAGTTGGGGGTGGCGCTGTTCGACAAGGCGGGACGAGGATTGCGCCTGACCGCCGCCGGGCGGCGCCTGCGCGATGCCTGCGGTGAGGCCTTCGGGCAACTGCGACTGGCCTGTGAGGATATCCGCCAGGCCGAGCAGGCTGCGCCATTCCTGCTGGCTTGCCCCGGCAGCCTGCTGGCGCGCTGGTTCATTCCCCGGCTGGATCGGCTGCAGCGCCAGTTGCCCCAGCTCAACCTGCACCTGTCGGCCAGCGAGGGTGAGCTGGACCCGCGTCGGCCCGGGGTCAGCGCCACCCTGATGTTTGCCGCGCCGCCCTGGCCGGCCGACATGCAGGTCTATCCTGTAGCCAAGGAACGGATCGGCCCGGTGTTCAGCCCGCGCTATGCCGGCGCCCAGCGGCTGCATGGGCAAAGCGCGCAAATTCTGACCACCGAGCCGTTGCTGCATACCCGCTCGCGGCCACAGGCCTGGGCCGATTGGGCCAGGGCTCAGCAGCTTGAACCGCAGGCACTGAATCAGGCCCAGGGTTTCGAGCATCTGTACTACCTGCTGGAGGCGGCACTGGCCGGGCTGGGGGTGGCAATTGCGCCGCAGTTGCTGGTGGCGGACGATTTGGCCGAAGGTCGCTTGCTGGCGCCTTGGGGCTTTGTCGAAACCGGGCATTTTCTGGGGCTGTGGGTGCCTGTTCGGCACAACCAGAGCCAGGCCCAGGCGTTACTGGGCTGGCTGGAGGAGCAAGTGTGAACAGACTGTTGTTGCTGGCGTTGGCGCTGCTGTGGATGGCCGGCTGCGCTCGGGTTGAATACTTGCATCAGGCCTGGCAGGGCCAGCGCGAGGTCATGCGTCTGGCGGTACCGGTCGCGGATATTCTGGCTGATCCGGAGGCCGATCCGGCCTTGCAGGCGCGCCTGGCGCTGGCGCTGGAGGCCCGGCGGTTCGCCAGCGAGCAACTGGGGCTGCCGGACAACCCCAGCTATACCCGTTATGCCCAATTGCCGCGCAGCTACGTGTTATGGAATGTATTCGTCACCCCGGAACTGTCGCTCAAGCCAGTCGAGCACTGCTACCCGCTGGCTGGCTGCATTGCCTACCGGGGCTACTTCAACGAGGCCCGGGCCGAAGCCGAGGCCAGGCGCTGGCAGGCCAAAGGCATGGATGTCTATGTTGGCCCGGTGCCGGCCTACTCAACCCTGGGCTGGTACGACGACCCGCTGCTCAGCTCCATGCTGCACTGGGGGGATGATTATCTGGCCGGGCTGATTTTCCATGAACTGGCCCACCAGCATTTCTATGTGCGTGATGACACCAGCTTCAACGAATCCTACGCCAGCTTCGTCGAACAGCAGGGCTTGCGTCAGTGGCGCGAGCTGCGCGGTCTGCCCGTCGAGGATCCGCGTCAGGCTCGTCAGGGCCGGGAGTTCACCGAACTGATGCTGGAGGCCCGGCGGCAATTGGCGCAACTGTATGCCAGTGAGCTGGGCGAGCAGGCCAAGCGTGAAGGCAAGCAGCAGATGCTGACTGAGCTGCAGCAGCGTTACCAGGATTGGCGCGACCAGCGCTGGGATGGCAGTCGACGCTTCGATGGCTGGTTCGTCAGGCCCTTGAACAATGCCAGCCTGCTGCCGTTTGGCCTGTATGACCAGTGGGTGCCGGCGTTCGAACGGTTATTTCAGCAACTGGGTGAGGATTGGCCGGCGTTTCATGCTGAGGTCAAGGTTCTGGGCGGAGTGGCGGCGCCACAGCGTCGGCAGCGTCTGGAGGCCTTGCTCGGCGAGGCCGCCAGCTGCGACAACTCAAACACGGCATGCTAGCCTTATAATGCATGCTGCCTGCAACGGACTGACCATAACAACATTGACCAAGGTGGATGCTTCGATGTGCCTACCGTTGCCTCCCTCACCGAGTTTGCTGAACCATGTCTGAGTCTGCCCGGACCACCCCCCGTGCGCCGCTGCGCTTTTGGCTGACGGCGGTGTTGGTGTGTCTGGCGAGCGCTCTGTTGATGGGGCTGGCGATTCATTATCTGGTACGTCTGGAACAGGATCATCGGCTGCGCCAGTTCGAAGCTGTGGCCGCAGTACATGCGCTGGGGGTGCAAACCTTTCTCGAGCGGGCCTTTGGCGTGACCCACACGCTGGCGGCGGTGGTACGTTACAGCGGTGGTGAGATCGATGATTTCGAGCTTTTTGCCGCTGACCTGGTCCCGCAGTTTCCCGGTATTTCGGTGCTGGGGTTGTCGCCAGCCGGGCGAATTCGTTACATCTGGCCTTTGCAGGGGCACGAAGGGGATCTGGGACAGGATCTTTTTCTGCACCCGCAAAAGGCTGAAGACGCCTGGTTCGCCGTGCGCAATCTGAGTCTGACCCTGACCGGTCGCTTCGACCTGCCCGACGGCTCGCCCGCCATTGCCGCCCGCCTGCCAGTCTTTGTCAGTGATGAGCTGGGCCATGAGCGCTTGTGGGGGCTGGTACATGGAGTCGTGCGCCTGGACCAGATTGCCCGGATCCCCGAGTTGGTCAGCCTGCTGGAGTCCGGGCAGCATTATCGGATCTGGCGACTCAACCCGCACAATGGTGAGCGCGAAATTTTGCTGGAGTCACGCTCCGAGCCCTTTGCCTTGCAGGTCAATACCGTGATGGATCTGCCCAACAGCCGCTGGGATCTCAGTGTCGAATATAACGAGGATCCACTGGAGACGCTGCGCATCTCCCTGATGCTGGTCATGGGTGTGATGCTCAGTCTGCTGCTCGGCTATCTGAGCTGGCTGCTGTTGAGCCTGCGCTGGCATCGACTCAATCTGGAGGCTCAGGTTGAACAGCGGACTCGCCAGATTCGCGCTGCCGAGGATCAGGCGCGCTCGGCGCTGGGCCGTTACCAGTCGTTTATCAGCGCCTCGAATACCGGAGCCTGGGAGTATGACTGGAAAAGCCGGCAGTTACGCTGCAGCCCCGAGTTTTTCAGCATGCTCGGCTACGATCCGGATGACTTTCCCCCGGAGCGTCAGCAACTGCGACTGTGGATTGAGCTGCTCCACCCGCAAGATCGCGAGCGAGCGGTGCAGTGCTTTGCCAGCTATCTGGAGGAGCAGCCTGATCACTTGTACCAGAGCCAGTTCCGGTTGCGTAATGCGGCCCAGGACTGGACCTGGATTCTGTCGCGCGGCAGTCTGCTGCGTGATGAGCAGGGGCAGCCCAAGGGGCTGATCGTCGGCACTCATATCGATATCAGCGACAACATGCGGGCCGCCGAGGAGTTGCGGCTGGCAGCCCGGGTATTTGAGCAGAGCAGTGATGGTTTTTTGATCACCGACGCCGAGCGGCGGGTGGTGATGGTCAATCATGGTTTTACCCGGATTACCGGCTACCAGCCCGATGAAATCATCGGGCAAAAGCCAGAGCTGTTGGCCTCGGGGCTACATGATCAGAGTTTCCATCAGGCACTGTGGGAGCATGTTGAGCACGATGGTCAATGGCAGGGCGAGATCTGGCATCGGCGCAAGGACGGCTCGCTTTATCCGGAATGGCTTAGCGTCTCACGGATGCAGGATGATGATGGCCAGACCAGCCATTATGTCGCCATTTTCAGTGATATTTCCCAGCGCAAGGAGGATGAAGAGCAGATTCATCGCCTGGCCTATTACGATCCGTTGACCGGCCTGCCCAATCGGGCGCTGCTAGAGGAGCGTGGGCGCCTGGCGCTGAGCATGGCCGAGCGGCACGGCGGGCGCCTGGCGTTGTTGTTCATTGACCTGGATAACTTCAAGAATATCAATGATTCGCTGGGGCATGCGGTTGGCGATGCCCTGCTGGTGGCCTTTGCCGAGCGCCTGGGACAGGAGCTGCGTGAAGAGGACACGTTGTCGCGTACAGGCGGTGACGAATTCATCCTGATTCTGCCGGAAGTTGACGCCAATACCGCGGTCCACAGCGCCCAGCGAATCCTTGACCTGTTGCGTCAGCCGCTGAGCGTGGCCGGATATGAGCTGACGGTCAGCGCCTCGATCGGCATTGCCCTGTATCCTGACGACGCCGATACCCTGGCCGGGCTGCATACCAATGCCGACATCGCCATGTACCGGGCCAAGCAGCAGGGACGCAACGGCTACAGCTTCTACACCCCGGAACTGCAGAGCCACTATGTCCGTACCCTCAAACTTGAGAATGCGCTGCGTCGGGCGCTGGAGCAGGATCAACTGAGCCTGCACTTTCAGCCCCAGCATGAACTGCTCAGCGGCCGGCTGGTCGGGGCCGAGGCTCTGCTACGTTGGAAACATCCGGAACTGGGCTGGGTCTCGCCGGCTGAGTTCGTACCGATTGCCGAAAGCAGCGGTCTGATCGGGCCGATTGGTGACTGGGTACTGGGCCAGGCGTTACGCCAGCTTCGCAGTTGGCAAACCCAGGGCTATACCGAGTTGTGCATAGCGGTCAACCTGTCGGCGGCCCAGTTTCGTGCCGCCAATCTGCCCGAGCGGGTAGCCGAGCGACTGGAGCGCGCCGGGGTGAACGCCGCATCGCTGGAGCTGGAACTGACCGAAAGCATCACCATGCAGGACCCGGAAACCGCGGTACTGGCCATGGAGCGGCTGCATCAGCTCGGGGTTCGGGTGGCACTGGACGATTTTGGTACCGGCTATTCTTCGCTTAGCTACCTCAAGCGCTTTCGCTTGCACAAACTGAAGATCGACCAATCCTTTGTCCATGATCTGGAGCGCGACGACGATGATGCCACCATCGTTCGCAGTACTATCAGTCTGGCCACCAGCCTGGGTTTGCAAATCCTCGCCGAAGGAGTAGAAACCCAGGCCCAGCATGATTTTCTGCTGCGCGCCGGCTGTCAGTTTGCTCAGGGCTACCTGTACAGCCGGCCATTGCCGGCAGATGAATTCAGTCGCTATGCCGCACGCTGCATGAGCACCGAGCTGCCCTGACCCGACATAAACCCTACATATGGCGGGTTTTTCTTTTCGGCAAAGCCGGTCATCATGGGGTCTGTTCACTATTTTAATTGCCGGAGTCCCCATGAAAGCCGTTGGTTACCTTGAAGCCGGTGCCATTGAGCGCGCCGATGCCCTGATCGACCTAGAGCTGCCGATGCCCAGCCCCGGCCCGCGTGATCTGCTGGTCAAGGTCGCGGCTATCGCCGTTAACCCGGTGGACACCAAGATTCGCCGCAACCGAGCGCCCCAGAGCGGTCAGGCTGAAGTGCTGGGCTGGGATGCGGTCGGGATCGTCGAAGCGGTGGGTGCCGAGGTTGAGAGCTTCAAGCCCGGTGATCGGGTGTTTTATGCCGGGGCAATCAACCGCCCTGGCTGTAACGCCGAGTACCATCTGGTCGATGAGCGCATTGTCGGCCGCGCGCCGCAGAGCCTCAGCGACGCTGAGGCGGCAGCCTTGCCGTTGACCAGTATCACCGCCTGGGAACTGCTGTTTGACCGGCTAGGGGTCCTGGAGGGCGGCGGTGCCGGCCAGACCCTGCTGGTGATGGGTGGCGCCGGTGGCGTTGGCTCGATTCTGGTGCAACTGGCCAGGCAACTGACCGCCCTGACCGTGGTAGCCACCGCCTCGCGGCCGCAAAGCATCGACTGGGTCAAGGATCTGGGTGCCCATCAGGTGATCGACCACAACCAGCCGCTGCTGCCGCAACTGCAGGCGCTGGGGATCGAGCAGGTTGACCTGGTCGCTTCGCTGACCCATACCAGTGAGCACTTCGATCAGTATGTCGAATGTCTGGCACCGCAGGGCAAGCTCGGCCTGATCGACGACTTCGACAGCCTCGACATCCTCAAGCTCAAACCCAAGAGCCTGTCGCTGCACTGGGAGTTCATGTATACCCGCAGCCTGCACCAGACACCGGACATGGCCGAGCAGGGCCGACTGCTGAGCCGGGTTGCCGGGCTGATCGAGCAAGGTACCCTGCGTACCACTTTGGGCGAGCACTACGGCAACATCAATGCCGCCAATCTGATGCGAGCCCACCGCCTGCTGGAAAGCCACCAGGCCCGTGGCAAGATCGTGCTTGAGGGGTTTTGAGCGAACCTGCTTGGCGGACAGGCATGACCGGTGTAAGGTAATGCCTGTCCGCAAGGAATCTGTTCAACCGATTGAGTTTTTGATCATGACGTTCAAGGTACGTACAGCTACTCCGCCCCCTGGCGCCACCAGCATTGGTGTCGGGCCGGTCTGCGTACCGTCGGTAGTTGCCCTGATCGCTGCTGTATCACCGCCTCCTGCGGTGGTCGCCGATCAGGTCGTCGCGCACTACCTGGCCTGATTTTCCCCTAACACTTGTGTGTCTCCGGCTCTGTTCGGCGCGGCCTGCTGCTGCCCGTTCGGTGCGCGGCGACCTGTGTCTGACAGGTAAACGTCATGTTGAACATTCGATGGGCCGCGATTGGCCCGACTGCATTATTCGTGTTGCTGTGGAGCGGCGGCGCGATTTTCTCTACCTGGGGCCTGCATTACACCTCAGCCTTTGCCTTTTTGTTACTGCGCTTTGCTCTGGCCTGCGGCTTGCTGGCGGTTTTGGCTGCCTGGCGACGGCGCTGGTTGCCGCAACCTGGCAGCAGATGGCGAGTCGGCGTTACCGGGTTGTTGATGATTGGTGGCTATACCATTTGTTACCTGCTGTCGCTGGAGCATGGGCTGACCCCCGGAGTGCTGGCTACCCTGCTGGGTGTGCAGCCGATTCTGACCCTGATGCTGCTGGAGCGGCGTGCCACCTTGTGGCGCTGGCTTGGCTTGCTGCTGGCGCTGGCTGGGTTGGCAACGGTAGTGCTGGACAGCTTGCTGGCAGCCCGTTTCAGTCCGTCCGGCATCGGCTTTGCTCTGGCGGCGCTGGTGTGCATGACCTGGGGAGCTATTGTCCAGAAAGGCATTGAGCAGGCCCCGCTGGATGTATTGCCGCTGCAGTACGCGCTGGGTCTGCTCTGTTGCCTGCTGCTGGCGCCGTGGCAGCCGCTGCGGATTAGTTTCGAGTGGGCATTGCTGATTCCGCTGCTGTACATGGGGGTGGGCATCTCGGTGCTGGCCACCCTGCTGCTGTACCGGCTGATTCGTGCCGGCAACCTGGTCAATGTTACCAGCCTGTTCTATCTGGTTCCGGGGGTCACCGCAGTGCTCGACTACCTGGTGTTCGGCAATCGTCTGGCGCCACTCAGTCTGCTGGGCATGGGCGCCATCTTGCTTGGACTGGGGCTGGTATTCCGTAGTCGTCCCGGCTAAACGGGTGAGCGTCCTTGCGGCTCAGATGGGCCGCAGGGACGCGATGATTGCCAGCGCCAACAGGAGCAGCATGACCCCGGCCAGCCGCTCGATATGCACCAGTTGCTGGCCGAACCGCCGCATCAGCGCCGGCTGGCTGGCCAGCCAGACCACCAGCAGATCCCAGCCCAGTACCATCAACGCCATCCACAGACCGTAGAGCCCCTGTACTGTCCAGCCGACACCCTGGCTGGCGAGTACCGCGAACAGGCTGGCGTAGAACAGACCATTCTTGGGGTTCAGCAGCCCCGAACCGAGACCGGCCAGTAACGCTCCGACCGGTGCGGTGCGCGCTGCGTCCGTTTCGCCGAGCAGTTGTCGGCGGCCGGCATGGCGAATGAACTGCCAGCCCATGTACAGCAAAAAGCCGCAGCCGGCCCACTGCAGGCTCAGAAACAGGGTGGCCTGGCTGTTCAGGGCCATCAGGCCCCACCAGGCCAGCAGGATATAGACCGTATTGGCCAGGGTTATGCCGAGGCAGGCCAGTGCCGCCTGGGCACGGCCCTGAGCGATGGCATAACGCAGAATCAGGAAAAAATCCGGGCCAGGGCTAAGCAGGGCGAGGAAGTGGGCGCCGGCCACCAAGAGAAACTGTTGCAACATGTCGGATACTCCAGACTGACAGAGCGGCCAGTCTGGGAGCGATGGCTAACGGCGTATTGAACAAAAGTGCGCAGGGCCTGAGCCGTTGCTCAGGCGCGGCGATAGTGCCCGGGGGTGGCCGCCACATGGGCCTTGAAAACCCGCTGGAAATGCCCCTGGTCGGCGAAGCCCAGCTCCTGGGCCAGGCCGGCCAGGTCAGCGCCCTGGCTCAGGCGCTGGCGCGCCTGCTGCACGCGCTGGTCAAGCAGCCAGGCATGCGGAGTCAGACCGGTGTCGCGACGGAACAGGCGGATCAATTGATAGCGGCTCAAACCCTGCGATGCTGCCAGCTCGGCCAGGCTTGGCGTGGCGCTCCATGGGTCGAGCAGACGAGCCTTGAGCGCTTGCAGTGATGCGCTGGGCTCGGGAAGGCGACCCAGCGGCTGACCAGCACACCACAGACGCTGACCGATGAATTCGATCAGTGCCGCCTCCTTGTCGCTGTGCCCGCTGTCGGAGAACAGTACCCGATTGAGCTGACAGAACGCCTGGTAGGCAGCCGGGCTATGGCTGATAAAGGCTTGCCCGGGCACGGCCAGGTGTGGGGCTATTTCGGACAGTAGCGCCGCCACCCAGTCCTGCTCCAGGTGCAGCATCTGGTAGCTCCAGCTGGCGTCCGGTAACGGATTGCAGGCATGCACCAGCCCGGCTGGTACGCTGACCAGACTGCCGGGTGCCAGCGGCGCCTGCACCGCGGCGCACTGAAAACGGCTATGGCCGGCATCGACTACGCCGATCGACAGGGTCGGGTGGCTGTGTGGCCGGTAACAGGCCCGGCTGTGGCTGGCCCGACGACTTTCGACAAAGGGCAGTGCCGGATCGCGCCAGAACTCGCTCATCACCCAGCTCAGCACTGCGCCGGAGCACAGTCCAGCGGGCCTTCGATCACAGTTGCCGGAGCTGTCGCTGCAGAGCTGGCAGGGCTCAGCAAATCGCGCACTGAGCCCAGCGCCAGAAGCAGAAAGGCAATTGCACACAGCTTGTAGGTGGCCTTGGCCCAGTGCAGCCCGGCCTTGCGGAACAGCCGGTCAACAATGGCCGCGCAGACGAAGCACCAAAGCACCGACGAGAGCATGAAGCCGGCGAAGAACAGGGCGTAATCGCTGGCGCTCGGTTCACTGATGCCAACGGCTCCCAGGGCGCTGCCCATGGCAGCCCAGTAAGCGATGTTCTGTGGATTGGTCAGCGACAGCAGCATTCCCGAGCGCAGCGCCGAACGGCGTGATACCGGTGCCTGAGCCGTAACGGCAAACTCCTGGCTGGCACTCTTCCAGGAATCACGCGCCAGCCACAACAGGTACAGCGCGCCGGCGATGCCGACCGGCCAGCGCAGCCAGTCGATCTGAAGCAGCAGGCCAATCCCGAGCAGCCCGAGAATGGCCCACAGCGCATCGCCAACCAAAGAGCCAAGCTGCACATCCAGGGCCGGACGAAAGCCGCCACGCACACCCTGGCGCACGGTTTCGGCGAACACCGCGCCGGGTGCGGCGTTGAAGATCAGGCCCAGAATAAAGGCCGAGGCTAACAGCATGAGCATGGAAAGACTCCAGATTAAAGACCTGAGTGTCGCCAATCCGGCGCTCAGGATCAATCCTTGGAACTCTGCTACCCTGTAGCGCTCAACCCGCCATGGAGAGCGCCGCAATGTCCCGTCCCCTGCCCTTCGATATCGACCTGCCCATCATCCAGGCGCCCATGGCCGGCTCCCAGGACAGTGAGCTGGCGCTGGCGGTCTGTAGCGCTGGTGGATTGGGTTCGATCCCGGCGGCGATGCTTGGGCCCGAGGCTCTGCGTGCCGAACTGCACCGCTTGAGCCGCGAGGCCAAGGGACCGTGGAATGTGAACTTTTTCTGCCACACCCCACCTGAACCGGATGAGGGGCGCGAGGCAGCCTGGCGTCAGGCATTGGCGCCTTACTACCGCGAATTCGCCATCGACCCCGGCAGCATCGCGGCCGGTCCGGGGCGCCGTCCGTTTGATGCCGAGGCGCTGGCGCTGCTGGCCGAGTATCGGCCGCCGGTGGTGAGCTTTCACTTCGGTCTGCCGGAGGCCGCACTGCTGGCCGGGGTCAAGGCCTTGGGGGCGGTTGTGATGTCCTCGGCTACGACCGTTGCCGAAGCCCGCTGGCTGGAGGCCCATGGCGCGGATGTGATCATTGCTCAAGGACTGGAGGCTGGCGGTCATCGCGGCATGTTTTTGAGCACTGACCTAACGACGCAGGTTGGCACACTGGCGCTGCTGCCGCAGATCCTGGCGGCGGTCAGCGTACCGGTGGTGGCCGCCGGCGGGATAGCCGATGCGGCCGGGGTGCGGGCGGTGCTGGCGCTGGGAGCCAGTGCGGCGCAGCTTGGCACCGCTTACCTGCTGTGCCCGGAGGCCAGAACCAGCGCCGTGCACCGGGCGGCCCTGCAGTCCGCTGCCATCGAGCATACGGCTCTGACCAATCTGTTCAGTGGCCGGCCGGCACGGGGCATGGTCAATCGGCTGATGCGAGAGTTGGGGCCGATCAGCCCGCTGGCCCCGGCCTTTCCACTGGCTACCGGCGCCGTAGCACCCCTGCGGACGGCCGCTGAGCAAGCCGGCTCGGGAGATTTTTCACCTTTATGGGCAGGGCAGAATGCCCGGGGCTGTCAGGTTGTGGGTGCCGCCGAACTGACTCGCCAACTGGGTGGTTAGGGTCTACAGACCCTAACTCGGCTGGTCGATGGGCTCTACCGCCACGGCGGTAAAGGCGCCGCGTTGCCAGGCCAGATAGATGAACACCAGCGCGCCGGCTGCCATCAGCATCGGCAGGGCGTGGCTGCTCAGCCATTGGCTGGCAGCCCCGGTGGAGGCCGGGCCGAGCAGGCAGCCGACTCCCCAGAGCAGGGCAATATGCGCATTGGCTCGTACCAGCGCATCGTCACGGTAACGTTGGCCCACCAAAATCAGCGACAGGGTATAAAGCCCACCGGCGCTGGCGCCGAACAATACCAGGACCGGCCAGATCAGCGGGCTGTGCAACGCCAGGGGCATCGCCAGACTGCTACCCAGCAATACCAGTCCGCAACTGCGAAACAGGGTAGTACGCGAGACCTTGTCGGCCAGCCAGCCAATCGGCACCTGTAGCGCGGCATCGCCGATGACCACCACGCTGATCATGATCAGCGCCAGTTGCTGGCTGAAACCTTCGCGCACCAGATAGACCGGCAGCAAGGTCAGGGTCATGGCCTCGAAGGCGGCGAACAGCATCACTGCCCAGGCAATCGCCGGCAGGGTGCGGACAAAGCCCTTGAGTCCGCGTCCTGAAGCGTTGTCGGCATCGACCTTAGGTGCGCCAGCTACCCACAGCAGCAGAAACAGACCCAGCAGCAACAGGCCGGTAGCCAGCCAGAAGCCGGTATCGGCTTCAGTGCCGATAATTCCGAGCAGCAATGGTCCGCATAGCTGGCTGATGGCGAAAGCGCTACCGTAGACCGCCACCAGCCGGCCACGCAGCCGATCAGGGACCAACTGGTTGATCCAGCTTTCACCGATCACGAAGGTGATAGTCAGCGACACGCCGAGCAGCAACCGCAATAGCAGCCACAACGGATAGCTCGGCAGAATCGCCAGCAACGCCACCGAAACGGCGCTGCACAGCATCACCAGGCGCAACAGGCGCTCGCTGCCGAGCAGCCCGGCCAGCCGGCCGGTGATCCGTGCGCCCAGCAGTACCCCGATTGCCGGCATGCTGGCCATGACTCCAATGGCAAAGGTGTCATAGCCCCATTGATCAAGGCGCAGCGAAACCAGCGGCAACGTGATGCCGAGTGCCAGCCCGACAATCACTACTGCGGCTGTGACGATGCTGTAGGTTTTCCAGTCCATGCCTTAAAGCCCAGATCAGTGCCTATTCGCGCCCGCAGGGCGTTCCTTCCTCGGCGTGGCCGACCTCCGGCAGGAGCGGCTGCAAGCCTGTTCTCCTCACAGCTTGATCCAGGTGGCCTTGAGTTCGGTGTACTTGTCGAACGCATGCAGCGACTTGTCACGGCCGTTGCCTGACTGCTTGAAGCCGCCGAACGGCGCGGTCATGTCTCCACCGTCGTACTGGTTGACCCAGACACTGCCGGCACGCAGCGCCTTGGCCGCCCGGTGGGCCTTGGACAGGTCGCGAGTCCAGACCGCCGCCGCCAGCCCGTAGATGGTGTCGTTGGCAACCGCGATGGCTTCATCGAAGTCCTGGAAGCTGAGTACCGACAGCACCGGGCCAAAGATTTCCTCGCGGGCGATACGCATGTCATTGCGCACCCCGTCGAACAGGGTCGGCTCGACATAGAATCCGCCGGTTTCCTCCAGCACCCGCTGACCGCCGCTGACCAGCCGTGCACCATCCTCATGGCCGGCCTCGATATAACGCAGCACGGTGTCGATCTGGCTGGTGTCGACCAGCGCGCCGACCGTGGTGTTCGGGTCCAGCGGGTTGCCCGGCTGCCAGTGGGCCTTGAGCGCGGCGGCGACCTTCTCGACAAAGGCGTCCTTGATTGAGGCCTCGACCAGCAGCCGCGAGCCGGCAGTGCAGACCTCGCCCTGGTTGAAGGCGATGGCACCGGCAGCGGCCTGGGCCGCGGCGTCCAGATCCGGGGCATCGGCGAAGACGATGTTCGGGCTCTTGCCGCCCGCTTCCAGCCAGACCCGCTTCATGTTCGACTCGCCGGCATAGATCATCAGTTGCTTGGCCACCCGGGTCGAGCCGGTGAACACCAGCGTATCGACATCCATATGCAGGGCCAGGGCCTTGCCAACGGTGTGGCCGAAGCCCGGCAACACATTCAGCACCCCGGCTGGCAGGCCGGCCTCAAGGGCGATCTGGGCCAGGCGGATGGCAGTCAGCGGCGATTTCTCCGAGGGCTTGAGCACCACCGAGTTGCCGGTAGCCAGGGCCGGGCCGAGTTTCCAGCAGGCCATCAGCAGCGGGAAGTTCCACGGCACGATGGCGGCGACCACGCCGACCGGCTCGCGGGTGACCAGCCCGAGTTCATCGTGGGCGGTGGCCGCCACTTCGTCGTAGATCTTGTCGATCGCCTCGCCACTCCAGCGGATCGCCCGCGCTGCGCCGGGGATGTCCACTGCCAGGGCGTCGCTGATC
>NSKG01000005.1 GCA_002287035.1 Pseudomonas sp. WN033 | reverse complement strand
TGATCGTTACCGAATGAAGCCGGTCATCCCGATGCGCCAGATGGCTCGCAAACCCAAGCCAGGCCTGCTGAGGTTGTTTGGCCGTCCCAAGTACCGGCAGCGCAATATTATTGAGCGAATGTTTGGCTGGCTGAAGGAGAATCGCCGAATTGGTACTCGGTACGACAAGCTGGCAAGAAGCTTTGAGGCCATGATTACACTGGCTTGTACGCTACGCTGTCTCCGTCGGTACTTTTCGTACAAAACCTAGAAACCGGAATACGTGCTTCAACAGGAAGCTGAAAACCAATACCGCGTTGAACTCTTGTCATAACCCCTTCCGAACGCCAACCTGGTGCCGGGGCAATTCGCTCCGGTACCCCTACAATTAACCGAATTTACTTCGCGAGAACTAACAGTATCCAGGCTTAATGGCTGGTTAAGGTCGCAATGAAGCGGGCGTCCGCTATGGGTCGATCTTTCAACCACGCGGGAGCTGGCAGACTGCTACTCACATCTGGACCCCACCATCACTGAACGTCTGGCCGCAAATCACGCCTTTCGCCACGCCGTTCAACAACATGTGATGTTCGACTGCACAGATGGTGAGAGCCTTGCGCACTGATCTGACGATGCGTCACACTGACGAAGCATAGAGCAGGAAATGGATGCCAGTAGAAGTGCCTGGATGCAAGTGGAAAGCCTACGTTGACGTTGCGAAAGAGTTAGTCCAAAATCTAGGCCATCCAGTCATTCTGGATAAAATATTTTGATTTTTAATCAATGGGTTATGGCTTCGTCCTGGAGCCCGTTTCCCGCTCCAAATTATCAAAAAAGCCGCCTTTAAGGCGGCTTTTTTGTGTCTGTTTTTCGGCCGGGCTGCCTGGGTCATGATTGCGGTTCGTCGCTGGGGCGCTCCAGGATTCTGGGACCGGAACCTTGTTCGGCAAGTATGTCATCAGGATTGCGTAGCGGGCAGTCAGCCAGTGACAAGCAGCCACAGCCTATGCAGCTATCGAGTTCATCACGAAGACGGGCCAGTTTCTGGATTCGCTCGTTAAGGTTGGCTCTCCAGTCTGAAGAAAGTTTGCGCCATTGCTCTGCGTCCAGTTTGTTGCCTGCTGTGTAGTTGGCAAAGGCTGTTTTGATTTCTTCCAGGGAGATGCCGGTGCGTTGGGCCACCTTGATGATCGCAATATGCCGGAGTACGACGGCCTGGAACCGGCGCTGGTTACCGGCTGTGCGCAAACTTTTGATCAGCCCTTTGGATTCATAGAAGTGCAATGTCGAAATGGCGACTCCGCTACGTTTGGCCAGTTCGCCGATGCTTAGCAGGCGTGTGGAGTCGGGCGTATTTTTTCTCATTGCTGGCTATTGACCTCAAGTTTGCTTGAGGTTTTATAGTGCGTCGCGCCAGGTTTGGCAACCGTTTAAATACTCTGGCTATTGCGGCTTTGTTGGGGCCGCAGCACGAGTGACGATCATCCAGATTGGGAGTGACAATCGATGCAGAAGTTGGGGGAAGTGCTTGAAAGTGGGTGGCTGTGGTTGGTTGCGCGGCTGTTGCTGGTAGTAGTTTTTGCTTCATCCGGACTGGCGAAGATTATCGATTTTGGTACCGGGATGGCCGAGATGAGTGATGCCGGTCTGGAGCCGGCCTGGTTGTTTAATGTGGTGGTCGCCTCGACGCTCCTGCTTGGTTCTCTGCTGATTCTGCTGGATCGGGTGGTTTGGTTGGCTGCTGCGGCTTTGTCAGGTTTTTTACTGCTGACGATCCTGATAGTCCACCGTTTCTGGGCTTTGCCTGCTTCTGATGCGGAGCTGGCACTGTTCTTTGCCCTTGAGCATGTGTCGGTGATGGGTGGGCTGATCGCCGTTGCAGTGGCAAGTCACGCCCGCCGTGAGCTACGCCTGATTGATGAGTGGAAGCCGCGGACTTGAGAATCGCGGATTCCTCTCATGCATGGCTTCAGCTTTGCAGCAGTTGTTTGGCCTGGGCCCAGTCGAAGGTTTCGCCGCGGGCTTCGGCCTCCGCTCGGTGCTCGTCGAGAAGCTGGTACTGGGCAATTTCCTCGTCGGGCATGAAATGCAGACAATCGCCACCGAAGTACCACAGCAGATCGCGGGGGATCAGGTGGGCAATCTGCGGGTAGCGGCTGATAATCTGGCACAGCAGTTCCTGCCCCAGATACTGACTGTCGTGTTCCTGGCGTTCCATGACCTCTACCAGCTCAGCAAAGCGCTCGAGAAATAGCAGGTTGCTTTCCTCGGGAACCTGTTCCATCAACACCGCTTGCGCGCGCAGGGTGTCGTACAGGCTGTGCAGCAGGGCCAGATGGTAGGTGTGGTAGCTCAATGGGGTAGACATGGGGGGCTCCAGACAGGCTTGAACCGCGCGAGTGTAGCAAAATACTGCACTCGGCGGTCCAGTGAGCTACCACTGAGTTACTCAGTGGTAGCTTGAGTCTTGCTCTTGCGGGGCTTGGGTTTGGCTGGGCTCATTTCTTCCTTGGCGAAGTCATCAACTTCGATCACTGCCCGCCGCGCATCGCGAGCGATGCGTATCAGGTCGGCCTCCTCGGCGCTGAGAAGACCGCTGGTGACGGCGGTATCAAGCTGAGCCTCAGTGTTACCTGCAGAAATATCGCCGTTGGCCACGGCCCGGGCCAGTTTGGTTTCCAGCGGATCGGCCGCGATGACTTTTTCCAGGGTGTAGTTGAGCAGTCCGGTGACGTCTTCTGGATCATTGCTGCGATAACAGCCGGCTAGTAACCGGTCACGGGCAGCGCCTGGGGTCATGAGCCGGCGAGCGACTTCGGCTCCGGTCTTGTCGGTCGGTGGTTTGAGCCGGCGTCCGAGCGGGAAAATGATGGCCCGCAGGGCGATGCCCAAGCGGCGGTCGGGGAAGTTGAGCAGAATTTCATGCATGGCCTGCTCGGTCTTGGCCAGTAGGTCTTCAACACCCCACTGAACAAAGGGCAGGTCTTCATCCGGCGAGCCCTGATCCTGGTAGTGCTTGAGGGTTGCGCTGGCCAGGTAGAGGTTGCTGAGTACGTCACCGAGGCGCGCGGACAGGCGTTCACGGCGTTTGAGTTCACCACCGAGCATCAGCATGCTGATGTCGGTCAGGGTTGCGAAGGCCGCCGCCAGGCGGTTGAGCTGGCGGTAGTAGGGGCGGGTTTCGGTGTTGCCGGGGGCTTTCCCGATACGTCCGCCGCTCAGGCCCAGTAGCAGGCTGCCAGCCGCATTGCCCAGAGCAAAGCCGATATGTTCGAACAGCAGGCTATCGAAGCGCTCGATGGCTTTGTGCTGGTCGACTTCCTGGGTGGCGGCCATCTCCTTGAGCACGAAGGGGTGGCAGCGGATCGCGCCCTGACCAAAGATCATCATGTTGCGGGTCAGGATATTGGCGCCCTCGACAGTGATGGAAATCGGCACTGACTGATAGCCGCGACCCAGATAGTTCTTCGGTCCCATACAGATGCCTTTGCCGCCGTGTACATCCATGGCGTCGTTGAGGCATTGGCGCATGCGCTCAGTCAGGTGGTATTTGACGACCGCCGAGAGAACCGAGGGCTTCTCGCCGAGATCGACCGCGCCAACGGTCATGGTGCGGGCCGCATCCATTACATAGGTGTTGCCGCCGATCCGGGCCAGAGCTTCCTGGATGCCTTCGAACTCGCCAATCGGCAGGTTGAACTGGCGGCGGATCCGGGCGTAGGCGCCGGTGGTCATGCTGGCCATCTTGGCGGCACCGGTACTGCCGGCCGGTAGTGAAATAGAGCGACCGACCGACAGACAGTTCATCAGCATTTTCCAGCCTTGGCCGATCATACCCTGTCCACCGATCAGGTAGTCCATGGGAATAAATACGTCCTTGCCGGAGTTCGGGCCGTTCATGAAGGCAGCGTTGAGCGGGAAATGGCGGCGACCGATCTCGACACCGGGGGTATCGGTCGGGATCAGGGCCAGGGTTATGCCCAGTTCTTGCTGTTCGCCAAGCAGTTGATCCGGGTCGTAGACCTTGAAGGCAAGACCAAGCAGGGTGGCGACCGGGCCCAGGGTGATGTAGCGCTTTTCCCAGGTAAGTCTGAGACCCAGTACTTCCTGGCCTTGCCACTGGCCCTTGCAAACGATGCCCTTATCCGGCATTGAGCCGGCATCTGAGCCGGCCTCGGGCGAGGTGAGGGCAAAGCAGGGAATATCTTCGCCACTGGCCAGGCGTGGCAGGTAGCGGTCCTTTTGGGCATCGGTGCCGTAGTGCATAAGCAGTTCGGCTGGCCCCAGCGAGTTTGGCACCATGACGGTGCTGCCCAGATCGCCGCTGCGGCTGGCCAGCTTCATGGCTACCTGGGAGTGGGCGTAGGCAGAAAAACCCTTGCCGCCATACTGTTTAGGAATGATCAGGCCGAAAAAACCGTTGCTTTTGATGAAGTCCCAGATTTCCGGAGGCAGGTCCTGGCGATGGGTGGTGATGTCCCATTCGTCAGTCATGCGGCAAAGTTCTTCCACCGGGCCGTCCAGGAAGGCCTTTTCCTCGTCGCTCAGAGTCGGTTTGGGGAAATTGTGCAGCTTGTTCCAGTCCGGCTTGCCGCTGAACAGCTCGCCGTCCCACCAGACGGTACCGGCGTCGAGCGCTTCGCGCTCGGTATCGGATAACGGTGGGAGTACCTTGCGAAACCAGTTGAACAGTGGCGTGCTGATGCTGGTGCGGCGCCAGTCTGTCATGTTCAGAGGGATGGCGATACCCAGGAAGGCGGCCCAGAGCAGCAGGTCCAGCAGCCAGTGGACAGGTCCGAAAACGGTCATTATCAGCAGATATGCCGCGGTGGCGATGCAGCCATTGAGCAGGCCGCTGCGCATATAAGCCAATGCAGCGATCCAGAGTACCAGGCCGATCAGCCATAGCAGGGTCAACATTTAGCGCTCCTTTCCAGTTGCCTATGCAAGGGTCTGTTGCTGTTTCATCGCAAGCCGCGTTGCTGCGTAAAGTTTCGCCAGGCTAGGCGTGGGACGCAGGTAATGGTATTCCATTGCCAAGTCCCACAACGACGCATGGCGAAATTTTCCGCGCAACCCGAAGGGCCGGGCCTGTTTTTGCGCGATGCTGCGTTGCTCAATGCTTATTTGGCCCACCAAACCTCGCATCTCGCGCCTTGCCTCGCGCAAAAACAGGCTCCGGCGCGGTTGCGATGAAACAGCAACAGACCCTAGGACTCAGCATAGCCGGTTTAGCGGGTGATATCGAAAGGAAGGCTGTTGCAGGGTGTTGGCGGGCGTTGGAACACCCGCCAACCAGAGCTTTCAATGCTCTACGCGGCTGAGATCGGCAGGCAGGGTGCGGCCGGCCAGATAGTAGTGGAAAGATGCCCAGATATTGATGAAGGCGGCGCCGAGCAGGGCATAACGCAGACTGTCGTTTTCAAACAGGGGGCGCATCAGGTCGCTGGCGATGCCGATCAGTTGCGGACCAAAGCCGAGGCCGACCAGGTTGAGGATGAACAGCATGATGGCCGAGGCCAGGGCCCGGCTGCGTAGCGGGGTCAGGCTCTGGATCATAGCGAAGCTGGGGCCCAGGTAGAAGGCGCCAAGGAATGCGGCTGGCATATAGATCACCAATGCCCAGAAGGTGCTGTCGACCAGATAGAAGGCGACGATGAAGGGAATGGCCAGGATTTTGGCCAGACCGACGATCCAGGCGTTCCAGCTCTGGTTGCGGGCCGCCAGACGGTCGGCCAGAAGGCCGCCGATGAAGGCACCCAGGCCGCCGACGATGCCCATGACCGGACCGAGAAACAGGCCTACCTGGCCGGGGGTAAGGCCGTGGCTGCGAATCAGAAAGGCCGGCCCCCAGACGATGCTGCCATAACCGACCAGTGCAGTAAGAGTCACGCCGATCACGACGTGCCGGGTAGTGCGCACCTGCCACAGTGAGGCAAATCCGGCGCGAACATTGACCTTGCCCAGAGCAGCTGGTTTGACCCCGTCGGCATGGCCGCGCGGTGGTTCGATCAGGGTGTAGCGCACCAGCAGGGCAATCAGCAGGCCGGGCAGGCCGACGACGAAGAAAGCTGCCCGCCAGCCCCACCATTCGGCGACGAAGCCGCCGACCATAAAGCCGATCATGATGCCGAAGTAAACACCCAGGGCGTAGATCGACATGGCGCTGGAGCGCTGTTCTTTGGGATACAGGTCGGAAATCATCGAGTGTGATGGCGGACTGGAGCCAGCCTCGCCAATCCCGACCCCAATCCGGGCTGCAGCCAGTTGCCAGAAGTTCTGGGCCAGTCCGCAGAGTGCGGTCATGGCGCTCCAGATGGCGATGGACCAGGCAATGATGTTGCGTCGGTTGGAGCGGTCGGCCCAGATGGCAATCGGAATACCGAGTGTGGCGTAGAACAAGGCAAAGGC
The DNA here is from genome assembly GCA_002287035.1 of Pseudomonas sp. WN033. Classification (GTDB taxonomy): domain Bacteria; phylum Pseudomonadota; class Gammaproteobacteria; order Pseudomonadales; family Pseudomonadaceae; genus Halopseudomonas. Next base: position 379,284 of record NSKG01000005.1, on the reverse strand, counting down.
AATGCCGGACAGGAAACCGAGCTGGGTGTCTGACAGCAGCAGGTCGGCCTTGAGTGGTTCGATTAGTATGCCGACGATATTGCGGTCGACATGGCTGGAAGTGTAGGCCAGGACCAGAATGATCAGGGCGTAGCGACGATAGGCCGGAGTAATGCGGCTGGCCGGGTCATCATTGACCGTGGCCGGGGTATCGGGCACGAGTGCCATGGGGTGTCTCCGCTGGGGGAATTGTTGTTGTCTAGTGCGTCGAGCATAAGGTGGCGCGGGGGCGCCCCACAATCGACCGGCCGGTCACATTTGTAGAACTTTTGTAATCGCCGCACGGCAGAGACCCCATGTGGGGCAGGGTTGATTTTCCTGTTCCTGCCCCCATAGTGTGCGGTTCGTCTAGACACTGGCAGGAATCAGCACATGACCGCAGCTATCAGCATTCGCGGGCTGGAGAAGACCTATGCTAATGGTCACCAGGCACTCCAGGGGATCGATCTGGAGGTGCGCGAAGGAGATTTTTTTGCGCTGCTGGGCCCCAATGGCGCCGGCAAATCGACCACTATCGGTATTCTCTCGTCACTGGTGAACAAGAGCGCCGGCAAGGTCGAGATTTTCGGTCACGATATCGATACCGATCTGATGGCCGCCAAGCGCTGCATTGGCGTGGTTCCTCAGGAATTCAACTTCAGCCAGTTTGAAAAGGTCATGGATATCCTGGTCAATCAGGCCGGTTACTACGGAATCCCGCTGGGTCAGGCCCGCGAGCGCGCGGAGCACTACCTCAAGCGCCTGAACCTGTGGGACAAGCGCGATGTGCCTTCGCGGATGCTGTCGGGGGGGATGAAGCGCCGGCTGATGATCGCCCGGGCCCTGATTCATGAGCCCCGACTGCTGATTCTGGATGAGCCGACCGCCGGGGTGGATATCGAGATTCGGCGTTCGATGTGGCAGTTTTTGCAGGATATCAACGCTCAGGGCGTGACCATCGTGCTGACCACCCACTACCTTGAGGAGGCCGAGCAGTTGTGTCGGCATATCGCGATCATCGACCGCGGTCGGATCATTCACAACACCAGCATGCGTCGGCTGCTCAAGGAGCTGCATGTCGAGACCTTCCTGCTTGATGTGCGCGAGACACTGAGCGCCGCCCCGAAGCTGAGCGATTATCCGTGCCTGCTGGTCGATGAACATACGCTGGAGGTTCAGGTCGACAAGTCGCAGGGCATGAATGCGCTGTTTGCCGCCCTGGCCGCGGCGGGTATCGAAGTACTCAGCCTGCGAAACAAGAGCAACCGCCTGGAGGAACTGTTCCTGACCCTGGTGGATGAAAACACCGAGAAAGGAGTCGCCTGATGCAGCATTGGCACACTAGCTGGATTGCCCTGGGGACCATCCTGACCAAGGAAATCCGCCGTTTTACCCGCATCTGGCCCCAGACCCTGTTGCCGCCGGCCATCACCATGGCGCTGTACTTCGTGATTTTCGGCAATCTGATCGGTAGCCGCATTGGTGAGATGGGTGGTTTGCGCTATATCGACTACATCGTGCCGGGGCTGATCATGATGTCGGTGATCACCAACAGCTACTCCAACGTGGTGTCGAGCTTCTTCAGCACCAAGTTTCAGCGCTCGATCGAGGAATTGATGGTGGCGCCGGTCTCGCCGCATGTGATCCTGCTGGGTTATACCCTGGGTGGCGTGGCTCGGGGGCTGGCGGTGGGGCTGATTGTGACTCTGATGTCGCTGTTCTTCACCCGTCTGCAGGTCGAGCATGTGTGGCTGACCATCGCGGTGGTGTTTTTCACCTCGTTGGTGTTTTCTCTGGGCGGTTTCATCAATGCGGTATTTGCCCGCACCTTTGATGATATTTCGATCATACCGACCTTTGTGCTGACACCGCTGACCTATCTGGGCGGGGTGTTCTATTCCATTCATCTGTTGCCGGAGTTCTGGCAGAAGGTCTCGCTGATCAATCCGATTCTGCATATGGTCAATGCGTTTCGCTACGGCATTTTGGGCGTTTCGGATATAGGTATTGGCACGGCCCTGGCATTGATGGCACTGTTTACCGTTATCCTGTATAGCTACAGTTACTGGCTGCTGGTGCGTGGCACCGGCCTGCGCCAGTAATCCTGTCTGACCCATGCGTCGGGCTGGCCTGTCCAGGGCCGCCCGACAATGCAACGAGAGAGTCTTCAGCATGAAGCAGCACCCGGCTGAACAGTCGCCGCTGGGTAAATCCAGCGCCTATGTCAGTGTCTACACCCCCTCGCTGTTGTTCCCCATTCCCCGGGCACCGAAATGGGAAGAGTTGGGGCTGCGCGCCGATGCCTTGCCCTTTCATGGTGCCGATGTCTGGAACTGTTACGAGTTGTCCTGGCTGAACCCATCCGGCAAGCCCGAGGTGGCTGCCGCCGAGTTCGTGTTTCCGGTGAGGGCGGCGCGGATCGTTGAGTCCAAGTCATTCAAGCTGTATCTGAACTCCTTCAATCAGACGGTGTTCAGTGATCGGGGGGAGGTGCTGCGGACCCTGGAGTCGGACCTGTCAGTGGCCGCTCAGGGGCCGGTCATGGTGCGTCTGATGGGGATGAATCAGCTTCATCAGTTCGGACTGTTCCAGATGCCTGGCGAGTGTTTGGATGAACTGGATGTAGCTATTGATCGTTACGACTACGACGCCGGACTGCTGGCGCTGGCCGGGACCCCGGGGGAGGTCAGCGAGACCCTGCACAGCCATCTGCTAAAGTCCAACTGCCCTGTCACCGGGCAGCCTGACTGGGGCTCGGTCCTTATCAGTTACAGCGGTCAGGCACTCGATCGCGCTGCGCTGCTGCGATATCTGGTTTCGTTCCGCCAGCACTCGGACTTCCATGAGCAGTGTGTGGAGCGGATCTTTGTCGATCTGCGCCGGCTGTTGGGTGAGCGTTCGCAGTTGACAGTCTACGCACGCTATGTGCGTCGTGGCGGGCTGGATATCAATCCCTATCGCTCGACCCAAGCGGGTTTGCCTGAGAACTGGCGCCTGGCGCGCCAGTAACGTCAGATCCCCATGTCTGACAGGCTCTGCGCTACGCTGCGCAGGGTGCCGACCAGTGTCGGATGACGGGCTTCCAGTCGCTCGATCAGCAGGTTGACACCATCCACCAGGGTGGGGTCGGCCTCGGCCATAGCCTCTTCGGCCTCCATCAGGGTCAGTTTGGCTTCGATGTTGTCCGCCAGCGTCTGCAGCGCCTCGCGCTCTTCCTCGGATAGCGGCCCGTCGGCCTGGTTGAGGGTCTGCTGCAGGGACTCGAGTTGGGATTTCAGGCGCTTGGTGGGCATAGCGAAACAACTCCTTGGGGTTTACCTTTACCCCAACTATAACCCGGCTTGGGCGATTGCGTCAGGGGCGCTCGTTGCGTTCCAGCCTGGTCTGGATGTCGAGTAGGCATTCGTTCAGGTCGGCAATGGTGTCTATCACATAGTGGGCGCCGGCATTCATCAGTCCCAAGGTGGCCTGCATGCGGACACGGTCCTGGTCCGCCGGCTCCATGTCGCGCCACAGATTTAGCCCGACATTTGGCAGCGGACCGCTCATGGCCGTACCGATCGTCCACCAACCGGCATTCAGCCCGGCTTGTATACCAGCCACAGTACCGCTGACCAGAACTCCTCGACGCAATTGGTCGACTGCCAGGTGCGTGGCTGCCTTCAGCAGTGGGTCGGGTGCGGGGAAGCGCCGCTGTGGTTGTGCGGGCAGGCGCAGCCAGGTTTCCGGGAGCAGGCGTGCGGTGGCGGGGAGCTCATCGTCGAACAGGACCGCCACGGGAATGCCTCGACGGGCCAGGCAGTTTTCCAGCATCTGGTGCCCCGGCAGCAACTCGGGGTGCTCAGTGCAGCGGCTTTCGATCAGTGTGCCCGCATACTCGAAAACCAGGGCCTGAATTGGAGAAGCGAGCATGATGGGGATCCTGTGTCGGCTGTGGGCATCGGTCATGATCGCCTGATCCCATGACAGAGAGATGACAGGCGGATGTCAGGCCTGAGACTTCAGTGCTACGGTGGGCGGGGGCTGTAGCAACATCAAGATGCGCTTTAACGATGCGGTTTAGCACGAAAAACACTGAGTTGTGTGCCGGTTTGGATTAAACTGCGCGTTTTTCGGGGCGGTGCCAAGGATTCCGCTTCGCGTGATGAGTCGAAAAGGGAGAGCAACTCCATGAACCTGAACAAGTTGTCGGTTGGCTCCGTACTGGTGGCCGCATTGAGTTGGCTGGGGCTAACTCCGGCTTGGGCCGATTATGATTACGACGATGAGGCCGAATACCGCAATCCGGACCCTTGGGAGCCGGTTAATCGGGCTGTCTTTCGTTTCAATGACACGCTGGACACCTACACCCTGCGCCCAGTAGCCCGGACCTATGACCGGCTGATGCCTAAGCCGCTGAATGACGGGGTCAGCAATGTCTTCAACAACCTGGGTGAGCCGAAGAACCTGGTCAACAACCTGCTGCAGGGCAAGCTCCATGACGCCGGGATAGACACCGCGCGCTTTCTGCTCAATACCACTCTGGGGGTGGTCGGGGTGTTCGATGTCGCTACCCGTATGGGATTGCAGCGCAATGACGAGGATTTCGGCCAGACGCTCGGGGTTTGGGGGGTGAACAGCGGGCCGTACGTCATGCTGCCGTTCCTGGGTCCGAGCACGCTGCGTGACGCGCCTGCCCGTGGCGTGGAAGCCTACTCAGGCTACAACTATTACAACCACCTGGATCATATCCGCACGCGTAACAGTACGATGGCCACCGAAATGGTCGATACCCGCGCTGCCTTGCTTGGTCAGGAGCGGCTGATCCGGGGTGATCGCTATACCTTTATTCGCAATGCCTATTTGCAAAATCGCGAGTTCAAAGTGCGCGACGGAATGGTTGACGACGACTTCTGAGACTTTCAGCCGACACTGTCGAACTGAATACCTACCCGAAACCCCTGGGCTTGATCGGCGCTGCAGCGGACTACCCGCCCCAGAGCTTCGAGCCCAGCTAGCCCGGGGGTTGGCGAGGCCAGGCTGAAACGCACGGCAACCCCTTCGGCCACCGCGCGGGGCAAGATTACCTGGGCTCCTTGGCTGGACAGATCCTGGCAGTGAACATGAAAGCTTTCGCCGCTATCGGTCAGGGTCAGTTGCCCTTCGCTTTCGATTTGCATGCGAATGAAATCACGCTTTTCACTGTAGTGCTGGTCGTGAAACGACATGGCAACTCCTTGGCCGATTGAGCGGTTTTTCGTCATCCTAGTCGGCCCGGGGCTGGCGGACAAGGCGTTCGGTACGGCAAAGGTTGCCTGGGGCGACGGATAAGAGTAGTGTTTGCCCCTTGAAAGCGTCAGGTTACCCTGATCAGACAGATAAATACCCCTGTGGCCCCGCAACCTGACGGTTTCGGGGCATTGGCGTAGGGACTCTATGCAGCTTCCTGGCACGACATTGCTGGTAATCGATGATGACGATTCCGTGCGTCAGAACATCGGCAAACATCTGGAAACATGCGGTTTCGATGTGCTCCAGGCAGGCAACGCCCAGCAAGGGCTCGACCTGTTCACTAGCCAACGACCCGAACTGGTATTGTGCGATCTGCACATGTCCGATATCAGTGGCTTCGAGCTGGTCCGGCAGATCACTGACAGAGCACCGGAAACCCCGGTCATCGTCATCTCCGCCGACAGCGTCATGACCGATGTGGTCGAAGCGCTGCGAGTAGGCGCGAGTGATTACCTGATCAAACCCCTCAAAGATATGCGAGTGCTTGAGCATGCGGTACGCCGCTCGCTCGACCGGGCCCGTTTGCGGTTGGAGAATCAGCGCATCCGTGAGCGCCTGGAGCAGGCCAACCGTGAGCTGGAAAACCATCTGAAAGTGCTCAAGGATGATCAGGCGGCAGGTCATCAGGTGCAGCTCAACATGCTGCCACCAAGCCCCTGGCAAAGTGGCGCCTATTTGTGCGAACACCGCATTTTTCCGTCCCTGTACCTTTCTGGGGACTTTGTTGACTACTTCCGTGTGTCTGACACTCAGGTGGCGTTCTATCTGGCCGATGTGTCCGGTCATGGCTCATCCTCGGCGTTTGTGACTGTGCTGCTCAAGTTCATGAGCACACGGCTGCTTTATGAGCAGCGTCGGCAGGAAAGTGAAGGCCCTATTCACTTCAAGCCTTCGGATGTGTTGGGTCACATCAACCGTAGTCTGATCAGTTGCAAGCTGGGCAAGCATGTGACCATGCTGGGCGGTGTGATCGACGAAACCAGCGGAACATTGACTTACAGTATCGGCGGGCATTTGCCTTTGCCGGTGCTCTATAGTGAAGGAAAGGCCAGCTACCTGCCCGGCAAGGGCCGCCCGGTCGGTTTGTTCGAGGATGCTGAGTATGAGGATCATGAACTCAAGCTGCCGGAGTGTTTCACCCTGATGCTGTGCTCGGATGGGGTGCTCGATTGTATCGAGGGTACTACTCTGAGGGAGAAGGAAGCGCGGCTACCGGAATTGATGGAGCAGGCTGATGGCGGAATGCAGAATCTGCTGAAACTGCTGGGTATGGACCGTAAAACGGCCATGCCGGACGATATATCTGTGTTGCTGTTGAGCAGGAATCCCGGATGATGACCACCGGCAAGATCCAGTTCGCCGAATGTGAGGGGGCCTTTGTCCTCAAGTTTATCGGGGATGTGCGCCTGACCCTGTGCGCGGCGCTGGATGCCTATATTGAAAAGATTTTTTGCGCTCTGAACTTTCAGTCGATCGTGATTGATCTGACTGAAACCGAGGGCATAGACAGTACCTCGCTAGGGTTGCTGGCCAAACTGTCGATTCTGTCGAAAGAGAAGGTTGGTTTCCTGCCGACGCTGGTCTCCAATCACGACGATATGAATCGCCTGTTGCAAAGCATGGGGTTTGATCAGGTGTTCAATATCGTCTCGGAAGCGACGCCGAGTGAGACCGAGCTGCAGGACCTGCCGGGGCAAACCTTGTCTGAAGAGATGGTCAAGGCCAAGGTGCTTGAGGCTCATCGGATCCTGATGAGCCTGAATGCGCATAACCGCGATGCGTTTCGTGATCTGGTTAGTGCGCTCGAGTCAGACCAGCAGCATCGCTGACTGCTAATCCCATTTCGCCCTTTGTTTATGGACCTGGATCCCAGGTCCTGGTCGACTGTCCCGAGTTTTGGCTCAGGCCGCTGAAGCGGCCCGGGCAGCCAGCAGGCGTTCCAGTTTGAGCTGGTCGGCAGCGAAAGCGCGGATGCCTTCGGCCAGTTTTTCGGTGGCCATGGCGTCTTCGTTATGGCTCCAGCGGAATGCCCGTTCGTCCAGCACTGTTCGCGAGTCGGCCGTACCTCTTAGCGCAGGGGACAACACCAGTTCACCGGGCTCGCCGGCCAGTTGCTGGAGCAGGGCGGGGCTGATGGTCAGCCGGTCGCAGCCGGTCAGGGCTTCGATCTGGCCAATATTGCGGAAGCTGGCGCCCATCACCACGGTAGCGTACAGATGTTCCTTGTAGTAGCGGAAAATCCGCGCAACTGATTGCACCCCAGGGTCGTCCAGACCGCTGAAATCCCGACCTTCCTGACGCTTGTACCAGTCGTAGATCCGCCCAACGAACGGGGAGATCAGAAAGACCCCTGCATCGGCACAGGCCTGGGCCTGGGCGAATGAGAACAGCAGAGTCAGGTTGCACTGAATACCTTCGCGCTCCAGCGCCGCAGCCGCCTGGATGCCTTCCCAGGTAGCGGCGATCTTGATCAGCACCCGGTCGCGGGTGATTCCGAGTTCTTCATAGCCTTCAATCAACCGGCGGGCCTTGGCGATGGTGGCGTCGCGGTCAAACGACAGGCGCGCATCGACCTCGGTAGAGATGCGCCCGGGCACCAGTTTGACGATTTCACTGCCCAAGGCAATGGCAAACCGGTCACAGGCTTCGCTGACCGGGTCGAGACTGCCTGCGGCCTGGCGCAGGGCCTGGTCGAGCAGGGCGCGGTACTCCGGTTGCTCGGCGGCCTTTAGCAGCAGGGACGGGTTGGTGGTCGCATCGACCGGTTGCAGGGCACGAATGGCCTGAATGTCGCCGGTATCTGCGACGATGATGGTGTGCTGCTTGAGGCTGTCGAGTTTGCTGGTCATGGTCGGCCCTGAACGAAAACGTGAAATCCTCGTTTGACCATACCGCAAGCCTGTTACGCGGGGCAATCCCGGGGCTGCATCCGTCGCGACATGTCGTTCAGCAGTTCGTCATAGAGTGCCAGAGGATCACCACAACGGTGGATTTCACTGCTCAGTTGGCGGCGGAAGTGACGCGCGCCGGGCAGGCCCTGGAACAGCCCGAGAATGTGGCGGGTGACATGGTTCATCAGCCCACCCTGTTCCAGGTGGGCGACGATGTAAGGGCGCAGCGCCTCCAGCACCTCAATCCGGCTTCGGACCGGTTGCTCGGCGGCATAGAAACGGCGGTCGACCTCGGCCAGCAGGTAGGGGTTGTGGTAAGCCTCACGACCCACCATGACGCCATCCAGGCTGGTAAGTTGGCCCTGCATCATATCCAGATCGGTGAGACCGCCGTTGAGAATGATCTCCAGCTGCGGGAAGTCTGCTTTGAGTTGGTGTACCACCTCATAGCGTAGCGGTGGAATCTCGCGATTTTCCTTCGGTGACAAACCTTCGAGGATGGCGATGCGGGCATGCACGATAAAGGTGTCGCAACCGGCTTCATGCACCTGGCCGACGAAATCGCATAGCTCATCGTAGCTGTCGCGACCGTTGATGCCGATCCGGTGCTTGACCGTAACCGGAATGCTGCAGGCATCCAGCATGGCCTTGACGCAATCGGCCACCAGAGCCGGATGGCCCATCAGGCAAGCACCGATCATGTTGTTCTGAACCCGGTCGCTGGGGCAGCCGACATTCAGGTTGACCTCGGCATACCCGGCCTGTTCGGCCAGGGCCGCGCAGGTGGCCAGCTCGGCCGGATTGCTGCCGCCCAGCTGCAATGCCAGAGGCTGCTCCTGCGGACTGTGGCCGAGAAAACGTGTGCGATCGCCATGAATGACCGCACCAGTGGTGACCATCTCGCTGTACAGCAGTGCCTGGCGGCTGATCAGGCGCAGAAAGAAGCGGCAGTGACGATCAGTCCAGTCCATCATCGGCGCAACGCAGAAACGTCTGGATGGGCCGGGGCGCTTTAGTGTGGGGGGCTGTAGGCTCATGGCAACTGGTCAGGTTTTGATCAGGGGCGGCATTGTAGCAGAACCCGAGCCTGAAAATACCGATAAACCCGCGACCTGTGCTCAGCTTCGGCCGAGCACACGGAACAAACGGCGAAGAACAGTTGGGCGCGGGGCGCTGAAGGCTGTCAGTAGCGTCTGGCAGTCGATGCGCTGCTGTTGCTCGAAAGCCAACGCACTGCGCAGGGCGGGCCAGCAATGGCTGGGCAAGTTGGGCGGGCGTTCCAGGGTTTTGTCCTGTTCCATGGCCTTGGCCTGGCGTGCAGTCAGCCGACTGAACGGGTGGTGGCCGCTGCACAGCTCGTAAAGAATGCAGGCCACGGCATAGACATCAGCGGGGCTGCCGAGCGCTTCGCCGTTGAGCAACTCCAGCGCGGCATAACGTGGGGTCCAGGCGGCGATGCGGGCCCGACTCAGGCGTGGCAGGCCGGGCAACAGCCCTTGACGGGCCTGGCCCAGGCCGTAATCAAACAGCCGTACGCCGTCGTCGGTGAGCATCACGTTACTGGGCTTGAGATCACCATGCAGTACGCCGCGCTGGTGCGAGTAGCTCAAGGCCTGGAGTAACGGAATGGCGATACCGCGCAACTGCTCCCAGTCCATGCCGGCCGGGTGGGCTTCGATCAACTGGTCTAGTGTCGGTCCCTTGAGCAGCTCCATGGTAATAAACGCGCGTTGACAGTCGCTGTCGACATCAAAGCCGTAGACCTGAATGACATTGGCATGATGCAGTCGGCTGGTCAGGGCGAACTCGCTGTAGAGCAGGGCGTTGGCATCAGGATATTCGGCGAAGCTGTCGGTCAGGGTTTTGAGGGCGACGAAGGGTTCGGGATCGCCGAACTGTTCACGTAACAGATCACGGGCACGGTAGACCGCGCCCATGCCACCGACACCGAGCAGGCGCTCGATGTGATAGCGACCGTTGAGAATATCCGGTAACGGGCCGATGCTGATGGGCTCCGGTGCGGGAGCCTCTTCGCTCTGTCCGAAGGCGAAATGAGTCAGGTCGGACAGGCTGTCCTCGTCCTTGAGTGGGGCAGTCACGGGGATCTCCATCGGGTTCATCGGCGAATGACCACTGCGCTGATGTTGTCACGGGCCGGGCCGTCGAGTGCCAGTTCGAACATCCGTTCGAGTGCCAGCGAGGTCGATGGCAGGCTCAGGGCATTACCCAGCATGGTGCTGGACATGCTTTGGTACAGTCCGTCGCTGCACAGCAGCAGAGTGTCCCCGGGGTAGACGGTGAACTCCACTACTTCCAGGACCAGCGTTTCGCTGGCACCTACGGCCCGGGTCAGGGCGTGTGCACCAGGTTGGCTGGCGGCCTGCTCGGCGCTCATCTGCTGCTCCTGCATCAGTTGCTGGAGCAGTGAGTGATCGCGCGACATCTGATACAGATTGCCGCTGCGCCACAGGTAGCAGCGGCTGTCACCGGCCCAGACACAGACGGCGCGGTCGCCTTCGACCAGCAGGGCAACCACTGTGCTGCCGATTACCGGGTCGGGTTTGTCCGCGGTCAGGGTGAGTTCCTTGCCTAGCCGACGGTTGAGGTCATGCAGGGCCTGGCGCAGCTCCTTGACCCGCCGGTCAAGGTCACTGCCGCCCGGTAGTTCGGCCAGTCGTTCGACGATCATGCGGCTGGCCAGGGCACCGTTCTGGTGCCCACCCATACCATCGGCGACGACCCACAGGCCGCGCTCTGGCAGTGCCAGGAAAGCGTCTTCATTGCGCGCCCGTACCTTGCCTGTGTCGGTACGGGCGGAACTGCGCCAGGGAGTCAACAAATCCATCAGATCCTCGCTGGCAGGTTGAATCTGCGCAGCAGACTCAGGTCGAACGGGTTCGGCGAGCGTTGGCTGTGCAGCAGGTAATTGGCCCGCATGCCACCGAGATTGGCCTTGAGGATCAGCACATCCCGATCCGTGTGATGGTCAACTTCCAATTGATCGAGCAGGCGGAACAGCGACCAGGCGCCGCTGTTCTGATCCAGACTCATGCGCCGACCACCCAGATCCTCGACCGTCAGGCTGCTACGGCTGTTGTCATCGGCGGGCCAGCGGAATGCGGTCTGGATGATCGGGCCATGGCGGTACTCCAGACTCTGGTTGCCAAGCCTGAAGTTGGCCCGGCCCAGGTTGGAGTCAAGCATGATGGGCTCCAGGCGGAACTGTACCAGTGGCTCATTGGGGTTCTCGGCAAAGAAGCTGCGACGAATAGTTTCGGCGCGGCCCATCTGGGCGAGAAACTCGCGTGATACCGGTAAACCTCGACCATCGACCTGGCGCAGGCGATACTGGCCAGCGCTGCCGGTAACAAAGGGCTTGAGGTAACGATCGAAGAAGGTGTCAACCGTACCTTGTGGTTTGAAGAACTCGCGGAAATCCGCCAGTGCCACTTCGCTCTCGGTCTCGGTGCTGAACGGGTAGCGTTGACCGACCGAGCGGCGGTAGGCAGCCAGCAGTTCGCTGCGATAGCGCTGATTGATGTGTTGATAGGCATCATTCAGAACCAGCAACCAGGTATCGGCGGCCAGGGCGTTGAACCATTTGTCGACTGGTTGCGGCAGGCGGGCGGCGCTGGCGCGGACCTGATTGATGGCGTCCTGCTGACCGGCGACCCGGGCGCGAGCCATGTCGAAAGCCGCCTGCTCGGGAGCGCTGGCGTGTGCCAGGCTGTTGAGTTGTCCCTGCATGGCGTCCAGCGCCTGCAGGGCGTTGACCAGCTCTGGGCCTGGGTTGCCGTCCTGATTCAGCAGTTGATGCAGGGCCTCGAAGCGGCGCTCCAGCGCCCGTTGAGCCGCGCTCGGGCTGCGAACACTGGTGTCGTTGCTGTCGCTCAGGCTCAGTTGGGTGTTCAGACGCACCTCTTCGAGCGCCTTGATGATCGGTGAGTTGGCTGAGGTCAGGCTGCTGAGCTGCTGCGCCCCCTCGCTGACACCAGCCATGGGGTCTACTGCTAGCAGGGCCAGTGCTTCGGTCCAGTAGTTGGCGTAATCGGCAAAGTACAGCTGCTCCATTTCTGCCATCAGGCGGCGCAGATCCTGGGCGCTGAGCGTATCGCTGTCACCCAGTACCCAGTTGTCGCGCAGCATGTTCTGCACCAGATCACCGCCCTGGGCAACAAACATCTGTTGATAGCCGTTGCGGGTGTAGAAGCCGGGAATGATGTTCTGAGCACTGGTCAGCAGGGCACCACGTGGTCCGAGCTGATTGATCATGCGGTACTCCGGCAGTCGTGCAGCCTGCTCGCGGAGCATACGATATAACACGCTGGCCAAAGATTCGCTGCGCAAGTACTGACGGGCTTCGGCAACCAGTTCCCGGTCGGTCTGGTAGGGCTGGAACGGGCCTTCGAGCAGCCGGGCGAAATGGGTGTTCAGCCCGGTCTGGACGCGGGTGTTGCCGGTGTAACGCTGAGACCAGTCGGCGGCCATCCATTCTTTCAGATACTCCGGGTCACGCCGCTCGGCATAGTGCAGCATCAGATAGGCACGCAGGCTGCCGAACAGCTTTTCGCGATCATGGAGGCTGGACAGCATTTGTGCTTCCAGACGCTGGCCAACCCGTTGCAGCAGCAGGTTTTCCAGGGCCTGACGGTAGTCTTCGTACAGCGCCGGGTTGACCTCGTCGCCCTGGAACAGCCCGTAACGTTCACGCCAGCGGGTATCGCTACGGGGGGCGAAGACCTGGGTGGCCTGATAGCGGGTGTCGAGAGTCGCCAGTAACTGGTCGATATTGTCGCCTGCCGGCACTTGGCGTTGCTGGCGGTCCAGTTTCTGGGACAGATCGCGCAATTGTTCGAGCTTGCCATGGTTGTTGGAGAAGCTGCTGGCCCAACCCAGGCCAAACAGGACCAGGCAGGCGGCGGCACTGGCGTAGAGGATGCGCTGGCGCCAGTCGATGCGCTTGATTTCGCGCTGATCAAGACCGGCCAGGGCCGATTCGGGAAAGATCACCCGGCTCAACAGATGCTTGATGAAGCGCGGCCGGCCGCTGCGTACGGTTGGCAGTTCGCGACCTGATGGACCGAGGTTGCGGCCAATGCTGGCGGTCATGGGATCGATGTCGCCCTGCAGTTGCGGCGCACTGGTCAGGTAGAACCCGCGCAACTGACTGGCCCGCTGGTAGCGGTTGCCAGAGAAGGCCAGTTCGATGAACAGGTTGAGCGACTCGCCAATCCGGCTGAGCTGGTGCGGAAAGTCAAGGATGCGGCCGCGACGCTGAGTATCACGCTCCTGATGCATGCGCATGATCACCTGGCTGTTGAGCCTGCGCAGCAGTTCCTCGAACTCCTGGCGTACCACCTGAATGTCGGTGCCGTTCTGCTCCTGGCGGAAGGTGGCGCCCAGTACCTGGTCGCTTTCATCGCTGGACAGTTGGTCGAAGTACTCATCAAAACCAGGCAGGCGGTCGGCCTTACTCAGCACCAGATAGACCGGCACGTCGACGCCGAGTTTCTGATTGATATCGAGCAGCCGCTGGCGGGTCTGGCGGGCCAGATTCTCCAGCTCCAGTTCGTTGTCACTGAGCAGTTGTTCTACCGGCAGGTTCACCACTACACCATTGAGTGGGCGAGGGCGGCGATTGCGCAGCAGCCCGATCAGGGTCTGCCAGCCGATATTGTCAACCTGCGGGTCGGGCTGATTCAGGTAACGGCCGGTGGTATCGATCAGTACCGCATGCTCGGCAAAGTACCAGTCAGCGTAGCGGGTGCCGGTGATCTCGCGGTTGGGGCGTTGCTCACCCTTGTTGAGTGGAAACTCCAGGCCGGAGAAGTCCAGCAGACTGGTCTTGCCGCTGGCCTGGGGGCCGATCAGCAGGTACCACGGCAGCTCCTTGCGCCAGCGCTCGCTGCGGCCTTTGTACAGACTGGAGCGGCTGAGAGTGCGCATGGCCTGCTTGAAGCGGCTGTGCAGCTCGAGCTGCTCTTCGACGATCAGGCTTTCACGGCGAATGCGCTCTTGGGCATCGGCATCATCCTCTTCGGCCTGTTTGCGCTTGTTGGCCTTCCAGCTGATAAACACCAGGCTCAGGCCCCAGATCAGAAACAGCGTGCTGATGGTCAGCAGTCGACTGACCGCCGAGCCCCAGGGCTCGCGACCATTGATCGCCAGTGCCGGGCCGGCAAACCAGACCAGGCTGGCCAGGGCTAGAACCAGTACCAGGCTCCATACCCAGTCACGCCTGAACAGGCCCATGCCTTTGAGAAGAAGAGTTTTGACGTTCATTGCAAATCATCCCTGAAGGTACTGTCAGTGGGGCTGGCGTGCAGGCTCTCATAGCTCTGCATGATGCTTTGGCGCTGCTCGCTGAGTACCCAGCTGAAGCCGCCATACATGATGGCCAGGCACAGTAGGGTGAACAGGGTAATGGCCCACCAGGGCACGACCCGGACAAAGTGGCCGCGGGCATCCTTGAGGCCTTGCCAGTGTGGCGAGATATCGCGGGGGATGTCGCCCCGTAACTGGCGAATCTGCCGATACAGGCTGTCGCGGATCACCTCCAGTTCCAGGGTTCCGCGTGGCATGACGCGGTACTTGCCCTCGAAACCAAGCGACAGGCACAGGTACATCAGTTCCAGTAGGTGCAGGTGCTTGACCGGATTGCGCGACAGACGCTCCAGCAGTTGGAAAAACTTCTCGCCGCCGAAGGTTTCGTTATGAAAACTGCTGAGCAGGCTCATTTGCGACCAGGCGCTTTCGTTGCCCCAGGGAGTGGTCACCACGGCTTCGTCAATGGCGGTACAGAGCACGTAGCGTGCGGCCATGACTTCACTGCTGTCGCCGCCGTCCTGCAGGGCCCTGTGCTCGAACAGCTTGATTTCAGCGACCAGTCGGTCCTTGAGGGCGTGCAGGTCTTCTGCCTGGTAGCTGTTCTTCAGTCGCACCACTTCCGATAGCAGTGCCGCAGCGACGGCAATCAGCGGGTTGAGGCTCAGGTTGACGCCTTCACTGGCGCGCCGGCGGGTGGCGTAAATCATCCGCTGGTCGATCTTTTCCAGCTTCGGCGGTGCGGAGAAGTCGGTCAGAGGCGTCTTCGCCGGCAGGTCGCCGTTGCGGTTGAGGATGACCGTCTGGTCGTCCTGGCTGTAATCCATTTCCTTGATCATGATCTCAGTTCCTGATGGCCCAAAATTTCAGCTCCAGTTCGGGGAAGTCGCCGGAAACGTGGAAGGCGAAGCCGCCCGAGCGCTCCAGTTGCGCCAGTTCCTCGGAGTTGAGTTCCAGCGCGAAATAGGTTTTGCCCGAATGGAAAGGGATCTGCCGTGGCGCCACCGGCAGCGGTTTGACCCGGATGCCGGGCAAGTGCAGGTTGACCAGTTGGCGGATACGCTCGACCGGGCCAATCTTCAGGTGCGCCGGCAAGCGCTGGCGCAGTTCCTCGGAGTCGCACTGGGCGCTGGCGGCCAGGACGAATGAGGAGGTGCCCAGCAGCTTGTGATCCTTGAGCGGCGAGACCTGGATGCCGTACTGGCGTTGCTGCAGGTCCAGCTCCACGGCATGCTGTTCGAGCACCATCGACAGCACCTGGCGGATTGCGTCCATCAGCTTGCGGAAGCTGTTGCCCTGGTCGCTGTGCAGATAGCGGCTGTCGAGCTTGGGGCGCTTGCTCTCGCTGGAGAAGGTCGACAATTCACCGAGCAGGCCGAGCAACTCACGGTACAGTAGCTCCGGATGCAGTTGTTCGGCGGCGAGATGATGGCGCAGGATCGGTTCGTGGCGATTGATCAGTTGCAGCATCATGAAATCGCCAACCTCGGCACCGCTGACCTTACCATTGGCGCGGATACGCTCGGCGAGGATGTCGCCCCGGTGGGTAAGCATGCTGATGACTTCCTTCAGGCACGACAACAGAAAACTGTTGGCATGCAGGTGCAGGAACGTTGGTACGAAGTCGGCGTCCAGACTGACCACGCCATCGGGGGTGGTATCGAGGATGTGACACAGCTTGATCTTGACGAAAGCCGGGTCGTCCACCTCGTTGCCCATCAGCAGGCGGAAGTCCTGCAGGGCGCAACTGATCTGGCTGACGGTGTTGTCGCCGGCGTTGGAGTCGGTGACTGACTCTTCGCTGGTCAGGTAGCGGGCCAGTACATCCTTCTGCTCCGAGCGCCGGGCCTCGACATGATTGCCGGTAACCAGGGGCAAGGCCAGGTACACCGCGCTGTTGCTAGTGTTCGCAGGCACATCAAGGGCCAGCGGTTCACGCTCGGCGCCCAGTTCGAACAGGCTGCCATCAGGCAGAATGCCGCTGGCCTGGCTGACTACCAGCTTGCCCATGGCCAGGAACTGGCGATCAATCTCCAGCCCGAAAAACCCCCAGGCCGCCGTATGCAACTGCTGAGTGCGGGTCTTGAACTGGTGGTCGTAATACCGGTCGTTTTGCTGGAAATGCTGCGGGCGCAGCAGCATACCTTCGTGCCAGACTACTTTCTGTGTTGTCATGGCTCAGTTCCCGTTACCGCGACCGCCAGCCTGGGGGCGGATGCTCAGTTCATCGAGATACAGCGTGACCTGATTGCGGTTGCCCTGGCGCAGAGGAATCACGGTGCGCCAGTCGGCTTCTGGCAGATTGCGGTAGGCTGCCAGAACGCCAATGTAGCGCCCCTGGTCCGTTGTGGTCAGTTTCAGGGTTTGCTGCTCGCCGGGACGCAGTTCCAGCTCTTCATGAGCGACCAGATCCAGCGCCATCACTTCCTGCGGCTGCTGGTAGAGGGCGAAGAACTCGGCGTGCTCGAACGCCACCGGGTTCTTCAGCTCGTACAGACGGATCACGATTGGCGATGGGCGACCATGCAGATCGGGATTAAGCGTGCGGCTACCTTCCAGGGTCAGGTCGATCCGGGTGTTTGGGCCTGATCCCAAAGAAGCACAACCGGTCAGAGCGAGCAGGGGCAGCAGTAGCGAAATTACGGCAATACGCAACATGGTGATCATCCTTGGATATCGGTATTGAGGGTGGCGATTAGACGAATCTGTTCTTCGTAGGCAGTGGCAAAGTCACGAGCGAACAGACGCTTGCTCCAGTCGTCGTTGCTCTGCATCGCCAGGTACAGCTTGGTGTAGGCACGCCAGCGGCCGCCGGCGGTATTGAGCAGGGATTTGCTCTCGCGCTCAAAACGCAAGGTCAGCTGTTCGGGTGACAGGTGCTCGAACATGGCCTTGACCGCGCTACGGCTGGCGGCGCTGAGTGCTACCTGATGGGCCTGCAGATCCCGGAAGGCGCGGCTCACGGCATGGGCGGCGGGCATCTTGCCTGGCTCTTGTTGACGCAACAGGGCGGTCAGGGCCTCGCTGCTGTCAGCCGTATGCTTGATCGGGTTATTGCCAGAGGTTTGCACCGTGGTTTGTGCCAGGCGCATTTCCGCCTTCAGTTCGCTGCGGGTCTTGAGCGTCTGTTGCAGGTTGCCAATGCTTTGCTTTAGCAAGCCGGCAGCAGCTACTGCCAGCGCTTCTCGCTGGTCTTCGCCAAGGCCGTCGAGGCTGACTCCCAGAGCCTGTTCATATTTGGCCCAGAAGGTTGACGGCAAGACTTCACGCACTACTGGCGCGGGCTCTGCTGGGGGCGGTGGCGGGGGTATCAATTCCGGTACTGGCAGTGTCTCGGTATCGATCCTGGCATAGTCGTGTGGTTGCAACGGCACTGCTTCTGGCTGAGGCGCGAGCAGCGACAGTTCGTCCTCTGGCTGATAATGCCGTTGTTCCTGCTGATCCATGGCATTGAGCGGATCCAGGTCCAGAAATGCATCGTCGGGGATGATGCTGCCGGTTGGCTGGCTGTGGTGCAGGCCGGTTTCGAACTCTGCCGGGTTCTGGATCAGGCGGGCGCGAATCTCGAAGTCACCCAGGCAAAAAACGTTGCCATGCTCGACCCGTACAGGCTGTCCCTTGGCCAGAGGCATGCCGCTGTCCTTGAGATGAATGCCATTGCTGCTGGTGTCGGTTAGGAAGAAGGCGCCATTGTCATAGCTGACCAGAGCATGCTTGCCGGAAATGACCCGGTTGCGGTCGGGAATAACCCAGTCACAGCTATCCGAACGGCCGATGATGCCGCCGGCATGCTTGAAGGTCTTGGTGGCGGCCATGCCCGGAATTTGCTGCGGGGCGCTGACCATATCGAAAACCAGTTCCATGGAATATTGCTCCTGTGTAAATCAGTTGCCGCGAGTGGCCTGCGGCTCGCCCAGCGGGCGGTAGTCCTTGTGGTTGCCTGTACAGCCGGTCCCAGCCAGCAGGGCCAGAGACAGCAGAACGATGGACCAGATGGATTTTCTCATGAGGTGACTTCCTTATTTATGTGCTTGCTGGGTAATGGTTCACAAATTGGTGTATTGGTCCTGATCAAGGCTTAAGCGCTCTGATGGGGGCTGATAGTGGGTTTCATGGCTCTGCTTGCCTTAGGGGCGACGAGCTTTGCAGGGCGCAGCGGAAGGTATATTCGGCAACGCTGTCCCAGTTCTCGTTGACTAGGCTAGGTGCTGACTCGGACATTCCTGTGCGTGAGAAACTGAAATCAAGGTTACGAATGATTTTACGCGTACCTTCAGCAGGGCCTTGTGGGTCAGTGACTTTGGGGTTTTCCCGATACCAGGTTTCGGAAAACCAGTCGTTGACCCATTCCTTGCCATTGTCAGCCATGTCGTAGAGGCCGAGGGGGTTGGCTGGCAGGCGACTGCCAACCGGGACGTACTTATCTCTGCCGTACATGTGCGCCTTTATGTCACGACTGGTCTCTTTCCCATCATGGGTGGAAAAAATCCACGCCTGACTGCCGCGGTTACGCCCGGCAAACTCCCACTGGGCAGAGGTAGGCAGGTCCAGGGGCAGGTCGGTTTGGGCACCCAGCCATTGGCAGTAGTCCTTGGCTTCCTGCCAGGTGACAGTGGCTGGTTTCTCAACAAAGAACTGGCTTTCAGGTTCTTGATCGAAGGGCGTTCTTTCCCAGGATTCGGTGAAAGCCTGCACGATGAGTGGCAAGTCGTTGGCCAAAAGATAGGTATCGAAATCCCCCCAGGTTGTTTTGTGTCGACTCAGCGAGTAGCTGGACAGAGTCACCTCATGGGGGTGATCCTCTTCGATGGTCGGTGGGAAATAGGGCCGCCATATGCCATCCTCGCCGACGGCTCCAAAGTCACCCATGATAAAGGTGCCGCCCTCGATAAAGACCAGATTGTTTATGGCGCGGCCGGTCAATTCGGCAATACGTGGTTGTAGATCAAGGGCTGTAGCGGCCCGCGAACTTTCCTGACAGCCATAAAGTAGCGTGGCACTGCAAAGCAATACGGTAATAGCAGAACGATTACGCATAATGTGTTCCTGTCAGTTGAACGTGTCGCGCTAGTTGTACCGGCTGGTTGGGGGTGGCGCGTGTACCTTGCAGTCGAGCTTCGATACGCTCGATTTGCAGGCTTGGAAATAGCCGCATCAGGCTGCGCAGGCGATTGCGATTGGCGGTATAGTTGCCCTTGTCACCAGTCGGATTGATGCGAGTAACGGTTTCTTCGTAATCGCGCCAGCACTGACTGACTTCCAGAAGAGCCAAAATGGCTCTTTCCCGGCTGTTGGCTCCCCAGGTGTAGCGATCCCAGAAAGTTGGACCGTAGTCGAAGCAAAGGATATCCAGAAGGCGTCCTTTGACTTCCGGAGGGGCATATTTGATCCAGCTGTTATCTCTCTGAGCTAGGTCGGATAGAATATTTTCGGCTGTGGTTATGGCCAACTGCTCTCTTTCCCGAGCGGTACGATGTGCTTCAATGAAACGTGCTAAATCTCTGCCTACACGATCTGCTGCTTCAGCGCCAAAACGTACGGCCATTGCGGCATAATTAGTACCCGTCAAAATTCCTAGTACAGCAAAGTTGGTCAGTTGGCTGAAGGCCCCGGCATCTATTTCCTCGACCTTGCGAAAATCCACGGTTAACAGGGCGTTGTAGACGCACTTGACCATGGCCAAAAAGGTTCCAGCGTCTACCTCTGCTCCAACCTCGCCTGAGGCACCAGCCCCGGCCACCAGTCCGGCATGTACATTGAAGTAAAACTTATGTGTTGTGCTGCTCCACTTGATCTGCAAGCGTGCTTCGGCTCCTAGGCCAAGGGCTGCACCCGCACTAACACCCAGAGTGCACAGTGCGACCCACTGTCGCTGTTCTGCCAGCGTGTCCTGCCACTCTATGCTGCCTTCTAGTTTGCCATCGGCACGTACACCGACAAAGGCACCAGCTTCAACCGAAGCGGGGTCTCCTGAGCCATGGCTGCGGTTTGAGTTACCGGTGCCGCGCAGTTGCGGAATACCGTTGCTCATATCGATATGCACATTGGCACTGAGCAAAGCGCTGGCGCCGGCAAAGCCGATCAGTTCGGCCTTGACCCGGGCACGGAATTTACCTAGTGACGCATCCTGCAAACTGTCGTACTCATCGCGATAGCGAATGATCCATTCACTGTCTTCCTCGGCTGGCCAGGCGCATTCGGCATAAGCTTTGCCCTCGATCAGGCTGGCGCTGGCACTGGCCTTGGCTGCTATGTGTGCATTCATGCTTCTGGGGTCATAGCCAGCTTGCAAGCTGGCGCCCATGGCATAGCGCATGGCCTGGGCCTGCGCACCGGCGACGATGGGAGGCATCCCTTCGATAGGCGTCCAGCGAACCGGGTCGCTTTGCCATTCGAGCAGGCACCAGTCGGTAAAACTCTCATGCAAGGTCAGACTGGCTTTGAGAGACGGGGTACGCATGTCTTCGGCTATGGTGTCTAGCAGCTTGCTGCCGTCAACTTTACCGCTGGCCGGGTCATACCAGCCTTTAGCCCGTGCTCTGTCCTGAGCATCTATGCTGTAGCTTCGGTGCCGCCGCCAGCCTGAGTCTTTGCGCACATAGGCATAATGTCGGTTACCCATCAGACGGCGTATTTCGGTCAGTTGCAGAGGCTCTGAAGGTTTGGCGCGATCAATGATGCGTTCTTGCTCCAAGCGTTCAATAAAATCATCTTTGAAGCCCTGAATGCTGTCTTCCATGCCTTCCATCGCAGCATGAAACTGCTGGATAAGCTGTTCAAGAATGGCTTCTTCCTGTTGGATTTCACGTTGATGCTCGGCGGTCAACGGTATGAAAACAGCCTCATTTGCCTGATGCAGCAAATCGACGTACTCATCGGCGCATTCGCTGCAGTCAGCGATTTGGCCAATGGCTCTGGTTTGCCGCGTGCTGGCAGTGTCAGGTAGGCGGATGCTCTGTTGTGGATAGATGCGGTTGGCATCTTCGATCTCGGGGTTAAGGCGCATCAGCGTTGCCACCGTTGTACTGTTGGAGCGCGCGATAAGGCTGAGGCTGTCCCCGGATTTGACGATGTATTCCATGGTTAGACGTCCTTGTTCAAGCCAAATAGTTGCTGCTCTGCAACTTGTAGACGTTGGTCAGCGGTGTGGCGGTGGTCAGCCAGATAGTCTGTCCATTGCTGAGCGCTGAGTTCATGCGGGAAGCGCCAGGCCAGTTCCAGGTATTGCAGAGTCTGATGTTCAAGTGTGAACCCATAGTTCTGGGCCTGCTGGATCAGACTGGTTATGCGCTCGCGCTGGGTGGTGAAATCTGCCTGGTATGACTTGCAGCCGAGATGATGCATAGCACGGTCAATGAAACGTTGCTGTTCTTCGGCTTGCCACTGCGCCAGTTGTTCCTCACGTAGCATGTACCAACCTTCGTCATTTACATCCTTTGGCTGTCCGGTGCTGTCGCAGGTGTAGGCTGTCCACGAATCATCGTTATGGATCAACCATTGCGAGATGGGCCCTGACCAAGCTTGAAAATCCTCAGGGTGCATGGAGTTGAACAGTCGGGCGGTCCACTCTGGAGCGTAAAAGCGGCAGTAAGCCAATTGCTGGGATGGCAGGCGGACACTGATCAGGCTACGCAGATGCTGTGCGAGGGTGTCTTTGCCAACTGCTGAATACAGCACCACTCCATGCATTTGCCAGACTTCGGGAGAACTCAGCAGCTGTCCACCAGCCATGGGTTTGACCAGCCAGGGGCTGGCTTCGATGACTTCCGAGTGCCGGGTACCACGAAACAGTGGTTCGATCTGTGGATGCTCATCGAGAGAGAAAGCCGTAACGGGTACATCCATAGCCAAGCCATCAAGCAACAGGTAGCAGTCATCCGAATAGCCGGGAGCCATAGCTCGCTGTATGTTCAAGCGCTCCGGCATGGGCAAGCCTCCAATGGGCAGTGGCCATCTGGCTGGCGATGACATTGGCTGGCCAGTAGCAGGTTATCTCTGGCTGCTGCTGTCAGGCGGGAAAGGTTGTTGGGTTGGACTGCCAGTATTGCGGTGCCATACATAACCTGCTCGACGGCTCCTGGGGTGCTTGGCCGCAGTATGCCGATTCCCGAACCCCGTCCAGCCGCACCACCAGAGTTGATCCGAATACCCGGCCCGCTCAGGGTCACGCCACTGGGGTCGAGTTTGAGGAAGGAGCCGCCGCCGCTGGCGGTCAGCTCAATGCCAGCGTCGATGACCACCTTGTCGCCAGCGTAATAGTGAATCTCCCGGCCGCTGTCGATGAACTGCCCCTGCCCCAGCTTGACGTGCTGACTGCTGGCCACGGTCAGGTGATCATCGGCCTTGATCTCGGTCTTTCTATCGGCGTGGGTGGTGTGGTGTTCTTCGGCCAGGTTTTCGCTGTAGCGGTTGGCTTCGATGCGTTCGTGGCGTTCATGGCCGACGCGGATGCGCTGGTCGTGTTCAATGTCCTGGTCCCAGTCGCGCTGAGCGTGGATGAAGATCTGTTCTTGGCCGGCCTTGTCTTCGATCCGCAGTTCGTTGAAGCCGTTGCCGCCAGGGCTGGAGAGGCTTTTGAACAGGCTGCGGGTTTTGTGTTCGGGCAGCTCATAGGGCACCGGGTGGGCGCTGTTGTACAGGCAGCCGGAGACCAGCGGTTGGTCGGGGTCGCCTTCGAGGAAGCTGACCAGTACTTCCATGCCGATGCGGGGGATGGTCACGGCGCCCCAGCCGTTGCCGGCCCAGCTGCTGGCTACCCGTAGCCAGCAGCTGGTGTTGGCGTCGGCCTGGCCTTCGCGGTCCCAGTGGAACTGGACCTTGATCCGGCCTTCGCTGTCGCAGTGGATTTCTTCACCTTCCGGGCCGGTGACCACGGCGGTCTGTTGGCCGAGGACCTTGGGTTTGGGGTGGTTCAGGGCCGGGCGCCAGGCGCTGTCCCAGGGGCTGGCGGTGAAGTGGTTGCGGTAGCCTTGGGTGAAGTCGTCATCGTCATCGCTGTCACTGGTAATCGACTCTTCCAGCACCTGGGGTTGTTTGCCCTGGTGGTGAATATCAGTGATCAGCCAGAGGTCGTTCCAGCTCTGGGTGGGGTGGCCTTCGAGTTCGAGGAAGTGGCCGCTGCGCAGGCTCGGCTGGTCGCTGTCGCCAGTGGCCTGGCGGTAGTCGCTGCGGTGGCGCTCGAGGGCGCGGCGGGCCAGCTGTTTGCCGCGCTCGCGGTCGCTGAAGCGGCCGGGGTAGTCGTAGTCTTCCAGGTCCGGCAGCTGCTCGCTGCGGGCTTCGCTTTCGAGCAGCAGGCGGGCTTTCTGATGGTCGTAGTCGCGGCGGCTGACCCGGCTGCTGCGGGTTTCCAGGCGCAGGCCGAAGCGTTTGACTACCGGGTCGTCGGCGACCAGGCCGTTGCCCTGGTCGAACCCGGTTGGTTCAAGGCGCGGGAAGCCGGTCTGGTCGTCACCGAACACCAGCAGGTGGCCGTCCGGGCTGTGGCGGAAGTGGTAGTGGATGCCTTCTTCCTCACACAGGCGCTGGATGAAGTGCAGGTCGCTTTCGTCGTATTGGGTGCAGTACTCGCGGGCCGGGTAGTCGCTGCCGAGCTGGAACTGCCAGGCGTCGGACTGGATGCCGTGTTCAGGCAGGATCTGGGCGATGATCTCGGGCACGCTCAGGTGCTGGAAGATGCGCTGGTTGTGGCGCAGGCCGAGGTAGTGCAGGTGCGGTACCAGTTCCAGCTGGTAGCGGGTCAGGCGTTGGCCGGATTCGCTGACGGCGGCGTGGTGGATCAGCCCGTGCAGGCCGCTGCCGTTGCCCAGGTCCAGCCAGGCGCTGTGCTGCAACAGGGCTTCGAGGTCGATGTCGGGCTGTTCGCTGACCAGTTGCAGCTCGATGCGGTAGCACTGGCTGATGGCCTCGCGGGCATTGAAAGCCAGCACTTTGAAGTCGTGGTCGAGGCCGTCGAGGGTCAGGCTGAAATGGGCTTCATTGGCCGGGTTGAACATGGTTCCTCTCCCTGGATTTCAGATCAGACGGACTGATGTTGAGTCGCTGCATGCGATACAGCAGAGTGCGGCGCGGTAGCCCGAGTTCGCTGGCGGCACTGGTCTGGTTGCCTTGGTTACGCAGCAGGCAGTCGAGCAACAGGTTGCGCTCCACACGCTCCATACGCTCACGCAAGCTCAGGCCGTTGGGCTGGCTGATGGTTTCCGGCAGGTTGAAGTGTTCGGGTAACAGCAGGTTGCCGTCGCACAGCAGCAGGGCACGGGCAATCAGTCCCTTGAGCTCGCGTACGTTGCCGGGGAAACTGTAACCGGCAAGATGCTCAAGGGCGCTGTCGGACCAGCGACAGATTTCGCGCTGCAGGAAGCAGCAGGCTTCATCGGCGAAATGCATAGCCAGTATGCGAATGTCTTCTCCACGTTCGCGCAGCGGTGGCAGCTCAATGGGGAAGTGGGTCAGGCGGTAGTACAGGTCTTCGCGGAACTGGCCATCACGCACCTGAGCCTGCAGATCCTGATGGGTGGCGGCGATGATGCGCACATCAACCATGTGAGTGTCGCTGCTGCCCAGTGGCCGTACTTCGCCCTCCTGTAGTACGCGCAGTAGTTTGGCCTGAAGGGCCAGTGGCATGTCGCCGATTTCATCGAGAAACAGGGTGCCGCCATCGGCGCTATCGATCAGGCCCCGGTGGTCTTTGTCGGCGCCGGTGAATGCCCCTTTGCGGTAGCCGAACAGTTCGCTTTCCAGCAGGTTTTCCGGGAGCGCGGCGCAGTTCTGGGCGATGAATGGCTGGGTGCGGCGAGAGCCATAGTCGTGGATGGCGCGGGCGACCAGTTCCTTGCCGGTGCCGGTTTCGCCGGTCAGCAGGACGGTGACCGGGTTGTGCAGGACCTTGCCGATCAACTGGTAAACCGCCTGCATGGCTGGGCTGTCGCCGATCAGGCCATAGCCACGCGGATAGTTTGGCGCAGGTTCGCGCACTTCGGTGGTGGAGCTTTGGCCTTGCTGTACTTGTTGCAGCAGATGCAGTTGATGCAGAGCGAAGTTACCAAGCAATTGCAGGGAGTCGGCATAGCCATGAAGTTCCAGAGCCTCGTGGCTGGCCAGCAGTAGCAGCCCGGCAACATGTTGCTGGTCGTCGTGCAGGGGTAGGCACAGCAGGCTGCGCCAATCCGCGTTGGTGGCCGGCAGGAACGGGGTGGCGTACAGGCTGTTGTCGAGCTGAGCGAGGTACAGCACCTGGTTCTGGCACAGGCAGTACTGCAGCAGTTGCTGGTCGTTGTAGTCGCTCGATACGGTGTCTGCTTCGCGGCTGTGCGGCTGGCCGTCGAGCCATTCGGCGGCCAGGATTAACTGGGTATGAGTGGCATCGAGCAGGAACAGTTGGCCCAGCGGACAGCCGGTCAGGCTGCTGGCGGCTTCGACCAAACGTTCCTGCAGCTGACGACTGCCCCGACTGCCAGCCAGCGCGGTGAAGCGTGCGAGCAGGTCTTCGGCATAATGCAGCGGGTGCGTCAGCCGGTCGAACAGGGCAGGCAGTTTAAGCGAACTCACAGACCAGAGCCCCTTCGCCGTTGAGAGTGGCATGCACGTGACGGAGCGTACTGCCGCTAGCCATGGCATCCAGTAACTGGTCGACGATCTGCGGCTGCAACTGTTGATCTATCAGGTGATCGATCAGACGGGCACCGCTGTCACCGTAGTGGCAGCGTTCGACGAAATGCTCGATCAGGGCTGGGCAGTGGCTGAAACCCAGTTGGCGACGTTGCAGGCGATTGGCGAAGCGCTCGAGCTTGAGGCTTACCAGTTCGCGCAATACGTCGCCGTCGACCGGGTAGTAGGGCACCACGCGCATACGCGCCAGCAACGCCGGTTTGAAGTGGCGGATCAAGGTTGGGCGGATGGCTTGTTCCAGGTCTTCAGCGGCCGGTCGCTGGCCCTGGGCGCACAGCTGGCTGATCTGTTCGCTGGCCAGGTTCGAGGTCATCAGGATCAGGGTGTTGCGGAAGTTGATTTCGCGTCCCTCGCCATCGTTGGCCACACCCTTGTCGAAGATCTGGTAGAACACATTAAGTACGTCCGGGTCTGCTTTTTCGATCTCATCGAGCAGAATCACCGAGTAGGGCTTCTGGCGTACCGCCTCGGTAAGCATGCCGCCCTCGCCATAGCCGACGTATCCGGGAGGTGCGCCAAGCAACCGGGAAACGCTGTGCTTTTCCTGGAATTCGGACATGTTGATGGTAGTCAGGAAACGCTCGCCACCGTACAGCAGGTCGGCCAGGGCGAGGGCGGTTTCGGTCTTGCCGACGCCACTTGGACCTACCAGCAGAAACACCCCGGCGGGTGCATCCGGATTGTTAAGACCGGCCGCGGCTGCCCGCATGGCGCGATCAAGCGCCACTACAGCCTGTTCCTGGCCACGCACCCGGCGGCGCAGCTCAGCGGCAAATCCGGCGACCTTGTTGTTGTGCTCGCGGGCCAATTGCTCAACGGGTACACCGGTCCAGTGGCTGATCACTTCGGCGACCAGCCGCGGGCAGACTTCATGGCTGACCAGACGCGCCGGGCCTGGAACCGCCTGCAACTCACCCTGCAGACTCGCCAGCTCGGCTTCGAGTGCGGCCAGATCAGTGGTGCTATCAGGCATTTGGTTGTCGGGTAGGTCGCCATCGGTGTCGGGTTCGTTGGCTTCAGTCTGGCTCAGACGCAGCTCGGCACATTGCTGGCGCAGGGTCAGCAGCCGGGTGGCCCGCTCGCGCTGTTGATTCCAGCTCTGCTCCAGGCTCAGCAGTTCATCCCGGGCCTGCTCCAGGCGTTCCTGCAGTTGGGTCAACAACAGGTTGTCCAGCTCCAGGCCGGCCTGGTGGTCGCGCTGCTGAGCCTGTAATTGACGCTCGCCTTCGGCAATTTCGCCGCGCAAGCGCTCGATGGCTTCCGGGGCGGAGGCCAGGCTGATACGTACGCGGGCGCAGGCGGTATCCAGTACGTCGACGGCCTTGTCGGGCAACTGGCGCCCAGCCAGGTAACGGGCCGACAGCTCGGCGGCAGCGACGACGGCATCGTCACGCAGATAGACGCCATGACTACGCTCGTACAGCGGGGCCAGTCCACGCAGAATAGTAACGGCCTCGCTGGTGGTAGGCTCGTGCAACTGTACCGGCTGAAAGCGCCGGGCCAAGGCTGGGTCCTTTTCAAAGTACTTCTTGTATTCGCTCCAGGTGGTGGCGGCGATGGTACGCAGCTCACCCCGTGCCAGTGCCGGCTTGAGCAAGTTGGCGGCATCAGAACCACCAGCCTGGCCGCCGGCGCCGATCAGGGTGTGGGCTTCGTCGATGAACAGGATGATCGGCTTGGCGGCTGCCTTGACCTCATCAATCACGCCTTGCAGGCGGCGTTCAAATTCCCCCTTGATACTGGCGCCGGCCTGTAACAGGCCCAGATCCAGCGACAGCAGCTCGACATCGCGCAGCGACTCGGGGACCTCGCCTGCGGCGATGCGCAGGGCCAGTCCTTCAACGATGGCGGTTTTGCCAACACCGGCCTCGCCAACCACGATGGGGTTGTTCTTGCGCCGCCGGGCGAGGATATCAATCATCTGGCGCAGCGCCTGGTCGCGGCACAGGACCGGGTCCAGCTTGCCGTCCCGGGCCTGAGCGGTAATGTTGTGGGTGAAGCGGCTCAGGGCCGAGTCGGCAGTCGCTGCCTGGGCGTTGCCCGTGGATTGTCCGGACTGGGCGTAGTCGCTCAAACGCTCAGTATGGATACTGTCGAGCATCGGCTGATAGCGGCTGCCAGCGTAGCGAATCGGGTTGCGCAGCAGGCCAAGCAGCAGGGCAGCCTGATCAATGTGGGTTTGACCCAGCTCCAGATTGGCTACCAGCAGGGCATCCTGGAGCCATTGCACCAGTTCGCTGGCAAACGCCGGGCTGCGGCTACCATCACCATCCCCGCGGGGCTGCAGCAGTGTACGGAAACTGTCGATATCGGCTCCGGCGTCCAGCAGCGCCTTGTTCAGCAGACTGTTGGGCCGCTCAAGCAGCACCAGCAGCAGGTCTTCGATCTGGACCTTGCTGGCCGCACGCATGACGCAGCGTTCGGCGGCGGCTTCCAGATCGCGGCGACTGTCCACGTCCAGAGCCTGTACCAGTTTTTGGATATCTACATTGATCATGTTCATCAGTCCTTAATGAGTTCGTCCGGCCAGGGTGACTTCAGCGTCGCTGTCACGTTGGCCAATCCAGCTGGTCCAGCCCAGCCGGCAGTGATTGTTGCGTCCCAGGTGAAGCTCGCGGATTTCTTCCTTGCGCAGTTGCAGACGGATGTCATAGGCCAGCGGGTTGCGCAGACTGAAGCGCACCAGGGCCAGCAGCGGCTGATAGGCACTGCCGGTGGGCAGAAAATCGTGGAAGCGGTCCCAGTCGAGTTCGCGAATGTGGATGCGGAATTTGCCGCTGCGATCACGCACGCTGTCGCCCAGTACCAGGCTGCTACCCAACTGGCTGTTGGCCAGACCCAGGCGGTTGCGTTGTTCGGGCAGAATCTCAACCTGCCGTTCGACGCACTGTTCGATGTGCAGCGCCGCGTGTTTGAAGTAGTAACGCAATACGGCCGAGACCAGCGCGGCGGACTGGGCGCGCATGCTGAGCAGGCCGAGATAGGGCAGCAGTCGCTTCCAGTTCAGCTCATTTGAGCTGCGCAGTGCCGGGTAGCCCAGACCGATCAGGGCGAACAACTGGGCGGAGAACCCGTCGTCGGCGCCTTCGCTGAAGCGGCGATGATAGCGATACTTGCGCCAGATCGGCAGTATCAGGCGTTGCAGCCGGTTGTTGAACAGGTCGAGAAAGTCCCGGGTCGGGTTGCCAGTCAGGCTGTCGCCCAACGCCTGCTCGCTGTAGAACGCAGGTAAAGGCGAACTGGAACCGAACAGGCCGAGCACATTGACGCGTATCCGTGCGCGCAACTCCCCCTGCTCATGGAAGAATTCCACCTGCTCTATATCCGTGCCGGGAAACCCCATGCTCGGGTTGGCCTGGAATTCCAGGCGTTCGTACAGGGCGTCGTCGGTCAACTGCGGGTATTCTTCACGCAGCCTTTGCAGTACCAGCAAAACACCCTGAAACAGGCTGTACTCGCGGATGCTGCGACCTAGCCGGCTTAGAGCAGGGGCTGTTGCCCCATGCGTGGTGTCCATTGATACCGCTCTCCCTGGGTGGTTGAAACCTGCAACTCATGGAACGAGTTGAGGCTGGCATACAGTGCAAAGAATTGATCGAGTACCGAGGCGAACAGGAACAGATCGCCTTCGCCAAGAAAATTGTCGCCATCGATCAGCAGCTCGGTGCGGATGCCTCGAACAGGCAGGCCGTGGTGCAGACGGTCTACATGACTGTGGGAAATCTTCTTCAGGCCTTCCAGCCGGCGCTGGCCGACTCGTGCCGCGTGCTGGTCGTAGTAACGCGGCAGGTCGTAGGTTTCGAGGATCACCTTGAGTGCCTCGACATTGGCCAGCGACAGGTAGTTCAGTGACATGTTGCTGATCAGCTTCCACAGAAAGTCACTATCCAACGGTGGTGCGTAGCTGGGCGTGACCGTGCTGATATTGCGGAAACTGAGATAGTCGGGGGTGTCTTCGCTGAGCCGGCAGATATCACCTATGCCAAGCTGACTCGGCAGATTCTGGTTGGTGCACATCAACTCGATTGACAGCGTCTCATGTCGTTCGCTGCTGCGCGTCCCGAAGCTCAGATAGGTCTCCAGTCCATCGCCCTGGATCGAGGGTGATTGACGCACGCTGTAGTGAGGTTTGGGCTCGGTGACATCAAAACTGTGGTCGTGCTCGAAGGACTCGAAAGGCACATAGTCCTCATAACCCATGCCGCCAGGCTTCCAGCCGGTGACGCGTTCGACCGAGTAGACGCCGCACTGGTGACTGGCGTATTCGGCCGGGCGCAGCAGATAGTGGTCCTGACGTCCGTCGAGGCGTATTGGCGTGGCATCGTGGTTGAAAAGATTGACCACCGGGGTGCAATACAGGCGCACATTGTCGCTGCTCGGGCGGATTCGCTGGATGCCGGCTTTGCGGATATGGCAGCGCAGCTCCAGGCCCGCGGCCTGTTGCAGCACATCCTCGCCAGCGGCTCCAAGGCACTCCAGGCCATTGATGTCGACGAACAGGAACTTGTCTTCAAAGGCGAAGTATTCCTGCAGATAGCGGTAGCCGCTGAAGGTGTTGAGCGGGTAGGGGATCAGGGCCTGATTATCCTCGAACCCGGTTGGCTGGACCTGTTCGGCGGCCAGTCGCAGCGTGCTGGCAGTGGGGCCCTTATGCCAGGGCAGAGGCGTGCCCTGTTTGTCGAGCAGGACCAGTTCGATACCATCCAGATGCCGCAACAGGCCCAGGTAGAGCATCTGGCTGATATAGCGCTCACCGGCAAGATGCAGGCGCAGGCGGCGCAGGGCCAGATCCTGCAGGTTGCCGTCACAAACCATCGACAGCTTCAGGCTCAGCAGCGCGCCGTCGCCCTTGACCGAGTAATCCAGCTGGCTCAATTGCAGTGGCAGAACCTCGACCTCACTGGTGGTGCGGAACTGGCAGTTGATCCCCTGTACGGGCACTGACTCGACCGGCGTGTCGCGCGCCACCCGGACGGCTGGCCCTGCGCGCTTTACCGGATCGAACTGCAGCATGCTGAAGGCCGGCAGTGGACGCATATAGTTGGGCCACAGCAGATGCATCAGCGAGTGCGTCAGTTCAGGCAGTTCGTCATCCAGCTTCTGCCGCAGACGCCCGGTCAGAAAGGCAAAGCCTTCGAGCAGACGCTCGACATCCGGGTCCTTGCCGCTCTGGCCGAGGAACGGCGCCAGCGCCGGGTTACGCTCGGCAAAGCGTTTGCCCATCTGGCGCAGCGCGCTCAGCTCGCTTTGGTAGTAGTGGTTGAATGACACGCAACTATCCCTGTAGTGAGAACAACTATCCGATCAGTACGCTGCCTGAACCCTGGACAACGGTGTTGCCATGGTCGCCACTGCTGCCGATCACGGCGGCGGGCTTGCCATTGATCATTACGCTGGTGCTGACGCCGCCGACCAGGGTGCTGCCGCAGCCGGTTGGATCGCCCATTCGGGCTGCCGGCATGCCGTCGATCAGTACATCCGGCGAGCCGGCGCTGATCGGATTGTTGCCGTGGCCCTTCTTCGGGCAACTGGTAAGGTCGCCGACGCGTGCGGCGGGTTTGCCTGACATGGGTAACTCCTTTTACTGGACCCTGACCTGTCCGCTACCGTCGAGGCTGGCGGAGAAGCTGACTTTCTGGCGTTGGCCGGCGACATCCAGCAGGCCTTCGATGGCGAAGCTCAGACACAGCGGGTCGTGACTGCGTGGCAGCGCAATGACACGTACATTGCGCAGCCGCGGTTCATAACGCTCGATAAAGCCTTCGATGGCTGTGCGTGCCTGTTGCAGAGCATCGTGCACGGACAGGCGCATGTCGTTGAGATCTGGCAGCCCGTAGTCGGGCAGGGTCTGCACGCTGCCGGCACGGGTGCTGAGCATCTGCGCCAGATGCCGGGACACGGACGCCGCAACGGCGTCCGTGTGACCGAGATCGGCTCGTTGCGTGGCGTCACCGGCCAGGCGTTCAAACAGGCTGCCGTAACTCACGTCGGTTTATTCCTTGTCGAGCTTGCCGACCAGTGACAGGGTGAAGTCCGCCCCCATGTACTTGAAGTGCGGTCGCACGCTGAGGCTGACCCGGTACCAGCCCGGCTGACCTTCAACGTCCGATACCACTACCTGGGCAGCGCGCAACGGACGACGGCCACGGACCTCGGCATTCGGGTTGTCCTGGTCGGCAACGTACTGACGGATCCACTTGTTCAGTTCCAGCTCCAGGTCGGTACGCTCTTTCCAGGCACCGATCTGTTCGCGCTGCAGCACCTTGAGGTAGTGAGCCAGGCGGTTGACGATGAACAGGTAGGGCAACTGGGTGCCGAGGCGGTAGTTCAGTTCGGCGTTCTTGCCTTCTTCGCTGTTGCCGAAGAATTTGGCCTTCTGGGTCGAGTTGGCGGAGAAGAATGCGGCATTGTCGCTGCCCTTGCGCATGGTCAGGGCAATGAAGCCTTCTTCGGCCAGTTCGTATTCACGCCGATCGGATACCAGCACTTCGGTGGGGATCTTGGTCTCGATCTCACCCATGCTTTCGAAATGGTGCAGCGGCAGGTCTTCGACCGCGCCGCCGTTCTGCGGGCCGATGATGTTCGGGCACCAGCGGAACTTGGCGAAGCTCTCGGTCAGGCGAGTAGCAAAGGTGAAGGCGGTGTTGCCCCACAGGTAGTCTTCGTGACTGCCGGCGACGTTTTCCTTGTAGACAAAGCTCTTGACCGGGTTCTCTTCCGGGTCATAGGGGTTGCGCAGCAAAAAGCGCGGCAGGGTCAGACCGACATAGCGAGAGTCTTCACGCTCGCGGAACGATTGCCACTTGGCGAACTGCGGGCCTTCGAAGTGATCCTTCAGATCCTTCAGATCTGGCAGCCCGGTAAAGCTTTCCAGGCCGAAGAACTTGGGGCCGGCCGAGGCGATGAAGGGGGCATGGGACATGCTGGCGACGCTGGCCACATGCTGGAGGGTTTTCATGTCCGGCGCGCTGGGGTCGAAGTAGTAGTTGGCGATCAGGGCACCCACCGGCTGGCCACCGAACTGACCATACTCGGCAGTGTAGACATGCTTGTAGAGGCCGGATTGAACGATGTCCGGGCTGTCTTCGAAGTCTTCCAGCAGATCCTGTTTGGAAGCGTTGATCAGCTCAATCTTGATGTTCTCGCGGAAGTCGGTGCGATCGACCAGCAGTTTCAGGCCGCGCCAGGACGATTCCAGTGCCTGGAAGCTGGCGTGGTGAAGAATCTCATCCATCTGTTGGCTGAGTTTTGCGTCGATCTCGGCGATCATCCGGTCGACCATGGCCTTTTTCACCGGCTCCTTGTCGTTCTGCGGCTTGAGCAGCTCTTCGATGAAGGCCGAGACGCCGCGCTTGGCGATGCCGTAAGCTTCATCCTCAGGGCTTAGCCGGGTTTCGGCGATGATGCGGTCAAGAATGCTATCCTGGCCGGCGGCCTGGGTTTGATCCAATGCGGTTTGCGTGCTCATGGGCTAACGTCCTTGTCGGTCTCAGGTGTCGAGTTGGTCCTGGGCGGCCAGGCCCAGCTCGGTGAGGATGCGCTCGCGCGAATCGTCGTCGCTCAATACGCTTTCAATCGCCTTGCGGAAGGCCGGAGCATTGCCCAGTGGGCCCTTGAGGGCGACCAGTGCGTCGCGCAGTTCCATCAGCTTGCGCAGTTCTGGAACCTGCTCGACCAGACTGGCGGGGTTGAAGTCCTTCATCGAGTTGATGTTGAGGCCAATCGCCAGTTCATCGGCACCCGAGTCGTCCTGTAGACGGTTGGGCACACTGAAGGTCAGGCTGAGTTCCTGCTTGGCCAGCACTTCATCGAAGTTGTTCTTGTCGATCGCGATCGGTTTGCGTTCTTCGATCTTGCGGTCGTCGGCCCGTTGGGTGAAGTCACCCAGGACCATGAGCTTCAAGGGCAGCTCAACTTCTTCCTGGGCCCCGCCGGTGTCCGGCTTGAAGGTGACATTGATACGTTCCTTGGGGGCTACAGAGCCTTCTTTGGCCATCTTCCTTCTCCATTACTTACGGCCCGAGGGCCTGATCCAGTACCGTCTCGAAATCGAGGTGGCACAGCCTGCGGTAGATCCCGTCTCTGCGTTCGCGCACAGCCGCATTCTGCGGCATCAACTCGTAGCAGTTGTGCAGCAGGCGCAGCACAGTGATGACGAGATCCGGTTCCCAGTCTTCCAGAGCAGAGCCCCGGAGCACGTGGTCAAGTGATTCGAGTTGGGTTTTTGCCAGGTCGTACTTGCGTGCTTCAAAGCACAGCCGGGCACGGGCCAGTTGCCAGTGCAGCCGGGCCCGACCGCCTCGTGCTCGTTGCAGGCCGTCCGCCAGGTGCTCGGCTGCGCTACGCAATCCGTCCTGGGCCAGGATTTGCTGGGCTTGCTGGTAGCCTTGTTCCCACTCGGCTTGATTGCCGTCGTGGTGGCTGGTGGCCGTGTTTGGTTTGGCGTTGCGGTTGCTGCCAAGGCTGCTCAGCCAGGCGCGGGTTTCGCTGTTGGCGAACGGCGTGCCGTCAAAGAAGCTCAGCGCCTCAAGGCCTGGCAGGCGACGCAATAGTTGCGCCAGTTGCTGTTCCAGTTCCTGCATTGCCTGTTCGGCCTTGAGCGCGTTCAGGCACTGCCAAAGCAGGTATTGACCGTCGAGCCAGAACGGTGCCCGGGCCAGGCTGGTTTCAAGTTCCGGCAGCAGGCAGCTGTGCTGGCCCTGATTGATACGTTCCTGAAATGCCGCAAGGCGGTCATTGGGCAACCCGCGCAGGGCTGTCTTGCCGGCGGCGTCGTGATCGGGCAAGTTGTCCAGTGGTAGCCACAACAGCGTGCGTGACAGGCGGATGGCGCGCGGATCACCCGGGGTCTGGTTCTGCCACCATTGGCAAAGCGGCCGGGCCTGCTCCTGCAGGGAGCGCAGGGCCTTGTGAGCATCACGGGTGCTGATGATCAGCTCGGGCGCGGTGGTGCCGACCAGACTTGGTGGTGGGCTGGTTGAACTCGGAGTCGCGGTGGCTGTGGTGCTTGACGTCGTGCTGTCGCCCGCTGGTTGCTTCAACAAGGCTTGCAGGCGTCGGCACAGCGGTTGGAGGTGCGGTGCATCATCGCCTAGCTGAGCGCTCAGAGCCTGATCCAGGCTGGTCAGGCTCTGGCACATCTGTTCAATCAGTTGGAGTTGCTCGGCGCTGGGTTTGTGTTCGCCCAGGGCCTGATCCAGACGCGGAGCAAGCCAGCCAAGGGCGGCGCTGCGGGTACGTTGCTTGCGTGGATGCAGGTCATCCCAATGCTGCGTGCAGAGCTGTTCGAGCATGGCCAGTCCGGCGTGCAAACCCGGCAACTGCTCACACTGGTACAGGCTCCAGGTCAGCCAGCAGGCGACGCGTAAATCCTTGGTCTGATGGCGCAGCAGGGCTTCGGCCAGCTCCAGGACTTTCTTCCAGTCCGGGCCGCCATTTAGATGCAGGCCGGCCGCTTTTTCGAGTTCATTTTCGAGACTTTCAAACTCGGGTGAATAGCGAGCGTCATCCCCGGCAAAGTTGTCGTCGCCGATTGCTGAGTGGGCCAGGGAAATATAATAGTCGGCGAGCATGTGAAGTTCGTCAGTCCTTGATAATGCTGTCCGGATAACTATCCAAGTTATCGCTGAGTGTGCCTTTGACCGCGCCAAGAGTTTTGCTTAATGTTGCAGCTCTATGATATTGCGCAACTTTTTGCGCACTTTGGGTGCGCAACAATTTGCGCATTGGCGCCAGGCAAGGCGTATCCTAGTGGGGTGGCCTTGTCGAATCAAGGGATAAAGTGTGAACTGATTGGACTTTTATAGTGCTTGAGAGTGAATTGATATCAAGTTGTAATCGGGGTGAAATTAAGTTTGTAATTTTGTGAGCTTGTTGCTGTATTTTCTCCTGAATTTATGTTTGGGATTGTGTTGGGCGGCAGGTAGACGGAACAGCGGCTATGCTCCATAGATCCTTGGTAAGCACCGGAGATCACCATGAATGAGTCCCATGCGTCTGTCCTGTTGCTGGGAGCTGCCCAGTCCGAGAAGGTCGGATTGCGCTTGCGCATGGCCAATCGTCATGGCCTGGTGGCCGGCGCCACGGGCACCGGAAAGACCATCACCTTGCAGGTAATGGCCCAGGGATTTTCCGAACTGGGTGTGCCGGTCCTGGTCCCGGATATCAAGGGGGATTTTTCCGGAATTGCCAAGCCTGGTGTCATGAGTCCGGGGTTGGAGCGGCGGGCTGCGGCTGTTGGTTTGAGCGGTCTGACGCCGGCAGCAGCCCCAGTGGTGTTTTGGGATGTGCATGGCCAGCAGGGACATCCGTTGCGTCTGACTATGGCGCAGATGGGGCCGGTTCTGCTGGCGCGTTTGCTCAACCTCAATGACACCCAGAGTGGTGTGCTGCAGATTGCTTTTCGAGTTGCCGACGACAATGGTTGGCTGTTGCTCGACCTAAAGGATCTGCAGGCCATGTTGGCCCACGTCAATGAACTACGAACGGAAATCGGACCACGCTATGGCAATCTGTCGCCAGCCAGTATTGGCGCAATTCAACGGGCCCTGTTGACACTGGAAGCGCAGGGCGGCGCGGATCTGTTTGGTGAGCCGGCGGTCATGCTCGATGATTTTCTGCAAACCGATGAGCAGGGGCGTGGGGTGGTCAATATCCTGCATGCCGAGCGCCTGTACCGGGATAGCCCGCTGGCCTACTCAAGCATTTTGTTGTGGTTGTTGTCTGAGCTGTTCGAGCAGTTGCCGGAGCAGGGCGATGCCGAGAAGCCGAAGTTCGTGATGTTTTTCGATGAGGCGCATCTGCTGTTCAAGGATGTGCCCAAGGCGCTGGTCGATCGAATCGAGCAGGTGGTCAGGCTGATCCGCTCCAAGGGCGTGGGGGTGTACTTCGTGACCCAGAGCCCGCTGGATATTCCTGAGGTCGTGCTTGGTCAGTTGGGCAATCGTGTTCAACATGCCCTGCGTGCCTTTACCCCGCGCGATCAGCGAGCCGTTCGTGCGGCGGCGCAGACCTTTCGAACCAACCCGGGCCTGGATTGCGAGACAGTGATTGCTGAACTTGGCGTGGGTGAGGCTTTGGTGTCGGTGCTTGATGACAAGGGTGTGCCAACCCCGGTTGAGCGTGTGCTGGTGCGTCCACCCGCGAGCCAGATGGGCCCGCTTACCGCGCAGGAGCGCCGGCAGTTGTTGGCGGCATCGCCGTTGGCCGGTGTTTATGATCAGGTGCTGGATCGTGAGTCGGCCTATGAGATTCTCCGGGCCCAGGCTGAGCAGTCACTGAAGAAGCCTGTTGCTCCGCCTGCCGGGCGAGGTCGCAAAGCTGCCGAACCCGGTGCCGCACTCGGCGGAATGCTGGGGAATATGGGGCGGGCGGCAATGCGTAGCATTGGCACTCAGTTGGGAAGACAGATTGCGCGGGGGCTGCTGGGCTCGCTCAGCGGGAAGCGTTAGCCGGGCATCGGGGTACAGGGCAGGTCTCTGGTGAGCTCTGTTCCAGGCATTCGCGGGTTTTGGCCGCTTCGCTTTCACAACCCAGGGCTTCGAGCGTGACCAGCAGGTTGTTCCAGCCAGCGGACAGGCCTGGGTGGCGTTCTACTACCTGGCTGAACTGCTGCATGGCTTCGCGCGGTTTGTTTTGCGCCCAGGCGATGTTGCCTAAGGCAAAGCCTGCTATCGGCTCGTCGGGCCAGCGTTTCTGGGCCGTCAGGTAGGCGGTAGTGGCGGTATCCAGGCGACCGACCTGTTCCAGATCATTGGCTGCCCGCAGGTATGCCAGGGGCTCGGCGCTGGCCGGTAGTTGTTCTGGAGCAAGAGTAAGTTGCGCCCAGTTGTCGGCCCGGCGCCAGGTGCGAAGAAAAACCTTGAACGGCTCGCGCTGGGCCTGGTTCAGGCCGCTGTGCAGGATCAGTTCCTGGCTGTTGAGGTCATAACCAACCACTACCGCGTAGTGCCACTGCGGATACCAGTTGAACGCCAGATTCTGCATGACCAATACCGGGTTGCCTGCGGCCAGCTCGGCCAACAGATTCTCCAGTTTGCCATTCAGGGGGTAGACCAGTAGGTCCCGCTCCCGGACCGCGGCAACCATCTCGACTTGCAGGGTACCCTGACGTTCGGGCAGATAGACCCGGTCCTTAAGTGCATCCGGTGAGGCCTCTATGCCGCGCTGGTTGAGCATCATGGCTAGTGAAGCTGGGCCGCACTGATAGGCGTCCTGGGGATGAAAGGGCACATCAAGCATCACCTGGCGGGGCAGGTGGTCGAGTTGCTCGGGTGAGGGCAGGTTGAGCTGCCGCCCGGCACAGGCTGACAGCAAGGCTGCCAGCCCGAGCAGGGCAAGGATGCGTAACAGGTTCAAGATCAACGGTTGATGCAGTTGACGAACTTGTAGACGTTGGTGGCGCACAGCATGTCAGTGATGATGAAGATCACCAGAAACAGCACGATCACACCCAGTACGCCGGCACCGGCCGGAGCTTCATCCAGTTGGGCGTTGAAGTAGGCCAGTTCAGACGCGGTCAGGCTGTTGATGCGTTGCTCGACCTGGTCAGGACTGACGCCCATGCTGGCCATTTTTTCCTGCACTGCCTGGTCGGCAAGCATGGCCTTGAGAGCGTCGCGGTCTACACTGAGCTGCTGGTCTGCGATCAGTTCGTGGGTGCCCACCATGGATGCCTGAACATGCAGACTGGTGAGACTGGTCAACATGAACAGCGCGGCCATCAGGATGGACAGGTAACGCTTGGTGGATTGCATGAACGTCATGGTGGGTACTCCTCGTTATGGGTTCGGGCGTCCTTACTGGCTGACGACCCAGTACAGCACTGGTACTGGCCTAGTGCTGCATTGAGCATAGCTGCTGCGCATAGGTCGACATAACATCTGTGACTCGAAATTGCCTCCAGGGTTCCTGGAAAAAACTGGCAATGTGACGCAAGTCACTGATTTTACACGCCGAGCTTGTCCCTCAGGTTGTAGTACCAGGCACCCATGGCGGTGAAAGGAATCCGCATCAGCCGTCCGCCGGGGAAGGGGTAATGCGGCAGTCCGGCAAAGGCGTCGAAACGCTCAGCCTGGCCGCGCAGGGCTTCGGCCAGGAGTTTGCCGGCCAGGTGGGTATAGGTGACGCCGTGACCGCTGCAGCCCTGTGAATAGTAGATGTTGTTGCCGATACGGCCCACCTGCGGCAGACGCGACAACGTCAGCAGGAAATTGCCGGTCCAGGCGTAATCGATCTTCACACCCTTGAGCTGGGGAAAGGTCTTCTCCAGGTTGGGGCGGACCAGGCTTTCGATATTGGCTGGATCCCGTGCGCCATAGACCACACCACCACCGAAGATCAGGCGCTTGTCAGCTGACAACCGATAGTAGTCGAGCAGGTAGTTGCAGTCCTCGACGCAGTAGTCCTGGGGCAGCAGGCTGCTTGCCAGCTCGGGATCGAGCGGCTCAGTGGTTACCACTTGTGTGCCGCAGGGCATGGACTTGGCCGCCAGTTGTGGCACCAGGTTGCCCAGGTAAGCGTTACCAGCGACAACCACGTAATCGGCTTTTACCTGGCCCTGTTCGGTGTGGACTACCGGACGTTCGCCCTGCTCAATGCGAATCACTTTGGACTGTTCGTGAATGATGCCGCCCAGCGATTCGACCGCGGCAGCCTCTCCAAGGACCAAGTTGAGCGGATGAATATGCCCGCTGCTCATGTCGAGCATACCACCGACATAGCGGTCGGTATTGACTACCTCGCGGATGCGTTGGGCATCCAGCAATTCCAGTTGAGTGTGGCCGTAACGCTCCCACAGGGCTTTTTGCGCCTGCAAGTGGCCCATCTGCTTCTTGCTGAAGGCTGCGAATACGCCGCCATCTTTGAGGTCGCACTGAATGTTGTACTTGGCGATCCGTTCGCGAATGATGCGCCCACCCTCGAAAGCCATATCACCGATAAGTCGGGCTTGCTGAGCGCCGACGCTGCGTTCGACTGCATCGATGTCCCGACTGTAGCTGTTGACGATCTGTCCGCCGTTGCGCCCTGAGGCGCCAAATCCGACCTTGGCGGCTTCCAGAACAGTGACCTTGAAGCCGTGTTCAAGCAGGAACAGGGCGGTGGAAATACCGGTATAACCTGCGCCAATGATGCAGACGTCGGTCTCGTGGTTGCCGTTGAGTGGAGGCCGCTCAGGGCTGGGGTTGGCGGATGCGGCGTAGTAGGACGTGGTATGCGGCGTGTAGGCCATGATGCACCTTTTGTTGAATATTTTTTACAATCCAGGCTGATGCTACCCCCTGGATGGGTTTATTGCCAGAGGGTGATCAAAAAAAATGACAGATCAGGTCTGTGTCTGCTGGCCAGTGAAGTGCAACAGGTTGCCGCAGCGGCGGCATAGATATTGGCGGCCCTTGGTTACCCAGGCGTGGCGCTGGGCGGTAAACGGCAGTTGCTTGGCACAGCCGCAGCGGTACAGGTACTGGGTCGAGCGTCGGCGCGGTACCTGATACGTGTGGCAGCGCTGGGCGGGCAGGCCATAGAGCTGGGTCATCAGTCCTTGCCATTCCCGGCCGTGAGGTTTGATCCGTGGGCCGTATAACTGGTGGGCAATCAGATGAGCAACTTCGTGGGCCACGGTCTGACGCAGGAAGTCGGCGCTGTTCTGCCGGTACATCAGGGCATTGAAGCGCAAGCGGTTGTCATTCAGGTAGGCGACGCCAGCCCGCTGACCGCGAAGGTCGAGATCGACCCGAGGGCGAGGGAAATGGCGGCCGAAATGCTGCTCGGCCAGCCGATAGCAGTCTTCAAGGCGTTGCATGAGCTGGTCCATGCGGCCGAGTATAGGGCGCCAAGGCCCGTTCCAGAAGCCTTACAGGATGACCTGCAGGTCAGAAGATGCTGTTATCCAGGCCGGCAGCCATATACAGACCAAGGTCATAGGCCTGATCGGCAAAGCTTTCCTGCCATTGGCCCTTGAGAATCAGTGGATCCTGGACCCATTGCCAGCGCAGACCCGTTACGATCGACTCGATTGCCCTGCGGGTTCCGGTGCCATCCATGCCGGCGCGGATATACAGGGCGCAGGGTAGCCCCTGCTTTTTTTCCAATACCGGGTAGTAGCAGCGGTCAAAGAAGTCCTTGAGTGCTCCGCTCATGTAGCCGAGGTTCTCTGTAGTGCCGAGGATGATGGCATCGGCCTGCAGGACGTCTTCCGGCACCGCTTCAAGCGGCGGGCGCCAGAGTGTTTCGACCTGCTCGATATCGCTGTGGCTGGCGCCCCGCAAGACGGCTTCCACCAGCTTGCGAGTGTTCTCGGAGGGGGCATGAGCGACGATCAGCAGGCGTTTGTTCGGCATGGGGATTTCCGTTTTCGGCATGTTTTTAGTGTAGCGTTATCGGAGCCCGGGTTGGAGGTGTGTGGGTTTTCTTGGCGCGCCTGTTGCGGTATGGTGTTTAGAGTTAAATATAAATTACCGCTTTTTCTTCGCCCACCTACCTGCCTGGCACCGAAAGCAACCGCACGGGAGATTCGGTTCCATGTTCAGACTGTTGTTGCCGATTGGCGCCTTGCTGGCCGGGATTGCCTTGCTGTTGCTGGGCACCGGTTTGCTCAATACCTTGCTGGCTCTGCGCGGCAGTGCCGAGGGTTTCTCCGATCAGATGCTGGGGCTGCTTGGTTCTGCCTATTTCGTCGGCTTCATTGTTGGTACCTGGTTGTGCCCGCGACTTATCCGGCGGATGGGGCACGTACGGGCGTTTGCCTTCTTTGCGGCCGTGACCTCGGTCTGCGTGCTGCTTCACAGTCTGCTGGTCGATGCGCCGGTCTGGCTCCTGTTGCGAGTGGTCACCGGCGTGGCCCTGGTCGGGATCTACACGGTGATTGAAAGCTGGCTCAATACCCAGGCACCAAGTGAACACCGTGCGCAGGTGTTTGCCGCCTACATGGCAGTCAACCTGTTGGCGCTAGCCATGGCGCAACAGCTTCTGCATTTGGATAGTCCCTTGGCTTTCACTTTGTTCGCCGTGGCGGCAATGCTGGTGGTGGTCGCCTTGATGCCGGTTGTCGCCACTCGTTTGCCACAGCCCGAAATCAGTGACACACCGGCCCTGCCGCTGGCCCGGATCTGGCAAGCGGCGCCGGTTGCCTGCGCCGGTGCACTGCTCTCGGGCCTGGCAATGGGCGGGTTCTGGGGCTTGGGTGCGGTTTATGCCGCCCGTATGGGGATGCAGACGACGCAAATCGCGGGGTTCGTGTCGCTGGTGATCATCGCAGGCGCGTTACTGCAGTGGCCCTTGGGCTGGTTGTCTGATCGTATCGACCGGCGCCGGGCAGTTTGTCTGGTTTCTGCGCTGGCGGCGCTGGGCGGGTTGTTGATGGCGCTGCTTGGGCCTTTCGGTCAATGGCTGCTGGTCGCTGCAGCGGTGTTTGGTGC
Organism: Pseudomonas sp. WN033; assembly: GCA_002287035.1. GTDB lineage: Bacteria > Pseudomonadota > Gammaproteobacteria > Pseudomonadales > Pseudomonadaceae > Halopseudomonas. Next base: position 336,701 of record NSKG01000005.1, on the reverse strand, counting down.
CGGCGCCTTTGCGGTCTATCCGACAGTGGTTGCTCACCTGGTTGATCATTTACACAAGGAAGATATTTTATCCGGCAATGCCGCGCTGTTGATGCTACATGCGCTGGGCGCCGCAGTGGGACCAGCTTTGGCTGGGGCATTGATGGGGCTGACCGCAGCGTTGGCCTTGCCGCTGTTTTTTACCCTCATGTTCGGTCTGTGCGCCGTGTATGCCTGGCAGCAGGTGCGTGCGGGTCGTGATCGCATTGTCGAGGGGGCGGCGCACTTCGTGCCGATGTTGAGGACCTCGCCGACCGTACTGGAAATGATGCTGGACGAAGACCCAGAGGCCGCAGAGCCACCGGTCAAACCTGTGCGTACACCCGAATCTGCCGACGACACTGACGGACCCGACAAGAACTAGGTCGTCAGTGGTATTTCATGGTCCCGGCTCCGGTCGGGGGCACAAGAGGGGTGTTTGTCATGCTATTAGCTACCGATCTGGATGGAACCTTGCTGGCCGGCGATCCGGAGAATCGCCAGCGGCTGTATCAGTTGATCAATGCTCACCCGGGGATTGACCTGGTGTTTGTGACTGGTCGCGGGCTTGAGGTGGTGGTTCCGTTACTGTCAGACCCGGCCATTCCTGCGCCGGATTACATTATTTGCGATGTTGGTGCGACCATTGTTGATGGTCGCACCCTGCAGCCGGTCTACCCGTTGCAGCAAATGATCGAGGATTGTTGGCCGGGCGAGTTGCAAGTCATTGCCGCCCTGGCCGACAGGCCTGGTCTGGAACGCCAGGCAGTGCCGCAGCAACGTCGCTGCTCGTTTTTTTGCAGCCCGGAGGCAGTAACCGAAGAGTTGCACGCTGCTATTAGTGAGCTGGGCTGTGACTTGTTGTTTTCTGCCGGGATGTACCTCGACTGTTTGCCTCGAGGCGTAAACAAGGGTTCGACGCTGCGGCGGCTGGTCGAGCATCTGGACTTGCCGGCCGAGGAGGTGCTGGTTGCCGGCGATACCCTGAATGATCTGTCGATGTTCGAGCAGGGCTTCAAGGGGGTCTGTGTCGGGGAGTCGGAGACCGGTCTGCTGGAGGCCACGATCGATCAGGCCAGAGTGCTGCACGCCCGCTTGAGTGGTTGTGGCGGGATACTTGAGGCCTTTGCCCATTTCGGTTTTCTGGGGCCTCAGGGTGTGGACTCGGAGTTGCCCGATCTGGCTATCAAGGGCAAAGCCGAACTGGTCATGGTCTACCATCGATTGCCGTATGAAGAAGGGCTTGAGCAGGGCCGCCTGGTGCGTCGGCCGCCGTCTTCGCCTAACGGCATCATTCCGACCCTGCTAAGTTTTTTTGCTCAGGGTCGACGTGGCTCCTGGGTTGCCTGGTCGACCCATGAGCCGCGTCTGGGGCAGGCCTTTGAAGTTCATACGCCGGTCGATTCAAGTCTCTACCCGCATCTGGTTGCCGCAAGGGTAGCCTTGACCAAGCAGGATGTAGACGTGTTCTACAAGCGCTTCTCCAAGGAGGCGTTCTGGCCAACGCTGCATACCTTCTGGGAGCGCGCGCAGTTCTGCGAGGACGACTGGCAAGTGTTTCTCAAGGTCAACCGGCTATTTGCCGAACGCACAGCTGCCGAGGCCGCCGAAGGGGCAACGGTCTGGCTGCACGACTACAACCTGTGGATGGTGCCGGCGTTTTTGCGACCGCTGCGTCCCGATCTGACCATTGCCTTCTTTCACCATACCTACTTTCCTTCGGCAGATGTGTTCAATGTGTTGCCCTGGCGGCGGGAGATCATCGGTAGCCTGCTGCAGTGCGATTACATCGGTTTTCATATCCCGCGTCAGGCTGAAAACTTTGTCGATGTGGCACGTGGTGTTGCGCCGGTCGAGGTTTTGGCGTCGCTGGATTGTGCGCCGCGTTTTCTAACCTACGGCTGCGCGATGGGCTTGGACAGGATGACCACCACGATCAGCGTGCATGGTCGCCGTATCGGTTTGGGGGCACACCCGGTCGGGTTGGACTTAACCCGGGTTGGTGCACTGGTCGAATCGCCCGACTGTCAGGCGCTGATGCAGACACTGCGTCAGCAGTTGCGCGGTGTGCGGGTGGTGCTGTCGGTTGAGCGGCTGGACTACACCAAGGGCACTCTGGAAAAGCTGCTGGCTTTCGAGGCGTTGCTTGAGGCTCATCCTGAACTGGTCGGCAAGGTCAGTCTGTTGACCGTCTGCGTGCCAGCGGCCCGGGAAATGACTATCTACGATGAGCTGCTGACCCAGATCGAGCGTGCGGTCGGACGCATCAATGGCCGGTTCTCCCGGGTTGGTTGGGTGCCGGTGCAGTTCTTCTATCGGGCGTTTCCGTTCAATGAGCTGGTGGCCTACTACCTGATGGCCGATGTGATGTGGATTACGCCCCTGCGCGATGGGCTGAATCTGGTGGCCAAGGAATATATCGCTACTCAGGGCTTGTGTCAGGGACAGGGTGTGTTGGTGTTGTCCGAGTTTGCTGGTGCGGCAGCGGAATTACATGGTGCCTTGCGTACCAATCCACATGACCCTAATGATCTGCGCGATACCCTGTATGTGGCCCTGGCTTTGGGGCAGGTTGAACGGCGGGCGCGGCTGCGTGAACTCTATGCCTGTGTCTGCCACAACGATATTCAGCGCTGGGGTGATGAGTTTCTGCAGGCGGTGGCAGCCATGAAACAGCTGGAGTCAGGTCAGGGCGCTGAACAGGCGGCCTGAAAATCAGCGCCGGGCAGTGCCCGGCGCTGATCGACTTAGTCAGCGAACAACTGGTCAATCTGATAGATCGCTGTGGTGCCGCTGACTTCGTTGCCGATGATCAGCAGGGGCTCACCGTTGGGGGAGTCGTCGGCGGCTACGAATACCAGACCTTCTGCGCCCAGGTCCCCGACGTTGGCCAGGTTGGCTTGTGGATCACTCACCCAGTCTTCACGGGTGTTGAGGTAGTCGACGAAGTACGGCGCTTGCGGGGAACTGATGTCATAGACGATGACTCCGCCCATGCGCTCAAGACCAATGAAGGCATAGGTCTTTTCTCCTAGTTTGCCAATGGCGACGCCTTCGGGCTCGGGCCCTTTGTTGTCGCTGCGGTTGTCAAAGCTGTCGCCAGCGCTGTGGTTGGAGTTGAAGTAGTCGCGGCAGGGAGTGTCCCGCAGTGCCCCGGTGCGACACTCGTCGCTGGCCAGAAATTGCTCGAGCTGATCAGCAGAGTCCCAGATCAGGTTTGCGTTTTCGTCCCAGATGGAGAAGGAGCGGGCACCGAAGGCATAGATCTGGTCATACATGATTCGATCGCCAGCTGGGTCCGGGTTGCCATTGCTGTCGAACATCACCGGGTTGCCGCTGGCATCCTTGCGGTAGCCATCGACCCAGCTAACGGTCAGGCGACCGAGCAGGTCATCTTCGCGGCAGTCGCCAGGCTCACCAGCGCTGGCACCACAATAGCTGAACACATCGGGGTTGAGCAGTGCGCCGGCGGCCAGAGCATGCAGGTGCGGTGGCATGTCGTCGCCGACCCGGCGAGCAAAGCCGCTGCGGTGAACCAGGTGCTTGAGGCGGATTTCCTCGACAAAGCCCTGACTGGCATCACCATCCCAGTAGGCCTGGTTGGTTTCACCCCAGGCGCGGGCGTCACCTTCGTTGGCGGTGACGATGTAGGTTGCGCCATCGACGCTGTAGGCCGCGATGCTGTCAGGGTGGTACATGCCGACGACGCCGGGCCAGGTGCGGATGTCGATGACGCCGTCAGTATCGCTGGCATCGATGCCGTTGCCGTCCAGACCATGGTCCTTATAGCCCAGGGGCAGTATGTCGGTGATGGTGGCGCTGGCGATATCCAGCTTGGCCAGTGCGTTGTTTTCCTGCAGGGCGACCCAGGCGGTAAGGCTGTCAGCCGAGACGGCGATATATTCCGGCTCCAGGTCTTGGGCCACGCTGGCATTGGGGCCAAAAATCCGTACGCCCTGGTCGATCAAGGCCTGCTTCTGGTCATTGAAGGCCTGGAAGCCAGCCGTACGAACGCTGACGATCCGCTGGCCGTCCAGCTCGATCACACTGACGGAGCCTTCCGGGTCAACACTGTAGTCGTCGCTCGGCTCACCCTCGTTGGCGACCAGCAGATAACGTCCGTCCGGGGTGAACGTCAGCATGTCGGGCTGGGCACCGACTTCGGTGTGATCGAGTATGCTCAGGTCATTGGCGTCGACCAGCACCGCGTAACCGTTGTCGGTCTTGTTGGCGGCTTCAACAGCCACGGCCAGCAGACCGTCGTGGTAGGCCACGCTGTTGACCACGGCGCCGGGAGCGATGGTCTCCATGGTCAGGGTCTGAACCAGGGCGGGGTTGCTCAGGTCGCTGGCATCGAGCACGTCGATGGCGCCGTTCTGGGCATTGACTACGAAAATTTGCCGGTTGACCGGATCAAAGGCCGGGATTTCCGCCGCGCTTTGGCCGAAGATACCGGAGCTGTAGCGGCCCAGGAAGCTGAGCGAGATGCTTTCCGGGGTCAGTTCCGGTGCGGGGGCTGGCGGCTCCTCGGGATTGCTGCGATTGCTGCTGCCGCTGTTGCAGCCAGCCAGGCCAAGAGCCAGGGCCGTACCGGCGGCGATGATCCACTTATTATTCATGTTGGGTCCTTGAGAGGTAAGAAAGAGCGGCAACAGTGATACCCCGTGCTGGTGACATGGGCATGTCAGCCTGATGTCGATCCAATGACATTCGGAGCATTGGGGTTGGGCTGATACACTCGGACAATGACCGTTTCCACTGCCGACCAGTTACTCCCGCCAGATTTTGATGAAGCCGTGCTGGCTGTGCTCAGAACGCACCCCGCCGGGATCGGCGAGCACCGCCTGATTGGCCTGCTGGCCGAGCGCTTTCCTGAGTCGTTATTCGCTACTCCGGGCGCCTTGCGCGACCCGCTGCGGCTGTTTCAGGTGCATTTTCTGCTATTTCACGCGCTGTACCGATTGTCCGACCGTCTGGCCGAATGCGGGCAGCAACTGCGCATTCATGCCTTGGGCATTGTGCTTGAGACGCGCCGGAAGAGTGGGCCGGGGCTCTGTAAGCCAGATCCCTTGCGCAGCTACTACCTGGACTGGCAGCAGTGGGCCACAACCCACCGCGAGGATGTCGAGCGGCTGCTGAGCCAGTTCAGGGTGATGCCGACAGCCATTTCTGCTCAGACCAGAGGTCAGGCCCTGGCCTTGTTTGAACTGCCAGACCCGGCCTGCCCCAGGGCTATCAAGCGCCGCTATCGGGAGTTGGTGAGTCGTCACCACCCCGATCGGGGTGGTGATACCGAGACCCTGCAAGAGATCAATGAGGCTCTGTTAATTCTGCAACGCTATTACGGGAAAGCCTGAAGTCGCCAATTCCTCTAAGCGAGGAGGCTTTTTTTGGGCATTTTTTGGCTATAGTCGAATACAAGGGCTGCGACATGCTGTCGCACCTGTTCACCCGTTGCTGGGGGCGTATACCACGACAGCGGGGCAGATAATAATCAGGAGGTCAGACCATGATCCATCACGTATTGGGGTTGTTCACTCATCCGGATCAGGAGTGGAAGGAGATCAAGGGTGAGGAAGAAAGCATTGGTCACATGTATCTTACCCATGTGCTGATTCTGGCAGCCATTCCGGTGGTCTCAGCCTATATCGGCACGACCCAGGTGGGCTGGACCATCGGCACGGCTGAAGCGGTCAAGCTAACCCAGGCCAGTGCGTTGCAGATGACCGCATTGTCCTATCTGGCGATGCTGGCCGGTGTTGCGGTAATGGGCGCCTTTATTCACTGGATGGCCCGCACCTACGACTCCAGTCCGACGATCACCGACTGTGTAGTATTTGCCGCCTACACCGCTACTCCGCTGTTTATCGGGGGGCTGGCCGCGCTGTATCCGAGCCTGTGGCTGGGTATGATCGTTGGTACGGCAGCGATTTGCTATACCGTCTACCTGCTCTATCAGGGTATCCCGATCTTCATGGATATTCCCAAGGAAGAAGGCTTCCTGTTCTCCAGTTCGATTCTCGCAGTCGGTCTGGTGGTGCTGGTGGCGATGATTGCCACCGCCGTGATCTTCTGGGGCTTCGGTGTGGGGCCTGTGTACCTGCGCTAAGCTCGAGAGAGACAGCGCCCCCGCTGGTCGCAAGGTCAGCGGGGGCGTTGTTTTTATGGCGGGCGATTGCGGTTAAAATAGCCGGCTTTGCCAACCATGTGGATGTGTTTGCGCCATGACCAGTTTGAGTGTCAACCAGAATAAGTTGCAGAAACGCCTGCGTCGCCTGACCGCTGAGGCGGTCACCGATTACAACATGATCGAAGAGGGCGACAAGGTGATGGTGTGTCTGTCCGGTGGCAAGGACAGCTATACCCTGCTGGACATGCTGCTGTATTTGCAGAAGGTTGCACCGATCTGTTTTGAGCTGGTGGCGGTCAACATGGATCAGAAACAGCCGGGCTTCCCCGAAGAGGTGTTGCCGGCCTATCTGGACAGCATCGGCGTGGCCTACCACATCCTTGAGCGCGATACCTACTCGATCGTCAAGGAGAAGGTGCCGGAAGGCAAGACCACCTGTTCTCTGTGTTCACGCCTGCGTCGCGGCAACCTGTATACCTTTGCCGACGAGATCGGGGCGACCAAGATGGCGCTGGGTCACCACCGTGATGACATCGTTGAAACTTTTTTCCTGAATATGTTCTACGGCGGCAACCTCAAGGCCATGCCACCCAAACTGCGTTCCGATGATGGCCGCAATGTGGTGATCAGGCCGTTGGCCTACTGCAATGAGAAAGACATTGCCGCCTATGCACGGATGCGCGAGTTCCCGATCATCCCATGTAACCTCTGCGGGTCGCAGGAGAACCTGCAACGCAAGGTGGTCAAGGAAATGCTGCAGAACTGGGAACGCGAGACTCCCGGTCGGGTCGAGAACATCTTTCGGGCACTGCGCAATGTCCAGCCGTCGCAGCTGGCTGACCCGAAGCTGTTTGATTTTGTCAGCCTGCAGATTGATGAACAGGCCACGCCGCGCTTTGTCAATGTGATGAATCTCTGACTATTGGGGCAGAGCCCAGGGAGAATGGAATGAAGGATTACAAATGGCTCCATGAGTTCTGCCTGAACCGTTTTGGCTCCGAACAGGCCCTGGAAGCCTTGCTTCCACAACCCAGGCCCGATGACGAGCTGCGGGCTTTGAGTGATGACCGCTGCCTGTCACTGCTGGCGTTACGGGTGTTTCGCGCCGGGCTCAAGCACAGCTTGGTGGATGCCAAGTGGCCCGCTTTCGAGGAAGTTTTCTTCGGCTTCGATCCGGACAAGGTAGTGCTCATGAGTTCAGAGCACATTGAACGGTTGATGCACGATAGCCGCCTGATCCGTCACCTGGGTAAGCTCAAGAGTGTCCCGCGCAATGCCCAGATGATTCTCGATGTGCGTGCCGAGTACGGCAGCATGGGAGCGCTGGTCGCGGATTGGCCGGCGACCGAAATCGTTGCGTTGTGGCGGCTTCTGGCCAAGCGTGGTAGCCAGATGGGTGGGCTGTCGGCACCGCGCTATCTGCGGATGCTTGGCAAGGATACCTTCGTTCCGACCAACGATGTAGTGGCGGCGCTCAAGGCTCAGGGGGTGGTCGACAAGCCGCCAGGCAGCCAGCGTGATCTGGCGGCGGTGCAAGCGGCGTTCAATCAGTGGCAGGTCGAGAGTGGCCGACCACTGTGTCAGTTGTCGGTGATGCTCGCGCATACCGTCAACCACTGAACCGGTCGCAGGACTTGACCCGGCGGGATCGACCCGGCAAGGTGAGCGCAGAGGCGCTGGAACGGGGGATACATGCGTTTGAACATATGGCCGATGATGGTCTTGGCGTTGTTGCTGGTGGGCTGTTCCGGTACGCCGAAAATGGCACCGGAGGTACCAGCCGTCGCTGCCCCGATTGACCCTGTTCAAAGCGATGTGCTGTTCCGGGCCTTCAGCCTGATCGGTACCCCTTACCGTTATGGTGGCAGCTCACCCGATACCGGATTTGATTGCAGTGGCCTGATTCATTATGTCTACCGCGAAGCGGCCGGTATGAGCCTGCCGCGCACCACCTCGGGGCTGAGTGCCCTGCAAAGCCAGGCTCCGGCCAATGCGCTGCGCCCAGGTGATCTGGTGTTGTTTGCCATGAGCGGGCGGCGAGTCGATCATGCCGGGATCTACGTCGGTGAGGGCCGGTTCCTGCATGCCCCCAGCACGGGCGGGCGGGTCCGGGTCGATGAGTTGCAGGCCAGTCACTGGCAGCGCACGTTCAAGGGCGCCCGGCGGGTTCTGGATTAACAGTAAGCTTGGTTGTCGTGGGCTGCTGGGTCTCTCAAGGTTTGCGCAGTAGCGCCACATCCGCGCCGATCAACTCCAGTTCGGCTCCCCACTGTTGTGCCAGCCATTCAAAGGTGCGGCTGCTGAAAAAGCAGATGTGCGTCGGATCATTCTTGTAATGCCAGCGGGCAAAGGCTTCAGGGCCACTGACCCGTTTGGTCATCAGGGCCAGCCAGCCGCCCGGGCGCAGGCATTGCCAGAGCCGTTGTAGTTCCGATCCCGGTTGCGCCAGGTGCTCCACCACCTCGGTTGCGGTAATGAAATCCCAGTGTTGTTTGAATACTTCGGTGTTGGGGGCGTAGAACAGGTCATACAGCGCGACCTGATGGCCATGCTCGCTCAGCATGGCGGCCAGGGCCGGACCTGGGCCACAGCCGAAGTCCAGGCCTCGACTGGCAGCAGACAGACGTTGCAGCAAGGGCTCTGCCAGCCGGCTGAGAAAACGTCGGTAGCCGGGGTCATCGACCTGGTTTTCATGGCGGTCGTACTCGGCCCGTTCCTGGATTGCCGTCAGATGCCATTCAGGCGGCACAAAGACCAGGTCGCAGTGCTGGCATTGCCAGTAATCCCGACGCTTGTCGCGCTGGTAGGGCAGGCTGTCGCCCTGGCATAGCGGGCAACGATGCGTGCTCATGTCAGAGCGACCAGCAGCAGGGTCAGCCCATTGTAGAGTGCATGCGCCAGAATGCAGGGCCAGAGTTGCTGGTAACGCCAGCGCAGCCAGCCAAGCAAGAGACCAAGCAGGGCAATTACCAGCATGCCGCCGGGGCTGTAGAAACTGTGCAGCAGAGTGAAAATCAGGGTGGTTGAGGGCAGGGCAACCAGCAGTCCTGGGCGGGTTGCGGCCAGCCCCTGAAACAGCCAGCCACGAAACACCAGTTCTTCGGCCAGCGGCACCCAGACGATGGTGATCAGCAGGGCGAGCAGCAACCGTCCTGCTGGCAGATCAAGCAGTGGAGTGACTGCTCGTGGGGTGCTGCTGGTTTCTGGCCAGGGCAGGTTGGTCTGGATATGCAGGTTGACCCAGTCAGCCAAGGGGTTTGCCAACAGCACCATCAGAACCGCAAGGCTCATGGCGATCATCGGGCCTCTGGCCGGGCGCCATGGCCCCCACAACCAGAGCATGGCTCCGGCAGGCTTGAGCAGGCGCGCGGCGAGCAGACTGCCAATGATGATCAGGCCAGCGAACAGGGCGTCGATCAGGAGAAACTGGGTATCAATGTGCAGGCTGCTGGCAGTGAGCCCGATCAGACCGCGGGCCAGCCAGTGACTGATCAGGCCTAGGAGCGCGTAGATAAAAGCCAAGCGCAGAATGATCAGGGCATCGTCGAGTGCCGAGTGGCTCTGGGCTGGTAGCGCCAGCATGTTCAAAGCGGCTGCAGACGTTCGATCAGCCGGCCGCTGTCGGCCAGCTCAAGGAATTCATCACCTAGTCGCTGGCTTTCGGCCATGGCGCTGCGCCAGTAACGCTCGCGGCCGTCATCGTCGCCCAGGTAACGGTTGAAGTCCCGGCGATCAGGCAGTTTGCCGTGCGGCAGGCTGGCCAGGTACTCGCGCGAGGGGGCCAGCAGCAGGACGTCGGCCAGCTGCTCGGGGTTGCCGCGCCGCCAGGGTAACGACTTGTCGAACCAGCCAGGCACCACCCGGTCAACGAAGTGCGGGTATAGCACCACGCCGGGCGCCTGGTAGGGCAGGTCCAGATGGTAGTCGAGCAGGCCGCCGTCACGGTAAACCCCCTGGCCGGCACCGGGAATATCGCGCACGCCTTGCATCACCATAGGGATCGCGGCCGAGGCCAGCAGTGCCGAGCGCAGGTTGCTGCTGTCCAGGCTGATGTGCTGGCTGGGAAAGTCGTTCAGCTCGGCCAGTGGTGGGCGCTGACGTGGGTCATGGAGGATGACGCGCTCGAAATAACGCTTAAGGTGGCGTCGGCCCAACAGGTTGGCGCTGATGACGCCGGTTAGCCCCAGTCCCAGCTGTGAGCGGTTGTCATGGCGCAGTAGCCCAAGGCTTTTCACTACCATGACATTGAGATGGTAGTGCGGGTTATTGAGCACATGGGCCTGATGCTCGCCGAGCAAGGCATCGAGCATGTCGGCACAGCGCTGACTGATGTCGGCGACGCTAAGGCCCTTGGGAAAGCGCATATCGGTATAGAGTTCGCCCAAGCGTCGCAACCCGGTTACCGGGTCGGGCAGGCAGGCGCTAACGAACCGCCAACTGCCGATTGAGGCGCCGATCAGGCTGCGTGGCTGCGGACTGCGGGTCAGCCAGTCGCCAAACAGTGCCAGATCCAGGCCTTGAATACCCAGGGCCTTTGGGCCGCCGGCTGCTCCCGGAATGACATGGACGTCGCTCGGGCTCAAGCCGTTCTCGCGGATATGGGCCATGGCGCGGTGGCCGGCGCGCAGGGTCAGGGCGGGGGTGGCGATATGTATGGCGGTCATGCGGCTCTTTAAGGTTCGGTTCAGGTAGCCCGGCTAAGCTGTAAAGGCATTCAACTACCGGCCCTGATACGGGGCAGCTCAAATGGAGACTTATACTATGAAAAAACTCACCACACTGTCATGCGCTGTGCTGCTGGGTTTGGCTGGTTCTGCTGCGTTTGCTGATGATGTGCGGGTCGATGAGGCGCTGCGGCTGGTCAACGAAGGCCAGATTCAGGCGCTGGATCAGCTCAACGACAAGGCCCTGGCGGTTCAGCCAGGCGACATCACCGATACTGAACTGGAGCACGAATACGGGCGCTATGTCTACAAAGTGGAGATTCGCGATGCCCAGGGGGCTGAGTGGGACGTCAAGCTGGATGCTAGCAGCGGCGAGGTCCTGCGTCACAAGCGTGATAACTGAAAAACGCCGCAGCGTCAGGGCAGCCTGGCTGCCTCTGGCGCTGGTGCTAGCCCTGAGCGGCTCACCATTCGCCTGGGCGGGCCGCGACATTGGTCATGACGAAGCATTGTACCTGGTAGAGCAAGGGGTGATATTGCCGTTACAGACGCTCATTGATGATGCCCTGCGACGTTTCCCCGGGCGGTTTCTGGAAGCTGAGCTGGAGTGGGACGATGGTCGTTATGTGTATGAGATCGAGATAGTGGCCGAGGGGCGGCGGGTAATCGAACTGGAATATGATGCAGTGACCGGGCAGTTGCTCGGGATCGACGAGGACGACTGATGCGTTTGCTGCTGCTGGAAGACAACGTGTCATTGGCCGATAGCCTCTGTGCTCTGTTCAAGGAGGCCGGCTATGTGGTCGACTGGCGCGCCGATGGCCGGGATGGCCAGTACCTGGGCGAGCAGGAGCCTTATGATCTGGTCGTGCTGGATCTGGGCCTGCCAGGGCGCAGCGGCCTGGATATCCTGCGTAACTGGCGCGCCACCGGGATTGATGTGCCGGTATTGATTCTGACGGCCCGTGGCAGTTGGAGTGAGCGCGTTGAAGGGCTCAAGGCTGGTGCCGACGACTATTTGGGCAAACCCTTTCATCATGAGGAGTTGCTGCTGCGGGTTCAGGCGCTGCTGCGCCGCAGTCATGGGCGTGACCCTCAGCCCTGGCTGGAAGCCGGTGGCTTGCGTCTGGATGAGCAGCGCCAGCAGGTCTCAGGCCCGGGGTTTGAAAATGTTGCACTGTCGGCCAGCGAGTTCAAGCTACTGCGTTATCTGATGCTCAACGCTGGCAAGGTCCTGTCGAAAAGCCGGTTGAGCGATCACCTATACGATTACGAAGCTGATCGCGACTCCAATGTGATCGAGGTGCAGATCAATCACCTGCGTCGCAAGCTTGGCCGCGATGCGATTGCTACCCGGCGTGGCCAAGGCTACGTGTTTGTCGGATTGGCACCATGAGTTCTATCAGTCGCCGTTTGGGTGGTGGGTTGCTGGTAACTCTGCTGATTACCGTGGTGCTGATCGGGCAGGGCAGTGTCTGGTTGTTCGATCAGGCGCTCAGACGCTATCTGACCACTGTGTTGCAAAGTGAAACGGACTCGCTGCTGGCGGCCATCACGCCGGGTGATCAGGGATTCTATCTCGACAGTCTGCGTATTGACCCTGACTACCAGCGCCCGTTCTCCGGTCGTTATTTCGTGATCGACAGCCCGGACGGGCGCTGGCGCTCACGCTCATTGTGGGATCAGCGCCTGCCGCTCGAGACTGATCCGGGGCTGCACGACGTATTGGCCCCAGGGCCCCAGGGACAAGAGTTGCTGGTGTGGTCGGGAAACTATCAGAAAGGTGAGCAACATTTCCTGATCAGTGTGGCGATTGATTACCAGCCCTTGTTGACATCCTTTGACCGGGCCCGATGGTTGATCTGGGGGCTGGGGAGCGTGGTGATTCTGTTCAGTCTGCTTCTCCAGCAGTGGTTGCTGCGCCGCGCATTGCGCCCGTTGGGTCAGGCTCGGGATGAGTTAGCTGAATGGCATACCGGCCAGCGCCTGGTGTTGAACGAGGCGGTGCCGCTGGAGTTCCGCCCGCTGGTGGAGGAAATCAACCATCTGGGTCGTCAGGTTGAGCGCATTATCAAGCGCTCACGCAGCGGGCTTGCTGATTTTGGGCATGCGCTGAAAACGCCCCTGGCGGTACTCGATAGCCAGCTACAGCAACAGGCCAGCCAGATCGGACCGGATAGTCTCAAAGCTATGCAGAGCCAGTTGCTGGTCATTCGCCAGCAGCTTGAGCGAGCGTTGCAGAAGGCCCGGCTGGCGCCTGAGCGGCAGGTCGGCCAGCGCTTCGATCTGGCTCAGGATCTGCCCTGGCTGGTGCAGTCGCTGCACAGCGTTCATGGCGACCAGATCCGGCTGTACCTGCCAGAACAGTATCGTGGTGACTGGCCGTTCGAGCGGGAGGATATGCTCGAGCTGTTGGGCAATCTGCTCGACAACGCCTGTAAATGGGCACGTACCGGGGTCTGGCTCGATTGGCAACTGCAAGGCGGTGAGCTGCGGCTCAGCGTCGAGGACGATGGCCCGGGCATTGCCGCAGACGAGCGGGACAAGGTCTTGCAGCGAGGCACCCGGCTGGATGAACAGCTCAGTGGTCATGGTCTGGGGTTGGCGATTGTCGCCGATCTGGTCGAGGTTTATGGTGGGCAGATGGAGCTGGATCAATCGGCTCATGGTGGTTTGGCTGTACGCCTGCGCTTGCCCGTGCAGCCCTGACGGCGGGGCTGTATACTCTGCGCCAGTCCATTCCCGCACAAGGCACGCTCCATGTACTCGACCCTGCGCTCGCTGCTGTTCCGTCTACCGGCTGAAACCTCCCATGATCTGGCGCTGGACCTGATTGGTGCCGCCGGGCGTTTGGGGCTGGCAGAACGCTTGGTGCGACCTGTTGCGCCACAGCCGGTGCAGGTGCTGGGCTTGAGCTTCGACAATCCGGTCGGTCTGGCTGCCGGTCTGGACAAGAACGCATTGGCGGTCGATGGTCTGGCGGCCATGGGCTTCGGCTTTATCGAAGTCGGGACCGTTACCCCACGGCCGCAAGCGGGCAACCCCAAACCGCGTCTGTTCCGGCTGCCGGAGCGTGAGGCGATCATCAATCGTATGGGGTTTAACAATCTGGGGGTGGATGCCCTGCTGGAGCGTCTGGAGGCTACCCGCTACCGTGGGGTGCTGGGCATCAATATCGGCAAGAATGCGGTAACGCCGGTCGAGAACGCGGTCGATGATTACCTGCATTGCCTGCGCAAGGTCTATGGTCGGGCCGACTATGTCACGCTCAACCTGTCATCGCCCAATACGCCTGGTTTGCGCACTCTGCAGTACGGCGATGCGCTGAAGCTGCTGCTGGAGCAGATCAAGCAATGCCAGATCGAGCTGCAGGCCGAACATGGTCGTTATGTGCCGGTGGCGATCAAGATCGCACCGGATATGACGCCCGAGGAACTGGGGCTGGTGGCCAATACTCTGGTCGAACAGGGTATGGATGCGGTGATTGCCACTAACACCACTCTGGAGCGCTCGGCGGTTGAAGGCCTCAAGCATGCTGATGAAGCTGGTGGTCTGTCCGGTGGTCCCTTGACCCAGGCTTCAACCGAGGTCATCAAGGTGCTGGCTGGCGAGCTGGGTGGCAAACTGCCGATCATCGGGGTTGGTGGGATTCTATCGGGCGCCGATGCGGCGGAGAAGATTCGTGCAGGTGCCAGTCTGGTGCAACTCTACAGTGGTTTTATCTACCGTGGGCCAGAACTGGTTCGTGAGTGCGTGGATGCCATTGCGGCGCTGCGGGCCACTGAATCTCCATCTTGAGGTGGCCTAAAATAAATGGCCCCCGCAGAGCGGGGGCCTTGGGCCGCTAGGGCCCGGCGCTGTGGAAGAGCGCCTTGGGAGAAAATCGTCAAAGTAGGGAGGTCAGCCTACGGCATGCATCTCGTTTAATCGATGCACACCGGAAATACCGGTAAAGCCGGCCCAATGATCGGCCCGACCTTCACGCCAGCCATTCATCCAGTTTTGCCGGGCGCTGGGAGTATTGAAAGGACAGGAATCGCGGGACTTGCCCTGAACACCATGTTGATAACCGCGCTGAAATGCTCGTTCCATCGGATCACGCTTGAGTCTTCTCATATGGTAAAGCCCTCGTGTGGTTCAACTACCCGTGCGACAAACGGCCGCCACGGAGTATTGGTATCGGGATAACCTCCCGATACCCGAGAATCGCCAAACCGTTCCAGCAGGCCGATTCTCGATACACCGACGCTCAAGACATGATGCTGTTGTACCCTATAGGGCGGTAGCTCCGAAAGACCAATTCGTCATACCTCCATAGCTGGTTAGTGGGGTTAGGACATAAAACTGTAACAGAACACTGGAAATCAACCGGATGCGTGAGACTCTTGAATTTTTTGTAACCTGCCCGAAGGGGATCGAGGGTCTGCTGCTCGACGAACTGCATGCCCTGGGGATCGACTCGGTCAAGGAAACCCTGGCCGGGGTCAGTGTTCAGGGCTCGCTGGAGCAAGCCTATCGCACCTGTTTGTGGTCGCGTCTGGCCAACCGTGTGCTGTTGGTGTTGGCGCGCTTTCCTGCGACCAGTGCGGAGGATCTGTATCGGGGTGTGCAGGCGATTGACTGGGCTGATCATCTGGCCGTCAGCGGCAGTCTGGCGATTGATTTCAGCGGCCAGCTTGAGGGCGTAGACAATACCCATTTCGGCGCACTCAAGGTCAAGGACGCAATTGTCGATCAGTTGCGCCAGGCCGATGGCAGTCGTCCCAATGTCGACCGCAAACAGCCGGATCTGCGAATCAATGTGCATTGCCGCCGGGGAGAGGTGCAGTTGGCGCTGGATTTGTCCGGGCAGAGCCTGCACCAGCGAGGCTATCGCCTCCAGCAAGGGGCTGCGCCGCTCAAGGAAAACCTGGCTGCGGCGATTCTGATCCGGGCTGGCTGGCCAGAACTGGCCAGCCAGGGTGCTGCGCTGGCCGACCCCATGTGTGGTTCAGGAACCTTTCTGGTCGAAGCGGCATTGATCGCCGCTGATATCGCGCCCAACCTGCAACGCCAGCACTGGGGGTTCAGTGGCTGGCAGCAACATGTTCCGGCGCTGTGGCAGCGCCTGGTGGATGAGGCTCGGGGCCGGGCCGAGCAGGGGCTGAGCCGTCGACCGTTATGGATTCGTGGTTATGAGGCCGATCCACGCCTGTTGCAGCCGCTGCGCAACAATATCCAGCGCGCCGGTCTGGGCGAGTGGGTCAAGGTCTATCAGGGCGAGTTGGCCAGCTTTGAGCCGCATCCGGATCAGGGGCAGACAGGTTTGGTCGTGTGCAATCCGCCCTACGGTGAGCGGTTGGGCGATACCGCCAGTCTGGTTTATCTGTATCAGAAACTCGGTGAGGTGCTGCGTGAGCGTTGTCCGGGCTGGCAAGCGGCAATCTTTACCGGCAACCCGGACTTGGGCAAGCGCATGGGGATTCGCAGCCACAAGCAGTATGCGCTGTTCAATGGGGCTTTGCCGTGCAAGCTGCTGTTGATGAAGCTTGAAACGCAAAGCTACCTGACCGGCAAAGCCGGGGAGAGCGATGCTCCGGCCAGCCAGGATAGCCCGGCCAGCCAGGCGCGGCTCAGCGAGTCGGCGCAGATGTTCGCCAACCGGCTGCGCAAGAATCTCAAGACGCTGGGCAAATGGGCGCGTCAACAGGGGATCGATTGCTACCGCCTGTACGATGCCGATATGCCTGAGTTTGCCGTGGCTGTCGACTGGTACGACGGCTGGGTGCATGTGCAGGAATATGCAGCGCCGGCCTCGATCAGTGAAGATAAGGCTCAGGCCCGGCTCCAGGATGTGCTGGTGGCTTTGCCGCAGGTGCTGGGGGTGGCGCCTGAGCGGATTGTGCTCAAGCAACGTCAGCGTCAGGCTGGCAAGCAGCAGTACCAGCGTATGGATCAGCGTGGTCAGTTTCTGGAGGTGCGTGAAGGTCAGGTCCGTTTGCTGGTCAATCTGACGGACTATCTGGATACCGGCTTGTTCCTTGATCACCGGCCAATGCGCCTGCGGCTGGCCGCAGAGGCAACGGGCAAGCGTTTTCTCAATCTGTTCTGCTATACCGCTACGGCCAGTGTGCATGCGGCGGTCGCTGGCGCGCGTAGTACGGTCAGCGTCGATCTGTCCAAGACCTATCTGGATTGGGCGCGGCGTAACCTGTCACTGAACGGTCTGTCTGATCTGCATCGCCTGGAGCGCGCCGATGTGATGCAGTGGCTTGAGGCGGATCGCGGTGAGTACGATCTGATCTTCATTGATCCGCCGACCTTCTCCAACTCCAAGCGCCTGGATGATGTGTTCGATGTTCAGCGTGACCACGTGCGCCTGCTGGACATGGCCATGGCGCGTCTGGCCAAAGGCGGGGTGCTGTACTTCTCCAACAACTTCCGTCGCTTCAAGCTTGATCCGGAATTGGAGCAGCGTTATCAGGTCGAGGATATATCTGCACAGACCGTGGATCGGGATTTCCAGCGTAATCCGAAGATTCATCGGACCTGGCGTCTGACCCGGCGCTAAGCCGTTACCGGGTCAGGCAACAGGCCCTGAAGGTCACTGTTGTTTGTGGCTGGCGACGTCGGTCGGTACGCGACGGTGTACGTCCTGAAGCACCAGATCCAGCGCTTCGCGTCCTGCCCCTGCCGCGCCATGGTTGATGATTGCCGCGACGGCCCAGGACTGGCCGTTGGCATCACGGGTTATGCCGGCGATGGCCCGGACATTGCGCAGCGAGCCGGTCTTGATGTGCGCTTCACCGGCCACTGGCGTGCCACGCAGGCGCCGGCGCATGGTGCCGTCCATGGCCGCCAGCGGCATGGATGCGATGAACTCCGCAGCAAACGGACTTTGCCAGGCCGACTCCAGCATCATGGCCAGATCACGCGCAGTCATGCGTTCAATACGTGACAGGCCAGAGCCATTGTCCAGCACCAGGCCACGGGGCTGAATGCCCTTGCCGCTCAGCCATTGGTTGATGGCCCGGGTGGCCGCCTGATGGTCGTCGGCGTCATTGGCGCTGCGTCGTTCGCGGCCAATGGTCAGAAACAACTGCCGGGTCATGGTGTTGTTGCTGTACTTGTTGATGTCGCGCACTACCTGGACCAGATCCGGTGAGTAGCTGCGCGCCAGCAGGCGGGCATTGGCCGGAGTACGGCCAATTCGGGTGGTTCCAGCGATGGTGCCGCCCATTTCCTGCCACAGGGTGCGAATCAGGCTGCCGGTATAGGTACTGGCGTCAAGCGCGGACAGGTAGCGTTGCGCGCTGCAACCCTGGTGCAGGCTGCCGGTCAGCGTCAGCCTGGCGTGGCTGCCATGGTCCTGCAGTCCGTAGGTGATGTTGGGCCAGGGGCAGGAGCGGACCGCCGGCAGCAACTTCAGTTGATTGTCGATCTGCAGCTCTGGCAGGGCCGGCTCCAGGTGCGCACGCACGCCGCCAGCCTCACCAAAGGTGCTGAGGGTGAACAGTTTGAGGTTGCTCAGCAGCGGATCTGGCTCCACCAGAAACGGGCGGCTGGGATCGTTGCCGTCATCCTGAAAGCGCACCGGGTTGGCCGGGAAGCGCAGGTCTGCTGGTTGCAGCACCAGATCGCCACTGATAGTACGGACTCCGGCGGCGCGCAGGTCACGCAGCATCAGCCAGATCCGCTCCATGGTCAGCTTGGGATCGCCATTGCTGCGAAAAACCAGATCCCCCTGCAGCACGCCGTTGTCGATCGGGCCGGTGCCGTACAGGTCGGTGTGCCATTGATAGGTTGGGCCAAGCAGTTCCAGCGCTGCGTAGGTTGTCACCAGCTTCATGGTCGAGGCCGGGTTGAGTGGCTGGTCGGCGTTGACGAACTGGGGCATGCCCTGACCCTCCAGCGGGATGACCGCGAGGGCGAAGGCGTTGGCCGGAATTTGCGCGTTGGCCAGTGCCGTGCTGATCTGGCCGGGCAGGCGGCCCTGATCGCCGGATTCCGCCCATAGCGGTGCAGCGAAGGAGAGACCCAGCGCAGTGATCAGGCAGCACAGACGTTGTTTGTTGAAGAGGGGCATAGAGGCTCCGACAGCGCTGCTGGTTGGCATTAACAATGGCTCATCATCCCGCAAAAGCGTGTCTCAGCCAAGGGCTTAACGCGCTCCAGAGCGGCGCCGCGCCGCCAACCAGACCAGTGGTACCAGCACCAGCATCAGCAGCAAAGTGGCGAACACGCTTTGGCGGCGGATCCGGTAGGCGTCAGTCAGCAGTTCATCGTCCGGGACCAGTATGGCCAGGTAGCTGTCGGGAGTATCTTTGACTGGCAGGCGTTGCTGCAATACCTGCCAGTGGCGGCCCTCCAGGGTCATGGTCTGCTGCCGCTCGACCTGATAGCCATCCAAAGCCAGAGCGGCCAACAGAGTGCTGCCCAGTTCATTGAAGCGCTTCAGGCGCAAGGGGCCGCTGCGGCTGGTGCTGATGATGCGCTGTACATCGTGATAGGCGATTACGGTGCCTTCGGCGTCGTAGATCAGCAGTTCACTGGAGGGGGTTATCCGGTGTTCCGCCAGCAGCGTGGAAAGCTGGCTCAGGGTCAGGTCGGCACCGAGTACGGCGTTGTCGCCGGCCGGTCTGGCCATGGTGGTGCCGAATTCGTTGGTGGAGAAGAACACGTAGGGAGTGGTGATGATCTGATTGGCACTGGCCTTGGCTGCCTCGTACCAGGGTCGGGTGCGAGGATCGAAGCCGTCATGCGGCGGGTGCTGGCTTTCAAGCAGCTTGAAAGCCTGATCCAGATACAGATGGATGACGACTGGGCGCCGGTGCTGCCCGGCAGCGATATGCCAGACCATCCAGTGGGCAGCCTCGGGCGCATTGAAACGGTCCCGGCTGGCCTGGTTGGGTAGCGGTCGCAGCATCAGATAATCGCCGCTGTCCCAGCCGATATACACCGAGTTGAGCTGTGGATTGTCGGTCAGGACCTGGGCCAGCATCGGGATGCGGGTCAAGCGCTGCTCAAGGTTTTCGGTGTCAGGCAGTGCATCCAGCGCCAGTAGGTTTAGTGCTCGTCTGGGCGGATTGTAGGTGGCAGCCAGGCTGTACTGGAGTTGCTTGGCAATCTGGTTGAACAGCGCATTGCCGCTGCTGAGCATGGCCCGGCTGTGCAACTGGTAGTGGAGCAGGGCCAGCAATAGCCCGGTAATCAGGATCAGGGTGCTGGCCAACAGCAGTGCTGGCCAGGGAAATGCTGAGGCAGGGCGTTCCGATTGGCTGGGTTCTGGCATGCCGTTTCCTTAGTGCAGGATGACACTGTGCCAGCAGACTATAGACTACGCGTCGGGAGTTGGCAGGTTGAAGCACTGACGGGCGGTTTCGCTGGTATGTTTGGCCAGTTGTTCCAGTGATTCGTTGCGGCAGGCGGCGACGGTACGGGCTACTTCCAGCAGCCAGGCCGGCTCGTTGCGTCGACTCTTCGGTTTGTTGGCGAGTGTCCGTGGAAGCAGCCAGGGCGCGTCGGTTTCCAGCATCAGCCGGCCGGCTGGAATATCGGAGACCAGGGGATGCAGGTGGGTGCCACGGCGCTCATCGCAGATCCAGCCGGTGATGCCGATGTGCAGGTCCAGATCCAGATAGCCGTACAGCGCCGTGCGGTCGGCAGTGAAGCAGTGCACTACTGCCGCCGGGAGTTGGTCACGGTAGTCGCGAAGTATTTCCCGCAGGGTCTGACTGGCGTCGCGTTCGTGCAGAAACACCGGCATGCCCAGTTCGGCGGCAAGGCTGAGTTGGTCTTCCAGTGCCTTGCGTTGCTGGGGTCGGGGGGAGAAGTCGCGATTGAAGTCCAGGCCGCATTCACCAATGGCCTTGACGCAACTGGCCTGGGCGAGCTGGCGTAGTTCAGTGCTGGAATGAGCCTGCCAGTTGCGAGCGTCATGCGGGTGGACGCCAGCAGTGCAGAATAGCCGCTGTGGCGCTTCGGCACACAGTTGCTGAACCTGATGGCAATTTTCCAGGGAAGTGGCGGTAAGCAGGATCTGACTGATGCCGGCTTGCCAGGCGCGTTCCAGCACCTGGTCCCGGTCCTTGTCGAAGGCGGCGTCAGTAAGATTGACGCCGATATCGATCCATTCCATCGGTATTAGGCGTTGCCGCGGGGCTTGCCCTTACGTGGGGGCTGCTTGCCGGCGAAGTCGCGACGCGGCTTGTGGTGCCGTGGGCGATGCTCGGTCTCGCCAGGCGGCAACGGCCAGGCCTTGATCTGCAGAGCCATGCCGTTGATCTCGATGCCAGCCAGACGGTTGAGCGTCGAGCTGTCGAGTTGCGGCAGATAGACGGCAGTATGCTCGTTGAACAGCTTAATGTTGCCGATCTGGCTTTTTTGCAGGCCGGCATGCTTGACCAGGGCCTCGACCAGAGGTTTTGGCAGCAGGCCATTGCTGCGTCCGCCCTGGACCTTGTAGCGCACCAGACCGCTGTCGCGTTCAGCCAGGCTGTCACGTTCACGGCGCGCAGGCGCTGTAGGCAGGTCGGCAACCGGCTCCAGCAGGGCTTTGGCGCCCGGCAGGATCGACAGCAGGCAAGCGGCCAGTTCAGTGGCGTCCAGACTGGTCAGTTCCTGCAGGTCATGTACCAGTTGTTCGTGCAGCGCGCCGGACTGCTCGTTGGCGCTGTTCAGTCGGGTTGCCAGTTTGTTCAGCCGACCGCTGCGTACGGCATCGGCGCTGGGCAGAGCCTGGGGCTCGATTTTCTGCCCGGTGGCTTTCTCCAGTACATGCAGCAAACGCCGTTCACGCGGGGTGGCGAACAGGATTGCGGTGCCTTGGCGGCCAGCCCGGCCGGTACGGCCAATCCGGTGTACGTAGGACTCGCTGTCGTGCGGCAGGTCGTAGTTGAGCACGTGAGTGATACGCTCGACGTCCAGACCGCGGGCGGCAACATCGGTGGCAACCACGATATCCAGCAGGCCGCGCTTGAGGCGGTCGACCACCTGCTCACGCAGTTGTTGGCTGAGATCGCCGTTCAGCGCCGCTGCAGCAAAGCCGCGAGCTTCTAGGCGCTCGGCCAGTTCCAGGCTGGCGGTTTTGGTCCGCACGAATACGATCATGGCTTCAACCGGCTCGACTTCGAGCAGGCGGGTCATGGCATCGAGTTTGTGGTGGTTGGCCACTTCCCAGACTTTCTGGGTAATGGTTTCCAGGCTGCTCTTGGCGCCGCTGTGCAGGCGAATTTCTTTCGGCTCGCGCAGATGATTGCGCGCGACGTTACGCACACCGGGCGGCATTGTCGCGGAGAACAGGGCCTTCTGGGTGTTGTCCGGAACTTCCTCGAAAACCG
Organism: Pseudomonas sp. WN033; assembly: GCA_002287035.1. GTDB lineage: Bacteria > Pseudomonadota > Gammaproteobacteria > Pseudomonadales > Pseudomonadaceae > Halopseudomonas. The sequence goes on along the minus strand of NSKG01000005.1, from coordinate 314,571 downwards.
CTTCAAGGTCGTCGGCAAAGCCCATCTTGAGCATTTCATCGGCTTCATCGAGCACCAGAAAGCGCAGTTGCTGAAGTTTCAGGCTGCCACGACGCAGGTGGTCGGTCAGTCGACCAGGGGTAGCGACCACGACCTGGACGCCACGCTCCAGCGCCTTGAACTGCGGGCCAAAGGCCGAGCCGCCGTACAGGGCCAGGACCGAGAAGCCACGCAGGTTCTGGGCGTAGCGCTGCAGCGCCTCGGCGACCTGCAGGGCCAGTTCCCGGGTTGGGGTCAGAATCAGGGCCTGGGTGGCGCGCAGGCTCGGGTCTATACCAGCCAGTACCGGCAGCGCGAACGCCGCGGTCTTGCCGGTGCCGGTTTGAGCCAGGCCGAGCAGGTCATGACCCTCGAGCAGGGTCGGAATGGCCTCGGCCTGAATCGGGGAGGGGGTTTCATAACCGAGGCTGTTGAGAGCCTCGAGAAGCGCTGCAGGCAAGCCGAGATCGGCAAACTGCGTCGCCGCCGGAGCGGTATCGGACATACGAGAAGTAAACCTTGGGGGATATGATAATGGCGTAGTATACGTGTTTTCTGGCCTGATTGCTGCAGGGTTTTTCTCGGCTGGCAAAAAACTCCGTTGACTGCCACCCTGTCGGCAGCAATTGTTCACAAGGAGTAGCGCATGGGACGCCTGGTTGAAGGTACCTGGTACGACGAGTGGTATGACACCGAAGCCAACGACGGAGCTTTTATCCGGGAGGATTCCGGGTTCCGTCACAGCATTGAACCCGGCGGGCGTTTCAGTCCCGACTCCGGGCGTTATCACTTGTACGTGTCGCTCGCCTGTCCCTGGGCTCATCGAACCCTGATCATGCGCAAGCTCAAGGGGTTGGAGTCTCATGTCGGGGTCAGTGTGGTGCATCCGCACATGCTGGATGAGGGCTGGGTTTACGACAGCCCGGAACCTCTGCACGGCTATACCCGTCATCATCAGCTCTATACCCGGGCCAAAGCCGATTACAGCGGGCGGGTGACGGTCCCGGTGCTGTGGGATCGTAAGGAAGACACCATCGTCAACAACGAGTCTTCGGAGATCATTCGTCTGTTCAACTCGGCGTTCGACAGCCTGACCGGCAACTCGGACGATTATTACCCACAGTCATTGCGCGAAGAGATTGAGCGGCTCAATCGGCGTATTTACGACGAAATCAACAACGGTGTTTACAAGGCCGGTTTCGCCACCAGTCAGCAAGCCTATGAACAGGCCTGCCGGACGCTGTTCGCGGCGCTCGACTGGTTGGAACAGCTACTCGGCGAGCGCCGCTATCTGGCTGGTGAGCAGGTTACCGAAGCCGATTGGCGTCTGTTTACCACGCTGGTGCGCTTCGATCCGGTGTACCACGGCCACTTCAAATGCAACCTGCGGCGGATCGGGGACTATCCGAATCTGGCCGGTTATACCCGTGAGCTGTATCAGTGGCCGGGGGTGGCCGAGACCGTGGATTTCTGGCACATCAAACAGCACTATTACTACAGTCACGACATGATCAACCCGACCCGGGTGGTGCCGCTTGGCGAGGGAATGGATTTAACTCTGCCGCATGGACGCAGCTAATAGCGAATCGCAACAATCCAGTAGCAACGCTCACCAGCCGGGGCCTGGACGATTACTTCGTCGTCCAGGGTTTTGCCCAGTAACGCTCGGGCCATGGGGCTGTCGATGCTGATGTGCTGGCGCTTGGGATCGATTTCGTCGGGTCCGACAATACGGACAGTCAAGCTTTGGCCGTCTTCATCTTCCAGCTCTACCGTGGCGCTGAAAAAAACCTTGCTGGGGTCGCTGGGTGGCTGATCAACGACCTTGAGGTTTTCCAGGCGTTTGCGCAAAAACCGCACCCGACTGTCGATCTCGCGCAGCATCTTCTTGCCATAGATATATTCGGCATTCTCTGAACGATCGCCCAGCGCGGCGGCTTCGCTGACCGCCAGGGTGACCGCCGGGCGACGCACATGCCAAAGCTCGTGCAGCTCAGCGCGCAGGCGCTGGGCCCCTTCGGCGGTAATCAGTGGGGTTCCGGCGCTGCGGGGAGGGCGGTAGCGGCTCATTCAGACTCCCCGATTGATCAGGCGCATGGGGCTTTGCTCGACGACTGGGCGAGTGCCCCAGGCGCCAGCCAGTCCAATCAGTAAGGCTCCAGTCAGCGGAACCAGCAGCCATAGCCCAAAGTGCGGACTCCAGCTTAGATCCAGTGCCTGGCGGTAGAGCAGCAGGGTGATCAGCTCGGCGGCGGCGATGGCCAGTAACCCAGCCAGTGCTCCCAGCAGGGCGAATTCCAGGCGATTGGCCTTTTGCAGTAGTGGTCGGCCGGCGCCCAGGGTGCGCAGCAGTGCACCTTCGTAGAGACGCTCATCCAGGGTAGCCTGCAAGGCGGCGAACAGAACGGTAAAACCGGCCAGCAGGACGAACAGCAGGACGTATTCAACGGCCAGCGTGACCTGGGCCAGGATGTCGCGGATCTGTGCCAGTATGGCTTCGACCTCAAGCAGGGTCATGGCTGGAAAGGCCCGTGCCAGATCGCGCAGAGCTTCGCGCTCGGTACTTGGCAGACTGAAGCTGGTCAGCAGGGTCAGGGGCATGCCGTCGAGGGTGCCGGGGGAGAAGATCATGAAGAAATTCGGGGTGAAGTTGTCCCATTCGACTTCCCGAATGCTGCCGACCCGGGCCTGGATCTGCTGGCCGGCGATCACGAAGGTCAGGTCATCGTTCAGGCTGACGCCAAGGTTGTCTGCCAGTCCGGCTTCGACCGAAACCCAGTGACGGTCATCCGGCAACTGGTCGAACCAGCGGCCTGCGCTCAAGCGGTTGTCAGTGGCCAGGGTGGCGGACCAGGTCAGGCTCAGATCGCGGTTGATTGCTCGCTCGGCCTGGCTGTCCTTGGTGACCAGATCACGCACCGGTTGGCCGTTGACTTCGATCAGCCGGCCGGGGCTGACCGGGTAGAGTGGGGCGGCGCGAGCGCCAATCTGTTCCAGTTTGGCGGTAAAGGCCTCGGCTTCGCTGGGCAGAATGTTCAGGGCGAAGTGGTTGGGGGCATCATCCGGTAACTGGGCCTGCCAGGTGTCGAGCAGTTCGGTACGCAGAATCAGGATAACCACCATGGACATCAAAATCAGGCCGAAGGCCAGAATCTGCCCGGCTGCGGTGGTTGGCTGCTTGAGCAATTGCCCGCTACCCAGGCGCCAGGCCAGGCTGGCGTTGCGCAGCCGGGCGCCGGTTTGCTTGAGTAGGGCCCAGGCCAGCAGGCCGAGCAGCAGAGACGCCAGAGCACCACCAAAAACAACCGCCAGGGTGATTGGCAGATTGCTGGTGAACTGCCACATCAACAGCGTCAGCGAGCCCAGGGCCAGGCCATAGATAACCCAGCCGCTGCTCGGTAGTGGCGCCAGGTCGCGGCGCAGAACTCGCAGGGGCGAAACTCGGCCGAGTCTGAGCAGCGGTGGCAGGGCGAAGCCGATCAGCCCGACCAACCCGGTGGCGGTACCGATCAGGAGCGGCGTCAGGCCAGGACGGGGAATGTCCGGAGGCAGCAAATCAGCCAGCAGGTACACCAGCCCCCATTGCATCAGCCAGCCCAGTGCCAGCCCGATCAGGGTGGCCAGCAGGCCGAGCCAGGCCAGTTGCACCAGAAATACCTTGAGTACCAGCCGGCGGCTGGCACCCAGACAGCGCAGCAGGGCGCTGGTGTCGAAGTGGCGGCTGGCGAAGCGGTTGGCTGAGAGCGCAACCGCCACCCCGGCCAGTACCACTGCGGCAATGCTGGCCAAACCGAGGAACTGGTTGGCGCGTTCCAGCGCATTGCCGATCTGCCGGTTGTCGTCACCAACGGTCACCAGCCTTTGGTGCTCGTTCAGGCGTGGTTGTAACCACTGACGGTAATCGGCCAGGGCTGCTTCCGGGCCGCTGACCAGCAATCGATAGCGTACCCGGCTGCCGGGCTGGATAATGCCGGTGGCCTCGAGGTCAGCCAGGTTCATCAGCACCCGTGGTGTCAGGCTGTAGAAGTCGCCGGCGCGATCGGGTTCGTGGGTCAGCAATGCGTCAATCCGCAGTTCCGACAGTCCGACTTCCAGGGTGTCGCCAATATCCACGCCAAGCACGCTGACCAGTCGGGGTTCGACCCAGAGCTCACCAGGGGCCGGCGTCTGCTCGGCCACCTGCTCCTGGCCAAACAGTCGGTCGCTGATGCGGACCTGGCCACGCAAGGGATAGCCGGGGCCCACCGCTTTGACACTGGAGAGCTGCATGTCGCTGTCGCTGGCCATGACGCTGGAGAATTCGACCACTTCGGTCCATTCCAGGCCACGGCTGCTGGCCTGTTCGGCGTACAGTGGCGGTAGCGGATCGCGAGATGAGATCAGCATGTCGGCGCCGAGAAATTCGGCGGCGCGGCTGGCCATGCCGCGTTGCAGGCGGTCAGTGAAGAAACTGATCGCGGTGCTGACCAGAACGGCGATGATCAGCGCCAGGACCAGCACCCGCAGCTCTCCGGCGCGCCATTCACGGGCCAGCAGGCGGCTGGCCAGCTGAGCAGAATGTTCTCGGCTCATGCGGCCTGCTCCAGCAAGCGGCCGGCTTCCAGATGCAGGGCGTATTGGCAGCGCTCGGCCAAGCGTGCGTCGTGGGTGACCATGATCAGGGTGGTGCCCTGTTCACGGTTGAGCTCGAACAGCAGGTCGGTAATGCGCTGGCCGGTTTTGGCGTCAAGGTTGCCGGTTGGCTCGTCGGCGAACAGGATGTCCGGTTCGCTGGCGAAGGCTCGGGCAATCGCCACGCGCTGCTGTTCCCCACCGGAAAGCTGGCGCGGATAGTGGCTTAGGCGCTGGCCCAGGCCAACCCGTTCGAGCAGCTGGGCTGCCCGCTCGCGGGCGTCGCTGCGGCCATGCAGCTCCAGCGGCAGCATGACATTCTCCAGCGCGGTCAGGCTGGCGAGTAACTGGAAGGACTGGAATACGAAGCCAACATGCTCGGCCCTGAGTGCCGCACGCTGGTCTTCGTCAAGTTGGCTGAGTGGTTTGCCGGCCAGTTCGACTTCGCCGTTGGTTGGCAAATCGAGCCCGGCCAGCAGGCTGAGCAGGGTTGATTTGCCCGAACCGGATGCCCCGACAATGGCGACACTAGCGCCGCGGGCGATATGCAGACTGACGTCGTCGAGGATGGTGAGCTCGGCTTCCGAGGTACGAACGACTTTGCTAAGGTGGCTGGCAACGATCACGCTGTCTGACATGGTATCTGCCTTGAAAACTGTCTGGAAATCCTGGCTGGCCCTGTGCCTGGCCGGCTGGCTGGCGCTGCCGGCCAATGCACAGAGTCTGTTGGTTGTTGGCGATAGTATCAGCGCCGCATTCGGTCTGGAACTTGAGCAGGGCTGGGTCAGCCTGCTGCAGGAGCGTTTGCAGCAGCATGGCTATCCTTATGAGGTGATCAATGCTTCGGTCAGTGGTGACACCACCGCTGGTGGGTTAGCCCGCTTGCCGAGCCTGCTGGAGCGCTATCAGCCGGCCTTGGTTATGATCGAATTGGGTGGTAATGACGGCTTGCGTGGATTGCCTCCAGCCAATATGCAACAGAATCTTTCCAGTATGGTGCGCAGTGTGCAGAGCAGCGGGGCTGATGCGTTGCTGCTGGGTATCCGTATTCCGCCCAATTACGGCGTGCGTTACACCCGAGCGTTTGAACAGGTCTTCGTCGATGTCAGTCAGGCCCACGAGGTGCCGCTGGTGCCGTTCGTCCTGGAAGGGGTGGCCGGCGAGGACAACCTGATGCAGGCTGATGGCATTCACCCAACCGCTGCGGCTCAGCCCATAATCCTGGATAATACCTGGCCGGCCATTGAACAGTGGCTGCAATCACGGTCCGAGGATATTGAATGATGAGGAACTCCAGGTGACGTTGTCCTGGATGGCAAGGCGGTGGTGCATGGTGGAGCAGGATGAGCAGCAGGATCTGTTTGTCAGCAATCCCTGGCATGTGCACCTGGTGGATATCAATCTGCGGCTGGATGTGCCGCTGGAGCGAACCTTGTGCGGGGATCTTTTGCCATCACGGCCGGTCTATCGCGAAGTAACCCGTCAAGCGTTACGCGGCCTGTGCCCGGCGTGCCTGGCTATGGCGCGCGAGCAACGTCAGGTACGACGCCCGGTCACTCGGAATGCTGAGCTGTCAGGGTTGTCTATGCAGATAGAGCTGAGTGGGGTTGGAGGAAGCTGAACGATGAGTGGATCCAGGACTAGACTGCTGGGTGGTTTGCTGAGCTTGCTGCTGGCTGCTCCGGCTATGGCTACTAGCTACGATCTGGCTCCGGGCCAGGAGCTGGTCGGACGTATTTACAGCGTCGAGGCTCGGTTCGAGAATACTTTCGCCGATCTTGGCGAAATGTACGGTTTCGGCTATCTGGAACTGTTGGCGGCCAACCCGGACATCGATCCCTGGTTGCCAGGTGAAGGGGTGCAGGTGGTAATGCCGGGTAAGCACATCTTGCCTGATGCGCCGCGTGAAGGGATTGTCATCAACCTGCCGGAATACCGGCTGTACTACTTCCCGCCAGGCGGTGGGCAGGTCATGACCTATCCGGTGGGTATCGGCCGAGAGGGGTGGTCCTCACCCATTGGTCAAACCCGGGTTGCGCGTAAGGAAGCAAATCCATCCTGGTATCCTCCCCAGTCGATTCGTGAAGAGCATGCCGCACAAGGCGAATACCTGCCGGCGGTAGTGCCGCCGGGGCCGGACAATCCCATGGGGCCGTTCAAGATGAATCTGGCCATGGGGGCCTATGTTATTCATGGCACCAACAAGCAATTCGGTATCGGTATGCGGGTCAGTCATGGCTGCTTTCGCATGAACAATGCGGACATTACCGAGCTTTACCCGCATATTCCGATCGGTACCCAGGTAACCATCGTTAATCAACCGTTCAAGCTGGGTGTGCACGAAGGCAAACTGTACCTTGAGGTGCATACGCCATTGGATGAGCACGGTATGCCTTCAACGCTGGATCGTCAGGCAGCAATGCAGAGTCTGTTGGCTGCGCAGGGCGCCAAGGTGGAGGGGTATCGGCTGGACTGGGGGCAGATCCGTGATCTGGTGTATGCAGAGAACGGCATGCCAGCCGTTATAGGTACGCCTTTCCAGCCGGAGTGGGCTGGTAAGGCGTATTAGGGAAGCACTGATTAAATCAGTTTCGGTGTCGGCCCAGTTGTCACTGATCTGCTCTAGACACGCCGTGAACCCATCCCTGGGGGCTTGACGATGCCCCTCCAGGGCATCGACAGTCTAGAACAGGTCAGCACCAACCGGGCTGCTGGACTTTTGTGCAATTAATCAGAGTTTCCTTAGGGTCTTACTTGCGGCTGGTCCGCTCCAGCATGCGCATGGCCCGCTCATTGGCTTCGTCAGCGCTTTGCTGAGCCCGCTGAGCTGCGGCCAGTGCTTCTTCCGCCTTGCGATAGGCCTCATCGGCACGAGCCTGAGCACGTGCTGTGGCGTTCTCGTTGGCAGTCAGACGAGCGCTGGTTTCCTGGTGCTGGGTGTTGCTGCAGCCGACAGCCAACAGCGCGGCCAGGGCAACGGCGGACAATTGCAGTGCAGTTTTCATGGTTTTCCCCTTCTCGATGAGTCCTTGCGTTGGGTCGGTTCTATTGAACGCTCCCCGTTAGCATCAACAATACTAGCACCGGTTTTTGACTATGGTGTTGTCATAAGTCATAAACCAGCGTGTTAGAGGGTATTCAGCAATTTTAATTCCCTGTTGCAGGTGTTTGTTCTGGCTCGACAGTGCGGTAATGTGTCGCAACCACAATGAGACAACTACAAGGAATGCATTGATGCTGGGCAACTTAGGCTTGCTAGCGGGGCTCGCCCTGCTGATTTTCATGGCCCTGCGCGGAGCCAATATCTTTATCGCCTCGCTGGTTTGTGCTTTGGTAGTGGCAGTGACCAACGGATTGTTGATTCCCAAGACTCTGCTCGAGTTCTATCCCTTCGGCCCGCTTGGGGCCTTTACCTTCGCTGGCAAGTTCTTTCTGTTGTTCCTCTGTGGGGCAATTTTTGGTAAGGCCATGGCGACCAGTCAGGCAGCCAAGAGCATCGCGCTGGCCATTACCAACAGCCTGGGGGTGAAGCGCACCTTGTTGGTGGGCATGCTGGTATGTGCGCTGCTGACCTACGGTGGCGTGGTGGTGTTCGTGGTGGTGTTCACCATGTACCCGCTGGGCATCACTTTGATGCGTGAAGCCAACCTGCCCAAACGGCTCTGGGCGGCAGCGACTTCGGTCGGGGCAGGAACCTTCACCATGACCGCGCTACCGGGGACTCCGTCGATCCATAACGTGATTTCGGCCAGTTCACTGGGGACCGACCTGTTCGCTGGCGGCTGGATCGGGATCTTCGCTGCTCTGGTCATGGTTGGGCTTGGCATGTGGTATGTCGAACGTGGCTGGCGGCTGGCCCGGGCCAACGGTGAAGGTTTTATCGAAAACACCCAGGACAAGCGCATGGAACAGTTGATTGGTGATCCTGCCGATGCACCACCGTGGTATCTGGCGATGGTTCCGATGATCGTGGTGCTGGGCGTGATCATGCTGCCGCGTCTGTTGTTGGCCATGGGTGACTGGTCTGGAAGCGACAGTCTGCTGGCGCGCAGCCTGGTCTTTAGCCAGACCCAGCCGATCATCTGGCCGAGCATGGCCCTGATCCTGGGTTCGTTGACCTGCGTAGTGCTGTTCCCAAGCATGCGGCGCAAGGTAGGGCAAGTATTTGGCCAGGGTGCTGAAGACTCGATCATGCCGCTGCTCAATACCGCGGCAGTAATCGGCTTCGGTGGAGTAGTGACCCAGACCGCCGGTTTTGGTCAGTTTGCCCAGTGGATTCTCAGTGCTGATCTGCCGCCGCTACTGTCGGTGTTTGCCTCGGCCAGCGTGGTCTCGGCCATCGTTGGTTCGTCTTCCGGCGGCCTGCAGATTTTCATGCAGTCGCTGGCTCCGCATTACCTGGAGATGGGCGTGCAGCCGGAGATCTTGCACCGGATCGCGGCCATTGCCTCGGGCGGTCTGGACTCGCTGCCGCATTGTGGGGCGGTGATCGCCACCTTCATGATCATGGGGCTGACCCATCGTGAAGCCTACAAGGACATGTTCGTGGTCACCGTGGCTATCCCGGTGGTGGCCTGTCTGGCCGCGATCGCACTACTGATGATGCTGGGTATGGGCTGAGTTGGAAGTAGGGGAGCGGGCGCGCGGTGAGCGAAAAATTGGGTGGAATTTTTTTCCTGATTTGTTGTCTATACTGTTCCCCTGTTCCCTTTTGGATTTCCACAGGAGACCGACAATGCCACTGACGCCGATCCAGCACGATCCGCAAGCACAGCAGTTCTACATTGTCGTCGATGGCGCAAAAGCCTATTTGTCCTATATGGATCTGGGTAAAAAGACGCTGGATATCTATCGTACCTTCGTACCCAGTATTCTGCGCCGCAGGGGGCTGGCCGCCAGGCTGACAGCCCATGCCCTGCGCTATGCAGAGGAGGGCGGATACTCGGTTATACCCTCCTGCTCGTACGTGGAGTGGTACATGGATCGCCAGACTCGCCTCGTCGAAGCCCGTACTGCCTGAGTCCTATTGCAAAAACGACAAACCCCGCCTTGGCGGGGTTTGTCGTTTTAAGGATCGGGATCAGCCGCGCTGACGCTTGGGCATAACATCCTTGAGTTTGGCGTGCATGCTGCGGATGCTGCTGACAGTAGTATCCCAGTCGATACAGGCGTCTGTCACAGAAACTCCGTACTGCAGTTGCGACAGATCCTGGGGAATCGACTGATTACCCCAGCCGATATGGCTTTCTACCATCAGGCCGATTATCGAATTGTTGCCTTCGAGAATCTGATTGGCAACGTTATCCATAACCAGTGGCTGCAAGCCCGGATCCTTATTGGAGTTGGCGTGGCTGCAGTCGACCATGATGTTCAGCGGTACGCCGGCCTTTTGCAGTTCCTTTTCACACAACGAGACGCTGACCGAGTCATAGTTCGGTTTGCCATTGCCGCCGCGCAGTACCACATGGCCGTATTTGTTGCCCTTGGTGGTTACGATCGATACCTGGCCATCCTGGTTGATACCCAGGAAACGGTGCGGGCTGGATACTGATTGCAGGGCGTTGATGGCCACTGTCAGGCTGCCGTCGGTACCGTTCTTGAAACCAACCGCCGAAGACAAACCCGAGGACATTTCCCGGTGGGTTTGTGATTCGGTGGTACGGGCGCCGATGGCAGACCAGGAGATCAGGTCCTGCAGGTACTGTGGGGAGATTGGGTCGAGCGCTTCGGTCGCGGTCGGCAGGCCCATCTCACTCAAGTCGCGCAGCAGTTGCCGGCCAATGTGCAGGCCATCTTCGATCTTGAACGAGTCATCCAGGTAGGGGTCGTTGATCAGACCTTTCCAGCCCACGGTGGTACGCGGTTTTTCAAAATAGACCCGCATGACCAGATACAGGGTATCGCTAACTTCCTCGGCCAGCTTTTTCAAGCGCTGGGCGTAGTCCTTGGCGGCTTCGACATCGTGGATGGAGCAGGGGCCAATGACGATGAACAGGCGTTGGTCCTTACCATCGAGAATGTCGCGAATAACCTGGCGGCTATCGCTGATGGTCGCCTGGGCGGCCGGTGTCAGCGGAATTTTGGCTTTGAGTTGGGCGGGTGTGATCAGTACTTCGTTCGAAGCGATGTTAAGGTCATCGATTGGTAAGTCGGCCATCATCAGTCTCAGCAGGTTTGTCAGGCAGCCAGCGGCGCCTTGGTTCAATATTATGGAGGCTCCAGGGTGGCTGACAGCTTAATCAAGCTTGCCGCGCCAGGCTACCCCAACTTGCTACTATTGGGTCGATTGATGGTTTGGATCGGACGTCAGCTTTGTCGCGTGGCTGACGGTCTCGAGCTTGCAAAGACGATTACCATGACGTCCAGTCGGACCATGCACATGACAAGAAGAGGGTGATATGCAAAGCAGCATGCCAAGAATCGGGGTTATCGGTACGGGCGCCATCGGCGGCTTCTACGGCCTGATGCTGGCCCGGAGCGGCCAGGACGTACACTTTTTGTTGCGCAGTGAGTATCAGGCGGTAGTCGACAAGGGGCTGACCGTCGACAGTTGGGTGCACGGAATGCTCAACCTCAATCCGGTACAGGCCTATCGCGACGTGACCGACATGCCGGCCTGTGACTGGTTGCTGGTGGGTGCCAAGTCGACCACTAATGCTGAGTTGGCGCCGATCATTGCCAAGGCTGCGGCACCAGGGGCCAAGGTGGTGTTGCTGCAGAATGGGCTCGATAACGAGGCCGACCTGCGGCCACTGCTGCCTGATGACCTGCATCTGATCGCCGGGTTGTGTTATGTCTGCCTGTACCGCACCGCGCCCGGTGTGGTGGTGCATCAGGACAATGGCCTGATCGACCTGGCCTACCATAGTGGCCCGGCCAGCGACACTGCGGCGCGAGCCGCTGTGCTGAGCGAGGGGGCGGGGCTGTTCCGTGAGGCAGGTATCAAGGCTCGGGAGGCCGCCAACCTGGAGGCAGCGCGTTGGCAGAAGCTGGTTTGGAATGCGGCTTTCAATGGCGTTTCCGTGCTGCTCAACGGCGGCACCAAGGCGCTGCTCGATAACCCGGCCAGTTGGCAGTTGATTCGTGATCTGATGGCCGAGATCGTCAGTGCTGCCGAGGCTCAAGGCTACAGCATGCCGGAGCAATACCCGGAAAAACTGCTCAAACACACTCACACCATGCCGGACTATCAACCCAGCATGTACCACGACTGGCTGCACAAGCGTCCGATGGAGCTGGACAATCTGTACGGCAAAGCGTTGGAAAAGGCCGCCCGCGCCGGTTGCGCGATGCCGAAAACCGAGGCATTGTTGCAGATGCTGCGGTTCATTCAGGACAGGTACCTGGCCGCTGACTGACCCCTTTGCCAGGAGGCGCCATGCCCGTACTGCTCGGTGACAAGTTGGTGATCGCGATCTCCTCGCGAGCCTTGTTCGATCTGGATGACAGTCATCAGGTCTACGAGCAGGAAGGGCTGGAAGCTTACCGGCAATACCAGATAGCGCGTGAAGACGAACCGCTGGCCCCCGGCGAAGCCTTTCAACTGGTGCAGAAGCTGCTACGGATCAACAGCCTGCTGGAAGGCGAAAGCCGGGTAGAGGTGGTGCTGTTGTCGCGCAACAGTGCTGATACCGGTCTGCGAGTCTTCAACTCGATCCAGCATTATCAGCTCGGGATTACCCGGGCTGCCTTTGCTGGCGGTCGCAGCCCGTTCACCTATATCCCGGCCTTTGGTTGTCATCTGTTTCTCTCGACCCATGCCGACGATGTCCGAAGCACCCTGGAAGCGGGGTTTGCCGCTGCGACCATTCTGCCCTCCGGACGTCCGCGCGATACCGGTGACGAGTTGCGTATTGCATTCGATGGCGATGCGGTACTGTTCTCCGATGAATCCGAGCAAGTGTTTCAGCGCGATGGACTTGAGGCCTTTCAGGCGAGCGAGCGGGCCGCCGCGCGGGAGCCGCTGGCCGGCGGGCCGTTCAAGCATTTCCTGGCCGCTCTGAACCGGATCCAGACCGAGTTCGGTGTCGATGACTGTCCAATCCGTACTGCGCTGGTTACCGCGCGTGGGGCACCGGCCCATGAGCGGGTAATTCGAACCCTGCGCGAGTGGGATATCCGCCTGGACGAATCGCTGTTTCTCGGCGGGCTCGATAAGTCCGAGTTTCTGCGCGCCTTCGGAGCAGATCTGTTCTTCGATGACCAGGAGGGGCATTGTCAGCGAGCCGTAGGGGTGGTCCCGACCGGGCATGTGCCGCACGGTATCAGTAATCTGCGTAAAACCAGTTAAGCACCTGGACTCAAACTGTTTCCACCGGTCTGACGAGGCGAAAAAAGACCCTTAACGCTTTTTGGCTGACCAGCGGTCGGTTATTTTGTCGGCGGACCAATCATTTCAGTTACAGATGGTCTAACCTCGTAGTGATAACGGTTATTATGGTTATAACGCGGCGCACGACCGTGAAACCGTCAGACCAGGGGATCCCATCATGAAACTGCAGCAGCTCCGCTATATCTGGGAGGTCGCTCATCACGATCTTAACGTGTCGGCCACCGCGCAGAGTCTGTACACCTCACAGCCGGGTATCAGCAAACAGATCCGCCTGCTTGAGGATGAACTGGGGGTTGAAGTCTTTTCCCGCAGCGGTAAACACCTGACCCGGGTTACACCTGCAGGCGAGCGCATCATCGCTACCGCCGGCGAGATTTTGCGCAAGGTCGAAAGCATCAAGCAGATCGCCCAGGAGTTCAGTAACGAACGCAAGGGCACCTTGACCCTGGCAACCACCCATACCCAGGCACGCTACGCCTTGCCGCCGATCATTGGCCGGTTCATTCAGCGTTATCCCGACGTGTCCCTGCACATGCACCAGGGCACTCCTATGCAGATCTGTGAGATGACGGTCGATGGTACCGCTGATTTCGCGATTGCCACCGAAGCGCTGGAGCTGTTTTCCGATTTGGTGATGATGCCGTGCTATCGCTGGAATCGTTGTGTGATCGTGCCCAAGGGGCATCCGCTGACCAAGTTGCCGGAGCTGTCACTCGAAGCCTTGGCCGAGCATCCGCTGGTCACCTATGTGTTCGGCTTTACCGGCCGCTCGAAGCTGGACGAGGCATTCAGTAATCGTGGTCTGGCGCCCAAGGTGGTGTTTACTGCTGCCGATGCCGATGTGATCAAGACTTACGTACGGTTGGGGCTGGGGGTAGGGATTGTCGCCCATATGGCGCTTGATCCGGTCGCCGATGCCGACCTTGTGGCAATCGACGCCAGCAAGTTGTTTGAGCCCAGCGTAACCAAGATCGGGTTCCGCAAGGGCACTTTCCTGCGTGGCTATATGTATGACTTCATCGAGGCTTTTGCGCCGCATCTGACCCGCGATGTGGTCGATAAGGCTCTACAGTGTCACAACAAGCTGGAGCTTGATGAGCTGTTTGCAGGAGTGGAGCTGCCAGTCCATTAGACTGGCAGTCTTGCGCGGGAATCAGGTCAGCTTTTGGCGATCAGGTTGCCGGCATGCAGGCCGCATTCTTTCTGGGTGGCTTCTTCCCACCACCAGCGGCCTTCACGCTCGTGCTGATTTGGCAGTACCGCACGGGTGCAGGGCTCGCAGCCGATGCTGATAAAGCCGCGCTCGTGCAGCGGGTTATAAGGAATCTCCAGCATGCGGATGTAGTTCCATACATCTTCGCTGCTGTAGTTGGCCAGCGGGTTGAACTTGATCAGCGGATGCGCTTCGCTGCCGAATGCCTCGTCCTGCTCGATTACCGGCACGTGGCTGCGGGTACCGGGGCTCTGGTCGCGGCGCTGGCCAGTGATCCAGGCATCGACGGTTGCCAGCTTGCGCCGCAGCGGGGCGATCTTGCGGATACCGCAGCATTCGCCGTGGCCGCTCTTGTAGAAATCGAACAGCCCTTTTTCCTTCACATAGGCTTCCAGGGCCTGATGCTCGGGGGAAAGTACTTCCAGGGCGATGCCGTAATGCTCGCGGACTTTTTCCAGAAACTGGTAGGTTTCCGGGTGCAGGCGGCCGGTATCCAGGGTGAACACCTTGATGGCAGGGTTAATCTTCCAGGCCATGTCCAGCACTACGATATCGTCGGCGCCACTGAACGACAGCCACAGATTATCAAAGTGCTCAAAGGCCAGTTTGAGTATGTCCTGGGGGGATTTGCCGGCGTAGCTTTCGGCCAGTTCGGCGGGATCGAATGTCTTGGTCATCAGGCTCGTTTCCTTCCAGGCGGTCAATGTGCCGCTGTTTTGAACGAAGTCTAACAAAGCCCGGCTTAGTCCATCCTCTTTTATTTAGTTATATTTTTATGTCTTTTAGCTATCTTCAGGCGGGCTAACAGGCGCGTTTGTTCACTTGGACTGGCATTGCGTCGCAGGCGCTTAGCCGGTAGATTGTCGGCCATTTCATCGATCACATCAGGAGCTGCCCGTGGAAATCGCCTGCCTTGACCTTGAAGGGGTACTGGTACCGGAAATCTGGATTGCCTTTGCCGAGAAAACCGGTATCGAAGAGTTGAAGGCGACTACCCGGGATATTCCCGACTACGACGTGCTGATGAAGCAACGCCTGGGCATTCTCGATCAGCACGGTCTCAAGCTGGGTGATATTCAGGAAGTGATCGCCACCCTCAAGCCGCTGGACGGCGCGGTGGAGTTCGTTGACTGGCTGCGCGAGCGCTTTCAGGTCGTGATTCTGTCCGATACTTTCTACGAATTTTCGCAGCCGTTGATGCGTCAGCTCGGTTTTCCGACCCTGCTGTGTCATCGTCTGATTGCCGACGAGAGCGACCGGGTGGTGGATTATCAACTGCGCCAGAAGGATCCCAAGCGTCAGTCTGTTATTGCGCTCAAGAGCCTGTACTACCGGATCATCGCCGCTGGCGACTCCTACAACGACACCACCATGCTGTCCGAAGCCCACGCCGGCATCCTGTTCCACGCCCCGGACAACGTGATTGCCGAATTCCCGCAGTTCCCGGCGGTGCACACTTATGAAGATTTGAAGAAAGAGTTCATCAAGGCGTCGAATCGCACGCTTTCGCTCTAAATTTTCGGGGAAAATTGCACGAAAGTTTGGTGGGCGGTTGGCGCTGAGCTGTTCTGGACCGTTAGATGCCAGGGATGGCATCTACGAGCCCCCAGGGATGGGTTCACGGCGTGTCCAGAACAGGTCAGTGGCAATCGGCCAACACTGAACTCGATTCAATCAGTGCTTCCTTAGCTCAGCGCTTCCATCAGTACCCCGACCTTGGTCAGGGTTTCCTGGTATTCGGCTTCCGCCTCCGAGTCTGCGACGATACCACCACCGCCCCAGAGATAGAGTCGGTCATCCTGATGAATCAGGGTGCGGATGGCGATATTCAGGTCCATCTGGCCTTCACAGCCGATATAGCCGATGCTGCCGCAATACAGGCTGCGTCGGACTGGTTCGAGTTCCTCGATGATCTGCATTGCGCGAATTTTCGGTGCTCCGGTGATCGATCCGCCGGGGAAGGCGGCGGCCAGCAGGTCGAGTGCGTCCTGACCTTCGGCCAGCTCGCCGGTTACGCTGCTGACCAGATGATGAACGTTGGGATAGGTTTCCAGGGCGAACAGCTTGGGGACCCGGACACTGCCGGGCCGGCAGCTGCGGCCCAAGTCATTGCGTAGCAGGTCAACGATCATCAGATTTTCCGCTCGGTCCTTGAGGCATTCAAGTAGCTCTTCGGCCAGAGCCTGGTCCTGTTCCGGTGTTGCGCCACGCCCACGGGTACCCTTGATCGGGCGGGTCTCTACATGGCCGTCATGAACCTGCAGAAAACGTTCCGGTGACAGGCAGAGCAGGGTGCCGTCAGGACTTTCCAGGTAGGCGGAAAACGGAGTCGGGCAGGCTTGGCGCAGGCGTTGCCAGGCGCTCCAGGGATCGCCACTGCAGTCTGCGCTGAAACGTTGAGCCAGATTGATCTGGTAGCAGTCGCCGGCCTGAATGTAGTGCTGAATGCGCTCAAAGGCCTGCTGGTAATCAGTACGGCGTTGCTCGGCCTGGAACGCACTGGTCAGACGGAAGGGGGCTGGTGCGACAGCGCTGGTGCGCAGGCGTTCGAGAATGGCCTCGTGCTCGCTGTTCGGCAGGCGTGGATGACTTACCAGCCAGCTTCGGCGCTGCTGGTGATCGCTCAGCAGCGCCCACAGGTATATGCCCATACGCAGGTCGGGTAGCCGGATATCGGCTTTGGCTAGCTCGGGCAGGGCCTCCAGGTGTCGACCGAAATCATAGCTGACATAACCCAGGGCTCCGGCGCCAAAGGGCAGGGGCTGGCCGGGCCAGGATGCCGGGCCAAGATCGGCCAGCAGTTGACGCAGGCGAGCAAGTGTTTTCCGGCCGTGTTCTGCATCCAGTGGTTCGAGTATCTGGCTTGGGCCGGCGCTCAGCAGGCTGTAGCGGCCCAGCTGAGAGGGGGTAGCCGAGTCCAGCAGGACCGGATGGCCAAGGTCACGCACGCTGGGCAGCCAGGCATCAAGCCTGGGCTGATAACCCAGCTCAGTGAGTCGGTAGTGCATTTACGGTGTCGTCATGCAGGGGGTTCGGAGTTGCTGGGCTCCGGGCTTGCCGGGGGCTCTTCGGGCTTGATTGAGCGCGGCTGGCTAAAGTGCTTTTGGGCGTAGGCCACGCGCTGCTCAGGTGTTTCTGGCTCATGGCCGGTCTTTTTCAGTGCTGCCAGATGGCGTTCGACGGCATGGCAGCGATGGGTCAGGCCGGCATCGTTGGCAATCTGGATATTCAGGCCTGGGCGAGCGTTTAGCTCCAGAATCAGCGGACCCTGATCCTGGTCCAGCACCAGATCGACGCCGATGTAACCCAGGCCGGACAACTCGTAACAGGATGCTGCCAGGGTCATGAAACCGTCCCAATCCGGCAGCTGTACACCATCGACCGGGTTGGCGGTGTCGGGGTGTTTGCTGATCTTCTTGTTCAGCCAGGTACCCTTTAGGGTTATGCCGGTAGCCAGATCGACACCGACCCCGATCGCGCCCTGGTGCAGGTTGGCCTTGCCACTGGATTGGCGGGTCGGCAGGCGCACCATGGCCATCACCGGATAGCCCATCAGCACGATGATGCGAATGTCCGGTACGCCTTCATAGCTGATGCTTTTGAAGATCGGGTCAGGGGTGACTCGGTATTCAATGATTACCCGGTCACGGTGACCACCCAGCGAGTACAGTCCGGACAGGATGCTGGATATGTGGTGGCCAATTTCGTCGCGGCTGATGATCTTGCCCGATACGGTCTTGAACATGCCTTCGTAGCGATCGGCGATGACGATGATGCCGTCGCCGCCGGCGCCCTGGGCCGGCTTGATAACGAAGTCCTTGTGTTTGTCGACAATCGAATCGAACTTGTCGAAATCCTTCTCGGTTTCAATGATCCCGTACAGTTCCGGCACATGAATGCCGGCAGCGATGGCGCGCTCCTTGGTAAGAATCTTGTCATCGACCACCGGATACAGATGCCGCTTGTTGTACTTGAGCACATAGTCGGCATTGCGGCGGTTGATGCCCATGACGCCATGGGCTTTGAGCGCTTTCAAGGTTTTCAGGAAGAACATGCGGTTTCCTCAGCCCTGTTGGGTCAACGCCTTGAAGCGCATCAGTTCGGTCAGCCGGTAGCCGCGATACCGTCCCATCGCCAGCATGAAACCGACCAGTACCAGCAAGATTGCCGGGAAGGTAAAGACGAAGTAGGTCAGCTCCGGAATACTCATCAACAGGTGCGCGAGGGTAGCAGCGACCAGCGTGCCGAGTGCGACCTTGAACGAATGGCTGCCACCACGTTCTTCCCAGGTGATCGACAGGCGCTCAATGGTCATGGTCAGGATCACCATCGGGAACAGCGATACCGACAGCGCCCGCTCGATGCCGAGCTTATGACTGAACAGACTGATGGCGGCGATGACCAGCACCACGAAGGTCAATACGATCGACAGGCGTGGCAGCATCTGCAGCTTCAGGTGTTCAAGGTAGGAGCGCAGTGACAGGCCCAGCGCGGTAATCAGGGTGAACAGCACGATACCCCAGCCAACCTGGGTCTCGCGGAAGGCCAGGGCGATCAGTACCGGGGTAAAGGTCCCCAGAGTCTGGATGCCGATCAGGTTGCGCAGAATCAGAATCACCAGTACCCCGACCGGGATCATGATCATTACCTTATAGACATGCTGGGCATGCAACGGCAGGCCATAGAGCGAGTATTCGAGCAGTGCCGAGGCGCGATTCTCAGTGGTCATCTTGGCCAGGCGCAGAGCGTTCATCTCACTGTTGTTGATGGTGAAGCTGACGCGGCCCTGGCGGCCGCCTTCAAGGTTGAACAGCGGCTGGCTGCCGGTCCACCAGATCAGACGGTTGTCGGGGATGCCTTGCTGGCCGGTTTCCGGGTGGTAATACAGCCAGCGCTCGCCATTATGGCTACGCAGCCACAGCTCCGGCTCCTGATTGGCCGTGCTTTCCAGGCGAATGGTATGTACCAGCTCCAGTGGGATCCGCGCATTGGACAGCAGCACGTCGATTACCCGGGCCTTGTCCAGCGCACTGGCACTGCCGCCAAGCAGCAGCTTGACGTTGTCGTCGGTGATGTCATTAACCCGGCGAATGGTTTCACTGATGAAGGTTTCGATGTCGGCCGAGTGCTGGCGGATCGGACTGATCAATGCATCGGCAGCGACCTGCTCGGGGCCATCCAGAGCGATCGGCTGGCGTGCTGGAGGCGGCGGCGCGACCGTGGGGGCGGTGCTGTAGCGCTTGGTCAGCACCAGGCGGTAGTACAGGGTCTGGGTGCCACTGGCGCGGCGGGCTGACCAGGTTACCCGGCGATTGCTCTGCACCTGGTTGATACTGACCCCGTAATTGTTGGAAATGAAGCTTTCGTTAAGGCTGATGTAGTCCTGATTCAGTGGCGGAATGAACATCTGAGCCTTAATAGGGACGCCGCTGCTGGCCTGAAATTCGAACTTGGCGTCGAGGCTCCAGATATCGTCGGTTTCGTCTTCCTTGACCGGAATGTCGAGCACGACGATCTGATATCCGGTAATCAGCAGGCCAAGGCTTACAAGAATGAAGATAAGGATTTTCAGGTGCAAGTTGAGCGATTGCATAGTCTTCCCAGTGGCTGTGTAGGTCACCGCTTCCTGTCGTCATCCAGGTGCGCAGGCATTGGTTCGGTGAACAGGGCGGCATATTAGCATGCCCTCAGGTTGGTACGTAGTCCGGCCGAAAAGTGCCCTAACAGTATCTCGATGCTGGTGATTGACGCTTCTGGTCTATGGTTGGCGGCAGGGGTTAAGCAGCGATTGGGTGGGCTGTCCATGCATTGTCCATAAGGCTGGCGGATTCTGAGTACAGAATAGCGCAACAAAGGTTTTTTGATGGATTGTTGACAATATTGTGTGTGGAGGCGCATTATTTGTTCTGTTTAATCGTGTTGACCAATAATTTAACAAAGGTTGTCAACAATTGGCTGAAGCAGACACCCAGTCACCCGCGCTCACCCTGTCCGACGGTGCCTTTGCCCGTATCCAGTCGGCAATCGTCAAAGGCGAGATTGCGCCGGGTACCCGTATCAGCGAGCAGTATCTGAGCAGCACTTTCGGTATTGGTCGTGGCCCGCTGCGCGAAGCCATTCGTCGGCTCGAGGGTCGGCGCCTGGTGGTGCGCATTCCGCATGCCGGGGTACGTGTCGTTTCGCTCAGCTATGCAGAGCTGATCGAGCTGTACCATGTGCGTGAAGCGCTGGAAGGCATGGCCTGTCGATTGGCGGCGCAGAACATGAGCGATGAGGAAATCGCCGGTCTGCGTGAGGTGCTGGCGACCCATGAGAAACACAGCGGACTGAAGGCCAACGAGTCCTATTATCAGCAGGAGGGTGATCTGGATATTCATTACCGGATCATTCAGGGCAGCAAGAACCAGACCCTCAGTGACATGCTTTGTGGTGATCTTTACCACCTGGTGCGCATGTACCGTTACCGCTACTCCACCACGCCCAAGCGTCCGCAGCAGGCGTTCGCCGAACATCATCGAATCATTGAAGCCATCGCCGACCGTGATGGCGAGCTCGCGGAAATGTTGATGCGCCGCCATATCAGCGCTTCACGCCGCAACATCGAGCGTCGCATGCAACAGCAAGACGCGCCCCAAGATCCTCAGGAGGGACTGAATAATGAGTAATAGCCCGGGTCAACGTTTCCGTCAGGCGCTTGCCGAAGAACAACCCTTGCAGGTTATCGGCGCGATCAATGCCAATCACGCCTTACTGGCCAAGCGTGCCGGCTTCAAGGCTCTCTATCTGTCTGGTGGTGGCGTCGCTGCCGGTTCGCTGGGGTTGCCGGATCTGGGTATCAATACTCTGGAAGACGTGCTGATCGATGTGCGCCGGATTACCGATGTCTGCGATCTGCCGCTGCTGGTGGACATCGATACCGGTTTTGGTCCCAGCGCTTTCAACATTGAGCGCACGGTCAAGAGTCTGATCAAGGCTGGCGCCGCAGCTGCGCACATTGAGGATCAGGTGGGCGCCAAACGCTGTGGTCATCGCCCGGGCAAGGAAATCGTTTCTTGCGAAGAGATGGTCAATCGCATCAAGGCGGCGGTCGATGCCAAAACGGATCCTGACTTCTTCCTGATCGCCCGCACCGACGCTATTCAGGCTGAGGGTGTGGATGCCGCCATTGAACGCTGCAAGGCCTATGTCGAGGCTGGTGCCGATGGCATTTTTGCCGAGGCGGCCTACGACCTGCCTACCTACGAGCGCTTTGTCAAAGAGCTGAATGTGCCGGTTCTGGCCAACATTACCGAGTTTGGCGCCACCCCGTTGTTCAGTCGTGATGAGCTGGCCTCGGTGGGTGTGGCCATCCAGTTGTATCCGCTGTCGGCGTTTCGGGCCGCGAACAAAGCGGCGGAAAATGTCTACACCGCGATCCGCCAGGAAGGTCATCAGAAGAGCGTGGTCGACAGCATGCAGACCCGTGCCGAACTTTATGACCGCATCGGCTATCACGCCTTCGAGCAGAAGCTGGATGCGCTGTTTGCTGCTGGCAAGAAGTAATACGCCGGTCAGGCCCTGCTGTCGCGGGGCCTTTGGATAACGACAACGATTGCCTGTTAAGGAGATGAACGATGAGCACCAACGACACCAGCACGCCGACGTTCAAGCCGAAAAAATCCGTCGCTCTGAGCGGCACCGCCGCCGGTAACACCGCCCTGTGTACCGTAGGACGCAGCGGTAATGATCTGCATTACCGTGGTTATGACATCCTTGATGTTGCCACCACCTGCGAGTTCGAGGAAATCGCTCACCTGCTGGTCCACGGCAAGCTGCCGACCATCGCTGAACTGGCCGGTTACAAGACCAAGCTCAAGGCCCTGCGCGGCCTGCCGGCCGGGGTCAAGGCCGCGTTGGAACAACTGCCACCGTCGGCGCATCCGATGGATGTGATGCGTACCGGCGTCTCGGTGCTGGGCTGCCTGTCACCGGAGAAGGACGACCACAACCATCCCGGCGCCCGCGACATCGCTGACAAGCTGATGGCCTGCCTGGGCTCGATGCTGCTGTACTGGTATCACTACAGCCACAACGGCAAGCGCATCGACGTTGAGACTGATGACGATTCTATCGGGGGGCATTTCCTGCACCTGCTGCACGGCGAAAAGCCGCGCGATTCCTGGGTGCGCGCCATGCACACCAGCCTGATCCTGTATGCCGAGCATGAATTTAACGCGTCGACCTTTACCTCGCGGGTGATTGCCGGTACCGGCTCGGATATGTACTCCTGCATCGCCGGTGGTATCGGCGCCCTGCGTGGTCCCAAGCATGGCGGTGCCAACGAGGTCGCCTTCGAGATCCAGAAGCGCTACGACAATCCGGACGAGGCTGAAACCGACATCCGCGAGCGGGTGGGACGCAAGGAAGTGGTGATTGGCTTCGGTCATCCGGTCTATACCGTCGCCGATCCGCGCAACAAGGTGATCAAAGAAGTGGCCCGCGAACTCTCAGTAGAGCAGGGCAATACCAAGATGTACGACATTGCCGAGCGTCTGGAAAGCGTGATGTGGGAAATCAAAAAGATGTTCCCCAACCTCGACTGGTTCAGCGCCGTGAGCTACCACATGATGGGCGTACCGACCGCTATGTTCACCCCATTGTTCGTCATCGCCCGTACCTCGGGCTGGTCCAGTCATGTCATCGAGCAGCGTATCGACGGCAAGATCATCCGCCCGAGCGCCAACTACGTCGGCCCGGAAGATCTGAAATTCGTCCCGCTCAAGGATCGCAAGTAAATGAACACTCAATACCGCAAACCCTTGCCGGGCACTGACCTGGACTATTTCGATGCCCAGGCGGCGGTCGATGCGATCGCGCCGGGCGCCTACGCCAGGCTGCCGTACACCTCGCGGGTGCTGGCCGAGAACCTGGTGCGCCGCTGTGAGCCGGCGACCCTGACCGATTCGCTCAAGCAGTTGATCGAACGCAAGCGTGAGATGGACTTCCCCTGGTATCCGGCCCGGGTGGTCTGCCACGACATTCTGGGTCAGACCGCGCTGGTCGATCTGGCCGGTCTGCGTGATGCCATCGCCGACAAGGGGGGGGATCCGGCCAAGGTCAATCCGGTGGTGCCGGTACAGTTGATCGTTGACCACTCGCTGGCAGTCGAATGCGGTGGGTATGACCCCCAGGCGTTCGAGAAGAACCGTGCCATCGAGGACCGCCGCAACGAAGACCGCTTCCATTTCATCGACTGGACCAAGTACGCGTTCAAGAATGTCGATGTGATCCCGCCCGGCAACGGCATCATGCACCAGATCAATCTGGAGAAGATGAGCCCGGTGATTCAGACCCGTGACGGCGTTGCCTTCCCGGATACCTGCGTTGGTACTGACAGCCATACGCCGCATGTCGATGCCCTGGGGGTGATCGCTATCGGTGTTGGTGGGCTGGAAGCCGAGAACGTGATGCTCGGCCGCGCCTCCTGGATGCGTCTGCCCGATATCGTCGGTGTCGAGCTGACCGGCAAGCTGCAGCCGGGGATTACCGCCACCGACATGGTCCTGGCGCTGACTGAGTTCCTGCGCAAGGAACGGGTTGTGGGTGCTTATCTGGAGTTCCGTGGTGCAGGTGCCGCCAGCCTGACCCTGGGGGATCGGGCGACCATCTCCAACATGGCGCCGGAATACGGTGCCACGGCGGCGATGTTCTTCATCGATCAGCAGACCATTGATTATCTGAAACTGACCGGCCGCGATGATGAGCAGGTCAAGCTGGTTGAGACTTATGCCAGGCAGACGGGGTTGTGGGCTGATAGTCTGGCCGATGTCGACTATGAGCGTGTGCTGCGTTTCGATCTGTCTTCGGTGGTGCGCAACATGGCCGGCCCGTCCAACCCGCATGCCCGGGTCGCTACCAGCGATCTGGCGGCCAAAGGGATCGCCGTGGGCCTGGAGCAGGCGCGTGCCCAGGAAGCTGAAGGCTTGATGCCCGATGGCGCGGTGATCATCGCGGCCATTACCAGTTGTACCAACACCAGCAACCCGCGCAACGTGATTGCCGCCGGCCTGCTGGCACGCAACGCCAACAAACTCGGCCTGACCCGCAAGCCCTGGGTCAAGACCTCGCTGGCGCCGGGTTCGCGGGTGGTGGCTGACTATCTGCAAGAAGCCGGTCTGACTCATGAGCTGGAGCAGCTTGGCTTTGGTGTAGTGGCCTTCGCCTGTACTACCTGCAACGGCATGTCCGGCGCGCTGGACCCGAAGATTCAGCAGGAGATCATCGACCGCGACCTCTATGCTACCGCGGTGCTGTCGGGCAACCGCAACTTCGACGGGCGTATCCACCCCTATGCCAAGCAGGCATTCCTGGCTTCACCGCCGCTGGTAGTGGCTTATGCGATTGCCGGGACTATCCGTTTCGATATCGAAAAGGATGTGCTGGGTGTTGTCGATGGCAAGGAAGTTCGTTTGCAGGATATCTGGCCGAACGACGAGGAAATCGATGCGGTGCTCAAGGCCTCGGTCAAGCCTGAGCAATTCCGCAAGGTCTATATCCCGATGTTCGACATCACTCGCGACAACAGCGCCAAGGTCAGTCCGCTGTACGACTGGCGGCCGATGTCCACCTACATCCGTCGTCCGCCGTACTGGGAAGGTGCGTTGGCCGGTGAGCGCACGCTCAAGGGCATGCGTCCGCTAGCGGTGCTGCCGGACAACATCACCACTGACCACCTGTCGCCGTCCAACGCGATCATGATGGACAGCGCTGCCGGCGAGTATCTGCACAAAATGGGTTTGCCCGAGGAGGACTTCAACTCCTACGCCACCCACCGAGGCGATCACCTGACCGCCCAGCGCGCGACCTTCGCCAATCCCAAGCTGATCAATGAAATGGCCGTAGTCGATGGCCAGGTCAAGCAGGGCTCGCTGACCCGGGTCGAACCTGACGGCAAGGTCATGCGCATGTGGGAAGCGATCGAAACCTACATGAACCGCAAGCAGCCGTTGATCATCATCGCTGGTGCCGACTACGGTCAGGGCAGTTCGCGTGACTGGGCGGCCAAGGGCGTGCGTCTGGCTGGGGTCGAGGCGATCGTGGCCGAAGGTTTCGAGCGCATTCACCGCACCAACCTGATCGGCATGGGCGTACTGCCGCTGGAGTTCAAGCCGGGTACCACACGCAAGACCCTGGGTATCGACGGTACTGAAACCTTCGACGTGATTGGCGAGCGCAAACCGCGTACTGAGCTGACTCTGGTTATCCATCGTACCAACGGCGAAGTGATCAAGGTGCCGGTTATCTGCCGTCTGGACAGCGACGAGGAAGTATCGATCTACGAGGCGGGCGGGGTGCTTCAGCGCTTTGCCCAGGACTTCCTTGAGGCCGAGGCGACAGCATGAGCCACCCTGCACAAATCAAGATCCCTGCCACCTACATGCGCGGTGGTACCAGCAAAGGGGTGTTCTTCTGTTTGGAGGATCTGCCGCTCAGTTGCCAGGTACCGGGTGCTGCGCGTGACAAGCTGTTCATGCGGGTGATTGGTAGTCCCGACCCGTATGCCAAGCATACCGATGGTATGGGTGGGGCGACCTCGAGTACCAGCAAGTGCGTGATTCTGTCGCGCAGCACTCAGCCGGATCATGATGTGGATTACCTCTATGGTCAGGTGGCAATCGACAGCGCCTTTGTTGACTGGAGTGGCAACTGCGGCAACCTGTCGACTGCAGCCGGGGCGTTTGCCATTCATGCTGGCTTGGTTGATCCTGCGCGGATCCCTGACGACGGTATCTGCAGCGTCAGAATCTGGCAGGCCAATATCGGCAAGACCATTATTGCTCATGTGCCGGTCACGGGTGGGCAGGTGCAGGAAACCGGTGATTTCGAGCTGGACGGGGTGACCTTCCCGGCGGCGGAAATTCAGCTGGAGTTTCTTGATCCGGCCGATGAAGGTGAAGGCGAGGGCGGTGGGGCGATGTTCCCCACCGGCAACCTGGTCGATGATCTGGTGGTGCCGGGTGTTGGTACCCTGGAAGTGACGCTGATCAACGCCGGTATTCCGACCGTATTCGTCAATGCCGCCGCTATTGGCTACAGCGGCACCGAGTTACAGGACGCGATCAATGGTGACGCCAAGGCCCTGGCCATGTTCGAAGCCATTCGTGCCCAGGGCGCGGTGAAGATGGGGCTGATCAGCGACGTCAGTCAGGCTGCCAGCCGTCAGCACACGCCCAAGGTCGCCTTTGTCGCGCCGCCGGTCGATCATGTGTCCTCCAGTGGCAAGGCCGTCAAGGCCAGTGATATCGATCTCTTGGTGCGGGCGTTGTCGATGGGCAAACTGCATCACGCCATGATGGGTACCGCAGCCGTGGCGATCGGCACGGCTGCCGCCATTCCGGGGACGCTGGTGAATCTGGCTGCCGGTGGTGGTGAGCGCCAGTCTGTCGTGTTCGGGCATCCGTCTGGCACCTTGCGGGTTGGTGCCGAGGCGGTCCAGCTCGACGGCCAGTGGCAGGTCAAAAAGGCAATCATGAGCCGCAGTGCACGGATCCTGATGGAAGGCTGGGTGCGGGTGCCGGGAGACTGCTTCGAGTAAACCGCTGTGCTAAGGTGACTCTGGTGGCTGGCCGGGTACTCTGGTACCCGGCCGCATCCTGTCCTCAGTTTTGAGAAGGAGCCCGCCCGATGAGCACTCATGCTGACCCCAATCTGCGCCCGGACTATGATCGGGTGCTACAGGACATCGCCGACTATGTCCTGAATTTTGACACCCCCTCGCCTGAAGCCCTCGATACAGCCCGTTACTGTCTGATGGACAGCCTGGGTTGTGCGCTGTTGGCGCTTCGTTTTCCTGAATGCAGTAAGCACCTGGGGCCCTTGGTGGAAGGAACCCTGGTGCCGCATGGTGCCCGGGTGCCGGGCACAGCGTTTCGCCTGGACCCGTTCAAGGCCGCCTGGGATATTGGTTGTCTGGTGCGCTGGCTGGACTACAACGATACCTGGCTGGCGGCCGAGTGGGGGCACCCGTCCGACAACCTGGGGGCGATTCTTGCGCTTGGCGATTATCTGGCGCAGAAAAGTGTGGCCGGCGGCCGTGAGCCATTGCTGATGCGTGACGTGCTGGAGGCGATGATCATTGCTCATGAGGTTCAGGGCGTGATGGCCTTGGACAACGCCTTTAATCGGGTGGGGCTGGATCATGTCATTCTGGTGAAGCTGGCTTCGGCGGCAGTCAGTGTTCGCCTGCTTGGCGGCGGGCGTGATGAGCTGTTGTCAGCCCTGTCGCAGGTGTTTGTCGACGGCCAGGCTCTGCGCACCTATCGTCATGCGCCCAATGCTGGTAGCCGCAAGTCCTGGGCTGCGGGTGATGCCAGTAGCCGTGGACTGCGTCTGGCGGATATCGCCATGCGCGGTGAAATGGGGATCCCCGGAGTGCTGACTGCCCCGCAGTGGGGGTTTTATGACGTGTCGTTCAGTCACGTTAGCAAGGACTTGAGCACCAAGCCCGAGGCGCAGCGCCGATTAAGCCTGGCGCAGGGGTTTGGCTGTTACGTGATGGAGAATGTGCTGTTCAAGATCAGTTTTCCCGCTGAATTTCATGCCCAGACCGCCTGTGAGGCGGCTCTTGGATTGCATCCGCAGGTCTGCGAACGTTTGGCCGAAATCGAGCGGATCGTCATCAGTACCCAGGAGTCGGCAATCAGGATAATTTCCAAAACGGGTCCACTGACCAATCCGGCTGATCGTGATCATTGCTTGCAATATATGGTCGCCGTGCCGCTGGCCTTTGGCGTGTTGACAGCCGATCACTACGAGGACGCTTTTCATGCGGCGCACCCGGTTGTCGACGAGTTGCGCGGCAAGATGCAGGTGGTTGAGGAACCACGCTATACCCGTGAGTATCTTGAGCCTGATAAGCGCTCGATTGCCAATGCGTTGCAGGTGTTCTTCGCCGATGGTTCCTGTACCGAAAAGGTCGAGGTCGAGTTCCCGCTAGGGCATCGTCGTCGTCGGGCTGAGGGTATCCCGCTGCTTATGGAGAAGTTTCAGGTCAATCTGGCGAGCCGCTTTCCGGCGCGCCGCTGTACGGCGATTACCGAGCTGTGTCGCCAGCAGCAGGCACTGGAAGATACCCCAGTGCATGAATTCATGGACTTATTCATGCTCTGAATGCCTGCGTCGCACTCAACAAAAACCTCTAGACTGTGGTTTTGATCGACTCGGAGGTGCGCAATGAATCTGGATCTGACGGGCCGCAGAGCCCTGGTATGTGGTGCCAGTCAGGGAATCGGCGCTGCTTGCGCCCGGCAGTTGGCTGAGCAGGGTGCCGAGGTGGTGCTGCTGGCCCGTTCGGTGGAGCGGTTGCGCGCTGTGGCCGATAGCTTGCCGGTGGAGTCTGGGCGTCGCCATAGCGTGATAGCGGTGGACGCGAGTGACCGGGTGGCGTTGGTTGCTGCGGTTCAGGCTGAACTGGAAGAGGCCGGGCCGTTACATATCTGGGTCAATAATACCGGTGGCCCGGCACCGGGGCCGGCGCATGCGGCCGAGCCGGAAGCCTATGCCGCGGCCTTCGCTCAGCACCTGGTCAGCGCCCAGGCGCTGCTGCAGGTGTTGTTGCCTGGGATGCGTGAGGCTGGTTATGGGCGCATCCTCAACGTGTTATCGACCTCGGTCAAGCAGCCTATCGCCAATCTGGGGGTCTCCAACAGTATTCGCGCGGCCATGGCCAACTGGGCCAAGACGCTGGCCAGTGAGCTGGGGCCGGATGGCGTTACCGTAAATAATGTGCTGCCGGGGTTGACCCGTACTCCGCGTCTGGAAAGTCTGATCAGCCACCTGGCGCAGGCCGGTGGTAAAACCGAAGAGCAGGTGACTCAGGGGATGCTGGCTGCTATCCCGGTGCGGCGCTTTGCCGAGCCGGAAGAATTTGCCAGTGCGGTGGGGTTTCTTGCTGCGCCGGCTGGTGCTTATATCAACGGCGTCAATTTGCCGGTAGATGGCGGAAGTACCGGCTGCCTGTGATCTACCCGCGGCAGCCGGTGTTTCCGGCTGCTAGCCGTGCAGATGCTCGCAGGCGTGCAGAGTGTTTTCCAGCAGGCAGGCTCGGGTCATCGGGCCGACGCCGCCGGGTACCGGGGTGATCCAGCTGGCGCGCTGGGCGGCGACTTCAAATTCGACGTCGCCACACAGGCGGCCATCTTCCATGCGGTTGATCCCGACATCGATGACGATGGCGCCGGGCTTGATCCACTCGCCCTTGACCAGGCCCGGCTTGCCGGCGGCCACAACCACCAGATCGGAGCGGCCGACGTGTTCAGCCAGGTTCTTGGTGAAGCGGTGGGTGACGGTGGTGGTGCAGCCGGCCAGCAGCAGCTCCAGTGCCATGGGGCGGCCAACGATGTTGGAGGCGCCGACCACGGTGGCGTCGAGACCATAGGGATCAACGCCGGTACTGCGCAGCAAGCGAATGATGCCCAGCGGGGTGCAGGGGCGCAGCAGTGGCATGCGCTGGGCCAGGCGGCCAATGTTGTAGGGGTGGAAGCCGTCGACGTCTTTGTCAGGGCGGATCCGCTCGAGCAGCAGCGAGGCGTCCAGATGGGCCGGCAGCGGAAGCTGGACCAGAATGCCGTCGATCTCGGGATCTTCGTTAAGGGTGTCGATCAGCCCCAGCAGTTGCTCCTGGGTGGTGTCGGCAGGCAGATCGTGTGAGCGGGAAATGAACCCGACCTCTTCACAGTCCTTGCGTTTGTGGGCGACATAGACCTGTGAGGCGGGATCCTGGCCAACCAGGATTACGGCCAGACCGGGCAGGCGCAAGCCCAGGCGTTGACGTTCAGCGACCTTCTCGGCGATCTCGCGGCGAAGATTGGCGGCAATCTGTTTGCCGTCGATGAGTTTGGCGTTCATGTGCTTCCTGACGCAGATAAAGAATGGCGGCCATTGTCGCATGGCGGGGGCTCGGGCAAAAGGGTATGGCGGCTTGTGGTTTAAGCTACTCAAATAATTCAAAAAAATTCATTGTTCGGCGTTGACGTGGGGTAGGGGGCTGAGTATGATTCGCCCCGCTTCACAAACACAGCGACAGCAGTGATTGGAAGGCGACCAGGCTCCCCGGTGCTGCTCGGTAACCCCTTGTAGCCTGAGCATTTTCAGATACCCTAGGTATCGGTGATGTGCACAAGGCGCCCGTAGCTCAGCTGGATAGAGCATCCGCCTTCTAAGCGGATGGTCGCAGGTTCGAGTCCTGCCGGGCGTGCCACAGCACGATGGGCTGGAAGTTTGAAGCAAGTTAATGGTGGGCGTAGCTCAGTTGGTAGAGCACAGGATTGTGGCTCCTGGTGTCGTGGGTTCGATTCCCATCGTCCACCCCATTTTCTTCAAAGCGCCAGACTCCGGTCTGGCGTCTTTGTTTCAGCGTTGCGCGGACGTGGTGAAATTGGTAGACACGCTGGATTTAGGTTCCAGTGCCGCAAGGTGTGAGAGTTCGAGTCTCTCCGTCCGCACCATCTCTTCCTGGTTATTCATTCCGAGCCTGCATATTGCCAGGCTTGCCTTGCTTGTCAGGCCTTCAGTCGTTTTTGTTATTCGGCCAATGATGACTTCTCGGTATCAAGCGTCTAGAATGTTGACCCTTTAGAATTTGTCCAAACCATAATCTGTCTGTTCACGAGGACTCTCCATGCAAGTTTCGGTTGAAACCATCTCCGGCCTTGAGCGCCGCATGACTGTAGGCATTCCGGCCGAGCGGATCGAAAACGAGGTCAACAAGCGTCTGCAGCAGACCGCTGGTCGTGCCCGTGTTGATGGTTTCCGTCCTGGCAAGGTGCCGATGAGCGTGATTCGCAAGCGTTTTGGCGCTTCGGCTCGTCAGGAAGTGATCGGCGATGTGATCCAGTCTTCTTTCTATGAAGCCATCATGCAAGAGAAGCTGAACCCGGCTGGCGCTCCGAGTGTTGAGCCCAAGCAGCTTGAAGAAGGCAAGGATTTCGAATACATCGCTACCTTTGAAGTGTATCCGGAAGTGGCCCTGGCCGACTTCGCTGGCATCAGCGTTGAGCGCATCGAGTCCGAAGTGACTGATGCCGACCTGGACAACATGCTGGATATTCTGCGCAAGCAGAACACCCGTTTCGAGGCTGCCGAGCGTGCCGCCGAGAATGGCGATCAGGTAACCATCGATTTCGTTGGCAAGGTCGACGGCGAAGTTTTCGCTGGCGGCAGCGCTACCGACACCAATCTGGTGCTGGGTTCGGGCCGCATGATCCCCGGTTTTGAAGAAGGGCTGATTGGCGCCGCCGCCGGTGAAACCCGTACCCTGAACGTGACCTTCCCTGAGGACTACCAGAACCTGGAGCTGGCCGGCAAGGCCGCCGAGTTCGAAGTCACCGTCAAGGCTGTGGCCGCCGCTGTATTGCCGGAGCTGGACGATGAGTTCTTCGCCCGTTTCGGGGTCGAAGCCGGTGGTCTCGAAGCGTTCCGTGCCGAGGTTCGCAAGAACATGGAGCGTGAGTTGCGTCAGGCCATCAAGACCAAGGTCAAGAGCCAGGTGATGGATGGTCTGCTCAAGATCAACAGCGTCGAAGTGCCCAAGGCTCTGATCAGCAGCGAAATCGATCGTTTGCGCGTCCAGGCGGTTCAGCAGTTCGGTGGTGGCGCCAGCTTCAAGCCGGAGAACCTGCCGGCCGAGCTGTTTGAAGAGCAGGCCAAGCGTCGTGTCAGCCTGGGTCTGATCGTTGCTGAGATCGTCAAGCAGAACGAAATCAAGCCAGACAACGACCGTGTGCGCGCAATGATCGAGGACTTGGCTTCGGCATATCAAGAGCCTGAGCAGGTCGTCAACTGGTACTACCAGAATGAGCAACAACTTGGCGAAATTCAGTCGGTTGTGCTGGAAGAACAAGTGGTGGATACTGTGTTGCAGAAGGCTCAGGTGACCGACAAGCAGGTCTCCTACGAAGACGCCGTCAAGCCCGCTCAGCCAGCAGCGGTCGAGGAAGGCGAGGCGGACAGCGACGCTTAATAGGATGCGCCGCTAATCAACGCACCACGAGAGCCAGCCTTCGGGCTGGCTCTCGTGTTTTTGCGACAGGCAAACTGGAGTGACATCGATCCATGATCCATAACAGCAACTTCAATCAACTCCCACCGGAAGTTCAGGCCGCTGGCGGTCTGGTGCCCATCGTTGTTGAGCAGTCGGCGCGCGGCGAGCGCTCCTACGATATCTATTCGCGCCTGCTCAAGGAGCGGGTGATCTTCCTGGTAGGCCAGGTTGAAGACTACATGGCCAACCTGGTGGTGGCTCAGTTGCTGTTCCTTGAGTCGGAAAACCCCGACAAGGACATTCACCTGTACATCAACTCCCCGGGTGGCTCGGTGACCGCCGGTATGGCGATCTACGACACCATGCAGTTCATCAAGCCGAATGTAAGTACTTTGTGCATCGGCCAGGCCTGCAGCATGGGAGCCTTGCTGCTGGCCGGTGGCGCGCCGGGCAAACGCTTCTGCCTGCCGCATGCGCGGATGATGATCCATCAGCCGCTGGGTGGCTTCCAGGGTCAGGCTTCGGATATCGAAATTCATGCCCGCGAGATTCTGTTCATCAAGGAGCGGCTGAACAAGGTGCTGGCGCATCACACAGGCCAGCCGCTTGATGTGATCGCCCGTGACACCGACCGTGATCGGTTTATGAGTGGTTCAGAGGCCGTCGAATACGGTCTGATCGATCAGATGCTGGAACGCCGCGACGGCGTGTAATTGGCGCTTTTGCGGCAATGAAATACCGGGGTTCGCTGTCAGGGCGAGCCTCAAACACAGGTTTTGCCAGCCGCAGCATGGCTGGCATTGGCCGGGTCGTACTTGCAAAGTGGCGTTGTTGCCTTCATCTTTGTGACATGAGCGATTCGTAAGTAGGGGTTTTAGATGACCGATATGAGTGGGAAGGGTGAAGACAACGGCAAGCTGTTGTACTGCTCCTTCTGTGGCAAGAGCCAGCATGAAGTGCGCAAGCTGATTGCCGGCCCTTCGGTATTCATCTGCGATGAATGCGTTGATCTGTGCAACGACATCATTCGTGAGGAAGTACAGGAAAGCCAGGCTGAGAGCAGTGCTCAGAAATTGCCTGCGCCCAAGGATATCTGCGCGATTCTGGACCAGTACGTGATTGGTCAGCAGCGCGCCAAGAAAGTATTGTCAGTAGCGGTCTACAACCACTACAAGCGGCTCAATCAGCGTGACAGCAAGGATGATGTCGAGTTGGGCAAGAGCAACATTCTGCTCATCGGTCCGACGGGCTCGGGCAAGACCTTGCTGGCCGAGACGCTGGCGCGTCTGCTCAATGTGCCGTTCACTATTGCTGACGCCACCACTCTGACCGAAGCCGGTTACGTGGGTGAGGATGTCGAGAACATCATTCAGAAGTTGCTGCAAAAGTGCGACTACGATGTCGAGAAGGCACAGATGGGGATCGTCTATATCGACGAAATCGACAAGATTTCGCGTAAATCGGACAATCCCTCGATCACCCGCGATGTCTCTGGTGAAGGTGTGCAGCAGGCGCTGCTCAAGCTGATCGAAGGCACTGTGGCTTCAGTGCCGCCACAGGGTGGCCGCAAGCATCCGCAGCAGGAGTTTCTGCAGGTTGATACCCGCAATATCCTGTTCATCTGTGGTGGTGCCTTTGCCGGTCTGGAGAAGGTCATTCGCGATCGTTCCGAGAAAAGCGGTATCGGCTTCAATGCTACCGTGCGCAGTCAGGACAATGGCAAGAAAGTTGGCGAGACGCTCAAGGATGTCGAGCCGGAAGATCTGGTACGTTTTGGCCTGATTCCCGAGTTCGTTGGCCGTCTGCCGGTTATCGCCACTCTCGACGAGCTGGACGAGGATGCGCTGATTCAGATCCTGACCGAGCCGAAGAATGCGCTGACCAAACAGTATGCGCGTCTGTTCGATATGGAAGGGGTTGAGCTTGAGTTCCGTAGCGATGCGCTCAAGGCCATTGCCAGTCGGGCGCTGGAGCGCAAGACCGGGGCCCGGGGTCTGCGCTCGATCCTCGAGAACGTGCTGCTTGAGACCATGTATGAAATCCCCTCCGCCGAGCATGTAAGCAAGGTGGTTATCGATGAAAATGTGATCGGTGGCGACGCCAAGCCGTTGCTGATCTACGAGTCGGCCGAGCAGCCACCCAAGGCCATGCCGGAAGACTGAGTAGCAAAGCAAAAGCACTCGTCCGTTTGCGGGCGAGTGCTTTTTTGTTTTTGTGCACCTTGCCCGCCGGCCGGCGGATTGCGGGGTGTTGCATCCCTCCCGTGGTTCAGATGTTGTGTTGCAGTATGTGATGCTGCTTGTTTTTTTCTGCGCGAGCCCCCATCTTGGATTCATGAACTATTCATACTCCGGGTCCGTCTGCGAGGCGGTCCCCCTTGCGAGCGAGCTTCTGCCATGACAACTTTCAGCGAATTCCCGCTTCTGCCGCTACGTGACGTGGTGGTCTACCCCCATATGGTCATTCCTCTGTTTGTGGGGCGCGACAAATCGATTCGGGCCCTGGAAGCTGCCATGTCAAGCGACAAGCAGATCCTGTTGGTCGCCCAGCGTGATCCTGGCGAGGACGATCCGGCGCAGCAGGGGCTGTATCGCATGGGTACCCTGGCCACCATCCTGCAACTGCTGAAACTGCCTGATGGCACCGTTAAGGTGCTGGTTGAAGGTGAGCAGCGGGTGCGCATCGATCAGATCGACGAGATCGATGGCTATCAATTGGCGTTGGGCGAGCCGCTGGATGAAGTGGCTCTGGATGAGCGCGAATCTGAAATTCTGGTCCGCAGTCTGATGAGTCAGTTCGAGCAGTACGTCCAGCTTGGCAAGAAAGTGCCGTCCGAGGTGGTTTCGTCCTTGAGCGGGATTGATGACCCCAGTCGTCTGGTCGATACCATGGCGGCTCATCTGGCCCTGAAGCTGTCGCAGAAGCAGGATATTCTTGAAATCCTGCCCCTGCGCGAGCGGGTGGAGCATGTGCTTGGTGTGCTTGATGCCGAGATCGATCTGCTGCAGGTGGAAAAGCGCATTCGTGGTCGGGTCAAGAAGCAAATGGAGCGCAGTCAGCGCGAGTACTATCTGAACGAGCAGATGAAGGCGATCCAGAAAGAAATGGGTGGCCTGGATGAGGGCCACAGTGAGCTGGAAGACCTGAAGAAGAAGATTGATGATGCTGGCATGAGCAAGGAGGCACATGCCAAGGCAACTGCCGAGTTGAACAAGTTGAAGATGATGTCGCCGATGTCGGCTGAAGCCACGGTGGTGCGTTCCTATATCGACTGGTTGACTGGCGTGCCGTGGCAAAAGGCGAGCAAGGTCCGGCATGACCTCAAGCGTGCCGAAGAGGTGCTGGAGGCCGACCACTACGGCCTGGAAGAGGTCAAGGAGCGGATTCTCGAGTATCTGGCGGTACAGAAGCGGGTGCGTAAGCTCAAAGGCCCTGTGTTGTGCCTGGTGGGACCTCCGGGGGTGGGTAAGACCTCGTTGGGCGAGTCGCTGGCGCGTGCCACCAATCGCCAGTTCGTGCGCATGGCCCTGGGTGGTGTGCGTGATGAAGCCGAGATCCGCGGCCATCGACGCACCTACATCGGTTCGATGCCGGGCAAGCTGATCCAGAAAATGACCAAGGCCGGGGTCAAGAACCCGCTGTTCCTGCTCGACGAGATCGACAAGATGGGGTCGGACATGCGTGGTGATCCGTCATCGGCCCTGCTCGAGGTGCTCGATCCGGAACAGAATCATGCGTTCAACGATCACTATCTGGAGGTCGATTACGATCTGTCCGATGTGATGTTCATCTGCACCTCCAACTCGATGAATATCCCGGCTCCGCTGCTTGATCGCATGGAAGTGATCCGCATCCCCGGTTATACCGAGGATGAGAAGGTCAACATTGCCCGTCGCTACCTGCTGCCCAAGCAGATCAAGAACAACGGGCTCAAGAAAGACGAGCTGCAGGTCCCGGACCAGACGCTGCGCGACATCATTCGCTACTACACTCGTGAAGCTGGGGTGCGAGGTCTGGAGCGGCAGATTGCCAAGCTCTGCCGCAAGGTGGTCAAGGAGCAGGTCGGCGGCAAGGCCAAGCATTCGATCGTGGTCGAAGGTGAGCTGCTGGAAGAGTATCTGGGGGTGCGCCGGTTCAAGTACGGGCTGGCCGAAGAGAAGGATCAGGTCGGTCAGGTGACTGGGCTGGCCTGGACCCAGGTTGGCGGCGAATTGTTGAGTCTGGAGGCTGTGGTGGTGCCGGGCAAAGGACGTTTGACCAATACCGGCTCACTTGGCGATGTGATGAAAGAGTCGATCAGTGCGGCCCTGACTGTGGTACGTAGTCGCAGTCACAGCCTGGGACTGGCGCCGGACTTCCATGAAAAACAGGATATCCATATCCACGTGCCGGAAGGGGCAACGCCCAAGGATGGCCCCAGTGCCGGTATTGGTATGTGTACCGCTCTGGTGTCGTCACTGACCGGGATTCCGGTGCGTGCAGATGTCGCCATGACCGGTGAAATCACCCTGCGTGGCCAGGTGCTGGCGATTGGCGGGCTGAAGGAAAAGTTGCTGGCGGCACACCGTGGCGGGATCAAGACAGTGGTGATTCCGCACGATAATGTCCGGGATTTGAAGGAAATTCCCGATAACATCAAGCAAGATATCGAGATCAAACCAGTAAAATGGATTGACGAGGTGCTGCAGATTGCGCTGCAATACATGCCGGAACCCCTGAAGGAAGGGGTTGAAGAGATGGTTGCAAAGGATGACAATCGTGAGGCTGACGCCAAGGAGCGTATCAGTACTCATTGAGGTACGATGGATCGGATGTCATGTTTGATTCCCCTGGGGGCAGGCTGCAAGTCCGATTGCTGACACCACAAGCATTCCTTGACATGGTTTTTGGCCGCTTGCTATAAAGCGGCTTCGATCCAGCCAAGCGTGCTGACTGGCCAGCTTTGCTTAGACCACAAGTTTTACATAACGACTAACTACTCATTGAAATGGATAAGGGGACTTAGAGTGAACAAGTCTGAACTGATTGATGCTATCGCCGCATCCGCTGATATTCCGAAAGCTGCTGCCGGTCGTGCTCTGGACGCCGTCATCGAGTCCGTAACCGGTGCCCTGAAAGCGGGTGACTCGGTTGTTCTGGTTGGCTTCGGTACTTTTGCGGTCAAAGAGCGTGCTGCCCGTACTGGCCGTAACCCGCAGACTGGTGCCCCGATCGAAATCAGCGCTGCCAAGATCCCCGGCTTCAAAGCTGGCAAGGCTCTGAAAGACGCGGTCAACTGATCGCGTCCGAGACTGACAGGGCCGTTGCATACTGACGGCACGCAGAGCCCGGCAGAATCAGTTCTAGCTCGGTTCGCAGGCCTGACAGTCCGGGCTCCATCAGTCCCGAAAGGCGCATCCCACCCGGTGCGCCTTTTTTGTTGCACAACAGGTTTTACGGAATGAGCGGGTCTCCGGCATTCCAGGCCAATGCACTGGCCGTACAATAACAGTTTGGGGGCACGATGCTTCAGAGAATGAGGGACAATGCGCAGAGCTGGGTCGCCAAGGTGATCGTCGGCGTCATTGTGCTGATTTTTGCTTTGACTGGCTGGGAGTCGATCAGCCGTTTCACTAGCAACGAACAGAAAGCCGCTGAGGTCAACGGTACCGTCATCAGTCGGATGGAGCTGGAGCAGGCTGTCTCCCTGCAGCGTCGCCAACTGATCCAGCAAATTCAGCAGTTGGGCAACGACGCGTTCGACCCGAGCATGATCGATGAGCAGCGCCTGCGTGCTTCGGTACTCGAAGGCCTGATTGAGCGTGCCTTGCTGATCAAGGGCGCAACCGATGCGCGCTTCAACGTATCTGAGGCTATGATCGATCAGTTGATTCTGGCCACTCCCGATTTTCAGGTGGGCGGACAGTTCGACGCGAACCGTTTCGATGTGGTGATTCGCAACATGGGCATGAGCTCGCGTCTGGCGTTTCGCGACATGGTTCGTCAGGAACTGCTGATCGCCCAGTTGCGCAATGGCTTTGAGGCGACCGCCTTCGCCACTCCAGCTGAGCGCCTGCATCTGGCTCGACTGGAAAAGCAGACCCGGGATTTTGCCGTCATCGAACTCAAGGCAGATCTGGATGCCGTCGAGATTCAGGACGAGGACATTCAGG
Source organism: Pseudomonas sp. WN033 (assembly GCA_002287035.1). Lineage (GTDB taxonomy): Bacteria > Pseudomonadota > Gammaproteobacteria > Pseudomonadales > Pseudomonadaceae > Halopseudomonas. The sequence goes on along the minus strand of NSKG01000005.1, from coordinate 276,226 downwards.
CCTACTACACCGCCAATCAGGCTCGCTTCATGACTCCCGAGCAGGTGGTGATTGAAAGTCTGACCCTGTCGCGCAGTGGCTTCTTCGACCGCGTCAGCATCGACGAGGCGGCGGTTGAAGGTCTCTACCAGCGTGAAGTTGGCAATCTGGCCGAACAACGCCGGGTAGCCCATATTCTGATCGAGTCCACGGGCGAGGAAGGCCGCGTGCGTATTGAGGCCGCGCGTGAGCGCCTTGATGCTGGCGAAGACTTTGCCACAGTCGCTCGCGAAGTATCGGAAGATCCGGGTAGCGCCAACGATGGCGGTGACCTTGGGTACGTCGTGCGTGGCAGCTTTGATCAGGCGTTTGATGATGCGCTGTTCGCCCTGAACGAGGGCGAAGTCTCAGAGCCGGTCCAGACCAGCTTCGGCTATCATCTGATCAAGCTCACTGCGATCCAGGCACCGGATGTGCCTAGCCTGGAGTCGATGCGTGACAGTCTTGAACAGGAACTCAAAGCTGAGCAGGCCGAGCGGTTGTTTGTTGAGGCCTCCCAGGAACTGGCCAACCTGGCCTATGAGTCACCTGATCTGGTCGAACCCGCCCGTGCGCTGGGGCTGGATGTAATCACTACTGGTCCGGTTAGCCGTAATGGCGGCGAGGGCGTCACCTCCAGCCCGCGAGTCATGACTGCAGCCTTCGATGAAGAGGTGCTGCTCGACAAGCGTAACAGCCCGCTGATTGAACTGGATGCCGACACTGCGGTTGTGGTACGGGTCAAGGAGCATCTGCGCCCAGAGCAACTCCCGCTTGACGAGGTGCGTGACGAGATTGCCGACCTGCTGCGCTACGAGCGTGCTGTAGCCGGTGCTGAGCAACAGGCGGCTGAACTGGTTAGTCAATTGCGCAGCCGTGACCTGGATGGCGAGGCTGTAGCCGCGCAGGTTGGCTCGCAGTGGCAGACCCACGAGGCGGTCAGTCGGGCCAGCACTGAAGTGGCTCAGGGCCTGCTGCGTGAGGTGTTCGCTCTGGCCCGGCCGGCAGAGACTGAGCCGAGCTACGGGCACTTCCGTCGCCCTGATGGGGGGCAGTGGATCGTTCGTCTGACCGGGGTCGCAACTCCAGAGGCACTGGAGAGCGAAGCTGAGTCGCCGCTGTATCAGCGCTTTATCGCTGGCCAAAGCGGTGAGCAGGACTTCGCCGCGGTGCAGCAGCGTCTGCGTGAGAAAGCCGATATCGAGCGTTATATCGGTCGCTAAGCTCGCGTCAGCCACAAAAAAACCGCGCCATGAGCGCGGTTTTTTTGTGGCGCAGATCTGGGCTTATTCGTCGTCCAGTCCAGCCATGGCAGTGATGTTGAAGCCGCCATCCACGTAGGTGATTTCACCGCTAACGCCCGAAGCGAGGTCGGAACACAGGAAGGCGCCGACGTTGCCGACTTCTTCAATGGTAACGTTGCGACGCAGTGGAGTCTGGCGCTCGTTATGGGCCAGCATCTTGCGGAAGCTCTTGATGCCCGAAGCTGCCAGAGTACGGATCGGCCCTGCGGAGATGGCGTTGACCCGGGTGCCTTCCGGGCCCAGGCTGGTGGCCAGGTAGCGTACGCCGGCTTCCAGGCTGGCCTTGGCCATGCCCATGACGTTGTAGTTCGGCATGGTTCGCTCGGCGCCGAGGTAGGACAGGGTCAGCAGGCTGCCGTTACGGCCCTTCATCAGTTCGCGGCCGGCTTTGGCCAGGGCGACAAAACTGTAGGCGCTGATGTCGTGGGCGATGCGAAAGCCCTCGCGGGTGGTGACTTCGGTAAAGTCGCCGTCCAATTGGTCGCCTGGGGCAAAACCTACCGAGTGGACGATGCAGTCCAGGCCGTCCCACTGCTTGGCCAGATCCACGAATACCTGCTCGATCTGGGCGTCGTCAGCAACATCGCAGGGGAAGCACAGTTCTGGACCGGAGCCCCAGCCGGCGGCGAATTCTTCGACCCGCCCCTTGAGCTTGTCATTCTGGTAGGTGAAGGCCAGTTGCGCGCCTTCACGGTGCATGGCTGCGGCGATGCCCGAGGCAATCGACAGCTTGCTGGCTACGCCAACGATAAGTACGCGCTTTCCGCTGAGAAATCCCATTGTGTGCTTTCCTGTATTTACGGGGTCTCTACGACCCGGTTAACGGTTGCCGGTTGGGCGAAGGCCGCCTCCAGCAGTTGACGAGTGTAGTCATGCTGGGGTGTGGCGAAGACCTGTGCCGCCGGTCCCTGCTCGACGATCTCACCCTGGCGAATGACCATCAGTTGGTGACTGAGGGCACGAACCACCGCCAGGTCGTGACTGATAAACAGATAACTCAGATTGTGCTTGCGCTGCAGTTCGCGCAGCAGTTCAACCACCTGACCCTGTACGGTGCGATCCAGCGCTGAGGTTGGCTCATCGAGCAGAATCAGCGAAGGTTTCAGCACCAGTGCGCGGGCTATAGCGATCCGCTGGCGTTGCCCCCCGGAAAACTCATGGGGATAGCGGTGCCGGCTTTCCGGATCCAGGCCTACTTCTTCCAGTGCCTGGATAACCCATTGCTCGCGCTCCTCAGGGCTGCCCAGGCGATGAATCTCCAGACCCTCGCTGATGATCTGCTCAACCGACATTCGCGGGCTGAGGCTCCCATAGGGGTCCTGGAAGACCACCTGAAACTGCCTGCGCATGGGCCTGACCTGGCGCTGTGACAGGCCGTCCAGGCGCTGACCGTCGCATTCGATCAGGCCCTGGCTCTCGATCAGTCTCAGTAGCGCCAAGCCCAGCGTGGTCTTGCCCGAGCCGCTTTCGCCAACGATCCCCAGCGTCTGCCCGCGTTGCAGGCTGAAGCTGGCGTCGGTGACTGCCTTGATATGGTCCACTGTGCGCTTGAGTACGCCTTTCTTGATCGGAAACCAGACGCGCAGGCGTTCGGTACGCATGATCACCGGGGCGTGCGGGTCGGCCTTGACCGGATCGCCGCTGGGATCAGCCGCCAACAGCTTGCGGGTGTAGTCATGGCGCGGATCGCTGAACAGTGCTGCACAATCATTCTCTTCGACGACGCGACCCTGGTACATGACACATACCCGATGGGCAATTTTGCGTACCAGGTTCAGATCATGGCTGATCAGCAGCAGGGCCATTCCCAGTTTTGCCTGAAGTGACTTGAGCAGCTCGAGGATTTTCAACTGAACGGTGACATCCAGCGCGGTAGTCGGCTCGTCAGCGATCAGCAGTTCAGGCTCGTTGGCCAGCGCCATGGCGATCATTACCCGTTGGCGCTGGCCGCCGGACAATTCGTGGGGGTAGGCTGTCAGGCGTTTCTCCGGCTCGGGAATGCCGACCAGTTGCAACAGTTCCAGGGTTCGCTCGCGGGCCTGGAGCTTGTTCAGGCCTTTGTGCAGAAACAGCACTTCGCTGATCTGGCGCTCGACTGAGTGCAGCGGGTTGAGCGAGGTCATCGGCTCCTGGAAGATCATCGAAATGCGATTGCCGCGTACCTGCTGCAGTCGCTTGTCGCCAACCTGGAGCAGATCTTCGCCCTTATAAAGCACGCGCCCGGAAGGGTGGCGCGCGCTCGGGTAGGGCAGCAGGCGCAGGATCGAGTGAGCGGTTACCGATTTTCCAGAGCCGCTTTCGCCGACCAGTGCCAGGGTCTGGCCCGGTCGGATATCCAGGTTGACCTCGCGTACTGCGAGGGTTTCAGAGTCGCCGCTGGTGAAGGCCACACTGAGGTTCTCGATACGGATCAGTGGCTGTTCACTCATGTCATTTCCTTGGGTCGAAGGCATCACGCAGCGCCTCGCCGATGAAGACCAGCAGGGTCAGCATCAATGACAACACCACGAAGGCGGTGATGCCCAGCCAGGGGGCTTGCAGGTTGGCCTTGCCCTGGGCGATCAGTTCGCCCAACGAGGGCGCGCCGGGCGGCAGGCCGAAGCCGAGAAAGTCCAGCGAGGTCAGGGTAATGACGCCGCCGGTGAGAATGAAGGGGAAGAAGGTCAGGGTGGCGACCATCGCATTGGGCAGGATATGACGGAACATCACAATCCGGTTACCGGCCCCCAGTGCTCGGGCGGCGCGCACGTATTCCAGGTTGCGGCCGCGGAGAAATTCGGCGCGCACCACGTCAACCAGCGCCATCCAGGAGAACAGCAGCATGATCCCCAGCAGCCACCAGAAATTCGGCTGCACAAAGCTGGCCAGGATGATCAGCAGGTAGAGGACCGGGAGACCCGACCAGACCTCAATGAAGCGTTGGCCGAACAGGTCGATGCGACCGCCATAGAAACCCTGCAGAGCACCGGCAATGACACCGACGATTGAGCTGAGAATGGTCAGGGTCAGGGCGAACAGAACCGAGATGCGAAAACCATAGATCACCCGGGCCATGACGTCGCGAGCCTGGTCGTCAGTGCCCAGCCAGTTGTCGGCCGAGGGCGGCGCCGGCGCCGGGACTTCCAGGTCGTAGTTGATCGTGCCGTAGCTATAGGGGATCGGCGGCCAGAGCATCCAGCCGTTGCCTTCGTCTTCAATCAACTGACGGATATAGGGGCTGCGGTAGTCGGCACTGATCGGGAACTCACCACCGAACTCGGTTTCGGCGTAGCGCTTGAACACGGGAAAATAATACTGATTCTCGTACTTGAGCAGCAGCGGCTTGTCGTTGGCGATCATCTCGGCGCCAAGGCTGAGAGTGAACAGTACCAGGAAGATATGCAGTGACCACCAGCCGCGGCGGTTGGCCTTGAAGCGGGCGAAACGCCGTTGGTTGAGCGGGGACAGTCGGAAGCGGCGCATCTCAACCCTCCCGGCTTTCAAAGTCGATGCGCGGATCGACCAGGGTATAGGTGATATCACCGATCAGCTTCACCACCAGCCCGAGCAGGGTGAAGATGTACAGGGTGCCGAACATCACCGGATAGTCGCGGTTGATCGCCGCCTCAAAGCCTAGCAGTCCGAGTCCGTCGAGCGAGAAGATTACCTCGATCAGCAGCGCGCCAGTGAAGAACACGCTGATCAGCGCCGCAGGAAAGCCGGCGATGATCAGCAGCATGGCGTTGCGAAACACATGGCCGTAGAGCACGCGCGAGTCCGACAGGCCTTTGGCTTTGGCTGTGATCACATACTGTTTGCCAATCTCGTCGAGAAAACAGTTCTTGGTCAGCATGGTCAGGGTGGCGAAGCTGCCGATGACCATGGCGGTGATCGGCAGCACCATGTGCCAGGCATAGTCCTTGACCTTGCCCCAGGTGCTCAGTTCTTCCCAGTTGCTGGAGGTCAGGCCGCGCAGTGGGAACCAGTCGAAATAGCTGCCGCCGGCAAACAGTACGATCAGCAGGATGGCCAGCAGGAAGCCGGGAATGGCGTAACCGACAATGATCAGCGAACTGGTCCAGACATCGAAGGTGGAGCCATGCTTGACCGCCTTGCGCACGCCCAGCGGAATTGAAATCAGGTAGGTGATCAGTGTGGTCCATAGACCAAGGGAAATGGACACCGGCATTTTTTCAATGATCAGGTCGACCACACTGTCGTCACGGAAAAAGCTGTCGCCGAAGTCGAAGGTCAGGTAGCCCTTGATCATCAGCCAGAAGCGCTCATGGGCCGGTTTATCGAAGCCATACATGCGCTCGATTTCGGCGATGATGTCCGGATCCAGGCCCTGTGCGCCGCGATAGCTGCTGCCACTGGCAACCTCGCCGTGGATGCTGCCGGAAATCCGGCTGGTTGCCCCTTCAAAGCCTTCGAGCTGGGCGATCATCTGCTCGACCGGTCCGCCGGGGGCCGCCTGGATGATCAGGAAGTTGATCAACAGGATGCCGAACAGGGTCGGGATGATCAGTAATAGGCGGCGAATGATGTAGGCCAGCATGCTCAGTCGTCCTGGGTTTCGATGATAAGCGGGCGGTTGCGCAGTGCGGCCGCCTTGGCCGGGTCTTCCCACCAGGTGAACAGCCCCAGGTCATACTTGGGCGGCAGCTCCGGGTGGGCAAAGCGGTTCCAGTAGGCGACCCGGTAGACGGTGGTGTGGAAGTTCGGCACCAGGATGTGCTTGGCCCGTAGTACCCGGTCCAGGGCCCGGGTATGGGTGATCAGCGACTCCCGCGAGTCGGCTTGGATCAGGCCGTCGACCAGGGCGTCCACCGCCGGGTGGCGCAGGCCCATCAGATTACGGCTGCCTGGGTTGTCGGCGCTCACTGAATGCCAGTATTCGCGCTGCTCATTGCCTGGCGAGTTGGACTGGCCAAAGCTGGTGACCACCATGTCGAAGTCGCGTGAGCGCAGGCGGTTGATGTACTGCGAGGTGTCTACCCGGCGCAGGGTCAATTCGATGCCGAGTGATGCCAGATTGCGCTTGTAGGGCAGCAGCACCCGCTCGAAGTCGGCCTGAACGATCAGAAACTCGAAGCGCAGTGGCTCGCCATCCTCATTGACAAGTTGATCGTTCTCGATCTGCCAGCCGGCTTCCTGCAACAGTGCGTAAGCCTCACGCATCTGTTCACGGATCACGCCGCTGCCATCAGTGCGGGGCGGGCTCCAGGCCGGACCGAATACGCTGTCCGGCAACTGCTCGCGCCAGGGTTCCAGCAGTGCCAGTTCGGCTTCATCAGGCAGGCCCTCGGCGCCCAGCTCGGAGTTGCCGAAATAGCTGCTACTGCGCTCATAGGCGTTATGGAACAGCCGGCCATTGGCCCACTCGAAGTCGAACAGCAGGGTAATGGCCTTGCGCACCCGGCGGTCCTGGAAGTAGGGCCGGCGCATGTTGAAGACAAAGCCTTGCATGCCCTGGGTGTTGAGATTGGGGATCTCCTCCTGGATGATCCGGCCGTCACGCAGGGCCGGGCTGGCGTAGCCACCGGCCCAGTTGCGGGCACTGTATTCCTGGTTGAAGTCGAACTGACCAGCCTTGAAGGCCTCCAGCGCTACCCCGAGATCGCGGTAATAGTCCACCACAACCCGGTCGAAGTTATAAAAGCCACGGTTGACCGGCAGGTCGGCGCCCCAGTAGTCCTCGACCCGGCTGAAGCTGATGCTGCGCCCGGCGTTGACCTGGGCAATCCGGTAGGGCCCGCTGCCCAGCGGTGGTTCAAGGGTGGTGCGAGCGAAATCGCGTTCGGCCCAATAATGTGCCGGCAGTACTGGCAATTGGCCAAGTACCAGTGGCAATTCACGGTTCAGGCCATGGTGGAAGTGGAAGGTCACAGTACGCTCGTCATCGGCCACCACTTCCTTGACGTCGGCATAATAGGCCCGGTAGAAGGGTGCGCCTTTTTCCACCAGGGTGTTGAAGGTGAACACCACGTCGTTGGCGGTGACCGGTTGGCCATCATGAAAACGCGCCTGGGGCCTCAGGTAAAAGCGTACCCAGGTATTGTCTTCGGGGTGCTCGATACGTTCGGCCAGCAACCCGTATTCGGTGAACGGCTCGTCCAGCGAGTGAAAGGTCAGGGTGTCGTAGATCAGGCCCAGGCGGTCAGCGCTGTTGCCGCGGCTGATGAAACCGTTGAGTGAATCGAAGCTGCCAAAGCCGGACAGGCGCAGGGTGCCGCCCTTGGGTGCTTCCGGATTGACGTATTCGAAATGGCTGAAGTCCGCCGGATATTTGGGCGGCTCGCCGTACAGGGTCAGGGCGTGGTTGCCGGCTGCACTGGCCAGTGGGGCCAGCGCGAGCATCAGGAAACCGGTGAACATTTTCAACGTGGCACGCATTGAGTGACCTTGTTTTTCTAATCCGCTTCCATGTCTATCCACCAGCTTCGGATGGCCAGCGAATAGGGTGGTGTCTCCGGGCTCTTGAGCCAGCGACGATGGGCAATGCGGTGGTAGTTTATATACCAGTTTGGAATTGTGTAGTGCTGCCATAGTAACACCCTGTCCAGAGCCCGGGCAGCGCCAATCTGTTCTTCTCGGGTTGTGGCGGCCAGCAGGTGCTCAAGCAGATCATCAACCACCGGATGGCTGACCCCGGCATAGTTGCGGCTGCCCTTGACGTCACGTTGACTGGAGTGGAAATAGCCATGCTGCTCGAGCCCGGGTGACAGGCTCTGCGGCAAGGTGGCGAGGATCATGTCGTAATCGAACTGGTCGAGCCGGGCCTTGTATTGGGCTCGGTCCACGGTGCGTACGCGCAATTCGATCCCCAGGCGTGACAGGTTGGCCCGGTAGGGCTGGAGGATGCGCTCAAGACTGGGGTTGACCAGTAGCACCTCGAACACCAGCGGCTGGTTGTTTTTATTGACCAGGCGACCCTGGCGCAAGGTCCAGCCGGCCTCTGCAAACAACTCAACCACTTGACGCAGGTGCTCGCGGGGGATGCCGCGGCCATCGGTGACCGGTAGTCTGAAGGGCTCCAGAAACAGTGCCGAAGGCAATGCCTTGCGGTGTGGCGACAGATACAGAAATTCCTGCCCGACCGGGGTTTCGCTAGCGCTAAAGGGGCTGTTGGGGTAGTAGCTGAGCGAGCGCTGGTAAGCGTCGTAGAACAGCACCCGATTGGACCACTCAAAATCGAACATCATGCCCAGTGCCTGGCGCACCTGGCGTTGATCGAAGGGTGCACGGCGAGTATTGAAGAACAGCGCCTGGGTGGCGCTGGGAATCTGGTGCGGCACCGCCCGTTTGCGCACCTGACCGTTGCGCACCGCCGGGAAGTCGTAGGCATTTTCCCAGTTGCTGGCCTTGTGATCGAAATAGAAGTCGAACAGCCCGGCCTTGAAAGCTTCGAAGGCGACGTTGTTGTCGCGGTAAAACTCGACCTCAAGACGATCGACGTTGTACTTGCCGCGATTGATCGGTAAATCCCGTCCCCAGTAGTTCTTCACCCGCTCGAACACCAGTCGGCGCCCGGGGCGAACGTCAGTGATCCGGTAGGGCCCGCTGTTGAGTCCGGGTTCGAAGGTGGTATCGGCAAAGTTGCGGTCGCGCCAGTAGTGCTCCGGCAGTACCGGCAGTTCGCTCAGGCGGAGGATCAGCAGCGGGTTGTCGCTGCGGCCAAAAATGAAGCGGATGCGATGCTGGCCGAGGATGTCGACGCGCTCGACCTCCTGCAGCATCGAACGGTAATTGGGGTGACCCTGTTCGCTGAGCAGGCGCCAGGAAAACTCCACATCCCGGGCTGTAATCGGCTGGCCATCGTGAAAGCGGGCCTCGGGGCGCAGGTTGAATACCACCCAGCTACGGTCGTCACTGAATTCCAGGGTTTCGGCGATCAGCCCATAGGCTGAATAGGGTTCATCCCCGGAAGGGTCGTAAACGCCGGTGCCGACCATCAGTGGCTCGTTCAGTTCGGTAATGCCGTAGTGCTGGAAGTTGCCGGTGTTGACCGGGCTGGTGCCTTTGAGCGTGTAGGGATTGAGGGTGTCGAAGGTGCCATTGCCCATCACCCGCAGGGTGCCGCCCTTGGGCGCATCAGGGTTGACATAGTCCAGATGCTGAAAGTCACTGGTGTAGCGCGGCAGGCCGTACAGGGCATAGCCGTGCTGCTTGTAGACGGCAGCGCTGGCCTGCAGGCTCAGGGCCAGCAACAGCAGTGTTGTCAGTGTCGAGAATAGCCTTGCCGTCATGGACTGCCGCGTCTAAAGGTTCAAGCGCAACGCTACCATTCCTCCTGCATTGGTGAAAGCTCTCCAACACGCAAGAAATGATGTCATGTGACAGACCATGAAGCCCTGGGTACGTTCCCGGGGCTGGTGGCGGAAGGTCTCAGGGCACGAACAGGGTCAGTTGCTGCCCGGGTCGGATGTGCCGGCCAAGCTGGTTCCAGTCGCGGATATTCTGGATCTCGACCTTGAACTGGCGGGCGATGCTGTAAAGCGAATCGCCACTCTTGACCGTATAGGTCAGGCTGCGGTTCTGACTGGCACTGGCACTGGCCGGCAGGCGCAGCGTCTGGCCCGCCCGTAATGCCGGGCTATCGAGTCCGTTGTGTTGCTTGATGCGGTTAACGCTCAGGCCGTGGTTGCGGGCAATGGCCCAGAGGTTGTCGCCGGGCTGGACCTGGTAGCGCAGCTCTTGGGTGGTGGCAGCGGCAATTGCGGTGACACTCTGGGGCGCGGGCTCGCTATCACCCAGACGCGGCAGCATCAGGGTCTGGCCAACCCGGATCAGGTTGCCATTGATGCTGTTGACCTCACGCAGAGCCCCGACGCTGACCTGATAGCGACGGGCGATCTGTGACAGGGTATCGCCACTGCGGACCTGATAGCGCTGATAGTTGACCCGTTGATCCTCGGGTAGGGCGGCCAGTGCGGCGCTGAACTGTTCGGCGCGATCAACCGGAACCAGCATTTGGTAGGTGCCCTGCGGTGCGGTGATGCGCTGTTTGAAGGCCGGATTCAGGCGCAGCAATTCGTCGGTGCTGATATCGGCCAGTTCGGCAGCCTTGCTCAGCTCCAGTTGGTGCTCGATGGTGATTTCGGCAAAGTAGGGCTCGTCCGGTAGTTCGGGCAGAGCTGCGCCATGCTGGGTCGGGCTGTCAATGATCTGGGCCAGGGCCAGCAACTTGGGCACATAGTTCATGGTCTCGCGCGGCAGTTGCAGATTCCAGTAATCGGTTGGCAGATTCAGTGCCTGGTTGCGCTGAATTGCCCGGCCCACACAGCCTTCGCCACAGTTGTAGGCGGCTAGGGCTAGCAGCCAGTCGCCATCGAAACGCTCATTTAGCTGGGTCAGGTAGTCCATGGCTGCCTGTGTCGAGGCAACCACGTCACGCCGGCCGTCGTACCACCAGTCCTGGCGCAGCGAGAACTGCCGGCCGGTGGAGGGAATGAATTGCCAGAGACCGGCGGCATGGGCGCTGGAATAGGCCATCGGGTTGTAGGAGCTTTCTACGAACGGCAGCAGCGCCAGTTCCTGGGGCAGCTCACGGGTCTCCAGTTGCTCGACTACGTAATGCAGGTAACGTTGAGCCCGTTCGCCGCTGACTTCGAAATAACGGGTCTGGTTGAGAAAGGCCAGGCGCTGCTGGTCAATGCGCGGGTTGTCGATCAGGGCCGGGTCAAGCAGGAAGCCCTGGCGAATGCGTGACCACAAGGTGTGGGGTTCTTCGGGAGCGGCCTGGCGGGCGCGGGGTTTGCTGCTGGCGCGAGGCGGGGTCGCGGGCTCGGCGGTTCTGCCGGGTTTGAGGCTAGGCTCATGTTGCTGGAGGCTGGGACTACTTTGACAACCTGCCAGCACCGCCAGAATCAGTGCAAGGCAGGTTTTGCCATGTGAGATGAGTAATTTCTGATAAAAACGCATGAGCTGGCCCGGTCAAAATTTGACCGATTTTAGGGGGATACCCCACTCGCTGCAAGCTGCTGCGCTGCGTCAATTTGCTACAGGGCTGAGAGCTGCCTCACAAATGAGGCAGTTGGCCTCAAAAATTATCCTTCCAGGCCCGGACTGCAGCCAGAGTTTCGGCGCCAGGAGTCAGGGGTTTGCCGCAATGGCGGCTGGCGGCGGCAGTGACCTCGGCTACCGAGCTGCGCATGAACGGATTGGTCAGTTTCTCCAGGCCGATACTGCTGGGCAGAGTGATGCGGCCGTCGCTGCGTAGCTCGTCGACCACTTCCAAACGCACCTTGATATCGTCGTTGTCCGGTTCTACCGCCCGGGCAAAGCGCAGGTTCGACTGAGTATATTCGTGGGCGCAGTAGACCCGCGTCTGGTCCGGCAGAGCGGCAAGCTTCTGCAGTGAAGTCTGCATCTGCTCGGCGCTGCCTTCAAAGAGTCGCCCGCAGCCGCCGGCAAACAGGGTGTCGCCACTCAGCAGCCAGGGATCGCCGTCATTGGCGCAATAAAAGGCAATGTGGTCCAGGGTGTGCCCGGGTACGGCGATGACCTCGACCTCATGATCGAACAGCGAGAACCGGGCGCCTTCGGCCAGCGGCCGGTCAATACCCTTGATCGCCGGATTGTCGGGGCCATAGACCCGGCACTCGGTTGCCGCCTTGAGGGTGGCCAGGCCGCCGGTATGGTCGGGGTGGTGGTGGGTGATCAGAATCCGGGTCAGGCTGTAGTCGGGGCGTCGGCCCAGCCAGTTGATGACCGGCTTGGCGTCGCCAGGGTCGACAGCCGCAACCTGACGGCTGGCTTCGTCGACGATCAGCCAGATATAGTTGTCATTGAACGCTGGCAGGGCAATGATGTCAGGCATATTGAAGAGCTACGCTATGTGTTCGATTAAGCTTAATTCTAGGGGTTGTGTCTGACCAAGGCCACCCCGTGGAGGTTTCATGTCGACTCCGGATGCGTCCGGCTCCATCAGTCAGGCTGATCTGATCCGGCTGCTTGAGGTGGCCAGGGCCTGGCTGGACTCGCCGCCCGGGCAGATGCTGCTGGCCGCCGAACGGCAGGTCATGCGTGACACACTGCCGACATGTTTTGGTCAGCATCTGGTGCAGTATGGTTTGGCCCCTGGGCTGCTGGATGAAGAGCGCGCCGTGCTGCGCAATCACTGGCAGGTTGATCTGATAAACGGCAGTCAGGCGATTCCGGTCGAGGAGGGGCATTGGCCGTTCGCGCCGCAGTCGCTGGATGTTGTGGTGCTGCACCATGGGCTGGATTTCTGTCTGGCACCGCGTACCTTGCTGCGCGAGGCCTGCCAGGCGGTCCGCGCTGGCGGGCATATGCTGATTTTCGGCTTCAACCCCTGGAGTGTCTGGGGGCTGAGTCATTTCGTCGGGCGTGACTGGTTCAGCGAGGCAGGTTTTGTCAGCCCGTCGCGCTTGACCGACTGGCTGGAACTGTTGGGTTTTGTGGTGGAGAAACGGGTGGATGGGTGTTATCGTCCGCCGCTCAGATCGCAGCGCTGGCTCGATCGCCTGCAACGGCTTGAACGCCTGAGCGGGCGCCATCGAATACCGGGCGGCGGCTTCTACTTTCTCGTTGCGCGACGCCAGATGTTGGGGGCTACCCCAAGCCGCGAGCGCAGCATGGCATTCCCGGCACTGAATCTGCCACCGCTGGTAGCTGGCAGTCGACGTGCGCAGAAACGGAACAGTCGATGACTCAGGCGATAGAAATTTTCACCGACGGAGCCTGCAAGGGCAATCCCGGTCCCGGTGGCTGGGGGGTATTGCTGCGTTGGGGCGAACATGAAAAGACCCTGTGCGGCGGTGAGCCCGATACCACCAACAACCGCATGGAACTGGTGGCGGCGATTCAGGGCCTGCAGGCGTTGAAAAAAACCTCGCAGGTCATTCTGACCACAGATTCCGAGTATGTAATGAAGGGCATCCGCGAGTGGATGCCCAACTGGAAAAAGCGCGGCTGGAAAACCTCCAGTCGCCAGCCGGTCAAGAATGCCGATCTGTGGCAGCAACTTGACGCACTGGTGGCTCAGCATCAGGTCGAATGGCGCTGGGTGCGTGGCCACAGCGGTCATCGGGAAAATGAAATAGCCGACGCCCTGGCCAATCAGGGTGTAGAACAGGTATTGAAAGCGCGAGGGCGTTCACATGCGTGAAGTGGTACTGGATACCGAAACCACGGGTATCGAGCCCAAGGAAGGTCACCGGATCATCGAAATCGGCTGTGTCGAACTGGTCGGCCGGCGTCTGACCGGGCGTCATTATCATGTCTATATCAACCCCCAGCGTGAGGTTGATGAAGGCGCTATCGCGGTTCACGGCATTACCAACGAATTTTTGGTCGACAAGCCGCTATTCGCCGACGTAGTCGACGATTTCATGCGCTTTATCAGCGGTGCCCGGCTGGTCATTCACAATGCGGCGTTCGACGTCGGCTTTATCGACAGCGAGCTTGACCGTCTCAATGCTGGTCATGGTCGGGTAATCGATCACTGCAGTGTGCTCGATACCCTGGCCATGGCCCGGGAAAAGCATCCAGGTCAGCGCAATAGTCTGGATGCCCTGTGCAAGCGCTACGGGGTCGACAACTCCCAGCGTGACCTGCACGGCGCCTTGCTGGATGCGGAAATTCTCGCCGATGTCTATCTGATCATGACTGGCGGCCAGACCGCCCTGAGCCTGGCCGGCAATGGCCAGGACTCGGGTGAGGGCGGTCAGCATGGCAGTGTGATCCGGCGTCTGAGCGAGCAGGATCGTGCCGGTTTGCGGGTGCTGCGTGCCAGCGAAGCCGAACTGGCAGCCCATGCCAAATGCCTGGCTGCTGTGGAAAAGTCAGCCGGCTTTACCCTGTGGCAGGGCAAGCCGGCCGAATAAAGAGATGTTCACGGTCTCGCGGCAGGGCCGACGCGCAGCAGGCCGTGATTAAAGCCAGTTGCTGACGGCAAATAGCCCCACCCCTCCCAGCACTAGCGTATAGGGCAGCGCCATCACCACCATGCGGCCATAGGACAGGCGCACCAGCGGTGCAATGGCCGAGGTCAGTAGGAACAGGAATGCCGCCTGGCCATTGGGGGTGGCAACGCTGGGCAAGTTGGTGCCGGTGTTGATGGCGATGGCCAGCAGCTCGAACTGATCGCGGGTGATATTGCCTTCATCCAGCGCTTTCTTGATCTCGCTGATGTAGACCGTGGCAACGAACACGTTGTCACTGATCATCGACAACAAGCCGTTGGCCAGGAAGAACATGCTTGGCTGGGACTCCGGCGGCAGGGCCAGTACGGCTTCAATGATCGGACTGAACAGGTGCTGCTCATGGATTACCGCGACGATGGCGAAGAACACCACCAGCAGTGACGTGAAGGGCAGGGCCTCCTGAAATGCCTTGCCGATCTGGTGCTCGTCGATCACCCCGTTGAATGAGGTGATCAGGATGATCACCATCAGGCCAATGAATCCGACCTCTGCCACATGCAGCGCCAGGCCCAGAACCAGCAGCACGGCGACGATGGCCTGCACCGTCAGCGCTGCCTTCTGGCCTCCCTTGCGCTTTGCCTGCTCGGCCTGGGAAAACTCTTCCAGCACCCGGCGTACCGAGCGTGGCAGCTTGGCCCCGTAGCCGAACCAGCCGGTTTTCTCCAGCAGCAGGCAGGTTGTCAGACCCGCAGCCAATACCGGCATGCTGACCGGTGCCATCAGTGTGAAGAATTCGATGAAATCCCAGTCGGCGACCCGGGCGATCAGCAGGTTCTGCGGCTCGCCGACCAGAGTGCAAACCCCGCCCAGTGCGGTCCCGACTGCGCCGTGCATGAGCAGGCTGCGCAGAAAAGCACGGAACTCTTCCAGGTGCTCACGGTGCAAACCTTCTTCACCTTCCGGGTCGCTGGCCGGGTCGGTACTGCCGGCGGAGGCAACCTTGTGATAGACCCCGTAAAAGCCTACCGCCACACTGATGATCACCGCAGTTACGGTCAGGGCGTCGAGAAATGCAGAAAGCACTGCAGCTACAAAGCAAAAAAGCAGTCCCATCAGTGACTTGGAGCGTATTCCCAGAATTAGCTTGGTAAAGGTTACCAGTAGCAGGTCCTTCATGAAGTAAATCCCGGCAACCATGAACATCAGCAGCAGGATCACCGGCAAGTTGCCCATCACCTCCTGATACAGGGCGTCGGCACTGGTCATGCCAATGGCCAGCGCCTCGATTGCCAGCAAACCACCGGGTAGCAGGGGGTAGCACTTGAGCGCCATGGCCAGGGTGAAGATGAACTCGAGTACCAGTATCCAGCCAGTCAGGTAAGGCCCGATCAGCCAGAACAGCAGAGGGTTTAGAATGAGGAAGGCGACTATGGTGCGCTTATACCAGCCTGGGGCTTGGCCCAGAAAATTGCCGGCTAGCGCGGGCAGCAGAGCTTGTGACATGGGAAGGTCCTTCAAAGGTTTGGAAGAAAACTCTGAATGACGCCTCGTACCGGGTGGTGGCCGGTAAGGCATCATTCAGGGATCGCCTCGGAGAACCTTTGAACGGGATGTGCAGCGGCAGAGCCTGCGCACGGCGTGCCATCATACTCCTCCCGGTTATCAGGCGCTGTAGCGAATGCGACAGCAATAGTTGTCAATGAGCCGGAAGTCGCTCACAGAATTGCTGTTGGCTGCGTCCAGGTGGTATGCCGATACAGAGCAGGCTTGTTATAGTCACGTCTTTGTCACGGCCGTTATTGCAGCAGCTGGCATCAGTGCCGGCAATGCCACCTAAGGAGTAGTTGAGCCATGCCCGAGTATCAGACCCTACTGGTAGAACAGCACGACAAGGTTGCCCATGTGCTGATCAACCGGCCGGAAAAGGTCAATGCCATGAATGCGGCGTTCTGGGACGAGATCGTGCAAGTGTTTGACTGGGTCGACCAGACTGACAGCGTGCGTGTGGTAGTGATTTCCGGGGCTGGCAAACACTTTTCCGCAGGTATCGACCTGGCGATGCTGGCCCAGGCCGCTGCTGGCATGACTACTGACATCGGCCGCAATGCCGAGCGAATTCGCCGTAACATCCTGCGTCTGCAAGCTTCTTTTAACGCCATTGATCAGTGCCGTAAACCGGTCATTGCCGCCGTGCATGGCTATTGCCTGGGTGGCGCAATCGATCTGATTTCCGCCTGCGACATGCGTTACAGCACCCCCGATGCCCAGTTTTCGATCAAGGAAATCGACATGGGCATGGCCGCCGATGTTGGCACCCTGCAGCGATTGCCGCACCTGATCGGCGATGGCATGATGCGTGAGTTGGCCTACACCGGGCGCATGGTCGATGGCCATGAAGCTGCCCGGATCGGGCTGGTCAACCGGACCTGGGCTAGCCACGCCGAACTGCTTGAGGGAGTGTTGGCGCTGGCCGCGGAGATTGCCTCGAAATCACCCCTGGCGATCCGTGGAACCAAGGAAATGATTCGCTACAGCCGTGATCACAGTGTCGAGGACGGGCTGAACTATATCGCCAGCTGGAATGCAGCCATGCTGCAATCCGAAGATCTCAAGTTGGCCATGACTGCGCACATGAGCAAAAAATCGGCCGACTTTGCTGATTGATTCAGGTCTTTGACTGCAGGGATGGTGGGGAGATAACACGATGCTAACCGGTGCCACATCACTTGATCTTGTCAGGGATGAACTGTTCGCCACGATTGGCGATGTCGAAGATGTACTGCAGCAGTTCCTTGAAGATCGGCGCAACGGCAGCTTGCTGCAGCGAGCGATCGAAGGCATGCAGCAGGTGCGGGGTACGCTGTCGCTGATTGAGTTGCGTGGCGGCTCGTTACTGGTGGCGGAAATGGTCGCCCTGGCCACCGATATACCCGTGCACGACGGTGAAGGCCGCAACGAACCGCTGACTGCCCTGTGTGACAGCTTGTTCCTGCTGGGCCGCTATTTGCATCTGAGTCGTCAACAGGGTGCTGAGCGGCCTGAACTGCTGCTGCCGGCCATCAACCGGCTGCGGGCCTTGCAGGCTGGCCAAGCCCCGTTGCCTGACAGCTATTTCTATCAATTGCCCGCCGACCTGCCGCTCACAGCTGCCGGCAGTTCGACCGCGCTGGGTGCCAAGACCTTTGCCCGGTTACGGCAAATGTATCAGGTCGGGCTACTAGGCCTGCTGCGCGATGACGGCCTGGCCACCGCCGCACCGCTGATGCAGCGTGCCCTGCAGCGCTGGGAAACCAGCTTGAGTCCGGCTGGAGCATCATTGTGTCAGGCCGCTTCTGCTGCGCTTGAAGGGATTGAACAGACGCCATTGGCACTGACCACCGAGCGTAAGCGGCTATTCGCCCGTCTCGACCGGGAAGTCCGGCGTCTGGGCAAGGCTGTTGACGCGCCGGCTACGGCCTCGCCGTTATTACCCGAATTTCTCTATCTGATAGCTCTCTCTGCCGACACCAGCAGCCGTTGCCAGAACCTGCGTCAGGCTTTGAGCCTGCCGGCCCCGGGCTTTACCGACGCCGAACTGGAGCAAGGCCGGCAGCGCCTGAATGGTCCCGGCGCAGACGTCATGCGCTCGGTTGCCGAAGCACTGCATGAGGAAGTCACCGGTATCAAGGACCTGCTTGACCTGCTGGCGCGTAATGCCGGCGATGCCGAGCAGTCCCTGGAAAGCCTCAAGGCTGGGCTCGAGCGGCTGTGGAAAACGCTCAGCATGCTTGATCTGGCCGAGGTCTCTGACGGCATTCGTCAGGCGGTAAGCCTGCTTGAAGGCTGGCAGCCAGGCAAGACCCAGGAGCTGGAGCAGGTGGCTGATGCCGTGCTGCAGGCCGAAACGGCCGTTAACCGGCTCGACAACCCCAGCGAGGCTGGCTTGTTGGGCGGGCAGGGTGGCTTGCCTGAGCCGGTCGAACTGAAAGAAGCACGGATTGTACTGATCGAAGAGTCGCAGGCTGGACTGGCGTTGGCCAAGCGGGCGATCACGGCCTATACCGAATCCAGCAATGACGCGATGCACCTGCTCAATGTACCTAGCACCCTGGATACCGTCCGTGGCGGGCTGGTGTTCCTGGGTATGAGTCGAGCTGCCAAGGTCATTCACCTGGCTTCACGCTTTATCAAGGAAAGTATGCTGGAGCGCCAACAGGTGCCTCAGGCGTCGCAGCTGGAAATATTGGCTGATGCCCTGACCAGCATCGAGTTCTACCTGGAGTCGGCCGAACGCTCGAGTGTAACCACCAGCGATGTGCTGGCTTTGGCCGAGGACAGCCTGGCTGAGCTGGGCTACAAGATTTCCGAGGTCTGATCCCGATGCATTCGCCCTTCGGTCGTTTTGTTCCTGCCAATGACCCAAGTCAAAGTCCTGATGATGGATGGGTAGTGGTCTATTATCAGGAGCGCTTTGCCTTGTACGAGGGGCGCTTTCTGGTCGATATCGACACGGCCCGGTTCCTTGGTCAGACTGAGCAGCGCCTGCTGCTCGGATACCTGGACGGCAAACCGTGCCAGTTGTTTCGGTTGGCCGAGCCCTGTGATTTGCCCGGTATCAGCTGGCACGGGCTGCGAGCACTGATTGGCCAGGTTGATGACCAGACCTTCCGTTTGCTTGGGCTGGCCCAGCAACTGGATGCCTGGGCCGAAACCCACCGATTCTGTGGCCGCTGTGGCACCGCCATGTTGCCGCGCCCGGCTGAACGGGCCATGGAGTGCCCAGGCTGCGGCCTGCGCCAATACCCTAAGCTCTCGCCCTGCATTATCGTACTGGTAACCCGTGGCGATGAAATTCTGTTGGCCCGCGCCCCGCATTTTCGCCCCGGATTCTTCAGTACCCTGGCCGGTTTCATCGAGCCGGGGGAGTCGGCTGAAGAGTGCCTGCACCGCGAAGTGATGGAGGAGGTCGGCCTGGAAGTCGACCAACTGGAGTATCTGGGCAGCCAGAACTGGCCATTCCCCAACTCCCTGATGCTGGGCTTTCACGCCCGTTATGTCGGTGGCGAAATCCGTCCACAGCCCGAAGAGATTGAAGAGGCCCAGTGGTGGCCGCTGGACCAGCTCCCGGGCATCCCGCCCCAGGGTACTATCTCGCGCTGGTTGATCGACTGTTACCTGGCCCGCCGCAGCGGTCGTCAGGACCCACCCATGCCAGCCTGATTCCAAGGAGAACAGATGCAATACCTGGGTTTAGCCGTGCTGGTGGGTGTAGTTGCACTTCTGATGCTATTGATTGTCCTGCGCCTGGGCTGGCGTCCGGGCTGGTGGCTGGCCTGGCTAAAGGGCAATCTGCTGGTGCTAGGGTTGGCTGCTAGCCTGGCAATCGGTCTGGCAGCCTGGGATATGCATTATTACCGTCCGCTGGAAGGTGATGGTACGGTTGCGACTCTGGAACTGCGCCAGCTTGGACCGCAACGTTACGAGGTGCTGGTCAATGAAGCTGGTAAAACCCGCCGCCTGACTCTGGAGGGCGACCAGTGGGAACTGGATGCTCAGGTATTGCGCTGGGCTGGGCTGCCCCATGTACTGGGGTTGCAGGACGGCTATCGGCTGCACCGCCTGCGCGGCCGTTACCTGGCGCTGGAACAACAGCGTCAGCAGGACGCCCAACTCAACAGCCAATTACATGCCACCCCCGCCTGGCGTGACCTGTGGCAATGGCTGGACCAGTTTAATGCCGACCTATGGCTACGCGCCGATGCCTTCACTGTTCGTTTCATGCCCTTGGCCGACGGCGCCCGCTTTGCCATCGAGTCTGGGGTGACCGGGCTGACTCCGGTACCGCTTAATCCAGCTGCGGTTGAGGCTTTGCAGCGGTTTGAGTGAAGTGGCGCAGTTATGCTGTGCAGATAGTTTACCTACACCATGCGATCCTGCGATTGGGCTAGTTGATATCTCACCAAGATCCGAGCAGCAACTTTTTCTCTGATACTTATCCACTGTGTCCTGCTACAGAATCGGATCTTACTTTTGTCTTGTTTGCCTCTTTAACTTTTAAACTCAGCGGTTCTTGCGTGTGCTTGCACTTTGATAGTAGTAAGTGTTAATTATACTCCCCCCTCTATTTTGAGCCGCAGCTCACAATCAAGAACTGGAATAAACATGGACTTTTTGCAGAGATTCACCCTGAAGAGCCGGCTAGTAATGCTTGTCAGTCTGGCTGCGCTGCTGATGCTGGTCATTGGTATGCTTGGGTTGACCGGTATGCGTCATAGTAATGGGGCCCTTAGTACCGTCTATGACGACCGTTTGGTACCGACTGGCCAGATCGCTAAGATCGTCGAGTTGATGCATGAAAACCGTGCGCTGGCACTATTAGCAATGCAGTACGATCAGGCCGCTCAGGTCTCTTCGGCTTCAATCGCAAGGCCGCCGGTAACTCTGTACATCGATAGAATGAATCGCAATACCGATACTATTAGTAGTATTTGGCAACAATTCATGGCTACCTACTTGACGGAAGAAGAGCGCCGGCTTGCCGATAGTTTCGCGCAGAGCCGTGGCCGCTATGTCAGCGATGGCTTGCGCCCGTTGGCAGCCGCGATCAGTAGTGGAGATTTCTCCCATGCTAATACTGTGTTCTTCAACATGCTGTATCCAGCCTTCGAGGCTGCTACAGGAGACGCCGACCGTCTGCTTGAGCTCCAGTTAACCGTCGCAGCTCAGGAGTTTGCCCGCGCCGAGAGTGGATACCGGCAAGTGCGCAACGCTGTCTGGGGATTGACGATGATCGCTGTGTTGCTCAGCGCGGGTCTAGCGTGGGTTACTATCAGCGGTATTGTCCGTGCTGTTGAACAGCTCGAGCAAGCTAGCTCCGCGATGGCTGCTGGTAACCTTACCGTGGCGGTTGACTATCGTGGCCAGGATGAGCTGGGGAGGGTCGCCCGTGCCTTCAATGCCATGCGCGAGCGCTTCCACACTATGGTCAGCCAGCTATCTACCGCAACTAGCCAACTGGCAGCAGCCGCCGAAGAAACCTCGGCGGTCAACGTGCAGACTAGCGATGGCATACGCCGCCAACAGTCGGAAACTGAACAGGTGGCTGCGGCTATGAATGAAATGACCGCCACTGTGCAGGATGTTGCGCGCAACGCCGCTGGTGCAGCTGAGGCTGCCCATGCTGCGGATCGTGAGGCGGCAGATGGTCGTCAGGTGCTCAATCGCACCATCGCCGTGATCAACACCCTTGCTACCGAGGTGGATAGAGCGGCAGAAGTGATCCGCCAGCTGGAGCAGGACAGCGAAACCATCGGTAGTGTGCTCGATGTGATTCGTGCTATTGCCGAGCAGACCAACCTGCTGGCACTAAATGCAGCTATTGAGGCTGCGCGCGCCGGAGAACAGGGGCGTGGCTTTGCCGTAGTGGCCGATGAGGTACGCTCGCTCGCCTCGCGTACCCAGAAGTCAACCACTGAGATTCAGGGCATGATTGAAAAGCTGCAGAGTGGCGCTGCGAACGCGGTCAAGGTCATGCAGTCAGGTCATCAGCAGGCTCAGGAGGGGGTGTCGCAGGTCGCCCTTGCCGGCAATTCGCTAGAATCCATTAGTTTGGCGGTAACCAGCATCAATGACATGAATGCACAGATTGCATCAGCAGCTGAGCAGCAAAGCTCTGTCGCTGAGGAGATCAACCGTAACATAGTCACTGTCAGCCGTATTGGTGAGCAGACCAGCGAGGGAGCCCAGCAGACTGCGGCTACTAGCGAGGAGCTGGCTCAATTGGCAGCTCAGCTGCAAGGCATGGTGCAGCAGTTCCGTATCTGAGATGAAATATCAGGAGTCAGAAAGATAAAAAACCGGCGCTGGGCGCCGGTTTTTTGTTGCTAGGCTTGCCTCAGGCGAGCATGCCGCCGTCGACGTTGATAGCAGTGCCGGTGGTGTAGCTGGAAGCGTCGCTGACCAGGTACAGGACGGTGCCGGCCATTTCACTGGGATCGGCGGCGCGGCGCAGGGGGATGCGCTGCAGGGCATTCTTGAGAATGCTGTCGTTGCTGGTCAGGGCGGAGGCGAACTTGGTGTCGGTCAGACCGGGTAGCAGGGCGTTGCAGCGGATGCCGAACTGGGCGCATTCCTTGGCGAACACCTTGGTCATGTTGATCACGGCGGCCTTGGTGATCGAGTAGATGCCTTGCAGATCGCCCGGCACTACGCCGTTGACCGAGGCGACGTTAAGGATGGCACCGCCGCCGTTTTCACGCATCAGCTTGCCGGCTTCGACCGACATGAAGAAGTAGCCGCGGATGTTGACGTCTACGGTCTTCTGGAAGGCGCCCAGGTCAGTATCCAGCACGTTGCCGAAGTAGGGGTTGGCAGCGGCATTGTTGACCAGGATGTCGAGTTTGCCGAACTGTTCGCGGATGGCGCTGATGGTCTGGCTGATCTGGTCCATGTCGCCGATGTGGCAGGCCATGGCTACGGCCTTGCCACCAGCGGCGTTGATGGCGTCGGCCACTTGCTGGCAATCGTCGATCTTGCGGCTGGAGATGATGACCTGAGCACCCTGTTGGGCCAGCAGTTTGGCGATGGCCTCACCGATACCACGACTGGCGCCAGTGACCAGCGCGACCTTGCCGTCGAGGTCAAACAGTTGAGTCTTTTGCATGATTGTTGTCCTTTGGTTACAGGGCTGATTGCTGAATGACGGCCAGACTGCGCTGCTCCAGCTGTTTGTTCATGACAATAAAGCCAGCGAAACGCGGGTTGCTGGTCTGGCCATGGTAGTAGCGGTAGTAGATCTGCTGGGTAATGCCGGCCAGGCGGAACATGCCGAACACATAGTAGTAGTCCAGGTTGTCGATCTGGATGCCGGCGCGCTCGGCGTAGTAGTCGGCAAACTCCTGGCGGGTCAGCATGCCGGGGGCGTTGCTCGGCTGCAGTCGGGTGGCCTGGTGGTCGGCCGGGTCGTTGGCTTCGATCCAGTAGGCCAGGGTGTTGCCCAGCTCCATCAGCGGATCGCCAAGGGTGGTCAGTTCCCAGTCCAGTACGCCGATGATGCGCATCGGGTCGTTCGGGTCGAGGATCACATTGTCCAGCCGGTAGTCGTTGTGCACGATGCCGGGCTTGGGATGGTCGGCCGGCATATGCTCTCGCAGCCAGGCAATCACCGGCTCCCAGCCGGGAGCATCGGGAGTGGCGGCTTTCTGGTAGCGGTCGATCCAGCCTTCAACCTGGCGTTTCACATAACCTTCGGGTTTGCCCAGATCACCCAGACCGCAGGCTACGTAGTCGACGTTGTGCAGTTCAACCAGTTTGTCGATGAAGCTTTTGCACAGCTCCCGGGTCTTGCTCTCGTCCAGCCCCAGTTCGGTGGGGATGTCGGCGCGCAGAATGGTGCCTTCGACCTTCTCCATTACGTAGAACTCACAGCCTGTGACCGACTCGTCGGTGCAGTGTACGTAGGCTTTGGGGCAGTAGGGGAAACCGGCGTTTAGCTGGTTGAGAATGCGGAATTCGCGGCCCATGTCATGTGCCGATTTGGCTTTCTTGCCGAACGGCGGGCGGCGCAGTACCAGATCTTTGCCGGGATAGCTGAGCAGGTAGGTCAGGTTGGACGCACCGCCCTGGAACTGACGAACTTGCGGTGTGCCTTCAAGTCCCTCGATATGCTGCTTGAGGTATTGATCGACAGCTTGTACATCCAGTTCTTCGCCCTGGCGAACGCTGGTAGTCTGATCGGTAGCGGACATGGTTTTCCTTACACTAGGCATGAGCGGATTAGCATGAATAGTCAGCTAATCTAATGCAGTGACCTGAGGGCAGCAAGGTTAAACGGCCGTTTGAATCGGCTTATCAGGCAGGGTGTTGTTGAAGGATTGGTGAGGGTTATGACCCGTCACCACAAAGTGGTGACGGGTGAAGCTACTTAAGCCGGGAACAGCTCGCCCAGCTTCAGCGCCAGCATCATGTCGCCTTCGGCGCGCAGTTTTCCGGCCATGAAGGCCTGCATGCCGTCGGTTTCACCAGTCATCACGCCGACCAGAGTGGCGCTGTCCATGATCAGGGTCACGTTCGGATCGGCAGCGTCGCCCTGATTGACGGCACAGGTGCCATCCTTGACGGCTACGTTGAAGTTTTCGCCATCTTCGATGTTGAACTGGAACACCAGATCCAGGCCGGCAGCGGCAGAGGCGTTGAACTTGGTTTCCATCTTGCTGATGATGTCTGCGACGGTAGTCATTTGCCTGTCCTATTCATGCTGTTGTTGTGGTGACGGCTGTGGCCGCTCACCCAATATGGTGGGTCACCCATCAAGCTTCAGGGTACGGATCGCACTGGAAGCTTGAGCATGAGGTTAGGCGGGGGGCGGGGGGCTGTCAATAAAAAATCATACGTTTGTTTGAATTTGCTTTTTTACCGGAAATGTCAGTTTGGCACAGGTTTGTTGTTATGCTTGAAACCCTCTCATTAGCTGGAGTGCTTACGTGGAATGGTTAGCTGATTATGGGTTATTCATGGCCAAGGCGGTTACCGTCCTGGTGGTGTTGCTGGTGCTGGTAGCGGCGATAGCCGGGGCCAAGACTCGGCAGCGGCGCGGGGAAGGCAGTCTGACGGTGACCAAGGTCAACGAACAACTGGCCAGAATGACGGACAAGCTGGCTCAAACCGTGCTGGAGAAAGCCGATTACAAGGCCATGCACAAGGCCCGCAAGGCAGAGGACAAAGCACGTAGCAAGTCCGAGGAAAAGCGTTCGCGGGTATTCGTGCTGAATTTTCATGGCGACATCAAGGCCAGTGCCTTGGAAAATCTGCGCCATGAGGTCACGGCAGTATTGGAGCTGGCGGGTGCTGATGATGAGGTGGTGGTCAAGCTCGAAAGCGGTGGCGGCATGGTGCACGCCTATGGCCTGGCTGCATCCCAGCTGTGCCGGGTCCGTGAAGCCGGAGTGCCGCTGACGGTTTGTGTCGACAAGGTCGCCGCCAGTGGCGGCTACATGATGGCTTGTATCGCTGACCGCATTCTGGCCGCTCCCTTTGCCATGCTTGGTTCAATTGGCGTGGTAGCACAGTTGCCCAACTTCAACCGGCTACTGAAAAAGCATGACATTGATTACGAGATGCTGACCGCCGGTGAATACAAGCGGACCCTGACCCTGTTCGGCGAGAACACTGACAAGGGTCGGGAAAAATTTCAGGAAGACCTGGAAAACATCCATCGCCTGTTCAAGGGCTTTGTCGGCCGTTACCGCCCGCAACTGGATATCGATGCGGTAGCCACGGGTGAGGTATGGTTCGGCAGCGAGGCGCTGGAGCGGACCCTGGCTGATGAACTGACCACCAGCGATCAGTATCTGAGTCAGCGGGTCCGTCAGGCCGATGTGTTCGAGGTGCATTATTCGATGCGCAAGCGCATCCAGGAAAAACTCTCCGGGACCCTGTCGGCAACGCTGGATCGGCTATTGCTGACATGGGCTTCACGGTTCAACAATCAACGATTCTGGTAGGAGCTGAGCATGTCGGAATTCAAGGCTCTGGTGGTGACAGAGGAACAGGGCAACTACGTTTCCCAGGTGAGTCTGCGCCATATCGACGAACTGCCGCCAGGTGAAGTGCTGATCCGGGTGGCCTATTCTTCGCTGAACTTCAAGGATGCCCTGTCGGCCAGCGGCAACAAGGGCGTGACCCGCAATTTCCCCCATACTCCGGGCATCGACGCCGCCGGGGTAGTGGAGGCCAGTTCGGTGGCGGAACTGGAGGTGGGTGATGAGGTGATTGTCACCGGTTACGACCTGGGCATGAACACTGCTGGCGGTTTTGGCCAGTACATTCGGGTACCGGCGGCCTGGGTTCTGAAACGGCCTGAAGGGCTGAGCCTGCGCGACAGCATGGTGCTGGGTACTGCGGGTCTGACCGCGGCACTGTGTATCGACAAGCTGGAACAGGCCGGCCTGACGCCGGGGCAGGGCCCGGTTCTGGTGACCGGGGCGACTGGCGGTGTCGGCAGTATCGCTGTGGCGATTCTGGCCGGGCTGGGTTATGAGGTGGCAGCGGCCACCGGCAAGGCGCTGCAGGCTGATTTTCTCAAACGCCTGGGCGCGAGCCTGATTGTTGACCGCTCGGCACTGGAGGCCGGCAAGGACAAGATGCTGCTCAAGGAGCAGTGGGCCGGGGCGGTCGATACCGTCGGCGGCGACATTCTGTTCAACGTGGTCAAGTCGCTGCGCTATGGTGCCAGTGTCGCCTGCTGTGGGCTGACCGCCGGTGGTCAGTTCCAGGCCAGCGTGTTTCCCTTCATTCTGCGCAACGTCAATCTGCTGGGGATCGACTCGGTCGAGCAGCCACTGGTGGTCAAGGCCTCGATGTGGGATCGCCTGTCGCTGCAATGGAAGACCGACCTGCACAGCCTCTGCCACGAAGTGAGTCTTGAGGCGTTGCCAGAACAGATCGAGAAGATCCTGGCCGGCAGGATGGTCGGACGGGTACTGGTCAACCTTGGTTGACCAGTACGTTACTGGATACTGGAAGCCAGCTCGAAGATCGGGATATACATCAGCACTACGATGGTCCCGATCAGCAGGCCGATAAAAGCCATCAGCAGTGGCTCGAACAGTCGCACAAACCATTCGATCCAGCGGCTGGTCTGGGCCTCATGAAAGTCGGCGGTCCGCTCCAGCATCACCCCCAGGTTGCCTGAGCGCTCTCCGGCCCGGAGCATGCGCAGGGCAACCGGTGTCGACAGCCCATAGGTCTCCAGGGCCATGGACAGGGCACAGCCTTCACGTACTCGGCTCTGGGCCTGTAGCAGGTGCTGGCGTGACTGCTCGCCGAGCAGGCCGCTGGCCATCGATAGTGCGTCTATCACCGGTATCCCGCCTTGCAACAGGATGCCGAGAGAGCGGTAGAAACGGGCCAGTTCAAAGGTCAGTAGCGCTTTATGCAGGCGTGGAATACGCTGAATTTGCCGACCAACAAGCCGACGCAACGTATGGCTGCGCACCGCCAACAGGCCCAGGGCAATGATTCCCAGCAATCCAGGCAAAAGCAGTATTTGATGTTGCTGCAAAAATTTTCCCAGGTCGATCAGCACCTGCGACAGCCAGGGCAACTGGTGCTCCATACCCTCGAATACCAGGCTGAAGCGCGGCACTACATAGCCGATCAGAAACAGCAGGACCAGGCCGCCGACGCCGAGCAGAAGTACCGGATAGACTGAGGCGCTGATGACCTTCTGGCGCATCGCGTCAAGGCTGGCGCGATAGCCAACATAACGGTTAAGCGCCGGGCCCAGTTCGCCGGTGCGTTCACTGACCTTGATCAGAGCAATGAACAGGGGTGGGAAGGTCCACGGGTAGCCGGTCAACGCCCCGGACAGGGATTTGCCTTCATACAGGGCCTGAATCAGGCCAGCGAGTATCTTGCGGATCTGCGGGTCGCTTTCCTTGTTTTCCAGGCTCTCCAGCGCATCGGTCAGGGCTAGGCCAGCGTTCAGCAGAATGGCCAGTTCCTGGCTGAACAGCGCCAGTGGGAAACGTTCGCGGCTGAACCAGCGGCTGGCGTTCCACTCGAACCGGCGCTGGACCCTCAGTACTTTCAGCCCCTGTTCCTCGGCTCGGCGGCCGGCTTCTTCGGCATTGGCGGCCTCGTATTCGAGCTGGACGACATGATCGGGCAGGCGCAGGGCCTTGATCAGGAAGCGCATGGACGACCCTCCACTACCAACTGGTGATTTCGGCGTTGTCGCCTTCGCCGCCGGGGCGGCCATCGCGGCCCAGGCTAAGCAGGTCGAACTCGCCATGCTCGCCGGGTGAGCGATAGATGTAGTCACGCCCCCAGGGGTCCAGGGGAACTCCTTTGCGCAGATACGGGCCACCCCAGTTGGTTACGCCACCCGGCGGACTGACCAGGGCTTGCAGACCCTGTTCGGTGGTGGGGTAGTCGCCGTTTTCCAGCCGGTAGATATCCAGGGCCTTAACAAGAGTCTCGATCTGGGCATGGGCGATCCGGGCTTCTGAACGCCCGAGCTGGTTGAAGTAGCGTGGCCCGACAATGCCGGCCAGCATGCCCAGCACGACCAGAACCACCAGCAGTTCGAGCAGGGTGAAGCCACCATGGCGTCTGTGTGAACGAGTGCGGAACATGGGGAAATCTCCTGGGGGACAGGGGTACGTCAGTCACCATGCAAGAGCTGTGCACGATTGTTGTGTTTTCTGGGGGGACTGTTGCGAACGATCAACGGCACGGCCCTTGCTTGGCTACCCGAGTCGATCGGGAGGACGGCCTATGCGTCGCATCTGCTGCACTGCGCTGTTGTCACTGGGTTGCTGGGCTCTGGAAAGCGGGGCCGGTGAAACGTTCTACCGTGGTGAGTCCGCCACCGGCACTTTGATCCTGACCAATGTCCACCGCCCGGGACAGGGGCTTGAACCTGTTGTGCTGCATGCCCGGACCGGGCCGTCAGCCGCCGCTCGTGTAGCCCCCATCCCCTCGCATGAACTGGCCGACCTGGTCCGCCAGACCGCCGTCGAGCATGACCTGCCGGAAGGCCTGCTGCATGCGGTAATCCAGACCGAATCGGGCTACAACCCCCTGGCTCTCTCGCTCAAGGGCGCGGCTGGGCTGATGCAGCTGATGCCGGCAACCGCGCGTGAACTGGAGGTTGAGGATGTCTGGGACCCAGGCCAGAACCTGGCTGGTGGGGCGCGTTATCTCAAACAGATGGTGGAGTTGTTCGAGGGTGATCTGGAGCTTGGTCTGGCGGCGTACAACGCCGGGCCAGGACGGGTCAGTCGCGCCGGAGGGATTCCTGCCATCGATGAAACCCAGCGTTATGTACCGTTGGTCATGCAGCGTTATCTGGCCTGGCGCGGCACCGACTGAGGGGCTGAGTTGAGCCCCAAATGGGTGGGGAATCCCCGGTGCTGGGTAGGGTTTTACCCGAGCTGAAGCGTTTCCGTGGTTGGCAGAATCGGGTTGGCTATGAGCATCCGCAATTCGCGCCTGCAAGGCGCTGCCGGCAACCCGCACAGCGGCCCGCAGCCGCGAAGCAGGCCCGCCAGGCACTGGCATAAGTATTGCTGCCAGTGTTGTTACGGGCACAGTCATGCATAACAGGAGGCCTCACAATGAACCGGGCCAAGGTGTTATCCGACAGGAGCGTTCTCGCTCCGGCATTTTTCTTCTCTTCAGGCCCCCTGGCCTTGCTGTTGTGGGCCCTGCTGGCCTTGGCATTGTCGCCCGGGGCCCAGGCAGCGGCCAGTTGCCAGCGACACCTCGAAGCACATGTGGTGGCGCTCGACCAGCCGCTGATGTTCAACCGGCTGGGCGCGCAGAATATCAACGGCATGATGTTCGCGTTGCGCTCGGATGTGGTCGATG
Source organism: Pseudomonas sp. WN033 (assembly GCA_002287035.1). GTDB lineage: Bacteria > Pseudomonadota > Gammaproteobacteria > Pseudomonadales > Pseudomonadaceae > Halopseudomonas. The sequence goes on along the minus strand of NSKG01000005.1, from coordinate 246,684 downwards.
AAAACCACCAGCTTCTGAGCCAGGGCGGCGCGGCGATTCCCGGTCGGGTTCTGTTGCGACCGGACAAGCGCCCACGGCCTTTGATTCTCCGGGTTGCCGCTGGTGACTGTCTGACCATCCATTTGCAGAATCTGCTGGACCCGCAGGACAACCCGCGGCGTGGTCAGGTTGAGCCTGAACTGCAGATTGATGATCAGGTTGCCGACCGTCATGTCGGTTTTTTGGTCAACGGCCTGCAGGCGGCCAACAGTATCGAGGATCTGTCAGCCAATACCGGGGCCAATGACAATATGCTGCTGGCCCCGGGCATGAGCCGCAGCTACACCCTTTACGCCGAGCGTGAAGGCACCTTTCTGGCCACCAGTTATGGGGCTACCTTCGGTGGTCAGGGCAATGGCGGCAACATCGGCAATGGCCTGTTTGGCCAGGTGATTGTGCTGCCACCGGGTGCGCGGATGTATCGCAACACTCTGACCGAAGAGGAAATGCGGCTGGCTACCACTGGCCGGACGCCTGCAGGTCATCCGGTCGTTGATTACGAGGCCCGTTATCCGCAGGCAGAGCCCTGGATCAGCGAAGGCAAAGCCGGGCGGCCAATCCTCAACATGCTCGATGGCAACCAGATTCAGATCAGTGAGCCTGATGCGGTGGTGATGGGGCCCAACTCTGATGGCAGTTTCCCGCCCTCGACCTACCCACTGGAAAGCATCGGCAAGCGCAATCCATCGATCCCCAACCGGCTTGAGCCGTTCCGTGATTTTGGTTCGGCCTGGCACGATGAAGTGGCTGCCGCCCAGGCGTTCCCAGGCTATTGGGAAGACGAGGTGTTTGGCCACGTTCTCGAACCGACCCGCGACGCCTTCATGATCAACTATGGCTCAGGTGGGATTGGCGCCGAAATCATCGCCAACCGGCTGGGTGTGGGGCCGATGCATGACTGTCTCAGTTGCGCCTATGAAGAGTTCTTCCTCAGCTCGCATACCGTAGGTGATGTCGCCATGCTGGTCGACGTACCAGCCAACGTTGGGTTGGAAAGCATCAAGCCGGGTCAGACTCCGCACCCGGATAATGTCGGGATCAAGGCCAGCATGGCGCTGTATCCGGCCGATCCGTCCAGTGTCAACCACAGCTACATTGGCGACTTCGTCAAATTCCGCAATACCCACGCCGGACATGAGCATCACATCTTCCACTTGCATGCCCATCAGTGGATTTTCAACCCCAATGACGACAACTCCGATTATGTCGATGCACAGGGTATCGGTCCGGGCTCAGGGCAGACCTATGAAATCGCCTTTGGTGGTTCGGGTAACCGTAACCGGGTAGCCGGTGATGCTATCTACCACTGTCACTTCTATCCGCACTTTGCCCAGGGCATGTGGAACATGTGGCGAATTCATGATGTGTTCGAAGAGGGCACCCGCCTGGCAGTTTCCGGGCAGGGTGACGACGGCTTCCACCAGGAACCCTTTGCTCTGCGCGAAGGCTTGCCGGCGCCGGGCGCCCGGGCTCTGCCGGACGGTGAGATTGTTGCGGGCACACCGATTCCAGCGGTAGTGCCGCTGCCGGGCAAGGCTCTGCCGCCCATGCCGGGCCGGGTCAGCGTAGTGCCGAAACTGGCCGACAGCGAAGCGCTGGCTGATCACGGTTACAACAGCAGCAGCTATCCGTCGGGTAACGACGATGGTTCACAGCGTATTGTCGGTTCGGTTGCCCTAGTTGACCGTAGTGATGACAACCGGCTGCCGGATGGCACGTTGCGCAATCCTGGCTTCCCGTTCTGGATTGGCGGGATTGAGCACAGTGTCGGGCAGCGTCCGCCCACTCCGCCGCTGGATATGCTTGGGCCGGAAAAGGCCCAGGCGCTGCGAGATTCCGGTAAGGAGCTTTGGGCAGCACTGGACCCGAATCAGGTCGGTGGCTGGGATGGCGGTCTGGCGCGTCATGCGCTGGATGGCTGGGCTAATGGCGGCGAGGCCGAGGTAGCTACCAGTGCCCTGGACTTCTCAAAGGTAATCAGTCGGGCGAAACCGATCTACTTCCCGGAAGAGGGCACCGATGTTGAGCAGGCAGCCATGCTGTTCCACGCCCAGGACAAGCACTCAAGCTATGCCGTGTTACCCGATGGTAACGTCAAGAGCGCGGTGTTTCGCACCAATGGCGGCCTGCCCATGGCCGGGGCGCCGTTCTTCGAGCCGTGCATGGACGACCGGCAACGGACCCTGACCCAAGACTATGGAGAGGGCCGGTTCTTCAGCGGTGAGAAGCTTGATGGCCTGTCGTTCAAGGGCTCATCGCCATTCACCGCTGATCGACCGCGGATCTACAAGGCCGCCAATATCCAGTTCAACGCAGTCTTCAACAAGGCTGGTTATCACTATCCACAACAACGGATCGTGACCTTGTGGGAAGATGCCTGGCCGGTTATTACCAAGCAACAGCCACCGGAACCGCTGGTGATGCGCCTGAACAGCATGGACTGCGCGATGTATCAGCAGACCAATTTGATCCCGGAATACTTTGAGCTGGATGACTATCAGGTACGTACTCCGACCGATGTGGTCGGTCAGCATATTCACTTGCCCAAGTGGGACCTGGTGGCTGCCGATGGTTCGGCCAATGGCTGGAATTATGAGGATGGCACTCTGTCGCCGAGCGCGGTGGTCGAACGGATCAAGGCCATTCGAGCCTACCATGGTTGCCAGGCCGGCGACCCGCGTGATGGCCAGCTGGAATGCCCGCTGGCGGCTGAGCATCCGTTCTTTGGGCGCTACAATCGCAGTGACTGGATCGGTGCCAGAACCTTGCAGCAGCGCTGGTTCGCCGATCCGATCGTCAACGTCTACAACATCGACCGAGGGTTGGGTAACATCTTCACCCACGACCATCTTGGGCCCTCGACTCATCAGCAAATGGGGTTGTACGCCACTGTGCTGATTGAGCCGGCCGGCTCCAGCTGGTTCCACTCTGAAACTGGCGAGCCGCTGTACACCCGGCATGACGGCGGGCCGACATCCTGGCAGGCTGTGATTGCTGCAGGTGATCTGAATGGCGATGGCAAGAACGACAGCTATCGGGAGTTTTTCCTGGCCTTCAGCGACTTCCAGCATGCCTACGAGGCAGGGGTCTATGTCGGTGCCGGGCCCGATGGTATCCCCAATCCGACCGCTTATCCGGTGACCAGCGAAACCTTCCGTTATGCGATCAACCCGCCGGTACGCAAGAGCGCGGCCTCGCTGTTGGAGTCGGTGGTCGAGGCTGCCGGTGGCGAGCTGGAAGGTTGCCCGAACCGTCCGTGTCCGCAGGCAATTTCCGCCGATGACCCGGGCATCTATGTGGTCAACTACCGGCATGAGCCGCTGGCCATGCGGATCTATGATCCCGAGCGAATTGCCCCCGATGGCAAGCCCGGCATGCAGGCCGCCGGCTTGGCTGGCGACCTGGCCTTCGCCATGCAGAGCCGCACTGACCGGGCCATTGCGGCGCTGAATCTGGCGCCCAGTCAGGTACTCAACGCTTTAGGCCCGACCGGGGCAAATACCAGTCTGCCGCCACATATCAATCGGGCCGGCGATCAGCCGGGTGATCCCTTCACCCCGATGCTGCGTACCTACACCGGTGACAATGTGCGGCTGCGGGTAATTGCTGGCGGACATGAGGAGGAGCACATTGTCGGTCTGCATGGCATCAAGTGGCTGCACCGTGGCACTGGTTATCAGAACAGTTCGACATCCGGCTGGCGCGCGGCGCAGATGGTTGGGATCTCCGAACAGTTCGGCTTCGTCAGCCCGGTAGCCCTGATGTCCGGTGCCGCCAGCGATACCGGTGATCACCTTTACACCATGGATGCGGCGATCGAGGGTTACTGGAGCGGTATCTGGGGCATCCTGCGCAACTATGGCAGTAGCCGCAACGACCTGATGCCACTGCCCAACAACCCGTTGCCGGTAGCGGCGCGCAATACCGTGTCGTTCAACGGGGTGTGTCCGCGCTTCAGCCCGAACCCGAGCGGGATCGGCACACGGACCACGCCGCAGCGCAACTACGAGGTGGTCGCGGTACTGGCCAATGATGTGCTCGACAACCCGCTGAACCTGAGCCTGGTCGACCCCGAGGGCGAGGGCCTGCATGTCGGCGCCACCCCACGGGCCGATGGCGGCACCCTGGTACTCAATCCGCGCTTGGTGAATATTCCAGAAATGTCCGGTTATGACCCGGAGCATGGGACTTCCTTCACCGTTGGCGGGCAAAGCGGGCCGCTGCATGACCCGACGGCGATCCTGTATGTCCGCAAGTCAGATCTGGACCCGATTACTGGCAAGCTCAAGCCCGGCGTTCCGGTCGAACCGCTGGTATTGCGTGCAGCCGCTGGCGACTGTCTGCAGGTCACGCTGGAGAACCGCTTGCCGACAAACATGCTCGACCTGCCTAACTACACCATTATGCAGGGTACGGTGAAGCGTGACCGGTTTGGTGACCAGGGCTCGACCACCTTCAACAATAACCTGATGAAGCCTTCGGCACATGTTGGTATTCATGCCCAGTTGCTGGCCTACGATGTCACCACCTCGGATGGCTTCAACGTTGGCCTCAACCCGGTCCAGACCGTGCCGCCACGGGCGGGCAACAGCGGCAACTGGCCAACCCGGCAGTACCAGTTCTACGTCGGCCATCATGAACGTGAGGGACGGCCACTGGCGCGGCTGGGACGCAATATCGACAACATCAACGCCACGCCGATCGAATTCGGAGCCCTTAACTTGCTGCCAGCCGATGTGATCAAGCAGCCGCAGAAAGGGCTGGTCGGGGCCATGTCGATCCTGGGCATGGGCGCAACCTGGACCGAAGACGCCAACAGCCGTGCTGCTGCGACCGTCAAGCCGCATTCCGGGCCGAGCTTCCGCGACTTCTCGCTGATCTGGCAGAAGGGCATGAATCCGCGCTGGGCTGATGGCCGGCCGGTGGAAAACATCGCGGTGGAAGGGATTGGCGTGCCGAATGATCCCAAGGACAACTCGGGCATGGCGGTCAACTACCGTACCGAGCCACTCTGGTATCGCTTCAACGTGCCACCGGATGCGCCCTTCGGTCGGGCCGGTGGGGCAGGTTGGGGTGACATTCCCAACGCCCACATGGCCTACAGCAACGCGCTGGTTGGTGGTGACCCGGTAACCCCGATCTTGCGGGTGCGCAAGGGCCAGCCGTTCCGCATCAACCTGACCATGCCGGCTGGTGGCAGCCGTGGTTCGATCTTCCAGGTGGCCGGTCACCTGTGGCCGAAGGATCCCTTCGTGCCGCAGTTCGCCGACAGCCTGGGCTTCCCGCAGAAATATCCGGGGGTAGGCTCGGTGCGCTATGGCCACAATCCGATGGCCCAGTACACCGGTGCTCAGGAAAGCGTGCTGCCAGCGGCTCACTTCAGCTTCCCGTTCCCCTCGGCCGGTGGCGTCAACGCGATCCCCGGTGACTACCTGTATCGCGACTATGGCGCCTTCGGCAACTCCTCGGGGCTCTGGGGATTGCTGCGCGTGACCGAGGAAGAACCCTGAGCAATGAGGTGCCGTGATGAGCAGGCTAGGGTATGCAGTAGCGGTGGTGGTTGTAGCGGGGATGGCCGGGGCACTGGGCTGGCTGTCGCAAAGTGGCGAGGAGCTGGCTCTGGCGCCGGTTCCGGCCCCGGAACTGCGTGGTCAGGTGCTGGGTCAGGCCCGGCGCGATGGTGTGGACATAACCCTGGAAGTAGTTTCATCCGGCACTGCTGCGGTCCTGACTGAAGGCGTATTTGCCGACTTTCGGATCCATCTGCGCGATGCCGGCAGTGGCCAGCCGCTGGTGGGGCTGACACCGGGTGCCTGGATTGATCAGCAGGTGCTGCATGGTGCCGGGTCGGATGACCCGGCCATGGCCTGCCGCCAGCGGATTGCCCATTACCTCAAGGGCACCCTGGGCGTTCGGCCGGTGGTGGACCTGAACAGTTACTACATGCTGGTACTCAATCAGGACCCGAGTATCAGCGTGATTGACCCCTCGGTCTCGTTTGGGGGGCTGACCAGTACCCTGGCCCGGATTGTGCTCAAACGATCACCTATGGACTGGGTCGAGAGCCGTCGGCAAAAACGCCTGTATGTGTCTATGCCCAGCGCCGATGAAGTTGCGGTGATTGATACCGAAAGCTTTAACGTGCTGGCCAGTGTACCGGCCGGGGCGCAACCCGTGCGGGTAGCGCTGCAACCCGACGAGCGCTACCTGTGGGTCGGCAACAACACCAATGATCCCGCGCTGAGCGGTGTCACGGTGCTTGATACTGTAACGCTGGAGACGGTACTTCAGGTGACGACAGGGGCCGGGCATCACGAGATCGCCTTCACCAGCGATTCGACCCGAGCCTTCGTCAGCAATCGCGACGCCGGCACGGTCAGCGTATTTGACACCGCTACACTCAAACAGCTGGCCGAGCTCAAGCCTGGCGGCCAGTTGCTGGCGCTGGCGTATGCGGAACTGGCTGATGCGCTCTATGTGGTCGATGGTGCCAGCGGGCGGGTCAGCGTGTTCGACGCTCGCAGCCTTAAGCCCCGCGCCGAGATTCTCAGCCAGCCAGGGTTGGGGCCGCTGCAGATCAGCCCGGATGGTCGCCATGCCTTGGTACTCAACCCCCGTGAAGACCGGGTACTGGTACTTGACACCGCCAGCGACAGGCTTATTCACGAGTTGAAAGTCGGCGGTGAACCCTATCAACTGATGTTCAGCAAAACCTACGCCTATGTCCGCACGCTCGGATCGAACCGGGTCAGCATGATCGCCTTGGGCTCGCTCGGGCTGGGTAGTACTCCGATATTTCAGGACTTTGAAGCCGGTGTCCCGGCCCCGGGTCTGGCCGGCAACCTGCCGCTGGCATCTGGGATGGGGTTGGCGGTTGATGACAATGCAGTGTTCGTGGTCAACCCGGTGGACAACAGCATCTATTTCTACATGGAAGGCATGAACGCGCCGTCGTCGGCTTATATCAATCGAGGCCATACCTCACGGGCGGTGCGAGTCGTCGACCGGACCCTTCAGGAGGTCGAACCGGGGGTTTATCAGGGCCGTGTTCGTGTGCCATTGGCTGGTGAGCTAGACCTGGCCATGGTGCTGGCGCAACCGGATATGACCCAGTGCTTCAGCTTTCAGGTTGCCGCCGATCCAGAACTGGCCTTGCGCCGCATGAGCCCCCGGGTCGAATACCTGCTGGAGACCGGCGTGGTGCGCGGCGAACCCAGCCAGCCGGTACGTTTGCGGCTATGGCGCGGTGACAGCCAGGAGCCCTGGATTGGGGTGAACGATCTGCGTCTGCGCTACTTCCTGGCTCCGGCCTCACGTAGTCGGGAGCAGCCGGTTCGGGAACTGGGGGGCGGCCTCTATGAGGCGACCCTCAGCCTGGAGCAGCCCGGCGCCTATTACCTGCATCTGGCATCAGAATCCTTGGGCCTGACCTGGGGGGATCTGCCTTACGCCAGTGTGCGCAAATTGCTGAATGGTGATTGACCGTCTGGAGGTCGATATGAAACTCGGATATCCGTTGAGATTGCTGTGCGCACTCGGCCTGCTCGGTTATGCCTGCCTGGGCCTTGCGCACCCGGAGCACCATCACCAGCATCATCACCAACCGCCGGCCAGCAGTGAGGAGACGGCTCAGGGCGTGCGGCTGGTGGATCGGCCACTGATTGATCAGCATCAGCGGGAGCGGCGCTTGCCTGACGATCTGTTGGGCGATGAGCCGGTGGTGGTCGGTTTTGTCTACACTACCTGCACCACGGTTTGCCCGGTCATTTCGGCAATCATGGCCAAGGCCCGTGACCGCCTTGCAAGCGATGGCATCGATGCCCGGCTGCTGTCGATTACTGTTGACCCGCTGCGTGATACCCCCCAACGCATGGCCGAGATGGCCAGCCGGTATGAGGCCGATGAGTACTGGAACTGGGTGACTGGTACGCCGGATGATATCGAGGCGGTGCTACGCGGCTTCCGGGTCTACAGCGCCAACGTCGAGGAGCATCAGCCGGTCATCATGGTGGGGCTCAAGGGCCACTGGCTGCGCTTTTACGGGTTTGCCGATCCGTTGCAAATCGTCGCTGGCGTCAAACGCCTGCAGCAAGAGCCCGAGGCCAAACTGGCGGCGCTGCCGGCTGGTCGTCGGGAGATGCAGCCATGAGGTCTCTATTGGCCGTGAGCCTGTTGCTGCTGAGCCTGCCGCTGGTGGCTCACCCGGGGCATGGGCATGATGCCGAGCTGGAGAGTCAGCCCGAGGTGCTGAATCCTGGCATGATTCCCGATGCCCGCAGTTATTTCACCGATACCGTGCTGATCGACCAACACGGGCAGGAACGGCGGTTCTACAGTGATCTGCTGGAAAACCGGGTGGTGCTGCTCAACGTGATCTTCACCCGCTGCGAGGATGCCTGCCCGGTGATCACCAGCAAGCTCAAGCAGGTTCGCCGGCAACTGGGTGAGCGGGCCGAGGGTATCGACTTCATTTCGCTAAGCAGTGATCCGCAGAACGATACGCCACAAGACCTCAAGGTCTATGCGAAAAAACACGGTGTCGAAGACGCCAACTGGCATTTCATGACCGGTGACCCGGCCGACATGACCCGGCTACTTGGCCGGCTTGGCCAGTTCACTGGCTCAGTGGAGAACCACTCGACCCTGCTGATCGCCGGGGATGTGGCCAACAAGCGCTGGAGCAAGATCCGCCCGGATGCGCCGGTCACGGCAATCGTTGAACGTCTTGTATTGTTGCATCAACCACCGGCTGCCGCGCGTACATGTGCGCCCGATTCTGCACCCTGCTGAGCCTGGCACTGTTGCCGGCACTGGCCTGGGGCCTGAGCGATAGCGAAAAGGCAGGGCAGCAGCTGTACCGTTATGGCCAGGCCAATGCCGATAGCCCGGTGCAGGCCCTCCTGGAAGCGGCCGACACCGTGGTCGATGCCAGTCTGTTGCCCTGTGCCGGCTGTCATGGCCGCGATGGTCGGGGCCGGGCCGAAGGTGGCCTGGCCCCGCCGGATATCACCTGGGCACGGCTGAGCAAGCCCTATGGCGAACGCTTGCCCGGCGCCCGTCAGCATCCGCCCTATACCGAAGCCAGTCTGGCCCGGGCGATACGCGAAGGCGTTGACCCCGGTGGCAACCGGCTGTCGCCGGCGATGCCGCGCTACAGCCTGAGCCAGCGGCAGGTACGTGATCTGATTGCCTATCTGCAGCGGATCGAAGAGGACTTCGACCCCGGAATCAGCGATCAGAGCCTGGTGTTGGGTACTTGGCTACCCTTGAGCGGGCCGCAGGCCGATGGCGGTCAGGTCGTCAGTCTGAGCCTGCGTGAAGCGATTGCCCAGATCAATATGGATGGCGGTATCCATGGCCGCCGGTTGACGCTGGTAGTGGTCGACAGTGCCGAACGCGATGAGCAGGCGGTGCTGGATGAGCTGCTGGGCCAGCATGAAGTCTTCGCCCTGGTCGCGGTGCAGGCCTGCAGCGCCGAGCAGCAGGAGCAGTTGCGCCAGGCCGGAGTGCCGATGGTTGGCACCTTGCTGCGTAATGACCCGGGATCGGGTGACGGATGGACGTTCGAACCGCTGGCCGGTATTCAGGAACAAATGAAAGCCTTGGGGCTGTTCGCCGAACAGGCGTTGTCGGCCCGGGGGCCAGCGCTGATTTTGGTAGGACCGGAGCCGACCCATCAGGCCCAGGCCGAGTCGCTGAGTCGCTGGCTGGTGCAGCGGGGCTGGCCTGCGCCAGCTATTCAGGGCGCCGAGGTGCCGCTGGTGTTGGATGATGGGCTGTCAGCGTTGTTTTTGCTGGGCAGCGGATTGTCGTCGTCCCAGGTCAACCTGCTGGCGGCGCATAGCCCACCGCCCTATCTGCTGTTGGCGGGAGAGCAGGCCCAGGCTGAACTGTTCGAGCTGCCGGCGGCCTTTTCCGCCCGGGTATTTGTTGCCTATCCGTTTTTGCCCGATGACTGGACTCCGGCTTTTCGTGAGCGGCTGGCCCGCCAGCGGGCAATACTGGGCACTGGCTATCTGAATCGCCGGGTCTCAGCCAGCGTAGCGCTGGCAATACTCGAAGAGGGGTTGCGCCGGGCTGGCCGTCAGCTCAGCCGCGAAGCGCTGATACGGGCGCTGGAGGGGCTGTATGATCACCCTACCGGAATGTCTCCAAGGGTGGGCTTCAGTGGTGGGCGTCGGGTGGGGGCCGGGGCGCATATCGTGCGATTGGATCTGGAAAATCGTGAACTGCATCACACTGGCTATTACATTCCCCCGGAACAGCGCTAGACTGCAAATATGCCCCATAACTGGGTGCTGGGCGAGCTGATTCCCCGGGGAAAACGCTCCCTCTGGCACCGGGTTTTCAGCCTCAAAGCTGCACTACCCAGACAGGTCGGGCCTCCCGGCAGGACGCCAAAGCTGGCATGAAGTATGCGAGACCCCAAATGGGAGCGTACTCCTGCTGTAGTTGTCAGTAGCACACTCTGAATGGAGTTCGCCTTGTCATACAGAATCTTGATAGTCGAGGATGAACCGGTCCTGGCGGAGAACCTCAAGGCTTTCATGGAAAAGCTTCCATGCAAGGCCATGCTGGCTACCGATGGCGCACGCGCCATTGATCTGGCCGGCAAGTTCCCCCCTGATCTGATCATTCTGGATTATCGACTGCCTGACATGGTCGGCTTCGATGTGTTGGATGCGGTACAGAACACCTGGCGCGGCCAGTGTGTCCTGATCACCGGTCACCCGACCAACGAAGTCTGCGAGGAGGCGGGGAAACGGGGCATTACCCATATCATGTTTAAGCCCTTTCCCCTGGGTGAGCTACGCAGCCTGGTGGCCAAGATGCTGAGCGTCGAGGCCCGGTCCGACGGCAACGGTCAAGTACCGGTCGAGCGGCGACGACAGGATAGCGGCAAAGAGACGTTCCCAATGCGGCTGTATGACGGTACCTGGCTTCTGGCCGATCGGCGTCACGGTGGCAAACGCCCCGAGGATGATGACCAATCGCCGGTAAAGCCGGATGCCCCGGGGAGCAAGACCGACAAGGGCTGAGCTCCCAGGTGCAGGGTTACCGTCTTCAGCTACAGGCACATGCTGACTGTGGCATTGGGGAGGACGGCTCATGGGTACTTCGGCACTGGTGGAGGCACACCCGCCAGCCTGGTTGACGACCGAGTTGATGCAACAGGCCAGCGAGGAAGCGGCCAGTCAGGGGCAACGACTTATCAGCGCGTTGGAGCGGCATAGCGGTCTGCCTGCCGACGCCTTCGTTCAAGCCCTTGGCAGTTTGCTGCGCTACCCGGTGCTCGAGCGCGAGCAATTGTTTCAGGCCTCTCCCGATTTCGACCGGCTGTCTCTGGCCGGGATGCTCAAACACGAATGCGCACTGATTGAGCTGGACGGCCAACTGGCCGGAGTGCTGGCCGATCCCTTCGACGATGTTCGCCTGGCCCGGCTCGATCAGTTGGTCGAAGGTGGAACCCTCTATCTGGTGCATATCGATTGTCTGAATGCCTTCCTCGCGACCCACGAAGAGGGCTTCCATGCCGTGGCCGGGATGCAGGGGCAGGGCGCCAGTCTTGAGGTCGAGCAGGATACTGAGCAGTTATCGCTGGCACGGATCAGCGAAGATGCCAGCGTGGTGGTCAAGCTGGTCAATGCCACTCTCTATGATGCCCTCAAGGCCCATGCCAGTGATATACACCTGGGTATGAGCCCTGGTGGGCTTAGTATCAAGTACCGAATCGACGGAGTGCTCAACAACATCAGCAGCGTCGCCGGCAATGAGCTGGCCGAGCAGGTGATCTCGCGGATCAAGATCATGGCTGAGCTGGATATCAGCGAACGCCGGGTGCCGCAGGACGGCCGCTTCAAGGTCAGCATCAAGGGTCGGCAGATCGATTTCCGGGTCTCGATCATGCCCAGCATTTTCGGCGAAGACGCAGTGTTGCGGGTGCTCGACAAGCAGGATCTGGCCGACCGCATACAAGGCGTCTGTCTTGATGCCTTGGGTTTTGAACCCGAGGTCATGCGGCAGATGCGCGAACTGGCGACCGATCCCTACGGCATGGTGCTGGTTACCGGCCCGACCGGTAGCGGCAAGACCACCACCCTGTACGCCATGATCAGCGAGATCAACCACGGGCTGGACAAGATCATCACCATTGAAGACCCAGTTGAGTATCAGTTGCCAGGCGTTCTGCAGATTCCGGTCAACGAGAAAAAGGGGCTGACCTTTGCTCGGGGGCTGCGCTCAATCCTGCGCCATGACCCGGACAAGATCATGGTTGGCGAAATTCGTGATGCCGAAACCGCCCAGATCGCGGTGCAATCGGCCCTGACAGGCCATCTGGTATTCACCACTCTGCATGCCAACAACGTGTTCGATGTGATTGGCCGGCTGGCGCAGATGGAAGTTGACCCCTACAACCTGGTTGCCGCGCTTAACGCGGTGCTGGCCCAGCGGCTGGTACGGCTGGTTTGCCCGCACTGCCGGGTTGCGGCCAGCCCGGACGATGCTGAACTGCTGCGCTCGGGCATTGCCCTGGAGCAGCGCCAACACTACCGCTTTACCCAAGGCAAGGGGTGCCACCATTGCCGTGGTACCGGTTACCGCGGGCGTACCGCCATTGCCGAGCTGCTGCATCTGGACGATGAACTACGGCAGATGATCGTCGAACGCCAGCCCATCAGCCGTATTCGCCAATATGCCTGTGCCCATGGTTTGCAGTTGCTGCGCCAAAGCGCCTTGCAACTGGTCGCCTGTGGTCGCACCTCGCTGGAGGAGATCAACCGTGTCACCTTTGCTGCCTGATCAAAGGACCATAGTGCTGACCGGATCGGAAGCCGGATTGTTCCGTGCCAGCCAGGGGCGGGTTCAATGCCTAGCGCGGGTCGATTTCAACCTGGGTGACGAGGCTGGCCTGTTGCAGGCCATGGCGCAGTTGCTTGAACAGGTGCGGCGTGGCACCTGCTTGCGCCTGCTGTTGGCCAGCCATTATGTACGCTACGCGCTGGTGCCCTGGAGCGATGACATTCACAGCCCGGCTGAACTGGCCGCTTATGTCCGCCTGCGTTACGAGCTGATCTATGGCGAACATGTGCGCAACTGGCGTTTCTCGCTGTCCAGCGAGTCGGCTGGCAAGCCTCGGCTGTCGGCCGCGCTGCCGGACGAGCTGTTGAACGCCTGGCGCGAACTGGTGAGCCAGCGCGGTCATCAGTTGGGATCGGTACAGCCCTATCTGGCGGTGGCTTTCAACCGCTTCCGCAATCGTCTGGAGCCGGACGATTTCCTGTTCATCCTGGCTGAGCCAGGGCGTGGCAGTCTGCTGCAGGTCAGTAATGGTGCCTGGGTGGGGGTGTACTCCCAGGGTTGCGCCGAACGCCGCGAGGCGCTGGCCGATCTGGTGGTGCGGCAAAGCACACTGCTGGGGCTGGCGGCTGGCAGCAAGCGCCAGGCTTTCCTGCATGCTCCCGGGCAAACCCTTGATGATTTGGCATTACCTGAAGAACTGCACTGCCAGCAGCTGCAACTGGGCAGCCCGGCTGACAGCGTTGACCCTCTGACCGACATGGCGCGGGTGGGCTGCTGACATGCGATCGCTGACTCTTGAATTCAACCAGACCCGCAAGCCGGGCTGGCAAAGCTGGGTGACACTGGGCGTTGGCGGGCTGGCCTGCCTGATCAGCCTGTCGTTCTACACCTGGCGCGATGAGCCGCCGGCGATGCTGCCGCGTGCGCCTTCCTCGACCAGTACCGAGCTGGTGCGCAGTCCGGCGCAAATGCGCCTGCAAGCCCAGATGCTGAATGAAATGCGGCGGGTCTCGGCGCAGATGAATCGTCCCTGGGAGCGTCTGTTCGTGACCCTGGAAACTCTGCCGATGGAGGACATCGGCTTGCTCGGTCTGGCTACCGACGCGCGCAAGGGGCAGCTGCGGATCCAGGCCGAAGCCCGTGATCTGGAGGCTATGCTGGCCTTCCACCGGCGTCTGGAAGAGGGTGAGGCGCTCAGCGATGTCTACCTGCTCAACCACGAAGTGCTTGAGCGCAACCCCGGCCGCCCCGTGCGTTTCAGCCTGCTGCTTACCTGGAGGCTCGACGATGATGCTGTACTCTAGACTGATAGTGCTCGAACAGCTTCAACGCATCGGTTGGCCCGGTTTGTGTGGTGCGCTGTTGCTACTGCTGGCGTTGTTGTTGATGCTGCCGCTGGTACTAGCCGGCAGCCGGGTGGTGTTGCCGAGTCAACATGAAGCCCTGGTGGTGGCGCCAGTGACCGACAACGGCGCCCAGGAACTGGAGCGTTTCCACCTGGCCTTGCCGGGCCAGCAGGAAGCCGCTCTGGTGATCCAGCGTATCTATGACCTGGCCGGACACCAGAGCATTACCCTGGCCAGTGGTGAATACGCTCTGGCCAGCGAGCCCGGCAGTCGCCTGGCCCGCTATCAAATCATGCTACCGGTGCGTGGCAGTTACCCGCAGATTCGCCGCTTCATTCACGCCATCCTCGCTGATATTCCCGCCCTGGCACTGGAGGACGTTGACCTGCAACGCCGCCAGGTCAACGACAGCCAGTTGGATGGGCGTATCCGCATGACCTTGTATCTTGCGAGGTAGCCATCATGAGCCGCAAACGCATGCTGTTCTGGTCCGGGTTCTTCAGTGTGGCGTTGGTGATTGCCTTGATCCCCGAGTGGCTGTTTGATGATGCCGACCGGTCGTCGCTTGAACTCGAACGCAGCGCTCCGGGGGATGTGGCCGAAGCCCTGGTTGACTTCGCTTTGCCGTCCTTGTCCACCGAGAGCCAGCAGAGCGACCAGACGGACCTGAGTCAGGTGCCGCTGCGTGACTTGTTCGCCAACCGTAGCTGGTATGTGGCTCCGGCCCCGGTTGCCGCGCCGGTAGTGCGCCCGCAAGTCGCTGCGCCGGTCCAGATAGCTGCGCCACCGATGCCGTATCGGTTCATCGGTCGGATGGTTGATGCCGGCCAGCTCAAAGTATTTCTCCTGCGTGACGACACCCTCTACGTGGTCAGCCCCGGCGATGTGATCGACGGTCTGTACCGGGTCGAAGGGCTGGTTGGTGATCAGTTGCAACTGCTGTACCTACCCATGGACCTGAGCCAGTCGTTGACTGTAGGGAGCCGGTTATGAGCCTGCGGATGCCGTATATCCTGCTGCTGTTGCTTGTATTGAGTGCCTGCGCCAGTGTCAGTCCTCAGCGCGAGGCGATTGCCCTGATCGACGAGGGCAACTATGAAGCCGGTCTGGCGCAACTGGAGGAAGCTGCGCGCCAGTCGCCACGCAATACTCACCTGCAGATCGCCCTGACCACCCAGCGCAGCCGGGTGGTTACCCTGTTGCTGACCCAGGCAGAACAGGCCAGGCTGATGCGAGATCCGGCCATGACCCGGGCCCTGCTTGATCGGGTGCTGGCGATTGAGCCTGACAATGCCAGAGCCCATGAAGGGCTGCGTCAACTCGAGCGCCAGGCCCATCTGGCGGATTATCATCGCCAGGGTCTGACGGCGCTGCGCCGCGGTGATCTGCTTGATGCCGAACGCCAGGGCAGGGCGATGCTGGCAATCGACAGTCAAAGCCCGGAAGGCCAGGCGCTGATGCGCTCGATCGAGCAACTCAGGGTTCGTGAACAGCCGATCAGTCAGCAATTGCTGACCCGGCTGGGACGTCCAGTGACCCTGGAGTTTCGGGATGCCGACCTGAAGGTTATTTTCGAAGTGCTGGCCCAGACCTCGGGCCTGAACTTCATCTTCGATAAGGATATCCGCCAGGACCTCAAGGCCACCCTGTTCGTGCGCGAGGTCACTATTGCCGAAGCAGTTGAATTGTTGCTGCAGCAGAACCAGTTGCACCAGAAAGTGGTGAACGACAATACCATCCTGATCTATCCCGATTCGCCGCAGAAACTCAAGGAGTATCAGGAGCTGGTGCTGCGCACCTTCTATCTGACCCATATCGATGCCAACTCGGCACTGAACCTGATCAAAAACATGCTCAAGACCCGCGACGTCCATGTCGATGAGCGGCTCAACACCCTGACCATGCGTGATACCCAGGATGCCGTGCGGATGGCTGAGAAATTGCTGCAATTGCAGGATCAGGCCGACCCTGAAGTGGTGCTGGAAGTCGAGGTTATGGAGGTTTCACGCCAGCGGATTCTCGACCTGGGGTTGCAGTGGCCCAATACCTTCGGGGTGGTCAACTCCGACGGCAGTGCTGTCACCATCCTCAACCAGTTGCGCGGGATCAACTCCGGGCGGATCAGCATCAGCCCGTCGCCGCAACTGCGGATCAATGCCCAGGACAACGATATCAACACTCTGGCCAGTCCGGTGATCCGGGTGCGCAACCGGGAGCAGGCGCGGATTCATATCGGCCAGCGGGTGCCGATTATCAGCGCTACGTCGGTGCCCTCGACCCAGGGGCCGGTGATCACTGAAAGCATCACCTACCTGGATGTCGGCCTGAAACTGGAAGTTCAGCCGACTGTGTACCTCAACGATGTGGTCGCCATCCGGATTTCCCTGGAAGTGAGCAACGCCACGCCGCTGGAGGCCACCCGCCAGGGCACCATTCCGGTTCAGGTCGATACCCGCAACGCCACCACCACCCTGAGCCTGAATAACGGTGAAACCCAGCTGCTGGCTGGCCTGGTGCGCAATGATCACAGCAACGCCGGCAACAAGATCCCGGGGCTGGGCGATATCCCGACCGTCGGCCGGCTGTTCGGCAGCAACCGCGACACCACCGGCAAGTCCGAACTGGTGTTGTCGATCACACCCAGGGTAGTGCGCAACCTGCCATATCAGAGCCCGGTCGACATGGAGTTCCCGATGGGCACCGAAAGCTTCATGCGCAGCCGGCCGGTCCAATTGGGTGAGGGTGGCCTTGACGGCCTCGGGATGATTCAGGACCCGGGAGGTGAGGCACCATGAACAGGCGTCGCGGCTCAGGCTTTACCCTGATTGAGCTGGTGGTGACCTTGGCGATTCTGGCCCTGCTGGCCGGGATGGCCGCACCGTTGGCCGAGACGCTGGTACGCCGCGACAAGGAACGTGAACTCAAGCGCGCACTGTATGAAATGCGCGATGCGATCGACCGCTACAAGCTCTACGCCGATGCTGGCTATATCGACAAACCGGCCGGCAGCTCGGGCTATCCGCCGAATCTGACGGTGCTGGTCGAGGGCGTGCGTGACAAGCGTAGCGCCCGTGGCGAGGCGTTCTATTTCCTGCGTCGCATTCCCCGTGACCCCTTCGCCGCGGAACTGGATGTTCAGCGCCACTGGGGGCTGCGTGCTTCAACCAGTTCCGCTGAGGATCCGCGTGAAGGTGATGACGTGTTCGACGTCTACTCGCTGGCGCGCGGGGTTGGCCTCAACGGCATCGCCTACCGGGAGTGGTGAGCATGAAAACTCAAAGCGGTTTTACCCTGATCGAACTGCTGGTGGTAATGGTCATAGTCGCGACCCTGCTGAGCATTGCCACGCCGCGTTACTTCAACAGCCTGGAAGAGTCGAAGGAAACCACCCTCAAACAGAGTCTGGCGGTGATGCGCGACATGCTGGATCAGTACTACGGCGACACCGGGCGCTACCCCGAATCGATCGAGGCGCTGGTTGAACAGCGTTACCTGCGCCAGTTGCCCGAAGACCCCTTCACCGGCAGCCGGGTGACCTGGATCGAGGTGCCGCCGCCTGACGGCGTGGTCGGGCGGGTAGCCGATATCCACAGTGCCGCGACCGGCCAGGCCCGGGACGGGAGCTGGTATGCACACTGGTAAGGCCCAATGGGGCTTCAGCTACCTGGGGACACTGTTTCTGGTGACCCTGCTGGGTGCTGCGCTGGCGGGTACCGGACAGCTCTGGTCGGTCACCAGTCAGCGGGCCAAGGAGCAGGATCTGCTCTGGACCGGCACCCAGTATGCCCGTGCCTTGCGCAGTTACTACTACAGCTCGCCAGGGGTGGCGGTGTATCCCCGGGAACTGGCCGAGTTGTTGGAAGACAACCGCCACCCGCAACCACGTCGGCACCTGCGCCGGTTGTATCCAGACCCCATGAGCGGCAAGGCCGACTGGGGACTGATTCGCAGTGTCGACGGCGGCATCGCCGGAGTCTACAGCCGTTCCCAGACCCAGCCGTTCAAGCGGGCGGGGTTTGTTCCCCAGTGGCAGGGCTTCACCGGTATGCAGCACTACTCGGACTGGCATTTCGTCGCCGAGAACGCCTTTGCGGCACAGGCCGGGCAGTCAAGTGTGCCGCGCAGCAACAGTGGGAGGCAGCCATGACTCGTGCACTGCTTAAGCGTCTGGGCCTGGCGGTGCTGCTTGGCCTGGCTCCGCTGCCGGCCAGTCAGGCGCTGGAAGAGCATATCGGTGGCTTCATCATCGATCAGAGCATTTCCCATATCGGTCATCAGTTCTACCGCTATTTTGCCGAGCGCATCCGTGATGGCGGTGAACTGGAGTTCAATCTGGTGATACGTGAACGGCCGTCAGCCCGCTGGGGCAGCCTGATCTGGGTCGAGCGCGATGGCCGGGTGCTCTATCACCGAATGCTGGCGCCGAACACCGCCCAACTGCAGTTGGTGGCCCACGACGCGGCCGACAGTGTGCTGGAACTACTACTACGCGAAGACCTGGAAAGCCTGCTGTACGACACCTTCGACATGGAGAGGGACGAGCTATGAAACGCTACATGATGCTGTTTGCCGGAGCCTGCCTGAGCAGCGGGCTGTCGGCTACCGAACTGGTCTATACCCCGGTCAATCCGGCGTTCGGCGGCAATCCGCTGAATGGGACCTGGATGCTCAACAATGCCCAGGCACAAAATCGTCACAGATCCTCCAGCCTGAGTCGCACATCGCCCAGTAGCTTGACCGCGTTGCAGCGCTTTACCAGTCAGCTCGAGTCGCGCTTGCTGTCGCAGTTGTTGAGTGACATTCAGGCCGGCAACACCGGCAGCCTGACTACCGACGCTTTCATCATCAACATCATCGATGACTCCGGGCAACTGAGTATCTTGATCACCGACCGGCAGACCGGCGAGGTGTCGGAAATCATCGTTAACGGCCTGACCAATCCCTGAGACGCCGAGATGAAAAGGACAACAGCCATGAACAAGCTAGCGGCAGTATTGATTGTGGCAGCAGTGGCAAGCGGCTGCGCCGTGCGAGAACCGATGCCGGCCAATCAGGAAGTCGAAAGCCCGACCCTGACCCCGCGGGCATCTACTTACTATGATCTGCTCGAACTGCCCCGGCCGCGCGGCCGGCTGATGGTGGCGGTTTATGGTTTCCGTGATCAGACCGGGCAGTACAAGCCGACCCCGGCCAGTTCCTTTTCCACCAGCGTCACCCAGGGTGCCGCGAGCATGCTGGTCGATGCTCTGCAGGCCAGTGGCTGGTTCATGGTGCTTGAGCGTGAAGGGCTGCAGAATATTCTGACCGAGCGCAAGATCATTCGCGCCTCACAGAACAAGCCCGATACCCCAGTCAATATCATTGACGACCTGCCATCCCTGCACGCAGCCAACCTGCTGCTTGAGGGCGGCGTAACCGCCTACGACACCAATGTGCGTACCGGCGGAGTCGGGGCACGGTATCTCGGCATCGGGCTGTCGCAGGAATATCGGGTCGATCAGGTAACGGTCAACCTGCGGGCGGTAGATGTACGCACCGGTCAGGTCCTGGCTAATGTCATGACCACCAAGACCATCTACTCGATAGCCCGCAGCGCCGGGGTGTTCAAGTTCGTTGAGTTCGAGAAATTGCTGGAAGCCGAGGCTGGCTATACCAGCAATGAGCCTGCCCAGCTCTGCGTGCTGTCGGCCATCGAGTCGGCGGTGGCCCACCTGATTGCCCAGGGTATCGAACGGCGGCTGTGGCAGGTGGCTGACAGCCAAAGCCTGGATAACCCCACCCTCAATCGCTATATGCCGTCCGCTGCCTTGTTGCAGCGCTGATGTTGTCCTGAGCTGCCTGGCCTGTATCTCTGCGGGGAGCAGGCCTGGTCAGTAGGGGCCTTATGGCGGTACATCGGGTGGCGAGTACTATCGCCCCCCCCCCCAAGCGAAGCTAGCCGTGCGTATATCGAAGCCCACGGCATCCCCTACGACAGTTGGTAAACCATCAAAAGTTCAGTAGAAACGAGGTTTGTTCGCTTACCATTCTGCCGCCCAATCGGGCGGCAGAATGGTTGGTGGGGCAGGGGTTATTGTTGGTTGACTACTGCCTGGTTGCCGGTGCCGTACTGGCTGATGTAAGCGCTGTGTGACATGCCGGCCTGGTTGACGTAAGCCTCGTTGTACATCCCGCCCTGGATGACATTGGCATAGTTGAACATGTCAGTCTGGGTGGCCTGGATCAGGTTGCCTTCACCATACAGTTGGCTGACGAACAACTGGTTGTCGTAGCCGGACTGATCGATATCCACGCTGTTGTTGCTGCCCTTGCTGGAGCCGCTGGCGTAGTTGTCCATGCCGCTTTGCAGTGATACCAGTTCGTTGCCTGGGCCGCTCTGGCTGAAGTTGATGACGTTGTAGTCATCCAATTGTTGAACATCCCAGGTGTTGCCATCACCGTTGGCGCTGAGCTGCATGACATGGCCAACCCCTTCCTGGTAGACCTCACCGTAGTTGCCGACACCCGACTGGCTTAGGGTCATGACCGCATCATCGACCTCGAACTGCAACGCTTCCAGAGCGTTTTCGCTGCCGCTTTGCCAGACAGTGACCTGGTTGTAGCTACCAAAGGACTGGTCGACGATCAGCTCGTTGAAGTCACCGTTCTGCTGCAGGTTGCTGGTGCTCTGGGATTGGGTGTCCTGCCAGGATTCCATGTAGTTGTACATGCCGGCCTGGTTCAGGCTGGTGTTGCTGTTGTCGGCGAAGAACTGATCGCCGAAGGCTTCGTTGCCCATGCCCAGTTGAGTGATGTCGATCTGACTGTCCATCGAACTGTCTTGCCAGGCTGCGGCGAAGTTGTCGTCACCATCCTGGGTAATGTCGATCTGGGTATTTTCACTGTAAAGCTGATCGGCATAGGCAGTATTGCCGACACCGTTCTGGTCAATGGTGGTATCACCCTGGATCATGCCTTCCTGCCAGACTGCCGAGAAATTACCTACCCCGGACTGGGTCTGGGTGGCGGTGGTGTCCATATTGAAGATCTGTAGCGCGGCGGCATCGTTGAGATCGCCGTGCTGGGTCTGGCTGCTGTGACTGTTGAAGTTGTCGACTTGCTCAATAAAGGTGGCGTTGAGCACGCCGGTCTGGTTCTGGGTTGCGGTGCTGTCGGTCATGGTTT
Source organism: Pseudomonas sp. WN033 (assembly GCA_002287035.1). Classification (GTDB taxonomy): domain Bacteria; phylum Pseudomonadota; class Gammaproteobacteria; order Pseudomonadales; family Pseudomonadaceae; genus Halopseudomonas. The sequence continues at coordinate 225,334 of NSKG01000005.1, read as the reverse complement.
GATAGATCAGCGCGTAGTTGTCCGCGCCGGTCTGGGTCTGGCTCGCTGAGCTGGGGCCGGTGAAGTCCTGATTGACCTCGGCATAGTTGAAATCGCCGATCTGGTCCTGGTTCGACAGGCTGTCGTCGGCCAGTGCCTGGATGCTGAACGTGGTCAGTACCGCGGCGGCGAGGGGGCTGAATTTGAACATGGTCTCATCTCCTTGGGTGGTTCCACTCTGGCAACGCATTAAATGCCGCCGATCATTGGTACTGTCTTACCAGTACGTTCTGGCCGGTGGTGTGCTGGGTAATACTGCTGTTCAGGCCCTGACCGGACTGCTCGATGCGGGCATTGTTGAGTGCACCTTGCTGTTCGATATGGGCTTGGTTGTAGGCGCCAATTTGGTCGATGCTGGCCTGATTGCCATAGCCGTGCTGCACGATGCTGGCGAGCAGCTCCAGCCCTTGCTGGCTGATCTGGGCCTGGTTGCCGGCGTCGCGTTGCACGATAAGTGCGCGCAACGCTTCGCCGTGCTGATTGATCTGCGCCAGATGTTGGTCGCCGTGCTGCTCCACCCAGGCCAGGGAGCCGGGGCTGACGTGCGCTTCGACCAGGTCGGCGCCACTGGCCAGGTCGAAGTTGTTCATCAGGTCGGCTGCGACAACCGGTTGCTGGGTCAGACTCAGACCGAGCAGCAGGAACGTGGGTAGGGGCAGCACACGGCGTATCAGGCTATTCATGGTATGTCCTCGAGGCTGTTGGGGCTCCGTTGCCGGAGCCCCTGTCAGCTCAACGTACCTCCAGTTCCACGGTGAGCACCGTGCCCAAAGCCGAGCGAATGGTCGCTGTGGCCGGGGTGGTGGGTGTCAGCCCGGTGGTGTTGGCCGAGATTCGCCATTGACCGGTTGGGGTCAGGGTGGCATTACCCAGCGAGAACGGGCCGTTGACGGTGGCGACCTCGACACTGATAGTGTTGCCGGCAACCTGTGAGGTGGTGCCGCGCAGTTCCCAGCTATGCCGGTCGTTGCTGCGTTCACGCAGCAGAGCCTGGGTGACGTTGATCACCTCGCCAACCGCTGGCGGTGGCCGTACTTCGACACTAACAGTGGCGACATTGGAGACCGCTCCAAGGGTGTCCATGGCCTGGTAGGTGAAGCTGGTAGTAAAGGTGCTGGTGACCGTCGCAGGTGGCACATAGGTGACGATGCTGCCGTCAGTACTCACCGACCCCTGACCGGCTGGCGGCTGGGTCACATTGACCACGCTCAGCGGCACGTTGTTCTCCGGGTCGCTGTCGTTGGCCAGCACATCGATGGTGATGGTATTGGCCTGACTGATGGCGCTGTCATTGACGGCTACCGGCGGCTGGTTCGGGTTGACGGTGACGGTGACCGTGGCTGGCTCCGACTCGGCGCCACGAATGTCTCTGGCGCGATAGGTGAAGCTGGTGACGGTTACGCCATCGACACTGGCGGGCGGGGTATAGACCACCGCTGTGCTGCCGCTGAGGGCGGCGCTGCCGACATCCGGCTGGGTCAGGCCGACTACGCTGAGTGGTAGATCGCCATCCGGGTCGCTGTCGTTGGCCAGTACGCTGATCAGCACTGGAACCCCGGCGCTGGTCTGGGCACTGTCATTGACTGCGACCGGGGGTTGGTTCCCCCCCATATCCGGGGCCTGGCCACTGATGCTGACCAGTTCGCTGTCGCTGCCACCGGCTGAGGACACCACGCGGATGCTGGCTGGCGGCTGACTCAGACCCTCAATGACCAGGGTCTGCAGCACACCCGACTTGCTCAGGCGGCCATAGCCTTCGGCGAACAGGTCCGGCACTTCCTGCTCATCGCTGGAGCGAGCACTGATGCTGAGGCTGTTGTCAGCCCAGGAGTAGTGCGCCTGGTCAACCTTGACAACATCAATCAAGTGTTTTGAGCTGGAACTCGGGCTGTAGACTCCGCTGGGATCGCTGGCGGTGACCACGACTACGTCCGGTAGCTCGTCTGGGTTCGAGTTATGGGCGAAGAACCGGCCATTGCCATCGGCGACCATGTTGATCAGGCAGGGTGAGCCCGGATCGCCGACCAAGGCCAGGGATTCACGGAAGCACACCTCGGCATTGGCATTTGAGCCGGCAAACACTTCAACCCGGGTGCCGTTGGCATTGCGCTTGTAGCTGGCGCGTTCAACCTCCAGGGCAATGGGTTGCAGTTGATCGAATACCTTGCCAGAGACCGAAAACAGGTTGGTCTGGATGGTGCCGGCCGGGCCTTCGATACGCACGAAGTTGGTGTCGAAGGCACTGCCGGTGACTTCCTCGCTCAGGTTCGGGTCACCCACGAAGGTGGCAACATTCCCGGTTTCTGGCTCCACTTCCGTGTAGGGGCCGTTAACACTGTGCAGGAACGGGCCGATGTCACTGGTCAGAGCACCGCTGTAATCACCGGGGGCGCCGATACCTAGGTCGCGGGTCATGTTGATGGCTCGCCGGCCAGTGGTGGTGACGTTGATGACATCCACGCCATAGGGGTGGGTAATGGTGTAGACGCCGGTCTGCGGGATGTTGGCCCGAATTCGGATCCGGCCGAACACGACCTGATCACCGTCTACCGGCTCATCCTCGGCAAAGGCGGCTTCCAGAGCTGCGGTGTAGACCTCCAGGCCATAACCGTTGACCACCGGAATGCTGGCTTCGGCGATGAACCAGAACAGCTCGCCGGGCCAGTTGTCGGGAAAGATCATGGGGAAGTTTTCGTTGTACTCGTCGCCTTCAGGGGCGATCAGGCACATCAGTCCGTTTCCGCCGGTTCGGCTGCTGGTGGCCCGGGTACGGCACAGTTCCAGGGTCACGTTTTCCTCATCCATGTACCACAGCGGGTAGTTGCCGCTGGCTGGCGTGTAAGGCCCTCGGTCGAAGTCCTGGAGCCCGGCATAAGCGCTGCCAGCCAGGCCAACACCCAGACCTAACGCACTGAGCAGCAGTGCTGGCCATTGCTTGAAGATGTTCATATTGCCTCCTGTCATAGGGCTAGGCTGTTGGGCTCAGGGAAGGAGCACGACTTCTTCGATATCCACCCCGCCATGAGCCGATTCAACGCGGATCGAGGCTGGAGGAATGGGCGTAATACTGGTGTTCAGACTCTTGATCGGACCACCGCCACTGAGCTGGCCGATCAGGTTGCCGTGGCCGTCGCGCAGGGTCAGTTGCGGCCCTCCGGTCTCGTCACTGGTGTAGGCTTCCACGGTCAGCTGAGCGTTGCTGAGGTTGTACTCGGCGCGCTGGATGATCACCTGATCGACCAGGCCGATGCTTGTGCTGTCAGCGGTGCTGGTGGGTATCGCCAGGCTGTTGTCGGCATGGATTTCAATCGTGGTGTGCGGTGCCAGGCTGGCATCGCTCTGGCCATACCAGCGTCCGGTGGCATCGGCTTCACTCATGCTGGTTGCGGCTTGACCGCCCGCGCTGAAGTTCACCTGTGCCGGTGGCGGCGGAGCCAGGGCAAACACGTCGGAGCGTTGTTCAACGCCATTGGGTCCGGCTTGACGGGAGAAGGTTGCACGCTCGGCCACGACCGGGGTGAGCAATTCGACTGTCGACAGCTTGCCGGTCAGCACGAACAGTTCGGTACGCAGATCGATACCGCTGGGGCCTTCGATGCGCACATAGTTGGTGTTGAACGGGCTACCGGTAACCGCCTCTTCCAGATTGGGGTCACCGATGAAGCTTTCCAGTTCTCCGGTGTCCGGGTTGGTTTCCTGATAGGGGCCGTTGACGCTACGCAGGAACGGGCCAACATCGCTGCCCATTGCCCCGCTGAAGTCGCCAGCTGCGCCAATACCGATATCGCGAGTCATGTTGATGGCCCGCCGACCATCATCGCCGATGTCTTCTTCGGTAACGTCGAACACGTCAACGCCGTAGGGGTGGGTGATGGTGTAAACGCCGGGGAAGGGCAGATCGACCCGGATCCGAATGCGGCCAAATGAAACCTGATCCCCCTCGGCGGGCTCTTCATTGGCAAAGGCCGCTTCCAGCGCGGCGATCCAGATCAGGTCAACTCCGCTGGCCGGATCTTCGATAAAGGCGTCGGCAGTGAACCAGAACATTTCATGGGGGAAGTTGTCGGGGAATGACAGCGGCTGAGAGATATCGTACAGGCCTGGGTCTGAGGCCAGAGCGCACATATTGCTGGCTTCCGGGTCACCGGCACCAGCGCGAGAGCTTACGGCCAGCGAGCGGCATAATTCGAGCGCACGCCCATGAGTGTCCTGATACCAGGCAGGGAAACCGCCGAATTCATTGAGATAGGGGCCTGTGTCGTAGCGGTAAAGTTCGGCCTGAAGTGTCTGGCTGGCGAACAACACCGCACATGCCAGAGCCGAGGCCTTGAGGGCTGGGTGATGCATATCGTTATCCTCCTGCGTTGGGGATGGCCATCGGCGGGGAATGAGCGCGCCGCAGACAGGCTCTAAGGCCTCGTCGCAACTTTCGTACCAGACTGGTTTTATTGTCACTACGGCTTGTTCTAGAGCGGTTTCTTGTGCCTTATCAACGGTCTGGCGGGGGCAGTGGGGAAAGCTCTTCCCCGGATTGGGGTGGGGGTTGGGCCGGACCTTGGGGCAACCGGACGGGCGGTATGGAGTCTTTCTTGACCACTGATGCCACTCCGCTATAACCCTAGGTATAACAACGAGAGAAATGTCCGATGATGGCCCTCTTTGCGCAGCGGCAGAAAGATGGGAAAGGGACTGCGACTGTCGCCGCAGAGTCATCGTTCAATCTGATCCGCTGGTTCTCCCTGCTCAGTTTGGTGCTGATCTCCACCGTTGCGGTGGCGCTGGGGATTATCTCCACCCACTTTGTGGTTAGTGAAAGCATCGAGCGCGACTCGATGCTCAGTGCTCAGTTTGTTCAAGCCGTGGCTGAGGCTGAAATACGTCATGCCCGCCTGCCGGAGACGGTGACCATCGCTGATCTGCTTGATCTGCGCCAGCCACCGCATCCCGATGTGCCGGCAGCGGTTCACCGGCAAGTACGTGATGAGTTTCTCGATCATATCGAGCACCTGCCCGATGCTCTGTTGGCTAATATCTATGCCCCTGACAAGGTGGTAGTGTGGTCCAGCAATCCTGATCTGATTGGTGAGCGCTTTACTGAAAATCATGATCTTGAACAGGTGTTCAAGTTCAAGGATCGGGTTGGCGCAACCTATATCCACCTGCCGCACAACCGCGAGGAACAGCAGTTCATTCGCCATCACGACAAGTTCTTTATCGAGAACTACATTCCGCTGTTCAATGCCCAGGGCAGGGTCGGGGCGGTGGTCGAAATCTACAAGGAACCTCACGATCTGATCGCCCGGATCAAGCGTGGCTTGGCGATGATCTGGCTGGCCACCCTGCTGGGCGGAGCGGTCCTGTTTTTCGGTCTGTTCCGGATTGTGCGCCGGGCCTCACGGCTGCTGAGCTACCAGCAGCACAAGCTGGTCGATAATGAAACCTTCGTGCTGCTGGGTGAGATGTCCTCGGCCATCGCCCATAGCCTGCGCAACCCGCTGGCCTCGATCCGTTCCAGTGCCGAGTTGGCACTTGAGCTGGAACCAGACGATGCGCGCAAAAGCATTGGCGACATCATCGGTCAGGTTGACCGCATGTCGCACTGGGTGCGTGAACTTTTGGTGTCGGCAAGACCGGTCAACACCCACCCGGAACCGGTCAACTTGCCGGCAGTACTCAAAGACTGCCTGGCTGCTTTCGAGCACCAGCTCAAGCAGTCGGGGATCAGAGTGGAAGCCACTTTGCCGTCAGTGCCGCCGGTGATGGCCCACACCGTGTTACTGGGCCAGGTGCTGCACAATGTACTGGCCAATGCCATCGAGGCGATGCCGGATGGTGGCTGGCTGCGTCTGCGGCTCGATTGCGACAAGAACAAACGCAAGTTGTGGCTGACCATTGCCGATACCGGCAAGGGCATGTCGCAGCAACAGAAGCTGATGGCCTTCCGGCCGTTTTACACGACCAAACAGGGTGGTCTGGGTGTAGGCTTGGTTATGGTCAAACGGATCATGGAGCGTTTTGGTGGTGAGGTCTCACTGAACAGTACCGAGAATACTGGCACGACTATCTGTCTCGGCTTCAGTCTGACCGAAGGAGAATCCAATGCAGCATAGTATTCTGATTGTCGAGGACGACCAGCAGCTTGCGGCCAATATCCAGACCTATCTGGAGCGCAAGGAGTTCGAGGCCCAAGTTTGCCATACTGCGGAAGAAGCGCTGGATGTACTCAAGCATTTTCATCCGGACCTGGTGCTGACCGATAACTCATTGCCGGGTATGCGCGGGGTTGAACTGGTACGCCAGTTGCACGAGCGTGAGCCCGGACTCAAATGCATCATGATGACTGGCTACGGCAATATCGAAGATGCGGTTGAGTCGATGAAAGCCGGGGCCTATCACTACCTGACCAAGCCTGTGGCTCTGACGGAAATCAAACTGATGCTGGACAAGGCCTTGCAGGCACAGCAGCTAGAGCGCAAGTTGAACTTCTATCAGGAGCGTGAGGCGCAAAATGGGAATCTTGCGCAATTGCTGGGCGAGTCGGGGCCCATGCAGGCGCTCAAGGGCCGGATACGTCAGTTGCTGGAGGCCGAGCGCGGCATGGATTGCGACGACCTGCCGGTGGTGCTGATTGAAGGGGAAACCGGCACTGGCAAAGAGTTGGTGGCCCGTGCCCTGCATTTTGAAGGTTGTCGGGCCAAGGGGCCGTTCGTTGAACTCAACTGCGCCTCGATCCCCGCCGACTTGCTGGAGGCGGAGCTGTTCGGACATGAGAAAGGCGCCTTTACCGATGCCAAGGAGCGCCGGGTTGGCCTGGTAGAAGCGGCCGATGGCGGCACCCTGTTCCTGGACGAAATCGGTGAAATGGACCTGAGCATGCAGGCCAAACTGCTCAAGCTGCTGGAAGATCGTAGCGTGCGGCGAATCGGCTCGGTTCGCGAGCGGCGGGTCAATGTGCGGATCATCAGTGCCACCAACTGCAATCTGGAGCGGATGGTACAGCAGGGCCGGTTCCGCAAGGATCTGTTCTTTCGCTTGCATATCATCACCCTGAAAATGCCCAGCCTGTATGAGCGTGGTGACGACATCCTGCTGCTGGCCCGGCATTTTTTGCGCATGCATGGCCGCCGCTACGGCAAGCCTGAATTGGTGTTCAGCCCCGAGGCAGAGGCCCGAATGCGCAATTACAGTTGGCCTGGTAATGTTCGTGAGCTGCGCAATATGCTCGAGCAGGCGGCGCTGCTGGCGCAAAACCACAGTGTTAAACCCGAGCACCTGAGTCTTTGCCCGGGGCTGGTCAATAGCGTTGAGTCCGGGTTGGACTATCATCCGGGGTATCCAGGTCAGGAGCTGGAGACAGCCGATGAGCGCCCGGGTGTGAATGATCGGGAGGCTGTAATGCGGGTGTTGGAGAAAACTGACTGGAACGTCACCAAGTCCGCCCGTTTACTCGGTATCACCCGGGACATGATGCGTTATCGAATCGAGAAACTGGGATTGGTACGTCCGGATCGGCCCTTGAGTTGATGCTGGCGATCTATCCGGCGTACACCTCGAAACGGTCGCGCCCGGCCTGTTTGGCCCGATACATGGCGGCATCGGCCTGGCTTACGGCCAAGTCGATTGCTACCGATTGCAACTCTTCAGGTTCCAGGCAGCGAATCCCGGCACTGACGGTGATCCGCAGGGTATGTTCTTCATAGACAATCTCAAGCTCACGGGTGGCTTCCAGCACCCGCTGGGCAAATTGTTCGGCGGCCGCCTGATCGGCATTGAGCAGCATGACCAGAAATTCCTCGCCGCCATAGCGAATAGCAATATCCGATTCGCGCACGCTGTTACGCAGTACCTCGGTAAAGCTGGCAAGAACCAGATCGCCAGCCAGGTGGCCGTAGGTGTCGTTGACTGATTTGAAACGGTCGAGATCAAGCATTACCAGAGCGTAGCGTGCTTGGGTGCGCTTCATCAGCGCGGCATAGCGGCGTACCTGCTGTTCACCTTCGGCGCGGTTGGTCAGCCCAGTCAGGATATCGATGGTGGTAACGTCATTCAGCGGAATATGCAGCTCCAGTATACCGCCGCCCTCAATCGGGATTGCCTGAACCTTGAACTTCTCGACCCCGGATTTCATCTGGTGGATATGCAGCACGGCGTTGGTGCTGCGGCTGTTCTGGGCACTTAGTTTCGGGCAAGTTTCGCCATTCTCATTGCAGGGGCTATCGTAGCCATGGCTGACCTGGTAGCAGCGGCCATGGACGCTGGTGTACTGCTGGGCGGCAGCGCGATTGGTGGCGATCACCCGGTAATCTGTATCGATCTGCATGACAGGGAAAGGCAGTGCATCCAACAGCGGCCAGGCGCTGTCTATTGCGGCCGGGGCAAGCAGTTCGCCGTTGTACCCGGTCAGGCTGTCTGGTTGGTTGTCTGTCACGCAACGCTCCTGTGAGTCATACGGTTTGAGCATAGAGCAGTGCGGGGGCAGGCCACCATTGGGAGTGGCTCAATGGGTCAGAGGTGGCAGCTTATTCCTGCCGCGTCTGGCGGGCAAGGGCTGGCGTGGTCCTGCCTTCGGGCAAGCGGAAAATCTCGATCTGATAACTCTGGCTCAACTCCTTGCCCCTGAACTGCTCTTCGTACAGGAACCAGCCAATGGCGGCGTAGTCGGCATTGCGCGACAGGCGCACATCCGGGTAGGCGATTTTTACCCAGTTCCGCTCGCCATGTACCCGGGAGGTCAGGCGGCCGATAAAGCCGGGGTTGTCGCTGCGGATATCGAACAGATAGGCACTGGCAGTCATCCGGTTGTTGCGCTCCTCAGTCTCCAGGCCGCTGAGCAGCAGTCTTCCATCGGCAGAAAGCTGAAAATCGTGATGGGGCTGGCTATCGCCGCTGACCTTTCGGTTGTTCAACTGGAAGCCGTTGAACAGGGCCATTCGGCGTGGGCCGGATAGTTGCAATTTGCGGCTGCCGCGCAGTTCTCGCCATTCGATACGATAGCTGAAACGCCACTGGCCGAGCTCGTCGCGCTGCCAGATGCTGATGGCTGGGTAAGCGACTGCAGCGGTTACCGGCTGGTTGAGCCAGCGGTAGTCGGTGCTGTTGATTTCATGTTCCTGATACTCGGCGACAGCCAGGGTGCTGCCCTCGGCATCAATGGCATGATAGGCGCCGAGTACCTGGGTGCCGGCGAGCCGAGCCTGTTCAGCAAATGACTCATCCAGACTCAGTTGGTTGCCGTCACGGGTCAGTTCAAGCAGCAGCGCATCAAAGTTGACTCCGTAGTTTTCGGAGCGTGCCATGCTCAAAAATATGCGGCTGGCACCGCTGTTCAGCGACAGGGCTTCAATGGCATAACCGCGCAGGTGTTCGGGTATCCGGGCCTTGGCCAGCGGGCTTTTGGGTCTGCCCAGCGCATACGTGACCACTTGCTGACGATTGGCCAGCGCCAGGAAGCGGCCGTCCGGGCTGACGGCGAAGCGCCAGTGGCCGCCAGAGCCTTCGTCGTCGATTTTGGGAAACGCATAGGCGACCGGTTGCTTGCCGGGCTGCAGATGGTGCAATGCACTGCAAGCCATCCGAGCGTTGCAGCGCGGCACAAACACACCTTGGTTTTGGTCTGATTGCCAGTATTCCAGGCCATAGATCTGCTCGTCCTGGGAGTGGTCATTGATGATTGAGAGCGTCCCGTTGGTGGCATCCAGGTGGGCCAGCTTCACTCCATCAGGTGCCAGTGAAGCAAACTGGTTGTTGAGCGGGGCGCTGAGAATCAAAGGCAAGGCCTGGGGCGTGGTGAACGGTCCGAGGCGATAGAAGGGCACAGCATCACGCACAATGTCCTCTCTGAAGGTAAGTGCCATGGGGTTGGGACGTTCACGGTAAAGGCCGCTGCCTTCCGTGGCCATATCGCTGGCCAGTGCCGGGGTCTGATCAAAGTAGGTTGGCGGTTGCAGTACCACGGGTTCGCGCACGGGCGCGGGCTGGGTTGTGCTGGGTGGTGGTGAATAGCTGCGTGATGAACGGTTGTCGCTGGCGCTGAACAGCAAGATACCGACGAAGAGCGCGATCACTACGCTGAAAATGGTTCCAAAGCCAATCCCGGGCGGCGGCGCGGCCGGGGCGGGCACCGGTATATACAGCGGGGCCTGGCCTTGTGGCTGCGGGGGGCGTGGGCGCTGCGTGGGCTTGGGTTTGTTGACTCTGACCCTGGTATTGGCCCGGGAGCAGTGCGGGCACTGCTTGCCCCAGTACCCATGCTCAGGAATCTGGCTGCACTGTTTAAGCCGCTGTGCGGCCTGCTCCAGCAACTCAACCCATTCCCGGGCACTGGGACGCTGGCGAGCCGTGAAGCTGTGATCGAAGGTCTGGCGCACAATCGCCGGAAAGTCCTGATGCACACTCCAGGGGGATGGTTTGATATCGGCATGGGCCTGAATGCCATAGGGATAGAAGCCACCGCCAATTCGGTTCTGATTGTCGGTCGGGATTTCACGCCGCCGGGTCGGCACTCCCTGATAGGGGTGCAGGCCATTGTTGAGGAGTTTGAACAGGATGACCGCCAGGGCGAACTGGTCCTGCGGCTGACGCAATACCTGGGGCGATTGCCGGCTGCTGAACGCCTCCGGTGCGATAAAGCCCATGGTGAACTGGTGCGCCGGAAAGTATTCGTCATTGCCCTGGACGGCGAAACCGTCACAGTCGACTACCGCGACATCAGCACTGCGGCGATGCACCAGCAGGTTGGCTGGTTTCAGGTCGATGATGCAGTGACCCTTTTCGTGCAGTTCGGCCACCCGCTTGCACAGGTTGATCGCCACTTGCAGGCGCCAGGCGCTGGACTGTGGCAATGACTCGATCTGTCGGCCTCGGGCGCTCAGGGCCATATCCAGAGAGGCATAGCTGGCAATGTCCAGCAGCGGCATGGCAAAGCCGACAAATACCCCGCGAGGGTTGAACAGCAAGGCACAGGGCCAGGCAAAGTGGTTGGCCTGGGTATCCTCGGGCGGATGCAGGATCATCTGCCAGACTTTGTGCTGGCGCTCGGGGTCCTTGCCTGGCTCGTGGTAATACTTCAGGGCATAGCGGCCATCAGGAGAGCGGTAGATCGCTCCGTCGGCGCCACGGTTCAGAGCCTTGCCCGACAGCGCCAGAGATTCCTGGCGGCCGTCGGCAAATTTCAGCGTGTAGTGGCCCTTACGAGCCATGGTGCAGCCACACCAAGGTCTTGTCGTCAGCGGTGATGCGATGGGTACGAGGGTCTGCCAGTGTCCCCTCAAGTGCCTGGCGGCCGGTGAACTGCGTCACGCTGCTCAAATAGTTGTGGACCGGCTGCAGAAAGCTTCGTTCAGGCTGGTAGGGCTGGCTGCGGGCGGCGAAGCTGGCGGTACCGTCGGTCATCAGGAACCAGGTGCGAAAACGTGGCGGTACGCATTGCACGCGCAGGTGCTGACGCCAGCCAGGCAGAGTGAAGAAATAGGTGGTTTCGGCAAACTCGCCATTTTCTGGCTCGCTGACCAGGCAATCATCCCAGTCATCCGGATTGAGGCCGAAGATCAGCCCGTCTCCCAGGTGAAACACCAGATTGCCCCGACGCGTCATCACTACCCCGCACAACGTCGAGTGAAAATCCTCCAACGGTCCACGGTTGGCCAGTTGCTCGCGTACGCTTTGAATGGCGCCAGCTATCCGCTCGAAGGCGTTGGCCTCAGTCAGGCTGCGTTCCAGGTCGGCAGCCAGTGTGCGGCAGACACCTTGGGCCAGAGCCCGGGCTCCTTCATCCGACCGCGTTGCTGAACCTGCGCCGTCACAGACGCAGGCCACTACACCGTAGAAGCTGGTCACGATCTCGAAGGCGTCCTGACAGGGCTGGCCGTTGTCGACATGCGATGTGCCAGTCACCGCAGCGCCGGCACTTAGAACCTGCATGCTCAGATCTCGACTTCGGCCCAGGAGTCGGTCGTTGGCAGGCTGATCCGCTCACCGGGTACGCTGGCCGATACGGTCGACATACTGCGACTCAGCCAAATGAACAGCTCACGGAACTGCAAGCCCTTGAGCTTTTTCGGCGTCTTGTTGGAGAACTGTCCCAGTGCCGCGAAATCCGCGCCCTCGGTGCCGATCGGGAACACCACCACTCGTTTGTCGGACTCTTCCTGACGGCAGCGCTGGGCTGCCTGCTCCCAGCCAAAATCGTTCGGGCAGCCATCGGAGATCATGATGACCCAGGGGCGGGTGCTGGATATACCGTTGGCATCGTATACGGCCTTCTGGTTGCGCACCTCATCCAGCGCCAGATCCATCCCCTTGCCCAGCGGCGTCATACCATTGGCCTGAATCACCGGTGGTTTGAAATCCACCGCATCGGTCCAAGGTTGGAGAATCTGAACATCTTCGAAACCGCCGACGGCAATGACCAGCACCTGGACCCGCATGGCGGCCATGGCGTCATTCTTGAGTTCCTGGGCGAAGATTTCCAGTCCGGCATTGAGCTGGGCCATGGGTTCGCCAGCCATGGAGCCGGAAGCGTCCAGTACCAGTACGCACGGGGTGCGCTGATTGGTGTTGTCGATGAATTCGACGCCGGGAATAGCGGAGAAAGACATGCGCAAAGTCCTTTTCTGTGTAAAGAAGTGCCGTCATGGGCACAGGCAAGGCGGAAATGTTAACGAAACCGGGCAGGAAATGTAACCTTGCCGAGTCAACCCTGGACTTAGCGAAACAGCCAGCCGGCCACCAATCTGACAACCCGGGGCATGATGACATAGACCACCAGACCAACGATGGTGGCGGCTATCAGACCATGACTGATACCCCAGGCGGACAGCACTGGTACCTGGCGGAACAGCGGCTGAAATGCCAGCGGAACCAGCATGGTCAGGGGCCAGATGACGGCAGTGGTCACCAGCCACTGCTTCCAGCGTGTGGGTTGTTTGCTCTGGGCGGTGGGCGGGGTGAACCAGAAGTCGATACCGCTGTGTATTTCTATGTGCTCGGTCTGGGTCAGTATGGGGCGGATATCGGCAATCAATTCCCGGCGCTGGTCTGAGTCCAGCCAGTTCTGAGCCTGCTCCTGACTGGAAAAGCGAACGGCAATCTCGAAGGTCTGATCCGTGCCAACCGGGCGTAGAATGTGGACGCCCTGGTGGCCGGGAAACCGTGCGGCGGTGGTGATGATCTGTCTGAGCCAGGTTTCATAACGGTTGCGGTTATCGGGGGAGACCTGGTGACGAATGATGATTGAGGCACCCTGGTTGCCATGGCTGCTTGAGTCGCCGCTATTGTCGTTGCTCTGGTTCATGACTGGCCTGCCTCTCTGGTAACCCGTCAGACCTGTGTTATGCAGGTCTGGCGGGTGCAACATCAACCATTCTGGGCGCTATAACTTTGTATCAGGTTGGCATAGGCGGGCAGGTGGCTGGCGAGCAATCCTCCGAAGCCTTCGATGTCGTTGCGCCAGTCCCGGTGCAGTTCGCAGCCAACGCCAAACCAGGTCATCATCTGGGCACCGGCTTCGGCCATACGGCTCCAGGCGGCTTCCCGGGTAGTGGGGTTGAAAGTACCAGAGGCATCGGCAACCACAAACACCTCAAACCCCTCCTCAATGGCCGACAGTACCGGAAAGGCCACGCACACCTCGGTTACCACCCCGGCAATCAGCAATTGCTTCTTGCCTGTGGCTTTGACGGCCTGGACGAAGTCGGCATTGTCCCAGGCATTGATCTGGCCTGGGCGAGCAAAGTAGGGTGCATCGGGAAACATGGCCTTGAGTTCCGGGACCAGCGGGCCATTGGGGCCAGACTCGAAGCTTGTGGTCAGAATGGTTGGTATGTTGAAGAACTTGGCGATGTCCGCCAGGGCCAGCACATTGTTCTTGAAGTCATCAGGGGAAAAATCCCGTACCAGTGACAGCAGACCGGATTGATGGTCGACCATCAGCAGTGCGACATCATTTTTGTCCAGACGCTTGTATTGAAAAGCCATGGGAGTCTCCTTGCGTGCGTATAGGGTATCCGCGTGGGGGGCGAGATGTTGCGGATAATGACAGCCTAGACTGAGCAACCATGGTGTATAAGACTCAAACCCGATATACCGGGGCTGAAAAATAGCGTTGATGCATATGCGGGCGGCCTGCAAGGGCTTGGTCAGGTCTTGATCAAAAGATACGAGCCAGCACCTATCATCAGTCCCCCGGCTGCCAGCCTGGTGCTGCGCTTAAGTCGGGGGCTCTTGATCAGCATTACCACTTTTCTGGCGGCCAGGGCATAGCCCAGTTTCACACCACCCACAGCTACCAGTGTCAGGGCCGCGATCATGGCAATATCTGCTGCCTGGATACTGCTCAGGTCGACGAATACTGGCAGCAGGCTGGCATAGAAAAAGATGGCCTTCACATCACCCAGGGTGATCAGCAGGCCAGCAAACAAGCTGGTTGATAGGGATGTGGCCGGGTTTTGTGATGGTGTCGGCTGTAAGGCGGCTCCTGAGCGCAAGAGCGTGAGGCCAAACCAGATCAGATAGGCACCTGCCAGGTAGCGCAAAGCAAGAAACAGACTACCCAGCAGTTCGGCCAGCGCCGTCATGCCCAGAACTGCCAGAAACACAAAAATCAGATCACCCAGCACGATACCAGCGGCTACCGCTACACCATGAGCAAGACCTGCTGTGGAAGAACGGGTGACTACCAGGGCTACACTGGTACTCGGTACCACGGCCAGTATGGCCATCATCATGAACAGGGCAGCCGCTTCGTGCATGCTCATGCTGAGGTCTGTCTGATGGCTACGACCGAAAAAGTGTGCCAGTGCTTGGGCTTGCCCAGCGCGGTTGTACCGGGCTCGTCATGCTCCTGAAAACGCAACACCTCGAACTGCTCAAAAAGCGCCAGTATCTGACTCTCGGTCATCGCATTGATCCGGTGCTGTGAATTCGCTACCCAGCTATCGTTCAGACCCATAAAGTCTCCAGCGAAGACGCCGCCTGGCTCAATACAGCCGCTGATCCTGGCCCAGGTGGCGGGAAAGCGGCCGGGGTCGGAAAAGTACAGGCTGGCATTGGCGATCAGCAGGCCACATGGCGGGTAGTCATAGTTTTCAAAGCTGTTGCAGCTAATGTCGATCAAACTGTTGTTGGCAAAACGTGCCTGACAGATATGGACTGAGTCTGGGTTGATATCAAAGCCATGGACCCGATAGCCAATCTGGTCGAGATAGTGAATGTCGCTGCCGGTACCGCAACCGCAGTCCACTGCCGAGCGGGAGCTGGACTCGTTGAGGCTGGCGGCCAAGGCGGTACGCGCGGAATGCTTGCGGCTCAAGGCCTTGTCGTAGTACTGCTGCCAGAGTTGACGGTTTTCATCCATAAAAAATTTTAGCAAACCCCATGTTGCCCACGTTTCTCTTAATCCTCGTACAGGCAAACGGTAGCACAGCACGACGATGTGCTCTATTGCCAGGGGGAGAGCGATTGTTTTAAGGTTCGGCCCCCCTACGCAATTACTACACGGAACGTTCAATGCGCGTTATTTCATTTTCTCTTATCGTTCTCTGTGTCGGCCTGATACCCATGCTGGCGGTGGCACCATGAGCTGGCAGGGAAAGTCTGCTCCAGCTGCAGAGTTGGCGCAGCACGGGCTGGCCAGCAACCGTGACGTTGGCTATTGGCTTGCGTTGATCATGGGCGCAGGGTTGAGTCTGTTTGTTTTGCCGTGGGTGCTGCTCATTCCCAGTGAGCTTGCGCAAGGCAACTATGAGATTTTGGCCATACTGCCGTTGTTGGCGGTTGGCTCTGGCCTGTTGGTCTGGGGCTGGATGTTGCGTCGACGTTATTTGCTGATTGGTCCTACACGATTGTTTTTCGACCCATTGCCAGGGCAGGTTGGTGGCCAGATCGGTGGGAGCTTCCAGCTCAGTCATGGTAGCTGGGTCGAGCCACCACAGATCTGGCTGAACTGCGTGTATGTCTACAGCACAGGCACGGGCAAACAGCGTCGAACCCGTCGCGATGTGCTCTGGCAGTCTGAGCAGATTGCCTGGGTCAGGCCGCAGGGCATGAAGACTGAGAACCGTTTTGTTTTTGATGTGCCGGCAAATCTCCCGATCAATGGCCAGCATCCCACAAGGGTTGCTCGTATCGAGTGGGTGGTGCACTGTGAGGGGTGGTGGCGACCGCCAGCCGGCTCAACGGCCAACAATGGTAAGTCTGTGAAATTCGCGCGCGACTGGAACATCCCGGTTGAGCAGGGCAATGCTCAGAGCAGTCTGGCTCGTCCGGCTACTTTGCAGCAGGCCCAAGATCAGCGCGAGCAGCAACAGGCTCGCGCGCAGGTTCAGGCTTACCTGAGTCCCGGCCAGGTGTCCGGCCAATACCAGTTGAACAGCAAAGCTGGTCGTATGCCCGCCCTGGGCCTGGCGCTACTGCTGTTTGGGGCCGTGTTCAGTGCTGCGGGTGGTTTTATGCTGTTTTTGGCACTGGGCGGTGAGCCCATGCTCTGGGTGATGGGACCGGTTTTTCTGCTGCCGGGCCTGATGATAGCCGCCAAGGGTATTGTGTTTCTGGGCCGCGGCCTGCAGGTCGAGATCAGCCGTCAACAGGTACGTATTGTGCGCTATCTATTCGGTATTCCGCTCTACCGGCGCCGGGCCGTGCTCGACGCCAGCTCTCGGCTGGAGATTCGCTGCAGGTTATCGAGCACCGGCAACCGCCAGGTCAGCACTGAGTACTATACGGCCTACGTAGTGGCTGACGGTAAGCGCCTGCCGATCGCTGAAGGCATTGTTGGTAAGAGTGCTGCCGAGGCTCTGTGTCGTGATGTGGGGCGTAGTACAGGACTGGTGTTCTGAGGCCAGGCTTATTGGTTCGCAGGGATTGAAGCCGGTTTTCTGGCAACGATGAATACCGATGCTTGGTCTGGCTGCCACTCAAACACCGGCGTGAAGCCTGCCTTGGTCAGCATGGACAGCAGCTCCTGCTTGTCGAAGCGACTCACGTGTGGGGCCAGGCCTAGCAGTTGCATCAGCGGAATTGTCAGGCGCCAGAAGAGCGAGATGTTATTTACTAGCGCTGTGCTGGAGACAAAGATGCCCCCAGGCTTAAGCAGGTCGTGTACCTGCACAATGGCAGCGTTCACGTCCTCAAGCAGGTGCAGCACATTCAGTCCCAGCACAGCATCAAAGCTTTCCGGCGTCAGCCTGAGCTCTTCCAGGGTTCCTTGTTGAAAGCTGATGTTTCCAATACCGGCTTCCCTGGCTTTGGCCTCTGCAATCTCGAGCATTCTGCTTGAGATGTCGCTGGCGACAATGTGCCTGACACAGGGGGCATGGATAATGGCAGTGCTACCAGTGCCGCAGCCGAACTCCAATATTGACCAGTCTGGTTGCAGGTACTCCTGTGTGATGGTCAGCTTCTTCTGGTAGACAGCTTCATCCCGGACGGGGCTTTTGGCATAACGGGCTGCGCTTTTGTCCCAGAACTCCTTTGCACTTTTCAAAGCCCCGCTCCTTCGGCAGGTGACTTGCGACAACTGATTTTCAGACTATGGGTTATAGAATCGCTTGGTATCAACTGATCTTGCGGCTGATCTCGGCCAGCTTGAGGGCCATGGCTTGATCGATCTCTTCAGGCTTGATGCGCGCAATGATGTTCTTCAATACGCGGATCTCGTTCTGGTCGATTACGCCATCGCGCTCAGCGATTGCAACAATCCGGCCCAGCTCTTCGGCATCCAGCCGGCCGTCGTTGGAAAAGCACTGAATGGAGTGAAATGACATTTCGAGGTAGTCGCGGCTTTCTGACATGGTCTTTCCCTGAGGTGTTTAATCCGTTGTGGCCGGGTGCATGATTACGCATTAATAGCGGTGGGGCAAGCCTGGAAGGTCCAACCCCGGCTTGCAGTCAGTATCGAGTCCATCGTTCTGGCTGCGGTTTGAACCGAAGTCTATTTACCCTCAAATCCGGATAAAAACGCTCTCAGAAGCTCGTCTAGCTGGTTGCGTTGTTCGGTAGTCAGAACCTTGGTGAGTTGCGCCTGCGTCTCTACATGTGCCGTGACGGCCTCGTCAATGACAGCATGACCTTGAGGAGAAAGGGATATCAAGAAGCTGCGGCCGTCGTCAGGGTTTCTGATTCGTTCAATTAGGCCGGCCTTTTCCAATTGGTCGATACGATGGGTCATCGTTCCTGACGTCACCATGGTTGCTTCCATCAGTTCCCCTGGCGACAACGCGTAAGGGGGGGCTGCTCGCCGGAGGGTTGCCAGTACATCGAAGCTGGCACCATTGAGACCGTGAGCTGCCCAGGTCTTTTCCATGCCGCGTATTAGATGCTGATGCAGCCGTTTGATCCGTCCGATAGTGCCCATCGGGCCAACATCAAGGTCGGGGCGTTCCTGCTGCCATTGCAAAAGAATTTTATCTATATGGTCCATGCCGCCAGTATTGCGTCCATTTGTCTTGACGTCAAAGCAAATGAATTATATCTTGATGTCAAGATAAATGAGGAGGCCGCTTTCATGGATGCATCAAGTGCTGGTGTGCGAGCATCAAAAAAGGTATGGATTGCACCGCTGCTGTATCTCCTGTCGGGTGGTGCCTTGTTAGGCGTATCTACCAATCTGGCGAAGCTTGCGGGAGAGGTGCTGTTGCCACCATTGGCATTTCTGTTTTGGTCGGTGCTTGGTGCGGTGCTCATTCTGTTGTTTTTTGCCTGGTTGCGCGGGGAGTTGCCGCCGGTCAAGTGGCGTACGCTTGAGTACTATTCAATCTCCGCGTTTACAGGGGTGGCCGGCTCCAACCTGATTTTCTTCTCGGCAATCCCGCATGTCGGTGCTGGGTTTGTGGCCTTGACTATCACCTTGCCGCCGCTGCTGACATACATTGGTGCTCTTGCATTGCGAATGGAGCAGTTTCAGATCATTCGCGCGGTAGGGGTTACATCAGCATTGGCCGGGGCGGTAGCTTTGGCTGCCAACAAGCTATCTGCACCTGATGCAGACCACTTCTGGATCTTTTTGGCTCTGATTGGTCCGGTCCTGTTGGCCATCGGCAACCTGTACCGAACCATCCGCTGGCCTGAGGGCGTATCCGGTAGCGCTCTTGCGCCAGGGATGCTGGTCGCAGCAGCAATCATCCTGTTCGCCGTAGGATTTTTACCTGGTTTTTCGCTTGCCGTGCCTGTGGAGCACAGCTTGCCGCTCATTCTTATTGGCATTCAGTCTCTGGTTTTCGCAGGCCAGTTCTGGCTGCTTTTCTTGTTGCAGAAGACCGGAGGGCCTGTTCTTTTGAGTTTGCTTGGCTCTGTTGGTGCCGCTGTTGGCATTCCTGTCGCGATATTGCTGCAGAGAGAGACTCCGCCTGAGGGTCTGCTGCTGGGGTGCATCCTGATTGGTACAGGGATTGTTCTGCTTAACCTGGGTAAATACCGATAGCCGGTGTTTAACGTGCATAGGGAGTTAGACGATGAAAATTGCTGTTTACGGTGCAGTTGGTGATGTTGGCAAACGGGTTGTGGCCGAGGCATTAGGGCGCGGGCATGAGGTCAGTGGCATCGTCAGAAGGCAAATGCAACTCGACCAGTTGCCAGATGGTGTGCGTGGCCTGGTTGCTGATGTCTGTGATTCGCGGCAAGTTGTTCACACCGCCAAGGGGCAAGATTTGATCATCAGTGCTGTTCGCCCACCACAAGGGCGGGAAGAAATGCTGGTCACGATGACTCGTTCGATTCTGAGTTGCGTAGACCCCAGGCAGCGTGTTCTTGTGGTCGGTGGTGCTGCGCGACTGCGTGTACCCGGACACAATGGCAAGACAGTGCTGACACTGGATGGTTTTCTTCCCGCCTCGGTGGTTGCCATTGCGCGTGCCTGTCAGGCGCAGTATGAGGTTTGCCTGGCCGAAACACGTGCGGCATGGACTTATCTTTCTCCGCCAGCCATGTTGATCCCGGGAGAGCGGATCGGTAGCTATCGTTCAGGCGGTGATACTTTGCTCGTCGATGCTGATGGCACATCGTGCATTTCAATGGAGGATTACGCGGTGGCACTGCTGGATGAAGCGGAAAGTGCCAAGCACGTTCGCCGTGCATTCACTGTGGGTTACTGATGAGGGTAAACGTCGCGGTGTTTGGAATGGGGGAGAAAAGGCCGGGGCGTAAACCCCGGCTTTTCTGATCAGGCGCGGCGGCGGAACAATGGCAGCGGCTGATCGGTAGCGGCCTGGTAGACTTCGGAGAAGTCTTGCAGGCTGGCCAGAGCTTCATCGGCGTCGCGGTCTTCACGCAGGGCATAGGCATCGAAGCCACAGCGTTTCATGAAGAACAACTGATCGCGTAGCACGTCGCCGATGGCGCGCACTTCACCTTTGTAGCCGTAACGGTCACGCAGGATGCGGGCGGTGGAGTAGTGGCGACCGTCACTGAACACCGGGAAATTCAGGGCAATGACCTGAAACTGCTCAAGGTCGCCTTCGATTTCCTCGATCTGCTCGTCGCTGTCCAGCCATACGCCAAGCCCGCCATCACGGGCCTTGAGGGCGTGGGCATGTTCGCGCCACAGGGCCAGCGGGACGATCAGGTCGTCACTGTTGGGCAGCCCGTCGAGGCTGGCGTCCTTGTCTAGCAGGTGCCAGTTTTCCACGACAACCTGATTGCCTTTAATTATTCGTTGCATACACGCGCTCCTTGAAGGGGGCCATGCCGATACGCTGGAAGGTATCGAGGAACTGTTCTTCGTCGGTCCGGCTTTCGAGGTAAACGCCGATGACTTTCTGGATTACTTCCGGCATTTGATCGGCTGCAAAGGACGGGCCGAGGATCTGGCCGATGCTGGCCTTGCGGCCGCTATTGCCGCCCAGCGAGACCTGGTAGAACTCTTCACCTTTCTTGTCGACCCCAAGAATGCCGATATGGCCGACGTGGTGGTGACCGCAAGCGTTCATGCAGCCGGAGATGTTCAGGTCCAGGTCGCCAATGTCGTGCAGGTAGTCGAGGTCATCGAAAGTACGCTGGATAGCTTCGGCAATCGGGATCGACTTGGCATTGGCCAGCGAGCAGAAATCACCGCCGGGGCAGCAGATGATGTCGGTCAGCAGGCCGATATTCGGGGTGGCGAAGCCTTGCTCTCGGCACTCCTGCCACAGAGCGTAGAGGTCGCTTTGCTTGACGTCGGCCAGGACCAGGTTCTGGTTGTGGGTGACACGCAGTTCGCCAAAGCTGTAGCGTTCGGCCAGATCAGCAGCCGCTTCGAGCTGCTTGTCGGTGGCGTCACCAGGAGCCACGGCGGTCGGCTTGAGCGACAGGGTTACTGCGGCATAGCCCGGCATCTTGTGGGCTGTGACGTTGCGCAGTGCCCAGTTGTTGAAGCCTTTGTCGCTGCCGCGTTTGGCCAGGTAGTCGGCATCATCGGCGCTGAAGCTCTCATAGGCCGGCGCAGTGAAGTGCTTGGCTACCCGCTCGAGCTCCTGCTCTGTCAAGGTGGCCGGGCCGTCCTTGATGTGTGCCCATTCGGCTTCGACCTTTTCGGCAAAGGCCTCCGGGGTCAGGGCCTTGACCAGGATCTTGATCCGCGCCTTGTACTTGTTGTCACGGCGGCCGTAACGGTTGTACACGCGCAGGATAGCGTCCAGATAGGTCAGCAGGTGCTGCCAGGGCAGGAACGCGCAGATTTCGCTACCGACCATCGGGGTACGGCCCAGGCCGCCACCAACCAGAACCCGGAAGCCGATTTCACCGGCGTCGTTTCTGACCACGTTCAGGCCGATGTCATGCACGCCAATGGCGGCACGGTCTTCGGCGGCACCGTTGACGGCAATCTTGAACTTGCGCGGCAGGAAGGCGAATTCCGGGTGGAAGGTCGACCACTGGCGGATGATTTCACACCAGGGACGCGGATCGACGATTTCGTCGGCGGCCACGCCGGCGAACTGGTCGGTTGTGGTGTTGCGGATGCAGTTGCCGCTGGTCTGGATGGCATGCATCTGGACTTCTGCCAGATGGGCGAGAATGTCCGGCACATCTTCCAGTTCCGGCCAGTTGAACTGGACGTTCTGGCGGGTACTGAAGTGCGCATAGCCCTTGTCATACTGACGGGCGATGAACGCCAGCTTGCGCATCTGCCGCGAAGAGATCAGGCCATAGGGAATGGCTACACGCAGCATGGGAGCGTAACGCTGAATGTAGAGGCCATTCTGCAGACGCAGCGGAAGGAATTCGGGATCGCTCAACTCGCCGGCAAGGTAGCGGCGGGTCTGATCGCGGAACTGCTTGACGCGGTCCTCGACGATCTTCTGATCATATTCGTCGTAGATATACATGCAGGCAACCTGTCAGCGGGGTTTCTTTGTACCCCTTTTTTCGTGGAGTTGGCCCTGGTCAGGCTCAGGCTAAGGCGGCAGACAATAGCAGTTTTTCGATATGCGCAAAAGTAATGTTTATCTATATGTTTATGCGGAAATTCCGATATAGGCGCGTATCAATCAGGGAACCTCTGAAAACGTAGGCGAGGCAGGCAAGACAAGGTAAAAACAGCCGAAAAAGCGCAGTTTACGTGGTGTAAATGAGCATTTTGAGGCTGTTTTTAACGCAGTATTGCCAACGCAGGTAGTTTTCATAGGTTCCTTGGCGGCTTGCCGTGTCTAAATTGCTGGTCTTTACTGGGTATTGTCTGTGCCCGCCGGGCATCGAATTGTGATAACAAAAAGAGGATAGCATCCCATGAGTGAACACGACCTGCAGGAAGCCACAACAACCGACAGCCGGATTGATGCCTGGGCAGCAGTGACGCTGATTCTGATTGCCGTGGTTACGGCAGTGTTTTGGGTCAGTCAGCGCTAGGGCAGCGACAATTGGGCCAACACCGAAACTGATTTAATCAGTATTTCCATAGGGGCTATACACCAGCCAGGTGCAGGATCAGCTTGACCAGCCCGAAGATGGTCAGCACGAACAGGGCGGTGAAGGTGATACCCAGGATGATGAAGTGACTCGGCTTGCCCTGGGTGAAGTCGCGCTCTCGGGCTTTGTTGCTGTGTACCCCGAGCGCGGCCCAGAGTACGCTGGACAGGGTATCGCGAAAGCGCATGGGGGGCTGCGGTTGTTCTGGCTGTTGCTGCTTGTGCTGATCGTTGCTCATGGCTGGCTCGCTGTCATTGCTCTGGCTCTAGGGCGTCAACAGACCCTAGCATAGTCTGCTCAGATGCGGATGTCCGCCCAATGCCGGCGTCGCCACATGATGGCGAAGATGATCGAGTTGAGCGCCCGGTAGCCGCTTTGCAGCAGCCAGATCAATAATAGCCCGCCCCCGAGTACCGGTCCGGCCAGGTAGGCACAGGGCAGGAATATTAGCCACTGGCTACCCAGATTCACCGACATCACTGTGCGGCTGGCGCCAGCGCCGAGCAGGGCTTGGGTCAGAACCAGCGCGGTGGCATCCAGAGTCATGCCCAGGCCGGTAATGCGTAGCGGCCATTCCCCCAGGGCGATGAGTGAGGGGTCCTGGGTGAACAGACTGAGCACGAAGTGCGGCGCCAGCCAGAACGGCATGCCCATGATAAACAGCGCCACAGCTGCCACGCGTACCACATCCCAGCCCCAGCGATAGGCATCTTCCGGTTTGTTGGCTCCCAGGCTGTGACTGACCAGCGTAGTAGCGGCCATGCCCAGACCAACCCCGGGCAGGATCAGGAATAGCGCCAGGTTGACCAATACGTGGGCGATGGCCAGTTCGGCGGTGCCGACCTGGGCGATGATCCAGAACAGGGTGGTGATGCCGGTGGCAAAGAAGAGCTGTTGCAGCGAGTTGGGCATCGACAGCCGCAGCATCGACACGATACCGCTGAACTGTGGACGGGCCTGAAGAAAACCGTGTGCGCGGCCACGTCGCAGGGTAATGCTCAGATAGAGCGCCGAGCCGAGGAACATGGCGATGCAGGTGCCCAGGCCTGAACCTTCGGCGCCCATTTCCGGCAGACCGAACTTGCCGAAGATCAGGCCGTAGCTGATTGCCACGTTGGCCAGATGCATGACTACCAGAATACGCAGGTACAACCCTGACTCGCGAATACCGTTCCAGTAGCCGCGAAAGGCAAAGTTGGCCCCTACAGCGATGATCGCCAGGCTGCGCCAGTGGAAGTAGTCGACACCGATCTCGACCACGCCCTGATCCGAGGAAAGAAAGCCGATGATGCGCTCGGCATTGAACCAGCACAGCAGAGTCAGCGGCACGGCCAGCAGGGCAGCGATCAACAGCCCTTCATTGAGTGGAGCAGCGACTTCAGCTTCGCGATCCTGGCCTCGGCGCCGCGCTACCATGGCCTGAACACCTGCACCCAGCCCCATGACCAGGGCTATGGCCATGAAATTGGCGTAACTACCCAGGCCAACCCCGGCCAGCGCTTCCTTGCCCAGGCTGCCGACCATGGCCGCATCGACCAGGTTCAGCAGACTCTGGCTGAGCATGCCGCCCATGATCGGCAGGCCCAGCAGAGTGATGGTGCGCAGGCGGCTGCGGGCGGGTAGCAGGCTCACGCCGACCTCAGTTGTCGTAACCGAGGTTGGGCGACAGCCAGCGCTCGCTGACGCTCAGGTCCTGCTCCTTGCGTTGGCTGTAACTTTCCACCTGATCACGCTCGATCTTGCCTACGGCAAAATACTTGCTCTCGGGGTGAGCAAAGTACCAACCGCTGACGGCGGCGGCCGGGAACATGGCGAAGTGTTCGGTAAGGAATACGCCGCTGCGACCGGGTTTGCCGAATTCGGCCTCGGGGTCGAGCAGGCTGAACAAGGTAGCCTTTTCTGTATGATCCGGGCAGGCCGGGTAGCCGGGAGCAGGGCGGATACCGCGATACTTCTCGCGAATCAGGTCTTCATTGTCCAGGTGCTCGTCGCTGGCGTAACCCCAGTACTCACGGCGTACACGCTCATGCAGCCATTCGGCGCAGGCCTCGGCCAGGCGGTCGGCCAGAGCCTTGACCATGATTGAGTTGTAGTCATCGCCCTTGGCTTCGTATTGCTTTGCCAGCTCTTCGGCGCCGATACCTGCGGTGGTGATGAAGCCGCCGACATAGTCGGTCAGACCGCTGCTTTCTGGTGCGACGAAGTCGGCCAGACACAGATTTGGCTTGGCGTCCGGGAAGATGCTTTGTTGGCGCAGGTGGTGCAGGGTGGCCAGTGGCTGGCCCTGTTCGTTACGGACCTGAATGTCGTCGTCATTGACCTGATTGGCCGGCCAAAAGCCGAACACTGCCCGGGCCTTGATGAGCTTTTCATCAATCAGCTTTTTCAGCATGGCCTGCGCATCGGCGAACAGCGAGCGGGCGGCTTCACCGACGATCTCGTCGTCAAGGATGCGCGGATATTTGCCAGCCAGATCCCAGGAAATGAAGAACGGCGTCCAGTCGATGTACTCAGCCAGTACCGCCAGATCGATATCGTCCAGGGTACGTGCGCCAGTGAAGCTCGGAACCGGCGGCTGGTAAGTCTGCCAGTCCAGCTGCAGCTTGTTGGCCACTGCCTGCGGGTAGCTCAGGCGCTCGGTACGGGCGCTGCGGTTGGCAGTGCGCTCGCGGACCACTTCGTACTCGGCGCGGGTTTTGGCGACGAACTCAGGCTTGAGCTCTTTAGACAGCAGACTGGTCGCCACACCGACCGCACGTGAGGCATCGGTGACATAGATCACCGCGTCGTTGTGGTATTGCGGCTCGATCTTCACCGCAGTATGAGCCTTGGAAGTGGTGGCGCCGCCGATCATCAGCGGCAGATTGAAGCCTTGGCGCTGCATTTCCTTGGCGACATGGACCATTTCGTCCAGCGATGGGGTGATCAGTCCGGACAGCCCAATGATGTCACACTTTTCCTCGATGGCAGTCTTGAGGATCTTCTCTGCCGGAACCATTACGCCCATGTCGACAATGTCATAGCCATTGCAGCCGAGCACTACGCCGACGATATTCTTGCCGATATCGTGCACGTCGCCCTTGACTGTGGCCATCAGCACCTTGCCCTTGGGCTCAGGGTTGTCACCCTTTTCCTCTTCAATAAAGGGGATCAGGTGGGCCACGGCCTGTTTCATCACCCGGGCGGATTTGACCACCTGAGGCAGGAACATCTTGCCGGCGCCGAACAGGTCGCCTACCACATTCATGCCGGCCATCAGCGGCCCTTCGATCACTTCGATCGGGCGCGCGCACTGCTGGCGGCACTCCTCAGTGTCCTCGACAATGTGCGTGGTGATGCCTTTGACCAGTGCGTGTTCCAGACGCTTTTCCACACTCCAGCTGCGCCATTCTTCGCTTTCGGCTTCTTTGACGCTGCCGTCGCCCTTGTATTGGTCGGCGATTGCCAGCAGGGCTTCGGTTGCACCGGGGTGGCGGTTGAGCACCACATCTTCGACCTTGTCACGCAGTTCGGCCGGGATCTCGTCGTAGATCTCCAACTGGCCGGCGTTGACGATGCCCATGCTCAGCCCGTTCTTGATCGCGTAATAGAGAAATACCGAATGGATCGCTTCACGCACCGGGTTGTTGCCACGGAACGAGAACGAGACGTTGGATACCCCACCCGAACTCAGCGCATAGGGCAGGTTGTCGCGGATGTAGGCGCAGGCGTTGATGAAGTCGACCGCGTAGTTGTTGTGTTCATCGATGCCGGTTGCCACGGCGAAGATGTTGGGGTCGAAGATGATGTCTTCCGGCGGGAAGCCCACCTCATTGACCAGAATGTCGTAGCTGCGCTTGCAGATTTCCGCCTTACGCGCCTCGGTATCGGCCTGACCCTGCTCGTCAAAGGCCATCACTACCACGGCAGCGCCATAACGCTTGCACAGGTGTGCGTGGTGTTTGAACTGTTCGATCCCTTCTTTCATCGAGATCGAGTTGACAATGCCCTTGCCCTGAATACATTTCAGGCCAGCCTCGATCACCTCCCATTTGGAGGAGTCGATCATGATCGGCACGCGGGCGATGTCTGGTTCGCCGGCAATCAGATTAAGGAAGGTGACCATGGCCGCCTGGGAGTCGAGCATCCCTTCGTCCATGTTGATGTCGATGACCTGGGCTCCGGCTTCGACCTGCTGCAGGGCGACTTCCAGGGCCTCGGTGTAATTCTCTTCACGGATCAGCCGGGCAAAGCGCGCCGAGCCGGTAATGTTGGTGCGCTCGCCGACGTTGACGAACAGCGAGCTGCGATCGATGGTGAACGGCTCGAGTCCCGACAGCCGGCAGGCTTTGGGGATGTCGGGAATGGCGCGGGGCGGGTACTTGGCCACCGCCTCGGCAATCGCCTGAATGTGTCCGGGGGTAGTGCCGCAGCAGCCACCGACAATATTCAGGAAACCTGAGGCGGCAAACTCTTCAATGATGGCCGCTGTCTGAGCCGGGGTTTCGTCGTACTCACCAAAGGCATTCGGCAGACCGGCGTTGGGGTGCGCAGAGACATGAGTATCGGCCTTGGCTGCCAACTCTTCCAGATAGGGGCGCAGCTCATTGGCGCCCAGTGCGCAGTTCAGGCCTACCGAGATTGGCTTGGCATGGCGTACCGAGTTCCAGAACGCTTCAGTGGTTTGGCCTGACAGGGTGCGGCCGGAGGCGTCAGTAATAGTGCCGGAGATCATGATCGGCAGTTCGATCCCAAGCTCTTCAAACACCCCTTGCACGGCGAAGATGGCCGCCTTGGCATTGAGGGTGTCGAAAATGGTCTCGATCAGGATCAGGTCCGAGCCACCTTCGATCAGGCCGCGAGTGGAGTTGCTGTAGTCCTCGACCAGTTCGTCGAAGGTGACGTTGCGGTAGCCGGGGTTATTCACATCCGGCGAGATAGAGCAGGTGCGGCTGGTTGGCCCCAGCACCCCGGCGACAAAGCGCGGACGATCCGGGGTTTCGACGGTTTTCTCATCACAAACCCGGCGAGCCAGGCGAGCGCCTTCGACATTCAGCTCATAGGCCAGCTCCTGCATGCCGTAGTCCGCCTGGGACACCCGGGTGGCGTTGAAGGTGTTGGTTTCGATGATGTCG
Source organism: Pseudomonas sp. WN033 (assembly GCA_002287035.1). Classification (GTDB taxonomy): domain Bacteria; phylum Pseudomonadota; class Gammaproteobacteria; order Pseudomonadales; family Pseudomonadaceae; genus Halopseudomonas. Next base: position 197,309 of record NSKG01000005.1, on the reverse strand, counting down.
GCGCCTGCATCCAGGTAGGCGCGCTCGATCGCGGCGATTTTGTCCGGTTGGGTCAGGATCAGCAGGTCATTATTGCCCTTGAGGTCCATCGGCCAGTCAGCGAAGCGTTCGCCCCGGTAGTCAGCTTCTTCCAGTTTGAAGCTCTGGATCATGGTGCCCATGCCGCCGTCGAGAATCAGGATGCGCTGGCGCAGGGCCTCATGCAGGGCGGTCAAGCGGGTACTCAGGTCTGACATGGATGCTCCGGGGGGTTAGCGCTGAGAAAAGCCCGCTAGCTTAGCAGAACATCGGCCAACACTGAACGCACGATGGCGATGGGCTGCATTTCGGCATGCCTGGCAAATAACCTAGTATAAAGGTAGGACTTTATTCGCGGACGGCTATCCCGTACACTATGGGCCATCAGTCACTGCTCAAGAGGCATTTCATGGCAGGCATTCATTTTAGTGACACGGCCCAGTCGTATCTGGCCGAGTTGCTGTCCAAGCAGGACGCCGAAGGTGTTGGTATCCGTGTATTCATTACCCAGCCGGGTACTCCCTACGCGGAAACCTGTATCGCCTACTGCAAACCTGGCGAGGAAAAGCCCGAGGATGAACTGCTGGTGCTGGATGCCTTCAATGTCTGGATCGATGCGATCAGCATTCCTTTCCTGGATGACGCGGTGGTTGATTACGCCACTGATCGCATGGGCGGGCAACTGACGATCAAAGCACCAAACGCCAAGGTGCCGATGGTCAATGAAGACAGCCCGCTCAATGAGCGCATCAACTATCTGCTGCAAACCGAAATCAACCCCGGGCTGGCCAGCCATGGCGGTGAGGTCAAGCTGATCGATGTGGTTGAGGGTGGTGTGGCGATTCTGCAGTTCGGTGGCGGTTGTCAGGGCTGCGGTATGGTCGATGTCACCCTGAAGGAAGGCATCGAAAAGACTCTGGTAGCGCGAATCCCGGAAATTACTGCCGTGCGTGACGTAACCGATCACACGGTCAAGGAAAATGCCTACTATTAAGCGCAGGCTGCGAAAGTAGTTATAACTGGGTACACTGCGTCATGGCAGGTGGCTACTTCACCTGAATCTGACTGCGAGGGCACCCATGGCTGGCGTACTGGATAGCGTTAATCAGCGTACTCGACTGGTTGGTGAGAACCGCCTGGAAATTCTGCTGTTCAGGCTCTCTGGGCAGCAGTTGTTTGCTCTCAACGTATTCAAGATCCGTGAGGTGCTGCAACTGCCGCGGCTGACCCAGATGCCGCAGCGCCATCCGCATGTGGTGGGTGTGGTGCATCTGCGCGGCCAGACTATTCCGGTAATTGATCTGGCCGCTGCCATTGGCATGCGGGCGCAGCAGGTCAACGAAAACAGCACAGTGATTGTTACCGAGTACAACAACTCGGTGCAGGCCTTTGTGGTTGGTGGGGTAGAGCGCATCATCAATCTCAATTGGGATACCGTGCAGCCACCGCCCAGAGGTGCCGGCCGGGCCCATTACCTGACTGCTATTACCCGCCTTGAAGATCAGCGCCTGGTCGAGATTATCGACGTCGAGAAAGTGCTGGCCGAAATCGTGCCGTTCAATACCCGCATTTCCGATGAACTGCTCGATGAGCAGTTGCTGGACAAGGCCCGTGGTCGTGAAGTGCTGCTGGTGGATGATTCGCAGACCGGGATCAATCAGCTCAAGGAAACCCTGTCCCAGCTTGACTTGACCCTGCATGTGGCCACCGATGGGCTGCGAGCGTTGCGTCAGCTACAGGCCTGGGCCGATGCCGAAGGCAAACTGTCTGATCGTTTGCTGATGGTGATTACTGATGCCGAAATGCCGGAAATGGACGGCTACCGGCTGACCGCTGAAATCCGCAAGGACCCACGCCTGAGTGATCTGTATGTAGTCTTGCATACCTCGTTGTCGGGCAACTTCAACAAGGCGCTGGTGGAGAAGGTAGGCTGTGATGGCTTTCTGTCCAAGTTTCAGCCTGATCAACTGGTCGAAGTGGTCCGCGAGCGACTGGACCGTCTCTAAAGCTCAGAGTACGGGAGCAACTGCTCCCGCTTTCCGAAATTAGGGCGCTAACCTGCCAGGTTTAGCGCCCGCGCAGATAGCGCTCATGTTGCTCCATCACCGGCTGGCGAATGCCCAGCTTGTCGCCATAGATCACCGAATAGCTCAATACGCTCTGTACGTACTGGCGGGTCTCATCAAAGGGGATGGTCTCGATCCAGACATCCGAAGGCAGGTTGTCGATATTCTGGGTCCACTGCCGTACCCGGCCGGGGCCGGCGTTGTAGGCTGCTGAAGCCAGTACCCGGTTACCCTGAAACTGATTGTTTAGCTGCGCCAGATAAGCTGTGCCCAGGGCAATGTTGCGCTCGGGAATCAGTACCTCATTAAGGTTACCCAGCGGGATGTTGTTGCGCCTGGCGGTTTCCCGGGCGGTGGCCGGCATCAACTGCATCAGGCCCATGGCGCCGGCATGGGAGCGGGCGTCGGCCATAAATGCGCTTTCCTGACGGGTGATGGCGTATACCCAGGTGGAATTCAACTGGCGGGCGCGGGCCTGATTGAGGATCGGTTCGCGATACGCCATCGGGAAGCGGATGTCGAGGTCGTCCCAGTACTGGGCCTGGCTGATATTGCGGATCGCCGGGAAGTACCAGTCCATGTCGCGGGCCAGTTTAGCCTGGGCTATCAGTTCCTCGCGGCTGAACAGACGGCTGACGTGATACCACTCACGACGCGCATCCACCACTTGACCGCGGGCGTAGAACTCCTTGGCGCGACGAATACCCGCGGCCTGGCTGACCCTGGCCATGGTTTGTGGATCGATGTTGGCCGGTTGATGGTTCAGCGCATAGGGCTGCTGGGTGCGCTCGGCGGCCATGAAGCCGTAGAAGTCGCGTTCGCGAGCCAGTTGCCGATAGTCTTCCTGCAATTCACCAACATTCGGGGTGGCAAGCTGGGCGCTGCGCAATTGCCAGTAGCGCCAGCGGCTTTGCTGGGCCAGGCTTTCGGGCAGGGTTTGGGTCAGGTCGTGGGCCATGCGCCATTGGCTGGTGCGTAGTGCCAGGCGGATCCGCCACTCGCTGACCTGATCGTCGCGCATTTGTGGGTCGTTGGCCGCCATGAAGGGCAGGGCATCAGGATTGAAGCGCTTGGCCAGTCGCACGCCGATATCGCGGGTGATGGCCAGTCTGTCCTCTTCGCTGAACGGCAGGTCACGATAATGGTGCCAGAGCCCGAGCGCGGCTTGCGGATCATCACGTCCCATGCGCCGCAGCGACACGGTAACTATATCGGCCAGTTTGTTGGCCGGCTGGTTGGCGCCAGGGCGATAGTTGCCGGGCTGGTTCAGCAGGCTGGGTTGGGTTGCGGTGCTGACGAACTTGTCGGCCAGTGGCTTGTTGCTGGCGACATAGCGGGTCAGGTAGCGGGCCAGGGCGTCCTGGCGGTGCAGCAGGGCGAGGCGAATGCGCTGCCAGGCGACGTCTTCAGTCAGACCGCCTGCGGCACGCCAGCGCTCAAACAGCGGGTCGCAGTCCTTGGGTTGGGAGCGGCCAACGGTCCATAGTTCCTGGGCTTGGCGCATGGCTCCGGTTTGATCGCCCTCGCGCCAGCGGCGCAATGCCAGCTGGCAATCAAGAGAGGCGCTCTGGCTATCGCTGTCATAGTGCTTGCGCAGTCGTTCCCACTCACCCTCACGAGCCAGGCGGTGCAGCCAGCGTGACTTCAGGCGCTGGGCGGCGGGCAGGTCGCCGTGGGTCAGCAAAAAGCCTTCGACTTCGCGGTGGCTGGCGCTGTTCAGGCGTTTGTCCAGTTCGGTCAGCAGCAGGTAAGGGTAGAGCGGATAATCACTCAGACCTCGTGCCAGGCTCTCGTAGCGGGCTTGCTGGCCGCTGTTGAGGGCACTCATGGCCTGGTCGTACTGGCGGCGTTGTTCCTGTAGGCGGTCGGCTTGCACGGGTAGGGTGGTGAACAGTAGGGAGGCCAGGGCGGCCGGGGCAAGACAGTAACGCAATAGGGTGCGGCGCATGATGATGCCTGCTCTCTCGAAATCGTTGGCCGGTTTGGCCGGCATTATCGCTACAGCTTAGCGAGTTGCCCTGGCAGCGAGAAGAGGCCGGCAGACGAAATCATCGCAGTTTGTTACAGCTGGCTGTGGAAACGGTAGAATGCCGGCCTGACTGTTTAAAGGGTGGTTTATGGCGCTGCTTTCGTTTACCGATGTTTCCCTGGCCTACGGGCTCAATCCGCTGCTGGCCAAGGTCAGTTTCCAGCTCGACAGAGGGGAGCGGGTGTGCCTGATCGGGCGTAACGGCACTGGCAAGTCCAGCCTGTTCCGAGTTCTGACCGGGGAGCAGCCGGCGGACGAGGGCGAGTTGTGGTTTGCGCCCGGACTCAAGGTCGGCCAGTTGCCCCAGGAGCTGCCCGAGGCTGGTGATGCATTGGTTTATGATGTGGTGGCCGCCGGGTTGGCAGGGGTTGGTGATCTGCTTGCCGAGTACCACCATCTGATCAGTGGCGAGATGGATGATGCCGCCATGCTGCGGCTGGAAAAGGTTCAGGCGCAACTGGAGGCCAAGGATGGCTGGCGTCTCGATCAATTGGTTGAAACCACACTGACTCGGCTGGGACTGCCTGCAGACAAGACCATGGCCGAACTGTCCGGTGGCTGGCGTCGCCGGGTACTGCTGGCCCAGGCACTGGTGGCCGAGCCGGATGTACTGTTGCTGGATGAGCCGACCAACCACCTGGATATTCATACCATTGCCTGGCTGGAACAGGTGCTGCTGGATTTTCGCGGGGCGGTGCTATTCATTACTCACGACCGTCAGTTCCTGCAGGCGCTGGCTACCCGGATTATGGAACTTGATCGTGGTCAGTTGATCGACTGGCAGGGCGATTATGTCAGCTTTCTGGCGCATAAAGAGCAGCAGTTGGCGGCTGAAGCCACGGCCAATGCGCTGTTCGACAAGAAGCTGGCCCAGGAGGAAGTCTGGATTCGCCAGGGAATCAAGGCCCGGCGCACCCGCAACGAAGGCCGGGTGCGTGCGCTCAAGGCCATGCGTGAGGAGCGCGCCCAGCGGATTGAACGTCAAGGCAAGGCCAGTTTCCAGATGGAAACCGCCCAGTCCTCAGGCAAGCAGGTGATCGAGGTCAAGGACATCAGTTTCGCCTGGCCTGATCAGGTCCCGCTGATTCGTGATTTCAGTACGGTGGTGATGCGTGGTGACCGCATCGGCCTGATCGGCAACAACGGTTCGGGCAAGAGTACCCTGCTCAAGCTGTTGCTTGGTCAGCTGGAACCGACCAGTGGCAGCGTCAAGCATGGCACCAAGCTGGAGGTGGCCTATTTCGATCAGCTCCGCGGCCAGCTGGAGCCGGAAAAGAGCGTGATCGACAACATTTCCGAGGGTCGTGACTTTATCGAGATCAACGGCGAACGTCGGCATGTAATCAGTTATCTGGGAGACTTCCTGTTCTCGCCCGAACGTACCCGGACTCCGGTCAAGGCACTTTCGGGCGGTGAGCGGGCGCGCCTGCTGCTGGCACGTCTGTTCAGCAAACCGGCCAACCTGCTGGTGCTGGATGAGCCGACCAACGATCTGGACGTGGAAACCCTGGAGTTGCTGGAAGAGGTGCTGGCCGGTTTTGACGGCACTGTGCTGCTGGTCAGCCACGATCGGGCGTTTCTCGACAACGTGGTCACCAGTACTCTGGTGTTCGAAGGTCAGGGCCGGGTGCGTGAATATGTCGGCGGCTTTGCCGACTGGTTGCGCCAGGGCGGTAATATCGAGTTGCTGGCTGAGCGTATGACCCTCGATAAAACCACCGAGCCCGCTGCCGAACCGGCACCTGCTGTGGTCGCGTCCAGTGCGCCAGTCCCGGCGGCGCCCAAGGCCAAGCTCAGCTATAAGCTGCAGCGCGAGCTGGACGCTCTGCCGGCGTTGCTGGAGAAGCTCGAAGGTGAGTTGGAGGCGCTGCAGGCCCAGCTCAACGATCCGAACTTCTACAGTCGCCCGCATGAAGAGACTGCGCTGGTGCTGGAGCAGGTTGCTGCCAAGCAGGGCGAGCTGGATCAAGCCATGGAGCGTTGGGCTGAGCTGGAGGATATGTAAGAGGGTGCGTTTCTTCGCGTTCGCGGAGCGCTCGCTGAACGCCCCGCGGCGGGGTGGGGATTATTTCTTCTTGCCCAATCTTACGGCAATCACGTCGCAGGGTGCTCCGTGGAGCACATCGTTGGCGGTCGAGCCCAGCAACAGGGCCAGGCCGTGGCGGCCGTGACTGCCTACCACAATCAGATCGCAATCCTGTTCGCTGGCGACCCGGTGGATTTCCTGTCTGGGGTGACCAAAGGCGATTTGTAGCTGGTCTTCGGGCAGACCGTAATCACCGGCGAACAACTGCATGCGCTCACGGGCTTGCTCAAACTGCTGTTGTTGCAGCATAGACAGGTCCATAGGGACGTCTCCACCGTAGGCCATTGCCAGCGGCTCGACTACGTGTAGCAAGGTCAGGCGGGCATTCAGCGCCTTGGCCAGCGCCATGGCGTGATCTGCTACCCAGCGGCACTCGTCGATCAGGTCGACAGCTACCAGTACATGTTTATAGAGCATGCAGGTTCTCCCCTTTTTTCGCTGATAGTAGCAGTCTTTGCCAGTAATACGTGAAGAACCATTTTAAAACCCTGGTTGGCTGACTGGAATATCGTTGGCAGGGCGTATCTATGGTTATAAGGTCATTATTGGAGGCTTTGGTCAGGGTTTGAATGCTTGGGTTCAAAGCGTCGTTAGTACATGGATACGGCCTCGGGTATTTTCCATAACTAATTGTTATTAAAGGGATTTGGTTGTTCTATATAAGGCTTTTTCGGGCCAAAGGCATGGCTTTATGCTGTAGCGTGCATTGACAATTGCAGCGATTTCCCCGAAGGTGTGCGCACCCGAATCAAACAAGCGTATGAATTGTTGTGGTCAAATCCACGACATTCTCTGTCTCGGGAACGTTCATGATACTGGCACCGCGGCACCTGTAGGGGTGGGGCGGCATGGCTGGTGTCTCTCAAGTGCTTTCACAGCGTGGAGATCAGTTGATGATTTACGAAGGTAAAGCCATCACGATTCAGGCCCTCGAAGACGGCATCGTCGAGCTGAAGTTCGACCTGCAGGGCGAGTCTGTCAACAAATTCAATCGTGCCACCCTGGCTGAACTGCAAGCCGCCGTTGAGGTTTTGCAGGGCGACAGCAGCATCAAGGGTGTCATCGTCACCAGCGGCAAGGACGTATTTATCGTCGGCGCCGACATCACCGAGTTCGTAAACACCTTCCAATTGCCGGAAGAAGATCTCGTGGCTGGTAACCTGGAAGCCAACAAAATCTTCAATGCCTTTGAAGACCTGAACGTCCCGACCGTGGCCGCCATCAATGGCCTGGCCCTGGGTGGCGGTTTCGAAATGTGCCTGGCCTGTGATTTCCGGGTCATGGCCGCCAGCGCCAAGATCGGCCTGCCAGAAGTCAAGCTGGGTATCTACCCGGGCTTTGGTGGCACCGTACGTACCCCGCGCCTGATCGGTGTCGACAACGCCATCGAGTGGATCTGCGCCGGTGCCGAGCAGCGCGCCGACAAGGCCCTGAAAGTTGGCGCGGTTGACGCTGTAGTCGAAGACGCCAAGCTTAAGGACGCCGCACTGGATCTGGTCAAGCGTGCCGCTGCCGGCGAGATTGACTTCAAAGCCAAGCGTCAGCCCAAGCTGGAAAAAGTCAAGCTCAACACCATTGAGCAGATGATGGCTTTCGAAACCTCCAAGGGTTTCATCGCTGGTCAGGCCGGTCCGAACTATCCGGCCCCGCTGGAAGCCGTCAAGACCATCCAGAAAGCTGCCAACTTCACTCGTGAAAAGGCTCTGGAAGTCGAAGCTGCCGGTTTCGCCAAGCTGGCCAAGACCACTGTTGCTCAGTCGCTGGTGGGTCTGTTCCTGAACGACACCGAGCTCAAGCGTAAAGCCAAGCAGTACGACAAGGCTGCTGCAGACGTGAACCTGGCTGCGGTACTGGGCGCTGGCATCATGGGCGGCGGTATCGCTTACCAGTCGGCGGTCAAGGGCACTCCGATCCTGATGAAGGATATCCGTGAAGAGGGTATTCAACTGGGTCTGGATGAAGCCTCCAAGCTGCTCGGCAAGCGCGTCGAGAAGGGCCGTATGAAGCCGGCCGACATGGCCAAAGCGCTGAACGCCATTCGCCCGACCATGTCCTATGGCGATTTCGGCAATGTCGATATCGTGGTCGAAGCCGTCGTCGAGAACCCCAAGGTCAAGCACGCTGTGCTGGCTGAGGTGGAGTCGCAGGTGCGTGAGGATGCAATCATCACCTCCAACACCTCGACCATCTCGATCACTTACCTGGCCCAGGCGCTCAAGCGTCCGGAAAACTTCTGCGGCATGCACTTCTTCAACCCGGTACACATGATGCCGCTGGTTGAGGTCATTCGTGGCGAGAAGTCCAGTGATCGCGCTGTCGCCACTACCGTGGCCTATGCCAAGAAGATGGGCAAGACACCGGTTGTGGTCAACGATTGCCCCGGCTTCCTGGTCAACCGTGTACTGTTCCCGTATTTTGGCGGCTTTGCTCGCCTGCTGGGCATGGGCGCTGATTTCCAGCGCGTCGACAAGCTGATGGAAAAATTCGGCTGGCCGATGGGCCCGGCTTACCTGATGGACGTGGTTGGCATGGATACCGGTCACCATGGTCGTGACGTGATGGCCGAAGGTTACCCGGACCGTATGGCTGACAAGACCAAGACCGCTGTCGATGTCATGTACGAAGCCAATCGTCTGGGTCAGAAGACCGGCAAGGGCTTCTATGCCTATGAGATGGACAAGAAGGGCAAGCCGAAGAAGGTTGTTGATTCCGAGACCTATGAACTGCTGAAGCCAATCGTGCTGGAGCAGCGTGAGTTCACCGACGAGGAAATCGTCGAGATCATGATGGTTCCGCTGTGCCTGGAGACCGTACGCTGCCTGGAAGACGGTATCGTCGAAAGCGCTGCGGACGCCGATATGGGTCTGATCTATGGCATCGGTTTCCCTCCCTTCCGCGGTGGCGCACTGCGCTACATCGACACCCTGGGTGTGGCCGAATTCGTTGCCATGGCCGACAAGTACGCGGAGTTCGGTCCCATGTATCACCCGACCGAGAAGCTGCGTGAAATGGCCAAGAACGGTCAGAAATTCTTCGGTTAATGCGGAATACGGAGCGAGAGTAAAGCTATGAGCCTGAATCCGAGAGATGTGGTAATTGTCGACTTCGGCCGCACCCCGATGGGCCGTTCCAAGGGCGGCATGTACCGTAATGTGCGCGCCGAGACCCTGTCCGCCAAGCTGATCACCGGCGTACTGGAGCGTAACCAGAAGCTGAACCCGGCTGAAGTTGAAGACGTAATCTGGGGTTGTGTAAACCAGACCCTGGAGCAGGGCTGGAACATTGCCCGCATGGCGTCACTGATGACTCCGATCCCGCACACTGCGGCCGGTCAGACCGTCAGCCGTCTGTGTGGTTCCTCCATGAGCGCGCTGCACACCGCCGCTCAGGCGATCATGACCGGCAACGGCGACGTGTTCGTGGTTGGTGGTGTCGAGCACATGGGCCACGTGGGCATGATGCACGGCGTCGATCCGAACCCGGCCCTGTCGCTATATGCGGCCAAGGCTGCCGGCATGATGGGCCTGACTGCCGAAATGCTGGGCAAGATGCACGGCATCACCCGCGAGCAGCAGGACCAGTTCGGCTACCGTTCGCACCAGTTGGCGCACAAGGCTACTGTTGAAGGTCGCTTCAAGGACGAGATCATCCCGATGGAAGGTCACGACGAGAACGGCTTCCTGCGCGTGTTCACCGAAGACGAGACCATCCGTCCGGATACCACTCTGGAAAGCCTGGCCGCACTGCGTCCGGCGTTCAATCCCAAGGGTGGTACCGTGACTGCTGGTACCTCCTCGCAGATCACTGACGGCGCCTCCTGCATGATTGTCATGTCAGCTCAGCGTGCCAAAGACCTGGGTATGGAGCCGCTGGCGGTGATCCGTTCCATGGCTGTGGCCGGTGTCGATCCGTCGATCATGGGTTATGGTCCGGTACCTTCGACCAAGAAAGCGCTGCAGCGCGCTGGTCTGACCATCGATGACGTTGATTTCGTCGAACTCAACGAAGCCTTCGCTGCCCAGGCGCTGCCGGTCCTCAAGGATCTGAAGCTGCTGGACAAGATGGAAGAGAAGGTCAACCTGCACGGTGGCGCCATCGCTCTGGGGCATCCGTTCGGTTGCTCCGGTGCACGTATCTCCGGCACCCTGCTGAACGTGATGAAGCAGCGCCAGGGCCGCATTGGTGTTTCCACCATGTGCGTGGGTCTGGGTCAGGGCATCACTACCGTATTCGAACGCGTCTGACGCAATCGCTACGGACAAAGCCGGGGCCCTGTGCCCCGGCTTTTTTATTTGCGAGCGTAACCCGGTCTATGTGCTGAGTGCCTGAGCGTAGCGTCTGGCGGGGGCAGCTCAGTTACACTCGCGTCTTTTTCATTGTCAGGAGGTCCTATGAAGCCCGGTCGCTATCGTCACTATAAAGGAAAGGATTACCAGGTCATTGGCGTTGCCCGTCACTCAGAGACCGAGGAAGAGCTGGTGGTGTATCGCACTTTGTATGGCGATTACAGTCTGTGGGCCCGGCCGCTGGCCATGTTCAGTGAACAGGTTGAAGTTGACGGCATGCTGCATCCACGCTTTACCTTTATCAGCGAAGACGTGTAGGCTCTGGCCCTCCGGTCTGCACCGGGAGTGGGCCGGCCCGAGCGCCGCCAACCAGAATCGATTGAGTCAGGAATACAGTTACCCATGGGAAAAGCACTGGTCATTGTGGAATCGCCCGCCAAAGCCAAGACAATCAACAAGTATCTTGGTAATGATTTCGTGGTGAAGTCGAGTATCGGCCATATCCGCGATCTGCCCACCAGCGGGAGCAAGACCGAGAGCAAGCCCAAGAATGGGCGCAAGGCGGCGTCGGCCCAGGAGCTCGACAAGGCCACCAAGGCGCGTATCCAGCTGGTCAATCGCATGGGGGTGGACCCCGAGAATGGCTGGGCGGCGCGCTACGAGATTCTGCCGGGCAAGGAGAAGGTCATCGACGAGCTGCGTCGTCTGGCCAAGGATGCCGATACCGTCTACCTCGCAACGGACTTGGACCGTGAGGGGGAAGCGATTGCCTGGCACCTGCGCGAAAGCATCGGCGGCGATGAAAGCCGCTACAAGCGCGTGGTGTTCAATGAAATTACCAAGAAGGCCATTCAAGAGGCCTTTTCCAAGCCCGGTGAGCTGGACCTGAATCGGGTCAATGCCCAGCAGGCCCGGCGTTTTCTCGACCGGGTAGTTGGCTATATGGTCTCGCCGCTACTGTGGCAGAAAATTGCCCGTGGCCTGTCGGCTGGCCGGGTGCAGTCGGTAGCGGTCAAGCTGATTGTTGATCGCGAGCGGGAAATCCGAGCCTTCGTCCCGGAAGAGTTCTGGGAAGTGCATGCATTGCTGGATACGCCCAAGGCCGAGTCAGTCCGCTTCGAGGTGGTGCGCCAGAATGGCGAGACCTTCCGCCCGCTTAACAAGGCGCAGACCGATGCTGCGCTGGAAAAGCTCAAGGCGGCCAGCTATCAGGTAGCCAAGCGCGAAGACAAGCCGACCAGCACCCGCCCCAGTGCGCCCTTTATTACCTCGACGCTGCAACAGGCCGCCAGTACCCGCCTGGGCTTCAGCGTCAAGAAAACCATGATGATGGCCCAGCGTCTGTACGAGGCGGGCTATATCACCTATATGCGAACCGACTCGACCAACCTGTCGGCCGATGCCATCGGCATGGCTCGCGGTTACATTGAGTCGGCTTTCGGTAAGCAGTACCTGCCGGAAAAGCCCAACGTCTACAGCAGCAAGGAAGGCGCTCAGGAGGCGCACGAGGCGATTCGTCCTTCTGACGTCAAGCTCAAGGCCACTGACCTCAAGGGCATGGAGCGTGACGCTGAGCGCCTGTATGAGCTGATCTGGCGTCAGTTCGTGGCTTGCCAGATGCCGCCAGCCCGTTATCTGTCGACCAGCATCACCGCGCAGGCTGGTGAGTTCGAGCTGCGCGCCAAGGGCCGTATCCTGCAGTTCGATGGTTATACCAAGGTCATGCCGCCGCAAGGCAAGGGCGGCGAGGACGAGGTGTTGCCGGATTTGCAGGTCCAGGACGCACTCAAGCTCAACAAGCTTGACCCCAAACAGCATTTTACCAAGCCACCGGCCCGTTACTCCGAGGCCAGTCTGGTCAAGGAGCTGGAGAAGCGTGGGATCGGCCGACCGTCGACCTATGCCGCGATCATTTCGACCATTCAGGAACGCGGCTACGTGACCCTGAACAATCGGCGCTTCTATGCCGAAAAGATGGGCGATATCGTCACCGACCGGCTTAGCGAAAGCTTCCCCAACCTGATGGATTATGGCTTTACTGCCAGTATGGAAGAGTCGCTGGATGAAGTGGCTCAGGGTGGTGTGCCGTGGAAGCAGGTGCTGGATGAGTTCTATACCGACTTCCGGCGCAAGCTCAGCACGGCCGAAGCCAGTGCCGAAGGGCAGGGGATGCAGGCCAATCAGCCAACCCTGACCGATATCGCCTGTCACGAATGTGGCCGGCCTATGATGATCCGTACTGCTTCAACCGGGGTGTTCCTTGGCTGCTCTGGCTATGCGCTGCCGCCCAAGGAACGCTGCAAGGCGACCATCAACCTGGTGCCTGGCAACGAAGTCGCGGCAGATGATGACGAAGGTGAGTCACGGGTGCTGCGCACCCGCCATCGTTGCGCGCTGTGCGGTACGGCGATGGACAGTTATCTGGTCGATGAAAAGCGCAAACTGCACGTCTGCGGCAATAACCCTGATTGCAGTGGCTTTGAGATCGAAGAAGGGCAGTTCAAGATCAAGGGTTATGACGGTCCGACCCTTGAATGTGACAAGTGTGGCAGCGAAATGCAGCTCAAGACTGGTCGTTTCGGCAAGTACTTCGGTTGCACCAACAGCGCCTGCAAGAACACCCGCAAGCTACTGAAAAATGGTGAGGCCGCGCCGCCGAAGATGGACCCGGTGAAGATGCCAGAGCTGCGCTGTGAAAAGGTTGATGATATCTACGTGCTGCGTGATGGCGCCTCTGGGCTGTTCCTGGCTGCCAGTCAGTTCCCGAAGAACCGTGAGACCCGGGCGCCGCTGGTGGCCGAGCTGCTGCCGCATCAGGCTGAAATCGATCCCAAATATCACTTCCTGTTCGATGCTCCGGTAAAAGACCCGGATGGTCATCCGACGGTTGTACGTTACAGCCGCAAGACAAAGGAGCAATATGTACAGAGTGAGGTGGAAGGCAAGCCGACGGGTTGGCGTGCCTTCTATGACGGCAAGCAGTGGTCGGTCGACGATGGCCGCAGCAAAGCCAAGCGTTGAGAGGTGAATCATGGCCAATGAAGTCTATACCCGTACCAACCAGGCCTTGCACTTTGCCCGTTGGTCGTTGGCCAGTTGGCGTCAGGCAACGGAGTCGGGTGCGCTCGATGCCGTGACCCAGGCCCGTTATCACCGTGAGCATGTGGTTTTTCACCTGTACCGGGCGGTGCTGGCGGTCATTCACGAAGTGGCTGATCGTTACCGCTGGCCGTTGCTGGATGTGCGCACGGTGGAGCAGGTACTCGATGGCCGGGTCGCTGAGCGCTATCCGGGCCCCGAGCTCGCCGAGCTGAATGAACTGGCGCTGCACAAGGAAACCTGGCTGGCCGGTCTGCTAGCCGCCTGGCAGCAATTGCAGGCGCCGCCCAAACCGCAGGAAAGCAAGCCCCGAGCTGATGAGCAGATCATCGCCAGCAGCGCATTGGAGCCTGCGAAGGAGTGGGGCTTGGCGCAGGCTGAGGAAGCACTGGCGGCGCTCAATGAGCGGGTGAGTTGCTATCGGGATGGGATGCAGGAGTGGTAAGTCTGCGAGGGCTGTGGTGATTGTGGTACACTGCCCCCGTTACAGGAGAATATAGTCATGCCTTCACCCTTTCTCGAAATCGTAGAGCTGGCCGATGGTAAAGTGGCCCTTCGTCGTTCGGACGAGGAGGGTGAGCCGCTCTTGACCATCGAGTTTTCTGCCGATGCCCAGGAATACCTGCAAGGGCACTACATTGAGGTGGCCAAGGCCATGATCAGCGCTGGAATGCAGGTCGCCGGACAGGTCATGGATGAGGAAGAAGACGACTACATTCCGGAGCACCGCGTACTGCACTGATGCTGCGCTCAGGGTTTGGCGGCCCGGCATTCAAGCGTAAATGCCCGCAACAAACGTTGCGGGCATTTTTGTTTCAGGCGGCGGCTTGAGTGCTTTCCATGCGCACGTTGAGGCTACGACAACTACCGGAGCGAGCAGCATTCTCCAATAGGGTGGCCTGCTGCTGACTGGTTTGGTGCCAGCTTACTACGGTATGGCTGTAACCCAGGCGCAGCAGTTCGCAAGTCAGCTTGAAGCTATCCATGCCGGTTTTGGAGCGCACGATCAGAATGCGCCAGGGGTCGAGCCCGGCTTGGCGCAACCAGCCGTGACTGACAGCTTCAGGAGGGTCGACCAGGGTCAGCCAGCCCGGGGTCCGGGCCTGGCTCAGCTCTCTCAGGACCGGAGCCAGCCACTGCAGGCAATGACGAGGTGCGCCGTTGAGACTGATTTCGCTGAAACCGCCAGCGTCCTCGTTGTTGGTGAGAGCCTCTTCACTGACCGGGGTGGTCAGAGACTCAAGACGGCTGCGTGATGCCATCAGGGCGTTGTGGAAGAGCTCGGCCTGTTCAATACGGGGGTGGCTTTGGCGGTACTGCATGCTCAACTCCTTCAGCGGCGGATAACGCCGACACTCAAACCTTCGATGGTCAGTTCCTGTTCGCCCAGATCTACTTCAATGGGGGCGAACTCCGGGTTCTCGGCTATCAGCGAAACCTTGCGTCCCTGTTTCTGGAAGCGCTTGACTGTTACTTCGTCGCCGACGCGGGCGACTACTACCTGGCCGTTGCGAGCTTCGCTGGTGCGATGTACGGCCAGCAGGTCGCCGTCGAGGATGCCGATATCCTTCATACTCATGCCTCGCACCCTGAGCAGGTAGTCGGCTTTGGGGCGGAAAAAGGAGGGGTCGATCCGGCAGTGGTCTTCAATGTTTTCCAGGGCAAGAATTGGCTGGCCGGCGGCCACTTGGCCGATCACCGGCAAGCGGTCTTCGTCAGCCTCTGTGCCCTGATCCGGCAAGCGGATGCCGCGTGAGGCGCCGGGAATCATTTCGATCGCGCCCTTGCGGGCCAGGGCCTTGAGGTGGTCTTCTGCTGCGTTTGGCGATTTGAAGCCCAGAACCCGGGCGATATCCACCCGCGTCGGTGGGTAGCCATTGGCGTCCATGTACTCCTTGATGAAGGCCAGGATCTGTTGTTGCCGTGCCGTCAGTTTTTGCATGGAGACTAACCTGTTTTTTTATCCAGTAACTGTGATTATATACAGTTATCTCGGTGAGGCAAGAGGCTTGTCAGACACGGTTCTACTGGTTAAAAGGTAGCTACCAGATAAAAACAGTACTGGTTCCTGAATTGACTTGACAGTCAGGATGTTTGAAACGTATGTTTCAAACATCTGTTTGTATTTTGGGAGCTGCCTTAATGGCCCAGTCGGAAACTGTTGAACGTATCCTGGACGCCGCCGAGCAATTGTTTGCGGAAAAAGGCTTTGCTGAGACCTCCCTGCGTTTGATTACCAGCAAGGCCGGGGTCAACCTGGCGGCGGTCAATTACCACTTCGGTTCAAAGAAGGCGCTGATTCAGGCGGTCTTTGTGCGTTTTCTCAACCCTTTCGTTGCGAGTCTGGAGCAGGAGCTTGATCGCCATCAGCGCGAAGGCAGCAGTTCGTTATCGCTGGAGGAATTGCTGGAGATGCTGGTGCGTCAGGCTTTGGCGGTTAAGCCCCGTAGCGGCAATGACCTGTCGATCTTCATGCGTCTGCTCGGGCTGGCTTTCAGTCAGAGCCAGGGCCATTTACGCAAGTACCTTGGTGAGGTCTACGGCAAGGTATTCCACCGCTACATGCACTTTCTGATGCAGGCGGCGCCGCAACTGCCACCCCAGGAGCTGTTCTGGCGAGTGCATTTCATGCTTGGCAGTGCTGCGTTCACCATGTCCAGCATGAAGGCTTTGCGTGCCATTGCCGAGTCCGAGTTCGGCAGCCAGGCCGGGGTCGATGATGTGCTGCATCTGATGGTACCTTTCCTTGCCGCTGGAATGCGTGCTGAAGGCTCCGGGCTGCACGGTGGCAGTGATCCGCGCCGCGGCGAATTGCTCGAAAGGGCCTGACGGCCCTTATCAGTTTCCCCTCTATCCGTTATGGTGTGCACTTTCCCGGAGGTGCGCATGCAACTGGATCTGATCCGCATATCCTTGTCAGAACAGACCCTGACCGGCTATCAGGCCGGTCAGGCGGTTTGCCATTTCCCGGTCTCGACCGCAGTCAATGGCGCCGGTGAGCGCGAGGGGTCGGGCTGTACGCCTCGGGGGCGACACCGCATCCGGGCGCGGATTGGTGATGGTCAGCCGTTGCGCGCAGTGTTTGTCGGGCGACGTCCAACCGGTGAGCTGTGGTCGCCGGAACTGGCTGCACAGTACCCCCGGCGCGACTGGATTCTGACCCGAATTCTCTGGCTGTGTGGCGAGCAACCCGGCTTCAACCGTGGCGGCGATTGTGATTCACAGCGTCGCTATATCTATCTGCATGGCACTGCCGACGACCAGCCAATGGGCGTTGCGCGTTCCCATGGCTGTATTCGCCTGCGTAATCAGGACATGCTGGAACTCTTCGAGCTGACGCCGGTCGGTTGCCAGGTAATTATTGATGACGGGGCGACAGGCCCCCTGACTGGAGACACTGCTTGACTCACGCTTCTTTGATGCTGGATGTGGCTGGAACCTGGCTGACCCCGGACGACCGTCAGTTGTTGCGCCAGCCTGAAGTTGGCGGTCTGATTCTGTTCGCTCGCAATACCGAGTCGCCGGCCCAGGTCCGTGAACTGGTTCGCTCGATCCGTGCATTGCGCCCGGATATGCTGATCGCCATCGATCAGGAGGGTGGGCGGGTGCAGCGCCTGCGCCGCGATGTATTGCGTCTGCCGCCACTGCGCGAAATTGGCTTGCGGGCCGGGGAGCAGGCATCGCAGGTGGCGCGTCAGGCGGCCTGGCTGATGGCGACCGAAATGTTGGCCTGCGGTATCGATATCAGCTTCGCGCCGGTGCTGGATCTGGATTATGGCCGCAGCCAGGTCATTGGTGACCGGGCTCTGGGTCGTGATCCTGATCAGGTCAGTCAGTTGGGTCGGGCCTATATCGAGGGTTTACAGGCCGCGGGTATGGCTGCTACCGGCAAGCATTTTCCCGGCCATGGCTGGGCTGAGGCCGACTCGCATTTTGCCTTGCCGGTTGATGAGCGCAGCGAAGCCGAGATCCGCGCCACGGATCTCAAGCCGTTCGCGGCGCTGGCGCCGTTGCTTGACGGTATCATGCCGGCGCACGTGGTGTATCCGGCCGTCGATGAATTGCCGGCGGGGTTTTCCCGGCGCTGGTTGCAGCAGATCCTGCGTGCTGAGCTGGGCTTTGATGGGGTGATCTTCAGCGACGATCTGACCATGGCCGGTGCTCACGCCGTGGGTGGCATGCCGGAGCGGGTCGATGCCGCTCTGCATTCGGGCTGCGACATGTTGCTGGTATGTAATGACCGGGCGGCGGCTGAGCAAGCGCTGGTGCACTGTCAGCAGCGCGGGATCAGCGAACCGCTACGCCTGGCTCGAATGTTGGCCCGCTCGCGCCCGGGGCTGGATTACAAGGCATTGCCGAATTGGTCGCAGGCAGTGCATGACTTGAAGCAATGGGAGTTGGTGTAACAGTGGATATGGATGAACTGTTGGAGAGCTTGCCGCTCGAGTCTCTGCCGTTGGGCGGAGAGCTTTGGATATACAAGGTTTTCGCGATTATCTTCATTTCATTGGTGGCGGCTTACCTTGGCAAGCTGCTGCTGGACCGGGTTGAACAGCGGGCGCTGAAAACCTCCACGGTATGGGACGATGCGCTGGTGATAGCTGCGCGTCGGCCGTTGTGGGTGATGATTTGGAGCATGGGCCTGTTATGGGCTTCCCAGGTGACTGCCGCGCAGATGGATGACGGGCTGGCTGAGGTGCTGGATAAGCTCCAGTCGGTACTATTAATTGTGCTCTTGGCCTGGTTCCTGATTCGCCTGGCGCTGGAAGTTGAAAAACGCCTGGTTGATCCGAACTGCCGGGAAAAGCCGATCGACAAGACCACGGTCAACGCAATCGGCAAGCTGCTGCGAATTTCGGTGGTGATCACCTCGTCGCTGGTTATTCTGCAATCGATGGGTTACAGCGTGTCCGGGGTCTTGGCCTTTGGTGGTATTGGCGGCCTGGCGGTGGGGTTTGCTGCCAAGGATCTGCTGGCCAACTTCTTTGGTGGCCTGATGGTCTATTTGGATAGGCCTTTCTCAGTGGGGGAGTGGGTTCGTTCGCCGGAGAAGGAAATCGAAGGTACGGTTGAGCATATTGGCTGGCGTCTGACTCGCATCCGTACTTTCGACAAGCGGCCAATTTATGTTCCCAATGCAGTGTTTACCAATATTGTGCTGCAGAATCCGTCGCGCATGAGTCATCGGCGAATCTATGAGCATATTGGTATTCGTTACGACGATATCAGTCGAATGGAGCCAATCGTCAAGGCGGTTCGGGAAATGCTCAAAGAACACCCGGAGATCGCCCAGGACCAGACTCAGATGGTCTACTTTGACCGTTGCGCGCCATCGTCGGTGGATTTTTTCATCTATTGCTTCACCACCCCGGTATGGGCCGAGTTCCACCGGATCAAGGAGGATGTGTTGCTGAAGATTCTGGCTATCATCGATGAGCATGGGGCCCAGGTGGCATTCCCGACCTCGACTTTGCATGTGCCGGAAGGTTTGCGACTGCGCTCGGGTGAAGTGGAACACAGTCCCGAGTCGCGCCCGGTTTCACCGGAGCACGCCTGATGGGCTGTCTGGCGATCATCGGTGGCACCGGGCTGACGCGTCTGCCTGAGTTGCAGGTGACGGGTCGTGAATCGCTGGAGACACCGTTTGGTTCGCCTTCGGCGGAGCTGGTACGTGGCCTGCTGGCCGGGCGTGAGGTGTTGTTTCTGGCTCGTCATGGCGATCCGCACCGGATTCCGCCTCACCGGGTCAACTACCGCGCCAACCTTTGGGCCTTGCGCGAGGCCGGAGCGGCGACGGTCGTGGCGGTCAATGCGGTAGGTGGTATCGATGCTGGCTTGCCTCCCGGACACTTCTGCGTGCCTGATGATGTGATCGATTACACTTGGGGTCGGGCCTCGACCTTTTTCGAGGACGATCTGGAGCAGGTCACTCACATCGACTTTACCCAACCCTATGACGAGTCCTTGCGCCAGAAACTGCTGGCGGTGCTGGCGGCAAAGGCCTATGGCCACAGCTCTGGCGGGGTATATGGCGCCGCTCAGGGGCCGCGCCTTGAGAGCGCGGCCGAGATTCGGCGGATGGAGCGTGACGGCTGTGCGATTGTCGGTATGACCGGGATGCCGGAAGCTGCGCTGGCTCGTGAGCTGGAGCTTCCCTACGCCTGCCTGGCTCTGGTGGTCAATCCAGCGGCGGGCAAGGCCCGGGGGCCAATCCGCATGGAGGATATCGAGGCGGTGATGGCGGCGGGGATGGCGCGGGTTGGGGCGGTGTTGGCTGGAGTGGTCGACACGCTTTAGGGTGCCTGGAGGGGTGGCCGCAGCGACACCCTCTGACTTGGGCGTCGAGCGGCCGACTGCTGGTTTACAGGCGTGACACCCGTATCAGCATGCCCATGCCCTGGTGGTCCAGGTAGTGGACTTCGTCCACGCGCAGACGACGATTCTGGCGCAGGTGCTCACTGACGGCCTGGCCCTGCACATTGTGGTTGAGCCAGAAGCTTACATCGGCCTCCAGGGCCCGTTCATGGCTCAGGCGGACCAGCCCCTGCGCCGGATAAATCCCTTGAGCGTTTTCTGTACCGCTGGTCACGGCCACACGCAGATTGTCGTCGGCAGGCTGCTCCCAGGCCTTGTGTAGTCTGACCCGGTAACCCTGGTCGTTCAGCCGGCGTGCCTCTGTGCCAAGCCGGTAGCGGGTCTGGTCGATATTGCGTACATCGCTGCGGGCGGTGCTGTCGAGCAGCACTGCACGCTCAGCCCAGTCCGGTCCGGGGTTCTGACCCGCTGCCAGTTGGCCGGAAGCCTGGCTGAATACCACCACTTCAACCTGATAGACCTGCTCGCTTTGGGCCTGGGCCAGGCCGACCCAGCCGAGGGCCAGGATCAGCAACAGGGTGAAGATGCGCAGGGGGTGATTCATGGGCGTTTTCCTTTGCCGGTTGTTTCTGTGGGTTGTTGCAGGCGATCAATCAGGGCTTCAAGCGTGTTCAGACGCAGCTCGGCATTGCCCATGGGGGCATTGAAGCGGAATATGGTAGCGCCTTCAAGCCGGTAGCGTTGTGGGCTGTCCTGAATCAGTCGTACCAGCGTCAGTGGGTCGACTGCGGTGTTGGTGCCGAATTCCAGGCGGCCATGTTCGGGGCCAACATCGACCTTGACCACGCCCAGTGGTTCGCAGCGCAGTTTCAGCGAGGTCACCCGGAACAGAGTCTTGACTGGTTCGGGCAGCAGGCCGAAGCGGTCGATCATTTCCACCTGCAGGTCTTTGAGTTGCTCATCGTCGCCGGCGTTGGCGATGCGCTTGTAGAGAATCAGTCGCGCATGTACGTCGGGCAGGTAGTCGTCAGGAATCAACGCAGGTAGACGCAGGTTGATGTCAGGTCCGCCGGACAGCGGCTGTTCCAGCTCCGGCTGCTTGCCCTGCTGGATGGCCTTGACTGCGCGCTCAAGCATTTCCATGTACAAGGTGAAGCCAACGGCTTGAATCTGGCCGCTTTGGCCGTCGCCCAGCAGTTCGCCAGCGCCGCGGATTTCCAGGTCGTGGGTGGCCAGGGTGAAGCCCGCGCCCAGATCCTGGGCCGCGGCAATGGCCTCCAGGCGTTTTTCCGCATCGCTGGTGACCTTCTTACCATGCGGGGTCAGCAGGTAGGCGTAGGCCTGGTGATGGCTGCGTCCGACCCGGCCGCGTAGCTGATGCAACTGGGCCAGGCCGAATTTGTCAGCGCGTTCGATAATGATGGTGTTGGCGCTGGGTACGTCGATCCCGGTTTCGATGATGGTCGAGGTCACCAGAACGTTGAAGCGGCGATGATAGAAGTCGCGCATGACCTGTTCCAGCGCCCGTTCGGGCATCTGGCCATGACTGATGCCGATCCTGGCTTCGGGCACCAGTTCGGCCAGATCGGCAGCACACTTCTCGATGGTTTCCACCTCGTTGTGCAGGAAGTACACCTGGCCGCCGCGCAGCAGTTCGCGCAGAATCGCCTCCTTGACCACTGCCGGCTGTTGCTGCATGACGAAGGTCTTGACCGACAGCCGGCGGGCCGGCGGGGTGGCGATGATCGACAGGTCGCGCATGCCGGACATGGCCATGTTCAGGGTTCGCGGAATTGGCGTGGCGGTCAGGGTAAGTACATCGACCTCGCTGCGCAGCGCCTTGAGGCGTTCCTTCTGACGTACGCCAAAGCGGTGCTCTTCGTCGATGATCACCAGGCCCAGGTCCTTGAACTGAATGTCGTCCTGCAGCAATTTGTGCGTGCCGATGATGATGTCGACCTTGCCATCACCCAGTTCGCTGGCGGCGCTCTTGACCTCTTTGCTCGATTTGAACCGGGACATGACTTCGACCTTGACCGGCCAGTCGGCAAAGCGGTCACGGAAGCTGTTGTAGTGCTGCTGAGCCAGCAGGGTAGTAGGCACCAGTACCGCTACCTGCTTGCCGCTGTGGACGGCCATGAAGGCGGCGCGCATGGCGACTTCGGTCTTGCCGAAGCCGACATCGCCGCAGACCAGGCGATCCATGGGTTTGTTGCTAAGCATGTCGTTGATGACTGCCTCGATCGCAGCCTGCTGGTCGGCGGTCTCCTCGAATGGGAAGGCTTCGGCGAAGGCCTGATAATCGCGCTCGGGATGAGCGAAGCTGAAGCCCTGTCGTGCGGCCCGGCGGGCGTAGACGTCGAGCAGTTCGGCGGCCACGTCACGGACCTGCTCGGCAGCCTTGCGCTTGGCTTTCTGCCACTGTTCTGAGCCAAGCCGGTGCAGCGGCGCGCTGTCGTCCTCGGCGCCGCTGTAGCGGGCGATCAGGTGCAGGTTGGAGACCGGAACGTAGAGCTTGGCTTCTTCGGCGTACTCAAGCATCAGGAACTCGGCCTGCTGGCCGTCGATTTCCAGATTGGTCAGCCCGCGATAGCGCCCCACCCCGTGGTCAATATGCACCACCGGGGCGCCTTCACGCAGTTCGGTGAGGTTACGGATTACTGCATCGCCCAGATCGGTCGCCTTGCCGCGTCGACGGCGCTGCATGACCCGCTGGCCGAATAGCTGGCTTTCGGCGATCAGTGCTACTGGCGGGTGTTCGCAGATCAGGCCCTGGTCAATCGGTGCGATCAGCAGGCCAAGGCGGCTGTCACCGGCAAGAAAGGCTGGCCAGTCTTCGAACGGCTCCGGGCTCAGTTCGGCCGGCTTGAACAGGTCAAGCAGCGCCTCCCGGCGCCCGGCGGTTTCGGCGATGAAGGCAATCCGTCCAGGAAACCGGTCGATGAAGCCGAGCAGCGCTTCGAGCGGCTGTTCACGCTTGTTGTCGACCGTCAGCTCGGGGGGCAGGGGGCAGGCAAAGATGCTGTGACCGGCGGCGGCCGGTTGCTGGCTCTGATGACAAATGACCCGAGGGTACTGTTTGATCTTGGCGAAGCACTCCTCAACGGCGAGAAATAGTGCATTGGGCGGCAACAGGGGCCGGGTCGGGTCGATGCGCTGGTCTTCATAGCGGCTACGCACGTCCTGCCAGAAATGCTCGGCGGCTGCTTCGATCTCCGGCAGGCTGAAAAGCTGAGTGTTGGCCGGAAGGTAGTCGAACAGGGTGCCCAGCTCGTCAAAGAACAGCGGCAGGTAATACTCGATGCCCGGCGGTACCAGACCTTCGCTCAGATCCTGATAAATCGGGCAGCGCCGGTAGTCGACATCGAAACGCTCACGGAAACGGGCGCGAAAGCCGGTCAGGGCTGACTTATCGAGTGGGAACTCTTTGGCTGGTAGCAAATGAATGCGTTCAACCTTGTCGATCGAGCGCTGAGTTTCCGGGTCGAAGGTGCGCAGGGTTTCAATATCGTCATCGAACAGGTCGATCCGGTAGGGTAGTCGACTGCCCATCGGGTAGAGATCGAGCAGGGCGCCGCGGACGGCGTAGTCGCCATGTTCATAAACAGTGTCGACGCAGCGGTAGCCGGCGGCGTCCAGATCCAGGCGCATGGCTTCCATGTCCAGCCGCTGACCAACTTCGAGCATCAGTACCGAGCCGGCCAGAAAGCCGCGCGGGGCGATGCGCTGGAGCAGAGTGGTCATGGGGACGACCAGAATGCCCTGTTTGACCTGCGGCAGCTGGTGCAGGGCTCTCAGGCGCTGGGAGATAATGTCCTGGTGTGGTGAGAAGCGGTCGTAGGCCAGGGTTTCCCAGTCTGGAAAGCTGAGTACCGGCAGCGCCGGGGCAAAAAATCTCAGCTCTCGCTCCAGTCGGTCAGCTTCGGCGTTGTCCTTGGTGATGACCAGGCTCAGGCCGGAGTGGGCGCTGGCGGCTTCGGCGATGGCCAGCGCCTGGGCGGCGCCCTGGAGTCCGCTCCAAAGGCTGCGGGTCTGGCTGAGCTCGGGAAGAGTAAGGATCGTCGGTGTGGACGGCATGCCGGTCAGGTCCATTGCGAAAAGCCGCTAGTTTAACCCCGTGTACCGCTGTTGTGTTCAATCGTGTTCACGCACTTGCCGGGCTTGGTGATTGCCTCCTTGGGCGGTAAAACGCATAATATCGCCCCCTCAGTTTCTTAACGACTTGGAAGGTACAGCCGTGACTCAAGCCCAATTCGAGCAGTGTCTGGACAAATGGACAGAGCGTGAAGCCACCGCCGAGGCGATGATTCCCCTGATCGGGCGTCTCTACCGTGAACACAATGTGGTCACTTCCATCTACGGTCGCGGCCTGGTTAACCGTTCGGTGATCAGCATTCTCAAGTCGCACCGTTTCGCCCGCCAGATCGACGATGCCGAGCTGTCGGTGCAGGACAGCTACAAGATCATCCAGAAGTTGCTGGAACTGGATCTGGGGCCGGCCTCCATCGATCTGGCCCGCCTGATCGACAAGTTCAACAAGTCCGGTAGCGGTGATCTGGACGCTTTCCTGCGTCAGGAACTGGCCAGCGTCATTGGTCATAAGGGCGAGAAGCGTCAGGGTCGTGACGTGGTGCTGTATGGCTTCGGTCGTATCGGTCGTCTGCTGGCCCGGATCCTGGTCGAAAAGACCGGCGCCGGTGATGGTCTGCGTCTGCGTGCCATCGTCGTGCGCAAGGGTGCCGAGAATGATCTGGCCAAGCGCGCCAGCCTGCTGCGCCGTGATTCGGTGCATGGCTCGTTCCAGGGCACTATCACCATCGATGAAGAAAACAACACCATTACTGCCAACGGTGTGCAGATTCAGGTGATCTACGCCAAGGACCCGTCGGCAGTCGACTACAGCCAGTACGGCATTGAAGACGCTATCGTCGTCGATAATACCGGTGTCTGGCGCGACGAGGCCGGTCTGTCTCAGCACCTGGAGTGCAAGGGTGCCAGTCAGGTGGTGCTGACTGCGCCGGGCAAGGGCAACATCAAGAACATCGTGCACGGCATCAACCATGCTGCGGTGACCCCGGATGACAAGATCATCTCTGCCGCTTCCTGTACCACCAACGCCATCGTGCCGGTGCTCAAGGCCATTAACGACAAGTTCGGTATCGTCAACGGCCACGTTGAGACTGTTCACTCGTACACCAACGACCAGAATCTGATCGACAACTTCCACAAGGGTAATCGCCGTGGCCGCAGTGCGGCGTTGAACATGGTGATCACCGAGACTGGTGCCGCCAAGGCTGTGGCCAAGGCGCTGCCGGAGCTGACTGGCAAGCTGTCTGGCAACGCTATTCGTGTGCCAACCCCGAATGTGTCGATGGCGATCCTGAATCTGAATCTGGAGAAGTCGACCAATCGCGACGAGGTCAATGATTACCTGCGTCATATGGCGCTGCACTCGGACCTGCACAAGCAGATTGACTTCACCAACTCGCAGGAAGTGGTTTCGACCGACTTCGTGGGTTCGCGTCACGCGGGCGTGGTGGACGCTGAGGCGACCATCTGCAACGACAACCGGGTAATTCTCTACGTCTGGTACGACAATGAGTTTGGTTACAGCTGTCAGGTGGTGCGTATCCTTGAGGATATGGCCCATGTCAATCCGCCGGCTTTCCCGGCCTGAGGTTGATCGGCAATGCAAAAAAGGCGCTTCGGCGCCTTTTTTGTTGCTCGTCAGGGTGTGCATAGGCCCCGGGTGCTGTCTAGGGGGTGCGACTATTTGTCAAATTGATTCTGTAAACTAAAAAACCTGAAAAAACCAATGGCTTGAGTAGCCATTGAGGGGCATGGTCTTTATACTTAGCGGGATTTTTTCCGGGGGTTTGTGGTCGCCTAGCCCTGATTCCGCCTCTGATGCCCTGTTCCGCATGTCGGAGGCCTGAGGATTTGTCTGGCTGGCTGCCCGCCCCTTAAAGATTCCAACCAGTGATTAGGCTATTCGTATGATAAAAATCAAACGGGGCTTGGATCTGCCAATCACCGGCTCACCCGAGCAGCGTATCGAGGATGCCCGTCCCGTACGCAGCGTAGCCGTTGTCGGTTTTGATTACCACGGTATGAAACCGACCATGGAAGTGCGCGAAGGTGACCGGGTCAAATTGGGTCAGATTCTGTTCAGCGACAAGAAAACGCCCGGCGTGATCTATACCGCGCCTGCCAGTGGTGTTGTCAGTGCCATCAATCGAGGCGAGAAGCGCGTCCTGCAGTCGGTGGTCATCGATATCGATGGCGACGAGCAGGTGACTTTCGATGCCCATGACGCCGGCAAGCTGGACGCCCTGGATCCGCAGCAGGTGCGTGATCAACTGATCAATTCCGGTCTGTGGACTGCTCTGCGCACGCGGCCCTATAGCAAGGTGCCGGCTGTTGACAGCAAGCCCAGCTCAATCTTCGTGACCGCAATCGATACTCATCCGCTGGCGGCTGATCCGGCCGTAGTCATCAAGGCCCATGCGGCCGACTTTGAAAACGGTCTCAAGGTTCTGGCCCGTCTCGGCAAGATCTGGCTGTGCAAGGCCGAAGGCGTCAGCCTGCCGGGCGAGGGCGTGGCCGGTGTCAGCACCGAGAGCTTTGCCGGTCCGCACCCGGCTGGCCTTGCTGGTACACATATCCATAACCTGGATCCGGTCAATGACCACAAGCAGGTCTGGCAGGTATTCCCGCAGGACGTGATCGCTATTGGCAAGCTGTTTACCGAAGGCAAGATCTGGACCGAGCGCGTTGTCGCACTGGCCGGCCCGCAGGTCGACAAGCCGCGTCTGCTCAAGACTCGTCTGGGCGCCAATCTGGAAGAACTGACCGCTGGTGAGCTCAAGCCAGGCAATAACCGGATTATTTCCGGTTCGGTGTTCGGTGGTCGCAATGCCCGTGGTCCGGTCGGCTATCTGGGCCGTTACCACCAGATGGTTTCAGTACTGCGTGAAGGCAGTGAGCGGGAAATGATGCATTACCTGCGTGCCGGGGTGAACAAGCATTCAGTGTTGAACATCTTCGTCTCCAAGCTGAATCCGGCCAAGCTGTTTGACTTCAGCACCTCGACCAACGGTAGTCCGAGGGCCATGGTGCCGGTAGGCAACTACGAAGAAGTGATGCCGCTGGACATCCTGCCGACCCAATTGCTGCGCTATTTGATCGTCGGTGACACCGATATGGCGCAAAAACTGGGCTGCCTGGAGCTGGACGAGGAAGATCTGGCTCTGTGCACCTACGTGTGCGCCGGCAAGTATGAATACGGCCCGATCCTGCGGGACAACTTGACCCGCATCGAGAAGGAGGGTTAAACCATGGGTCTGCGTTCATTTCTGGACAAGATCGAACACAACTTCGAAAAGGGTGGCAAGCACGAGAAGTGGTACGCCCTGTACGAAGCCATTGATACCTTCTTTTACCGCCCCGGCAGTGTGACCAAGACCACCGCCCACGTGCGTGACGGTATCGACCTCAAGCGGATGATGATCACCGTTTGGCTGTGCACCTTCCCGGTGATGTTCTACGGCATGTACAACATCGGTTATCAGGCCAACAGCATTCTTGCTGCCAGCCCGGAACTGATGGCTGCCCAGGACAACTGGCGGATCGCCCTGATCTCGCTGTTCGCCGGCTTCAATCCAGCCAGCCTGTGGGACAACTTCGTTCACGGCGCCGCCTACTTCCTGCCCATCTACCTGGTGACCTTCCTGGTTGGTGGATTCTGGGAAGTGCTGTTCGCTTCGATCCGCAAGCATGAAGTCAACGAAGGCTTCTTCGTCACCTCGGTGCTGTTTGCTCTGATCATGCCCCCGGATATTCCGCTGTGGCAGGTTGCGCTGGGCATCAGCTTCGGTGTGGTGATCGGCAAGGAAGTGTTCGGTGGTACCGGCAAAAACTTCCTCAACCCGGCACTGACCGGCCGTGCCTTCCTGTTCTTTGCCTATCCGGCGGAAATCTCCGGCGACGCGGTCTGGACCACAGTTGACGGCTACACCGGCGCTACCGCACTGAGCCTGGGCGCCGAAGGTGGCGTGCAGGGCATCCTGGCCCAGGGCATCACCTGGTGGGACGCCTTCTTTGGCAATATGCAGGGTTCGATCGGTGAAGTGTCGACGCTGGCTATCTTCCTCGGCGGCGCGATTCTGCTGCTTACCAAGATCGCCAGCTGGCGCATCGTTGCCGGTGTGATGATCGGCATGATCGGTATGAGCCTGCTGTTCAATGCCATTGGCTCGACCAGCAACCCGATGTTCGCCATGCCTTGGTACTGGCACCTGGTAATCGGTGGCTTCGCTTTCGGCATGATCTTCATGGCGACCGACCCTGTGTCCGCCTCGATGACCAATACCGGCAAGTGGATCTTCGGTGCCTTGATTGGTGTCATGGTTATCCTGATCCGGGTGGTGAACCCGGCGTTCCCTGAGGGCATGATGCTGGCAATTCTGTTTGCCAACCTGTTCGCGCCCCTGATCGACCACTTCGTGGTTCAGGCCAATATCAAGCGGAGGCTCGCACGTCATGTCAGCTAAGAAAGAAACCGTAGGGCGGACGATTACCGTCGCTCTGTTGGTCTGTCTGGTGTGTTCGGTGGTGGTGTCCACCGCAGCGGTATCGCTGAAACCGATCCAGATCACCAACCAGTTGCTCGACAAGCAACGCAATATCCTGTCGATCGCTGGCCTGCTGGAGCCGGGCGTACCGGTTCAGGAGCAGTTCCAGAAGATCACCCCGCGTCTGGTAGATCTGCGCACCGGCAAGTTCAGCGATGAGCTGGACCCGCTGAGTTACGATCAGGCCCGTGCTGCCAAGGAGCCGGCATTGTCCAGTCGGCTGGACAGTTCGGACGATATCGCAGCTATCCGTCGTCGTGAGCACTTCGCTACCGTTTATATGGTGGAGAACGAAGACGGGATCGAAACTCTGATCCTGCCGATTCACGGCGCTGGTCTGTGGTCGACCCTGTATGGCTTCGTAGCCCTGGAAGGTGACCTCAACACTGTTGTGGGTCTGGGTTTTTATCAACACGCTGAGACCCCTGGTCTGGGTGGTGAGGTTGATAACCCGAACTGGAAGCAGCAGTGGACCGGCAAGCTGATCTACAACGACGACGGTAGCGTGGCTGTGCAGGTGCTCAAAGGCAGCGTCGACAGCAACAGTCCGCGTATCCAGCATCAGGTCGATGGTCTGGCCGGTGCGACTCTGACCAGTCGTGGTGTGGAAAACCTGGTTCGCTTCTGGATGGGCGAGAATGGTTTCCGTCCGTTCCTGGATAACCTGCGCGCAGGGGAGGCTTAATCATGGCTAAGGCAAGCGCCAAGCAGGTGCTCTTCGAGCCCATTTTTAGTAACAACCCGATCGCTCTGCAGGTACTGGGGATTTGTTCGGCCCTGGCAGTGACCACCAGCCTGAGTGTAACTCTGGTCATGTGTGTGGCTCTGACTTCGGTCTGTGCACTGTCCAACCTGTTCATTTCGGTAATTCGTAACCAGATTCCCAGTGCGATTCGCATGATCGTGCAGATGGTGATCATCGCCTCTCTGGTAATTCTGGTTGACCAGACCCTCAAGGCTTTCGCCTATGACGCCAGCAAGCAGTTGTCGGTGTTCGTTGGCCTGATCATCACCAACTGTATCGTGATGGGGCGTGCTGAGGCCTTCGCCATGCAGAACCCGCCGGCCATGAGCTTCCTCGATGGTATCGGTAACGGTTTGGGCTACAGCTTCATCCTGATCGTGGTTGCGGTCATCCGTGAACTGTTCGGCGCCGGCTCGCTGCTGGGCTTCGAGATCCTGCCGCTGGTCAATGCCGGTGGTTGGTATCAGCCCAACGGTATGCTGCTGTTGCCGCCGTCGGCGTTCTTCATCATCGGCCTGATTATCTGGGCCCTGCGTACCTGGGACAAAGGTCAGGTCGAGGCTGTCGAGTTCAAGATGGCCCCTCAGACCCGTGCCGCCAAGGAGGCCATGTAAATCATGATCGAGCATTACATTAGCCTGCTGGTCAGAGCCATCTTCGTTGAGAACATGGCGCTGGCATTCTTCCTCGGGATGTGTACCTTCCTGGCCATTTCCAAGAAGGTGCAAACTGCCCTGGGTCTGGGTATTGCGGTGGTCGTGGTATTGACCATCACCGTACCTGCCAACAACCTGATCTACACCTATCTGCTGCGTGATGGCGCGCTGGCCTGGGCCGGTATGCCGAATGTCGACCTGAGCTTCCTCGGTCTGCTGAGCTATATCGGCGTTATCGCCGCCATGGTTCAGATCCTCGAGATGCTGCTCGACAAATACGTGCCGGCGCTCTACAACGCGCTGGGTGTATTCCTGCCGCTGATTACCGTGAACTGTGCGATTCTGGGTGCTTCGCTGTTCATGGTTGAGCGTGATTACGCACTGGGTGAAAGTGTCGTGTACGGCTTTGGGGCTGGTACTGGCTGGGCGCTGGCAATTGTCGCGCTGGCTGGTATCCGTGAAAAACTCAAGTACAGCGACGTTCCGGACGGTCTGCGCGGACTGGGCATCACCTTCATCATTGTCGGTCTGATGTCTCTGGGCTTCATGTCCTTCTCCGGCGTACAACTGTAATAAGGAGCTGAACCCGTCATGAACATCGAAATCATCCTCGGCGTCGGGATGTTCACCGCGGTCGTTTTGACGCTGGTGGCTGTGATCCTGATCGCCCGTTCGAAGCTGGTCAGCAGCGGTGATATCTCCATCGAGATCAACGGCGAGCGGACCATTACCGTGCCTGCCGGTGGCAAGCTGCTCAATACCCTGTCCGACAACGGCATTTTCCTGTCGTCGGCCTGTGGTGGTGGTGGCACCTGTGCCCAGTGCAAGTGCATCGTTGAAGCGGGCGGTGGCGAAATGCTGCCGACCGAAGAGACTCACTTCACCAAGCGTGAAGCGAAGGAAGGCTGGCGCCTGTCCTGTCAGACCCCGGTCAAGCAGGACATGAAGATCGAAGTGCCGGAAGAAGTGTTCGGCGTGAAGAAGTGGGAGTGTACTGTCGAGTCCAACCCCAACGTCGCGACCTTCATCAAGGAGCTGACCCTGAAACTGCCGGAAGGCGAGAACGTTGACTTCCGTGCCGGTGGCTACGTGCAGCTTGAATGCCCGCCGCATACTGTGCACTACAAGGACTTCGACATTCAGCCCGAATACCGTGGCGACTGGGACAAGTTCGATCAGTGGAAGTATGTTTCCAAGGTCGACGAAACCGTCATCCGTGCCTATTCGATGGCTAACTATCCGGAAGAGAAGGGTGTGGTCAAGTTCAACATCCGTGTGGCCTCACCGCCGCCCGGCCGTGATGACTTGCCGCCCGGCAAGATGTCTTCCTGGGTATTTTCTCTCAAGCCCGGTGACAAGGTGACCGTGTATGGTCCGTTCGGTGAGTTCTTCGCTAAGGACACCGATGCTGAGATGGTCTTTGTCGGTGGTGGTGCCGGTATGGCACCGATGCGCTCGCACATCTTCGACCAGCTCAAGCGTTTGAACTCCAAGCGCAAGATCAGCTTCTGGTACGGTGCGCGTTCGCTGCGCGAGGCGTTCTACGTTGAAGAGTTCGATCAACTGGCCGCCGAGAACGAGAACTTCGAGTGGCATCTGGCGTTGTCCGATCCGCTGCCTGAGGACAACTGGGAAGGCCCGAGCGGCTTTATCCACAACGTCCTGTTCGAGAACTACCTGAAGGATCATCCGGCGCCTGAGGACTGTGAGTTCTACATGTGCGGACCGCCGATGATGAATGCTTCGGTGATCAAGCTGCTGCAAGATCTGGGTGTGGAACCCGAGAATATCCTGCTCGACGACTTCGGCGGATAAACATGCTGCATCGTGTTACCCAGCCCGTTATCGCTGTCGCCCTGGCGGCAGCCCTAACGGGCTGTTTCAATTCCGTAGAGCCGGTTTCTGAAGTTCAGGGCGCTACCATGGGGAGCAGCTACTCAATCAAGTGGGTGGCGCAAGAGGATTCCCCTGGACCGGCGACCCTGCATGCCGAGATCGAGGCCATGCTGGCCGAGTTCGACGCTGAGGTGTCGACCTGGCGCCCTGATTCTGATTTGGCGCTTTTCAACGCGGCGGCTGTCGGCAGTTGCCGTGATATGCCTGATTCGGTACTGGATCTGGTGCGGCTGGCTCAGGAGCTCAATCGTGAGAGCGGCGGTGCCTTTGATCTGACTGTTGGCCCCTTGCTGCGGCTGTGGGGGTTTCACGGTGGCGATGGGCGCCAAGTGATTCCTGCCGAGCAGGAAGTTGAACGTACACTGCAGCGGGTAGGTCAGCGGCACCTGCGGATTGAGGGTCGTCAGCTGTGCAAGGATGCTGACGTTGAGGTGGATGTCAGCAGCATCGCAGCCGGTTACATGGTTGATCGTGTGGTGGAATACCTGCACAGTCTAGGAATCACCAGCTACATGGTTGAAATCACCGGTGAGCTCAAGGCGGCCGGTCTGAAGCCAGGCAATCGGCCTTGGCGGATCGCGGTCGAGGAGCCACGTGACGACAACCGGGTGACCCACAAGGTGATCGCTCTGGATGGTCATGGCGTATCCACCTCAGGAGATTATCGCAATTATTTCGAGTACGAGGGGCAGCGCTACTCGCATACCTTCGATCCGGTCAGTGGCCGCCCGGTCATGCATGCCCTGGCCTCTGTCACGGTGCTGGACCCGTCCACGGCACGGGCTGACGGGCTTTCGACCATTCTGTTGGTCAAGGGGCCGGAGGCCGGATGGGTGTATGCTGTAGAGCATGACATAGCAGCTTTGTTCGTAATTCGTTCCGGGAAGGGCTTCGTATCCCGCAGCACTCCCCGATTCAAGGCCCTCAAAAGGGGCAAGGAGTAACTCATGGTTTGGGTTTTGGCTTTTCTGTTGATGTCGCTGATCGTCGCCGGCATGGCTGTCGGGGTGATGATGGGGCGCAAGCCAATTGCCGGTTCCTGCGGTGGTATCGGCGCGACTGGCGTGGATAAGGTCTGTGGTATCTGTGGTGGTGACACGACCAAGTGTGAAGAGGTCAGTGCCAGAGCCGGTGTGCCCCAGGTGCCCAGCAAGGGTGCAGATCTGGCGCGTGACGCGACCAAGGTCGACTAGTCAGGCAATCGGTGAGCTGTCAGCATTTTCCCGTTAGCACAAGGAACACATTTGAATGGCCGTATACAACTATGACGTAGTGGTGTTGGGCTCTGGCCCAGCGGGTGAGGGGGCTGCGATGAATGCAGCCAAACATGGCCGCAAGGTGGCGGTGGTTGAAGAGCGCAATGTGGTGGGCGGCAACTGTACTCACCTTGGCACTATCCCCTCCAAAGCGCTGCGTTATTCGGTCAAACAGATTATTCAGTTCAACACCAACCCGATGTTCCGCCAGATTGGTGACCCGCGTTGGTTCTCGTTCCCTGACGTATTGCGCAGTGCTGAAAAAGTCATGAACAAGCAGGTGGCTTCGCGCACCAGCTACTATGCACGCAACCGGGTCGATGTGTTTTTCGGCAAGGGCAGCTTTGCCGATGAGCACACCATCGAGCTGGTCAATAGCTCCGGGGTAGTGGACAAGCTTGTGGCCAAGGAAGTGATCATCGCTACCGGTTCACGGCCTTACCGTCCGGCGGACGTCAACTTCAGCCATCCGCGCATCTACGACAGTGACACCATTCTCAAGCTCAATCACACGCCGCGCACCTTGATTATCTATGGTGCCGGGGTAATCGGCTGCGAGTATGCGTCGATTTTCTGTGGTCTGGGGGTGAAAGTCGATCTGATCGACAATCGCGACCGTTTGCTCAGCTTCCTCGATGATGAAATCTCCGATGCGCTCAGTTATCACCTGCGCAACAACAGTGTGCTGATTCGCCACAACGAGGAGTATGACAAGATCGAGGGGCTGGAGAATCGTGGGGTGATTCTGCATCTCAAGTCCGGTAAGAAGCTCAAAGCTGACGCCTTGCTCTGGTGCAATGGCCGTACCGGTAATACCGATGGTCTTGGGTTGGAAAATGTCGGGCTGCATCCCAACGGCCGGGGTCAGCTTGAGGTTGATCAGAACTACCGGACCTCGGTACCGAACATCTACGCGGTGGGTGACGTAATCGGTTGGCCGAGTCTGGCCAGTGCGGCTTTCGATCAGGGCCGTTCGGCGGCGGGCAATATTGTCAGCAACGATGCCTGGCGGTTTGTTGATGATGTGCCGACTGGTATCTATACCATTCCCGAGATCAGTTCGGTCGGCAAGACCGAGCGCGAATTGACCGAGGCCAAGGTGCCCTATGAAATCGGCCAGGCGTTCTTCAAGAGTATTGCCAGGGCGCAGATCAGTGGTGAGCCGGTAGGGCTGCTGAAGATCCTGTTCCACCGTGAAACCCTGGAAGTGCTGGGTATTCACTGTTTTGGTGACCAGGCCGCCGAGATCGTGCATATCGGTCAGGCGATCATGAACCAGAAGGGTGAGGCCAATACCATTCAGTATTTCGTCAACACCACCTTCAACTACCCGACCATGGCCGAGGCCTACCGGGTTGCTGCGCTGGATGGCCTGAACCGGTTGTTCTGAACCAGCAGGTTGCCCCGGCCGCTTGGCCGGGGCTCAGCCGCTGTTGCCGAGTAGCCGGACAGCCTGGCTGGGTACATCGGTAATGATGCTATCCACACCCATCTGCGCCAGGCGCTGCATTAACTCCAGATCATTGACTGTCCATACCGAGACGTGCAGGCCGCTGGCCTGAGCTCGAGCCAGCAATGCCGGGCTGCATAGCGTCCAGTTCAATACCAGCATCTGACAGCCGTAACGTAAAGCACTTTTGACCGGGTCCAGCAGGCCATACTCCTCAACCAGTCCGGTTGGCAATGGGCAGCCACTGTCTTGGGCGTAACGCAGCAGGATGCGGCTGCTGGAGGTGATGGTGACCTTGTTGTGCAGCTCAAAGCGTTCGACCAGCCGCAGGATTGCATCAATCACCAGCCGTGACTGGCTTTGCGAGCCGCTCTTGACTTCAAGCTGATAGTGCTCGAACTCCGGGCAGCTCTCGAACAGTTGTTCCAGACTGGGGATCAGGCAGGGCTCCGGCCAGTCGGGCAGGGCATGACGGGCGTCGAGGCGGGTCAGGTGTGTAGCCGGGTGTTGAGCAACCTTACCACCCAGGCCAGTGGTGCGCCTGAGCGTGGGGTCATGAATTACGATCAGTTGCTGGTCGGCCGACAGGTGCAGGTCTAGTTCAACCCGGGTAACTCCGGCCTCCAGAGCCTTGCGAAAACTTGGCAAGGTGTTCTCTGGAGCCTCGGCACGGGCGCCCCGGTGGCCATAGATGAGCGGCATTGACGTTACTGTGTCCGAGGTTGGTGTTGACGCACGCTATGAATGACCTTGTCGTGTTCGAAGTAGACGCTGAAACCGGGATAGTCCCAACGGCTGATCGGCGGCTGGCCGACGGCCGGGTGACGGGTGGTGGGCTGTCCATGGCGCTGAACTACCTGGGCGCTGCTGGTGCCGTTGTTCGGTAGTTGGTTGGCGCTGGTACCTGCCTGCTGGCCGACCGGTACGGTTAGCGTGTCGGCCTGGCTCCAGGCGGCGCCGCACAGCAGGGTGACGGCCAGGCTCAGGCTGGTGAGTTTTTTCATGTTGGCGTCCTTTCTTCGGTTTTTGCAGCTCGTATGTCCTGGGCCTGCTTTTGCAGAATATGCCGGGCCAGTAGCTGGCGCTGGGCATCGGACAATTGCTCGAAGCTTACCCCGATTGTCCATTTGTCGGTAGCAAATGGGTCACAATGCACAACTTTGGCTGGCACGATCAGGCCGAGCGGAGTAGGGAGCAGTACCATACGGATCGCGAGCCAGCTGCCGGGTGTAATTGACTCGGAGGCGGGGAAGGACATCCCGCCTTCACTGATGGTGACGTCGACACAGGCGCCCAGATCTTCGGATAATTGGGTGGCCAGGGCTTTGCCGACCAGATCGATGCGCTTGTTGATGATCTTCAGGTAGTTGGCCAGGGCCCGGTCGCGCTCGGCGATCTGACGCAACAGATGTTGGGACTCGTAGTCGAGCATGTGCAGGTCTCCCAGCAGCCCGAACAGGGGGGATTGCCGGGTGAATTCGGACAGATCCCCCTCGGGACCATCGATCAGTCGATAGTCCAGTGCCAGATTGTCCTGGATACGGAAATATTCGCGCATGTCGTTGTCAACGTCGTTATGGGTTTGCATGGCTGTTCCCGTTTACCGCAACGCAATTCAGTGTAACATGGCAGCCCAAACCGACACTCAACTGGGTCCATCCTTCAGGTAACTGGTATTCCATGTTCAGACCCCTGCCGTTTTTTATCGGATTGCGCTACACCCGCGCCAAACGTCGTAACCACTTCATTTCGTTCATCTCGCTGATTTCCATGCTCGGCCTGACCCTGGGGGTCATGGTCATGATTTTGGTGTTGTCAGTCATGAACGGTTTTGATCGTGAGTTGCGTACCAGAATTCTCGGCATGGTGCCGCATGCCACCATCAATGGTTACCAGCCGATCGACGATTGGCAAAGTCTGGCTGGAGTGCTGACCGCCCATCCCAGAGTGGAGGCGGCGGCGCCGTTCATTCAGCTCCAGGGGATGTTGACCCATAACGGAAGTGTAGCTCCGGTTCTGGTTAATGGCATTGTGCCCGAGGCCGAGGCTGACGTCTCGATCATCGATCAGCACCTCGAGGCTGGCAGCCTGGATGCTTTGGTTGATGGCCAGTTCGGTATCATCATCGGTGAACTGACGGCCAAGCGCTTCGGGGTTGAGCCGGGTGACAAGCTGACCTTCGTCTTACCGGAGGCCTCGATGACGCCAGCCGGTGTGTTTCCGCGGCTCAAGCGTTTTGAGGTTGTGGGGGTGTTCAAGGTCGGGGCCGAGCTGGATGGCTCGCTGGCGTTGATTCACGCCGCCGATGCTGCTCGTCTGTCACGTTGGCAGCCAGGGCAGGTTCAGGGGCTGCGGATCAAGCTGGATGATCTGTTCCTGGCGCCGCAGGTAGCCTGGGATCTGGTGACCCGGTTGCCGGGCCAGTACTATGCCCAGGACTGGACCCGCAGCCACGGCAACCTGTTCGCGGCTATCCGCATGGAAAAGACCATGGTCGGCTTGCTGCTGTTGCTGATCGTGGCTGTGGCTGCCTTCAACATCATTTCCACCCTGGTGATGGTCGTCACCGACAAAAAGGCCGATATCGCGATCCTGCGCACCCTGGGCAGTTCGCCGCGCATGATCATGGGCATTTTCATGGTCCAGGGCTCGGTTATCGGTGTGGTCGGGACTCTGGCCGGCTGCGTGCTTGGCGTGCTGGCGGCGCTCAATGTCTCCGGTCTGGTGGCAGGGCTGGAACGTTTGCTGGGGATTCAGTTCCTCAGTTCCGATGTGTATTTCATCAACTATCTGCCATCCGAGTTGCTTTGGGGCGATGTGCTGCTGATCTGCTCGGCAGGTCTGGGGCTGAGCTTCCTGGCTACGTTGTATCCGGCCTGGCGGGCATCACGCACCGAACCGGCGGAGGCTTTGCGTTATGACTGAAGTGGTTCTCGAATGCCGGCGGATCTGCAAGGAGTACGCGGTGGGGCCGCAGAGTCTGCAGGTGCTGAAAAACGTCAACCTGCGACTGCAGGCCGGCGAGCGGGTGGCAATCGTTGGCAGTTCCGGTTCGGGCAAAACCACCTTGCTCAACTTGCTTGGCGGGCTGGATACCCCGAGCAAGGGTGAAGTCTGGCTGGCTGGCAAGCAGATTTCTGCGCTGCGTGAGTCGGAGCGTGGGCGTCTGCGCAACAGTGATCTGGGCTTTGTTTACCAGTTTCACCATCTGTTGCCGGAGTTCACTGCGCTGGAGAATGTCTGCATGCCGCTGTTGATTGGTCGCACACCGATTGCCGAGGCGCGCGAGCGGGCGATGAACATGCTGGAGCGGGTGGGCTTGAAGCCGCGGGCTGGTCACAAGCCCGCAGAATTATCCGGCGGCGAACGGCAGCGGGTGGCGATTGCCCGGGCGCTGATCAATCAGCCGGCTTGTGTGCTGCTCGATGAGCCGACCGGTAATCTCGATCAGCACACTGCCCGAAGTGTTCAGCAACTTATGCTGGAGTTGAGTCAGAGCCTGAAAACCACCTTCCTGGTGGTGACCCACGATTTGCACCTGGCGGCCCAGATGGACCGGGTGCTGACTCTGACCGAAGGTCATCTCGAACAGCATCAGCTCTGAAGCAGATCTGATTCCCACCTATCGCCGTCGGCTCAGGATTGCCGACGGCGTCGCAGTTTGCGCTGCTCCCAGTTGCGCGAGACCCAAAAGCGCCAATACAACATGGTGGCGCTGTAGCCAATCAATGCCAGCACCGCACCCATCAGGACTGAACCGACCAGTAACGGTTGCCAGATGTGCTGGATTTCCGCGCTGATCCAGGTCAGTGACAGCTCCATTGGGATAGTACGCTCCGGGGTGCCGAGCAGCAGGGTGCCAATCTTGTACTGAATGAAGAATAGCGGCGGCATGGTCACCGGGTTGGACAACCAGACCAGACCGACGGAGATTGGCAGGTTGGCGCGGCAGGGGATAGCGATGATTGCCGATACCAGCATCTGCATCGGGATCGGCAGCATGCATACGAACAGACCGATGGCCATGGCTCGGGCCACGCTGTGGCGGTTGAGGTGCCACAGGTTTGGGTCGTGCAGGATGGTGCCGAGAAAACGCAGGGATTTGCTGCGCTTGATCCGCTCCGGACTGGGCATGTAGCGTTTGAGAATCTGGCGCGGCATCAGCGAATGGTCGGCGGGTTGAACGTGGACCAATTATGCATGGAATGCCAGGCATGGACTACTGCCTGGCAGCGACGGTAATGAACAGGATGTTACATGAAACTGGCTTTTCTGCTGCCGGCCTGGTTGACAGGTCTGTTGCTGCCGCTATTGCTACCCGGGTTGCCAGAGCTTTTTTGGCTTGTTGTGCTGTTGATCATGGCTGGGTTGCTGGCCTTGAGTGCCAAGGCCCGGCCGCTGGCAGTGCTGTTGCTGGCCATGTGTTGGGCACTTTGGGTTCATCACCAGCAATTAGGCGAGCGTCTGGCACCCGGCCTGGAAGGGCAAAGGCTATTGGTCGAAGGTCGAGTCCATGGCTTGCCGGAGCCTACGACCAATGGTTGGCGTTTTCAGCTGCGTGACGCCCGGCTGGTTGATAGCGGGCAGGGATTACCCCTGCTGCGTGCCCACTGGTTTGCAGGCCCACCCTTGGCCCATGGTGAGCTTTGGCGTTTTGAGATGACCTTGCGGCGTCCTGCCGGCATGTCCAATCCGGGGACCTTCGATTACGAAGCCTGGCTGTATGCTCAGGGTATTGGCGGTCTGGCCAGCGTGCGTAGCGGGGAGTTGCTGGTAGCACCTGATTCACTGGATCTGCATGGGCTGCGCACGCGTTGGCGTGACCGGTTGGCACAGCAGCTACAAGCCCGTGATGCCGACACCCGGCTGCTGGCATTGCTGGTTGGGGATCGTAGTGTGCTCAGCAACGCCGATTGGCTGGTGCTGCAGGCTACCGGGACGAGCCACTTGATGGTGATTTCCGGTTTGCATGTCGGCATGCTGGCGGCCGCGGCCTTTGCCCTGATAGGTCTTGTTTTTCGTCCTGGCTGGCTACCTTGGCGCTGGCCCAGTCTGTGGCTGGCGGCGCCGCTGGCTATGTTGGTTGCGGCCTTGTACGCGGCCTTGGCTGGTTTTGCCGTGCCAACTCAGCGGGCAATGCTGATGGTTGTGCTAGTGCTGTTGATGCGCCTGGCCTATCGTCAGCCAGGCCCCTGGCAGGTGTGGTGGCTGGCCCTGGCGGCGGTATTGACGTTGGATCCGGCGGCTCCGTTGCGGGCTGGCTTCTGGTTGTCGTTCATGGCGGTGGGGCTGTTGCTGCTGGGGCTGGGTGGGCGTCTGCTGATCAAGGGCTGGTGGTGGCGTTGGGGACGCTCGCAATGGGTGATCTTCATCGGCTTATGGCCCTGGTTGTTGTTGTGGAGCATGCCGGGGAGTCTGTCCGCACCGCTGGTCAACCTGTGGGCGATTCCTTGGGTCAGCGTGCTGGTGGTGCCACCTGGCATGCTCGGGGCTCTGTTGGTACTTCTGGGTGGACCGGATTGGTTGCTGGTGCTGGCAGCCTGGAGTCTGGAGACTCTTTTCTTATGCCTTAGCTGGGTAGCCCAGTGGCAGAGCCCGGTTAATCTTGGGTTCCCCGGCTGGTTGAACTGGTCCATCGGGCTACTGGCCTGTCTGCTGCTGGTCAGTCCGCTGGCGCCGTTGTTGCGGATTCCTGCGCTGGTTTGTTTGTTGGCGCTGGCCTGGCCGGCGACACCGAGACCTGCTGAAGGCCAGTTGTGGGTCACTGTGCTGGATGTAGGGCAGGGGTTGTCGGTGTTGCTGCAGACCCGCGAGCATGCGTTGCTCTATGATGCCGGGGCACGCTTGCCCAGTGGTTTTGATCTGGGTGAGGCGGTGGTGCATCCAGTGTTGAGCCGGTTCGGGTTGCGTCGGCTGGATACCCTGTTGCTCAGCCATGCCGACAGCGATCATGCCGGTGGGGCGCTGGCTGTAACCCGGCGTATGCGGGTTGATCGGGTGCTGGCTGGCGAGCATGAACGGTTGCCGGTGGAGCTGGATGCTTCAGCCTGTCAGCCGGGTGAGCGTTGGGAGTGGAATGGGGTGCCGTTCGAAGTGCTCTATAGTGCGCCGGCGCCGGCGCCGCCCAACGAACGCTCTTGTGTGCTGCGCGCCGGGCCGGTTGGTCGCGGCGTGGTGTTGCCCGGCGACCTGGGTATCCGTGGCGAGTACCAGATGCTGGGGCGGCCGCTGGCGGCCGAGCTGCTGTTGGCGCCGCATCACGGCAGTCGCAGCTCCTCGTCCTATGCACTGATTCGGGCTGTGGCGCCACGCTGGGTAGTGTTCAGTGCCGGGCGCAATAATCGCTACAATCATCCGCATCCTCAGGTTGTGGCACGTTACCAGGAATTGCAGGTCGAACCGGTTTATACTGCCGGCTCCGGCGCCGTACGCTTCGTCATGGACGAGCACGGTACCGAGTTGATCTGGCGCTGGCGTGAGCACGCCCGGCGTTTTTGGCATGAATGACTACCGCTGATAGTGGCGCTTGAGTAATTAAATTGATTGGGGGAGGGAACGCGTGTGTGGGAATTGATCAGTGCGGGTGGCTGGCTGATGCTGCCGATTCTGTTGTGTTCGGTCATCGCTGTGGCCATTGTCATCGAGCGCGCCTGGACTCTGCGTAGCACACGTATTGCTCCTCCCAATCTGCTTGGCCAGGTCTGGCGCTGGATCAAGGACGGCCAACTCGATGCCATGAAGCTCAAGAGCCTGCGCGCCGATTCACCGCTGGGCGAAATTCTCGCCGCTGGTCTGGCAAACTCCCGGCATGGCCGGGAGATCATGAAGGAATGTATCCAGGAAGCGGCCGGCAAGGTCATCCATGAGCTTGAGCGTTACCTCAACACTCTGGGCACCATTGCGGCAATCACACCCTTGCTGGGGTTGCTGGGTACGGTGATCGGCATGATCGATGTATTCAGCGCGATCATGATTCAGGGTACCGGTAATACCGGGGTGCTGGCAGGGGGTATCTCCAAGGCGCTGATCACCACGGCGGCTGGCTTGACCGTGGCGATTCCGGCGTTGTTCTTCCATCGTTTTTTTGTCCGCAAGGTCGACGAGCTGGTGGTCGCTATGGAACAGGAGGCGACCAAGCTGGTTGAGGTGGTACAGGGTAATCGTGACGTCGAGCTCAATGGCGGCGCCCAGGAGGCAGCAGCGCCTCGGGCCAAAGCCCGCAAGGGAGCATGAGCCGTGCAATTTCGTCGTCAACGCCCAGAAGAAGTTGGGGTCAACCTCACGCCGCTGATCGATGTGGTGTTCTTGCTGCTGATCTTTTTCATGGTTACGACCACCTTCACCCGGGAAACCCAGCTCAAGGTCGATCTGCCACAGGCGGCTTCCGGTGAACCGGTAG
This sequence comes from Pseudomonas sp. WN033, assembly GCA_002287035.1. Lineage (GTDB taxonomy): Bacteria > Pseudomonadota > Gammaproteobacteria > Pseudomonadales > Pseudomonadaceae > Halopseudomonas. The sequence continues at coordinate 155,375 of NSKG01000005.1, read as the reverse complement.
AGCAGGATCTGCAGGTGATTGAGCTGACCATCTCGGCTGCTGGTGAGGTGGCGGTCAATGAGCAGGTGCTGGCCAACCCCAGCCTGGACAATCTCAAGCGAGCATTGCAGCGTGAGTCGGCCGGCAACACCGAGCTGCCGCTGGTAATCACCGCCGATGGTCAGGCGCCGCATCAGGCTGTGGTGACTGCGATGGATGCCGCCGGTCAGCTCGGATTCAGTCGGCTGCGCCTGACAACCAGTGAAATGCAGTCTGACGGCCAGCCGTGAAGCGTCGCTCGCTGGAAGCCGTGATGCTGGACGCCTGGTATGGCCGGGCGCCCTGGCTGCGACTGCTGCGCCCATTGTCCTGGCTTTACACGCAGGTTGCCCGGCGTCGCCGGCAGCGCTTTCTCGACGAAAGTGGCGCTAGCTGGCAGCCGCCGGTGCCGCTGTTGGTGGTCGGTAACATTACCCTGGGCGGCACCGGCAAAACGCCAATGACCCTGTGGCTGATCGAATGGCTGGCCGCGCGTGGGATCCGCGCCGGAGTGGTCAGCCGTGGTTATGGGGCCAAGCCGCCGAGTCTGCCCTGGCGAGTCCGCGCCGATAGCGATGATGCTTCCATTGCCGGGGACGAGCCGCTGCTGCTGGCCCGACGCAGCGGAGCGCCGGTGGTGATCGACCCGGATCGGGTCAGGGCTGTTCAGCACCTGCTGGAGCAGGAGTCGGTGGACCTGATCATCAGTGATGATGGGTTGCAGCATTACCGTCTGGGTCGCAACCTTGAACTGGTCATGCTGGACCAGGCGCGGGGGTTGGGCAATGGGCGCTGCCTGCCGGAAGGTCCCTTGCGCGAACCGCCAGAGCGGTTGGCCGCAGTGGATTTCATTGTGCGCAATGGTGCCACTGAAGACAGCGCTGAAGGTTACGCCATGCAACTGGTGCCGGGCGAATTGATCAATCTGCGTACCGGCCAGCGTTGCCCGGCGACTCAGTGGCAAGGGTCGCGCGAGATTGTCGGGCTGGCCGGCATCGGCAATCCCGAACGTTTCTTCCGTACGCTGGAAAGCTTATCCTTTGATGTTGAGCGGCAGCCGTTTGCCGATCATGCACAGTACACTGCCTCGGTGTTGAGCGCCTTGAGTGCCGGCCGGCCGTTGATCATGACCGAAAAGGATGCAGTCAAGTGCGCCGCCTTTGCCGAAGAGCAGTGGTGGTATCTGAGTGTCGATGCGCGTCCCAGCGAGGCTTTTCGTCAGGCGCTGGAAAGTCGGCTGGCGACCCTGCTGCCTGTGCGATAATTCACGTTTTCTCTCTCAGGAGTCTCATGATGGACCCCAAATTGCTGGATATTCTCGCCTGCCCGCTGTGCAAGGGCCCTTTGGTGCAGAACCGCGATAAAACCGAACTCTGGTGCCGGGCCGATGGCCTGGCCTTCCCGATCCGTGATGGGATTCCGGTCATGCTCGAAAGCGAAGCCCGGCCGCTGGATGCCGACGAACGTCTGGACGGTTGAAGCATGTATCACGTCATTATTCCGGCCCGTTACGCCTCGACCCGCCTGCCGGGCAAGCCACTGCAACTGATTGCCGGCAAGCCGATGATCCAGCATGTCTGGGAGCAGGCACGGCGCAGTGCTGCGGCAACCGTCACCGTGGCCACTGATGATCCGCGGATTGTCGAAGCCTGTGAGGGTTTTGGTGCTGACGTAGTGCTGACCCGTGATGATCATCCCTCGGGTACCGACCGTCTTCAGGAGGTGGTCAGCCTGCTTGGCTTTGACGACGCGACCTGCGTGGTTAACGTGCAGGGTGACGAGCCGCTGATCCCGCCGGCGCTGATCGATCAGGTGGCGGCCAACCTGCTGGCCAATCCAAGTGCCAGTATTGCTACGTTGTCTGAGCCGCTGAATGATCCGGCGGCACTGTTCAATCCCAACGTGGTCAAGCTGGTGACAGACCATCAAGGGTTTGCCCTGTATTTTAGCCGTGCGCCGATGCCCTGGTGCCGCGATGCATTCGCCGAGTCGCGTGATGTGTTGCCGCCAGAGATACCGTTCCACCGGCATATCGGCATGTATGCCTATAAGGTCGGTTTTCTGCATGACTACGTTGGCTGGCCGGCCAGTCCACTGGAAACCGCCGAATCGCTCGAGCAGTTGCGGGCGCTCTGGTTTGGCTGTCGTATTCACGTTGCCGAGGCCTGTGTGGCGCCGCCGGCAGGTGTGGATACTCCCGAGGATCTGGCCAGGGTGCGAGCCCTGTTGGAGAGCCCATGATCCGGGTGCTGTTCGTCTGCCTGGGTAATATCTGCCGCTCGCCCAGCGCTCAGGGTGTGTTCGAACGGCGTCTGCGTGATCGCGGTCTGGCTGAACGTTTTGAGGTGGACTCGGCCGGGACTGGCGATTGGCACGTTGGCAACCCGCCAGATCGACGCGCAATCGCCGCTGCCCGCAAGCGTGGCTACGAGATTGCCGGATTGCGGGCCCGTCAGGTATCGGTGGCCGACTTTCAGCGTTTTGATCTGATTCTGGCCATGGATCAGAGCAATTTGAGCAACCTCCAGCGCCTGGTGCCGGCTGGTGCTCGGGCCCGCACCGAGTTGTTCATGCATTTTGCTCCTGGGCTGCCGGTCGAAGTGCCTGATCCCTATTACGGCGGTGATGACGGCTTTGAGCAGGTACTGGATATGCTTGAGCAGGCCGCTGACGGCCTGATCGAGCATTGTCTGGAGCAGGCATGATCCAGTTGCAAACAGATGTCGACCTGCAGCCGTATAACAGTTTCGCGATTGCCGAGTGTGCCGAACGCCTGGTCTGGGTCGAGCGTGATGCTGAGCTGATCGAGGCTCTGGACCTGGCGGCAGAGCAGGGCTGGCCTGTTACCCTGCTGGGCGGTGGCAGTAATCTGGTGCTGGCAGGGCCCGTGCCTGGGTTGGTGATCGGTATGCGCAGCCGTGGTCGTCGGCTGTTGTCGCGGGCTGACGGTTTTGCTGTGATCGAGGCCGAAGCTGGTGAGAACTGGCATGCGCTGGTCAACTGGAGCCTGGATCTGGGGCTCAGCGGCCTGGAGAATCTGGCCCTGATCCCGGGGACAGTCGGGGCCGCGCCGGTGCAGAACATTGGTGCCTATGGTGTTGAACTGTGCGAGCGGTTTGACAGCCTGGATGCCTGGGATCGCCAGCAGCAACGTTATTGCCGACTGGATGCCGGACAGTGCCGGTTTGCTTACCGTGACAGCCTGTTCAAGCAGGAACCTGGGCGTTATGTGATTTTGCGGGTCAGGCTGCGACTGCCAACCCGGCCAGACTTGCGTATCGATTATGCCCCGCTGGCGGCAGCCTGGGCTGCAACCGGGCTGAGTCGTCCGGACTCACGGGTGGTGGCTGAGCTGGTGTGTGCTATTCGGCGCAGTAAACTGCCAGACCCTGCGGTGTTGGGCAATGCCGGCAGCTTTTTCAAGAACCCGCTGGTCGAAGCAGAACAGGCTCGGGCGTTGTTGGCGCGCTTCCCCGGCATGCCGCATTATCCGCAAGCCGATGGCCGTTGCAAGCTGGCTGCAGGCTGGCTGATTGATCAGGCTGGCTGGAAAGGGCGGCGCATGGGGGCGGCGGGGGTGCATGCTGAGCAAGCGCTAGTGCTGGTCAACCATGGTGGCGCCCGTGGGGCAGAGGTGCTGGCTCTGGCTGAGGCGATTCAGACGAATATCCAGCAGCAGTTTGGAGTTCGGCTGGAGATGGAGCCGCAGCGTCTGGGTGATTGACGTCGACCGGCCCTGGCTGGAGCCGATAGGCTTCAATCAGGCGGCATAAAAAAGGGGATGCCAAGCGGCATCCCCTTTTTATTGCTCCGGACTATTAGCGCTGGGTAGTGTCCTCGCGTTCGGTCACGGTTTCTTCGGCCTGCTCGTCGGAGTCGTCAGCCTTTTTGCGGGCCTCGGCATCCTGCTCCTCTGCGCTCGACTCGGTTTCATCGGCTTCGGCGTGCTCAATCGGCAGGGCCGCTTGCTCAGGTGTGGAGGCCTGAGGGCGTTGCTCAGTCTGAGCAGTTTGAGGCTCGACCTCAGGCTCGACAGCCGGCTCTATTGCTGGTGCCTCAGGTTCGCCCTGGGCGGCGGCTTGCGGCTCGGGCTTTTCCTCGGCGGCGGTTTCAGTGGCCTGAGCCGGTTCGGCAGCCTGCTGCTCGGCCAGACGCTTGGCCTCCAGCTGGCGGCGGCGAATTTCGCGCGGGTCGTTGTAGGCCCGGCCGCTTTCGGTCAAAGCCGGAATCGGCTTGGCTTGCTCGGCTTCGGCATCAACCTGTTCCGCTACCGGCTCGCTGACAGCTTCCACGACGGCCTGGGGCTCGGCGGTTGCTTGTGCGGCTTGCTCGGTTTTCTCGGTTTCGGCAGTGTCGGCGACTTCAGCAATTGTTTGCGCCTGGGCCGCTGGCTCTTGCGCTTCGGGTTGCTGAACCTGTTCAGCCTGTGGCTCGGCGATGCTTTCTTCTGCAACTTCCACAACTTTGGCGACTTCGTTCGGGCTGTCCGGCTGGGCCTGGGTAAAGGCTTCAACAGCTTGCTCGATCGATTGTTCCAGTTCGTCAGCGGCCTGCTTCAGGGTTTCCTCAACCGGTGCACTGACTTCGCTGGCCTCGGCAACGGCGGCAGTAGCGGCCACGGCTACAGCGGCGGCTGCGACCTGGTTTTGCTGCTGGTTGTCGCTGCTTGCGCTGCCATCGCCTGCGGTTTGGGTCTCTGTCTGGCTGGCGTCGCTCTGAGCGGCTTCGTCAGTGCGGCGACGGTTGTTGCGGCGACGCTGGCTGTTGCGTGAGCGGCGCTTGGGGCGCTCGCTGTCGGTCTCTTCGCCAGTGGGCTGAGCGCCACTTTCCAGTGCTTCGGTCAGCTCTTCGCTTTCAACTACCTCAGGCTTTTCTTCGCGGCGCGGTTGGCGACGCTCGGCCTGCGGCTGCTGAGTCAGGTTGCTGTCTTCTTCGCGGTTTGGGCGGGCTTCGCTGTCCTGGTTGCGACGACGACGGCGACCGCCTTCAGGGCGAGCCTCGGTGCTGGCTGGCTGGCTTTCGGCCTGGCGCTGCTCGGGACGGCTGCTTGGCTTGTCGCTGCGCTCGGTCCGTTCAGTGCGCTCAGTGCGTTCGGTACGTTCACCGCGCTCTGCGCGCTCACCGCGATCCCGCTCGCCGCGGCGACGGTTACGGCCGCCACGACGCTCGTCGTTACGGTTGCTGTCGCGTTGCGGGCGGTGCTCGGCGGGCTTTTCGCTGACCGGCTGCTCTTCACGGGCCTGCTTCTCTTCGGTCGCGAACAGGCTGACCAGCGACTTGATCAGACCCTTGAACAGGCTGGGCTGATTTTCGTGGATGACCTGGCTCGGCGTGGGAGTGACCGGCGCAGGGGCAGGGCGGGTCGGAGCGATGCTCTTGACGGCTGCTTCCTGGCGAACGACTGCACGGGTCTGGCTGACCGGCGCTGGCTCTTCATGTTCGACTTCGGCGCTGATGGTGTAGCTGGTCTCGCCGCTGAGTACTGATTCGTGGTCGTCGCGCAGGCGCTGGACATCGAAATGCGGGGTTTCCATGTGTTCGTTGGGCAGAACCAGAATGCGCACACGGGTGCGGATTTCGGTCTTGGCCAGTACGTCACGCTTCTCGTTGAGCAGGAAGGTTGCAACCGCGATCGGCACATGGGCGCGGACTTCGGCGGTGCGATCCTTGAGCGCTTCTTCCTCGATCAGGCGCAGGACTGACAGCGACAGCGACTCGACATCGCGGATGGTGCCGCGACCGTTACAGCGCGGGCAGACGATGCCGCTGGTTTCACCCAGTGACGGACGCAGGCGCTGACGCGACATTTCCAGCAGGCCAAACCGGGAGATGCGTCCAACCTGAACGCGGGCACGATCGGCTTCCAGGCTTTCACGCATGCGTTCTTCAACGGCGCGCTGGTTCTTGGCTGGGGTCATGTCGATGAAGTCGATCACGATCAGGCCACCGATATCACGCAGACGCAGTTGGCGGGCGATTTCCTCGGCCGCTTCCAGGTTGGTCTGCAGTGCAGTTTCTTCGATGTCGCCGCCCTTGGTGGCGCGCGCCGAGTTGATGTCGATCGACACCAGAGCTTCGGTGTGGTCGATCACGATCGAACCACCGGAGGGCAGTTTCACTTCGCGCTCGAAGGCAGTTTCAATCTGGCTTTCGATCTGGAACCGATTGAACAGCGGTACGCTGTCTTCGTACAGCTTGACCTTGCTGGCGTACTGCGGCATGACCTGGCTGATGAAGTTCAGGGCATCGTCCTTGACCTTCTCGTTGTCGATCAGCACTTCGCCGATGTCCTGGCGCAGGTAATCGCGGATAGCGCGGATGATAACGTTGCTTTCCTGGTAGATCAGGAAGGGGGCGGTGCGCTCGGCTGAGGCGCCCTTGATGGCTTCCCACAGCTGCAGCAGGTAATCCAGATCCCATTGCAGTTCTTCGGCGCTGCGGCCCAGGCCAGCGGTGCGCACGATCATGCCCATGTCGGCCGGTACGTTGAGGCTGTTCAGGGCTTCACGCAGTTCGTTGCGCTCTTCGCCCTCAATGCGACGGGAAATGCCACCGGCGCGGGGGTTGTTGGGCATCAGAACCAGGTAGCGGCCAGCCAGACTGATGAAGGTGGTCAGTGCCGCGCCCTTGTTGCCGCGCTCTTCCTTGTCGACCTGGACAATGACTTCCTGGCCTTCCTTGAGCACATCCTTGATGTTGATGCGGCCCTCGGGCTGCTTGGAAAAGTATTCGCGGGAGATTTCCTTGAGGGGGAGAAAGCCGTGGCGCTCGGAACCGAAGTCGACGAAGGCGGCTTCGAGGCTGGGTTCGACCCGGGTAATACGGCCTTTATAGATGTTGGCCTTTTTCTGCTCGCGGGCTCCGGACTCGATGTCCAGATCATACAGGCGCTGGCCGTCAACCAAGGCGACGCGCAACTCTTCGGGCTGAGTTGCGTTGATCAGCATTCTTTTCATGAAGTACCGTTGTGTTCCAGTGCTACCCGGATTCACGAATACGGCACCTACGACTCTTCCGTTAGGTGTCAGGTGTGTTTCTGCTTGGGCCAACCTTGCCCTTGTTCAGAATTCTCATCGCTGCCTTGCAGCCACGGATCAATCTGTTTCTGGCGAGTACAGAAAACGTCTTGATGGAGGAATCAGCCGGACTGGGGACGGGGACACTGTTCAAGGCGTGTCTACGCGCGTCACATGATCCTGAAGCTGTACATCTCCACCTGTGCACTTACCCATCTGAATCGGGTGCCGCTCATCGTAATGCGGGGAGCGGGTTAATATTCTGTCGGCTGTGCCGACAGTCTGTCGATCGCAGGGCTCGGGGGCTATGTCTGTGGCCGGCGGAGCCTCTGCAACGGTGTTTCTGGGGATTCTTTCAAGACCTTGTGGGTGTCTGCTGTCCCCGGCCGCACATCGCGCAGCTCGCCGGAATATATCAGTATTTTTTAAGTGCTTCAATTGAATGAAAAAACGGTATGATGCGCGGATGAAAACCAGCACTCCTGAAACTCCCAATGCCGTCCAGTTTGATCTGATCAATGAAGACCTGGCTGGCCAGCGTATTGACAACTACCTGCGTACCCGTCTCAAGGGTGCACCCAAGACCCTGGTTTACCGCATCTTGCGCAAGGGCGAGGTGCGGGTGAACAAGGGGCGGGTCAAGCCTGATTACCGGCTCCAGGCTGGCGACAGCATCCGGATTCCGCCGGTGCGCTTGGCCGAGCCGGATGAGCCGGTACTGGTCGGGCAGGGCATCCTGCAGGCGCTGGAAAGCAACATTTTGTATGAAGACAAGGCGCTGATTGTGGTCAACAAGCCGGCTGGTCTGGCTGTGCATGGCGGCAGCGGACTGAGCTTCGGGGTGATTGAGGCGATGCGTCAGTTGCGCCCGGACTGCCCGCAGATTGAGTTGGTGCATCGGTTGGACCGCGATACCTCCGGCTGTCTGATGATTGCCAAGAAGCGCAGTATGCTGCGCCACCTGCATGCGGCGCTGCGTGGCGATGGTGTAGACAAGTGTTATCAGGCGCTGGTGCGCGGGCGTTGGCCAGCCTCGACCAAGCGTGTGCATGCGCCGTTGCAGAAGAACAATCTGCGCTCCGGTGAGCGGATGGTTGAGGTCAATGTCGAGGGTAAGGAATCTCTGACCGAGTTCAAGGTGTTGCGACGTTTTGGCGAACTGGCGACCCTGGTCGAAGCGCGTCCGATTACCGGGCGTACTCATCAGATTCGGGTGCATGCCAAGCATGCCGGTCACCCGATCGCAGGCGACCCCAAGTATGGTGATGATGAATTCAGTCTGAAAATTCGCGAGCTGGGTGGTAAGCGGTTGTTCCTGCATGCCGCCTCGCTGAGCGTCGAATTGCCTGACGGGCAACGGCTCAATGTGCGAGCTGAGCCGGGGGGTATGTGGGAACGTACCTTGGAGCGGTTGGCCAATGCGTGAGCTGGATACCCTGATTTTTGACTGGGATGGCACGCTGGCCAATTCCATTGAGCGTATTGTGACTGCCATGCAGGTCGCGGCGGCTGAGCTGAAGCTGCCGGCCCTTGATGGCGAGCAGGTGCGCGGGATTATCGGGCTGGGATTGCCTGAAGCGATAGCCGTACTGTATCCGGGGCTGGTTGGCGAGCCGCGGGCGCAAGAGCTGGCGCGTGGCTACAGTGCTCATTATCGGCGCCTCGATAGTACACCTTCTCCGCTGTTTGATGGGGTGCTGGATGTGCTGGAGCGGTTTCGTCGCGAAGGCTTTCAGTTGGCAGTGGCTACCGGTAAGGGGCGGGCGGGGCTGGAACGAATCCTGGCTGCCCATGGTCTGAGCCATTACTTCGATGCAACCCGTTGTGCCGACGAGACGGCTAGCAAGCCGGACCCGCGCATGTTGCATGAAATTTTGCAGGCATGCGACTCCATGGCGGGGCGGGCGCTGATGGTCGGTGATAGCGAATTCGACATCCAAATGGCGCATAATGCGGGTGTGGCAGCCGTGGCGGTCAGTTACGGCGCTCAAAGCCGCGAGCAGTTGGTGCTGAGCCGGCCGACACACTGTATCGATAGATTTGACGAGTTATACGGTTGGGTTCTCGCTCAGCGTGAGGCCCAGGTATCCAACGAGGTAAACTGATGCAATCCGATCGCTGGACGGAAGGCCCGATGGTCACTCGGGATGAGGCGGATAAGGCCAAGGAAGACAAGAAGGCCTGGGAACTGCTGGAAAAGGCCGTGCTGGCCTCGGTACAAGAACAGCGCCGGGCCCGGCGCTGGGGTATTGTGTTCAAGACCCTGACCTTTGTTTATCTGTTTGGTGTGGCGTTGTTGTTCTCGCCAATGATTGGTGTTGAAGGGCGCAAGGCCTTGAATGTGCCGCATACGGCGGTGATTGAGGTGCGCGGCATGATTGCAGACCGTCAGGAGGCCAGCGCCGACAACCTGGTCACCAGTCTGCGTCGCGCCTTTGAGGACGAAAATACCCGCGGTATTGTTCTGCGTATCAATAGCCCTGGCGGCAGTCCGGTGCAGGCGGGCTATGTCTATGATGAAATCAAGCGCCTGCGTGCACTGAACCCGGCGGTGCCGGTTTATGCGGTGATTACCGATCTGGGGGCATCTGGTGCCTATTATATAGCTGCAGCGGCTGATGCCATTTATGCCGACAAGGCCAGTCTGGTTGGATCTATCGGGGTAACTGCGGCCGGTTTTGGTTTTGTCGAGGCGCTGGACAAGCTGGGGATTGAGCGGCGTAGTTATACCGCTGGTGAGCACAAGTCATTCCTGGATCCGTTCCAGCCTGAGAAGCCTGAAGAGCGCCAGTTCTGGCAGGGTGTTCTGCAGACCACGCATCAGCAGTTCATTGAGCAGGTCAAGGCGGGGCGCGGCGAGCGGCTCAAAGAGCATCCGGATCTGTTCAGTGGTCTGGTGTGGTCTGGTGAGCAGGCACTGGAGCTGGGGCTTGTTGATGGTCTGGCCAGCACCTCAAGTGTGGCCCGTGATGTGGTAGGAGTCGAAAAGATTGAAGACTTCACTTACCGTGAATCACCATTCGAGCGCTTTACCAAGCGCCTGGGGACCAGTATCGGTAATGCGCTGGCCACTCAGCTAGGCTTGAGTGGTCCGGTGCTGCGCTAGGGAACCTCTGAAAACTACCTGCGTTGGCAATACGGCGTTAAAAACAGCCTCGATCGCGAGCCCGGTCAAAATGCTCATTTACACCGCGTAAACTGCGCTTTTTCGGCTGTTTTTGCCTTGCCTTGCCTGCCTTGCCTACGTTTTCAGAGGCTCCCTTGCCTCTGAGACTCTGGGCGCTCAGGGAATCTGAATGCCGTGCTCGGCCAGTAGATCGCAGAGTCTGATCAGCGGCAGGCCGATCAGGCTGTTCGGATCGTCGCCGCGCAGGGCGCAAAACAGGCTGATGCCCAGTCCTTCGGATTTGAAACTGCCGGCGCAGTCGTAGGGTTGCTCGGCCAGCAGGTAGCGTTCGATGGTAGCCTCGTCGAGCTGGCGGAAAATTACTTCAAAGGGCTCGACCAGTGAACGAGCTGCGCCGCTGGTGCTGTCGAGCAGACACAGTGATGTGAGAAAACGAATGCTTTTGCCGCTACAGCGGCGCAGTTGCTCCCGGGCGTTGGCGTGATTGCCAGGCTTGCTGACCGGTTGGCCGTCAAGCAATAACACCTGGTCGGAGCCGATAATCAGATGTGTTGGATAGCGCTCGCTCAAGGCCCTGGCCTTGGCTTCGGCCAGGCGCAGGGTCAGGTGCTCGGGCGCTTCGCCCGGGAGTGGGGTTTCGTCGATGTCCGGGGCGGCCCACTCGAAGGGCAGGTTCAGACGTTCGAGTAGCTGGCGGCGGTAGGGTGAGCTGGAGGCAAGTACCAGAGGCGGCATGACGATTCCTTGGGGCGCAAAGGACGTCATTCTAACGCTGTTGGCTGAAACTGGTAAAAATTGCGCCAAATAGTTTTGACAGCAGCCCGCATGGTGCCTAGAATTGCGCGCTTATGTCTGGACCCATACCCGCACACATCGAGCCTCGCAGGCTGGCAGATCGGGGCGTAGTGCTTAACGGCACGATTGCCGCCGCCAAGCTGCCGCGTCTGAGTGCTGAATTGAACGCTCCCGCCGGCGATGTTCTGGTTGAGCTGAAGTTCGCCCGGGACGAGCAGGGTGTTCGTACCCTGAACGGCCATTACCAGGTCGAGGTGGCGCTGATCTGTCAGCGCTGTCTGGAGCAGGTCGAGGTAATGCTTGATAGTCGGTGTGAGGTCGGGTTTGTCGACAGTGATGAGGCGGCGCGTAATCTGCCGCGTCACTATGAACCGGTTATTGTGGATGACGAGACGCTCGATCTGTACGGGCTGATCGAAGATGAGTTGCTGCTGGCCTTGCCTGCGGTGCCCATGCATTCACTGGATAGCTGTCAGCACCCGCCGGGCTATCAGCCCGAAGAGGCGGGGCTGGAGGAGCAGGTTGAAAAGCCCAACCCCTTCAGCGTGCTGGCCAAGTTGAAACGCGATACCTGAGCTTATAGGAGCTTATAGTCATGGCTGTACAGCAGAACAAAAAGTCCCGTTCCGCACGTGGCATGCGTCGTTCGCACGACGCTCTCGAAGCCGCTGCCCTGTCTGTGGACAGTACCACTGGTGAAACTCATCTGCGTCACCACGTTTCTCCGGATGGCTTCTACCGCGGCCGTCAGGTAGTGAACAAGGGCAGCGACGAATAAGTCGTTTTGTCCACGTCAGTCCGTCTTGCGATTGATGTGATGGGCGGGGATCACGGTCCCCGCTGCATTATCCCCGCCGTTGCCCGTAGTTTGGCCAAGTTGCCTGAACTACAGGTCATGCTGGTCGGCTCGAAAGAGTCGCTGGTTGCCTTGTCTCATGAATATCGGCTGCCTGCCGAGCGCGTGAGTTTCCGTTATACCTCCGAACAGATCCTTGCTGATGATTCGCCGGCCAGCGTGCTGCGTCACAAGCGTGATGCGTCCATGCGTGTGGCTATCGAACTGGTGCGCGACGGGCAGGCCGATGGCTGTCTCAGTGCCGGTAATACCGGGGCACTGATGGTGTTGTCGCGGGCGCTGCTGGGGATGCTTGAAGGTATCGAGCGACCGGCAATCATGGCTGCATTGCCAGTGGCCGGTAAACCCTGCTACCTGCTGGATCTGGGTGCTAATGTTGACTGCTCGGCCAGGCAACTGTTTGAGTTTGCGATCATGGGCTCTGAAGCAGTGGCCGAGTTGTCCGGCAATCCGCGGCCGCGAGTCGGTCTGCTCAATATCGGTCGTGAAATCAACAAGGGCAGTGCGCGGGTGCGTGAAGTGTCCGAGCTTCTGCGCCAGTGCGAGCTGATCAACTATATCGGCCATGTTGAAGGGGATGGGCTGTTCCGTGATGAGGCAGACCTGGTCGTGTGCGACGGTTTCGTTGGCAATGTAGTGCTCAAGGCCAGTGAAGGCCTGGCGCATTACCTGCAGGCCCAGATACGTGATGTGCTGGCGGCGTATCCGCTCCTGGCCTGGTTGTCGCCGCTGCTTCGTCGGCTGCTCAGGCCGGTGCTGCGCCGGCATGATCCGGATCTCTACAATGGTGCGAGCCTGTTGGGCTTGCGCGGGGTTGTGGTCAAGAGTCATGGGGGCGCTGGCGAGCGGGCTTTTGAGGCGGCGATTGCCCAGACTGTGGCGGCGAGCAGGGCGCGGCTGGCTGAACGGATTGCCGAGCGGCTGGCGCAATCCGGCGTGCAGAGCCTGTGACTCTGTTCAAAGCTTCGTCATCAAACCAGCATATTGTTTGGCAGACCCTGTATAAGGCCGTTCAATAACCATTGATAACAACACGAGGAAGCTTGCATGACTCAAACCCTCGCTTTCGTCTTTCCCGGTCAGGGCTCTCAGACGGTAGGCATGCTCGCCGAGCTGGCGCAGCAGCATAATGTCGTCGCGCAGACCTTTGCCGAAGCCTCCGAGGCTCTGGGTTATGACCTGTGGCAACTTTGCCAGAATGGCCCGGAAGCAGATCTGAATCGTACTGATCGTACTCAGCCGGCGATCCTGACCGCTTCGGTTGCCCTCTGGCGGTTGTGGTGTGCGCAGACTGAGGTGCGACCGGCTTTCGTCGCTGGGCACAGTCTGGGTGAGTACTCGGCACTGGTAGCTGCCGGCGTCATTGGTTTTGCCGAAGCGGTCAAGCTGGTTGAGCGCCGTGGCCAGCTGATGCAGCAGGCCGTGCCCGAGGGGCAGGGTGCCATGGCGGCGATTCTGGGCCTTACTGATGAGCAGATCATTAGCCTGTGTGCAGAAGCAGCGCAGGGCGAAGTGGTCAGTGCGGTCAATTTCAATGCGCCGGGCCAGGTGGTGATTGCCGGTCAGGCCGGCGCAGTGCAGCGCGCCGTTGAAGCCTGTAAGGCTGCCGGCGCCAAGCGGGCCTTGCCGCTGCCGGTCAGCGTGCCTTCGCACTGTGCCTTGATGAAACCGGCGGCCGAGCAGTTGGCCAGCGATTTTGCTGCCTTGAGCTGGCAGGCGCCGGGCATGACCCTGGTCCAGAATGTTAGTGCCCGTCCGGCCGACGGGCTGGACAGTCTGCGCAGCCAGCTGGTCGAGCAACTGTATAGCCCGGTGCGCTGGGTCGAGTCGGTCGAATTCATGGCCGCCCAAGGGGTTACCGACCTGATCGAGTGCGGCCCCGGCAAGGTGCTCAGCGGGTTGAACAAACGCTGCGTCAAAGGGGTCAATACCCACAATCTAGACAGCGCCGACGGTCTGGCCGCGGCGATCAGTCACATTACTCAAGGAGCATGAGCATGAGTCTTGAAGGAAAGGTTGCGCTGGTCACTGGCGCCAGTCGCGGAATTGGCCAGGCTATCGCCCATGCGCTGGCTGCCCAGGGCGCGGTGGTCATCGGTACGGCCACCAGTGACAGCGGTGCTGAGGCAATTGCCGCCAAGCTGGTCGAGGCCGGCTACAAGGGCGCCGGGCTGAAGCTGGATGTGCGTGACGCTGAATCGGTCGCTGCGGTGCTGGACAAGGTTACCAGTGAGTTCGGCGCTCCAGCGATTCTGGTCAATAATGCCGGCATTACCCAGGACAATCTGCTGATGCGGATGAAGGACCAGGAGTGGGATGATGTCATCAATACCAACCTCGGTTCGGTCTACCGTCTGTCCAAGGCTGTGCTGCGCGGCATGACCAAGGGCCGCTGGGGTCGTATCATCAACATCAGTTCGGTGGTTGGCGGTATGGGCAATGCCGGCCAATCCAACTATGCTGCAGCCAAGGCTGGCATGGAAGGTTTTACCCGGGCACTGGCGCGTGAGGTCGGCTCGCGGGCGATCACGGTCAACTCGGTGGCACCTGGTTTCATCGATACTGATATGACTCGGGCGCTGACTGATAGCCAGCGTTCCGTGATGCTGGATCAGATTCCGCTGGGTCGCTTGGGTCAGGCGCAAGAGATCGCAGGTGTGGTGGCTTTCCTGGCCAGCGATGCAGCAGGCTATATTACCGGGGCGACCATCCCGGTGAATGGCGGAATGTTCATGAACTGAATGGATGGTCATGCCGCTGCTATACTGGCATGCTCTGATCCGTGGTTTTGTTTGGCTTGGTGAAGGCTGCAAGCCTTGACCTCTTTGAGATGGAAGTGATTTGCGCTTGAAAGATCGCAAATTGTTTCTATAAACTACCCGCAGTCCGGCTTCTCGGAACTGCAACTAGGAGTGAGAACAAGGTATGAGTACCATTGAAGAACGCGTCAAGAAAATCGTTGCCGAACAACTCGGCGTCAAAGAAGAGGAAGTAACCAACAGCGCTTCCTTCGTTGAAGATCTTGGCGCTGACTCCCTGGACACCGTGGAGCTGGTAATGGCTCTCGAGGAAGAATTCGAGACCGAGATTCCGGACGAAGAGGCCGAGAAGATCACCACCGTTCAGGAAGCCATCAACTACGTGAATGCTCATCAGAAGTAATCACGTAGCCTGCTGACAGGACGTACAAAGCCGCAGCTTCCTCTGGGACTGCGGCTTTTTTGTTGTCTGTGGCCTGGCCGATACGCGATGGTCTATCAGCCTTGCCGCCAGTCGCCTTTATGCGGACAATAGCCGCATTTCGGGCGAGGGACGACCACGTCCGCCGTTTTCACGAGTAGATTTAAGGAGTCTCCTGTGTCGCGCAGACGCGTGGTGGTAACCGGTTTGGGTATGTTGTCGCCTTTGGGCAATACAGTCGACGAGAGTTGGCAGGCTGCGGTGGCGGGCAAGAGCGGTATTGGCCCGATCGAACATATGGACGTCAGTGCCTTTGGCACCCGTTTTGGTGGTTCGGTCCGTGAGTTCGATATCGAGCTCTACATGGCTGCCAAGGAGGCTCGCAAACTCGATCTGTTCATCCAGTATGGTGTCGCGGCCTGCATACAGGCCCTGCGTGACAGCGGCCTGGAAGTGACCGATGCCAACCGTGATCGTATCGGCGTGTCGATGGGCTCGGGTATTGGTGGTCTGACCAACATCGAAAAGAACCATGAATTGCTGATGAACAGTGGGCCGCGCCGGATTTCCCCGTTCTTTGTGCCGGGCTCGATCATCAACATGGTTTCCGGCTATCTGTCGATTCAGTACGGTCTGCAAGGGCCGAACTACGCCATTACCACCGCCTGTACCACTGGTACCCACAGCATCGGCATGGCCGCGCGCAATATTGCTTATGGCGAGGCCGATGTGATGGTCGCGGGTGGTTCGGAAATGGCGACCAGCGGTCTGGGTCTGGGTGGCTTCAGCGCCGCTCGTGCATTGTCCACGCGCAATGATGATCCGCAGGCTGCCAGCCGCCCCTGGGATCGCGATCGTGACGGTTTTGTTCTGTCTGACGGTGCCGGAGCCATGGTGCTGGAAGAGTATGAGCATGCCAAAGCGCGTGGAGCGACCATCTATGCCGAGCTGATTGGTTTCGGCATGAGCGGTGACGCCTATCACATGACCGCTCCGCCGGAGGATGGTCGTGGTGGTGCCCAGTGCATGCGCAATGCACTGCGTGATGCCGGGATAGCTCCTGAGGCAGTGGGTTACATCAATGCCCACGGTACTTCGACCTCGGCTGGTGATCTGGCAGAAACCATGGCGGTCAAGGCGGTATTCGGTGAGCACGCCAGCCAACTGGCGATCAGTTCAACCAAGTCCATGACCGGTCATTTGCTCGGTGCTGCCGGCGCTGTCGAGGCAATTTTCAGCGTACTGGCGCTGCGTGATCAGGTCGCACCGCCGACCATCAACCTGGACAACCCGGACGAAGGCTGCGACCTCAACTACGTGGCGCATGAAGCCCAGCAGCGTGCCATCGATGTCGCTGTTTCCAACTCCTTCGGCTTTGGTGGTACCAATGGCAGCCTGGTATTTCGCCGCCTGTGACGGAGCCCGACGTGGCGGCGCCAGCTGAGCCACTGTGCCTGATCAACGGGCAGGTTGGCTCCGCGCTGCCCGTGGATGACCGCGGGCTGGCCTATGGTGACGGCCTGTTCGAGACCATCAGGGTGCGGGCTGCCCAGCCCACGTTGCTCGATTATCATTTGCGCCGCTTGCGTCGTGGTGCCGAGCGGCTGCGGCTGGAGCTGGATTGGGCTGCGTTGCAGAGCGAAGTGTTGCTGATGGCCTCGCAGTCCGGGGTCGGCGTGATCAAGCTGATTGTGACTCGCGGCTCTGGCCAGCGCGGCTACTCAGTGGCCGGTGCCGGGCAACCCTTGAGGATTGTCATGGGTTCGGCGCTGCCCGAATACCCGCCGGAGCGTCAGTCGCAGGGCGTGGAGTTGTTTTCCTGCCAGACTCGCTTGGCCAGCCAGCCCTTGCTGGCGGGGCTCAAGCACCTCAATCGCCTTGAACAGGTTCTGGCGCGCAGCGAGTGGCAGGACTCGCGTTATGCCGAGGGGCTGATGTGTGATCAGCACGACCGGATTATTGAGTGTACGATGAGCAATCTGTTCCTGCGTTGGCAGGGGCACTGGATTACTCCGGACTTGAGTGAATCCGGTGTGCGCGGGGTGATGCGCGATTATCTGATCGACAGGCTGGCTGAAGCGGGCGATCCGGTAAGTGTTGTCGCTGTGGATCAACTCATGTTGCATGAGTGCAGTGAGCTGTTTTGCTGCAACAGCCTGTATGGTGTCTGGCCGATTGTGGCCATGAATGGACTGCGCTGGCCGGTGGGGCAGGCCACTCTGGCGGCGCAACAAATTGCAAAGCAGGCTCTGTTGTGAAAGCTGTATTTAAGTTTTTATCCTTAGTTGTTGTTTTTTCAGTACTTGTTTCCAGTTCCGTGGCGCTGTGGGGGTACTTTACCCTGCAGGCAGTGCTGAATCAGCCAGTACGAATCGAGCAACCAGAGACGCTCGATGTGCCGCCAGGTACAACCCCGGCACGCTTGTTTGGCAGCCTTGAACAACGTGGCTGGATAGAGCGCGGCGCCTGGGTACGCCGCTACTGGCAGTGGCGGATGCCTGGCAGCATTCTGCAAATCGGTGAATACGCGCTCGAGCCGGATCTGCGGGTACGCGATTTGCTCGGCATGCTGCAGCGTGGCGAGGTGCTCCAACGCAGTGTGACGCTGGTCGAAGGCTGGAACTTCAGACAGTTTCGCGCCGCGCTGGCCCGTGCTGAACGCCTGGAGCAGACTTTGCCGGCAGAACTCACGGCGCAGCAGGTCATGGCTGAGCTGGGTTTGGGTGATGTACACCCCGAGGGACAGTTCTTTCCGGATACCTACCTGTATACCCTGAACATGAGTGATCGTGACATCCTGCTGCGGGCCTATCAGCGGATGCAGACGGTGCTGGCTGAAGCCTGGGAACAGCGGGCTGACAATCTACCGATCAGCACCCCTTATGAGGCACTGATTCTGGCCTCGATCATCGAAAAGGAAACCGGGGTACCCTATGAGCGCGGCGAGATCGCTGGCGTCTTTGCCCGGCGTCTGCGGATAGGGATGCGGCTGCAAACCGACCCGACCGTCATCTACGGCATGGGGGAGGACTACAATGGGCGGATTCGCCGGGCTGACCTGCGTCGGCCAACCCCCTACAACACCTATGTAATCAATGGCCTGCCGCCAACACCGATCGCCATGCCCGGACGCGAGGCGTTGGTGGCTGCAGTCAACCCTGAGCCGGGTACCAGTCTGTACTTCGTCGCGCGTGGTGATGGCAGTCATGTGTTCTCCGATACCCTGCAACAGCACAACCGGGCGGTACGCAAGTACCAGATCGAGCAACGCGCGGCCAATTACCGCTCCAGCCCACCTCCAGCTCTCAGTCAACAGGAAACAGCCCCGTGAGCGGAATGTTCATCACCTTTGAGGGGCCGGAAGGCGCTGGCAAATCGACCAACCTGCGATTGTTTGCCGAGGCCCTGCGCAAGGCTGGCTGTGAGCCATTGCTGACCCGCGAGCCAGGCGGTACGCCCATCGCCGAACAGATTCGCGCACTGCTGCTGAGCGGGCATGACGAGGCCATGGATGCCGATGCCGAACTGTTGCTGGTATTCGCTGCCCGGGCTCAGCACCTGAATCGCCTGATCCGCCCTGCACTGGCTGACGGGAAGGTGGTGATCAGCGACCGCTTCACCGATGCCACCTACGCCTATCAGGGCGGCGGGCGGGGCATTGCCGACAGCCGGATCGCTGAGCTGGAGAACTGGGTGCAAGGTTCGCTGCGCCCAGACCTGACGTTGGTATTCGATGTACCGATCGCGGTTGGCATGGCCCGCGCCCGGGCGCGCAGCGAGCTGGATCGTTTTGAACAGGAGCAGCAGAGCTTTTTTGAGGCGGTACGCGCCAGCTATCTGCGACGTGCTGCCGCTGATCCGCAGCGTTACCGGATCATTGATGCCAGTGGCTCACTGGAACAGGTTGGAGCCGCGCTCCAGCCGGTGATCGACGAAGTGTTGGAGCGCTGGCATGGCTGAGCCGGGTATGCAGCCATGCCCCTGGCATCTGCCAGCCTGGAGCGCCCTGGTGAACCAGCCTCGGCATGCGCATGCCTACCTGTTCACCGGCTTACCGGGCATTGGCAAGCGCGACTTTGCCGCTGCCTTTGCCGCTTGGCTGCTGTGTGAGCAGCCACAGCAAGGTCAGGCCTGCGGTCAGTGTCGCAGTTGTCTGCTGCGCCAGGCCGGCAGCCATCCAGACATGTTGCTGCTGGAGCCGGAGGAGGAGGGCAAGGCGATCCGGGTCGATGCCGTTCGCCAGTTGGTCGGCTTCATTGCCCAGACCGCGCAGCAGGGTGGGCGCAAGGTGATCATTCTGCAGCCGGCCGAAGCGATGAACCAGAACGCTGCCAATGCCCTGCTCAAGTCGCTCGAAGAGCCGACCCGCGATACCTACCTGCTGCTGGTCAGTGATCAGCCCAGCCGCTTGCTGCCGACTATTCGCAGTCGCTGTCTGGTGCAGGCGCTGCCAACCCCGAGCCGGGATCAGGCATTGCAGTGGCTGGCCGGACAATTGCCGGAATTGAGCGGTCAGCAGCATGATGCTTTACTGCAAATGGCCGCCGGTGCACCGCTGCGAGCACTGGCACTGCAGGGGCTGGAAGCCGCCGCGCTGCGGGAAAAGGTCGTGGAAGGGGTCAAGGAACTGCTCAAAGGGCAGGTCTCGGCCAGCCAGCTCACTGATCGCTGGTCGTCGGTGCCGCTAGAGTTGCTGGTAGATTGGTTCTGCAGTTGGACGCTGGATCTGCTCAAACTGCATACCCAGGCGCTGGATCAGCCTGAGAACAGTGATATGGACAAGGTGCTGGGCTATATGGCCCAGCGTATTCAGCCGCTGGCCCTGGGTCAGTGGCAGCAGTGGCTGCTGGAACATCGTGGCATGATCCTCGGTAAAGCTAACCTGAATCGTGCGCTGTTTATCGAAGCGATGCTGATACAGTGGAAACAATTGCTGGAAAGGCGTTAACCTGAGCAATATCGACATGCTTAAGCAGGGAAGGACCTGGTACTTATGAATAATCCGACCGCACCGGGACCCCGCAACGGTATTCTGTCCCTGACCATCAAGGACAAATCGGTGTTGTATGCGGCCTATATGCCTTTCGTCAAACACGGCGGGCTCTTCATTCCGACCAATAAGAGCTACCGGCTTGGCGATGAGGTGTTCATGTTGCTGAACCTGATGGAAGAGCCGGAAAAGATACCGGTGGCTGGCAAGGTGATTTGGGTTACTCCGAAAGGTGCCCAGGGTAACCGTGCCGCCGGCATCGGCGTGCAGTTCAGTGATCAGGACAACACCGCCCGCAGCAAGATCGAGACTTATCTGGCGGGGGCGCTGAAGTCCGACCGTCCAACGCATACGATGTAAAGAAACCAGAAGCCAGGGAACTGCGGAAACGGTTCTTTCCCGCTATTGCGAGGTGGCAGTCCATATCCAGATTGCACTTGGCAGAGCGGTATGGATTGCCGCGTCGCTACACTCCTCGCAATGACGAGCTTGCCAGCGTTCCGAAGCTAGGATTAAAGGCTGCAAGCCAGAGATTTTTTCATGCTTATCGACTCCCACTGCCACCTTGATCGTCTGGATCTGACAGCTCACAACGGCTCGCTGGATGCGGCCCTCGATGCTGCCCGTGCCCGCGGTATCGGCAAATTTCTGTGTATTGGTGTCGATGCCGCCAATGCCCCTACCGTCAAGGCGTTGGCCGAGCGCTATGCCGATGTGTATTGCAGCGTGGGTATCCACCCGCTGGATCTCAGCCGTTCCGAGCCGACCGATCTGGACTGGCTGATCCAGGCGCTGGCGCACCCCCGGGTGGTGGCCATCGGCGAGACCGGGCTGGATTACCACTACGAGCCGGAGCTGGCAGCCCAGCAGCAGGCCTCATTTCGTTGTCACCTTCAGGCCGCGCAGCAGACTGGCAAACCCGTGATCATTCATACCCGTGAAGCCCGGGCCGATACCCTGGCGTTGTTGCGCGAAGCCGATCTGCCTCAGGCCGGCGTGTTGCATTGCTTTACCGAGGATTGGGACATGGCCAAAGCTGCACTGGATATGGGCTATTACATTTCCCTGTCCGGGATTGTCACTTTCCGCAACGCCGAGGCCCTGCGCGACGTTGCCCGCCAGGTGCCGGCCGACCGCCTGCTGGTGGAGACCGATTCGCCCTACCTGGCGCCGGTTCCGCATCGCGGCAAGCCCAACGAGCCGCAGTATGTTCATGAGGTGGCCAGTTTCCTGGCCGAGCTGCGGGGCGAGTCCTTCGAGCAGTTGGCAGAACAGACCACGGCCAATTTTCACCGGCTGTTTCCCCTGTCTGCCTGAGGCGCTACTCACAATCAGCTGTGTTTCAGGCAAAAAAAACCCGAATCCTGGGGGATGGATTCGGGTCAAGACCATTAGGAGTGATACACGGACGGGACACGCTGCCCGTCCAGACAGGCACGGCACTTGGGGGAGATGCCGCAGGCCTGATACGTTGAGTATTGATGATAATCCCCAGCTTTCCAGCACCAATCGCGGTTTTTATAAACTGATTTGGAATACGTTCAACTCCAGCTTATCGTCAACCGTTGTTAGTCTTTCAGGCTTGGGTCTGGCGATAAGCCTCATCCAGCCGCGCCAGTGCCTGGTCCAGGACCCGTTGTGGAGTATAGAAGTGTGGCGACCAGCGAATGCCTCCGCCGCGCTGGGCACAGACAACGTCGGCCTTGCGTAACTGCTCAAAGACGGCGGCCTGATTCCGCTCGTACAACCTGAAGGTCACGATACCTGCTCGCCGTGCCGGCTCGCCGGGACTCAACAGCTCGATAAAGGGCCGCTGGCGCAATTGCTCAAGCAGATACTCAATACGCTGTTCCAGCGCCAAGGCTACCTGCTCCATCCCTACATCCAGCAGCAGCGACAGGCTGGCCGACAGGGCCTGCTGGGCCAGCATGTTCGGGCTGCCGGGTTCAAAGCGCCGGGCGCTGCTCGCTGGTTGCCAGTCTTCACGGTCGTAGTCGCCAAGGGCTTCGACCATGTGCCAGCCGAACTGTGTCAAACGCAACTGCTCACGCGCCGGCGCCCGGCAATAGAACACGCCAAGGCCCTCCGGACCAAGCAGCCACTTGTGCCCGTCGGCCATGGCGAAGTCGCAATCGATGGCCTGAACGTCGAAGGGCAGGGCTCCCAGTGACTGGATCGCATCGACGCAGAACAGCACACCGTGCTCCCGGCAGGCCCGGCCCAGGCGCTCAAGGTCAAGCCGTAACCCGGTGCCGTATTGCACCGAGCTGATGCTCAGCAGGCGGGTGTCGGGGCCCAGGGCTGAAATCAATGCAGCTTCGGGGTCAGGACTGTCCAGGCTCACCTGGTTCAGGCGCACGCCCTGGGGTGCCAGTGCTTCCCAGACAATCCGGTTGGAAGGGAACTCCTGGTCGCTGATCACGATCTCGTCACCGGCCTGCCAGTCGAGTCCCATGGCGACGAAGGACAGGGCCTCGGAGGTGTTCTTGACTAGCGCTATGTCATTGGGCGAGGTGGCGTTGAGCAATGTCTGCAATTGCCGCCGCAAATGTTTCTCCGCCTGCGACCAGCGTGGGTAGTCGCGGGCGCCCTGAATCAGGTTCTCCCGGGCAAAGGCGCTGACGGCTTCGGCAGCACGTTTGGGCCAGGGTGCCACAGCGGCGTGATTCAGGTAGCATAGCCGGTTGAGTTGGGGGAATTCGGCATCCCAGAGGGGGGCGTGCAGCATTGAATGGCTCCGGGCAAAGTGCAGGACGGTAACTATACTGTCATGGGTCTGACCTAATTTGGTTGTATCACCTTAACAGAACAAGGATGCGTTTATGCCAATCAAGCAGCTTTTGTTACCTGCCGTGCTGGGATTGTGCCTGCCACTGGGCGCGATGGCCTCGGAGTTGCGGTTGTTGACCTGGGGTGGCTATGCCCCGGAAGAC
Organism: Pseudomonas sp. WN033; assembly: GCA_002287035.1. GTDB lineage: Bacteria > Pseudomonadota > Gammaproteobacteria > Pseudomonadales > Pseudomonadaceae > Halopseudomonas. The sequence goes on along the minus strand of NSKG01000005.1, from coordinate 132,460 downwards.
GTGGTCAGCGAGTTTGAGCGCGAGACCGGTATCAAGGTTCTGGTGACACTCTCCAATAATGAAGACATGATTTCCAAGTTGCGGGCCACTGGTGGCTCCGGCTTCGATCTGGCTCAGCCCAGTCAGGACCGGGTAACCAGCGCGCAACAGGAGTACCGCATCTATAAGCCGATGGACCTGTCGAAGATCGACACCAGCCTGTTCATCGAGTCCATGCTTGAGGCGACCAAAAGCAATACCGCCATTGCCGATGAAGTCTACGGCGTACCTCATGTCTGGGGCACCACCGGGCTGATTGTGCATGACAGCGTAGCTGATCAGGTCAAGGATTTCGCTGATCTGTGCAAGCCTGAGCTGGCTGGCCGGGTGTCCTATCGCTTGCGGCGGCCGATTCTGATCGGCATGGCCTTCTCGATGGGCGAGGACCCGTTCGCCGCCTATGCCGACATGCCGCGTTACGAGCAAATCATGCAAAAGGTTGAACAGCAACTGGTCGCCTGCAAACCCAACGTCAAGGCTTACTGGAGTGGTGGTGATGAACTGATCAATCTGGTCGCTTCCGGCGAGGTAGTGGCGGCCAAGGGCTGGGATGCCGGCGGCTGGAAGCTCCAGGCAGAAAACCCAGCGATTCATTTTGTCGCGCCCAGCAGTGGCGCGCTGGGCTGGATCGATACCTTTGTGTTGCCGCGCCGGGGCCGTAACGATGACGCTGCCTATCAATGGATCAACTTCGTGATGCGCCCGGATATCGCAGCGCGGATCACCGAGTCGGCTGGCAATTTTACCGCATCCAAGGGCTCCGAAGAGTTCGTCAACGAACAGCTCAAGGCCAGTTTCCAGGACAGCTTCGACCAACAGGCGCTGGATAACATCAAGTGGTATCCGCCGGTACCACCGGGGCTTGAGGCGTTTGAAGGGCGAATTCTTGACCGGGTTCAGGCTCGCTGAAGTGAATACGGGGCTCCGGTCGTTCGACCGGGGCCGTGGTCTCCAGTTGCAGCCAGGGTAGTTCATGACATCAGGCAATCAGCCCTTTGACCTCGAATGCCAGGAGGTCTGCAAACGGTTTGCCGGCCATCAGGCGGTGGACGGCGTTTCCTTTCAAATTCCTGCCGGTTCGTTTTTCTCGATACTCGGGCCTTCCGGCTGCGGCAAGACCACGCTGCTGCGCATGCTGGCCGGGTTTCTTGAACCCGATAGTGGCGACATCCGGATCAAGGGTCGTTCGATGCTGGGGATTGCGCCCAATCGGCGGCCGCTGAACATGGTATTTCAGCACCTGGCGCTGTTCCCAATGATGAGCGTGGCTGACAACGTCGCCTATGGGCTCAAGCGCCGAGGGACTGCCCGTGAGGAAATTCGGCGCCGGGTGGCGGATGTGCTGGAGCGGGTAGGTCTGCCCGACAGCGGCGACAAGAAGCCCGAGCAGTTGTCCGGTGGCCAGAAACAGCGGATTGCGATTGCCCGCTGTCTGGTGCTTGAGCCAGCGGTGCTGTTGCTCGATGAGCCGCTTGGGGCGCTGGATCTGAAACTGCGTGAACAGATGAAGGTGGAGCTCAAGCAGTTGCAGCAAACCTTCGGCACCACCTTTATCTACATTACCCACGACCAGTCCGAGGCGCTGGTGATGTCGGATCAGGTGGCGGTGATGAACCAGGGCCGGTTCGAGCAAGTCGATAGTCCCCAGGGACTGTACTACAACCCGCAAACGCCGTTTGTCGCGGGCTTCGTTGGCGACAGCAATCGCATGGCTGCGCGTCTGCTTCAGGCCGGTCCGCATGCGGAGCTGGAGCTGGCTGGTGGGTTGCGGGTCAAGGCCCGGGCGGCCACTGCGCCGGTAGCGCCTGGTAACCAGGCCAGTCTGTTCGTGCGCCCGGAAAGCATTGTCGCCTGCTTGCCGGACATGCCCTGTGAGCTGGATAACCGTCTGTCCGCGCGGGTGGAGACCCTGTTGTTCGATGGAGCCAACAGCCGGATCGAAGTCAGTGTGGCGACGGGTAGCCAACCCCTGAACCTGACCGTACGCTTGCCTCAGACCCCGGCTTACGCCCGGCTGCGTCCAGGCGATTTGCTGACGTTGGGCTGGGCTGCCGATCAGGGGCTGTATTTCCCCGAGACCGGAGCCTGAACATGCGCGGCACTTGGCGTCTGGGAACGCTGCTGTTGATGCTGCCGCTGCTGTTGTGGCTATTGCTGTTGATCCTGCTGCCGCATCTGGACATGTTGACAGTGTCACTGCGTGAGCGGATAGCGTTCGGTGAATACCGTTTCAGCTGGATGCACTATCAGGCCTTCTTCAGCGAATCCTTATACTGGCGCACCTTTCTGCGCACGGCGCTGATGTCGATTCTGGCCACCTTCCTGACCCTGGTGATCGCCTTGCCGGTTGCCTGGTATATCGCCAAGCTGGTACGTGGCCGTGCCCGTACCACGCTGTTTCTCGCCTGCCTGGTGCCGTTCTGGGTCAGTGAGCTGGTACGCACCTATGGCTGGATGATCCTGCTGCGTGAAAGCGGTGTGATCAGCGGCCTGTTGCAATGGCTGGGGTTGGCCAGTGGGCCGGTTGAAATGCTCTACAACGATGTGGCGATCATGGTTGGGCTGATCTATGCCTCGATGCTGTTTATGGTCGTGCCGCTGGTGACGACTCTGGACAGCCTCGACAACAGCCTGGTGGAGGCCGCCTATGACCTAGGCGGTAATCACCTGAGTGTCTGGCGCGACATCATCATTCCACATGCCATGCCCGGCATCGTCTCTGGCTGCATCGTGGTGTTCATGTTGACGCTGGGCAATTACCTGACGCCGGTTCTGCTCGGCGGCAAGGACAGCCTGTGGTTCACCGAACAGATCTTTACCCAGTTCATCACTCGCTTTAACTGGGAGCAGGGCGCCGCTTTCGGCGTGCTGCTGCTGTTCTTGTCTTCGCTTATCGTCTGGCTCGGGCTCAAGCTCAGTGGCCAGTCGTTTAGCCAGACCATGAGGTGAAGCATGATCGCCTCCTTGCCCCTGAGCCGCCGGTTTCGCTGGATTTACGCAGCTTATGTCGTGGCCTTCTTCATTTATCTGGCCGCGCCTTTGCTGGTGGTGGCGGTGTTTGCCTTCAATGACAGCCGCTTTCCGGCCTTGCCCTGGCAAGGCTTTACCCTGGACTGGTTCTTTTCCGGTAGCGGCCGGATCGGCCTGTTCGATGACCGGCCGATTCTGCGTAGCATCGGCACCAGCGCCTGGGTAGCCAGTTGGGTGACGCTGGCGTCAATCAGTCTGGCCACGCTCAATGCCTTTCTGTTCGAGCGCCATCAGTTCCCGGGCAAAAACCTGCTGTTCATCCTGATGTTGTTGCCGCTGGTGATTCCCGGAGTGATTCTGGGCATCTCGATTCTGGTGTTTGCCAGCAGCATCGCCAACTACTTTGACTTCAACCATGATCTTGAACTGGACATGCTGCGCCCCGGGTTGCTGCTGGTGGTGCTGGGGCAATTTGCTTTTTTGACTACCATAGCCACCTTGGTGATTGCCGCCCGGCTACGGACCTTTGACCTGCAACTGGAAGAGGCCGCCCGTAATCTGGGGGCTACGCCGCTGGTGGCCGTATTGACCGTGACACTGCCATTTTTGGCGCCGGCAATCATTGGTGCAGCGCTGGTGTGTTTTTTGATGTCGTTCGAGAACTTCAACACCACCTTGATGCTGGTCGGCTCCGATGCGCCGCTGACCATCACGTTGTTCAGTCGGCTGCGTGAGGGAGCGACCCCTGTCCTCAATGCCGTGTCCTTGCTGCTGATGCTGGGCTCAATGTTGCTGGCGCTGATCAGCATCTGGGTTCAGCGCAGGCCTTAGCAGACCCTAACGGTCATTTTTGTTACCAACAATGTGCAATCGGTCATTTAGTTGGCATAATGATGCACTTTGCCGTTATGGATTCAGGTACATCAATGCAGAAAGAATCACGCAAGGTGCGCGAATTTCGCCGCCGTGAACAGGAAATTCTCGACACCTCACTGCGTCTTTTCCTCGAACAGGGAGAGGATAGCGTCACCGTCGAGATGATCGCCGACGAAGTCGGTATCGGCAAAGGCACCATCTACAAGCACTTCAAGTCCAAGGCCGAGATTTATCTGCGCCTGATGCTGGACTATGAGCGTGACCTGGCCGAGCTGCTGCACTCCGATGCCTTTATCAAGGACAAGGCGGCACTGCCGCGTGAATACTTCGCCTTCCGGATGAGCGACCCCGAGCGCTATCGGTTGTTTGACCGGCTGGAAGAAAAGGTGGTCAAGGCCAATCAGTTGCCGGAACTGGTCGAGCAGTTGCACCAGATCCGCGCCTCCAACTTCAATCACCTCAAAGGGGTGATCCAGCTGCGCATTGATGAAGGTTCGCTGGAAGACGTACCACCGTATTTCCACTATTGCGCTGCCTGGGCTCTGGTCCACGGCGCGATGGCCATGTATCACTCGCCATTCTGGCGTGAGGAGATCGGCGATCCGGAAGGCTACATGCAGTTTCTGATGGATGTCGGGGTGCGCATGGGCAACAAGTTCAAGCGCCGCAAGGAAGGCGAAGGCGGCGCTCCAGCAAAAGTCTGAACCCTGCACAATACAGCGGGTCTATGGTGTGTCTGCCAGTGATAGAGGAGATATACCGTGGCCCGCTTTATCCTGTATGCACTCTGCGCATTGCTGGCGCTGCCGGCTCAGGCCAGAGAGTACCGCTACAGTGACGCCCATCTGCACTATGTTGACTTCTTCCAGAAATCCGCCGGTATGGAACGCCTGCTCAAGGAAATGCAGGCCAGGCAGATCGATCATGTAATGCTGTCGGGCATCCCGGTCGCCAAAATGTGGCACGAGAATGAGCCCAAGCGCCCGCGCTACTATGCCGGGGATGATGCTCCGGTCTATTGGTACAGCGCTACCGACTACCTGATCGCCGATGCGCTCAAGGGCCTGAGTGCCGAGCAGCGCCGACATTTCCATCCGTTCATCTCGGGTTTCAACCCCAGCGACAAAAATGCCGCCGCGCATATCCGTCGGCTGCTGGAGCGTGATCCCGGGTTGTGGCACGGGATCGGTGAAATCTTTACCCGTCATGATGACCTGACTGCATTGACCCATGGCGAGCCGCCACGGGCCAACAGCGCAGCCTTGAATCGGGTTTACCATCTGGCCGCCGAACATGATCTGCCGGTGATGATACATAGCAACATTACTTCAAAACGTGAGCGCAACCCGCTGTATTTACAGGAAATAGAAGAGCCGCTTGCTGAGCACCCTGACGTCCGTTTCATCTGGGCGCATGCCGGTACCAGCATGGAAATTCATCGCCATCAGGAGTATCTGGAGTTCCTGTTGCCGCAGCTTGAACGGCTGCTGTCGACCTACCAGAACCTGTATATCGACCTGTCCTGGACCATGCTCGAGCCGTATCTGCTCGACGAGCAGGGGACACCAGATCCAGACTGGGTGGCCTTGGTCGAGCGTTTCCCAGAGCGTTTCATGATCGGTTCGGATGTGGTTGGGCGGTTTGGCAACCTCGGCAATCATCTGCAGGCTTTCGACCCGTTCCTGGATGCTTTACCAGAATCGGTTGCGCACCAGGTGGCGCGGGATAATTTCGTAGCGATCCTGCCCGAAGCTGTTCGTCAGGAGCTGGACTGAGACCAGCGCCGGCTGGCGCCGACACTGGTTCAGGTCGCTGGTCAGAGGAGTGGCGGGTTGGCCCAGTAACCGCAGCGGTGATAGCCGAGGAAGGTCAGGGCGCTGGTGCTGGCCGGTTGTGGCGGATCAAGTACCAGATATTGATTGTCGGCCGCTTGCGGCCAGGCAGGAGCGACCCCGTCGCTGGTGTTGGGATCGCCGAACTTGGCAAACGATGTCCAGTAATCGACCATCAGGCTGGCCAGGTTGTCGACCTCCTCATCAGTGCCGGTGTAACGCTCGCGCATCAGCTCTTGTGGGTAGAGCACATAGGGAATCTCACCGGCATGGGTGGCACCCATGTCGAAGCTCACCAGGGCCGGGCTGACCAGGGTCCAGGGAGCGTTTTCATCGCGGAACCAATACTTGAAGGTGTTCATGCCCTGAGCAGCGAAGGTACCGGCGTGCAGGCTGCTGTTACAGGCGAACATGAAGTCGGTCCAGATGGCAGACAGGGCGGCGGAGAGCGGGGCGCTTTCACCGGCATAGAACCCCAGATAATCGCTGGCGATCTGATCGTCATCGTAGGGTACGCTGGCCTGGTATGGCGCAAAAAAGTTGCTTACCCGGCTACGGTATTCCGCCTCGCCCAGTGTTTCCAGCGACGGGCCACCAAGCTCATCAAGGGCAATGAACAGGGTGCCTTCGTTCTGATTGCTGCCGATCATCATGTCCAGGTTGGTATTGAACTGGCCGGTTTGCAGCGCGGCCATGATCGACAGCGGCAGCAGGTCGCTATCCGGGTCTACGCTAGGCATGCTTTGCGAACCCTGGGCTGCCAGCAGCGCTGGAACCGGCAAAGCTCGCAGGCAGTCAGCAGCGGTTGCCAGGTCGTCGCAGCCCAGGGCATTGGCAATTTGCACACCGCCAAACTGGGCGGCTACCTTAGGTACCTGGAAGGGCGCGTAGGAACCGCTCTGTACGATGGCCTTGTGGAACAGTTCTTCCTCTTGCGCACGTGGTGAAACCACATGACTCATGACGCTGTGGCCACCAGCTGACTCACCGAAAATGGTCACGTTGTCCGGGTCGCCGCCAAAGGCCTGGATGTTCTGCTTGACCCAGCGCAGGGCTTGCTGCTGGTCCATCAGGCCGAAGTTGCCACCATCGGACTCCAGTGATGGGTGTGCCATGAAACCAAGGTTGCCAAGCCGATAATTGAGGGTAACGACAACTACGTCCTGCTGGACCAGGCGGGTGGGATCATACTCGCCGCCGCCATCGCCAAATACGAAGGCGCCACCATGGATCCAGACCATCACTGGCAGATCTTCAGCCTGGTCAGGGGTGTAAACATTCAGGAACAGGCAGTCTTCATCACCCTGCGGCTGTCCGGTCAGCAGGCTGGTCTGCGGGCACATGGCGCCGAACTCTTCGCTCAGTTCCAGCACGGCATCACGCTGCGCAGCAGGCTGAGTGGGAGCCAGGCGTAGCTCGCCGACCGGTGCGGCGGCGTAGGGTATTCCACGAAATACCCGCATACCGTTGAGTGCGATACCCTGAATGTCACCTTCACTGGTGCTGGCCAGCAACGGGTTGGCTTCCGGCTCTGTGGCTCTGGAGCTTGAGCCTGAGCTGGACAGGCAGCCACTTAGGCTGGCGGCGACGATCAGCGCTGAAAGGCTGGTCAGGATGAAGCCCGGGCGGGCGCAGTTTGTTGTCATTATTCTGGTTCCCCATGCGCATACGGTTGTAGTGAATCGCGCTTCCTGAGTCTTTATCTTTGTTTGGAAGGCTTGCGAGGCATAAATGCTAATTGCTTCACATGGCGCTGTCAGACCCGGAGATGGGTGATCCCATTTTGCTGCTACATCGTTTAGACTGGCGCGTTCGAATCCGAGCCGCTCTGGACTCAGGCGTTGTTTTCAGGAGTACTCCATGGCCGCACAGCCGTTTCCCGTCAGCTATATCGAACCGGTATTCAGACCTCCCAGCGAAGCCCACTCACTGATTCTGCCGGTCACCAACGGCTGTTCCTGGAACAAATGTACGTTCTGCGAAATGTACACCGCGCCGCAGAAGAAATTTCGGGCTCGTGATGAGGCCGAGGTGCTGGAGGAAATTCAGCGCTGTGGTGAACAGTTGCTGGTGCAGCGGGTATTTCTGGCCGATGGCGACGCCATGGTGCTGCCTACCCATCGCCTGTTGCGCATCCTTGAAGCGATCCGCCAGCATATGCCCGAGGTCAACCGGGTAACTTCCTACTGCTTGCCGCGCAACCTCAAGCGCAAGTCTGTGGCTGAGCTGAGCGAGCTGCGCGAAGCAGGGTTGGCGATGCTGTATGTCGGGGCCGAGTCCGGCGATGATCAGGTGCTGGAGCGAGTCAACAAAGGCGAAACCCGGGCTTCTACCAGTGAGGCGCTGATCAAGGCTGGCGATGCCGGTATTCAGCGTTCGGTGATGATCCTCAACGGTCTGGGTGGGCAAAGCCTGAGTGACCAGCACGCTCGGCACTCGGCCGAACTGATGAATGAAACCCAGCCTGAATACCTGTCCACTCTGGTGGTCAGCTTCCCCCAGGGTATGGAGCGCTTCAAGGAGCGCTATGCCGACTTCCAACCGCTCGATCAGCAGGGACTGTTCCGCGAGATGCTGACCTTCCTGCAGACTCTGGAGCTGGACAGCACGGTGTTTCGCAGTGACCATGCTTCCAATTACCTGGTGCTCAAGGGTGTGCTTGGAGCTGACAAGGGGCGTATGCTTGAGCAGGTGCGCACTGCCCTGGAGCAGCCGGAGCGGGTGAAGTTGCGCCCTGAGTGGATGCGTGGGCTGTAGCGTCAAGGAGAGAGTTATGCGGTTGGGATGGCTTGTGGCGGTAGTGCTGGTGCTGGCTGGCTGTATGAAACCGTCGGATATGCAGCAGAGCGCTCGCTATTATCTGGGCGATGCCGGGCTGATGGATCATTACACGCTGACCCGCAGCGCAACCTGGACGTTGCAATCAGACTCGCAGCTGTTCATTGCCCAAGGGCATTTTGTCCCGGTAGGTCATCCCTATGCGCGGCCCAATGTGGTGGCCGAAGAGACCTTTGCCGCTGCCGTGCAGGTTTTCCCGCTGGTACGGCGCGCCGAGCAGCCACTTGGGCTGGAGCAGGCGCTGGAGCAGGCGATCAATCATCGGGCTGATTACCTGCTGTACACCCGCTTTGCCCGCGCCGAAGACGGCGTTAGTACCCGCGAGGAGTGGGAGGAGTCGGGTGAACTGGCTGATGTCGGGCGTGACCGCGCGGTGTTACAGTTGATTCTGATGGAAACCGGTAACCGCTACATGGTCGACTATGCGGTCATTCAGGCGCGCGGCGGCTTCCTGCAGTTTTACAAGGCCAAGCCCGAAGACCTGTTGCGGCGGCCGCTTGAGGACTATACCCGGCGTCTGCTCGGTCGTTGACAGGAGAGACTCATGGATAATCGCCCACCCCCTCCGCAATCGCTGCTCGACAGCATTCCCCAGACGGGTAGTCTGCACCGACGTGAGCCGGCTCCGGTTCACCTCTGGAATCCGCCGCTATCCGGCGAACTGGACATGCGAATCACCCGCGATGGCACCTGGTACTATCAGGGTGGGCCGATTGAGCGCAAGGCGCTGGCGCAGTTGTTCTCCGGCATTCTGCGGCTGGATGATGACGGCCGCTACTATCTGGTTACACCGGTCGAACGCTGGGCCATTCAGGTCGATGACGCGCCTTTCGTCGCGACCAACCTGAATGTCGAGGGCGAAGGACAGTTGCAACGCTTGCGTTTTACTACCAGCCTGGGTGATGAGTTCGAAGCCGGCGCTGAGCATCCGATAACCCTCAAGTGTGATCCTGATAGTGGCGAACCTGCTCCCTATGTACTGGTGCGCGCCAATCTGCAGGCGCTGATTCATCGCAACGTGTTCTATCAGTTGGTTGATCTGGCAGTAGCTCATGAGCAGAACGGGCACAGTGCTCTGGGAGTTTGGAGCAACGGTCAGTTTTTTCCGATGGACGGTGGCGCCGAGGCGCGCTGAAGGTCATCCCGCGACAACTGCGGGCTGGCCGTCAGGGCCGGTCGGCCATTCCTCTAAGTGTTTTCCAAGTCAAGCCCGTCAGGGCAAGAAATCAAAATTTTTTGCAGTTGATATTCACCATATCTAGGTCTAGCATTTCCTCCAATGCACAATACATAGTGTTTTTGTCCTGATGTGCTGGGCGTGGGCCAAAAGCCCGCGACAGACGCTTTCAGCGGCGATGCAGTGGACCTTTCAGGAGAATATGATGAGTCAAACAGCCAAGGTGCAACGTCTGCATAATGTGGTTAACAGCATTCCCATGCAGCCGGCTTCAGAAGACATCTGGGATACCAAATACCGACTCAAGACCAAGGATGGGGCCGCCATCGACAAAACCGTCGATGAAAGCTACCAGCGTGTGGCTCGCGCCCTGGCCGAAGTCGAAGCTCCCGAAGTGCGTGAAGAGTGGTACGAGAAATTCCTCTGGGCTTTGCGCCATGGCGCGATTCCGGCTGGGCGGATTACTTCCAATGCCGGTGCACTCGAGCACAAGCCGGCAACCTCGACCATCAACTGCACGGTATCGGCGACCATCGGCGACTCGATGGACGACATTCTCTCGAAACTGCATGAGGCAGGCCTGACCCTCAAGGCCGGCTGCGGCATTGGCTATGAATTCTCCACCCTGCGGCCCAAGGGTGCCTATGTCTCCGGCGCGGGGGCCTACACTTCGGGCCCGCTGTCGTTCATGGATATCTACGACAAGATGTGCTTCACCGTGTCTTCGGCTGGTGGCCGGCGCGGTGCCCAGATGGCGACCTTCGATGTTGGTCATCCCGATGTGCTGGATTTCATTCGCGCCAAGCGCGAGAACGGTCGGTTGCGTCAGTTCAACCTGTCGCTGCTGATCACCGAAGAATTCATGCAGGCTGTCGAGGCCGATGCCGATTGGAAGCTGGCCTTTCCGCTGAATCAGGCCGAAGCCGAGGCCGACCGGGTTGATCTGAACGATTCTGAACAGGTGATCTGGCGCGAGTGGCCGAGCAATGAACGTTACATCACCCGTGATGACGGGCTGGTGGCCTGCCGCATCTTCCGCACCATGAAGGCGCGCCGGGTGTGGGACATGATCATGGCCAGCACCTATGACTTCGCCGAGCCGGGTTTCATCCTGATCGATCGGGTTAACCAGATGAACAACAACTGGTTCTGCGAAGAAATTCGCGCCACCAACCCCTGTGGTGAGCAGCCGCTGCCGCCCTATGGCGCCTGCCTGCTGGGCTCGATCAACCTGACCCTGTTCGTGCGTGAACCCTTTACCGACAAGGCGCGCTTCGACTGGGACGAGTATCGTCGGGTGGTCGATATCTTCACCCGCATGCTCGACAACGTGGTCGAGATCAACGGCCTGCCACTAGAGCAGCAGCGGGGCGAGATTTTCCGCAAGCGTCGGCACGGCATGGGCTTTTTGGGCCTGGGCTCGACCATGACCATGTTGCGGATGAAATACGGCTCGCCTGAATCTCTCCAGTTCACCGAGGAGGTCTCGCGCGAGATGGCCATGCAAGGCTGGCGCACTGGCCTGCAACTGGCCGAGGAGAAAGGCCCGGCGCCGATCATGGACGAGGAGTTCGTGGTAACCGAGGCCATGCTGGCCAAGCGCCCGGAAATGCGCAAGGACGGCATCAAGGCTGGCGACAAGCTCAAGGGCAAGGTGCTCTGGGCCAAATACAGCCGCTACATGCAGCAGGTAGCGGGTGAGGACAAGAAACTGGTCGAGGCACTGGCCAAAAAAGGCTCGCGCTTCACCCACCACAGCTCGATTGCACCTACCGGCACCATCTCGCTGTCATTGGCCAACAATGCCTCTAACGGCATCGAGCCGAGCTTTGCCCATCACTATTTCCGCAACGTGATTCGCGAAGGCAAGAAGTCCAAGGAAAAGGTCGACGTGTTCAGCTTCGAGCTGCTGGCCTATCGTCACTTCATCGACCCGCAGGCCTTGCCGAGCATGGAAGCCGACAAGCGCAACCTGCCGGATTACTTCATTGCTGCTGATGACGTGACGCCGATGCAGCATGTCGATGTTCAGGCTGCCGCGCAGAAGTGGATCGATTCCTCGATCTCCAAGACCGCCAACGTGCCGACCGACTACCCCTACGAGGACTTCAAGGACATTTACCTGTATGCCTTCCACAAAGGCCTGAAGGGTTGCACCACCTTCCGCTTCAATCCCGAGGCGTTCCAGGGCGTGCTGGTCAAGGAGCAGGATCTGGCCAATACCACCTACCGCTTCAAGCTTGAAGATGGCAGTGAGGTTGAGGTCAAGGGTAACGAAGAGATCGAGTACGACGGTGAACTGCACAGCGCCGCCAACCTCTATGACGCCCTGAAAGAAGGCTATTACGGCAAGTTCTGAAGCCGTCAGAATCGTACATTTTCAGATTGAAAAGCCCCGCCAGCGCGGGGCGAGGACCGAAAATCATGGCATTGAAGATCAGCAGCAAAATTGTCGACTATGCTGTCGTTAAACCCGACGAGCAGGTCAAGGTGCCGGAGGTCAACAGCCCGGCCATTGAAGAGATGCACGAGAAGCTCAAACGCCCTCAGCACCTGGAGGGCAGCACCTACAAGATCAAGACTCCGGTCTCTGAGCACGCTTTGTACGTGACCATCAACGATGTGGTGCTCAACCCGGGAAGTGATCATGAGCTGCGTCGGCCCTTCGAGATCTTCATCAACTCCAAGAACATGGAGCACTACCAGTGGATCTCGGCGCTGACCCTGATTATCTCCGCCGTGTTCCGCAAAGGCGGCGACTGCACCTTCCTGGTTGAAGAACTGCATAGCGTGTTCGATCCCAAGGGCGGCTACATGAAGCGTGGCGGACGCTGGATGCCCTCGCTGGTCGCCGAAATTGGCGACGTCATTGAGCAGCACCTGAAGAAAATCGGCCTGATCAAGGATGAGGTCGACGAGCACCAGAAAGCCTATCTGGAGCAAAAGCGTGCCGAGTACGTCGGCCTCAAGCCCCAGGACCAGACCGCTGCCGACTGTGATGACAGTACCGAGTCCTATCCGCCGGGTGCGCAGATGTGCGGCAAGTGCCATACCCAGGCCGTGGTCCAGATGGATGGCTGTATGACTTGTCTGAACTGTGGTGATAGCAAGTGCGGTTAACCGTGTAATCAAACCGTGTGAGGCAGTTTGGCGAAGAGCTCCGTGAGGGGCTCTTCGCGTTTTTGCCGTCAATCCCGGTGGTGGCGCTGACAAACCCCTGTCCGGGCAGGGATAATACCGGCAGATTCAAGGAGAGCCTCATGCCCGTCACTGATACCCCCGTACTGCTTGCCGCGATCTGTCTGGCTTTGTTGCTGGGCTGGGCCCTGACCGCCGTGTTGCTGGTGCGCCGAGTCAGGAAGCTGGAACAGGATTGCGCAGCGCTGACAGGACAACTGGATCAGCAGCGCCAGCAGGCACAACAGGCGCTGCTGGACAACCACCAGTTGCAATCGCGCTTGGCCACCCTGGAAACCCGCAATGAACACCTGCAGGAATCCCGCGAGCAATTGACGCAGCAACTGGAGCAGGGTGGGCGGCGGCTGGAACTGAGTGAGCGTGAGCGTCAGGCGGCCCAGGTCGAGGCCCAGCGAAATCAGACCCTGGGGCAGGAGCTGCAGCGTCAACTGGAGGAGCTGCGTGCCGAGCGCACGGCGATGCAGCAGCGCCATCAGGCTTTGCAGGACGAGCATGAGCAGCTCAAGGTCGAGCACTCCACCCTGCAGACCACCCTGGAACAGCGCCAGCGCCATTTTGTCGAGCAGCAGCAACTGCTCAAGGACAGTCGCGAACAGCTCAAGCTGGAGTTTGAACAGTTGGCCGGCAAGATTTTCGAGACCAAGGGCCAGGCCTTTTCCCAGCACAGTCAGCAGTCGCTCGACAGTCTGCTCAAGCCATTCCGCGAGCAGATCGAGCAGTTCCGCGCCAAGGTCGAAGACATCCACCACAAGGATACCCAGCAGCAGGCGGCACTGGCTCAGGAGCTGCAACACCTCAAGGAGCTGAACCGGCAGATCACCCAGGAAGCCCACGACCTGAGTACCGCGCTGCGCGGGCAGAAGAAGACCCAGGGCAACTGGGGCGAGCTGATTCTGGAGAATGTGTTGGAGCGCTCAGGGCTGCGTGCAGGCAAGGACTTCCAGCGTGAGGTCAGCATCAATACCAGTGAAGGCAAGCGCATGCGCCCCGACGTGCTGGTTTACCTGCCCCAGGACAAGCATCTGATCATCGACGCCAAGGTCTCGCTCAATGCCTACACCCGCTATATCAACAGCGAGGACGAGCAGGAGCGGGCAGTGGCCCTGGCTGAGCACGTGCAGGCGGTGGGCCAACGCATCCGCGAGTTGTCGGACAAGAGCTACTTCGATCTGCCGGGTCTGAATGCGCCGGAAATGGTGTTCATGTTCGTGCCTATTGAGTCGGCGTTTGTTGAGGCACTCAAGGCCGATGAAAGCCTGTTCCAGAAAGCCATCGAGCAGAACGTGCTGGTAGCGACTCCGACTACGCTGCTGACCAGCCTGAATATCGTTCGCCAGCTCTGGCGCTTCGAGGATCAGAACCGGCACACCGCCGAATTGGCTGAACGGGCGGCCAAGGTTCATGACAAGCTACGGACCTTCCTGGTCAGCATGGACGGGGTCGAAAAAGGCCTGGAACGAGCGACCGATGCTTACAAGAAAGCCCGCGAGCAGCTCGTTACCGGGCGCGGAAATCTTGTTAAACAAGTCAATGATTTCAAAGAGTTGGGCGTTTCAGTTAAAGCAGAGCTTGGAGAGACGTGGACCGAGCATGCAACCCTGGAGCTGGGGGCGCCGGAGGAGTCTTGAGACTCCCCCGGCAATAGCGGCTACAGATGATAGTCGCCGTTGGCTTCGGGCTGGTAAAGGATATCGATGATCTTCAGCTTCAGTGGCCGGCCACTGGGGCCGCGCCAGTCAATGCTCTGGCCGACCTTGAGCCCGAGCAGGGCGATGCCTACCGGCGCCAGTACCGAAATACTGCCGGGTTTGCCGGCCTGTTCCGGATACACCAGAGTCAGAATGAATTCACGGCCGCTGGCTTCATCAATAAAGCGCACGGTCGAATTCATGGTCACCACATCCGCCGCAACGTGGTCATGACTGACAACCTTGGCGCGAAGAATCTCACCTTCCAGGGCTTCGAGCAGGTTGATTGGGGCGTCCAGGCTGGCCAGCACTTTATCGAGGCGCTGAATGTCCAGACGGGTCATGGTGATCTCAGGTGATTTGTTCATGGCGAACGGCACTACTCCTTGACGGACGAAAATGGAAAAGAATCAAAAAATTAAATAAAGAAAAAACAGGAAAGAACGTGAAACCGGCAGGGCGCCGACAATTAAGACCATACCAGAACCGCAGTTACTTGCAAGCCTGCCGATAGTCGAATCGCCAAGCGGCTGTTTTTGCGGTTCGCCGTTTGCTGCTGGGCCGTTTAGACTGTGGGATGGGCAGGCATAGGGAGTCGTTGCATGCAGGTGCTGAAACAGGCCGCGCTTTTCGTTCGTACCAATCTCTGGATCATCCCCCTTGGGCTGTTGCTGGGCTGGGCTTTGATCCGCTATCTCGATCCGGCTCCACCGCGTGTTCTGGTGATGAGTACCGGCAGTGAAACCGGTGGCTACCATAAGTTTGGTCTGGCTCTGCAGGAGCGTCTGGCCGAGCAGGGTCTGACGCTTGAACTGCGCCCAAGCCGGGGATCGCTGGACAATCTGCAGCACTTGCTTGACCCGGACTCGCCAGTCTCTGTTGCCTTGGTGCAAAGCGGTACCAGCCTGTTGCTCACTTCGGCCGAGCAACGTCGCCTGGTTGGGCTGGCAGCGCTTTATCACGAGCCGTTATGGCTATTTCAGCGCAAGGGGCTTGGAATCACCCACCTGGATGACTTGCGCTCGCTGCGGGTGTCGGTTGGCAGCGAAGGCAGTGGTACCTGGGCCGTGGTGCGCAGCCTGTTCCAGGCCCGTGACGATGAGTCTCGGTTGCTGGAGCTGAATGCCGGGGCCTGGCAGGCCCTCGCTGGCCGGGCTTCGCTCGACGCTCTGCGCGAAGGGACTCTGGATGCCGCCTTTTTCGTTTTGCCGGCCAGCAACGCGCTGATTGCCGAAATGGTCGCCAATCCCGAGCTGGAACTGGTCAGCCTGCGCCAGACTGAAGCCTTCAGCGCCCGCCTGCCATTTCTCGATACCCTGCAACTGCCTGAGGGGTTGCTGGATATTGGCGCCAACGTGCCGGCCGAGCCGGTCAGCCTGTTGTCGCCGGTGGCGACGCTGGTCGCCAATGAGCGCTTTCATCCGGCCCTGGCATCCCTGGTACTGGAGGCGGCCCGAGAGGTGCTGCGCGAAGGCAACCTGCTCGACAAGCCTGGCGCCTTCCCGGCGGCCCAGCCTTTGGAGCTGACGCTGAGTCCCGAGGCGGACTTCTATCATCGCCAGGGCGTACCGTTTCTGCAGCGCTACCTGCCGTTCTGGGTGGCTTCGATCGTCGACCGCTATGTGGTGCTGGTGATTCCGTTCATCGCCATCATGCTGCCGCTGCTGCGCAGCATGGGGCCGCTGTACCGATGGCGTATCCGTTCCCGGGTGTATCGCTGGTATGAGCAATTGCGACGGATTGACCGCTTGCTGCACAGTGGAGCCATTGCCGGTGAGTTGGAGCGGGAGATCCAGGCATTGCATCAACTGGAAGATGAGCTGAGCCGGGTGGATGTGCCGCTCTCCTACGCCCATGAGCTGTACAGCCTGCATTTGCACGTACGCTACATGATCAAGCGGCTGGAAGGCTTGAGAACACAGGCCGGCTGAACCATTGGGGCGAAGTCCAAGCTGTTACAAGCCATTGCCTGTGACTTTGCATGTAGCGCCGGGCCCCCTAACATGCGGGCTTGGACAGACAACGAGGTGAACATGAGGGATGCTCTGGACCGGGCGTTGGCATCGGTCGATGAAGTACTGCTGGGCAAGCAGCAGGCGGTGAAGCTGGCGCTAGCCTGTATTCTGGCCAAAGGGCATCTGCTGATCGAAGACCTGCCGGGCATGGGCAAAACCACGTTGTCCCAAGCGCTGGCTCGGGTACTTGGCATGAGCTACCAGCGGATTCAGTTCACCAGTGACCTGCTGCCCGGGGATATTCTCGGCACCTCGGTGTTTGACCGTAACAGCGCCCAGTTCGTATTCCACCCGGGGCCGATTTTCTCCGAACTGATTCTGGCCGATGAGATCAACCGGGCCACACCGAAAAGCCAGAGCGCCCTGCTCGAAGCCATGGAAGAGGGGCAGGTGACTGTCGATGGGGCGACCCGGCCATTGCCGGATCCGTTCTTCGTAATTGCCACCCAGAACCCGGTAACCCAGGGCGGCACCTTTCCCTTGCCCGAATCTCAGCTGGATCGTTTTCTGATGCGCCTGTCCTTGGGCTATCCCTCGCAGGCGGCTGAGCGCTCATTGCTGCAAGGGGCTGAGCGGCGGGTGAGGCTGGAGCGGATGGAGCCGACCCTGGGACGTGAGCAGTTACGTCAGTTGCAGGCGGCCGTGCCTGGGGTCAAGGCCAGTGAGGCTATCATCGACTATATCCTGCGTCTGGTGGCCCAGACCCGGGAAAGTCCGGTTTGTGCCTGGGGGCTGTCACCGCGCGCCAGCCTGGGTCTATTGGCGGCCTCACGAGCCTGGGCAATGCTTGAACACCGTGATTATGTGATTCCCGAGGATGTGCAGGCGGTCCTGCCGTCGGTTGTCAGTCACCGCCTGCGGGCCAATGATGATCCAGCCGGACATGGCGGCGGCGGGCTGGCGCAATGGCTGCTGAACGAGGTCAACGCGGTGTGATTGCCCGGCTCAGCGGTCAAACCAGCCGCCTGTTCCAGCGCTGGATCGGCAAGCGCATTCCGGCGGCTCGGGAGATCCGGCTCAATCATCGGCGTATCTTCATCGTGCCGACCCGGGCAGGGCTGGCGCTGCTGGTGTTGCTGGTGATCATGCTGTTGGGAGCAATCAATTATCAGAACAGCCTGGTCTATGCGCTGACCTTCCTGCTGGTAAGCCTGTTCTGGGTCGGGCTGCACCATACTTACCGCAATCTGGCAGGGCTGGCGTTACGGGCGACCGGCAGCCGGCCAGTGTTTGTCGGTGAGTCGGCGCCGCTGTCGCTGACCCTGGCTGCTGTGCAACACGAACACCAGGCGCTAACCCTGTACTGGCCCCGGACCCAACCTCAGCGCCTGGATGTGGAAGCGGGGCAGGAGACGGCGGTTACCCTGTATCACCCGGTTAATCAGCGCGGCTGGTTTCGCCCCGGGCGCTTGCGGGTTGAAACGCGCTATCCGCTGGGCTGGTTTGTTGCCTGGAGCCTGGTCGATCTGAACTGGCAGGTGCTGGTGTACCCCAAACCTTTGGTCGCTGCGTTGCCGCGCCAGGGCGCTGGTGGCGATGGCGATGGCGCTCTGCTCAATGCCGAAGGGGTCGACGACTTTCAAGGACTGCGGGCCTATCAGCCCGGCGATTCACGCAGGCGCCTCGACTGGCGGGCCTGGTCACGAGGGCAGGGGCTGCACAGCAAGGTGTTTGCCGAACCCAGCCAGAACAGTCTATGGCTGGTACTCGACAGCGCGCCGGGCCAGGATCTTGAACAGCGCCTGGGTTATCTGACTGGCTGGGTACTGGAGCTGGAACGGCGTGGCCAACCCTATGGCCTGCAACTTGGCAGCCAGCGTCTGGGCCCGGCGCTGGGCGAAGCCCACCGCGATGCCTGTCTGAAGACTCTGGCGCTGTATGGGGTAGCCGTATGACGGCGGCATTGATCCCCCGCAATAGTCTGGCCTGGCTGCTAACGGCCCAGGTTGTTGTGTTGTTGCCGCACCTGCCGCGCCTGCCGTTCTGGGTCGCGGTGCTGTGGATGGCCTGCGCCTTGTGGCGGGTACAGATTCAGCGCATGCGCTGGCGCTATCCCGGCAGTGTGGTCAAGGTGCTGGCGCTGGGGTTGATCGCGTTAGGGGTATTCACCACCCAGGGCAGCCTGCTGGGCCTGGATGCGGCGGTGATGCTGCTGCTCTTGCTGTTCATGCTCAAGCTGCTGGAGATGCGCAATCCACGTGATGCCCTGGTGGTGATTTACCTGGGCTTTTTCATCATCGCTACGGCGTTTCTGTTCGATCAGGGCATCCTGCTGACGCTGTATCAGTGCCTGAGCCTGCTGGTACTGGTGGCTGCGCTGGTCGGGTTGCAGCAGACACCAGGGCGCAATGATCCGATCCGGGCTCTGCGCAGCTCGGGGGTACTGCTGCTGCAGGCGTTGCCGTTGATGCTGGTGCTGTTTGTGCTGTTTCCCCGGCTCGGGCCGCTGTGGGCGGTCAATACCCCGGGCAAGAGCGCCACCATCGGGCTGGCCGAGAGCATGGCGCCAGCTGATGTCGCCAATCTGGCTCGCTCGCCCGAGCTGGCTTTTCGCGCCAGTTTCGAGGCTGACATTCCCGCGCACAGCGAGCTTTACTGGCGGGCCCTGACCCTGAGTCATTTCGATGGCCGACGCTGGAGTCATTCCAGTTTTGCCTCGATTGGCATGCCGCGGCCCTGGGAGCCACGGGGGGAGGCGGTGCGTTATCAGGTGGTGACCCGCGCCAGTCAGCAGCCTTGGGTGTTCAGCCTGCGCGGTGCCTCATCTGATGATGACAGCCTGGTGCTGACCCGCGACTTCATGCTCCAGGCCAAGCGCCCGATCACCCAGACCCTGGCCTATCAGGCTACTTCCTGGCCACAAAGCCGGCTTGATCCGCATGATCTTGATCCCTTGCAGCAGCGGATCTACACCGCCTTGCCGGAGCAGGGTGATCCGCGCAGCCGGGCCTGGGCCCAGGAGCTGCGTGCGCGCTATCCGGGTGATGCTGAGCTGGTTCAGGCGTTGTTGCAGCACTTTAACCGTGAACCCTTTCATTACACCCTGCGTCCGCCAACGCTGGGCCGGCACAGCAACGATGAGTTTCTGTTCGATAGCCTGCGCGGGTTTTGCGCCCACTATGCCGGAGCCATGACCTTTGTCCTGCGGGCAGCCGGTATTCCGGCCAGAGTGGTAGCCGGCTATCAGGGCGGAGAAATCAATCCGCGTGGCAACTATGTGCTGGTGCATCAGTTTGATGCCCACGCCTGGGTTGAGGTCTGGCTGGACGGGGAAGGCTGGGTCTCGGTCGATCCGACCTTCCAGGTTGCACCAGAGCGTATCGAACGTGGGCTGCAAGATGCCTTGCAGGGTGAGGGCAGCTTTCTTGAGGGCAGCCTGATGGCCCCAGCCCGTTACCGCAACATCGGCTGGATCAATAACCTGCGTCTGGCCTGGGACGACCTCAACTATCAATGGCAATTGCGGGTGCTGGGTTATCAGGCCGAGCGGCAGCTGGAGTTCCTGCAACGCTGGCTGGGTACCACAGACTGGCAACGGGTCGGCCTGGTCCTGCTGATTGCTGCCGCACTGGTCATGTTGCCGTTGGTGGTATGGAGCCTGCGTCCGCGACGCCGGCATCCAGACCCGCGTCGGCAAGCCTGGGAGCAGCTTGATCGCAAGCTGCGGCGCCTGGGGCTGCAGGCAGCGCGTGGCGAGGGGCCGCGAGCCTGGCAGCAACGTCTGGAGCGGCATTTGCCGACGCAGCGGGAGCCATTGGCAGCGTTCTTCGATGAATATGTTCGGCTGACCTATGCCGAGGACGGCATACCTGACCGTGACGCTTGTGCTGGGTTACGCCGACACCTGGCGGTGCTGATGCGCGCGTTACCGCTCAGAGCGGGAAAAGTTTCGGGACCGGCGCAGCACTTGCCCGGTCAGTCCACCCACTTATAATGAGCAAGTGCCCGCAGCAGCGGGCTGAACTCTGGCGGAGACTGCATGCATCCTTTCAACGCGATTCGTCCCCCGCGCTTGGCGGTTGGTCTGGGCATGGTTGGCATGATTCCCTTTGTCACCGGAGCACTGGGACTGTGGGTAACCCCAGAGGTCTGGCGTGAGCGAGTCATGGAGGAGCTGCTGAGCTATGCTGCAGTGATTCTTGCCTTCATGGGGGCGATCCACTGGGGGCTTGCCATGCGGGCCGAGGAGTCGAGTGAGAAGGCACCGTTTCAGCTGGGCCTGTCGGTTATCCCGCCGTTGCTGGGCTGGGTGGCGCTGAGCCTGCCGATCAGCCTGGCCATTCCGGTATTCTTTTTCGCTTATGCGGCGCTGTACTACGCAGATATCTGGGCAGTTGATCACGGTCTTGCGCCGGTCTGGTATCCAGCCCTGCGCAAGCCATTGAGTATTGTGGTGATTTTGTCGCTGCTGGTGGCCTGGGCGGCCACCCTGATAACCCATTGACGGGGCTTTCCGGCGCTCAGCTCTTCTTGACGAATTCCGATTTCAGTTTCATCGCGCCGATGCCGTCGATGCGGCAGTCGATGTCGTGATCGCCGTCAACCAGCCGGATGTTCTTGACCTTGGTGCCGACCTTGACCACCAGGGAAGAGCCTTTCACCTTCAGATCCTTGATCACGGTGACGCTGTCGCCGTCCTGTAGCGGATTGCCATTGGCGTCGGTAATGACCCGGGCCTGCTCGGCGGCTGCCGACTCGGCAGCGGTCCACTCATGGGCACATTCGGGGCAAACAAATTGAATGCCGTCTTCGTAGGTATATTCCGAGCCGCAGGATGGGCAAGGGGGAAGCTGACTCATCGGGTATCCTTGGTCTGATCCATTGGGCCGGGGATGATGCCCGATTGGCTTGGGGCTGTCCATGTGGCCATTTTACGCAGCCACGGGCACAATCTCTGCTCGTGGCTGGTAAACCACCGCCCCTGACGCTCAGTGCCAGGCGTCAATCAATGGGCTGACACTGGCGTCACTGACTTCTGCGCGGGCCTTGAACCAGTTGGCCACGGCCTCACGATCGGCATCGGTGGCCGAGCCTCGTCCGGCCTTGCATATAAAGCCGCCATTGATCCAGCCACCGAACTCCAGTCCGCGTGGGATGACTACCTCATCAAGGAAGGCGTCGACCAGCGCATCGGCCTGACTCTCGTCCAGCGGCTGTTTGAGTTCAACACTGAAATCGAACCCCATTTCCTGGAATTCATCGACGCGCAGTTTCTTTCTGAGGCGGCGGCTACGTTGGGTAGTCATGGAAACCTGTTGCTCCGTTGCTGATTAAGGGGACACTGTAGCCGGATCGCCCAGGATTGGCATGCAATTTCTGTGTCTGCGCGATCTGCGGGTGCTGGCTTGACAGTCTGTCAAGCCGGTGCTTTGTTGATGTCAGTAGTCGGGGTTGATTCCGGAGCGCCAAGGAGGCCTTTATGTTGAAGCCGGATCGTGTGTCTTTGTTGTTTGTCTGCCTGTTTGCCTGCCTTTTTCCGCTCTCCGGTGCCGCTGCCAAAGCACCAGCGGTGTTGATCGAAAACGTCTACCTGTTCGATGGCAAGTCGGACCGCCGCTCAGCGCAGCCGGTCCATGTACTGGTGCGTGATGGTCAGATCGCAACGATCGCCACTCGCCCGATCACCACTGAAGAGGGTGTTCAGGTTTTTGACGGGGAGCAGCGCACGCTGATGCCCGGTCTGATCGATGCCCATTGGCACTCGGTACTGGTCAGCCCGACAACCGTTGAAGCGCTGACGGCGGATATCGCCTATATCCATCTATTGGCCGGCCAGGTAGCCGAAGCTACGCTGATGCGTGGTTTCACCTCGGTGCGAGATATGGGTGGGCCGTCCTTTGGGCTGCGCCGAGCCATCGAGGAAGGGCTGATCAATGGCCCGCGGATTTTCCCATCAGGCGCCATGGTGTCGCAGACTGGCGGGCACGGAGACTTCCGCCTGCCCTATGAGGTGCCGCGCGCAGGTAACTCACCGCTGAATTATTCGGATCAGGTGCGGGTTACAGCTATTGCCGACGGCAGTGACGAGGTGCTGCGCAAGGTGCGTGAGCAGTTGATGATGGGGGCAACCCAGATCAAGTTGATGGCTGGCGGCGGAGTTAGCTCGTTATATGATCCGATCGATGTGACCCAATACACCCCGGACGAGCTGCGCGCAGCGGTGCTGGCGGCAGAAAACTGGGGCACCTATGTTGCCGTGCATGCCTACACTTCGCGGGCCGTGCAGATGGCTCTTGAGGCGGGGGTGAAAAGTATCGAGCACGGCCAGTTGCTGGATGAGGAAACGGTGCGGATGATCGCCAGCAAGAACGCCTGGTGGAGTTTGCAGCCGTTTCTCGACAACGAGCTGGCCAACCCTCAGACCGGCGCCTCCCGGGTCAAGCAGTTGATGGTCAGTACCGGCACCGAGCGAGCCTTTGATCTGGCGAAGAAACACAAGGTCAAGGTAGCGTTCGGCACTGATATCCTCGCCAGCGGTGATACCGGCGATAAACAGAACCGGCTGCTGGTCACACTGGAGCGTTGGTACAACCCAGGCGAGGTCCTGCAGATTGCCACCGGCAATAATGGTCAGTTGATTGGCATGGCTGGCGAGCGTTATGGCCTGGCGGGACCGCTTGGCGTGCTGGAAGAAGGTGCCATGGCCGACATGCTATTGGTTGATGGTGACCCGACAGCAGATCTGTCCTTGATCGCCGATCCAGACAAGAACTTCGTGCTGATCATGAAAAACGGGGTGATTTACAAGAACCTGCTGCCGTAGCGAGCGGGCTGCGCCCCAACTGATCAAAAACGATAGTCAAGTCCCAGGCCAAGCCCGTGAATACGGGCATCGAACTCAAAACCACCGTCCGTGTAGTCCAGCCACATGTGCCTGTAGCCCACGAGTACAGCCGTTTGTTCGTTGATTGAGTAGCCGGCACTGACCAGAATATCGGTCATGGAGTCCGAGCCAACCCCAAAACCGCCGGTCATTAGCCAACCCATCAGATAGGCCCGTGAGTCCAGGCGATAGAGCCCCGTAGCGCCTGGACTATTGGTTTTCCTTACCGATAAAACGGTAGATCACAGCACCCAGAGCCGCACCAACAATCGGGGCCAGCCAGAACAGCCACAATTGCGCGATGGCCCAGTCGCCAACATAAATGGCGACACCGGTACTGCGCGCCGGGTTGACCGAGGTATTGGTGACTGGAATGCTGATCAGGTGAATCAGGGTCAGGCACAACCCGATCGCAATCGGCGCAAAGCCCTGCGGAGCGCGTTTGTCGGTGGCGCCGAGAATCACCACCAGAAACATCATGGTCATCACCACCTCGGTGATCAGTGCTGATCCCAGACCGTAACCATCAGGGGAGTGGGCACCGTAGCCGTTGGAGGCAAAGCCTGCAGAAACATCAAAGCCGGCCTTGCCGCTGGCAATCAGGTAAAGAACCCCGCCGGCAACGATACCGCCCACCACCTGAGCGATGATATAGGGAACCAGTTCCTTTGCCGGAAAGCGTCCACCGGCCCAGAGGCCAATGGAAACCGCCGGGTTGAGGTGGCAGCCGGATATGTGGCCGATGGCATAGGCCATGGTCAGTACGGTGAGACCAAAGGCCAGTGAGACACCGGCCAAGCCAATGCCCAGCTCGGGAAAGGCAGCAGCCAGAACCGCACTCCCGCATCCGCCAAGCACCAGCCAGAACGTACCGAAGAACTCCGCGACATACTTGTTCATAAAGCTTCTCCTTTGCTCTCAAGTATTCCCTTCAGTCGCGTGATACATGGACGCCGTCCCCGACAGCATCACATGGTCCTCTATCCAGATATCACTCTGGACTGAAAGCACACATTGAGCATAGTCAGCAGTTATGAAAACAGGTAGTGGCGGGGCAGGGAAAATGCGTTGCCGAGGCAGGCAGATAGCGCCAGCATCAGGCTGGCGCGTATCGGTGGTTCAGGCCAGTTGGGCCCAGAGGTCGTATTCGTCGGCGTCGGTGACGGTGACCATGACGATATCGCCGGGGCTGAGGGCCTGTTCGGTATCGATATAGACGTTGCCGTCAATTTCCGGGGCATCGGCCATGCTGCGACCGATTGGGCCTTCTTCGTCCACCTCGTCGATGATCACCGGGATGGTCTTGCCGATCTTCTGTTGCAGTCGCGCGGCGCTGATAGCCTGCTGGTGAGCCATGAACCGCTCCCAACGCTCCTGCTTGATATCGTCCGGCACTGGCTCCAGACCCAGTTCATTGGCCGGAGCACCTTCGACCGGCGAATACTGGAAGCAGCCGACCCGGTCGAGCTGGGCTTCGGTCAGCCAGTCGAGCAGGTACTGGAAGTCTTCCTCGGTTTCGCCGGGGAAGCCGACGATGAAGGTCGAGCGGATGGTCAGCTCGGGGCAGATTTCCCGCCAGGACTTGATCCGGGCCAGGGTCTTGTCCTCGAAGGCCGGGCGTTTCATGGCCTTGAGTACCTTGGGGCTGGCGTGCTGGAAGGGGATATCCAGGTAGGGCAGGATCTTGCCTTCAGCCATCAGCGGAATCAGTTCGTCAACGTGCGGGTAGGGATACACATAGTGCAGGCGTACCCAGGCGCCGAGTTCGCTCAGTGCTTCGCACATTTCGGTCATGCGCGACTTGACCGGGCGGCCATTCCAGAAGCCGGTGCGATACTTGATATCGACCCCGTAGGCGCTGGTGTCCTGGGAAATGACCAGCAGCTCCTTGACCCCGGCCTTGACCAAACGCTCGGCTTCGCCCAGCACTTCACCAACCGGGCGGCTGACCAGTTTGCCGCGCATCGAGGGGATGATGCAGAAGCTGCAGCTATGGTTGCAGCCTTCGGAAATCTTCAGGTAGGCGTAGTGGCGCGGAGTGAGCTTGACGCCCTGCGGCGGTACCAGATCGATCAGCGGGTTGTGGTCGGCCTTGGGCGGGACGACCTCATGAACGGCGTTGACCACCTGTTCGTACTGTTGCGGGCCGGTAACCGCCAGCACGCTGGGGTGAACATCACGAATGGCGTTTTCTTCAACGCCCATGCAGCCAGTCACGATCACCCGGCCGTTTTCGGCGATGGCTTCACCGATGGCATCAAGCGATTCGGCCTTGGCGCTGTCGATAAAGCCGCAGGTATTAACCACCACCACATCGGCGTCCTCATAGGTGGGGACCACCTCGTAGCCTTCGGTGCGCAATTGCGTGAGGATGCGCTCGGAGTCTACCAGGGCCTTGGGACAGCCAAGGGAAACGAACCCGACTTTGGGATTGGACATGCTTTACCTCATGGGCGGCGTGACGCCAAGGATGAAAAACGGCGTATTCTAGCCGTGCAATGCCCGGCGTTCCAGCCTTCTGGCTTGCCACTCGTCCTGTGCGTCTGCTGCATCATCCATATGGGCGATGCTATGGTTACCAGACTAATCGGCAGGAGGCTTGAGAATGCGGGTGTGGGGTCAGGGACTACTAGCTGGGCTGGGGGTGTGGAGTAGCATGGCATTGGCGCAGGTGCCCGCAGAGTTGCTGCTGGCTGACGAAGAACGCTTCATCAGCGCCAACGCCGAATTCACGCTATTGCATGAGATGGGGCACCTGCTGATCCACGAGTTGCAGTTGCCTGTGCTTGGGCGCGAAGAGGATGCCGCGGATCACCTGGGGCTGATGGGATTGTTTCTCTTGCACGGCGAGCACCGGCGCGAGGATTTATACCTGCAGTTGATCGATGTGGCCGACTACTGGTCTCTGGAATCGAGCTACGCCAAGGAACGGGATCAGGCCATTCAGGCCTGGGACAGCCATGCCATGGATGATCAACGTTTCTACAATATCGCCTGCCTGATCTATGGCAGTGATCCGCAAAACCTGGACTGGGTGCTGGAGGTCACGGGGCTGCCGGATGAGCGCTCATTCTACTGTGATGAGGAATACCGCCAGGTCGAACATGCGGTGACCTGGCTGAGTGAACACTTTCGGGCCCGTTCAGCGGAGCAGGGGCATCGTATCCAGGTTGAATATGGACCTTTGCCGGTACAACTGGAGGGCGGTGAAGCCTTGCTGGCGCGGATTCAGGCCTCGGGTTTGATTGAACAGGTAGCCAACCGGGCCAGCGACAGTTTTCCACTGCCGCGCCCGGTCAGCCTGCGGCTGGTAACCTGCGGCGCTCCTGATGCCTGGTACAACCGCCTGCAGGGTGAACTGAACCTGTGTTACGAGCTGATTGAGCATTTCAGGGTGCTGGCGGCTGAGCTGCCGGCGCTGCGTGCCCGCCGACTCCAGGCGTACGGGCAGTAATCTCAGCGGCCCTGGGGAACGGAGCTTGCGGTCTCGGCTGCCCAGTAATTGATCGGTGCCGGGCGCCCGAACAGATAGCCCTGGAACAGCCGGCAGCCGAGCTGTTTCAGGCGCGCCAGCTGGGCTTCATTTTCCACCCCTTCGGCAATGATCTCGATTTCCAGGCTTGCGCCCAGGGCAACGATGGTACGGATGATGGCCTCGTCGCTTTTATCGGTCAGCAGATCGCGCACAAATGACTGGTCGATCTTGATCTGGTCCAGAGGCAGGCGTTTTAGATAGCTCAGCGAGGCGTAGCCGGTACCGAAGTCATCCAGCGAAAAGCGCAACCCAAGATCCTTGAGCCCCTTCATTTTCTTGATGATGCTTTCCAGGTCTTCAATCAGCAGGCTTTCGGTTATTTCCAGCTTCAGGTGAGCGGGGTTGGCGCCACTGACCCGCAGGCTATTGAGCACATGATTGACGAACTTGGGGTGACGAAACTGGCGCGGGCTGATGTTGATGGCCAGAGTCAGGTGCCTGAGCCGTGGGTGCGAACTCCATTGCGCCAGCATCTGACAGGCCTGACTGACCAGCCATTCGCCCAACGGAATGATCAGCCCGCTGGACTCGGCAACTGGGATGAAATCACTGGGCGCAATGGTGCCATCCTGGGGGTGCTCCCAACGCACCAGAGCCTCCATGCCGACCTGGCTGCCATGCTGGTCAACCTGGGGCTGGATGTGCAGGCGTAATTGCTGTTGGCTCAGGGCGTAGCGTAGATCAGCTTCCAGGCGGGCACGCCGGCTGACTTCAGCCTGCATGGTCGGGTTGAAGAAACGCATGGTGTTGCGCCCGCTGCTCTTGGCCTCGTTTACCGCCAGATCGGCGCGCTTGAGCAGTTCATCGGCACTGCCGCTGGCTTCCGATAGCATCACGATACCAAGGCTGGCGCTGGTGACATGGTGGCTATCGTTCAGAGCGAAGGGTTGTGACAGCCGCTCAAGCAGCTTTTGGCCCAGGCGCCGCAGCTGATGGCTGGCTTCGGCGTCATCCGGCAGGCTTTCAACCAGCAACGCGAACTCATCGGCACTCAGGCGGGCCAGAGTGTCGGTGGCGCGTACATGCTGGTTCAGCCGTTCAGAAACCTGACATAGCAGCAGATCACCGTAATCCATGCCCAGCGAGTCATTGAGTACCTTGAAGTTATCCATGTCGATAAAGATCAATGCCCCTTCCAGGCCGGTACGCTTGTGATTTGCCAGGGCATGGCTCAGCCGGTCGATCAGCAAGCGACGGTTGGGCAGGCTGGTCAGCGGGTCGTAATAGGCCAGTTGGTGCATCTGCTCCTGGATCTGGCGCAATTCGGTGATGTCGGTCGAAATGCCGCACAGGGCGTAGATGCGGTCATCCGGGCCATACAGCGGCAGCTTGGCCGAGAGGAACGTGTGTGGCGTTCCCAATGTGGTGAAGGTGGTGACTTCTTCGTCGACCAGTTTGATACCGTCCTTGATCACCTTATGGTCATTGTCGCGGATGTGTTCGGTAGCCTTGGCGTCGAAAAAATCCGCATCGGTCCGGCCAATAATCTCTTCCCTTGAAAGGCCAAGCAGGTTGCACACCTTCTGGTTGGCGTACTGATAACGCAGTTTGCGATCCTTGATATAGATGCAGGCTTCTACGCTGTCGAGAATGGTGTTCAGGCGCTCTTCGCTGGCCTTGATGTGGCGGGTCTTTTCCTCGACCTGGCGGCGCAGCAGAAAATTCAGGCTCAGAGCCAACAGCAGCAGTAGCGCCAGGATGCCAACGGTCCACCAGAACTGTGGAGAAACGGCTAATGCGTGCGCGTCCACTGCAGGAATGGCGCCCCATTCACGCATGGTGTCGAAGAACGGCGATGGGTCGTTAGCTTTCCATTCGCGCAGATACTGATCAATGCGGCTCAGTACCTCGTCTTGACGGCCACCGGTGCTGGCGAAAAACAACTGGGCTGGCTGGAACATGATGGGCGTGGCACGCAAGCCGGCACGTTGGGCATGCTTATCGCCATAGAAGTGATTGGCCGCAACTACATCGGCATGCTCCTGGGCTACCAGCTCAAAACCCTGCTCAAGGCTACTGGTCGGCAGCCAGACAGGGCTGATGCCGAAGTTTTCCGCTTTCTGGATCAGGTGATGGTGCTGAATCGAGCCTTCAAGAACCGCTACGCGCTTGCCGTCCAGATCAAGAAAGGCGTTGATGTCATGCCTGCCGGACTGATAGAGCTGAGACCAGCTGTAAAGGGTTGGAACCTGGTGGAAGTCCATCACCAGCGCCCGATCTTCGCTGAAGGCAACATCCGGCATGATGTCGAGTTCGCCGTTGCCGAGCAGGTTCAGGCAGTGTTGCCAGGTACAAGGCACCGGGATCAGCGTCCACTGTTCCTGTGCGGCGATTGCGCGCAGCAGATCGCCAAAAATACCGGATAACTGCTGCTGTTCGTCAAGCAGTAGCTTGGGTGGGTTGTGATAGACCCCTACACGCAGCTCACGGGCTTGCAGCCCGGTAGAGAGAGTCAGGCACAGGCCGAGGATGAGCGCACCAAGCAGAGGCTGGCGGATCATCTGGGAGGGTTTCCATTCAACAGGTCCATTGTCGCGGCGCGTCCGTTCAGGTCGGCGGTGACGACTAGTTATATAGTAGTGATAGCAGAAAAATACTAATCGCGGATTTTATTCCCTTGCACTGGCAGCAGGGTTGCTTGCCAGGGACCGGGCGGGAGGAGGGAGGGGGAAACCTGCGGCGGGCCATGCCCGCCGCAGTGCTGCTGATCAGCGTTCCTTGATTTCACGCACTTCGGACTGGGGGATCTGGTTGACCCGGCCTTCGTAGTCCTTGTATTCGATCATGCCGGTATCGTCATCGATCTTCGGCTTGTTGTCAGTCTCGATCAGCCGACCATCATGGGTGGCGATCAGGTGATCCTTGGCGCAGCCGGCCAGAACCAGAAAGGCGGCGGCACAGATCAGGGCAACAAGAGACTGTTTCATAGGAATACACCTCCAAAATGTGCATGGATAAAAACTACACACTTGTGACAGGCTGTTTCCTGAAAAGGTTCCCTTTTTGTTCCCCGTCGACTCAGGCCGATGTAAAACCCTGCTCAATACCAGGCAATCATGCCCTCTGAAGCCCAATCATGTTTGGCGACTCGGCTCGCGAGCGAGCCCCGGCAGCAGACGCCAGTAGTTGGTTGGCATCAGCCGCTCCAGCCAGGCCAGCAGGCGCGCATCATTACCAACCAGTACCCGGGCCTTGTCACGCTCAATACCGCGCAGGATGATCGCGGCAGCCTTGGACGGCGGCATGCGCAGCAAGCGCTGGGCTCGTTCCAGATTGCGTGCGGCGTCTTGCTTGGAGATATCATCGGCCAGCCGGGCACTGGTGGCGATAGATGTCGCCACGCCGCCCGGATGCACTACGGTAACCCCCACCGGGCTGCCGCGCAGTTCCAGGCGCAGGGCGTTGGAAAAGCCGCGCACAGCGAACTTGCTGGCGCAATAGGCACTCTGGCCGGCCGGTGTGATCAGCCCGAACAGGCTGGAAATGTTCACCAGCCGCGCCACCGGACGCTGTTTGAGCAGCGGCAGAAAAGCCCGGGTCATGCACACCACGGCATCGAAGTTGATTGCCATCAGCCAGTCAAAATCAGCTTCGCTGACCTGATGGAAGTCACCACCCAGCGCAACCCCGGCATTGTTGATCAACAGATCGACCTGGCCATGCTCGGCCATGACCGCCTGGGGCAGGGCCGCGATCTGCTCGCGCCTGGCAACGTCCAGTACATGTTCACTGGCCCGGACCCCGACAGCGCGGGCCTGCTTGGCGGTTTCTGCCAATGCGGCGGCGTTGATGTCGGCCAGCGCCAGATGGCAGCCGCGCTCGGCCAACGCCAGGGCCAGGGCGCGGCCAATCCCGCTGCCCGCGCCGGTCAGTACCGCAACCTTGTCATTCAATTGCATGAAACGCTTCCTTCTTAATGAAAGTCCAGGGTGCCGTCGTCGATGCGCCCGTATTGAATGGTCAGCTTGTCTTTCAGGTAATTCTGGTAGACCTGCCAGGGCTTGCGGTCACCCTGTTTGGGCAGCAGCCCAGCAGCGCGCTGAACATAACCGGAGGTAAAGTCGAGGAATGGAGTTTCCTGCACCTCGGGCGCGCGCCTGGGCACGGCAACGCTAAGGCCCTTGCGGTCCATATAGCGCAGCAGCCGGCAGGTGTAGTTGGCGGTCAGCTCGGCTTTCAGGGTCCAGGACGAATTGGTGTAGCCGAAGGTCAGAATCATGTTCGGCACATCGCTGAGCATCATGCCCTTGTAGGCCATGCATTCGCCGGGCGTGACCGGCTTGCCGTCGACATTCAGTTGCATGTCGCCAAGCATGTTGAGCTTGAGCCCGGTGGCAGTGACGACGATATCGGCGGGCAGTTCCTCACCGCTTTCAAGGCGCACGCCATGCTCGCTGAAGCCGGCGACGGTATCGGTGACCACCGACACCCGGCCGGCACGCAGATCATGGAACAGATCGCCATCGGGCACCGCGCAAATGCGCTGATCCCAAGGCTTGTAGCTGGGACTGAAGTGCTTCGGGTCGATATCCGGCCCCATCTGGTCGCGGGCCATGTCCAGCAGCCGGCGCTTGAACATGTCTGGGTGCTTGCGGGCCATATTGAAAAAGAAAATACCGACCAGCACGTTCTTCCAGCGGGTCAAGGCATGTGCCACCGGCAGCGGCAGCCAGCGCTGCAGGCGCTGGGCGATGCCATCCACCAGCGGGCGTGACACCACATAGCTGGGTGAGCGTTGCAGCATGGTCACATGCGCGGCCTTGTCGGCCAGCGCCGGCACCAGAGTCACGGCGGTAGCGCCACTGCCGATCACCACAATGCGTTTGCCGCTGTAGTCCAGATCCTCTGGCCAGAACTGCGGATGCACGAACTGCCCGGCAAAACGCTGTTCCTCGGGAAAGCTCGGGCGGTAGCCCTCGGCATAGCTGTAATAGCCGGCACACACCGCCAGCATGCGCGCCTGCAACTGCTCCTGGCGCACACTGCCGTCCGCCGCGCTGATCTCCACCTCCAGCGTCCAGCAGGCGCTGGGGCTGTCCCAGTTGGCGCTGATAACCCGGTGGCCAAAGCGGATATGCGGGATGATCCCGGCTTCTTCGGCGGTTTCTTCGATATAGCGGCGAATGTCCGGGCCATCGGCAATCGCCTTGCGTTCGGTCCAGGGTTTGAAGCTGTAGCTCAGGGTGTACATGTCTGAATCGGAGCGGATACCGGGGTAGCGGAACAGATCCCAGGTGCCGCCAATGGCCTGGCGGGCTTCAAGAATGGCAAAGCGCTTGTCCGGGCACTGAGCGGTCAAGGCCCGGGCCGTGCCAATGCCGGACAGGCCGGCACCGATAATCAATACATCGAGCGGTTCCGGGGCGAACTGTACTTGTTGTTGTGTGCTCATGATCCACGTCCGTAGCGATGGGTCTGGTGACAATCTAGGTTGTCACTTACACTTTGGCAATCCTGATTGTCAGAATAACCCGGGTGAATATGCAGACTACCAGTCAACGCCGCTACCGTGGCTCAGCCGCCGAAGAGCGCAAAGCCCAGCGCCGCCAGCAGTTGATCGACGCCGCCGTAGAGGTTTATGGACGCCTGGGTTACCGGCATGCCGGGGTCAAGCAGGTGTGCGATGCCGCCGGGCTGACCCAACGCTACTTCTATGAATCCTTCAGTCACAGCGACGAACTGCTGATAGCCTGCTACGAACAGACCGCCACCCGCCTGCGCGAACAAATCACCGCCGCCGCCCAGGCCGCCGGCATCAACCAACTGGAGCGCGGCCGCCAACTGCTGCGCAGCTACTTCGCCGCACTCAAGGCCGAACCTTTGACCGCCAACCTGCTGCTGGTGGAAATTCGCGGCATCAGCCCCGCTGTAGATGACGCCATTACCCGCTCACTGCAAGCCATGAGCGACGACATCACCCGCGTCATCGCTCGCCACGACTACATCCCCGACCCGTTACTGCACGCCGGCGTCATGGGCGGGGTGATCCACATCGCCCTGCACTGGATGGCCAGCGGCTACCGCCAGCCGGTGGAGGAGGTGGCGGAAACGGCGTTGAAGCTGGGGGCGGTGTTGTTGCCCAGCTAACCGGCAATGCCTGGTCAACTTCAAAATGGCACTTGGCCTCTACGTGATAACGGTTTATCTTCAAACCAACATCGACAAGGAGGTCAGCATGGCCCAGCAAGGACAGATCCCACACCTCAGATCACCCGCACGCGATCAAACACCAACGCCTGTGCTTAAGCCTATCCTAATGATGGGGCAAAAAGACGATGCGGCACTAATACAGCTGGGCTAACGGAGGAGTTATAACCTCATGAATATTAAGATATTTTTTGGCCAGTACAAGGCGCCTTCCTGCGTACTATATCGAAGCAACTGTTATGCATTAGCGCAGCGTGCGATCTAATCACTGTGAAGAGGCTAGGAAATGCAGTGCCCCATTTGTAGCGAAGCGATGACAGAAATTGAAGTTGCACCGTGCTTTGACTGTGGCCATGAACCTAGTGAGTTGGAGGAGCTTAAAAACGGTGAGCATGAATATCATCTGTTCAAAGTTCTTGGTGAGCAAATAGTACTGTGTGACTTCTGCGACGCTGATTTTGATTCTTATTATCCGGAATACCTTGGTTTCCCAGATTCTATTGCACACAACTATCCACTTGAGTTGGTCAGTAAAATACAAAGCCCAGTGCCGGCCACGGACTACCTTTGCTCTAAGTGCCAGCGTCGATTGGCTTTTTTACGATTTTTACAGTCATTGAGGCAGCGCAATGCCTCTTAACAAGGCGCAGCAGTACGCGGCCGGTGGCCGCCGGACGTCCCTGACGGGCCGCCGCTGTGCTTGGCGTTAGAAGCCACAGAAATTACGGAGTAATCATCAAGTGCCGATATTCGATATTTCAGGGGATAAGCTATCTGCCGTAGAGCAGAAGAACTTCGCCCTGGAAAAGGACTTGCAAACGCTGATTGAGAAGAACCTCGAAACCGTTTTCAATTGCCGGTTTGTTGCCAGCGAATTTTCAACGGGTGCCCAGCACGCCGGTCGAATTGATAGCCTGGCTTTGTCTGAAGAAGATAATCCCGTCATTATCGAATATAAGAAAGTCGAGTCATCTGAGCTTATCAACCAGAGCCTCTTCTATCTGCACTGGATTCAAGATCACAAAGGTGATTTCGAGATTGCGGTACAAAAGCGGCTTGGTAGTAGTGTCAAGGTTGATTGGTCAGATGTCAGGGTAATCTGTATAGCTCCCAACTATAAAAAGTATGATTTGCATGCCGTGCAAGTAATGGGTGCAAATATCGAGTTGTGGAAATATCGCTTGTTCTCCAACGACTCAATATATCTTGAGGAGGTTTTCCACTCTTCAAAGTCAGCGGCGTCCTCTGTCGCAACCATGACAACCGAGAACGGATACAAAAACCCTGTTATGGTCGAGGCAGGTAAGAAGGCAGCCCTAACTCGCGCCACTGCGACCTATACATTTGATGAAAGACTTGACGGCAAAAGTGAAGATATTCGGGAGTTAACTGCCACGATCCGTGAGTTCATACTTGGCTTGGATGAGTCTATTGAAGAAGTGCCGAAAAAGTTCTATGTCGCCTACAAAATCTCCCAGAATATTGCCTGCTTGGAAGTCAAAGGTAAGAACATAAAACTGTTTCTTAAACTGAAACCTTCGGATATCCCTGATGGGACGCCAAACTACCGGGATGTAACTTCAATTGGTCATTATGGTACTGGTGATGTTGAGTTCACCGTATCATCCGAATCTGAGTTTGAGCAAGTTAAAGAGTTTATTTCCATGGCGTACAACAAGGTCGGTGGCTAATGGCTTCTAACAAAGCAATTAAATTCGCTCCCTTCGGTCGCCGGACGCTCGTTCCTCGCGCCGTTTATTGCGGGCGTTAGAAGCCAAAGAAACTACGGAGTAATCATCAAGTGCCGATATTTGATATTTCAGGGGATAAGTTGTCTGCCGTGGAGCAGAAAAACTTTGCCCTGGAAAAGGATTTGCAAACGCTGATTGAGAAGAATCTCGAAACAGTTTTCAATTGCCGGTTTGTTGCCAGTGAGTTCTCAACAGGCGCCCAGCATGCTGGCCGAATTGATAGCCTTGCTTTGTCGGAAGAAGATAATCCTGTCATCATCGAATACAAGAAAGTCGAGTCATCTGAGCTTATCAACCAGAGCCTCTTCTATCTGCACTGGATTCAAGATCACAAAGGTGATTTCGAGATTGCGGTACAAAAGCGGCTTGGTAGTGGTGTCAAAGTTGATTGGTCAGATGTCAGGGTGATCTGTATAGCTCCCAACTATAAAAAGTATGACTTGCACGCTGTGCAAGTCATGGGTGCAAATATCGAATTATGGAAATATCGCTTGTTCTCCAACGACTCAATATATCTTGAGGAGGTTTTCCACTCTTCAAGGTCAGCGGCTTCCTCTGTCACGACCATGCCAACGGAAAACGGATACAAAAACCCTGTTATGGTCGAAGCAGGTAAGAAAGCAGCCCTTACTCGCGCTACCGCGACCTATACATTTGATGAAAGACTTGAAGGCAAAAGTGAGGATATTCGGGAGTTAACAGCAACGATCCGTGAGTTCATTCTCGGCTTGGATGAGTCTATTGAAGAAGTGCCGAAAAAGTTTTATGTCGCCTATAAAATCTCCCAGAATATTGCGTGCTTGGAAGTCAAAGGCAAGAACATAAAACTGTTCCTCAAACTGAAACCTTCGGATATTCCTGATGGTACACCAAACTACCGAGATGTTACCTCAATCGGTCATTATGGTACCGGCGATGTTGAATTCACCGTGTCATCTGAAACTGAGTTTGAGCAAGTTAAAGAGTTTATTGCTATGGCGTACAACAAGGTGGGTGGCTAATGGCTTCTAACAAAGCAATTAAATTCGCTCCCTTCGGTCGCCGGACGCTCGTTCCTCACGCCGTTTATTGCGGGCGTTAGCTGCAAAAAGACAAAGGAATACGAAATGATAGGTAAGCAATACAAGGCTCATAAATTTAATGTGATTGACCTATTTCACAGGTATCTAGAAAAAAGGGGAAACACTGATGATGGTGTAGATGCCAAATTTCTTGAAAGCCGGGTGAGGTCATTAAAAAATGGCAAGTTCACTTTGGCCGTAGCGGGGGAAGTGAAGGCGGGGAAATCGACCTTTCTTAACGCCTTACTCGGGGCAGAAATTCTTCCATCTGATGTGCTTCAAGCATCAAGCGCAATTGTTGAAATATTCAAGTCTGACACCTCATTTTTGAAGGTTAAATTTGCCGATGGACACGAAGAAAGCCTATATGATGACCTGTCAACTCCGGA
Organism: Pseudomonas sp. WN033; assembly: GCA_002287035.1. Lineage (GTDB taxonomy): Bacteria > Pseudomonadota > Gammaproteobacteria > Pseudomonadales > Pseudomonadaceae > Halopseudomonas. The sequence continues at coordinate 96,121 of NSKG01000005.1, read as the reverse complement.
TATTGATGAAGCAAATGAACGGCTGCATGAAATATGTAAAATTCATGACGAGTACCGTCATATACCGACAACGTTAATAGATGATTGCATCATTGAAAGTGACGGCAATTTAGCCGTGAATGATACTTTTATAAAGCAGCTTGAACAGCAGTCTGGTGAACATCTTCAGGGGAAACAGGATGTTGTTACTCAGTATATTTCAGAAAGAACAACGGATAAAATTCCGGTTGAAATAGAGTTTGGCTATCCATTGAAGTGGGAATTTGATGAGCTTCGCATTGTTGACAGTCCAGGTGTCAATGCGACTGGAGGAGTTCAGGACGTATCATTTCGTTTCTTTGAAGAAGCCAATGCAATTCTGTTTGTGCATCCGATCAAACCAATTGAGTCGGAATCATTTAGAAAGTTTGTTAACTCGGTTATATCAAATCGCAGCAAAGAAACGCTTTTTCTGGTGTTAACTCATGCAGGATTATACTCCAATGATGAAGTTGAGCGCCTGCATGCAGAAGCTGGACGCCTATATAAAGACATCATTCCTGAAAATCGCATTTTGGTTGTCGATAGCTTGGCTCAGATAATTTTGACAGAGTTAAATGGCGGAAAAAGCCAAGAGGAGATCGAAAAAAACTCAGAGCAAAAAGAAGACTTTCTAGCTAAATTTGAAAAAAAAGCAAAACGTGAAGGGACTGATTTATCTACTCAGTTAGAAAGAGGCTCTCGGTTTGAAAAGATGTTTCATGCAATTGATGAATTTTCCATGAAAGCGCCCAACCTTCAGCTTCAAGAGATTTTGGAGCAGATAAAAATGGGGTATGCGGAGCAGGAAATTCAATATGCAGAGAGTGCTGACCTGCTGGAGAAGAAAAAGAGAAATCCACAGGAGTTTGAAGAAGAAATAAACCGTATAAACAAGGCTCTTGAGAAATATGAGTTACTTACGAAGCAAACCAAGGAAGAATTAAAAGTCAACTACTCGGGACGACACTCGTCGTGGCAGCAAGATATAGATTCCCTTAAAGTGAAGTATCCAGAGCTCATAACAGGAAGTGATAGCATAGAAAGCACACGAAAAAATACGGTAGATGGACTGGATGCGGTTCAGGAAAAAGTAGATGAGTTTTCAAAAGAGTTGACACAAAAGCTCGGTGATACTCTCGAGAAAATAGGTAAAGCTGTTAGTGCTGAACACCAGATTTCGATTCCAAAAGTTGACCTGAAGGCTTTGGAGCAAAAAGCAAAAAAAAGTGCGTATAAAGAAGAAGACCAGTATGAAACCTATTACGAAAGACACTGGTATACCCTTTGGCTGGTTGAAACAAAGCATACGCGATATGCTGGGACAAAAAAGGTGTTTGATAGCGAAAAATTCCTCGGCGAGTACAAAACGAAGTGTAATGAGGAGTTTTACAAAATAGTCAATGACCTGCCAAACAAGTCAAAAGAGGTTCTAAATAATTATCTAGATCTTTTTGAAAAAGAGATGAGGTCGGTTATTGGCGACAGAAAGCAAGCTCTTGAAAAAGAGAAGAGTAAAAAACAATCAAATGCTGAGATAATTTCCGAAATTGATGAGTTGAACGGAAAAAAAAAGGCCATTCAGCCGGAGAAGTCACGATGCATCGAAGTGTTGGAGGATCTAATATGATTAGCCAAAAAATTAAACTTGATGTCACTGATGAGTTTTCAAGTCTCAAGGAGTCGCTGCAGACCCATTTTAATGCCGATTTTAATGTGTCTGAAACCAAACAGTTCTTGCAGACACATGTTCCCAAAGAGGTTATTTATAAGTCGGAAGTTCTTCTGGATACACTGCTGAATTATTTGATGGAAGATGCTCGTAAAAAAATTGAGAGCGGCGATGTAAAATTGCAAAATGCCTTTTTTGATGCAGATTTCCGAAAACGAATTCACGAATGGTCGATACAGCTGGAGAACAAGCTTTCTCTGGAACCGGATGTCGTAAAGTACACATCGGACCCCAGGTTGACACAAGGCTTAATAGCGTCAGGTATTACGTTTGTTGTCGGAACGGGCATTACTATTGCCTTGGCTCCTAGTATTGTAGGATCCATTGTTGCTGGTATCGTTACCGTCCTTCTTTCCGTTTTTGCATTCAAGCTCGCCTTTGACAAAGCCTCTCCCAAAGCTCGTGAGATTACAAAATTAGACATTGATGAGTATTTGAAAGAATCTCAAGAGCAAGTATTGGCATGGCTGTCTAAAGTGGAAAAAAGCTTTAATGATGATTTTCACAAGTTTTGCTCGGATAATGGTTTTGAAGCGGAGGGGAAATAATGAACGATATAGCCCTTTCTGCTGATGAAATAAATAGCAGAACCATTATTGAAGCATCCCAAAAGCTTGTCCCTTGGTGGCAGTCGGGCAGAGCAGACATATTGAAAGTGCAAACAGAGCAGAATCCAAAGAGCTATTTGGACAGCTATTACATGTTTCCGCTAAATGAGATATCCGTTAATTCAGATTGCGACGATATTCCTAACTTCATCAATGAACGATTCCAAAACATTCTGGCTGCCGCCAGTCATTCTGGACTATCGGTTCTCCTTGCTCTTAGCTGCAAAAATGGCAGGAGTAGTGTTTTTCTTGGTTTTAAAAGTGACTCTGCCTCAGAAAATAGACCTGAGTTATTCGAGTCAATTGTAAACGGCCTTTTGCCGGGCAAAAAAATCAACCTTGAAGAAGCTGTAAATATTTCGTCTCTTGCTGATGGGTGCATATATGGCGGAATGGTAACCGGCGTTCCGATACTTAAAAATGAGGATGGTAAGCAAAAATTCAATTTATCATCTGTAGCTCGTAGCCTTTATGGAAGAGACTATTTACTTGCTGTCATTTCCAGGCCAGTATCTGAAGAAGAAAAACAACACTCATTCAGTGAGCTGGTTCAGCTTAGAGATCGCTTGCATGTATTAACCAAACAGACGATTGGAGAACAAAAAGGATATGGAACGTCTGTATCCGAAACTGAAACAGCAACAACGGGGAGTTCGAAAACAAGTGGGCATAGCGTTGGAGCAACTGCCGGAATAGGTTTTCCGACACCAATTGGTATCGTCGGTGGCGGTGGAACCTATTCTCACAACTGGTCAAAGACAGAAACAGAAAGTACATCCAAGGGGAAAACAGAAACTTCTTCAGAAAACCAATCCCGTTCAATATCCATTGAGCAGCAGAATGGATATGCCGTGGAATTGGAAAAAATTGCTGATCAATACATTGAGCGAATGATACAAGGATTCGGCTCTGGCTACTGGGAAACATCAATTACTTTCGCCACACAAGATAAAATATCAAGCGATATTCTTGCTGGAACATTTGCAGGTGAACTATCAAAGCCAAATGGGAAATTGCTACCTCCCCCACGTATATATTTGGATTCACTTGAGGAAAAAGTTCTTTTTATTCCTAAAGTCAGTTCGTCGAACTCTCTTTTTCCAAAGTCACTGGCTTCATATATCACCAGCGAAGAATTATCTTTAGTTTCCTCTCCGCCCGTGGAATCCATTCCCGGATATGAGATACAGAAAATGCCTACATTGGCTCTGTCAGATATAGGCAGCAAGTCTGAAATGATCTTAGGCTCTATTGCAGATCACGGAAACCCGATTCGCGACACGAAGCTGTATCTATCTAAAAACGATCTGAACAAGCATCTTTTTGTTTGTGGTTTAACGGGTAGCGGAAAAACAACTACGGTTAAGCATATCCTCAAAGATCTTGTACAAAAAGAAGGAACTCCCTTCTTGGTATTGGAGTCGGCAAAACGTGATTACCGGCAGCTTTTGGCTAATGCAGTATTTAAGGACAACTTAAATATATTCACAATTGGAGATGCAACTGTCAGCCCGATTAGGTTCAACCCCTTCTATATTCAGGAAGGAGTGCATCCCCTTGAACATATTGATTACTTGAAGGCCATCTTTAATGCAAGTTTCTCGCTTTATGGCCCAATGCCCAGCATCGTCGAAAAATGCCTTCATGCCATATATATAAAGAAAGGATGGGACCTGACTTTAGGCACCCACCCTAATTTTACAGATAAGAATGGGGATTATGATGGGGGCCGATATCAGTTTGATGAGCACTATTACTGCTTTCCCACACTGACCGACCTTAAAGATGAAGTGGACCGCTATATTAAGACGGAACTCGATTATAAAGGTGAGCTGCGGGATAATATCCGCACAGCCATCATTGTCCGCCTTGAGAGCCTTTGTGTTGGAGCCAAAGGGCTAATGTTCAACACTCATGACTTTTTTGCATTGGACAAGCTCTTAGATAAAAACACTATTCTTGAAATGGAGAGTTTGGCTGATGACGATGACAAGGCATTTTTTGTTGGTCTAGTCCTTGTCCTAATCAGTGAATATAGACAGAAAGAAAATCCGGCAGTAAACCCAGGAATGGGAAATAAAGGATTACGGCATTTCATGGTTATTGAAGAGGCTCATCGGCTACTTAAAAATGTTGAAACTGAGCGGTCAAGTGAGATGATGGGCAATCCTAAAGGAAAAGCTGTTGAAGTGTTTTGTAACATTCTTGCTGAAATGCGCTCGTTGGGGCAGGGAGTTGCAGTTGTTGAACAAATCCCATCAAAGATTTCACCGGATGTAATCAAAAATTCAAACACCAAAATTGTTCATCGTCTCGTATCAAAAGACGATCAATCTCTTCTTGCGGGGTCTCTTAGCATAGATGATTATGATGCACTCTACCTTAACAGGTTAAAAACCGGTCATGCCCTTTGCCACAAGGAAGGAATGGGAAGACCTGTAGAGTGTTCGGTTTTAAGCGATGTGGACTCTCATGCTATTAGCGATGACAAGGTCAAAAGGTTAATGACATCGTTGAATTATAAATCCTTGCACAGTTATCAGGCCTATCAGATAGATGCATGGCTTGGCGACGCGGGGCGAGAGCTGTGTATCAGATTTTTCAATTCACTCTTAACAATACAAGTTGAAGACTTAAACCAGCTCATTGGAGTAGCTCATAACGAATTGAATAAATTGTTAACTGTACGTGATGTGCAATGTAAGGTTGATAATTTGTTTTTGCAGGATTACTTCAGTTTGCAGGTTATGGTGTTATTAAATAAGGGCATTTACGCTCGGAGAAATGCCATGCCGAATGACTTAAAAGCAATATTTAGTAGTGCAATAAGTAAACCTACTAAGGAATGTAGAGATCGATTGGTCGGCAGCTTGAATCTGCTATGGCAGCCATTTGTTGCGGGTGATTATATAAACGACATTATTGCCAATCTGACTATTCAGCACTTGTACAAGAACGATCTTAAATTTAATCAGGAAGAAGTTGAAGGTGCAGTTTCCTCATTTTTGTTATGCATGGATAATGACCTGACACGGAATATAGCGCGTAATATTTTAAACAATATGAGGGACGCCCATGCTTGAACAACTTAGTGCAATTGCCTCCAAAGGGGTGGAGTCAATAAAAGACGCTTTCAAGGAAGTAGCGGCCAAAAGCTTTAAGGAGTCATCCCCTCTCAGATCTTCCATGGAGATAATTGAAAACACTTCGCTTGAACGACTGAAGGCTCAAAACGAGACCATGTCATTTACTGAAACGGATAATATGACACCATCAGAAACCGAAGAAGGTGATAACAGCGAGGAAAACAGAGGGCTCTCAGAAGAAGAAAAGCAACAAATTAAGAATGAAACCGGTTGGTCTGATGAGATAATTGACGCCATTGGCTCTATCGAAGAATATAGAATTTATAGAGATGCGGGACTTCAAGAAGTGGAGATTAACGGCAGAAAATGTTTGGTTAGAAGCGATATTGACTGGGATCAAAAGGATTCAATGGGGCGCACTAACAAAGAAAGAGCAGAGGCAGGACTTTCGCCGATCAACAAAGAAGGTGATACCATTGAGTTACATCATATTGGGCAAAAAAGCGATGGTCCGCTTGCGGAGCTAACTCCTGATGAGCATAGAGGAAAAGAAAATTATTCGGTATTGCACGATACCCAAAAGGAATCAGAAATAGATAGAGTTGCATTCAATGGAGAACGAAGCAATCATTGGAAAGAAAGAGCAGGCGAAGGAGTTCAAAATGCTTAATACTATCAAAAAAATTGAAGAAAAATTTAAGCTGTACAAGACAAAAGGTGCTCCCGAGGAGCTTATTGCTGAGGCTGAAAGGCAACTCAATTTGAGCTTCCCTGAGGATTACAGGGAATATTTATTAATGTTTGGTGCAATTTCCTTTGGCTCAACAGAGCTAACGGGACTTAATATTGATGGTTATGCAAATGTTGTTAGCGTCACGCTGAAAGAAGCACAAAGGAACAAGTCCTTCCCAAAAGGATCTATAGTTCTGGAAAATACTGGTATTGAAGGGCTGTTAATATTGCAGCAGCCGGATGGCGAAGTATACGAATGGCAAAATGGAAAGAAAGGCGCGAGCTTCGAAGGTTTAAAGGAATATTTGGAGAGCAAGATTTAGACGATACACTTCACGATTAAAAAAGCAGCTAACAAGGCGCTGCACCGGACGGCAATTCCGCTGCGCTCCATTGCCGCCGGTGAGCTTGATCGTTATGTGCTAGACGCGCCAACATTATTACCAGCTAAGGAAAACAGATTATGGAATTAACTATTCTCGTACTAACCATAGCCTTAATATGGCTGGCATTTGCTTACAGAGGGAAATCCGCAGCACTAAGAGGAGCCTCTAGCATAGTTTCAATTTCCAGCATGCGGACAACTGGCCTCCAAAAGATGTCTCTACATAGTTACTGGACAGCTCTTGCAATGGCTGTCATGCAACATCGGGAATGTTCCTTCGAGCAAGCAACGGCTCTATTAAAACTAGGTGACGCTCACCCAGACATAGACTGGGATGAGATAAATAAAACACACAAAGAATTAACAGAACGAGCAGCTGAGATTTCACAAGAATTTGATGACTTCGTGAAGAAGGAAGCCGAATCAATAACTTCTGAAAACAACCAATAAACGCACATAACAATTGGTTCAAATCGCTCACTTCGTTCGCTGGGACCGGCTAAAGCCGGCCCCTTAACCAAACGTTAAGTTTTTAGGAGAGTTCAATGTGGGAATTCGTCACAGCAGTAATAGTTGCTGCGTTGACTGGCTACATCACTTTTAGAGTCCAAGAAGAGCGCCTAAAAAAAGAATTGAAGACAGAGTTCATGGCCGAGAAAGTGGCAAAAGACCTGCTCAGCAATGAGAGGTGGGCAAAACGAAGCTTCGATGAAATAAAAAAACGGCTTGGTGGCTTTAAAGACGATGAGCTAAGAAAAATTCTTGTCCGAGCAGGTGCTGTTCGTTTTGAAGATAGCGATGGTAAAGAGCTTTGGGGGCTAATAAGTAAAAATGGATCCTCGCTATAAAAAACTTAACAATCGGCTGTTGTCGCGCCTTCGGCGCTGGGACGGCCTTTCCGCCGCTGCGCGGCTACAGTCCGCCCCAATGCCGGGCGTTAGCGCGGATGCAGGTCTGAGGGAAATCTGAGCGTATGGTTGTGAAAGATGAAATTGAAAAAGAAGCTGCAACCACTCTTGGCTACATGCTATTTGAGTATTCTCGCTTAGACATGGAGCTTGGTTTGTTTTTGGTGTGGTCCAATGATGGTCAAAACCTAGATAGGCTGACTAAAAAGCTTAACGACTCAAATTTCAATAAGAGATTGCATCTTTTGGAAAAGCTGGTAAACGAAAAATATATGGACACCCCGGCAGCAGATATTTACAAATTTTGGTTATCCGATGCTCATGCAGTCCGCTCGCTTCGCAATGAGCTCTTTCATGGTCGTTGGGGCTTTATCCCGCAACAGCAACAGGTAGCAAATGTTGTTGGGTTGCCAACTTCGCCAGAGCAAACCGAGACTCGCTATTCAATTGCTCAACTCAAGGATCTATTGCTTACCATGCGGGATTTACGCTCTCGGCTGAGTGATTTGAGGCAGTCATTCCCCATGTAATCAGCGCTAACAAGGTCAAGCATAGCTACGTGAACTTCTCCCGCTAAAGTGGACACTCCTAGCTCTATGATTAAAGCATAGGAGGAATGCTATGAGTAGCCAACGTTATGTATAGCTGGCCCAAGGAGAAATGATGCTTCTTTATATGCTTAGTGTAGGTGTCTCTATATGGGTGATTTTCTTTGGCGGGGCGAAGAGCATCAGTAATACGCTTCTTGGCTATTTTGAATTCGGGCCTGCTGCGAGCAGTTCCAGTTATATCTATATGCTTGCCTGGGTCAATCTTGTTTTCTTTGGCGGGTTATTGATTTCAAGAATTTTTTAGGTTTCTTTGGAGCAATGTCCCGTTGAGCGTACAGGCCAAGTATTAACCTGACACCGGCCCCGATTCGGGGCTGATTTAAGCGGCATCGTCCAGGCTTGGTTCTGGCTGCTCGACGATGCCTTTTATGAACGCCTGGTAAGGCGTTCTGCCATTCGACCTTGGTGCCGGTTGACTCAGGCAGGTTCCATGGACGGAGTGTGAGTGCTGGGCGCCAGGCTCGCGTCGCGAGCCAGCAGGGGTACCAGAGCCGCAATGTCCTGCGCCCCCAGCCCCTGGCGTGTACCGCGCTCAAACAGTGACCACACCGGGACCATCAGCTCATCGAGTACGCCTTGTTCACGGCTGCCATCAATGATGTTCTTCAGTGCCACAGCCATCATGGCGTTATTGGAGCTTGGGGTTGGCTGCGCGCCGGTATCCACCTGCTCGGCGATGTCTGGGTACAGCTCGATCATGGCTTTGAGCAGTGACATGATCATCGGCGCGACTTCGGTTACCGAAATGTTTTCCGAGCGCAACAGCGCTGCGGCGTGCAGGTAGCCGCCAAACATGCCGAACATGGATGCCAGCAAGGCAAGGTCATAAATGGCGGCCAGTGCCACGTTATTGCCGATGTAGACTGGGTTGCCAAGTAACGCCAACGTTCTTTCGTGCTGGCGAAAGGCGAGTTCGTTGCCGCTGTAAAACAGAAAGGCGGCGGTGCCGCCGACCAGTTCCGGCGTGACCATGACGGCACCATCAACATAGTCAGCGCCCTGTGCGGTCACCCAGTCCGCCATGGTGCGGGCCTGGTCCGGGGTGCCGTTGGTGAGGTTGATCAGCGTGTGTCCGCTCAATACCTGTGTTGCCTGCTCCAGAATGTGCCGGGCTGCTGGATAGTCGAGCACGGACACCAGAATCACTGGGCTGGCGGTAATGGCGTCCTGAATGCTCTTGGCCTGCTGGGCGCCACGCTCAATCAGCGCGGCGGCCTTGTCTGCTGAACGGTTCCAGACGGTTACCTTCAAGCCATGCTTTATCAGTGTCGCGGCCAGGGCGCTACCCATAGCCCCCAGCCCGATAACGGTAATGTCGCTCATCATTTCTGCTCCTGGTTTGTTAGTCACTAGCTGCTGGCTCGATGAGCCAGGTCGGTCAGTAAAGTGTACAAACGTGAAAGATGGGCTTGTAGTCAGGCATATGTAGACTTATCGTCTCTATATGTAGACGATGGTGCTGGCAATGCTGAATCTGAATGACCTGTTCTTCTTTGTTAAGGTGGTGGAGCACAAAGGCTTTGCTCCTGCTTCGCGGCAGCTTGCTATTCCCAAATCAACACTCAGCAAGCGTGTTGCCGAGTTGGAAAAGCATCTGGGTTTGCGGCTGATACATCGCACCTCACGGCGGTTTGTGCTCACCGAAACCGGGGCGGATTTTTATCGGCATGCCGCTGCGGCATTGATCGAAGCGGAAACGGCGGAGAATATTGTCCGTGGCAGGCTGGCAGAGCCCAGCGGTACGGTGCGCATCGCTGCCTCCGTGCCCACCGCCCAGCTCTGGCTGGCGACGCTGTTGCCGGAGCTGAGCCAGGCGTTTCCCCGTATCCGGGTGGAGCTGGATGTAACGGATCGCTTTGTCGATCTGGTTCAGGAGGGCATTGATATCGCTTTGCGTGATCATTTTGCCCCCTTGCCCAGCTCCGACCTGGTGCAGCGGCGAATCATGGTGCAGCCACTCTGGCTGGTGGCGTCCCGTGCTTACCTGCAACAACAGGGCGAGCCTGAATCCCCGCAAGCCTTAGGTGCTCATCAGGGGTTGCTGGCGTCTATGCGTGCCCCGGCGTGGTCGCTAACACGGCAAGATGGTGAAACGGTCGAGGTGGCACCGCTTGCCCGGTTTGTCGCTAATGAATCGCATGTGCTGCTGGGCGCGGCTACTGCAGGATTGGGCATAGCCTGTTTGCCCGCCAAATTGTGTGGCACTGCATTGAAGGCAAAAACACTGGTGCGGGTGTTGCCGGAATGGATCGGCGGCAGTGTTACCACCACGTTGTTGATGCCGCATCGGCGTGGCCAGCTTCCCGCGGTCCGTACCCTTGCCGATTTTTTGGTTGAGGGCATTGGGAAGTAGGAGGGCACATGCCACTTGGCATGCTTCAACGAGACAACAACTCGGGTCTGACCCTTACAGCTCCGCATCCAGTGCCCGAACCCGTTTGCCCTCAAGCTCGCTAAATCGCTCCTCTATCAGCGCGTTTACCGCTGCTTCACGGTCGGTACGGCTAAGGCCGGACTCGCTGCGGATGGCGTTCCGCTCCCGGGCATAGTCAGACAATCGCTGATGCCACACCTCCCGCTGCTGATCTAGTTCGTCGAGATTGGCAGCCGCCGTGTGGCCTAGTTTTTCAGCCCTGAGGTTGTAGATCTCATTCCTTCCTGCACCGGCCCGCTGCATGCTTTCGGTGATGGCGTAGACGTCTGCATCACGCGTCACACGTTGGCGCAAAGCATGGATTTCTTCCGGGAGTGTTTGGTCCAGAGAGGCTATCGCTTGCTGCCGCTGTTGATCGTTGAGGTAAGGGTCTTGTTCGATCGTTAAGCGTTCCAGGATGTACTCGTCCTGCACGTTGTCCAGTTCGAAAAAAGCCTCGATTTCCGCTTGGGAGAACAGTTCCTGACGCAGTGCCGTCATGTGTTGAAAACGTTCGCGCAGGCTTGAGACGGGAGTCATGCCGTTTGCTGTGGCCGATGCGGTGCTGCCTTCGATGTCTTCGAGTGCCAACCGGTAATCCACATAGCGGTTCAATAGGTCCTGTGCTTGCGCCTGTGCTTGACCTTCCAGTTGATCACCCAGTGCCTGTTGAATTCTCGATAGCAACACATCGAGTGGTTCATCTCCCAGCGCGGACAGATAGAAATCAAACAGGATAAGCAAGTCATGTTCCGGCACCAGGTTGCCCTGTTCATCGGTTGTGAATGCCACCCTGGGTTCTGCACCTTGTAAAGAGGCTGGTAGCGGGCCCAGTTTCAAAGGTTCCGACTGAGCGCCGGCATGGATCTGGGCGTTCCTGTCCGCCCTGGAAGCTGTCATAAAAGCTGACGTATTCGATAGGGTTGCCGCTGTGGGAGTGGCTGCGGTGGGGTGGTCTGGTTGCGACAGTCGCTGCAGGCCCACCATAAGGGCAAGCACTGTAGCGACGGCGCCACAATACACAAGACGACGATGAAGCACTGACATACGGTTTCCTCGGGTAAGCGCTGGCGTCAAACACCGGCGCGATGGGAGGCTCCCGTTCCGCCACCAGGCGGAACGGGAGATTCTGCTCAGAGGCCGGCGTTTTTCAGGCGATTGGCGTGATTCTGAAACAGCGTTTCAGGCTTGGTTTCGAACAGCGAGACCAAGCCCAATATCTGATTGTTCACGTCGATATGGTTCATTCGGTAATTATCTTTCAGCACCTGGCCGAAGTGGCTGGAGCAGCGTCCGGTAACTCCGTCGTTGGGCTCATCGAAAGCTAAAGAGGTAATCGCAAACAGGGCATCTGACAAATCAATACCTGTCGTCACGGTGGACGTGCCGCTCCAGGAATACAGCTTGATGGTGTGGCCGTTCACGTCGACACTGGCGGGTCCCTGGCCACAGGGGGTGGTGGGTAAGCCCAAGGGGAAGCTTCTGTTGAATTCGGCAGCCCCGACTTCGTTGAACTCTGCCAACATGGCATTGACGTCTGACTTGTCCCGCTTGTTGTCGGACATCAGATTGACCATATCACCAACCGCATTGGAGAACACTTCAAAGGTTACGCCCTGCAGCGTACCTGGCTCCGCTACACCGGTTGCCACGTCGGCCAGAGGCGAGCCCTTGTGCGGTGAATGCATGGTGGTAACGGAGGCCACCAGATCCGGACGCACATTCATCACATAGCGTGCGGTTAATCCACCCTGACTATGTCCCATCAGGTTGAATTTCTCAATTGTGCCATTTGATGCGGCCCGAATATTGTCCAGTTGCTCTATCAGTCTTTCTCCGCGGTTTGCGGAACTGTCAAACGCATTGATTTTCGGTATGAATACGGTGGCGCCTTGGGACTCCAGTGCGGCAGGGATCCTGTACCAGTAATCGACGCTGGCGATGCTGTCGAACGCGAAGATCCCGGGGACCAGGACAATGGGATGTTTGGTTTGCGATTCGTTCTTCTTCCAGAAATTCAGCCAGTCTGCCTGGGCGGAGGCGGTGCCGCATAACACTAACGCAGTGGCGGCTGAGATGAGTAACTTCTTCATGAGTAATTCCTTGCCTGTTGGAACGTTATTGTTTTGGGTACGGCGTAAAACGTGGGAATCTGCATCATGTTTGGGTATGTTCAAGTGCTGCAGATACCCAAAAGTTACACAGTGTCGTGCTCACGTTACTTGAAAGATCTGATGGCAGACTTTGCTGGCATGTAGGCATGAGCCGGTTGTCACAAAAGTGAAATCCGGGCAGGACGTTTCTACCCTCGCGTTCTATGATCAGTCGATTTACTCCGTGTGGCTTTTTCGAGAACCAACAAGATGAGCGCGCGGCAATCGACCAGAAGGCTTGGCCAGCCTTGCAGTGCTGCCTGAAGGGCATCGTTCGGTTGTGGCAGCACTCACTCGTAAGGGTGTTGATATGCATACTCTGTTGCCCAGAAATGTGCTGTACCTTTGGGATAAAAGAACATTTTTTCTGGGGGTATTACCCGAACTGCGGCAGGTTTCTCAGGCTGCCCCCATGTTGGCCGTCAGTCTTGATCATCCCATGCACGTGCATGCTGAGAACTGTGGCCGGACTATCCTTTGCCATAGTGTGCTTTTCAGATCGGGACAACAGGTGCGTATGGATTCGGGCAATGGGGTTATCGCCCTGTGCTACCTGGATCCTTTTGGACAGGACTATGCCAATCTGGCGGCGACAATGACGGAAGTTCACGATGGCATGTGCGTTCGGCTTGAGCAGGAGCCGTTCTTTCAGTCGGTTTTTGCCGAGGTGTTGCGAAAGCACCCTGCACCGGATGCCCTCTACATCACGCTCGAACAACTCTTTCATCAGGATTCGGTTAAACCCGTTCTCGTAGACCCGAGAGTGGAAAAGGTAGTGCAAAGGATCAAGTCGTCGATAGCGGACAACTTATCTTTGGCGGAGTTGGCAAGTGAGATTAATTTGTCGGTGCCCCGTTTGGTGCAACTGTTCAAGCAGCATCTGGGGGTGCCTATTCGTCGCTATCGCCAGTGGCACAGGCTGTATGTAACCGCGGTGGGAGTTGCCCGGGGTGATTCGCTGACCGAAGCGGCTATCGCGGCTGGGTTTACCGATTCGTCCCACTTTTCCAATACGTTTCGCACCATGCTCGGGATGAAGCCATCAGCGATATTGTCACACCGACATCGCGTGCGTATTTTTGCGTAAAAAAGTAAAGAATGTAAAAAGGAGGACAGATTGAACTAGTCCCGATTTTACGGATACCTCGAATGTGACTATGTCGTTAGACAGGAAGGTGTCCAATACGCTTATCTTGCTAAGCGGCCATAAAAAATCCGACACCAGTCGCCCGGTATCGGATTTCTCAGAACCCCGCCCGAAGGCGGGGTTGCTTATCGGGTCTGACCCTTACAGCTGAGCGACCGGGATGGAGGCTGCGGCTTTCTGGTAGGACTCGATTTCGTTGAAGTTCATGTAGCGATAGATATCGCCAGCCATGCTGTCGATTTCGGCAGCGTAGCTCATGTATTCCTCAACGCTCGGCAGGCGGCCCAGGATGGACGCTACCGAGGCCAGTTCGGCGGAGGCCAGGTACACGTCGGCGCCATCGCCCAGGCGGTTCGGGAAGTTCCGCGTGGAAGTGGAGACAACGGTGGACTTGGCAGCTACGCGGGCCTGGTTACCCATGCACAGCGAGCAGCCCGGCATTTCCATACGAGCGCCGGCCTTGCCGTAGATGCCGTAGTAGCCTTCTTCGGTCAGCTGGTACTGATCCATCTTGGTCGGCGGAGCCAGCCACAGACGGGTCGGGATGGCACCCTTGTTCTTCTCCAGCAGTTTGCCGGCGGCGCGGAAGTGACCGATGTTGGTCATGCACGAGCCGATGAAGACTTCGTCGATCTTGTCACCAGCTACCTGCGACAGCAGGCGGGCGTCGTCCGGATCGTTCGGGGCGCACAGTACCGGCTCCTTGACGTCGGCCAGATCGATTTCGATCACGGCGGCGTATTCGGCGTCGGCGTCGGCCTGCATCAGGCTCGGGTTGGCCAGCCAGGCTTCCATGGCCTGGGCGCGACGCTCCAGGGTGCGGGCGTCCTGGTAGCCGTTGGCGATCATCCAGCGCAGCAGGACGATGTTCGACTTCAGGTACTCGGCAACCGACTCTTCGCTCAGCTTGATGGTACAGCCGGCAGCGGAACGCTCGGCGGAGGCGTCAGACAGCTCGAACGCTTGCTCGGCGGTCAGGTGCTCCAGGCCTTCGATCTCGAGGATGCGGCCAGAGAAGATGTTCTTCTTGCCTTTCTTCTCGACGGTCAGCAGGCCTTGCTGGATGGCGTAGTAGGGGATGGCATGAACCAGGTCACGCAGGGTGATGCCGGGTTGCATTTTGCCCTTGAAGCGCACCAGTACCGATTCAGGCATGTCCAGCGGCATAACGCCGGTGGCAGCAGCGAAGGCGACCAGACCGGAACCGGCCGGGAACGAGATGCCCAGCGGGAAGCGGGTGTGCGAGTCACCACCGGTACCGACGGTGTCAGGCAGCAGCATGCGGTTCAGCCAGCTGTGGATGATGCCGTCACCCGGACGCAGCGCGACACCACCACGGGTGTGGATGAAGTCGGGCAGGGTGTGGTGGGTGGTGACGTCGATCGGCTTCGGATAGGCCGCAGTGTGGCAGAACGACTGCATGACCAGATCGGCGGAGAAGCCCAGGCAGGCCAGGTCTTTCAGCTCGTCACGGGTCATCGGGCCAGTGGTGTCCTGGGAACCGACGGTGGTCATCTTCGGCTCGCAGTAGGTGCCGGGGCGGATGCCTTCGACGCCACAGGCCTTGCCGACCATCTTCTGCGCCAGGGTGAAGCCCTTGGTGCTGGCGGCCGGTACGTCAGGCTTGCGGAACAGGTCAGAGTGACCCAGGCCCAGTTCGGCACGGGCCTTCTCGGTCAGACCGCGGCCGATGATCAGCGGAATACGGCCACCGGCGCGTACTTCGTCGAGCAGCACCTGGGTCTTCAGTTCGAAGGTGGTGATGACTTCATCGGTGCCGTGTTTGCAGACCTTGCCTTCGTAGGGGTAGACGTCGATGGCGTCGCCCATGTTCAGGTTGCTGCAATCGAATTCGATCGGCAGAGCGCCGGCATCTTCCATGGTGTTGTAGAAGATCGGGGCGATCTTGGTGCCGAAGCAGAAACCACCGGCACGCTTGTTCGGAACGTAGGGGATGTCGTCGCCGAAGAACCACAGCACCGAGTTGGTGGCGGACTTGCGCGAGGAACCGGTACCAACCACGTCACCTACGTAGGCAACCGGCAGGCCCTTGGCTTTCATGGCTTCGATCTGGTTCAGCGGGCCAATGACGCCAGGCTCGACCGGCTCAATGCCGTCACGGGCCATTTTCAGCATGGCCAGGGCGTGCAGCGGGATATCCGGGCGCGACCAGGCGTCAGGGGCCGGCGACAGGTCGTCGGTGTTGGTTTCGCCAGGAACCTTGAACACGGTCAGGGAGATTTTTTCGGCAACAGCCGGGCGCTTGGTGAACCATTCGCCATCAGCCCAGGACTGCAGCACGGCTTTGGCGTTGGCGTTGCCAGCCTTGGCCTTGCCAGCTACGTCGTGGAAGGCATCAAACATCAGCAGGGTGTGCTTGAGCTGTTCGGCGGCGACGGCGGCCAGTTCGGCGTTGTCGAGCAGTTCGACCATGGTGGCGATGTTGTAGCCGCCCTGCATGGTGCCCAGCAGTTCAACGGCACGCTCTTTGGTCAGCAGCGGGGAGGTGGCTTCACCCTTGGCGACTGCGGACAGGAAACCAGCCTTGACGTAGGCGGCTTCGTCAACCCCCGGGGGGACGCGGTTGGTCAGCAGGTCAAGCAGGAATTCTTCTTCACCGGCCGGCGGGTTTTTCAATAGTTCTACGAGACCGGCGGTTTGTTCGGCGTTCAGCGGCTGAGGCACAACGCCTTGGGCGGCGCGTTCTTCAACGTGTTTGCGATAGGCTTCAAGCACAGTAATTACCCTCATCAGTCTGTTCCGCTTGTGACGGAACGGTCATCCTCACGGACCAGGGAAGCACTGAATAATCGCCTTCAGCCTAAGTAAACTATTCAGTGCTCCCCAACATGCCGGGAAGGCTGGGGTACAAACGCAAGCCCGTTTCTGAGTGGACAACCTGGGTAACTGGGTTGGCAGATACGAATCGGGTTGCGGGCAAACGCCTGACACACAGCCCTAACGGCGGGCCGATTCTACAGTAGTTGCCGGGTAAAGTTAAGTTGCAGAGCTGTTTGACCTTCGTATGAGACAATACCGGCGGTCCGATTGCCGGGCCGGATCACTTTTGCGGGAAACCCTGAGAAATGGGCGGGATATCACTTCATGGTTGCTAGTTATACCGACAAGACGCCGTGCGTAGGGCGCTGTTCGACGGTGTTCGGGGACACGGTCTGCCGTGGTTGCAAACGTTTCAGTCATGAAATCATCGACTGGAACCGCTATAGCGCCGAGCAGCGGGCGGCGATCTGGCGGCGGCTGGAACAGTTGCTTGGTCAGGTGCTGACGGCGCGCCTGGCTTTGGACTCGGTGTTGGCGCTGGAGCAGGCGCTGGAGCGCTGGCGGGTGGCTTGTGATCCAGGTCAGCCATGGACCAGCAAGGCCTATCTGTTATTGGTGCGCGCCGGTGATGAGGCGCTGAGCGGGTGCGGTTTGAAAGTGTTGCCGAGCCGGCTGGGGTTGGGTGCGCGGCAGTTACGTGATGAAATCGATCATGACTTTCAGGCTTTGTCGCAAGCCTATTACGAGCGTCACACAATTTTGCCGGGGATGCCTGGTGCGCCCTTGGGTGGTCAGTGATTCATGATGCGGGGAGGCGGGAGCTTGGCTCCCGCTTCCGCGGTTTTGGCTATTTTTCCAGCAGTTCTTCCAGGTGGGCGATCATGTCATCTGGCTTGAGTACCAGCACGTCGCTTTCCAGTTGGTCGAGAATCACCTCGGCAGTGTTGCCGATCAGGGCGCCGGAGATCCCTTTGCGCGCGACGGTGCCGATGACCGTGACACTGGCGCCGACCTGCTTGGCTACCTTGGGGATCAGGGTGTCGGCCGGGCCTTCATCGATATGCAGGCGTTCATTGTCCAGTTCGTACTCGTCAATGTACTTGCGTGCTTCTTCTGCATAGCGGGCGGCGATGTTTTCGCGCAACTGGTAGACCGGGTCGGCAGCCGACAGCATGGGGGCCGGGTGGGCGCTGACCAGGTGTAGCTCACCGTTGATCATCTCGACGATGTCGGCCGCGTGGCTGACGATGGTGTCGTGCAGTACGTGGTGCTGGTCGTCATGATTGCCCAGATCAACAGCGGCCAGTACTGTGCCGCGCATCCAGGACTCGGTGGTCTTGACCATCAGTACCGGGGCAGGGCAGTAGCGCAGGATTTTCCAGTCATCCGGGGTCAGCAGCGCTTTTTTCAGCGGGTTGTCTGGTAGATGTTGCTTGATCACCAGGCCGCAGCCTTGTGCACTGGTGGCTTGAACGATGGTATCGGTCAGGTTGCCGTGCCAGGATTGCGAGGCGGAGGCTTTGAAGCCAGCTGCTTCCAGTTCGGTGCAGAACTTGTCGAGCAGCGGCTTGTGATCCTGGCGGTTTTCGCAAACCAGCAGATGCAGCTCCGATTCGATGACTCCGGCAATCAGCTTGGCACGATTCAAAGCCAGTTGTTCGGTCTGGCTTGGGTCGATGATAACCAGAATACGTTTGATGGCCTGCATGGCGTTCTCCCTATGGCGGTTTTGCTGTTCTACTTTCAATGTAGCTGGTTTTTTGGGGCCTGCTGTTGATATGGGTCAAGGTGCTAGAGCGCTGATATATCCGTATAATTTGTGCTCATTGACTGCTAACGCCATGTGATTCCATGACCTTGCCGCAAGAACTGCTCGATTTTCTCCGCTGCTCAACGCCTGATGCCTGGGTTGCCCAGGCGCTGGAGCACCCTGAAGAGCTGCTGATCGATCACGCCAACTGTGAAAAGAAAGCCGCCTCGACAGCACTTAATCTGATGTTTCGCTATACCGACAAGCCCGATTTGCTGCAGAAAATGTCGCGTTTGGCCCGTGAGGAGTTGCGTCATTTCGAGCAGGTGACTGCACTGATGCAGCGGCGCGGGGTTGTTTATCGTGGCTTGTCCGCCAGTCAATATGCCCAGCGTTTGCGTCAGCATGTGCGCACTACCGAGCCTGGGCGGTTGATTGACACTCTGATTGTTGGAGCCTTTATCGAGGCGCGTTCGTGTGAACGCTTCGCCAAGCTGGCACCGCATCTGGATGCTGAGCTGGGCGATTTTTACCGTTCGCTGCTCAAGTCCGAGGCTCGGCATTACCAGGACTACCTGAAGCTGGCGGGCAAGTATGCGCAAGGCCCGATTGATGAACGGGTGGCGTTCTTTGCCGAGGTAGAGGCTGAGGCCGTGATGACCGACGATTCCGAATTTCGCTTCCACAGCGGTGTTGCCGCCCAGGCTTGCTGAGTCCGGGTGTAAGATCGAGACAGTTGTCTATAATGAGTCACTGTTGTGGTGTTTCGAGGCTAGGGAGGGGATGCATGAGGTTTGTCCGAACAGGTTGCCGCGCATCGGTTGCAGGTTTGTTGTTGGCGGCCTTGCTGAGCTCTACCCCAGCCTGGGCAACAGGTACTTGTGAGCGAGTGATCGTTGCCGGCAACCCTCAGTATCCACCGTTGTTATGGGTTGATCCGCAGGATGACAAGCGGCTGATTGGCGCTGGTGTTGAGTTGTTGGAGATGGCCCTGGCCGATGCCGGGGTAAAGGTTGAGGTACTGAATGTCGGCCCTTGGGCGCGGGCCCAGGATGAGGTGCGCAGTGGGCGGGTGGACATGCTGGCTGGGGCCTTTCTGACTCACGAGCGGTTGGGCCATATGGATTATGTGCATCCGGCCTATATAGAGGTGCCCAGCGTGGTTTTTGTCAGACGCGGCAGCGCCTTTCCTTACTCCGGCTGGGATGATCTGCGAGACAAGCGCGGCAGTACTTTGGTCAATAACAGCTATGGCCAGGCTTTCGACACCTACGCCAGGGACCATTTGCGGATCGAAAAGGTATCTTCGATTGAGCAGTCGTTTCGCACTCTGTTGCTGGGGCGGGTTGATTACGTGGTCTATGAGCGCTACCAGGGGCTGGCAGTGGCCGAACAGTTGGGCATTGCCGATCAGCTCGACATCATTGATGGCTCGCTGATCAGCGAGCAGTTGTATTACACCATTTCCCATCGCAGTGCCTGTAACTCTCCGGCGTTGCGCTCGGCTCTGGCCCTGGCTATGCAGGATCTGGTCGGCAGGGGCGAGCCGCGGCGCTTGCTGGAGAAGTATCAGGCTATCTGGTCTGCGCAGTTCGGTGCGTCTTCAGGTCTTGCTGAGGAGCCGGCGGTCATTGACTGACTAGCTGGCTCAGGTGTTTCAAAACAGTTACATCTGGAATTCTTTGGACCGCAACAGTCCATGCTCTGCTAATCTGTATTGGTGTTTTTCCCGATAACTGTACGGTGTTCTGCTGCCCTGTGCTGGATTAGGGTGTCAGGCCATACGGAGGGAGCGGTTATGAGCAATCTGTTGTACCAGCAAATTGCCCAGCAGTTGGCTGAGGACATTCAAAAGGGTTTCTATCAGCCTGGCGAACGGGTGCCATCGGTGCGCAAGCTCAGCACCCAGAAAGGTGTGAGCCATGCCACGGTACTGCAGGCCTACGCCACCCTTGAGGATCAGGGTCTGATCCGAGCCCGCCCGCAGTCCGGTTATTATGTGCATCAGACTCCGGCACTGACCGCGCCTACGCCACAGATTGCCCGGGTTGAGCACCCCTACGCGGTGACCCGCAGCAGCATCATCAGCGAGATCCTGCGTCTGACCCGGCGCGAGGGCATCATGCCGCTGGGGGCTGCCGTGCCATCCAGTGAATTTCTGCCGCTGCGGGCGCTGCACCAGCAGATGAGCAAGGTCACCCGTTTTCACAGCCAGAAAGCCTTCAGCTATACCTTTAGTCCGGGCTATGAGCCCCTGCGCCGGCAGGTTGCGATTCGGATGCGCGATGCTGGGGCCATGGTCGACCCCGAGGGCGTGGTGATAACCAATGGCTGTGTCGAAGCCTTGCAGTTGTGCCTGCGGGCGATTACCAGCCCCGGTGATCTGATTGCCACTGAATCACCCAGCTATTACGGGCTGTTGCAGTTGTGCGATCTGCTGGGGCTCAAGGTCATCGAGATTCCCACCGACCCGGAAACCGGCTTGAGTCTGGAAACGCTGCAGAAAGCCACCGACAAGTGGCCGATCAAGGCTCTGGTGGTGACCTCGCGGGCTGGTAACCCGATGGGCGCGACCATGCCGGAAAATCGCCAGCGCAAGCTGGTGGCGATGATGGCTCAGTTGAGCATTCCGATCATCGAAGATGATATCTATGGCGAGCTGATGTTTGACCACGGCCGCTCGCGGGCGCTCAAGGCCTTCGACTGTTCGGATACGGTGATGTATTGCTCAAGCTTTTCCAAGACCATCTCGCCGGGTGTGCGCACGGGGTGGGTGGTGGCTGGCAAGCACCAGGACACCATTGAAAAGCTGCAAACCTTTACCACGCTGTCGGCCTGCAGCGTCAGCCAGATGGCGGTTGCTGCCTATCTGGAGAACGGGGGCTATGACCGGCATCTGCGGCATATCCGTCAGGAGTATCGCAAGAACCTGAGCAGCTTCCAGTTGGCGGTTCAGCAGTACTTTCCCGAAGGAACCCAGATTACCCGGCCCAAGGGCGGCTTCATTCTCTGGGTCAGTCTGCCGGGTGGGGTGGATACCCAGGTGCTGTTTACCCGGGCGCTGGAGCAGGGGATCAGTATTGCGCCGGGGGTTGTGTTCAGTAACTCCGACCAGTTCAACCACTGCTTGCGCCTGAACTGCGGTATACCCTGGAATCGCAATGCCGAACGGGCAGTGATGACTTTGGGGGTGCTGGCTCAGCAGTTGCTGATCGAACGTCAGACGCTGGAGCCGGCGCTGGCTGGCTAAACTGTTTGGTGGCTGCAAGGCTCATTCGCGCTCGCAGAGCGCTCCTGCGGGGTGTGTTTTGGTGGGGGCGGCCTGCGGCCGCGAAGCGGGTGGGCGGTGGCTGCAAATTTCATTCGCGCCCGCAGAGCGCTCCTACGGGGTGTGTTTTGGTAGGAGCGGCCTGCGGCCGCGAAGCGGATGGGCGGTGACGGCAAGGCCCGTTCGCGCTCGCAGAGCGCTCCTACGGGGCTCAGACTGCTGCGGTGGCCTTTTCCTTGTGTTCCTGGCGCTGAATCTGTTGTGACAGCTCAATGATCTGCTCACGCATCCAGCGGTTGGCCGGATCCTGATCGGTGCTTTCATGCCAGAAAATGTGGGTTTCGATGGCAGGCACGTCATCGATCGGCAACTGAGCGAAATGCAGGTGGTGGCGTTTGGCGAAACGCTCGTGCACGGTCATCACCAGATCGGTGTTGTCCAGCACCAGCGGTGCCATCTGATAGTGCTGTGAACGCAGTACCACATTGCGCTGAATACCCATCTTGCCCAGAGCCAGATCGACATGCCCGAGGCCGTTGCGGCGGCTGGAAATGTGGATATGCGACTGGGCCAGGTAGTCATCCAGACTGAGCCGCTCCTTGCTGGCCAGCGGATGGCCCTGGCGCATCACACAGACATAGCGGTCTTCGAACAGTTTGACGTGACGGACCTGGGTATCGGTGTTGAGCGGCGCGTCAATCGCGAAGTCAAGGCGGCCGGCGGCCAGTTCCTTGGTGGTTTCCCGGCGCTTGGCCAGGAAGCTGTCAATCTTGATGCCGGGAGCCAGGCGGCGAATGCGCGCGGCCAGTTGCGGCAGGATAACTGCTTCGTTGGCGTCGGTCATGCTGATGCGATAGGTCTTGGTTGCCTGTTCGGGATTGAAGCTGCGGCTTTCCTGAACCGAAACGCGCAACAGCTGCAACGCCTGACGCACCGGCGTAATGATGTTCTGGGCCATGGGGGTGGGGACCATGCCCTGGGCGGTCCGCACGAACAGCGGGTCATTGAAGGTCTCGCGCAGGCGGGCGAGGGCGTTGCTCACTGCAGGTTGGGTGATGCCGACAATCTGCCCGGCACGGGTCAGGTTGGCCTCGGTATAGATGGCATCAAATACAATGAACAGGTTCAGATCAACTTTGCTGAGGTTCATCGCAACATCCTTCGGTTGATTGGCTCAAGGTCGAGACATGTGCTTTATACTTTTGGCCAAGTATATATCGCTTATGAATGTTTATACACACCAAAAATAGGTTAGATAAATCCCTCAGCCTCAACTAGCATTTTTCTGGTCGCAATCTTCGTTTGATAACCAGAAAAGGCAGGCAATCATGGATTTTGGATATTCTCCCAAGGTGAAAGAGCTGCGCGAGCGCGTCGATGCGTTCATGCAGGAGCATGTGTTCCCGGCTGAGCCGATTTTTCACCAGCAAGTGGCTGAAGGTGACCGTTGGCAGCCGACCGCCATTGTTGAAGAGCTCAAGGTCAAGGCCAAGGCTGAGGGGCTGTGGAACCTGTTCCTGCCTGAGTCGGAACTGGGCGCTGGCCTGACCAACCTCGAATATGCGCCGCTGGCTGAGCTGATGGGCCGTTCGGGCCTGGCTTCGGAAGCCTTCAACTGCAGCGCGCCGGATACCGGCAACATGGAAACCATCGTTCGCTACGGCAGCGAAGAGCACAAGGAAAAATGGCTCAAGCCGCTGCTGGCTGGTGAAATCCGCTCCTGCTTCGGTATGACCGAGCCGGGCGTAGCCTCTTCCGACGCTACCAACATGCAGGCTAATGCTCGCCGCGAAGGTGATGAGTGGGTAATCAACGGCCGCAAATGGTGGACTTCCGGTGCCTGTGATCCGCGTTGCAAGATCATGATCTTCATGGGTCTGACCAATCCCGATGCGCCGCGTCACCAGCAGCACTCGATGATTCTGGTGCCGATGGATACCCCCGGCGTCAAGGTAATCCGCCCGCTGCCGGTCTTCGGTTACGACGATGCCCCGCATGGTCATGCTGAAGTTGTGCTGGAAAATGTCCGGGTCCCCTACAGCAACGTGCTGCTGGGTGAGGGTCGTGGCTTTGAAATCGCTCAGGGTCGCCTCGGGCCGGGCCGTATTCACCACTGCATGCGTTCGATCGGTGCTGCCGAGCGTGCTCTGGAGCTGATGTGTCGCCGTTCGGTCGAGCGTGAGGCCTTCGGTAAGCGTCTGGCGCAACTGGGTGGCAACATTGACCTGATTGCCGAGTCGCGCATCGAAATCAACCAGGCGCGCCTGCTGACCCTGCAAGCGGCTTATATGATGGATACCGTAGGCAACAAGGTAGCCAAGAGCGAGATCGCCCAGATCAAGGTTGTGGCTCCGAATGTGGCTCTGCGCGTCATTGATCGTGCGATCCAGATGCACGGTGGTGCCGGGGTCTCGGAAGACTTCCCGCTGGCCCACATGTATGCCATGCAGCGTACCCTGCGCCTGGCTGACGGCCCGGATGAGGTGCACCGCGCGGCCATCGGCAAGCATGAGCTGGGCAAGTACATGGCTCGTTAAGCCGGTACTGCTAACAAAAAACCCGCCGTGTTTGGCGGGTTTTTTTTGGCCGTGGCCGAAGGGACAGCACGGGCGTTAGGCCCTGATCGGCTTAACGGGCGCGATAGGTGATGCGACCCTTGGTCAGGTCATAGGGGGTCAGTTCAACCCGCACCTTGTCACCGGTCAGGATGCGGATGTAGTTCTTGCGCATCTTGCCTGAAATATGGGCAGTCACGACGTGGCCGTTCTCCAGCTCCACACGGAACATGGTGTTCGGCAAGGTGTCGATGATGGTGCCTTCCATTTCAATACTGTCTTCTTTCGCCATTCAGCAAGGGCCTCTCAGGTATCTGTTTGCAGGCGGGCAAATAGAGGTGCCCGCAAAAAAGGTGAGCAATTGTGCCTTAAAAGCAGCAAAGAGCCAAGTTTAGCCGGGTTTATTTTGCAGGTTGATGGCCTGGCGGCTGCTCAGTTGATCAGGATCCAGCGTTGGTTGACCAGCATTTCCAGCGGCCGATACTCGGTCTTGTAGTTCATTTTCCGGCAGCTCTTGATCCAGTAGCCCAGATATACCGCTTCCAGTTGGCAGCGTTTGGCCTCTTCGATCTGCCAGAGAATTGCATAGCGTCCCAGGCTGCGTTTGGGCAGTTCGGGGGCGTAGAAGGTGTAGACAGCGGACAGGCCGTTGTTCATGCGGTCGGTGACAGCTACCGCGACCAGGTGACCATCCAGGCGAAACTCGTAGAACATGCTGAACGACCAGTCACGAACCAGGAACGAGCTGAACTGCTCACGGCTGGGTGGGTACATGTCGCCATCGGCATGTCGCGCTTCGATATAGCGCGCGTACAGGTGATAGGCTTCATCGCTGAGATGCGGGCGACAGGGAGTGACGGTGATGTCGCGGTTGCGCTTGATGATGCGGCGCTGCTGATTGCTCGGTTTGAACGCAGTGACCGGAATTCTGGCAGCGATGCAGGCGTTGCAGTGCCGGCAATGCGGGCGATAGAGGTGATCGCCGCTGCGGCGAAACCCCAGTTCGGACAGCTGGCTGTAGGTGATCAGGTCAATGGGTTGTTGGGGGTCGAGAAACAGGGTGGTCGCCTGCTCGTCTGGCAGGTAACTGCAGGTATGCGGTTGGGTCGCATAGAACTTGAGCTGGGCCAGGTCAGTCATGGGAGCGTGTCGCGCTTCAGGCTACTCCGCCAAGTATAGAGCGGCGCCTGCGGGGCTTCAAAGGCCACCTGTCCATGGCCAGTGATTATCTGCATTTTCTGGGCAGAACTGGCGCAGGAGCTGGAGAAAATCCGATCGCTCGATCGATTCGGCGCCCAGGCTGAACAGGTGATCGGTGGGCATCTGGCAGTCGATCAGGGCAAACCCGGCCCGCTGCAACTCATTGGTCAGATGGATGAAACCGGTCTTTGAGGCGTTGCTGCGCAGGCTGAACATCGACTCGCCGAAAAAGACCTGGCCCAGCGCCAGGCCGTAAAGTCCGCCAACCAGTTCACCCTGATCCCAGACTTCGACGGAATGGGCAATACCCATCCGGTGCAGTTGCCGATAGGCCTGCTGCATCTCGTCGGTGATCCAGGTGCCCTCTGAATAGGGGCGGGGGGCGGCGCACTGCCTCAATACCTGATCGAAGCAGCGGTCATAGCTGACGCTGAAAGTGGTGTGTCGGAGGAACTTGTTCATGCTGCGCGAGATGTGCAGTTTATCGGGAAACAGCACGGTACGCGGGTTGGGGCACCACCAGAGCAGAGGTTGGCCATCCTGGTACCAGGGGAAAATACCCAGTCGATAAGCGCGGATCAGCCGTTGTGGCGAGAGGTCGCCACCCAGCGCCAATAGGCCATTGGGGTCATCCAGCGCCATGTCGGCGGGTGGAAACTCCAGTGTGTGCGGATTAAGCCAGGTCAGGTGGCCCATGTGTGCAATGTCCGGCCTTTCAAACGGTTTATCAAGAAGCGTGTATAAGCTATTGTCCCTTATCAAGATAGTGTCAATGCGTGATGGAACGCAAACGCGCGTGGGTGGTCAATCGTTATAATCCTGACTCCCACTGTTACAATAGCCGATTGAATTGATACGGAAGACTGCGTTTTGAAGGATACCCAAACACAGAAAGCCCCGATTGCCTGGCGTGAGCAGTTGAGCCTGCGCCTGCGTGAGGGCGCCCTGTTGGCGATGATTGCACTGTGTCTGTACTTGTTCATGGCGCTGTCCACTTACCATACAGCTGACCCGGGCTGGACCCGCAGCGGCGATGTGGTGGATGTGCACAACGCCGGTGGGCGGATGGGCGCCTGGATCGCCGATGTGCTGCTGCTGGTACTCGGGTACCTGGCTTATCTGTTTCCGGTGATTGTTGCGGTCAAGGTCTGGCAGATGTTCCGTCGCCGCCATCAGCCGCTGGTCTGGAATGGTTGGCTGTTCTCCTGGAGGCTGATCGGTTTTGTGCTGACGCTGCTGGCCGGTACGGCCCTGGCGGCTCTGCATGGTGGTGTGCCTGCCGGTTTTCCAGAAGGTGCAGGGGCGGGCGGGGTGCTGGGTCAACTGCTGCGCGAGATCAGTTATCCGGTGCTGAACATGCAAGGCAGCACCTTGCTGTTTTTGACGCTGTTCCTATTCGGCATCACGGTTTTCACCAATCTGTCCTGGTTCAAGGTCATGGACCTGACCGGGCGTATTACCCTGGATCTGCTCGATCTGCTCAAGCGTGCCTGGCTCAACTGGCGGGCGCGTAAGGCTGACCAGCGCCTGGCTGAAGGCGAGCCGGTGCGCAGTGCGCCGCGCCGTGAGCCGGCGGTGTCGGCTGAGGAGCAAAAGCGCGCCGAGCAGGCTCGTTCGCAGCGTCAGGAAGCGTTGGCCAAGCATGTGGCCGCCCAGGAGCATCGCCAGCCACCGCAGATCGTGCCGCCGGACCCGAAACCGGCCCAGGCCAGTGTGCGGCTGCAGAAGGAGAAGCAGTCCAAGCTGTTCGATGCGGTTGAGCCCGGCTCGTTGCCGCCGATTTCGCTGCTGGACCCGGCCAGCAAAAAGACCAAGGGCTTTTCCCCTGAGTCGCTGGAAGGCATGTCGCGGCTGCTGGAACTCAAACTCAAGGATTTCGGGGTCGAAGCCGAGGTCGAAAAGGTTCAGCCCGGTCCGGTGATCACCCGTTTTGAAATTCAGCCGGCGCCTGGGGTCAAGGTCAGCAAAATTTCCAACCTGGCTAAGGATCTGGCGCGCTCGCTGGCGGTCATAAGTGTGCGGGTGGTTGAAGTGATTCCCGGCAAGACCACGGTGGGTATCGAGATTCCCAACGAAGACCGTGAAATTGTGCGGTTGTCCGAGGTGTTGGAGACCCGCGAGTTCGATGAGGCGCAGTCGCCGGTTACCCTGGCGCTGGGCCACGATATTGGCGGCCACCCGGTGATGGCTGACCTGGCCAAGATGCCGCACCTGCTGGTGGCCGGTACCACGGGTTCAGGTAAGTCGGTCGGGGTCAACGCCATGCTGCTGTCGATCCTGTTCAAGGCCGGCCCGGATGAAGTACGGCTGATCATGATCGACCCGAAGATGCTCGAACTGTCGATCTACGAAGGTATCCCGCATCTGTTGGCGCCGGTGGTGACCGACATGAAAGAAGCGGCCAATGCGCTGCGCTGGTGCGTGGCCGAGATGGAGCGCCGCTACAAGCTGATGGCGGCCATGGGGGTTCGTAACCTGGCCGGCTTCAATCGCAAGGTCAAGGATGCCCAGAAGGCCGGCACGCCGCTGACCGACCCGCTGTACCGGCGCGAGTCGATGGAAGACGAGCCGCCCTTGCTGGAAAGCCTGCCGATCATCGTGGTGGTGATCGACGAGTTCGCCGACATGATGATGATCGTCGGCAAGAAGGTTGAAGAGTTGATCGCACGGATCGCCCAGAAAGCCCGGGCGGCTGGCATCCACCTGATTCTGGCGACCCAGCGGCCATCGGTGGACGTGATCACCGGTCTGATCAAGGCCAATATCCCGACCCGGATGGCGTTCCAGGTGTCGAGCAAGATCGACTCGCGCACCATTCTCGATCAGGGTGGCGCCGAGCAGCTGCTGGGGCATGGTGACATGCTGTTCATGCCGCCGGGCACCAGCCTGCCGGTGCGGGTGCATGGCGCCTTTGTTTCCGATGATGAAGTGCACCGACTGGTGGATGAATGGAAGCAGCGCGGCGAGCCTGACTACATCCAGGATATCGTCGACGGTGTGGATGACGGCGGTGGTGGCAGCTACGAGGGTGGCGGCTCCGGTGGTGGCGGTGATGATCTGGAAGACGATCCGCTTTACGACCAGGCGGTGCAGTTCGTCACCGAGAGTCGCCGGGCTTCGATTTCGGCCGTGCAGCGCAAGCTGAAAATCGGTTATAACCGCGCCGCGAGGATGATCGAGGCCATGGAAATGGCTGGCGTGGTGACACCCATGAATACCAACGGCTCGCGCGAGGTGATCGCGCCAGCCCCCTTACGTGATTAACGGAGAACCCTCCTATCATGCTGAAAACACTGTTGCGTCCGCTGCTTGCCGGTGTCTGCCTGGCTGCCATGCCGTTGCTGGCCCAGGCTGACGACCAGGCCAAGGCGGCTGAGCGCCTCAATCAGCTGCTGTCCCAGGCTCAAACCCTGACTGCCAACTTCTCCCAGATGACCCTCAGTAGCAATGGCGCCAGCCTGCAGGAAACTACGGGCAGCATGACGCTCAAGCGCCCGGGGAAGTTCCGCTGGCATACTGATCCGCCGCTGGAGCAATTGCTGGTGTCCGATGGCCGGCAGGTCTGGCTGTATGACCCGGACCTGATGCAGGTTACCGTTCAGGAAATGGATCAGCGCCTGACCCATACCCCGGCGCTGCTGCTGTCCGGTGATGTCAGCACCCTGCAGGACAATTTCGAGATTGCCTGGACCGAAGGCGGCAGCGTGGTCGATTTCACCCTGACGCCCAAGGCGGCCGATACGCTGTTTGAAACCCTGCGGCTGTCGTTCCGTGATGGGCTGATCAACGATATGCAGATGAGCGATCCCATTGGTCAGCGGACCAATATCCTGTTCACCAATGTCCAGCTCAACCCAGCCATGGATGAAGCCCAGTTCACCTTCGAGATTCCGGAAGGTGTCGATGTGATCAGCGAGTAAGTCGTGGCCGGCCTGTTTCCTGATACGCCGGCTCATCAGCCGTTGGCAGCGCGGATGCGTCCGCGCAGTCTGGATGAGTACGCTGGCCAGAGCCATCTGCTGGGCCCGGGGCGGCCATTGCGGGTGGCATTGGAGCAGGGCGCCCTGCATTCGATGATTTTCTGGGGGCCGCCAGGGGTAGGCAAGACCACCTTGGCCAAACTCCTGGCGACCCTGGCCGACGCCCATTTCGTGACCCTGTCGGCGGTGCTGGCTGGGGTCAAGGATATTCGCGCGGCAGTCGATGAAGCCCGCCAGCATGCGGCCCAGAGTGGACGTCAGACCATTCTGTTCGTCGATGAGGTGCATCGTTTCAACAAGGCGCAGCAGGATGCCTTTCTGCCCTATGTCGAAGACGGCACTGTGCTGTTCATCGGCGCTACCACCGAAAACCCGTCGTTTGAGCTGAACAACGCCTTGCTGTCGCGGGCCCGGGTCTATGTGCTCAAGTCGCTGGATGAACCGGCGCTGGCTGATTTGCTCAAGCGTGCGTTGAGCGATGCCGAGCGCGGGCTGGGTCAGCACCGGCTGTCGATCAGCGACGAAGCGCAGCAGATTTTGCTTGGAGCTGCCGATGGCGATGCCCGGCGGTTGCTCAACCTGCTGGAGATCGCCGCCGATCTGGTCGAGGATGGCGGCACGATTGGCACTGAGCTGGTCGCTGATCTGCTCAATGACAGTCGTCGACGTTTCGACAAGGGTGGCGAGGCTTTCTACGACCAGATTTCCGCGCTGCACAAATCGGTGCGAGGCTCCAATCCCGACGCCACCCTGTACTGGTTCGCCCGGATGCTCGATGGTGGCTGCGACCCGCTCTATATCGCCCGCCGGGTGGTGCGCATGGCCAGTGAGGATATCGGTAATGCCGACCCGCGGGCCCTGACCCTGGCGCTCAATGCCTGGGATGTGCAGGAGCGCCTTGGCAGCCCGGAAGGCGAGCTGGCGGTAGCGCAGGCGCTGGTCTATCTGGCCTGCGCGCCCAAGAGCAATGCGGTGTACAAGGCCTTCAACAGCGCTATGAAGGATGTGTCTGAGCAGCCTTCGCATGAGCCGCCGCTGCACCTGCGTAATGCGCCAACCAAATTGATGAAGGAGCTGGGTTACAGCGAAGGCTATCGCTACGCCCATGACGAGCCGGAGGCCTATGCCGCCGGTGAAGACTACTTCCCCGAGGCGCTGGAGCCGCGTCAGTACTACCATCCGGTGCCGCGTGGGCTGGAAAGCAAGATCGCCCAGAAGCTTGAGCACCTGCGCAGCCTGGACAAGGCCAGCAGCAGGCAACGCCGTTAAACCGGACCCACCGTCGCCCTTAAGCCGCACCCGCCGTCATTGCGAGAAGCGTAGCGCCGAAGCAATCCATTCACAGGCCATGGATCACCACGCGGCTGCTCCGCTGGTGATGACGAAAGAGAACAAGCGCCGACTCCCTGTACTGCGTATGCGGTTCGCAGCCCGGGCGGATCGGTATACACTAGCCAGCCTATTCACCCGCAACCGAAAAGATGATGCCTCATGCTTGATCCGAAACTGGTCCGCAGCCAAACGCAACAGATCGCTGAACGCCTTGCCACCCGCGGTTATGCCCTTGATGTCAGTCTGCTGGAGTCGCTGGAATCACGGCGCAAGACCGTCCAGACCCGCACCGAGAGCTTGCAGGCTGAGCGTAACAGTCGTTCCAAGGCGATTGGTCAGGCCAAGGCGCGCGGTGAGGATATCCAGCCGCTGCTGGCGGATGTCGATCGCATGGGTCAGGAACTGAGCGATGCCAAGCAGGAGCTGGACCAGATCCAGGCCGAGCTGGATGCGCTGCTGTTGACCATTCCCAACCTGCCAGACGATAGCGTGCCGGTGGGCGAGGACGAAGAGGCCAACGTCGAAGTCCGGCGCTGGGGTACTCCGCGCGAGTTCGATTTCGAGGTGAGTGACCATGTCGCCATTGGTGAGCGGTATGGCTATCTGGACTTTGAAACAGCGGCGAAGCTGTCCGGCGCCCGGTTCGCCCTGATGCGCGGGCCGATTGCCCGTCTGCACCGGGCTCTGACCCAGTTCATGC
Organism: Pseudomonas sp. WN033; assembly: GCA_002287035.1. Classification (GTDB taxonomy): domain Bacteria; phylum Pseudomonadota; class Gammaproteobacteria; order Pseudomonadales; family Pseudomonadaceae; genus Halopseudomonas. The sequence continues at coordinate 64,762 of NSKG01000005.1, read as the reverse complement.
TGGACTTGCATGTCAACGAGCACGGCTATGAAGAAGTCTATACGCCTTATCTGGTACAGGCTGAAGCCTTGCAGGGAACGGGCCAGTTGCCCAAGTTCGAAGAGGACCTGTTCAAGGTGCCGCGTGGTGAAGACCAGCGCGATCTGTACCTGATCCCCACCGCTGAGGTGTCGCTGACCAATATGGTCAGCGGTGAAATCCTCGATGCTGCCAAGCTGCCGCTGCGCCTGACTGCGCATACACCGTGTTTTCGCAGTGAAGCCGGCTCGGCAGGCCGTGATACCCGTGGGATGATTCGCCAGCACCAGTTCGACAAGGTCGAGATGGTGCAGATTGTTCAGCCGGAAACCTCAGCCCAGGCGCTGGAGGAGCTGACCGGCCATGCCGAAGATGTGCTCAAGCGGCTGGAGCTGCCATTCCGGACCCTGGCGCTGTGTACCGGCGACATGGGCTTTGGCGCGACCAAGACCTACGATCTGGAAGTCTGGATTCCCAGTCAGGGTAAATACCGGGAAATCTCTTCCTGCTCCAATTGTGGCGACTTCCAGGCCCGGCGCATGCAGGCGCGCTGGCGTAATCCGGAAACCGGCAAGCCGGAACTGGTCCATACCCTCAATGGCTCTGGACTGGCTGTTGGGCGGACGCTGGTGGCGATTCTGGAAAACTACCAGCAGGCCGATGGCAGCGTCACCGTACCCGAGGCCCTGCGCGGTTACATGGGCGGGCTTGAGCGGATTGGTTAGGAAACACTGATGGAATATCTCCCGCTGTTTCACAATCTGCAGGGCCGCCTGGTCCTGGTGGTTGGTGGTGGAGAAATTGCCCTGCGCAAGGCTCGACTGCTGAGCGAGGCCGGCGCACGTTTACGCGTGGTGGCGCCGCAGATCGAGCCGCAGCTCGAGACGCTGGTTGAGCAGGGCAATGGCGAGTGTCTGGTGCGGGGGTATCAATCGGCTGATCTGGATGATACCCAGCTAGTGATAGCTGCCACGGATGATCAGGCACTGAACGCCCAGGTGTCGGCCGATGCCCAGGCGCGCAAGCTACCGGTCAACGCGGTGGATGCGCCGCAGCTGTGTACGGTGATCTTTCCCGCGATTGTCGATCGCTCGCCCTTGATGATCGCGGTCTCCAGCGGCAGTCATGCGCCAGTGCTGGCGCGCCTGACCCGGGCCCGGATCGAAACCCTGTTTCCGCACAGCTACGGCAGGCTGGCGCAATTGGCCAAGCGTTTTCGTGACAAGGTCAAGGCGGCCTTCCCGCAGATCAATCAGCGCCGGGTATTCTGGGAGAACGTATTCCAGGGCGATATTGCCGAGCGGATTTTCGCCGGTCAGGATGAGGCGGCCGAACGTTTGCTGGAGCGTCGCCTGGCCGAGCAGGCCGGGCAGGGCTATCAGGGCGAGGTCTATCTGGTCGGTGCTGGCCCCGGTGACCCCGATTTGCTGACGTTCCGGGCGCTGCGTCTGATGCAGCAAGCTGATGTGGTGCTCTACGACCGCCTGGTGGCTCCGGCGATCATCGATCTGTGCCGGCGTGACGCCGAGCGCATTTATGTTGGCAAGGCCCGGGCCGAGCATGCTGTGCCGCAGGAACAGATCAACCAGTTGCTGGTCGATCTGGCCAGGCAGGGCAAGCGGGTATTGCGTTTGAAGGGTGGCGATCCGTTCATTTTTGGCCGTGGTGGCGAAGAAATCGAAGAGCTGGCGGCCAATGGCGTAGCCTTTCAGGTTGTGCCGGGGATCACCGCTGCCAATGGCTGTTCGGCCTATGCCGGCATTCCGCTGACCCACCGCGACCATGCCCAGTCGGTGCGCTTTGTCACTGGCCATCGCAAGGACGGCAGTACCGATTTGCCCTGGAACGATCTGGTTGCCCCGGGACAGACGCTGGTATTTTACATGGGGCTGGTTGGCCTGGCTGATATCTGTGCCGGCCTGATAAGCCATGGGCGTGATGAAAATACCCCGATGGCGCTGGTTCAGCAGGGTACCACTAGCAATCAAAAAGTCTTGATAGGAACGCTCAAGACTATGCCTCAACTTTTTGAAAATACAGAGATTAAACCGCCTACGCTGCTGATCGTTGGTGAGGTGGTGCAACTGCATGACAAGCTCAAGTGGTTCAAGCCGGAGCAGGTGGAGTCCGGGGCAAGCGGGGTTTTGTAACCCTGCCATGCTGTCTGGTTATTGCTGCTAGGCTGCAAGTGACACTCAGGGACAAGGAATAATCGATGGCACGCAAGCTGGTAGCCAAACGCAGTCGCAAGTCCGGCAAAGCCCCTGGTACCTTGATGCATATCGGTCAACCCCGTGATGATCTGGCGGCGATCCGGGTGATTGAATACGACGCCGAGGGGCTCGATGACCAGCGCATCCATGGGGCCAGCCAGTACCATCAACCCAACGGCGGCAAGGTTGCCTGGCTGAATGTTGATGGCGTGCATCAGGCCGAGGTAATCGAGGCACTGGGCAAGGGTTTCAAGCTGCACCCGCTGGTCATGGAGGATATCCTCAATACCGACCAGCGTCCCAAGGTCGAAGACTACGACGGATATCTCTACCTGGTGCTGCGAATGCTGCGTTTCGATGAGCAGGAGCAGCAGATCCACTCCGAGCAACTCAGTCTGATTCTGGGCCAGCACTTTGTCCTGTCGCTCCAGGAGCACCCAGGTGATGTGTTTGATGGGGTCAGGGAGCGTTTGCGCAACGGTCGGCGGATTCGCTTCATGCAGGCCGATTACCTGAGTTATGCCTTGATTGATGCGGTGGTCGATCACTACTTCGTGGTCCTGGAACAACTCAGTGAGCATATCGAGCGGCTTGAGGATGAGCTGATCGATAATCCGACCCCGGCGACGCTGGGTCGGATCCATCACTTCAAGCGGGAAATGCTGTTGCTGCGCAAGTCGATCTGGCCACTGCGCGAGGTGCTAAGCCGGCTGTCACGTGATGAGAGTCCGCTGATCAGCGCCGAAACCCGGCTGTTTTTGCGCGATGTTTACGACCACACCATCCATGTGCTGGACACCATCGACACCCTGCGTGAGCTGCTGGTTGGCATGCTTGATCTCTATCTGTCCAGCACCAGCAACCGGATGAATCAGGTGATGAAGGTGCTGACCATTATCGCTACGTTGTTCATGCCGCTGACGTTTCTGGCCGGTGTTTACGGCATGAATTTCGAGCACATGCCGGAATTGGCCTGGCCATGGGCCTATCCGGCAGTGCTGGTGTTGATGCTGATGATCGCGATTGGTCTGCTGATTGCCTTCCGGCGCAGGCACTGGCTCTGATCAGCGCCGCCGACGGCGCCAGCGGGCATGCAGCCGCCAGCCGAAAAACAGCAACACAATGACCGCGCCCAGCAGGAGCTTGTCCGCATAGCGGGCGAGCAATTGCTCCCGGGCGTTGCGATTCAGTTGATCCCAGGCGTTGTAGTCATCCGGCACCTCAACCAGCCCATGCTCGGCGACGAAACTGCGATAGGCCTGCATCAGTGCCGCCACCCGCTCAGGCTGCTGCTCTGACAGGTCATGGCGTTCCAGCGGGTCATCGCGCAGGTTGAACAGCAGGGTGCCGGGACGGGCGGCAATGGCGCTTGAACGCGAGGTCACCAGTTTGTAGTCACCCTGCCAGATGGCGATGCCACCCGCCAGCTCATAGACAATGACCTCCTCGGGGGCATGGATACGCTCACTCTCACCGCGCAGCAGCGGAACCATGCTGGTGCCCATGATGCGATGCACTGGGCGGCCCTGGTACTCGCCGTCCGGCGCTGGGGTGTTGGTCAGCTCCAGCAGGGTGGGGGCGATATCGGTCACATAGCCGAAAGCGGCGCTGCGTGAGCCGGGCTCGATGACGCCGGGGTAACGCATGATCATAGGTACCCGCAAGCCGCCGTTGAACGGCGAGCCCTTGTAGGAGTAGAACGGCGAGTTGGAGGCGTAGGCCCAGCCAGGACCGTACTCGCTCCAGCTACCGGGACGCCCCAGGTCCGTGTAGTCATGGTCGTAACGTAGACGATAGAACAGCGGCGCTATCTCGGTCAGCACCGTAGACTCGCCGCCGTTGTCGCTCATGAAAATGACCAGGGTGTTGTCATATTCGCCGCTGGCCTTGAGGTGCTCGATGACCCGGCCGATGCTTTCATCCATGGCTTCGGCCATGGCGGCGAATACTGCCATCTGGCGAGCACGATAGGCGCGCTCGTCATCACTGAGGCTGTCCCAGTCGATGGACGGCGTGTCATAGAAGGTCCCCCAGTCACTGGTGACTACCGATTCTGCGGTGCGGGGCAGTACTCCCATGGCAGTCAATCGCTCATAGCGGCGCTGGCGAATGACATCCCAGCCTTCCCGGTAGGTCTCGGCGTATTTTTCTACATAGGCTTCCGGAGCATGATGCGGCGCATGCACGGCCTGGAAGGCCAGATAGGCGAAGAACGGCTTGTCGCTGTCAGGTTCACTGCTCAGGTATTCGATCAGCTTGTCGGCATAGTAGAACGAGGAATAGAAGTCATCCGGCAGGCTGATTGGCTGCCCATCCTCGAGCCAGGTGGCGGTTCCGGCAGGCAGATAGTGCTTGGCTTCCCAGTTGTCGGCGCCGCTTTCGAGCAGTGCGACCGAGCGCTGGAAACCTCTGGCGTTGGGCAGGCTTTGCGCCCGTTCGCCCAGATGCCACTTCCCGGCCATGTAGGTGCGGTAGCTAGCATCGCTCAGCAGACTCGGCAGGGTGACGGCCTGGTCGTTGAGCCAGGTTTCGTAGCCGGGCTGGCCTTTCTGGTTGTCTGCCATGATCTCTTTCATGTTGCCCATGCCGACCTTGTGACTGGTGACGCCGGTCATCAGCATTGCCCGGGTTGGTGAGCAGGTGGCGGACACGTTGAAGTTGCTGAACTGCAGGCCTTCGGCGGCCAGCGCGTCGATATTCGGGGTGCTGATCTCGCCGCCATAAACACCGGGGTCGGAAAATCCCAGGTCATCGGCAACGATCAGCAGAATGTTGGGGCGGGTGTCTGCCAGGGCGGATAACGGCGCCAGCAGTGCAAGGGCGCCCAACAACCGGGCCAGGGGAGGGAGTCTGAACATGCAAGTAGTCCGCTTTGTCGTTGTTGTTGTTATGGGAGCACTGGTTAGATCGCGTTCAGAGTCTGCCCGATTGGCGCTGACCTGTTCTGGACACGCCGTGAACCCTTCCCTGGGGGCTCGTAGATGCCATCCCTGGCATCTAACGGTCCAGAACAGGTCAGCGCCAACCGGGCTACTGAGCTTCCGTGCAGCTAATCAGTGTTTCACTGGAGCATAGCGCAGAGTTGGCTCATGGCCGAGCATTCGTTGGCACTGTTTCTTAAACACAATGTTCCGGAGAAAGGCCGGCACTGCTACATTGACAGCCCTGTTCAGCGCTTTTGCCAGGAGGATGCATGCGCGCCCATTATCTCCAACACGCACCCTTTGAAGGATTGGGGCGGCTTGAGCCGGCTCTGCTTGCCCGGGGCTATCAGATTAGCGTTACCCGGCTGTTTGCCAATGAGAGCCTGCCGGCATTGGCCGATATTGATCTGCTGATCGTGATGGGCGGACCAATGAGCGTCAATGATGAGGCCCAGTTTCCCTGGCTGGCCGCCGAAAAGGCCTTTATTGCCGGGGCGATAGCCGCAGGCCTGCCGGTCCTGGGAGTTTGCCTGGGCGCTCAGTTGATTGCCTGTAGTCAGGGGGCCAGGGTGTACCCCAATCATCTGCGGGAAATTGGCTGGTTTCCGGTCCAGGCCGTTGGGGCTGGAGCCGAGAACTGGCAGTTTCCGGCGCAGGTACTGGTGTTGCACTGGCATGGCGAGACCTTTGACTTGCCACCTGGTGCAGTGCATCTGGCCCGCAGCCCGGGTTGCGAGCATCAGGCATTCCAGTTGGGGCGCAATGTGATTGGCTTGCAGTTCCACCCCGAAGCCACGCCGGAGCTGTTGCGCGAGTTCGTTGAGCAGGCCGAGGATGATCTGACGGCTGATCGGTATGTGCAGCCGGCCGAGCGCATTCTGGCGGTTAGTACCGAGCAATTGGCCCAGACCGGCGCCTTGCTGGAAAATCTTCTCGACTATCTTCTGGCGTAGCTCGTCCACTGACGAGCACGACCAAGGCTGTGCCGGCATCTATGCTTTGTCCGAGTATTCACTCTGGAATGGGGCTTTGGGAGGAGTTTGCGGGTCATTGGTTTGACCTATTTGCGGGGTTCTGGCTGAATTCGGCACGATCAATACGACCTTTGTCTATATTGAACTGGTGGGGCAGGTCTTTGAAGCTTGCGAGTTCATAACTAAACCAATAAGCAGGAGCCTTGCATGAGTGCCATGATCGTGATGTTCGCGGGTCTGGCCATGATGGCGCTGGGGTATTTCATTTACTCCAAGTTCATCGCGGAAAAGATCTATCGCCTCGATCCCGATTTCAAAACACCCGCCCATGAATACGAAGATGGCGTCGATTTTGTTCCGACCAACAAATTCGTGCTCTGGGGTCACCATTTTACTTCGGTAGCTGGTGCGGCGCCGATTGTCGGCCCGGCGATCGCGGTGATCTGGGGCTGGGGGCCGGCGTTTGCCTGGGTCGTTCTTGGTACTATCTTCTTTGCCGGTGTGCACGATGCCGGGGCGATCTGGGCCAGCGTGCGCAATAAGGCCAAGTCGGTCGGCGCCTTGACCGGCGATGTGGTCGGCAAGCGGGCTCGCAGCATTTTCATGATCGTGATCTTCCTCGTGCTGCTGATGGTCAATGCGGTGTTCGCGGTGGTTATCGCGCGCTTGATGATGAGCTTTCCGACGGCGGTGGTGCCGGTCTGGGGGGCGATCTTCGTTGCCTTGATCATCGGTCAGGTGATCTATCGGCGGATTCTCAGCCTGCCGGTGGTCTCAATCCTCGGGGTCATTGCCCTGTACGCGCTGATCTGGGCAGGCCCTTCCATGCCGCTGCAAATGCCGGCTGAAGTGCTGCCGGGCGTGTCCGGCAACGCTACCTGGATCCTGCTGTTGTTCGTCTATGCCGCGATTGCTTCGGTACTGCCGGTCTGGGTACTGCTGCAGCCGCGTGACTATATCAACGGCCTGCAACTGTTCGTCGGTCTGTTCGTGCTGTATGGCGCGGTGGTGATGCTGAATCCGACCATGGTCGCGCCGATGTTCAACAGCGATGTACCGCCGGGAACGCCTTCGCTGGTCCCCTTGCTGTTTGTGACCATCGCCTGTGGTGCGATTTCTGGCTTCCATGGTCTGGTGTCCTCGGGTACTACCTCCAAGCAGCTCAATCGTGAGCCTGACGCCCGGTTTGTCGGTTACTTCGGTGCCATGGGCGAAGGCGGTCTGGCGCTGGCCGCGATTCTGGTCGCCACTGCCGGCTTTGCCAGCCTGGCTGATTGGCAAGCCATGTACCATGCCTTCGGCCAGGGCGGTGTAACTGCCTTCGTACAGGGCGGTGCCTACATCATTCACCATGGTTTGGGTATGCCGGAAGTTACCGCAGCAACCTTGCTGACCGTAATGGCTGCGCTGTTTGCCGGTACCACCATGGATACCGGCCTGCGTTTGCAGCGCTACATCTTCCAGGAGTGGGGTGAAATCTATAAGCAGGAATGGATGAAGAAGCCGCTGCCGGCAACTCTGCTGGCCGTGGGTTCCTGTCTGTTGCTGGCCTTTGGTGCCGGTGGTGCCGATGGTTCAGGCGGCATGATCATCTGGCCGCTGTTCGGTACTACCAACCAGTTGCTGGCGGGCCTGACTCTGCTGGTGATCACTGTCATGCTGGTTCACCTGCGCCGGCCCATGTGGTTTACCCTGGTACCGCTGTGCTTCCTGCTGGTGATGACCGTGACGGCGCTGCTGTTCCAGTTGCGCACCTTCTACGAGCAGGGCAACTACTTCCTGCTGGGGCTGGATATCGTAGTGCTGATTGCCGCGATACTGGTGGCACTGGAATGTGCCGCGGCGCTCAAACGTCATCGCGCTGCGGTGGCCAGCGAGTCTCAGTAGCATGAAGGCTTCCAAGCCTCCGAAAGATATGCGGGCCTGGCTCAGCCAGGCCCGCTTCTTTGCTGAAGAGGTCTACAGCTCACGCTATCGGGGTGCCATAGCCCGGGCCCGGCGCGATGAGGATGACCTGTTCATGTTGCTGGTGTTCTCTGAATTGATGGGCGTGCCGAATCCCGCTTCGTATTACACCCTAGAGTTGCAACCACTGCTGCTCGAGCGCTTCCATGACTGGCATCGACGGATGGGGATGGAACATTCGCCGCTGGATCATTTTCGTTGTTGCTGAGCCGCATACGGCAGGGATATTCGCATGTTCGATTTGCTAGACCGACGCTTGGTCTGGGTTGGTGGAAAGGGTGGGGTGGGCAAGACCACCGTATCTTCAGCTCTGGCGGTGTTGGCCGCCTCCCGGGGTAAACGTTGCCTGGTGGTGTCGACCGACCCGGCGCACAGCCTGGGGGATGCCCTGGGCCGTGAGCTGGACGACAGTGCTACCCGGGTGTTGCCTAATCTGGATGCCATTGAGATTGATCCAGATGCCGAGGTGGACAGCCATCTCAAGCGGGTGCTGGGGCAGATGCGCCGCTTTGCTTCCTCAACCATGATGCCGGAGCTGGAGCGGCAGATGCAGTTGACCCGGCAGTCGCCCGGTACTCAGGAAGCAGCTTTGCTGGAACGGATCGCCCGGTTGATCAATGATCAGGAGTCCGAGTATGACCTGATCATCTTCGATACCGCACCGACCGGACACACCCTGCGGCTGCTGACCTTGCCGGAGGCCATGGCGGCCTGGACCGATGGCCTGCTGGCACACAATCGCAAATCCCAGGAACTGGGCAAGGTGCTCAAGCATCTGACGCCGAAAAGTGGCCGGGATATGCCGACCCCGTTCGATGATCCGAACAAGGACCAGTTCAGTGATCTGGATGAGCGCACCCGTGAAGTGGCGGAGACCCTGATCAACCGGCGACGGCTGTTCCATCAGGCCCGGCGTCATCTGGAAGATCCGAAGGAAAGTGGCTTTCTGTTCGTGCTTACGCCCGAGCGGCTACCGATTCTGGAAACTGGTCGAGCGGTGGCGACGCTTGAATCCGTGGGTATTCCGGTGGTGGCGACCTTGGTCAATCGGGTGATTCCCGAAGATGCCGATGGCGAGTTTCTGCGCCGTCGGCGGGAGCAGGAAGCGACCTATCTGGAGCGGATCGATCAGGAACTGGCCCGCTTGCCTCGGCCGCGCCTGCCCTGGATGGAGACCGACGTGCAAGGGGTGGAGGCGTTGCAAGAGGTGGCTGGGCAATTAGAGCGCCTGGGGTTTTAGGTTCCTTAGCTACGTGAATGAGAGCGCAATAGCAGATCTACCCCGCGCTCGACCCGGCGACGGCGTGCGGCATTGTCCGGCACGTCGCAGCCATTCATCATCAGTCCGGTAATCAGCGAACCTTTCCACAGGCCGATCAACTGTTCGGCACTTTCAACCGGGTCATCAAGCTGGATCTGCCCACGGGCCGCTGCGGTTTCCAGATACTGCGCCGCACGCAGGACAAAGGCCCAGGGTCCGTCGCGGTAGATCATGCGACCGTGTTCGCCATGTCGTGCACCATGGGCAATGATCGAGCGCATGATCTTGATGCCTCGCTCACTGGTCAGGAAATCAAGCAGGTGCTCACCCAGGACAATCAACTGCGCACGCAGGTCATCCAGTGAACCGTTGTGTTCGGGCAGGTGCCCGACCATGGTCTGGTGATGGCGTTCCAGTACTGCCTGCAACAGAGCTTCGGCATTGTCGAAATAGCGGTAGAGCGTGCCCTTGGCCACACCGGCGCGGCGCGCCACCGACTCCATGCCAAACTGCGGATCACCCTCGGCAATACTTTCCAGCGCTGCTTCAAGGATGTCATCCAATTTGCGTGGATCTACTGGGCGACCGGGTCCATTACCACTGGATCGTTTGCCGGGAAGCTTGCTGGCTGGGGCCATATTGTTATCCATTTATGCGAGTAATGCTCCGGTCATGCTATTTACTGCACGGCACCGTTCTGTAATTATCGGCCTGACTAAAGCCAACAACAAGGTTAACAGGCTATGCGTATTTTCGTCCCGGTTATGGGCTTGGTTTTGCTGGCTGGTTGCGGTTCTGATGCGGCAGCGCCGCCAACGCAACAGATAGCCAAAGTCCGAGCCGTCGAGGTGCAGGCGGGTGCGGAGCGGAACTGGACGCTGAACGGTACAGTACAGGCCCGGCATCAGGCCAGCCTGGGGTTTCGCCTTCCTGGTGAAATCAGTGAGCGGCTGGTGCAGGCTGGCGAGCGGGTTGAGGCTGGCGATGTGTTGTTGCGCCTGGACCCAAGGGACATTCACCAGCAACTCAATGCGGCCCAGGCGGCTCTGAGCGCGGCCAGGGTTCAGGCTGATAACGCTGAGGCCAATCGGCGCCGGCTGGCAACCCTGCGTGAACAGGATCTGGTGCCATTGCAAGTGTATGAGGATGCTGTCGCCAGTGCCCGGGCCGCGCGTGAAGCCATGCGCAGCGCCGCAGCGGCGCTTGAGCAGGCCCGCAGTGCCCGCGACTATGCCGAGTTGCGGGCGCCGGCCAGTGGTATTTTGGTTGAGGTCAGTGGCCAGGTCGGGCAGGTGGTGGCGGCTGGGCAGAGTGTGGCACAACTGGCCTATGACGGGCTGCGTGAGGTCGAAGTATTCATTCCCGAGCTGCGTCGGCGCAGCATTTCTCAGCAGGGCCGGGTCGAGCTGTTTGGCAATGGCCAGCAGGCCAGCGTGACGCTGCGCGAAATGGCCGGTTCGGCCGATCCCCAGACCCGTAGTTGGCGGGCCCGTTTCGTGATCGATCAGCAAGACAGCGACTGGCCTCTGGGCAGTAGTGTGACGCTGCATTTGAATGGTCAAGCCAGCTCGGACGCTGAGGCACTGCTGCGCTTGCCTTTGGGCGCGCTGATCGATCGTGGCCAGGGGGCCGGGGTCTGGGTAATCGAAGAAGGGCGGGTGCAGCGACAGCCGGTCGAGCTGGTGCGCACTGACTCCGAGCAGGCCTACGTGCGCGGTGATCTGGCGGCTGGAGCGCAGGTGGTAGCACTGGGTGCGCACCTGCTGGAAGATGGTCAGCCGGTCGAGGTGCTGCCATGAGTCTTGACCCTTTGCGCTTCAACGTCTCGGCCCTGGCAGTACGCGAGCGCTCGGTCACCCTGTTTTTCCTGCTGCTGATTTCGCTGGCCGGGCTGTACGCCTTTCTGGCTCTGGGCCGGGCCGAAGATCCGAGCTTTACCGTACGAACCACGGTAGTTACCGCGGCCTGGCCGGGCGCCAGTGCGCTACAGATGCAGCAGCAGGTGGCGGACCCGCTGGAAAAGCGCCTGCAGGAAGTGGCCTATTTCGACAAGGTGCAGACCACGGCCCGGCCTGGCCGGGTTGATATGCAGGTGACCTTTCAGGACTACACCCCCTCCAGTGCCTTGCCGCAACTGTTCTACGAAATTCGCAAGCGCATGCAGGACGAAGTGGCCAACCTGCCGCCCGGCGTTCAGGGGCCATTTGTCAATGATGACTTTTCCGATGTGTACTTCTCGCTGTATGCCCTCACTGCACCGGGCCTGCCGCCCCGGCAACTGGTGCGTGAGGCCGAGCAACTGCGCGATCAGTTCAGCCGGGTAGCCGGGGTACAGAAGGTGCGGATCATCGGCGAGCGCCGGGAACAGGTGTTTGTCGATGTCGATCAGCACCAGCTGGCGCAAATGGGCGTTACCCTGGAGCAGATCGGCGATGCACTGGATGCCTATAATCGCTTGCTGCCGGCTGGCCTGATCGAGACAGCCGGGCCACGTCTGTACTGGCGTCTGGATGCCGATCTGGCCGACCTGGAAGCCATTGCGGCGGTGCCGCTGCGTATCGGTGAGCGGCTGATTCGGCTGGGTGATGTCGCTGAGGTCCAGCGTGGTTACGAGGAGCCCGCCAGCTATCTGGTGCGCGCCTTCGGTGAAGAGGCGTTGTTGATCGGGGTGGTGATGCAGGCTGGCGAGAATGGTCTGGAAGTGGGCCAGCGCCTGGCCGAGAAGCATCAGCAACTGGTGGCCGGTATGCCGCTGGGTATGGAGCTGCGCCAGGTCACCAACCAGCGCGAGGCCATCACCCGGGCGGTTGAGCTGTTCCAGTACAAGTTTTTGCTGGCGGTGCTGGTGGTGATGCTGGTCAGCTTTGCCAGTATCGGTTTGCGTCCGGGCCTGATTGTCGGTATTGCCGTGCCGCTGACTCTGGGCATCACCTTCATGTTGATGCTGATGCGCGGGATGAATCTGGACCGGATCACCCTGGGGGCATTGATCATTGCCCTGGGCTTGCTGGTGGACGATGCGATCATCGCCATCGAGATGATGCTGGTGAAAATGGAGGAGGGCTGGGACCGGGTCAAGGCTGCGGCCCATGCCTGGACCGTGACCGCCGCGCCCATGCTGTCTGGCACCCTGGTGACCATTATCGGCTTTGTGCCGATCGGTTTTGCCCGCTCCGGTGTAGGTGAGTACACCGGTAATATTTTCTGGGTACTGGCCTTTGCGCTGCTGGCCTCATGGCTGGTGGCAGTGGTGTTCACCCCGTTTCTCGGCGTGGTTCTGCTCAAGGACGTGCCTAAGTCGGCTCAGGCGCACCAGGGCCAGTACCAGAGCGCCGGTTATCAGCGGTTTCGCCAACTGATCCAGAGCTGTGTGCGTTACCGCAAGACGGTAGTGCTGGCCACCTTTGGCCTGTTTGTGCTGGCTGTATTGGGGATGATGGGGCCGGTGCAGAAGCAGTTCTTCCCCTCATCGGACCGGCCTGAGGTGTTAGTCGATATCTACATGCCCGAAGGCTCCAGCATGGCTGCCACCGAGGCGCTGGCCCGGCGGGTTGAGGCGGTGCTGGTGGAAGACCCGGATGTACTGTCGCTGTCGAGCTATATCGGTGCCGGGGCGCCGCGGTTCTTCCTGTCATTGAATCCGGAACAGGCCAACCCGGCCTTTGCCAAGCTGATTGCAATTGCCGAGGATGCTGCCGGGCGTGACCGGATCATGCAGGCCTTACGCCAACGGGTTGCTGCCGGTGAGTTTGGCGAGGCGAGGGTGCGGGTGCATCGGCTGGTATTTGGTCCGCCAGTGACCTGGCCGGTGAGTTTCAGAGTGTTGGGCCCTGATCCGATGCAACTGCGTAACTTCGCTGCCCAGGTGCGTGAGGTGCTGCAGGCTCATCCGCATATCGTTGATGCCCACCTGGACTGGAGCGAGCGGGTACCTTCGGTGCGTCTGGATATCGACCCTGAACGCCTGCGCGCGATTGGTCTGACGCCCCGAGAGCTGGCGCGCCAGCTACAGCTGCAATGGGGCGGGATGCCGGTCACCCAGCTGCGTCAGGATGTGCGCAGTGTGCAATTGGTGCTGCGTGGCGATGGCAGTGGTTTGGGCGAGCTGGCGGACCTGCCGATTCGCACGGCCGACGGGCGCAGCATCAGCCTGGCCCAGGCCGGCTTGATTCGGCTCGACAGCGAAGACCCGGTACTCAAGCGTTACACTCGTGAGCCCTATATCACCGTGCAGGCCGATGTTCAGGGTGCCCAGCCGCCGGATGTGACCTGGGCCCTGTGGCGTGATCTGGCTGAACTGCGAGCCGCCTTGCCGCCGGGTTATTACCTGGATATTGGCGGCACTGTGGAGCAATCGGCCAAGGGGCAGGAGTCGATTCGCAAGGTTCAGCCGGTGATGCTGGCGCTGATGCTGGTGGTGATCATGCTGCAGATGCGCAGCTTCTCCGGGACTTTCATGGTATTGGCAACCGCGCCGCTGGGGGTGATCGGGGCGACCCTGGCGCTGTTGGTCGGAAATCAGCCGTTCGGGTTTGTTGCGCTGCTGGGGCTGACCGGGCTGGCTGGAATCCTGATGCGCAACACGCTGATTCTGGCCCAGCAGATCGATGACAACCTGCAAGCCGGCATGGCCCGGCATACGGCTCTGGTCGAGGCGACGGTACAGCGTACCCGGCCAGTTCTGTTGACCGCGTTGGCGGCGGCACTGGCCTTCGTCCCCCTGACTTTCGATGCATTCTGGGGGCCGATGGCCTATGTGCTGATCGGTGGAACTCTGGTAGGTACCCTGATTACCCTGTTTTTCCTGCCGGCGCTCTATGCGCTGTGGTTCCGGGTACGGGCTACCTGAGCTGTTCCGGCTGGCCGTGGGCACGGCGCTCGGCCAGCCACTCCGGGTGCGAGATAACGGCCTGTTCACCGGCCAGCCGGCTGACGATCTCGAAATAGTCCTGGCGCAGCGGATCGCGCATGACCTCAGCCCGGGGCTTGATCCGCACGGCATAGACGCTTTGCACATTCTGGTGATCAAACCCGCGCCAGCGCTGTGCGTCCTTGAGCAGTTGATACTCATGGTCTTCCAGGGCACTGATCAGTGCTTCACTGGCCAGTGTGCCGTTGCGGGTAACCGCCTCCGCCCATTGATAGACAATGCTGTAGGCTGAGGCCGCCGAGGTTGACGGGTAGCTCTGATAGCGCTCGGCGAAGTCGCGAACAAAAGCCTGGCCGCGCTGATTGCCCAGCTCGAAGGGCAGGTTCCAGGTCCAGGCTGAGCCGGCCAGCACGCCTTCCATGATCGCCGGGCCAACCTGCTCGACCATGCTCAAGGTAATGTTGGGAACCACGATCTGGGAATCGCGAGTCAGGCCGAACTCATGGGCCACGCGCATGGCCTTGACCATCTGATCGCCGAACAGCACCAGTACCAGCACATCCGGCTTGGCGTCGGCAGCTTGACGCAAGGCGGCACGCAGCTCGCTCTGGGTGGCGCCGGGGAATGACAGCAGGCTGGCGGGATGTTGGCGGCTATCTTCGGTGGCGGTGAAGCGGCGCATTGAGGCTTCAGTGGTATGGCCCCAGGTATAGTCAGCGGTCACATAGTAGTAACTGCGTCCTGGCAGTTGCTCCTGCAAATAGCCGCCCAGAACCCTGGAGGCCATCCAGGCGTTGTAACTCTCACGGAACATGTAGCGATGGGCATCCTTGCCGGTCGTGTCATTGGAGTAGGTCAGGGTGCCGAAATACACCACGCCGCGCTGGGCGGCACGCTTGCCGGCAGCGATGGCAACTGCGCTGGAAGCACCGCCAAACAGCATTCTTGCACCCTGATCGATCAGCGAATCGACATTGGCAACGGCCTGGGCCGGGCGCGAGGCGCTATCGGCTTCGATCAGTTGCAGAGGCCGCCCAAGTACGCCGCCGCGATTGTTGAGTTCTTCCACTGCCAGCAGCGCGCCACGGATCTGCATCAGGCCCTCTTCACGGTACTCGCCACTGCGCGGAACATTCAGACCCAGCACGATGGGCTCGGCAGCCAGGGCAGGGAAGGCTGCCAGCAGGGCCACAACTAGCAGCAGGTGTTTCAGTGGACCGAAGAAAAAAATGCTCAGTGAGGGGCGACTCATGGCCTATCCTTGTTTTGTTGTTGTTTGAGTGTCACCTGTCTGGATAACACGGACTGGCACCAGCCCGGCATTACCTATTGGTCGAGTGTTTACAGGGTTGTGAAGTCGATCAATGAACTGGTATCCGCTGCGTGCAGGCATTAGGATGGCGGCCATTACAATACGCCAAGGAACCCGGCGACCTTCATGCTTGATATCAAAACCCTCATGCTGGTATTGGCACTTGCCACGGTGGTTTCCGTGGTGGGCTTGCTGATCGCCAGTCTGCTCAACCGCCAGGTGCTTGCCATTCGTTATTGGGCGGCGGGTCTGGCCTGCTTCTTTACCGGCCTGTTTCTCCAGGTCGCCAGCCCGCCATTGCCGTTGTGGTTGAGTGCTGTAGCCATTACCCAGGCCTACTTCGTGATCTGGTGGGGTACCCGCTGTTATCGCTTTTCGCAACGGTTGCCACGTTTCTGGCTGGTCATGACGCTGACGGGCCTGGCTCAGGGCCTGACGTTTTTCATACTCAGTGATTCGTTGCGTTGGAGCATCGTGTTCCACAGCTCAGTGGCGGTTGTCATGTGCGGGCTGACCATCCGCGAGCTGTGGAAGCTGAATCTTGGTCAGCCGCTGCTGCCATTGTTCTGGACTCTGCTCTGGGGCGTACACGGTCTGGTGTATCTGCGCCGAACGTTGCTGTACCTGTTCGACAGCCACTACAGCCAGGTGACCAGCTTCGAGCAGGCGATTGAGATTGAGGCGCTGAACTACCTGGAGGGCACGGTGTTTCTCTATGGGTTCTCGCTGATGTGCGTGATTCTGACCACGCTGCGCCTGCAACAGGCTCTGCGCCGCCAGGCGACCCGCGACCCATTGACCGATCTGCTGAACCGCCGGGCTTTTGAAGAGGCTGCACGGAATGCACTGGCTCTGGGTCGGCGCGGGCAACGGCCATTGACCTTGTTGCTGATGGATCTGGATAAATTCAAGTCAATCAATGATCAGCATGGGCACAAGACCGGTGATCAGGTGCTGGGCGCCTTTGCCGGACATTTGCATGCCCACGCTCGCTCAGCTGACATAATCTGCCGGTTCGGAGGGGAAGAGTTCGTGGTATTGCTGCCTGATACCGATCGGGACCAGGCGCAGAGCATGGCCGAGCGGATTCGACGCTCCTGGGCCGAGGTGCTGCTCGACACGCCCAACGGGCCGCTGGCTACCACGGTGTCGATTGGTCTGGCGCAAACCTGTCATGATCCGGCTGAAACGCTTTACAGTCTACTGGAGCAAGCCGACCAGGCGCTATACCGGGCCAAACAGAATGGTCGCAACCGGACTGAACAGGCCGACGGCCTGCGGCTGTCGGCGCTGGAGGGGGCGATCCTTTGATGCAGGTCTATTCAGCCTGACTCAGTAGTTGGCGAACCGCCTGAAGATTGCCAGGTTGCTGCAGACGGCCGATTTCTTCACCTGCGCCATTGAGCAACACCAGATCACCGTCGTAGGTGCTGTATCGGTTGGCAAAAGCCTGCCCGTCAGGCTGACCCTGGTGAGCGATGCGCATCTCCAGGCGGGTCTGATACTCGGGGTTGAGCTGCTTGAGATACTCCAGGACTTCGGCCCCGCCCAGGTAATGGATGTCGCGGGTCAGTACCAGTACCGGTTTGCCCTGGCCGATGCCGGACAGGTCGGTGGAAATGCCGGCTCTGGGCAGTTGCTGGATGACCACCGCACTGACGCCGGCCAGCAGTACCAGCATGAATGTCCATTTGATCCAGGCGGGGATATGCCGTTGGGGTTTGCTGGTGGTCGAGTTCATGTGGCCTCTCAGGGTAAAAGAAGCGGATTATCCCATATTCACCGCGCATGTCCGGGCTCGGTTAAAGCCCTGTTACCTTTTCATTCGCAAACGCTCTGGCATGGCCTTTTGATGGCGTTTGTCATGGTGTTGTCATCTTGATGACATAGAGTGGCGCCAACCTCGCAGTTGGAAGTTCACTCGTATGACAATCGCAACCCGCCTGATGCTTGGCGTTTCGCTGCTTACTCTCATGGCCGTGGTTATCGCGGCGGGAATCACCGGTTGGCAGGCGCTGGAGCGCAGCTCCGAGGTGGTAGAACACAGTGTTGAGCAACAGTTCCAGGCAGTGGCCGCTGGTCGCCAGACCAGCCTCAGCCTGCAGCTTGAGAGTCATCATGACCTGTTGTTGTCGATGGCCAACAACCGTCTGACCCAGGAAGCGGTCTATGGATTTGTTCGGCCCTTTGTGTCCTACCGCTATGAAGTTCCGGCACCGAGTCTGGATCAACTCAAGACCAGCATGAAGGACTGGTACGCCAACCACTATCAGCCCCTGTACGGAGCCCAGACACAGGGCCAGCGCGCTGATTATGAGAGTTGGATCGAAGCGACCCGCTATGAGGGACTGCTGATTCAACAGTTCTACGTGCATGACAACCCCAATCCGGCTGATCAGTTGGGTGAACTGGTTGATCGGGACGATGCGACCATCTATGGCCAGCAACATCGCCGTTATCAGGAAAGCTACCGGGAAATCACCCAGCGCTATGGTTATCACGACCTGATGCTGATTGATGCTGCCAGCCTTGAAGTGATCTATAGCGTCAACAAGGGGCCGGTTTTCGCCACCTCATTGCGCGATGGACCATTCGCTACCAGCGCCCTGGCCGAACTGGTGCAGAGTATGCGTGAGCAGCCGCTCAAGGATGAGTTCAAAGTGTCACGCTTTTCACGGTTTGACGCACACTTCAACCAACATGTGGTGTTCTTCGGCGTGCCGGTATTCCACCCGGTTTATAGCCCCGACAAGCCATTGGGCTTTCTGGTAGTACAGATGCCGGCTGAGCGCTTCACACAGATCATGACTGCCGGTGGCAATTGGGCTGCGATTGGTCTGGGTGATACCGGCGACTCCTATCTGGTTGCCTCTGATGGACGTCTGATCACCGAACCGCGGGCAATGCTCGAACAGCCGGATGCCACCCTGGCACGCCTGAACCTGTCCGACCAGCAAGCTGGTGACGCTCAGGCTATTCAGCGTTACCGTCAGCTCAATGGCCGGCTGCGGATCGACAGCTCTGCGCTGAAAGCGGCACTGGAGGGTGAGAGTGGCATTGGCCGGCAAACCAACCTGTTGGGTGAAACGGTATTGATGAGTTGGCAGCCAGTGATGCTGGGTGGTGAGCGCTATGCATTGATTACCGAACAGTCGCTGGCTGAGAGTTTTGGCGCGGTGGCGCGTCTGAGCCATGGCATCATGCTGGCTGTGGGGCTGGCGGTGGTTGTGTTGGGGGCGCTGGCAGCTCTGGCCTCTTGGTGGTTGACCCGAATGATTGCAACGCCGCTGACGCGCTTGAGCGGCACCATCGGGCAAAGCGCCCGTGAGCGGGATTTGCGTATTAGTCTGCCGGTACGTGGGCGTGATGAAATCGCTCAGATTGCCGCCTCACTGAACCAACTGTTCGAAACCTTTTCTGGATTGGTCGCCAGGATTCGTCAGACTGCCGAAGACACGGCCTCAGCCAGCACTCGCACGGTTGGTATCGGTAATGAGTGCCAGGCCGCCGCTGAGCGCCAGCAGCAGGCTTTGCAAGCACTGGATGCTGAATCCAGAGCCTTGCAGCGGGCACTTCAGGCGATCACCGGGTTGGTGAGCCAGGCAGCTGAGCAGGCGCGGCTGGCCGATGATGGTGCTGTTCAGGGGCACGAAGCGGTACGTCAGGTGAGCCAGTTGATCCGGCAGCTGTCCGATGAAGTCACCCAGTCCTGTGACAGTATGCAGCAACTGGAGCAGGCCGCCGGCGCTATTGTGTCGGTACTGGATACCATTGAAGGGATTGCCGAGCAGACCAATCTGCTGGCGCTCAATGCTGCGATCGAAGCTGCCCGAGCTGGCGAGCATGGTCGTGGTTTTGCGGTGGTGGCCGATGAGGTCCGGCGGCTTTCCAGCAGTACCCAGGAGGCTACCGGTCAGATCCAGGCCATGCTCGACCGCTTGCGCTCAACTGTAGTTGAAGCTTCGGCCGGCCTGCGCAAGGAGCAGGATAGCGCGACCCAGTGTTTGCACGGTGCGGCCGAGGCCGAGGGGCTGCTGGTACGGATTCGTGATCAGGTTGGAGATATCAGCCAGGCAACCCGGGCTATCGACCGAGCGGTCCGGGATGAAAATCAGCGGGCTCAGGGCATGGGCCAGACCCTGGATGGCATTCGTCAGGATGCCGAGCGCACTGCCCAGGCCATGGCCGAGCTGTCTCAGACAGCCACTGCCCAGGAGCGCCTGGCCCAGCAGGGAAGTGAGGCGGCCAACGCTTTCAGGGTGTGATCAGGATTCGGTGAATGTTTGGCAAAAGATGACCGTGGGAGGCTGACTGGCTAAAATGCCTGGATGACCACAGCCTATAGGGAATCATTGGCTTGAACGCATTCAGGAGCCCGCTGGGTTGGTTGTTGCTGGTCGTTCTGCTGAGCGGCTGTGCAACACGCCTGCCACCACAGGATCTGCCTCTTGAACATGCCCAGCCTGCCGCCAGCGAAGGGCTGATTGGACGCCATGTCGAGGCGGCGGTGGCCGGACAGGAGTCCGGCTTGTCCGGCTTCAGTCTGCTCTATCGCGGTATGGACGCGCTGGCCGCGCGCCTGCATCTGATCGAGCAGGCTCGCCAAAGCCTGGATATCCAATACTACATCTACAATGGCGATGTAACCGGCGGACTGATTGCAGAGCGTCTGCTCAGTGCTGCTGACCGTGGGGTGAGGGTGCGGCTGCTGCTGGATGATATTGGCAGTGGGGTCAATGAGTTCAAGATCGCTACCCTGGACCAGCACCCCAATATCGAGATTCGGCTGTTCAATCCGCTCAGTTTGCGCCAGGGCTGGCTGCGTTACGTCAGCAAGGTTGGCGAGTTCGGGCGGATCAATTATCGCATGCACAACAAGGTGCTGATCGCCGACAACCAGGCGATGATTACCGGTGGACGCAATATTGGCGATGAATATTTCGCCTTGAGCGAGCTGGACTTTCAGGATATTGATGTGTTGGGTATCGGCCCGATCAGCCGGGCCGCCAGCAACAGTTTTGATGCCTACTGGAACAGCCACAAATCGGTACCGGTACGTCTTTTGACCCGACGCCCCGGGCGCTCCGAACTGGTGCGGTTACGCAAACGGTTGGAGTCGGTCAGTACCGACCTGCGTCAGGGCCCGTATCAGAAAGCGGTAGAAGGTTCTCCGTTTAATCAGCCGTTTACCGACAACAAGGTCAATTGGCACTGGGGGGAGGCAACCTGGCTGGCTGACCCGCCGGACAAGGCCGACCCCCATGGCGATCATAATCAGGTTCCCTACCTGGGTATGCATCTGGCCCGGCAGGTGCGTGCCAGCCAGCGTGAGCTGCAGTTGATGACGGCTTATTTCGTGCCGGGCGCCGACGGTCAGGGTTTTCTGATGGACATGGTCAATCAGGGGCTGGAAGTCTCGATTTTGACCAACTCGTTGGCAACCACTGATGTCCTGGCTGTGCACAGTGGCTATGTGCGCTACCGCGAGCCGTTGCTGGCGCATGGGGTACGTATCTGGGAGTTACGCCCGCTGGCTGCCCAGCAGGAGCGTGCCAGCCCGTTTCTGGGTGAGTCGGTAGCCAGCCTGCATGCCAAAACCTTTGTGTTCGACCGCGAGCGGGTGTTCGTCGGTTCGATCAACCTGGACCCGCGCTCGATCAGTCTCAATACCGAGGCCGGAGTTCTGGTGCAGCAGCCGGCGCTGGCCGGGGAGATGGTCGAGCTGTTTGAGCGCTGGACTTCGGACGATTACGCCTACCGCCTGAGTCTGGATGAACAGGGCCGTCTGCAGTGGCACGCTGAGGGTCAGACCTGGACCCGAGAGCCCAAGGCAGGTCCGACCCGGCGTATCATGACCTGGCTATTGCGTCTGTTGCCGATCGAGAGCCAGCTGTAGCTAGTGAACCAGCTGGCTTGATACCTTGAGGTAGTCTTGGCCGTGTTTGCGCACGGCTTCTGCATCATAGCGCTCCGAGGCCAGATGCACTTCCTCCAGGGTTTCCGCCAGCTCTGCGCTATCCTGGCGGATCCGCTCCAGGGCGTTCTCCAGGGTATAGGTGAGCTCGTGTACCTGGGTCATGGTCTCGGTTGTAAGCTCTCCGGCCAGGATGTTCTCCAGCCGCTTGTTGTATTCGACGAAGTTGCTCAGAGCTTGTTCCAGGCTGTTGGCGGGCAGCCCTTTGAAGTGCTCGATATCGCCGCTGGCCAGTGCGGTATTGACTGACATCAAAGCTGCAGTGAGGGTTACAGGTAGCAGAAAGACTCTCATAATCACCTCGATAGTAAATGATAATCATACGCAATTGAGAATCTAGCAGCGCTTTCGCGTGTTGTCTAGCGGGCAGGGCGATAATGTGCAGGTTGGGTATTAGAGGTGTTTCAGAGCAGCGGGCTCATGAAGAACATCAACCGCTCCAGTGCCCGTGCCGGGCGGCTGCGTTGTTGCCAGCGCTCCAGTTCAAGGGCCTCGCTGCGGGTCATGTAGCCCTTGAGCAGTTGGCGAATATGAGCGCAGCTTTCCGGAGTAAACAGCGCTACGGTCAATTCGAAATTGAGTTGCAGGCTGCGGATATCCAGGTTGACACTACCGACCAGCGCGAGTTGATCATCCATCAGCATCGCCTTGGTATGCAGCAGCCCGCCATCGAACTGCAGAATTTCAACGCCGGCACGCAGCAGTGGCTCGAAATAGGAACGGCTGGCCCAGCCAACCATTAGCGAGTCATTGTGCTTTGGCAGCAGCACCTGTACCCGCACACCGCGCTTGGCGGCCTGACATAGCGCCTCGAAAATGCTTTCCGAAGGCACAAAGTAGGGCGTGCTGATGACGATGCTTTCGTTGGCCCGGTAGATGCTCGACAGCACCGCCTGACCGATCAGGTCATCACCAACACCGGGGCCCGATGGAAGAATCGACATCCACTGATGGCAGTCAAGCTGCCCGGCTTCCAGTTTGGGCAGCCGCCGCTGGCCGGTCTCGACCTCCCAGTCCCAGGCGAATACCTTGGCCAGCCCGGTCGCCGCCTGGCCCTCGATGCGCAGCATGATGTCGATCCAGGGGCCGACATCGGCTTCACGCTTGAAGAACGCCGGGTCAGCCATGTTCATTGAGCCGGTAAAGGCTAGCCGATCATCAATCACTATCAGCTTGCGGTGCATGCGCAGATCGATCCGGTGGACCAGGGCGCGCAACAGACGCACCGGTAGCGCCGGCACCACGGTGATACCTGCATCGACCATGCGGGTGCGCCAGCGTGAGCGAAAGAATTTACGGCTGCCGGCATGGTCGATCAGCAGCGAGACCTTGACTCCACGCTGACTGGCCTCGATCAAGGCCTCGGCCAGTTCATCAACCCGGCCTCCGGGATGCCAGATGTAGGTCAGAATGTTGATGCTGTGCTGGGCGCTGCGGACATCGGTACAGAGCTGCTCGAAAATGCTCTCAGGGCTGTCGAGCAGGCGCATCTGTTCGTAACCCAGCGCACCGATGCCCATGCGATGAGACAGCAATTGGTGAATAGCCAGGGTAAGTTGCCCACCGGGCCATGGCCTGCGCAGCCCGGCGAACCCATTGGCCAGGTTTTCCAGGTAGGGTTCGACCATGGCCTCGGAGCGGGCTGCCCGCTTGCGGCCCAGGTTGAGCTCGCCAAACATCAGGTAAAACACTGCGCCCAACAGCGGCAGAATATAAATCACCAGCAGCCAGGCCAGGGTCACGCTGACCGGGCGACGACGGGTAATAACGCGAATGGTTACCGCGGCGGTAAACAACCAATACAACACCGCCCCAATCAGGCCCAGAATGGTTTGCAGGTTGTCCATTGCTCTCCCGGTAATGGCTGTTGGGCACGGTTACTGTAGCAGGCCTGGCAAGTTCCGGCTGCTTACAAACAGTTGTCTGGCTTGGGCAGTCCGGCAATCTTGCTGGCCAGCTTGGCCGGGCTGCCGGGAAACAGCTTCATCAGATACATACTGTTGCCCTTGTCCGCTCCCAGTTCCTGGCCAATGTACTTGACCAGCGGGCGCATGGCCGGGGACAGCTGGAACTGCGCATAAAAGCGCCTAAGGGCATGAATGACCTCGAAATGCTCGGCGGAGAGCTCAATCCCTTCGCTGCGGGCCAGTTCAGCGGCTACCGCTTCGGACCAGTCCTCGAGGTTGACCAGAAAGCCGTGCTTGTCCAGCGGTACATTCAGCCCGTCGCTTTTAATCGATGTGGTCACCAGCTCACCACCTTGTCGTAGCTAACGCACAGGTCGACCATCCGCTGATAATCGATACTGCTGACCCCCGCAGGCAGATCATCCAGCGCCAGCCCGCGGGCCAGCAGGTCAGGCTCAAGGGCAAACAGTTGTATGCCAGGGGCCAGCTGGCTCAGCTGTTGGCGAGCTTCACTGCCGGGCAACAGGGCGTACACCGCGTCTTCGATCAACAGTAGTCCCTGATCCTCGACCAGAACCTGCAGGCAGGAACTCAGACGCGGTTCGTTGTGGGGTGAGTGGCGAACAATATGCAGCATGGCAGGGCTCACAGGTTGATGATCTGATCGTAGTGTTCCATCAGCGTAGCGATCTCGACGCCTTCGAGTGCACGTACCGGCAGGGCGCAGTGCTCAAGTGTCAGCCCCCGGGCGCTGAGTGAGCGCTGACAGGCCAGCAGGTCTTCAACGCCGAACAGGGGCAGCGCCTGGAGGTTGGCAGCCAGGGACTTCTGCTCGATCAGACTGGCGTCCTGCCCCTTGAGCAGTTGCATCACCCCGTCATCCATGAACAACATACCTACGGGGACGCCAAAGGCCGCAGCGGCCAGTGTCATGTCCAGGGCTTCACGGGCGGCGAGGCGGGTAGGGGGGTGGCGACTGATGATCAGCAGGCTTTTCATGTTCAGCTCCCAAAACTCACGGCCCGGTCAGCGCTTTGCAGCGCATCGACCCACTGGCCCAGCCCGGAAAGATCCCAAGGTGTGCCGGTATTGGCGGCGTGACGATCCCAGCGCTGGGCTTCTTCTTCATTCAGCACTCCACGGCGCAGCGCCGCGGCAATACACACCACCGCATCAAGCTTGTGTTCAGTGATGAACTGGCGCCACTCGTGGGTGATGTCGTTTTCATCCTGGGGCTGCACACCCAGATTCGAGGCGATATGCACCGCGTCCCGATAGAAAAACAAACGGTTGATCTCGTGCCCGGCATCTACTACTGCACGAGCAAAATTGAGTGCGGAGCGGGCCGCAGGATCCTGCGGACCAGCCAACAAGGCAATGGCGAAATTCATCGATAGACCACCTGAAACAATGAGGCCCGCACTGGGCGGGCCTCATTAGTATAACCAAAAGCGTGCCGATCAATCGTTGCTGAACACACCCAGCAACTGCAACAGGCTGAGGAACAGGTTGTAGATGGACACGAACAGCGTGACGGTCGCCATGATGTAGTTATCTTCACCGCCATGAATGATGGCGCTGGTCTGATACAGGATCACCGCCGAGGAGAACAGCACGAAGCCGGCGGAGATGGCCAGTTGCAGGCCGCTTATCTGGATGAAGAAGCTGGCAACAATGGCGCACAGCAGTACGATGAAGCCCGCCAGAATGAAGCCGGACAGGAAGCTGAAATCCTTGCGGGTAATAATCGCGTACGCCGACAGACCAAAGAACACCAACGCAGTCATGCCCAGCGCCATGCTGACCAGTTGGCCGCCGTTGGGCAAAGACAGGTAGACGTTGAGAATCGGCCCCAGGGTGTAACCCATGAACCCGGTCAGCGCGAAGGTCAGAACCAACCCCATGCCAGAGTTACGGAACTTGGAAATGGCGAACAGCAGCCCGTAGAAGCCGACCAGGGTGATGATCAGGCCAGGGTGCGGCAGGTTCAGGCTCATCGACATCAGTGCAATGAAGGCACTGAATGCCATGGTCATGGCCAGCAGGCTGTAGGTATTGCGAAACAGCTTGCTGACTTCCGCCTCGTTGACACCTGCATGGTGCAGGGCGTTATGGCGCTCTTGGATATTCATAAGTGCAGGGCTCCCCTTGGTCAATCCTTGATGGATGCTGTGATCATACCTGCTGGAAGCGTCAAATCAAGGCATGAGGGGTTTCGAGCTGTTTCATACGCCAACCGGTTAACAGTCTATTTGCGCAATAACACACGCAGGCCATTGACTAGGCTCAGCTTTCCGGTAGTATTGCGGGCCGTGGAGGGATGGCAGAGCGGTTGAATGCACCGGTCTTGAAAACCGGCGAAGGTGAAAGCCTTCCCAGGGTTCGAATCCCTGTCCCTCCGCCAAACAAATAAGAAACCGGCCTTGTGCCGGTTTTTTTATTTCTAATGCCCAGCCCTTTTCGGTTTATCAGTACAACATTTCCTCCAGCCATTAATTCCTCGACTTGCTCTGCTACGCTGGAGTTGTCAGGCGCGCTGTTGCCCTGCATTGCGCCCGAACCTGAAGTCAGCAAATCTACTACCTTGGAGGGATACAGCTCGTATTGAGCTGCAGCTAGACTTGCGTTACGACAATTAGACCGCAGGCACTACATATGTGCACGGACGGCACTACGGCTGCTCCTGAACCAGGGGGCTTACCGAATCATGACCGCGTCTGATTGCTCGTGCTGGCCGATCCCAGTGAGCCGATGACAGGTCTCAGGAGATCGACATGGACACTCTTTTGCGCAACATCCGCCTCAGCCGCAAGTTACTGCTAATTCTAGCCTTGCCGATGCTGGGGTTCATCGTTCTGGCTGGTTTGCTCATCAATGACAGCCTCAAAGCGCTGAATATTAATCGCCAGATCGTCCAGGCGACTGTCCTCGCCGAGGATGTCAGCAACCTGGTCACCATGTTGCAGCGTGAACGTGGCGGCAGCGGGGTATTCATTGGCAGCCAGGGCCGTTCGATGCGCGAACAGTTGTCGGGCTTTCGCGCCGATGTTGACCAAGCGTTAGCCAACCTGCGACGCAGCGCGGCGGCGGATCAACGAGTGCAGGGTATCCTCGGACAGTTTGGCGAGCTTGAGGTTTTGCGTCGCGAGGTCGATGGGCTTGGTATCAGCGGTCGTGACTCGGGAGCCCGTTACACCCGCCTGATCCTGGAGCTTATCGGTTTCACCCATGCTTTGGGGGAGGATGTGAACGATGTGGCGCTGGCCCGGGCGTTGGGATCGCTCACCCAGTTTGTTGAGATGAAGGAACGGGCCGGGCGGGAACGGGCCTTGCTGGGCGTGGTCTTCAACCAGAATTACTTCGACTCGACGCTATTGTCGAGTTTTAGCCGTAATCTGGGCGAGTTTCAGGCTTATTGGGAAATCTTCCAGCGTAGTGCCGATGTTGCTTTTACCCGTCAGTATGAGCAGCTCATACAGCACCCTGGCGTTCAGGAAGTGGCGCAACTGCAGCAACTTGCCTTCAGCGTGAGCATGGGGGAGCCGTTGAACGTCAATGCTGAACACTGGTTTCAGAAATCTACCGAACGTATCGACATGATGGCCGAGATTGAGCAGGGCCTGGCGCAGGCGGCCAACCGCCTGGCAAGTGCAGGCTATGCAGCGGCCATGCGTTCGCTGGTGCTTGCCCTGGTGGCGGTCGGCGTGGCGTTGTTGGCCGTGCTGCTGCTGGCGTTCGTCATCATCCGCAATATCAATCAGGCGGTGACCGAACTCAATCGCTCGCTTGGCAGCCTGGCTCAGCGCGACCTGACCGCCCGTGCGAACTACCACGGCACCGATGAGTTCGGCCTGATCGCTGGCAACCTCAATCGTATGGCCGATGAGCTGAACCGGGTCATCATGGAAATCGGCGGGGCTACCGTTCAGGTCGCCACTGCAGCCGAGGAAGCCTCGACCGTCACCCTGCAGACCAGCCGGGGGCTGGACCAGCAACGCCAGAGCACCGAACTTGTAGTGACCGCCATGCACCAGATGAGTGCTACGGTGCGCGATGTGGCGCGCAGCACCAATGATGCTGCGGCGTTGTCCAGCCAGGTCAACGACCATGCTGCCCAGGGCCGGGAGGAAATTCGTCAGACGGTTGCACTGATTCAGCAACTGTCCGAACAGGCGCGAGAAACAGCCAAGACTATCGGCGAAGTGAAGAAAGAGAGTGCGTCGATCTCTTCGGTAATTGACGTGATCCGTGGCATAGCCGAGCAGACCAATCTGCTGGCCTTGAACGCAGCCATTGAGGCTGCCCGTGCCGGCGAGCAGGGCAGAGGGTTCGCGGTGGTAGCCGACGAGGTGCGCTCGCTGGCACAGAAAACCCAGGAGTCGACAGGCTATATCCAGAATATGGTGTCCAACCTTCAAAGCGGCTCGGATAAGGCTACCCAGTCCATGGACATTACTCTGGCCACTGCCGAATCGGGTTCGGCGCGGGTGGCGCGGGCTGGTGAACTGCTGGCGGAAATCGCCGAAGGCGTGGCGGGTATCAATGACCGCAACATCCAAATCGCTTCGGCCGCCGAGGAGCAGAGTTCGGTAGCCGAAGACATCAACCACAATGTGTTGTCGATCAACGAAGTGGCCATCCAGGTCAGCGCTGGGGCTGAGCAGACCGCCGCGACCAGCCACGAGTTGGCTCGCCTTGCTGAGAAGCTGCAGGCGCTGGTCGAGCGTTTCAGGACTGCTTAGTTCAGGTCTTGGTGGAGTGGTAAGAGCGGTCGTCTGCAGGCTTTTAAACCTCCACAAACGACAATAGCGCCGTATTCACTTGCTCAACCGCTTCGCTCTGAATCCAGTGGCCTTTGCCTGGCAGCATGAGGATTTGCAGATCGGGGATTCGTTTGCCCATCATTTTTCTCAGCCTGTCTTCATCGGCACCGCGGATGGTGCTGTCGCCGCTGCCAACAAGGAATAGCACTGGGCAGGTAATCTGGTGCTCACGGTATGGCTGCATCAGGCGCCAGTTCTCATCCAGATTGCGGTAGTAATTGATGCCGCCAGCGAATCCACTATGCCGGTAGGTGTCGATGTAGTAGGCCAGTGCCTCATCGCTCAGCCAGGCCGGCTGCTGGCGTGGTTTGCCCAGACGGCCGATCCAGCCACCACCTTCGCTGATTGAACGGCCAAGGATCGGCGGATGCCGAGGGGTATCCGGTGAACAGTAGAGCGCGCGCAAAATGCCCTCCGGGTCGGCATCGAATTCGGCTTCGGCGACACCCGGCTGCTGAAAGTAAAGCTGATAGAAGAAGTCGTTCTGGAAGTGTTCACGCAACTGGGTAATGGGCGAGCGCTCGGAGACCGGGTGCAACGGGACGCTCATATTGACGAGCCTGGAAACCAGTTCCGGGTGGCGCAGGGTGAATTGCCAGCAATTGATTGCGCCCCAGTCATGACCAATCAGCACTACTGGGGAGCCACCGCTGGCCTGGAGCAGTAGTTCGCGCATGAACTCGCAGATGCGCACCGCGTTGTACTGCTCAATCGAATCAAGCGCATCGGTTTCACCAAACCCGGGCATGTCCGGGGCAATGGCGCGGTAGCCGGCATTGGCCAGTGCGACCATCTGCCGGCGCCAGGAGTACCAGCACTCGGGCCAGCCGTGAATGAACAGCGCTACCGGCCCCTGACCCAAGCAAGCTACACGGGTACTCAGATTGCTGACAGTCCAGTTTTCGAGGGTGATGTCTTCAACAGTGTACATATCCGTTCCCTGACTTGTGATTGGGGGCTTAACGTGCCGATAGACAAAGCATGACAAATAGCTGGATCAAGAGCAGCCAATAACACCTGGGTCTATTGGAGGTCATAAGGTAGGGCGTCGGGGTGGCTCCCCCTTAAGGGGTACGCACCTGCCTCTTTTTAGTCGCCAGTGTGGTTGTTTCGGCTGCTAAGCTGGCTGCATTCGCCAGTAGAGGTCAGAGGCCATGACAATTCAATCCTATGCCGACTTTATTCAGGCCGCGCGCAGCCAGAGCGAGCCGCAGCGGCTGCTGTTCGTGTTCGCCAGGGCCGAGCTTCCGGAAGGGGCGACCGAAGAACAGCGCTTGCAGTTTGAGC
This sequence comes from Pseudomonas sp. WN033, assembly GCA_002287035.1. Classification (GTDB taxonomy): domain Bacteria; phylum Pseudomonadota; class Gammaproteobacteria; order Pseudomonadales; family Pseudomonadaceae; genus Halopseudomonas. The sequence goes on along the minus strand of NSKG01000005.1, from coordinate 35,234 downwards.
AGGGCATCGGCGGGGCGCTGAGCCCGGTACTCTGTGTCGACAAGTTGCCACATCAGGCGGCGAACTTTGCCGATCTGGTGGCCGAGTCGCAGCAGACCGGGGTGCATTGGGATCTGGCGTTCGTTTCGGCCATGAGTGGACGTGGGGGCATAACGCCGAACAGTGATGAGGCTGAGCAGCCGCTGAAAATGATGATGGAGCAAATCCAGGCCGGCATGGTGGCGCAGTTTCTGGCGATCAGTCGTGCTGGTGAGCTGATCGAGCTTTACTGAATGTATGGTCCAGCTGGCCGGTCGCTGGGGGTGTTTGTAATACCAAACCTCCACGCGATCCGGCCATTAATCTGAATCAAAGTCGGGCCAGGGACTCTCTGGCTTGAGTGATTTCCGCACGCTCGCTGTCATGTGCTGCACTCATGGTGATCAGGCGCCGGTAATAATCACGAGCCTTGCTTGAGTCGCCACTGGCCTCAGCTGCACGGGCGGCGCCATAGAGACCACGGAATCGATTGGGGTCGCGTTGCAAGGAACGCTCAAACTCCTCCAGAGCCAGGGTAGCCTGCCCGTTGCTCAGCAGCATTTCGCCAAGCAATTCGCGCGAGGGTACAACATTACCGGGTGTTACTGGGCTCTTGTCGCTGGCGTCTTCAGCATCCGCCGCCGCACGCATCAGTTGTAGGGCTTCGTCAGTGTGCTGTTCGCCCAAAGCGATCCAGGCACGTACGGCGTTGATCTGAAAAGCACTCTGGCCGGCCCAATAGCTGTTGTTGGCCTCTGCCAGCTTGGCCTGTAGCGCCTCAAGCTGTTTCAGGTCGCGCCGTGCTGCGGCAAGATCGCCAGTGCGTGCTGCGCCCAGGGCGCGGGTGAATACCAGAATGCTTTCGGCTTGCGGAAACCGCTCCCAGGCCAGGCTGGATGGTTTTAAGGTGAGTGCGGCGGCCTGATGCCAGTCGCCCCGTTCACTCGCGTAACGGGCAGGCATGGCGGCAAAGGCATACGCGGCAACGAAATTTTCCACATTGACCTGCTGAATCGCTGCGGCTTCCTCAACCAGACGCAGCGCGGCCTGATCCTGGCCCTGTTGCATATGGCCGTAGACCATGTAATCCATGGCATGCAAGGCGTCGTAGGCACCGATACCCAGGGTCGTCTCCTTGAGTTCGTTCTTGGCGGCCTGGTAAGAGGCCTGGTTGCTGTCGACCACCTCCTGCCACATACCAAGCCGGGTAAAGATGTGCGACGGCATATGCAGAGCATGGGGAACATCGGGAGCTATGTGGCTATAGGACTGCGCTGCCTCGAGGCCTTTATCAACCAGTTCGGCGTAGTCGTAAGTATGAATCAGGTAGTGTGCTACACCGGGGTGCTCAGGGTAACGCTCGAATAATGGTTCCAGAATCGCAGCAGCCTTGTACTGGTTGGAGAAGCTCTTGTCCGCTGGCTGCGCGGTGATGTTCAGGGCCAGGGCATAGAGGATTTGTGCTTCAACATCTTCCTGGTACTTGTTGGCCAGGGCCTCCATGGCTTGCTCGTAGGCTAGGGCGCGAGGGCGAAATTCGGTGGTTTCCCAGTTCTCGAAGAGATTGCCCAGCGCAGCGATGTAGTCGCGCTCGCGTTCGCTTGCGGCGCCAATCTTTCTGGCCAGTTCAGCATCCGGGGCACCTGCTTTTGAGGCGTTCGGGTTGGTTGCCCAGGCAAAGGGATTGCCCATGGACATTATTGATAACCCCCAGTGAGCCATGCCGCACTCAGGGTCCAGTTGCAAGACTGTGTTAAAGGCGGACTTGGCCGGGTCGAACCAGAACGAATGGAACAAGGCCATCGCTCGGTTAAAGGCCTGTTGCGCTTCGGGATTGCAGGATACTACGAAGTCTACTTCGCCTAGTCGCTCAACAGCCTGGTCTGGTTTGGTGTCAGCCAGAGCGGTACTGGAAAGCAAGCAGGATGCTGCGCTAAACATGAACGCGTTGATCAGATGTATGCATTTCATTTTGGGCCTCCCGGGGGGGGCACGAGGAGTCTCGTGACAGGAAAAGGGTGGGAGAGTGTGGTGTAGCTGGTAGTGTTCTGTAAGGTTAGTTGAAATGCAGGGCTTGTCGATTTGCTGATCAGGCTAAGGGTTATCCAGTTGGTTATTTCAAATAGCGACCCGATGCAGAATGACGGCAAACACCGGGACCAGCATGCACAGTGCGCCAGCCCAGAGCATGCCGATGCCGCGTGGATTGTCGCGCAGGCCGAAACCCAGGCCGAGCAGGGTCAGGCCCAGCAGGAACAGTATCAGTGCGTACCAGAAGTAGTCGGTATCCATCAGCCAATCCTTGTGTTGCGGGCCATTAAAAGCCTGGCTTGTGGGCTCTGGCCGTGAAGTCAGAGCCCAGTTCATGCCGACAGTCTAGGCGCTGGCGCCGGAGCGGATGTTGATCCGGGTCATCTTTAGCCTGTTCTGCCTATTTTTATCGCCAATCAGCATAAGGCGACAGCGGCTCAACGGGCATTGGCAGGTTGCCGCGCCAGGGTTTGAGCGTATAACGCAGGTACATGAAAGCCTGGCTGGGGGCGTAATCCTTGCTGTAGGCCCAGTTGATCCCACCGCCCAGCACCAGATGATCAGTCAGGCGGCGCTCGCCCATGCCCTGCATACGCAGGCCAACACCACTGCTGTTGCTTGAGTTGTTGAACTGGCGTGCGCCAGGGTCAGGGGTAAAGCCTGCGGCAGCGATGCGCTCAGCAGCGCTGCTCAGATACAACCGGTCACCGCCATCGTATTTGGAGGTTGACCAGCCAACCGAGCTCTCAAAGGCTACCGACCAGTTGGCGCTGCGTCGGGCATAACTGAAGGGTACTCCAACAGAGAAGTAGCGTTGGGGGCTGTAGTAGCCGCCCTGGCCCAGGGTGTATTCGTCTAGTCCTTTGTCGTAGCCCCAGTACATCAGGGTCAGGCCGGTGCGCATGCGCTCGTCGACCTGGTCGATCAGGCGGTAGTAATAGCCGGTCATGGCGGTCAGACGCTGATTGTCCTGAACCTTCTCGCCCAGTAGGCGGTGAAAGCCGAAGCTGGCCCAGATGCCATCAACGCCACCCTGATCATGGCTGAGACCCAGGGTCAGGCCATTGGCGGTGACGCCGCCCCAGGAGGTGCGAGTGACCGGATCCACTGCACCGGCATAGGACAGCACCGAGTTGCTCATGGGCCGACGCGAGGCGGTCAGGGTGTAACCCAGAGTGCGCCAGTCACCACGGTAACTTAGCCCGCCTAACCAGTTCGATAGTTCAAAGCCGAGCGGGGAGTGACCGATATCCCAGCCCCAGCGTTCACCGGCCCAGCCCACGGCCAGGCCGGTGCCGGAGGTGCTTTGTGAGGGGACCTGGCAACCTTCGATGGTGAAGTTACAGGTGCCGAACAGGCTGTTTTGCCCGGGCTTGCTGACATTCAGGTCGACATGCTCGGCCTGTAAAAAACCGGTCCCGCCATGCACCGGTGCATCGACGCGCACGATGGTGGTCTGGCGCTTGAGGTCGGACAGCCCGGATACGTCGCTGTCGCTGCGCCAGCCGTAATCGTGTTGCAGTCGTACAGTCGGGTTCTGTTGTTGATACAGGCTGTCCACGCTGCTGCGCAGGCTGCGGGTCAGCCAGTCATCGTCGTCCTTGAGTCGGCTGGCGGCGGTCATTTGCCGATCATTGCGCGGGTTCACCGCGCCGGGGGCCAGCAAACCGTTGGTAGCCATACCCTGAGCGTAGAGGTCCAGTGCGCGCTGCGGGTCTTGCTGGGCGTGCAGGCGAGCGGCGTCACGGTAGAGCAGGGCGTCGGCCTGGCCGCTTTCGATCAATTCGTCGAATATTGCATTGGCGGCAGCCGGGTTGCCCAGGCCGGCCAGTGCGTTGGCGTAACGCCGGCGGTAGTTGACGCTGGTGTCTTCCGGGAGTTCCAGTTGCTCCAGTGTCTGGCGGGCTTGGACAGTCCGACCTTCTGCGGTCCAGGTTTCCACCAGCCCGAGGATGGCGTCCGGGTTGCCGGGCTCCATTTCCAGCGCTTGTTGGTAATAGGCTTCGGCCTGACGGTAATCCCCGGCCAGGTAACGCCAACTGGCGACGGTAGCCAGATCGCCGGCGGTGGGATTGTCCAGCAACATGGCGATGGCCTCGGGTTCCTGGCCGGCGTCGCGCAGTGCGTAGGCTTCGGCCAGGCGCTGTCTGCGGGCAATTCGCTCGGCCAGTGCCTGCATTCCTTCGCTCCAATCCGCTTGTGGAATGGGTTGCAGCGTCGTCAGCGCTTCCTGGTCGCGTTGCTGGCCGGCCAGGTAAAGGCCGTGAGCATAGCGGGCCTCGGGGTTGGTGCCCTGGCGTTGCAGCAGCCTGTTGAACTGGTCGTCGGCTTCAGGCATACGCCCTTGTTCGGCTAGCAGATTGGCCAGCCGATAGGTGGTCCAGGGGGCGTCGGGCGAGAGACGAACACTTTGCTGGAGCAGGGTGATGGCCCGGTCCCAGTCCTGTTGCTCCAAAGCGCTGTCAACCTGAGCCTGCAGTTGTTCCTGCACGACACTGTTGCGCAAGTCAGCGTAGCTGGCCCGTGTTCCTGCCGGCAGTGAATCAATGACCTGTAAAGCCTGGTCGGGCGAGCGCTGGCGATAGAAGTCAACCAAGGTATAGATGAGCCGACCGTTGGTGGGTTGTTGTCGTTGCGCCTGACGCAACAGTCGCTCGGCGGCCTGGTCGTTGCCCTGTGCCAATTCGACGTTGGCCAGACCGATCAGGCCATCGACGTGATCAGGCTTGGTTTGCTGGGCCTGCTGGTAGGCCTGGCGGGCGGCACTGTAGTTGCCGGCCTCAAGGGCGGCATGGCCCTGTTGCAGGAGCAGCAGGCTGCGGTTGAAGTTTTTCAGGTCTTCCCACTTGGCCAGCCAGGCGCTTTCCTGTTCGTATCGCAGAGCATTGGCAAATGAGTTGGCGGCCTCCTCATAACGGCCCTGATTCATCTGTACCTGAGCAAGATGGCCATGCAGATTGCCGTCATTGGGATAGTTGCGCAGGGCCTGGCGCAGCAGCGGTTCGGCGGCGGCATGTTCGCCGCGATCGACCAGGGCCTTGCCACGTGCGCCGGCTTGCCAGGCCGGATCGGCCAGCAGGCGTTGCTGACGGCTGAGGTTTTCCTGGGCGTTGGTCAGTAGCGGGGAATCGGGATAGCGCTCTACGAATGACTGCAGGGCCCGCACAGTGGATTGACTGATCGGCAGATCGCTGAGGTGGTTATATTCCAGCTCTGCGGCCTTTTCCCTGGCTTGCGGGTCGGTTGCTAGTGCCTGCAGTGTAGTGAGTGCTTCCTGAGGGCGATCCTCGGACATCAACAGGCGGGCCAGGAGTTCTCTCAGTTCCCGGTTGCCTGGGTATTGGCGGTCCAGCTCCTGAAGTTTCCGGATTGCTTGCGCACGCTGTGGCTGCACGCCGCTCAGGGTGCGCCAATACTCCAGTGATAGGGCAAAGTCCGGTGGCTCGTCGCCGAGTAAGGCCTGGTAGCCTGATGCAGCTTGCTCGGTGTGGCCTGCGGCGGCCAGCAGGCGGGTTTCCTGCAAGGCCTGTTGGCCCTCAGGCGTATACAGGTGGGCCATGGTTTCGGCCCGCTTCAACAGGCTGGAGCCGGGCGCTCGCTGGCGCAATTCGGTGAGTCTGAACTCGGCCGCTTCCCGGTCACCCGCCTGCAACTCCTGCGTCAGCCTGGTTATGACAACGTCAGGGTGTTCCGGCGCTATCAGTTCGAGACGCCCTAAGGCGTCTTCAACCAGATCATCGCGATACATGGCCTGGCCTGTGCGCAGCCGCTCGACCAGCCATTGCTGTTGATCAACGGCTGCGTCCGGCTGTGCTACTGCTGTGCTTGACAGGCCGCTGAGCAGCAAAACCCAGGTGGCCAACAGCTTACGTCCGGCTAATTGTGACATGGCGCTGTCCAGGCCGGCTGTAACCGACCTGCCTCATCGAAGCGATAACGTTGTTCGTCCCAGCCTTGGCCAAACAGCAGCAATGACTGGTTGTAGTAGGCATCCTCGGCGGGAGGGTGCTGAATCAGGCGTTCACGTTGTGCGTTCAATTGGTCGTCGTAACCCTCCAAGGCTTGCAGCATGGGCAGTAGTGCTGCGGAAAATCCGGCCGGACCCCGACCCTGGGTTTCGCCGCTCAGGCTGTCGACTGCTTCCGGTGGTAGCCCCTGACTGCGGGTCTGTTCGAGCATGGGTTGAAAGTGGTTGAGCAGTTCCGCCCGACCGGGGGCCTGCGGTGCGAGCATGCCGATCCACAGATAGACCCGAATGGCGTCATAACTGCCCTGGGCCTGATCTTTGGGTATGTGCACTCCCTCACCTATGCGCCAGTGCAACCAGTTTGGGGCGAAGCCCTTGGGCGAGCCAAGCAGCATCAACTGGTGACTGTTGGTGGCCAACTCGGCCCAAACGCCGGCTATCTGGGCAAATCTTTGCAGTAACTGCGGAGGCAGGTAACTGAGGTTGAAGCGCCAGCCTTCGCTGGTCTCGAATCCACGGTCGCCGGGCAGCAGCATCAGGCCCAGATCGGGGACCACACGCAGGCTCTGCGCGGCGGTACGCCAGAGCATTTCGGTGCCAAGCCGGGTGTAGTCAGGTTCGTCCCAGAGCCTGCCGGCTTCGAGCAGACTGTAGGCGATCCACAGGTCGGAGTCGGTGGCGTTGTTGCTGTCGAGCACCCGCCACTGACCTTCGCCGTCACGCCCCCATTGCCAGGCTGGCAGCTGTTGGCTCAGGTCGCCGCCGGCCAGGTTGTTGCTGGTCCAGCGCACGAGCTTGTCGAAGCTTTCCCGGTCGTTGGCCAGCAGGGCGAAGAACATGGCATAGCTTTGCCCCTCTGAGGTAGTGATCAACTGGGCTGATGAGCGGTCAATGATGCGCCCGTCCTCGCTCATCATGGCCTGGCGGTAGCGCTCCCAGGCCGGCCACTGGCACTCAGCAGCCATGAGTTGCCAGGGCAGAGCCAGTAGCGACGCGAGTGCCAGGGCGCGCATGGTTGTCCTCAATCCTGTTGGTGCAGACGTCGTTCAGAAACCCAGCGCAGCGCCTGCCACAGCAGGAATGCCGCCAGCAGCATGCACAGGACCGCCATGACCGCCAGCCAGACCGGGTGGTTGGACAGCAGATACCAGAGTTTCAGCCACCAGGGCAGGTAGCCGACGAAGTATTGTGGCCCAACCAACTGGCTCTGGACGCCACTTTCGCGGATCACCGCCACCGAGCCACGTACTGCATCCAGCTTGCCCGAGTCGCCCAGCGTTTCACGCAGCAGGCTGAAGTCGGCATCATCGTTGGCCATGAAGGCCACGACGCTGCGCTGGTTGTGGAATGGCGACTGCATGCCGGCAATGGCCGCAATTGGGGCGCGGGCGGTGACGTCAACCCGTGAGTCAGCTGGGAAGGCGGTATGGTCGATACGGTCGACTTTTTCCCGCAGCGGGCTGGAGGCATGCATGATCCAGTCGCTGGAGCGCTCAAGAACCAGGTTCAGATCGGAGCGGTCATGCAGGTCGGGAGCCAGTGAGCCCAGAACCAGCAGGTCGGCGTTGGTCTGCCGGGCGGCACTCCAGTCGTCGCTGATCTCGAAGGCCATGGCCGGGTAGCCGGTCCGGGCACCGACGCTGGCAAGAATCTCCAGCAGTGTAGAGAGCTGGACGGCGCTGGGGGCGCTGGGCACGATCACCAGGGTTTCCGAGAGGTCAGCCATACGGCTGAACGGGAAGCCGCTGTGGGCGAAGGCCCAGAGATCCGGCATGGCCATGTAGTGGTAATAACCGGACAGATCGATGCTGGAGTCTTCATCGATCAGGGCGCGGGTATCGACCGGCAGTGAGGTCTGACAGAAGTCGCGCTGGGCGCTGCCGTAGGTACTGGCAAAGCTGAAGTCATAGCGCAGGGTGTTGCGGGCGCCAAGCTTGAGCGAAGGGACCAGCAACCGATCCTGGGCATTGGCGGTTTCTACCGCGGTGACGGCCAGACGCATGCGCTCAAGACGATTATGAGTGCCGCGCGAGAGTGACAGACTGGTGATGAACTGGTCATTGAGGCTGATGCTCAGACGTGATTCATCTTTGGTTGCCGGCGGTGTGTAACGATATTTGGTCTGCAGGGGAATGCCCTGGTTGCGCCAGACGAACAGATCTGGCGGCAAGTTGATGTCCACGGTGATCGGTCGCGGTTGCAGGCCGGAGGTGTGCAGCTGCGTTGGGTAGTCGATCAGCTCGGCAAAGCGCACGGGGCGGTCGGTCGGTGTCCAGTTGGGCGCGTCATAGGGTTTGCGCGGCTGCAGGGTTTGCACCTCGTTGATGACGACCCGCGAACCACGGAACAGGTTGCCGCCCAGGGCCAGAGCGCGGGCACCGTCGAGCAGATCCTGCTCATCCCGGCCCCAGATCACCAGCACTTTGCTGTAGCTGTGCTCGGGGTGGTCGATCAGTTCGACCACAGGGGCTTCTACCGCTGGGAAACGTTCCAGGTCAGCGAGGAAGCTCGGACGCCGGTCATTGGCCGCGAACACAACCGAGCTATGCACTTGGTCCCGGTTTACCCCGGTTGAGGGCAGGCGATCAAACAGTACCGGGAACTCCGTGCCACGCCAGCCGGCCAGACTGCCGAAATACGAGGCCAGAACCCCGGCAGCCTTCTGCTCACCGAGCGTGGGCTGATCGTGAAAGACCATGTGAACCTGGGTCTTACCATGATCGCGGGAGTCGAAGAACGGCAAGGGGAAAAATGCCAGGTCATTTCTCAGGGCTACGGCATGCTCGCGTAGGGAAATCTGGCTGCCGTGGGCGACATTCAGCCACAGCGCGCTGTTGCCCGGATCTTCGCAGATGTCGGTGTAGTGACCGATGAACTCCAGGCGCACCCGGTTGAAGTCCGACAGCAAGTAGGGGGCCAGGGCGACCTGGCGGCGAGTCCGGGTACCCAGTTGCTCTTCATCGATAACCACGGTGCCCATCAGCACGTCGTTGAGGTAAACCCGCAGGTGCGACAGGTTCGGCAGCAATGCTGGCGAAGGGGTGTAGTCGAGCATCAGGCTGGCGTCACTGGCTATCCGGTCACGACGCAGGGTGAACTCGATCTGCTGGCTGTTATGAATCCCGAGCAACAGGCTGTCTCTGGGATCACCCAGTTCGCCAAAGGTACGGTTGCTGATCCAGGTCGGCGTGCGCACAACCTCTTCGGTAACAGGTTGCGCAGTCTCGTCTGGCAGAGAGTCTGCTTCTTGAGCGTTGACACTGGCCAGGGCCAGCAGCGCGACAGGGACGATCAGAAGATATTTAAAGCGGCTCATATGTTGCCAACCGTTGCTGTGAAGTGGGAATGGTGACGGGCGCAGGGCCGGTCGGCCAGCGCGGGAAAAAACTGCCGATCCAGGCCAGCAGGGACAGAATCGGGTCGATGAATATACGCAGCCAGGCCGGCAGGAACTGATACAGCCGGTAATAGCCTTTGGCACCGACTCGCAGCATGTCCATAAAACTTTGCACCGGGCGTTCCGGGCCGTTGTCCAACTGCCAGTTCAGCCAGGCGTCGGCACGGGCGAAGGTGCACTGGACGAAGTCGATCTTTTGCTCCTGACTTAGTTCGGCAAAGCGGATCCCGACAAACCGTGCGTCGCTGCGGCTGATAACACCGGGGAAGGTGAACTCCTGATCGCCACGGCGCATCAGCAGGGATACCTCCGAGCCAATCGGCAGCGACAGGCTGGTATTGAGTACCAGACCAACCCCGCCGCCTGAGTAATCCTGCAGAACTCCGGGGTAGAGGTGCCCGCTGCCAAGCTTCAGAGCGGCCGGCAACTTGACCTGAACGCGATGGTTTTCACGTACCTGCCGCACTTCGGCAGCAATCGCCACGGCGGCGCCGATCAGCAGCAGGTTGTAGAGCACCCAGAGCGAGGTGATGATCACAGTGCCGACTTCCTGCGGCGGGCCGTAGAGAAAACGCCAGACAGCAAACCCCAGGCCGGTGAAGTTCAGCGCTGCCAGTACCAGGTAGGGGCGGGCGATTTTCCAGTCGAACTGGTTTGACTCGATCAGCCCGCCTTTGGCGGTGACGTTGAACTTGCCCTTGCTGGGGTTGATCAGGGCAACAGTAGTTGGGCGGGCGATATACCAGGCCAACACTGTTTCGTAGACCTCGCCCCAGAAGGTTTTACGATGCTGGCCCTGCATTCGTGAACTGGTCAGGCTCGAGTGCACCATGTGAGGTATCACGTACAGCACGATCATCAAGGCTGGTGCGTAAATGATGTAGGCATGCAGAAGCAGGAAGGCCAGCGGAGCCAATAGGAAGATCAGGCGCGGTAGGCCGGCCAGAAAGTGCAGCATGGCATTGGCGTAACAGATCCGCTGGAACAGGCTCAGGCCCTTGCCGAATAAGGGATTGTCGATACGGAAGATCTGCGCCATACCGCGAGCCCAGCGAATCCGCTGGCCGATATGCGCGGACAGGCTTTCGGTTGCCAGACCCGCCGCCTGGGGGATACGCACATAGGCCGAGTTCCAGCCACGCCGGTGCATACGCAGGGCGGTATGAGCGTCCTCGGTCACAGTTTCCACCGCGAAGCCGCCAATCTCTTCCAGCGCCTTGCGCCGCAGTACGGCGCAGGAGCCACAGAAGAAGGTGGCATTCCACATATCGTTGCCGTCTTGAACCAGCCCGTAGAACAGCTCGCCCTCATTGGGGTTGCGGCGAAACACATTGAGGTTGCGCTCGAACGGGTCCGGAGACAGAAAATGGTGTGGGGTCTGGACCAGCGCCATTTTCGGGTCACGCAGGAACCAGCCAACTGTAAACTGCAAAAATGAGCGTACCGGGATATGGTCGCAATCGAAAACTGCGATCAGTTCACCGTCGGTTTTGGTCAGCGCATGGTTGAGGTTCCCCGCCTTGGCGTGGTTGTTGTCGGGGCGGGTGATGTAGCCCACACCGACTTCTGCGGCAAATTTGCGGAACTGTTCGCGACGACCATCATCAAGCAGGTAGATGCGCAGCTTGTCTTTGGGCCAGTCAACACCCATGGCGGCGTAGACAGTGTTGCGGACGACGGACAGTGGCTCGTTGTAGGTGGCGATCATCAAATCCACAGTGGGCCACTGGCTGGAGTCTTTGGGCAGCTCGACAGGTTTGCGTTTCAGCGGCCAGCAGGACTGGATGTAGCCCAGTATCAGGATCAGCCAGGCATAGGTTTCGGCCGCCAGCAGTAACAGGCCGGTGGTCAGGTCGAGCCAGTCGTTCCAGTTCAGTGTTGCGGTGTAGCGCCACCACAGGTAACGACACGAAATCAGCACCGATAGCATGATCATCAGCAGGGTCGGAAATCGCCCTGGCATATGCCGTACCAGCATGGCTACGACCCACAACAGCAACACGAAAACCAGCTGGGCCATGTAACCGAAGGGCTGCGTTATACAGAAAATACCAAGCGCCAGGGTTACCACTCCCAGCAATATATTGACCAGGCGTTGCTGCTGCCGGCTGCTGCGATTCCACCAGTGCCGGCTGCGCTGCATGGGGCGGCTGTCCATGGTTCTGAACGGGACAGACTCCAGATAACCGCGCAGGCGGATGGCAGATGTGCGGTAACCGGCCCGGAATGAGCGCCAGGCATCGCGAATGGCATAGGCCTTGGGTTTGGGTTGATGGTGGATCAGCAACAGCCAGATCGACTGCACTGCATAGCGCAACGGGTCGCCCAGACGCGGCCGCTGGGCGCTGGCGATCTGTGGGAACCAGTAATCGGCATACTTGCGTACCGACCGCCAACTGGGATTTTCCAGGCGCAGAAAGGTCCAGGCCAGCAGGGTACAGAAAGCCAGGAGCAGGGCGGTCAGGGGACCGGCACCGCGCTCTTCGCGCAAGCGACTGTAAGGGAAATAGCGGTCCATCAGGCCGGCTCCCCGCGCAGGGTCAGGCACCAGGTGGCCAGCGTCAGCAGTTCATTGGCTACCAGACTTTGCGGCGCGTGCAGGCCGACCGGAGCCTTGAATGCCAAGGCTTCGCGCATGGCCTCGTCGCGATGAATGATCAAGGGGACTAGGCGGGCAGCAAAACGTTCGCGCCAGAGCAACAGCAGATCACTCTGCAGCCGGCTGGCCGGATCGTGGCGGTTGACCAGCAGCAGCCGGTTTGAGGGCTGTTGCTCAAGCAGGATATGGCAACTGGCGTCAGCTTCGACGACCTGAATCTTGATGTCACAGTTGCTGGCAGCCGTGTGTCCGGGCAGGCGCTGGGGCAGGTCGAGCAACGCCCAGTCATACTGATCACGCAACTGAGCGGTGCGCTCAGCCCAAAGCCCGGGGGAGCTGGCCAGTTTTTGTTCGACAATCCGCTGTTCTGACGTGCTGACCTTGCCATAGGGCAGTATGCAAAGCCCGGGTTCTATCTCCCAGGCCTGCTCGTGCCATGGTTGACCGTCAAGCATTGCCCGGGCCCAGCCGCCGGACTCGCTAACGGCCAGATTGAAATGCAGGCGCAACAGGTTTTCCGGGCATAGGTCCACCAGTATTACCCGCTCCCCAAGAGCATGTAGAGCGTGCCCCATCGCGGCCAGTAGAGAAGTTACCCCCACACCGCCGCGCACACCCTGAAGACTCAAGGAGATCAACGTGTGATCTCCTGTTCCAGTTCGGCCAGTAGCGGCCAGTAGCTACGGGCCTGTTGCACCCGGTTCAGCAGCGAGGTGTCCTGGTAACGCAGTTCCGGCACCCCAGCCTCTGTCAACAAGCGCCCGGTGTCGTTGGCATCCAGTGCCTGCTCAAGGCCCAACTGACTCAGGGGAAGCGTGCGGGGTAGGGTAGCCATGTCCCATTCTCCTTGATACGAACATAGGGTTTGCCGTCATACTCGAGCACCACAGTGCCGGAGTTTTCGGCCACCCAGGGGGTTTCTGGCAGGTCGGCCAGCAGACTGTCCCATGCCAGTGGGGAGTCAGGGCCAGCGGCATGTAGGCGATGAATGATTTCAGCCAGAGCCAGATAGCTGCTTTGGCCGCCGATGCGTGCAGGCTGATTTCGAGCTTCTATATCCATGCCGATGAATTTGATTGCGACCGGCACATGGGTAATGGCCTGGCTGGGGATTTCACGCATGCCTGAGATCTGCATTCGGTCGCCATGCAGGTTGGCGCCATGTTCGGGGACTATCATCACCACGATCCGACGGCCACTGCGTTCAAGTTGCTGAATGAAGGCCGCCAGGTCGTTGACAAGGGTGTTGGCCAACTCCTGATAGTCGGCCCGACGGGTACTGCCATTTGGCAGGACCATGCGGTTGCCGTCATGCAGGGTGGTGGTGTTATAGAACAGGGCGACCGATTCGTCTGCACGGTTTTCGCGCTGTTGCCACCAGCGCGCCAGGACTTCCCTGTCGCGCCAGATTGGCGAGCTGTCGAAGCTGACTACCGCGCGCTGCATGCCGGCGGTATCCAGTTGCGGTTCAGGCAGGTTGCCCTGGGCGCGAACGTCACCGATAAAGTTGTCGAACTGACCATTGTGGTTGAGCAGTACGTTATTGTTGAAACCAAGCTGGCGCAGCTGATCCATGAGGAAACATTGTTCCGGGGTCGAGGCGTACAGGCGCTCATGCGAGGACTGTCCGCATCCGGCCCGCAACAAACGTATGGCCGCCGGGCCGCTGTAGGCAGTGGCCGAGTTGAAGTTGTCAAAGATCACGTCCATCTGCTCGAACAGACGGTTTTCCTTCAGGCCAACGGCGCTCAGGTCATCCCAGGCCAGGGAGCAGACATTGAGCAGCAACAGGTCAAAGGGCTCTGCCGGCGTGGCTACTTCACTAAAGTCGATAAAGCGCTCGGCTTCACGGTTGTAGAAGTCCTGCAAGTAGCTGTTCAGGGTCGGGGTGTCCGGCTCAGCACGGGGTGTCTGGCCCGGTTGCGTTAGGGCGGCCAGTTCGGTACCGGGAATCTGGGCCAGTACTGGCTGGTTGAACGGGGTGAAGTCGGTGAACTGCTGCAAACTCAACCAGCCTAAGCCCAACACAGTAAAGGTGGTTAGCCTGACCCAGTGCTGCAGGTAGAGGTACACGACCAACATGACCAGAATCAGAGCGCTTAACTGCCAGTTGATGAAGCGCTCCAACAGCTCCAGCATGTACATCCAGCTGAAGTCGAGCACTCCGGGTTGTTCCAGCAGTCTGGAAAATGGTGGGAACCAGGTGTCCTGGTAAAACAGGGCAACCCCGATTGGAATGGCGATCAGTGTGCGCAAAATCCTAAGTGGTCGCCAGCCCAGTGGGAACAGCAAAAAGGCCGCAAACGCCAGGTTCGGCAGCAGTTGCAGGTTCAGATAGCCGAGCCAGAACAGCACCAGCTTAAGCAGGAAATACAAATTCCAAAGCCCCAGCCCAGTCCAGCTGGACTCGCTTTGAGCAGCAACGGCTGGCAATTCATAGTTACTCATGCTGGTCACTCGAGTCGGCGGTGGACGTTGGTTCTGCCAGGCGGCGCACCCCCCGATATTTCATGTAGCGAGGTAGCAGCAGGCCCTCGATCCAGCGCGAGAACTGCTTCCCGATGCTCATGAGGGCAAATACGACCAGCACGGTTAGCACGCTGCTAAGTGCTGCAACTTCAAGCAGTTCCGAATACATCGTCATGTGACTCGTTAAGTTTTAGCGTGATGCGTCGTGGGCTCAGATCGGTGCGGGCAGGCTGCTCCAGCGGGCTGTCCAGCTCATGCTCAACCGGATCGGCTTCGGTGGTCTCTTCGGGTAACTCTGCGTGGGCAAAGATTTCCCTGGGGAGCTGTTCGGGATGCTGAAACAGCTGGCGCTGGGAGAACAGGCTGGTCCAGGGCAGCTTGCAGATGTTGCCCAGTGCAGCTTCCAGACCTTCGGCACTGCAGGCGAACAGGAACAGATACAGCTTGCCATCAATAAGCGTGGCGATATCGCCAAAGCGGCGGATGCTCAATTGTCCAAGACATTGGGCGGGTTTCAGGCTGTTGGAGATCTGCAGCTCGACCAACTGATGGGAAATATCGCCGGAGGCGGTTTCATACACCCGATCAAGGGCGGCCAGAAACTCCGATGGCTGCAGCAAACCACGTACTTGCGGTGGCTGTAGTCTGGCCATCAGCGCTTCCATGTCATCGCTGGCCGGACGAAACCAGAGCTGACCCTGAATGCTGTTGATCAACATCAGGAAGTGTTCGCCTGGGGTACGGGCAGGAATGATCAGATTGGCACCGCTGACCAGCAGCAACTGTTGATCGCGGTGACGCAGACAGGCATTCAGCTCCCGGACGACAATTTTTATGGCACTGCCGCAGGCGTTGCGCAGGCGTCTGGCCATACGCGCCAGGGATTCGACCTGACGGTTTTCGTTGACGGCCAGTATCACGGTCGCGGCTTTGGAGTTAAGGGCCCGGTTGAACAGGGTTTCCGCTTGCTCAAAGACGAGCCAGCGTGCCGATAGCGAAGGAATGTCTTGCAGAGCGCTGCGTTGTATCAGGAACTGGTCGTGATCCGGGGCATGTAACGCCGACTTGTCCAGCAACCCCAGTTCCCGACCAACAAACGACTGCTTGTGCCATTCCAACTGGTAGGTTCGGGCGGCGCTGACGCCGAGACTGTTGCGCCAGAACTGTACCTGATAGGTAATGCTGCCCTGTTGACGTTGCATAGTGGCAAATCCGGCCATATAGGCGTTCATGCGCACCGGGTCTTGATCAAAGATGGTGCTCAGTCCGTGATTCATTATCACCAACGTGCAATGGGACTTATGCAGCCAGCGGCTGAGCTGCCGCAGCCAGGAGGCCGCCTCATCATCCTCAATGGCTGACCAGGCCGATTCAGGCAGCACCATAAGCACCAGACTGCCTTTGGTCTTGATGCAGCGCTTGAGCTCGATGAGCAGGTGACGTACCGCCAAGGGGGCGGCGTCCAGGGCGATGTCGAAAAGGCGCAGGCGGTTGGGGCCCTTGTCAGAGGGTATTGGTTCAAGGATGGCGTCGAGCATCCCGTTGGCGGCAATCAGAGTGGTGCTTTGTGTGGAGGGGAGAGCGGCCAAAAACTGCCGTGCCAGGCGGCGGATATCCGACTCCTGCTCAATTGCCAGCCAGTACAGGCAACCCTGATCGAGGGCAGTATGCTCCCGCGGCAGCTTACGAAAAGCTAAAGTAGGGTACTCCAAGTGACTCTCCCATCCTTCCGTAGTTTTTTTCGACATCCACTATCAGTAATCACAGCCCTGATATGACAGAGTGTAGTCAATGTCTTGCCCTATGCAGGGGCAAACAATTCTCTGAACCTTCTTCGTTCTGCGCTCGGGAAGTTATGACACTTCAGGTGCGGGGGGCGGAAGAATTCCCGTGCTTGATCTACTTGCGTGTTGTCATATTTCTGGCGATAAATTTTTTTTGTGATAATCGAGATAATGACATGTCAAAGAAGTGTCATTTTGGCGGGTCGCCTGGAGTGGTGTCAATACGATGCCACTTAGATGGCGTATAAAAAATGGGGGAATAGCTGGCTTAGGGGAGATCAAAGGACTCTAGTTGCTGGCCGTTCTGATCGATGGTCAAGACCCAGCCGTACTTGTCCCAGTCGCCAAGCACAATGCGTTGGGCGGGTTGGCCGTCCAGCATCAGATCATGCACGGCGGGCCGGTGGGTATGGCCATGAATCAGGGTGTGCACTTTGAATTTACGCATGACGTCAGCGACGGCGCCCAGATTGACATCGGTGATGTCGCTGGGCTTGAGTCGGGTACGGGCCATGCTTTCGGCGCGCAGTTTGCGGCCGATGCGATGGCGGGTCTTCAGCGGCAGATTGCGCAGGATGAAACGGCTGACCGGGTTACGCAGCCAGCGGCGCATTTTCATGTAGCCCAGGTCATCGATGCAGAGGCTGTCGCCATGCATCAGCAGTACAGGCTCGCCGTTGAGTTCGATGCGTTGGGGGTCGCTCAGCAGGGTGCAGCGCGCTTCACGACAGAAACGCCGGCCAATCAGAAAGTCACGATTGCCGTGCATCAAAAATACCTTCACGCCCCGGTTTGCCAGTTGGGCGAGGGCGGTGGTAACTTCGCGCGCCAGCGGGTTGGGGTCGTCATCGCCGAGCCAGACCTCGAAGAAGTCACCCAATATATAGAGAGCGTCGGCAGTTGTTGCGCGCTCGCGCAGGAAAGACAAGAACGCCCGGGTGATATCCGGGCGTTCGGCTTCCAGATGCAGATCGGAAATGAACAGGTAGCGCAAGTTACTCGACCAGTTCAGCGCGCTCGATGATCACGTCCTCGACCGGCACGTCCTGATGGCCGGCGCGCATGGTGGTCGATACGGCCTTGATCTGGTTGACTACGTCCAGACCCTCGACCACCTGACCGAACACGGCATAACCCCAGCCCTGAATGGTCGGGGCACTGTGGTTGAGGAAGTCATTATCGGCGACGTTGATGAAGAACTGGGCGCTGGCCGAATGCGGCTCCATGGTCCGGGCCATGGCGATGGTGCCGATCTTGTTGCCGATGCCGTTGTTGGCTTCGTTCTCGATCGGGTCGCGGGTATCTTTCTGCTTCATGCCCGGCTCAAAACCGCCGCCCTGGATCATGAAGTTACCAATCACCCGGTGAAAGATGGTGTTGTCATAGTGGCCGTCACGGACATACTGCTTGAAGTTTTCAACGGTCTTGGGCGCCTTGTCGGCAAAGAGCTCCAGGGTAATGACGCCATAGTTGGTGTGCAGTTTGACCATGTCGGATAGTCCTCGGGGTTGTTCGCGAATAAATCATTGATCAGTCAGGTACGCGCATTCAGGCGCCTGACCATTTGCGTTATGATAAGCGTTTTGGCCAAGGCGGCCTAGATAAAATCGGCAATGCCCATCGGCAGCGCCCCGAACTGAGTCACGTAAACCCTATGAACAAACCGGAATCCACCGCGCCCGCCCACTTCCTTCGCCAGATCGTCCAGGCTGACCTGGAAGCAGGCAAGCACAGCCAGATCGTCACCCGCTTTCCGCCGGAGCCCAACGGCTACCTGCACATCGGGCATGCCAAATCGATCTGTCTGAACTTCGGCCTGGCTGGGGAGTTTGGCGGCGTCTGCAACCTGCGTTTCGATGATACCAACCCGACCAAGGAAGAGCAGGAGTACATTGACGCGATCAAGCAGGACGTCGAGTGGCTGGGTTTCCAGTGGGCGGGCGAAGTACGCCACGCCTCAGACTACTTCGACCAGTTGCACGCCTGGGCCATCGAGCTGATCAAGGCGGGCAAGGCCTATGTCTGCGACCTGACCCCAGAGCAGGCCCGCGAATACCGTGGCAGCCTGACCGAGCCGGGCAAGAACAGCCCGTTCCGAGATCGCAGTGTCGAGGAAAACCTCGACCTGTTCGCTCGTATGACCGCCGGTGAGTTCGCCGATGGCGCCAAGGTGCTGCGGGCCAAGATCGATATGAGCGCGCCGAACATGAATCTGCGTGACCCGATCATCTACCGCATTCGTCATGCCCATCACCACCAGACCGGCGACAAATGGTGCGTGTATCCCAGCTATGACTTCACTCATGGCCAATCAGACGCCATCGAGGGCATCACTCACTCGATCTGCACCCTGGAGTTTGAGGATCACCGCCCACTGTACGAATGGTTCCTCGACAACCTGCCGGTACCCTGCAAACCACGCCAGTACGAGTTCGCCCGCCTGAACCTGAACTACACGGTGACCAGCAAGCGCAAGCTCAAGCAACTGGTAGATGAAGGCCATGTGGATGGCTGGGATGATCCGCGTATGTCGACCCTGAGCGCTTTCCGTCGGCGCGGCTACACCCCGGCATCTATTCGCGAGTTTTGCGAACGCATTGGCGTGACCCGCTCTGACGGTGTGGTCGATATGGGCATGCTGGAGTTCTGCATTCGTGACGACCTGGATGCCCATGCGCCGCGGGCCATGTGCGTACTACGCCCGCTCAAGGTGGTGATTACCAATTACCCCGAAGGGCAGGTGGAGACCCTGGAACTGCCGCGTCACCCCAAGCAGGATATCGGTGTGCGTGTGCTGCCGTTCAGCCGTGAAATCTACATCGATCGGGACGATTTCATGATCGATCCGCCCAAGGGTTACAAGCGTCTGGAGCCGGGTGGTGAAGTACGCCTGCGTGGCAGCTATGTGATCCGTGCCGACGAGGCGATCACCGACGCCGAGGGCAACATTGTCGAACTGCGCTGCAGCTACGATCCGGACACTCTGGGCAAGAATCCCGAAGGCCGCAAGGTCAAGGGGGTGATTCACTGGGTGCCGGCAGCAGAAAGCATCGAGTGCGAAGTGCGCCTGTATGATCGCCTGTTCAAGACCGCCAACCCGGACAAGGGTGAAGAGGGTGGCAGTTTCCTCGATAACATCAACCCTGAGTCGCTGGTGGTGCTCAAGGGCTGCCGCGCCGAGCCGTCGCTGGCCGAGGCCAGTCTGGCCGATCGTTTCCAGTTCGAGCGTGAGGGTTACTTTTGCCTGGACAGCAAGGACTCCAGCGCCGAACTGCCGGTGTTCAACCGCACCGTCACCCTGCGTGACTCCTGGGGGGGCTGATGGCGCTGTCGATCTACAACACCCTGAGCAAGGACAAGGCCCCGTTCCAGCCGCTGGAAGGCAATCATGTACGCATGTACGTGTGCGGCATGACCGTGTATGA
Organism: Pseudomonas sp. WN033; assembly: GCA_002287035.1. Lineage (GTDB taxonomy): Bacteria > Pseudomonadota > Gammaproteobacteria > Pseudomonadales > Pseudomonadaceae > Halopseudomonas. The sequence continues at coordinate 15,544 of NSKG01000005.1, read as the reverse complement.
CTTCTGTCATATCGGCCATGCCCGGGTGATGGTCGCTTTCGATGTGATCGCGCGCTGGCTGCGCCACAGTGGCTACCAGCTTACCTACGTGCGCAACATCACCGATATCGACGACAAGATCATCAAGCGCGCCAACGAGAACGGCGAGAGCTTTCAGGCCCTGACCGGGCGGATGATCGAGGCCATGCACGAGGACGAGCGCAAGCTCGCCGTGCTGCCGCCGGATCAGGAGCCACGGGCCAGCGAACACATTGCCGGCATGCATACGATGATCCAGACCCTGATCGACAAGGGCTACGCCTATGCCGCCAGCAATGGCGATGTGTATTACCGGGTTGGCAAGTTCGAGGGTTATGGCAAGCTGTCGCGGCGCAAAATCGAGGACCTGAAGATCGGGGCTCGTATCGAGGTCGATGAGGCCAAGCAAGACCCATTGGATTTCGTGCTGTGGAAAGCGGCCAAGCCTGGCGAGCCGAGTTGGGCCTCACCCTGGGGCGAGGGTCGCCCCGGCTGGCATATCGAATGCTCGGTCATGTCTACCTGCTGCCTGGGTGATACCTTCGATATCCACGGCGGCGGTCCGGACCTGGTATTTCCACACCATGAGAACGAGATTGCCCAGAGCGAAGCCGCAACGGGCAAACCTTACGCCGCTGCCTGGATGCATGCCGGTGCGGTGCGGGTGGATGGTGAAAAGATGTCCAAGAGTCTGGGCAACTTCTTCACCATCCGCGAGGTGTTGGAGAAATACCACCCTGAGGTGGTGCGCTACCTGTTGGTGGCTAGTCATTACCGCAGTGCGATCAATTACTCCGAGGATAACCTCAAGGAAGCCAAGTCGGCGCTGGAGCGTTTTTATAATGCTCTCAAGGGCTTGCCTCAGGTTCCTGCGACTGGAGGTGAAGAGTTTGTCGCACGCTTCGCCGTAGCGATGGATGATGACTTCAACACCCCGGAAGCCTGCGCGGTACTGTTCGATATGGCTCGTGAGGTCAATCGCCTGAAGGACAGCGATTCCCAGGCTGCTGCCGCGCTGGCTGCACGCCTGCGTGAACTGGCCGGGCTGCTGGGCGTGCTGCAACTGGATGCCGAGGCCTTTTTGCAGGCCGGTGCCGCTGGCAAGGTTGATGCGGCTGAGGTCGAGGCGCTGATTCAGGCTCGCCTGCAAGCACGGGCCGAGAAGAACTGGGCCGAATCCGACCGTATCCGTGATCAGCTTACTGCCATGGGCGTGGTGCTGGAAGACGGCAAGGGCGGTACCACCTGGCGCCTGGCTGACTAGCTTAGGGTGGGAGCGCTCTGCGAGCGCGAATGAATCTTGCAGCCGCATTCGCGGCTGCAAGCCGTTCCTAGCCAGGGTGATACATGCGGCTCAATCGACTATCGCGCCATTGATAATGGCGCGTAGCTCCTGCCGAATCGCGTAACTGGAGGAGGGGATCAACTGGGTCATGAAGATCATGATCAGATCCTCGACCGGGTCGATGAAGAAATTGGTACTGGCCATACCGCCCCAACCGTACTCGCCGCACGAGCCAATGGTTTGTGATCTGGCGACATCCTGCTTGACCGAGAATCCCAGGCCAAAACCGGTGCCTTCATAGGGCGTTTCGCTGAATGAGCCGGCGCGGGCCAGGCTGGGCAGGTCCTGGTTGCCGGGCAGGTGATTCAGGCGCATGAACTCGAGTGTCTTGCGGCCAATGATTCGGGCACCTTCAAACTCGCCGCCATTGGCCAGGGCCTGGGCAAAGCGGTAGTAGTCATCAATGGTCGATATCAGGCCGCCACCGCCGGAAAGAAAGTTGGGTTTGCGGTTGAAGTGCGATCTGTGCGGGTCGTCCTGCAGGCTGAAGCGATCACCCGGCTGGTACTGATAGCAGGCCGCGAAACGTTCGAGCTTGTCGGCCGGCACGCTGAAGAAGGTATTTTGCATCCCCAACGGCTGAAAAATATGCTCGGCGAAATACTCGTCCAGGCTCTGGCCTGACAGCAGTTGGACCAGATAGCCGCAGACATCGGTAGCCACCGAGTAATTCCACGCGGTTCCCGGTGAGAACTCCAGCGGCAGGCGCGACAGCTCATCCACCAACTGTTCCAGGGTCATCCCGCCGCTGCCATCCAGCTTCAGCTCGCGGTAGGCGGCATCGACATTGCTGCGATTCATGAAACTGTAGGTCAGGCCCGATTGATGGGTGAGCAGGTCGCGCACGGTCATTGGCCGCTGACAGGCGCTGGTCACGAACTGAGGGTAGACCCCGGCCTTGTAGACACGCAGGTTCTGCCATGAAGGAATGTACTTGCTTACCGGATCATCCAGCAGGAAGCGACCCTGCTCGTAAAGCTGCATCAAAGCGATCGAAGTGATCGGCTTGGTCATCGAATAGATACGAAACAGCGTGTCGCGCTCAATCGGCAGATTCCGCTCAACATCCCGCAGCCCTTGAGCCTCGCACCAGACCACCTGGCCGCGCCGGGCTACCATGGTCAAGGTGCCAGCCAGTTTTCCGGGGGCCAGATAGGCACCTTGAATGTGCTCGGCAATACGGTCTAGGCGGCCAAGGTCAAGGCCGGCGATCAGGGAGTCAGTCATGCAGGGTGTCCGGTGGATCATTGAGGTGGCTACGTTACCTGTATCTCGTTGACCGCTTCAAGCTTTGTCATTGCCCTCTTGTGGGCGAGATGGCCGATCGGTAAGAATCGTGCCACCTTCAGCCGCATGAGGAATGCCATGAAATGAGCCAAGCGTCTCCCTGTCTGAATTGTGGTGCCTGTTGTGCCACTTTCAGGGTTTCGTTTTACTGGGCAGAAACGGATGCCGCCCCGGAGGGTTCAATCCCCCAACATCTGACGGAACAGGTAACTCCGCATATCAGCTGTATGCGCGGCACCAATCAGAAACCGACGCGCTGCGTGGCGCTACTTGGTGAGGTTGGTGAGGCGGTACGTTGCAGCATCTACGAAAAAAGATCTTCCACCTGCCGGGAGTTCATCTGGCATGGTGAGAATGGTCAGGACAATCTGGATTGTCAGCGCGCCAGGGCCGCCCATGGCCTGCCCCCGCTGCCATCCAATCCCCAAGGCCCGGGCCTGATCCCGATTATCGCTGCGTGAAACTCACGCTCCGCCATAAGGCGGGGCGTGAGTGTTAAGCCGCTTTAACGCCTACTGCTGTTGCTGGGCCTGAACATCATGCGGGCCATTGAACCAGGTGTGGTGGATAGCCTCATGCAGCTCGATAAAGTCGAGCTGAATTTCATCGACGAAGGCATGCAGCCGGTCAGGCTCGGCAGCTAATGGCAAGATATCGGCTTCGGCCAGATGCTTGAGGCAGGCCTCGACCTCCTTTAGCGCTGTTTCATGGCGGGGCAGGGTGCGCAGCCCGGCGGCCAGTTGTTCCAGACTGCAGGCTACCGACCGGGGGAAATGGCGGTCCTGCAACAGGTAGCGCAGTACGTCAGGCCCGCGAATGCGCAGGCGTACATGCTGGCGATACATTTGATAACCGGTCAGGGATTTGAGCACGCTCATCCACTGCAGGGTTTCAAAGGGGGTCAGGTCCTCGGGGCTGCGCGGTAACAGGTTGGCTGAACGCACGTCGATCACTCGGGTGGTCATGTCAGCGCGCTCCAACTGCCTGCCCAACATCAGGAATGTGCGTGCTGGGGTGTAGCTTAAAGTTCCTTCGATCAAGCCGGTGACGGTCTGGCAGCTACGAATAACCCGACCGAGAAAGGCGTCGCGCCGGCGCGGGGTGATACCGGCTTCCACCTGTTCCTTGACGTTGAGATAGAGCTGGTTGACCTCTTCCCAGATTTCCCGCGGGATGACATCACGAGTGGTGCGCAAATTCTCCCGGGCTGCGGCCAGGGAGCTTATGATCGAGCCGGAGTAGCGGGTATCGCCACACATGAACGACAGTACGCTGGCTTCATCGCGAATCGGATAATGCTCGTCGAACAGTTCGTCGTTGCCGGTAATGGCAATGATTTCCGACCAGCCGAGTTTGGTCGGGCGCGGTAAATCCAGCAGCAGATTGCTGGTAACGCTGAGCAGGCGGGCGGTGTCTTCGGCTCGCTCGAGGTAGCGGGCCAGCCAGTAAATGTTTTCTGCAACGCGTGAAAGCATGATGTGTCCCTTGCTCAATTGCCTGACAGGTCGACGATCCAGGTGTCCTTGCTGCCGCCACCCTGGGACGAGTTGACCACCAGCGAGCCCTTGGTCAGGGCTACCCGAGTCAGCCCGCCAGTGGTCACCCAAGGCGTTTCGCCAGATAAAATGAAAGGCCTGAGGTCAACGTGCCGGGGCTCCATTGCGCCGTCGCACAAGGTTGGCGAGGTCGACAGGCTCAAGGTCGGTTGAGCCATGTAATTGCGGGGGTTGGCCTTGATCAGCTCGGCAAATTTCTGGCGTTCTTTCTTGCTGGCATGAGGGCCGATCAGCATACCGTAGCCACCAGACTCGTTGGCCGGCTTGACTACCAGCTTGTCGAGATTGGCCAATACGTAGTCGCGGTCCTGATCGAACATGCACAGATAGCTCGGGACATTGGGTAGCAGCGGTTCCTGGTCCAGATAGTATTTGATGATTTGCGGCACGAAGGCATACACCACCTTGTCGTCGGCCACTCCTGCGCCGGGAGCATTGGCCAGTGCGACATTACCCTTGCGCCAGGCGCGCATCAGGCCGCGCACGCCGAGCATGGAGTCGGGGTTGAACACCTCTGGGTCAAGGAACATGTCGTCCACCCGACGGTAGATTACATCGACCCGGCACAAGCCATCGACCAGGCGCATATACACGCAGTCATCGTCACCCACTACCAGATCGCTGCCCTCAACCAGTTGTACGCCCATTTGCTGGGCCAGGTAGGAGTGCTCGTAGTAGGCTGAGTTGTAGATCCCCGGGGTCAGGATCACGATCACCGGGTCATCGCCGGGACGCGGTGACATTGAGGACAGCATTTCGTAGAGCTGGGAGGTGTAATCGTCGACCGGTTGAATGCGCCCGGTGGCGAACAAATCGGGCAGCACCCGTTTGGTGACATTGCGGTTCTCCAGCATGTAGGACACACCAGAAGGAACCCGCAGGTTGTCTTCCAATACATACAGAGTGCCGTCCTTGTCCCGGACCAGATCGGAGCCGCAGATATGCGCCCAGACGTTGTGCGGGGTATGGATGCCGACGCATTGCGGACGGAAGTTTGCCGACTGGGCCAGTACTTCGGCCGGAAACACGCCGTCCTTGACGATTTTCTGTTCGTGATACAAATCGTCGATGAACAGGTTGAGCGCCTGTACACGCTGCTTGAGACCCGCTTCAGTCCTTTGCCACTCCGGCAGCGGGATGATTCGCGGAACTATGTCGAAAGGCCAGGCCCGGTCGATCATGTTGCCTTCGGTGTAGACCGTGAAGGTGATCCCCATGAGCTGGATTGCCACCTCGGCAGCGGTTTTATGCTCTGCCAGTTCCCGGGCATCCAGGCTGGCCAGGTACTCGCACAGCATTGCCGCTTCGGGGCGGGGCTTGCCGGGTGCTGCAATCAGTTCGTCATAGAACCCCTTGGGGTTGTAGTCCTGCCAGTCGACTTTACTCATGCAAGCTCTCGTTCTACATGCGTGGGTGTTGTGATGGTATTTGCAATTGCCATACCAGAGGGACTTTCCGGGCAGGCTGTTTCATGTGGTTGGAGCACTACAGTGTTTGTAACACTGCTAGTGTTACAGAGTAGCTTAGAAGAGTCGCGGCCGGTTTGCCGGTGGGTTGGCACAGCCATTGCCTTGGATTCCAGCTTGCAGAGCCTTGAACAGGGATAGCTTTACATGACCATACGCGTAGCACTCCGGCACAGTACTCACTACCAGTTCGACCGGCCCGTAGCGGTCTCGCCACACCTGGTCCGGTTGCGTCCAGCCCCCCATTGCCGCACCCCGATCGAAGCCTATAGCCTGAAGGTCGAAGGTGGTGAGTACTTCATCAACTGGCAGCAGGACCCCTTCGGAAATCATGTCGCACGCCTTGTTTTTCCTGAAAAAATCAATGAGTTGAAGATTGATGTTGAAGTTGTTGCTCCGATGACGGTGATCAACCCGTTTGACTTTTTCATTGAGGACTATGCTGAAAATTACCCCTTCAACTACAGCAGTGAACTGCGCCGCGATCTGGCGCCTTATCTGGAGTTGACCGAGTCCGGGCCACTATTGAGCCAATGGCTGGCAGAGGTGCCCAAGGGCGCGCGCCAGACCACTGACTTTCTAGTGGATCTGAACCAGCGTTTACAGGCCGATGTCAGTTATCTGGTCCGCATGGAGCCCGGGGTTCAGACCGGTGAACAGACCCTCGAAAAGGGCAGTGGCTCGTGCCGCGACTCGGCCTGGCTACTGGTTCAGATCCTGCGGCACCTGGGCCTGGCAGCCCGGTTTGTCTCGGGCTACCTGATCCAGCTCACTGCCGATCTCAAGGCGCTCGACGGTCCGAGCGGGCCGGAGGCAGACTTTACTGATCTGCACGCCTGGGCCGAGGTGTTCATACCCGGGGCTGGCTGGATTGGGCTGGACCCGACTTCCGGCCTTTTTGCTGGCGAAGGTCACTTGCCGCTGGCGGCTACCCCCGATCCATCCAGCGCTGCACCGATAACGGGCGCGACCGACAAATGCGAGGTCGAGTTCTCCTTTGCCATGGAAGTAACCCGCATTCATGAAGATCCGCGAGTAACCAAACCCTACACGCTGAACCAATGGCAGCGCATAGATGCCTTGGGAGCGCGGGTTGACCAGCACCTGGAGGCGCTGGATGTGCGTTTGACCATGGGCGGCGAGCCCACTTTTGTATCAGTGGATGATATGGATGCACCGGAATGGAACACGGCGGCCCTGGGGCCGACCAAGCGCCGCTTATCCGAGCAGTTGCTCAAGCGCCTGCGTCGGCATTACGCGCCCGGCTCGCTGGTGCATTACCAGCAGGGCAAATGGTATCCGGGCGAGCCGCTGCCGCGCTGGGCCTTGGCCTGTTATTGGCGTCGGGATGGCGTGCCAGTCTGGCGCGATGACCGCTGGCTGGCCGACAGCGCTCAGGATTACGGGTTCGGTGAGCCGGAAGCTCAGCGCTTTGCCACTGCACTGGTACGGCGGCTGGGAGTAGCGGAGCGGTTTCTGATTCCGGGCTACGAGGATGCCTACTATTACCTGTGGCTGGAGCAGACCTTGCCGATTGATGTCGAGTTGCAGGGCGAGGATCTCAAGGATGACGCCAATCGGCTGCGCCTGGCCCGCTTGCTTGAGCGCGGACTGGACAGTCTGACTGGCTTGGTATTGCCCTTGGCCCGTAGTGTCGATGGTCAGCGCTGGTTGTCTGGTGAGTGGCCGGTGCGCCGTGACTATCTGTATCTGGTGCCGGGCGACTCGCCCATGGGCTTGCGCCTGCCGCTGAGTGCGCTGCCGGTGCAACGCCGCGATGAGCCTTTGCCGCGCTCATTGTTTGAGGCACCGCCAGCTTTGCCCGATGTGCATGGTGAAGTCGCCAGCCGCTACAGTGCCGCCGAAGCGCCGATTTACGCCGAACCTGGCATGCATCATCAGGCGGTCGGCCAGGATTGGCAGGAGCAGCGCCCCGAGCTGCGAGATCAGGGCATCATCGGGACGGCGCTGTGTATTGAGCCTCGCGACGGCAAGCTGTTTGTCTTTCTGCCACCGTTGGCCCAGCTCGAGGATTTTCTCGCTTTGGTTGCGGTGATTGAGCAAACTGCCGCCGATACCGGCTTGCCGGTGTGCCTGGAAGGTTACGCGCCGCCAGCCGATCCGCGTCTGGAGAAATTCATGATCACCCCGGACCCGGGGGTGATCGAGGTAAATGTCATGCCGGCGGCCAGTTGGCCGGCCCTTGTGCGCAATACCCGGATACTCTACGACGAGGCGCGCCAGACCCGGCTGGGCACCGAGAAGTTCATGCTCGATGGCCGACACACCGGCACTGGTGGCGGCAACCATGTGACCCTGGGTGGCCCTACACCGCTTGATTCACCCTTTTTGCGCCGTCCCGACCTGCTGGCCAGCCTGCTGACCTACTGGCAGCATCATCCGAGCTTGTCCTACTTGTTCTCGGGGCTGTTCATTGGCCCGACCAGCCAGGCACCGCGGGTTGATGAGGCCCGTCACGAGGCACTGTACGAGCTGGAAATCGCCCTGGCCCAGATGCCCGCAGGCGAAGTGCCCCAGCCCTGGCTGGTTGACCGCTTGCTGCGCCATCTGCTGACCGATATCACCGGCAATACCCACCGGGCCGAGTTCTGCATCGACAAACTGTATTCACCGGATAGCGCCAGCGGGCGCCTGGGGCTGGTCGAGCTGCGCGGTTTTGAAATGCCGCCGCATGCCGACATGAGTCTGATGCAGCAGTTGCTGATCCGCGCACTGGTGGCCAGATTCTGGACCAAACCGTATCGCAAGCCATTGGTACGCTGGGGCACGGCCTTGCATGACCGCTGGTTGATGCCGCATTACCTGTGGCAGGACCTGCTGGAAGTGATTGAAGACCTGCGCCGCCATGGTTTCGAGTTTGAGCATGACTGGTTCGCACCATTTCTCGAATTCCGCTTCCCAATGTGTGGCGAGGTCCAGTATCAAGGCGTGAGCCTGGCTCTGCGCCAGGCGATAGAGCCCTGGCATGTGCTTGGCGAGGAAGCGGCTGGTGGCGGCACTGCCCGCTACGTGGATTCTTCGGTTGAGCGGCTGGAGGTCAAGCTACGCGACTTCAATCAGGCCCGTCATGTGCTGACCTGTAACGGCTTCAAGGTTCCGCTGCACGCCACCGGCGTGCCGGGTGAGGCGGTCGCTGCCGTACGTTATCGGGCCTGGCAACCACCGTCAGCCTTGCACCCGATGATCGAGGTCCAGGCGCCGCTGGTGTTCGATCTGATCGACACCTGGAATCAGCGCTCGCTGGGGGGCTGCACCTATCATGTGGTCCACCCGGCTGGACGCAACTATGAACACTTCCCGGTGAACGGCAATGAGGCCGAGGCCAGGCGGCTGGCCAGATTCTGGCATTACGGTCACAGTCAGGGGGCAATTGGCCAGATTCAGCAGGCGCCGGGGCAGGAGTATCCACATACCCTGGATTTGCGTAGGGCAGGGGTGCCGCCCTCTGGTTTATAATGCGAACTTCGTTCAACCTGTCGTGATACGGCCCGAATATGCCGTGGAGACAACAATAATGCAGCAAGCGAGTGGTCTTGGGGCGGCGCTGGAGGCCCTGTTGGGAGAGTATCCGGGGCATGGCCTGTATGATGAGCTGCTTGGCGACAATCGCCAGCCCAGAGCGCACTGGCAAACTCTGCTGGAAGACTTCACCTTGCTGGGGCCGGAGGTGCTGGCCGCGCGCTCGGAAGAAGTGCAGAACCTGCTGCATGAGAATGGCGTTACTTTCAATCCCTATGAGGATAATCCCGGACAATTGCGCTCCTGGCAGCTCGATTGCCTGCCCTGGGTGATCAGCACTGAGGAGTGGGAGGTGCTGGAAGCCGGCCTGCGTCAGCGTAGTCGGCTGCTGGAGCATCTGATCGATGACCTGTACGGCGAACGTCGGGTCATCACCGAAGGGATGTTGCCGCCGGAGCTGGTTTATAGCCATCCCGGTTTTCTGTTTTCCGCCGCCGACCTGCCCAATCAATTGGAGCGTCCACTGCTGATCATCCATGGCACGGATTTGATCCGTGATTCTGATGGAAAATGGCTGGCTCTGGCAGACTGGACCCAGTCGCCAGCCGGGGCTGGCTATGCCCTGGAGAACCGCATCATTCTGTCCCGTGCGTTGCCAAGTATTTACCGGGATGCGCCGATCAAACGTCTGGCTGGTTTTCTGCAGGCGCAGCATCGTTGCCTGGCCAGCCTGGCCAACACCCAGCGCGAACAGCCCAATATTGTTCTGTTGTCGCCAGGACCAGGCAGTCCAGGTTATTTCGAACACGCCTGGCTGGCCAACTATATGAACTTTTCCCTGGTCGAAGGGGCAGACCTGGTGGTCCGCGATGGTCAGGTATCGGTCCGGGCTCTTGGCGGACTGACCCAGGTGGATGTGATCGTCCGTCAGATCAACGATCCCTGGTGCGACCCGCTGGAGCTTCGCCCGGACTCACTGCTGGGCGTGCCTGGGTTGCTGCAGGCTGCGCGCAATGGCGAGGTGCGTATTGCCAATGCCCTGGGGACCGGAGTGCTCGAGCATCCGGCTCTGGCGGCTTTTCTGCCGATGCTATGCCGCCGGCTGTTGGGCGAAGAGCTGTTACTACCCTGTCGGGAAAGCCTCTGGTGTGGCGACCCGCAGTCGCGGCAACAGGTGATGGCAGGGTTGGATAACTGGCATATCCGCGATGTCACGCAGTCGGGCAAGGTGTTCATTCCTGAACAAATGTCACTGACGGCAGTCGAGGCGTTGCGCCGGGATCTCGACAGGCGCCCGCACTTGTTTACCGCGCAGCGGCCACTGGCATCGTCGGTCGCGCCGGGTTTCAACCCTCATACCCGGCAGCTGGAGCGGCAAAGTACCACTTTGCGATTCTTCAGCCTGGTTGAGCCGGACGATCTGAAAAAACCGGTACAGCAGCGCAATTATCGGGTGATGCCGGGTGGTCTGGCCTGGGTAGGCGAGCCCGGAGCACCGCTGATGCAGAGCCGCACGGTCAAGGATATCTGGGTCATGGCGCCGGTGCCGCAGCCGCATATCAGTCTGTTGCGTCAGGCTCAGGGGCCGATTGTGGTGACTCGCGATGGCAAGGATCTGCCCTGTCGGGTAGCTGAAAGCTTGTTCTGGATGGGTCGCTATGGCGAACGCCTGGATGCCCGGGCCAGACTGTTGCGTGAGGCGCTGGCGCGACTACTGCAGGAGGATCGGGCCGAGGCCGGAGTACATCTGATGCCGGATCTGCTGGCGGCGCTGGAGATCCCGCTCGATGCCGAAGGCCTGCCGGCGGATCAGGAGGAGAGCGATCCACAGACCCTCAATGGGCGGTTTTCACGTGAATATGTGATCAGCCGTGATCGGTTGCTGCAGCTGTTTGCCGACGACCAGCCTGATGGCCTGCCCATGTTGTTCGGCCATTTTGTGCGCAACAGCCGGGCGGTACGTGACCATCTGGGCGACGATGCCTGGCGGGCGATCAATGTCATGCGTCAGCGTTTCAACAACATCTCGCGGACCAGGGGAATTGTGGTTGGCCAACGTCATCTGGAAGCCATGGTGCTCGATCTGTCGGCCTTCTTCGGGCTGTGCAACGAAACCATGCCGCATCACTACGGCTGGCGTTTTCTCGATATCGGGCGTTTCGTCGAGCGCGCGCTCAACGGTCTTGAGCTGCTCAAGCTGGCGTTGCTGACCGCTCAGCAGCCGGGCATCCCGCTGTGGGAGGTAGTGCTGGCGACTACTGACAACTTCACCGTCTATCGCCGCCGCTATCGCTCCCAACTGCATCCCTCGGCTATTCTCGACCTGTTGCTGTTCGATGAAACCAATCCGCGCTCGATTGGCTACATGCTCAAACGTCTGGGCCGACAAATCGTGCGCCTGCCGTCCCCGGGCAGCTCGCCTTACCGTAATCTTGAAAATCGCCTGATCATCCAGGCCACCAGCGCCTTGCATCTGGTCGATATCGACAGCCTGGCCGATCTTGAGAAGTCGGCCGAGGCCCGGGCGGCTCTGGCGGATCTGCTAGACCGCCTGATCGAGCCCATGGCCGAGTTGTCCAATGCCGTATCCCACAGTCATTTCAGCCACGTTGAAATGCCCCGGCAACTGGTCACCATGCAATACACCCCGACCTGAACGAGCCCTGATCAATGAAATATCAACTGCGCCATACCACGCGCTATGAATACAGCGGCCCGGTCAGCCTGAGCCATAACGAAGCGCGGATCCTGCCCCGACAGTTGTCATGGCAACGCTGTGACAATACCCGCATCGAAATAATTCCAGCTCCGGTTCGCCAGCGTGAACGGACGGATTTCTTTGGAAATCGGGTGGTGAACTTCTCTCTGGAATCCCTGCATGACAGCCTGGAAGTGCATGTATTCAGCGAAGTCACTACCTCGGCGCGACCTGCCCAGGATTTCTTCTCCTCAATGGCCTGGGAATCGGCAGTGGCCGCTTTGCGTGAAGACTGGCGTGACAGCAACGCCGATACGCTCGAGGCCCGACTGTATGTAATGGACTCGGCCTTCGTTCAGGCCCATGACCACCTGGCCAGTTACGCGGCCAAAAGCTTCACCCCTGGGCGCAACCTGATCGAGGCAATTCTGGACCTGAATACCAGGATCTTTACCGAGTTTAGTTATGACCCAGGATTCACTACAGTCGCCACCCCATTGGCTGAGGTTCTGGCCAGCCGGCGGGGGGTATGCCAGGACTTTGCCCATCTGACCATCGGCTGCCTGCGCTCGCTGGGGCTGGCGGGGCGTTATGTCAGTGGCTACATGGAAACCCTGCCGCCACCAGGGCAGGAGAAATTGCTGGGTGCCGACGCCACTCACGCCTGGTTGGCAGTTTTCATTCCGGGCTGGGGCTGGCTGGAGATCGACCCCACCAATGGCTGCTTGCCGGATGAGCGCTATATCGTGCTGGGTTGGGGGCGTGATTTTGCCGATGTAACTCCGCTCAAGGGGGTCATGACCGGGGGCGGCGAACATGTGCTCAGTGTGGCCGTTGACGTATTGCCGCTGGGTGAGGAGCCGGGGGAGGGCGTATTGGTCTAGCCGCGCATGCAGTCTGACTTAAACGAAAAACCCGGCCGAAGCCGGGTTTTTGCTTGGTACAGCAGCCTTACATGTTGGGGTAGTTCGGGCCGCCAGTACCTTCAGGAGCGATCCAGTTGATGTTCTGGGCCGGATCCTTGATGTCGCAAGTCTTGCAGTGTACGCAGTTCTGCGCGTTGATCTGGAAGCGCTTGCTGCCGTCATCGTTCTCGACGATCTCATACACACCAGCCGGGCAGTAACGCTGAGCCGGCTCGTCGTACAGCGGCAGGTTCTTCTCCAGCGGAATGCTCGGGTCCTTGAGAGTCAGGTGAACCGGCTGATCTTCCTCATGGTTGGTGTTGGACAGGAACACCGAGGACAGCTTGTCGAAGCTGATCACTCCATCCGGCTTGGGATAGGTGATCTTCTTGGCTTCGGAAGCCTTCTTCATGCAGGCGTAATCCGGAGTCTTGTCACGCAGGGTGAAAGGGATCTTGCCGCCGAACAGGTTCTGATCCAGCCAGTTGACGCCGCCGCCAATGATGGCGCCGAACTTGTGCACTGCCGGGCCGAAGTTGCGGGCACGGAACAGTTCGTCATACAGCCAGCTCGACTTGAAGCTGTCAACGTAACCGGTCAGCTCGTCGCCACCTTCACTGCCAGCCTTGAGCGCTTCGACAATGGCGTCGGCGGCCAGCATACCGGATTTCATAGCGGTGTGGCTGCCCTTGATCTTGGCAAAGTTCAGGGTGCCCAGATCGCAACCAATCAACGCACCACCGGGGAAGACCATCTTCGGCAGCGAGTTGAAACCACCCTTGCAGATGGCGCGGGCACCATAAGCAACGCGCTTGCCGCCTTCCAGGTACTGCTTGATCACCGGGTGGTGCTTGTAGCGCTGGAACTCGTCGAACGGCGACAGATGCGGATTGGCGTAGGACAGGTCGATGATCAGACCAACGACGACCTGGTTGTTTTCCAGGTGATAGAGGAAGGAACCACCGGTGTTTTCGGTGCCCATGATATCCATCGGCCAGCCGGCGGTGTGAACTACCAGACCCTGCTGGTGCTTGGCCGGATCGATATCCCAGATTTCCTTGATGCCGATACCGTAGTGCTGGGCGTCAGCGTCGCTGTCAAGATTGTACTTTTTGATCAGCTGCTTGCCGATGTGGCCACGGCAACCTTCAGCGAACAGGGTGTACTTGGCGCGCAGCTCCATACCCGGGGTATAGAAGCCTTCTTTGGGGTTGCCTTCACGGTCGACACCCAGATCGCCAGTGAGGATCCCCTTGACCACGCCGTTCTCATCGATCAGTGCTTCCTGGGCGGCGAAGCCCGGATATACCTCTACGCCCAGGTTCTCAGCCTGCTGGGCCAGCCAGCGGCACAGGTTGCCCAGGGAGATGATGTAGTTGCCTTCATTGTGCATGGTTTTGGGCACAAAGAAGTCGGGAACCTTGGTGGCTTTCTCTTCACTGGTCAGGACGTAGATATCGTCACGAATGACCGGAGTGTTCAGCGGGGCTTCCAGTTCTTTCCAGTTGGGGAACAGCTCGTTAAGCGCACGCGGCTCGAAAACCGCACCGGAGAGAATGTGGGCGCCGACTTCGGAACCTTTCTCCACCACGCAGACACTGATTTCCTGCCCGGCTTCAGCAGCTTGCTGCTTGATGCGGCAAGCGGCGGACAGACCGGACGGACCAGCGCCCACGATGACAACGTCAAACTCCATGAATTCGCGTTCCACAAGCAATCTCCTACACTAGGCCAGCTAAATAACGGTTTTTTTAGATCTTCCCTGATCGGTTTAGCCGAGCATTATAACAGTCTGTCTCATCGGCTCCAATCCAAAGATCGAACTGGCAGCCCCTGACAATACGACTTTAGACCTAACGGACTATTGACCCTCACACAGAGGGCCGGCATGATAGTTGCCCTGAATGATAATCTCGATTTAGTCTGATTGTGAACGATTTGTTGTTGTTCGGTCACTTTTTGGCATCGAGTGGTTGCACCCAAGACTCATGAGGTAGCCATGAAGGTACTAGTAGCCGTTAAGCGCGTGGTCGACTACAACGTCAAGGTTCGCGTCAAGGCGGACAACAGCGGTGTCGATCTTGCCAACGTCAAGATGTCCATGAACCCCTTCTGCGAAATCGCCGTAGAAGAGGCCGTGCGCCTGAAAGAGAAGGGCGTGGCAACTGAAATCGTTGCCGTTTCCGTAGGCCCGACCGCCGCTCAAGAGCAACTGCGCACCGCGCTGGCTCTGGGTGCCGACCGTGCCGTGCTGGTTGAGTCTGCCGATGAGCTGAACTCGCTGGCCATCGCCAAGCTGCTCAAGGCCGTGGTTGACAAGGAGCAGCCGCAACTGGTCATCCTCGGCAAGCAGGCCATCGATTCCGACAACAACCAGACTGGCCAGATGCTCGCAGCCCTGTCCGGCTACGCCCAGGGCACCTTCGCCTCGGCGGTCAATGTCGAAGGCGACCGGGTCAAGGTCACCCGCGAGATCGATGGCGGTCTGCAGACCGTTGATCTGAAACTGCCGGCCATCGTCACCACCGACCTGCGCCTGAACGAGCCGCGTTACGCTTCGCTGCCGAACATCATGAAGGCCAAGAAGAAGCCGCTGGAAACCCTCAAGCCGGAA
Source organism: Pseudomonas sp. WN033 (assembly GCA_002287035.1). Classification (GTDB taxonomy): domain Bacteria; phylum Pseudomonadota; class Gammaproteobacteria; order Pseudomonadales; family Pseudomonadaceae; genus Halopseudomonas. The sequence continues at coordinate 175 of NSKG01000005.1, read as the reverse complement.
GAGCTGGGTGTCAGCACCGCCTCGACCGTGACCACCCTGAAGGTTGAAGCCCCGGCTGCCCGCAGCGCCGGCATCAAGGTCAAGAGCGTCGACGAACTGATCGACAAACTCAAGAACGAAGCCAAGGTGATCTGAACATGAGCATTCTGGTTATTGCCGAACACAACAACGCCGC
>NSKG01000004.1 GCA_002287035.1 Pseudomonas sp. WN033 | reverse complement strand
CTGGAACACCAGATTGCCGCCTTCCACGGTTACCGCACCAACGCCTTCGGCTACTTCAACGATGTTGACCACCGGCAGTTGTTCGTTGTCTTCAATCTGGCCACTGACGCTGGAGACCGTGCCGAGTCCGGCACCGGTTACCCCGGTCAGGTTGAAGCTCAGATCCTCGAAGGTGCCAGGACCGCCCTCATAGATATCGTCGTCGAAGGTCGGAACAATGACCTGGGCACTGGTTTCACCAGCAGGAATGATCACCGAACCGCTGTAGGTCACCGGGGTGATCAGGTCGGCTTCTTCGGCTGAGCCATCGAGCACCAACTCCCAGAACACCTCGACCGGTTCGCTGGACGGGCCGCTGAGGCTGATCTGGAACACCAGATTGCCGCCTTCCACGGTTACCGCACCAACGCCTTCGGCTACTTCAACGATGTTGACCACCGGCAGTTGCTCGTTGTCTTCAATCTGGCCACTGACGCTGGAGACCGTGCCGAGCCCGGCACCGGTCACCCCGGTCAGGTTGAAGCTCAGATCCTCGAAGGTGCCAGGGCCGCCCTCGAAAATGTCGTCATCGAAGGTCGGGGCAATGACCTGGGCACTGGTCTCACCGGCGGGGATGATCACCGAACCGCTGTAGGTCACCGGGGTGATCAGGTCGGCTTCTTCGGCTGAGCCATCGAGCACCAACTCCCAGAACACCTCGACCGGCTCGCTGGACGGGCCGCTGAGGCTGACCTGGAACACCAGATTGCCGCCTTCCACCGTCACCGCGCCAACGCCTTCGGCCACTTCAACGATGTTGACCACCGGCAGTTGTTCGTTGTCTTCGATCTGACCGCTGACGCTGGAGACCGTGCCGAGCCCGGCACCGGTTACCCCGGTCAGGTTGAAACTCAGATCTTCGAAGGTGCCAGGGCCGCCCTCGAAAATGTCGTCATCGAAGGTCGGCACCACCACTTGGGCGCTGGTTTCACCAGCAGGAATGATCACCGAACCGCTGTAGGTCACCGGGGTGATCAGGTCGGCTTCTTCGGCTGAGCCATCGAGCACCAGCTCCCAGAACACCTCGACCGGTTCGCTGGACGGGCCGCTGAGGCTGATCTGGAACACCAGATTGCCGCCTTCCACGGTTACCGCACCAACGCCTTCGGCTACTTCAACGATGTTGACCACCGGCAACGGATCATTGTCCTCGATCAGCCCGGTAACCTGGGTTTGCCCGGTAGTTGCAGCAACCACGTCGCTGATGGTGATAAACAGGTCTTCAAAGGTACCTGGGCCACCTTCATAGATATCGTCATCAAAGGTGGGAATCGAAATCACATAACTGGTAACCCCTGGAGGGATCGTCACCGTATTGGTCAGTAGCACCCCAGCTTGCAGATCAGCCAGTTCGGCGGTGCCAAAATTCAGGGTCCAGGTGAAGGTAATGGGTACAGAGCTGGGAGCCGACAAGGTCACCAGAAACTCCAGCACGCCGCCTTCCACTGTCACCGAAGCATCGACACCACCAATTGGCTGAATACTGATCACTGGCGGCTCTTGCGGCGGTAACTCCTCATCCAGCGCGAAGAACAGATCTTCATCCTGGGGAATATCGAGCGTAGCAAACTGGGGACCGACCGTATCGTAGCCTACCTGCGGGTTAACCCGCAGATCCAGGCGGTCAAGCAATACAAAGCTGTGCCCCCCACCTTCACCCCCACCGGCTGCGCCAGCACCCGGGCCAGCTGCGGTAGCCTCAAATAGCAGGGTCGGGTCGGCACCGGCCGCAATGGCCTGCTGAATGGCTTCGATATCCATTGGCTCATCCGCCGCAGGAGGCGAATCACTCAACAGGAACGAAGACTCCCTGCCCAGATCAAGCTCTCGACCGTCATCCAGAGCCAGAGAAACACCACCGGCCTCACCAGTGATCACCCTTTCTCCGGCCATAACCCGGTCTCCCTCAACCAGCAGGCGTCTTTCCCCGCCAGGACCAACCGCGAATACCTGACCGATAACCTTGATTACCACTGCATTGATGCCAGCCATGTGAATGACTCCCTTTCTCAACCGATGACAACGCTCCCGCTCACCAAAGAGTCGAGAGCCAACCTGTTTCCATTCCCGAACAGCCAATCCTGGGGTTCAGCAAAGCCTTCCAGCATTCAAAGCAGCGGCAAATTAATGACGCCAGCGCAGCGTCACAAAACCGTCAATCGGCAAGCAAAAACAAACTTCATGCCAGATAATTGGCTTTTGCTCAAAAAATATACTACACAGATCTGGCATGTGCCCGAAAAGCATTAGATGCATTGGAAATATGGGATCGCTTAGCCACTTCCTTTTGATATCAGAATGCTCTTGAAAGGCGTTGTGCCAGTACCAACCCCATCTAAACTGGGGAATAGGCGCATGAGGCATGCAGTGCACGGAGACAACAAAAACTGGCGTTCAACGGAGGATTTATGCGCACGATCACGACCTGGCAATACTTGATCATGCCGCTGGCACTGTCAGTCAGCCTTGCAGCTCAGGGGCAATCCCTGCCGCAAGCAATTCAGACAGCTCTTGATACCCACCCGCAAATCCGGGCCACCGCCAACAGCCGGCTGGCGGCCAATGAGGATCTCAAGGGAGCCAGAGCCGGCTATCTACCAACCATCGACCTGAGCGCCGGCTATGGCCGCGAAGGTACCGACAGCCCCGCCACGCGGGCAGGCGGAGATCACTGGAAGCGCCTTACCCGCGGAGAGGGGCAGGTGCGGCTCGGGCAGATGCTGTTCGACGGCTTCGCTACACCCAATGACGTGCGGCGCAACGAAGCCACAGTCAACTCCAGAGCCTATCGCGTGCTGAGCACTGCTGAGCAGATTGCCCTGGCTACCGTAGAGGCCTATCACGAAGTGCTGATGCGCCGGGAAATGGTCAGACTGGCAGAAGACAACCTGAGTAGCCACCAGCGGGTGCATGACCAGATTCGCCTGCGCAGCGAGCGCGGAGTTGGCCGTAATGCTGACTTTGACCAAGCTGAAGCCCGCCTGGCACTGGCCCGCAACAATCTGGTCACCGAACAAGCCAACCTGATCGATGCCGAAGCGGTCTACTACAGCGTGGTCAGTCAGCTTCCTGGCGATCTCAGCCTGCCTGGTCCGATTGCCCACCATCTGCCAGGCTCTCTGGAATCAGCACTGGCCAACATCACCAACAACCCGCTGATCAAGGTCGCCGAGGCCGATCACCAGGCTGCCCAGAAGCAATACGAAGGAGCCAAGGCTCCGTTCTATCCGCGCTTTGACCTGGAACTGTCGCGCAACGTCGACAATAACCTCGACGGCAGCCCGGGCCATTACAACGAATGGCAGGCCATGCTACGGATGCGCTACAACCTTTACAGCGGCGGCCGCGACCAGGCGCGCATGCACTCCAGCGCCCACCAGATGAACGAAGCGCTGGAGATCCGCAATAATGCCTACCGACAACTGACCGAGGAGCTGCGCCTGGCCTGGAACGCCATGGACAGTGCAAGCCAGCAGGTGCCGATCGCTCAGCAGTATGTCGACTACAGCGTCAGGGTCCGTGAAGCCTATCGACAGCAATTCAACATTGGCGAACGTACGCTGCTCGACCTGCTCGACAGTGAAAACGAGCTATTCACAGCCCAGCGCCGCCTGACCGAAACCCGCTTTGTCGAGTACTTCTCCCAATACCGGCTCCTGGCGGTAACCGGTGATCTGCTGCGTAGCCAGTCGATTGTCGCGCCAGCCGAGGCAATGGCATTGTCCGAGGTGCACAGCACGCTCCTGCCCACCGGACAGTAAGCCTTGAGCATGCCTGACGTATTGTCGGGGCCGCCGGGCCCCGACCAAGAGGCAAAAACCGGCACCCGCGACGATCCTCGCGGGCGCTTTGATGACCCTTTGCTGGATGCCCTGCTGGCCTTGTGTGACTGCCTGCAGGTCAAAACCAGTAAAGGTCAGTTGACTGCTGGCTTGCCTTTACTCGATCAGCGTCTGGTTCCCGAGCTACTGCCCCGGGCGGCAGCACGTGCTGGCCTGCAAGGCCGCATTCTGAGCCGCTCGCTGGAAGCTATCGACGACATCACGCTCCCGGCCCTGCTGTTTCTCAACAATGGCCGCTATGTGGTTCTCGAAGCCTGGATCGATACCAGCCAGGCTCGGATACTGACCGGCGAATCCGCCGGCGGCGCCAAGCAGATCGAACGCGCCAGGCTGGCCAAGCTGTATGCTGGACAAGCCTTCTTCGCCCAACCACGGCACCGTTCGGAGCTGCCGCATAGTTCACCCATACCCCGGACCCGGCACTGGTTCCGCGATACCCTGCGTCTGTCTCGCAGGCTCTATGCCGACTCCATGGTCGCCAGCTTCCTTATCAACCTGATTGCCCTGAGTACCCCGCTGTTTGTCATGAACGTCTACGACCGGGTCGTGCCAAACCTGGCACTAACCACCCTCTGGGTCCTGGCCATCGGCATTTCCCTGGCGCTGCTGTTCGACCTGATTCTGCGTACCCTGCGCAGCTACTTCCTCGATCTGGCCGGCAAGAAAACCGACCTGATCCTGTCCGCCACCCTGTTTGAACGCATCACCGGCATGAACCTCAAGGCCCGCCCCGAGCGGGTCGGCAGCTTTGCCCAACACATTCACGAATTCCAGAGCCTGCGCGATTTTCTCACCTCACTGACCCTGACCAGCCTGATCGACCTGCCCTTCGCCTTACTGATCCTGTTGGTTATCGGTCTGATCGGCGGCCCACTGGTACTGATCCCGCTACTGGCGTTCCCCCTGACCCTGTTGCTGGGATGGTTGATTCAGGGCCCGCTATCACGCGCGATCCAGCAAAGCCTGCAATTGGCCAGCGAACGCCAGGCCATGCTGATCGAAACCCTAGGCGGTATCGACCTGATCAAGGTGACTGGTGCCGAAAGCGAGCGTCAGCGCCAATGGGAAACCACCATAGGCAGCCTAGGCCGGCTGGAAATGAAGGCCCGCAAGCTATCGACTCTGGCCGTCAACGGCACCCTGTTCATTCAGCAACTGTCAGGGGTAGCAGTCATTGTCGGCGGCGTTTACCTGATCATGCAGGGCAATCTGAGCATGGGTGGCCTGATCGCCTGCTACCTGCTCAATAGCCGGGCACTGGCACCACTGTCGCAGATCGCCAGCTTGCTGACCCGTTACCAGCAGGCCAAGCTGACGGTCTCGACCACCGACCAGATGATGACCATGCCCCAGGAGCGCCAGGCCGACAGCCTGCCAACCCATCGGCAAAACCTGCACGGTGCGATTGAGGTCCGTAACCTGAGCTTCACCTACCCTCAGCAGCAGTATCCGGCACTGGACCATATCAGCCTGAAGATCATGCCCGGCGAGCATGTTGGCATCATCGGCCGCAGCGGCTCGGGCAAGAGTACCCTGGAAAAGCTGCTGCTCAATCTCTATCAACCCGACAGCGGCCATCTGTTAATCGACGGTCTGGACATTCACCAGCTCGATGTCGCCGACCTGCGCCACAATATCGGCTACGTACCCCAGGATATTCAATTGTTCAGCGGCAGCCTGCGCGACAACCTGACCATGGGCGCCCGCTATGTCGATGACGAGCGCCTGCAACTGGTCTGCAACCTGGCCGGGGTAAGCGAGTTTGCCCGCCAGCACCCCCAAGGTCTGAACCTGGAGGTTGGCGAACGCGGCCAGAACCTCTCCGGCGGCCAACGCCAGGCGGTGGCTGTTGCCCGCGCCCTGCTGCTGGATCCACCGATACTGCTGCTCGATGAGCCCACCAGCGCGCTGGATAACAGCAGCGAGGAACGCCTCAAGCGTCAGTTGGCTCAGGTAATTGCACAAAAAACCCTGATTCTGGTTACCCATCGGGCCTCGATGCTGGCTCTTGTCAGCCGCCTGATCGTTATCGACGCAGGCAAAATCGTCGCCGACGGACCTAAGGAGCAGGTCCTGGAAGCCTTGCGCAAGGGGCAAGTCAATGTCGCCCGGCCCTGAACACAACAGCAAAGCCAGCGCCAAGCCAGCAGCCAGGACCATCACCGAGGCCCCGCTGCCAGATTTGGCTCATGCCATTCTGGAAGACTCGCCCCGCTCGGCGAGGCTGATGCTCTGGGCTCTGGTCGCGTTCATTGTTACCGGCCTGACCTGGGCTCACTTCGCCGAAGTCGAAGAACTGACCCGCGGCCAAGGCAAGGCGATACCCTCTGGAAAGTTGCAGCGCATCCAGAACCTGGAAGGCGGAATCGTGGCTGAAATCCTGGTCCGTGAAGGCCAGATCATCAACCGTGGCGACCCCTTGCTGCGGCTGGACGACACCCGGTTTGCCTCGAACGTGCAGGAAACCCGGGCCGAACGCCTGGGCAAGCAGGCCAAACTGGCCAGGCTCACCGCTGAAACCGAGGGTATAGACCTGATATTGCCGGAGAATGTCTTGAAAGAGGCACCCGAGCTGGCCGCTGCCGAACTGGCACTGCACGATAGCCGACAACGGCGCCTGAATGATGAACTGGCCATTCTTGAGGAGCAGCGCCGCCAGCGCGCCCAGGAATTGAGTGAGCTGCGTTCCAAGCAGGGCCAGTTCCGCAACAGCCTGGCTCTGCTACGCCAGGAAATCAACATGTCGGCGCCACTGGTGGCCGATGGCGCAATTTCCGAAGTGGAAGTGTTGCGCCTGCGCCGTGCCGAAGTGGAAACCCGGGGCAACCTGGACGGCACCACCCTGGCCATTCCCCGAGCCGAATCGGCCCTGCGGGAAGTCGAACGCAAAATCGAGGAAGCCCGCAACCGGTTCCGCAGTGAAGCATTGGGCGAGCTGAATCAAACCCGGGTCGAACTGGAAAAGACCCAGGCCTCGGGCCTGGCGCTGGAAGACCGGGTGCGCCGCACTCTGGTCACCTCGCCGGTCAATGGCATCGTCCAGCAGTTGCTGGTCAACACCGTGGGCGGGGTCATCCAGCCTGGCGATGATCTGGTGGAAATCATTCCGCTGGATGACAGTCTGCTGTTCGAGGCCAGGATTCGTCCGCAGGACATCGCTTTCCTGCATCCCGGCCAGGAAGCCATGATCAAGATTACTGCCTACGACTTCACCATCTACGGCGGGCTCAAGGGTGAACTGGAGCACATCAGCGCTGACACCGTGACCGATGAACAGGGCGAAAGCTATTACCTGATCCGCCTGCGTACCGAACGCAACTACCTGGGCGACAGCGACCACCCGCTATTGATCATTCCCGGAATGATCGCCAGCGTGGACATCATTACCGGCCAGAAAAGCATTCTCAGCTATCTGCTCAAGCCGGTACTAAGGGCGCGCGCCGAGGCTCTACGCGAACGTTAAGGCAACGGAAAGCCAGCCATGCGCCAGCAATCGCTGGCATCTACCAGCATGTGAATGAGCAACCCCAGCCCCACCAGACGGGTCGGCTGCCAGAGCGACATCAGCAGATAGAAGGTGATCGCGGTATAACTGTGCAGCGGATGAAAGCCGATCGAGCAACGATTGGGATCGAATAGCGGGTCGGCCAGCAGATGATCAAGATCCACCAGCATGGTCGCCAGCATGATCAGCCAGGCCTTGCGCCACTGACTGCGAAAAAACACCCAGGCCACCAGCAGCGGCACCAGTGCATGCAACGCCAGGTGAATCAGGGTACTCAGGCTGACCATCATGATGCCGATGCTGCCTGGCCCGCCTCGCACCAGCGTGATAGCAGCGCCAGCACCTGATCAGCAGGCTGATAGCCGTTGGTCAGCAACGCCAACTGGCCGTCGCGCTGGGCCAGCAACGTCGGAAAACCTGCAATCCCCAGGTCCCGGGTCCAGGCAAAATCGGCCGCCAGTGCCGCACGGGTCGACTCGGCATCGTAACTAGCGGCAAACGCCGTTCGCGAATAGCCACAGCTCTCAGCCAAATCGACCAGTACCCCAGGCTGCGTCACATCTGCCAGGCTGGCGTAAAACGCCTGTTGAATCGTCTTGACCAGATTCCAGACCAGTTGACTGTCCAGCTCGCGCCCGGCAACCAGAGCCCGACAAGCCGGCTCGGTGTTGTAGACGAACCCATCCGGCAGTTGCTGCGGCTGAAGAAAGGGCTGCCCTGACGCCTGTTCAACCGCCTGCCAGTGCTCAGCCAGAACCTGACGGGTGGCAGTATCGACAGGTTCACGCTGCCCTGGCCGCAAACCGCCGGCGACCAGATGAATAGCCAGCTCAGGATAGCGGGCCTGGATAGCGTCGATCACCGGAGCAAAGCCCCAGCACCAGGAACACATGGGGTCCATCACATAGATCAGGCGCTGGGACATTAGCGTCAGTCTCCGTCAGCGTTTGGCGTTGGGTGAAGCCAGTTCCTGCGGCAGGCCGATAGGGTGCGGCTGGTTGCGCAGCTTGGCCAACTGGATCTGCCGCTGCCGCTCCTCCGCCCGCTGGCGGGTCTTCTCTGGCAGGCTGTCGTAACAGTGCGGGCAACTGACACCTTCCTCATACTGCGGCGATGCCATATCTTCGGCGCAAACCGGATGACGACAGGCGTGACATTGACCAAAGGATCCGGGAGCCAGATCGTGGCGCACGGTAACCCGGTTGTCGAACACAAAGCACTCGCCATCCCACAGACTCTGCTCTGCCGGCACGTCCTCGAAATATTGCAGAATGCCGCCCTTGAGGTGATAGACCTCCTCAAAACCTTCCTTGAGCATATAGCTGGAGGCCTTTTCGCAGCGGATGCCACCAGTGCAGAACATCGCGACCTTCTTGTGCCTGGCCGGATCGAAATGCTGCTTCACATACTCGGGGAATTCACGAAAGGTCTTGGTTTTTGGGTCAATGGCACCCTTGAAGCTACCAATCGACACCTCATAGTCATTGCGGGTGTCGATCAGCAGCACCTCAGGATCGCTGATCAGGGCATTCCAGTCCCGGGGCTCAACATAGGTACCCACCTTCTCATTGGGACTGATGCCCGGCACACCCAAGGTAACGATTTCCTTTTTCAGCTTGACCTTGGTCCGGTAGAACGGCTGCTCATCGCACAGCGATTCTTTCCAGTCAAGATCGGCCAGGCGGGCATCGTTGCGCAACCAGGCCAGAACCTGATCCAGACCAGCCCGCGGACCGGAAATGGTCCCGTTGATTCCTTCCCGGGCCAGCAGCAACGTACCCTTGACGTCATTATCGACCATGACATCCAGCAACGGCTGACGCAGGGCCTCGAAATCTTCCAGCGTGACGAACTTGTAAAGCGCCACCACTACAATCTTGGACATGCCTACCTCGTACATTCAGTTATCGCCCGCGTAAAGGGCGCACCAATTAGGGTGCGCAGTGTATCAAACAGCAGGCGATGACTGAACGTTCAGTGGTCAGCCTTGCTACCGCCCATACAATTGGGCGAATCCGGTGCCTGCTGGCGGGCCTGCCACTCATCCGGGGTGTAGGTATGCAATGCCAGCGCATGAATGCGTTGCATCAACTCACCCAGCGCAGCATAGACCGCCTGATGACGACGGACCTTGCTCAGATCGTTGAACCGCGCACTGACTACCACGGCCTTGAAATGCGACTCCGAGCCAGGCGGCACGCTGTGCATATGGCTTTCATTGACCAGTTCCAGATGAACCGGCTCCAGCGCTTGCAAGGCCTGATTCAAGGCTGCTTGGGTGCTACTCATGGGATTACTCCAGTTAAGGGAATACTGATTAAATTGGGTTTTAGTGCTGGCCCAGTTGGCGCAGACCTGTTCTGGACACGCTGTAAATACTTCCCTGTAAGCTCATAGATGCCATCCTTGGCATCTAACGGTCCAGAACAGGTCTGCGCCAACTGGGCTTCCGGGCCTTCGTGCAGTCAATCAGCGTTTTATTCGGCAAATAATGGGCTGTTTACTCTAGCGCAGGCCACCCTGGCGATCCTCCAGATCGGCGGCCAGTTGCTCTACCAATTCTTCGATCTGGGGCGCCAGGCGTTCCTCCCAGCGTGTTCGGGTAATGGCCAGCGAACTCTGGGTCAGCTCTGGCAGATTGTCCATCAGCTTGCGCCCAACCGGCGACTGGTAGAACTCGGCCAACTGCTCGAACTCAGCCTCGCTGAACAGCGGTATATACAAATCGATCAACTCGTCACGCATCGCTTCCCAGGCAAGCTCTGTGTCAAGCAGCTCACGGGCCTGACGCTGATAGTCACGCAGCAGATCCTCGTGCTGCATTGAGCCACCCATCTGGGTGAACTGCAATGTCAGCGCCCGCCCGACCTGCTCGTAAACCGTTGCGGTCATACCTTCGGCCTTGGCCAGCTTGAGAAAGCGCTCGGCACTGGCCCGATGACTGGCTTCATCGGCCTGGACCAGCATTACCCAACTGCCCAGCACCAGCCCCAGCAGAAAAACCCGCATACCCCTCTCCCAACTCGATATCAGTGACCACCAGCCCCTATACTGACAGTCCCACCCCCACATCGCCAGTCAAGGGAGGTCCGACCATGGACACTCGTCGCGAAACCGACAGCATGGGCCCAATCGAGGTGCCCGCCGAGCGTTACTGGGGAGCCCAGACCCAACGATCCCTGCACCATTTCGCCATCGGCGAAGAACGTATCCCACTGGCAGTCGTGCATGCCCTGGCCCTGATCAAGAAAGCCGCAGCCAGGGTCAACCAGCAACTGGACAACCTGCCGGACGACATAGCCAGTCTGATCGAACAGGCCGCCGACGACATCCTCAGCGGCAACCTGGATCAGCACTTCCCACTGTCAGTCTGGCAGACCGGTAGCGGCACCCAAAGCAACATGAACGTCAACGAGGTCATCGCCAACCGCGCCAACCAACTGGCCGGGCAACCCCTGGGTGGCAAACAGCCGGTCCATCCCAATGATCACGTCAACCGCGCCCAAAGCTCCAACGACACCTTTCCCAGCGCCATGCACGTGGCGGCCGTCAAGGAAACCCACGCCCGCCTGCTACCGGCCGTGCAGGCACTACGCGCAGCACTGGCCAAACAGGCCGAACAGCACAAAGCACTGATCAAGATTGGCCGCACCCATCTGATGGACGCCACCCCGGTAACCTTCGGTCAGGAACTCTCGGCCTTTGTCAGCCAACTGGACATGGGCCTTGACGCAGTGGAGCAGGCGCTACCCAAAGTCTACGCCCTGGCTCAGGGCGGCACTGCAGTAGGTACCGGACTCAATGCCCCACCCCGCTTTGCCAGCCTGCTAGCCGCCGAAGTCGCCCAACTGACCGGCCTGCCTTTCACCAGCGCCGACAACAAGTTTGCAGCGCTTAGCGGGCATGAACCTCTGGTGCAACTGCATGGTGCCTTCAGGCAACTGGCGCTGACGTTGATGAAACTGGCCAACGACCTGCGACTGCTCGGCAGTGGCCCGCGTGCGGGCCTGGCGGAAGTCCGGCTACCGGCCAACGAACCCGGCAGTTCGATCATGCCCGGCAAGGTCAACCCGACCCAGTGCGAGGCACTGTCGATGATTGCCTGCCAGGTGCTGGGCAACGACGTCACCCTTGGCGTTGCCACCAGCCATGGTCACCTGCAGCTCAACGTGTTCAAGCCGGTGATCATTCACAACTTGCTGCAATCGATCCGGCTATTGGCCGATGGCTGCACCAGTTTCCGCGAGCACTGCATCGAAGGCCTGGAACCGGATAGCGCGAAGATGCGCGAGCATCTGGACAACAGCTTGATGCTGGTCACCGCACTGAATCCGGTCATTGGTTACGACAAGGCCGCAGACATCGCCAAGAAAGCCTACGCCGAAGGCACCACCCTGAAACAGGCGGCGCTGGCATTGGGGTATCTGGACGAGGCGCAGTTCGATGCAGCGGTCAGACCAGAGGGAATGTTAGGGAACGCTGATTAATAGAGATCAGTGCCAGCCCGGTTTGTCGGCGACCTGTTCTGGACACACCGTAAACCCATCCCTGGGGGCTCGTAGATGCCATCCCTGGCATCTAACGGTCCAGAACAGGTCGCCGACAAACTGGGCTACTACGCTTTTGTGCTGCCAATCAAGAACCGGCCGGTGGCGGCGTGACACTTAGCCGCCGCAGGCGGCGATTGCGCAGGTTCTGGATCAGACTTGGAGCCAGGGCAATCAGAGCCGAACCGCCCACCACCAGCAGCGCCCCGATATAGGCCAGGCTGTTAAGCAGTTCAGGTTCGACCACGCTCGGCCACAGCAGCGCACCCAGCGCCACCATGCTGAAGGTCAGCAGCGGTGTGGTCGCTACCGTAGCACTGACCCGCGAAGCCTCCCAGTGAACCAGCGCCTCAGCAAAGGCACCATAGGCCACCAGAGTATTCAGGCAACAACCAGCCAGCAGCCACAACTGCAGATGGGACAGTTGGAGAATCTGAGCCGGCTCGACCAGCGGCAACAACAATACCGAACTACCCAGATAAATCACCATCATCACCGTGACCGATGACCAGACCGTCAGCAACTGCTTTTGCGCCAAACCATACAGCGTCCAGGAAAACGCCGCCGCCAGAGCAATCAGAATGCCCAAGGTGTAACCGCTCAGTTGGGTAAACAGCTCACCCAGGCGCTGATTGAAAAACAGTCCGAACCCCAGCACCAGGACCGCCAACCCCAACACCTGACCAAGCCCAAAGCGTTCACGAAACACCAGCATGCTGCCAATCATCAGCATGATCGGCGCAACCTGAATGATCAGTTGCATGGTGCCCGGCGTCAGCCGGTTAAGCGCCATCAGATACAGCACGTAATTGCAGGCCAACCCCAACACTGCCACAGCCAACAGGGCCTTGTTGGTGAACGACAGCGCACGAATCGACGGCAGTCGGCGCCGCGCCGCCAGCCAGATAAACAGGATCAGCCCGGCGCTGACCATCCGATACCAGGTCACGGTAAAGGGGTCCATGTCCTTGAGCACTTCTTTAAGCAGAATCGGCAATACACCCCATAGCGTGGCGGTAGTCATTGCCAATAGGAAACCGTACAGCCAGCGGCCGGATGCGACGTGCATGAAGAGACCCGAAAATGAAGACAGGAGGGAAGCAGACTTGCACTATTCTAGGGCGCGACCGGACGGTCAAACAGTTACAGCTGAGCCGACAGAATGCGGCAAACTGTTATGGTCCTTAAGGGAACACTGATTAATTGCACGAAAGCCTAATAGCCCAGTTGGCGCCGACCTGTTCTGGACTGTCGATGCCCTGGATGGGCATCGTCAAGCCCCCAGGGACGGGTTTACGGCGTGTCCAGAACAGGTCGGCGACAATTGGGCCAACACAGAAACAGAGTTAATCAGTGTTTCCTTAGGGTCTGTTGCCGCTTCATCGCAAGCCGCGTTGCTGTGCAAAAACAGGCTCCGGCGCGGTTGTGATGAAACGGCAACAGACCCTAACCACCACTGGCATTCATAAAGCGCACTACCTGCACCTCATTCACATCAAACTCGTGGCGGGCCGGCTTGCGCAGCAGTGCCTGTTGCAGCGCCTTGAGAATCGGCGCATCGCTGGTTGGGTGACGGCGAACCAGGGCTCGCAGGTCAAGAGAGTTTTCGTGCCCAAGGCACAGTAGCAACCGCCCTTCAGCAGTCAGGCGCACCCGATTGCAGGTGGCGCAGAAATTGTTTGAGTGGGGTGAAATGAAACCGATACGCGACTCGGGATAACCTTCAACGCGCACATAACGCGCCGGACCACCCGAGCTCTCAGCGCTGTCGAGCAGCGCATAACGCTCGGCGATCAGTGCTCGCACTTCATCGCTGCTGCACAGAGTCTCAGCCCGTGAACGACCAACATGGCCGAGCGGCATTTCCTCAATGAAACTGATGTCCAGCCCACGGGTCAGGGCATAGTCGACCAGCGCTGGCAGCTCATCGGCGTTACGGCCCTTAAGCGCCACCACATTGAGCTTGATCCGGGCAAAACCAGCCTCGCGGGCAGCCTCGATACCGGCCAGCACCTGCTGCAGATCTCCAGTACGGGTAATATTGCGAAACCGCTCAGCATCCAGGGTATCGAGACTGATGTTCAGGCGCTTGACCCCGGCGGCGGCCAGCGGCCCGGCCAGTTTGACCAGTTGAGAGCCATTGGTGGTCATGACCAGTTCACGCAGCCCGGGCAAGCCGCTGATGCGTTCACACAGCTCGACTACCCCACGCCGCACCAGTGGCTCACCACCGGTAATCCGGATTTTGCTTACCCCTTGGGCGACAAACAGCCGGGCCAGACGTTCGATCTCTTCCAGACTCAAAACCTGCTGCCGTGGCAGAAAAGTCATGTCCTCGGCCATGCAGTAGACGCAGCGAAAATCACAGCGGTCAGTCACGGACAGGCGCAGATAGTCGATGCGCCGGCCCAGGCCGTCTGTCAAGGTTGCGTCTGTCATGATCTGTCTCCACCGCCGACAGGCTGGTTGCTGCAAAACGACACTCTAGCACGCCTGTCCGTACCCAGGCCAAGTAAGGCGACAAAGCACCAAGCCGGTGCCGAACAGACAGCGCGCGCCCTGTTTTGGAGCGGACCGACAGGTCTCAGCCGTTACGCAACGCCCCCGTCTCCTGCTCCTGCGACTGACAAGCAGCATCCGTACCAGCCTGCTGCTGCACAGCCTTGCCCATCTGCTGCAGCAACGCCCACAAGCGTGGCGGTAACTCTTCAGGATCCAGGCTATCCATCAGGTTTTTCACTGCCAGGCCCAGATCAATGTCGCCCTCGATCACCAGCCGGCGACGGAAAAACAGGGTATCGGGGTCTTCCAGCCGACTGGCCAACAGCAGAAACTCCCGCCAGTTACCCTTGATCAGCACATCCACCGGTGAGCGCTCAGTCAGACGCAGGCCGTGCCGGTCCCGGGTCAGATTCCAGGCCAGCTCCAGATCGCTGACCTCCAGGCGCAACCGGCGACCCTCAAGCAGATCGAACTCGCCCTCTTCCAGTGGCCTGGCCAGCCAGCGTCGCAACAGCGACTCCAGCACCCACTGCTGGAGCAAAAATGGCACATGCCGACTCAGCGGCAGCAGCGGCTCGCTGAGTCGCAAAAGTACAGGGCCCAGGCTCAGCATAAGCCGACCTCCTCAACCCGCAGCATACCCGGCTGACCATGCCAGTAGCCATTGCAGCCATCTACCAGCACTGGCGGCTGCTGGCCTTGGCGCACAGCTTGAAATTGCGCGATGACCACGCCCATATCGGTCGCCCGCGGACTCAGGCGCAAGGCATCGACCCCCATGGCCCGCATTTTCGGATACTCGGCCAACAGATTGCAGACCCCGGCCGACATGGTCTGGATGCCATTGAGGGTAAACAGCGGCTGGCCCTCCTGGGTCAAAAGCGGAATACCCTCGGGGTAGTGCTGGCAAATGAAGCCGCAGTCATCCTTGGGCCGGTTTTCCGCGCGTGCGGTAAAGCAGCGCGCCGAATAAGCCAGCGGCAGGTAGCCCCAGGCAAACACTTCCAGCTCAGGCAAACTCAACGCCTGGTCACGGGCCTGCTGCTGAAGATGCTCGAGCAGGGCCTGCGAGCACTCGACCGGCGGTACCCAGCGCTGCATACCGGCGTTCATCAGCTCAGCCACGGCAAAGGCGTTGTACAGATTCAGCGACGGCCCACCGACAAAAGGCAGTTTGCGCTCGCTGAGAAACTGCACAGCAGCCATATCGTTGGCTTCGACCAGCAGATCGCCGTTATCACACAACCGCCGCAGGCTCGACAGCTCCGAAGCCGCTTCGATCAAGGCCAGCCCAGACACCACAACCTCAGCATCGCAGGCATCGCGCAGATCGCGCGCCAGGCCCAGCCAGTCATCCAGCGACAACGCCCGGCGCTTGGCACATACGGTTTCACCCAAGTAGATAACGTCCAGCGGCTGTGCGGCCATATCGGCATAAAAGTCGATGATCGCCTCACGGCTCCAATAGAACAGGATTGGCCCCAATGTCAGTTTCATCGTCATCTCTCTCGATTATTGCCAGGCCCGGTGATAGGCCCCCAGAGTGGTCTGGCTACCCTCTGACACGGAGGCCAGCGCCTGATTCCAGCCAGCCTCGACCGCGAACCGATCCGGCGCCCGGGCATAACTTTCCAGCGCCTGACGCCAAACCCGGGTCACCTGCTCGACATAGGCCGGGCTGCGCTGTCGGCCCTCGACCTTGACCGCTACTACGCCTAGCGCATCCAGCTCGGGAATCAACTCCAGAGTATTGAGACTGGTCGGCTCCTCCAGCGCGTGAAAGCGCTTGCCGTTGACCATGAACCGGCCCTTGCACAGGGTGGGATAACCGGCAGCTTCACCTTCGACATAGCGATCGATCAGCACCTCATTGAGCCGGGAGCTGAGCGCCTCGGGCTCCTGAGTCCAGCGCACCGCACTGGCCGGCGAGCAGACGCCACACAAGTTCGGCGACTGGCCAGTGACATAGGAAGACAGATGACAGCGCCCCTCAGCCATGATGCACAGGCTGCCGAAGGCGAATACCTCGATCGGTACTGGACTGCCCGCCGCCACTTGGCGCACCTGGGCCAACGACAGCACCCGCGGCAAGACCGCCCGCAGAATGCCATAGCGCTCGTGATAAAACGTCAGCGCCGCGGCATTGGTCGCCGAGCCCTGGACCGAAAGATGCAGCCGTAGCGCCGGGTGACGCCGGCTGGCATAAGCCAGCACCCCGGGGTCAGCCGCGATCAGCGCGTCCACCCCCAGATCGGCAGCCTGGTCTACCGCTCGCTGCCAACGCTGCCAGCCGTCGGGCAAGGCATAGGTATTGACCGCGATATACAGCTGTCGCCCTTCCCGGCGAATCAGCTCCAGGCCACTTTGCAGTTGCTTTTCGGTAAAATTCAGTCCGGCGAAGTGCCGGGCGTTGGTATCATCGCGAAAACCGGTATAGACGGCATCGGCACCCTGGCGCACCGCAGCCTTGAGCGCCGGCAGGCTGCCAGCAGGACACACCAGTTGCATAACCCCTCCCATGCGGAACACATCTGGCCGTTACTCTGCCCGATGGTTGAACCGATGGACTTGACGCCAGTCAATTGATGCGGGTATTGACCGGCAGTCTGTCACTGCAATGACACGCCGTCGTGCCAGGCTGAGATGCAGTGCACAGCCGGAATGGAAAGCTTGAAAGCCCCCTTGAAAAACCGAACAACGACCATAGATAGAGAAAGACTATCCAAGATTTAGTTGAAATTTATTTTCGATATCCATGACAGGGCCCTAACATACGCCCTGTCTTCACAACCCACTGACTCAATCTACTCAAGACGAGGAGTTGCAATGTCCGTTATCAACACTCAGATCAAGCCGTTCACCGCCCAGGCGTTCAAAAACGGCGAGTTCATCCAGGTCACCGAAGCTGACCTGAAAGGCAAGTGGTCGGTTTTCTTCTTCTACCCGGCTGACTTCACCTTCGTTTGCCCGACCGAACTGGGCGACGTGGCTGATCACTACGAAGAGTTCCAGAAGCTCGGCGTTGAAATCTACTCGGTTTCCACCGACACCCACTTCACTCACAAAGCCTGGCACGACAGCTCCGAAACCATCGGCAAGATCAAGTACACCATGATCGGCGACCCGACCATGCAGATCAGCCGCAATTTCGAAGTACTGCGTGAAGATCAGGGTCTGGCCAACCGCGGTACCTTCATCGTTGACCCGGAAGGCGTCATCCAGGCCGTTGAAATCACTGCCGAAGGCATCGGCCGTGACGCCAGCGACCTGCTGCGCAAGGTCAAGGCTGCTCAGTACGTTGCCTCCCACCCGGGCGAAGTCTGCCCGGCCAAGTGGAAAGAAGGCGAAGCCACTCTGGCTCCTTCGCTGGACCTGGTCGGCAAGATCTAAGACCTGTCCTGCCAACCCGGCCCGTTGCAGCGCTATGCGCTGCCTCCGGCGGGCCGGGTTTTTTACGCCTGAAATTTATGCTTTGTCACAAGGGACACGCACATGTTGGACGCCAATCTGAAGAAACAACTGGACACGTACCTGCAGCATATCGTTAACCCGATTGAAATCAGCGTGTCCGTCGATGACAGCCCCAAGGGCAAAGAATTGCACGAACTGGCCAACGAGATTGCCGAAATGTCGGGCAAGATCGGCCTGGTTGACGCCGCCAATCCACGCACCCCGAGCATGTCGGTAGGTCGCACTGGCGAGCAGCCGCGGGTCACCTTTGCCGGCCTGCCGATGGGCCACGAGTTCACCTCACTGGTACTGGCCCTGCTGCAAGCCGGTGGTCACCCATCCAAGGCCGACCCTGCTCTGCTTGAGCAGATCCGCAATCTGGATGGCGAGTTCCACTTCGAAACCTATATTTCCCTGTCGTGCCAGAACTGCCCGGACGTGGTCCAGGCGCTGAACCTGATGGCCACGCTGAACCCGAACATCACCCACGCAATGGTCGATGGCGCCCTGTTCCAGGATGAAGTCGAACAGCGCCAGATCATGGCCGTACCCTCGGTGTTCCTTAATGGTCAGCCGTTCGGCCAGGGCCGCATGAGCCTGGCGGAAATCGTCAATAAGGTCGACAGCGGTGCAGCCAAACGCAAGGCCGCCGAACTGAACGAGAAAGCTCCATACGATGTACTGATCGTTGGTGGTGGCCCGGCCGGTGC
The DNA here is from genome assembly GCA_002287035.1 of Pseudomonas sp. WN033. Taxonomy (GTDB): domain Bacteria; phylum Pseudomonadota; class Gammaproteobacteria; order Pseudomonadales; family Pseudomonadaceae; genus Halopseudomonas. The sequence goes on along the minus strand of NSKG01000004.1, from coordinate 434,944 downwards.
GGCAGCGGCAATCTATGCCGCACGCAAAGGGATCCGTACCGGCCTCGTCGCTGATCGCTTCGGTGGCCAGGTAATGGATACCGTGGGTATCGAAAACTTCATCTCGGTTCCCTACACCGAGGGGCCAAAGCTGGTGGCGCACCTGGAACAACACGTCAAGGAATATGATGTTGAGGTGATCACCGAGCAGAAAGCCGCCAGCCTGACCCAGGGCGACTACCTCCAGATCGGTCTGGAAAGCGGCGCCACCCTGTCCAGCCGCAGCGTCATTCTGGCCACTGGTGCCCGCTGGCGGGAAATGAACGTACCCGGCGAACAACAATACCGGGGCAAGGGCGTAGCCTACTGCCCACACTGCGACGGCCCGCTGTTCAAGGGCAAGCGCGTGGCCGTGATTGGTGGCGGCAACTCTGGTATCGAGGCAGCGATTGACTTGGCCGGTATCGTCGAACACGTCACCGTACTGGAGTTCGGTGACAGCCTGCGCGCCGATGAAGTTCTGCAGCGTAAGGCGCGTTCGCTGGCGAATGTCGAGATCATCATGAATGCCCAGACCACCGAAGTACGTGGCGATGGCAGCAAGGTGGTAGGTCTGACCTACACCGACCGCACTAACGGCGAAAGCAAGCAGGTCGATGTGGCCGGCATCTTCGTCCAGATCGGTCTGGTACCGAACTCCGAGTGGCTCAAAGATTCAGGGCTGAACCTGACCCGCTTTGGCGAGATCGAGATCGACAGCCGTGGTGCAACCAACATCCCCGGCGTGTTCGGTGCTGGCGATGTCACCACCGTCCCGTTCAAGCAGATCATCATCGCCATGGGTGCCGGCTCCACCGCAGCCCTGGGTGCCTTTGATCATCTGATCCGCACTCCGGCTCCAGAAACGGCCAAACTGATGCAGTCCAGCTCGGCTACCGAAACCGTCTGAGCAGTACTCTAAGCGCTACCCGGGTCACCCCGGGTAGCACTTTGACAGACAGCCCCCTCAGCATGCCTCCCAGTGCATTTCACGCCAATCTGGCGTTCGCCTCGCCCACCCCATCGCGCAACAAAAAATCAACAAATTAAAAACGAAGGCAATAATTCTTCAACATTCAGAGCTTTAATGCCTGCCCAAGTCACGCCGCAAGCAAAAACCGAAAACCACACCAGACTCCCCCATCAGCTGCCTCGATTGACAGTTTCCAACCCGCTTTGGAGAGTGAGCAGGCTTCACCCAATTGGGTGAGCGCAGGTCGGTCTCCCTCCGTCGACCAGCCCTAATAACAACGTAAAACAAAAGGATGTGACAATGCATAAGAAGCTGGCCGGCACTCTGGTTGCCGGCACCGTCATTTTGTCAGGCTGCCTCAGCAGCAGCGGCTCCTCCAGCAGCCCTCCGGCCCCCAGCCCAAGCGCCGATGTAACCATCACCTACACCACCCATGGCGTGCCCCATGTCAAAGCCAATGACTACTTCGGTCTCGGCTATGGCGTCGCCCACGCCCAGGCCGAGCATAACCTCTGCACCCTGGCCGAACAGGTAGTGACACTGCAAGGCGAAAAGGCCAAATTCTTCGGGCCCGGTACGAACAACGCAAATCTGCTGTCTGATGTCGCCTACAAGGCCATCGATTTTGAAAGCATGGCCGAGGAACGCTTTTCACTGCTCTCGGACGATGCCCAGGCTCTGGTCAACGGCTATGCTGAGGGCTACAACAACGCGCTAGCCGAACGCCACAGCCCGCAGAACTACCCTACACCCTGTCGCGGCGCCGAATGGGTCCAACCAATCACTGCCAATACCCTGCTGGCTACCTATCTGGACATGGCCACCCTGGCCAGTACCCGCAATTTCCTCCAGGCCATGGCCGCAGCCCAGCCACCAGGCGGTATCACTCAGATCAAGCACAACAGTGAGCAACAATCTCAACTGGCCAAGGCCGACGACCAGCCCAAACCCTTGGCCAGCGCCTTTGACCTGACTGCTCAGCTTGATCCGGAACTGGTGTTGAAAAATGAAGGCATCGGCAGCAATGGCTGGGCTCTGGGCACTGACCGGGTCCGCGACGCCAACAGCCTGCTGCTTGGCAATCCGCATTTCCCCTGGGACGGTGCTTCGCGCTTCTATGAAATCCACCTGAACATTCCCGGTGAACTGCAGGCCCATGGTGCCAACATGACCGGCATTCCGATCGTGACCCTGGGCTTCAACCAGCATCTGGGCTGGACCCATACGGTCTCCCAGGCCAAGCGTTTCACCCTGTATCAGCTGCAACTGGACCCATCCAACGCCCAGCGCTACTTCTATGACGGCGAACTGCGCGACATCACTTACAAAGACGTTGTGGTCGAGGTCAAGCTGCCCGATGACTCGCTGGCACCGTTCACTCGCCGGGTATTCTTCAGTCATTACGGCCCGATGATCGACCTGTCTTCCGTGAACCCGGCACTCGGCTGGAGCACGACGACGGCGATCACCTACCGCGACGCCAACCTAGGCAACCACCGGATGCTCGATCAGTGGCTGGCGATGAACAAGGCCACTAGCACTGCCGAGCTGGAAACCGCACTGGCTGAGATCCAGGGTCTGCCCTGGGTCAACACCATCATGATCGATAAGGACGGCAACGCCTCCTATATCGACGCCTCGGTCACCCCGCTGTTGTCAGCGCAGGCCGAAGGATTCTGGCGCAACGCAATCGCTAACGATCCCGCGGCCCAGGCGCTGTGGCAGGACGGTGCCGGCCAGATTCTGCTGCCGGGACATCTGTCGCAGTTCGAGTGGATTGAACACCCCGAGGCCGTAGCGCCGGGCATCGTGCCTTACAGACTGGCGCCTAAGGTGACCCGCCGCGACTATGCCTACAACGCCAACAGCAGTCACTGGCTGTCGCATGTCGAGGAGCCGCTGGAAGGCTACAGTATTGCCTTCGGCCCCGAGCAGGTGGTGCGCAGTCCGCGGACCCGCTACAACGCCCAGCTGATCAGCGACCCACATGCCTTTGGCTTGACGCTGGCCGATCAGGTGTTCGATATCGAGGCGCTGAAACTGGCCCTGGACCACAACGGCTCGCTGTTTGGTGGCAACTTCCGCCAGCAACTGGTCCAACGTTGCCAAGCCAACCCCCAGGTTGAAGTCGACGGTCAGCTGGAAAGCCTGGCGACGCCCTGTAACGTGCTGGCCAACTGGGATGGGCTCTACAACCTGGACAGTCGTGGCGCCGCCCTGATGCGCGAGTTCCTGCAGGAGTTCCGGGTCAGCGCCCACCGCGACCTGCACAACAGCCTGTTCGCGGTACCTTTCGACCCGGACAGCCCGGCTGACACTCCGCGTGATCTGGCCCCACTGGCGACCGACCCGCTGACCGATCCGGTACTCCAGGCTCTGCATAAGGCCGCCAAGCGTCTGAGCGACAATGGCGTTGCCCTGGATGTGGCACTGGGTGATGTGCAATACGTGCTGAAATCCGCCGATCCGAGCCACCGTTTCCCGATTCATGGTGGGCAGTCGTTCGAGGGGATCTTCAACATGATCAGCAAGAATGCCCGCAGCCTTGCCCAGACCGGGACCATTCTGACCGGTCAGGACATTGTCGGCAGTGCCAGTCTGGATCTTTTGGACGAGGGTAACGGACCGGTTGCCGCCTACCGGATCAACTACGGTACCAGTTTTGCCCTGGTGCTGAGTTACGACGAGCAAGGCCCCAAGGCCCAGGTCTACGTGACCTACGGCCAGGCTCACGATCCGGAGTCGGAGTTCTTCGCCGACCAGACCGAGCTGTTCAGCAACAAACAGTGGCGTTCGATGCCGCTGACCGACAGTGAAATCAACGCTGCCACCCTGCGGGTGGTGGAGCTGACCCTGCCCTGAATCAAGACGGCGCCCTTGAGCGCCGTCCATTCAGCCGCTGCCGGCCCCTTTCTGGGGCCGGACCTGCCTAGACCTTGAAGCGCGTTACCAGGTCATTCAGCTCTACCGCCAGACGCGACAGCTCGCGGCTGGAGCTGCTGGTCTGCTCGGCACCGGCTGCAGACTGGGTAGACAGGTCTCGAATATTGACCAGGTTGCGGTCAACCTCACGCGCCACCTGGGCCTGCTCCTCAGCAGCACTGGCGATCACCAGATTGCGCTCGTTGATCTGGCCGATTGCCTCACTGATACTGCGCAATGCCTGCCCCGCCGCATCAGCCAAGGCCTGGGTATTGCCGGACATGGTACGACTGATACCCATGGCCTCTACCGCTCGCTCACTACCCTGCTGAATCGAAGAAATCATCTCTTCGATCTCACTGGTCGACTGCTGGGTCCGATGGGCCAGCGCCCGAACCTCATCAGCAACCACGGCAAAACCACGCCCGGCCTCACCGGCCCGGGCCGCTTCGATCGCCGCATTAAGCGCCAGCAAATTGGTCTGCTCGGCGATCGCCCGGATCACATCCAGTACCTGGCTGATACTCTGGGCCCGAGCGGCCAGATCCTGTACTTCGTCTGCCGAGGCACCGATAGTTTCAGTCAGTTTGCCAATGCTGGTCAGGGTATTGCCGACCTGTTGACGCCCTTCTTCGGTAATCCGGGTCGCCTGCTGTGAGAGATCCGAGGTGGACGCGGCATTGCTGGCCACTTCCTCGACAGCGGTGGTCATCTCGTTGACCGCCGTCGCCGCCTGCTGAACCTCATCATCCTGACGTTGCAAGCCACGGGTAGCATCCTCGGTCACCGCGTTCAACTCTTCGGCCGCCGAAGCCAGCTGGGTCGAGGAATTGGAAATACCGACAATGGTGTCGCGCAACTGCTCCTGCATGCTCGCCAGCGCTCGCAACAGGCGGGCCGGTTCATCCCGACCCTGAACCTGGATCGAGCGGGTCAGATCCCCCTGGGCCACAGTTTCACTGACCTGCACGGCCTGGCGAATTGGACCAATAATGCTCTGGGTCAGGGTCCAGGCCAGCAGAACCGTAAGCAGGGCCGCCAGAATGACCGCAACTATCACCATGCTGCGCGCACTGGAGTAGCTCGCCGCAGATTCATCGGCGGCAGCGCCCACCCCCTCAACCGTATAACGCTCCAGGGCCAGCAATGCCTGGGTTACCTGATCGGCCTGCGGATTCAACACCCGGTCAACATGCTGCATGGCCAGATCAAAACGATTGTTCAATGCCAGGTCCACTGCCTCACGCTGGGCCGCCATGTAGCTCTCGTAGCCGCGATTGAATTGCTCGAACAAGCGCTGCTCATCCGGATAACTTATGAGAGCTGCATAGCGCTGCCGGTCGGCATCGATCTGCCGAGTCATTTCGTTAATCTGCGTGTTGAGCCGGGCCGCATCGCTGCCGTCCTCATCCAGCATGATGCGCAGGGTAAAGATCCGTACCCTCATAAAGCTCTGACCAAAACTGTTGATCAACTGCATGCCGGGCACCCAGTGGCTGTCCACCTCCTCAGCCTGCTGACGCATCTGTCCCATCTCACGCATGCCCAGCATACCCAACAACAAAACAATTACTGCCATCACGGCAAAACCTGCCGCCAGCCGGGCAGCGATGGAATAGTTTCTCAACAGCATAAGCATCCCTAATCGATGAACGAGCGCCCGAATGATCGCGCTCACGGTTATAATGCGACCCCTTTGTCGGTTAACTGAAACCGACTCGCCGCCAATGATAGCTTAGCGCCATCACCAGACATCTGACTGGGGCAAAAAAAACAACACTGCGTTCCCCCTGATTAAAGTTTTTGGCCGCCTGGACGTTATCAAGGTGATGCTTCCCTACTCTGTTTTAACGAGACTCGCGCCCCATGCCCAATCAACTCAGTTTCAGCCAGAAAATTCTGATCGCCGCCTGCCTCGTGGTAATCGCGGCCTTCTCCGCGTTTTCCATTTACAACGATTACCTGCAGCGCAAGACGCTGCAGGACAACCTGCGTACTTATCTGAGTGATGCTGGCGGCTTGACTGCAGCCAATATCAGCAACTGGCTGTCAGGCCGGGTTCTGTTGCTGGAGAACCTGGCCTCCAATCTGGCCGCCGACGATGGCAGCCGCATGATCGAGCTGCTGGAAGAACGCACGCTCAACCGCACCTTCGACTTCAGTTATCTGGGCGAAATGAACGGCGCCTTCACCATGCGGCCGGACTCGCAAATGCCAGCTGACTATGATCCACGCACCCGGCCCTGGTTCAGGGACGCCAAGGCCGCCGGACGTACCGTTCTTACCCAGCCTTACACCGACGCCGCCACTGGCGACCTGATCATGACCATCGCCACTCCGTCGGGCAACGATGTGGTCGGTGGTGACCTGAACCTGAAAACCATCTCGACCATCATCAACGCACTGGACTTCAACGGCATGGGCTATGCGTTCCTGGTCAACCGCGATGGCACCATTCTGGTACACCCCAATGCCAGCCTTCAAACCCAGACTCTGAGCCAGATCTACCCTGGAGACACGCCACGCATCAACAGCGAGCTACAGGATGCAGTAATGGGCGGCGAAGCCCGCTTGCTAACCTTCATCCCGGTCACAGGACTGCCAGGCGTGGAGTGGCATGTCGGGCTGTCGATCAGTCGTGATCAGGCCTTTGCCAGCCTGACCAGCTTCCGTATTTCCGCGTTGATCGCCGCACTGATTGCCCTGATCGCCATTGTCGTGCTGCTCAGCCTGCTGATTCGCTACCTGCTAAAACCCCTGACTTCGCTAGGCTCGGCGCTGGAAGATATCGCCCAGGGTGAAGGCGACCTGACCCGCCGCCTGCCTGTCACCAGCCGCGACGAATTTGGCCGCCTGGCTGCCGCCTTCAACCAATTCGTTGAGCGGATTCACGCCTCGATTCGCCAGGTGGCAACCACCAGCCAGGAACTCAACGATGTCGCACTGAATGTGGTCAACGCCTCCAATGCCAATATGGCCAGCTCAGATGAACAGGCCAGTCGCACCAACAGCGTAGCCACCGCGATCAATGAGTTGGGCGCCGCCGCCCAGGAAATTGCCCGCAACGCAGCAGATGCCTCACAGCAGGCCAGCGGCGCGCGCAGTGGAGCCGACCAGGGTAGTCAGGTCGTGGCCCAGACCATTCAGGCCATGCAGGACCTGTCAGCCAAGATCACCGCTTCCAGCCAGACCATCCAGTCCCTGAGCCATCGCACCGAAGATATCGGCAAGATCCTCGACGTCATTCAGGGGATTTCCGAGCAGACCAACCTGCTGGCACTCAATGCGGCGATCGAAGCGGCCCGTGCCGGTGAGGCCGGTCGCGGTTTTGCCGTGGTCGCAGACGAGGTACGCAGCCTTGCTCACCGGACCCAGAGCTCGGCCAAGGAAATCCATGACATGATCGAAGAACTGCGCAGCGATGCCAGCACCGCAGTTAAGAACATGGAGGAAAGCCAGCGCTACAGCGAGCACAGCGTCGAAGTAGCCAGTCAGGCCGGGCAGCGGCTGACAGAGATCACCCAGGGGATTGGCGAGATTGACAACATGAATCAGTCGGTTGCCACCGCCACCGAAGAACAGACATCGGTGATCGAAAGCCTGAATATGGACATCACCGAGATCAACACCCTCAACCAGGAAGGGGTGGAAAACCTGCAGTCGACCCTGCGCGCCTGCAGTTCGCTGGAGCAGCAGGTCAACCGGCTACGCGAGCTGGTCGGCAGCTTCCGGATCTGAATCCGAGTCGGCGGCGGCCTCTTGGGTCGCCGCCAGATCGGTTACCGCAGCAAAGTCGGTACCGCTGTCAGCGTTCATAGCTTCAGGATCGAAGCGCGCCAGACAAACGCCACCTATGACCGGTGGCAAACCAGCCGCGGCCTGCCCCAACGGGTCATAGTCCTGATCATCATCGCGCCAGAGGTCGGTCATTTGGGGGCACCGTGATGATTGTAGGCCTTGACCGCGCGCAGAATATCCCGACGACTGATCTGCCCCACCAGCAGGCCTTCATCCATCACCGGCAAACGCCGTCGATGCTTCTGAATGAAGTGTTCACCAGCCTTGATGATATCGGCATCGGCATCGATGGTTTCCACCACCACCGTCATCACCGACTCAACCCGACCACCGGCTTCCTCGAAGTAACTCCCGGACAAAATGCCCTTGAGGCAGTCACTTTCGGACAGCAGGCCAAGCAAGTGGCCCTCACCGTCCACTACCGGCGCACCAGAGATACGATGTTCGATCAGGGTGTCGATAGCCCGGAACAGGTCAGTTTCCGGACTAAATGTCACCAGATCAGTCGTCATGTAGTCGCGCACTTTGACTGACTTGAGCATAGGGCCTCCTCTCTTGTTGGAGGGTCCGGCCACAATCTCAATTCACCATCAGTTAAAAACCACGGTTTTGTTGTCGTGAACCAGTACCCTGTCTTCCAAGTGATAGCGCAAACCGCGCGAAAGTACCATTTTTTCCACGTCTTTCCCGAGCCGCACCATGTCTTCAACATTGTGTCGGTGGGTAATCCGGGCCACATCCTGCTCAATGATAGGGCCGGCATCCAGCTCTTCGGTCACATAGTGGCAGGTAGCGCCAATCAGTTTGACCCCACGCTGGGCCGCCTGGTGATAGGGCTTGGCGCCAACGAACGAAGGCAGAAAGCTGTGATGAATATTGATGATCCGATGCGCATAACGCTGACAGAGTTCCGGCGGCAGAATCTGCATGTAGCGCGCCAGCACAATACAGTCGGCACCCTGCTCATCCACCAGGCGGGTCACTTCGGCAAAGGCCGGTTGTTTGTTCTGCGGATCGACAGGCACATAATGGAAAGGAATACCGTGCCACTCGACCATGCTGCGCAGATCATCATGGTTGGAAATCACGCTGGTGATATCGCAAGCCAGCTCCCCGCTGTGCCAACGATGTAGCAAGTCGGCCAGACAGTGCGATTCGCGGCTGGCCATCAACACAACTTTCTTGCGCTCGGAGGAATCACTTACCCGCCAGTCCATTGAGAACTCGGCAGCAATAGGAGCAAAAACCGTACGCAAACCATCCAGATCAAATGGCAGGGAGTCAGCCCGGATCTCATGACGCATGAAAAACCAGCCCGACAGGTTATCCGAATGATGGTTGGCTTCACTGATCCAGCCATTATAGGTGGCCAGCAAGTTGCTGACTTTAGCCACGATACCTACCCGATCCGGACAGGCGATTACCAAACGATAGGTACGCATTACTCAACTCCCACACTGCGCGCCTGACAAAGTGGACGCGACCAAGGCGGGCATTCTAGCCGGCCTGATGAATATTTTCAGCACTTGTCGAAAAGGCCTGCGACCTATCGACGCAGTCACATAGTTGTAATTTTCAATCAACCTCATTCCAACCGACACATTGTATAACTTTGTCGTTTTAACTATGATTGCCACGTCATCCCCAATTTCAGGAAACAAGGATCAACTTCCATGTCCAAGTTGCAAGAGTATCGTCAGATCGAAGAAACCATCCGTGAACTTTCCGAACGATTGAAGTCTCTGTCGAACGACGACAAGCTCAAGAAAGAAATCGAGTTTGAAGAAAAACTCAAAGGATTGATGAGCCAATACGGAAAGTCGTTGAAAGATGTAGTCGCGCTGCTCGACCCGGATAACAAACTGGCCCCCGCGGCCAAGGCCGGCAAGGCCACTGCAGGTGCCAAGCGCGCACGCAAGGTAAAACAGTACAAGAATCCGAACACTGGTGAAGTTGTCGAAACCAAAGGCGGCAACCACAAGACCCTGAAAGCCTGGAAAGAGCAGTACGGTGCCGATACTGTTGAAAGCTGGGCCAAGGTTCTTGGCTAAGAAGCACTGAAACAATAAAAAACGCCCATTGATCTGGGCGTTTTTTATTGACTCGGATCACTCCATCTTCACGGCCAGATAATGCGCCAGATCCTCGGCATAGCGCTGCCAGTCTTGCAGCAACTGCTGCTGTTGAACACTCGCGTGTGGCATCGCCTCACTCAAGGCCTGAGTAAAGTCTGCCAGGGTCAATGGTGCTCCGGGCAACCGCCCCTGAAGCCGCTGCCGACAAAACTGCCGCCACTGTTCCTGCTCGCCTGCAGTTAAAGTATCGGGAAAGTTACGCGCCCGATAACGGAACAGCAGGTCAACCAGCCGCTGGTCACGCAAGGGCCAGGAGTGACGAGCCAGGGTGTCCGGGTCGGCCTGGCGAATATCCGGCAGCAACTGCCGGTCCGCATCGTTAAGAAACCCGTCATAGAGTTGCAACTCTGGATCAGACTGAGCCTCCCTCTGCTCAGCCGTATCACTGTAAACCTCCCTGAGCAGCGTCTGACCGGTTTCCCGCCACGCCCCCAAAGTCTGGGCATTAGCCAGCAAGCGCGGCATATCCAGCCCCAAACGCGCAATATCTTCGGCGCGCAGCACCTTCAGATCGGCCAGAAACGGGCAACGATTGATATGCACCAGCTTCAGCCCCGGACGCTGCTGCCCCTCGGCCAAGTCTTCCTGACGAGTGTACAGGCGCTGACGCAACTGCTCGGCGGTCAGCTCATTGAGCAGGCCTGGGTCGGCAGCCAGGTCATAGACAATCAAGGCATTGCGGTTGAGCGGATGCCAGCCCAGCGGCAACACCAGTGCCAACCCGTGACGCTCACGCCCGAAACGACCGGACACATGGACCAGCGGTCGAACGTTGCGCAGATCAATCAGGGCATTGACCGCCGGCTTGCGACGCAACCCCAGCAGATAGTTGAACAGTTTCGGTTGGGCCTGACGCAATAGGCGAGCCATGGCAATGGTCGCGCGGACATCGGCCAGAGCATCATGAGCCTGGCCATGATCAATGCCATTGGCGGCCGTCAGCAGCTCCAGGCGCAGGCTGACCAGCCCGTCCTGCTGTGGCCACTCGATACCCTCGGGGCGCAAGGCATGTGCCGCACGCAAGCCATCGAGCAGGTCCCAGCGACTATTGCCGGACTGCCACTCACGGGCATAGGGATCGTAGAAATTCCGGTACAGACTGAAACGGGTCATCTCGTCATCGAAGCGCAGGTTGTTGTAACCCACGCTACAGGTACCTGGCGTAGCCATCTCATGATGCAAGCGCTGAATGAATTCCGCCTCGGGCAGCCCGGCCATGACCCGTTCCGGGCCTATCCCGGTAACCAGGCAGGCCATCGGATGCGGCAGGATATCCGGCGACAGCTGGCAATCGATGCACAGTGGCTCGTCAACCTCGTTCAGTTCGGCATCGGTGCGAACGCCGGCCACCTGCAGAGGCCGGTCACGACGTGGATCGATGCCGGTTGACTCGAAGTCGTACCAGAAAAAACTCTCGGCCATGCCCTTCTCCCTGCAACACAAAGCCGCAGGGTACCCGATGCCGGGCGTTCAGGCATCTTCCGTGTGCATGAAACTGAAGTAGCGGGTCAGCGCGTCGGTCAGTTCAGCAAAGGCCGGCTGGTTACCTACCAGGCTGAAGCCGGTATCAAAGTGCCCCGGTGTGACATCTTCGCGACACCAGTGGCTTCGGGCCTGAAAGTCCAGCCGCTGGTAGGGGTGCAAACTGGACGGCAGGCGCAGTTGCAGTTCATACAGTTCATCGACCATTAGTGGCAACGGGCTGATCAGCATCAGGCCCTGACGCGATACATTACCCAGATAGCCAATCGGACGGCCAGTACACTGATTGAAAACCTGCAGATAAGCTCCCAGTTGATGCCGGGTGATCTGGCGTTTTTCGATATGCTCCGGGGACTCCGGAACGGGCGTCGTCTGCATGTTCAGCAACGCTCCCTGATTTCAGCTTGCAAGGCGTTCTTGCGCGCCTCGACTCGTTTAGGTTCCACCTCCACCCGCTTGCCGTTGGCATCCTCCTCGTACCAGAGGACCCGGCCATCGAACCGCGCCAACTCACGGCGCAGACCATCACAATGGCTTTGCTGCCTGGCCCGCTGTTCAAGTACAGCGGTTTGTCGCGCCGCACGTTCCTCGGTGCGTACATCCATCAGGCGCTGGAGATTCTGTTCCCGCTGGCGCACCTGGGCATCGCGCTCGACCACCTGGGGTCTCACCTCAACCCGTTGTGCGCCCTCATGCGGGCGCTCACCGAAATGGACTTGGCCGTGCTCGTCCACCCAGCGATAGATCTCGCTGGCGGCAACCGGGCCGAACCACAGCACCAGGCAGATGATGACAAGCTGACGAATTCGCATAGCCGCTAGGGTCCAGGAGCTGATACCAGTCGGGTATCAGTTCGCTAAGCATAGCCCAGCCCCCAAGTACGGCCAAGAGCCATATAGTAAGCCGAAACGCTTAGGGACGCTCAGGCGGCAAACGCTGATCCGGCTGGTAATGTCCCAGTTGGCGCAAGGTCTCCAGGCGTGCGCCGGCCCGATAACTATACTCACTATTGGGGTAATGTCGGAGCAGATAACGGTAAGTCTGCGCGGCATCCACGTACAGAGCCTGACGCTCCAGACACAGCCCCCTCAGCAATGAGATTTCCGGTTGCAGATGCGGTCGCGACCGGCTGGCCCGCTCTGCCCGGGACAACTGGAAAATGGTCTGGGCACAGTCGCCCCGATCATAGGCCTGATAGGCCTGATTCAGGTGACTGTTATGGGCATTTGAGGCGCAACCGGCCAAAGTGCCCAGGACAATTGCGGCTAGCAGAGTTTTTGACATGGCAATGATCTTTGCGATGGTTTGTCAGGTTATCGGCCAGCCCTGAGGTTTCTCAAGGGCAACGGTCAAATTGACCCAGATCAGTGTAAGGCTCTGATCAATGGCCTAACCTTGGAACATTCCCTTGAAAGGAGTACATCATGGATATTCGACACATGCTGGTGGTCATCGACCCCACCAGTGAAGATGAACAGCCCTGTCTGCGTCGTGCCGAGCAGTTGAGCGCTCATTATCCGCAGGCCCGGATCACCCTGTTTCTGTGCGACTACATTCCTGCGCTCGACGGGGGTGTTCTGTTCGATACTCCCGGCCTGGAGAAGGCGCGCGCATCATTGATCAAACATCGTGAAGGCTTTCTCGAGCGGCTGGCCAAACCACTGCGCGCCAAGGGCCTCAAGGTCGATACCGAAGCACTCTGGGGCAAGCGCCTGGACCGTCATATCCTGCGCGCCATTGCTGAATACCAGGCTGATCTGGTGCTGAAAACCACCCACCACCACAATGTGCTCAAGCGTCTGCTACTGAGTAATACCGACTGGCAGTTGATCCGCCATAGCGAAGTACCGGTCTGGCTGGTCAAGCAGGCCGATCGACCGCTGCAAAAACTCTGCGCCAGCGTCGATCCGCTGCACGAGGCGGACAAACCGGCGGCACTGGACCTGAAACTGATCTCCCTGACCCAGGGTCTGGCCAGACAAACCAACAGCCAGCCCCATGTTGTGCACTGCTACAACCCGCTGCCGCGCACCCTGGTTTTCGATGCCAGCGTGATCACCGATTACGATGGTTATGCCGATGATGTCCGCCAACGCCACGCCAGCGCTTTTGAGCAACTGGCCAATCAGACCGGAGTAGACGCTGCACACCGAAATCTGCTGCAGGGCTATCCGGAAGAGGCAATTCCGGCGTTCGCCAGCGACCAGGGTATCGACCTGCTGGTGATGGGGGCAGTATCGCGTTCACGTCTGGACAGCGCCCTGCTTGGGCACACCGCCGAGCGACTACTGGATGACGTCCCCTGCGATGTGCTGGTGGTCAAACCGGACGGCTTTGTCGATCCCAGCAAGCCGAGCTGAGCCGTTGGGGAAATACTAGGGGCTGTTGACCTTGACATCATGTCAAGGCTCATGATCTGGTTGTCCTATCTTCAGGAGCTGGATCATGAGCACAGTCACCCTCCATATCAGCGGCATGAACTGCGCCAGCTGCGTGCGCCGGATTGAGCAGGCGCTGGGCGCAATTCCCGGGATCGGGACCGCCCAGGTCAACCTGGCCGCAGAAACGGCCCAATTGCAACTTGAACAACCTGAACAACTCGCGGCCGCCTGCGAGGCTGTGCAGCATGCTGGCTATGGCGTAGCTATCGAAGAGCGCCTGCTGAATCTGAGCAACCTGACCTGCGCCGGCTGCGTACGCCGCAGCGAAACCGCCCTGCTCAAAGTCCCTGGCGTACTCAGCGCCGAGGTCAATCTGGCCAGTCAACAGGCCCGAGTCAAATTGCTCGCAGGCACCGACCCAGACAGCCTGTTGCAGGCACTGGTCAAGGCCGGCTACCCCGGTCAGTGGCTGAACCAGCAGGAAACGACGGGCGACACTGAAACAGATCCGCAACGCCAGCGCCTACAACGTGAACGCCGACACCTGATTGCTGCTGCCCTGCTCAGCGCGCCGCTGGCGTTGGGCATGCTGCCGGAACTGTTCGGCCGCCACGACCTGATGCTGCCTGCGCTGTTGCAATTGCTGCTGGCCTCGATCGTCCAGTTCGTGTTCGGTGCCCGCTTCTATCAAGGCGCCTGGCATGCCTTGCGCAACCGTACCGGCAACATGGACCTGCTGGTGGCCATAGGGACGTCGGCTGGCTGGAGCCTGAGCACCTGGCATGTGTTCAGCACCCCGGCCGGCCAGATGCCAGTTCTCTATTACGAGGCCTCGGCGGTCATCATCAGCTTTGTGCTGCTGGGCAAATACCTTGAAAGCCGGGCCAAGGGCCAGACTCTGGAAGCGATCCGGGCTCTGACCGCCCTGCGCCCGGACAAGGCCCGGCGGCGAACAGCCCGGGGCGACGAACTGGTCGCTCTGAGCGAGATCAGGGTTGGTGACCAGGTCGTGGTTCAACCCGGTGAGCGCATTCCGGTCGATGGCCTGGTGCTCGAAGGTGGCAGCCATGTGGATGAGTCGATGCTGACCGGTGAAAGCCTGCCGGTCAGCCGTCAGCCCGGCGACCGGGTCAGTGCCGGAGCGATGAACCAGGACGGCATGCTGCTGCTCGATACCGCCGCCATCGGCCAGGACACCCTGTTGTCGAAAATCGTCCGACTAGTGGAAAGCGCTCAGGCGTCCAAGGCGCCGATCCAGCGTCTGGTAGACCGAGTCAGTGCGGTGTTCGTGCCGGTGGTTCTGGTCATTGCCATTGCTGCCTGGGCGCTGGGCAGCCTGTGGTTCGGCCCGGAGCAGGCCTTGCTCAATGCCATCGCCGTGCTGGTGATTGCCTGCCCCTGTGCACTCGGTCTGGCCACCCCTACCGCGATCATGGTCGGTACCGGGGTGGCCGCCCGCCATGGCATTCTGATTCGTGACGCTGAAGCGCTGGAGCAGGCCCACCGGGTTGATACGGTGATCTTCGACAAGACTGGCACCCTGACCCTGGGCAAGCCTGTGGTTCAAGCCTTTGAACCACTGAATGGGGCGGAGCATGATGCTACGCTAAGCCTGGCCCTGGCAGTTCAGCGTCAGGCCGAACATCCACTGGCCGCGGCCCTGCGTGACTATGCCATCCAGCACGGAATCAGCAGCGCCGACGCCGAGCAGTTCCGGGTTCAGGCCGGTCGCGGTGCCAGCGGTCTGGTCAACGGTCAGCCAGTCTGGCTTGGCAACCGCCTGCTGATGAATGAGTTGGGCGTGGAGCTGAGCTCCAGCCAAACCCAGGCCGACAACCACGAAGCCCAAGGCCATACCCTGTCCTGGCTGGCTGCCGGGCAGCCCGGGCAAGTCAAAGCCTTGGCCCTGCTGGCCTATGCCGACCAGATCAAGGACGGCGCCCGGGATACCGTCGCACAGTTGCGCCAGCAGGGTATAGACACCTGGCTGATCAGTGGCGACAGTCAGGCCGCCGCCAGTAGCGTCGGCGCTGAGCTGGGCATCGAACAAGTCGAGGCTCAGGTTCTGCCCGAGCACAAGGCCCAGCATGTGCAGGCACTGCGCGATCAGGGCCGGGTGGTGGCGATGATCGGCGATGGCATCAATGACGCCCCAGCCCTGAGCGCCGCCGATGTCGGCATGGCTATGGCCACCGGCACCGACGTGGCCATGCACAGCGCCGGTATTACCCTGATGCGCGGTGAACCGCAACTGGTCCCTGCGACACTGGATATTTCCCGGCACACCTGGCGCAAAATCCGTCAAAATCTGTTCTGGGCCTTCATCTACAACAGCCTGGGCATCCCGCTGGCAGCCATCGGTCTGCTCAACCCGATGATGGCCGGCGCTATGATGGCGGCCAGCAGCGTCAGTGTGGTGACCAATGCCCTGCTGCTCAAGCGCTGGCGGCCAGACCTGGATAGAGAACAGCAATGAATATCAGCCAAGCAGCCAAACACAGCGGTCTGACCCCGCGCATGATCCGTCATTACGAGAGCATCGCTCTGCTGCCCAATGCCGCTCGCAGCGACGCAGGTTATCGGCGCTATGACGAACGCGATCTGCATACCCTGCGGTTCATTCATCGCGCCCGTGGTCTGGGCTTTTCGATCGAACAGATTGCCCAGCTTCTGGCTCTGTGGCAGGACCGCGAGCGCAGCAGCGCGGAGGTCAAAACCCTGGTGCAGGGACATGTGCTTGAGCTGGAACAGAAGATCGCTGATCTTCAGGCCATCCGAGACACCCTCGCCCACCTGGCGCACTGTTGCCATGGTGATACCCGGCCTGACTGTCCGATTCTCGACAACCTGGCCGCTACCGGAAGCAACGGCCAATGAGTCAGCCAATTGACCTGCGCGCCCTGCGCCATTTTGTTGCCCTGGTCGAACACCAGGGTTTTATTCGTGCCGGAGAAGCCATCGGCCTGAGCCAGCCAGCACTCACCCGCAGCATCCAGAACCTGGAGCAGCGCCTGGGTTGCCCACTGATCATTCGTGGCGGCAAGGGCGTGGAACTGACCCCACAGGGACAGTTGGTACTTGAACACGCCAAACGCCTGCTGGCCGGCAGTGCAGCGCTGAAAAACGCCCTGCAACAGTTCAACGATCTGGAGTCAGGCGAACTGCTGATTGGCGCCGGTCCCTTCCCGGCTGCCCGACTGGTGCCTGCAACCATGGGCCGGTTCAATCGCCAGCACCCCGGCGTGGCGCTGAAGCTGGTCATCCAGCATTGGGAAGAGTTACGCGAGCGCTTGCTGGCTGACACCCTGGAACTGTTCGTCGCCGATATCCGGGAACTGGAGCAGGATCCGCAATTGCATGTGCTGCCGCTACGCCAAAACCCCAGCGTACTGTTCTGCCGGGCCGGCCACCCGCTTGCCAACAAGGCCGGACTAAACAATGCCGACCTCAACACCTATCCACTGGCAAGCTTCCGCTTGCCGCAACCGGTGCATGATTACATGCGCCGCACGCTTGCCGGCCGCGAGCCACTGATCAACCTGGAATGCGACAACCTGGACGTACTGATGCGCCTGGTACGCCACAGTGACGCCCTAAGCTTTGCCACTCGGGATATTCTGGGCCCGGACCTGGAACGAGGAGAGCTGGTATTGCTGGACTGGCCGGAACTGCTGCCCGGTACCAGCTATGGCCTGGTGACCCGGGTCGGACGACCACTGTCGCCGGCCGCCCGGGCTTTCATACGGTTATTGCAGGACGAGAACCGCCAACGCCTCAGCGCAGCAGATTGAACAGGCTCAGGCCGTTGATCTTGACGAAACTCTGCTGTGACGCCTCGAGCAGCACGGTTTGCAGGCTCAGACGGCTGAGCGCCTCGGCATAATCCAGATCCTGCAACTCGGAAGTAACCGACTGGTTGATCAGGGTCAGATCAAGGTTCTCGTCACGCCGGGTATCGATCACGTTAAGTCGCGCACCCAGTTCAGTCTGCTTGCTCAACACCGTGCCGATGGCATTGTCGATATTGAGCAGACCCACCGCTACTGCATCACGGGTGGCCAGATTGCCGTCGGGAGTGTCTTCGGCATTTTCCAGTGCCTGGCGCAGCACCCGGATACTGTCGAGAATGCCGCGTTTTTCCTCACCACTGGGAGTAATGCTGAAGCTGTCGCCCGCTGCTGGCTCGCCATTGAGAGTGATGGCGACCCCGCCATAGCGGATGGTGTATTCATTGTCCTCGTTGGGACTGAGCTGACCGGTGACCGGAGGCGCCAGCGGATCGCCGTTGCTGTCGACAATCTCGTAGTCAGTGGTGCTGGAAAAGACGATCTGTACCCCACCCAGCGGATAGAGCTGATTGTCGAAAGCCAGCTTGTTCTCCACCTGCCCAAGAGAAATCCGCGCACTGCCGGTATTGCCCGGATCGGCAACCGTATCGACCCGGTTGGCATTGGGAATATCGAGAAACAGCGCCTTGCCGTTATCATTGATGGCAATCTGGTTGCCGCTGGCGATCTCGAGAAACCGCTGGCCCTCATCACCCTGATAGCTGTAGCTGCCATCGGGCTCGCGGATAAACGGTTGAGTCTTGCCCTGATAACCTGAAAACAGATACTCGCCCCGGGCATTCTGACTATTGAACAGCCCGAACAGCTCGTCTTCACGCTGCTTGAGTTCCTGCGCCAGGCTGGCCCGGTCACCGCTGTCCAGGGCACCGTTGCCGGCCTGTACAGCGATCTCGCGGATCCGCTGCATGATGTTGACCACCGACTGCAACACCACCTCTTCCTGGGTCAGGCTGTTTTCGGCGGCATCCAGGTTGGCCTTGTACTGGCTCAGCCTCGAAGCCTCCTGATCCAGTTGCAACAGCCGCACCGAGGCCACTGGATCATCGGCCGGCGACAGTATACGCATCCCGGTACTGATCTGCTGCTGGGTTCGGGTCAGGCTCGCATAGTTGGTCTGCAAGCCGTTGACGCCGTTATTAAAAGCCTGAATGGTCGAAATGCGCATAACCGGCACCGTTAACGGAAGGAACTGATCAATGTATCGAACAAGGAGCGGGCAACCTGAATGATCTGCGCCGAGGCATTGTAGTACTGCTCGAACTTGATCAGGTTGGCCGCCTCTTCATCCAGGTTGACCCCGGCAACCGAGTCACGGTTGTTCTGGGCCTGGGCCAGCACTGCGCCACTGGCCTGTTCATCCATGCGCGCCTGAGCGGTCAGGGTCCCGACCCGCTGCACCATATCGCCATAGGAGTCGACGAAGGAGATCCCGCTGGCACCGCCCTGCAAGCCAATCACCGCCTTGTTTTGCAACTCCAGCAGTTTCAGCGCATTGCGGTTGTCTGATACACCTGGTGTACCGGTTGCCGGATCAGCGTTGTAGTTAACGCTGAAGCTATCGCCATCCTGGGGGTTACCGGCCACAGTGAAACGCAGCGTGTGAGTACCATCGGTCCACTCGACCTGATTCGGCTGCCCCGGGGTAATGGTCAGTGGCGAGGGCACGAAGCTGCCGCTACTGGCCGTCAACTCATTGTTATTGACCGTGAAGCTGAATGGCAGCACGGCCTGCAACGCGGCAGTGTCGAGCGGCTGCGGACCGTAAATGATCTCGGGCTGACTGATGGTGCCGTTACCGCGGTTATTCAGCGCCGCCTCGGCTGTGACCGGCAAGGCCAGTGCCAGTTGCTCTGGCTGAGTCATCACCGTACCAATGGTAGCGGCGGCATTGCGGGTCGGAGTCAGGACAAAACGGTCCCCGGCGGCAAAGCTGCCGTTCAACGCAGAGATGCTGAACCCATCGACTTCCGGTGGCGGCACATCGTTGATGTTGAATACCCCGACCTGAGTATTGTCCGACAGCCGGCGTAAGGTGAAGGTGTCGGCACTGGTGAACTCCAAAGCGTAGTCGGAGGTGGTCAGCTTGCTGGTATCGGTGATATTCACCCCAAGCAGTGCGCTGTCATCACTGTTGCCGGCCCGGGCCAGGCTGCGCAGAGCAACATACTCGGGGCTGTTAATATTGGTAAACAGGTTGCCGCCGGCATTACCCAGCAGATCCAGACCCTGGCCAAGTTGGTTATTGATCTGTTCGGAAATCGACAGCGCCAGCCGACCGATGGTATTGAAGGCATCATCCAACACTTCACTACGGTAACGTAGCAAACCACCCATTTCCCCACCGGTAATCAGGTCGGTTACACCTTGCCGCGACCCGGCATTGACCAGTTGCACCTCAGAGCGTGACGGATCACGCAAACCCGGCACCACTTCCAACCGCGACGCGCTATTACCAACTACCAGTGGCTGGCCGGAACCAATAAACAGGTTGATAGTGTTGTCATCCTGAGGAACCGCGGTCACCCCGATATAGGTGCTCAGTTGACGGATCGCCTCGTCGCGGGCATCGATCAGATCATTAGGCTGCTGACCACTGGAAGCCGCTACCGCAATCGCATTGTTGTAACCGGCGATACTCGCCGACAGCCGGTTGACCTGATCGGAAACCAACCCCATCTGCTTGTTAATGAAGTTGTTCTGGGTTTCCAGTTGCGCATACAAGCTGTTGAAACGACTGGCCAGCCCCTGGGATTCGGAAATCACCAGTTGCCGGGCCGGAATATTGGCCGGATCTTCGGCAGCGGTCTGTAGCGCGGCAAACAGCTTCTGGATACCCGGGCCAATACCGGTGGTGGTCCCACCGAGCAATGCATCGAGCTGATCGATCTGGCTCTTGTAAGCCTTGACGTCGCTGTTGATTGCGGTGCTGACCTGCAACTGATTGGTATAGAACGAGTTGTATATCCGCCGCACATCGACGATGGTCGCCCCGGAGCCGATATAACCACCACCGGTGAACTGGGCCGGACGGGTGGACTGGATCGCGCCCTGGCGGGAAAAGCCGGGGGTGTCGACGTTGGTGATGTTATGTCCGGTGACCGCCAGATTAGTACGGGCGATGGACAAGCCACTCAGGCCAATCGATAACAGGTCTGCCATGCTTTACTCCCTGTTCAGCTCAGCTGACGGTTGTCATTGCCGGCTGTTGCCTGCTGACTGAGCAACTGGCGGGCAATGCGCGATACCTTGCTGGCGTACTGCGGGTCGGTGGCATAACCGGCGCGCTGCAGCTCACGGAAAAAGGCATCGGGGTTGTCGGTAGTCTGTAAGGCCTGCTGATAACGGCCATTGCGGTGCAGGAATTCAACGTAGTCGTCAAAGCTCTGCTCGAACGAGGCATAGGCCCGGAAGTTGGCCCGTTCACGATTCAGCGCGCCATCACGGAACTCATGGGTCATGGCCGATGCCGAATCTCCCTGCCAGCCGCCATGGGCCTTGATGCCAAACAGGTTATGGCTGTTGCCGCCGGCAAATGAGCGGCCCCAGCCGGTCTCCAGAGCTGCCTGAGCGACCAGATAGTGCGGATCGATGCCAAGGCGTTCAGCGGCACGTTCGGCCATTGGCAGCATAGTGGCAACGAACTCGGCCGGATTGGCAAAGCTGCGTCGCCCGGCAATCGCAGTCTCACTGGCTGAACTCTGCGCTGGCGCAGTGCGGCTGACGCCCTGCATAGCCCTGAGCGGCTGCCAGTTGGTCACACTCTCGGCCTGGCTAACCGGGCGCTCATTGTTAACCGGAGCGGCACCCTCACCCATTACCGCCGGATTACGGCTGATCATCGCCAGCCGCCGACGCGCCAACAGGGCCGACTGGTCTGCTGCCGGTGCAGCCTCAGCCGCTTGCGAACCAGCAGACTGGCCCTTGGGGGACATTTGCCGCACCATCATGTCAGCCAGCCCAACGCCCTGCTTCTCAGCCAAATGCACGCTCATCTGGTTGTCGTACATGTCTTGATAGAAGCGAGTCTGATTGGTGTTGAGCGGGTTGCCCTCGGCGAACACTTCGTTGGCATCGCGCATGCTCTTGACCATCATGTTCAGAAACAGCGACTCGAACTGCTCAGCCACCCGCCGCAGGTTGCCCGGGCTGTTGGCCTGGCTACCATGCTTGAGCTGGCTCATGGCATTGAGGTCGGTGTAGTTGAGGCTCTGCTGGCTTGTAAGGTTCATGCTCGCTGCTCCGCTCAGATCACCACCAGGTCGGCATTCAGCGCACCGGCCTGACGCAGGGCTTCGAGAATCGCCATCAGGTCACCGGGAGCCGCACCCACCTGGTTGACCGCGCGGACAATCTCATCAAGGGAGACCCCGGGGTTGAACACGAACATCCGGCCGTCACCTTCCTCAATATCGATCTGCGAGCTGGGTGTAACCACGGTCTGACCACCGGCAAACGGTGCCCCCGGCTGGCTGACCTGCAGGTTTTCGCTGATGGTCACGGTCAACCCGCCATGGGTCACCGCCGCCGGCTGAACCCGGACATCCTGACCAATGACGATAGTGCCGGTACGCGAATTGATGATGACCTTGGCGGCGGCGTTGCCCTGTTCAATGCGCAGGTTCTCGACCATCGACAGATAATCGACCCGGTGATTCGGATCCAGCGGCGCCCGCACCTTGATCGCCCCGGCATCCAGCGCCTGGGCCACATCCGGGCCAAAGGTGTTGTTGATCTGATCAACCACCCGCTTGGCGGTGGTGAAGTCCGGACGATTGAGGTTGAACACCAGGTGATCGCTGGAGGCAAACGGACTGGCCACCGCCCGTTCAACCGTGGCGCCGCCAGGAATCCGGCCTACGCTCGGCACATTAACAGTGATCCGTGAGCCATCAGCGCCCTCGGCACCGAAGCCGCCGACCACCAGATTGCCCTGGGCAATGGCATAGACCTGACCATCAATCCCCTTGAGCGGGGTCATCAGCAGGCTGCCGCCGCGCAGACTCTTGGCATTGCCGATCGAGGACACGGTGATGTCGATGGTCTGTCCCGGGCGAGCGAACGGCGGCAGGTCAGCATGGATCGCCACGGCGGCAACGTTCTTCATCTGAATCCGGGTCCCCGGCGGCACGGTAATGCCGAACTGGGTCAACATGTTGTTGAAAGTCTGCACCGTGAACGGGGTCTGGCTGGTCTGATCACCAGAACCATCAAGCCCCACCACCAGGCCATAACCGATCAACTGGTTGGTTCGCACCCCGGCAATACTGGCGATATCCTTCAAACGCTCGGCATGAACCAGCGGGCTGAGCAGAATCAGGCACAGGGAAAGCAGCAGGCTACGCATGATCGATGCTCCTAGAACGGCCACAGCGGGCTCATGAAGAACTGACTGAGCCAACCGGGCTGGCTGGCATTGGCAAAGGCTCCGGTACCCGAATAGGTGATCCGGGCATCAGCCACCCGGGTCGAGGGTACGGTGTTGTCCTGGCCGATATCATCACTGCGCACCAGCCCGGCAATGCGAATCAGCTCATCGCCATTGTTGAGGGTGATCCACTTCTCGCCACGCACCCGCAAAATGCCATTGGGCAATACTTCAGCCACAGTCACAGTGATTGAACCAGTCAGGCTGTTGCTCTGATTGGCCGACGCATCGCCGTTAAAGCTGCGCTCCCCGCCCATGTCGACCCCCATGTTCAGACCGCCCATGCGTACGCCGTTACCAAACAGAGTCGGGGTGCTGATCTGAGTCGAGCTACTCTTGCTTATTTCGTTGTCAGCACTTTTGCGCGCGGCAGTGCGCTCCTGCAGGGTAATGGTAATGATGTCGCCCACCCGATGCGCCTTGCGGTCGTCATACAGGCTCATTTCAAACCCTGGTTGATAAATCGCACCATTGTTCAGCTCCTGCGGCATCGGCGTGCGCGGCAGTACCGGCGCATAGGCCGGATCGTCCGGGCGCGGCGGCGTTTGCACGCAAGCCACCAGACTCAGGCTGGCCAGCATCAACACAGTGGTTCTCAGGGCGTTCATTTCACATCACTCCCGTCAGAGGGTCTGACTGACGTATTGCAGCATCTGGTCGGCGGTGGAAATCACCTTGGAGTTCATTTCGTAGGCACGCTGAGTGGTGATCATATTGACCAGTTCCTCGACGACGCTGACGTTGGAGTTCTCCAGAGTGTTCTGCAGCACGGTACCCAGGCCGTTCTGACCGGGGTTGCCAACCTGTGGCGCGCCACTGGCAGCTGTCTCTAGGAACAGGTTGTTACCAATCGCCTGCATGCCAGCCGGGTTGATGAAGTCGGCGGTCTGAATCAGACCAATCTGCTGAATGCCCGGGTCGCCGAATACGGTGATGCTGACTGTGCCGTCTTCACCGACGGTCAGGGTCTGCACGTCATCGGGCAGGGCAATGCCTGGCTCTAGCGGGAAGCCACTGGAAGTGACGATCTGGCCTTCGGCATCCAGGTGGAAGCTACCGTCACGGGTGTAACCGATGTTGCCGTCAGGCATCAGGATCTGGAAAAACCCGCGGCCGTTGATGGCCATGTCCAGTGGTTGCTCGGTAGTCTGCAGCGAGCCCTGGGTGAAGATTTTCTGCGTGCCAACCACCCGCACCCCGGTCCCGACCTGCAGGCCAGACGGCAGTTGGGTGTCCTGGGTGCTTTGGCCGCCAGGCTGGCGCTTGACCTGATACAGCAGATCCTCAAATTCAGGCCGGTCACGCTTGAAACCGGTGGTAGCAACGTTCGCCAGGTTGTTGGAAATGGTGGTGAGCATGGTGTCCTGAGCGGACAGACCGGTCTTGCTTACCCAGAGTGCTGCGTGCATGTTGTTTCTCCAATAACTTTAGCTGATCTGCAACAGGCGCTCGCTGGCCCGGCTGTTTTCTTCGGCGGTACGCATCATCTTGACGTGCAGCTCGAACTGTCTGGCCAGCGCCAGCATTGAGGTCATTTCCGACACCGCATTGACGTTGCTGCCTTCCAGAAAGCCGGTAGCTACCCGAATCGCACCGTCCGCCGGCTGCTCCAGCTCACCCTCGACCCGCATCAGTCCGTCCGGGCCCTTGCGTAACAAAGCAGGATCGGGATTGACCAGTTTGATCCGGTCAATCTCGGCCAGCACATTGGGCGCCTCACCCTGGGCCCGAATAGTGATAGTGCCGTCTACGCCGATTTCGATCTTGTCAGCCGGAGGAATCGCGATCGGCCCGGCATTGCCCATCACCGGCAAACCATTGCTGGTACGCAGGATGCCGAACACATCGACGCCCAGACTGCCAGCCCGGGTATAGGCCTCAGTGCCGTCCGGGGCCTGAACCGCAATCCAGCCTTCACCTTCCACGGCGACATCCAGGTCACGACCGGTTTCCAGCAAGCTACCCTGGGAAAAATTGGTACCTGGGCGCTCGGTCATCGCGTAGGCCCGGGTCGGATAGCTTTCACCAAATACCGGCATCGACCGAGCCTGCTCGAAATCACCGCGAAAACCGGTGGTATTGATGTTCGCCAGATTATTGGCGTGCGCCCGCTGCGCCAGCATGTTCTGGCTGGCGCCGGTCATGGAGATGTACAACGATTTGTCCATGGGAACTCCCGGTTCGACAAAGAATTGCCGCTTTAACCTTATTCACCAGGAGTAATGCAGACATCGTGCCAGACCTGCTGAAACAGCATTTATTCAGCAAAATCAAAAAGATATAAACGATCAGGAAATAAAAACGGCAATAGCGGCAAAAACCATTGCCGCTATTGCCGTTCAGGGGCAAGCAAGTATCAACGCATATTGATGATAGTCTGGGTCACCGCATCCTCGGTTTGGATGGTCTTGGCGTTAGCCTGATAGTTGCGCTGGGCTACGATCAGATTAACCAGCTGGTCAGACAGCTCAACATTGGAATCCTCAAGCGCTCCCGACTGAACCACCCCGAGCGTGCTCGATCCCGGCGTCCCGATTACCGGCTCACCAGAGGTGAACGACTGCGCCCAGGCGGTCTTGCCCAGCGGCGTCAGCCCCTGCTGGTTAGCGAAGGTCGCCAGAACGAGCTGCCCCTGAACCCGGGTCTGACCATTGGTGTAACGCGCGAAGATCACCCCGGTGTCGTCAATTTCCAGACCAGCCAGCTCACCAGTGGTAAAGCCGTCCTGCACCACCGAGTTGACCCCGAAGGTCGATGCATACTGGGTCGAACCCGTCAGATTGATCGCCAACTGAGCGACCGGCGAAGTGGCACCGGTGGGTTGACCGTTGGCGTCCAGCGGCACCCAGCCGGACAGGTTGAACGGCTGGGCCGTGGTCATTTGCCCGGCATTGTTGAAGTTGACATCAAAACGCGCACCAGCCGAAGGCGCATAAGCCGGGTCAGAAGCCAGCACCCCGGTTTGTGGGTCGCGACCATCGACCAGCACGATCATCTCCCAGGTATTGGCATCGGTCTTGACGAAGTACTTGGTCAGCACATGCGAGTTGCCCAGGCTGTCATAGACATCCACCGACGTCGAACTGTTATAGGAAGTCGAGTCGGTCGGATCGAAAGAGCCCTCAGCGGCAGCCAGACCAGCCGCTTCGGCGGCAGCGATCTCACCAGCGGTCGGGTTATCCGGATCAGCCGCACCAGCAATCGAGGCAGCATAGGCCTGGTCATAGGCTTCCTGCCACAGAGCTGGGCGCACATTGGTCGAATTCAGATTGAGGGTTGAGCGAATCTCGGTGGTGGCATTCGGCTCGGCGGCCCGGGTATCGATCCGCAGATCGGTCCGCACGCCCTGGTTGATCTGCCCGGTGACCGGATTGACCCCATAGCCCTGCAAGCGCTCACCGAAGTTGTTGACGATGTTACCTTCACGGTCAGTCCCGAAATAGCCGGCACGGGTATAGCTGATCGCCCCATTGTTGCTGGTGACAAAAAAGCCATTGCCGTTGATCGCCAGATCCAGGGTGTTCTGGGTGAAGTTGACATTGCCCTGTGTAAACTGCTGGGCCACGTTGCTCAACAGTACACCACTGCCCTGCGGATTGCGCCCGGTACCCAGCACCGAGGCGGCATAGACATCGGCAAACTCGGCACGCGACTGCTTGAAACCAACGGTACCAGCATTGGCGATGTTATTACCGGTAACATTCAGGTCGGCCGACGCCGCCCGGATACCACTCAAACCGATATTGAAAGACATGATCTGGTTCCTTGTATCAATACGTCACAGACGACGTTACTTGCCAATGATCTGAACTTGCGACAAGCCGATACTGCCAAGGCCTGCCACATTGAGAATCAGGTCGCCACCCGGCGTGCCCGGTAGCGATACGCTGTCGACATTGGCCGGCAGCAGAGTAATCAGTTGCTGGTTTTCACCCTCGATGCCAGCTTCAGCCTTGAAGCTATATTTGCCGGGCGGCAAAACATTGCCGTCACTGTCAGTGCCATCCCACTCGAACGCCACCAAACCAGACTGCTGACTGCCAAGGTTGATCCGTTGCACCAGAGTGCCTGCCTCGTCATAGATACCTACAAACACGTTGCTACTGGACTGCGGCAAAACCACATCGCCCTTGATTCCTTCAGCAGTATCGACAATTGCCTTGTCAGTCGGCACGATCACCGTGCGCCCAACCAGCGAGGATGCCTGCAGCGCCTGGGACGATTGGAAACCGCTCATGATCGCTTCCATGCTGTCATTCAGATTGCCGATACCCTCCACCGTACTGAACTGAGCCAACTGGGCAATGAACTCACCGTTTTCCTGAGGCGATAGCGGGTCCTGATTATTGAGCTGAACCACCAGCAGTTTCAGGAACTCGTCCTTACCCAGCTCGCCACCCTTGTTGAAGCGCTCATTGTCGATCTGGTAGTTGTCCAGGGCGCCGGCACCGACATTATTGGTGTACATGATTCAAGGCTTCCTTATCACTGCCCCAGCGTCAGCACGCGCTGCAGCATGGTCTTGGTGGTATTCATGATTTCCACGTTGGTCTGGTAGGCCCTTGATGAAGCCATCATGTTGGCCATTTCCTCGACCACATTGACGTTCGGGTAGTACACATACCCGTCCTCATTGGCCATCGGGTGATCAGGCTCATAGCGAGCCTGTAGCTCGGCATCCGATTCGACGATGCCCAACACCTGTACGCCCTGCCCCGGCTCGCTTTCAGGCGCGAACAGCGACGGCCCAAGGCTCTGCTGACTGTTAAATACAGTGGCGAACACCGGATGCCGGGCCCGATAAGTCTGATCGATACTGCTGGACACTGTTTCAGCATTGGCGATGTTGCTGGCCACGGTATTAAGCCGCAACGACTGGGCGCTCATGCCGGAACCGGCAATATTGAAGATCTGGGTCAGGGACATGGTTATTCTCCACGCAGGGCGGTCATCAGCCCTTTGAACTTGCTGTCGAGGAAGGTGAAGCTGGCCTGGAACTGAATGGCATTCTCGGCGAACTTGGCCTGCTCGACCTGAGTATCCACGGTATTGCCATCGACGGCTGGCTGCAGCGGCACGCGGTAGCGCAGCCCCGCCGCCTGATCAATCAGGCTTTCGGCAGCGATATGCCGGGCGTGGGTCTGATTGGCCTGAAAGCGCTGGGCACCACCCTGTTGTTGAGCCTCCAGCACACTGGCGAATTCCAGGTCGCGAGCCTTGTAGTTCGGGGTTTCGGCGTTGGCGATATTGTTGGCCAACACGGATGAACGCTCGGCACGAAACTTTAGCGCTTGCTCATGCAGCCCCAGGGCACGCTCAAAACTCAGGCTCATAGTGACACTCCCACTCCGGCTGCTAGCCGACCGATAACTTTCAGGAGCTCAAAAGCAAAGCCCGTGCCAAAACACCAAGCCCTTTATTTTCAGGGGGATAGAAGAGAAAAAGAACGCCATGCGGCAAGACTTGACCGGCAAGCGGCAAAGCTGGCAACGGCAAAAAGCGGCAAAGGCAAAAGGCAAATTGCCGCCCAGGGCGGGCGGCAATCAGAATCAACAGAATCAGAGAACCCTACTTGACCTTGTAAACAATCCCCGGACTGCACTGCACCATCTGGTACAGCTCAGGCAAACCATTGAGCGCCTCGGAAGCCCCCAGCATCAGGTACCCACCCGGCTTGAGCGTGGCATGCATACGTCGCAGGATGTCCTTCTTCACTTCCGCCGAGAAGTAGATCAGCACATTGCGGCAGAAGACGATATCGAACTTGCCGAGCATGGCGTAACTGTCGAGTAAGTTCATGGCCCGAAACTCAACCCGATTGCGAATCGCCGGCTTGACCGCCCAGCGCCCCGGCCCAAGAGGGTCGAAAAAGCGATTGAGACGGTCCTGGGACAAGCCCCGGGCAACCGACAGACTGTCGTATTCGGCACCCTTTGCCGCATTGAGAATTCCACCCGACAGATCGGTAGCAACGATCTGGGCACCACCGCGCAACTGACCCAGATTGGCGCGCTCGAACTCATCGATCGCCATACTCAGCGAATACGGCTCCTGCCCCGAAGAACAGGCCGCCGACCAGATCCGCAAACGCTGGCCGGGATTATCCCGAATGAACTCAGGAATCAACCGGTTCTTGAGCACTTCGAAGGGGTAGACATCGCGAAACCAGAGGGTTTCATTGGTGGTCATGGCATCAATGACCGCCTCACGCAAGCCGCCACGCGGCTGGAACTGAATCCGCTTGACCAGTTCACCGAGACTCTTGATGCCTTCCTGATCCATCAACCGATTGAGCCGGCTGGCCACCAGGTACTGCTTGTTGTCTCCCAACACAATGCCGCAGGCCTTTTCCAGAAACTCCCGGAACACCTGAAAATCCTGATTGGATGACGTCACGCAGCTTGCCCCATAATCAATTCAAATCCACTCTCAGGCACCCGCCTCTCCCCTCAGGGCATGCAACCTGGCGACCACCCGGCCAGCCAGCTCATCCGGCTTGAATTTGGCCAGGAAATCATCCGCGCCAACTTTCTTCACCATGGCCTGGTTGAACACCCCTGACAAGGAGGTATGCAGCATCACATGCAAACCATTGAGACGCGAATCATTGCGAATCTCGGCAGTCAGGGTGTAACCATCCATTTCCGGCATTTCGATATCCGAAACCATCATCAGCAGATGGCTGGAAACAGCCTCGCCACTATCGGCCAACGCCCTGAGCCAGTCCAGGGCCTGCTTGCCGTCGTTGAGCGCAATCACCTCAACCCCGACCTCTTCCAGACAACGCTTGACCTGCTTGCGCGCGACCGAAGAATCATCAACGATCAGGACCTTGCGCGACACTGCTTCAGCCTGTGTCTGCTCGTCAACCAGCCCCTGCGACAGTTGCTCATTGACCGGCACCACCTCAGCCAGCACCTTCTCGACGTCGATGATCTCGACCATCTGATCATCAACCCGCGTCACCGCCGTCAGGTAGTGCTCACGTCCGGTTCCGCGTGGCGGCGGATGAATCTCCGACCAATTCATGTTGACGATCCGCTCGACCGAGCGCACCAGAAAACCCTGAACCTTGGTGTTGTATTCGGTAATGATCACAAAGGTATTGTCCAGGCTGCTCAGCCCTGGACCACCAGTTGCCTTGTTCAAATCGAGAATCGGCAGCGTCCCACCACGGATGTGCGCAACCCCACGAACCACCGGGTTGAGTTTGGGCATCAAGGTCAGCTTGGGGCATTGCAGCACCTCTTTGACCTTGAACACATTGATGCCGTAAAGCTGGTTGCCCGCCAACCGGAACAGCAAGAGCTCCAGGCGATTCTGGCCAACCAACTGAGTACGCTGATTGACCGAATCCATCACGCCAGCCATGAGCAACTCCTTATAGACATTATGGGTCACGGTAAGCAGAACGGCACGTTTCTTGCTGGATTCAACACAATGCCAACAACTTGACAGGCAGAACCTTTGCCATCCAGGTGTATTGTATGCGTTTTCTCAAACAGTGCATGGCTTTGACGGTATTTTTTTCCGCTGCCAGCTCGGCCAATCCGCTGATTGATCAGCTTATCGGCGCGACCACTGCATTTCTTGAGGATGAAATAGAAATGCACCTGGCCCGCAGTGCCCGCGAGGCCCGCTATCAAATCCAGGTCAGCCGGCTGGACCCACGCCTGCGCCTGCCACAGTGTGCCGACCAAGACCTCAGCGTTAGCCTGGAAAGTCCGGCTGCGCCGGTCGGTCGGGTCACGGTGCGCGTCAGTTGCGAAGGTGAAAATCGCTGGCGGCTATTTGTTCCGGCCCAGGTCAGCCTGTACCAGAACGTTGTAGTGGCGATCCGGCCACTGGGGCGCCACAGTGTGATAGGCAATCAGGATATCGCCTTGCTGGAACGGGACATAGGCCAACTGGGAGACGCCTACCTCACCGACCCGAGCCAGGTAGTCGGCATGCGCGTGCGCCGCCCGATCAGCACCGACAGCGCCATCAGCGCCAGCCAGCTTGAACTCGATGAAGTAGTCCGGCGTGGCGACAAGGTAGTCATCAGTGCCGCCAACGCCCAGATAGCCGTACGCATGCCCGGCGAAGCCCTGGAAGGCGGCATCACCGGCAGCCAGATCCGGGTCCGCAATACCCGCTCAGGCAGAGTAGTCACCGCCCGTATTATGGGCCCTGGGCAGGTGCAGGTGGCGATGTGAACGACCAACCGACTGGGTTATACTGTGACATCAGCAACCTGCAGCACTTTGTGAGCCCGGTCACAGGTTTTTTTCCTAAAGTTTTTCCGACATCGGCCGTTACAGGTGTTGATAGAACATATTAGGTCCTGAGGACAAAAGAATGGTTATTGACTTCAACGCTTCCAACAATGCCAACGGCAGCAGCCGTAGCGCCCAAAGTGGCGCCGCAACGGGTAAGCGCGATGCCGGGCTCGAAAGCGCCAGCAAAGACCAGGCCAGCAAGGCTCCGGCCAACCCGCCGGCAGCTGACACTGCAGTCAAGCTCAGCAGTCAGGCACAACAATTGCAGGCTATTGAAGAACGCCTGCGCGATTTGCCGGAAGTTGACAGTGAACGCGTCGCCCAGATTCGCCAGGCCATCGCCCAGGGCAATTACAGCGTCGATAGCACCCGCATTGCCGACAAGCTGCTGAACCTGGAAAACTGATCCCCGCCACTCTCCCCTGTGCGAGTGGCGGCTAGCGCCAAGGAGCCACCGCATGCAAGACCTTAACGCCATCATTGAGCGTACTCTTGAGCACGGGCGTCAATTCATTGAACTGTTGGACCAGGAACTGGCCGCTCTCAGCACCCGCGACCTACAGCAGCTCGACACCCTGGTAGCAGCCAAAGCCCCCTTAATAGAAGCACTGAGCCAACTGGACAGCGCACTCACCAGCTACTGCCAGAACCAGGGTCTGGCCGCCGCCGGCGAACTTGAGCGTCATATCCATGACACTCACGGCGAAGGCCTGCACGCTCAGTACCGGGAACTGCTGCAGACTTTGCAACAATGCCGTGAAGCCAATGAGCGCAATGCCCGGCTGGTTCATCACAACCAGCACGTTACGGTGCGCCTGCTCGACATGCTACGCAATCAGGGCGAACCCAGTAGCAACCTGTATGATCGCCAGGGTCAAATTCATGGCAGTCAGGGCCGACCATTGAGCAAGGCCTGAGACAGCTGTCACAAGGCCATCAGCCTGTTATAGTTGATTGATTGTCGTTCAAGCCGAGATACCTAAGTGTCAAACCTGTTTGAAGAAGAAGCTGGCCCACAGCCGCCCCGCGAGATTCGTTCGAGCATCGAAATTCTGGCCTTGCTCAAAGGTTTGCAGCAGCATCGTGAACCGCTGAAAATCAGCTTCGATGATCGCCACCAGGCGTTTCAAAGCTTTATCGTCCAATTGGACAATGACCGCCTATGGATCGACGAACTGATCCCCCAGGAAGGCAACCGCTACATGAACCAGCAGGAAGCCTTTCAGGTCGATGCCTGGCGCGACGGCGTACATATTCGCTGGTACTGTCCGAGCGCCCGCCAGGTCATGCTTGATGACGCTCCGGCCTTTGAAGCCAGCCTGCCGCCTGAACTGACCTACCACCAGAAACGTGGCGCGTTCCGGGCAGCCGTAGCCCGCGGGCTTAATACCAAACTCGGACTGGTCCACAGTCAGCGCAGCTACGAAGCCACCGGCCAACTGATCGACATATCCGCTACCGGCTGCAAAGTCCGCCTTGCCGGTGCCTGGCACGAGCGCCTGCAACCAGGCGAAGTGTTCGATCTCAGCTACCTGGAGTTACCCGAGAGCGGGCGCATGCCAGTGAGCGTGGAAATCCGTCATTGCCACTACGACGCCAACCTGGATGAAACCCAGGCAGGGATCAAGTTCAAGCAGACCAACCCCAATATCCAGCGCCAGATCGACCGCTTCGTCAATCAGCTGCAGCGCGAGGCCCGCCGTTTCGAGAAGGACGATCTGTTCTGACCCTGTCTAGCCGGGGCGATGATCAGCCTGATCCTCGTCCCGTTCACTCATTGCGGCCAGCGCATCACCATCGTCCAACATCTGCTCAACCACCATCTGCTCATCAACCCGCGGGTCCAAAGCAGCCGCCAGCGGTGAACTCACTACGTTACCGGCAGCCGGCATAAAATGAACTGGCGCCTCTTCGACCAAATGATCACCCGTTACCGTACCTGGTCTGACCTTGACCACCAGAATCATGCTGCAGCAGGCCATAAAAACATAGAGCATCTCAATGCCCCATTGCTTCATGACCAGCGAACCCAGCAAAGGCCCAAAACTGGCACCCAGACCGAAGGTCACCAGCAACATTGCCGAGAGCGGCACCCGCTCCTCCTGCTCAACATGGTCGTTGGCCAGCGCTACCGCCAAAGGATAAAGAGTAAAGGCCAGCACCCCAAACATCGCCGTCAGCACCAGCAAGGCAAAATCAGGAGCCGCCGTCAAAGCAATGATCAACACCACCCCGGTCAACACAATAGCATTCAACTGAATGGTCCGGCTGCGCTCAAAGCGGTCCGACAACCAGCCGGCCGGCCATTGCGCGCATAAACCGGCACCAATGGCCACCGCCATGAACACCCCGATTTCCGAGGTGCTCAAACCAACACCGCTGGCAAACACCGGAGCAAGTCCATAGAACGCGCCCAGCAGCAAGCCGGCAACCGCGACAGTGGTCAAGGCCTGCGGAATCCGCTGCACAAATAACCGGACCTTCAATGGTGCCGGGTGAAGCGGCGCAGGGTGCAGACGCTTGGTGACCGCAACTGGCACCAGGCACAGGGAGAAGCACATCGCCACCAACAGCAGATGCTTGATATCCAGTTCCGGCATGACTGTCAGTACCACCTGCCCCAAGACCAGCCCCAGATAGGTCACCAGCATATAACTGGCGAACACCATGCCACGCTGATGGGACTCGGACTGCTCATTGAGCCAACTCTCCAGCACCATGTACTGGCACATCATCGCCATGCCAACCAGAACGCGCAGCCCCAGCCAGACCTCGACACTACCGGTCAGGGCATGCCCCAGCACCGATGCAGTAACCACTCCGGCACTGGCCACGAAGGCGCGGATATGCCCAACCTGAGCGATCAACCGGTGCCCAACCGACGCTCCCAGCACCAGTCCCAGGTAGTAGCCGGTCATCATCACGCCGATCCACAACTCACTCACCTCATCCTGGGCCAGTCGCAAGCCAAGATAGGTACTAAGCAAGCCACTGCCAAGCAGCATCAACAGCGTGGCGAAATATAGCGAGGAAAACGCAGTCAAGGTTCTGGGCATCGATCCTCCATGGAAACAACATAACCGGCGTATAGAGCCAGTGTAGGCAACGATAACAGGGAAATGGTGCGCAAGGCCGGATTCGAACCGGCGACCTACCGCTTAGGAGGCGGTTGCTCTATCCAGCTGAGCTACAAGCGCACAGGGAACCACTGGTGGAATTATCACTCAAAGAGTGACTGGCCAACGGGGGTGTCGCTGAAATGGTGGCGGCATATTACCCGAAAGCCAAGCCGCTTGACCACTCTGACAGGCCAGACCGCCGGATAGTTCCAAAGTGCCATCCGTCGGAATTTTGTCACAAAGATAGACATTATTTTGTCGCCACTGTGCCATCTGGTTCAAAAAAAGAGTATAAAGGCAGGCACTGAAGTAGAAATTGCTGTCAAAATGCATCTATGGCGCTGATGCCTGATTGGCAGGTGTTCTGGATGGCAGGAAGCCTCGCGGATTCCAATTGGCCAGTATCGATTAATCTTCAAAAGCGATTATTGTTGCCCTATGAAAACTGCAACCCAAAACTACACTAGCCGTACCGCCGACAAGTTTGTCGTTCGCCTGCCGCAAGGCATGCGCGACCGTATTGCAGACGTCGCCAAACAACACCACCGCAGCATGAACTCGGAAATCATCGCCCGGCTGGAACACAGCCTGCTGGATCTGCCCAGCCTGCCCGAGCATCCGAGCCGCCATGTTCTCAATGACCAACAACTGGACAACCTGAGCCACCCCGAACGCGAACTGCTGTTGCGCTTCCGGGAAATGAGCCGGCGCCAGCAAAACGCCCTGCTCGCCCTGCTGGCCAGCGAATCTGCCTGAGCCTGATCAGCTCACTCGCAGGCACCCCGCACCCGACTTAGGTCGGGCACAAAAAAACCCGCTTTCGCGGGTTTTTTTGTTGGCTGGAGCAGCTTATTAGCCGGCAAAGCTGAGCAGGATACCCGCCGCCACCGCCGAACCAATCACCCCTGCAACGTTCGGCCCCATGGCATGCATCAGCAGGAAGTTCTGCGGATTAGCCTCAAGACCGACCTTGTTCGAAACCCGTGCAGCCATCGGCACCGCCGAAACCCCAGCCGAACCAATTAGCGGATTAATCGGCTGCTTGCTGACCAGGTTCATCAACTTGGCCATCAGAACACCAGCAGCAGTACCAACACAGAAGGCCACCATACCCAGAACAAGGATACCCATGGTGGTCAACTGCAGGAACGACTCGGACTTGAGCTGCGAACCTACCGCCAGACCCAGGGCGATGGTAACAATGTTGATCAACGCATTGCGGGCAGTATCAGCCAGACGCTCGACCACACCACACTCGCGCATCAGGTTACCGAAGCACAGCATGCCTACCAGTGGCGCCGCCGAAGGCAACAGCATCGCCACCAGCATCAGCAGCAACAGCGGGAAGATGATCTTCTCGGTCTTGCTGACAACCCGCAGCTGAGTCATGGTGATAGCCCGCTCTTTCTGCGAGGTCAAGGCACGCATGATCGGCGGCTGCAACATCGGCACCAGCGCCATATAGGCGTAGGCCGCCACAGCGATCGGTCCCAGCAGGTGCGGAGCCAACTGCGAGGTTACGAAGATCGACGTCGGACCATCGGCACCGCCAATGATGGCAATCGACGCAGCTTCCTGGATACTGAACTCAAAACCTGGAATACCCCAGGCCGTCAGCGCCAGAGCCCCAAGCAAGGTACCGAAGATACCAAACTGGGCCGCCGCACCAAGCAACAGAGTACGCGGATTGGCAAGCATGGGACCGAAGTCGGTCATCGCCCCTACGCCCATGAAGATCAGCAGCGGGAATACTGTGGTGGGCACCCCGGCACTGTAGAACATGTACAACAACCCACCCGGATCCCCCATGCCAGCGATCGGCAGGTTGGCGAGAATCCCGCCAAAACCAATCGGCACCAGCAGCAAGGGCTCGAAGCCCTTGCGAATTGCCAGGTAGATCAAGCCAAGACAAATGACGATCATCACCAGCTGGCCAGGTGCGATATGGGCCAAACCAGTGGTTTGCCACAACTGGAGAAGCTTCTCCATGAACCTTCCCCCTTAACCGATGGTCAGCAAGGTATCGCCGACCGCTACCGCGTCGCCGACCTTGACGTTGACACTGCCAACAGTGCCGGCCTTGAAGGCACGCACTTCGGTTTCCATCTTCATTGCCTCAAGGATCATCACCAGATCACCCTCCTGGACCTGATCACCCTGATTGACCAGCACCTTGAAGATGTTGCCAGCCAACGGAGCAGCCTGCGGGTCACCACCACCAGCCGGCAACGCAGCAGGAGCAGCGGCCGGAGCGGCACCATCAGCAGACACAGGCTTGATACCGGTGATATCACCACCATCGGCAACCTGAACCACGAACTCCTTGCCATTGACGGTCACGGTATAGACTTCCGGCTCGCCTGGCTTGGCAGCGGCTGCACTGACTTCCTTGCCTGTCGGCACCGGCTCGAAGGCATCGGCATTGCCACGGTTTTCCAGGAATTTCAAACCAATCTGCGGGAACAGCGCATAGGTCAGCACGTCGTCGATTGCATCGGCGGCCAGCTTGATCCCTTTCTCCTGAGCAATTGTCTGGAGCTCAGCGCTGAGCTTGTCCATTTCCGGCTCGAGCACATCAGCCGGGCGACAGGTAATGGCTTCAGCACCATCCAGTACACGGGCCTGCAACTCGGCATTGAACGGGGCCGGCGCGGCGCCGTACTCACCCTTCAGAACACCGGCAGTTTCCTTTGTGATCGACTTGTAGCGCTCACCGGTCAGAACATTGATCACCGCCTGGGTACCAACGATCTGCGAGGTAGGAGTTACCAGCGGGATAAAGCCCAAGTCTTCGCGCACGCGTGGAATCTCGGCCAGCACGGCATCGAACTTGTCACTAGCGCCCTGCTCCTTGAGCTGGCTTTCCATGTTGGTCAGCATGCCCCCCGGAACCTGGGCAACCAGGATCCGCGAGTCCACACCCTTGAGGTTACCCTCGAACT
This sequence comes from Pseudomonas sp. WN033, assembly GCA_002287035.1. Classification (GTDB taxonomy): domain Bacteria; phylum Pseudomonadota; class Gammaproteobacteria; order Pseudomonadales; family Pseudomonadaceae; genus Halopseudomonas. Next base: position 397,640 of record NSKG01000004.1, on the reverse strand, counting down.
TGGCGTACTTCTTACGCACCTCACGGAAGTAGGCGGCGATTTCTTCCAGCAGATCCAGATTCAGACCGGTGTCGCGATCAGTATCCTTGAAGATCGCTACTACCGACTCGGTCGGCGAGTGGCCATAGGTCATGGACATTGAGGAGATGGCAGTATCGACATTGTCGATGCCGGCCTCAACAGCCTTGAGAATTGCAGCAGTCGACAGACCGGCAGTGGCATGACACTGCATATGAACCGGAATATCCAGAGTCGCTTTCAGGCGCGAGACCAGCTCAAAGGCCGTGTATGGAGTGAGAATCCCAGCCATATCCTTGATCGCAATCGAGTCAGCCCCCATGTCCTCGATTTGCTTGGACAGGTCGACCCACATATCGATGGTATGTACTGGGCTAGTGGTATAGGAGATCGTGCCTTGAGCGTGCTTGCCCTGCTTCTTCACAGCCTTGAGGGCGGTTTCAAGATTGCGCGGATCGTTCATCGCGTCGAATACCCGAAACACATCTACGCCATTGACGGCGGCACGCTCAACGAACTTTTCCACCACGTCGTCGGCATAGTGGCGATAACCCAACAGATTCTGACCGCGCAACAGCATTTGCTGGCGGGTATTGGGCATGGCCTTCTTCAGCTCACGGATACGCTCCCAAGGATCCTCTCCCAGATAACGGATACAGGCATCGAAGGTCGCTCCGCCCCAGGACTCAACCGACCAGAAACCAACCTGGTCTAGTTTGCCGGCAATCGGCAGCATGTCTTCCAATCGCATCCGGGTCGCAAGGATCGATTGATGGGCGTCGCGCAAGATTACATCGGTAATGCCCAGGGGCTTCTTGGTATCGGTCATAGGGTTATGGCCTTTGTTTGTAATGGGAAACCGTGATTAAAGAAAAATGGGTGTCAGGAGCGGCGCTTGGCGCGGTGCTGCTTGATCGCTGCACCGATGACGGCGATGGTCTCGGCATCGACCGCAGCCGGAGCGGCAGGCCGGGCAGCGGCAGCAGCCGGCACCGGGGCCGCTTCAGGGAAAAAGCGCCCCAGAATTCTGGACATGATGGTTGTAGCAATCACCAGAATTACCAGGAAAGTGAACACTGAGCCCATGCCGATGAGCATCAGCTCTACACCTTCGAGCAACAAGTCGGACGAAGTCATTGTATCTCCTGCAATAATAAGGCACACCAATCGGCATGCCTTTAAGATATCAGCGGAACAAATCGGCGACTAAACAGCCGAAACCCTCCCAGATTGATCCCGCCTATAGCAAAAACCGGGCTAATGTATCCTGATGTGACATTTTTAGCAATCCAGGCGACATCATTGACCCGCCAGTCAGCCCATTTCAAAGCAGGAAGATAGTTGCAAGCCCCAGGAAGATAAAAAAGCCGCCACTGTCAGTAATCGCGGTGATCATGACACTTGAGCCCAGCGCCGGATCACGCCCCAGACGCAGCCGGATCAAGGGTATGAATACCCCCATAACAGCAGCCAGCAACATGTTCAGCGTCATCGCCGAGAGCAGTACGACCGACAACGGCAGATTGTCATAGAGCAGATAGGCCACTCCGGCCAGCACCATTCCCCAGAACAAACCATTGAACAGCGCTACACCGACCTCTTTACGCAACAGTCGCTTACCGTGAGCGACCTGAACCTGGCCGGTGGCAATCCCGCGCACGATCATGGTGATGGTCTGATTACCTGAATTGCCACCAACCCCGGCAACGATTGGCATCAAGGCTGCCAGCGCCACCAACTTCTCAATCGAGCCTTCAAACAAGCCAATCACCCGCGAAGCGACCAGCGCAGTACAAAGGTTGATTGCCAGCCAGGCCCAACGGTTGCGCACCGACTTCCAGACCGAGGCGAAGATATCCTCTTCCTCGCGCAGACCAGCCGCATTCAGCACCTCAGCTTCACTCTCCTCACGGATATAGTCGACCATCTCGTCGATAGTCAGACGCCCGCACAGCTTGCCCTTGGCATCCACCACCGGCGCCGTCACCAAATCATAACGCTCGAACGCCTGAGCAGCCTCCCCGGCATCATCCTCCGGATCGAACACCACCGGATCCTCGGCCATGACTTCCCCCACCAAAGCATCGGGGGAGCCAACCAACAGCTTCTTGATCGGCAACACGCCCTTGAGAGCGCCTTCGGTATCAACCACGAATAGCTTGTCAGTATGGTCGGGCAACTCATCGAAACGCCGCAGATAGCGAATCACGACCTCAAGGGTGACATCATCGCGAATGGTCACCATATCGAAGTCCATCAATGCCCCAACCTGGTCCTCGTCATAGGACAAGGCCGACTTGAGTCGCTCACGCTGCTGGGCATCCAGCGTATCCATCAGCTCACGAACGACATCGCGCGGCAGATCCGGGGCCAGATCAGCCAGTTCATCAGCATCAAGGGAATTGGCAGCCGCGATGATCTCGTGGCTGTCCATGTCGGCGATCAGGGTTTCCCTGACCGCATCGGAAACCTCAAGCAGGATGTCGCCATCACGCTCGGAACGTACCAGTTGCCAGATCGCCAGACGCTCTTCCAGCGGCAGCGATTCAAGAATGAAGGCAACGTCAGCCGGGTGCAACTCGTCGAGCTTGCGCTGCAGCTCAGCCAGGTTCTGCTGATGCACCAGGTGCTCGACCAACTCCTGATGCTGCCCCTCCTGCTTGTGCACGAGGTTCTCCACCAGACGATGGCGATTGAGCAGTTGCACCACCTGGTCCAGCCGGTCCTGAAGACTTTCCGGAGATTTTCTGTTGAGCTCTGACATAGCCACACTTCCATGACAGGACAAAACCAGCGCTGGCCGACCCTTGCGAATCAACGATAACCAACGCTTCCAAGCCTAGCAGGCTTTGGACGCCGGCTCAGCCTCGGCGGCCACCCTTCGGGCAAAAAAAAACCCACTGACATGTCAGTGGGTTTTCTGTATGGCGCACTCGGGAGGATTCGAACCTCCGACCGCTCGGTTCGTAGCCGAGTACTCTATCCAGCTGAGCTACGAGTGCGTTGTGGGTGCGAATTATAGGGCTTTTAAACTGCCTGTCAAACATTTTTTTCTTTAATTTCAGAAACTAACGTTTGACGCCACTACAAAAAGCAAAAGTGGCGGAGAGGGCGGGATTCGAACCCGCGATACCCTTTTGAGGTATACTCCCTTAGCAGGGGAGCGCCTTCAGCCTCTCGGCCACCTCTCCGTAACACGCGCAGAATACTAACTGCGCGCCGCTGCGAATGCAACGAAAAATTCAATAAAATTAGCTATTTGGTTCTTCATCCTTTTCTTTCTGGATGCGCTGGTAGATTTCCTCGCGATGCACCGCCACTTCTTTCGGGGCGTTGACGCCAATTCGCACCTGGTTTCCTTTGACACCCAGTACGGTCACAGTCACTTCATCGCCCACCATCAGGGTTTCACCAACCCGTCGAGTAAGAATAAGCATTCCATTTCTCCTTGCTTTGATCAGGACACAGCAGTCTGCAAAAAACCGGCTTGTTGCCTGTCGATCCAGCCGGGACGGCTAGTCATCTTGACCGCTATCCCTGCCCCGTGTTCGTCCGCTTTAGTCGCAGATTGTTTCGACGGTTCCTCGACCGGCGGACACGGCAGCCAGACACCGTGCCCTGAGGGGCAAAACCCCAACCCATCAATCAGATTATAGGTGATCGCCAGCTGCCGCTTCGGCATCCAGGTCGAATGCGGTGTGCAAGGCACGCACCGCCAGTTCCAGATACTTCTCGTCGATCACTACCGAGATCTTGATTTCCGAGGTGGAGATCATCTGGATATTGATGCCGTCGCGCGACAGCGCCTCGAACATTTTGCTGGCAACGCCGGCATGGGAGCGCATGCCAACCCCAACGATCGAGACCTTGGCGATCTTGTCGTCACCACCAACCTCCCGGGCGCCGATGTCTTCGGCCACCTTGCGCAGAATGTCTTCCGCCTTGCGCAGGTCATTGCGGTGCACGGTGAAAGTAAAGTCGGTGGTGTTATCCTGGGCCACGTTCTGAACGATCATGTCCACTTCAATATTAGCGGCACTGACTGGCCCCAGAATCTTGAAGGCCACACCCGGCGTATCAGGCACACCACGAATGATCAGCTTGGCTTCATCACGATTGAAGGCAATACCGGAAATGACTGGTTGTTCCATTGAAGCACCTTCCTCAAGGGTAATCAGGGTCCCGGGACCCTCTTTGAAGCTGTGCAGCACGCGCAGCGGGACGTTGTACTTGCCGGCGAACTCGACCGAGCGGATCTGCAGTACCTTGGAGCCCAGGCTGGCCATTTCCAGCATTTCCTCAAAGGTGATCTTGTCCAGTCGGCGGGCGCGCTCCACCACCCGCGGATCGGTGGTATAGACCCCATCAACATCAGTATAGATCTGACACTCGTCAGCCTTAAGCGCAGCGGCCAGAGCTACTCCAGTGGTATCAGAGCCACCACGACCAAGCGTAGTAATGTTGCCTTGCTCATCGACCCCCTGGAACCCTGCAACAATCACAACCCGCCCCGCCTCAAGATCGGCACGGATATTGGCGTCATCAATATGCTGGATGCGGGCCTTGTTGTGGGCGCTGTCGGTAACGATGCGAACCTGGCTGCCGGTATAGGAAACCGCCGGCACACCCCGGGACTTCAGAGCCATGGCCAACAGACCAATAGTCACCTGCTCACCGGTAGAAACGATCACATCCAGCTCACGCGGATCAGGCACCGCCTGCATTTGCTTAGCCAGATCGATCAAACGGTTGGTTTCGCCACTCATGGCCGACACCACGATCACCAGATCATGACCCTGCGCCTTGAACCCCTTGATTTTCTCGGCCACCTGGGCAATGCGTTCAACGCTACCCACCGAGGTACCACCAAACTTCTGGACAATAAGTGCCATGTGTTGCACCAACCTCCATTAAAGTCGGTTATCCCGACCCCGTCACCAGGCACCGAGTGGTGCCTGCCCCAAACTACTGTTGCGCCAACCACTCCAGCGCCCCGGCCAGCGCACCATTGAGCGCCGCCACTTCGGTACCGCCGCCCTGGGCCATGTCCGGACGCCCACCGCCCTTGCCGCCAACATTGGCAGCAGTGTTGCGGATCAGGTCACCGGCTTTGACCCTGGCTGTCAGATCCTGAGTAACCCCGGCAACCAGCACCACCTTGCCATCCAGTTCGCCGCCAAGCAGGATCACCGCCGAGCCGAGTTTATTCTTCAACTGATCAACCAGCGCCAGCAGAGCCTTGCCATCCAGACCGTCCAGACGCTTGACCAATACGGTCAGGTTGCCCAGAACCTGAGCCTCTGCAGCCAGATCGCTGCCGGCAGCGCTGGCAGCCTTGGCCTTGAGCTGCTCGACATCCTTCTCCAATTGGCGATTGCGCTCAACCAGCCCGGATACCTTGTCCAACAGGTTATCGCGACTACCCTTGACCAGTTGCGCCACCTGTCGCAACTGGTCCTCGGCCTCAGCCAAATAATCCAACGCGCCCTGGCCAGTTACCGCTTCCAGACGACGCACACCAGCGGCAATCCCACCTTCACTGGTAATCTTGAACAGGCCGATATCGCCGGTGCGCTCGACATGAGTACCGCCGCACAGCTCGACCGAAAAACCGCCACCCATGGTCAGTACCCGCACCTGCTCACCGTATTTCTCGCCGAACAGGGCCATTGCCCCCTTGCGCTTGGCGGTCTCAATATCGGTAACTTCAACCTGCACCGCCGAGTTAAGCCGAATCTGTTCATTGACCCGCAACTCCAGCGCACGCAGCTGCTCAGCGGTGATCGCCTCGAAATGACTGAAGTCAAAGCGCAGACGCTGACTATCCACCAACGAGCCCTTCTGGGTTACATGTTCACCAAGGATCTCGCGCAACGCAGCATGCAGCAGATGGGTGGCCGAGTGGTTGAGTTTGGTGGCCTGACGCACTCCGGCATCGACCACCGCCTTGAGCGATGCGCCAACACTCAGACTGCCCTTGGCAACTACCCCATGGTGCAGGTGTGCACCACCGGCCTTGGTCGTGTCGCGGACATCGAAACGCACGCCAGCCCCTTCCAGGAAGCCGGTATCGCCGACCTGACCACCGGACTCGGCATAGAACGGAGTTTGATCCAGCACTACCACGCCAGCTTCGCCATCAGCCAGCTGATCGACTGCCTGACCATCGCGGAACAGGGCCACGATCTTGCCAGCCCCCTCAGTACCCGCATAACCCTCGAACCGGGTATCGACATCGACCTTGACCAGGCTGTTGTAGTCCAGACCGAACTGGCTGGCCGAACGGGCGCGCTCGCGCTGAGCATCCATCGCCACCTCAAAACCGGCCTCATCGATCGACAGGCCGCGCTCACGGGCGATATCACCGGTCAGATCCACTGGGAACCCATAGGTGTCGTACAGCTTGAACAACACATCACCGGGAATTTCATTACCCTCAAGACCCGCCAAATCCTGTTCAAGAATCTTCAGACCCTGCTCCAGAGTCTTGGCGAACTGCTCCTCCTCGCTCTTGAGCACCCGCTCGATATGCGCCTGCTGTGCCTTGAGTTCAGGGAAGGCTTCACCCATCTCAGCCACCAGAGCTGCAACGATCTTGTGGAAGAACAGGCCCTTGGCCCCAAGCTTGTTGCCGTGCCGGCAAGCGCGACGAATAATCCGGCGCAGCACATAGCCGCGCCCTTCATTGGAAGGCAGCACACCATCTGCGATCAGGAAACCGCAGGAGCGAATGTGGTCTGCCACCACCTTGAGCGAGGCAGCATCATCGTTAGCACAACCAATGGCCTGGGCAGCCGCCTTGAGCAGGCTCTGGAACAGGTCGATCTCATAGTTCGAGTGCACATGCTGCATCACCGCACTGATGCGCTCCAGCCCCATCCCGGTATCGACACTGGGCGCCGGCAACGGCTGCATCTGGCCGTCGGCAGTCCGGTTGAACTGCATGAACACGTTGTTCCAGATCTCGATGTAACGGTCACCGTCCTCTTCCGGACTGCCGGGTGGGCCGCCCCAGATTTCCGGGCCATGATCGAAAAAGATCTCGGTACAGGGGCCGCAGGGGCCAGTATCGCCCATCGCCCAGAAGTTGTCGGACGCATAGGGCGCACCCTTGTTATCACCGATGCGCACCATGCGCTCGGCCGGCACGCCAACTTCCTTGTTCCAGATCTCATAGGCTTCATCGTCACTGGCATAGACGGTGACCCAGAGTTTGTCTTTGGGCAGGTTCAGCCATTTATCCGAGGTCAGAAACTCCCAAGCGTAGTGGATAGCGTCACGCTTGAAGTAGTCGCCAAAGCTGAAATTGCCGAGCATCTCGAAAAAAGTATGGTGACGCGCGGTGTAGCCGACATTTTCCAAATCGTTGTGCTTGCCACCGGCGCGCACGCACTTCTGACTGGTGGTAGCGCGGGTATAGGCACGCTTCTCCAGCCCGAGAAAACAGTCCTTGAACTGATTCATCCCGGCATTGGTAAACAGCAGGGTGGGGTCGTCCGCGGGAATCAACGAACTGGAGGCGACACGGGTATGCCCCTTCTCTTCAAAGAAGCGGAGGAAGGCTTCACGGATCTCAGCGCTTTTCATAGGTCCCTTACCACAAAATTGTCGGCCCATACGCAAATCCGGGCACAAGCCGGCCGTACGCATGGCAAAGGGTTGCATTATATAGGTATAAGGTGACAGCGCGCATCAGCCGCTGGTTTGATAATCCCTATGACATTGATAGATCACAGAGCTTTTTCCAGCGCCTCAATAAAACGCGGATCATCCGGACTGACGGCGCTGGGGAAACTGGCCTTGACCTGACCGTCACGCCCAACAATGTATTTGTGAAAATTCCAGCGTGGACGCTCACCCGCCTGCTCAGCCAGTGCACGATAAAGCGGATGCGCCTGCTTGCCCGTGATCACCTGCGGCTCGCTCATGCGAAAGGTGACGCCATAATTGACATAACATACTTCGGCAATGGCTGCCTGATCCCTGGCTTCCTGACGAAAATCATTGGAAGGTACACCCAAAACCTCCAGGCCTTGTTCGCGATAACGCTGATAAAGGCTCTCCAGCCCTTCAAACTGCGGGGTATAGCCGCAAAAGCTGGCGGTATTGACGATGATCAGCGGCTTGCCGGCAAAACCGCACAGATCAATGCGATCCTGCGAGCGCAACGCCGGCAACTCATGCTGCAGCAAAGCCGGGCACTGCCCGGCGATCGCCCATACCGGCAACAGCATCAGCAACACCAGTAAACCACGCATGAGCCGAGCCTCTCTATATGACTGGATAGCTCAGTATAGAAGACCCGGCAATCAGCGTCAGCCCGACAAGCTGTAGGGATCGAGGGTATCCCCGCCCTGCCGGCCGACCAGCGACACAGCACGCACCGGAGTGCCGGCACGCAACCCCAGCCGCTCAGCGGTATCCGGCGCCACCACCAGAGTGCCCGCTGCCACACGGGCCGGGGCCGCGACTATCCGGCAATTGTGGCGCCCGCGATTGTGGATCAGGTAAGGACAGGCTTCATCTCCCGGCGTACCAACCGCCAGCAGCAATATCTGACTGTCACTGACTGCACGCACCTGGGCCAGCGGCGCTTCCAGGGTCGCGCCGCCATCGAAGATATCGATATAGCCTTGATAGCTCATGCCCTCCTCGCGCAGCATCGCCAGCCCTGGCTCGGAATCAGGATGCACCTGACCGATGGCGGCACGTGCCTCATCGCTGAGAAAGCAGGCATACAGTGGAAACTTGGGCATCATCTCGGCGATGAAGGCCTTGCTGCCGATCCCGGTCAGGTAATCGGCCCGGGCAAACTCCATCTTGAAAAAATGCCGGCCCAGGCTATCCCAGAATGGCGAACGCCCCTGTACATCAGAACGTCCACGCATCTCGGCGATGACCCGGGCAGCGAAATCCTCGGCATACTCGGCCATGAACAGGAAGCGCGCCTTGGACAACAGTCGCCCCTTGAGGCCCTGCCGGTGCTCCGGCGGCAGGTACAGCGAGCACAACGCCGTGGCGCCGGTCAGATCATTGACCAAAAACAGCGTCGGCTGCTGCCGGTAGACATTCAGCTCCCGACTGGCAGTGACCGTCAATCCCATGCGATAGCTGTACCAGGGCTCGCGCAGACCTGCAGCGGCGACCATCCCGCTGGTGCCTATTACCTGCCCCGTCTCGCTTTCGAGCACGAACAAATAGTCCGCATCGGCCAGCGGCATGCCCCCACGGAAGCTCTGCTCAACAACCTGCAAACGTCTGGCAAGGCGCTCCTCACTGGCCGGCAAGGTGGTCAAACCGGAGCCAGCGGCGCTGGCCATCTCCAGCAGCGCCTGCAAATCCCGGCTACCCGCAGCTCGTACCAGCATATTCAGACCTCCTTGACCAGCCGAACCGCGTCACCGGCGGCCACCTGCAACAACTCGGCCTGACGGTTATCCAGGGTCAGCGGCTGCCCAGGTTGCCAGTCCAATTCCAGCATCGTGGCCCGGAAACCGCCAACCTGACCATTGGCCACCAGCCAGCGCTGCGAACCGCCCGCGCTTTTGCCAACCTGAACCGCCGCCTGATAGCTGTGCCGCACACTGAGCAGGTCGGCGGTTTTGGCATGCACTACCGGCCCACCATCGAAGATATCGACGTAATTGTCAGTTTCGAACCCTTCGCGCAGCAGGATATCGAACACCCCCTGTGCCGACGGATGAACCTGACCGATCACCTCCTGCGCTTCATCCGACAGCATCGGCACATAGATCGGATAACCCGGCATCAGCTCGGCCAGAAAACTGCGCCCACGACTACTGCCAATCTGCTCGGCCTCGCTGTAGCTGACCGCGAAGAAATGCCTCCCGACCGCATCCCAGAACGGCGCATTCCCCTGCCCATCACTAATACCAACGATCTCGACCGCAACCGACTCGGCAAAACGTTGCGGATGACTGGCCATAAACAGCAACCGGCCACGGGCGTTGAGCGCCATGGCCGAACAGTGCTGCTGGTATTCGGGCTGCAGATGAAACCCGGCCAACAGGCTGTAACCGGTCAGATCATGGCACAGCGACAATACGTGAATGCGGTTGTGCAACCCCAGCTCACGCGAGGCATGCACGAACATTTCGTTGCGAAAGGTATAGAACGGCTCACTGAAACCCGCCGCCGCGATGATGCTGCTACAGCCGACCAGACGCCCGCTGTCAGCATCTTCCAGCACGAAGAAGTAACGTTCCTCACCGCTGAAGGCGACCTCTTCCGCCATTGACGCTTCAGAGTCTTCAATGATCTCTGCCAGCCGCAGGCGGTCCGCCGGCAATGAGGTCACCCCCACAGGACTGGCGGCGGCCAGCGCTTCAATGGCGCTCAGGTCGGCGGTGCAGCACAGGCGTTGGACCAGCATGAAAGCCTCCGGGTATCAACCAGCCAGACTGGCCAGCGCTGCGCGCAAGCGCTGCAACGCTTCGCGGATATCCGCTTCAGGGATTACCAGACTCGGAGCCAGGCGCATCACATCCGGCCCAGCCTGCAGTACCAACAAGCCATGGCGCTGGGCAGCCTCCTGAATATCCCGGGCCCGGCCACGCCAGGCCTCGGTCAATACCGCGCCGATCAGCAGCCCACGCCCACGAATCTTTTCGAATACCGGAAACTCGGCGGACAACGCCATCAAGCCCTCGGCCAGCAACTGATGGCGTGCGTCGACGCCCTGCAACAGCTCCGGGGTATTGACGATATCCAGCACCCGTTCGGCCACCGCACAGCCCAGCGGGTTGCCACCGTAGGTGCTGCCATGGGTACCCACCCCGAAATGCTGGGCAATTCGGTCGCTGGTCAGCATTGCGGCAATCGGGAAACCGCCGCCCAGACTCTTGGCACTGGTCAGGATGTCCGGCACCACGCCGCTGTGCATATAGGCAAACAGCTTGCCGGTACGACCCATACCGCTTTGCACCTCATCGAAGATCAACAGGGCATTGTACTTGTCACACAGCGCCCGCACGCCTTGCAGGTATGCATCCGTCGCCGGTATCACCCCACCTTCACCCTGAATCGGCTCAATAACCACCGCACAGGTACGCGCTGACATCAGCTGCTCAAGTGCCGCCAGGTCGTTATAGGGTACATGACTGATACCTTCGATTGCCGGACCAAAGCCCTGCGAGTATTTTGGCTGACCGCCAACACTGACGGTAAACAGGGTCCGGCCATGAAAACTGTTGGTGCAAGCGATGATCTCATGCTTGTCCGGCCCCGCGGTTTCATGCGCCCAGCGTCTGGCCAGTTTGAACGCCGCCTCATTAGCTTCGGCGCCCGAGTTAGCAAAGAACACCTTCTCGGCGAAAGTCGCCTCAATCAGTTTGGCTGCCAGCCGCAGGGCCGGTTCATTGGTCAACACATTGGAGACATGCCAGAGTTTGCCGGCCTGCTCGGTCAGCGCCTCAACCAGGCCAGGATGGGCATGACCCAGAGCATTGACCGCAATGCCGCCGGCCAGATCGACATAGTCACGACCCTGCTGATCCCAAAGGCGCGAGCCCAGACCACGAACAGGTACCATGTCCACTGGCGCGTAATTGGGAACCATGACCCGATCAAAATCCGACCGGTCGACCTGCATTGAATCCGACATCGCTCTCCTCTCCTCTGCCCGCCCCTTGGCGGAATAATCACGACTGAAGCCGGTTGCCCCCGACTCATTGTTCTTGCGTATCTTTGGCACCAGCATCCATCGCCTGCTGGGCACGACGTTGGTTGCGATCCTCCCGAGGGGTAATGCCAAAGCAGTTCCGGTAAGCACTGGAAAAGTGCGGACCAGATGAAAACCCGCAGGACAAGCCGATCTGAATGATCGACTTGCTGGTTTGCAGCAGCATTTGCCGCGCGCGATTCAGGCGCAGTTCCAGGTAATACTGCGACGGTACGCTATTGAGATATTGCTTGAAAATCCGTTCCAACTGGCGCCGTGATACGCACACATGGCGAGCAATTTCATCAGTGGTCAGGGGCTCCTCGATGTTCGACTCCATCAGGATTACCGCCTGAGTCAGCTTCGGATGAGTACTGCCCAAACGGTTGCGCAGCGGCACCCGCTGGCGCTCACTGCCATCGCGAATCCGCTCAAGCACCAGATCCTCAGCTACCAGGGCTGCCAGATCCTGCCCATGGTCTTCGGCCACCAGATTCAAGAACAGATCCAGCGTGGCCTGACCACCGCTGCTACTGAGCCGGGCCCGGTCCTGCTCGAACAATTGACTGGAAGCGGTCACCGCAGGAAAGCGCTCGCGGAACTCATCGATCATCCGCCAATGCACCGCACAGCGGTGCCCATCGAGCAACCCGGACATCGCCAGAGGGAAAACACCGCCTTCTATCGCCCCCAGCGCCAAGCCATCACGCGCCAGCGTCCGCAACTGTTGCACCAAGGCTGCCGGCAGGGTCTCGGGCAACTGATCGGCAACCAGCCACAGCCGGCGCAACTCGGGATACGGGGCTTGCCATTGCCGGGCAGGCATCTGCAACCCTTCAGGACTGACCAGCGGTTGACCGTCCAGACTGAAGCAGTCGACTTTATAACAGAGGCTCTCGGCCATGCGATTGGCCGAGCGCAATACCGAAAGCGCAGGCACCAGAGTGGCCGGGTGAGTTCCCGGCCAGATAAGAAATGCAACCCGCCGCGTATCAGCAGCCATCCGTGACTCCGCGCCCGCAGTTGAACAACATGATACGCCTCAATCCTGCCCTTCCAGGTCAAAGACGCATTGTGCCACAACCACGGCGCGCTGCCACTGGGGCAGCACGGTTATTCAGTCAGCGTCAAACCCATTTTTTTCGCTGCCAGGCGCGCCATATCGTCGTAAATGACCTGCGGGTCGGCCTGCTTGAGCGCCCAGGCCTGTTTGCCAGCCTCGTGCGGCAGGATCATGAACTGATCGACCTGACTTTCCCGGTAGATGATGTCAGCCACCTCGGCCGCAGTAATGGGCGAGCTTTCCAACAGTTTGGCCACTTGCTGCTTGCTCTGTTGGTCCGGGCCGCGGAAGGAATCCAGCAGATTGGTCTGAAAGAACGATGGGCACACCACACTAACCTTGATACCCAGCGGACGCAGTTCGGCCAGCAGGCTTTCCGACAGGGCCACGACCCCGGCTTTGGCTACGTTGTAGTTGCTCATCCCCGGTGACTGCATCAGTGCTGCCATCGAGGCAATATTGATGATCTGGCCCTGGCGCTGCTCAGTCAGCATTGGCATGAACGCCTTGCAGCCCTTGACCACGCCCATCAGGTTGATGCTGATCTGCCAATCCCAATCCTCAAGCGACAGATCCCAGAAAAATCCTCCGGAAGCCACCCCGGCATTGTTGATCAGGACCTCTACACCACCCAGGCGCTCCTGACAGGTCTGGGCCAACGCCGCCAACTGACTGAAATCGCGCACATCGCAGCGCTGAGTCAAGGCCCAACCACCAGCCGCCTCAACCAGCGCCCGGGTCTGCTTCAAACCCTCATCCTGAATATCGGCCAATAGCAGCCTGGCGCCTTCTCGCGCATAGCGTAGAGCCAGCTCCCGGCCCAACCCGCTACCTGCTCCAGTGATCACCACTCGTTGCCCAGTCAATTGCATAAATGCCTCTCTAATCGCAGCAGTTCGCCATAATTTGGCGATTGATTTCTTGTTTTTGTATGGCCTCAGTCTAGCGATTGAAAACCCGGCTGATGAGCAAAGATGGGTAACATCACTGCGGCGAATGGATCACCCCCATCAGTCACTGATGGGGGTGATGCGCACGGTAGGTATCCAGGCCCATGGCTTGAATCTGACTCTCGATCATCCGCTCGAAGGGTTTTAGCAGGGGAGAGAAGTCCGTTTGCGGTTCGATCAAGCTCAAGGCCAGAACACCAGCCTCAATAGTTGCCAGGGATTCGGCCGAAGGCGCCTTGCGCAACCGGTACCGGCTCTTGCCGACAACTGGCAGTGCCACCCGTGGCAACGCCTGCAGCAGCGGATTGAGATACAGCAGCTTGCGGGCCTTGCGCCAAGTGCCATCGAGCAACACCAATTGTCGCGGGCGCGAATCTTTCGCTGCGGCACTCAGCAGCGGCACGTCTGGCCCGGGAAATAAAAGCTCGGTGCGCCAGCTCGGGTCACCTAGCCAGCGCTGCCACTCGGGATAATCATCCAGTTGCTCCGCCACCAACAAGTGGCACTGACGCAGGCCCAGAGCCAGCAGGCGTGCAGTATTGAGTGCATGCTGGCGCTCGCTCGGGTGCTGGATAATCAGCACCCGCGTGGAAGACTCCAGGTCAGGGATCCAGGGACACAGGCAGTGATCCAGAGGACGCTGGCAGCGCTGACAGCGAGGACGTTTGGATGAAGTAGTCATGCCTCCATTTTACTGCGCAACAGCCCAGAAACTGCCACTACATTCAAAACAACCCCATTTGCCGACCTGGCGGGGCAAACTGCGAACAGTCCAGCTCGCGGCTAGCCTGCGCCCGCTGCAATCCCAGGCGCCGGCAGGCCAGTTGAAAGCGCTGGGCCAGCAACTCGGCAAACGGGCCCTCGCCGCGAAAGCGCTTGCCAAAGCGGGCATCATAAAGTTGACCGCCACGCGACTGGCGCAATAGGCTCAGCACATGCTCGGCCTTGCCCGGATAATGCTGTTGTAGCCAGTCCTGAAACAGACTTGCCACCTCCCGCGGCAAACGCAAAAGCATATAGCCTGCACTGTCAGCACCAGCCGCCACTGCTGCGTCCAGCAGATGCTCCAACTCATGATCATTGATCTGCGGAATCATCGGCGAGCACAACACCCCGACCGACACCCCCCGCTCACTCAGCGTACGAATTACCCGCAGTCGTGCCGCAGGAGAAGCCGCGCGCGGCTCTAGCCGGCGCTTCAGATCATCATCCAGAGTGGTCAGACTGATCATCACCCGGACCAGACGTCGCTCAGCCAGAGCCTCGAGCAGGTCCAGATCACGCAACACCAAAGCCCCCTTGGTAACAAGGGTCAGCGGATGGCGATAGCGCAACAACACCTCAAGACACCTTCGAGTCAGGCGGTACTCGCGCTCGATTGGCTGATAAGGATCAGTATTGGCTCCCAGATTGATTGGCGCACAGCTGTAGCCTGGCCGGGAAAGCTCCTGTTCCAGCAGATCAACGGCATTGGTGCGGGCAATCAACCGGGTCTCGAAATCAAGCCCCGGCGACAGATCCCAATATGCATGACTTGGTCGGGCGTAACAGTAGATACAACCGTGCTCACAACCTCGATACGGATTGAGCGAGCGATCAAATGGCAAGTCCGGCGAGTTGTTACGGCTGATGATGTGCCGCGACTGTTCTTCGCGCACCTCAGTCACGCAGCGTTCAGGCAACTCCTGGAACCAGCCGTCATCACAAGATTCGCTGTGCAGCGGAGCAAAACGATTGACCGGGTTGGCCTGAGCACCGCGCCCCGATTGATATTGAGAAGTCATGGCAAACCCCAAATACTGTATTTATATACAGTATAGCAACCACGCTCACCCACTGCCATCAGCAACAAAAAAAGGCGGTCAACCCAGAAGGTGACCGCCAAAGGCCTTGCGAGCCATGCACTTGAAAACCATTGAGGCCTGGTCTCAGACCAGACCGAAAAACTCAGGAACGCTTGTTCTTGGCCTTGCGGCTATCGGACCAGATGAAATAGCCAACACCACCAAAGAACGCGATCATCAAACCAACCGTCAACACACCGGCAATCACTGCATCATCGATATACATGGGCTTCTCCCCACCTTGCGTCCATCAACGATTGCAGAATAACCACAAAAAAAATCCGGGTTATTGACCCGGATCAATTTTGCGAACTTTTTTAACGTTTGCGGGATTTTTTCTTGCCGCGAGCCGGCTTGGCTGGCTTGTTCTTGAGCGGGAAAGCCTGCTCAAAGGCCGAACGCACCTGCTGCAGTCTGGCCTCGTGAATGTCGTGAATACGCTCACGGCGGGCTTCATCAAGATCAATGATGGCGGGTTGCTGGGGTTTATCCATGATCGGTCACCTGCAATTGTCCCTAACAGACTACCATCGGCTCAGACTTCAATGTCAATCAGCAAGCCCTTGCTGGGTAACTCGCCCGGCTCAGCCGCAGCACCACCTGACTCGGCATCAGGCTCGCCAAGCTTACGCCGGCGTCTGCGACGCCGCTCCGGAAAGTGGCCGATATCGCGCTGACGCCTTTCCAGATGCTTGTCGTCCACGGCCTCGCGAATCGGCCCGGTTTCCGCCGTCGGCTGGACCTCGCGCTTGGGCTTGATCACGTCTTGTTGCGCTCCCACGTTCGGGAGCCCGGGAATCAGCATGGCTCACCTCGCATGGTCGGAACGGATTTCCGAGGACAACATAAAGTGCCGCCGACCATCAGCACTGAACTACTCTTCTATCTATCGACAGCAACCACGCAAGCTTTATCCCCAAACCTGTGACGCAACCGACAAAATCGGACAACACACAGCCCTTGGCGGCCTTATTGAAAACAAGACCAGACAGCGGTTTGTGAGGCTCGACCTATCGGTTACCATAGCGCCCTTTTTTGCAGACGGGTAGGAGCAGCAAATGACAGTATTCACTCCTGGGCAACGCTGGGTCAGTGACAGCGAATCGGAACTGGGGCTGGGCACGGTCTTGTCGCAGGATGAACGTCTGGTAGTACTGCTGTTTCCTGCCAGCGGCGAAACCCGTCACTACGCCCTGCGCAACGCACCTCTGACCCGCGTGCGCTTTTCACCAGGGGATCAGATCAGCCACCACGAGGGCTGGATCCTGACCGTAAGCGATGTCCGCGAAGACAGCGGCCTTCTGGTCTACAGCGGCCTGCGCGACGATGGCAGCCAGACCGAGTTCGCCGAAACCATGCTGGATAACTTCATCCAGTTCCGCCTGGCCAGCGATCGCCTGTTCGCCAGTCAGATCGATCCGCTGGCCTGGTTCAGTCTGCGCTATGAAAGCCTGCGTCACTACTGTCGGACCCAGCGCTCACCACTGCTTGGTCTGGCCGGAGTACGCACCCAGCCGATCGCGCATCAGCTTCACATTGCCCGCGACGTGGCCGACCGGATTGCCCCACGAGTGCTGCTGGCCGATGAAGTTGGCCTGGGCAAAACCATCGAAGCCGGCCTGGTGCTGCACCGTCAATTGCAGACCGGGCGCGCCCGGCGGATCCTGATCCTGGTACCGGAAAACCTCCAGCACCAATGGCTGGTGGAAATGCGCCGGCGCTTCAACCTGCGCTTTGCCCTGTTCAATGATGATCGTTGCCAGGGCGCCGAGGACAATCCCTTTGAAGAAGAGCAACTGGCCCTGGTCTCTCTGGAGCTGTTGCAACTACGACCCCAGGTACATGACTGGCTGTTGGCCAGCGACTGGGACCTGCTGGTGGTCGATGAAGCCCACCACCTGGTCTGGCACGAGGAACAGGCTAGTCCCGAATACCAACTGGTGGAAACCCTGGCCCGCTTGATTCCCGGCGTCCTGCTGCTGACCGCCACCCCGGAACAACTGGGCCAGGCCAGCCACTTCGCCCGCCTGCGCCTGCTTGATCCAGACCGGTTCCATGACCTGGAAGTCTTCCGCGCCGAAAGTGCCGGCTACCGCCCAGTTGCCGAAGCAGTCCAGCGCCTGCTCGACGGCCAGTCATTGAGCGCCAGCGACCAACAGACCATAATCGACTGGCTGGGTGACAGCGCCAGCGCCTTGTTGGCCAGCCTGGAGCAGTCCGGCGAGGCTGGCGAAGCCGCTCGCGACAGTCTGATCCGCCAATTGCTCGACCGTCACGGCACCGGCCGGGTGCTGTATCGCAACACCCGCGCGGCAATCGCCGGTTTCCCCGAGCGGCAACTGCACCCCTACCCGCTCCCATGCCCGGACATCTACACCGACCTTGAAGGCCGTGCCGCGCTGTATCCAGAAACTGCCCTGCAAGGACAAACCAGCGCCGAGGAAGCTGCCTGGTGGCAGGAGGATCCTCGGGTTGAGTGGCTGATCGACACCTTGAAAATGCTCAAGCGCAGCAAAGTACTGGTGATCTGCGCCCATGCCGAAACAGCACTGGATCTGGATGATGCCCTGCGTCTGCGTAGCGGCACCCCGGCGACTGTGTTCCACGAAGGCATGAGCATTGTCGAACGGGACCGGGCTGCGGCCTTCTTTGCCGATGAAGAGTTTGGTGCCCAGGTGATGATCTGTTCGGAGATTGGCAGTGAAGGCCGCAACTTCCAGTTCGCCCATCACCTGGTGATGTTCGATCTGCCCAATCACCCTGACCTGCTAGAGCAGCGCATTGGTCGCCTGGACCGCATTGGCCAGCGCCAGACCATTCAACTGCATGTCCCCTACCTTGAAGGCACCGCCCAGGAACGCCTGTTCGACTGGTATCACCAGGCCCTGAATGCCTTCCTCGCCACCTGCCCGACTGGCAATACCCTGCAGCACCAATTCGGCACCCGGTTGCTCGCACATCTGGATCACCCGGACGACAGCGACTGGGAAACTCTAATTCAGGAAGCTGGCAATGCCCGTCTGGCCCTGGAGCAGGAATTGCACGACGGTCGCGACCGGCTGCTGGAAATCCACTCACGCGGCCATGGCGATGCCGAGCGCATGATTGCCCAGATCGAACGGCAGGATCATGACCCACAACTGGCTATTTATATGGAACGGCTGTTTGATGTATTCGGCATCGACAGCGAGGACCATTCCGACAACGCGCTGGTCCTGCGCCCTGGCGAGCGCATGCTCGACGCCGGATTCCCTCTGGGTGACGATGAAGGCGTGACCATTACCTATGATCGCGAAACTGCCCTGACCCGCGAGGACATGCAGTTCATCACCTGGGAGCATCCAATGCTCCAGGGTGGCATGGATCTGGTGCTCTCGGGCAGCATGGGCAACAGCGCGGTCGCCCTGCTCAAGAACAAGGCGCTCAAACCAGGCACCCTGCTGCTCGAATGCCTGTTCGTCAGCGAAGCCATTGCCCCACGGCATCTGCAGTTGCATCGTTTCCTGCCGCCCACACCAGTCCGTTGCCTGCTCGACAGCAACGGTAACGACCTGGCCGCCAAGGTCAGCTTCGACACCCTCGACGCGCAACTTGAGCAACTGCCCAAGCATCTGGCCAGCAAGGTTGCCAAAAGCCAGCGCGAGGTAGTCGAACGGCTGCTCGACCGCGCCGAAGCCCTGGCCGATCTGCAGCACTATGAACTGGTCGACAGCGCAGTGAATCAATACAGCCAGCAGATGGATGAGGAAATCGAGCGTCTGAAGGCTCTGGCAGCGGTCAACCCGCTGGTCAAACCAGTGGAAATACAGGCTCTGGAGCAGCAGAAGCAGGTTGGCGAGCAAACCCTGCGCCAGGCCAAAGTGCGGCTGGACGCCATTCGCATTCTGGTTGCCGGGTAGCTCTCTGGGCGGTGGGAGCCCCGCTCTCACCCGCTCTACAACGGGCAATACAGTCCGAGAAATTTCTGCAAGGCTTCACGTTGCGCCAAAGCATCCTTGCGCCCCAGCTCAATCAGTTCCTGGCAATACTCAGCCTCGAACAACAGGTAACTCAAGGCACTGCCACCCGAAGCCCGGGTTGCGCCACTGCCGCGCATAAAGGCTCGCAGCCCTGCCGGCAGCGCCTTGCGATGGCGGCTGGCAATCACATCCAGCGGCTCGCTGGGCGAGATGATCTGCACTTCCACCGGGCGCACGCCCTTGCCATGCTGGCGGGCCGCCAGCGGCAGATAGCCTGACAATCGATTGAGCCGCTCGAGCAACTCGACGTCAGCCTCCAAATGGTCAACGAAGGTACTGTTGAGCAGATGCCCACCGATCTGTGCCAGCGTCGGCGGCAGCGCTGTACGCAAGCGTGGGCCGCGTCGACCACCAGCCGCCTCGCGCTGACTCAGGTTGTCCGACACCCCGATGATCAGCACTCGGTTGGCTCCCAGGTGTAGCGCCGGACTGACCGGCGTCCGCTGACGCACCGCACCGTCGCCATACCATTCGCGATTGATCAGCACCGGCGGAAACACCAGCGGGATGGCTGCCGAAGCCATCAAATGGTCCAGGCCCAACTGGGTCTGCACCCCAACCCGACGATGCCGGCTCCAGGGCACAATGCGTTCATGACCCTGATAAAAACATACCGACTCCGACGACTGGTAGCCAAAGGCACTGACCGATACGGCCCGCAAGTGCCCACTCTGCAGCGCCTGTTCAATCTTGTGAAAGGACAGCCGGCTGGCCAGAAGCTCGCGCAATGGACTGTTGTCCAGTAGTGAAGTCGGCTGGCGCCCACCCCAGCCCAGCAAATTGGCCCGACTCCAGCGCCAGGCCTGAACCAGCAGGCACAGCCAATCGGTGCGATAGACCTGATGGCAGCGGAACTCGGACCACACCTCCAGCATCCGCTCGACCCCGGCACTGAAATCATCGGCATGAGTAGCCAGCGCCAAGGCATTAATCGCCCCGGCGGACGTGCCACAGATCACCGGGAACGGATTCCTTGAATGGTCAGGCAGCAGCCCGGCAATCACCGAGAGCACCCCAGCCTGATAGGCCGCCCGAGCACCGCCGCCGGACAGAATCAGTCCGGTACAGGCCTGTTCGCTCAGACTTCCGTGCATACCCATCCTCAGTTTCTGCGCTTGCGCCGCTGACGTTTCGGATAAGGCCGAGCCTCACCCTCTGGCCGAGTCTTGAAGCGTCGGTGCACCCACATGTACTGCTCCGGATGCTCGTGTATCGCCTGCTCGACCCACTGGTTGATGCGCAGCGCATCAACATGATCATCACCCGCTGGAAAATCCTCCAACGGCGGGTGCACCACCAATCGATAGCCACTGCCATCGTCCAGCCGGACCTGGGTAAAAGGCACCACCAGTGCCTTGCCCAGCCGGGCAAAGGTGCTAGTCGCAGTCACTGTGGCCGCGGGCACACCGAACAGCGGTACAAAGATGCTGGCCTTGCGCCCGTAATCCTGGTCCGGGGCGTACCAGATCGCTCGCCCGGCGCGCAGCGACTTGAGCATCGAACGCACATCCTCGCGCTCAACCGCCTTGGCGTCGGCATTGTGCCGCTCACGGCCACGCCTCTGTACAAAATCAAACGCGGCGTTGTCGTGCTCACGGTACATACCGTCAATGGTCACCGCCTGCCCCAGCAGCGCTGCACCAATTTCCAGAGTAGTGAAATGCAGCGACATGAGCACCACGCCGCGCCCCTCGGCGGCGGCCTGCTGCAGATGCTCCAGCCCTTCGATGTGGGCCAACCGGGCCAAGCGCTTGGGTGGCCACCACCAGGCCATGGCCATTTCGAACAGAGCGATGCCATAATTGGCAAAATTCTCTCGCACCAGAGCCTCACGCTGCGCCTCGGACCAGTCAGGCAGACACAACTGCAGGTTGATCCTGGCAATGCTGCGCCGTTCCCGCATCAGATGGTACATTGCCCAACCCAGCACCCGGCCGAGCCGCAACAACAACGGATACGGCAAACGGGTAATCAGCCAGAGCACCCCCAGGCCCAACCACAGCGGCCAATAACGGGGGTGTACCAGGCGGGCACTGAAACCAGGACGACTCATTCTCGGCAAACCATTCGGCAAAAGGCGCATTCTACCCTGTGAGAGGCACCGAACAACTCCTTGCGATTAACATAGCCAGCCTATATAAGTGTCCGCATCATTTGAGCCTGGAACCAACATGAGCGTCGAAACCACCCTTGACCTGCTAGATAACGACCCCGTATTCCATCTCAAGGGCGGCATGCTGACCATGACCGTACTTGAACTGGTGCGCCAGGAGCCGGAGCGCTTTGCCCGGCAATTGGCCGAAAAAGTCGAGCAGGCTCCCAACTTCTTTCAGGATACCCCGGTGGTCATCGGTCTCGACAAACTCGACGGTCAGCCAGACCCAGGCAGTCTGGCCAGCCTGCTGCGCATCTGCCGTGAGCATGGGCTGCTGCCGGTTGGGTTGCGCGGCAATGAAAGCTGCCGGCCACTGGCCCAGGACGCAGGGCTGGTACTGATGCCGCCGGGACGCAACCGCGACAAACCCCAGGAACCTGCCGGCGAGCCAACCAAACCAGCCGAACCGGCTCCGGCCCCAGTAGCCAGCGAGGCGCCGCCCAGCCAGGGCCGGATCATCACCCAACCGGTGCGCTCCGGACAGCAGGTTTATGCCCGCGGCGGTGATCTGGTAGTCCTGGCTCCGGTCAGCGCCGGAGCAGAACTGCTCGCCGACGGTCATATCCACGTCTATGGCCCACTGCGTGGCCGAGCCCTGGCTGGCGTGCGCGGCAATACCGAAGCCCGCATCCTGTGCCAGAGCCTGGAGGCTGAACTGGTCTCGATCGCCGGGCACTACAAGGTAGCCGAGGATCTGCGCAAGGACAGTCTCTGGAAACAGGCCACTCAGACATTCCTCGACGGCGACAACTTGAAGATGACGAGTCTTTGACAGATACTGTGCGCCATCCGGGAGTGCCCGCCATATCTGGCCTGAAGCCAGTATCAGGGCCACCCCAACCAATTCGAACCGACCGGCGCAGAGCGCTGTAACGCCGGTACCAGAGCAACCTCACACATATCGACAGGAAGGTCATCTTGGCAAAGATTCTAGTCGTTACCTCAGGCAAGGGCGGTGTTGGCAAGACTACGACCAGCGCCGCCATCGGTACCGGACTCGCCCTGCGCGGCTATAAAACCGTGATCGTCGACTTCGACGTTGGCCTGCGTAATCTGGACCTGATCATGGGCTGCGAACGTCGCGTGGTTTATGACTTCGTCAACCTGATCAACGGCGACTCCAACCTTAATCAGACCCTGATCAAGGACAAGCGCGCTGACAACCTCTACATCCTGCCGGCATCCCAGACCCGCGACAAGGATGCCCTGACCGAGGAAGGCGTTGAAAAGGTTCTCAACGAACTGAAAGAGACCTTCGATTTCATCGTCTGTGACTCTCCGGCCGGCATCGAAAAAGGTGCCCACCTGGCCATGTACTTCGCCGACGAGGCGATTGTCGTGACCAACCCGGAAGTATCTTCGGTACGCGACTCCGATCGCATGCTCGGACTGCTGGCCAGCAAATCACGGTTGGCCGAACAGGGCGGCAAGGTCAAGGAAAACCTGCTGTTGACCCGTTACAATCCGGAACGGGTGGAAAACGGCGAAATGCTCTCAGTCAGCGATGTCGAAGAAATCCTGTCAATTCCGCTGCTGGGGGTAATCCCCGAATCCCAGGCCGTACTCAAGGCCTCGAACCAGGGTATCCCGGTAATCATGGATGACAAGAGCGATGCCGGCCAGGCCTATAGCGACGCTGTCGACCGCTTGCTTGGCAAAGACGTTCCGCATCGTTTCCTCGAAGCGCAGAAAAAGGGGCTGCTGCAGCGCCTGTTTGGTGGCCGTTAATGAGCATTTTCGATTATTTCCGCGACCGCAAGAAGCAAACACCGGCCTCCGTTGCCAAGGAGCGCCTGCAGATCATCGTCGCCCATGAGCGTGGCCAGCGTACTCAACCTGATTACCTGCCGCAACTCCAACAGGAAATCATCGACGTGATCAGCAAGTACGTGCCGATCGACCGCGAGCAGGTACATGTGGCTCTGGACAATCAGGACCACTGCTCGATTCTCGAACTGAACATCACCCTGCCCGACCGCCCCTGATGACAGGCGCCGTTACGGCGGCGCCTTCAGAGTTTGCATGCCGCTGACCAATATCGGGATCCTGCACGAGGATCCGTGTTTTCTGATTGTCGACAAGCCCAGCCTGCTACTGTCGGTTCCCGGCCGCGCTGAAGACAACAAGGACTGCCTGATCACTCGTCTACAGGACAACGGCTATCCCGAAGCCCGGATCGTCCATCGGCTCGACTGGGAAACCTCCGGCCTACTGGTGATCGCCCGCGACCCGGACAGCCATCGCGAACTGTCTCGCCAGTTCCACGACCGGGAAACCGAGAAAACCTACATTGCCCTGTGCTGGGGGCAGCCGGACAGCGACAGCGGCCACATCGACCTGCCGCTACGTTATGATCCGCCGAACAAGCCCCGCCATATCGTCGATCATGAACTGGGCAAGCCGGCCCAGACATTCTGGCGGGTACTGGAGCGACACAGCGACTATTGCCGGGTTGAGCTGACTCCGATTACCGGGCGCTCACACCAACTGCGGGTACACATGCTAGCCATCGGGCACCCGCTGCTGGGCGATCAGCTCTATGCCCACAGCATGGCGCTGACCGCCTGTCCACGTCTGGCACTGCACGCGGCCCGGCTCGGCATTCGCCACCCGCAGAGCAAAGAACGCCTGGTTTTCGACAGCCCAGCCCCTTTCTGAACAAGGAACCTGCCATATGCCCCACAGCACCCTGAACCAGGATCTGGCCGACTTCATCCAGGCGTCACCGACGCCGTTCCATGCCACCCAAAGCCTCAGCCAGCGCTTGCTCGACGCCGGCTTTGAACTGCTCAATGAACGCGATGACTGGCAGCTCAAGGCCAATGGCAGCTACCTGGTACGACGCAACGACTCGTCACTGATTGCCTTTCGCACTGGCGAGCCTGGCGCTCTTGAGCGCGGTCTGAGAATAGTGGGTGCCCACACCGACAGCCCATGCCTGAAGGTCAAGCCGCAGCCGGAAATCGACATGCAGGGGCTCTGGCAACTGGGCGTCGAAGTTTATGGGGGCGCCCTGCTCGCGCCCTGGTTCGATCGCGACCTGTCACTGGCCGGCCGCGTGACCTTTCGTGACTGCAGCGCTCAGCTGCAGAGCCGGCTGATCGACTTCAAGCGGCCCATCGCGGTAATCCCGAGCCTGGCAATTCACCTCAACCGCGGCGTCAATGACGGGCTGGCCATCAATGCCCAGACCCACCTGCCGCCAGTCCTGGCCCACAGCCTGGAGCCACGCCGCGACCTGCGCGCTCTGCTTGTTACACAGTTGCAGCAAGAACACCCTGACCTGGAAGTTGATCAGGTTCTGGACTATGAACTGAGCTTCTATGACACTCAGCCAGCCAGCACCCTGGGGTTGGAAGAGGACTTCTTCGCCGCCGCGCGCCTGGACAACCTGCTGTCTTGCCACGCAGGCCTGCGCGCCCTGCTCGACAGCGACAAGCGCCAGGCCTGCCTGCTGGTGTGCACCGACCACGAGGAGATCGGCTCCTGCTCGGCCTGCGGCGCCGACGGCCCGTTCCTGGAAGACGTGCTGACCCGCCTGTTACCGGAAGCCGAGAGCCGCATTCGCGCCATTCAGCGTTCACTGCTGGTATCAGCCGACAACGCCCACGCGGTACACCCCAACTTCGCTGACCGCCACGACGCCAACCACGGCCCGCAACTCAACGCCGGCCCGGTGATCAAGGTCAACAGCAACCAGCGCTATGCCACCAACAGCGAGACAGCCGCCTTCTTCCGCCACCTGTGCCACCAGGCCGGAGTACCGGTACAGAGTTTCGTGGTGCGTAGTGATATGGGTTGTGGCAGCACGATTGGCCCGATCACTGCCAGCCGTCTGGGTGTGCGTACGGTCGATGTCGGCGCGCCGACGTTCGCCATGCACTCGATCCGCGAACTGGCCGGCAGTCGTGACCCCGGCTATCTGGTTCGCGCTTTGCGGGAGTTTTTCAACAGCGAAGCCCTGATTTAAGGGCTTCACTGTTATCGATGAAGATCAGCGCACCAGCACAACCTTGCCAACAATCTGATCGGCCGCCAGCTCAGCAAAGGCCTCCTCCGCCTGATCAAAGCCAAAGGTCTTGGCCACCAGTGGTTTCAACTCACCGCTAGCGAACAATGGCCACAGGCGCTGCTCCATACGCGCCAGCAGGCCAGCCTTGAAGTCAGCATTGCGGGTACGCAAGGTCGAACCGATCAACTGAATGCGCTTGACCAACAGTTTGGCCAGGTCCAGTGTCGCCTCACGCCCACCCATCAGACCGATAATCACCCAGCGGGCATCTACCCCCAACAGGTCCAGGTGATCTGCCGCATAGGTCGCACCAACCGGGTCCAGAGCAACATCGAAGGGCCCCTCGCTGGCCAGCCCGGCAATCCCGGCCTGGCGCAACAGACCACCCGTTGCTCCCAGTGCCAGACAGGCATCGAGCTTGTCCTGGCTGCCGAGCGTGACCCAGCAGGGATTACCCAGTGCCTTGCACAGCTGAATGGCTGCCGTGCCCACCCCGCTGGCGCCCGCATGAATCAGAACCTTTTCACCCGGCTTGGCCGCGGCCAGCTCGAACACATTAAGCCAGGCGGTACTGAACACCTCGGGAATCGCCGCCGCCTCGGCCCAGCTCATCCCCTCGGGCACAGGCAACAGGTGACCGGCATCAACCACCACCTCCTCGGCCATACCACCGCCCGCCAACAGCGCACAGACCCGATCACCGACCTGCCAGCGCATAGCACCACAGGTTTCAATCACCTCACCGGCACACTCCAGCCCCAGCACCGGAGTCACACCAGGCGGCGGTGGATACATGCCGGCTTTCTGTAACAAGTCGGCACGATTTAATCCTGCCGCCGCCACACGCACTCGCACCTGGCCCTCCGCCAGCTCTACATGGGGCTGTTCACGCCAAATCAGGGCCCCGCCCTCGGCTTGCAATCCTCTCACGCTGCCTCCATAGTGCAATTAAAGGGTCTACAGTAACGGGAACCCAAGCTCCCGTATGAGGCCTAAGAGCATACTCCCACCCAGTCCGGATGTGATACTTCGATGAACGGCTTAAATACCCTGCGCACGACTTGCCTTATCGCCCTACTGAGTTTTGGCGGTACCGGTTTCGCAGCGGACCCGCAGGGCACCGCCCTGGATCTCGACAGCCTGCAGCCCACGCGCGAGCAAATGATTGCCAGCCTCAACACCGTGGAACTGTTGCGCCGACATCACTACAACCGGATTCGACTGGATGATGCTCTGTCCAGTGAAATCTTCGACACTTACCTGCGTCATCTCGACCCTCAACGCAGCCTGTTCAGCGCAGCCGATATCCAGGGTTTCGAGGGTTACCGTTATCGCATCGACGACTTGCTGCTGGCCGGCGATCTGAGTGTCGGCTTCGAGATGCATCGGCGCCAGTTGACCCGCGCCCTGGAACGGGTCGGCTTCATTCAGTCATTGCTGGCCGAAGGCCTCGACAAGCTTGACTTCAACAGCGACCAGACCATTCTGGTCGACCGTGAAGAAGCCGCCTGGCCAGCCGACAACAATGCGCTCAAGCAACTCTGGCGCAAACAGCTCAAGGACGAAGTACTGCGTCTGAAACTGGCTGGCCGCGACCTTGATGGCATAGCCGAGTTGCTCGACAAGCGCTACAAAGGCCAGGCCCTGCGCCTGAATCAGACCCGCGGCGAGGACATCTTCCAGAACTACATTAACGCTCTGGCCCAGGTCTACGATCCGCACACCCAATACCTGTCACCCGAGAATGCGGAAAACTTCGACATCAACATGAGCCTGTCGCTCGAAGGTATTGGCGCTGTCCTGCAAAGCGATAACGAATTTACCAAGATCGTACGCCTGGTTCCGGCCGGACCGGCCGAGAAAAGCCAACAACTGGCCCCGGCTGACCGTATTATCGGTGTCGGCCAGGGCACTGGCGAAATCGTCGATGTGGTTGGCTGGCGCCTGGATGAGGTGGTCAAACTGATCCGCGGCCCCAAAGGCTCGAGCGTTCGCCTGGAGGTCATTCCGGCCAGCAACCCTCCCACCGATTTAACTAGCCGCGAAGTGGTTCTGGTGCGCGAAGCGGTCAAGCTTGAAGACCAGGCGGCCAAGTCCAGGGTTCTGGATTTCAGCCAACAAGGGCGCGATTACCGCATCGGCGTCATTGAGGTGCCCGGCTTCTACATTGACTTCAAGGCTTACCGCCGCGGCGACCCGGATTACCGTAGCACCACCCGCGACGTACGCCAGTTGCTGAGCGAGTTGCAGACCCAGAAAGTCGACGGCATCGTCCTGGACCTGCGTAACAATGGCGGCGGCTCGCTGCAGGAAGCCACCGAACTGACCGGCCTGTTCATCGATCGCGGCCCGACCGTTCTGGTGCGTGATAGCCAAGGCCAGGTGCAGATTCTCGACGATCCTGATACCGGCATCAGTTATGGTGGCCCGTTGGCGGTCATGGTCAACCGGCTGTCCGCCTCGGCCTCGGAAATCTTTGCTGGTGCCATGCAGGACTACGGTCGGGCGCTGATCATTGGTGAGCCGACCTTTGGCAAGGGCACCGTACAGTCAATCCAGCCGCTCAACCATGGTGAGCTGAAGCTGACGCTAGCCAAGTTCTATCGAGTGTCGGGACAAAGCACCCAGCACCGCGGCGTAATTCCCGACATCAGCTATCCGTCTCTGCTGGAAACCACCGACATTGGTGAAAGCAGCCTGCCGCGCGCGCTGCCCTGGGACACCATCGCCCCGGCCAAATACCGCAGTGACCGCCAGCTCGCACCATTGCTCGGCACTCTGACCGAGCGTCATCTGCAACGCGCCGCCAATGATCCGGACTTCACCTACACCATGGCTCGTATAGAGCTGAACCGTGAAGTGCAGGCCCGCGAGCAGTTGCCACTTAACGAAGCCAAGCGCCGGCAGCAGCAGAAAGAATTCGAGGAGCGCCTATTAACTCTGGAGAATCAGCGCCGCCAGGCCCTGGGTGAAACCCTGCTCACCGAGCTGGAAAAGGATGATCCACTCGAAGGCGATCTAGCTGCAGGCCATGAGGAGCAGGAATCGGAGCACGACCCCTTCCTGGCCGAGACCGGAAAAATTCTGATCGATTTGCTGGAACTGGAGCAACAGGTCGCCAAGGCCAGCTGAGCCCTTATCATGTCATCGTAATGTCATCGCTGCTGGTCACACTCACGGAACCAGATCGGTTGTCCGTGATGTAACCAGCAGAGGACAACCAGGCTGATTTCCGATTTACCGGCCCGGCTCCGCTATGACCCTTTCCGAACAGCGCCAAGCGTTACGCACCATCCTCCGCCACCAGGCGGTGAACACCCTGTTCCAACCCATAGTTTCAACTCTGGAAAAGCGGATCGTCGGCTACGAGGCGCTGAGTCGCGGCCCCTCGAACAGCCCTTTGCACTCACCGCTGATCCTGTTCGCCGCCGCGCGCCGCACCGGGCTGCTGACCGAACTGGAGATGCTTTGCCGGCAGCAGGCCGTCAAGCGTTTCAGCAGCTTAGGCCTGCCTGGACGACTGTTCCTCAATGTCTCTCCCGAAAGCCTGCTGGAGCAAAGCCACTCCCCAGGCCGCACCTTACAAATGCTGGAGGCCGCCAGGCTTGACCCCAAGCGCGTGGTCATCGAACTGACCGAACAGGCTCCGGTCGAAGACTACAACCTGCTGCACATCGCCCTGCATCATTACCGCGACATGGGATTCACCATCGCACTGGACGACCTGGGCGCCGGTTATTCGAGCCTGCGGCTATGGTCGGAATTGCGCCCAGAGTTCGTCAAGATCGACAGACACTTCATCGACGGCATTCACCGCGACCCGCTCAAGAAAGAGTTCGTTGGTTCAATGCTGAACATGGCACGCGCCTCACAGGCCCATATCATCGCTGAAGGCATAGAACAGCGTGAAGAACTGGAAACCCTCAGCAGCATGGGCGTGGACTGGGTACAGGGTTATTGGCTTGGTCGCCCGGAGGCAGAGCCTGAACTGAACCACCTGGCGCTGGTACAAAAGCTGTCCCCTCGACCAGCTCCGGGCATTGCATTACGACCACTGAGCCTGGTCCACACAGGCGCGCTCTAAAAACCGGACTCATCCGTTCAAAAAATCCAACAACTCATTTAGTATGAGCGAACTTCTTCGCGAAAAAGGTCGCAATGTGAGAAGCGCGCTGATACCCCTCATCAGTACCAGCCTGATCCTCTGGCCGCTCACCGGCCTTGGCTCGCCATTGAAATGGGGCTATGCCCCCAACGACCCCGCACCCTATGTGGCAGTCGAAAGCCATCAACTCGGCCCCAGCATCACCCTGAGCCTGGGGCACGCCGTCGCTGACCGTCTGGGCGAATCGGTACGCTTCATTCCAGTCCCCAACAACCGCATCGACGACGCCTTGGCCAACCACCATATCAATGTAATCTGCAATACCCTGCCCGACTGGGTTGAACAGCCCGATCGTTACCAGTGGAGCCGGGTAATCTATGAAGATGCCGACATCATCATCAACCGGCTTGATCAACCCCCAATTCATGACCTGGACTCACTGTCTGGCGCCATTGTCGGCACCACCCTGGGTTATTACTACGCCCCGGAACTGACCAGCGCGTTCAATTCCGGGCAGGTGATCCGACATGACGCCCGAAACCTGCCGACCCGACTCAACATGCTGCTGCATGGACGCCTGGATGCGACCATCGAGTTTCGCCGCTCAGCTCAATATGCCATTGCCCAACAGGGGCTGGACAACCTGCGCCTGAATAACTGGGTAGTTGAACATTTTTCCCTGCAGTGCGTCGTCAGCCACCCAGATCCGAGCTGGTCCCGTCAGGTCGCTGAAGCCATCGACAGCCTGATTGAGGACGGCACTCTGCTCCACTTGCTTCAACCATTCGAGGACTTCTGAGTCCTTGATCACGGTTACCCACAGATGCTGTGGATAAGCCTGTGAACAAGGCTTGAGCAAGTCGCGCAAACGCCTGTTTAAACGGCCCTCAGGACAGAATGGACATTTTTTAATCAACAAAAAATATGATTAAAATCATAGAGTTATGCAAGGAGGGAAAGCATGGATCAGGAGGGAAAATCAAGTCTTGTGTGTTACCTGCTAATGTGCATAACAGTAACACTGCGAGGTCCGGGCGCTCTGGCCCGGCCTCGCGATCCGTTACCGACTCAGCTCAATTTTCGAGCGAGTCGATACTGATCAGTTCCATATCAAACACCAGTACCGAGTTCGGCGGAATCACCGGACTCGGACTGCGGTCACCATAGGCCAGCTCACTGGGAATGGTCACCTTCCACTTGTCGCCCACTTCCATCAGCTGAAGCGCCTCAACCCAACCCGGAATCACCCCGTTGACCGGAAGCTGAGTCGGCTCGCCACGACGAATGGAACTGTCGAACACAGTGCCATCGACCAGCCGGCCTTCATAATGCACGGTAACGACATCCGTCTCGGTCGGCTTGGCGCCCTCGCCATCGGCGGACTCAAGCACCTCGTACTGCAAACCCGACGCCGTGGTAGTCACGCCGTCGCGCTGGCCGTTCTCGGCCAGGTATTTTTCATTGGCTTCCAGAGTATCGCTGGCCAGCTTGCGCGCCCGGTCTTCAGCACGCTTTTGCAGCTCGGAGAAGGCTTTCATCAGCTCTTCATCATCCAGACGCGGGGTTTCACGCGCCAGCGCATCTTGCATGCCCAGGGCCAGGGCCTTGGGGTCGATATCATCGAGCCCATCCTGCAACAGGCTTTCACCCATGTTCAGACCAATGCCGTAGGAGGCCTGCTGGATCGGGGTATTGAGCTCAGGCTCTTTTTCACCGCAACCGACCAGGGTGAGAATGCTAATGGCTACGCTGGCTGCCAGCAGATTTCGCTTCATGCTTACCTCAAGTAACAAGCCCGTGACGGGCACTATGGAAGCAGGAAGCTTAACAGGGCTTGCCCCGACAGGCTACCGGCCAGTCAGGCAATCTTGGAATTCGATAACGGCGTCACTAGGGGAAGATAAAACAGGAAGGAAATGGCGCAGCGGACGGGACTCGAACCCGCGACCCCCGGCGTGACAGGCCGGTATTCTAACCGACTGAACTACCGCTGCGCGTAACTTCTCGAGTGGTGGGTGGTGACGGGATCGAACCGCCGACCCTCTGCTTGTAAGGCAGATGCTCTCCCAGCTGAGCTAACCACCCATTTGCTCTCGAAGTGGTGCGCATTCTAGGCACCTTTTCCCGACCTGGCAATACCTTTTTCAAAAAAAATTTCACTCATTATCAATACCTTATTCAAAGCCCCGGGAAGACTGGTCGCCAGCGGGGCACTCAGGCAATATGGGCGGCCCTGGACGCCCTGCGCCCATGCATCATTCATCAAGGACAGCACCATGTGGTTTCGTAATCTCCTCCTCTATCGTTTCAGTCAATCCGTCCCCTTCACCGAAGCCGAACTGCTCAAGGCCCTGGAACAGCGTCCGGCCCGCCCCTGTGCCAGCCAGGAGACCCATACCCTCGGTTGGACCACTCCGTTCGGTCGACACTCGGAAAACCTGCTGCAGGTGGCCCAGGGTTACTGGCTGGTCGCGCTGCGCAAGGAAGAGCGCATGCTGCCCTCTAGTGTGATCAAGGACGCGCTGGCTGAGAAAGTCGAAGAGATCGAAGCTCGTGACGGACGTAAGGTCTACAAGAAGGAGCGTGACACCCTCAAGGACGACATCATCATGTCCCTGCTGCCGCGCGCCTTTACCCGGACCCAGACCACCCTGGCCTGTATCGCGCCTGCCGAAGGCTGGATCGCCGTCGACACCTCCAGCAACAAGCGCGCCGAAGACCTCCTTAACCTGCTGCGTGAAGGCACTGGTAGCCTGCCGGTACGGCCACTCAACGTGAAGATGGCCCCAGCCGCCTGCATGACCGACTGGGTACGCAGCGGCGAAGCCCCGGAGGGCTTTGTCATCAGCGATGAGTGCGAATTGCGCGATACCTCCGAGGACGGTGGTGTTATCCGTTGCAAGCGTCAGGATCTGGGCAGCGATGAAATCCAACAACATCTGAGCGCTGGCAAGCAGGTCAGCCAGCTTGGCCTGCATTGGCGTGACAAGCTGTCCCTGAGCCTGGATGACAAGCTAACCATCAAACGCCTGAAGTTCGAGGACCTGCTGCGCGAGGAAGCCGACGAGCAGGGTGGCGACGATATGGCCGGACAGCTTGACGCCAGCTTTACCCTGATGGCCATGACTCTGTCGAGCCTGATCCCAACCCTGAGCAATGCGCTGGGTGGTGAAGACATCCCCCAGGGCGTATAACCTGAGAGCCAATGGGAACTATCCACAATATCTGTGGATAAGACTGTGGGTAGCCTGATAAAAAACCCGTTCAGCGCCTGAAACACGCTGGACGGGTTCAGAATGATCAAAACTTGATCAATTATTTTTTATATTAAAAATCAAATAGTTACGCAAATACACCCTATTTTCAGCAAGTTACGAGCAGTTGTGACAGCAAAATAACAAGCTTGCTCTGTGACTGTGCACAACCGCTTGGCTACAGGCCGCTGGCGAGCCCCATCAAAGTGCACCATGGCGCTCCAGCAACGAGGCCGCATCACCTGCCGCAGCGCTGCGTGGGTACTGTTGAACCACATAGCGCAAGCGCGCAGCCGCAGCGTCATTATCTCCCTGCGCCAGAGCTTCCTGGGCCAGGCGATATTCAGTTCTCGCCATCCCGTCGAGCACCGCCTTGAGGCTCTGACCTACCCCTTCGCGATAGCTCGATTGCGGATATGCCCGCACAAAGCCGGCCAGTTGCCGGTGTACCTCACGCCCCAGCTCCAGACGCTCAGGGTCTTCTTCACCCAGCAACTCGAAACGCAGCAGCGCGCTCAACCCCAACAGATAATCGGCATAATCCGGATATGGCGGCGATACATGACGCTGGCGATAGTCGCTCAGCAGCCGTTCAACTTCAGCCAGCTCACCCTGCTGCAGACACTGATACCCCGCCTCCAGCTCAAGCCCTGGCTCTTTCAGGCGCCGAATTTCCTCAACCAAAGCCATGTCGCAACCGCTGAATCCCAGCTTGGCCCTGGCATCATTGATCGCTGCAGTGCGCTGCCCATCCACCTGGCTCATCGAAGCACAACCGCCTAAGATTGCCAGCGCCGCCAGCAGTACCAACCATCGCATGGTTATCTCCTCTTGCTACTGAAGCTGGGCACGCCAACGCACCCAGCCCTGTCTGTCGGGCCGCCCGAGCAGCGCCACCGCGCCGGCCAGGCTGGGATCAGCGACCTCACGGGCCTGTATCCTGGTATTGAGCTGCAGCGCCTGTCCTGGACGCCAGCGAGCATCCCCCTGCAACCCGAGAGGACCCTCACCCTGATCCTGCAAGGCCATGGTCAGCCAACCGTCGCGACTATCCAGCTCGGCTTTCAGATGCCCGAGGGCCAAAGTTTGCGGCAGGCCTGCTGCCGCTTCCTGCCAAACCAGACGCCCATGAGCGGTACTGACAAATTCGAAATCGCGCAATTCAAGCACAGGCACATCCAGCAGCCAGGTTCCACCCAGCAGGAATGGCGCCTTGTTGACCATCGCCATGCTGGCAGCATCGAGTCGACCATTGACCTGCTCCAGACGCACAACGCCGATACCTGCCTTGAGCTGAGCCTGTACCCGGCTATTGCGAGGCAGCCACTCCAGATCCAGTTGCACCTGGCCACGCACCAACGCGCTCGGACGCCAGTGCCAGCGCAACCCACCCTGGTCGATACCATCCACGGTGATCCTGGCCACCTGCCCGGACCACAGCGTGCCGGCCAGCCCCTGCAACTCGACAGGCACCGGCAACTGGGCCGATAGCCGATGCCAGACGAACGACGCAGGCAAATGCCAGATCAGCGTCAATAGATAAACCAGCAACGCAAGCGCCAGCATACCCTTGAGATTAAGTCGTCTCAGCATCAGCGGGGCTCCAACAAAATCCGCGCCGAAACCCGGCCCGGTTCGTCACCGACATCCACCGCCAGTTGACTCACCAACAAGCCATGACGCTGTTCTAACTCGGCCAACCACACCAGCAAGGCATCGAAACCAACGCCTTCGAGCCATAGCCGCGCGCCCTGCCCTTCCGGCTGCAGGCGCTCGAGTGCCGGTTTGACGCCAGCGGCATTTGCCGACACCTCGACCAGCGTCAGAACCGAACCATTACTGCGCCCGGTTTCACCCCGCGAACGCTGGGCCGTGGCCTGGCGCCGCACCTGATCAGCCACCTGCTGCATCCAGGCCAGTTCGGACGACAGGCGACTGACCTCATTACGCAGGCTGCTGCGTTGATTGGCCAGCGGCTCCCAGATCATGATCCAGAACAACACCACAACCAGCACTGCCAGCCCCACACTCAAGACCCGGCGCTCGCGCTGGGCCAGACTTTCCCACCAGGCCCTCATGATGCTCTCCTTTGAATCCGCAACCGCGCGGTCACACCTTCGCTGCCGGAGTCGGCCCCTTGCAGGCTTTCAAGCAGCCGCGGATTGGCCGACAGCTCGGCCCTGATCGACTCAAGTTCGGCGAAGGAGGCCACTTGCAACTCGATCTCCACCTCTTCGCCGTTACTGCGAACCTGCCGGATCCGGGCCTTGCCGCCACTGCTGATCGCCGTCAGCGCGTCATGCAGCAGCGGCCCCAGACTGGCCTGACCATTGGTAGCGTCGCTGCGCCCCTCCAGCACCTGGCGAAACTGGAACACCGGGTCACTTTGCGGCGTATTGGGCAGGGTCGAACTGAACAGGCGGTCTACCTCCAGCCACAGACGTTCACGCTCGCGACTCAGGCTCCACCACTCCAACCCCAACTGCACGACCAGCAAAGCCACAACTGTGGCGGCAGCGATCAGCGGCGGGCGCAGCTTGCGCCAGGGCGGGGCTGCCATACTGGCAGCATAAGGTCCATTGAGCAGATTGAAGGGTTGCTGATTACCCAGACACCGGGCCAGCAGGGTCTGCCGCTCGGGCAGTGGCGTCGGTTCAGTCAGTACTGTCCATTGCGGATCAAGCGTTCCCAGAATCTCGGCTTGCAGGCCACACAGGCGTAGTTGGCGCCGTTCAGGCTCTAAGTCCGCTAGCCGCCGCTGTAGCCAAAACGCCAACAGACTCGATTCTACCAGCACCGGCTCCTGTTCAGCCGAGAGCACCAGCACCCCCTCCGGCAAACCGGGCCAATCCGCCGGCATCAAAACCAGACCCTGTTCGGGCTCACGCTGTTCATACAGCGCGCTCAGCGGCAGCAACAGTTCGGCACGCCAACCAGCAGCGGCCAGTTGTGCCTGCCACTGCTCCATCAGCCGATGCTCAACCACCACTGCTGCCAGGCTGCCGTCTGCCCGACGCGGGCCGGCCACGATGTGCAGTTCATCAAGCTCCTGACTGAGCTGATCCTCCAGGGCAAACGGCAACGCTGCGCGTACTACCGCTGCTCTGCGTGCCGGCACCTGAACCCGGTACAGGCTGACCATGGCCGGTGCCACCAGCACCCGCAGCCGCTCTCCGGGAAAACGATCGCGCAGTACCTGCAGACTGGATTCACCCTGTTCCAGCAGTTGCCCATCACGCTCAAGCCGCCACCAGGGCAGCAGAGCTGACTCATCTGCAGAAGCTTGCGCTAACAGCACTATCAACATAACTTGATCCGTTCTTTATCAGGGCTCACAAGCCGTTTGTTCTCTGAGGACCACTCTGCCATTGGGCGCATCCAGCAGACTGCACTGGTAGAATCGCCGCTGGCCGAATTCCGCCACCACTTCCAACCGCACATACCAGGGCGCCTGATCCGGCACCGGCCGGCCACTAAACACTTCCTGTAGCAGTTCCGGACTGCGTACCAGATCAATCGGACTGGCCGTACCGGGGTATGCCGCCAGGTAGGGGGCCATGGCCTGCCAGGCCTCAGCCGTCATGCCGGTGACACTATTCAGTTCCGAAGCCAGCAAAAAAGCCCGGTTACCAGACGCCCGAGGCGGATCAGCGAGACGATAGATGGGATCGTCAGTTTCCGCATTCATCCAGTCGTTCACCGCCATCGCCAGCTGCGCGCCTGGCGGGGTCGACACGCCCGCATCCTGACCGACCCGGTCGACCAGACGAGCAAAGTAGCCCAGTTCCGTCTCGTCAGCGCCAGCCAGAGCGTTGAGGTTGTAACGGCACTGCATGTTGTCCAGAGTCGCCTGCAGCCGGACCTGATCGACCTGAAACGGCAGGACTGGCGAGCGGCAGGTGTCCCAGAGCAAATCATCAGGCCCATCGACCCGCTCAAGATACTGCAGCACCATCTTTTCCGCGCCCAGAGCGATCTGACGCGCCAGATCGCGCTCGAACACTGCGCTGGTCCGGCGAATATCAGCCTGGCCACGCAAGGCCATGGCAGTCGCTGCCACGATTGCCAAAGCCACCACTAACAGCGCTGTGACCAGCGCTACACCTCGCTGGGGCTGTCTCATTGCCCCACCGCCATCAAACGTCGAATCTCGCCTACCCCTGGCACATCCAGCAACAGCTCCACCGCCAGTGGTAACTGGGTCGCCGCCGGGTCTCCATCCAGCGGTGGCCAGGCATCGACCCGCTCCAATCCACTTGCGGTTCGCACCACGAAGGCAAAGCCACTATCCACGCCGAGGCGCTGCTGCTCACCGACCAGATCAGCAAAGGGCCGTACCCTCATGCTGTCCCGGTCCACCACATCGACGCCAGGCCACAGTTCGCGCTCCAGCCCGCGCTCGGTCAGACGCCAGGCAGTACGCCGCAGACGCTGCTCGCCACCAGCACCGGCCCTGACCAACTCCAACCGTACCGCCTCACCACCGGGGCGCAAGCGCAAAGGCGGCAGCCGGTCGCCAAATTCGTCACGCACCACCACATCAACTACCTGGGCCAGATCCCGCTCCAGCACACTCAGGGTGACCTGCAGATCGGCCAGCCGCTGAGCCTGCTCCCGGCTGATCCGGTCGGCATCCAGTACCGCCCGCAAGCCCTGGTAGGCCACCATGCTCATGACCGCGAATACCGCCAGGGCGATCAGCATTTCCAGCAAAGTGAAGCCGCGCTGGGCCGGACGTCGTCCCATCATGGCAGTACGAACCCGGTGACCATGGCTCGTTGCTCAGCCTCGCCACGTTCGGCCAGCCATAGGCGAATATCCACCCGCCGCACCGCTGGTAATGGGAACGGACTCTGCGGGCTGTAATCGCTCATTTCCACCCGATAACCGAACCGGTAAGGCCCCATGCTGGTTTCACCAGTACGGTTGCCGGTCTGGGCCGGACGCATGCCGGTTTCGTACTCGGTCAACAAGTTCTGCCCGGCCCAATGGGCCAGGGTCCGTTCCTGCAAATAGGCGGTGTTGCGGGCATGATCGGCTCCGCCCTTGACCAACGCGGCCAGGGCCACCCCAAGCACAGTCAGGGCCACCAGCACCTCAAGCAGGGTAAAACCGCGCTCAACGGGGCTGCGCATCAAGCACCTCCACCCGCCCTTCCAGGCCAATCTCGATATGCCGTTCCAGGTTCTGCCGGGGCACGCGCAAAATAATCAGCCCCGGAGTCATTTCACCGGTGTTGCTCAAGTGCACATGCGGCTCCCAGCCCCCGGTCTGCGGTAGCGGTAGCGGTAGCGGTCGGCGATTGCCGTTCTGCTGGAAACTGATTTCAAGCAGCCCTTCTTCGAGCTGACGCGGCCCCAGTTGGGGATCCAGCAAGGGCTGCCACTCACGGCTGGCATCATCGAGAATCACCAGTTCCAGCAGGCTGTACGCGTCGCGTCGCAGGCCCAATGCCCGGTCTGCCCCCCCGGTAATCAGCAGTTCGTCACGGGCCAGCCGCAGCACACCCGCCAGGCGTTCGCTTTCGCTGCGCAGCAGGCGCTCGGCACCATTGCCCAGCGACAGGGTAGCCAGGCTGGCAACGATCCCGATCAGGACCAGTACCACTAGCAGCTCCAACAGGGTGAAGCCCCTCTGGCTCTGGCATTCAACCCGCAGCAGGCGCATCATCAACGGCCTGGGGACTGATCCAGGTTCCAGTTGCCGATGTCAGCATTGTTGCCCTCACCACCGGCCCGGCCATCAGCGCCAAAACTGAACAGGTCGTATTCCCGACCGTCACGCCCCGGACGCAGGTACTGGTAATCATTACCCCACGGATCCTTCTGCAAGCGGTCAATATAGCCGCCCGAACGCCAGTTACGCGGAGCATCCGAACCAGTTGGCTGGACCACCAGAGCCCGCAGGCCCTGCTCGCTGGTCGGGTAATTGAAGTTATCCAGGCGGTACAGATTCAAGGCACTTTCCAGCGCACGGATATCGTTCTGAACCTTGGTAACCCTGGCCTGATCCGGTCGATCCATGACCCGGGGCACCACCACCGCTGCCAGAATTCCGAGAATCACCACGACCACCATGACCTCGATCAGAGTGAAGCCGGCTTGCCGGCGCGCATTTACGGTTACAGGTTTGCACATGTTCAATTCACCAGTTGATTGAGTTCAAAGATCGGCAACAGAATGGCCAGTACAATAATCAGCACAATGCCTCCCATAGCCAGAATCAGCAGCGGCTCGAATACCCCCATAACCATGGCGATCCGCGCTTCCAGTTCACGCTCCTGGGTTTCGGCAGCCCGCTCAAGCATCTGATCAAGGGTACCGCTGCTTTCACCACTCTTGATCAGGCTCAGCGTCATGGGCGGGAAATAGCCGCTGCGCTCGAGGGAATGACCTATACCCGCGCCTTCGCGTACCCGTTGCGCAGCATCTCCCACGGCTTCGCGCATGGGCACGTTGGTTATCACGCTGGCACTCATGTTGAGCGCTTCAAGCAATGGCACACCACTACCAGCCAGAATGTTGAGAGTACGAGCAAAACGGGCGGTATTGAGCCCCCTGGTCAGTCGCCCCAACAGAGGCATGCGCAACAGACCGCTATCCCAGCGATAACGCAAGGCCGGACGCTTGAGCAGTTCACGCCCCAGTAGCAGACCACCAATCAGCACCAGCAGCATCAACCAGCCCCATTGTCGCAGGGCATCACTGGTGGCGATCAATGAACGGGTCAGCAGCGGCAACTCCTGATTCATACCGGCAAAGACCTGGACTACCTCCGGCACGACATAGGTCAACAGCGCCACGGTAACCAGCAGAGCGACCACGGTCAGGATCGCCGGATAGAACATTGCCAACTGGATCTTCTGGCGCATGGCGTTTTGCGCCTCGACATTGTCGGCCAGGCGCTCGAGTACCAGATCCAGCCGCCCGGCCTGCTCCCCGGCGGCAATGGTCGTGCGATAGATTGGCGGAAACACCGACGGGAACTCGCCCATGGCATGGGCCAGTGGCAACCCCTCCATGACCCGGGTGCGTACAGCTGCCAGAGTGGTCTTGACCTTGGCCGACTCGCTCTGTCGGGCTACGGTTCCCAAAACTTCCTCAATTGGCATGCCGGCACGTGCCAGGGTCGCCATCTGCCGGGTAGCCAGGGCCAGCTCCAGTGGTTTGACCCGGGCCTGAAACACCGGCATGCGTAGCAGATTACTGCGCTCGGCCACCTGATTGACGGTAGTCGGCATCAACCCCTGCTCACGCAGACGCGCCCGCACCTGACGCGAGGAGTCGCCCTCCTCGACGCCCTTGCGAACCCGTCCGGCAGCGTCCAGCGCGGTATATTCGAAAGCTGGCACGGTCAGTCCTCCCGGGTCACGCGGAGGACTTCCTCCAGCGTGGTATCGCCGGCCAGCACCCGGCGCAGGCCATCCTGACGAATGCCCATTTGCGCCAGCCGGGCATGCCGCACCATAGCCTGTTCGCTGGCACCGTCATGAATCAGACCACGCAGGGTGTCATCGATCTCGATCAGCTCGTAGATCCCGGTACGCCCACGATAGCCGCTGTGATTGCATTCTTCACAGCCAGCAGCGCTATAGAGGGTGGGAGGCTGCTCGGGGTCGACTCCCATCAACCGGCATTCGCTGGCACTGGCCTGATGAGGCTTGCGGCAGGCCGGACACAGTGTCCGCACCAGACGCTGAGCCAGAACGCCGTTGAGGGTCGAAGACAACAGGAAAGGCTCGATCCCCATATCGCGCAAGCGGGTAATGGCGCCGATGGCGGTATTGGTATGCAGGGTGGAGAACACCAGGTGACCGGTCAAACTGGCCTGGATAGCGATCTGCACGGTTTCCACGTCACGGATCTCACCGACCATCACCACGTCCGGGTCCTGACGCAGGATTGCCCGCAACCCGCGGGCAAAGGTCATGTCAACCTTGGTGTTGATCTGGGTCTGGCCAATGCCATCCAGATAGTATTCGATCGGGTCCTCAACGGTGAGGATATTGCGACTGCGATCATTGAGCCGCATCAACGCCGAGTACAGGGTGGTGGTCTTGCCCGAGCCAGTTGGCCCGGTGACCAGCACGATGCCGTGTGGTCGTCCAATAACCCGCTCCATGGCCTGATAATGCTCGTCGCACATACCCAACTGGCGCAATTCCAGGCGTCCGGCCTGCTTGTCGAGCAGACGCAGCACCACCCGCTCGCCATGCCCGGATGGCAAAGTAGACACGCGGACATCCACCGCTCGACCGACCAGCCGCAAGCCAATCCGGCCGTCCTGCGGCAGGCGCTTCTCGGCGATATCCAGCTTGGCCATCACCTTGATCCGTGACACGATCACCGGCGCCAAAGCCCTGGGCGGCTCAAGTACCTCGCGCAACACGCCGTCGACCCGCAAACGGATCGACAGTCGATTCTCGAACGGTTCGATATGGATATCTGAAGCATTTTCCTTAACCGCTTCAGACAGCAGGGCGTTGATCAGGCGAATAATCGGCGCCTCATCCTGCGATTCAAGCAAATCTTCCGGCTCGGCCAGCGACTGGGCGACCGACATCAGGTCGGCATCATCACTGAGCCCCTCGACAAACTGCATGGCATCGTTGGCCGAACGCTCGTAGCGCTCGCGCAGACGAGCGGCGAAACTGTCATCGTCCAGCACCGTCGGGCGCAGCGGATGCCCAGCCCGGCGCCGCAGCTCCAGCAGGGCCTGGGGATCGCAGTCGGCACGCACATATACTTCCAGCTCGCCATCATGCAGCTGCCCGGGCAACACACCGAAGCGGCGGGCGAACCGGTAGCCGGTTTCCGCCTGATGACCCGGGGTATTCCCCAGATCAGCAATCTCACTGTCGTTCATCCGCGACCTCCCCTCAGTTGCTGGTCGGCGGGGCGATAATCCGCGAACGGTTCGGGGTAGTGCCCTGAATCGCATTCTCGAACGGGGCCGGCAGGCTGAGCAGGTAATCCCAGTCCGGCAGAATCGGCAGATCCACATCGCGCATCAGACGATCACGACGGCTCTGCTCACGCACCTGCTGGTCACGAATATAACTGTACTTGGAGTGGGTCAGGCTTTCAGCCACCGCCCGGTCGCGCACGATCACCGGACGCAGGAAAATCATCAGATTGCGCTTTTCCATGCTGGCGGTGTCATAGCGAAACAGCCGGCCCAGTCCGGGAATATCGCCCAACCCCGGCACCTTGTCGCGAGTTTCAACCATTTGATCGT
Source organism: Pseudomonas sp. WN033 (assembly GCA_002287035.1). GTDB lineage: Bacteria > Pseudomonadota > Gammaproteobacteria > Pseudomonadales > Pseudomonadaceae > Halopseudomonas. The sequence goes on along the minus strand of NSKG01000004.1, from coordinate 355,303 downwards.
CGATCAGCCCGCCGAGCACGATCAATTCATTGTCATCGACCATCACATGGGTGGTCAGACTCCGCTTATTGGTGATGATATCGGCTGCACCACTGGCGCCTGGGGCAATCTGCGAGACCTCTTGCTCGATTTCCAGGCGTACCGCGTTGCCCTCGTTGATCTGCGGGCGAATACGCAACTTGATCCCGACGTCCTCGCGCTGAATGGTGTCAAAGGCCTGGCCAGAACTCTCGATTGAGCGACCGACGATGAACGGCACATTCTGACCGACGACAATTTCTGCCTCTTCGTTATCCAGGGTCAGCAGACTGGGGGTCGACAGGATATTGCTGGAGCTGTCACCCTGCAGGGCATTGACCAGCACCGCGATATGCGAGCTGCCAATCCGCCCGATCCCACCAATGGTGGCACCACTACCCAACGCCGGCGGTGTCGATACATCACCCTCCAGGAAAGAGTTGAGCCCAGCGGCAAAGTTGAGGATGCCCCGGTCATTGCGGTTGAAGTTGATCACCCCCACGCCACTGCGCTCGTTACCAAAGCCCCACTGCACCCCCAGCTCCTTGGCACGGTCGTAGGAGACTTCAGCGATCACCGCTTCGACCAGTACCTGAGCCCGGCGAATATCCAGTTGCCGGATAATCATCGCCATTTCCCGGCTCAGTTCGGCCGGCCCGTTGATCACTACCGAGTTGGTGCTTTCATGGGCCTGAATCCGTACCCGCCCGAGATTGCTATTGCTGTAGCCCCCCCCGGTGGCAGCTGCGCTGGTTCCGACCTGGCCGGAGCTGCCAGGCAACTCGCGACCTTCGGCGATTCCGCGCAGCACCTCGGCAACTTCCTCGGCCTTGGCGTAGCGCAGGTAGTGCACCTGGGTCCCGGCATCTTCACCGGGCACGTCCAGCCCCATGATCATGCTCCGCAGCCCGCGCCGGCCTTCGGGATCACCACGCAAAATCACGGTATTGGTCCGCTCATCAGCAATGACCCGGGTACGCTTGGTGAAGTCTTCACCTGAAGCTGCACCCTCCAGCCCCTGGACCATACGCACGACATCAATTGCCGATGCATGACGCAAGGCGATCAGCTCGAAGTCCTCCATCGACTCCAGATCAATCCGCTCGATCAGCGCCTGGATCCGCCGCACATTGGCTGCGGTATCGGCAATGACCAGTGTGTTGGACTCGGCCGCAGCCGCCAAGTGTCCGCCCTTGGGTACCAGCGGGCGCAAAATCCGCACCAGTTGTCCGGCATTGATATGCTTGACGCTGATGACATGGGTTATCACCTCATCCCCACGACTTCCCGGCTCAAGCCCGGCAATCTCGTTCTCCTTGGCCTGTACTTCAGGAATGATCCGCACCGTACCCTCGGCGCCAGTGACGGCGGCAAAGCCATAGGACTTTAGCACGCTGAGGAACAGGTCATACAACTCGCCACGCCGGATCGGCTGTCCGGAAACCACATTGACCTGGCCGCGCACACGGGGGTCGACAATGAAGTTCACCCCGGTTTCCTGGCTGACGATCTCGATCAACCCATTGATATCCGCATCCCGCAGATTGAGTACCAGCTCTTCATTGGGATCGGCCGAGGTAGATTGCGCCAGCAAGGGCGCACTCAGCACCAGGCTCAGCGCCAGAGGCAAGGCATGACGGCAAAACGGGGACAGCTTCAGCATTCTGTATCAATCCATCGTTATCGTTATATTCATGGGCTCGCCACCACGCTCCAGTGAAACGGACACGCTACTGGCACCTGAAAGCTCCTGGAGAATCTCGCGGTAGTCATTGATCTCGGCCACCGGACGCCCTTCAACTTCCAGAATCACATCACCAGACTGGAGACCCGCTGCCTCGAACTCACGGGCATTGCGAGAAGGCCTGACCTCAAGCCCGTAGAGCGCCCCCTCGACCATGACCGGGTTGACCGTAATCACGTCGAGGAAGCGCTGCGGATCATTCACCCAGGCGTCACGATCAATCCGGGCGACCCCACCATCGCTGGCCAGGGTCACGCCAGGATCGACACTCGGCAACGCGGGCGCAGCCCGGGGAGCGCTGCGCGAGGCCGTTTCCGCACGCCGCAGGCGCAAGGTTTCCAGCTTGCCATCGCGGGCCAGAAGCACCCGATCAGCCAGCACCTGCTCGAGACGTACATTACCCGGCAGGCTGGCGCCGACCCGATAGAGCTTTTCTGGCTGACCTTGAGGCGCGAGGATGGCGGCCCCCCGCGCCGGATCAGGATCGGAAAACACCCCTTTGAGCACCCAGCTCAGGGTGGTCTCCGGGGCATCAATCAGCACCGGTGCCGGGGCATTGGCAGAGCCAAGAATGGATTTACCAGCCAGTTCTCGGAAACTGGCCAATGAGACAGCGCCTGAGGCTGTACCAGGGGATGTGGCCTGACTGACCGGCTCGACCGCCGGCATCAGACTCGAGGGCTCAAGAACGGCCCAGGTCAGGCGCCCCAACAACACGGCGGCAACCAGTATCAACAGGAACGTGGCCAGTCTAAGCAGGGGCTCGAGAGGGATTCGGGCAACCAGCGGCATAGGGTCTCCAAGGCAAAGCGCACACTACGTCCGGTAGTGAGAGTCAACGGTGTTACACACTACTGACCTTTCTTTGCAAAATTATTGTTATACGCCTGAAACAGGCTGCACCACTGTCTCGATTGTCACGAATTTGCCACACGCCAGCAACCCCTAGAATGGGTTATTGCGCGACCAGATCACCCAAACGGGTGAAGTTTCAGAAACCGCGATCAAACCAACTGATAAGTCAGCATATCCGGCCCAGCAAAAAACCGTTCAAGCCCTCCGACCCCTTGCCCCTGGGTGCGTTTGCCACTTAACTTGCGACAGCATCGCCAACAACTCCCTCACAACAAAACGGCCTTGCGTATTCAGGAGAATAATAATGAACAAGCTGAAAAAAACCGCCTACATTGGCCTGGCGGTCAGCGCCCTGGCGCTATCCGGCTGCCTGAGCAGCAGTAGTAGCAGTAGCAACAGAACTGCCCCCACCCCCGACGAGCCCGTTCGTGCCCAACAGGAACGTATTGATGACGGCTTCTTTGTCGTGAATGAAGCTCAGTTACCCTTCACCCCACTGGCTGACGTTGCTCCCTACAACAACACCAGCCGCTGGTGGGGGGAGCTTGACGGCGCCGGCTATCGCATCGAAGTGCCGGAAAACTGGAACGGTCATCTGGTGATGTATGCCCACGGCTTCAGAGGCGAAGGCCCTGACCTGACAGTCGACAGCCCTCCCATGCGTCAGTACTTGCTGGACAATGGCTTCGCCTGGGCCGCCTCATCCTACAGCGCCAATTTCTACGATGTCAGGGTTGGCGTTGAGGATACCAACAAGCTTGCCCTGGCCTTCACCGATATCGCTGCAGCCAATGGCCGCACTCTGGCCGAACCAGACAAGTACTACATTACCGGCGTCTCAATGGGTGGGCATATTGCTGGTGCCGCAATCGAGCTTGAAACCCAGCAAACCGCCAACAACTTCGTTCCCTATGCTGGCGCAGCCCCTATGTGCGGAGTCATGGGCGACACCGCCTTGTTTGACTACTTTACGGCCTACGGTTTGGCCTTGTACCAACTGGCCGGTGTCGGTGCTGACAGTTTCCCGGTACCACTCGATGAAGCCATCGAGAAGCGAGATATCGCCCGCGAGGTATTATGGACCGACTACGCCGCAAACAAGACACCACTGGGTCTGACTCTTGCCGGGCAGCCACTCTTTCCAATTTTGCAGAACCTGACCGGCGGTCCACGCCCCATCTACGCACAGGCTTTTGGCGGCTTCCAAGACCTGCTCCAGGGCTTCCTAGGTTCCGACGGAACCATCACCGGCATTCTCAACGACAGCGTAGTAGACACGACCAACACTGTTTATCGCTTCGAGACATTACCCGGACAGGCACTGAGCGCTAATGAACAGGCCTTCAACCAGAGCATAATTCAGGCAGAAGCAGTACCTGGAGCCAATGCCCAGCGCCAAGACGGCCTGCGCTGGATACCCAAGGTCAATGGTGAGCTTTACGCCGAAATACCCGTGGTCACCGTGCATACCCTGGGCGACCTGTTCGTACCAATCAGCATGCAGCAAATTTATCGCCAGAATCTTGAGGCCAACGGTTTCGGGGACTGGCTAGTACAACGCGCGGTAAGAGCGCCGGGGCACTGTGATTTCTCTATAGCCGAGTTCACCGCAACCTTCGACGCAATGATCCAATGGGAGCAAAACGGCATCAAACCGGGCGGCGATGACCTGCTTGATCAGGCACAAATGGCTGACAGCAATTTTGGCTGCACCTATACCATTGATGGCTTCCCTCAAGAAGTCGTGCGTAGCCTGATGCCAGCCTGCGCGCCGTAAGCAGTATTTGAATCAGAAGGGCTGCTACCTTGTTGTATCAGCCCTTTCTGATTTTTCGGGCAGCGTAACCTGCCCCAACAGATTCCGCCGCACATTGGATGGACGCACCCGCTCCATATCTCGGCGCAGTTCCTTCAACTCAGCCTCAGGCAAATCCCGCTCCAACTGAGCCTGTGCCTCAGCCAGCCAACCCTTGGCCTTGCCCAATAGCCGCCCCAACACCCTGGCGCTATGCTGCAGACGCTGCGGTCCGAGCACCAGCAAACCAACAAGCGCTACCAGCAGCAGTTCGGTAATTCCGCTATCAAACATGCTCTGTTCAGCCTACCGAGCGGTCCTTGTGTACGGAATGCACCGTAGCGGACTCCAGCGCACTCAGACTCTCCTGAGCGTCCTCACCCTCCTTGACCGCCTTGCGAAACCCACTCAGCGCACCACCCAGATCACTGCCAATGGTGCGCAGGCGCTTGGTGCCGAACAGCAACATGACAATGACCAATACAATCAACAACGACCCAACACTGACTCCGCCAATACCCATGAGACCTGCTCCATAACAAAGGCGCCACGTTCGTGGTCCGTGGCGCAAATTCGACAACTCCGATTGTTATCACGCTGCGCAGTGGCAGGGCCGCAGCCAGAGCGGCCCTGCCCCACTGATCAGGTACCGATCACGCCACCGTCATCTTTCCAGATCACCACAGTGGCCGAGCGCGGCGGATACAGCGACGGCATGTGGTCCGGCCAGGTGCTACGGGTCTCACCAGCCGCCCACTCGGCGGGAGTAGCGGTAGCACCCGGATGCTGAACATTGATGAACATGGTGCGCTGATCTGGCGTAGTGATCACCCCGGTAATTTCCTGACCAATCGGCCCGGTCAGGAAACGGCGAATTTCTCCAGTCTCCGGGTTGGCGGCAAACATGCAGTTGTTACCCATGATCTCGTAGGGCCCAACGTTTTGCGAACTCTCGCCAATATCGGTCTGAATCCAGACCCGGCTGTCCTTGTCGATCCACAGGCCGTCCGGCGAGCTCATGTAGGCCTCTTCACCCAGCACATCGCCATTAAGGTCACGTCCAGTCAGGTTATCCTGACCACTTTCACCACCATCGCCGGCAAACAGGAAGATATCCCATTCGAAGCTATTAGAAGCATGCTCACCGTCAGCCTCAGCCCAGCGAATGATATGGCCGTGGCGGTTGACCGCTCTCGGGTTGGCGCCAGTTGCCTGATCCTCAGTACGAGCGCTGTTGTTGGTCAAGGTGAAATATACGTCGCCATTGTTCGGATCGACCGCGCCCCACTCCGGACGGTCCATCGGCGTAGCCCCAACAGTGGTGGCTGCCAGACGGGTGTTGACCAGTACATCGGCCTGACTGGTGAAGCCGTTGGCATTGGTCAGACCGTTCTGGCCGTATACCAGCGGCAGCCACTCGCCACTGCCGTCGGCATTGAACCTGGCTACATACAGAGTGCCAGTATCCAGCAATGCACCACTGGCGGTATTACGGTTGTAATTCTGGGCACTGACAAATTTGTAGATGAACTGGAAAGTCGAGTCGTCGCCGGAGTAACAAACCACCGGCTTGCCTTCCACCGCCGGGGCGAATACCACACCCTCGTGGGCGAAACGGCCCAGAGCGGTACGTTTCTTCGGCACGCTGGTCGGGTCGAAAGGATCAACTTCACACATCCAGCCAAAGCAGTTCGGCTCGTTACGATAATCCTCGGTAGCATCGGCGCCCTTGATGCTGGCATCAAAGCGTATGTACTGGTCTTCACCACTGGCGGCCAGCTCCCAGGCGTAACGGCCGGTGCCAGTCGGCGATGAATTAACCCCATAGCGTGAGTGCTCGCGAGGGTTGTCGCCACCATTACGGAAATAACCCGCCCAGTTCTCCTCGGAGAACATGTAGGTATTCCAGGGCGTCACACCATGGGCACAGTTGTTCAGGGTACCGCGAGTCATGGTGCCATTGGGGCTGTACAGAGTGCGCACAAAGCTCGAACCACGCACTGGACCCTGGATTTCCATCGGAGTCAGCGCTGTGATCCGGCGGTTCAGGCTGTCGGGCTGAACCGACCATTCATTATTAATGCCCTTGCGAACCCGCACGATGCTGATGCCGTGCGCATTCATTTCTTTCAAAACTTCATCGGTGGCACGCACCCCATCGTTGACCAGCACCGCCCCAGAGCTCAGCGATTGGCCCAGATGCGAGACATGCATGTAGCGCGGCTCTACGTACTCGTGATTGAGCACCAGCAAGCCATCCTCGGAGCTGCCCTCAAAAGGCTCATCACCCTCAATCGGGAAAAAGTGCATGCCGTCATGGTGCATACCGATCTGCACCGCTTGGTCATCACCGCTGTTGTTGACAGAAAAGGACGGGAAGCTACCGGCAATCGGCGTTCCCCAGGGAATCAGTACCTGATAGCTGTAGCCTTCAGGCACGATGATATCGTCCGACTCGCTGGTCGGGATTGCGCTAAAGCCCAGCAATGCCGCCGGCGGATTGACCGGAGCTTCATCATCATTGCGATTACGCGAGCTGGATCCGCTGTTGCAACCGGCCAGACCGACCCCCATGAAACCCAGCGCTGCGGCACCCAGGCTGCCCTTGAGCAGATCACGGCGGGCCAAGCGGGCTTGCAGCACGGAAGCGAAGGTTGGGCTCAGCGAATAGTTGACCTGGGGCTCATCACCCTCGCCATGGTCGACTACGGTCAGATTGGTGCGAAGTTCGGTGGACATCCGTTGTTTCCTCATCAGGCTTGTGGGTTTTCAGGACCCGCCTAGGATGGGAATCACAGATGACAGAACGAACAAACGCCGATGAAGATTTCGCTGATTTTGAGTGACATTCAAACTACAGAAATATGAATTCAACCCAATGATTTTAATAGCATTTCGCCAACAAGAATGACGCGTTGCGCAGACTGAAATGCAGGTTGTTTCGAGACAAAAAAGGCCCGGCTAATGCCGGGCCCTTTTTCTTGATTTGGCGGAGAGATAGGGATTTGAACCCTAGGTACGGTTACCCGTACAACGGATTTCGAATCCGTCCCGTTCGGCCACTCCGGCACCTCTCCAAGTGGCGCGCATCATACCAGCTTTGCCGGCATCTGCGAAGCCCGATCAAGCCAGTGGCACACCCAAACGCTGAGCCACTTCCTCGTAGGCCTCGATGACGCCGCCCAGTCCCTGGCGGAAGCGATCCTTGTCCATCTTCTTGCGAGTTTCCTTGTCCCACAGACGGCAGCCATCCGGACTGAACTCGTCACCCAGAACGATCTCGCCGTGGAACAGGCCAAACTCCAGCTTGAAATCAACCAGCAGCAGGCCGGCGTCATCAAACAGTTTGTTCAGCACCTCATTGACCTTGCGGGTCAACTCTTCCATACGCGCCAGTTGCTCGGGAGTCGCCCAGCCAAAGGCGAAGACGTGGGAAGCATTGATGAAAGGATCACCCTTGGCGTCGTCCTTGAGGAACAGCTCGAAGGTCGGCGGCGTCAGCGCCATGCCTTCCTCAACGCCCAGCCGTTTGACCAGGCTGCCGGCGGCGAAATTGCGTACCACACACTCGACCGGAATCATGTCGAGCTTCTTGACCAGGCATTCGGTATCGGAGATCAGTCGATCGAACTGAGTGGGGACACCGGCCTCTTCCAGCTTCTGCATGATGAAGGCATTGAAGCGGTTGTTGACCATACCCTTGCGCTCTAGCTGTTCGATCTTCTTGCCGTCGAAAGCCGAGGTGTCATTGCGGAACAGCAGGATCAGACGATCCGGATCATCGGTGGTAAAAACCGATTTGGCCTTGCCGCGATACAGTTCATTGCGTTTTTCCATTACCGGCTCCCGCTGTCCGCAAAATGGTGATGATTAAGTTGACTAAGGTCCTGCCAAGGCAGCCCCTGATCCTGCATGGCCAGTAGCAACTGCCCCTGCCAGCCCGCCAGCACCCGGGACAATTCACCAAGGGCCAGTTCCGGGCGGTTATTTTTCTCGCTGATATGCGCAACGGCCACATGCCGTAGCGCACTCCGGTCAATACTCTCCAGCAGGCCGGCGGCCTGCTGGTTACTCAAATGCCCAAGGTCACCACCTACCCGAGCTTTCAAGCTCGGCGGGTAAGGTCCGGCGGCGAGCATCTGCGGGTCGTAGTTGGCTTCCAGAAACAGCGCATCAACCCCACTGTAGCACTCGGTAATCCAGGGCGTAATGATGCCGGTATCGCTGAGTACCCCGAGTCGTACCTGGCCGTTGTCGAAAACAAACTGACAGGGTTCACGCGCATCATGAGGCACTGCAACCGGGGTAATGCGCAACTCGCCAATCTCAAGGTCACGGTCCAGGGCAATGCGCTCAACGGCCAGGCTGCCAACATCCAGTGCCCTTGCCGTACCAGCGGTCATGAACACTGGCAACCCATAGCGTCGAGCCAGCCGCTCAACGCCCTGAATATGATCACTGTGTTCGTGGGTTACCAGAATCGCGGTAAGTTGCCGGGGGCTGAGCCCGGCGGCCGCCAACCGCTGCTCGGTGCTGCGCAGACTGAAGCCGCAATCGATCAGCAGCCGGGTGTTGCCCTGCTCGACCAGGGTGGCATTGCCACGACTGCCACTACCCAGTGAACAATAACGCACCCCAAGCCTCCCAACCTCACGTCAGGTTGTTGCGAATCCGCTCAAGCAGTTGACGGGCCTCAACTGCATCTGCAGCGGTGTCAATGCTCTTTTCAACGGTCACCTGAACACGGTTGGCCACCGGGGTCAGACGCACCTGAATCCGCTCTTCACTGGCGCTTTCCTGCGGCTTGTCGCGACCGAACATACGGGCAAAAAAGCCGCGCTTGCGTTGCTGCTGGCTGGCGCGCTGCTCGAGGTCGACATAGTAGACGCCGGCACTGCGGTTGATATCGCTGACCAGTACGTCGGCCCGATTGAGTGCTTCACCCACAGCAGCCCAGGCCCGGTTAAAGTCGGTCTGCATGTTCAGCACCGGGTTGCCGGCACCATCCTGCTCCAGGGTCACCCGATCACTCTGGCCCATGCCCTGAGCGGCTACCAGGGAAGCCGAGTCGCTGTCGGCCGACTGGCTCAGATAGCTTTCCAGCTCGGCCAGCAGGGCCCGCTCAAGGTTGGGGTTATCCGAGCGTTCAGGCCAACTGCTCAAGGTGCTGCCCTGGCTGCGACTGGTGTGCACAACCTGAATCTCACTGGTGCCCGACTGTACGCCCGGCTCAATGCGCAAACGGAAACGCTGCTCTTGACCATCGGTCCGGCGGTTCGGCCCCACTGCCGGCACCAGGCGCCGCACCAGCGGGTTGTCAGCCTGCTGATCGAACACCAGACCCGATGTTTCCAGCTCTCCCATACGAGGGTTTTCGCTGCTCAACGGCACCTGATAATCACTGAAGAACTGGCGCACCAATGGCCAGGCCTCGACCGGCGTACGCTGAGCCAGCAACCAGCGATTAGGGCCATTTTGCTGCAGGGAGAAGTCCGACGTATCAGCCGTAACCATCAGAGCCTGGGGACGTGGAGTCTGGAACTTGCCTCCCGGACCAGGCTCAACCCGGCCGGGTACCGGCAACAGATCGCCAATGGGTTTGCTCTCAACCCCGGCGGGGACAGTCATGCGCGGCTCGATCACCGCCGCCTGGTAATCGCCACCACGGTCACGGAAATAACCGTCTTCACCGAAAAAATAACCACAGCCGCTCAGGCTGCCCAGCGTTACCAGCGTCAGTGCACCCAGCACAGGCTTCATAGAGAGTTCCTTGGTCGACATCATTAATCCCGTATTACAGCAGGCCGCACTGGCGCATGGCCTCGCGTACCGGTTCATGGCAGCGAGCACTCAGCGGCGTCAACGGCAAACGCAGGCCATCGCCGATCAGTCCCATTTCATGCAAGGCCCATTTGACCGGGATCGGGTTGGACTCGATAAACAGAGCCTTATGCAAAGGCATCAGGCTGTCATTGATTTGCCGTGCGCTATCGGCATCGCCAGCCAGAGCAGCCATGCACAGGTCATGCATGGCCTTCGGTGCGACGTTAGCTGTCACGGAAATATTACCCTTGCCACCCATCAGCATCAGTTCGACGGCGGTGGCGTCATCTCCCGAGTAGACCGCAATACGCTGGCCGACCCGGTCAATCAGTTCCCTGGCCCGCTGGAGGTCACCGGTAGCTTCCTTGATGCCAACGATATTCGGCACATCGGCCAGACGTTCGACGGTTTCCGGCAACATGTCACAGGCCGTGCGCCCCGGCACGTTATACAGAATCTGCGGAATAGCCACAGCCTCGGCAATGAAGCGATGGTGCTGGTACAAACCTTCCTGGGTCGGCTTATTGTAGTAGGGAGTCACCAACAGGCAGGCATCGGCACCGACGCTACGCGCCGCCTCGGTCAGCTCAACCGCTTCACGGGTAGAATTGGCTCCAGTGCCGGCAATTACCGGAACTCGCCCGGCAACCTGATTCACCACCCGCCGAATGGCTTCCTTGTGCTCGTCCATGTCCAGGGTGGCCGACTCGCCGGTGGTACCCACCGCAACGATACCGTCGGTCCCTTGGTCGAGATGAAAATCGATCAGCCGCTCCAGGGCCTGCCAATCCAATTCACCACGCGAATCCATGGGGGTAACCAGCGCCACAAGGCTGCCTGAGATCATGCAACTGCTCCGCTTAAATCGTGAATAGGCAATGGTACTTTCGCCATCCATCCAGCACAAGGTGCCGACAACGGCAAAGCGCCCCTGGGCGGGCGATTCATCCGATGGTTGAACCCAGCATCGGGGACGGGGACAATAGCGCATTAAACCCAACGCAGCCTCAGGTTGCGATCATCCGTTCGAGGAACCGCATGTCAACACCGCCCAGCCAACGGGAACAGTACCTGGTCATCAACGCCATGGGCCAGCAGACCACGGTCCTGGCTAGCCTCCTGACCCGGCTGTGCCTGGAGCAGCGCTGCCTGATTGTCAGCAGCCGCATGAGCCGCCATGGCACCACCACCGCTCTGCTACTGCAGGTCAGCGGTAACTGGGACGCCCTGGCCCGGCTCGAAAGTCTGCTGCCGCCACTGGCCAAGCGCGAGCACTTCACGGTCTCCATGAGCCGCAGCCAAAGCTTGGTCGAGCGCCCTCAGGCCCTGCCCTACAACGTATTCGTTACCGCCGCCCAGCGCCCGGAGCTGATCGGCGAACTCTGCGCCTTCTTCCAGCAGCTCGGCATCGACATCGAAGAGTTTTACAGCTTCACCTATCAGGCCCAGCATACCGGCACCGCGATGCTCAATCTGACCCTGACCATCGCCATTCCGGCCAAGACCCAGTTGAGCTGGCTGCGCGAACAGTTCCTCGATTTCTGTGATGAACTCAACCTCGATGCCGTGATCGAACCCTGGCGTCCCCTTCACTAAGAGGCAGCACACTGATGAGCATTACTCTGGACAAGCCGATTCCCGACTTCAGCGCCCAAGCCACCAGCCAACAGGAAGTCAGCCCGGCAAGCCTGGCCGGCAAGAAAGTGGTGATCTACTTCTACCCCAAGGACAACACTCCCGGCTGCACTACCGAGGGTCAGGACTTTCGAGATCTGCATGCTGAGTTTCAAAAGGCCGGGGCGGTGATATTCGGGGTATCCAAAGACAGCCTGCGTACTCACGAAAACTTCCGCGCCAAGCACAGTTTTCCGTTCGAACTGATCAGCGACCCTGAAGAGCAGCTGTGCCGCCTGTTCGACGTGATCAAACTCAAGCAGATGTACGGCAAGCAATACGAAGGCATTGAGCGCAGCACCTTCCTGATAGACGCTCAGGGCGTGCTGCGCCAGGAGTGGCGCAAGGTCAAGGTTCCCGGGCATGTGGCTGAGGTTCTGGAAGCCACCCGTTCTCTGTGACCACAGACCTGCTGGCCTGGATGTCAGGCCAGCACCTCACTCTTCTTCAGGTGGTGCTCCCTCACTGACCGCCTCGACCCCTTTGGGCCAGGCATAAAGCACCGCCTTGAACAGAGTGGCCAGCGGAATGGCGAAGAAAATCCCCCAGAACCCCCATAACCCACCAAAGATCAGCACCGCAGCAATGATCGCTACCGGATGCAGGTTGACCGCCTCGGAGAACAGCACCGGCACCAGCACATTGCCATCCAGCGCCTGAATCACCGCATAGACGATCATCAGCACCATGAACTCGTTGCCCAGCCCCCACTGAAACAGCCCGATCAACGCAATCGGAATGGTCGCCACCGCCGCGCCAATATAAGGCACCAGCACCGACAGACCGACCACCACGGCCAAAAGAGCCGCATAGTTGACCTTGAGGATGGCAAAGCAGACATAGGTCACGGCACCAACAATGATGATCTCCACCACCTTGCCGCGAATGTAGTTGGCAATCTGCTGATTCATCTCGGTCCAGACTTCCGACATTAGCCGGCGCTCACGCGGCAGATAGTTGACCATCCAGTCACGAATCTTGCTGCTATCCATCAGAAAGAAGAACACCAGAATCGGCACCAACACCAGATAGACCAGGATATTCACTAGCATTGGCAGACTGGCCAATGACTGAGACAACACCCACTGCCCCAACTGCCCAAGCTCACCACTGGCAGTATTGATCATGCGCACGATCTGCTCTTCCGACACCAGCGCCGGATAACGCTCCGGCAGGTGCATCAACTGATCCTGCCATTCGTTGGACATCCGCGGCAGCTCATTGAACAGATTGAGCATCTGCTTCCAGACCAGTGGCACCACGACACCGAACAGGGCACCCAACCCACCGAGGAACAGCAAAAACACCGTCCACACCGCCAGCCAATGCGGCATGTGCCAGCGCTTGAGCAGCATGACCATCCCCTGCAGCAAATAAGCCAGCACCAAACCAGTCAACAGCGGTGCCAGCATCCCACCAAAGAAAATGATGATACTAAAGCCAAGCCCCAGCACCACGGCCAGGACCACAGCCTCTTCCTGGGAGAAATAACGGTGCACCCAACCTTGGAAAACTTTCAGCATGCCGGTTGATCTCAGGATTTACGCAACCAATAATGGAATTCGCCGTCCAATGTATCGGCGTGTAGCAATGTATGGCCTGACAGTTCAGCAAAACGCTGAAAGTCGCGCCGCGATCCGGCATCGGTCGCCGACACATGCAGCACCTGCCCTGACGCCAGGGAATTCAAGGCCTGCTTGGCCTTGAGCAGAGGCAGCGGACAGGACAACCCACGGGCATCCAGCGTTTGGTCGGCGTGGGGCGCCGTTGAATCGACAACCATGATCAGGCTCCGTTGTAGCAGAGAGGTCGCTCAGTATAGCCTTGCCCTGCACAGAGCAGACAACCACTATGGGACGGTTAGAATCGTAATCATGTATTTCAGCAAAGTAGTCCCTGTTGGCGCCCTCAAGGTTCTGACCCTGAGTTTACTCGCCAGCCTGAGCACCCCATTGGTAGCACAGGCCGAGTTCAACCTGCCCTCACTGGGTGACACCAGTGCCTCGATCATGTCCCGCGACCAGGAGTTCCAGCTGGGTCGGGCCTGGCTGACGATGTTGCGCGGCGCCGTGCCAACCCTGGACGACCCGCTCCTCAAGGACTATGTCGAAACCCATGTCTACCAACTGGCCGAAACCAGTCAGTTGACCGACCGGCGCCTGGCCTTTGTAATCGTCAACAGCCCGCAGCTCAATGCCTTTGCCGCCCCTGGCGGAGTTGTCGGAGTCAATGGCGGACTGTTCTTGCACGCCCACACCGAAGCCGAGTTCGCCTCGGTTATGGCCCACGAACTGGCGCACTTGTCGCAGCGCCATTTCGCCCGCAATCTGGAACAGCAACAGCGCATGCGTATACCGCTGATGACAGCGATGCTTGCTAGCGTGGTACTGGCCGCCAGTGGCGGTGGCGATGCCGGCTTTGCCGCCCTGGCCTCGACTCAGGCAGCAGCAATTCAGGAGCAGCGGCGATTCTCTCGCCAAAACGAACAGGAAGCTGATCGCATCGGCATCCAGAACCTGCAGCAGGCCGGCTACGACCCACGCGCCATGCCTGACATGTTTGAGCGCTTGGCCCAACTCAGTCGTTTCGATCGTACCCCGCCAGAATTCTTGCTGACTCACCCGGTCAACCAGTCACGTATTGCCGACTCGCGCAACCGGGCCGAGCAACTCACCAGCAATGGCCGGCGCGACAGCATTCATTACCAGATGATGCGCGCCCGAGTACAACTGCTCTACGAACAAAGCCCCGGACTGGCCGCCCAGCGCTTCCGCGCCCTGCTCGAGCAGCACGAAGGCGAACACGCCGCTGCCCGTTACGGACTGGCTCTGGCCCAGGCTCGCAGCGGACAACTGGATCAGGCCGAGCAGACACTGGCGCCGCTGCTGCAAAGTCAGGCCGACAATCTCGCCGTACAACTGGCACAGATCGACATGGAGATTCAGCGCAACCGGACTGATAGCGCGCTGGCCTTGATCGACACCCAGTCCCGCAACCATCCCAACAGCTATCCGCTCCAGCAAGCCCGCATCGAAGCACTGCTCAAGGCCCGACGTTATCAGGATGCGCAACGCAGCATCGACCGCCTGGCCCAGCAGCGCAGCGATGACCCGGACGTCTGGTACCTGACCGCCGAAATTCGCGGTCTGGCCGGCGATATCCTCGGAGTACATATGGCCCGCGCCGAATATTTCATGCTGGCAGGCGATCTCAACCAGGCTGGAGAGCAGTTGGACCTGGCTCTGCGCCGGGCCGGAGACAATTTCGTGATGAGCTCACGGATCAAGGCGCGCCAGGAAGACCTGGCGCGCCAACGTGAAATGATAAAAAGCTTCTGAGCAGGCAGGCTCGCAAGGCGACGACAAACCTGCCCCAAAAACCCATCGCGCCCGCAGGGCGCTCCTACGACCTGATTGATCAGCGCCTGGCGCTGGTAAAATCGAGCATCCGCTGTAGCGGCTGGACCGCACGCGGGATCAGGGCCGGATCGACCAGAATCTCATCGGTCCCCTGCTCCAGACTTTGCAGAACCCGCGGCAAGGTATTCATGGCCATCCACGGGCAATGAGCACAACTGCGACAGGTTGCACCATTACCTGCAGTTGGCGCCTCGATCAGTTGGCGATCAGGAGCTGCCTGCTGCATTTTGTAAAAAATGCCCCGATCGGTCGCAACGATAAAAGTCGGATTAGCCAGCGTCTGGGTAGCCTTGATCAACTGACTGGTCGAACCCACTACGTCCGCCAACTCCACCACCGAAGCCGGTGATTCCGGGTGCACCAGCACTGCAGCATCGGGATACACAGCCTTGAGGTCGAGCAAGGCCTTGGCCTTGAATTCCTCATGGACAATGCAAGAACCTTCCCACAACAGCATGTCGGCGCCGGTTTCACGCTCAATGTAATTACCCAGGTGCTGATCTGGTGCCCAGAGAATTTTCTCGCCCTTATCCATCAGATGCTCGACGATCTGCAGTGCACAACTGGAGGTGACGACCCAGTCAGCACGAGCCTTGACCGCTGCCGAGGTATTGGCATACACCACTACGGTGCGGTCTGGATGCTGATCGCAAAAAGCGGAAAACTCATCGATCGGACAGCCGATATCCAGCGAGCAGGTCGCTTCCAGGGTCGGCATCAGGATGCGCTTTTCCGGACTGAGGATCTTCGCCGTTTCGCCCATAAACCGCACACCAGCAACCACCAGGGTCTGAGCTGGATGCTCTTTGCCGAAACGAGCCATCTCCAGGGAGTCGGATACACAGCCGCCAGTCTCTTCAGCCAGGGCCTGAATCAACGGATCGGTGTAATAGTGCGCAACCAATACCGCGTTGTGCGCTTTCAGCGCAGTGGCGATACGGGATTTGTAATCGGCCTGCTCGGCCGCACTCAATGGAGCCGGCTCCTTGGCCGCCAGGTGCGCCTGCACCAGCAGACGCTCAGGAATCTGTGACATGAACTTCAACCCCTAACGGAGACAGAACCCTATATTAACACAACCTGATACAAGGGCTGGTTAACTATACAGTGCGAAGCAAAGAGGAGAGAAACACAGAACAACGGGGAAAATGGTGGGTCGTGTAGGATTCGAACCTACGACCAATTGGTTAAAAGCCAACTGCTCTACCAACTGAGCTAACGACCCGGAACGCGCGCCATATTACTGATTTATCACAGAAATTCAAGAAGTTTTTTGATTTTTTTCAAGCATAGCGTGTCGGGTCTGGCAGCCCGGCATTGGCAAAGCCTGCAGCACGCAGACGGCAACTATCACAACGCCCGCAAGCCCGCCCCAGCTCATCAGCCTGATAACAGGAAATAGTCAGACTGTAATCCACACCCAACCGGGTACCCTCACGCACAATATCCGCCTTGCTCATATCCTGCAGAGGTGCCCTGATACGGAACCCCTGCCCCTCAGCCCCGGCCCGGGTCGCCAGATTGGCCAACCGCTCAAAGGCCTGGATAAAGGCCGGCCGGCAATCAGGGTAACCAGAATAGTCCACCGCATTGACACCGATAAAAATATCACTCGCCTGCAGCACCTCGGCCCAACCCAGCGCCAATGCCAGGAACACCGTATTACGCGCCGGCACATAGGTGACCGGGATTCCTTGCTGGGGTGTTTCCGGCACGGCGATATTGGCGTCGGTCAGCGCCGAGCCCCCCATACCATTGAGGTCCAACCCGATTACCTTGTGCTCGGCCACACCAGCCGCCTGGGCCAGCCGCTCAGCGGCCTGCAACTCAGCCCGGTGGCGCTGCCCATAATCGAAACTCATGGTATAGCACTCATAGCCTCGACTCAGGGCCATGGCCAGCACAGTTGCAGAATCCAGGCCTCCGGACAGCAGCACTACCGCTTTAGGCTTGTTCATGATCAGTGTCCCGGCTCGTCATTCCAAAGATATTTATGCAACTGCATTTGAAATCGCACAGGCAGATTATCTTCAACGATCCACTCCGCCAGTTGGCGCGGCTCCAACTGACCATGACTCGGTGAAAACAGGACCTCGCCGACCTGGCCAGCCAGGTCATACTCATCCAGCTTGAAGCGCGCCCAGTCGTAGTCTGCCCGACTGCAAATCACGAACTTGACCTGATCGTGATCGGTCAGCACAGCCATATTTTCATAGCGATTGCGCCCGACCTCCAGCGAATCCGGGGTCTTGAGATCCACCACCCGACTGACCCTGGCATCCACCGCAGATACGTCCAGCGCCCCACTGGTCTCCAGTGATACCTGATATCCGGCATCGCATAACCGGGTCAGCAAAGGCAGGCAGTTCGGTTGCGCCAGCGGCTCACCACCAGTCACACAGACATGGCGCGGCGCATAATCGGCCACCTGCGCAACAATGGTGTCCAGACTCAGCAGCTCACCACCACTGAAGGCATAGGCCGTATCGCAGTACTGACAGCGCAGCGGACAGCCGGTCAGCCGCACAAATACGGTAGGCAGCCCCAGAGTACGGCTTTCGCCTTGAATGGAATAGAAAATCTCCGTTATCCGGAGCGTCGGAAACAGATCATTGGACATGCTTATGTACCGGGCTGGACTGCTAAACAGGCAGAGGCCCATTGGGCGGCAATACAGCCGCGTTCAGGAAAGCGGGCATTCTAGCGCAAGTGACGGTAAAAATCAGGCCGGTCCAATCCCCGGATCAATCTACGCCCGCCAATATAAGAGAGGTAAAGCTCAGAGGGTTGCCATGTCACGCCGAGCCAACTGCGCGGCAGAGCTATTGGGATGCTTGCTGAGTACTTCCTGATACAGTTGGCGTGCCTTGTCACTATTACCCAGACGACGCTCAACATCGGCCAACTTGTAAAGCGCATCGGCCTCTTTGCGGTGACCCGAGTAGCGGCTGATAACCTGAGCAAAGGCTCGCCCGGACTCTTCCAGATCAGACTGGGCCAAATGCAGCTCACCCAGCCAGTACTGGGCATTACCAGCGTAGTCACTATTTGGGTAACGACGCAGGAAAGCATTGAAGGCCATGATGGCCTTGTCGAAATCGCGCGCCTTGACCAAGTCAAAGGCTGCGTCATACAGCAGTTTTTCCCGCTCGGGGTCAGACTCGGCCGCAACACCATTGCTCTCGGCTGTTGGTGCAGGCGTCAGCGCACCACCGGCTACCGACTCATTGGCCGTAGGCAGAGGCGCAGAGCTGCCATTGCCAGCAGAGCCCTGGCCGGACAAACGCCGGTCAAGATCCTGATAACGTTCAAGCTGATCCTGCTCCATCTGGCGGATACGATACTCCTGCTCTTCGAGCAGGCCGCGCAACATGGAGACTTCTTGCTGCAACTGATACATCTGCTGCATAAGCTGGCCCTCCATGGAGAGGCCAGCTGTGGCCTGCGAGGTCACAGAGGGAAGTGCCTGGCCTGTCCCGGTACGCGTACCAGAACCATCAACCACGGGAACCTGAGCCTGAGCTACCAGCGGCAGCAGCAGAGCCCCCAACACAACACCTCTGTAACCTTTCATGCGACCTCTTACTTACGCAGTTCTACGCGACGGTTCTGAGCCCAAGCTTCTTCGCTGGAACCCATGGCAGCCGGCTTCTCTTCACCGTAGGAAACCAGTTCCAGCTGGGCCGGAGAAACGCCTTGCAGCACCAGGTAACGCTGAACGGAAGCAGCACGACGCTCACCCAGAGCCATGTTGTACTCACGGGTGCCACGCTCGTCGGTGTGGCCTTCCAGCACAACGCGCTGACCGGAAGCTTTCAGGTCCTTGGCGTGTACATCCAGGGAACGCATGGCTTCAGGCTTCAGCTCGGAGCTGTCGAACTCGAAGTAGAAGGTGGTGATAGCGCGCAGAGCAGCTTCAGCACTGCTTACGCCGCTATCGACAGCAGGACTGGTGTAACCGGCGTTCGGGTCAACGGCGCCGGTGCCAGCAGCGTCACCACCCTTGGAAGAACAACCGACTACCGCGCCGAACGCTACAACCAGAGCTGCAAACTTGCCGAACTTGATTACTTGCATCATAGACTCCTAGATAACCCCATATGGTTTTGTGTTGGTGCACCCTATGGCAGGTATGGGGACCATGATGGTACGCGCAGGTCCGTGTATTGAGTCGGAATTTCCGACCGCACACGGCCATTGGTTGAAACCAGCATGAGTACGCCCCGCCCCTGTTGACGGGTGGCATAAATTAACATAGTGCCATTAGGAGCGACAGTAGGCGACTCATCTAATGACGTTTCTGTTAAAACCCTCAGATTGCCGCGCTGCAGGTCTTGCGTGGCAATATGAAAATTCCGATAACCATCCTGACGATGCACCATGACCATGGTACGCCCATCAGCAGACAGCTTGGCATTGGCATTATAGTTGCCAACAAAGGTCAGGCGCTCGGTAACACCTGAGTTCAAATCCTGCTTGTAGATCTGCGGCCTGCCACCACGGTCAGAGGTGAACACAATAGTATTGTTGTCCATCCAGAACGGCTCGGTATCAATGGCAAAATGGTTGGTCACCCGACGCATCTGCTTGCTATTGAGATCCATGGTGTAAATTTCTGGATTACCATCACGTGACAGCACGAATGCCAGGCGTTGACCGTCGGGCGACCAGGCCGGAGCACCATTGAGACCTTCAAAGCTGGTGATCCGTTCACGCCGGCCAGTCGCTACATAATGCACAAAGATCTCCGGGCGCCCTGACTCGAACGACACATAGGAGATCCGTTGACCATCCGGCGCATAGGACGGGGTCAGAATGGGTTCGCGCGACTGCAGCAGAGTCACAGTGCGAGCACCATCATAGTCGGCCCGCTGCAGAGTAAAACGGGTATTGTCTGCTGAGAAGCGCTCAGCCGCGACATACAAAATCTTGGTGCTGAACGCACCCTTGATGCCGGTAATGTGCTCGAAAATCTCGTCACTCAGGTGATGAGCCATATCACGCAGTTGCGCCTGAGTACCGCTGACCGTCTTGGACAACAGTACCTCTTCGCGAACAACGCTATACAGACTGTATTGCGCCTCGTAACGTTCAGCAGTACCGCTGATGCGACCCACCACGACATATTCGGCCCCGAGCATCCGCCAGTCGCGAGCAAAGACCTCGCTAGCCTGAGTCGGGTAGCTCAGCATATTTTCCCGCGCCAAGGGGGCGAACATGCCGGTATTACGCAGGTTGTTGCTGGTGATCTGGGCCAGATCCTCTGGTAACGGCGCACTACCCTGCCAACCAAAAGGCACCACCGCAATCGGCGTGGCCTTGTCGGTCCCACGGGTGATCTCGATAGCCTGCTGAGCCAGCACCGCCTGACTCATCAGCAATACGGCAAAGGCAGCCAACATGTGCATGAAGCGTTTCATCAGAATGCCAAATCCTCTGGTCTGAAGCGCAAGGTGCGCTGTCGGTACATGCGATCAAAGGTCGCTGGATTATCACGTGATAACTGTTGCATTTCCGGGATGCGCCCAACGTTACGGACCGCCTGCACTGCAGACTGGTCAAACCCGCCATCACCGCTGGAGCGTATCACCACCGCGTCGGTAATCTGACCGGTTGGTAACATGCTGATACGTACTTCTACCACCATGCCATTGCGGGCGGTTGGCGGGCGCCGCCACTGCTCACTGACATAGCGACGAATCAAATCATCGTAGCTGGCCGCCACCTCGTCACCGATCTGATCGGCCTGAGCCCGCTGGTACTGGGTTTCACTAGCCAGCAGCTCCGCCAACGCCTTGGCCCTTGCCTCTTCCTGAGCCTTGCGCTGCGCTTCGGCCTCAGCCGCTGCACGACGCTGGGCCTCTTCGGCCGCCTTGCGTCGGGCCTCTTCTTCAGCCTTCTTGCGCGCGGCTTCAGCTTCTGCACGCTTGCGCGCCTCTTCCTCGGCCGCTCTCTTGCGCGCCGCTTCGGCACGTGCCGCTTCAGCCTCAGCCTGCTTGCGCGCTTCTTCCTGGGCCTTGCGCTGGGCCTCGGTCTCAGCCTGTTGCCGCTGCTGTTCAGCGCGCGCAGCCTCTTCTCTGGCCTTTTGCTCAGCCGCCCGACGAGCGGCTTCTTGCTCCTGCTGGCGCTGCTGTTGCTGTTGTTGCTGTTTCAGCTCTTCTGCTTCGTGACGCTGCGCCGCTGTGCGGGCTGCCTCGCCAGCAATTCGCTGATCAGTCTGAGTAGTCGCCGGGCTCTTGGAGTTTAGCTGCACCAGTGTCGCCTGCACGATCGGCCGGGCCGGCTCGAACTCCGGCGCCGAACTGAACGACACAAACAACAGCATCGCCACCAATACATGTAGCGCCACAGCTTTGATAAGTGGCGCGCCGTACCCTGCCGAGGGCTCAGGCGCCAACCGGTACTCGCGATCGTTCACGGCGCCTCGGTAATCAATCCGACGTTGGGAACACCCGCCTGCTGCAAAGCAGCCATCGCAGTGACCACTACGCCATAATTGGCGCTCTGGTCACCACGGATATAGACCAGGGTATCGGGGCGAGCGTTCATGATCTTGGCCACGCCATCGGTCATTGCTTCGAGAGTGACCGCACTGTCGGTGTGATTGTCGGTATCCACCGCCTCACCCAGGTTCCAGTAGTAAGTGCCGTCGGCCAATACCGACAGGGTCAGCACCTGCTGATTGGTATCGGAAGGCAGCACCTCGCTGGACACCTGCGGCAGGTCAACCTTAACGCCCTGATTGAGCATCGGCGCGGTCACCATAAAAATCACCAGCAGCACCAGCATGACGTCGATATAAGGCACGACGTTCATCTCTGACACTGGCTTGCGCTTGTGGCGTCTGCCTTGAACCTGCATGGTCAAACCCCTCGATTACTCTTCGCTGGCATGCACACGGCGGTGCAGGATGCTGGAGAATTCATCGGCAAAGGTGTAGTAACGGCCAATCAGCATCTCCGAACGTGCAGAGAACCGGTTATAAGCAACTACGGCCGGAATCGCGGCGAACAAACCAATCGCAGTAGCGATCAGCGCCTCGGCAATACCCGGAGCAACGGTGGCTAGAGTCGCCTGCTGCACGGTGGCCAGACCACGAAACGAGTTCATGATCCCCCAAACGGTGCCGAACAGACCGATATACGGACTGGTAGAACCCACGGTAGCCAGGAACGGCAAGTGCTGTTCAAGCTTTTCCTCTTCCCGGGAAATCGCCACGCGCATGGAGCGTTGCACTGCATCCATAACCGCATCCGGATCCACGCCGGGCTGCTGACGCATCCGCGAAAATTCCTTGAAACCGGCGCGGAAGATCTGCTCCAGACCGGAGTTATGGTCGGGACTGCCAGTTACCTGGCGGTACAGTTTGGACAAATCCACCCCGGACCAGAAGCGATCCTCGAAGTCATCCAGAGCACTTTTGGCCGAACGAATTGCGCTGCTGCGCTGAAAAATCATTACCCATGACACAACCGATGCCAGCACCAGGGTCAGCATCACCAATTGCACCAGCACACTGGCACTGGCAATCAGGTGCCACATCGACATTTGATCAGCTTGCACGCTCTGCCTCTCCTCGCTCGGCTGTAACTGTGGCCATCTGAATGGCTTTGAAAGCATCACTCAAACTGGCCGGAATCATTCTGGGCTTGTACTGGTCGGCACTGACACAGGCCACCAACACTTCGCCTTCACATAACAACACGCCATCACTGCGCCTGACCTGCTGGCTGAAGCGAATGCTTGCGCGCTTGATCTCCAAGACCTCGGCACTCACAACAAGTTCATCATCAAGCCGAGCGGGAGCGTGGTAACGCGCTGCCACCGAGTGCACGACAAAAATGATGTTTTCGCGTTGCAGGACGCTTTGATCAAACCCCAGGGAACGGACCAGTTCGGTTCGCGCACGCTCCATGAACTTGAGGTAATTGACGTAGTAGACGATGCCGCCGGCATCGGTATCTTCAAAATAGACCCGGGCTTTCAGCGCGAACGGCAGCCCCTGCGTTTCAGCGCGCATAATGTAGAGCCAAGTTAATGGTTTGCATAGTGGGGCACCCCCCGCCCCGGTGAATAATTTTTTCTATTGATTGCTCTGACCCTGATTAGTGGAAAAAAGGTCCCCAACCGGATCGGCATTTGCCTTGGGCGGATTCAGACCGAAATGACTATAGGCGTGCCGGGTCACTACCCGCCCACGTGGCGTGCGAATCATGAACCCCTGCTGAATCAGGTAGGGTTCAAGCACATCCTCAATGGTGTGTCGCTCTTCACTGATGGCCGCCGCCAGACTATCGACCCCCACCGGCCCGCCATCGAACTTGTCAATCATGGTCAGCAGCAGACGCCGATCCATGTGATCAAAGCCCTGCTCATCAACATCCAGCAGATTCAGCGCCTGATCGGCCACTTCGCGACTGATCACGGCCTGACCACGCACTTCAGCAAAATCGCGCACCCGACGCAGCAGCCGGTTGGCAATCCGCGGCGTACCGCGTGAGCGCCGAGCGACCTCAACGGCACCGGCCGGATCAATGGTCAGACCCAGTATGGCCGCCGACCGGCTGACGATAGTCGCCAGATCATCCACGCCATAGAACTCCAGACGCTGGACAATGCCGAAACGATCACGCAGCGGATTGGTCAGCATGCCGGCCCGGGTGGTGGCGCCCACCAGGGTAAAGGGCGGCAGGTCGAGCTTGATTGAGCGCGCGGCCGGGCCTTCGCCGATCATGATGTCGAGCTGGTAGTCCTCCATCGCCGGATAGAGAATCTCCTCGACCACCGGCGACAGCCGATGAATCTCGTCAACAAACAGCACATCACCGGCTTCCAGATTGGTCAGCATGGCTGCCAGATCACCGGCTTTCTCCAATACCGGCCCAGAGGTACTCTTGATCTTCACCCCCATTTCCTGGGCAACGATATTGGCCAGGGTAGTCTTGCCCAGCCCCGGCGGACCAAAGATCAGTACGTGATCGAGTGCCTCACCCCGCCCCTTGGCGGCCTTGATGAACAGCTCCATCTGCTCACGTACCACCGGCTGACCGATGTAGTCGGCCAGCTTCAGCGGGCGTATCGCCCGGTCAATCACTTCTTCCTGCTGCCGAGGGGCGGCAGCGATCAGGCGATCCTGTTCAATCATTGCGTTGTCCATGGGCTATCGGCGCTTGCCGGCTATTCACACGCTCACCATGCCCTTGAGTGCACGACGAATCAACTCCTCGCTACTCAGGCCGTCCTCTTCCACCGCGGCCACCGCTCGACTGGCCTCCTGCGGCTTGTAACCCAGCGCAATCAAGGCACTGACGGCGTCGCTGCTGTGACTGGCAGGGGACGGCGCCGCGCCGGCAGCTGCCAGCGGCTTGAGTGAGCCAGGCAACATATCCCAGGCCTTGAACCGATCCTTGAGTTCGATCAGCAAGCGCTCAGCGGTTTTCTTGCCGACCCCCGGTACCCGTACCAGAGCAGAGCTGTCCTGCGCCTGAACCGCCCGAATCAACTCGTCGGCATCCAGCCCCGACATCAGCGCCAGAGCCAACTTGGGGCCAACCCCGTTAAGCCGGATCAGCTCACGGAACAACTCACGCTCTCGCTTGCCCAAAAAGCCATAGAGTAACTGGGCATCTTCACGCACGACCATATGGGTATGCAGCACCACCATTTCGCCAACTGCCGGCAGGTTATAAAAAGTAGTCATGGGCGCATCCAGCTCATAGCCTACCCCCTGCACGTCGAGCAGTATGTGTGGTGGCTGCTTTTCCAGCAAAGTACCCTTGAGACGTCCAATCACATCCTATTCCTTAATTTGGTTGGTCAGCGACGGCGCAGCCGCCCCCCACGCAAGCCCAGCAAGCCACCACCGAGCTGCTCGTGCAGGGCTCGTGAGTGAGCGTGACACAGGGCAATAGCCAAGGCATCGGCGGCATCGGCCTGCGGCGTGCCGGATAACCCGAGCAACTGGGTCACCATGTGCTGAACCTGACTCTTGTCCGCCGCACCGGTTCCGACTACCGCCTGTTTGACCTGGCGCGCGGTATATTCACGCACCTCCAGGCCGGCATGCACTGCAGCGACGATAGCCGCACCACGCGCCTGCCCCAGCTTGAGCGCTGAATCGGCGTTGCGGGCCATGAACACCTGTTCAATGCTCAGGATGGTCGGCTGATACTCGCCAATCAGGCTGCTCAGATGTTCAAAAATCAGTTTCAGGCGCTCAGGGAAAGGACCATCGCCCAGGCGAATGCAGCCCGAGGTTACATACTCGCACTGCCCTGCCTGCTCGCGGACAATGCCAAAGCCGGTAATACGCGAACCAGGGTCGATCCCGAGGATCAGGGGCATGCTGTTCTTGTCCTGTTTAAAAGGTATTTAGCTTGCTCTATATCGAGCAGGCGCCCGACACCCCCAGACCACGCCAGCCTCACTGCGCCTTCCCAACGAAGCTTAAAGCTGCTCCATCACTTCGTCGGAAATATCGGCATTGGTGTAGACGTTCTGCACATCGTCCAGATCTTCGAGCATATCGACCAGCCGCACGACCTTTTCCGCCGTGTCCAGATCCAGTGAAGTGGTAGTCGACGGAATCATCGCCACCTCGGCGTTCTCGGCCGAGAACCCGGCAGCATCAAGCGCATCCTTGACCGCACCGAAGCTTTCAAAAGTAGTGAAAACCTCAACCGAACCATCATCGTTGCTGACAATATCTTCGGCCCCTGCCTCCAGCGCCGCTTCCATCAGAGCGTCTTCGTCAACACCTGAGGCATAGCCAATCTGGCCGCGGCGACTGAACAGGTAAGCTACCGAGCCGTCAGTGCCCAGATTGCCGCCACATTTGTTGAAAGCATGGCGCACTTCGCTGACAGTACGGTTGCGGTTATCGGTCATGACCTCGACCAGCACCGCCACACCACCCGAGCCATAGCCCTCGTAGGTCAGCTCTTCAACGCTGTCCGCATCATTGCTGCCAACCCCACGGGCAATGGCCCGATCAATAGTGTCACGGGTCATGTTGGCGGTCAGCGCCTTGTCGACCGCCGAGCGCAAGCGCGGATTATCAGCCGGCACCGGACCACCCAGCTTGGCCGCTACGGTCAGTTCGCGAATCAGCTTAGTGAAAACCTTACCGCGCTTGGCGTCCTGGGCCGCCTTGCGGTGTTTGATGTTGGCCCATTTGGAATGACCGGCCATCGACATCCTCCATTCATCAATCAGCATTCAACTGCTTGCTTGTCTGGATTGCCACAGGCCTGCAGCCTTCGCAATGACAGGCACAAGCAACACGCACCCCCCCTCCAGATCCAGCCGGAAGAGCCCGAATCAACACCTTCTCACAATGACGAGAGCATACCCATCATTATGAGGAGCAGAGGGGAGCGGCTATCCACCGACGTGACAATCCACGCCGAACGGCCTTATTCGGCCTTGGCCTGCTCGCGCAGACGGATATGCAGCTCACGCAGCGCCTTGTTGTCGACCAGACCAGGTGCCTGAGTCATGACACAGGCAGCGCTCTGGGTTTTCGGGAAGGCGATTACTTCGCGAATCGAGCTGGCACCAGTCATCAACATCACCAGACGATCCAGACCGAAGGCCAGACCACCGTGCGGTGGCGCACCGTACTTGAGCGCATCGAGCAGGAAGCCGAACTTCTCCTGCTGCTCCTCCTCACTGATGCCAAGCACGCGGAATACCGCCTGCTGCATTCCCTTGTTGTGGATACGAATAGAACCGCCGCCCAGCTCGGTACCGTTGAGTACCATGTCGTAGGCGCGTGACAATGCACCGGCCGGATTGGCTTCCAGCTCCTCGGCAGTGCAGCTGGGTGCAGTGAACGGGTGGTGCATGGCGGTCAGGCTGCCATCGTCGTCTTCTTCGAACATCGGGAAATCAACAACCCACAGCGGCGCCCACTCGCAGGTCAGCAGGTTCAGGTCATGGCCGAGCTTGACGCGCAGCGCGCCCAGCGCCTCGGAGACAATCTTGGCCTTGTCGGCACCGAAGAACACGATATCGCCATCCACCGCACCGACGCGATCCAGGATCACGTTGATATTGTCCAGCGGAATGTTCTTGACGATCGGCGACTGCAACCCCTCGACACCGGCGGCGCGCTCATTGACCTTGATATAAGCCAGCCCCTTGGCGCCGTAGATGCCAACGAACTTGGTATAGTCGTCGATCTGCTTGCGCGGCATGCTTGCCCCGCCCGGCACGCGCAGCGCGGTAACGCGGCATTTCGGGTCGTTGGCCGGGCCAGCGAAGACCTTGAATTCGACCTCCTTGAGCTGATCTTCCACATCCACCAGCTCCAGCGGAATCCGCAGGTCCGGCTTGTCCGAACCAAAGCGGCGCATAGCCTCAGCCAGTGGCATGTGCGGCAGTTCGCCAAGCTCAACGTCCAACACTTCCTTGAACAGGTTGCGTACCATGGTCTCGGTAATGGCCATGATGTCTTTCTCATCGAGGAAGCTGGTCTCGATGTCGATCTGGGTGAATTCCGGCTGACGGTCAGCACGCAGATCTTCGTCGCGGAAGCACTTGGCGATCTGATAGTAGCGATCGAAGCCGGAAACCATCAGCAGTTGCTTGAACAGTTGCGGCGACTGCGGCAGGGCAAAGAAGCTGCCGGGATGGGTACGGCTCGGCACCAGATAGTCGCGCGCGCCTTCCGGGGTGGCGCGGGTCAGGATCGGGGTCTCAACGTCGAGAAAGCCATTGTCGTCCAGATAGCGGCGGATACTGGAGGTAATGCGCGAGCGCAACTTGAGCTTCTCGGCCATTTCCGGCCGGCGCAGATCGATGAAGCGATAGCGCAAACGAGTCTCTTCACCCACATCGGAATAATCGTCGAGCGGGAACGGCGGCGTTTCGGCCTGGTTCAGCACTTCCAGTTCGTAGCCCAGCACCTCGATGGCACCACTGGCCATGTTCGGGTTACGCGCACCTTCGGGGCGCAGACGTACCTTACCAGTCACCTTGACCACGTACTCACTGCGCACCCGGTCGGCCTTGGCAAAGGTTGCCTCGCGATCCGGATCGAACACCACCTGAGCCAGACCTTCGCGATCCCGAATATCCAGAAAGATGACCCCGCCATGATCGCGGCGGCGATGAACCCAGCCGCAAAGAGTGACTTCCTGATCCGCCAGTGTTTCGTTCAACTGGCCGCAATAGTGGGTACGCATCATGATGTGGTGATTCCTGTCGTCAACGGGTGAGTCTGGCGGAGCTGCACTGCCCGCCGGAACGGCTCAATAAAAACGCCATAATATACCGGAAAAATGCCGCTCACGGGGAGTCATCCGCTGCCGGACTGCCAATCAGCCAACCCACAACCAACAGTCTGCGCGCGACAAATCGCCACGCGACACTCGCCCACCAGCTGCGCCAGACTCAAAAGCCCGGATCAGAGCCAAATAAAGTTTTCTCCGAGGCCTGGCTCAGGGGTTGAGTCAGGCGGCTCACCCCCTATACTGATCCAATCACTTAGGACAGCGTTCAAGGAGATCGCATGCAAATCGATATCGGCATCAAAGAGGATGATCGGGCGAAAATCGCTGATGGCCTGTCGCGCCTGCTGGCCGACACCTACACCCTGTACCTCAAAACCCACAACTTTCACTGGAACGTCAAAGGTCCAATGTTCCAGACCCTGCACCTGATGTTCGAAACCCAATATACCGAACTGGCCACTGCCGTCGATGAAATTGCCGAACGGATTCGCGCCCTGGGCTTTGCCGCCCCCGGCACCTACAAGCAATTCGTCGAACTTAGCTCGATCAAGGAGACCGAAGGTGTCCCCGAGGCCAAAGAGATGATAAAGCTGCTGGTTGAAGCTCAGGAGTCCTGCGTACGCACCGCACGCAGCATCTTCCCGGCCTGCGAAGCAGCCGCCGACGAACCATCCGCAGACCTGCTGACTCAGCGCATGCAGGTCCACGAAAAAACCGCCTGGATGCTGCGCAGCCTGCTGGAAAGCTAACCAGCCGTACCGGCGGGCCGCCTGGCCCGCCAACACTTATCCCTTATATCCCTTTTGATGCAGCCGGCTATTCAGGTTAGAGTGCGCATCCGGCCAATGGCCGTGTTTTGTGTAATCGCATCATAAGGATAATCAGCTTGACCACCATTCGTTACCTGCATCTGATCCTGGGCGCAATCGCCCTGTTAAGCGGCTTGTTCTTCAGTCTGAGTGCAGCGCCGCATCACGGCATCGTCCACCCAACAGCCATCGCTGCACTATTGATCGGCCTGCTCAATCTTCAACAATTCAGCCTCAGCCCCCAAAGCACGCACCGCCTGTCCGGACTGCTGTCGAGCCTGCTGCTGTTGGTTGCCGGCCTGATACCCACCAGCGCACTGCTGATCAATCCAGCCGCCGGACTACTGCTACTGCCCGCAGCCCTGCTGGCCAGCGTCGCGGTACTGACCGAACTGGTACTGGGACTACTGCCAAACAGAACCAGCACAGAACGCCAGCCAACCAGGAACAAGAAAACACCTGGCGGCCGCAATACTCGCGAGCAAGGCACCGTCAAATGGTTCAACGGCAGCAAGGGCTTTGGCTTCATCTCCCGGGACAGTGGCGAAGACGTATTCGTCCACTTCCGCGCCATCCGTGGCGACGGCCACCGCACCTTGCAGGAAGGTCAGCGCGTGGAATTCAGTGTCAGCCACCGTGAAAAAGGCCTGCAGGCAGAGGATGTAGCCGTTATTTAATAGTGCGGAGGCGGCGGCTCATCACCTTCCGCCTCACCCGGCACCGACGCCGCCAGCTCCGCCTGGCGGCGCGCCAGAATTTCCAGAGCACGCTGCAGCCGATCCAAGGCCAGTTGCTGCTGACTCACTACATCATTCAAAGCCTGGATAGTGTCATCCTGAAATGCCAGACGAGCCTCCAGGTCGATAACCCTTGCTTCAAGATCCAGCATCGCCATCAGCCCACCTCCTCAAATTTGAAGTCAGCATTGAGCACAGCCTTGAGCTTACCAATACGCTCAGCTATCAACTGCTCAGTACAAGGCACCGGCGGCAACTTACCCCACACCGGAGCCGGCCAGGCCGGATCATCGCGATACCGCACAATGTGATGCACATGCAACTGGCTGACCATATTGCCCAGTGCGGCAATATTAAGCTTGTCCGCCTTGAACGCATCTTTCAGGGCCTCGGCCAACTGGCAGGATTCACGTAGCAACTGAGCCCGATCCGCGTCATCCAATTGGAAAATTTCTGTCACATCTTCCCGACGAGGGACGGTGACGAACCAGGGATACTGCGCGTCGTTTATCAGAAGCAAGGCACACAACGGGAAGTGACCAACCAAGATGCCATCATTGACGAGTTGTGGATGAAGCTGGAACATTCGCATACCTCTGTTATGTGATAACCCTGGAAGGTTGGTGCCTCATAACGAGACACTGGAGTTGTAGATTTTGCTTTTTTGCAACGTTGCGTTCACAATAACGCACATCGTGAGTTACGCAATCATGATGCGACAGTTTCTAGGATAAATGCGACAAGATGCTGTCTTTCAAGCCTTTATTTGCCAAACAAAGGTTTGATGCTTTAATGTAGCGCGACAACTAAAAAAAAGACGGGTTCCCTGAAACCTAAGTTTTTTTCAAACTGAAGGAGCACACAATGAAAAGCACCATCAAATGGAGTTCGATCGCCCTGGCAGTAGCCATGGGTAATGGTCTGGTCGCCACCCAAGCTGTCGCAGAGGGTGAAGGTTTTATCGAAGGGGCTTCTGCCACTCTGAGCAACCGCACTGTTTATTTCAACCGTGACTTCCGCAGCAATCCTGGCAAGCGCGAAGAAACCGCTACTGGTTTCCTGCTGAACTTCCAGTCTGGCTTCTCCGAAGGCCCGATCGGCCTGGGCGCCGACGTTGTCGCCATGAGCGGCATCAAGCTGGACAGCGGCCGCGGTCGTAACGGCACTGGCCTGCTGGCTGTCGACAACGATGGCAACACCCCCAACGAATACTCGCAGATCCGTGGCGCTGTCAAAGCTCACGTACTGAACGACACCGTCCTGCGCTACGGTATCCACTTCGTCGACAACCCGGTTATTGCCTACGACGACGCTCGCCTGCTGCCCAGCCACTACTCTGGCTACAGCATCACCAACAAGTCGATCGAAGGTCTGTTCGTTGAAGCTGGTCGCATGAACAAGCGCAGCGAAATGAATGACTCCTCCGAGCCGCGCGGCGCCTTCATCGAGCGTGAGAAAGTCGTTTACCTCGGCGGTAGCTATGACTTCAACGACAACCTGAACGCCAGCCTGTACACCTCCAAGGCCGACGACCTGTGGAAGCGCCACTTTGCTGGTCTGGGCTACAGCACCGATCTGGGCAATGGCCTGACCTTGGGTACCGATCTGGCTTACTACCACACCTCTGATGACAGCCCGGCTGGCGAAAACTTCGCCAACAAAGGTGCTTCTCTGGGTCTGAACCTGGGTGCTGGTCACCACGGTTTCAGCTATGCCTATCAGCGCATGAGCGGCAAGCACGGCTTCGAGTACTTCGATGGCGGCATCTATCTGGCCAACTCGGTTCAGTACCTCGACTTCAACGCTCGTAAAGAACGTTCCCACCAGGTTCGTTACGACTACGACTTCGAAGGCATGGGTATCCCGGGCCTGAGCTTCATGACCCGTTACATCCGCGGCTCCAACATCGATCGCGCCTACGAAGGTATTGACCGTGATACTCGCTGGGAGCGCAACACTGAGCTGCAGTACACCTTCCAAGCCGGTGCTCTGGAAGGCCTGAACGTTCGCTGGCGTAACGCCACCGTCCGTCAGGACTCCGGCCTGGACGGCGGCGATGTTGACGAAAACCGCCTGATCGTTTCCTACACCTGGACTCTGCTCTAAGCACCAGCGTTGGAAACCGAAAAAACCCGGCCTCGGCCGGGTTTTTTCTTGCCCGCCAACTTCTCACCCCGCCACGGGCCACGGACTGTACGGCAGCCGGCCCAAGCCCGTACAATACTGCCATTCCCCGATCCAGATTACAGGACCGCCTGTTCCATGCGTACCAGCCAATACCTGATTTCGACCCTCAAGGAAACACCTGCTGACGCCAGCGTCATCAGCCACCAGCTCATGCTCCGTGCCGGCATGATCCGCAAGATCGCCTCGGGCCTGTACACCTGGCTGCCGATGGGTCTGCGGGTATTGCGCAAGGTCGAGCAGGTCGTGCGCGAGGAAATGAACAACGCTGGCGCTCTTGAAGTATTGATGCCCGCCATCCAGCCGGCTGAGCTGTGGCAGGAATCAGGACGCTGGGAACAGTATGGTCCAGAGCTGCTGCGCCTGAAGGACCGCCATGATCGCGACTTCTGCGTTGGTCCGACCCACGAGGAAGTGATCACCGAACTGGCTCGCAACGAGATCAGCAGTTACAAGCAGCTGCCGATCAACCTGTACCAGATTCAGACCAAATTCCGCGACGAGATCCGCCCGCGCTTCGGCCTGATGCGGGCCCGCGAATTCGTCATGAAGGACGCCTATTCCTTCCATCTGGATCAGGCCTCGATGCAGAGCACCTACGACCGGATGTACCAGGCCTACAGCAATGTGTTCAGCCGCCTGGGTCTGGACTTCCGCCCGGTCGAGGCAGACAACGGCTCCATCGGCGGTGTTGGCTCCCACGAATTCCATGTGCTGGCCGACTCCGGTGAAGACGCTATCGTGTTTTCCGATACCGGCAGCTATGCCGCAAATATGGAAAAGGCCACCACCCTGCCCCCGCAAGGCGAGCGTCCAGCTCCTGGCCAGGCCAAAACCCTGGTCGACACTCCCAACCAGCTCACTATTGAGGCGGTCAGCAACTTCCTCAAGCTGCCAGCCGAGCAGAGCGTCAAGACCCTGATCGTGCTCGGCGCAGCCGAGGAAGGCAAACCGCACCCACTGGTCGCTCTGATTCTGCGCGGCGACCATGAGCTGAACGAGATCAAGGCCGAAAATCATCCGGCCATTCATGCCCCACTGACCTTCGCCAGCGAGTCGCAGATTCTCGAAGCGGTGGGCTGCAAGCCAGGCTCGATTGGCCCGGTCGGCCTTGCCATCAAAGTCATTGCTGATTTCAGCGCCGCCCACCTGAGCGATTTTGTCTGCGGCGCAAACCAGGACGGCAAACACTTTACTGGGGTCAACTGGGAGCGCGATGCCCGCTATGACGAAGTTGCCGATTTGCGCAACGTCGTCGAGGGCGACCCCAGCCCGGACGGCAACGGCACACTGGTGATCAAGCGCGGCATCGAAGTCGGCCACATCTTCCAGCTCGGGCGCAAATACAGCGAGGCGATGAACTGCACCGTCCTCAACGAGCAAGGCAAGACCGAAACCCTGCTGATGGGCTGTTATGGAATCGGTGTATCGCGCGTGGTGGCAGCCGCCATCGAGCAGAACTACGATCAGCGCGGAATTCTCTGGCCGGATGCACTGGCTCCGTTCCAGGTCGTCATCGTGCCAATGAAAATGGAAAGCTCCGAAGAGGTACGCAATGCCGCCGAGCAGCTGTACCAGCAACTTCAGGCGCAGGGCATCGAAGTGCTGCTGGATGATCGCGACAAGAAGGTCAGCCCCGGAGTCAAGTTCGCCGATATGGACCTGATCGGTATTCCCCACCGGGTTGTCATCAGCGACCGCGGCCTGGCCGACGGGCAGCTGGAGTACAAGTATCGGCGTGACAGCGAGGCACAGTTGCTGCCAGCCGCGCAGATGCTCGACTTTCTCACTGGACGCATCAACCAGGCCTGAGGCGAATGCTTCGGCCTTTGCTCTGGCCAGTCCGGAAACTGCACCAGCTTTTCGGGCTACTGATCCTAATCGGCAGCTGGGCGCCACTCGGCGCCCAGGCCAATCTTGAACATCAGGTCGACCAGGAGCTCAAGGCGCTGTTGCTGCAGACCGTGGCCCAGGCAGACAGCTTCAATGACCGCTTCGATGCCGAGGTCTGGCTGCTCGACATGTCGACCCGCATGAGCCGCTACCTGCCCAACGAGCGCGAGCGCCTCAACTTTCTCCGCCAGGTGCATCGAGAGGCCAGTCAGGCTGGCCTGAAGCCAGATCTGGTACTGGCAGTCATTCATGTAGAAAGTCTGTTTGATCGCTTTGCTCTGTCGCGCGCGGGAGCCCAGGGAGTGATGCAGGTCATGCCATTCTGGAAACACGAGCTAGGCAGGCCAGAGGACAATCTCATCGACCTGGCCACCAACCTGCGCTATGGCTGCACTATTCTCAAATATTATCTGGACAAGGAAAGCGGCAACCTGCGCCGGGCGCTGGCCCGCTATAACGGTAGCCTGGGCAGCCAACGCTACCCCGACCGGGTCCTGGAATACTGGTACCGTTACTGGTACGTCAAGGACTGAACAAAACAACCTCGACACTAGCTTCGCGCCCGCAGGGCGCTCCTACCTGGCAGGCTCAGACAACAACGCCAGCAGACCGGCCTCATCCTGCGGCCCCTGCAGGCTGTGAACGATCTGGCCACGGCCATTGAGAATGTAGGTAGTCGGTAGCACCTGCGGCAATGGCAGGCCGTAAGCCTCGGCAAAATCATGCCCCATTACCGGAAACTCGATCCCCATGTGTTCACTCAGCTCGCGCAGAGCTTCACCCTCGGCCCGGTCGAAATGAATCCCCAGCACCATCACCCGCGGGTAAGCTTCAGCCAGCGCGTTCAACTCCGGCAACTCCTCCAGACAGGGCGCACACCATTCAGCCCAGTAGTTAACCACCAGCCAACGCCCATCCATATCGGCCCGACTAAAGGCATTCCCCCGGTGATCGAGCCAGGACTCGGCACCACACCCCGTCAGCGCCAGCACCACGATCAATAGCAATCCCCGCATCACGCATCCTCCCGAGCCGGTAGTGCCAAAGGCTGGCCCAACCAGTGCTTGACACTACCTCGCAAAATGACAGCCCGCTGCTCCTCCAGCGCCAGCAAGGCCTGACGCAACTCCAGATACCAGCCGTTATCGCCCTCCAGCCGCTCAGGCAGATGTGCCACACTAGGCAATGCATCGGGCAAACGGCTCAGCAGATCGGCCATATCCATATCGGCCATATCACGACACAACACATAGCCACCCTGCTGGGCCTTGGTGATGATTTGCTCGCTTTCCAGCCAGTCGGTCAATTGCAGCCACAGCTCTTCATGTACTACCCAGCCGGCTGCATTGACCTTGCCCAGATCAACAACCTGCCCGCTGCGCTGAGCCTGAATAAATACCTGCAGCATACCCAACAGATTAACCAGACGCGGATAAGCCGGGCGCTGCCAGGCCGAGCTATTGCCCAGATTGCATACCAGCTCAGCACCAAACAGGATGATCAACCAGCTCACATAGATCCACAGCAGAAACAGCGGGAAGGCGGCAAAGGCACCGTAAATCAACTGATAGCCGGGAAACATCGCCACATACAGGGCAAAGCTGGCCTTGGCCGCCTCGAACAGTATCGCCACCAACGCCCCACCGATCAGGCCATGGCGCAGCGGCACCCGGGTGTTGGGTACCGCAACATAAATCAGCGTGAAGGCCGCCACACTCAGCAACAGCGGAATCCAGCCCAGCAGCCAGCCCCAGGCTAACGCCAGCGGCGCCTCACCACGCAGAAACGACAAAGACGTCAGGTAGGTACTGACCACGAACCCCGCCCCCAACAGCAGAGGTCCCAGACTCAGGACCGCCCAATACAGCAGAAAACTGGAGACACCCCGGCGCGGCTGACGAATGCGCCAGATGGCATTGAAGGCCTTCTCGATATTGACCAGCATGAGAAAGGCCGTAACGATCAGCAGCGCTACCCCGATCCCGGTCAACTGCCGGGCCTGCTGGGAAAACTCCCCCAGATACTCGCGCAAAGTTTCACCGGTAGAGGGTACGAAATTGCGAAAAATGAACTCTTCGATTTCACCGCTGACCTGATTGAAGGCAGGAATAGCCGCCAACATCGCATAGGTCACGGTCATCACCGGTACGACGGCAAACAGCGTTGTGTAGGTAAGCGCAGCGGCATTCTTGGCGCAGTTATCTTCACCGAACCGCCGGACCAGATAGCGGCCAAAATGCAGTAACAGATTGAATTGACGCGGCATAACGCTCCCTGACAGCCCGTGCATTAACGCTTAGAATACCCCCCATATTCGGCATTAGCCAGCCGACCGCCACCGAGTACGGAGACCACCATGTCCACAGTACAGATCTATCACAACCCGCGCTGCTCCAAGTCGCGCCAGGCTCTGAGCCTGCTGGAACAACAGGGCGTAGACATCGACGTCATCCTCTATCTGGAAACCCCTCCGGACACTGCAAGCCTCAGCGAACTGCTGCAACTGCTGGGCATGAGCGCCCGAGACCTGATGCGCAAGGGTGAGGATGTCTACAAGGAACTCAAGCTCGATAACCTCGAACTGAGCGAAGCCGATCTGGTTCAGGCCATGGTCGATTACCCGAAACTGATCGAACGGCCGATCATCATCCGTGACGGCAAGGCGTTGGTCGCCCGGCCTCCTGAGAAGCTACTGGAACTGTTTGCATGAGCGTATCCGGCAACTACATCCTGGTCCTGTACTACAGCCGCCATGGCGCTACCGCGGAAATGGCCCGACTGATAGCCGACGGCGTCGAGCAGGCCGGCCTGGAAGCCCGACTGCGGACCGTCCCCAGCGTATCAGCAGACACTCAGGCCAGCAGCCCCGCGGTTCCCGAACAGGGCGCACCCTACTGTAGCGAGGACGATCTGCGCCACTGCGCCGGACTGATTCTCGGCAGCCCTACCCGCTTCGGCAACATGGCCGCTCCGCTCAAATACTTCATCGATGGCACCAGTAGCCTGTGGCTGTCCGGCACATTGTGCGGCCGCCCCGCTGCCGTATTCACCTCAACCGCCAGCCTGCACGGCGGCCAGGAAAGCACCCTGCTGTCGATGCAACTGCCGCTGTTGCACCACGGCATGCTACTGCTCGGCTTGCCCTATAGCGAACCCGCTCTGACCGCCACCCGGGGCGGCGGTACACCCTACGGTGCCAGCCACCACGCCGGGGCCGATGGTTCGCGGCCACTGGATGAACATGAAAGCAGCCTGTGCCGGGCCTTGGGCAAACGGGTCGCCAGCACCGCCCGTCAACTAATCGCCGGAGCCGACCATGCCACGCGCTGAGAAACCCCTGCCAAGCCTTGAGTACCTGCGGCCCCGGATGCGCCTGTGCCGCTTCGTAGCCGCAGTCAGCTATTTCGGCCTGATCACCAGCCTGCTGGTGCACACCTTGCTGTTCGACAACCTTAACGGCGCCAACCCACTGGTGATCCTGGCAGTATTGCTGGTGCCACTGCTGATCTTTCTGCCGGG
Organism: Pseudomonas sp. WN033; assembly: GCA_002287035.1. Taxonomy (GTDB): domain Bacteria; phylum Pseudomonadota; class Gammaproteobacteria; order Pseudomonadales; family Pseudomonadaceae; genus Halopseudomonas. The sequence goes on along the minus strand of NSKG01000004.1, from coordinate 317,598 downwards.
TATCATTAGCGGCAACCCAAGGGTTCATGCCTGGCTGTGCTTCGCCATTAACCTGTATTTCATTCAGGGCGTACTGATCTGTTTCCAGCCGGGAAGAGAATTCTATGGCAGCCTGCTGATCAGTTTCAGCGTGGTGTATTTCCTGGCTGCACTGGGCTATGTACGTTGGGCCTTTCAGGCGCGCCGGGTCGAGGCTGCCGCTACCAGCCCATGACCCGTTTGACAAAGGGTATGGTCAACCGATGCTGGGCCTGCAAGGAAGCCTGGTCCAGCAATTCCAAGGCGTCGAACAGCTCACTCATGCCACGAGCGCCGCGGCTGAGAATATAGCGCGCGACCTCGTCTGAAAGCTGTAGCCCGCGCTGCTCGGCACGCAGCTTGAGCATCTGCTGCTTGTCCTGATCGTCCAGGCTCTGCAACTGATAGACCAGCCCCCAGCCTAGCCGTGAGACCAGATCCGGCAAACCAAAAGATACGGCCCTGGGCGCCGCGTCGGCCGCCAGCAACAGGCGCCCGCCAGCTTCCCGCAAACGGTTGTAGAGATGAAACAGCGCTTCTTCCCAATCCGCTCGACCAGCCAGACTGTCAAGCTGGTCCAGACACAGCAGCTCAACCTGTTCCATCCCCTCCAGCAAGCTCGGACCGTGCTCAAGCAAATCCGCCAGCGGCAGATACATGGCCAGGGCTCCGGCTTCAGCTGCGCGATGGCAAGCTGCCTGCAGCAGATGTGAGCGCCCGCTGCCCTCAGCGCCCCAGAGATAGACACAAGGCTCAGCCAGTTCCTGCTGCGGGTCGGCCAGCATCTGCAAAGCCGCCACCACCCCCGCATTAGGACCGGCATAGTAACTGGCAAAGGTCGCCTCATCGCGCAGTTTGATTCCCAGTGGCAGCTGTACCGGTTGCCCCACCATCACTCCTCCCGCGCCTCACTCGCCGCCTCATCGGTCTCCGCCTGAGCGGACTCAAGCAGGGTCCGATCATAGGCGGCCGAGGCTTTATACTGTTGATACACATGACGCAGCAGGACCATCACCACTGCAGCCACCGGCAAAGCCAGCAGGATGCCGACAAAACCAAACAATTGACCGCCAGCCAGAATCGCAAAAATCACCGCAACCGGATGCAACCCGATCCGGTCGCCAACCAGCAAGGGGGTTAACAGAGTGCTTTCTATGACCTGCCCGATGCCGAACACCGCAACCACCGCAACCAGGTGGAACAGGTCCCCGAACTGGAAAATAGCCGCAATCAGAGCCGCGCTGATGCCGACGATGAATCCCAGGTACGGCACGATACTGGCCAACCCCGCGAGCATTCCGATCAGCAGCGCCAGCTCCAGACCAACCAGCCACAACCCCAGCGAATAAATCACGCCCAGCGCCAGCATCACCAATAACTGGCCACGAATGAAGGCGCCGAGCACCTCGTCACATTCACTCACCAGCTTCACCACCAGAGGCTCACGATGACGTGGCAGCAGCTCGCGGCAGCGGATGATGATCTGGTCCCAGTCACGCAGCAGATAAAAACCGACCACGGGGATCATCACCAGATTGGCCACCCAGGTCAGCAGCGCCATGGTCGAGCGCGTAGCCTGGGCCAGAATCGCACTCAGCAAGCCGCCAGTCTGGCCGAGATTGTCCTTAAGGGTCTCGCGCACATCAGCAAGCTGAAAATCGCTCAGCGAGACTCTCAGCGTGCTTTGCACCCAGGGCAGTGCCGTATTGTTGAACCACTCGATCATCGCCGGCACCTGATCCTTCAGGGTAACGATCTGACTACCCAGCAGAGGCACCAGAATCAGCAACATCAGGATCAGCAGGAAGGTTGCCAGGGCGAAGACCAAACTAACGCCCCAGACCCGCGATATCCCCTTGCGCTCCAATCGATCCACCAGAGGATCGCCCAGATAGGCCAGCAGCATACCGATCAGAAAGGGCGACAGAATGGGCTGCAACAGATAAACCAGCAGTACCAGCCCAAGCAGCCCTGCCGCCCAGTACCAGCGGTAATCGACGTTCATGTCATGATCCTTTGACGGAATTTATTGCCAGCGATAGTAGAGTGTTCGCAGATCATTACGCACTGACGGAGTCGTAGTTTCAACAACAGTCTCCCCGGCCTCATCAGCGGCTGTTTCGACGACTGGCTCAAGCTCATCCAGCGATGTCGGCTGCGGGGCCGCTTGCGGGAGCGGCTCAGCTATGGGCGCCGAAACCCGCAACAAACGCTGATCAAGGGCCAGCAGCCGAACCAGTTGAGCCTCGGTGCCGGAGAAATCAAACGCCAGCACGGCACGATCGCCCTGCACAGACAGCAGGCGCGGCGCCGCCTGGGCACCCAGCTGCTGCAAAGTCCGCTGCAGGCTGGCGTAATCGTTGACACCATTGATCCCGTTGACTACCAGAGTCCAGCCCTGTAGTTCACCATCCGGGGTGGCTGATACCGCGTATTGCTTGAACACCGCCGCCGCCAGCGCCCGCATCAGGCTGTCGGCGGCCTGGGCCTGATCGGCATCACTCACCCGGCCACTGTCGCGCTGCTCGTTCAGCCACAGGGTCCAGTTCAACTGCCAGGTTTCACCCTGCTGGGCAATAGCCAGAGCCAACACTGCCTCACTGGGATAGCGCTCGCTGGCCTGTAGCAGACTCTCCTGACTGGCCTCACGAATCATACTCTCGGTCACTTGGCTGCGATCCTGCAAATCGGCCAACGGCAAATCCAGCGCCACTGCGCGCTGACGGGCGGCCTGATTCAGCAACTCGGCCCAGGGCGCCCCCTGCACCAGCAATTCATCACCCAAGACGCCGGCTTCGACCCCCCAAAGCAACACACCAGGCCGGTTGCGACCCAGCATTGGCAGAGCAGCCTGGGTAAGCAGTTCACGCAGCGCAGAAGGCTCAAATTCGATATCAACCACCCCATCAGCACCGGCAGCAGTCCGGCGAACAAGGTTTCTGGGCTCTGCCAGCGCTTCGGCAAAGGGAGCCCTGGACAGGTTCAGATCAGGGCCTGCCAACCGTTCCAATACGATGGCCGCCGCCAGTCGAATCTGGTCCTCACGGGACTGCCCCTCCTCCCCGGGGACTTCAACCTTGTACAGGTCGTCCAGCACAGCTGCCGACACACCAACCGGCACCAGTAAAGCAAGGATCATCAGGGCGGTACGCATTACAGGCATGGGTATTCCATTCCGGGAGAAAGCTGTTCGTCAGACGCCAGCGCGGCTCAGGCCGGCTCAAGGGCGCACGCGTACGCGACCAAAAGGCCGCGCCAAATGGCATACATTAAACAAGCGCCGGAGCTGCGGCAACCAAAGCCGTATTATCAAAATACCCGCGGCATGCTGGCATGGTTCTGCGGCCCGCGAATTGGTACACTATCGCGCTATTTATAGTAGCCGGCGGTCCACCGCATTCCTTTCGAGTACAGAGAACTCCCCATGAGCAACCAATCGCCCTCCAAGCCCTCCATCAGCTACAAGGACGCCGGAGTCGACATCGACGCCGGTAACGCTCTGGTTGACCGCATCAAGCACGTCGCCAAACGCACCGCCCGCCCGGAAGTCATGGGTGGTCTGGGCGGCTTTGGTGCGCTGTGCGAAATCCCTGCCGGTTACAAGCATCCGGTACTGGTTTCCGGCACCGACGGCGTGGGCACCAAACTGCGCCTGGCAATGGATCTGGGCAAGCACGATAGCATCGGCATCGATCTGGTGGCCATGTGTGTCAACGACCTGGTGGTCTGTGGTGCCGAGCCGCTGTTCTTTCTCGATTACTATGCCACCGGCAAACTCAATGTCGACATCGCCGCCCAGGTGGTCACCGGTATCGGTGCCGGCTGCGAACTGGCTGGCTGCGCGCTGGTCGGTGGCGAAACCGCTGAAATGCCCGGCATGTACGAGGGCGAGGACTATGACCTGGCCGGCTTCTGCGTCGGCGTGGTGGAAAAGGCTGAAATCATCGACGGCAGCCGAGTGCAAACTGGCGATGCGCTGATCGCCCTGCCCTCATCCGGCCCGCACTCCAACGGTTACTCGCTGATTCGCAAAATCATCGAAGTGTCCGGCGCCGACATTACCCAGCTTGAGCTGGACGGTCAGCCGCTGCGCGATCTGCTGCTGGCCCCGACCCGCATCTACGTCAAGGCTCTGCTCCAGTTGATTCGTGAAACCGGCGCAGTCAAGGCCATGGCCCACATCACCGGGGGCGGCCTGCTGGAGAATATTCCCCGCGTTCTGCCTGCCGATGCCCGCGCAGTCATCGATCTGGCCAGTTGGCAGCGTCCGGAGGTATTCAACTGGCTGCAGCAGCAAGGCAACGTCGACGAAACCGAAATGCACCGCGTGCTCAACTGTGGGGTCGGCATGGTCATCTGTGTCGGCCAGGACCAGCTCAGCACTGCCCTCAAGGTTCTGGAGCAGGCTGGCGAACAACCTTGGCTGATTGGTCACATCGAAGCCGCCGACGGCGGTGAGCCCGTGGTTCTGCGTAACGGTCGCTGATCCGTGGGCTGTCGTATCGTCGTCCTGATCTCCGGATCAGGCAGCAACTTGCAAGCGCTGATCGACGACCTGCGCACCAACCCCGCCGACGGATCCATCGTCGGCGTAGTGTCCAATCGGGCCGAGGCCTACGGTCTGGAGCGTGCGCGCATGGCCGGTATCGCCGTACTCAGCCTGAGCCATCGGGACTATCCGGATCGTGACAGTTTCGACCAGACCTTGATCCGGCAGATCGATGCACTGAACCCGGACCTGATACTGCTGGCCGGCTTCATGCGGATTCTGACGCCTGGCTTCGTCAATCACTACGCCGGCAGGCTGCTAAACATCCACCCGTCCCTGCTGCCCAAATACAAGGGGCTGCATACCCACCAGCGCGCACTGGAGGCCGGTGACAACGAGCATGGCGCCACCATTCACTTCGTCACCGAAGAACTCGACGGCGGCCCATTGGTGGTTCAGGGCCGCATTCCGATCGAGACAGGCGATACGCCCGAATCTCTGGCCGAGCGGGTACACCGGCTCGAACACCGCCTCTACCCATTGGCCATGCGCTGGTTTATCGAAGGCCGACTGCGCCTGATCGACGGCCGCGCCTGCCTGGATGGGGAACCGATTGCCGCCACTGGACTCAGACTAGAAGACTTCGAATTCAGTCATAGGGAATCCAACGATGCATGAGGCTCACTGTCGCAACTTACTAAAAAGCTCGCTGGGTCTGGCCTTGCTGTTGACCAGCAGTCTCACTCTGGCCCAACCGCTGCTGCCGTTCAGTGCCAGCTATGCGGCCGATATGAAGAAGATCCCGGTCAATGGCGAGGCCAGCCACAGCCTCAGCGCCAACGCCGACGGCAGCTGGACCCTGACCTTCAATGCCGGGATGTTCGTTGCTCGCCTGACCGAGCAAAGTACCCTGCGCCTGGAAGGCGACCAACTGCTTCCCTTGAGCTACCGCTATGAGCGGCGCGGCCTGGGACGCAGCCGGGTCACCACCCAGGAATTCGACTGGAGCCAGGGGCAGATCCGGGGCAGACACAAAGATAAGGATTTCACCCTGCCTGCCGAACCCGGCTTGCTTGACAAGACCACCTACCAACTGGCGCTACAGCGCGACCTGATGGCCGGTAAGCAGGAGATGCACTACCGGGTGGTCGAAGGTGACGATATTGATGACTACCATTTCCGGGTAGTCGGAGAGAAGCAGGTTTCAACCCAGGCCGGCCGATTCAACGCGGTCGAGGTCGAACGGGTACGCGAACCCGACGCCAAGCGCCAGACCACCCTGTGGTTCGCCAAGGATTACCAGTATCTGCTGGTACGCCTGAGCCAGACAGAAACCGACGGGCAGCATTACCAGATCATGCTGGAAGAAGCCCGAATCAATGGCGAACCGGTGGTCGGCAGCGCCAATTGATGCATAACTGAATTCGTTTCGCGGCCACGGGCCGCTGCTACCGGAACATCACCTCCGGCAGGAGCGGTCCGCAGCCGTGAACGGTATCAAGCCTTGCGGAACTTGCCGCCCTGCTCAGCCAGCTTGACCAGCCCGGCAGCCGGCTTCCAGAACTCACCTTGAGCCGCTTCCAGCTCACGAATTTCCTTGAGCACCACATCCAGCCCCAGGCTATCGGCGTAGGCCATCGGGCCACCGCGCTCTGCCGGGAAACCATAGCCGAACAGGTAGACCCGGTCGATATCCTCGGCGCTCTCGGCAAAGCCCTCATCAAGAATACGCGCACCTTCGTTGACCAGAGCCAGAATACAGCGACGCACAATTTCCTCATCACCCACTTCACGCGGGGTATAACCGGCTTCCTCGGCCACTTCACGGGCCATCAGATCGGTTTCCGGATCATGAATTGCCTGACGGCTGCCCGGCTCGTACTGATAGAAACCGTGACCACTCTTCTGGCCGAAACGGCCCATTTCGCAGAGCTTGTTATCCAACCAGACAATCGGCTCACCACGACCGATACCAGCCAGTTGCCGCGAACGCCAGCCCAGATCAACACCCACCACGTCATACATACGGTACGGCCCCATGGCCATGCCGAAGCCCTGCAGAGCCTGATCAACCTGCCAGGGCGTAGCGCCCTCAAGGACCACTTCGCGGGACTGGCGCGAATACTTCTCCAGCATCCGGTTGCCGATGAAGCCATGGCAGTTGCCGGCCAGCACCGCTTCTTTCTTGATCTTCTGGCCCACTGCCAGACAGGCTTCCAGCACGCTCGGATCGGTCGCCTTGCCGCGCACCACTTCCAGCAGCTTCATGATATGCGCCGGGCTGAAGAAGTGCAGACCCAGCACCTGAGCAGGGCGTTTGGTGGCCGATGCGATCTCGTCGATATCAAGGTAAGAGGTATTTGAAGCCAGAATGGCTTCAGGTTTTACTGCCGCATCCAGCTCAGCAAAGATCTTCTTCTTGAGGTCCATGTTCTCGTACACAGCCTCGATTACCAGATCCATGTCCGCCAGATCGGCGTAGTTCTGGGTAGTGCTCAAACGCGCTACGCGAGCTTCAGCCTCGGCCTCATCGAAACGCTGCTGGGCGACCGAACGCTTGTAGACATTGCGAATTTCCTCAACGCCCTTCTCCAGCATCTCAGCATTCACATCCAGCCAGACCACCGGATAACCGACGTTGATGAAGTTCATAACAATACCGCGGCCCATGGTGCCCGCGCCGATTACGCCAACTTTCTTGATACCTTCAAAAGAAGCCATCGCAGCCTACCTCCTGCCAGTGAAAAAAGCGGGACCCGGCATGACTGACCGGTCCGTTCGTGAGGACCGATACATTACGCAAAAGTCGCGACGTTTTGAAACGATTGGCGCTGATGGGCCGTATTCACACGATGAATTAAGGCCGACAAGCACTGCTCTACAAGCCTCCATCACTCAGGTACACTCCGCGTCCGTAACACCTCGGGTAGACACGCGAGGGTAATGAATCCACATTGCATCAAGTCGTTCAATGTTCAGATCATGCAGTATTACCCTGGCAGGGCTGGCCGCCTGCCTGGTGTTTGCCGTCACCAGCATCCAGGCCGCACCCAACTCCTTTGAAGCAGCCAAGGTCATGGCCCGCCAGCAGGTCTACCATGACCGCACCACTGAGGGCACCTTCTACTGCGGTTGTCGTTGGCAGTGGACCGGACGCTCTGGCGGCCGGGTCGACCTGGACAGTTGCGGCTATCAGGTTCGCGCCCAGGACCAGCGCGCCCAGCGGATCGAGTGGGAGCATATAGTCCCGGCCTCACTGTTCGGCCAGCAGCGCCAATGCTGGCAGCAGGGCGGACGCGGTAATTGCAGCCGCACCGACCCGCTGTTCAACATCATGGAAGCCGACCTGCACAACCTGACCCCGGCCATTGGCGAGGTCAACGCCGATCGTAGCAACTACCGGTTTGCCATGCTCCCCGATACGCCGTACCGGCATGGAGCCTGCCCGTTCAAGGTTGAGTTCAACCAACGCGCAGCCGAACCGCGTGACGAGGTCAAGGGCATGATCGCACGGACCTATTTCTATATGCACGACCGCTACAACCTGCGCCTGTCGGACCAGCAGGAGAGGCTGTTGATGGCCTGGGATAATCGCCACGCCCCCAGCAGCTGGGAACTGGAGCGCAACCAGCGGATCAGTCGGCTGATGGGGCACGCCAACCCATTCGTCGACGGCCAACGCCAATGGCTCAAAGGTCACCGCAACCTGGCCGAAGGGCTACAGACCCACCAGGCCGAATCCCAGTACAACTCACTGGCCAACAATGGCCCCGTGATCGGCAACCGCCGCAGTCAGGTTTACCATTTGCCCCAGGGCTGCCCGGGTTATCAGCAGGTCAGCCCGCAAAACCAGGTGCACTTTGCCAGCGAAGCCGAAGCCCTGGCTCAAGGCTACCGACGCGCCGGGAACTGCCGTTAGGATCTGTTGTTGCCGCAGTCAGAGCTGAACAGGCTGCGGCTGAGCCTGGCGCTGCCCGACCGGCTCGACCTGCGGCCCCAACAGCTCCTCGATCCGCTGACGGGTCTGCGCCATCAACTGTTCGATTTCGGCACGATTGTAGCTGGTCGTATCGATCGGCTCGCCAATATGCACCGATACTGGCATCCCCAGGTTGAAGCGCCAGGTCTTGGCCGGCAACACCTGGTGAATCCCCCGGATCGCCACCGGGATGATGACCGCCTCGGTATCCAGAGCCAGGTGAAAACAGCCCTTCTTGAACGGCAGCAACTCGCCGCTACGCGAGCGAGTGCCCTCCGGCGCCGCCCAGAGCACAATGCCCGATTCCATCATCGCCCGGGCCTTGGCCAGATCGGCCAGTGCCCGGTCATGGCGGTGGCGGTTGATCGATGGAAACTCCGCCGCCCGCATGGTCGCTCCCAACAGGGGAATACGGTACAACTCGGATTTGACCAGCATCCGGATTGAACCGGGCAATGCGGCAAAACTGGCAGGAATGTCATAGTGACTGGCATGGCTGCACAGCACCAGATACCGACGGCCATCATTGAAGTCAGGGCTTTGCCCGACCACGCTCAGACGCATGCGTACCAGACGCAACATCCAGCCCGCCCAACTGCGGGTGTAGCGATCAACCCGGGCACGATCCAGCCGCCCTACCGCCGCCCGAGCCAACACATCGATGCAATAACCCGCAGTGACCAGCACAGAGCCCAAGACGACTCCGATACGCCGCAACAGGGTGGCGGATTCACTGACAGGCTGAAGATTAAGCATGGACTGATGTTCCCGGAGACTATGACTGACGCTTCTTGAAATACAAAGATTGCCATAATCCGGTCATAAAAGCCTATGCTGCTGTCATGTAATACCACCCGCTGTACAAGGCTTTTCATGACCGAACTGGTGCGTATCGTCTACATCAGTCGCGCGACCTTCAGCCCCGCGCCCAACATCGACGGGATCGATCCCACGGTAGCCAGAATTCTGATCAGTGCGCGCCTCAACAATGCCCGCCGGGGAATCGTTGGCCTGCTGTATTACGCCAACGGCTGCTTTATCCAGTGCCTGGAAGGTGAACGGGACAAGGTCCACGCGCTGTATCGGACACTGCTCAAAGACCGGCGCCACACCGAACTAAAACTTCTGGTCAGCGAACCGATTGCACGCCTTGCCTTTCCTGACTGGAGCATGAAGTACGCGCCCGAAGATCAGCACATGCAGCGCCTGCTGCAGGAGCACGGGTTCGAGCATTTTGAGCCCTACCGCTTTGACCACCACCTGATCGAGAGAGTCCTACAACTACTCCAGGGCCTGCCCGACCCAACCGATAACGGTCATGCACGCAACGCCTCAGCCCCAGCCCGCGACCTGCAACTGGGCGGCGTGCTTCCCATGCAAGGCTTCAGCGCCAGTGGCCCTACGCGCGGCAACTCCGGCTTGGCGCTGATAATGAGCATGACCGCCCTGCTGGTCAGCTTGCTGGTACTGGCCATGGAGCTGGGCTGGCTTTAGTCGAGTACGCCCTGTTCACGCAAAGGCGTCAGCATGGCCTCGACATCCACTGCATCGATCTGCCCAGGCTGCAGAAAACCTTCGGCATACTCGCGGTACACCCCGGAGCGCAGAAACAACGCATAAAGCTCGGCATCGATATGCCGTTCAGCGGCCATGCGGGTCATAATCGCCAACGACTCCGACAGAGTCTTGGCCGGTTTGTAGGGCCGGTCTGCGGCAGTGAGCGCCTCGAAAATATCGGCAATTGCCATAATCCGCGCCGGGACATCCAGGTGACTGGCATCCAACCGCCGCGGGTAACCCTGGCCGTCGAGTTTTTCGTGGTGGTTCGCGGCAATATCAGGCACGTCACGCAGTGCTTTGGGAAATGGCAGGGTGCTGAGCATGATCAGGGTCTGAACAATATGCTCATTGATCTTGAAGCGCTCTTCATCGGTCAGCGTGCCGCGTCGAATGCTCAAGTTGTGCAGTTCCCCAAGGTTGTAGGCATGTTCAGGCAAACGCATGTCAAACCCCCAGCTATTGCGCGGATCATCGCGCTGTACCGGTGGCTTGCGCTCGCCCCAATGCACCAGATGCTCCGGCCGGTCAGCCAGCAGAGGTTCAACGACAGGCAATGACTGCAGCGGCACCCTGGCCAGTCGCTCACGCTCTTCAAAAGACAGGCCAATCCGGTTATCAAAATGTCGCAACCAGGTTTGCCCGGCAATTCGCCGTACCTCAGCCAAAGCCTGATCGGACATGAACTCGCCGCCTATATTGGCCTCGGCCAGCAAGGCAAAGTCCTCCTGCAATTGCCGCTGCCGCGCCGCCAATTGCTCAACCAACTGCTCTTGCGATTCACCACTGGCCAGCGCTTTCCAGTAATCCAGCTCGGCATCGCGCCACAGCACCTCGAACCGGGTACGAATCTCGTGAATGCGGTTATACAGGGTCTCCAGCTTGGTCGCCTTGTCGACCACATATTCCGGGCTGGTGATCTTGCCGCAATCGTGCAGCCAGGCTGCGATCCGGAAGGCATAGCGCTGTTCATCATCCAGACTGAAAGCGGCAAACGGCCCCTGCTCCATCGCCACTGCCTTGTCCACCAGCATCTGTGCCAATTGCGGCACCCGCTCGCAATGGCCACCGGTGTAGGGCGACTTGGCATCGATGGCATCGGCCAGCAGCTTGATGATCGCCTCCAGCAGGCGTTGCTGACCTTCGAACAGCTGCCTTGTCTCGATCGCCACGGCCAGCACCCCGGACAATTCCTGCATGAACCGGCGCAGGCTGTGCTGGGCATCTAGGGTACCGGGCATCTGCAGCGCCACCACCCCCAACAGCTCGCCCTTGCGATCATGCAGTACCAGAGTCAGGTCGTACTGCTCACGGTCCAGGCGCCGAGCCAGTTCCAACGCCGGCTGTTGACGTAGCGCGGCATCCAGCTCGAAGCTGTCCGGGTAGTGCTCACCCTTGAAGGCGGCCGCACGCTGCAACCGGGTTTCATCCTCACTGCCCAGATACACCGCCCCGGCCACAGCTCCGGCAATATCGACCAGGTTGACCAGCAAATTATCCAGCATCCGATCCAACCGAGGCTCGCTGCTCAAATTCAGACTGATGGCCTGAAAATTGTCGATGGCCTTGGCCATGCTGCCGATCACCTGGCTAAGATTGTCTACCTCACGAATCTGCGAGCGCACCCCCGGCGGGCTACTGAAATCGAAATCCGCCAACGCCTTGACCTGATCTGCCAGGGTTTTCAGCGGCTGCCCGAGGCGGTGACCCAAAGCCCAACCGGCCAGTATCAGAACCCCCATAAGCGCCAGCGCCCAGAGCGCCTGATCAATCAGGATTCGTCGGGCACCACTGAGCAGCTCCCAAGCTGGAATGGCAATCAGAATCCGGGCATCAGCCTGGTTGAAGCTGGCCAGCGGCAAGCTTAATCCGTACCAGGCCGCACCATTCACCTCAAACGCCTGAGGGCTGGTCATGGTGCTGTCAAGGGTCGCCAACCGGCTCAGAGCCGGAATGTTCAATTCACTCAGACTGGCCAGACGCGGCCCCTGCGCATCGCTGCGAATAACCCGCTCCAGCTCAGGATAGGCAATCACCTCCAGATCATGCCCGACCACAGCCATTTCAGTCCCTGGCGTCAGACGCATGTCCTCGACCTCGCCAGCCAGATCGCTGACCGATGCATCCATGCCAATCACCGCATCCCCGGTCAGACTGTACATGGCCATGGTCAGGCCAACCTCGCCGGTGGTGAAGAACACATAGGGCCGCGTCAGCACCAGACTGCCTGACGCCTCCGCCTGCTGATACCAGGGCCGGGTACGAGGATCGAACTGGTAATCCGGCATTTCCCGGCGATTATGCAGACGAAACGCCAGGTCGTAGAACAGCCAGTTGCCCTGCAGCACCCCCTGCTCATCAAGACTGATGGTCTGTACCAGATAGTCGCTCATCTCTGGCGCTTCGACGAGAGCCTTGAACTCGGGGTTGTCCAGGCGCCGAACCAGAACAAACTCACCATTGGCATAACCGATATACACCGCACTCAGCGTCGCATTGGCATTCAGGGTTTCAACAAGCACGGGGATGCGCTGTAGCCGTGTTTCAAGATCGATGGCAGCGGCAATAGGATCATGGGCCAGCAGGCGAATGGCACTTTCAGCCGGATTGATCAGCCGACCGGCCCGTTCGTTGAGAGTACTGCCCAGTTGCCGAGCCGAGTCATTGGCCGCCGCCAGCATCGCCGCCTCCGCGCCGCGATACCCCTGTACCACCACCACCGCCAGCATAGCCAACAAACAAAGCACGATTGAGCTGGCCAACAACCCTTGCAGCGAAATACGTCGTCCCAATGAGTTCATGCGAGCCTCTGGAAAAGGGCAGATACGGCAGCGGTTTCAAGGTGATTTTAAGGTGACTTCAAGATAGCCCAGTTCTGCCAGTTCTGCCGTCTGGCACGGTCTTTTCAGAGCAGCAAAGCCAATCCCAAAGAATCAAAAGATAAACAAAATATTTCAGATAATGATTATCATTTGATATAAATAACACCCTCAATTCATGCACATGGAGCCTTGCCCGAGATGTTGTCCCCCGCCCTACGCTGGACTCTGTTTGGCGCTACCATCACCAGCCTTTTGCCCCTGCCTTTCGCCCACGCCAGCAGCACCCGACTGGATAGCGAAGTCGTGGTCGGTTCACGGGTTGCCACCCGCATCAGCGATATTCCCGGCAATGCCTGGATCATTGATGCCGAACAGCTCAGGGCCCAGTTCAGTGCTGGCGTACCGCTCAAGGAGGCACTCGCTCATCTGGTCCCCAGCCTCGACATTGCTTCCCAGGGACGCACCAACTACGGTCAGAACATGCGCGGCCGCGGAGTCCTGGTGATGATCGACGGAGTCTCGCTGAACAGCTCACGTAATGTCAGCCGCCAGTTCGACAGCATCGACCCGTTCAACATAGAACGCATTGAAGTGCTGTCTGGCGCCAGTGCAGTTTACGGCGGCGGGGCTACGGGCGGAGTCATCAACATCGTCACCAAGCGTGGTCAGATTGGCGGTCCCCGCTACGAGCTTGAGGCCGGAGTACGCAGCGGCTTTGAAGCCAGCGACGACCGCGATCTACGGGCCGGCGCCGCGATCAGTGGCGGCAACCAGCACTGGGTCGGACGCCTGGCTCTGGCCGGCCAGGACAATGGCGGCGCCTGGGATGCCAACGGCGATCAGGTGATCTTTGACATCGCTCAGACCGACATGCAGTACAACCGCAGCATCGACTTGCTGGGCAACCTTGATCTGGCGCTGACAGACGGCCAGAGCCTAAGCCTGAATGCACAGGTCTACGACTCCGGTTATGAGGGCAGCAAGGGCTTGTATTTCGGCCCCAACCTGGCAGCGCTGTACCCACCCTACCCGGAACAGGTAGAGATTCGCAGCGGCCTGTCCTCGGATCTGGAACCGCGCACCGAGCGCCTGCAACTAAGCGCCGATTACCGGCTCAGCGAACTGCTGGGGCACAACGTCAACCTCCAGGCCTACCATCGCCGGGAAAAGCTCAACTTTCACCCCTTTCCCTACGTAGCCTCCGGTTATTTCGCCGCCTCCGAGCAGGATACCGAGCTGAGCGGACTCAAGGCGGTCTTCAGCCGTCAGCAAGGAGCCTGGCGCTTCAATTACGGACTGGATCTGGAGCACGAAAGCTTCGAAGCCGACCAGACCCTGTTCGACTTCTCCAGAGCACAGGCCAGCGGCGGTCTCGACCTTGCCAAATTCGACAAGGTCGGCCGCTATCCGGGCTATGAGGTGGACAGTCTGGCCGCCTTCGCCCAGGCCGAATGGCAACTCAGCCAGCGCTGGCTGGCCACCGCAGGCATTCGTCAGCAGCGCTACCGGGTCAAGGTCGATGACTTCATTGCCGCCGCAGAACAGGTCCGGGTCGCACTCGGCCTGGCTTCAGGCGCCGACCCGGTACCTGGAGGCAAGAACCGCTACAACACCACCCTGGTCAACCTTGGAGCGGTTTTCAGCATCGATCAGGGCCAGCAGCTCTGGGGCAACCTGTCGCAAGGTTACGAAGTCCCCGACCCAGGCAAGTACTACGGTCAGGGGCAGTATGCCTACAACGGCAGCCACCGCGAGCTGATCGCCGGGGTCAGTGTGGCCGACCAGCCGCTCAAGGCGATCAAGACCAATCAGGCCGAACTGGGCTGGCGTCTGTACCATGGCGACCTGGACGCCCAGCTGGCAGCCTATTACGCCTGGTCGGATGAAAGCCTGAGCTATGACCGCAATACCCTGGCAGTCCAGGTCAACGACGAGAAGAAACGCAACTACGGGCTGGAAGCCCAGCTCAACTGGCGGCCGACCACCCACTGGCAACTGGGCACCAGCACCCACCTGACGCGTGCGGAACTGCGGGCCGACGGTGACTGGAAAAAGCAGAACGTGACCCAGGCCAGTCCGTCCAAGCTCACGGCCTGGGGCGGCTGGGCCGATGACTCAACCAGCGTGCGACTGCAGGGTATCCATAGCCTCAACCTGAAAGACGACGATGGCAACCGCATCGACGGCTACACCACCTGGGATCTGCTGGTAGAACGTCAACTGCCGGTAGGTCAGCTCGGCTTTGGCATTCAGAACCTGCTGAACAAGGACTACACCAGCGTCTGGGGTCAGCGGGCGATTCTGTTCTACAGCGCCTACGCACCGGCCTCAACCTTCGACTATCGCGGTCGCGGGCGGACCTGGAGCCTGAGTTATGCAGTGAGCTTCTAAAGATTGCCGGGCAGGTCAATGGCCTGCCCGGCTATCTCCAATCACACCCGGAACTGCCCCAACACCTGATTCAACTCCCGCGCCAGCGCGGTCAACTGCTGGCTGGCACGACTTGACTCATCCGCCGACTCAGCATTGTCGCGGGCCAAACCGGCCACTTCAGTCACGTTGCGGTTGATATCGTCCACCACATGCGACTGCTGCAAGGTAGCACTGGCAATCGACTCGTTCAGGCCATTGACGGTCTGCAGGGCGGTAACAATCTGGGCCAGTTGACTACCAGCCTCAGTGGTCCGCTGCACCGTTACCTGAGTAGCTTCACTGCCATCATGGATCACCTTGACCGCCGCCTGGGCATTGCTCTGCAGGGTGCTGATCATTTGCTGAATCTCGGCCGTGGACTTTTGCGTGCGCTGAGCCAGCAGCCGCACTTCATCAGCCACCACAGCGAAACCCCGGCCCTGCTCACCAGCCCGCGCTGCCTCAATCGCGGCATTAAGCGCAAGCAAATTGGTCTGCTCGGCAATGGCCTCGATCACCTCCAGCACCCGACCGATCTGGTTCGAGTCCTGGGCCAGAGACTCCATGGTTATCACCGCCCGACTCATGGTCGCAGCTAATTGGTCCACTTGGGTCAGGCTCTGTTCAATGCTGGCTTGCCCGGCACGGGCATAATCGTCAGCCTGACGCACCTCGGCTGCAGCATGCTCAGCATTCTTGGCCACATCCTGCACCGCATAGCTGACTTCGTTGACCGCTGTGGCGATCATTTCCATCTGCTGTGACTGCTTGCCGCTCTTGTCCTGGGTGCTGCCGGCCACATCGCCCAGACGCAGTGCCGACTGATCCAGCGCCCCAGCCGAACTGAGCAGTTGCCGCACCACTCCAGCAAGCTTGCCAGTGAAGGCATTGAAATGCCGGGCCAGGGCCGTCAGTTCGTCGGCACCCTGCTCATCCAGACGCCGGGTCAAATCGCCCTCGCCAGTCGCTATATCGGCCATAGCCGCGACCGAAGCCCGCAACGGACGACTGATACTCTGGGCGATGAACATGATCAACAGCCCCAGCAACAGCGCAATCACACCCGCCAGCAAGGCCGCCCGCAGCACCTGCTGCCAAAACAGCACCCGAATGTCGTCGATATACACTCCCGAGCCGAGAATCCAGCCCCACGGCTCGAACAACTGCACATAGGAGACCTTTTCCACCGGCTGGGCCGAACCAGGCTTGGGCCAGCGGTAGTCAACCACACCGGCACCGGGGCCTCGAGCCACTGCAACCATCTCGTTGAACAGCGCCTTGCCATCCGGATCCCGGTAACCGGACAGGTCTTCGCCCTCCAGCGCCGGGTTGGTCGGGTGCATGACCATGCGCGGATGCAGGTCGTTGATCCAGTAGTATTCCTGGCCGTCGTAACGAAGCTGGCGAATCAGGGCCATGGCCTGTTGCTGGGCCTGTTCACGATCCAGCTCGCCGCTCTGCTGACGCTGATGAAAGTGCTGCAAAATCCCCAGCGTACTTTCAACCACATGCTGGGTCTTTTCCGCCTTGCCGACGTACAACTGGTTATTGAGCTGCTGCAGCATCAGGCTGCCCAAGGCGAACAGCATGAGCACGGATGCGCCAAGGATAAGCCACAGACGGGCGCTGATGTTCAGGGATCTAAGCCAACTCATGGGTGGGTGCCTCGCTATACTCGTTATGATTGCCACACATCCCAGTAAAGCCCCGATTCCTCGCATGCGCCCAGGCCGCGATAAATCCGGAGTGTCCATAGCGTCAATGCATGATGGTCGCTTCGTCCGCTGAATAGCCCGGCGCAAAGCGGCCGGATTTGCCATAGTGGGTGTTTTCAATGCCCATGGAGAGCATCATGAACGCCATAGAACCGCATCTGCTGGACGTCAACGGCATCCAGCTCAGCCTGCACATCAGCGGCCCGGTCGACGGCCAGCCGGTCTGGCTGCTGCACGGATTCCCTGAATGCTGGTACTCCTGGCGTCACCAGATCCACGCCCTGGCCAAAGCCGGCTACCGGGTACACGCCCCGGAAATGCGCGGCTATGGACTGAGCAGCGCACCACAAGACCCCACCGCCTACGACCTGATCACCCTGTGCGATGACATCCGTCAGGCCATGGACCTGCTCGGCCATCGCCGGGTCGCCATGATTGGGCACGACTGGGGGGCTCCGGTCGCCTGGCACCTGGCCCTGCTCGAGCCCGAGCGAGTTCAGGTCGTCGGCGGCCTGTCGGTACCTTTTGGTGGACGTCCCAAGCGCCCGGCCATCGACACCATGCGCAAACACTACCAGGACCGCTTTCACTATATTCTGTACTTCCAGACGCCCGGTCTGGCCGAGGCCGAGCTGGAGGAAAACGTCCCGCGCACCCTGCGCCTGCTGATGCACGGCCTGTCCAATGGCAAGAACAATCTGGCCCAGGACAAGCCCGCCGACGGACGCTGGCTCGACGACCTGGAAGACCCGGGCAAACCGCCAGCCTGGTGTCCCGATGAAGCCTTCCAGGTCTATGTCGATACTTTCAGCAAAAACGGCTTTCGTGGCCCGCTCAACTGGTACCGCAACTTCGAGCGCAGTTGGGAACGCACCGCCGACCTGGCCGAGCGCAAGATCCATCAACCTGCCCTGTTCCTGATCGGTGATCGCGACCCGGTGGGCCAGCTAGAGGCCTACACCATCGAGAAAATGCCCAGCGTGGTACCGGCAGTGGAGCAACATGTTCTGCCCCACTGCGGGCACTGGATTCAGGCGGAACAGCCCAAGACCGTCAACCTGCTACTGCTGAGTTTTCTCGAACGTCACTTCACACCCTGAACTGCAATACCAGCGAACGCAGCTGCTCCGCCAGCCGGGCCAGCGATTCGCTGGCCTGGGTTGACTGCTCGACGCTACGCCCGGTCTGTTCGGCCACATCATTGATGCCGTGGATATTCTGGTTGATCTCCCGGGCCGTGGCACTCTGCTCCTCGGCGGCACTGGCGATTTGCTGCATCATCTCGTCGATCATCAGCACCCCTTCGGCGATCCGCTCCAGCGACTCGCCAGTTTCGGCAATCCGGCCAACCGCGTTATGCATGCCTTCACGGCTGTTGTGCATCTGGTTCTCGGCTTTCAGGGCGCCACTCTGGAGCTTCTCGATGGTTGCCTGAATTTCGGTGGTCGAATCCTTGGTTCGGCTGGCCAGTGAGCGAACCTCATCGGCCACCACCGCAAAACCACGCCCGCTCTCACCGGCCCGCGCCGCTTCAATAGCCGCGTTCAGCGCCAGCAGGTTGGTCTGCTCAGCGATGGTTTCGATCACCTGCAGTACCGAGCCAATCCGGTCACTATCGCTTTTGAGGTCGCTCACAGCCGTCGCCGCGTTATTGATCTCCTGGGCCAGTTGATCGATGGCATGCACTGTACCAGCCACCACCTGCCGACCTTGCCCGGCATCCTGACTGGCCTTTTTGGCGCCATCGGCAGCATTGAGCGTGTTGCGCGCTACCTCTTCAACAGTAGCGGTCATTTCATTCATGGCGGCCGCCGCGCTGTTGATCTGGGTGTTCTGCTGCTGCATCCCGGCTTCGGTTTCCTCGTTGATCTGAGTCAGCTCAGTCGCCGCCGCAGCCACCTGTTCGGAATACTGACTGACCTCACCAAGCATGGTCCGCAGGCTGTTCTGCATGGTATGGATTGACGCCAGCAGGCTGCTCTTGTCACCGGATTTGAGCTGGATGGTCGCGGTCAGGTCGCCTTCGGATACCTGATGCACTATGGCAGCGGCATACTCGGGGTCACCGCCCAGGGTCTTGACCACAGAACGTACCAGCGACAGACAGGCCAGCACCGCCACTACCAGAATCCCGGCAGTCACCAGCACCAGCATCCAGAGCACAGCGTCAACCTCGGCCAGCGCCACCGATCGCTCGGTTTCCTGCACCAGACCCCAGCCCAGCAGCGGAATAAAAGTATAGCTGCCCACTACCGGAACCCCGGCAGCATTGGGGTAGATCCCGACGCCACTGCGGCCAGCCGCCATCGCCCGTCCGGCTTCGCTGTTGACCGGCTGGTCCATGTTGCGTAACGAATTGGCCGGAGTAACCGGTGCGCCCTGATTATCGAGCAGGAAAATCTCACTACCCGGACCACGGTTCAGCTCACTGACCCGCTTCAGAATGGTGTCGACTCGTACCGCGCCGCGTACCACCCCGATTATCCGGCCATCACGCCGGACCGGGATCGCCACGGTGCTGACCCGATTGCCAGTCGCCCTCGACAGTACCGGCTGGGAGAAGGAGTCCTGGCCGCTGATCGCCTGACGGAACCATTCCCGATCGGCCACATCGAAAGCCTGAGCCTCATCACGGCTCAATACCCGGGCACGCCCATCGTAGGCCACCCCGACCACTCCACGGCCATTGGGTGCGACAAAGAAAATCGTGTCGTAG
Source organism: Pseudomonas sp. WN033 (assembly GCA_002287035.1). GTDB lineage: Bacteria > Pseudomonadota > Gammaproteobacteria > Pseudomonadales > Pseudomonadaceae > Halopseudomonas. The sequence goes on along the minus strand of NSKG01000004.1, from coordinate 297,890 downwards.
AACCCCTGCGCCGCGGCAATCCGCTCCAGCAAATGCTCAAGTCCTAGCTCATCAATGTCGATAGCGGCATCCAGACTGGCCAGGTAACGCATTTCATCCTGACGGGCCAGCGCCCAGTCGACAAACGACTCGGCATTGAGCCGACCGGTCGCCTCCAGCTCATCAAGCGTTGCCTGGGTAAAGGATTCGCGGAAGGACACAAACACCAGGGTGCTGACCGCCAGAACCGCCGCCAACACCAAGCCGACCATCATCACCGTCAGCCGTGTGCCAAACCCCATTGACCGCAATACACCACCCATCCAGGAACTCCTTGACGTACCACGCAGGCCGTCACTCACTATGTCAACGTCATACCCGCCGCAGGTATGACCCAGTCGTCTACGCCTTCCGGGCAATAGAATCTATTCCATAGTTGTGTTATCGACCCAAAAGCGTTCCGACTTTAGCAACACATACAAAAAAACACATTTGCCCGCCCTGGCTTTACCAAAAACCTCCTGCAGCCCCAGCAAAAAAAGCAATATGCCACTATCGCGTTAATGCCAGAATGCGTCGTTATCGGCGCAAAATCCTGATCTTTTCGTTGCCAGGACTGGTACAGGATTCCCTGTTCGCACCAGCCAGATTGCCTGACCAACCGTCGGCTTACAGGATCCTCGGCTTGACTTATCAGCCTGTACTGGCCATGTTCATTACAGGCATTAATAGCCTTTTGACTTATGCCATTTCACTGATGAGTCACTCGCTTTTATGGATGCGTTCTGGCTGCCTTCATCACTCGTCGCCAGTATGGCGGCACTGATTTGCTTCCTGCTCTGGGTGCTCACGCTGGGCTATTGTCTGAAACTCATGGCCCGCATACGCCGCCTGGGCGAGCAGAAAGAACAAGCCTGTGAAGCCCAGCTCCATATCCAGCAGCAACTGCACAAACTAACCCGAACCGATGCCCTGACTGGCGTCTGGAACCGCCAGCGCTTTAGTGAAAACGCCGAAGCTGAGCTCAAACGCTGCCAACGCTATGCCCATCCGCTCAGCCTGCTATGCATAGACCTGGATCACTTCAACGAGATCAACAACAGTTACGGCCATAGCATCGGCGACGAAGTACTCAACGGCGTGGCCCGCCTGCTGCAAAGCGCGATTCGACAATCCGATGCCCTAGGACGCTGGTCCGGCGGCAGCTTTATGCTGCTACTCCCGCATACCAGTCTCGAGCAGGCACTGGAACTGGCCGAGAAACTGCGTCAAAGGATTGCCAGCAGCAACCTGCTGGTCGACTCGCCAGTGGCCGTCAGCATAGGTGCAGCCAGCCTGCAACCGGATGAAGCCCTGGAAACCCTGTTCCAGCGCGCCGAAATGGCCCTGTCCCAGGCCAAACGCGAGGGCCGCAACCGCACGTTGGGTTGTCTCAGCGAACTGCCGCTGGCGACCCAGCGGGGCCGGCAAGCGGTCTAACTGTGCAGTTGTGCACAATCCACACCATGCTGTCATGGCAACATCATCCGCGCCTGCTAGAGTTCAGCCTGGCACAACAAGAATCAGGGTGATTAGTCATGCGCAGTTTTCACCGTAACCTCTGCCTGGGGGCACTGCTGGCCTGCAGCCCACTGACCCAAGCCCAGAGCACCGCCGATCAAGCAGAGACCGCAGAACAAGATCAGTTCAGCCAGAGCCAGACAGATTCTGCAGCGGACACCCAGAGCGCGCCTGCGCCCCAAGCTACGCAAGCAGCACGTAAAACCGGTAATCTCGGCTGGATCGCCGGCGGGGCTGTCGTAGCAGGGCTGGCCGCAGCTGCTGGCGGTGGCGGTGGCGGTGGCGGTGGCGGTGGCGGTGGCAGCAATACCAGCAGCCCGCCAAGCGCACCGCCAGAGGAAGACAACTCCGCCAAGCTGTTGCCTCTGGGTGCCGAATACCTGTTCACCAATGGTTACAACATCAGCTACGGTCATGTAGCCCATGATCGCGACTTTACCGGTGCAGGCCAGCGAATAGCCCTGATCGACAGCGGCATACGTAGCAGCCACACCGAGCTGAATGGACAGATCGCCGCTCACTACAACGTATTCAGCGCCAGCAATGCCCCTGCCGATGCCCAGGACAGTGACGGTCATGGCACCCTGGTCGCCGGCGTAATCGCCGCCAAGCTCGACGGATTCGGCAATGTCGGTTATGCCCATGGCGCACAACTGCTCAACGTGCGCTTTACCGATGATATCAACCAGATTTCCGCCACCGAGCAGCAACTGGCCAATGGTTTCGCCTGGGCCCGGCAACAGGGCGCCCGCTGGTTCAACAACAGCTGGAGCATCAGCGTTGACGCCACTCAGTTCAGCCGCACCCAGGTGGCCAATAGTTACCCAACCCTGCTAGCCGAGTGGCAGCACGGTGTCAGTCAGGGGCATGTGTACGTCTGGGCCGCCGGCAACAACAATGGCGGTCAACCGTTGCTGTTCGCCGCCCTGCCAATCCACTACCCGGAGCTGCAAAGTCACTGGCTGGCAGTGGTCAATGTCGATCCGCAAACCGGGCAACTGCATGCCAGTTCCAGCCGCTGCGGCAACGCGGCAGCCTGGTGTCTGGCGGCGCCCGGGACCAATATCAACTCCAGCTACAACAACAGCGACACAGGCTATGCCACCGCGACCGGCACCTCGGTGGCCGCACCGGCAGTAACCGGGGCACTGGCCGTAATCAGCGAGGCGTTCCCGACCTTGAGCGGTGCCCAGGTCGTCGAACGCCTACTCAGCACTGCCGAGAAAACCGGCGACTACGCCAATCAGACCTTGTACGGTCAGGGGCTACTAGACTTGGAACGTGCTACCCGGCCGGTCGGCAGCCTGCAACTGCTGGGCAGTGACGGACAGCATCTGAGTCTGGAAAGTGCCGTTCTGAGCCTGGGCACGCCCTTCGGCAACACCAACCCCCTAGCCGGCCAATCGGCCATGGCAACCGACAGCCTCGGGGCTGGGTTCAGCATTGATCTGGGCAGTGCAGTACACCACCAGGCTTACCGTTTTGCGGCCAGCGATGCGCTCAACCGGCTAGGCCGTCATCTGCAGTCCGAACAACAGGGCGACTATCAATTGACCTGGCATAGCAGCCCGAGCAGCACAGGCAGCCGGGTACTGCACATTCAGCAAGGGCTGGGCCGCTCGCTGCACCTGGGGCTGGTCGAGGACTTTGGACTGCTCAGCGGGCACGCTGTCAGCCATGCACAAGGCCTGCTCAATACCAGTCTGGCCGCCCCCTTCTGGCTGCAGCAACCCGGTGAAAGCAGTTTGGGGCTCCGCCAGCGCCTGCCGCTGGGCGACGGCCACCTGGAGCTGACCAGCAGCGCCAGCTCGATACGTCAGGGCGGCGCTCTGGGCTACCAGCGCTACATCGGCGAGAACTATCAGACTACCTGGGAGCTGGGTTACCTGCGCAGCCGTGACGGCCTGTTCAACAGTCGTGGACTGGGCCTGTTTGGCCTGGATGACAGTAACGATACCTGGTTCAGTGGTCTCTACGGTCGCTACCAGAACGGCCCCTGGCTACTGGGACACGCTGCCTGGATTGGCCACAGCCAGGTCTCAGGCCAGGGGCTGTTACGCGATCTGGGTCGCGTCACCACCAGCAGTTGGCAGTTCAACGGCCACTACCAGCAGCAGCTCAACAACTGGGGCCTGGCCTTGCAGCAACCACTGCGCGTTGAACGCGCCGATACCCAGGTCTGGCTGGCCACCGGTTACAGCGGCAATCAGTTCGCCTGGCAGCCGGTCAAGCTGGATCTGGCGCCCAGCGGTCGCCAACTCAATCTGGAGCTGTCCTGGCAACGCCCGTTGTGGACCAACAGTGACCTGAAGCTGTCCTGGCTTGGCATCCACCAACCGGGCCACCAGGCTGACGCAGCGCCCATGCAGGTCGTCATGGGGCAGTGGCAGCAGCGTTTCTGATACTAGCGGCCGAGCCTTACTCGGCTGCCAGGTACGAAGAGCGCGTCAGGCCCAACCGCAGGGTATCGAGAATACGGGTGCGCTCAGCCTGACTTAGACGCGCACCGGCCACCTTGTCGCGGTACAGGGTGACCAGCTCATCCGGAGCAAAATGGACATAGCGCAGCATGTCCTCGATGGTGTCATGGGTTTCGATGCCGCCATGCACTACCCGACCATCCTCGCGCAGGTAGACGTTGACCGAGTCGGTATCACCGAACAGGTTGTGCATGTCACCCAAAATTTCCTGATAGGCCCCGACCAGGAAGATCCCCAGCAGGTAATCCTCGCCATCTCTGAGCTCATGCACAGGCAGGCTGCTTTCAATGCTCTGCTCATCGACATAGTGACGGATCTTGCCATCCGAATCACAGGTCAGATCCTGCAACACCGCCCGACGCAGCGGCTCTTCCTCCAGCCGATTGAGCGGCATGATCGGCAGCACCTGATCAATCGCCCAGGTATCGGGCAGACTCTGGAACACCGAAAAGTTGCAGATGTACTTGTCGGCCAGCTTGTCGTTAAGCTCATCCAGCACCTGACGATGTGAACGCTGACGCGCCTTGAGCAGGGTATGCAGGCGATTGCACAGAGCAAAATAGCACTGCTCGGCCAGCGCCTTCTGGGCCAGAGTCAGACGCCCCTCGGCATACTGGGCTGCCACATCGGCCATGTAGTGGGTCGCCCGCCAGTAGGTCTCGGTCACCAGCTCGATATCGTTGCGGTCCAGCAGGCCCACCAGGTTGCGTACTACCTGCGGCTGGCTGTCGAGATCTTCCAGTGGCGGGATTTCGGCATTTTGCCGCTCGACATCGGTCACCTGCACAACCAGCACAGCATGGTGGGCAGTCAGGGCCCGGCCACTTTCGGAGAAGATGTGTGGATGCGGCAGGCCCTGCTGATCGCAGAAATCCTTGAGCATCGCCACTACGGTGTGGGCATACTCATTGACGTCGTAGTTGATCGAGCTGGCGTTGCGCGAATGGGTACCGTCGTAATCGACCCCCAGGCCACCACCAACATCGATGTGATCAACCGGCAAACCCAGCCCGCGCAACTCGCCAAAATAGCGGATAGCCTCACGGAATCCATGCTGGTAGTCGGCCAGATTGGCAATCTGCGAGCCCATGTGGAAATGCAGCAGACGCACCCCATCCTGCAGCCCGGCCTCGCGGAAACGCTCGACCACCCGCAGCAACTGTGCAGCCGACAGGCCAAACTTGGATTTTTCTCCGCCAGTATCAGCCCATTTGCTCGAAGCCAGGGACGACAGCCGGACCCGCAGACCAATCTGCGGCACCAGCCCAAGCCGGGCAGCCTCTTCAATAACCAGCTCGACCTCGGATTCCTTCTCGATCACGATAAACACCCGGTGACCGAGCTTCTGACCGATCAAGGCCAGGTGAATGAATTCGCGATCCTTGTAGCCGTTGCAAACGATGGTCCCGCCCTTGGGCGCCAATGCCAGCACAGCCATCAGTTCAGGCTTGGAGCCGGCCTCCAGGCCAATGGAGACATTTTCAGTGGCAATGATATTTTCAACCACCGCCTCTTGCTGGTTGACCTTGATCGGATACAGCGCGGTATAGCCGCTGGTGTACTCCAGCTCGGCAATATTATGGTCAAAGGCCCCAGTCAACTGCCGTACCCGATCCTGCAAAATGTCCGGGAAGCGCACCAGCAAGGGCAGATCCAGACCACTGTCACGCAACTGGCCAACCAGCTCATGCAGATCGATAGCCGCCCCCTGCTCGCCCCTGGGGGTAACCTGGACATGCCCCTTGTCATTGACATTGAAGAAGCCCGCACCCCAATGACGTATGCCATAGACGCTACGGCTGTCGGCGACCGTCCAGGCCGAAGCGTCTTCCTTGCGCGAACGTCGTTGTGACCCCATCCGGATACCCCTTCTCAGCAACTCGATAGTGCCCACAGGATAAAGCAAAACCACGCTGACTGCCGAACGAGCAACGGCCCGGGACGGTCGTTTTAGCGACACTTCGGTGACTCTGCCAGCGCTATAGCGGGCCATTCCAGGCCCTGATAAGACCCGCCACAACTTGGCCAGAAGCCCCGTTACCACTAGGGTAGAGCAATCAACAACACTATTCGATGGAGCATCTCATGCAGGAATATTTCAGCCTGGCCGGGCGTACGGCCCTGGTCACCGGTGGCAGTCGGGGAATCGGCAAGATGATTGCCAAGGGCTTCGTTCAGGCCGGCGCCAACGTCATCATCTGCAGTCGCAAACTGGAAGAAGGCCAGGCTACCGCCAGCGAGCTGAGCCAGTATGGCCAATGCCGGGCCCTGGCCGCCGATCTGTCCAGCGAAGATGGGGCCAAGGCCCTGGCCAACGAACTGAACCAGCATATCGAGCAACTGGATATTCTGGTCAACAACGCCGGCACCGCCTGGGGCGCACCACTGGAAAGCTTCCCCGCTGACGGCTGGCACAAGGTCATGCAGCTCAACGTCACCGCCGTGTTCAGCACCACCCAGCAGCTGCTGCCACTACTGCGCAAAGGCGCCAGCGGTGACAACCCCTCACGAGTAATCAATATCGGCTCGGTGGCTGGCATTACCACCATGAACGAAAATGCCTGGTCCTATGGCCCGAGCAAGGCCGCTGTTCATCAGCTCTCACGGCAACTGGCCCGGGAACTGGTTGATCAGCATATCAATGTCAACGTCATCGCCCCCGGACGCTTCCCGAGCAAGATGACCCGGCATATCCATCTCGACCCCGAAGCCCTGGCCAAGGACTGCGAAGACATTCCGATGCGCCGCTGGGGCCGCCCGGAAGAAATGTCCGCCCTGGCGATCATGCTGGCCAGCAGCGCCGGCGCCTACATGACCGGCAACATCATCCCGATCGACGGCGGTTTTACCCTCTAAAGCCACCCGGGAGGCGGGAGCATCTGCTCGCGCGCGAACTACCCTGCAACACCGGCCTTGAGCAGATGCTCAAGGCTCCCAGGAAAAACACCCACCCCCACACGCACTACCCTGCAGCGCCCACCTGGGAGGCGGGAGCATCCGCTCCCGCACGAACTACCCTGCAGCGCCTGCCTTGGGCAGATGCTTAAGCCCCCCCCAGAAACCCCCAAATCCGCTGCCTGCCCAGCCTCCCTCAATCCCCCGCCACCCCTGCCCCACACCCCTTTCATGACAAACATATTTAACAGTTGAAAATATTTGATGAGCAACGACATACGGGCAAGACCTGCATTAATGGCGGGTTGAGATATTTTTTTGGATATGTTTATTATTTAAAAAGCATTTACACATAAATATCAGGATGACGTTTTGACAGACCTTACACCCGTGACTTTGCGCCAGCCGCGCGACACTGACGGCTACGCACTGAATCAACTGGTCGAGCGCTGCAAACCACTGGATACCAACTCGGTTTACTGCAATCTGCTGCAATGCAGCGACTTTGCCGATACCGCCATCGCAGCCATTGCTGCCAATGGCGAACTGGTCGGATTCATTTCCGGCTATCGCCCACCAGCCCGCCCGGACACCCTGTTTGTCTGGCAGGTCGCGGTCGACGACCGCATGCGTGGCCAGGGGCTGGCCCTGAAGATGTTGCTGGCCCTGACCGAGCGAGCGATGGCCAACGGCGTGCAGTACATGGAAACCACCATCACACCGGGCAACGAAGCCTCGGAAGCCCTGTTCAAGCGCGCTTTCGCGCGCCTCAACAGCGACTACCAGACCCGGGTACTGTTTTCCCGCAATGACCATTTCAACGGCCAGCACGACGATGAAGTGCTGTATCGCGCCGGCCCTTTTTCACCATCTGCCAAGGCATGAAGCCAGGAGCACCCATGAACACCTTCGAACAGTTCGAACAACATGAATCCGGTATCCGCAGCTATTGCCGTTCGTTCCCCGTGGTCTTCAAACAGGCGCGCGGCGCCGAGCTGATCACCCGCGAAGGCAAGTCCTATATCGACTTCCTTGCCGGTGCCGGCACCTTGAACTACGGACATAACCACCCGGTTCTGAAGAAAGCGCTGATCGACTATCTGGAGAACGATGGCCTGACCCATGGTCTGGATATGTACTCCGATGCCAAGGAGCGCTTCCTGGAAACCTTCCACCGGGTCATCCTTGAACCGCGCGGCCTGGGCGATCATGTCATTCAGTTCAGCGGACCGACCGGTGCCAACTCAGTTGAAGCCGCCCTGAAGCTGGCGCGCAAGGTCACTGGCCGCAGCAACATCATCAGCTTCACCAACGGATTCCATGGCTGCACCATTGGCGCCCTGGCCGCTACCGGCAACCAGCACCACCGTGGCGCCGCCGGCGTACCCCTGGCCGAAGTCAGCCGCATGCCTTATGCCAACTACTTCGGCAAGGACGTCAACACCATCGCCATGATGGACAAGCTGCTCAGCGACCCGAGCAGCGGTGTCGACAAGCCGGCCGCCGTGATCGTCGAAGTGGTCCAGGGTGAAGGTGGCCTGAACACCGCCTCGGCCGAATGGATGCGCAAGCTGGAAAAGCTCTGCCGCAAGCACGACATGCTGCTGATCGTCGATGACATTCAGGCCGGTTGCGGTCGTACCGGCAGCTTCTTCAGCTTCGAAGAAATGGGCATCAAGCCGGACATCATTACCCTGTCCAAGTCGCTCAGTGGCTTCGGCCTGCCGTTTGCGGTTGTCCTGTTCCGTCGTGAGCTGGACCAATGGGAGCCTGGTGAGCACAACGGCACCTTCCGCGGCAACAACCATGCCTTCGTCACTGCCACGGCAGCTCTGGAGCACTTCTGGACCAATGACGAATTCGCCAAGTCGGTCCAGGCCAAGGGCGCACTGATCAAGGAGCGGATGCAGAAGATCGTCCGCAAGCACGGCCCCGACTCGCTGTACGTCAAAGGGCGCGGCATGATGATCGGCATTAACTGCCCGGACGGCGAGATCGCCGCCGCGATCTGCCGTGAGGCCTTCGAGCGTGGTCTGGTGATCGAAACCAGCGGCAACCATAGTCAGGTCGTCAAGTGCCTGTGCCCGCTGATCATCAGCGAAGAGCAGATCGCCAAGGCCATGGACATTCTTGATGCAGCCTTCGCCAAGGTCATGACCGAGCAGGTCGACAGCAAGGCCTCCTGATTTATTGCGCGAAAGCTCAGCAGCTCGGCTGGCACTGGCGCCGGTCGCGCTGAGCTGAATCAATACTTCTTTCAATCTTTGATGATCCAAGGAGATCCTCGAATGATCGTACGCACCCTGAAAGATTGCGAAAATTCCGAACGCCGCGTGGCATCGGAGAACTGGGAAAGTACCCGCATGCTGCTCAAAGACGACAACATGGGGTTCTCGTTCCACATCACCACTATCTACGCCAACACCGAGACCCACATCCACTACAAGAACCACCTGGAATCGGTCTACTGCATGAGCGGCAATGGCGAGATCGAGACCCTGGCTGACGGCAAGGTCTATCCGATTGAGGCCGGCACCCTGTACATCCTCGACCAGCACGACGAGCACCTGCTGCGCGGTGGCAGCGAAGACATGAAGATGGCCTGCGTATTCAACCCGCCACTGTCCGGCCAGGAAGTGCATGACAAGGATGGGGTTTATCCGCTGGATTGAGGAAACACTGAGATTGGCGCCTGACCTGGGTAGCATCGTGCGCCTGCGCGATGCTGGAACTGGCGGATAGCACAGTGCTGCAGGATAGCCCGGTGTCGCGCAGGCGCGCGACACTCCCAGGCGACTGAACTTCACAACCCAACACACCCGGGACGGTAACCAGAATTATGCATACAGTAGAAAAGATCGGCGGCACCTCAATGAGCCGCTTCGACGAAGTACTGAACAACATTTTCATTGGCCAACGTCAGGGCGCAGAACTGTATCAGCGCGTCTTCGTGGTCTCTGCCTACAGCGGCATGACCAACGCCCTGCTCGAACACAAGAAAACCGGTGAGCCCGGCGTGTATGAGCGCTTTGCCGATGCGCACAATGAGGACGCCTGGCTTGAAGCGCTGGATGCCGTACTGGAAAAAATGAAGGCCAAGAACGCCGAACTGTTCAACAGCGACTATGAACTCCAGGCCGCTGACCGCTTTATCGAAAGCCGGATCAGTGATGTGCGCGAATGCATGGTCAGCCTCCAGCAGCTGTGCAGCTACGGACACTTCCAGCTCAGCGAACAGCTGATGAAGGTGCGCGAAATGCTTGCCTCGCTCGGCGAGGCGCACAGCGCCTTCAACACCGTGCTGGCGCTCAAGAAGCGTGGCGTCAGCGCCCGCCTGGTCGACCTGACCGGCTGGAACCAGACCGAGCCAAAACTGTTCCAGGACATGATCAAGGACAGCTTCGACGGCATCGACCTGTCCCGCGAGCTGGTGGTTGCCACTGGCTACACTCACTGCCGCGAAGGCCTGATGAACACCTTTGACCGTGGCTACAGCGAAATCACCTTCGCCCAGATCGCCGCCACCACCGGTGCCCGTGAGGCCATCATCCACAAGGAATACCACCTTTCCAGCGCCGACCCGAATCTGGTCGGTGTCGATAAGGTGGTGACCATTGGCCGCACCAACTACGACGTTGCCGATCAACTGTCGAATCTGGGCATGGAAGCCATTCATCCCAAGGCCGCACGTACCCTGCGCCGGGCCGGCATCCAGTTGCGAATCAAGAACGCCTTCGAACCGGAACACGGCGGCACCCTGATCAGCCAGGATTATCGTAGCGAAAAGCCCTGCGTCGAAATCATCGCCGGGCGTACCGACGTGTTCGGGCTGGAAGTGTTCGATCAGGAAATGCTTGGCGATGTCGGCTACGACATCGAAATCACCAAGTTGCTCAAGCAGCTCAAGCTGTATCTGGTGAACAAGGATTCGGATGCCAACAGCATCACCTATTATGTGGCCGGCTCGCGCAAGATGCTCAATCGTGCATCGCGCCTGATCGAAGAAAGCTACCCAATGGCCGAGGTCAACGTACACAACATCGCCATCGTCTCGGCAATTGGCTCGGACCTCAAGGTCAAGGGCATTCTGGCCAAGACCGTAGCGGCGCTGGCCGAAGCCGGCATCAACATCCAGGCCATTCACCAGTCGATTCGCCAGGTGGAAATGCAGTGCATCGTCCATGAGGACGACTACGACGCCGCAGTGGCTGCCCTGCACCGCGCCCTGATCGAGCCGGAAAACCATGGCGATGTAATCGCCGCCGCCTGACCGGGCCCGCCATCCGGCGCACAGCTCCTGCGCCGGATGGCGTCCTGTCCTGTCAGGCACTGATCTACCTCAATACCGCCATTACCCAGTTGTACTACGCTCAGCACATAACTGAGTCGATCAGGAAGCTGGGTACATGAACTTCAAACTCATCATGGTTTTCGTTGATCACGAGCGCACCGTGGATGTACTGGATGCCGCCCGCGATGCCGGGGCTACCGGAGCAACCATCATCAACAACGCCCAGGGTCAGGGCCTGAAGCCCCACCTGAGTTTCTTCGGTCTGGAATTCATGGCAGCCCGCAGCGTCATTCTGATTCTGGCTGAGAGCCGTCGCACCGATGAAATCATGCAGGCGGTGCTGGATGCAGGGAAGCTGGACGAAAGTCTCGATACCGGTATTGCCCTTGAGCTGGATGTCAGCCGCGCAGTGGGGCTGAGCGCCCATATTGAAGCACTCAGCCGCGAGCATCCGCTCGATTGACTACAACCCCAGAAAGGCCAACACCTCGCTGGCAGCGATCTGCGGCGCTTCCTGCATGAAACAGTGCCCACCGGGCAGTGAGCGTACTTGCACGCGCGGATTGACTGCCGCCAGCCGACGGGCTGACTGCGTCACAAAGGGATAGGTCTTGTCGCCATAAATCAGCAGGGTTGGGGTTTGAATCCGTTTGAGTGACGGCCACAGACGCTTGGGCATGGAGTCGAATACTTCGGCTTCGCGGCTGGGCCGGCACTTGAGTTCCACACCCTGCTCGTGGTGATCCTTCAGGGCATGCTCAATGTGGGCGCGGAATGCAGCTTCATCCCAGCCACGAAAGATCCCACGACCGTGCAAGGCGCCATAGGCACTGTCACGATCCGGCCAGTGATGCCGGCGCGCCCGCGCCGCCTGCGACATCGGGTTACGCCGCAGCCCCAGCAGACTCAGGCTGGTACGCAGGCCAATCAGACTCATCGGAAACAGCACCGGGTCAAGCAGCACCGCCCGCTCGAACAGCCCGGGATGAGTGGCCAGGATCAGGCTGGTCAACACCCCGCCAAAGCTATGCCCACAGGCTACTCTGGGTATCTCACCGAAACGCTGGCGACCATGCTCGAAGGCTTCCACCACCAGCTCGGCATTGCGGTTCCAGCCGACAAAGCGCCCGCCATGATCACTCTCACCATGGCCCTGCAAATCGCACAACCACAGGTCAAAGTGCTCAGCCAGCGGCTCCAGCATCGGCTCGTAAGTCCGGGTGCAAAAACCGTTACCGTGAAGAAAATGCAGCAGCGGCTTGCCACTTGGCGGAGTATGCCAGCCGCGCAAGGCAAAACCGGCAGAGGTATTATGGGACCAAGGCAACAATTGCATGACAACACACCTGACTGAATCGATGCGCCAGTCTACACAGAGCCGGGCACAGCCCCCAAGCCACTTTAGGGAACAGTGATGCTCAATATTGCAACACAGGGTGATGGCCCGGCACTGGCCTGGGCGCATGGGCTGTTCGGCAGCCTGGCGCTGGAGAGTACCTGCGGCTGGTTTCATCCGGCCACAGGCGGGCAGGTACGCAGGATTCGCTACGACGCCCGTGGCCATGGACTCTCGTCTGCTGCCGGTAATTCAGCAGTTTGCCAGTGGCCTGCGCTGGCCAACGACATGTTGCAGGTGGCCAGCCAAAACTGCACCAGCGAACAACCTTTTGCCTTGGGCGGCCAGTCCATGGGCTGCGCCACGGCGTTACATGCAGTTCTGCAAGAGCCGCAGCGAGTCAGCCATCTGGTCCTGGCGCTGCCGCCAACCGCCTGGGACAGTCGTCCGCACCAGGTTCTACGTTATCAGAAGATGATTGAACTGCTGCGCCGCCAGGGCGTAGCCGGACTGGTCAAGGCCTCGCGCCGCTTCCCGCCCTTGCCTGCCTGGCTGCAAAACAGCCGCCCGGAGCTGGCAGGGCTGATGCTCGATGAGCTGGCCGGTTTCAGCCAGGACAACCTGACCAATATACTGCTGGGCGCTGCCGCTTCCGATTTGCCACCACCTGCTGCGCTGCAGCAACTGTCTATGCCAACCCTGATCCTGGCCTGGCGCGACGACGACATTCACCCGCTGGGCACGGCCCAAGGCTTGGCCCGGTGGCTACCGAACAGTGAGCTGATAATCGCCCACTCCAACGCAGACCTGCAGCAGTGGCCGGCCCTGATTGACAGCTTCATTACAGAGCGTTGAGCACGCCATGCTGCTGGATTGCCACGCCGCTACGCGGCTCGCAATGACGGCGTGAGAGCAACAGCCCCAATCACCGTGCCCACGCCCCCCGTCATTGCGAGAGCCAAAGGCCCGTGGCAATACGCCGCCTTCACCCCAGCCAGTCGAGCGTCAACATCAGCCGTCGCTGACCTGCCGAGGGCTGCGGTGAACGATGCACAATTCCGCGCCCCTCATTGCCTGCCCAGCGCTCCCCCTTGAGCAAGCCCACTTCACCCGGCTGCATTCGCCCGGCCGGCGGCAACTCATTGAACTCGTCGCAGCCGGGATGTCCCAGACGCCGGCGTGGCAAGTCGCCCTCAGCCAACCACTCCGAGCCGGGGCCAGCATAAGTGGTTATCAGGCGTACCGGCACCTGATCGACATGCCAGCGCGGACACATGGCCTTGTCCAGCGTACGCACCCGCAAGCCAACCCGACGGGCATCGAACAGGCAGGCGAACATCCGTACCAGATAGGCCACATCGGCAACAAAGGCCGCATGATGAGCCAGATCCCGTGCATCCATCAGCAGCGTCCGCAAATCTGGTTCGGCATCACTGCCAGACTCCAACTCCAGTGTCATCGACTCGGCGACATCCCCTGGCTGGTTTAGCAGGGTCTCGGCAAAACGCTGCAGGTGCAATGGCAGGCCACGCTGCCAGAGTGCCAGATTGACATCGTCAGCAAAGATCGTCAGCAGGCTGTCGACCTCCTGGCTCAGGACCTGACGCGGGTGCAAGGCAATAACCGGGGCTAACATCAGGCCGCTGCCTCGGTCCAGGGACCGAACGGGTCAGGCAGGCTCAACCACTGCTCAGCGCCATAGGCCATTTCGGCATCCGTAAGCAGACAGGCCTGCAATTCGCGCTCAAGCTGTTCAAAGTCGATATTCTGACCAATGAACACCAGCTCCTGGCGGCAATCACCAAACTCACCCTGCCACTTGCCTTCGATCAGCGTTTGGCTCTCCTCATCCTGCGGCCAATACTGGCGTGGCACGAACCGCCACCAGCGCCCGGCATAGCCATAACGCATCAGGCTGCCAGCTTGCGACCAGCTCCCGGCCTCTTCCGGCCGGCTGGCCAGCCAGAAATAGCCTTTGGAGCGCAGCAGTCGGCCGTTTTCCCAGGTGCGATTGAGGAAATTGAAGAACCGTTGCGGGTGGAACGGCCGCCGGGCCCGGAAGCTGCCAGAGGCGATGCCGTACTCTTCGGTCTCCGGCACATGCTCACCGCGCATTTCCTTCAACCAGCCCGGCGCCTGCGAGGCTCGCTCAAAGCTGAAGCGACCGGTATCCAGCACCTTGTCCAGCGGAACCTGGCCCATCACCGCCGGCACGATCTCGGCGTCGGCATTGAGGCTGCGCAAAATGGCAATCAACTCCTCACGTTCAGCAGAGGAAATCAGATCCACCTTGCTGACCAGAATGACATCGGCAAATTCGACCTGCTCGATCAAGAGATCAGTCACCGAGCGCTCGTCTTCCTCCCCCAGAGTCTCGCCACGACTGGCCAGACTGTCGCTGGCCTGATAATCACGCAGAAAATTCAGCCCATCGACTACAGTGACCATGGTATCAAGACGCGCCAGATCGGACAGACTGCGCCCCTGCTCATCACGGAAGGTAAAGGTTTCAGCGACTGGCAACGGTTCGGAAATGCCGGTCGACTCGATAAGCAGATAGTCAAAACGCCCCTCAGCTGCCAGACGCGCCACTTCCTCCAGCAGGTCTTCACGCAGCGTGCAGCAAATACAGCCATTGCTCATCTCCACCAGCTTTTCCTCGGCGCGATTGAGGCTGACATCGCGCTGGACTTCACTGCCGTCGATGTTGATTTCACTCATGTCGTTGACGATCACCGCAACCCGGCGGTTCTCGCGGTTTTTCAGAATCTGGTTGAGCAGAGTACTTTTACCCGCCCCGAGAAAGCCGGACAGCACAGTGACCGGCAACGCTTTTACTGAAGTATTCATGGCAAATCTCACGGATAAAATTTGTTATAACATAACAAAAATATCAGAGACGCTTCAGAAGGTCGAGTACCAAGCGTCTGCTCTGGACCAAAAGACAGATCAGCTCAAGTTTCCATGCTTTCTGCCGATGTGGCAGGTAGTGACAGCAGTCCAGAGAACAGCGTGATGCGTATTGAAGCCGGCGGGTTTGTGGGCAATATCGCTCAGAGCCTGCAACGACAAAACAGCACTGTCGAACAGTCTCCCGAAACACTGCAAGAGGGGCTGCGTGTGAGTCTTTCTCAGCTCGGTCGCGAACTGTCGGCCAAGCCAGACGGAAAGCACAAGGACATTGACGACAGTGATCTGCCTGACAGTATCAAAACTCTGCTCAAGATGATTCGCGAACTCAAGCTGCAGATAGCCATCAAACTGGCTGAACTACAGGAACTGACGGCCGATCAGAGTCTTGATCCCGAGCAAAAAAATGCCCGGTTGCAAGCCTTGCGGGCGGAGCTGGGGGGGCTGAATAGCGCCCTGACCTCTGCCAGCAACAATCTGGCCAGGTTGATGCGCGATCAGGGACTTAGTAGCGAACAAATGCAGGCAGCCGCTACTCTGGCGCTAGGCTAGAGGCACACGCCTGCTCAGTCCAGACTGTAGTCAATGCTGGTAACTACCCGCACGCGCTTGACTTCCGGGGTATAGGGGTCAACATCCTCAATCGAGAAATAACCCTGTGATGCCCGACGAATACTGCCGACCTGAGCATTGGCATCGCGGGCAAACTGATCGGCAGCAGCGCGAGCATCGCGGGTGGCGTCAGCAATCATGTCCGGCTTGATGGTTTCCAGCCGGGTGAACAGAAAGCGTGGCTGGAATTCATAGCTCTGGCTCAGCGCAACGCCAGACTTGACCAGCTCCCCTACCCCCTGCATACCGGTTTTGACCTTTTCAACCTCAGCGGTTCGCACCAGCACGGTGACCTCAGCCCGGTAACGCTCCGGTGGCAGGGTCTGGCCATACACATTGGAATGCTGATCGGTGATCTTCGGCATCGAGAGCTGTACCTCGGTCTCGGCAAAGCCCTTGAGCAACAGGAACGAGCGAATCAGGTCCTGCTGGGCTTCGATATCGGCCTGCAAGCGATCAAGACTGTTGCCAGCCACTATGAAATTGATCGGCCACAGTGCCAGATCTGCTTCAACGGTACGCTCGGCCAGACCCTTGACACTGACAATGCGGTCAGCATCACGAAACTGCAACAGGCCGGTCTTGATACTGATCGCCATAAAGGCCAGCGCAGCAGCCATAACCAAGGCTACCAGCAATGCCACCAGCGCAATTCGGGATTCCCTTTCCATCAATCACCTCGCTCCAAGTAAGTACAGACAATGTATACGACATCAACGACTAAAGCACATTTCCAAGAGGCCGGCAGGGCCTTAGAATAGTCAAAATTACGACAAGACCCGAACCAGACACCCTGCCCAACTCTCAACCTCTGCCAAAAAAATTTACTCTCCAGGAGATAGCGTGGATATCGCCACACTTATTGGCCTTTTAGGCGCAATAGTAATCATCGCCCTAGCCATCATTCTCGGTGCCTCGGCCGAAGTTTTCTTCAATGTTCCCGCGCTGCTGATAGTTATTTGTGGCAGCCTGTTTGTTGTTCTGGCCAAGTTCAGCATAAGCCAATTTATTGGCGCCATTCGGGTAGCAGGCCGAGCCTTTTTCTTTCGCCTGCCGGATACCGAAGAAAGCATAGATGAACTGGTCGAACTGGCCGACATCGCCCGCAAGCGCGGGCTACTGGCTCTGGAAGAGCGAGAAATCCACTCCCCCTTTCTCAGAAGTGGCGTTCAACTGCTGATCGACGGCCATGCCCCGGAAACCGTCAAGGCGATTCTGGAAAAGGAGCGTCTGCTGACTCTGGACCGCAACCGCTGGGGCGCCAAAGTATTTAGCGCACTGGGTGATGTAGGCCCGGCCATGGGCATGATCGGCACCCTGATAGGCCTGGTGCAGATGCTGTCGAACATGGAAGACCCCAAGTCCATTGGCCCGGCCATGGCGGTAGCGCTGCTGACCACCCTGTATGGCGCCATGCTCGCAACCATGGTCTGCATCCCCATTGCCGACAAGCTCAACCTGCGCATGACCGAAGAAGCCCGCATGCAGGCGCTGTGGCTGGACGCCATCCTGGCTATCCAGGAAGGCACCAACCCCAGGGTGGTGGAACAACTGTTGAGCAGCTACCTGCCACCGAACAAACGTGAACGTAATGCTGACGGCGAACAGGAAGCGGCCTGATGGAACTACCCCCAGAGGAAGAAAAGACCGGCGTGCCGCCCTGGGTGGTCACCTTCGCTGACCTGATGTCGCTGCTGATGTGCTTTTTCGTGCTGCTGCTGTCGTTCTCCGAGATCGATGCCCAGCGCTTCAAGCAAATCGCCGGCGAGTTGTCCAAGGCCTTTGGCGTTCAGCGCGAGGTGCCGGCACTGGAAATCCCCATGGGTACCAGCCCGATATTCGACAAGTTTTCGCCTGGCACCCCCGAGCCCACGCCTGTCGACAGCGTGCGCCAGCAAACCACCGAGCAAGCTCCGCAACTGGAAACCCTGCGCGCCGAACTGGAAGCCGGCCTGCAAAGCCAGGTCAGCGATGTAACCCGCCAACAGCTCGAAATCACCCAGCAGGCCCTGGCACAGTTGCTCAGCCACGAAATCACTGAAGGCCGACTGCAACTGGAACAGGACCGCCAGCGTCTGGTAATCCGGGTCGAGGAAAAAGGCTCGTTCCCTTCTGGCTCAGCCGATATGACCCCAGCCTTTCTCGACATGCTCGACAAGGTAGCCGATGTGCTGGCCAGAGTACCGGGCGAAATCACCATTGAAGGTCATACCGATGACATCCCGATCAGCACCGCACGCTTCCAGTCCAACTGGGACCTGTCGGCCGCCCGTGCCTCATCGGTGGCTAACGCCCTGCTCTATAGCCAGGCGGTCAGTCCGGAGCGCCTGCGGGTTCAGGGCTATGCCGAAACCCGGCCGCGCGCCAGCAATGACAGTGCAGGCAACCGGGCATTGAACCGCCGGGTTGAGATCATTATCGACCTGTCAGGACCGGCAGCCGAATATGAAGCCGAGCTGCGCCAGTTGATGGAAGAGGATCTGAGTGAGCTGGTACGTGAACTGGACGTGCAGCCGGTACCTTGAAAATACGCTGCGCGGGCGCTGACTGATCCTCACTTCGCCAAAGCACGAGGCCACGAGTCGCACCAACAAGCGGCTATTGATCACTCATCCCGACGCAGATCGTCAGGGATTTTCGGTTCAGGCATCGGCCCGGGGCGCTTGCCCTGGCCGGCCCGGTACTGACGCAACTGGAACACATAGGCCAGCACCTGGGCCACTGCCAGGTACAACCCGGCCGGTATTTCCTGCTCCAGTTCGGTACTATGGAACACCGCACGCGCCAGCGGTGGCGATTCAAGCACCACAACGTCGTGCTCCTGGGCAATCTCGCGAATCTTCTGGGCCAGAAAGTCCGCCCCCTTGGCCACCAGCACCGGTGCCCCCGAGTTCAGCGGATCGTATTTGAGCGCCACGGCATAGTGAGTCGGGTTGGTGATTACCACATCGGCCTTGGGCACTTCACTCATCATTCGCCGCTCGGCCATTTCCCGTTGCAACTGGCGAATCCGCGATTTGACTTCGGGCTTGCCCTCAGTGTCCTTGAACTCGTCCTTGATTTCCTGCTTGGTCATCCGCAGTTTTTTCTTGTTATCCCAAAGCTGGAAAGGAATATCCACCGCCGCGATCACGATCAGCGAGCAGGCCAGCAGTAGCAATGAAGTCCCCAGCACCCAGCCGGCATGCACAATGGCAATCGGCAAGGGCTCATTGGCCATGGACAGCAAATCCTCACGGCGCAGGTTGAGCACCAGCAAGGCCACGGTCAGCACCACCAGGAACTTGGCCAGAGCCTTGAGCAGCTCAACCAGCGCCTTGAGCGAGAACATCCGCTTGAGCCCGGCAATCGGATTGAGCCGCTCAAACTTGGGTGCCATCGACTTGGCGCTGAGCAACCAGCCACCCAACAGAATCGGACCGCCCAAGGCAGCGAACAGCAACATCAGAAACAGTGGTCCAAGCGAGCGCAGCCCCTGGTCAAGCGAGGCCATCAGGTGCCAGCCCATGCTGTCGGTGACGTACAACACCTCACGTTCGAAGGCAAAGTTGTAAACCATGACATCCATCAGCCGCTGAGCCATTCCCGGCCCCAGCATCAGCAAGCCCAATGCAGCCACAATCACCACCGCCAGGGTGTTGAGCTCCTTGGATCGCGGAATCTGGCCTTTGTCCCGGGCATCCTTGAGCCGTTTGGCCGTGGGCTCTTCGGTACGTTCCTGGCTGCTGTCCTGTTGTTCAGCCATCAGCGCACGCCCACCATTTCACGCAGCCAGATCAGCGCTTCAGCCGCCAGCTCATGATATTGCCCCAGCACATTGCCCAGCAGAACCCAGAGAATAAAGAGACCAAATACCAGCGTCAGCGGGAAACCGATGGAGAAGATGTTGAGCTGCGGAGCCGCCCGCATCATCACCCCGAAAGACAGGTTGACGATCAGCAACGCCGTGACCGCCGGCAGACCGATCAGCAGCGATGCCGCCAGCACCCAGGAAAAGCGCTGGACCAGCGTCAGAAAGTCAGCTGCGACCAGTGACTGACCAACAGGCAAGGTTGTGAAGCTCTCGGCCAGCACCTCGATCACCACCAGATGACCATTCATCGCCAGAAACAGCAGGGTCACCAGCATGGTGAACACCTGGCTGATAACCGCCACCGATATCCCCATGCTCGGATCGTTCATTGAGGCAAAGCCCAGACCCATCTGCATGGCGATCACCTGGCCAGCCAAAACATGGATCTGAAACAGCAATTGCAGCAGAAAGCCCATGGCCGCACCGATCAGGATCTGTTCGGCAATGATGACCCAGGTCGCCAATGACAGCGCATCCAGCGTCGGCACCACAGGAACCTGCGGAGCGATCAGAATGGTCAAGGCCAGCGCCAGATACAGGCGAATGCGCATGGGCAACAACTGAGTGCCCAGTACCGGCATGGTCATCAGTACAGCGCCAATGCGAAACAGCACCCACAGATAGCTGGCAACCCAGCGACTGATCTCGCTGCTGGTCAGTTCGAGCATTAGCCTATCAGCCCGGGGATTTCCCGATATAAACGGTCACTGAACTCGACCAGTTCCCTGACCAGCCAGGGTCCGAGCCAGATCAGGGTCATGAAGGTGAACAACAAGCGCGGCAAAAAGCTCAGGGTCTGCTCATTGATCTGGGTGGCCGCCTGGAACATGGCGACAATCAAACCCACGACCAGACTCGGCAGGACAATCACTGCGACCATCACAGTGGTCAGCCACAAGGCCTGACGAAACAGATCAACAGCCACTTCAGGTGTCATGATTCAGACTCCTATGTCACGGCAAAGCTGGCCGCCAAGGTGCCGATGATCAGCGCCCAGCCATCAACCAGTACGAACAACATGATCTTGAAGGGTAATGAAATGATCAGCGGCGACAGCATCATCATACCCATGGCCATCAGCACACTGGCTACCACCAGATCGATCACCAGGAATGGGATGAAAATCATGAAGCCGATCTGAAACGCAGTTTTCAGCTCGGAAGTAACGAAGGCCGGGACCAGAATATGGAACGGTACGTCATCCGGCCCGCTCAGGTCATTGCGCCGGGCTAGCCGTACAAACAGTTCCAGATCGGTTTCCCGGGTCTGCGCCAGCATAAAGTTGCGCAGCGGAATGCTGGCAGCTTCCAGTGCCTGCTCGCCAGCCATTTCCTCATTGAGATAAGGCTGCAGTGCGGTTTCGTTGATACGTTCAAAAACCGGAGCCATAACGAACAGGGTCAGAAACAGCGCAAGGCCAACCAGGATCTGACTGGACGGCGTCTGTTGCAGCCCCAGAGCCTGACGCAGGATGGCAAACACGATGATGATCCGGGTAAAGCTGGTCATCATCATCACCATAGCCGGGATGAAGGTCAGCGCGGTCATCAGCAGCAAAATCTGCAGGCTGACCGAATAGGTCTGCTGACCCTCGGCGTCGGTGCTCAGGGTTATCGCCGGCAGACTCAGCGGGTCGGCGGCCGTCTGCGCCAGCGCCGCTGGCGCCAGCAACAACAGGACCAGCCCCAACCAGCGGCTCATGAGTCCGACTCCCGCTTCAACAGAGTTTGCAGGCGGCGGGCAAAGTCACTGTCAACCGGCTTGGCACTGGACAGGTCCGCCACCGGTTCATCGAATACGTGCAAGGTGTTGATGCGCCCAGGCGAGGCCCCGAGCAGCAGTTGCTTACCGCCAACATCGACCAACAGCAAACGATCACGCGGCCCCAGCGCCATGCTGCTGACCAGCCGGATATGCTGGCCACCCTGCCCGGCCATGGGCCCGATCCGACGCATCAGCCAACCCAGCACAAAGATCAACGCCACCACAACCATCAGGCCAACACCCAATTGCGCCAACTGCGAAGTCAGGGACATCTGGGTGGCACTTGGGGCACTGGCTGCTGGAGTATCAGCCCAGCCGGCCAGCGGCAACGCCAACACCCCAGCCAGAACCAACAGAACTTTCAACCATGGGTTTGCCGCAGACAGGCCGGCGGCACGGGCGGAGGATACGATTGCTGTTGGTTTCATCAACGCAGCTTCTTGATCCGTTCAGAGGGGCTGATCACATCGGTCAGACGAATACCGAACTTTTCGTTGACCACCACTACTTCACCATGGGCAACCAGAGTACCGTTGACCTTGACGTCCAGCGGCTCACCCGCCAGCCGATCCAACTCGACCACCGAGCCCTGGTTCAACTGCAGCAGGTTGCGGATGGTGATATCGGTATTGCCGACCTCCATGGAAATAGTGACCGGAATATCCAGAATCACATCCAGATTCGGGCCATCGACCGACTGGAATGGCCCATCATCGACATTGTTCGCAGAGGAGCTGAACTCTTCCATCGGTACCCGAGCGCTCTGATCCTGCGTCAGCAAGGCATCGATATCATCCTGGCTGGCGTCGCCAGCCTCCTCCAGCGCGGCCGCCCACTCATCGGCCAGCGCCTGCTCCTCAGGGGTGACTTCACCAGGCTTGCCGTCATCAGCCATCGTTTCGTTCCTCTAGTGTTTCGTTATTGTCCAGTGACACTCAGCGCGGGCGTGGCACCGGCCCCAGAATTTGCAGGGCCAGGTTACCCTTGACCGCACCCAGCTTGGCCTTGAAGGTGGGCACGCCATTGGCGCACAACACCATGTGTTCGGGCAACTCGACGGGAATCACATCACCGACCTGCATGCTGAGCAGATCCCTGACCTTGAGTTGACGCCGAACCACAGTGGCACTAAGCGGCACCTTGACCCCGGTAATTTCCTCACGCAGGGCGCGCACCCAGCGCTCGTCATGTTCATCCACATCCGACTGCACCCCGGAATCCAGCACTTCACGCAAGGGTTCAATCATCGAATAGGGGAAGGTCACGTGCAGATCGCCACCGCCACCGTCCAGCTCGATATGGAAAGTCGAGACCACCACAACTTCGCTGGGGCTGACGATATTGGCCAAGGCCGGATTGACCTCGGAGTTGACGTACTCGAAATTCACTTCCTGGACCGCCTGCCAGGCTTCCTTGAGGTCGATAAAGGCCTGATCAAGTACCATGCGTACCACCCGAAGCTCGGTCGGGGTGAATTCACGCCCCTCGATCTTGGCATGCCGGCCATCGCCACCAAAGAAGTTGTCTACCAGCTTGAACACCAGCTTGGCGTCCAGAATGAACAGTGCGGTACCGCGCAACGGCTTCATCTTGACCAGGTTGAGACTGGTCGGTACGTACAGCGAGTGTACATACTCACCAAATTTCATGACCTGAACACCACCAACCGCGACATCGGCTGAGCGGCGCAACAGGTTAAACATGCTTATCCGGGTATAACGGGCAAAGCGTTCGTTGATCATCTCCAAAGTCGGCATCCGACCCCGGACGATGCGGTCCTGGCTAGTCAGGTCATAGCTTTTGACCGACCCCGGATCGGCATCATCATCGGTATCGATCGCGCCGTCATCGACACCATGCAGCAGGGCATCGATTTCATCTTGTGAGAGCAGATCCTGAACAGCCATAAGGGTTTCCTATTGCAGAACCAGGTTGGTGAACAGCACCGATTCAATCACCGGGTTGCCCACTTCTTTTTCCAGCAGGGCCTGAACCGCCAGAGTTGCGCGCTGGCGTAGCTCATCCTTGCCCTCCGGAGTCAGCAATACCTCGAACTCCTCGCTGGAAAACAGCATGACCAACTGGTTGCGAATCAGCGGCAAATGCCGGTTCAGCGACGCCATGCCGCCCTGATCTCGACCCAGCAAGGCCACACTTACCTGCATATAACGCTGCCGACCGGCATGACTGTAATTGACCACGAACGGCGGCTCCAGCGTTTGATACAGCGCCATGGCTCGCACCGGGGCCACTGACTCGGCCGGTGCTTCGGTGCTCTCATCGCGATCACCGCCAAGCAGAAAAAAACCGACGCCCCCAAGGGAGACCAGCAGCGCCAGCAAGCCAACGCCAACCAGCACAAACAGGGTTTTACGGCTCTTGCCCGAAGATTCTGCTGCGGTCTGCGCCGCCGCTGCTTGCTGCTTTGCCATGCCAATATTCCGTCACATCGCAGGCTTGAACGCCCGTTTTAACTGAATTCAGCAACTCCCGTGCCAACCTGGGAGTTGCTGAAAGGATGTGTGTAGGATATAGGCCTGAACGGCAAATGTCTTGGGTCGCGCCAGCTATCAAATATAGAAATCAACCAGACGCTGACTGCTGATCTGCTGCACGACTTGATTGAGCAACTCGACTTCCGGTTCAGCATCCAGGCCGGACTGACTGGTCCCGGTATTGGCGGCAAGCCCTGAGCCGGTACCACGGCCCTGCTGACCGTCGGGCGCCGAGTCGCCGACCGAAACGCTGTGCAACTCCAGCCCCTGTTGGGTGAATAGTTCGCGCAGCCTGAAGACCTGCGCTTCCAGCGCCTCGCGCACCCCGGCGTTCTGGCTGACAAACTGCACCTGATGTTCCTGACCACGGCTCTGGATGTGAATTTCCAGCGGCCCCAGCTCAGCTGGGTCCAGGCGAATCTCCACACCCCGCAAATTTTGGCTGGACATCCACATCACCTTTTCCACTACGGAGTCCCCCCAACCGTTCTGCCCAAAGGGAACACCCAGCGATTGAGAGGTTGCGGTTACCGCACGACTGGTCAGCGCACCTTGGACTGCAGCCTGCTGCGCCGCCCCCAAGCGCTGAGCGGCATCACCCGTTTCGCTGTCACTGCGACCTGATCCCGACACGCTGTCCAGGCTATCGCCCAACCGCGCGGCGAAACTGCTCTCGACGGTTGCAGGCTGAGCCGTGATTTGCCGCAAATTGAGCTTCATCTCGAGCAGATCCAGCGGCTCCTTGCCGACCACTGAGCGGGAATCCTCAGCAGACTGTACAACCTTGGCCTGGCTCTGACTCGGGTCAACGGCCACCCCTGAGGCCATGGTACGGGCATTGTCCAGCCAGCGTACCCATTCATCGGCAATCGCCGCGATAACCTCTGGCGCGGCATTGGCCAGTGTCGGATCGGATACTTCCATCTCGCCAGCCTCGGTCATTTCCGAAGCCAACGGCTCGACCGGCAACTCCTTGCCGTCGGCGGCAAGGGCCAAGGCTTCAATTGCCGCCCTCGCCGCATCCGGATCATCACCATTCAACAGCTCGATCAACGCCTCAAGCCGTTCTGGGTTCTGGTTCGCCAGGATCTCGGCAAAGGACTCCGGGGTCTCGCCATCCAGTGATACTGCCTGGATCTGCTCATCACTGAACAGTCCGGCCTGGCGCAAATCCTGGCCAAGCGACAGCAGCAGGTTCTGAGTGACATTCATTGCGCGGTCTCCGTAGGTTAATGCATGCAATCGGTAGCGTTACCGACTCCAAGCAAACTACGGGCCAGCTTATTGGAATAACGAAGTAATTCAGGGGGAAAGCAGTGGCTGCAGGCGTTGAAAGCACCTGCGCATGTCGGCCAGAGCCTGTTTGGCCCTGTCGCCATCCGCCTGCTGGCCAGCCAGCTCGGCAGCCAGGCAGGACTGCTCCAGCGCCCGGGCACCTATATTGCCGCAACTGCCTTTGAAACTGTGGGCCTGCTGGCGAAAACCTTCCCAATCCTGGCAATCCAGGCAGTAGCTCATCAGGTGCAAACGTTGCTGAGCGTCAGAACGAAAGGTGGCGAGCAATAACGCGAAATCGTCCTGCATCAGTTCACGCAGGTTCGCTTGTACCTCTTGATCAAGATCAGGCAATGTTACGGGCATACGATCCTTGTTTATTAGTCAATTCCAGCGCATCAAGTCAGTTAGTATGCCCAAGCCGCCACTCAAAGACCACCGTCACCCGGTTGCCGGCAGGGCTGAAGCTCATATCCCGCGCCAGCGCCCGGATCAGCGCCAGGCCGCGTCCGGCATAGCCATCGGTACTGTCTTCTGGAACTGGCGGGTTAAAACCCCGGCCACTGTCTTCCACCTCGATGAGCAACTCGCCCCCCTGCGCCAATGGCCGGTGATCCAGCGACACACGGATCCAGCCGTCATCAAGTTGCTGCAGGCGCCGATTACGTTCGGCGTAATATCGACTAAAGCCTGCTGAATCACGTTTCCAGCTGGAATCCAGCGCCAGCAGGCCATGCTCCAGGGCATTGCTATACAACTCGGTGAGAATGGTGAAGAGGCTACCGGCATGCTCACGCAGCCCCGGCACATCCATCAGCACCTCTAGCAGAAATGGCAAGGGGTTATGCTTACGAATCGAAGCCGCTCGAAACTGGTAGGACAATTGCCAGTCTTGCGCGGCCAGATGATCGCTGGCCAGTTGCCGCTGAGCCGGCGGCTGAATGCCGTTCTCCCCCATGACCACTTCGAGCAGGCTTAGGTCATCCTCCGGGCTACCGTGGAACGCCTCGATATCTTCCAGCAACGCATCAAACACCATAGCCGGGAGCCCGACCTGACGTTCCAGCACAGCCATTACCCGCTGCTCGCCAAACTGCTCGCCGGCCTGATTGCGACTCTCGATCACGCCATCGGTCCAGCACAGCAGCCGTTCACCCGGAGCTACCGACAGCACCACCGGATTGGGGTCGAAGCGCTCGGCACTGGCTACTCCCAGCGGCAAATGCGCGGAGGGAATCCGGTGCAGCAGTTCGGCCTGCGGGCCGATAATCAATACCTCGGGCAAACCACCGTTCCAGACCTCAACAAGCCCCTTGCCAGGACTGATCTCAATGAGTACCGCGCAACAGAAAATGCCCACCGGCAAAATCCGCCCGAGCTTGTGGTTGAGTTCAAGCAAAATGTCACGTAGATGGAAACCGCGCGCGGTCATGGCATAGAACACCTCTGCCAATGGCATGGCGCCAATGGCCGCAGACAGTCCGTGCCCGGTGAAATCGCCCAACAGAATATGCATACCGCCAGCAGGCTTGTAGGCCGCCAGCAGGATATCGCCATTGAACATGGCGAAGGCCGATTGCAGGTAACGCAGATTGGGCGCGCCCAGACAGCCGGCATGGGCCACCCGATCAAAGATGATCTTGGCCAGCTCCTGATCACGCAACAGGTTGCGATGCTGGCTAGCGATCAGGTCACGCTGGCTCTGCAGGGTCCGGTGCATCTCCTGCATGCGCTGGAACGCCTGGATTTTGGCTCGCAAAATGATCGGGTTGTAAGGCTTGGTAAGAAAGTCGTCGCCGCCAGCTTCCAGGCACTGCACCAGCGCCGTCGTCTCGCTCAGGCTGGTGAGAAAGATGATCGGGATCAGATCCTCGCCGGCGTCCTGACGAATCAGACGAGCCGCCTCGAAGCCGTCCATCTCAGGCATCAAGGCATCCAGCAGGACCAGATTCGGGCGCTGGCGAGCAAACTGCTCGACGGCCTCCCGGCCGTTCTCGGCACGAATGACTCGATGGCCCAACTGCTCCACCAGGCGGCCGAGAATCATCCGGTCGGAAGGATTGTCATCGGCGATCAGGACCGTCAGTGCCTGACTGGGACCGAGGTCTGTGGCACTGGCACGACTGACCGATGACATGACTTACTCGATAGTGAAAAGCTGTTCGAAATTGGAAATGCTCAGAACCTTACGCACATCGGCATTGCAATGCGTAATCTGGATATCGGCCATATCGCCGCCAGCATGATCACGCAAGAGCAACAGCATCCCCAGCGCGGAGCTGTCGATATAGTCGGTATCATGCAGATCGACCACATAACGCTGGGGACTCAGTCCTCCGCGCTCATAAGCTTCGCGAAAATCCTGGTGAGCTCCAAAATCGAAACGCCCACTGACCTTGATGGTCAGAATCTGGCCATCAGCTGACATGTTGGCCTGAATCGGCATGCTGACACTCCCTTGGCGAAAAGCGGCGCTGCCCCGGTCGCCCGGAGTCAAGACGGCTGTCTCAACTATGTAGCACAGCCTGCCACCGCTGTCATGGTGCCAGGATTGAAAACACGACCAAGTTCAGGAGTTGCCGCGCGCCCTCTGGGACAGTTCGTCCAGCAGTTTTTGCTCCTGTCGGTCTGCCCGGGCCCGGGCCTCCTGCCGATAGCGTTCGATCAGCTTGCGTAGCGCTTCCAGCCGCTGGTAGCGCTGTTGCCACTGCGCCCTGGCCTTGTCGAGACTTTGCCGATGCCAGGCCACAGTCTGGCCCTGCTGCTCGATAGCACTCTGCATCTGGCCCATGAAGCGCTGATAGTTAAGCAGCCAGTCCCGGCCCACACCTTGCGCCCCTCGCTGGGACCAGCCTTTCTGATATTCACCGCTGTAGTATTCCAGGTCGCGCAGGCGCGCCTCGGCATCATCCACCTGGCGCTGACATTGTCCGAGCATGGCCGCCGCCTTGCGCTCGTCCTCCAGCGCCATGTCCAGCACCGGGATCAGACGACGGATGCGGGTCTCACTCATGACTGATGATCTGCTCCAGAGCGCTGTGGCTGTCGTTCAGATTGACGCTGACGTGCAGACCCTGGCGCAGGAACGACTGCATAACCGGCATTTTTTCGACCGCCTTGTCGATCAATGGATCAGATCCAGCGGCATAAGCACCGACACTGATAAGGTCGCGACTCTGCTGATAGCGGGCATAGAGCTGCTTGAAGCGCTGGGCCTGCTGCAAATGTTCGGGGCTAACAATCTGCGGCATGGCCCGACTGATCGAGGCTTCGATATCAATCGCAGGGTAATGGCCCTCTTCAGCCAGCCGCCGCGACAACACCACGTGGCCATCGAGAATAGCCCTGGAGGCATCAGCAATCGGGTCCTGCTGGTCATCACCTTCGGACAGGACGGTATAGAACGCGGTAATGGAACCGCCACCCTGTTCGGCGTTACCGGCCCGCTCGACCAACTGCGGCAACTTGGCAAATACCGACGGGGGATAGCCCTTGGTAGCCGGCGGCTCGCCAATGGCCAGGGCGATCTCGCGCTGAGCCTGGGCAAAACGGGTCAGCGAATCCATCAGTAGCAGCACATTCTTGCCCTGGTCACGAAAATACTCGGCGATCCGGGTGCAATACATGGCTGCGCGCAAACGCATCAGCGGCGCATCATCGGCCGGCGAGGCAACCACTACCGAGCGAGCCATGCCCTTCTCGCCAAGGATCTGCTCAATGAACTCCTTGACCTCACGACCACGCTCGCCCACCAGACCAACAATAGTGATGTCGGCATCGGTGAAGCGGGTCATCATCCCCAGCAGCATACTTTTGCCAACACCGCTGCCAGCGAACAGGCCCAGGCGCTGACCACGTCCGACGGTCAGCAGGCTGTTGATTGAGCGGATACCGACATCCAGCGGTTCCTCGATCGGGTGGCGTTTGAGCGGATTGATCACCGGACCGTTGAGGTCGACCCAGTCATCGGCCTTGAACTGGCCCTTGCCATCCAGCGGACGGCCAATGCCATCCACGACCCGCCCGAGCATGGCGTTGCCCATCGGCAACTTGCCGCCACCGGCACTCGGTACGACCCGCGCCCCCGGCTGCAGGCCCTGCATGCTGTCGACTGGCATCAGGTAAATCTTATTGCCGGCAAAGCCCATAACCTCAGCTTCAATCCGGGTCTGGCCCTGCGGCGTGTCGCTGATCACCAGGCAACGACTGCCCACCGGGGCCTTGCAACCCTCGGCTTCCAGGGTCAGGCCAACCATCCGGATCAGGCGCCCTTCGACCACCGGTTCGGACGGCAACTTCAATGCCTGCTGATAACCCGCCAGACGCCGGGCAAAGCTGATGCGTTCAGGATTGCTCATCAAGGGGCTCCGGCCCAGGGCCCGAGACTGGCAGGTCCGCTGCCGGTGGATGCGCACGCTGCTCGCGGCGCTGCTCGAACAATTGGGTAATCAACTGCTCGAGCCGGGTTTCCAGCGTCGCATCGACCTGGCTGTGTTCGGTCTCGATCCGGCAACCACCGGGCAACAGTTGCTCATCTTCAAGCAACCGCCAACGCTCCTCATGCCGCTCGCGCAAAGCCTTGACCGCCTCGAAATCAACCGGATTGAGATAGATACGGATGTTCTCGGCACCCATCGGCAACACCTTGAGCGCCCCACGTAGTACCGTGAGCACCTGACTGGAGTCGATTTTCAACTCGCGCTGCACAACCTGGCGGACCATGTGTTCAACCAGATGCAGGAGCATGTCCTCGATTTGCTCGTCCTGCTGGCGCAGCGGTTCAAGCAAATGCCCCAAAAGCTGTTCAAATTCGGCAACCCGGGCATCCATGCGGTTGCGGGCTTCCTGCTGGGCCTTGAGTTGGCCGGCATGAAAGCCGTCTTTCTCACCGGTGGAAAACCCTTCGTTGTAGGCTTCCTCGCGAATCTGCTCCAGCTCTTCAACGGTAAAGGGTTTGGGCGCTTCGAGCTCGTCGGCCTCCTCAAGCTCAGACTGCGGAATATCCTCTGGCTCGTCTTCAGGCTCCTCACGCACCACCGGCACATGGTGCTCGGCCTCATCGAAGCTGGGCAGATCCCAGCGACTGAGCCCTGTCAGTTGATCGCCGCGAATCAGTTCCGAGTCGGGATTGCCGCCGGCCATTTAGATCATCTCCTCGCCACCCTTGCCGCCGAGCACGATCTCGCCGGCATCGGCCATGCGCCGGGCGATGGTCAGAATTTCCTTCTGCGCGGCCTCGACTTCGCTGATCCGCACCGGGCCTTTGGCCTCCAGATCGTCCTGCAACAGCTCAGAGGCACGCTTGGACATATTGCGGAAGATCTTTTCCTTGACTGGCTCGTCCGCGCCCTTGAGGGCAACGATCAGCACTTCCGAGGAAACCTCGCGCAGCAGCGCCTGAATGCCCCGGTCATCAACATCAGCCAGATTGTCGAAGACAAACATCAGGTCTTCGATCCGCGCCGACAGATCTTCATCCAGTTCCCGGATCGCTTCGATCAATTGCGACTCTGTGCTGCTTTCCAGGAAGTTCATGATATCGGCAGTGCGCTTGACCCCACCCATGGTTGCCCGCGTGGTATTGGAGTTGCCGGCAAACTGCTTCTCAAGAATCTCGTTGAGTTCCTTCAGCGCGCTTGGTTGAACCGTGTTGAGAGCAGCCACCCGCAACAGTACGTCGAGTCGCACCTTGTGATCAAAGTAGCTGACGACTTCAGCGGCCATATCCGGGTCCAGATAGGCCACCACGATAGCCTGAATCTGCGGGTGTTCGTAGCGGATCACATCGGCCACCGCACGCGGTTCCATCCACTTGAGGCTGTCCAGACCCGAGGTGTTGCCACCCAGCAGAATCCGGTCGACCAGGCTATTGGCTTTGTCTTCACCCAGTGCCTGGGTCAGCATCTTGCGAATGTAATTATCTGAGCCAACACCCAGGCCCGTCTGCTCTCCGACGGTCTCGATGAAATCGCCCATCACCTGCTGGACCTGGTCGCGCTGCACTGTACGCATGGATGCCATGGCACTACCGACCCGCTGCACTTCCTTGGGCCCCATGTGCTTGAGAATCGCCGCGGCGTCGGACTCACCCAGGCTCAGCAGAAAGATAGCGGCCTTGTCCAGCTTCGACAGCTTCTGGAGTTTTCTCGCTTCTTCAGTCATCGGCGTTGATCCACTCTTTCACCACTTGGGCGACACGGCCTGGGTCTTCGGCCACCAGGCCTTTGATAGCATTGAGCTGCTGCTCATAACCGGCATTGGGCGGCGGTAGCATCATGGCCGAACTGGCCGGCCCGGACAGACTGACCTGATCGTCTCGCAGATCATCACCCAAGTCGATATCGTCAATTGATGCCGGGTAGCCAGCAGTCTCAGCCGACTTGCCTGCTCCGGCCAGATTCTTGAGTACCGGACGCAAGACTCCGAACACCAGTACCAGCACGAAAAGTATACCGAGAATCTGCTTGGCGATGTCCCAGAACCAGGGTTCGGACCAGAACGGGATGCTGGGGATCTCGGCCACCTCACCCTCGGCCACGAACGCGGTATTGATCACACTGACGCTATCACCACGGCTGGCATCATAGCCAACCGCGTCCTGGACCAGACGAGTCAGGCGCGCGATATCCGCTTCGGTCAACGGAGTGCGGACCAGTTCACCCTCCGCATTGGGCAACAGCGGATCATCGACCACCACGGCCACCGACAGCCGACGCAGGCGGCCCTGCTGCTGGCGGGTATAGCTGATCTGGCGATCCAGTTCGAAATTGCGGGTCGCCTGTTCGCGGGTATCGCGCGGCGGCGCCGGCACGACTGGCTGACCGGTTGCCGGATCGATCACCTGCTCAGGGGCCTGGGCCATGCCTGGGGGCTGGTTGGTCAAGGCACCGGGAATACCCATTGGCGCCTGACCACCGCTGCGCGCTTCGCTCAGTACCTGCTCGCTGCGCAGCGCCGCATCCGGGCTGAACATTTCGGCAGTCGACTCGACGGCACTGAAGTCAACATCAGCCGATACCTCAGCCTGATAGCGCCCGGAGCCGAGCACCGGTTGCAGAATGCTATGGACCCGACGGGTATAGGTTTCTTCCATGCGCCGGGTGTAGTCAAACTGGCGACCGGCAATGGTCAGCTCACTCAACTCGTTCTGATCGGACAGCAGGTTGCCATTCTGATCAACCACGGTGACCTGATCCTTGCTCAGCTCAGGCACGCTGGTCGCCACCAGATTGACAATGGCCATCACCTGAGCCGGCTCCAGCCGGCGCCCGGCATACATCTCCAGCAATACAGAGGCGCTCGGCTTGCGATCATCGCGAACAAATACGGTAGTACGCGGCATGGCGATATGCACACGAGCGGCCTTGACGTTGTAAAGACTGGAGATAGTACGAGCCAGTTCGCCTTCCAGCCCCCGGCGATAGCGGGTGGTCTCCATGAACTGGCTGGTGCCCAGCCCCTGCTCACGGTCAAGAATTTCAAATCCGACATTGCGATCGCTGGCACTGACGCCGGCGCTGGCCAGCCGCAGACGGGCATCGGCCAAGTCTTCACTGCGCACCAGCAACGCGCCGCTATTGGGCTCTACCCGGTAACGAATCCGGCCCTGCTGCAATACTTCGACCACCTGCCCGGAGTCATAGCCTTCCAGACTGCCATACAGCGGCCGCCATTCCGGCTGCTGCGACCACAACACCACCGCAAAGCCAATGGCCACGCTGGCGGCCAGCCCCACCAGCAGGGCGAACTGACGCAGCATCGGCAGTTGCGCCAGGTTGTCGAGAAAAGCCAGGCCCAGCAACGGCTTGCGCTGAGCCTCGGCGGACTCGGCGTCTGCCCGGGTGGCAGGGGTATTGGCGGTGCTGGCGGTTTCCATGCAGCTATCCTCAGAACATCAGGGTCGGCGTTGGCTGATCAGATGGGCATCTTCATGATGTCTTCGTAGGCATTGATCAGGCGATTGCGCACCTGCGTCATGGCCTGGAAGGCAACACTGGATTTCTGCGCGGCAATCATCACATCGGTCAGGTCGATTCCCGGCACACCGCGCTCGAAGCCGCTTTGCAGCTCACTGGTGGTCTGTTGCAACTCGTTGACCTTGTCCACCGCCTGCTTGAGCACGTCATCGAATGCCGGCGCATTGACGTTCTGCTGTACCTGAGCCGGTACCTGCGGCTTGCCCATGGCTTCCATTTGCATGGAACGCATCTGCAGCATCAGCCGGTTGAATTCTACACCCTGGGTCATCGTAACCTCCAAGCCGTAATTTTTTTGACGGCGTGTATCGCTTTGAGGTTAGTTGAGCAAGATTGGTGCCAGGTTGCCTGTTTGTGGCTGACAGTTCGATGCTGCTGGATAGCCTTGTGTCGAGCAGGCGCTCGACACCCCCAGGGGATTACTCGAAGCCTTGTGCCTGACCTGGGGAGCGTCGCGCGCCCGCGCGATGCTGAAACTGCAGGTGGTACGGTGTTGCCGGACAGCCTTGTGTCGCGCAGGTGTTCGACACCCCCAGGGGATTACTCGAAGCCTTATGCCTGACCTGGGGAGCGTCGCGCGCCCGCGCGATGCTGAAACTGCCGGGTGGCACGGTGTTGCCGGACAGCCTTGTGTCGCGCAGGTGTTCG
Source organism: Pseudomonas sp. WN033 (assembly GCA_002287035.1). GTDB lineage: Bacteria > Pseudomonadota > Gammaproteobacteria > Pseudomonadales > Pseudomonadaceae > Halopseudomonas. The sequence continues at coordinate 263,816 of NSKG01000004.1, read as the reverse complement.
CCCCCCCCCAGGGGATTACTCCGACTCAGTACGCCACCAGATCCCGCTCAACATCAAATCCGGCGTCACGCATCTGCGCCAGCTTGTAGCGCAGGGTACGAGGGCTGATACCCAGGCGCTCGGCGGCTTCCTTGCGTCGTCCACGCTCAGCGCGCAGCACGTCAATGATCAGTTGATACTCACGTTGACGAACGCCAGTTTCCAGGCGCTCGGGCCCGGCAGCGACAGAAGCCGCAGGAATCGCTGGTGCTTCGACCGTCGGAACCTGTACCAGCGGGGCCGCCGCCAACCCCGGCGGGCCAGCCAGACACAGATCCGCAGCGGCGATGAGCCCACCCTGTTGCAGAATCAGCGCGCGCTGCACGGCATTATCCAGCTCGCGGACATTGCCCGGCCAAGGGTGGCTGCGCAGGGCCTGGCAGGCGTCCTCGGCAAACCGCACACCAGTCTGTTTCATCTTGGCTGCGTGCCGGGCCAGCAAACGTTCGGCAATCGGCAAGATATCGCCGGGCCGGGCACGCAGCGGCTGCCACTGCAGCGGAAAGACTCCAAGCCGATAATACAAATCCTCGCGGAAACGCCCAGCCGCAACCTCGGTAGCCATGTCCCGGTTGGTGGTGGCAATGACCCGGATATCCAGGTCAATCAACTTGCGCCCCCCCACCCGCTCAACTTCACGCTCCTGCAATACCCGCAACAGCTTGGCCTGAAGACCCAAAGGCATCTCAGAGATTTCATCGAGCAACAGGGTGCCGCCATTGGCTTGCTCGAACTTGCCGGGTTGCGAGGCGACCGCACCGGTAAAGGCCCCCTTCTCATGACCGAACAGGGTGGCCTCAAGCATATTCTCGGGTATCGCTGCGCAATTGATCGCGATGAAAGGTTTGTCGGCCCGTGGTGACTGCTGATGAATGTAGCGCGCCAGCACCTCCTTGCCAGTACCCGACTCACCCGAGATCAGTACTGTCGAATCACTGACGGCAACCCGTTGCGCCAGCGCCAGCAATTGCTGACTGACTGGTTCGACCGCGACCGGCCCCTGGTCAGCGCTGGGTTGCAACTGACCCTGAGCGTACTGGCGCACCAGCGAAGTCAGAGCCTCCGGCTCGAAGGGCTTGACCAGATAGTCGACTGCACCATCACGCATGGCGCCCACGGCCTGGTGCACGGTGCCGTAGGCCGTCATCAGCAGCGTCGGCACTTGCGGATAGCGGTTGCGCAGCGTACGCAACAGCGCGTGACCATCCATGCCCGGCATGTTCACATCACTGACCACCATGGCAACCGGTTCACGCGCCAGAAGAGCCAGGGCGGCCTCAGCGCTTTCAGCCTCGCGATAGGCATAGCCTGCCAGGGCCAGGGTATCGACCAACGCTTCGCGCAGCGCCTGATCATCTTCCACCAGCAGAATTGGCAGCATCTTCTGAGTCATGATTACTCCTCCCCACCAAACTGAATCGGCAACAGGACTTCGGCGCAGGTACCCCGGCCGACCTTGCTGCGCAAATGAAACGCTCCACCGTGCGCCCGCGCCACCGACTTGACCACCGCCAGTCCCAGACCGGTTCCCTGGGGCTTGGTGGTATGGAACGGCTCTGCCAGGCGCGCCAACAATTCGGCACTCATACCCGGACCGTTATCCACTACACACAGACTCAACTGCCCTTCCAGCCGCCGCGCCACCACCTTGAGCCCTGAGCTCATCGAACCGGCCTGGCAGGCATTTTCCACCAGGTTGAGCAAGGCACTGACCAAGGTTTCGGCATTGCAACGCAGCCACCCCTGCGGCGGGCACAGGTCAACCCAGCGGCACTTGATCCCGGCCTGCTCCAGCACCGGCTCAGCCTGCAGACGCAAGCGCTCGAACAATGCCGGCGGCGTCAAACGATCCTCCAACGGCAAGTCGCCTCGGGCGAACAGCAACATGTCGCGCACCTGCTGCTCCATGGCCTGCAGCCGATCCTTCAGGCGCAGACTGAAACGTTGACGCTGTTCAAGACTCAGGGCGTCATCACCCAAGTGACTGGCATACAGCAACGCGGTCGACAGCGGTGTACGAATCTGATGCGCCAGGGAGGCAACCATGCGCCCCAGAGCCGACAAGCGTTCATGGCGGGCCAGGCGAGCCTGCAACTCCCGGGTTTCAGTAAGATCGTTGATCAGAATCAGTTGGCCCGGTTCGCCACGCAAAGACCGGGTAGCAAGCGAGACCCGCCGACCACTGCGCAGTGATACTTCGTGGTAATCATCTTCGCGCGGGGCAAAGCGCTCCTGAATCAGATCACGCCAGAGCTGACCTTCCAATGGCTCGCCCAATAGTTCACGCGCCACCGGATTGGCCTCTCGCACTACACCCCGGCCATCGAGTACCACTACCCCACCCGGCAACAGATCCAGGAGATTTTGCAGACGTGCCGTGACACAGGCTTTTTCCGCCAGCTCTCGGGTGCGTTGGGCATGCACGTCGGCCAGTTGACGCTTGAGCGTATCTACCTGGGCCTCAAGCAAAGCATGGGATTCGATCAGTTGCGCAGAGACCTGCTCAAGCAGCGCGCGGCTATGCTCGATACGCTCGGCCTGAACGGCCTCGGTTGGTGACTGCCCGTTATCAGGCAGCGAGTGTGCGGATACAGCCATGGGGCATCCCCTGATCGTTGAAACTCCGGTCAGGGAGGGCTTAAGCAAGCCCTATGCCACCAATTAATAAACAAACAAAAACAATAAGTTACGCAAAATCAAGCAACTTAAACGTCAGTCTTCTGACGCATCGATCCCGCGATTTATGCCGTACTTGCGCATCTTCTCGACCAGCGTGGTACGCCGGATCCGCAGGCGCTCGGCAGCCCGCGCCACGACCCCTGAAGACTCATCCAGCGCCTGCTGGATCAGGGTCTGCTCCAGCCCCCCCAGGTACTCTTTCAGATCCAGCCCTTCGGGTGGCAGGAAGGCTGGGCTGTCCAGCCCAACCAGACCGTTGAAAGCTTCACTGCGTTCATCCTCATCGTCACGCAGTTGACGCAGGTCCTCGTGATCATCCTCGACGTAACGGAACTTGCGCGGCAACTCACCGACGCCGATGACCCCATGCGGATGCATGATCGCCATACGCTCGACCAGATTGGCCAGCTCACGCACGTTGCCCGGCCAGTCGTGCCGGCACAGCGACATGATCGCCGAGGTGCTGAAACGGATCGAGCCACGCTTCTCGGTTTCCATCCGGGTAATCAGTTCATTGAGCAGCAGCGGCAGATCCTCGATCCGCTCACGCATCGCCGGCATTTCGATCGGGAAGACATTCAGGCGGTAATAGAGATCTTCACGGAAGCTGCCCTGCTCAATCATTTTCTCGAGGTTCTTATGAGTCGCGGCAATGATTCGCACATCGGCGGTTTGCACCTTGTTGCTGCCAACTCGCTCAAAAGTCCGTTCCTGCAGCACCCGCAGCAGCTTGACCTGCATCGGCAGCGGCATGTCACCGATTTCATCGAGAAACAGGGTGCCCCCTTCGGCCAGCTCAAAGCGCCCGGCACGACTGGTAATTGCTCCGGTAAAGGCGCCCTTTTCATGACCAAACAGCTCGCTCTCCAGCAACTCGGCCGGAATCGCGCCACAGTTGACCGGTACGAACGGGGAATCCTTGCGGCGGGAGTGATAATGCAGATTACGCGCCACCACTTCCTTGCCGGTGCCTGACTCACCCAGAATCAATACGGTGGCTTCGGTGTCGGCGACCTGCTGCATCATCTGCCGCACCGCCTGAATCGGCCGGCTGGTGCCAACCAGACTACGAAACAGGTTAGGCTCGCGCTGACGTGGCCGGCTGCTGCGCTCATCGAACACTTCGCGATAAACCTGGGCCCGGTGCAGAGTATCGAGGAACTGGCTGTAGCTCAGCGGTGGCTCCAGCACCGCCAGCAGACGCTGACGCAGGTGCTCAGGCCAATGGCTGGCCTGAGTCGGATCCAGCATCACCACGGGCAGGTTTTCATCCCACTTGTCCAATTGCCCAAGCAGGCCCTGAACGCCATGGTCATGATCACAGCGGCCGAGAATCACGCACTTGACTGAACCAGGCGACTCGAATTCGTCATTGACGTCGCGCTGCCAGTCCGAAGACGTGGAAATGACCGCCTCTTCCCCCAGAAACCCCAGAATCACACTCAAATCATGACGATTCTGCGGGCAATCATCGATAAGCAAAATATGGCTATTGAGCAGCATAGCGTGGCAGACGTCCTGTTAACGCACGAGCGGCACCAGTGATTTTTGATAGCGGTGCGCCAGCTTTTTTTGAATGGACCCAAAGGTAGTCAGATTCGACACCAGAGTCAAATACTTGGCGCGGATAAGGTATCGCAAAACGCCCTCGACCGTTAGCCACACAGGACAAACGGTCAGGGCGAGCAACTAATGGGACAATTATAGCAATCGAGCGCAAAAATCCAGCGTTCAGGAGAACATCTGATAAACCTTGGCGCCAGCCTTGCCGCGCTGCATGCCTTGCAGCTCTTCGGCCAGCTTGCCCTGCACTGCCTGGCACAGCCCAATCACTTCCCGATAGGTAGCCAATAATCCGTCCAGAGTATCCACCACCATCTGGTCATCACGCTCGGGCTGCTCCATGGCCTGGGCCACCTGCTGGCGGCACAGCTTGTCCAGTTCCCCCACCTGCTCCCAGTCACCGGCACGCACCGCGGCGATCAGCGCTTCATGGGTCTGCTGCAACTGCTTGACGGCTTGAGCCATGACTATCTCCTTAGGCGGCGTGACGGATGCCATCCCAACCGCTTTTGACTTCTCGCAACAACCCGGCCACTTCGTCGAGGATTGCCGGATCATTCTGCAGATTGGCTGCACTCAGGCGCTGCTGCATAAAGGCATACAGGTTATCCAGGTTTTCGGCAATCTCACCACCCTGCTCCCGGTTCAAACCGTCGCGCAGACCACCGATAATCGCTACAGCTTTGCCTACCAACTCCCCCTTGAGGGCCAGATTGCCATATTCCATTGCCCCCTTGGCCTCGGCAATCCGCCGCAATCCACCCTCCATCAGCATCTGAATCAACCGATGCGGGTCAGCTTCACTGATCTGGGCGTTGACGTTGACCGTTTGGTATTGCTTCATGGCGGCGTAGGCATTCATCGAGCACATCCTGAGTGAGTGTTGCACATACTTCCTGTATCGGCTGCCGGGGGAAAACTTTAGGGAAAATGTCAAAAACGCCGGCGGCGGAATCCTGCACGCCTGCGACCGCGTCATCTCCAGGAAAGTCCCACCGGTAGGAGCGCTCTGCGAGCGCGAACAACACCGAGCCCCGCCAACCCACTTCGCGGCCGCAGGCCGCTCCTACCCAAAAACACCATACTCTGGAGCATGGTACGATCAAGCCGGCTCGATGGCGTCCCAACCGTCCTTGATCTGGGCCAGCAACAACTCAACCTCATCCAGGGTGCGCGGCGTGTCATCCAAAGCCACACCTGCCAGTTTACGGGTCATGTAATCATAGAGCGCATCCAGGTTTGCGGCGATTTCACCGCCCAACTCCTTGTCCAGCGCCCCTTGAAGAGCACCGATGATGCTGATGGTGCTGCCAATGGCGACACCGCGTTGTTCGGCGTTACCGCTTTCCTGGGCATGCCGTGCCAAACGCACCCGCTCAATAGCACCAGCCAGCAACAACTGGACCGCACGGTACTGCGAGACTTCCTGGGAAACCTTGACCTGCTTGTAGGTATCGATCGGATTGCTCATCGTTTTCTATCCTGTCTTACTACGCCCGGCAGGTTGGAAAGCTGGTTTTCGAGATACTGACTAGTCTGGCTGAGCTGCCCTACCAGCATATCCATAGCGTTGAATTGCGCAAAAAGACGCGTTTCCATGGCAGACATCCTGCGATCCAGGTCTTCACGCTGCTTATCGATATTCTTGAGGGTGGTCTGCAGCGACTTGGTACGCTGCTCGAGAATGCCACCGGTCTGTATATAAGGCTCAGCGCGTGCTTCCAGGCGCCCCATCAAGCCCTTCTCTCCCGTCAGGAAACCCTGAACCTGATCGAAGTTACGCTCCAGCGCCTGATCCAGCTTATCACTATCAATTTCCAGCTTGCCGTCCTGCTTGGTGGTAATCCCGAGATCGGCCAGAATGCGAATATCACCAGAGCCTTGAGCATTGCCAAGCTCGGTACGCATGGCACTGAGGAACGAACGTACGGTAGCGTCACCAACCAACGGCCCGGCCAGTGGAGTACCAGAATCACCGCCGACCTGGGTTACCCGGGTCAGCGAGTTGGTGGTATCGATCAGCTTGTTGTAGGCATCGACAAATTTCTGCAGGTTCGCCTTAACCCCGGCGCGGTCTTCAGCCACGACCAGGTTGAAGGTATTGGCGTTGGCAATATCCTCCGCAGACTGAGGTTTCTTGAGAGTCAGGCTCACACCCTCGATCACATCATCGATGGTATTGCTGGCACTGCTCATCAGCAGGCCGTCGACGGCAAAGCTGGCATCACGGGCAAAGCTGATCACCCGCGCGGCCCGTGGATCATCTGGATCAGCGGCCGGAGGCTGGTAGTTGGTTGCCTCCGGGTCTGGCGGGGTAAAGGCCAGCCGGCCAAAGTCACCTGTGGCATTGGCCACATCAACCTGGATATCGTTACCAGAACCGCTATTGGTCGAAGTCAGGACGATGCGTGCCCCGCCAACACCTGACGGATCATTGACGATAGCCGCGCTCAACCCCTTGTCGGCACCAGCGGCATTGATCGCATCGCGGATCGCACTGAGCGACTGCTTATCCTCACCGATCTGAACATTGATGACCTCGTCACCAACCGTGATATTCAGTTCGCCAGTGCCAACCTGGGTAGTGGCCGAATCGAATCCAGCCAGAGCCACCTTGCTGCTCTGGGCCAGGTTGAATACCTGAACACTGTAGTTGCCCGCTGCTGCACTGGAAGTGGCCGTGGCAGTAAAATAGTCCGTGTTGGAGGAGGTCGCGGTGCGCTTCTGGAACAACGCCGAATCATTGAGATTCTTCAGCGCAGTTTGAAAATCGGAAATAGCACTGCGGAACTGCCCCAGTGCCGAGAACTGTGCGGTGGTTTTGCTTTCCAGACGAGAGAGCGACGCGGCCTTGGGGGCACGTTCAGCGTCCATGATCGCTTTGACCATGGAGTTGATATCCAGCCCCGAACCAATACCGGTAATATTCATGCTACTCACCTCGTTGCCGTTTTCTTGACGGCATCAATGCCTGATGGGTTCACCCAGAGCTTTCAGGCAAGAAACGGGCCAGCTCAAGCCTCCGCTTCAAACAACAAGCTACGAATCTCCGACAGGTTCTCTGCCAGACGCAGAGCCTCCTCGGAAGGAATCTGACGGATCACATCACCAGTAGCCGCCTCGGTGACCCGGACTACGACTTGACCAGTGCCATCATCTAACTGGAAATTGATATCCCGCCGCACGCTCTGGACAAAGTCCTGCATGTCCGACACGGCTTTTTCCAGACTCTGGCGATCAGCCGGTTGGACCTCAACTACAGCGGGAAGTGCAGTTTTGTTCTGACTATCCGGAGTCTCTGGCGCCTTGCCTGCTACCAGACTAACAACCTTACCGGCAGCCGCGCTGACAGCAGCACCTGCTGGCCGTTCAGAGATCGCTGTTCCAAGCATTCCCATGTCCATGGCGGTATCCTCATTAAGGACAATGCGGGAGAAAGGCTAGCACCTTTCCCCCGTCATTTCACATCCGGTCAATCTTACTGCAGCAGACTCAAAACAGCCTGCGGCAACTGATTGGCCTGAGCCAGAATCGAAGTACCGGCCTGCTGCAGGATCTGGTTCTTGGTCAGATTCGCAGTCTCGGCGGCAAAGTCGGTGTCCTGGATACGGCCACGGGCTGCCGAGACGTTCTCGGCAATATTCTGCAGGTTGGCAATGGTGTTCTCGAAGCGGTTCTGCACCGCACCGAGGTCGGCACGCTGGGAATCGATCTGCTTGATCGCTTCGTCGATGACCAGAATGGCCGACTGGGCACCCGCGGCGTTGGTGATGTCGATGTCCTTGACCGTGTTTGCGGTAGCAGCAGTTGTAGATGCAGTGACCGCAGTGAATGTCACACCCGTGCCATCAGCGTCTGTCATGGTTATGCTGGTCAACGCGTTACTGGTTCCGTCCTGAGCGGCCCCCGAAATCACTTGATAAGCATCAGCACCATCTTTGAGAACACCCACCCCAAGGTTCAGATCGTTGATTGCAGCAGCAATCTTGTCCGTTACCTGGTCGGCAGTTTCACCATTCTTGATATCTACATTGATAACAACGTCATCAATATCTTCAAAAACCAGCGTCAGCTCCAAAGAGCCATCAGCGGTAGCAGCTCCGGCAGCCCCCAAGGCACTCTCAAAGAAAGTCCCATCAAGCGAGCTGGAGCTCATCTCGCCAATACCGACACTGATAATTTCGTTGGCCGCCGAGCCAACCTGGAAGCTGGAGATGCCAAAATTACCGTCCAGCAGCTTGCGGCCACCGAAAGTGGTAGTGTTGCTGATCCGGTCAATTTCTTTCTTCAGCTGAGTGACTTCGGCATTCAGCGCCTCACGCTCTGAGTCGCTGTTGGAACCGTTGGCCGATTGCAGTGACAGGTCACGCATGCGCTGCAGAATATTGGTGGTTTGCTGCAGAGCGCCTTCGGCGGTTTGCGCCAGCGAGATGCCGTCGTTGGCATTACGTACCGCCACGTTCAGGCCGTTAACCTGACTGGTCAGACGGTTGGCAATCTGCAGACCGGCAGCATCATCCTTGGCGGAGTTGATGCGTGAGCCGGTGGACAAGCGCTGCAACGAGGTCTGCAGCGAGCTGGCCGAGCTGTTGAGGTTACGCTGGGTATTCAACGATGCTACGTTAGTATTTACTGTCAAGGACATGGGTCGCCTCCACTGAAGCAATTTAAGGCTACTGCCTGGGTTGCGTCTCAGGCACCCGCCACTTCCCAGGCACCAACAGAATCCGCATTCAGAAAAGTTATCGGCCAGGCCGACTAAAGCTTTAGCCCAATAACGATTTTTTACTCATCCATACGCAAGAAGCCGGGCATACGCCCGGCTTCTCAACATCAACATGCTTAACCAAGCTACTCAGCCCAGCAAGCTCAACACAGCCTGTGGCAACTGATTGGCCTGAGCCAGGATCGAAGTACCGGCCTGCTGCAGAATCTGGTTCTTGGTCAGGTTCGCAGTCTCGGCGGCAAAGTCGGTATCCTGGATACGACCTCGGGCTGCCGAGACGTTCTCAGCAATGTTCTGCAGGTTGGCGATAGTATTTTCGAAGCGGTTCTGCACCGCACCAAGGTCGGCACGCTGAGAGTCGATAGTTTGAATCGCCTGATCAATGATCAGCACTGCTTTTTGCGCGCCATCTGCAGTAGTAATATCAATGTCTGAAACACTTTCATCAGTAATCGCCGCAGCAGCTGTATATGCACCAGCCGTTACCCCCGCACCATCAGCCACATTGAGTGCGGTAAGCGCATTAGCGCCATCGGCATCCTGCTGCGAGATAATGCTGATTGCATTGGTAGCTTCATCAACAAAGGCGCCCACTCCCATGTTGGCGTCATTGATCGCTGCAGCTATCTTGGCACTTACAGCCGCCACATCATCTCCCGCACTAATGGCGGCAGAAAAACTGAAAGCTTTACCACCTACTGTCGCAGTGATAGCCATCTCACCATCTTCAGCAGCAGTAGCAATAGTCGGCACTGCAATCGAGCCTTCATAGTATGAGCCTTCTAGAGAAGAACTGCTCATCTCGCCAATACCAACACTGATAATCTCATTAGCCGCGGAGCCAACCTGGAAGCTGGAAATACCAAAGTTGCCATCCAGCAGTTTGCGACCACCAAAGGTGGTGGTGTTGCTGATCCGGTCAATTTCCTTTTTCAGCTGGGTCACTTCGGCATTCAACGCATCACGCTCGGAAGCGCTGTTGGAGCCGTTGGCCGACTGCAGGGCCAGATCACGCATGCGTTGCAGAATATTGGTCGACTGCTGCAATGCACCTTCGGCGGTCTGGGCCAGCGAGATACCATCATTGGCGTTACGCACCGCCACATTCAGACCATTGACCTGGCTGGTCAGACGGTTGGCGATCTGCAGGCCGGCAGCATCATCTTTGGCACTATTGATACGCGAACCGGTGGACAGACGCTGCAAGGAAGTCTGCAGCGAGCTGGCGGAACTGTTGAGGTTACGCTGGGTATTCAGCGATGCTACGTTGGTATTGACGGTCAGGGACATATAGTGCCTCCGATAATGGCGATTGCCCAGTATCCACTCCATGGTTCGACCGAGGTCGGGCAACCATGAAATCTGCGTTCAATCCCTATATCGGCACCCACCGACAAAGCTTTAGGCCAGCACCGGCAATTCTTCGGGCAGCAAAAAGCCGGGCGCAGGCCCGGCTTTGCCCCGCCACAAATACAACTTACTGCAACAGACTGAGTACGGCCTGGGGCAACTGATTGGCCTGGGCCAAAATTGAGGTTCCGGCCTGCTGCAGAATCTGGTTCTTGGTCAGCGTCGCTGTCTCCGCAGCAAAGTCGGTATCCTGAATCCGCCCACGGGCCGCCGAGACGTTCTCGGCAATGTTTTGCAGGTTGGCAATGGTGTTTTCAAAGCGGTTCTGCACCGCACCCAGTTCGGCGCGCTGGGCATCGATAAGACGGATGGATTCGTCGATCACCAGAATTGCCGCCTGAGCTCCCGCCACATCGCGAATATCCAGGTCAGCAATAGTATTGTCTGCCACCGGTGTAGCAGCCGACAGGTCAACAGTAGTGAATGTCGCACCTGAAGCTGGAGTGGAGTCACCAAAAGTGATGGTCTGCAAATCGCTGACCGTTGGATCATTGGCATCAGTGCGCGAAATCACCTGATAGTCACCATCAGCATCAAGGTGCACACCCACACCGATATTGGCGTCATTGATTGCCGCTGCCAGTTTGGCGGTAAGAAGATCACCAGTATCGCCAGCTTTCAGTTCAACCGTGATGGTTGTGTTCTTGCTGGTGTCAGTAAACACCAGATCAAGAGTAACCTGGGTATCGACAGTTACCGTACCAGCCGCATCACCAAAAGCTTCCGAGTAGAAGTTGGTTTGCAACGACTGAGCACTCATTTCGCCAATGCCAACACTAATGATCTCATTGGCCGCCGAGCCGACCTGGAAGCTGGAAATACCGAAATTGCCATCCAGCAATTTGCGCCCACCAAAGGTAGTGGTGTTACTGATCCGGTCAATTTCCTTTTTCAGCTGACTGACTTCGGCGTTCAGCGCCTCACGCTCAGAGACACTGTTGGAGCCGTTGGCTGCCTGCAAGGCCAGATCGCGCATACGCTGCAGGATATTGGTCGACTGCTGCAGAGCACCTTCGGCGGTCTGCGCCAGCGAGATACCGTCATTGGCGTTGCGTACCGCCACGTTCAGACCATTGACCTGACTGGTCAGACGATTGGCAATCTGCAGGCCAGCAGCATCATCCTTGGCGGAGTTGATGCGCGAGCCGGTGGACAGACGCTGCAAAGAAGTCTGCAGCGCATTGGATGAAGTATTGAGGTTACGCTGGGTATTCAGCGACGCCACATTGGTGTTCACCGTCAGGGACATGTCTTGCCTCCATTGTTGCCTGTTGCCCGTACCGCGATCACCAGGCAGCCATGCAATCTGCATTCAACGAATATTCGGCATCGATGCAGACGAACGACTGCATTGCCGCTTTTTAATGTCACAAGGTTGAATGAGCAGGAAGTGTGCCAACAACAATAAAGCGCCCAACCACGGCCACTTACAGCCAGCCAGACCGACTGACCAGCGAGATATTCCGGCAAATTTTTGCCGCGCAGGCAAGCGCCTGCCGCAAATACACACAAGCCGGGCATAAGCCCGGCTTGTGTTGAAAACCAACCCTACTGCCAGATCAGCCCAGCAGACTGAGTACCGCCTGCGGCAACTGGTTGGCCTGGGCCAGGATAGAGGTACCGGCCTGCTGCAGAATCTGGTTCTTGGTCAGGTTCGCAGTTTCCGCGGCAAAGTCGGTATCCTGAATCCGTCCACGGGCAGCCGACACGTTCTCGGCAATGTTTTGCAGGTTGGCAATGGTGTTCTCGAAGCGGTTCTGTACCGCACCGAGGTCAGCGCGTTGAGAATCGATCATCTTGATCGCATCATCGATAACCAGCACTGCTGCCTGCGCACCTGAGGCTGTAGTAATGTCGATATCCTTGACAGTATTGTCAGTCGAAGCTGTCATTGCTGCCGCAGAACCGAGCGTACCCACACCGGTAGTATCAGTGTCGGTTACTGCTACGCTGGTCAACAGAGAGGCGCCATCATCATCCGCCTTGGAAACGTATTTGATCAGGAAGTCGCCAGCATTGTCAGGGTCCTCCTCAACGAAGGCACCCACGCCAACATTGGCATCATTCACCGCTGCCGCAATTTTTTCTGCCGCCTGCTTATTGGTTTCGCCGCCACTCATGGTAGCTGTCACGTTCACAGTACCCGTTGTCAGCGTCAGGGCAACGGTCACATCACCTGCTACGATGGTACCTGCCGCCGGATCAAACTCAGCACTATTACCAGAGAAGTAATCCCCCTCCAAAGAGCTAGAACTCATCTCACCAATGCCAACACTGATGATTTCATTAGCCGCCGAGCCAACCTGGAAGCTGGAAATACCAAAGTTGCCATCCAGCAGCTTGCGGCCACCAAAGGTGGTGGTGTTGCTGATCCGGTCGATTTCCTTTTTCAACTGAGTGACTTCGGCATTCAGCGCTTCGCGCTCGGAAGCGCTGTTGGAGCCGTTGGCCGACTGCAGGGCCAGATCACGCATACGTTGCAGGATATTGGTCGACTGCTGCAGAGCACCTTCAGCGGTCTGCGCCAGCGAAATACCGTCATTGGCATTGCGCACCGCTACATTCAGACCATTGACCTGACTGGTCAGACGGTTGGCAATCTGCAGGCCGGCAGCATCATCCTTGGCAGAGTTGATACGCGAGCCGGTGGACAGACGCTGCAGGGATGTCTGCAGAGAACTGGCCGAACTATTGAGGTTGCGCTGAGTATTCAGCGACGCAACGTTGGTATTAACGGTCAAGGACATGTCATGCCTCCAGAGGACCTAATGATGTTTGCCTGAGCCTGCGCCTCTAAGGCGGGACTTGCCCAGGCACCCATAGAGTTCGCATTCGATTACTTTATCGGCGTCTGTTCGGGGAGCTTTAGGACCTTTTAAAGGATTTTTTTCTTTCATCTTGACAGGCACTTGCAGCCAGTCATCGCCTCTCAAGGCCCTATTGACAGCAATTTGACATGCAAATTTAACCGTCATGAGGTTATCAGCAGGCAGGGGCGGACTTGAGAGTGGCTTGGGGTTTCCTGGGAGCCTGGAACATCTGCTCCAGGACGGGGATGCGGCGGGCTCACTGCGGGAGCAGATGCTCCCGCTTCCCAGGATTCATGAACAGCCAGTTACACCCGACCAACGGCTGTGACCATGACACGCTGTTGTCATCTGGGTGCGGTTAGCTGGTGGCACTTTTCACCGGCGCGCTAAACGCTCGCCTTCAACATTCCGAGGTGCCCCATGTACGCTGAAAAGGCAGTAATTCGCGTGCACCGAGATATGAAGGTGCACACCTGGTGTTATCCGAACCCTGAGGCAACCGCCACCATCATTCTGGTCAACGGCTCGCTGGCCACCAGCGCTTCGTTCAGCCAGGCGTTGCGGTTTCTGCAGCCGTTGTTCAACGTGGTGCTGTTTGATCAGCCCTATGCTGGCGCCTCACGCCCGCACAATCCAAACCTGCCATTGATTGGCAAGGAGGACGAGGCACTGATTCTGCTGGATCTGATCGAGCATTTTAGTGCCGACCACATCTATTCATTCTCCTGGGGCGGAGTCGCCACCCTGCTGGCTCTTGCCCAGCGACCTGCACGGATACGCAGCGCCGTGGTCAGCTCATTCTCGCCGATTCTCAACAGCGCGATGCATGACTATCTCAGTCGCGGCCAGACCCATCTGGCGGCCTGTGACCGCCAGGCGGTGGGCAACCTGGTCAATGACACTATCGGTGAATATCTACCGCCTCTGTTCAGGCGCTGCAATTTTCGTCATGTCAGCAGCCTTGAAGAACACGAGTATGCTCAGATGCTGTTCCATATCCGCCAGGTACTGGGGCTGGATAGCGACAGCTATATGAGCTGCGTGACCAACATCGACCTGCCGCTGCTGTTCATCAATGGCGAGTGGGACCGTTACACCAGCCCGGATGATGCACGTGCCTTTGCCAAACTGGCGCCACAGGCTCAGTTTGCAACCATAGCTCACAGCGGTCACTTTCTGGAAATGGAACACAAGACGGCCTGGCAGGATACCCGCTCGGCGGTGGAGCGGTTTTTCCTGCGCCAGGGGGTGGCCGAGCAGCGATTGGCGCTGGCGGTATAGAGCACAGCGTGTAGCGCAAGCCTGGGAGTGTCGAGCGCCTGCTCGACACAGAGCTGGCGCGCAACACCGGGTTATCGATCAGCCCACACATCGCGCAGGCGCGCAACGCTCCCCAGGCTATAAACAGGGCTCAGGGGTTGAGCGAGTCGAACACAACCTGCTCACGATCTGCCGCAGCAGCACGCAGCTTGATCAGTTCCTTGATCTTGCGATGCGGGAAGACGTAGAACTGGTCGTTCTCCACCGCCTTGAGGGTCAGTTCAGCGATATCGGAGGCCTGAATCTTGCCCTTGGCCACGGCGGCTTTGGTCAGCTCGGCGCGCTTGAGCATGACGTCGCTCGGCGTAATGGTTTCAGCCTTGTCGGCCGGGCGATTGCGGGCCGAATCGGATATCCCCGTGGGGAAGAAAGCCGGGCACAGACAGGTCACGCCAACATTGGCACCGACATCACGCAGGTCCAGCGCCAGCGTTTCTGACAACGCGACCACCGAGTGCTTGGTGACGTTGTAGATAGCCATGCTCGGGCCATTGAGCCAACCGGCAGCCGATGCGGTATTGATGATATGGCCTTCGCCCTGAGCGATCAGCAGCGGTGTGAAAACCTTGACACCCCAGACCACGCCATACAGGTTGACACCCATGACCCAGTCCCAATCAGCCACGGTGTTTTCCCAAACCGGGCCACCGACGCTGACACCTGCGTTGTTGAACACCAGATGAACACCGCCGAAACGGCTCTTGCACAGATCGGCAAAAGCCTGAACCTGATCCAGACTGGAGACATCCAGGCGCATGGTTGCGGTTTCGGTTCCCGGATGAGCAGCTTCGATCAGGCGCTGGGTTTCCACCATGCCCTTTTCATCCACGTCACCCAGCACAAGCTTCATTCCCCGGGCGGCACAGCACAGCGCCAGTTCACGTCCCAGGCCGCTGCCACCACCGGTAATCGCTGCTACCTTGCCCTGAAAATCTTTCATCGGCCTATCTCCTCAAAACTCGTGAAGTTGATATATTCCACACATCATCATAAATATGGTGAATAGAATGCCTGTCCAGGATGACCAGAGCCAGCGCTATGCGTGGCCGTGATCGCGATTTAGTAACAGAGCTTATGGTCGAGCAGCGAATCAGGCCGGACACTTCTATAGTGATTCCATAAACCCGAAAGGACGCCCAACATGTATCGCCTTGCCAGCATCCTCATGCTGTGTGGCTGCGCCAGCCTGGCTGCCGCCTCTGATCCGGTCAGACTCAATACCGACATTTTTCCACCTTACCAGGTAAAGGAAGGCGACCAGTTGGGCGGCAGTTCGGTAGCAGCCCTGGGCTGTATATTCAAAGCGCTGTCCCAGCCTTACGAAATCCGGGTATTGCCCTGGGAGCGCGCGATCCATGAGGTCAGCCAGGGCCGGGCCGACGGTTTTTTCTCCGCCACCCGCACCCGTCGGGCCAACGAGTTTGCCCAACTCTCGGCACCTCTGGCACTGGAGAAATGGTATTGGTACAGCAACAACCCCGAACGTCCGTTCGAGCTTGGCCGGATGAACGATCCGCAGTTGAAGATTGGCGGCATCCGCGGCAGCAATCAGGTAGCCTGGCTGGAAAAACAGGGCGTCAAGGTCGACACCCTGGTCGGCAATACCCGGCAATTGCTTCAGTTGCTTGAGCGCGGGCGGATCGACGCCTTTCTAGCCGATCAGCGCACCCTGCGTATTGAACTCACTCCGCTCCCGCTTGGGCTGCGCCCTCAGCATCAGCACTTCCAGCAGTACACCAATTTAGGGGTGTACTTCGCCGATGATTTTCTGCGTCGTGACCCAAGCTTTTTAAGCCGGTTCAACGAAGAGGTGTTCCACTGCATTCCGGAAATAGCCACTCTCACCGCAGAGGAACGCGAACGCATCCAGGTACTGCATCAACAATTGTTCGCCGACTGGCCCGGCAAGCCCGAAATTATTGAGGCGGTGCTGGAACAGAACCGACGCCACCAGCAACTGGACGTCACCCGTATCATTGAGCTTGATCAGCAGTGGATCGCCGAGACTAGCGAGCATGAACGCCCGTTGATCAACAGCGTACTGGCTCACCCACTGTCACACTGGCTGACTGATCAACAGATTCACCACAATGGCCTGATTACCGAGGTCATGGTGACTGACTACCTGGGCCTGAATGTCGCTGTCAGCGAGATCACCACGGATTACTGGCAAGGTGACGAAGCCAAGTTCACCGAGTCATTTTTCGCCAATAACACCACCCCGTTCATGGGGCCATTGGAGTATGATCAGTCAACACAGGGCTTTCAGGTACACGTCAGCAGCCAGATCATCGACCCCATAAGCGGCAAGGTGGTTGGTGTTCTGGTTATTGGTCTGGATATCGAGTTAGCCCTACGCATGAACGGAATCAGTGGAGAGTTGTAATGTTTCCTCTCAAGGCCGTAGCCATGGGCCTTTTCTGCTGCACCTTGTCGGCTTGCGCCCAGCAGCCAACCCCGCCACTGGACAGCCAGCAGGTCAGGATCGAACAGCGCACCTCTATGCCGCTCGATCAGTTGCGCGCTTACCGCCTCAATGACGAGCTGGTGCGTAGTCTGAGATTTCCCGACCTGCCGCCTGGTTCGCACGAACTGCAGGTTCGCTTCCAGTTCGAGGTACCCGGCGGCGGGCAGCGTAACGGTGGACGCCTGGAAAGTCGCGAGCGCACCTGCATTCTCGGCCTGAGTCATGATGACTTTCAGGCCGGCCAGCAATATCAGATTTACGGCGAGCGCCGGGGCTGGCAACCGGTAGTCTGGCTGCTGAGTCCAGAAGGTAAACGCCTGACCAGGGCTCGAATCATTCGCTGCGGACCAGGACTCTGACTCGGGCACGCGGCAAGCCATGAGCACGCATGGATCACCACGCGGCTACGCCGCTCGTGATGACGTTGGTGTGAAACACTCCAGTGCTATTGCCACTGCGCCAGCCAGCCCAGACTGGCCGCTGTGCTGCTGGCAGGGCGGTATTCGGCAGCCAGCCAGCCCTGATAACCAGCTCGCTTCAAAGCAGCCAGAGCGCCGGCAAAATCCAGCACGCCAGTGCCCGGCTCAGCCCGACCCGGGCTATCGGCAAACTGCACATGACCAATCCGTCCGGCCAGCCGCTCGATACTGTCCGTCAGCACTTCGTCCATCCGGGCCATGTGGTACAGATCCAGTTGCGCCGACAGATTGGCATGCCCTACCCGCTCCAGCATGGCCAACAGCTCAGCCGAAGTAGACAGCACAAAACCCGGCATGTCGTGTCGGTTGATTGCCTCGCAGGTCACCCCTACCCCAATCGTGGCAAAAGCTTGGGCAGCACATTGCAAACGTTCAGCCAGGGTTTCCAGAGCCGCCTCACGACTCAGCCCTTCGACCAGCCGCCCAGGCAGGACATTGATTCGCTGGGGCCTGACCTGCTCGGCATAAGCCAGCCCTTGTTCCAGCGCCTGCTCGAACTCCGCAGCTCGGCCCGGCACCGCTGCCAGTCCCGGACCGCCTTGCAACAAGTCGGCCGCCGGCAGGTTGATCAATACCAGCGGCATCCTGGCCGACTCCAGCCGGGATTTGAGCTCTGGTGCTGGCAATTCATAGGGGAACTGGATTTCCACGCCGTCAAAGCCTGCGCTAGCCGCTGCCTCGATACGCTCGGACAGCGGCACTTCGGTAAACAGCATCGACAGGTTGGCGGCTATCGGCCAAGGCATCAGGTGGCTCCTGAACGCTATAAAAGAATGACAATCCTAACCGTCTGTTTGGCGGCAAGAAAGCCTGCATCGTCCAGACCGCCAGCTCCGTCATACGAGCGGCGCAGCCGCGTGGTGATCCATGCAGACTTGTGGATTGCCACGTCGCTACGCTCCTCGCAATGACGGAGTATGGGTGTAGGCTGGTAGCTGAGACTGGAAGCTGAAGTCGTGACCAGTATACGGCCGAGCAGATACTCAGACTCCCCGCCCGTCATCACGAGCGGCGCAGCCGCGTGGTGATCCATGCGGCCTGTGGATTGCCGCATCGCTGCGCTCCTCGCAATGACAGAAGATCCCTTATCGAAGGCTCGGAGCCTGCCGCGCCAAGCATTTCCCGCTTGCTCCACCAGTCGATTGCTCTAAACTTGCGCCACGCCCTGGCCGGTCTCGACACCCGGCCCGGAGTCATCCGCTATTGAACCGGAGAAACCACATGTCGATGATCAAACGACCTCTGGCCGTGCTGGCTGGCGCATGCCTGTCCGTTGCCACTCTGTTTTCCACCGCTCAGGCCCAGGACGTGCTGCGCGTCTCGGCCATTCCCGACGAGGCTCCGACCGAACTGCTGCGCAAGTTCCAGCCGCTGGGCGCCTATCTCGAGCAGGAACTGGGCATGAAGGTACAGTTCCAGCCGGTTTCCGACTATGCCGGAGTAGTCGAGGCTCTCGGCGCCAAGCGCCTGGACATGGCCTGGCTGGGCGGCTTCACCTTTGTTCAGGCCCGCCTGCGTACCGGTGATGCCATCCCGCTGGTACAACGCGAGCAGGACGAGGTCTTCACCAGCACCTTCATCACCGCCGACCCCAACGTCAACAGCCATGCTGACCTGGCCGGCAAGAGCTTTGCCTTCGGCTCGGTATCGTCCACCTCCGGGCACCTGATGCCGCGCTATTTCATGCAGCAGGACGGCATCGACGTCGACAGCCACTTCAGTCGCATCGGTTTCTCCGGTGCTCACGATGCCACCGTCGCCTGGGTCGAATCCGGCCGGGTCGATGCCGGCGTACTGAACGCCTCGGTCTGGGAAAAACTGGCAGAGGACGGCAAGGTCGACACCAGCAAGGTACGCGTTTATCAGGTTACCCCGACCTATTTCGACTACAACTGGACCGTGCGCGGCGATCTCGACCCAGCACTGGTCGAACGGATCAAGGCCGCGTTCCTCAAGCTCGACCCGGCCAATCCTGAGCACAAGGTCATTCTCGACCTGCAGCGCGCCAGCCGCTTCATCGAGACCCAGCCGGAGAACTACGAAGGTATCGAGCAAGCTGCCCGGGCTGCCGGCCTGCTGCAGTGAGCATCCGGCTTGATGGCGTGGGGCTGACCCACGCCAATGGCTTCGCGGCGCTGCAGGGTGTCAATCTGCAGATTGAGACCGGCGAGCGAGTCGCCATCATCGGCTCTTCCGGGGCTGGCAAGACCAGTCTGCTGCGCCTGCTGGGCACCAGTCTGCTGCCCAGCACGGGCGAACTCCAACTACTCGGTAGCCAGCCGACCCGCCTGCGTGGCCAGGCACTGCGACATCTGCGTCGGCGCATCGGGCTGATCCATCAAAGCCCGCCGCTACCACCGCGCCAGCGCGTGGTGACGGCCGTGCTGGCCGGACGCCTCGGCCACTGGTCGCTGGGCAAGGCGCTGCTGTCACTGTGTTATCCACTGGATATTGCCGGTGCCCACGCAGCGCTGGCCCCACTGGATCTGGCCGACAAGCTGTTTATGCGTTGTGATCAGCTCTCTGGCGGTCAACTACAGCGCGTCGGCATTGCTCGGGTGCTATACCAGGGCGCCGACCTGCTACTGGCCGACGAGCCGGTTTCGGCCATGGACCCTGTGCTGGCTGATCACACGCTGGGGCTGCTCAACCGACTGGCCAACGAGCGCGGCGTAAGCCTGATTGCCAGTCTGCATGCGGTTGACCTGGCCCTGCGTCATTTCCCTCGGGTCATTGGCCTGCGTGAAGGCCGGTTGCTATTCGACAAGCCCGCCAGTGACGTCAGCCAGCGCGATCTTGAACAACTCTATGTCAACGCCAGCCTGGATAGTGGTGAGTCACCGCCCCCCTCTCCCAGCGCCGTCGACGCCGTCAATATCCCGCGATGTTTCTGAAACCAGGCGTACAGGCGCAGTATTGGCGCGATCCTGCCGCCCTGCCACGGGCACTCGTGACCCTGGGCGTCCTGATTCTGTTATGGCCGGGGCTGGTGCTGACCGAGTTCAGCCCCGCCAGCCTTCTGGACTCGCGTAACCTGGACACTTTCGGCCGGTTTCTCGCCGGTTTCTGGCCGCCGGACACCTCGGCGGAGTTTCTCGCCCTGCTCGGCAAGGCCACGCTGGAGACCCTGGCAATGGCTACTGCCGGCCTGGTCCTGGCCCTGCTGCTGGCCATCCCGCTGGGGCTGATCGCCACCCGCGCGCTGTCAATCTCCGCCTTGCTGCGCGGCAAGCCTGCACTGCGCAGTGGTCTGATTCGCTACCCGGTACGACTGCTGCTAATCATCTTGCGCAGCGTGCCGGAAATCGTCTGGGCCTTGCTGTTTGTTCGCGCTGTCGGTCTTGGACCAACGGCTGGCGTGCTGGCTATCGCCATCACCTATAGCGGTATGCTCGGTAAGGTCTATGCGGAAATCTGCGAGTCGGTCGACCAGCGCCCAGCCAAGGCCTTGTTGCAAGCCGGCAGTGGTCGCCTCGCGGCATTCTGCTACGGCATCCTGCCAGCTGCTGCCCAGGAACTGACCTCCTATACCCTGTACCGCTGGGAATGTGCGGTGCGTGCCTCGGTCATCATGGGCTTTGTCGGCGCTGGCGGGCTGGGCCAGATGATCGACCTGTCGATCCGCATGTTCGCCGGCGGCGAAGTGGTCAGCATTCTGCTGACCTTCCTGCTGCTGGTACTACTTGCCGACCAGCTCAGCACCCTGCTACGCCGGAGACTGGCATGAGCCGGCGCTGGGAAGCCATGGGTTGGCTGCTGTTGATTGGCGCAGCGGTGAGCGCCTCGTTCTGGTATCTGGATATGGATCTGGGTGGTCTGCTGCGCGGCGACAGTCCGCAGCAGATGCAGGCCTATGCGCTGTCTTTCTTCCCGCCCGACAGCTCCGCCAACTGGCTCAGACAGATCAGTCGTGGCGCCTTGGAAACGCTGGCTATTTCGGCCATCGGTACTCTGCTGGCTGCTCTGCTGGGTGCCGGCCTCAGCCTGCTCGCGGCCGGTCGGCTGGGTCGGCTGGCCAAGGCCGCGGCCCGGTTGCTGCTCAATGCCCTGCGCTCAGTGCCAGAGCTGGTGTGGGCTGCGCTGATGGTACTGGCCGCCGGTCTCGGGCCCTTTGCCGGCACCCTGGCCATTGCCCTGCACACCGCTGGCGTGCTCGGCCGACTGTTTGCAGAAGCGCTGGAAAACACCCCGGTCGAACCGGCCAACGCCCTGCGTGAAGCCGGCGCTGGTACCCTGGCGGCGTTTTTTTACGGCACCCTGCCAGGCGTGTTACCGCAGTGGCTGGCCTATACCCTGTATCGCTGGGAAAACAATATCCGAATGGCGGCGGTGCTGGGATTCGTTGGCGCTGGCGGTTTGGGCCAGATGCTTTATGTGACCCTCAGCCTGTTCCAGCAACCGCGGGCGATGACCGTAATTCTGGCAATGCTGCTGATGGTGTTGCTGGTCGATGCACTCAGTGCCTGGCTGCGCCGGCGCCTTTAACCTGACGCCCTTTGTGGATTGCCACGTCGCTATGCTCCTCGCAATGACGGGGTATGGGTGTGGCTTGGCGTCTTTCGCGCTCGCAGAGCGCTCCTACTGCCCGCCCGTCATCACGAACGGCGCAGCCACGTGGTGATTCATGCGGCCTGTGGATTGCCGCACCGCTGCGCGACTCGCAATGACGAAGCACGGCGTCCCTGCCAGTCTGTGACTCAGGCCCGCTCCTGTACCAGTACCCAGGGCCGGATAACCACGGCCCATAGGTTGTCGGGGTGGCGCTCGCTCCAGTCAATGGCCTGTTCATTGCTGATCGGGCCAAACTGCCCAGTATCCATCCAGTCCTTGACCGTGTCGGCATCATCAGCCGTCAGCGCCTGGGCTACCGCCACCAAATCCAGCGCGGCCCCCACCACCAGGACTTCTCCACGAGCAAAATGCGGTTCCAGGGTTTTCCAGTCAATCCGACCGGTCGAGCCTAAAATGGCGGCGTAAGTTTCACTTGGGCTGGTCATCGACGGGCTCCCGGGGGCTGAAGGGCTCTGAAAACGCGTAGGGTAGCACCCGAAAAAAGCCTGACCAATCGGTCATTTGTCACTAATAGGTAATTTTGTTGCACTTTAAGGACATCTGTCAGCAAATTGAAACAGCTCGATTCCCTGTCTTATATCCCATTGCTAAACTGCTCCGGTACAGTTCCCGGAGAAGGTCCCGAGCCGCCAACCCTCGGCACTTTCATTTGTCGGACAACAACAAGTGAGCAGATAACATGAAGAAAATGCATCGCAAAGCACTATCCCAATTCATCGCCGCCACCGCTCTGGCCAGCGTCAGTAGCCTGGCCCTGGCCGACACTATCAAGATCGCCTTGGCCGGTCCGGTTACCGGCCCGGTAGCGCAGTACGGTGACATGCAGTTCATCGGCGCCAAGATGGCCATTGAGCAAATCAACGCCGCTGGCGGCGTCAATGGTAGCCAGCTTGAGGGTGTGGTATTCGACGATGCTTGCGATCCCAAGCAGGCGGTTGCGGTCGCCAACCGGATTGTCAACGATGGCATTCAATTCGTGGTCGGCCATCTCTGCTCCAGCTCAACTCAACCAGCTTCCGATGTATATGAAGAAGAAGGCGTGCTGATGATCACCGCCGCCTCAACCAGTCCTGATATCACCTCGCGCGGCTATGAGCTGGTGTTCCGCACCATTGGTCTGGACAGCCTGCAAGGCCCGACTGCAGGTCAGTACATCGTTGAACATATCAAGCCAAGCAAGGTCGCCGTAATCCACGACAAGCAGCAATACGGCGAAGGTATCGCTACCGCCGTGCGTGATGTGCTGCGCGAAAACAGCATTGAAGTGCCAGTCTTCGAAGGCGTGACCGCCGGCGATAAAGACTTCTCTGCCCTGATTGCCAAGCTGCGCCAGGCTGGTGTTGATTTCGTCTACTACGGTGGCTACCACCCGGAACTGGGGCTGCTGCTGCGCCAGTCGGCCGAACAGGGCTTGAATGTTGGCTTCATGGGTCCGGAAGGCGTGGGTAACAGCGATATTTCCGCGATTGCCGGCCAGGCTTCCGAAGGTCTGCTGGTCACTCTGCCCAAGGCCTTTGACGAAGACCCGAAAAATGCTCATCTGGTCGAAGCCTTCAAGGCCAAAAACGAAGACCCCTCGGGGCCGTTCGTATTTCCGGCCTATGCCGCTGTTCAGGTGATCGCCGATGGCATCAAGCTGGCCGGCAGCACAGACACCGAGGCAGTTGCCGCTGCCTTGCGCGCCAACAGCTTCGACACCCCGACCGGCACCCTTGCCTTCGATGAAAAGGGTGACCTGAAAGACTTCAATTTCGTGGTCTACAAATGGCACGCAGATGCCACCAAGACCGCACTGACTGAGTAAACCGTCAACGTCATCGGGCCCGCTGGTCACCCCAGCGGGCCCGATTTTTGTGAGTTCCCTCCGAACGACGTTCCTGTCACAACAGGTAGCTTGGCTATGCCAGAGTCCCTTTATTACTTTATCCAGCAACTGCTCAATGGACTGACAGTTGGCAGTACCTACGCCCTGATCGCCATCGGCTACACCATGGTTTACGGCATTATCGGCATGATCAACTTCGCCCACGGCGAGGTTTACATGATCGGCAGCTATATCGCCTTCATGGCATTGGCAGCCCTGGCCTTGATGGGAGTCGAGTTTCTCCCGCTAATGATTCTCGGCGCCTTCATCATCAGCATGATCGTCACCAGCGCCTATGGCTACAGTATTGAACGGGTTGCCTATCGACCATTACGCGGCGGCAACCGGCTAATTCCGCTCATATCTGCCATCGGCATGTCGATCTTCCTGCAAAACCTGGTGCGGCTGGCTCAGGGCTCGCGCGATATCGCCATGCCCAGCCTGGTGACCGGTGGTATCAGCATCGGCCCGGATGAGGGGTTCCACGCCACCTTGTCCTATATGCAGATGATCATCTTCGTGGTCACCCTGCTGACCATGACCCTGCTGACACTGTTCATCTCCCGTTCGCGCATGGGCCGGGCCTGCCGCGCCTGCGCCGAAGACCTGAAAATGACCAACCTGCTGGGTATCAACACCAACGGCATCATCGCCCTGACTTTCGTCATTGGTGCGGCCCTGGCTGCGGTTGCCGGTGTACTGCTGAGCATGTACTACGGCGTGATCAACCCTTACATCGGCTTCATGGCTGGCCTCAAGGCCTTCACCGCCGCAGTACTGGGTGGCATCGGCAGCATTCCCGGCGCGGTACTTGGCGGTCTGCTGTTGGGTGTTACCGAGGCGATGACCGCCGGTTACTTCAGCACCGAATACAAGGACGTTGTGGCCTTCAGCCTGCTGATCCTGATCCTGCTGTTCCGCCCCAGCGGCATTCTCGGTCGCCCGGAGGTTGAGAAGGTATGATCCGTAACAACCTGAAACCCGCGCTTATTTCCGCTGCTGTGGTGGTGGTTCTCACCGCCATGCTGATGGGTGTGCGCCTGACCCCGTCCGGCACCGGTCTGACCATCAGCGGCGCAGGTACCGATGTCCTGTGGAAAATCGGCGGCGCAGCCTTGTTCATCTTCCTGTTCAATCTGTTCCGCGACCACTTGGGCAAAGCCTGGCAAGCCGTACCCGGCCTGCCCAAGCCCCCAACCAGGCTGGTTGAGGCCACAGACAAGCCTGTTATCCAGCGCCTGTTCTGGTGTTTTCTGATCGCAGCCGCACTGGTCTTTCCGTTCTTCAGCAACCGCGGCAACATCGACCTGGCTACCCTGGTGTTGATCTACGTAATGCTCGGCCTGGGGCTGAACATTGTGGTTGGCCTGGCCGGCCTGCTGGATCTGGGCTATGTCGGCTTCTATGCAGTCGGTGCCTACAGCTATGCCTTGCTGGCGATGTATTTCGGCATGGGCTTCTGGACCGGGCTGCTGGTCGCCGGGCTGCTCGGGGCCTTCTTCGGCTTCATTCTCGGCTTCCCGGTGCTGCGCCTGCGAGGCGATTACCTGGCGATCGTGACCCTGGGCTTTGGCGAGATCATCCGCATCCTGCTCAACAACATGACCTGGCTAACCAATGGTCCCAACGGGATCGGCGGGATCCCCAAACCGACTCTGTTCGGCCTGGAGTTCAACCGCCGCGCCAGCGAAGGCATGCAAACCTTTCACGAGTTCTTCGGCATTGCCTTCAACTCCAACCACCGGGTGATCTTCCTTTACCTGCTGGCACTGATGCTGGTGTTGATCACCCTGTATGTGATCAACCGCCTGCTGCGCATGCCGATCGGCCGCGCCTGGGAAGCCTTGCGTGAAGATGAAATCGCCTGTCGTTCGCTGGGCATCAACCCCACAGCGGTCAAGCTCAGCGCCTTCACCATCGGTTCGACCTTTGCCGGGTTCGCCGGCTGCTTCTTCGCCGCCCGCCAGGGCTTCATCAGCCCGGAATCGTTCACCTTCATCGAGTCAGCGATCATCCTTGCCATTGTAGTACTCGGTGGAATGGGTTCGCAGGTTGGAGTAATTCTGGCAGCAATCATCATGACCATCCTTCCCGAGATGGCACGCGAATTCAATGAATACCGCATGCTGCTATTCGGTCTGATGATGGTGCTGATGATGATCTGGCGCCCGCAGGGGCTGCTGCCAATGAAACGCCCGCATATGGAGCTACGCACCCAATGACCATGCCCATGCTTGAAGTCTCTGGCCTGACCATGCGTTTTGGCGGGCTGCTGGCGGTCAACGGCGTTGCCCTGACCGTACAGGAAAAACAGATCGTATCGATGATCGGCCCCAACGGGGCAGGCAAGACCACGGTGTTCAACTGTCTGACCGGTTTTTACAAACCCACCGACGGCAAGATCATCTTTCGTGGTGAGGAAATTCAGGGCCTGCCCGGTTTCAAGGTTGCCCGCAAGGGCATGATCCGCACCTTTCAGCATGTGCGCCTGTTCAAGGAAATGACTCTGCTGGAAAACCTGCTGGTGGCTCAGCACCAGCACCTGAATACCAGTCTGCTGGCGGGCCTGTTCAAAACCCCGAACTACCGCCGCAGCGAGAAGCAGGCGCTGGAGCGGGCCGCCTACTGGCTGGAGCGGGTCGACCTGCTGGAGTTTGCCAACCGCCCGGCCAACAGTCTGGCCTATGGTCAGCAACGACGCCTGGAAATCGCCCGCTGCATGGTGACTCAGCCATCACTGCTGATGCTTGACGAACCGGCCGCCGGCCTCAACCCCAGGGAAACCGATGATCTCAAGGCGCTGATCAGCGAACTGCGCGATGCCCACGGCATCACCGTGCTGCTGATCGAACATGACATGAAACTGGTCATGAGCATTTCCGACCATATCGTGGTGATCAACCAGGGTTGCCCACTGGCCAACGGCACACCGGACCAGGTGCGCAGCAACCCTGACGTGATCAAGGCCTACCTGGGCGAAACCTGAGGGCAAGAGCTGATGCTGTACATGAAAAATGTCTCGACCCACTACGGCAAGATCCAGGCACTGCACGACGTTAGCCTGGAAGTCCAGCGTGGCGAGATTGTTACCCTGATCGGCGCCAATGGTGCCGGCAAGACCACATTACTGATGACCCTGTGCGGCGACCCGCGTCCCAGTAGCGGCAGCATTCGTTACGAAGGCGAAGACCTGACCGGACTGAGCACCGCCGAAATCATGCGCAAGGATATTGCTATCGTGCCGGAGGGCCGGCGCGTGTTCTCGCGTCTGACCGTCGAGGAAAACCTGGCGATGGGCGGTTTCTTCACCAGCAAGGAAGCCTTCCAGCAGCAACTAGACGCCACGCTGGCACTGTTCCCACGCCTGAAGGAGCGCTATCAGCAGCGCGCTGGCACCATGTCCGGCGGTGAACAACAGATGCTGGCCATCGGCCGTGCACTGATGAGCAAGCCACGCCTGCTGCTGCTCGACGAGCCATCACTGGGACTGGCACCGATCATCATCCAGCAGATTTTCGAGATCATTGAGGAGCTGCGCAGACAGGGAGTAACTATCTTTCTGGTCGAGCAGAACGCCAACCAGGCACTCAAGCTCGCCGATCGTGGTTATGTGATGGAGCACGGGCACATCGTAATGCAGGATAGCGGCGCCGCACTGCTGGCCAATCCACAGGTGCGCGACGCCTATCTCGGCGGGTAATACCTCTCCTGTTGCGCCTGCCCAGGTTACTACCAACCGCGGTAGGCGCAACCCTCCTGACGCTGGCCATCATGCTCCAGTACCGCACGTTGATGGAAGAAGCTGCCAGGGATTGCCCGGCAACCCTGGGGATAAATCCACAGCTCCGCAGCCTCACCACGCAGGGTCCGGAAGTTCAAGGCAACACCGGGCAACTGCTCATCGATCACCGGTACCCACTCGCGAGTGTTCAGGCGCATGCCCTGTTCGCCCAACTCAGCCTGCCAAAGCGGATCATCACCCAGTGCTACCCAGCGCGCGATGGCCCCAGCCTGATCGGCACAGCCACGCCCAACCGATTGCATGCGCCACACCTGACTGACCTGCAACACGCCCTGCCCCACCAGCCGACCACTGACATCGACAAAGATCGCACTCTGCCCAGGCTGCGCCAGTTCTGCAAACAACTCCTCCAGCCCGGCCCCGTCCTCTACTGCAAGAGCCTCTCGGCCCGAGCAAGGCTGCAACTGCCAGGAATTCCCACCACTATGTTCCAGCAGCCCCATAACACGCTGTTCGGGCCCCTGCTCAGGACTGGTGGCGAACAGCGCACAACCACTCAGCACCAAACCAGCCGCTGCAACCAGCGCGCCGCGCATCCATGACAGGCAAGAACTCATACTGTGAACTCCTTGGCGTTGACGGGACTCAGCCGACAGATTGCATGTTTGACCAGATCACAAAAGCTGGCTCTGATGGTAACCTTGCGTAGATAAAGCCACCACCATTGAACGGTCTTCTACCAACATCGGAACTTCCATGAAAAGCACAAAAATCCTCCTGCTGTCTTCCTTGTTCGTGGCCTTGACCGCCTGCTCCGCTAAACAACCGGTACAGCAAAGCGCCGCAGTCCAGCCTTCCTGGGCCGAATCACGGGTTGCCGGCCTGACCGAACTTGCCCAGCGCGAAGGTTACGAAGTCGAGCACGAAGGTGAGCAGATTCGCCTGATCATTCCGGTTGACGGCAACTTCCATCCCAAGCGCACCCTGCTTCTGCCTTCAGGCCTGGTTCCCTTGAGCAAAGTGGCTCAGGCCCTTAGACACGATGACGAAACTCAGTTCCATGTCGTCGGGCACGCCGACAGTGTCGGCGACGACGAAGTTAACCAGCGCCTGAGCCTGGAGCGAGCCCAGGCCGTAGCCAGTGTCCTGATGCTGGGTGGCGTCAGTAGCCAGCGTATGCAATTGCGCAGCATGGGCGAGAACCAGCCCCGCGCCGACAACAGCACCGCCACTGGTCGCGCCCTGAACCGTCGGGTTGAAATCGTCATGCTGCCCTATCCAACCCGGGTAGCCATGGCCGACTGAGACTTCAACCGGTAGGAGCGCCCTGCGGGCGCGAACACGCCTGCAGTCGCTGATAGCCCGCTTCGCGGCCGCGGGCCGCTCCTACCAGCTCACCGCCCGGCATTAACGCCATCACTGATCCCAGGGCTCGCCCCGAGTCCGTTCAACGCGCTTGAGCTTTTCATGCATCGCCGCTTTGGCCAGCATATGGGCGCTGACCGGCGCCGTCATGAACAGGAAAATAGTAATCAGCAACTCGTGCAGGCTAAGCCCCTCGCCACGGGTGCTGAAATACAGCAGTGAACCAATTACCAGCGCTCCAACCCCCAAGGTGGTGGCTTTGGTCGGGCCGTGCAGACGCATAAAAAAGTCCGGCAGCTTCCACAGCCCAATCGAGCCAATCAGGGCAAACAGGCTGCCAAGCAGAATCAGCGCCGCTACCAGCCATTCAATCCAGGTCGCTTCGAGCATTTTCGCCCCCTTACTCGATGATGTCGCCGCGCAACAGGTGCTTGGCGATTGCCACGGTACCGACAAAGCCCATCACCGCAATCAGCAGCGCAGCCTCGAAGAACAGATCAGACGCCAGATACAGCCCCAGCAGCATGATCAGGGCAATGGCGTTGATATACAGGGTATCCAGCGCCAGGATCCGGTCCGGCAGGTCTGGCCCCTTGAGCAGGCGCAGCAGATTGAGCAGGACGGCTACCGACATGATGCCCAGGCACAGCAGGATCACGAATTGGAGCATTCGAAGACCTCCTTGAGCGGCTGTTCATAACGCTGTTTGATGGTGGCGATCAGCTCCTGCTCATCGGCCACATCCAGACCATGGATCAGCAGTCTGCGCTTGTCCGCACTGATATCGGCCGACACCGTACCCGGCGTCAGGGAAATAGTGCTGGCCAGCAGGCTGATGGCAAAGTCGTGGGTCAGCTCCAGCGGATATTCGACAAAGGCCGGGCGCAGATTTTTGCTCGGCCCCAGGATCAGTCGGGCGACATCAAGATTGGCCACCACGATGTCCCACAATACCCGCAGAGTAAAACGCAGCAGCACGCCGGGGCGATGCAGGGTGGGAGGATGCGGCCAGAACACGTCCGTCAGCATCGGAATGCCCCAGGCCAGAATAAAGCCCATGATCAGGGTACCGGCCGACAGATCATTCATGATCAGTTGCCAGACGATGACCAGGAACAGACTCAGCCACGGGTGTGGCAGCCAGCGCTTGGCACTCATCATGCCTCACCTCCCATGCTCATCACCGCCTCGATATAGTGTGCCGGAGCCAGCACCTGCGCTGCGGTGGCCTGCAGATAGTCCAGCAGCGGCCCGGCCATGATCACCAACAATGGACTGCTGACCAGCAACAGCAACACTGCCAGCATGCGCCAGGCATCCAGCGGCTCACCGGTCGCCGGTTCCGGCTCCTGACGCCAGAACAGTGTGCTACCGGCCCGGCTCAGACCGATCAGGGCCTGCAAACCACCCACCAGCACCACCAGATACAGCCAGAACGCGGCCAACCCGGTTCCCGCCGCCTGCAACAACAGCAGCTTGCCGACGAACCCGGACAGTGGCGGCATACCAACCACAGAAATCGCCGCGATAAAGAACAGACCGCTGAGCAACAACGCATGTGGTACTGTCGGCCCCGGCACCAGCCGCCCGGCATGACGTGGACCGCGCGCCCGGCTGAGCAGGCCGGCAAACAGGAACAGCGCACCGCTGATCCAGGTCGAGTGGATCAGGTAATACAGGGTGGCGACCAGCGCATCTTCAGTGCCTAGCGCCACACCGGCCAGCAACGTACCGACCGACACCACCACCAGATAGGCAATCAGGCCATTGAGGGTACTGGCCGCCAGCGCTCCAATCGCTCCCAGAGCCAGAGTCAGCAACGCCAGCGGCCATAACCAGGCTTCGGCCAGATTGGCCAACGGCCCGGCCGCCTCACCAAAGATCAGGCTATAGACCCGGATGATCGAGTAGATGCCCACTTTGGTCATGATCGCAAACAATGCAGCCACCGGTGCACTGGCAGCAGCGTAGGCACGCGGCAGCCAGAAATACAGCGGGAACACCGCCGCCTTGAGGCCAAACACCACCAGCAGCAGCAACCCGGCCGCCCCTACCAGCGGCGCATCCGCCGGCTCAAGCGCCGCGACCCGCACCGCCATATCGGCCATGTTCAGAGTGCCGAGCAGGCCATACAAGGTGCCTACCGCAATCAAAAACAGCGCCGAGCCGAACAGGTTGAGCAACACATAATGCAGACCAGCCCGCACCCGTGCCGAACCCGCGCCATGCAGCAGCAAGGCATAGGAGGCAATCAACAGAATCTCGAAGAACACGAACAGGTTGAACAGATCACCGGTCAGGAACGCACCATTGATCCCCATCAACTGGAACTGGAACAGCGCATGGAAGTTGCGCCCCAGACCATCATCTCCGCGCAGTGCATACAGTACCGCGCAACTGGCCAGCACCGCCGTGACCATCAGCAGCAGGGCCGAGAGATGATCAAGTACCAGCACTATGCCAAACGGCGGCATCCAGTTACCCAGGGCATAGACGCTGATGCCGTCACCAGCCTGGCCCATCAGCGCCCAGGCCAGGGGAATCTGCAGCAGGGTCGCCAGCAGCGACAGACTGCGCTTGACCACCATCTTGCTGCGGGCGATCAACAGCAACAACGCACCCACGAACATGGGCAACAACACCGGCAGGATCGGCAAGTGACTCATCAACGATCCCCCTTGCCGTCAACATGATCACTATCCAGTTCACCCTGGGCCCGTAGCGCCAGCACCAGAGCAAAGGCAGTCATGGCGAAACCAATCACGATCGCAGTCAGCACCAGTGCCTGGGGCAAGGGGTCGGCATAATTTTCGGCCCGGCCGATCACCGCCGGCATCCCGGTGCTCAAGCGGCCCATGGCGAACAGGAACAGGTTGACGGCGTAGCCGATCAGGGTAAGGCCCACCACGACCGGAAAGGTCCGGGCCCGCAACAGCAGATATACGCCACAGGCAGTCAACAGCCCCAGGGTCAGGGCAAACAGCAGCTCCATCAGAGATTCTCCCCAGTCACAGCCCGGCCCGTGGACAACTTGCCCAGGTTGGCCAGAATCAACAAGGTGGCGCCCACCACGGTCAGGTAAACCCCCAGATCGAAGACCAGCGCACTGGCCAGCTCGACCTCACCTACCAGCGGAATATGGAAGTGATCGAAGGCGCTGGTCAGGAACGGATAACCGAACAGCCAGCTGACCAGACCGGTAGCCCCGGCGATGATTACCCCCCAGCCCGCCATATGGTGATAGTTCACACCCCAGCGCTCACTGGTCCACTGCTCACCGCTGCCCACGTATTGCAGGATCAACGCCACAGCCGTGATCAGACCGGCAATGAAACCGCCGCCCGGCAGGTTGTGACCACGCAGGAAGATGTACGCCGAGACCATCAGTGCCAGCGGCAGGATCACCCGCGACAAGTTGACCAGCATCAGCGGATGGGCATCGCGAGCCCAGGCCCGCCCCAGTGCATCGGTTTGTGGAATACGCAGGCGCAAACCATCGATCAGGGCATAGATCGCCACCCCGGCAATCGCCAGTACCGTAACTTCACCCAAGGTATCGAAACCGCGGAAATCGACCAGGATCACGTTGACCACGTTGGTGCCGCCACCGCCTGAGACACTATTGGCCAGGAAGTAACCGGCAATGGTGTCATACGGACGGGTCATTACCGCCAGCGCCAGAACCGTCACCAGCGATCCTGCCAGCAACGCCAGAGCAATATCGCGGCCCCGCCGCAGATTGCTCGATTCGGCCGGGGTCAGGCGCGGCAGGAAGAACAGCGCCAGCATCAGCAGGACAATGGTCACCACCTCGACCGACAACTGAGTCAGCGCCAGATCCGGTGCCGAGAAACGGGCAAAGGCCAACGCCACCATCAGGCCCACCACGCTGAGCATCACCAGCGCGACCAGGCGCTGACGATGCCAGTACACCGTGGCCAGAGCCGAGATCATCAGAATCAAAGTGCCTACCAGGGTTACACCGTCTACCGGAGCCAGGGCCAGCGTCCCGCGCAGGGCCGGCAACTGCACCAGCCAGTAGCCACTGACCACCAGCGCGGCAATCAGCATGCAGGCCAGATAGCGCTGTAACGACGCATTCTCCAGACGCAGCGTAAACTGACCGCAGCGCCGCACCGCACTCTGGACCAGACGCTCGAACACCAGCTTGGCATCCAGGCTGTCAAAGCGCGAGTCGGCGTACCAGTCGAACAGCGGTTTACGCTTGGCGTAAACCAGTACCCCCACCAGCAGGGCCACAAAGCTCATGATCAGCGGCAGGTTGAAACCATGCCAGATCGCCAGACTGTACTCAGGCAGGTCGCCCCCCACTGTGGCACTGGCCGCCACTTCGAGCAGGCTGGCCACAGTAAAGGCCGGCAACAACCCGACCAGCAGACACAAGGCCACCAGGATTTCCACCGGCACCTTCATATAGCGCGGCGGCTCGTGCGGCGGATACTTGGGCAAGTTGACCGGTTTGCCGTTGAAGAACACGTCGTGGATGAAACGCAGCGAATAGGCCACCGAGAACACCCCGGCCAAGGTCGCCACCAGCGGAATCACCCAACTGAAGTTGCCGAACTGGTGCTGCTGCAGGGTTTCGGTAAAGAACATTTCCTTGGACAGGAAGCCGTTAAGCAGAGGCACCCCGGCCATCGAGGCTGCAGCCACCATCGCCAGCGTCGCAGTATGCGGCATATAGGACCACAAGCCATTGATCCGGCGCATGTCACGGGTACCGGTTTCATGGTCGATGATCCCTGCGGCCATGAACAACGACGCCTTGAAGGTCGCGTGGTTGATGATATGGAACACCGCCGCCACTGCCGCCAACTGGGTATCCAGGCCAAATAGCAGAGTAATCAGCCCCAGATGGCTGATGGTCGAGTAAGCCAGTAGGCCTTTAAGGTCATGCTTGAACAGCGCGGTCACCGCACCCAGCAGCAGAGTGGCCATACCGGTCAGGCTGACCAGCCAGAACCACAGATCAGTTTCGGCCAGCGCCGGATACAGGCGCGCCAGCAGGAACACCCCAGCCTTGACCATGGTGGCCGAGTGCAGATAGGCCGACACCGGGGTCGGCGCCGCCATCGCATGCGGCAGCCAGAAGTGGAACGGGAACTGCGCCGACTTGGTGAACACCCCAAGCAGCACCAACACCAGCACCACCGGATATAGCGCATGGGCACGGATCTGCTCGCCCGCTGCCAGCACCGCACTCAACTCATAACTACCAACGATGTTGCCCAGCAGCAGCACCCCGGCCAACAACGCCAGACCACCCCCACCAGTCACCGCCAGCGCCATACGCGCGCCCTTGCGGGCGTCGCTGGAGTGTGACCAGTAACCGATCAGCAGGAACGAAGACAGACTGGTCAGCTCCCAGAAGAACATCATCAGCAGCAGGTTTTCGCTCAGCACGACGCCAAGCATGGCGGCCATGAACAGCAGCAGATAGGAGAAGAAGCGCCCCATGGGGTCCTTCTTCGACAGGTAATAGCGGGCATACAGAATGACCAGAATGCCGATCCCCTGGATCAGCAGGGCAAACAGAAAGCCCAGGCCATCAAGCCGAAAGCTCAGGTTCAGCCCAAGCCGTTCGATCCACGGCAGTGTTTGAACTACCGCCTCACCGGCGAATACCGCCGGCATATGACGCCACATCAGGATCAGACCAAGCACCGGCGCGACCATGGTTGCCAGAGCGCACAGTGAGCGCCCATAGCGGTCGGTCAGCAACGGCAACAGGGTTCCCAACAAGGGAAGCAAGACGATTAGCGCCAAGGTCATGCAGAACTCTCTCTCTATAATGGCCGGTGGGGCTTCTTCGATTTCACTATGGCGACAGCGATATTCCGGTCCTGTCATGGCCGGGAAAGCCCACCATTATCCACACAGAGCCAGGCGCTGTCATGAAAACAGACTATCGATTTGATAGGAATGATTGAGAAACCGCCTGAGAAAACACCGGCCAAATAAGGTCGTGGCAGCATTGGTTCAGCAGCCTGATCATCTGCCGTTGTACTCCGGGTCATTACACCTACGCAGCTGGATTGCCACGCCGCTACGCGGCTCGCAATGACGGGACTGGGGCTGTGGCTCGGACT
Source organism: Pseudomonas sp. WN033 (assembly GCA_002287035.1). GTDB lineage: Bacteria > Pseudomonadota > Gammaproteobacteria > Pseudomonadales > Pseudomonadaceae > Halopseudomonas. Next base: position 228,670 of record NSKG01000004.1, on the reverse strand, counting down.
GGGGTTGGTTGGTTGGTTGGTTGGTTGGTTGGTTGGTTGGGGCATGGTGCGCCAACCCCAACCCTCCGTCATTGCGAACGGCCGAAGGCCTGAAGCAATCCATACGGAGTCCGCCACAGCCCGCTGCAGTTGTGCTGCAGCTACACGGCAGCGAACACTGATCGCTGCGGCTCGCCCTAACCAGCCGTTGGCGTATTTGGCGGCACTGCTTTGCTTCAGGGTTCACAGCACGGCCGAACAGATCAGCACCAATCGGGCAGGCCCCGACCTAGACTTAATCAGTGTTTCCCCGATACACCAGATCAGTGATCCTGATCCCCGCCTGCCCGCTCCAGCGCATCACCCAGGGGGCCGACCAAAGGCTTGACTCCGGCCCGGTGTCCGGCCCGGGAAATCGCATGGGCCGCCAAGGGCGCGGTCATCAACAGCACCGTGATCGCCAGCAGCACCGCAAACCAGCTTTGCCCGCCCGTGGCGCACAGCACCCCGAGCAGTACCAGGATAGCGCCCAACGCACCGGCCTTGCTGGCCGAGTGCATGCGGGTATAGGCATCGGGCAGACGCCACACCCCCAGTGCTCCAAGCAGACTGAAGATCGCCCCGAGCAAAACCAGCACCGACGCCGCTACAGACCAGAAGGTCATAGCCCACCCTCCCCGCGCTGCGGCGGCTGATCATGAGGATCATCACTGTGATGGGTACCCTTGAACAGCAAAGCGAAAGCCACGCTGCCAAGGAAACTGACGATCGCCAGCACAATGGCCACATCCAGCAACACCGCCTGTTCACGAACCAGAGCGACTACTCCGACCCCGGCCACCCCGATCAGAGTCATGGCATCTACCGCCACCGCCCGATCCGGACGACTCGGCCCTGCCAGCAACCGCCACATGATCAATACCGCGCTGATCACCAGCATGGCACCTGCCAACGGCAGTACCCAATAGGCACCCGCCAGTTCAACCGTCATGTTTGCCTCCCTGTTTGTCTCCCATAGGATAGACCCAGGCCATCAGGCGCAACTCGATGTCATGAATCGCCTGCTGTACTGGGTCGGCCGAGGCAGTATCCAGTACGTGCACGAACAGTTCACCGGGCCGGTAGGATAGCGCCAGGGTACCCGGTGTCAGCGTCAGCAAACAGGCAATAACCGTGACCAGCCGACGGTCCTGAGTATCCAGATGGACCTGAACCACCGCCGAATTGACCTGCCGATGCGGGTTTACCACGATCAGCGCCACATCCAGCGAGGCGCTGAATACCTTCCAGGTAAACCAGGGCACGAAGCGCGTCCCGGCCTCGACCCGCATGGCATAGACCCGGCATGCAGGCAGCAGCAAGCCCAGCAGTTTCAGCAGCCCATAAACCAGCACGAACGCCAGCAGCCAACTGGCCAACGTCGCGCCGTCATACCAGACGCTGAGCAAACTGGTCAGCAACAGATGGACAAAAACCATCACTCACCTCCCCGTTCGATCAGTTGCAGATAGGCCGGCGCCTCGACCAGTTGCTCGGCCGAGGCCACCGCATAGTCCATCACCGGCCCGGCTCCGAAGCCGATCAGCACAGTGATCAAGGCCAGCACGATCATGGTGGCCCAGGCCCCGCGTGGTCCATCGCCAGCGACGCCGAGTTGTTCCGGTTGCGGGTGAGCCTTGAGGAAGCTTTCATTCCAGATCTTGCTCATCGACAGCAGGGTAAAGACCCCGGTAAGCAGGGCGAAGAACGTCGCGATCCAGACTCCGGCATCGAGGCTGGCCTTGACCAGCACGAACTTGGCCCAGAAGCCGGACAGCGGCGGAATCCCTGCCAGCGACAGCGCCGGAATCGCAAACAGCACCGCCAGCAGCGGCTTGCTGGCATACAACCCCCCCATCGCAGCCAGACGCTCCGAACCGGTCAGCCGCGCGGCCACGCCACCGACGAAGAACAGGTTGGCCTTCACTACGATATGGTGAATCAGATAGAACACCGCGCCAGCCAGCGCCAGCGGCGTTGCCAGCGCCAGCCCCAGCACCATGTAGCCGACCTGGCTGACGATATGGAACGACAAAATCCGTCGCACCTCGGTCTGCGCCGCCGCCCCCAGCACCCCGATGATCATGGTCGCGCAGGCCACCCACAGAAGCACCGTATGTACCATCCCCGGCTCAGGCCAGAGCAAGGTCACCATCCGGATCAGGGCATACACCCCAACCTTGGTCAGCAACCCGGCAAACAGCGCAGACACCGGGGTCCAGGCCACGTGATAACTGGCCGGCAACCAGCCAAACAGCGGGAACAACGCCGCTTTCACCGCGAACGACATCAGCATCAGCATCACGCCGAGCCAGGCCCCGGAACTGGCCTGATCGGCGCGGAAGATCAGCGCCAGTTCGCCCATGTTCAACGTCCCGGTGGAGCCATAGACCAGACCGGCCGCCAACAGGAACATCAGGGTCGCCAGCATGTTCAGCACCAGATAGGTCATGGCCCCGGCCAGCCGGCGTTCGCCACCGCCCAGCGCAATCAGGGCAAACGAGCCGATCAGCAGCACCTCGAACCAGACATACAGGTTGAACACATCAGCGGTGATGAAGGCGCCACAGATACCGGCCAACAGGCCCTGAACAAACAGGTGCACATCGCGCAGAAAGTCGGCCGGCATTGGCTGACGGTGGGCATACACCAGGGTCGCCAGACCAATCACCCCGGTGATCGCCACCATCACCGCAGACAGCCGGTCAATCACCAGGCTGATGCCATAGGGCGCCGCCCAGTTGGCCATCTGACCGCTGAGCACCATGCCCTGGGCAGCCAGCACTACCAGCCATACCCCAGCCGCCAGCAGTGCCAAGCTGCCGCTCAGACTAATGAACGACACCCAGGCATGGTGGCGCTTGACCAACAGGCCCAGCAACAACGTGGTCAACGGAATAACCACCGGCAGGACCAGCAGGATATTCATCATGCGCGGCCCTCCGGCTCATGGTGATCCTCGTTATGATCCGGAGCCGGCTGCTCAGTGGCAGCACTGACCTTGTCGGTATCCTTGTCACCATGCAGTTCATGGGTCCGCTTGAGTACCGCCAGAGCGAACACGAACAATGCAAAACCAATCACAATCGCGGTCAGCACCAGCGCCTGGGGCAGCGGGTTGGCAGCATCGGTTACGGCCTCGTTGCCAAACACGAAGGCTGCCTGCTCACCGGCGAAGCGCCCGGCAGTCAGTACCCCAAGATTGATTGCATTACCCAACACGGCAATGCCCAGAACCACTCGCATCAAGTGGCGATCCAGCATCATCCACACGCCCAGCGCGGCCATGATGCCGGCGGTAATGGCGGCAATCCACTCCATCAGCCAGCCCTCCCGATCAGATTACGCAGCATGTGCATCACCGAACCGAATACGGTTAGAAACACACCAATATCAAACAACAGCGGTGTACCCAGCTTGATCCCGCCCAGCTCCACCCAGTGCCCGCTCATGTACGGCAAGCCACTAGCCAGGCCAAAGAACCCGGCGCCAACTGCACAGGCCAAACCAAGACCAATCAGGGTCGGCGGGGTGATACGTTCCAGCCCCCGCTGGATACCGCGACCAAAAGTCACCACCAACAGGGTGAAACCAGTCGCAGCTACCAGGCCGCCGATAAAACCACCGCCCGGCAAATTGTGACCGCGCCACAGGATCACCAGCGACACAATCAGCAGAATCGCCGCCAGCGGCCGCATGCCCTGACGCAGCAGCACCGAACCGAACTCCGGCATGCCCTTGGGCTTGGGGTCGGCCGCCTGCCCGGCACCCAGCAAGGTCGCGGCACCCAGCGCAGCAATCGCCACCACGACGATCTCTCCCAGGGTATCCACGGCGCGGAAGTCAACCAGGATCACATTGACCACATTGCTGCCGTAACCGCCTGGCAGGCTGTTGGCCAGGAACCACTCGGCCAGATCGCCCGGCAACGGCTGGCTGACCGCTGTCATGATCATCAGCGTCACGGTCAGCCCCAGCACCACGGCAACTACGCCATGCCAGATATTGACCCGGCGATAACGCGAGCCACTGGCCGGAACCATCGGCAAGCGCCGCAGCACCATGGCCAGGAACACCACGGTCAGGGTTTCGACCATCAATTGGGTCAGTGCCACGTCTGGCGCATTGATAGACACAAAGAACAAGGCCAGCCCCAGACCGCTGGCCCCCAGCGAGGCCACCAACGCCAAGCGGCCGGGCATAAAAGCGGCACCGGCGGCCCCACCCAGGGCCAGCAGACAGCCAATCACGCCTGGCACGGTAATGGCTGAAAGGTTTTCAGCCTGCAATGGCTGCACCCCGACCACCAGCGCCCAGCCCAGCACACTGATGCTGATCATCAGCGTCATCAGCGCCATATGCAGACGCAACGAACCATGCTGGAACTGTCGCGCCACCCAACCGGCCACCTGAAATACCCGACTCAGCAGTAGGTCCCAGAGCAGATCGCCGCTGTAGCTCCAGACCTTACCCAACTGGGTCGCCAGATAGCGGACCTGATCGGCATGGAAGTAGAACCAGGCGCCCAGCCCCAAGGTCAGCACGCTGGCGAAAACTGCGGGAGTAATGCCGCCCCACAGGTACAGACTGACCTCGACTGGACCAGTAGCCACACTCTGCACTGCAGTATTGACCAGCCAGGTTTCCGGCCAGTGGTTCCAGGCCCCCAGAGTGAAGCCACCAATTGCCAACAGCAGTGGCCCCAGCCACATGAACGGTGACACCTCGTGCGGATGCCCCGGCCAATCGCCACGCTTGCCCAAAAAGGTGCGGAAGAAGATCAGCGCCGCAGCCGCTACCAATAAGGCATTGGTCAGAATCATCACCAAAGTCACAGTCCAGCCGATACTGCCCATTTGCATCAGACCGGTGTACTTGAACTCCTTAGCGATAAAACCAAAGAACGGCGGCAAACCAGCATTGGAGAATGCCGCTAGTCCAACAGCAAAGCCGGTTACCGGCATCAGCTTGATCAAGCCACCCAAATGGCGCAGGTCTCGGGTACCGGTGGAATGGTCAATAGCACCGACTGCCATGAACAACGCGCCCTTGTAGAACGAGTGTGCCACCAGATACAACACAAAAGCCTGCAGGCCATAAGTGGTGTTGGTGCCAATCAGCATGGTCAACTGGCCCAGCACGGTTACCGTGGTGTAGGCCAGCATGCGCTTGAGATCGTATTGCCGGATCGCCAGCACCGCCCCCAGCACCGCAGTCAGCGCGCCCAGCCCGATCAGAATGGTACTCCAGCCGGCACCGCCACCGAGTACAGGATTCAACCGCGCCAGCAGGTAGATACCAGCCTTGACCATGGTCGCCGAATGCAGATAGGCCGACACCGGAGTCGGCGCATTCATCGCATTGGGCAACCACAGATGAAACGGGAACTGGGCCGACTTGGTGAAACAGCCCACCAGTACCAGCAGCATGATCGCCGGAAACAGCGAGTGAGCCTGAACAACCGCCTTCTCCAGGGCCGAGAACTGCCAGGCCTCACCGGCGATTCCCAGCAACACCAGGCCGGCCAGCAATGCCAGCCCGCCGCCGCCAGTGATCAACAGCGCCTGCAACGCAGCCCGGCGCGACTCGCCCTTCTCGTGCTGGTAACTGATCAACAGATAGGAAGCCACGCTGGTCAGCTCCCAGAACACGAACATGGCGATCAGGTCATCGGCCAACACCAGACCGAGCATGGCCATCATAAAAATCAGCAGGTAGGCATAAAACCGCCCGAGATGATGATGATCGTGCAGATAGCCCGCCGAATACAGCACGATCAGCGCACCGATCCCTGTGATCAGCAAAGCGAACAGCAGCGACAGACCGTCCAGACGCAGGGTCAGGGCCACATCCAGGGCCGGCACCCAGGCTATGCTGGCGGTCAGCACCTCGCCCGCAGCCACGGTAGGGATGGCCGCCACGAACCAGGCAAAACAGGCCGCCGGCACCAACGCCAGCAACCAGCCGGCATGACGCGGTGCCACTCGCCAGATCCAGGGTGCCAGCAGGGCATTAAGAGCAATGGCTAGCAAACTGACGTGCATATCCACAATCCTGTAAGGATGGAACTCAACATGGACCGGTTATCTCCGTTACGGCTTGGTAAATCATTTACTTACCATAGGTTGCCGATCGGACAACATCTTGACAGCCCCGGTTAAATCCATAGACGAGAACTATCGGGATAGCAATATAAATAAGAAGGGAAAACCGCTACGCCTGTAGCAATTTGAAGCAATTTACCAGACAGGGAACAGGCTTGGGGGTGTGATTTTTGCGGGGAGAACTTGAGTCTGATGAGTTGCACAGTCGCGCGGTAATCCATCAGTAGCCATGGATCACCACGCGGCTGTGCCGCTCGTGATGACAATCAGCAATGCCGACTTGTGCAGGTTACTTGGTAACCCGCGACTCGCCATTCACGGTCAGAATCCGCACCCGGTCGCCCGGAGCGAAGCTGATGTTGTTGGACACCTGCTGCACATAGGCGCGGGTCTGGCCGTCGTCTTCACGTACGGTTATTTCCACACCCTGGCTGCGGGTTATGCCTTCCTCGGCAGCGGCGCCGACCATACCACCGGCGACCGCACCCACCACAGTGGCGATGGCGCTGCCACGACCACCACCGACACCACTACCGGCAATACCGCCCACTGCGGCACCTGCGGCCGGGCCAATCACAGTCTTGGTGCCTTCGATCTGTACCAGGCGGACAGACTCGACGGTGCCCAGCCGTACGGTTTGTGGAGCGCGGGCCTGATCACGGCTATAGACATCACCGGTCAGTTGCGAGGCGCACCCACCGACCACCAGCAGACTGCTGAGCAGGGCACTGAGAAGTAAAGGCTTTTTCATGGGTATATCCCTAAATATGGAGGACTTGATGATTTTGACTGCATCAACATCCAAATGTTGCGGCTTTTCACTTCAGGTTACAACGCCACGTGTTGTGTGCATGTGCCTTTGATCGGTTTTTGGTCGGTGATGGTCGAATGCCGGACGCGCTTTAGGTTAAAATTCGAACGATTTTAAGTCGGAATCGGTATATGCCGAAATCCTGTCATTCACTTTTTAACGCTTCGTTGTAACCCAGCCATAACAACAAGAAAACGAGCAGGTTGCCGAGCATGTCCGGAGGTCACGCATGCCCGTGTTTCAGGCTGCCTGGATGTATTATCTGAGTCATCCGGCTCTGGTTCTCAATGGACTGGCGCTGTTTTATGCTGTTTGCGGCAGCTGGCTATGGATTGCCACCCAAGTACGTAGCGCCCGCGCCAACGCCCGCCTGGCCACCAGCCCGGTCAGTGCTGGCGACATGGGCCTGGACAGCGCCAGTGTGCGGGTCAACCGCATGTTCTATGCGGTGGGGACGGTGTGCCTGGTGCTGGCTGTAGTCCTGAGCCTGATCAGCACCCAGTTGTAGAATGTTCTCGCGGCCGCTGGCCGCTCCTGCCCCGGCAATGTCAGGGCAAGAGCGGTTCGCGAACGCGAATGCCTGTTTGCAACCCCACTAGCCAACCTGAGCGCGACTGATCACCGGATTGGCGTACTGCAACAACCAGAACGGCTGCTGCTCAACCGGGCAGGTAGCCAGACGCTGCTCGAAACGCTCCTGTTCGACCTTCAGGGTCACGGCATCAAACTGCGCACGCCAGTCACCCAGCTCAATCTGAGGTGCATCGGGCAGCCGCTCAAAAGCAAGATAATTGCTTACATACAGGCGGTAGGACCCGAGAATCTGCCGGTCACATTCACGCGCCACCAGCTTTGCATCTGCATATTCGGCCTGGAGCGGCTCACCAAAGGCCACATGCACCCGGCCCTTGTAACCGGTCAGCCCCTGAGCAATCGAGCGATCATCCTCGCCCGGCTGTTTGACGTAACCACCGGTCCGCTCGCGCTGTTCCAGCTCACGGGCCTTCATCAAATCACAGGGGTCCCACTCATAGGCAATGGAAACCGGGACGATGCCCAGAGAGCGAATCACATCGGGGAACGACTCGTCCTTGCGGCTCATGCAAAACATCTTGATGATTGCCGAGTCAGTCTCGTCCTTGCCATCCTTGGCCCGGCCTTCGGCCTGGGCGATCCAGACCGACTCACCCGAAGCGATCGAATGGCAGATATAGGCCGACAGGGTTTGATAGGCCGCCAGCTTCTCGCGGCGCCCGGTTAGCGACCGGTGGACAATGAAGCTCTTGTTCAGCCGCATCAGATCACTGACAAAGGGTCGTTGCAGCAAATTGTCGCCAATGGCGATCCGTGGCGTCGGGTGGCCGGCATGGTAAAGTGCGTAATTGACAAACGCCGGATCCATGACGATATCGCGGTGATTGGCCAGAAACAGATACGGACGATCCTTGGCCAGATGCTCCAGGCCGCTGTAGGTCACTTCCAGCGTACTGCTCTCGATCAACCGGTCCAGATAGGGCTCCAGCCGCTGCTGCAGTTCGCTGACTGTTTGGATATTGCGCGCCTGGCGACGCAGACGACTACCGATCAACGCCACCAACGGCCCCATCAGCCAGCGGGACAGACTAGGGAACCGGTAGCGGGCAAACATCTGCAGTAACTCTGGGTCACGCAGCAGACGCTGCATCACCGCCGGGACTTCGTCATCATTGTAGGGTCTTATGGCATCGAACTCGGCCATGGGCATCCTCGTCACGCATGGGTGTAAGCGAAACCCTGAACGCTCAACAGCATTCCTGGGTTTCCTTCAGGCCGCGCATTATGCGGTGCCTGCTCCAGAGTCTCAATTGCTCTGGTCAGTTTCGCCCGGTTGACGATCGGACTACACTGAATGTCACAGCCTAGATCACTGCCGGAGGTCATGCCCATGCAAGCGCTCGAAGAAGCCATGCTGCAATGCCCCCACTGCGGCGAGGCGATTACTTTATTGCTGGACCTAACCGGAGGCAGTCAGTCCTATACTGAGGACTGTCAGGTCTGCTGTCAGGCGATCCATGTCAACCTGTGGATCGATCCCGACCAGGACGGTTATCATATCGACCTGCGCCGCGAGCAGGACTGACCACTACGCCATGCTGTGCGCCTATAACCCCCGTGATCTGATCGAAGCCGAGCTGCTAAAACAGTTGCTGAGCAGCCACCATATCCGTTGCCACCTCACCGGCCAGTACCTGCAGGGTGCGGTAGGAGAATTGCCGGCTCATGACCTGCTGGGGCTCTGGGTCGAGCCTGCGGACCTGGGGCTGGCCCGCGAACTGATCAACGACTGGCAACACGCCACCCCACTGGATGATGAGTTTGATGACCCCGAAAGTGAGCCAGCCCTGACATGAGCGGACGCCTGGCCCAGTTCAATGCCCCGCACCGCACGCCCCCTGCCGACTGGCAGCCCAGCTGGAATCTGGCGCCAGGCCAGCGGTTGCTGATCCTGCGCAAGACTGATAATCGTCTGGAGTGCGTCCAGACTCTGTGGAACTTGACGCCCGGCTGGCTGCGCGACTTGAGCCGGGCACCATTCAGCGCCCAGGCCGAATACCTGCATGACAAACCGATGTTCCGCCAGGCCCTTGCCCAGCGTCGCTGTCTGATACCGGTGGATGGCTACTTTCTCTGGCATAGCCAGGGCGGGCGCAAGCAGCCCTGGTATCTGCGTCGCCGGGAAGGTGGCCTGGCCCTGGCCGGGCTATGGGAGCGCTACAGTCTGGATGACGGCAGCTATTGGGACAGTTGTGCGCTGATCACAGTGCCCGCCAAGGGCCTGAGCAGTCGCCTGGCCGAGCGTATGCCGGTCAGCCTCAATCAGGCCGAGCAAAGCCTGTGGCTGGCCAACGCCACCGCGACGGAGGCCCTGCAACCACTACTGCTCAATGCCGACTCACGGGTTGAGCTGATGCACCCGGTAACCCCGGCAATGAGTAGCCCGCAAACCCAGGGGCCGATCTGCTGTACGCCGACCGGGCCCCTGGTCCAGCCATGATCAACCCCTGATCAAACCCGGAACTGGTTGATCAGGCGGCGCTGGTGCTCAGCCAGCTTGGTCAGCCCGGCACTGGCCTCAGAAGCCTCCTGAGCCCCCTCGGCTACCGACTTGGCGACCTGATCAATGGTTGCCACATTACGATTGATATCCTCAGCTACCGCACTCTGCTCCTCGGCGGCACTGGCAATCTGGGTGTTCATCTCATTGATGATCGACACCGCCTGAGTGATCGAGGTCAGGGCGGCATCGGCCTCCTCAGCCTGCAGCACGCTTTGCTCGGTCTGAGCCCGACTCTGCTCCATGACCTTGACGGTTTCCCGGGTACCTTGCTGGAGCTGCTCGATCATTTGCTGAATTTCTTCGGTCGAAGCCTGGGTCTTCTGCGCCAGATTGCGCACCTCGTCGGCCACTACCGCAAAGCCGCGCCCCTGCTCACCAGCCCGGGCCGCCTCAATCGCAGCATTGAGCGCCAGCAGATTGGTCTGCTCGGCGATACCGCGAATGGTGTGCAAAATACCAGTGATATTCTCGCTGTCGCGGGCCAGGTCCTGCACGCTGAGCACCGCGCGCTGGATATCCTCAGCCAGATGCTGAATGGTCTGCGAGGTCGCCCGCACCACTTCCCGACCATGGTTGGCCGAGCCATCGGCATTGCTGGCTGCCTCGGCCGCCTGGGTCGCATTGCGCGCCACATCCTGGGCGGTAGCAGTCATTTCCGTTACCGCCGTAGCAACCAGATCGATCTCGCTGAGCTGACGCTGCACCCCGTCGTTGGTGCGCATGGCGATATCGGCGGTGGTTTCCGAGGCATCGGTCACCTGCTGCACCGAGCCAACCACCTCACGCATCATGGCCTGCAACTTGTCGAGGAAAGCATTGAAGCCACGGGCAATAGCGCCAAGCTCATCAGCACGGTCGATTTCCAGACGCCGGGTCAAATCCCCTTCACCCTGGGCGATACCTTCCAGCATGCTCGACAACTGCCGGGCCGGGCGCGCCAGGCTGTAGCCCACCAGCGCCATGCCCCCTACCCCGGCCAGCGACACCAAAAGACCGATGATCACCATGGTCATGGAGTCGCTGGCCTGCTGGCGTTCCAGCTCACCCTGCAGGCTCAGCAAGTCACTCATCACCGCATCCAGCGGCAGGGTAATCAGATAGACCCAACGCGCATCTGTGCCAGCAAAACGAATCGGCATGATCAGCTCAATGTGCCCACCCTCTTCATCAACCTCATAAATCAGGCTGTCGCCGAGACGAGCCAGGTTGGCAAGCTCATTGGCATCAAGAATACGTTCGGCCGGGTCACCCGGCTGTGCATCATTGCCGGTATAGGCTACAAGGCGCTGATTAGTGCTGATCAATGCCTGTTTGCCGCTACCGTTGTAGAGGCTGGCATTGCTTTGCTCGAGCATCCTCTGAATAAAGTTCAGCGACAAGTCAGCACCAACAATTCCCATGAACTCGCCATCAACCATGATCGGCACATTGAACGATGACAGCAGTTGCATCTGCCCAGCCATTTCATAAGCGGCCGGATCAATCACGCAGGGACGCAAGGTTTCCTTCGGACACAGGTAATATTCACCCTCCCTGACCCCGGTTGGCAGCAGATTGGTGCTTTCCAGTTCGGTTAACGCCTCCAGCACCAGGTTGCCGCTGTCATCACGGTACCACCAGGGCATGAATCGCCCTGATCCCTCATACCCGTCAGTCGTCACCCCTTCATAGTATTCGTCCAGGTCATCCAGCGAATTAGGTTCCCAGGCTACATACAGGCTCAGCAGGTCGGAGTTGACTTCGAGCAGCTTACGCGTGACCCGATTCATTTCCTCACGACTCATCATCAGACTGGGCAGGGCGTCATCCTGCACTTCACCCAGCATCTGATTGAGCGTCGCCAACTGCCCGGTAACCACCAGCGGATACTCCAGACGCCGGCGAATACGCTCACTCTCCCCTTCGGCTATCCCTGCCAAACGCTCTTCGACCAATCCTTCCAGCAACTGCTGGCTGCGCGCCTGGACAAAGTCCTGGCTGCGGTCGGAGGCATACAATGTGTACAGCGTCATGGCACCCACGGCGACAAACAGACTGGCACCGGCCAGCACCGCAATGGATAGCTGAATGGACTTGAACTTCATCGTCGACCCTCAATATCTAACCCCATGCAGGGCTTATCGGCGGGGCACAAAAAATCTTCAGGATTTTTCCCTACCGCCATGAATACTTTGGCCAGGCGACCGGTCAAAGGATAAAATTCAGTGGTAACTTCTGAAAGGAATCCACCCATGCGTATCCGTGCACTAATTCTGGGCCTGCCGCTAATCTGGCTGGCCGGTTGTGAAACTGTACAAACCACCGATGGCGGTGCCGTTGGTGTACAGCGCCAGCAGTACATGTTCAGCGCCCTGTCGAGCGCCCAGGTCGACCAGATGGCTGCCGAGTCCTATGCCAAGATGCTCGAAGAGGCCAGGGAAAAGAAAGTCCTCAATACTGACACCGCGATGCTTAACCGCCTGCGCCGCATTTCCAACGACCTGATCCCGCAGACCCGGCACTTCCGCGCCGATGCGCCGAGCTGGAATTGGGAGGTCAACCTGATCAAGAGCGACCAGCTCAACGCCAGTTGCATGCCCGGCGGCAAGATCATCTTCTACACCGGCATCGTCGAGAAGCTGAACCTGACCGACGATGAAATTGCCCAGATCATGGGCCACGAAATTGCCCACGCCCTGCGTGAACATGGCCGTGAAGCCATCTCCCGCGCCTACGTAACTCAGACTGGCACCCAGGTCGCTACTGCTCTGCTGGGGCTGGGTGAAGTCAGCCGCCAGGCCGCCGACGCCGCCGTACAATATGGCCTGACCCTGCCCAACAGCCGCGGCAACGAAACCGAAGCCGACCTGATCGGCCTGGAGCTGGCCGCCCGGGCTGGCTACAACCCGCAGGCTGCAGTCACCTTATGGCAGAAGATGGCCAGTGCCTCGCAAGGCCAGCCACCGGCCTTCCTCAGCACTCACCCGTCACACTCGGGGCGGATTCAGAACCTGCAGAACGCTATTCCGCGCGTGCAGCCGTTGTACGAAGCCGCCAAGCGCTAAGGCAACACTGATTAATTGCACACAAGCTCAGTAGCCCTGTTGGCGCTGATCTGTTCTGGACTGTCGATGCCCTGGATGGGCATCGTCAAGCCCCCAGGGATGGGTTTACGGCGTGTCCAGAACAGATCAGCGACAGCTGGGCCAACACTGGAGAGGTGCCGTGGCAACCAAGCAAACCTCCTGCCTTACCAACCGACCCAACGCTTGAGCTGCAACCCCAGCCATACTCCCAGTACGCAGAACAGCGCAAACATCCAGCCTGATGCGGCGCCAGCCATGATCCCGGACAGCAGCGTGCCGACCGTGCAGCCCAGCGCCAGCATTGCCCCATACCCCAACATGACCCCGCCCAACAGCCCGCGTAGCGCCTCTCCCAATCGTGGCCAGCGGGGCTGCCAATCACCACTGAGCAGTGCCACGGCCCAGGCACCCAGCACCAACCCGGCCACAAACACTCCGTTATTGGACAACAGCGTCTGCTTGACCACAGTCGCGCATCCGGAAAACCCGTCCAATCCCAATAGCCGCTCCGGCAGCAGGCCCAGCCCGCTGGCCGCCGTGCGCGACAGGCTGCCCAGCTCAGCCGTTACCCCCAGTGGCGCCACCCGCAGGTAACTGATCACCGCCAACATGCCAATCAGAATGCCGCCGATATGAACAGGCCAACGCCGACGCCATAGCGCCTGCCCCAGGCTCACCGACGGCTCAAGCTCTGCGGGGCGCTCCAAACGAGCCAGCAGCCAGGCCAACGCCGCGAGCAAACTCAACTGCAGCAGCAATGAACCGCCATACCCCAGCCGCCCAGGCAGCCAGATGACCGGCCCCTGCTCAATGGCCAGCAGATACAACCGGTTCCAGCTCATAAACCCCAGGGCAAACCCCAGCAACGCACCGCTCAGGGCAAAGGGCGCCACCGGCGAACCCTCACCCAAACGATACAGATGGGCGCTAATGCACGAACCAGACACAGCCATACCCAGGCCGAACACCAGCGCACCCAGCGCCAGTACCCAGCTCAAGGGACCGATATGGGCATCCGGCGGCAGACGGCCGGATAGAGGATCAGGTACAAAGGTGCCGAACAGCGCGTGATAACCGAGCGTACCAACTACCAACGCAGTCACCAGCCCCAGCAGGCCACGGGCATCGCCCTGTTCGAAGAAGTCACGGGTAATGCAGAAAAAGCAGAATCGCGAGCGCTGCAACAAGACCCCGAACACAGCCCCACTCAGCAGCGAGAAACTCAGTGCCCGCCCGGCGGGAGTTGGTGTGGCCAGCACCCAGGCCCAGAGCAACAACCCAAAGACCACCAACGCAGCCGTCGCCAGTAACAACCATGACGACCGCTGCGCTACCTCCGTCCGCAGCATAGGCATCCCCCGCCCCAGGCCGCAGCCCGGAGGAGCTACGGCGAACGTTTGATCGGGCGGCGGGAATTAACGCCCACCGCCACAGCCTCGGCAGCAGCTATTTGCCGCCCCAGACAGTACCTGCCAGATTCACCACCGGCACCCCTACGGTGTTTCCATATTCGGTCCAGGAACCATCGTAGTTACGTACCTCATAGCCGAGGATCTTGCTCAGGGCAAACCAGGTATGACTGGAACGCTCGCCAATCCGGCAATAAGTGATGACCGGCTCGCTGCCATCGATACCCACTGCGGCATAGACCTTGCGCAGTTCATCGGCAGACTTGAAGGTGCCATCGGCGGCCACCGCCTCACCCCAAGGCACATTCACTGCCCCGGGAATATGCCCGGCGCGCACCGCCAGCTCCTGGACACCCGGTGGAGCGAAAATCCGGCCGCTGTACTCGTCGGGCGAACGAATATCCACCAGTTTGGCCTGCTCACTACCATCGACCACCGCCATCACATCACTAAGCCGCGCGCGAATCATTTCATTGCGCTCACCCAGGGTAACATTGCCCGGTGCATAGCTGGCCACCCGGTTGGTCATGGGCCGGCTTTCATCCTCCCATTTCGCCCGGCCACCATCGAGCAGCTTGACGTTCGGCACAGCGTATACGTCGAAGATCCAGGCACCCCAGGCCGCAAACCAGTTGTTGGTGTCACCATAGAGAATCACCGTGGTGCTATCGGAAATGCCGGCCTCACGCAGCAGTTTCTGAAAGTTTTCCGCCGAGGCAATATCACGCTGAACCGGATCAACCAGATCGGTATGCCAGACGAAGTTCACCGCACCGGGAATATGGGCCCGCTCGAACTGGCCGGGGTTGACGCTGACCTCCACGATACGGACGTCAGGATTATCGAGGTTTTCCTCCAGCCAGGCAGTGCTGACCAGCACATCCGCCGCGCCGGCTAAAACCCGGCTGGCCTGGAACACAAAAAACACCGTCCCCAACAGGACGGCAAACAGGGATTTGCAACGCATGACACGGCCTCCACGTAGACCTTGGCATATTCAAGCCTAGCCTGTCCCGGGCCCCACGTGGCGCCGACCCCATATTATTTACCGATAAGCATATAACCGCAGATCAGGGCGCTAACCCCAGCCAGAACACCAGCAAGCCCAGCAGCGCCGCACCGGCCAGGGTCTCCATCACCCCGCGCTTGAAGTGCAACAGCGCCAGGGCCGCCAGAGCCGCAATCACGGCCGAAGCCCAGTCGAAGCGCCCGTCAAAACCCTGCGGCCAGAGCACGTGGTAACCGAAGAACAGCGCCAGATTGAGAATCACCCCGACCACCGCAGCCGTAATCCCGGTCAGCGGTGCAGTAAACTTCAGCTCGTTATGGGTCGACTCGACCAGCGGCCCGCCGCCCAGAATGAACAGGAAAGACGGCAGGAAAGTGAACCAGGTAACCAGGGTCGCCGCCAGGGCACCGGCAAGAAACGCCTGCTCCGGGCCGAACAACTCCAGAACATAGCCACCGACAAAAGCGACAAAAGCCACCACCATGATCAGCGGCCCGGGGGTGCTTTCACCCAGCGCCAGACCATCGATCATCTGGGTTGGGGTGACCCAGCCATGGCCGGTCACCGCCCCCTGGTAGACATAGGGCAACACCGCATAGGCGCCACCAAAGGTTAACAGTGCCGCCTTGGTGAAGAACCACCCCATCTGGGTCAAGTGACCCTGCCAGCCATACAACGCCACCAGCAACGCCATCGGTAGCAACCACAACACCCCGCCTACCAGCAACAGACGCGTCAACCGCCACCAGCTAAAGCGCGCATGCTCTGGCGGCGGCGTGTCATCATCGATCACAGCCGGGCCATAGTGCTGGTCCGCTACCCCATGACCGCCACCCAACTGGAAGTAGCGTGGTGCCAGCCAGCCACCCAGAGCCCCCAATACACCGGCACCGATCACGATCAGCGGAAATGGCAGTCGGAGGAAAAAGATCGCCACAAAGGCCGCTGCGGCAATCGCCCACAACCAACGATTCTTCAACGCCCGTCCGCCAATCCGCCAGGCGGCCTGAAACACGACAGCCGTTACCGCTGGCTTGATGCCATAGAAAATCCCGGCCACCAGCGGCACATCGCCAAACGCCAGATAAACCCAACCCAACGCAATCAGAATGAACAACGACGGCAGCACGAACAGCACACCGGCAACAACCCCACCCCAGGTCCGATGCAACAGCCAGCCGATATAGATCGCCAGTTGCTGTGCCTCAGGCCCCGGCAGCAACATGCAATAGTTCAGGGCATGGAGAAAACGCCGCTCCGACAGCCAGCGGCGCTTCTCCACCAGCTCTTCGTGCATGATCGCGATCTGGCCGGCAGGGCCACCGAAACTGATAAACCCCAACTTCAACCAGAACACAAAAGCCTGATAAAAACTCACCGGCACCACTGCCCGCCCTCCAACAGCTGCATCATGCTCTGCCGTCACTTGCCTTACTCCAGACCATTGAACCGGGGCTAACTATGCCACACAACTGCTACCCTCTTGTGGCAGCACGCTCGGTCAACCGACAAAGGCACGGCACACTGGCAACCACAAGCTGTTGTCCAGATGCAGGCAGGCGGCCTTGGAACTTCTGATAAAAGGACTTCATCATGCAAACACACTTTCGCGCCTACCTGACACTGGCTCTCCTGCTGCCCTTGGCGGCTTGCGCCGAAAACAACCCGCAAATTGGCTGCGCGGCCAAACAAACTGAGCTGGAACAGCAGATCCTCGACGCGCGGAATCGTGACCAGCAGGCCCGACTTAGAGGGCTTGAGCGTGCATTGTCCGCCGTTCAAGAACATTGCACCGATTCCGGACTGATAGCCGAGGCCCGCGACAAACTGCAAGCGTCCGAAACAGAAGTAGCCGAACGCCGGCAAGATCTGCAGCAAGCCCACGCTGATGGCGATAGCGACGACATCCACAAACGTGAACACAAGCTGGCGGAGGCCTTGCAGGAGCGGGAACAGCACCGTGCGGAGCTGGAGCAGCTTGAGCGGCTGATCAACGCTCAGTAGCCCACACTGCCACGTTGCGGGATTGAAATACCTTCAAAACAACAGGGACAAGCACATGATAGAGCACGCCTTCCATAAAAGCCGGCTTCTGGTCCTGGCTGCCGTTGCCGCAGCCGCGCTGTCTGCCGTGCTTTTGTACTTTGCCAGCCTGAGCGCCTTGGCGCATATCTTCATTGAACTGTTCCAGGACATGCCAAGAAGCTCTGACGACGGCAAGATACTGGCGGTAAAGCTGCTTAAAGTGCTGGACCTGCTGCTGATTGCCATTTCATTCCAGATTATTGCCGTTGCTCTCTATCGGCTCTTCATCACGCCGGTCCGCAAGGAGCAAAGCGCCTTTCTCAGTGCTCTGAACATCAAGAACTTTCACGACCTGAAAACCACTATCATCCAGGTTTCCGTAGTCATCATGGTGATTCTGTTCCTTGAGCAGGCCGTAGAACACGGCGCCACACTCATGACTCTGTATTTCGGCGCGGCTGTGGCAATGGTGAGCTTCGCCGCCATTTACGCCTCGAACAACATGAAATGAACCAGGGCCGCACACATGTCCCGCACCACTCGCCTGTTTGAACTGATGCAGTTGCTGCGCCGCCATCGCCGACCAGTCAGCGGCCAGGCATTAGCCAGTGAACTGAAGGTGTCGCTGCGCACCCTGTACCGCGACATTGCCGAGTTGAAAGCCATTGGGGCACAGATCGACGGCGAGCCGGGGCTGGGATATGTGCTCAAACCGGACTTCATGTTGCCGCCACTGATGTTCTCCGGCGAAGAGGTCGAAGCCCTGACCCTGGGCCTCAAGTGGGTCGAGCAGCGGGCTGATGATCAACTGGCCAGCGCCGCAGCTGAAGTATTGGCCAAGGTGTCGGCAGTGTTGCCTCGCGCATTGAATGCCCGGCTTGATGATGACGCACTGTTGGTGGGGCCAGGCTGGGACAGGCCGCAGACCGTGGCGCTTACGGTCCTGCGTCAGGCCATCAGTGAAGAACGCAAGCTGCAGCTCCACTACCGCGACGAGGCCGGCAACCCCTCGCAACGGCTGATCTGGCCGATCAGCCTGGTGTTCTTTGAATCGAGTCGGGTATTGGCGGCCTGGTGCGAGCTGCGACAAGGCTTTCGTCACTTCCGGACCGACCGGATCGAGGCTGCCAGGCTTCTGCCGGAACACTATCCGCGCCGCCGCCATACCCTGCGTCAGGAATGGTTAGCGACTCTGGACCATAATGACTCCTGCCCCGAAGCACACTGCTGACAAAATCTGTCAGCACCTCGCACTAAGCTGGGCCTTCTTTCAACGGAACGCTGGAGTGCAGCATGGAACAGGACATCATTTTCTACACCAATCCCTACTCGCGTGGCGGCATCGTGCACTGGATGCTGGAAGAGCTGGGCATGCCATATCAGGTCGAATATCTGGAATACGGAAAATCGATGAAGGCCCCGGAGTATCTGGCCATCAACCCAATGGGCAAGGTCCCGGCGATCAAGCACGGTGAGGTTGTGGTGACCGAAGCCGCAGCCATCTGCGCCTATCTGGCCGACGCTTTCCCTGAGGCGCATCTGGCGCCGGCACTGTCCGAGCGCGGCGATTATTACCGCTGGCTGTTCTTCGTCGCCGGGCCGCTTGAGGCCAGCTTTGGACTGCGTACCTGCGGCATCGAGATGAACCCGGAACAGCAAATGCAACTGGGCTGTGGTCATCCGGAGCAGGTGCTGGATGTGTTGGCTGATGCCGTGCGCGGGCGCCAGTATATTGCCGGCGAGCGGTTTTCGGCGGCGGACGTGTATGTCGGTTCACACATTGGTTGGGGCATGCAGTTCGGCACCATCGATAAACGCCCGGAGTTCGTGACTTACTGGCAAGGCCTGGAGCAACGACCAGCCCATCGGCGCAGCATGGAGCAGATTGAAGCGGCCATGGCCCGTTTTCCGTTTCCCGGGGCCTAGGGTCTGTTGCACCAGAATCTGGGCAAGAAGATCAGCATACAGCGCGAGCCAATGCCCGCGCTGTATGGTGTCACTCAGTTGTGGATACGGGTGCCAGCCTGACCGTCGAGGATCGCCAGGGCATCCTCCAGGCGACCAATGCCACTGAGGCCGCCACTGGCAGCGAAGTCGGCAGCCGCCGTCAGTTTCGGCCCCATGGATCCGGCAGGCAGATCGAGACTACGGGCCTGAGCCACCGTCAGACTATGGATAGGAGCAGCGTCTGGAGTACCGAAGTCACGGTAAATGGCCTCTACATCGGTCAACAGCAACAGGGCATCAGCCTTGAGCTGCTGGGCCAGCAAGGCACTGGCGGCATCCTTGTCGATAACAGCCTCCACCCCTATGGTGCTACCGTCATCGCGCCGCAACACCGGAATCCCGCCGCCACCGGCACAGATCACCACCACGCCCTTGTCCAGCAACAAGCGAATGACCCGCATATCGGGGATTTCCAACGGTTTGGGTGAAGGTACAACCCGGCGCCACTTGTCCCCATCCTGGGCGATATGCCAGCCGGCAGCCTTGGCTCGAGCCTCGGCCTCCTCCCGCCCATACACCGGCCCAACGAACTTGGTCGGCTTTTCGAACGCCGGGTCGCGCTGATCCACGACCACCTGAGTCAACAGGGTAGCGACCGGGCGGTCGTGGTTCAGTGCATTTTCCAGTTCCTGCTCGATGATGTAGCCGATCATCCCTTCGGTTTCCGCTCCCAGCACATCCAGAGGGTAAGCCTCATCCGGCTTGTAAGCCGCGCCTTGCAAAGCCAGCAGGCCGACCTGCGGGCCATTGCCGTGGGTGACCACCAGGTTATGCCCAGCCCGCACTATGGCCGCCAATGACCTGGCGGCAATCTGGACGTTGGCGCGCTGGGCACCGGCAGTCAGCGGCTCACCACGCCTGAGCAGGGCATTGCCGCCCAAGGCGGCGACGACCAGCATGTCAGGCCCCCAAGGTGGCGACTAGCACCGCCTTGATGGTGTGCATGCGATTTTCCGCTTGATCGAACACGATTGAAGCGGGGCTTTCGAATACCTCTTCGGTCACTTCCATTGCGTCGAGACCGAACTTCTCCTGAATCTCCTTACCAACTGCCGTTTCGGTATTGTGAAAAGCCGGCAGGCAGTGCATGAAGCGCACCTGCGGGTTGCCGGTTTTGGCCATCAGTTCAGCATTGACCTGGTAGGGCAACAGCAGCCTGATCCGCTCGGCCCATTTTTCCGCTGGCTCACCCATCGAAACCCAGACATCGGTATAGACAAAATCGACCCCGGCCACGGCGCTGTCGATATCCTCGGTGATGGTGACCCGTGCGCCAGTGGTGCGAGCAATTTCCTGCGCCTCCTGCTGGATCTCAGCATGTGGCCAGCAGGCTCTGGGTGCACACAGGCGCACATCCATCCCCATCTTGGCGCCACCAATCAACAGACTGTCCCCCATGTTGTTGGCGGCATCACCGATAAACACGTAAGACACATCACGTAGCGGCTTCTCGATATTTTCCTGCATGGTCAGGAAGTCCGCCAGGATCTGGGTCGGATGGAACTCATTGGTCAGGCCGTTGTAAACCGGTACCCCTGCGTACTGCGCCAGCTCTTCGACGATATTCTGACCAAAACCCCGGTACTCGATGGCGTCATACACACGCCCAAGCACTCTGGCGGTATCCTTGACCGACTCCTTGTGACCGATATGGGTACCGGTGGGTCCCAGGTAAGTCACCCTGGCCCCCTGGTCAAACGCTGCCACCTCGAAGCCGACCCGAGTCCGGGTCGAATCCTTCTCGAAGATCAAGGCAATGTCCTTGCCCTGCAACATCGGCACTTCGGTGCCGGCATACTTGGCCGTCTTCAGGTCAGCGGCCAGCTTGAGCAGAAAGGCGATTTCCCGCGGGGTAAAGTCACGCAGGGTGAGAAAATGCCGATTTTTCAGATTAAAAGCCATCGTGGTGCTCCTTGCTGTCAGATAGCGTCGCGAATGGTTGGGCAGCTCATGCAACGGCCACCACCTCTACCCCGGCCCAACTCCGCACCAGGAATGCTAAGCACTTCGATGCCTGCAGCCTCCAGCGCAGCGTTGGTGTCGTCATTACGGTCGTAACCAATCACCACGCCCGGGCTCAGCGCCAGAACGTTGTTGCCATCGTTCCATTGTTCGCGTTCACGCTCGGCGGGATTGTCACCCCCAGTCGGCACTACCACCAACGAGTCATAACCGAGTACATCAGCCACCACGTCGAACATCGGACGCGGGTCCTGACTGAACGACAGATGCTTGCCGCCGGCACCCGGGCGCAGGTCATAGCAGACCATCTGATCGGCCATTTCCTTGAAGCTGGTAACCACATTGCCACCGCAGAAGGTGAATACCGTATCCAGATGCATCGCCGAGCGGGTCTTGGGGATCTGACAGGCAACCACCCGGTTGACCGTCCCCTTGGCAAACAGCGCGCTGGCCAACTGCCCAATCGCCTGTGGCGAGGTACGCTCACCCATGCCCACCAGCACCGCGCCATTGCCGACCGGCATGATGTCGCCCCCTTCCAGAGTGGCCAGGGCATGATCCTTAAGTGGATCACCCCACAGTACCTCGACCTTGCCGGCAAACTTGGGATGGAACTGGTAGATCGCCGCCATCAGCAGGGTTTCCGGCTTGCGCGCCGCCCAATACATCGGGTTCAGGGTTACGCCTCCGTAGATCCAGGCGCTGTTGTCACGGGTGAACAGAAAGTTCGGCAGCGGCGGCAGTACAAAACCATAGGGCCCCAGATGGTTGCCGAACAGCCCGGTCGGGTCGAACGGCAGATCGTTGACCTGCAGACCGCCAATCAGAAACTCAGCCAGCCGTTGGCCTGGCAATTCGTCCATCCAGGCGCGCAGGTCGGAGACCATGCCGACGCCAACATGATTCCAGTTGATTCGATTATCAAGAATCCAGGCTCGCGCCTCTTCGATATCGAGGGTTTCGCCCAGTAGTTCGTTGACGTCCAGCACCTCGACCCCTCGGGCTCGCATCAAGCTGGCGAAAACATCATGGTCCTTCTGCGCCTGTTTGACCCAGAAAACATCGTCAAACAGCAGCGCATCACAATTGCTGGGCGTCAGTCGGCGGTGGGCCAGCCCCGGGCGGCAAACGATGACCTGCCGCAGCACACCGGTTTCCGAATGGACACCAAGAGTTGGTTCTGTCATGTGAAAATCCCTTTTTCCAGTGAGTTACAGGAAGGCGCCGATGCTGATTACCACGCTGATAAAAATGGTCAGGATCAGCAGCAGCGGCCAGATGAACACCAGCCACTTGTCATAGGACACCCGCCCTATCGCCAGGCCACCGATCACCACCGCGAACGTCGGATTGATCAGGTTCACCAGACCATTGGCCGATTGATAGGCTGTCACCACAAGATCGCGGCTGACGTTGGCAAAGTCCGCCAACGGCGCCAGGATCGGCATCGACAGTACGGCAAGACCGGATGAAGAGGGTACGAAGAAGCTCATGCCCACTTCGATCCAGAAGATCAGATTGATGAAGCCCAGGGCCGACATGCCACCCAGCGTGGTTTCGGCGCTGTGCAGAATCGAGTCAGCGATCATGCCCTGCTCCATGATCACCACAATGCCCCGGGCTAGCCCAACCACCAGGGCCACCCCAAGCAGATCACGGGCACCGTCGACAAAGCAGCCGGTCAGACGCTTTTCACCCAACCGACCAACCACCCCAACGACAATCGCCGCGCCGAGGAACAGCGCTCCCATATTGGCCATCCACCAATCCTGTGACGAAACTCCCCAGACCATGACCACAAAGGTCAAGGCAAAGATCACCAACACCAGTTTCTGGGTCAGCGTCAGAGTGAAGTCCTCCAGCTCGTCATGACTCTGCAAAAACAGCTTGCGGTGAGCTTCACGCTGGCGCGCCACAATGGATTTGGACGGGTCGTTCTTGACCCGCTGGGCATAGCGCATCACATAGGCACAGCAGATCAGCAGGCCACCAACCAACAGCACCAGGCGCAGCACCATACCGTCAGTAAAGGGAATATCGGCAGCATTGGATGCGATCACAGTCGCAAACGGGTTGATGGTTGAGCCCAGCACCCCGATCCCGGCGCCAATCAGGATGATCGCAACCCCGGTAACCGCGTCATAGCCAGCGGCAATCATGATCGGGATCAAAATGGCATAGAACGCCAGGGTTTCTTCGGCCATGCCATAGGTCGTGCCCCCCAAGGCGAACAGGAGCATCAGGATAGGAATCATCCAGATCTCTCGGCCTTCCAGTTTGTGCATGGCACTGCGGATCGCTGTGTCGATTGCTCCGGTGGCATTGACCACCCCGAGAAAACCACCGAGAAACAGTACGAACAAGGCCACATCGATGGCGTTGGCGGCATAACTGTCCGGATCATAGAACCCTGCCGTCGGCGCCATCAGTACCTCGACAAAGCCCTGTGGATTGGGCTCGACCACCTCAAAGGTGCCAGGTACGGCTACCTCTCGGCCAATCTCCTCGTTCATCACCCGTTCGTATTGTCCTGCGGGAATGATCCAGGTAAGTGCAGCGACCAGAATGATCAGCAAAAACAGAATGCTGTAAGCCGTGGGAAAACGGCTGGCCAGGTCTTCTTCAAGATTTTGCGCGGACGCGCTGTCATCAGCCATAAGAGCTCTCCTATCCGTGGTGCCTCACGAAGGCTACTCCTGGGACTGCCAAGCCTGCGGTGCACCCACGAGGACAAGCCAGAGCCGGGCGCACTGTCTCAGCTTAGAACAGCTCCGATAGCTGGCAACTGATCTGAGTCAATTCCGGCCTCATCTTGAAGACAGTGCTTAACCCGCACCGAAAAACAGTCGTTTTACGACTCAACAAGCTTCATCACCAATATCACCGGTACTCACTCAATGCTGGCATAATGCTGGGCGTTGACCCATTGAAGACCATAACCCAAGCAAGGAGCTGTCATGTCCCAACTGCAAGAAAAACTCGGCCCAGCCGTCATTCAAGCCCTGATCGTCTGCGTCGTACGCTTTTTCACCATTCCCTGGTCAATCTGGAAAGGCGCCGCCCTGCGTCTGGCTGAACGCCGCCAGGCGGCCGGCAACCCGGACGATGCCAGCAGTAAATCGGAATTTCCGGTATTTGACTGGATCCGCGCAGCCTGGGACGGCCTGATCTTCCTGTCCTGGTTCGTCGGCGCTGTAGTTGCGGTGATTACCCTGTTCGGCGTGATGTTCCGGGTTGGCTTCTTCAGCGGTATCGGCAGCGCGATCGGCGTCGTAGTGTATTTCTACTTCGCCGTGATCCTGATGTCGTTCTTCAAGGAAAGCCTGATCCTGCTGCTGGCAATCGCCATGAACGTCGAGAAGCTGGCGAACAAGTCCGCAGACTCTGCTCCAGCAACCGTTGCAAGCCCTGAGCCTTCGCAGCAAACCCCGTAACACCCCGCGTTCGGGCACTGAAGCTCAGTGCCCGCTCCCCTGAGTCAACCGCTGAACGCCAGCCAACCGGCATACAGGCCCATAATCAGAAAGGCGCAAGCCGCAACAATGCGGATCAGCTTGAACGGCAGACGACCAGCCATCACATTGCCCATGAATACCACCGGTACATTGGCCAGCAGCATGCCCAGCGTAGTACCCAGCACCACCCAGACATAAGCATCGAACTGCGCCGCCAGCACCACGGTAGCCACCTGGGTCTTATCCCCCATTTCAGCCAGAAAGAACGCCACCAGGGTTGCCATGAACGCGCCATAGCGACTGATAGGCGGGGTATCTTCGTCATCGAGCTTATCGGGAATCAGAGTCCAGCCAGCCACAGCAATGAAACTTACAGCCAGGATCAGGTGTAGCCAGAAGTCGCTCAGCAACACACTGACCCATTGGCCAACGGCGCCGGCCAGGGCGTGGTTGAGAACAGTGGCAATCAGAATGCCCCAGACAATCGGCCAGGGCCGACGAAAACGGGCAGCCAGCAGCAGCGCCAGCAGTTGGGTTTTGTCGCCGATCTCTGCCAGGGTGACAATACCGGTTGAAACGAAGAAAGCTTCCACGGAATTTCCAGAGAGGGCGGGGTTACGATTCCATTGACACACGACTACCCCCGCCCTCGGCCGGTGGTCATGTGTCAAAGGTCTCGTCAAACCCTTGGGAACCTCTGAAAACTACCTGCGTTGCCTCAGCGGCGTTAAAAACAGGCTCAAAATGCTCATTTACAATCTGTAAACTGCGCTTTTTCGCCAGTTTTTGCCTTGCTGTGGCTGCCTCGCCTACGTTTTCAGAGCTACCCAGAATCACACGCGGTGACGGCGGGTCGCAGGCGCCATGATCTGCGGATCAATTATGTTGACACCTGCCTCATGAGAGAGACTACTCCCCTAAGACGGGCGCAACTTTAGCAAGTCATTGCAGTGGCTGCAACTGGGCTCAACCCGGTGCTACAGCAGAATACACCTTGAAGCGGCTGTTCTCGCGTAACACCCGGCACGGGCCAATATGCGCCTCGATCTGCGGCGGATAACGCAAAAAGCCATTGGCAACGATGCGCAGCTCACCGCCAGGCAGCAGGTGGCGGGTCACCTGATTGAAGAAGCGCTCGGCAATCCCGGTATCCTGACGGATCCCGGTATGGAACGGCGGATTGCTGATCACTGCATGATAACGCCCGTGCACCTCACTGAGCCCATCGGAGGGGTACACCTCGGCCTCGACGCCGTTGCGCGCCAAACTCTGAGCGGCGCAGTACAGGGCCAGGGCATCGATATCTACCAGTTCAAACCGGCACTCAGGGTTGCGCCGCGCCAGGGCGATCGACAGCACACCGCTGCCGCATCCAAAGTCCAGCACCTTACCGACCGGCAACGGAGCAGGTTCCTCCAGCAGCAGTTCACTGCCCTCGTCCAGCCGACCGTGACTGAACACACCGGGCAGGCTCAGCAGTTCGATTTGCTGGTCAGCCAGCTCGACCGTGAACGACTGTTGCCAGTCAGCCAGCGCAAAGGGCGTCGCCGGCGCATCCAGCTGCACCCGCCAGAGCTGGCAGTGCCGGGCCGAGTCAAGCTTTTCCGGTTGGCTGCCAAACTGGCCAAGCAGCTTATCCGCACGGCTGACTCCGCCCTTTTTCTCTCCAACCAGATACAGTGGCTGACCGGACGCCAGCAACGGAGCTATCTGGGCAAGAGCGTACTCCGCGCGCTCAATAGCCTTGGGCATCACCAGAATGGCAGCGTCCATCTGCTCAACCTCTGGACATAGATGACTAAAGCTTAAGCAGGCCTCGTCCAGGCGCCCCTTGAGCCCCAGCCAGGCGGCATAATCCCAGGTCCAGACCTGCCAGTCAGCTTCCAGGCTGGCGGTCAGACCGTCAGCCTGCGGATTGACCAGCAACACCCGCTTGCCGGCAAACAACTCGGCACTGCGTTCGATGATCTGACTGGTGTTGTCCATGCACAGCTCCTGGTGGCGGGGTGGGCTGGCGATTGTACGGATTCGGGCCTGGGGGTGCCAGTTTGCGGCGGCTTACACCCAAGGTTTACACCCTGGGCTTGGCCCGCCGGGTGGGTTCGGCCTGCAGCGGATCATCGGGCCAGTAGTGTTTGGGGTAGCGGCCCTTCATGTCCTTCTTCACCTCGGCATAGCTGCCACGCCAGAATCCGGCCAGATCTTGGGTTACCTGCACCGGCCGTTGCGCCGGCGACAGCAGATGCAGCTTGAGCGCCAGCCGCCCGGCGGCAATACGCGGCGTATCGGCGCTGCCGAACAACTCCTGCAAACGCACCGCCAGCACTGGTGGATGTTCGCTGTAATCGATACGGATTCGCGAGCCGGTCGGCACGGTCCAGTGGGTCGGAGCCTGCTCTTCCAGCCGCTGCGGCAATGGCCAGGGCAGCAGCGTGGCAAGAATGTTATGCAGATCCAGGTTAGCGAAGTGGCTGAGTCGGCTGACCTTGTCCAGATACGGCGCCAGCCAGTCTTCCAGACTGTCGAGCAGGGCCTGATCGGACAGGTCAGGCCAGTCACTGGACTGCCCCGCCTCCAGATCCAACCGGCGCAGCAGGGCAATGCGCGCCTGCCATTGGCGCAGTACCGGAGTCCAGGGCAGCAGCACCAGGCCCTGCTTGCGCACCACCGCACACAGGGCACGGTTGCGCTGGGCCGGGTCGATGCTGGTGAGCGGCTCGCGACTGACCACCAGGGCACCCAGTTTGCATTGGCGCTCGGCAACCAGCGTTTCAGTGCGAGCATCCCAGGCCAGGGTATCCTCGCTGTCAAGCAGCTCGGCCAGGTGGCTGAAGATCAGCACCTCATCCAGCGCTGCGGCGAGGAAAACCCGCGCACTGCGCTGGCTGGCGTGGCCACCCAGGCTGGCCACCACCAGCCAGCGCTGCTGTTGCAGCGAGTCGACCTGAGCAAAGGCGGCGGAACGGCCGTTGGCCAGCCGATAGTCACTGCCGGGCTGCCCCCGGCGCAGTGCAATCCGGTCAGGATAGGCCAGCGCCAGTAACAGCCCCTGCCAATGTTCATGCTCAGGCTCGCTGACCGCTTCAGGGCTGGGCAGACGCTCAATCAGCCGCTGCCATTGCCCGGCCAGCTGCCGGGCCCGTTGCAACGTGCCGCGCTCAACCGAGGGCTCGGCTTTGGGGTCATCAAACAGCGTCAGGCGCCGGGCAATATCGGCATCCTCGACTCCGCGCAACAGATCACGCTCACCAATCAATGCTGCCAACCGACAGGCCAGACGCCCAAGCCCCAGGGCCTGACCACGCAGCAGCATGTGCGCCAAACGTGGATGCATCGGCAGTTCGGCCATCGCCCGGCCATGCTCGCTCAACTGCCAGCCACGCTCATCCCGGCTCAAGGCACCGAGGCGTTGCAACAGTTCTCGGCCCTGCTGCAACGCAGCCACGGGCGGTGGGTCCAGCCAGTCCAGCTCATCGGCTTGCTGCACACCCCACTGCGCCAGTTGCAGCGCCAGCGGCGCCAGATCGGCCTGGCGCATTTCCGGCTCGGTCTGGGCCGCCAGTTGTTCATGCTGGGTGGCTGACCACAGCCGGTAACACACCCCCGGCTCCAACCGCCCGGCGCGCCCGGAGCGCTGCTCAGCCGCAGCGCGCGATACCCGCCGGGTGTGCAGGCGGGTCATGCCGCTGACCGGATCAAAGGCGGCCTCGCGTGACAGGCCGGCATCCACCACTACCCGAATGCCCTCGATAGTCAGGCTGGTTTCAGCAATTCGGGTTGCCAGCACCACCTTGCGCTGACCGGGCTCGGCCGGGCTGATGGCCCGGCGCTGCTCGGCAAAGTCCAGCTCGCCATACAGCGGCGTTAGCTGAATGTCGTCACGCCCCTGCAACGCCTCGCTCAGTTGCGCCTGAACCCGACGAATTTCCGCCGTGCCGGGCAGAAACACCAGCAAGCTGCCGGATTCCTCGGCCAGCGCCTGCAACACCGTTTGCACTACCCGTGGCTCAATGAACTCGCCGGGCTGGAAGGCCACGCCATAGCGCACCTCAACCGGATACTGGCGGCCCTCGCTGCGCACCAGCGGCGCCTGATCCAGCAGCGCACAAATCGCCTCAGCATCCAGCGTTGCAGACATCACCAATAGTTTCAGTGGCGGCTGATCACGCAGGTACTGCTGGGTCTGGCGACACAGCGCCAGACCCAGATCAGCATCCAGACTGCGCTCATGGAACTCATCAAAAATCACCAGCCCGACACCGGGCAGCTCCGGATCGGCCTGCAACAGCCGTTGCAGAATTCCCTCGGTCACCACCTCGATGCGGGTGGCCTGGCTGACCCGGGTTTCCAGACGGATGCGGTAACCCACAGTCTGCCCGACCGGTTCACCCAGCAGCTGCGCCAGCCGTTCGGCCGCGGCCCGGGCAGCCAGGCGCCGGGGCTCAAGCAGAATGATTTTCTGTCCGGCCAACCAATCAGCGTCCAGCAACGCCAATGGCACCAGAGTCGTTTTGCCAGCCCCGGGTGGCGCTTGCAGCACGACGCAGGGCGCGGCAGCCAAGGTCTGCTTCAACTCGGGTATCACGGCGCTGACAGGGAGATCATGCATGCGCTACTGCCATCTGTTGGACAAAGTCAGGCATTATACTGACCATCGATCCAGCCTTGTTCAACGGAAGTCATCATGAATTTGAAGCCCCTTGCCAGCATCTTCCTGACCGCCACCCTGACCAGCCAGCTAGCTGCCTGCGGCACCGTGTTCTACCCCGAACGTCGCGGCCAGATCAGTGGCGAGATCGACAGTGGCGTTGCCATTCTCAACGGCATCGGCCTGCTGTTCTATATCATTCCCGGACTGATCGCCTTCGCCGTGGATTTCGCCACCGGAGCGATTTACCTGCCCGACGCCCGCTACTCACTGGCTCCGGAGCGGCTGAACCAGGCCGTTGATGAGCACGGCCAGATCGACGCCCAAAAGCTGCAGGCGATTTTGCATCAGGATCTGGGTATTGAGCTGCCACTGGAACAGGCCCAGCGCCTGAACGCTCCCAGCACCCAGCAGTTGGCACTCCTCGGTTTGCCGCCCAGGGCCTGATGAACAACCGGCATCTAACTACCGAGCAGCGCGCCCGGTTACTCAAACTCGCCACCTATGCGTCCGTGTCGGTGGCCTTGCTGCTGATCCTGCTCAAGACCTCGGTCTGGCTGATGTCCGGTTCGGTGAGTCTGCTGGCCTCGCTGATCGACTCGCTGATGGATGCCGGCGCCTCGTTGATTAACCTGTTTGCCGTGCGCTACGCGCTCAAGCCAGCCGATCATGATCACCGCTTCGGCCACGGTAAAGCAGAGGCGCTGGCAGGCCTGGCACAGGCGGCGTTCATCACCGGTTCGGCAGTATTGGTACTACTGCAAGGTATTGATCGACTGCTCAACCCCAGGGTGCTGGAAGCAGCCTGGCTGGGCGTGGCGGTAATGCTGTTTTCGATCATAGCGACTCTGGGCCTGCTGATGCTGCAGCGCCATGTGATCCGCCGTACCGGCTCCACCGCGATCAAGGCCGATGCCCTGCACTACCGTTCAGACCTGCTGCTCAATGCCAGCATCATTGCCGCACTGCTGCTGGCCCACTATGGAATCGGTCGAGCCGACGCTCTGTTCGGGCTGGCGATCGCGCTATATATCGGATATGGGGCGCTACGTATCGGCTGGGATGCGATTCAGATTCTGATGGATCACGAACTGTCCGATGCCATACGCGCCGAAGCGCTGACCCTGGCCCGCGGCGTGCCTGGGGTCATTGGTGTGCATGATCTGCGCACCCGCCAGTCCGGCCAGCAGTGGTTCATGCAGCTGCATGTCGAGCTGCCCTGCGATCTGAGCCTGGCCCAGGCCCATGAGCTCGGCGAACAGGTTCGCTTGGCGATCATGGAACGCTTTCCCCAGGCCGAAGTGCTGGTGCATAAAGACCCAGTCTAGTTTTTCGACCCGCACGAAAAAGGCCGACTCGCAAGAATCGGCCTTTTTCGGGGGTGTCCTCAGCTATCCTGATCGGCTAGTGCCTGACTCCCAAGCCTTGTGAGCGGGGTAACCGGCTGGTGCTGCACCTGGTAAGGTGTTTCACCCCGGACCACCTTATGAGTGGGCCGGCTGGACGACCGGTCTCGGCGTTCAATCGATGTGTTTATGCTACGGCGATCGCCCCGACATTTCTTGTCTAAAATTGCACAAAACCACTATCATTCAGCAATACACGTCCAAAAAATCCACATTTTAAGCAATCAAGGCACAGCAATGACCGAACACACGCTGGATCGCTACGATCTGAAGATCCTAGCCGAACTGCAACACGACGCCCGGATCAGCAATCAGGAGCTGGCCGAGCGCATCGGCCTGTCACCCTCGCCCTGCTCGCGCCGGGTCAAACAGTTGGAAGACGCCGGTTACATCAACCGTCAGGTCGCCTTGCTCGATCCGCGCAAGCTGGGCCTGACCCTGACCGCCTTCGTGATGATCGGCATGGACCGGCATACTCCCGAGCGCTTTGCCGGCTTTGAACAGGTGATCAAGGACTGCCCAGAGGTGCTGGACTGCTGCCTGGTCACCGGAATGGAAGCCGACTACCATCTGCGTGTCGTAGTGCCGGACATGGAGCACTACCAGCAGTTTCTGCTCGGCAAGCTGACCCGTATCGAAGGAGTATCCAGCGTGCGCTCGAGTTTTGTCCTCAATCAGGTGGTGGCCTCAACCGAGTTGCCCCTCAAACATCTTGGCCGACACTGAGTCGCTGCGACGAGCTGTCGCGCGCAGCCTGGCCA
Source organism: Pseudomonas sp. WN033 (assembly GCA_002287035.1). Lineage (GTDB taxonomy): Bacteria > Pseudomonadota > Gammaproteobacteria > Pseudomonadales > Pseudomonadaceae > Halopseudomonas. The sequence continues at coordinate 196,893 of NSKG01000004.1, read as the reverse complement.
GGCATCTGTATAATGCCCGCGCAGTCAATCTTTCTGGAGTCATCACTTGGATTACGAACAGTTTGAAGCCATCGCCATGCCCGTGATGATCTTCGGCCTGGTAGCCTTCATGGGGTTTATCGTCTGGGATCTGGCCAAGCAGTCCAAGGCTGGACGTTACGGCACCATGGTGCTGTTCTTTGCCCTGGGCCTGGGCGTAGCCGCCTTTGTGATCAAGGAAGTGGTTATTACCGTTATCGGCTGAAAAACTACCTGCGTTGGCAATACGGCGTTAAAAACAGCCTCAAAATGCTCATTTACCACATGTAAACTGCGCTTTTTCGGCTGTTTTTGCGGGGCCGCCATCGGTATTGTCTTGCCTGCCTCGCCTACGTTTTTTCAGCGGTTCCTTAAGGGCTGAACTGGCCAATTCGACCAGCACTCTGACCGAAATCCCCCCTGCATCAAACTCTGAATCCTGATTCACTACCTCCATAATGTGAACCAGGATTCAGACTATGGCTTACCGTGTGACCGAAGCCCGCCTGGAGCGAGACCAGGCTCAGCGTGAGCACATTCTCGATTGCGCACTCCAACAGGTCGCCGAAGGTGGCTTCGCCAGTCTGAGCATGACCGGCCTGGCCAGCGCTGCCGGCATCGCCACTGGTAGTCTGTACCGGCATTTTTCCGGCAAGGGCGCACTGGCAGCAGAGGTATTTACCCGCGCTACCCGTATTGAGTTTGAAACCCTGAAAAGCCAGTTCATGGGTACCGGCAGCGCCGAACAACGGCTGCGTCGAGGCCTGGCCCAGTTTGCTGCCCGTGCCTGGCACAGTCGCCAACTGGCCTTTGCTCTGATCGCCGAACCGGTCGAAGCGGAAGTAGACACCCAGCGCCTGCGCTTTCGCGAAGCCTATGCCGAGATTTACTGCAAGCTAATCCGCGAAGGCTGTTCCGACGGCAGTTTTCAGGTCGACAACATTCCCCTGACCGCCGCCTGCCTGGTCGGTGCCGTGGCCGAAGCACTGGTAGGCCCCCTATCGCCCCAGGCGCGCGCCGCCCGTGCCAGCGGCCTCCCGAGCGAAAGCCTGGAAAGCGTTACCCGGGCCATCATACGTTTCAGTCTGCGCGCCCTGGGCGCCAAGGAGATCAGCTCATGAACCTGCACGCCTATGCCGAAACCCATGAAGTCACCAACCAGGTACCGCCGCTGGATGGCATCAACCTCTATCGCAGCGACCTGCCCTTGCAGGAGTGGGTGCGGCGCTATCAGGGCGACTGGGCCGATGCCGGGCTGAGTGCCTATGGCGAATTGGCCGGCGGCCCCTTGATGCAGGCCGGATTTCTGGCCAACGAAAACAAACCGCAGTTCAAGAGCCACGACCGCTATGGTCACCGCATTGATCTGGTCGAGTTTCATCCGGCCTATCATGAGCTGATGGGCGCGGCCATTGCCGCAGGCATCCCTTCAGCTCCCTGGACCGACCCACGCGCCGGTGCCCAGGTCGCCCGGGCAGCAACCATGTATCTGCACAATCAGGCGGAATCCGGTACCAGTTGCCCGCTGACCATGACCTACGCCTGTGTCCCGGCCATCAGACTGCAGCCGGACGTTGCCGAGCATTGGCTGCCAAAGATCCTGTCGCGCCAATACGACCCACGCAACCTGCCGGTTGAGCAGAAAACCGGCGCCACTATCGGCATGGCCATGACCGAGAAGCAGGGCGGCACCGATGTACGAGCCAACACTACCCGAGCCTACCCGGTTGGTGTCGGCGGTCCTGGCCAGCCCTACGAACTGGTCGGCCACAAATGGTTCTGCTCAGCGCCGATGTGCGATGCCTTCCTGACCCTGGCTTATACCGACAAGGGACTGTCCTGCTTCCTGCTGCCACGCCACCGCCCGGATGGCAGCCGCAACCAGTTCTATATCCAGCGCCTGAAAAACAAGCTGGGCAACTGGGCCAACGCTTCCAGCGAAATCGAATACCGTGGTGCCCTGGCCTGGATGATCGGTGAGGAAGGTCGCGGTGTACCGACCATCATCGAAATGGTCTCGTTGACTCGCTTTGATTGCATGATCGGTTCCAGCTCGCTGATGCGCCAAGCCCTGACCCAGGCCACTCACCACTGTGCCCACCGCAAGGTCGGCGGCCGGATGCTGGCCAAGCAACCATTGATGCAGAACGTACTGGCCGATCTGGCGCTGGAAAGCGAGGCAGCGCTAGCCCTGACCCTGCGCATGGGCAAGGCGCTGGACAACGCCCATGACGAGCAGGAAGACAAGTTCGCCCGACTGGTTACCGCAATCGGCAAATACTGGATCTGCAAGCGCGCCCCGGCCATGATCAACGAGGCTCAGGAATGCCTGGGCGGCGCCGGCTACGTAGAAGACACCATACTGCCCAGGCTGTACCGCGAAGCGCCAGTCAACTCGATCTGGGAGGGTTCAGGCAATGTCCAGTGCCTGGATGTGCTGCGCGCGCTGTCCAAGGAGGCCGGCGTACTCGATGCTCTATTCGCCGAACTGGGCGACGGCCATGGTGACACCCACCTGGCAGCGCATATCCAGCGCCTGCAAACCGACTTCCGCGATACCGCTGACATCCAGTACCGCGCCCGCCAACTGACCGAGGACGTGGCCGTAGCGTTGCAGGCCAAGCTGCTGCTGGAGGCTGGCAACAGCACAGTCTCCGACGCCTTCATCGCCAGCCGTCTGGATCGCCACGGCCGGGTCTACGGCACCCTGCCCCGCGGTCTTGATGTGGAGGCTTTGGTGGCTCGCGCCACGCCCAATGCAGGCTGAAGCAGCCGGCCCTGGTACGGCCAGGGCCGGCTCACGGCGATAAACAAGCCCCCAGCAACACCAAACTACAAAAACAATGAGGTATGCCCCTCCATGCAGATCGCTGAACTGCTGGCCGTCAACGCCCGCAAATATCCAGACCATGAAGCCATCATCACCCCTGACAGCCGACATACCTGGCGGCAATTGCATCTACAGAGCCTGAAGCTGGCAGGCTACCTGCGGCAGCACTACAACATTAACCCAGGCGACAGAGTTGCTCTGTTCATGACCAACAGTTACCCATGGGTATTGAGCTATTTCGCCGTGATCAACCTCGGCGCCATCCTGGTTCCGATCAACGCGCGACTGAGTGGCGAAGAGCTCGGATACATTCTCGATGACTGCCAGGCCAGACTGCTACTGAGCAGTGAACAACAGGCGTCAATCCTGGCCAGCAGCACCGCTCGCTGCCCGACTCTGCTGCTGGATACGGCGGACAACATGTTGAGTTCGGCCCGCGACGATTTTAAGCCGCCGGCGATACAGCCCCAGGACGCCTGTACCCTGCTCTACACCTCAGGAACCACCGGCCGTCCCAAAGGCGTACTGTTTAACCACCTCAACATATTGACCGTGGCGACCACCACTGCGGTGGAAATGGGGGTAAATCACAACAGCCGGTTACTGCACATGATGCCGCTGACCCATTCGGCTCCGGTTCATGTGTTCCTGCTTGGCGGTACTCTGGTCGGTGCTTGCCACGTCGTTCTCAGTGAGTTTCGCCCTGACCTGCTGCTGGACTGGGTTGAGCGTGAGCGCACCACCCACTTCTTTGGCGCCCCGGTAGCTTTTCTGCTGACCGCCGCACAACCGGATATAGGTCAACGTGACCTGAGTTCCATGCAGGCCTGGATTTATGGAGGCGCACCACTCTCCAGTGAACAGATCGGCAAGATCAGCCAGGCTTTTGGTTCCAATCAGTTCTACTGTGTCTATGGCCTGACTGAAGCCGGCCCCAGCGGTACCTTACTCGGCCCTAGGGAACACAGTGAAAAAGCCGGATCGATTGGCAAGCGTGGCGCCCTGCACACCGAGATCCGTCTGGTCGATGAACAGTTGAAAGATATAACCGACGACAGGGTTGGCGAAATTCTCATCCGCAGTGAAGCCATGATGCAGGGCTACTGGAACAACCCACAGGCGACCGCCGACTGCCTGACCGAGGATGGCTGGCTGCACAGTGGCGATCTGGCCCGGCGTGATACCGAGGGCTATCTTTGGGTCGTCGGACGCAAGAAGGATCTGATCATATCAGGCGGTGTGAACATCTACCCGCGAGAGATTGAGGCACTGCTTGAGCAGCACCCCGCGATAGTGGAGGTAGCGGTGATCGGCGTTCCTCACGAGCAATGGGGTGAGACCGTCAAGGCCTGTGTAGTACTGCGCCAGCCGCTGCCAGACCCGGCTGGCGAACTGCGCCATTACCTTGAGTCGCGCCTTGCCGACTACAAGATCCCGCGCCTTTACCAGCTGTGTGAAGCCCTGCCACGCAACGCCAATGGCAAGATCATGAAACACAAGCTAAGTTGAAACGCCTGAGCACTTGCCGGGGCCCGGCCCCGGCACTAGCATGAACGGCCCGTAACCAACCTGCAGGCCGTTCCATGCCGAGAAAGCCCGCCCCGGCAGCACCGCGCCGTCCATCACGTCCGCGCCGTCAGAGCGCGCCAGCACCGGACCGGCCACGTCTGATCGCACTGAACAAGCCGTTCGACGTACTGACCCAGTTCACGGACGGCCAGGGCCGCGCCACCCTCAAGGACTTCATCGACATTCCCGGCGTGTACGCCGCCGGACGCCTGGACCGCGACAGCGAAGGCTTGTTGCTGCTGACCAACGATGGCCGCCTGCAGGCCCGGATCACTGACCCCAAACACAAACTGGCCAAGACCTACTGGGTCCAGGTTGAGGGCCTGCCCAGTGCCGAGCAATTGGCTCAACTGCGTGCTGGCCCGCTACTCAACGATGGGCCGACCCGACCGGCCGAAGTGGAACTGATCGCCGAGCCAGTACTTTGGCCGCGCAACCCGCCGGTACGTTTTCGCAAAACAGTGCCGACCAGTTGGCTGGCGATCACCATCCGTGAGGGTCGCAACCGCCAGGTGCGACGCATGACCGCCGCTGTCGGGCTGCCGACTCTGCGGCTGGTCAGAGTTAAGATCGGCGAATGGGAGCTGGGCGAACTGCAGCCGGGAGAATGGCGCGAGATTGGCTGAGCGTTAGTAGTCTACCCCCAACCGACGGAACACAAACCCCAGCAGCCAGATCGGGCCGATCAGCAGAAACTGCACATCCTTGAAGAACGACGGTTTCTTGCCTTCGATGTGGTGACCAATGAACTGACCCACCCAGGCCAGCACGAAAATTGCCAGACACGGCCAGAACACGTAGGTCATCATGCTCAGAATCAGCAGCATAACCAGACTGAGCACCAACATCACCAGAGCGATGCGCCAGGACAGCATCACATAGAACACCAGCGCCACACCCACCACCAGCATCGAGACCCAGGGATGAATAGCCCACAACATACCCAGCACGCTGAACGTGATCAGCGGCACGCAAATCCAGTGAAACAGCTTGTTGACCGGGTTCTGGTGACTTTCCGCATATTCGTCGAACCATTGATCGATAGGTTTCATCATCGGCCTGCACCTGTCCTGAGCATTGTTATTGTGGCTGTAATAAAGCGACAATCCTGCCATATAGCCCATCAGCGCCAATGGCCCTGACAGCCAGGCGACTGACCTGCAGTTCTATCCACCTTGATGATAAGCTTAGCCCATGACCACACTGATGCCTTCCCGACCTGTTGTTCTCTGCCTGTCCGGCCACGATCCCAGCGGCGGTGCCGGCCTGCAGGCCGATATCGAAGCGTTGCTGGCCCAGGGCTGTCATGCCGCCCCGACCGTGACCGCACTGACCGTGCAGGATACCGTTGATGTCAGTGACTTTCGGGTACTGGACCGCGAATGGGTCCTGGCTCAGGCTCACAAGGTGATCGCCGATCTGCCGATTGCGGCAGTCAAGCTTGGCATGCTCGGCTCAGTCGACATGGTCGAGACCGTACTCGAGCTGATGCAGCAACTGCCGGGCGTGCCCCTGGTCTGCGATCCGGTACTGCGTGCCGGTGGTGGCGGCTCGCTAGGCAAGGATGATGTCGGCTATGCCCTGCGCGAACGGCTGTTCCCGATAGCCGCCATTGCCACTCCCAACCTGCCGGAAGCACGCATTCTTGCCGAATTACCCGAAGGCAGCGCCGATGAGTGCGCCGAGCGCCTGCTGCCACATATCAGCCACCTGCTGATCACCGGTGGGCATGGCGACGAAAGTGAAGTACATAACCGGCTCTACTGCGCCGACGGTAGCCGGCATGATTTTACCTGCCAGCGCCTGCCCGGCAACTACCATGGCTCCGGCTGCACTCTGGCCAGCGCCCTGGCCGGCCGCCTGGCTTTGGGTGAAGAGTTGGCCAGCGCGGTCCGCTCGGCGCTCGACTACACCTGGCGCACCCTGCGCGATGCCGAACAGCCCGGGCACGGCCAGTATGTGCCGCGCCGCCTGCCGCTGGACTTCTGTCCATGAGTCTGCGCGGTCTGTACGCCATCACCGACAGTCAATTGCTGGCCGACGGCAAGCTGCTGCCCTGGGTCGACGCAGCCCTGGCCGGCGGCGCCCGACTGCTGCAGTACCGCGACAAATCCACCGACAGTGCCCGCCGACTCGACGAAGCCACTCAGTTGAAAAGCCTGTGCAGCTATTACGGTGCCGAGCTGATTATCAACGATGACCTGGCCCTGGCTGCCGAACTAGGCGTCGGCCTGCACCTTGGCCGCGACGACGGTTCGCTGCGCGAGGCCCGCCAGCAACTGGGCCGCGACGCGATCATTGGCGCCACCTGCCACGCCAGCCTCGACTTTGCCGAACAAGCGGCCGCAGCCGGCGCCAGCTACCTGGCCTTCGGGCGCTTTTTCCAATCCGTGACCAAGCCCGGCGCTCCGGCGGCCACCCCGGTGCTGCTGGAGCAGGCACGCAAGCGCTATAGCCTGCCACTGGTCGCCATTGGCGGCGTGACCCTGCACAATGGCCCGCAACTGATCAGCGCCGGTGCCGACCTGCTGGCGGTGGTCAACGGCCTGTTCGGCGCCGATACCACCGCTGAAGTCGAGCGTCGTGCGCGCGGCTTTACCGAATTATTTTCCAGCCTTTGAATCCTGAGAGAGTACTCATGTCCCGTTCCGAAATCCTCTTTGCCAACGCCCAGAAACACATCCCCGGCGGCGTCAATTCGCCGGTTCGCGCGTTCAAGAGCGTCGGCGGTACCCCGCTGTTCTTCAAACATGCCGAAGGCGCCTATGTGATCGACGAAGACGACAAGCGCTACGTTGACTACGTCGGCTCCTGGGGCCCGATGATCCTCGGTCACAGCCATCCGGACGTACTCGACGCAGTGCGTCGCCAGCTCGACCACGGCCTGTCCTATGGTGCACCGACCGCACTGGAAACCGAGATGGCCGAACTGGTGTGTTCGCTGGTACCGTCGATGGATATGGTCCGCATGGTCAGCTCCGGCACCGAGGCAACCATGAGCGCCATCCGCCTGGCCCGTGGCTATACCGGTCGCGACAGCATCATCAAGTTCGAGGGCTGCTACCACGGTCACTCCGACAGCCTGCTGGTCAAGGCCGGTTCTGGCGCCCTGACCCAGGGCGTGCCGAACTCCGCTGGCGTGCCGGCAGCCTTCGCCAAACACACCCTGACCCTGCCGTTCAACGACATCGATGCCGTAGCCGAGTGCCTGGCCCAGGTTGGTAACGAAGTGGCCTGCATCATTGTCGAGCCGGTCGCCGGCAACATGAACTGCGTGCCGCCGGCGCCAGGCTTCCTCGAAGGCCTGCGCGAGCAATGCGACAAGCACGGCGTGGTGCTGATCTTCGACGAAGTAATGACCGGTTTTCGCGTCGCCCTGGGCGGTGCCCAGGCGCATTACGGCGTCATCCCGGACCTGACCACCTTCGGTAAGATCATCGGCGGCGGCATGCCGGTCGGCTGCTTCGGTGGCAAGCGCGCAATCATGGAACATATCGCTCCACTCGGCCCGGTTTATCAGGCTGGCACCCTGTCCGGCAATCCACTGGCCATGGCTGCCGGCCTGACCACCCTGAAGCTGATCAGCCGCCCGGGCTTTCACGCCGAGCTTGCCGACTACACCACGCGCATGCTCGACGGCCTGCAACAGCGCGCCGATGCTGCCGGCATCCCCTTCGTCACCACCCAGGCCGGCGGTATGTTTGGCCTGTACTTCAGCGGCGCCGACGATATCGTCACCTTCACTGACGTGATGGCCAGTGATGCCGAACGCTTCAAGCGTTTCTTCCATCTGATGCTGGATGCTGGCGTATACCTGGCGCCTAGCGCCTTCGAAGCAGGTTTCACCTCAATCGCCCACGGCGATACCGAGCTGAAACTGACTCTGGACGCCGCCGAAAAGGCCTTTGCTGCCCTATGATCGCCATCAGCTACCTGCTCCTGACCCTGTTTCTCGCCGGCCTGAGTCTATGGCTATGGCCACGCCGGGTCGGACGGCATGCCGGTGCACGGGGTGCATTGAACGCCAGCCTGGTCGCCTTGCTGCTGGCCGCGCTCAGCAGCCTGCTGCTGACATTCGGCCAGTGGGGGGCCAGTAGCGCCGCGATGGCCGACGCCCAGCGGATCTTCGGTCTGGCCGCCCAGCACATCAGCCTGCCGCTGCTGGGACTGGCCACGGTTTATCTGGCTCGGGGTCTGCGCTGGAAGCCGATGATCTGGGGCCAGGTCATTCTGGGCCTGATGGCCTGCTTCGAGCTGTCGCGCTATCTCGGCTGGCAACCCGGCTACCACTGGCTGGTCAACCTGATCGGTGCTGCCGGCCTGCTGGCCAGCGCAGTACTGTATCTGAGCCGCGACAAGCGTATCGCCGGACTCTGCCTGATTGCACCGGTCAGCCTGATCGCACCAACCCTGTTCAGCCAGCAGTTGCCATTAACCGCCCTGCTCAGCGCCGAGGCTGGTGCCAGCTGGCTGCTGCCGGGATTCGTCGCCGCCGCACTGGCGGTTGGCCTGCTGGCCGAACAGGCGCACAATAGCGACAACGCGTGTCCCAGCAACGACTCGACAACGGCACCTCGGTGATGACAGCCTCCATACGCACCCTGCTAATCCCCCTTGGTTTCGGTCTGCTGCTGCCAGCCTTGACCCTGGCCGAATCCGGCAATCCACTACTGATCAGCACCGAAGAGCGCTGCGCGCTCAATCGGGTGGACGATGACAGCCTGCCGCTGGCGATCGAGCAGTGCACAGCGCTGGCCAAAGCCGGCGACGCCCAGGCCCAATTCGAGATGGGCGAGCTGTACAACAGCGGCGAGCGGCTGGAGCGCGACGTGGAAATGGCGCTGGAATGGTATGAAGAAGCATCGATCCAGGGCCACCCCACTGCCCAGTATCGACTCGGCCTGATGCACTATCAGGGCGAAGGGGTACCGCGCAATCTGCCCCAGGCCTTCATCATCCTGAAAATGGCGGCGGTCAACGGCGAGGATGCGGCCATGGATGCCAGTGACCACATTGCCGAGGAAATGGGGCCGGAAGAACTGGTGGTAGCCAATCAGGTGCTCAGCACCCTGTTTCGCAACTACCTGGCCCAATTACGTGAAGAGCAGCTCAATCGCGCACTGGTACCCGAAACCAGCCCGGCCCTGGGCCCGGAAACGCCGGTAGCCCCGAGCGATCCCGAGCCGCTGGAATAGGCTGAGAGGCGTAACCTCAGCCTTGGGACGGGCCGGGCGGTAGCGGAAATGGCATAACGTTGCCGCCCTTGGCTTCACTGATCTTGGCCTGACCGACACGCTCGACTTCGTCGATGCGCACGATCGCCTGAACCGGGATGAAGCTGCGCTTGACGCCTTCGAACTGGGTCTTGAGCTTCTCTTCGCCGGGATCGACCAGCACGCCAGAGCGCTCACCGAACACCAGTTCCTCGATCTCCATGAAACCCCAGAGTTCGCTCTGGAAAATTTGCCGGGCATAGAGTTCGAAAACCTGGCCCTGGTTGTTGAAAATCACCCGAAAGATCGGCTGTTTGTCTTTGCTCATGAGGATTGCGGACACGCTGATGATGAAGTGCGGGCGCGGATCATAGCATACCGTGTATAATCGCGCTTTTTTCCGAGTGCATTCCTTCGTAGACCCCATGGCCAAAAAACTCTTTATCCAGACCCACGGCTGCCAGATGAACGAGTATGACAGCTCGCGCATGGCGGACCTGCTCGGCGAACACCAGGCAATGGAGCTGACCGACAACCCCGAAGACGCGGATGTCATCCTGCTCAACACCTGCTCGATCCGCGAGAAGGCCCAGGAAAAAGTGTTTTCCGAACTGGGCCGCTGGCGGCCACTCAAGGAAAAGAACCCGGAACTGATCATCGGTGTCGGTGGCTGCGTCGCCAGCCAGGAAGGCACCGCGATCCGTGACCGTGCCGCCTATGTTGATGTGGTATTCGGCCCGCAGACCCTGCACCGCCTACCGGAAATGATCGACGCCGCGCGCAGCACCAAGACCGCCCAGGTCGACGTCTCCTTTCCGGAGATCGAAAAATTCGATCGCCTGCCCGAGCCCCGGGTCGATGGCCCAACCGCCTTCGTCTCGATCATGGAAGGTTGCAGCAAGTACTGCAGCTTCTGCGTGGTGCCCTACACCCGCGGCGAAGAAGTCAGCCGACCACTGGCCGACGTGCTGGCCGAAATCATTCACCTGGCCGAGAACGGCGTAAAGGAAGTCACTTTGCTTGGCCAGAACGTCAACGGCTACCGGTTTGACGGCACCGACTTCGCTGATCTGCTGCACGCCGTGGCGGCGATCGACGGCATTGAGCGCATCCGCTACACCACCAGCCACCCGCTGGAGTTTTCCGATGCGATCATTCAGGCCCACGCCGAGCTTCCCAAGCTGGTGAAGTACCTGCACCTGCCGGTACAGTCCGGCTCCGACCGGGTGCTGGCGGCGATGAAACGCAACCATACCGCATTGGAATACAAGTCACGGATTCGCAAACTCAAGGCCGCCGTACCGGATATTATCCTCAGTTCGGATTTCATCGTCGGTTTTCCTGGTGAGACCGACCGTGATTTTGAGCAGACCATGAAGCTGGTGGAAGAGGTCGGCTTCGACTTCTCCTATTCGTTCATCTACAGTGCCCGCCCCGGCACCCCGGCATCCGACCTCAAGGACGACACTCCCGCCGAGGTCAAGAAGCAGCGCCTGCAAATTCTCCAGGCACGCCTCAACCAGCAGGGCTTCGAGAACAGTCGGCGCATGGTCGGCAGCACTCAACGCATTCTGGTCAGCGACTTCTCGAAGAAGGACCCGGGCATGCTCCAGGGCCGCACCGAGCACAACCGGGTAGTCAACTTCCGCTGCGACAACCCGGCCCTGATCGGCCAGTTTGCCGAGGTCGAGATTATCGAGGCGCTGCCGCACTCGCTGCGCGGCCAATTGAAAAGTCACTGACAGCCCAAGGCTGGGAGTGGCCTGCTCCCAGCCCACTTTGCATGACGTCGTCTGAGCGTTATGCTGTATTCAACCTGAGCCACATGGCGATCCATAGACCACTTTGAACGCTCCCTTGCATATACATCGCTTCAGCATCGAACCCGTTGATTCCCGGCGTTTCGCCAGTCTTTGCGGGCAGTTCGACGAACATCTGCACCTGATCGAGCAACGTCTCGGTATTGAGGTGCGCAACCGCGGCAACCACTTTGAGCTTATTGGCGACCCAGCCATCACCCGCTCGGCCGAAGCCGTACTGCGCCAGTTGTACCGCGAAACCCGCGGCAAGCAGGAGCTGACCCCGGACACCGTACACCTGTACCTGCAGGAGTCTGGCCTGGAAAACCTCAGCGAAACGCTCAATGACGTCGACGGGCACCAGCCGGTACTGCTGCGTACCAAGCGCATGACGATTCAGCCGCGCGGACCGAACCAGCAAAGCTACGTACGCTCGATCCAGGAACACGACATCAACTTTGGTATCGGTCCGGCCGGTACCGGCAAGACCTACCTCGCCGTAGCCTGCGCGGTCGATGCTCTGGAGCGCGATCAGATTCGCCGCATCCTGCTGGTCCGCCCGGCCGTCGAGGCTGGTGAGAAGCTGGGCTTTTTGCCTGGCGACCTGGCCCAGAAAATCGACCCGTATCTGCGCCCGCTGTACGACGCCCTGTACGAGATGCTCGGCTTCGATCAGGTTGCCAAGCTGATCGAGCGCCAGGTCATTGAAGTCGCGCCGCTGGCCTATATGCGCGGCCGAACCCTGAACAACAGCTTCATCATCCTCGACGAGAGCCAGAACACCACCGTCGAGCAGATGAAGATGTTCCTGACCCGGATTGGCTTCGGCTCCACCGCCGTGATCACCGGCGACATCACCCAGGTCGACCTGCCACGCGGCACCCGCTCCGGACTGATTCATGTGATGGACGTGCTCAACGGCGTCAAGGGCATTGGCTTCACCCACTTCAAGTCCAAGGACGTGGTCCGCCACCCGCTGGTGCAACGTATCGTCGAAGCCTATGATCGTTTCGATCACGCTCAGGAGAAGGCCCGCAAGGAGCGCCAGGAGCCGAGCGATGACGCTTGATCTGGACATCCAGCGTGCCACCGACCTGCCTGGCCAGCCCGACGACGACTGTTTCATACGCTGGGCCGGGCTGGCCCTGCAAGACAAGCCCGGCCATGAACTGACCATTCGTCTGGTCGATGCCGAAGAAAGCCAGGCACTCAACCGTGAATACCGCCAGCGCGACTATCCAACCAATGTACTGTCGTTTCCGGCCGACCTGCCGCCAGAACTCGATATCCCGCTACTTGGCGATCTGGTGATCTGCGTCCCGGTGGTACTGCGTGAAGCCGCCGAACAGAGCAAGACACCCGAGGCCCACTGGGCCCATATGGTCATCCACGGCTGCCTGCACCTGGTTGGCTACGATCATATCGACGACGCCGAAGCCGAGGTCATGGAAACCCTGGAAACCCGGCTACTGGCCGAACTGGGCTTTCCCGACCCCTATCTTTCCCCCAACGAGTAAGGAACATGAGCGAAGATCGATCGACCAACGGACATAAGTCCTGGCTGGACAGACTGGTCCAGGCTTTTGTCCATGAACCCAAGAATCGCCAGGAACTACTGGAACTGCTGCGCGAAGCGCATCAGAACGAGGTCCTGGATATCGAGGCCCTGTCGATTATCGAAGGCGCCCTGCAGGTCTCCGACATGCAGGTCCGGGACATCATGGTTCCGCGCTCACAGATGACCACCATCAAATCCACCCAGGCCCCACGCGACTTCCTGCCGGCCGTGATCGAGGCTGCGCACTCGCGCTACCCGGTAATCGGTGAAAGCATCGACGAAGTGCTGGGCATTCTGCTGGCCAAGGACCTGTTGCCGCTATTGCTGGACGGCAATTGCGAACGCTTCAATCTCAAGGAAGTGCTGCGTCCAGCGACCTTCGTGCCCGAATCCAAGCGGCTCAACGTATTGCTGCGCGAATTCCGCTCGACCCGTAATCATATGGCCATCGTCATCGACGAATATGGTGGTGTCTCCGGACTGGTCACCATCGAGGACGTGCTGGAGCAGATCGTTGGCGATATCGAAGACGAACACGATGTCGACGAAGACAGCCAGATCAAGCCATTGCCTAGCGGCGACTTCCTGGTCAAGGGCCTGACCCCGATCGAAGACTTCAACGAGCACTTCGGCAGCAACTTCCCCGACGAAGAGTTCGATACCGTCGGCGGGCTGGTCATGAATGCGTTCGGTCATCTGCCCAAACGCAACGAAGTAGTTGAACTGGAAGGCTTCCGGGTCCGGGTACTCAACGCCGACAGCCGCCGTGTTCATCTGCTGCGCATCACCGTAATCGATCAATAAGGACAAGGACGCCGCATCGTGCGACACCCGCTTCACTGGCTGCAAGCCCCAGGCTGGACCGGCCATCTGCTCGCGCTGGCTGGCGGTGCACTGGGTACCCTGGCCTTCACTCCATTCGATATCTGGCCCCTGGGCCTGCTCTCAGCCGCCCTGCTCTACCAGGGCCTGGCCCGAATTGAAGGTCGCCAGGCCTTCTTGCGTGGCTGGCTATGGGGTCTTGGCCTGTTTGCCAGCGGAGTCTCCTGGGTCTACATCAGCATTCATGTACACGGCGACGCCTCACCAGCTCTGGCTGGGTTGCTGACCGCCGGCTTTGTTGCTGGTCTGGCGCTGATCTACGGCTTGATGGCCTGGCTCTGGAGCCGCTGGCTACGCCCAACGGGGCCCTGGCTGAGCGTGAGCGGCTTTGCTGCGTTGTGGGTGGGTCAGGAGTTTTTCCGCGCCTGGTTCCTCACAGGCTTTCCCTGGCTGTATCAGGGCTACGCCCTGCTCGATACCTGGCTGGCCGGCTGGGCTCCACTGGGTGGTGTCTGGCTGGTCAGCCTGTTCAGCGTACTGACGGCCACCATCTTGAGCGAAACCCGGCTCTGGCACCTGCCACGCGCACTCGTTGGCTTGAGCTTGGTGCTGGCGATCTGGCTCGGTGGCTGGGCCCTGCACGACCGGGAGTGGACTCAGCCGGCCGGCGAGCCGCTGTCAGTCGCCCTGGTTCAGGCCGACATCCCTCAATCACGCAAGTGGGACCCGGCCCATATCGAGCACACCCTGACCCTGTACCGCGATATGAGCTACGCGCACCTGGGCAGCGACCTGATTATCTGGCCGGAAACCGCAGTACCAGTGCTAAGCAGTCGGGCCGAGCCGTTCGTCCAGGGCATCGCTGCTAATCTGGCCGAGCACGGCAGCACCCTGATCACCGGCATCCCGGTCGATGACTACAGCACCGGCAGTCTGCGTATCTATAACGGCATTCTGGTGGCCGGCGAAGATGCCAATCAGTACCTCAAGCACAAACTGGTACCGTTCGGCGAATATGTGCCACTGGAAGCCTGGTTACGCGGCCTGATTGCATTCTTCGACCTGCCGATGTCGAGCTTCTCGCGTGGCGCAGCCGATCAGCCACCCTTGCGCGCCGCCGGTTATCGACTGGCACCATTCATCTGCTACGAAGTGGTCTATCCGGATTTCGCCGCCCGCCTGGCGGCTCAGAGCGAACTATTGATCACCATCAGCAACGACAGCTGGTTTGGTGAATCGATTGGTCCGCTGCAACATTTACAAATGGCTCGTATGCGGGCACTGGAAAGCGGCCGCTGGATGATCCGTGGAACCAATAACGGCGTTACCGCCCTGATTGATCACCAGGGCGGTATTCGCGCGCAAGTTCCACAGTTCCAGCCCCTGACCCTGAAGGGCTGGGTTCAGCCCCGCGAAGGTTTGACCCCCTATTTGCGCTGGCGCGGCTGGCCGGTCGGGCTAACCGTGCTGGCGCTGCTGCTGTTGTGTGTCGTGCGCCGCCAGCGCTGAACTGCGGTATGACGCGGCCCGCTGCTCAGCCATGGTATCGAGAATCCGCCATAGCAAGCGCAAGTCCTCCGGACTCAATCCGTTGACTTCCAGCTCGGTCAGTCCCGGCGGCTGTCCGTCCAGCCACTGGCGCGTCCGTGCCATATCCAGTGCCTGATCCAGCCGCCGCAACAACCGATCATAGGAGGAATCCCGGTTCCGACACGCCAGTGGTTCCGGCTCCGGTGCTTTCATCAATCACTTACCTCTGTATATCGAGTTGCCAAGCCACCCCGGTCTCCATCAATGACCGGCGTCTACTCAAGAGCATAGACCCGGCATTGCTCTGCCACGCAGCCCGGCGACGAATGGCATACGACTACCTGAGCCGCCCCCGGTGGTGTATCCTGCCGCATTACTTTTCGAATCCGCGTCATCGAGATTGAAGCCCAACGCTATGCAAGAACAGTATTTCCCCCGTGAGATCGAAGCCGCCGCCCAGAACGCCTGGGACAGCACCCAGGCGTTCAAGGTTGAAGAAACCCAAGGCCAGGACACTTTCTACTGCCTGTCGATGTTTCCCTACCCCAGCGGCAAGCTACACATGGGGCACGTACGTAACTACACCATCGGTGACGTGATCGCCCGCTATCAGCGCATGCAGGGCAAGAACGTCCTGCAACCGATGGGCTGGGACGCCTTCGGCATGCCGGCGGAAAACGCGGCCATGAACAACAAGGTAGCCCCGGCTGCCTGGACCTATTCGAACATTGACTACATGCGCACCCAGCTCAAAAGTCTGGGCCTGGCCATCGACTGGAGCCGTGAAGTCACCACCTGCCGCCCCGATTACTACCGCTGGGAACAGTGGCTGTTTACCCGGTTGTTCGAGAAAGGCGTGATCTATCGCAAGAATGGCACGGTCAACTGGGACCCCATCGACCAGACCGTACTGGCCAACGAACAGGTGATCGACGGTCGTGGCTGGCGTAGTGGCGCGCTGATCGAGAAGCGCGAAATCCCGATGTACTATTTCCGCATCACTGACTACGCCGAAGAGCTGCTCAGCTCGCTCGACGACCTGCCCGGCTGGCCGGAGCAGGTCAAGACCATGCAGCGCAACTGGATCGGCAAGTCAGTGGGCATGGAAGTGCACTTCCCCTACGACCGCGACAGCATCGGCGCAGACGGCAAGCTCAAAGTCTTCACCACCCGCCCCGATACCCTGATGGGTGCCACCTACGTGGCGGTGGCCGCCGAACACCCGCTGGCCACCCTGGCCGCCAGTGATAATCCGCGACTCCAAGCCTTCGTGGACGAATGCAAGCGTGGCGGCGTGGCCGAAGCTGATATCGCCACCCAGGAAAAGAAAGGCCTGCCAACCAGCCTGTACGTCCTGCACCCGCTGACCGGGGAGAAGCTGACTGTCTGGATCGCCAACTACGTGCTGATGGGCTACGGCGAAGGCGCAGTCATGGCGGTGCCAGCCCATGACGAACGCGATTTTGAGTTCGCCAGCAAGTACAACCTGCCGATCAAACCTGTGATTCGCACCTCGGCTGGCGACACTACTCCGGCCCCCTGGCAGGACGCCTATGGCGAAAAGGGCGAACTGATCAACTCCGACGAGTTCGATGGCCTGGATTACGACAGTGCCTTCACCGCCATCGGCGAAGTGCTGCAGCAAAAAGGCCTGGGCCAGTCGCGCACCCAGTTCCGCCTGCGCGACTGGGGCATCAGCCGTCAGCGCTACTGGGGCTGCCCGATCCCGATCATCCATTGCGACAACTGCGGCGACGTACCGGTACCAGAAGACCAGTTGCCGGTCGTGCTGCCTGAAGACGTGGTGCCCGATGGCGCCGGCAGCCCATTGGCGAAAATGCCCGAATTCTATGACTGCACCTGCCCCAAATGCGGTGCGGCGGCCAAGCGCGAAACCGACACCATGGACACCTTCGTCGAAAGCTCCTGGTACTTCGCCCGCTACGCCTCGCCCCACTACGAACAGGGCATGGTCGACCCCAAGGCGGCCAACCACTGGTTGCCGGTTGACCAATACATCGGCGGCATCGAACACGCGATCCTGCACCTGCTCTACGCCCGCTTTTTCCACAAGCTGATGCGTGACGAAGGCCTGGTCAGCTCCGATGAGCCGTTCAAGAACCTGCTGACCCAGGGCATGGTACTGGCCGACACCTATTTCCGCCTGGATAGCAATGGCGCCAAGACCTGGTTCAATCCGGCCGATGTTGAAGTCGAACGCGATGCCAAGGGCAAGATCACCAGCGCACGCCTCAAGAGCGACGGCCAGCCGGTGGAAATCGGCGGCACCGAAAAGATGTCCAAGTCGAAGAACAACGGCGTCGATCCGCAAGCGATGATCGATCAGTACGGTGCCGACACCTGCCGCCTGTTCATGATGTTCGCCTCTCCGCCGGACATGAGCCTGGAATGGTCCGACTCAGGGGTTGAAGGGGCCCAGCGTTTCCTGCGCCGGGTCTGGCGTCTGGCCAGCCAACATGTGGCTGCCGGCACCCCAGCGGCTCTGGACACGTCCAACCTTAACGATGAGCAGAAAGCCGTGCGCCGAGCCACCCATCTGGCGATCAGGCAGGCCAGCCAGGATATCGGCCAGCACCACAAGTTCAACACCGCCATCGCCGCCGTGATGACCCTGATGAACGTACTGGAAAAAGCCGCGCAAGGTAGCGATCAGGATCGCGCCCTGCTGCACGAAGGCCTGGAAACCGTGGCCCTGCTGCTGGCACCGATAACCCCGCACATCAGTCATGCGCTGTGGCAGGCACTGGGACATCAGGACCCGGTCATTGATGCCCGCTGGCCGCAGGTCGACGAGGCCGCGCTGGTTCAGGACAGCCTGCAACTGGTGATTCAGGTCAATGGCAAGCTGCGCGGCCATATCGAGGTGGCGGTGGGCGCCAGCCGTGAGACCATCGAAGCCTGCGCCCGTGACAACGAGAACGTACAACGCTTTACCGAAGGCCTGACTATCCGCAAGGTGATCGTGGTCCCCGGCAAGCTGGTCAATATCGTCGCCAACTGAGAAACGGAGAAAGCGGATGTCCCTGAATCGCCCCCGACGACTACTCACCGCCACCCTGCTGGGTATCGCCCTGGCACTGAGCGGCTGTGGCTTCCACCTGCGCGGCACCGGTGCCGGCGCCCTGGAGAATGTCGAACTGCGTGAGCTGCGGCTCAGTGCGATCGATAACCTCAGCCAGACCCACCAGGAAGTGCGCGACATGCTGCGTAGCAGCGGTGTGCGCCTGAGCGCCAGCGCCCCTTACCACCTGCAACTGCTGGGCGAGCAGAATGAACGTAGCGCGGTCAGCTACACCACTCGCGCCAGCCCGGCCGAGTTCCAGCTCACCAGCCGTTTGAGCTACCAGATTCTCGATCGCCAAGGCCGCACCCTGGTCGGTCCCGAGACCCTGGAAGCTCAACGCGCCCTGGTCCGCGACCGCGACAACGTAATCGCCAGCAGCGAGGAAGAAGAGCTGCTGCGCCAGGAAATGCGCCGCGACCTCAGCCGACAGTTGCTACTGCGCCTGTCAAGCCTGAGCAGCAGCGAGCTGCAAGCTCGCGAACGCGAACTCGACCGGGCCGCCCCCTGAGCCGATGAAGCTCAACAGCGGGCAACTTGCACGCCAGCTCAAGGAAGAACTGGCCCCGGTCTGGGTAGTCAGTGGCGATGACCCACTACTGACCGGTGAAGCCGCCGACAGTATCCGCCAGGCCTGCCGTAGCGCCGGCTGCGAAGAGCGCCAGGTGTTTCAGGTCGAACGCGGTTTCGACTGGGCACAGCTGTATGAAGCCAGCCACAGCCTGTCACTGTTCGCCAGCCAGCGGCTGCTGGAGTTGCGCATTCCCGGAGGCAAACCCGGCGATGAAGGTGCCAAGGCCCTGCTCGCCTATCTGCAGGAACCGCCAGCCGACACCACCCTGCTGATCAGCCTGCCCAAACTCGACGGCAGCACCCAGCGCAGTAAATGGGCCAAAGCGCTGATCGAGCACCCTAACTCGCGCTTCATTCAAATCTGGCCAGTGGAAAGCGCACAGCTGCCTAGCTGGATGCGTGATCGACTGGCCGCCGCCGGGATTCAGGCCAGCCCGGAAGCACTGGAACTGCTTAGCGCCAGGGTCGAGGGTAATCTGCTTGCCGCCGCCCAGGAGATCGAGAAGCTCAAGCTGTTCTGCCGTGAAGGGGTATTGGATCTGGATACCGTGCAGCAGGTCGTCGCCGACAGCGCCCGTTTCGACGTGTTCAATCTGGTCGACGCCATGCTGCTGGGCCAGGGCGAGCACGCCCTGCGCATCCTGCACGGGCTCAAGGGCGAAGGCGTGGAAGCACCGGTGGTGCTCTGGGCCTTGAGCCGCGAACTGCGCAGTCTGGCCGGCATGGCCCAGGACCTTGGCCGCGGCGTACCACTGGAGCGGATCTTCGCCAGCCAACGCCCACCAGTCTGGGACAAGCGCAAGCCGGTGCTGAGCCAAGCCCTGCAACGCCACCCGGCCAGCCGCTGGACCGGCTGGCTACAGCAGGCCCAACAGGCCGACGAGCAGATCAAGGGCCTGCAACCCGGCTCAGCCTGGGATACCCTGGCGCTGATTCTGGTACAGGCGGCTGGCGCACGAATCAGGCTGTAAGCCGGCGGCTATTTCCTGACATTGTCATACAGCATATAACGCGAAGTCTCATACAAGCCCCGAGTCAGCGGCAGCAAGCGCTGATACTCTTCGGGATACTGTTCAGCGACGTTGTCCAGCGGCGTATCCGAATGCAGGTCATGCAGACTTGGTTGAGTACCATCGTGGTTCATCTGCAACAGAAAGTCCTTGCTCACCGCACCGATCAACGGAAACGAGCCCTCACGCAACACCAGCGGCACCACTCGCTCGCCTTCCGGTGCGGGCGTCAATAGATCACGGCCCATGACCCGGGTTTCATACTCGATGCCCAGCAGCCCGGCGAGGGTCGGCATCAGATCGGTCAAACCTACCGCCTCTTCAAACTCGCGCGGCTCAAGATAGCCCGGCGCATAAATCAGCAGTGGTACGTTGTTGCTTTCCAGGCCCAGTTTGTCGAATGCCGGCTTCATATAGTCGATATTGGCAATCCGGGTATTGTGATCACCGAACATCACGAAGATGGTGTTGTGCAAGTAGCCACTGGCTTCGGCCATTTCCATGAACCGGCCGATATTGAAATCCAGCAAACGCACAGCATTGTACTGGGCGACACTGCGCGAACCGGCAGCTTGAACCTCCTCCAGCGGCCGGTCGATTACCTCGAAACCGTCATTGTCCTTGGGAATAGTGAACGGCCGATGATTGCCAGCGGTCTGAATATAGGCGAAGAATGGCTTATCCTCAGGCAGTTCACGCAGCAGCTTGTCGGTTTCCTTGAACAGGTCCAGATCAGACACGCCCCAGACGTCAACATTCTTGGCCTGCCAGTAGCCTTCCTCGAACAGTTGCACCCCGTCAACCGACTGACGAATCAGCGCATTCATATTGGCCCAACCAGAGTTACCACCAATGGTGTAGAGCTTGTGGTAGTCCTTGAGTTCGTTGATCAGGCTGTGCTGACTGGTGATCAGCGGATTGCGGGTCGCTGTCTCCTGACGTGACACATCAGGGATGCCGGTAATGCTGGCCCAGACAGTCTTGGCTGTACCGGTTACCGGTACATAGAAGTGCCGGAAGAACCAGCTCTGCTGGGCCAAACGGTCGATATTCGGGGTGGGCTGCAAGGGGTTGCCATAGGCTCCCACCGCAGTGGTGCCGAGCGACTCAAGCATAATGAACACCACATTCGGGCGCTCACTGAGATCGAGCCGATGCGGCTGTACCGCCACCTGGCGAGTGAAATTCAACTGATCAATATCCGGCTGGCTCACGCCCAGATACTCGCTCACCAGCGGATAATGCTCACGCACCTGCCCCAGGTCATAGCGCTCAGCCGGTACCTTGAGGGTATCGTAGAAGAAGATCACCGGATTAAGTCCCAGAGCGCCCAACTGGCTGTCTCCGGCAAAAAAGGCATCATTCCAGCGCAGTGGCACCGGATTTTCCAGATTGATGTTGCTGGTGCGCCCAAGAATCGCCAGAAACACCACCACCGTCATCAGCGCACTGCCCCAGATCCGCGGCCACAGCGCAATTGGCCTGACCGGGCGATCCAGGGTCACTCGCTCAAGCAGGCCCAATAGCCAGAAAGTCAGTAAAGTCAGCGCCAGCCAGCCAAGACAGATCCATACTACCGGGTAGCTTTCCCACAACATTTGCCGGGAAATCAATGCATCTTCAGCGAACTTGAGCACCGAGGCATTCAGCCGCACACCCAGATAGGCGTAGTGGCCGAAATCGAGAAAATACATGAAAAACAGCACTGCCAGCACTGCCAGCAGGTAAGCCCGACCAAGCAGGCGCAGCACTCGGGATTTGACGCTGTTCCACAGCGGCAGCCAGGCCAGAAACATGAACGGCAACATGACCAGAATCGCCAGACGCAGGTCAAAGCGTAAACCAACACCCAAAGTCTCCAGCACCAGCGACCAGGGGTGATCGACCCCGGGCTCAATTGCGGAAAAGGCGATCAGAAAAACACCGCGCAACGCAGCAAAAACCACAAACAGAATCAGCAC
This sequence comes from Pseudomonas sp. WN033, assembly GCA_002287035.1. Classification (GTDB taxonomy): domain Bacteria; phylum Pseudomonadota; class Gammaproteobacteria; order Pseudomonadales; family Pseudomonadaceae; genus Halopseudomonas. The sequence continues at coordinate 174,928 of NSKG01000004.1, read as the reverse complement.
GCCCCCCAGCAGGAAGTGCAAACGACGGGACTGCAGCCAGGCCATGTTGGCTCCTTGGAATTATTGTCAATTCAGACGGGACCACATGTTGGCAACAACCACCCCCCAGGCTGCCGAACACGCAGTCATACCGCCATCAGACCGGGCGGCAACAAACTCGTTCCAATATGTTGCAAAAAATAACCGAGACGTCAGAACCGGGCAATATCGGCCCTGCGCGCAGTCCCGGGGTAAGGCCCGGGCTGCGCATATGGGGAGGCTAACGCAGAAGCAGCAGTGGCCGGGTGGTACGGGCCAGGATATTGGTGGTAGTGCTGCCAACAAAGAACTGGCGAATCCGTGAATGGCCGTAGGCACCCATGACGATCATGTCGATGTCGTGCTCCGCCTCGTAGTCGAGCAGTGTAGCCTCCACCTCACCGGCACGAATGGCTGCCTCGACCTGATGGCCAGCCTGTTCCAGTCGGGCTTTTGCGGCATTCAAAGCCTCCCAGGCATCCTTGGTATCAGCCCCGACCATCAGCAGATGGATCGGCATCCCCTTGAACAAGGGGCTATCGGCAATCATGTCAACGCCCTTGCGCGTACTTGGTCCATTATCAAAGGCCAGCATTACGCTGCGCGGCTGACGGAACTCTCCGGCTGTCACCAGAATCGGTCGGTGCATGGTGCGCACAACACTTTCCAGATGGGTGCCCACATGCCGGCCTAGCGAGTCGGCCTCTTCACCCTGGCGGCCCATGACCAGCAAGCGAATTTCCGGCTCCAGCTCCTGCAGGGTATCGACCAGATCGCCATGTCGCTGTCGACTGACCGGTTCAGCAACACCATCAGCCCGTGCACGCTCCAGCGCCGCCTCGAGCATCAACTGGCCCTGCTCGCGCATTAGCTTGGCTCGTTTCTCATCGAGATTGGCCAGCTCTTCAAGCAAGTGCTCACGGCTACCCAGGCCAATATTGCCCGACAGGTCGCCATGCACCGGGAAACTCGAATGATCCAGTACATGCAGAAACACCAGTGGCGCATCCAGGCGAAGACTGGCCCAGGCGGCATAGTCGCAAACACCGGCGGCCGACCGGGAAGCATCGATACAGGCAAGCACATTCACTGTGGTCACACATTTCTCCTTGTTGTTTATCAGTGGCCCATCAGCTTGTCGACAGCATCAGGCTTGTCATGCACACCAAACCGATCAACGATGGTGGCACTAGCCTGATTGAGGCCAACGATCTCGACTTCGGCACCTTCGCGACGGAACTTGAGAACAACCTTGTCCAGCGCCGCCACCGCCGTGATATCCCAGAAATGCGCGCGGCTGAGATCAATAACTACCTTATCAAGGGCTTCCTTGAAGTCAAAAGCAGTAACGAACTTGTCGGAAGAACTGAAGAACACCTGCCCCACCACCCGATAGGTCCGTTGCCGCCCACGCGGGTCCACTTCACTACTGATATGCAGGTAATGGCCCATTTTATTGGCGAAGAACAGCGCCGCCAGCAGCACACCAACAAAGACACCATAGGCCAGATTGTGAGTCGCAACGGTGACTATCACAGTTGCCAGCATAACGATATTGGTCGACAACGGGTGCTTCTTCAGATTACGCAACGAGTCCCAACTGAAAGTTCCGATCGATACCATGATCATCACGGCAACCAGGGCCGCCATCGGAATTTGCCCAACCCAGTCGCTGAGGAACACCACCATGATCAACAACACTACACCGGCGGTCAGGCAGGACAACCGGGTGCGACCACCCGATTTGACGTTGATCACCGACTGACCAATCATCGCGCAACCAGCCATGCCCCCCATGAGACCAGCCCCGATATTGGCGATGCCCTGCCCTTTGCACTCGCGGTTCTTGTCACTGCTGGTATCGGTCAGGTCGTCAACAATGGTTGCAGTCATCATCGACTCCAGCAGGCCGACCACCGCCAACGCCGCCGAGTACGGCAGGATGATCCACAGCGTCTCAAGATTCAGCGGCACCTGTGGCCAGAGGAACACCGGCAGCGTATCCGGCAGCTCCCCCATACCGGACACGGTATTGATATTCAGCCCCAGGTACATGGCCAATCCTGTCAACAGCAGGATACATACCAGCGGAGAAGGAATCAGCTTGCCGAGCACCGGCACATAGGGGAAAAGGTAGATAATCGCCAGCCCGCCAGCAGTCATGGCATAGACATGCCAGGTGACATCGATCAGCTCCGGCAACTGGGCCATGAAGATCAGAATCGCCAGCGCGTTGACAAAGCCGGTCACTACCGAGCGCGACACGAAACGCATCAACGAGCCGAGCTTGAGATATCCAGCGCCGATCTGCAGCACCCCACAGAGCACGGTCGCGGCCAGCAGATACTCCAACCCGTGTTCGCGTACCAGAGTGACCATCAACAGCGCCATGGCTCCGGTAGCTGCGGAAATCATCCCCGGCCGACCGCCGGTAAAGGCAATGATCACGGCAATACAGAATGAGGCATACAGCCCGACCTTGGGGTCAACTCCGGCGATGATTGAGAAAGCAATGGCTTCAGGAATCAGCGCCAGCGCTACAACCAGTCCGGCCAGTAGATCGCCACGAATATTAGCAAACCAGTTTTGTCTTACCGATTGGATAAGGGTCATACCACGTCCATTAACAAGATCCAGAAAACTTCAATAAACCCGACAGCAACACATCAGCCGTCCTGTCACAGGCGAGCGAAACAATGACCGCTTGAGGGGCACGACGAATTCCACCCGATTGCCGACAGCCTGGGTGGGAACGCGGCCTGACGGCCGGAGGGTAAAAAGCTACGGTGGCGTAACGCCGGAGAGAGTCAACACGATGAACATAGCCATAGTTCAATCAAGGGGTGCGGACTTTAGCATACTGGGTAGCCAACAGCTACCAGTCCGCCCCCCCTAGAGGCCTGAGCGTTCTGCCAGATCAGGCCGGCCAAAAACGCCGGAACACCCCTAGCACCAGATCACGGCACAAGCTCCAGAGTGCAAACAGAACGATAAACGGATCCAGCAAATAATCCCAATAATTGCCAGAGGCCTTCAGTTCCAGAGCGTAGCCCAGGGTGGCCAGCGTCAGCATCAGCACAGCGAGCCGGTTGCCCCGCCACAGCATCAGCAGAGTCAGGGCCGCCACAGCGAGCAACAGCCCGTCCGGGCCATAGCCCAAGCGGTAGGGGTCCAGCATGCCCAGCCCCATGGCCGCCGGGTAGAGAAACAACCCCATCAGGGCAAACAGCAAGCAGCACTCCAGCTTGTGTTGCCGCGCAGGAGATGACAGCCACCCCAGGCGCACCAGCGCAGCAGCAAACAGCGCGACCAGACTGGTCATTGCCAGATCATCAGTGAAAGCCCGCAGGTAGCCTGCCAGAGACAAGCCATCGATCAACGGCAGTGCTCCCAGCACGAACGCCGCAGCGAGCATGGCCCAGCGCCAGCCAACCGGCAAGCGGCCCATCGGCAAAAGCAAAAAAAGCAACAGGGCAAATGCCAGGTAAGCAATCCAGGTGGTGAGGATCACGGCTGCACCTCCAGCCAGTCGGCATTAAAGGACACATGCTTGATAAAGCTGTTGTTCCAGGCATACACCAGATGGAACACGCCATTGCCGGCATTGATCATGTAGGGATACTCGTACTCGAAAACGCAGGCGTCATCTCGACATAGACGCTGATCCAGTTGTTGCATGAACTTGTTTACCAACGAGCGCCGCCGCTCACCGCTGGAGGCAACGAACTTGGAGGCCAGCAAGGGCTCATAGTCTTCACGGGCAAAGGGCTGCCCTTCAGGATCAGGCGAAGAGTCCAGATCCATAATCAGCGACCAGGTGCTGAGGCTGGGGGTCGACTCATCAAGACTGAGGCGAAAGCGGCCGTCGATCAGGTTATTCTGCGCCACCAGCAGAGTATTGCGATGCGACCGCACCGCCGCCAGCGAACTGTTGGGATTCCAAGGGGAGATAGCCCGCTCCTCGCTCCAGGTGCGCCCGCCATCTTCGGTTACTGCCGCTAGGGCATGGCCACGGCGCCCAGCATAGCGCAGCAAGGCAACAGCCCGTTGACCATCCAGCGGCACCACGGTGGGTTGCAGCGAATTGGTTCCGTCAGCAATCCGGAACTTGTCCTGAATCCGCCCGTCGGCGCTCAGATAGAGATATTCGGGAAACTTGCCGAGAAACTCGTGATAGACCGGCAGACCGATTGAGCCATCCTGATGAAAGACCGGCGCGGCCCGCACCAGGGTACTGATATTGATGAACGGAGAGGTCACCAGTTGGCGGGGCTCAGACCAAGTCTGACCGAAATCCTCGGAGACCATGCTGTTGATTGAACTGCCAGCCCAGCCACCCAGCGACACCGAAACATAAAACAGCCACAAGCGCTGATCCGGGGCCAGGGCAATTACCGGGTTGCCCAGCTTGCGGATTGGCTTGCCAAGCGCCTCACGAGTCATCTCGCGGGTCACCAGGGTTTCTTCATCAGCCCAGCCACTGACCGGATCGAAGTGCGCCTTGCGAATCTCTACATCAGCCGCCCCCTCGCGGGACCCGGCGAACCAGGCCGCCATTAAGCCGCCATCAGGCAACGCGGTAATTGAGGGCGAGTGTACGAACTCGTCAAGATCCGATGAAGCAAAACGCTGCTCATAGACCGGCTTGCGCTCATGCCCAGACAATTGCTCATTGATTGCATCCAGAGTGTTGCCCGAGGCCTCCGGCACCTGAAATCCCGACCATTGGTAATCAGGCCGGTTCAGCGAAGCTGAAACGAACACAACCACCACCAGCGGCGCCAACATGGCCCGCCGGCCCAGCATCCCCAAGACCTTCATCACTCCCGAACCTCTTGTTATTTGCCCTTCCCTGGCAACTGGCATGAATCATTCGATCCTGATCAGTCTGCGCGCCCCATAGATAACATCGGACCAATGCAGTGGCACTATCAAGACTTTCCTGGCACTGAGAGTACGACCCGCAAGCAAGGAACTTAGTTCATTGCGCAGCGATTTTTCGCAACCCGCCCGGCAAACGGAACCGAGCTCAATCCCCACGACTCCAACAAGCACAGGTTTGGTTCGATATCCTCGACCTGACCAGCATGCTACAGTGAGGCAACACCACTGACTGCCTATGATCGAAACCCGGATTCTGCTGGAACTTTGAATGCTGACAACCCACACACTTCGCGCCACAGCAAGTCGCTTTCTGGCCATCACCGGCGTTGGCATGCTGGCCCTGGCCGCCTGTGCCGACACCCCGATTCAGACTGCAAGCACTGCCTCACCAACCAGCGCCACGCTTACCCCCAGCGCCCCGGCCCAAAGCTTTGCCCACTGGCTGGGTGAATTACGCCAGGACGCCCTCCAGGCCGGCATCAGGGCCGAGCTGTTCGACCGGGTCACCACTGGCCTGCAACCAGACCCAGGGGTTCTGCGCGCCGACCAGAGCCAGCCAGAGTTTACCCGTCCGGTCTGGGAGTACCTTGACGGCGCAGTGTCACCGCAACGGGTGGCAAGCGGCAAGCGTCTGCTGCTCCAACAGCACGACACACTGGCCGCCATTGAGCAGCGCTACGGTGTCGACCGTCATATTCTGGTCGCCATCTGGGGACTGGAAAGCAACTACGGCAACAATATGGGCGACCGCCAGGTAGTACGCTCGCTGGCCACCCTGGCCTATGAAGGGCGACGCCCGGTATTTGCCCGCACTCAGTTGCTGGCAGCCCTGGAGATTCTTCAGCGCGGCGACATCAGCCCGGAGCGGATGCTCGGCTCCTGGGCCGGTGCCATGGGTCAGACCCAGTTCATTCCCACTACCTACAACAGCTATGCGGTTGACTTTGACGGCAACGGTAAACGTGACATCTGGAACTCTTCGGCCGACGCTCTGGCCTCGGCGGCTAACTATCTCAGTGCCTCAGGCTGGCAAAGCGGCCAACCCTGGGGCCTGGAAGTCACTCTGCCGAATGGCTTCGATTATGCCCTGGCCGATATGAGCGTGCGCAAGCCATTGAGCGACTGGAGCACGCTTGGAGTACGTGACGGCAATGGCCGGGCTCTGCGAGCCAATCCTGGCGAGTACAGCGCCTCTTTGCTGTTACCAGCCGGCCACCGTGGCCCAGCCTTTTTGGTCATGAACAATTTCCGCAGCATCCTGCGCTACAACAACTCCACCAGCTACGCTCTGGCCATCGGCCTGCTCAGCGAGCGCTTCCAGAATGCCGGCCAGATCAACGGCAACTGGCCGACCGACGACCGGCCACTGTCACGCAGCGAGCGTCTGGAGCTGCAGGAACGGCTGAGTGCCGGCGGTTTCGATCCGGGTGGCGTAGATGGCATCATCGGAGCCAATACCCGCCAGGCAATTCGTCGCTTCCAGCAAACTCTGGAATGGCCCGCCGACGGCTACCCCTCCCCGGCCCTGCTGGAGAAGCTGCGCGAACTCTAAACCAAAACCCCTTTCGCGCTGGCGAAGCGCTCCTACCAAGCATTAGCCCGACTCCGGTAGGAGCGGCCTGCGGCCGCGAAGCGTGCGCCGCTCAGGCGACTCTGTGATAGAATGCGCCCAGGCCACAAGCCACTTCTACGGCATAGCCGGAGCCTCTAACCAGGAGCCCTGATCCCCGATGTCTGACGCCGAGCAAAAAACTGTCGCCAGTGGTGAAAAGTTCCGCAATGCCCAGGGTATTGCCGCCATCAAGGACGGCCAGAAACGCCGTACTTCTGTCGAGCCTCAGGTTTTCGAGCCCAAACCCAAGTGGCTGCGGGTCAAGGCGCCCGGCGGCGACCGTTTTGAAGCGGTCAAGCGCAACGTCTCCGAACATCGCCTGAGCACCGTCTGCCAGGAGTCGCATTGCCCGAACATGGGTGAGTGCTGGTCCAATGGCACCGCCACCATCATGCTGATGGGCTCGGTCTGCACCCGCGCCTGCCGCTTCTGCGCCGTGGATACCGGCAACCCGCACGGCTGGCTTGATCACGAGGAACCAGAGAATACAGCCAAGTCAGTCGAACTGATGGCGCTGCGCTACATCGTGCTGACTTCTGTTGACCGTGACGACCTGGCCGACGGCGGCGCCAGCCACTACGCCGCCTGTGTTCGTGCGATCAAGCAGCGTACCCCTCAGGTGGTGGTTGAAGCCCTGACACCAGACTTCGATGCCGAACTGAGCGCAATTGAGCAGGTAGTCGACTCCGGCCTGGAAGTGTTCGCCCAGAACGTCGAAACGGTGAAACGCCTGACCTACGAAGTCCGCGACCCGCGCGCCGGCTACGAAAAGACCCTGAAAGTTCTTGAACATGCCAAGCGCCATCGTCCTCAAGTGCTGACCAAGACCAGCCTGATGGTTGGCTTGGGCGAAACCGACGATGAGATTTTCCAGACCTTCGATGACCTGCGCGCCATCGGCGTGGACATCGTCACTCTTGGTCAGTACCTGCAACCGACCCGCAACCACTTGCCGGTCAAGCGCTGGGTCAGTCCGGAAGAATTCAACCGCTACCGCGAAGTGGGGCTTGAGAAAGGATTCATGGAAGTCGCCGCCGGACCGTTGGTACGTTCCAGCTACCGGGCCGACCGGGTATTCGAGAAGAACAACCTGGGCCTGGCCGCCCCGGCTCCTGTCCCGGGTCAGGACATCGACCCGAATCTGATTCCGGCGCTGAATATCAAGTAGGAACGGCCAGCGGCCGCGAAACAGCACTGTTGAGCCAGGCAGGTCAATCGGCGTGCTGATACCCCAGGCGCTGGCGCAAGGCCTGCTCCAGGCGCTGAGCCACTTCATTGATAGCCACCGAGCGCCCCAGCAACTCGCTCATCTGGGTCATGCGCAGACCGGAATAGCCACACGGATTGATCCGGGCAAACGGCTCCATGTCCATATCGACATTCAGGGCCAGTCCATGGAAAGAACAGCCCCGCCGCACCCGCAGGCCCAGTGAGGCGATCTTCTCGCTACCCACATACACCCCGGGCGCATCTGGCCTGGGCGCAGCCTGGATGCCATAACCGGCCAGCACATCGACCAGACTTTGCTCCATGGCCGTCACCAGCTCACGCACCCCCAGGCCAAGCCGGCGCAGATCCAGCATCAGATAACCGACCAACTGCCCGGGGCCATGGTAGGTTACCTGACCACCGCGCTCGACCTGGATCACCGGAATATCGCCCGGCGCCAGCACATGCTCAGCCTTGCCAGCCTGGCCCTGGGTGAACACTTTGGGATGCTGCAACAGCCAGATCTCGTCGGCGGTCTGGTCATCGCGTTCGGCAGTCAGCTTGCGCATGGCTTCCAGGGTTGGCAGGTACTCAACCAACCCCAGATCACGAACGATCAGCTCCGGCATCACAGCACCATGTGCACACGCCCGGTGGCCTTGAGTTCAGCATGCAGCGCCTGCAACTGATCCGGTCCGGTCGCGGTGATTTCCAGGCGTACCGACAGGAACCGGCCATTCTTGCTGTCACGCACCTCGACCAGCGTGCTGTCCACTCCCGGCGCATGGCGCTCGACGATACTGATCACCAGTTCGGTAAACCCCTCCCCGGCCTCACCAATCACCTTGATCGGATACTGGCAGGGAAACTCGATCCGCGGGGCTTCAGGGGTTGTCTCGCTCATGCGCGGCTCCTCAGTTGAACAGGCCGTAGAAGAACAGGCGGATATTGTCCCACAAACGCGAGAACAGACCACCGCGCTCGACATCGGCCAAGGCAACCAACGGTGCGCTGTGAACCACATTGTCACCACGCTTGACTTCAACCGTACCAAGCACATCGCCAGCGCTGATCGGGGCTTTGATCGCCGAGTTCATGCTGATGCCGGCTTCCAGATCATCGAACTGACCACGCTGCAAGGTCAGGATCAGACCATCGCTCAGACCAACATCAACCTGCTTGCTGGCACCACCCCAGACCCGGGCACTGGACAGTACCTGGCCCGGCTGATAGAAGCGCCGGGTTTCGTGGAAACGAAAACCCCAGGTCAACAGCTTCTGGGTTTCGGCAGTTCGTACCGCATCGCCGCTGGTGCCCATGACCACCGAGATCAGGCGCATGCCGTCACGCTCGGCCGATGCCACCAGGCAATAACCTGCCGCTTCGGTATGCCCGGTCTTGAGCCCGTCAACACTGGAGTCACGCCATAGCATACGATTACGGTTGACTTGGCGAATACCGTTCCAGACGAACTCCTTCTCCTTGTAGATCGGGTAGTACTCAACATCGTCACGGATGATCGCCTGGGCCAGGATGGCCATGTCGCGCGCGCTGGAATACAGGTTGTCGTCCGGCCAGCCGGTCGAGTTGGTGAAGTTGGTGTTACGCATGCCCAGACGCCGGGCATGGGTGTTCATCACATCGGCAAAGGCGTCTTCGCTGCCGGCGATATGTTCGGCCACGGCGATGCTGGCGTCGTTGCCTGACTGAATGATGATGCCACGCTTGAGGTCGATGAACGGCACCCGGTTACCGACTTCGACGAACATCTTCGAACCACCCTTGCGCCAGGCGGTTTCGCTGATCAGCACTTCGTCCTGCTCGCCAATACGCCCTTCGATCAACTCGAGACTGGCGATATAGCTGGTCATCATCTTGGTCAGACTGGCCGGCGGCAGGCGCTCATCGGCATTGTGCTCGACCAGCACCACACCACTGTTGGCATCCATCAGGATATAGCTGCTGGCCGCCAGTTGCGGCGCGGCCGGCACGATCTGCGGCATGGTGCTCGGGGTTGGGGTCGGAACCTGGGCCTGGGTCAGACCGGCGAGACTGACGGCGCCGGTAATCAGCAGGGTATTGAGCAGTTTTTTCAGCATGTTACTCACTAGTGATGTTGGACGTTGTTGGGCAACTTCAGTTGAAAGTCTCAATTGGCCGAGACCAGGGTCGGATTACCCAGGTTGGCCAGGCGTACCGCGTCGATCAGTTGCTGCGCCTCAGCATGGCTGGCAACCGGACCCAGTCGCACCCGGTGCAGGGTTTGGGCATTCTGCTCAACCGGGCTGACAAACACAGTGGCATTGACCACCCCCTGTAGCCGTTGGCGCAGTTGCTCGGCGGCCTGGTTGGAGGAAAAGGCTCCAACCTGCAGATACAGCTCCTGGCCGCTTGGCAGGGTTTCCTGAGGCGGATTGTTACGCACCAGATAACCCGGGTTGTTCTGCTGCTGCCATGCTACCGGGTCGATCCCCTCGACCAGCACCCGGGCCGTGCCCTGCTCGGCAAAACCAAGCTTCTTGGCCGCGGCGTAGGACAGGTCGATGATTCGATCCGAGTAGAACGGCCCACGATCATTGACCCGCACGATAATCCGTCGACCGTTGGCCTGATTGGTCACGTAGACGTAGGTCGGCAGCGGCAGAGTCTTGTGCGCAGCAGTCATGCCGTACAGATCATAGACCTCGCCATTGGCGGTATTCTGGCCATGAAACTTGGTGCCGTACCAGGACGCCAGACCGACTTCCCGATAATTGCGGCCATCCTGCATCGGCGTATAGGATTGCCCCAGTACGGTATAGGGCGAGGCCTTATAGGAGCCGGTATGTGGCGTCGGCACGGCATCGGGAATTTGCGATACATCCATGAAATAACTGGGCGGCCCATCCACTGCCGGACGACTGCTGGGCGCACTCGGCTGGCTCGGTGCCGGTGGTTTGACCGAAGATGATGAACAGGCGGTCAGCAACCCCAACAGGGAACCCAGCAGGACAACTCGAACAGACGGCATCGGCATAGGACTCATTGCTCCCTCGCGTCACGGATCAGATCGGCCAGTTGGTGCACCACCATGGCATACATCACGCTGCGATTATAGCGGGTGATCACATACAGATTGTTCAGACCCAGCCAGTACTCCATCTGTTCCCCAGCGTCGAACTCGTAGGTCATCACCTCGAGATCGTCATCCAGCGCCTGCTCGGGCTGCCAGCCCAGAGCACGCAGCTCGCCGACCCGGCGGCGCGCTTCCAGCCCTTCGGGCACACTCAGCCCCTGGCTGAAGCGTTCACCCTCGACCTTGGCCGGGATGGCCACACGCTCGCCATGACGCCAGCCGTGCTCCTTGAAATAGTTGGCGGCACTGCCGATCGCATCAACCGGGTTGTTCCAGATATCAACCTTGCCATCACCGTCGAAATCCACAGCGAAGGCCTGGTAGCTACTGGGGATAAACTGCGGATAACCCATGGCCCCGGCGTAGGAGCCGGTCAATGCCAACGGGTCCATCTGCTGCTCACGGGTCAGAACCAGATAGGACTTGAGCTGACGACGGAAGAAATCGGCCCGCGGCGGATAGTCGAAGCCCAGGGTAGTCAGGGCATCAATCACCCGATGACTGCCCTTGTTGCGGCCATAGAAGGTTTCCACCCCGATGATCGCCACGATCACCTCCGGCTCAACCCCGTACTCCTGCTCGACCCGCTCCAAAGCATCACGGTGCTGATCCCAGAACGCCACCCCTTCGCGGATGCGCTGATCGGTAATGAAAATCGCCCGGTACTCGTGCCAGGGCCGCACTCGCTCAGCCGGACGCGAGATGGCGTTGAGGATAGCCTCCTTGCGCTCGGCCTGAGCCAGCAGGCTGCGTACATGCTCGGCACTGAAGCCGTGCTCAGCCTTCATTTCGGCAACGAAGGGTTCGACCCCCGGGTGTTCACTGGTGTAGTTGGCGGCCAATAGCCAGGGGCTCACGGCCGTCAGGGCACATGCCAGCGGCAGACGCAGCCAGCGCGAAACAGGTTTGATCATGAAAATCCGCATCTCCGAGCTTTTATCCTTGTGGCATCCATTTACGGTGGGTGTGGATCGACATCAGGATGCCGAACCCGGACAACAATGTCACCAACGAGGTACCGCCATAGCTGATTAATGGCAACGGCACACCCACCACCGGCAACAGTCCGCTGACCATACCGATATTGACGAATACGTAGACGAAGAAGGTCAAGGTAATACTGCCGGCCAGCAACTTGCTGAAACTATCCTGAGCCTGCAGGGTAATGTAGAGCCCGCGCGCGATTATCAGCAGATACACACAAATCAGCAGGCACACGCCGACCAGACCAAACTCTTCGGCCAACACCGCGATGATGAAGTCGGTATGACCCTCGGGCAAAAAATCCAAGTGCGACTGAGTGCCCTGCAACCAACCCTTGCCATAGATACCGCCAGAACCGATCGCGGCCTTGGACTGAATAATGTTCCAGCCTGCCCCAAGCGGATCGCTTTCAGGGTTGAGAAAGGTCAATACCCGGCGCTTCTGGTAACCGTGCAAGACGAAAAACCACATCGCCAGCGCTGCCGGCACCAGCGCCACCAGGGCGCCCAGAATATAGCGCCAGCGCAGCCCCGCCAGTAACAGGGCGAAGACCCCCGAAGCACCGATCAGCAACGACGTACCCAGATCCGGCTGCTTCAGGATCAGCAACACCGGCAAACCGATGATCAACAGGCTAATGAAAACATATTTGAAGCTGGGCGGCAGAGTCCGCCGGCCCAGATACCAGGCCACACTCATGGGCATGATCAGCTTCATCACCTCGGAGGGCTGAAAGCGCATCACGCCGGGGATTGTCAGCCAGCGTTGGGCTCCCTTGGCCTCCGTACCAACCACCAGCACCGCGACCAACAGCATAAGGCCACCGAGGTAGGCCAAAGGCGTCCAGCGCTGCATGAACCGGGGCTGAAACTGGGCGATAGTCAGCATCACGGCCAAACCAACGGCAAAGGCTGCACCCTGACGGTAAAGCATCGCCGTACTGCGTCCACTGGCCGAGTACAGAACGAAGCCGGCAACAGTGGCCAGCACCAGGATTAGCAGCAGCAGCCAGGGGTCGACATGAATACGCTGCCAAAACGGCTGCCGACGATGCATTCCCATGGCGGTGGGCGACGCCAGGCTGCCCAGAGCTTTCATTGACTGGTCTCCGCAGTGAAACTCATCGGTTCCTGATCGGGCAACAGCCAGGCATCGAACAGCTGGCGAGCGACCGGCGCGGCAACCCGGCCACCGGACTCACCGTTCTCGACCATCACCGCCACGGCAATCTTCGGATCATCGACCGGCGCAAAGCCAACAAACAGCGCGTGATCACGATGACGCTCCTGCAGGGCCGCCGAGTCATATTTCTCACCTTGGGCGATGGCAACGACCTGAGCCGTCCCGGTCTTGCCCGCCATCCGGTAGGGCGCATTCTGTGCCGCACTGCGTGCTGTGCCACGCTCACCATGCATCACAGCCTCCATGGCCGCAATGATGAAATCCCAGTCGCCGTCATTGCGCAAATGCACATTATCCGGGGTTTCGCTTTCATCCGGCGCCATGCCCTCGGCATGCAGCAAAAGACGCGGCCGCTTCCATACCCCCCGATTAGCGATCAGTGCGGTACTGTGCGCCAACTGCAAAGGTGTGGCCAGCATGTAACCTTGGCCAATCCCGGCGATCAGGGTTTCCCCCGGATACCAGGGCTGACGCCGGGCATTGCGCTTCCACTCACGTGAGGGCATCAGTCCGGCCGCTTCCTCGTGCATATCCAGCGACACCCGAGTACCAATACCAAAACGGGTCATGTAGTCATGCAGCCGATCAATACCCAGCTTGTGAGCCAGATCATAGAAATAGGTGTCGTTGGAACGAACGATGGCCAGATGCATGTCAACCCAGCCATCACCGCTGCGGTTCCAGTTGCGGTACTTGTGGCTGTGGTTTGGCAACTGGTAGAAGCCAGGGTCGAAAACCCGACTGGTGCGGGTCACCACCCCGGTATCCAAACCGGCCAGAGCGACCATCTGCTTGATCGTCGAACCTGGTGGATAGAGGCCGCGTACAACCCGGTTGAACAACGGCTGATCCAGTGAGTCACGAAGCGCTCCGTAGTCGGCGTAACTAATGCCGGTGACGAACAGATTAGGATTAAAGCCGGGCTGGCTGACATAAGCTAACACCCCGCCGGTCTCCGGCTCGATGGCGATCACCGCACCACGTCGATTACCCAGCGCATGTTCGGCCACTGCCTGCAGACGACTGTCCAGATGCAAGGTCAGGTCACGCCCTGGTTCCGGATCGATCCGCTTGAGTACCCGCAATACTCGGCCACGGGCGTTGGTTTCGACCTCTTCGTAACCGACAGTGCCATGCAACCAGTCCTCGTAGTAACGCTCAATCCCGGTCTTGCCGATGTAATGGGTACCGGCATAGGCGACCTGATCTATCCGAGCCATTTCCTGCTCATTGATCCGGCCAACGTAACCGACGGCATGGGCGAAATGTTCGGCGAACGGATAGTGCCGGACGAAACTGGCCTGCACCTCGACCCCTGGCAGGCGAAATTGGTTGACCGCAATCCGGGCGATTTGCTCGTCACTCAGTTCGAACACCACCGGCACCGACTCAAACGGTCGGCGGCGTGTCTGGTTCAGGCGCCGCTGGGAGCGTTCGACATCTTCGTCGGACAGCTCAAGTAGCGACTGCAGCAGGGCGAAGGTCGTGTCCAGATCGGTCACTCGCTCCCGGGTGATATTGAGGCTGAAACTAGGCCGGTTTTCTGCCAGCACGATGCCGTTGCGGTCATAAATCCGGCCACGGGGCGGCGGCACCGGCTGTACATGCACCCGGTTGTTTTCCGACAGGGTCGAATGGTATTCGTACTGCACCACCTGCAGGTAATACATGCGCGCCACCAACCCGGCCACCAGCGCCAGCATGAACACAGCCGCCAGCACTACCCGTCGCTGTACAGTACGGGCATCGCTGAGGTGGTCCTTGAGCTGAATCGGCTTGGCCATCGATTACTTGTGATATGGGTGGCGGTTGAGAATGGTCCAGGCCCGATAGAGTTGCTCGGCCAGCAGAATACGCACCAGTGGATGCGGCAGGGTCAAAGGCGACAGTGACCAGCGCTGCTCGCTGCGCGCCTGCACCTCTTCAGCCAGCCCTTCGGGCCCGCCGACCATCAGGTTGACCGTGCGCGCTTCCAGGCGCCAGCGCTCAAGCTGCTCGGCCAGTTGCTCGGTCGACCATGCACGGCCATTGACCTCCAGGGTCACGATTCGTTCCCCAGGCTGGGTTGCGGCCAGCATCTGCTCGCCTTCACGACGCATCAACCGGGCGACATCGGCGTTCTTGCCGCGGGTCGCCAAGGGAATTTCCACCAACTCCAACGGCAGGTCAGGCGGCAGACGCTTGGCATATTCCTGATAGCCGTCCTCGACCCAGCGTGGCATCCGTGATGCCACGCTGATCAGACGCAGGCGCAAGACTGCTTACTCCGGGGTCGGTTGGTGCTGGGCGCGACGCGACTCGGCGCTTTGCCACAGACGCTCCAAGTCATAGAACTGGCGGGTAGCCGGTTGCATGATATGCACCACGACATCGCCCAGGTCGACCAGCACCCACTCTCCGGAATCCTGGCCCTCAACCCCCAACGGCTGACGACCGGCGGCCTTGGCCTTTTCCACCAGGTTGTCACTGAGCGAGGACACATGACGGGAGGAGGTACCGCTGGCGATGATCATGTAGTCAGTCACGCTGGTCTGCTCACGAACATCGATCTTGACCACATCCTTGGCCTTGAGCTCGTCCAGCTCATGCTCAACCAGTTTGATCAGGTCATCAATCTGCATAATAAGGGTTCAATCCTCAGTCACAGGGCCGTACAGCCCGTTGGTTTCAATATAGTCAAGCACCGCCTCCGGCAACAAAAAACGCGGCGACCGGTGGCTGGCCAGCAAGCTGCGGATATGCGTTGCCGAAATTGCCAGCGGCGTCTGCGCCAGGCAGACAATCTGCCCATTCAGTGCCTTGGCTTGCGCCGGCTCAGCGACCGAACGGGCCGCCAGCAAATCCTTGAGTACTTCAGGCACGTCCAGATCGTAGTCTGGACGCTGTAATACCACGAGATTGGCCAGCTCCAGCAAACACTCCCAGCGGTGCCAGCCCGGCAATCCACAGAAGGCATCCCAGCCAACAATCAGAAACAGCGCCGCCTCTGGCCCCAGCTCGGCACGCAGGGATTCCAGGGTATCCACCGTCCAGGAAGGCTTGTCACGTCGCAGCTCGCGGTCATCCACCAGCAATCCGGAGTCCGTACCTGCCGCCAGGCGCACCATGTTCAGGCGATGCTCGGCACTGCAGCCGGGCTGCTCCCGGTGGGGCGGCCGGGCACTGGGAATCAGCCGCAGTTCATCCAGCGCCAAAGCCTCATGCACCTCTACCGCACTGCGCAGATGGCCAAAATGGATCGGATCGAAGGTCCCGCCGAGCAGGCCGATACGCATCAGGCAATCACTGACGGATATGGCCGTCGCCGAATACCACGTACTTCTCGCTGGTCAGGCCTTCCAGACCCACCGGCCCGCGGGCATGGATCTTGTCAGTTGAAATGCCAATCTCGGCGCCCAGACCATACTCGAAGCCGTCGGCGAAACGGGTCGAGGCATTGATCATCACCGAACTGGAATCCACTTCGGCCAGGAACCGCCGGGCCCGGGTGTAATCCTCGCTGACCAGCGCATCGGTATGCTGCGAGCTGAAACGATTGATGTGCTCGATAGCCGCATCCATATCCGCGACCACCCGGATCGACAGGATCGGCGCCAGATATTCGGTGCTCCAGTCTTGCTCGCTGGCAGCGATGGCCTCTGGCAACAGCGCACAGGTTGCAGGGCAACCACGCAGCTCGACGCTCTTTTCGGCATAACGGCGAGCAATACGCGGCAAAAACTCGGCCGCCACAGCCTCATGCACCAGCAGGGTTTCCATAGCATTGCAGACCCCATAGCGATGGGTCTTGGCGTTGAAACAGATGGCTTCAGCCTTGTCCAGATCGGCACGGTCATCGACATAAACATGGCAGATGCCATCAAGGTGTTTGATCACCGGCACCCGGGCCTCGCGACTGATACGCTCGATCAGCCCCTTGCCGCCACGCGGCACGATCACATCGACATACTCGGGCATGGTGATCAAGGCTCCGACAGCAGCGCGGTCGGTGGTTTCCACCACCTGCACCACCTGATCCGGCAGGCCAGCAGCGGCCAGGCCGCGGCGCAGACAGGCGGCAATCGCCTGATTGGAGTGAATCGACTCCGAGCCACCACGCAGAATGCAGGCGTTGCCGGCCTTGAGACACAGGCTGGCTGCCTCAACGGTCACATTGGGGCGCGACTCATAGATAATCCCGATTACCCCCAGCGGCACCCGCATACGTCCGACCTGAATCCCGGAGGGTAGAAACTTCATGTCACGAATTGCGCCCACCGGGTCCGGCAAGGCGGCAACCTGACGCAGGCCTTCAATCATGTCCTGCAAACGCTCAGGGGTCAGGGCCAGACGATCCAGCATCGCGGCATCCAGCCCATTGACCCGACCAGCCTCCAGATCCTGGGCATTGGCAGCCTCAAGCTCGGCAGTGGCGGCCTCAATGGCTTCGGCGGTGGCCAGCAACGCCTGGTTCTTGACTGCCGTCGAAGCCCGGGCGATAACCCGCGAGGCCGCCCGGGCCTGGATTCCCAGCCCCTTCATGTATTCGCTTACCTGTTCGCCACCCATGAACACCACCACTTGCCTGCGTTGCAAAAGGTGCATTATAACGGGCTGCCCTGACACTGGACAGGGCGCAGGCCTGCTATCATCGATTACATGCAAAACCCTGAGACACTGCCCTGGGCCACTGCTCGCCCACTGCCTGACAGCTTCTTCCAGCGCGATGCCCGCGAACTGGCCTGCGCCCTGCTTGGCAAGGTCATTCGTCGCCGCTATCAAGGGCGCTGGCTATCGGCCCGCATCATCGAGACCGAAGCTTACTTGCTGGAAGAAAAAGGCAGCCATGCCTCGCTTGGTTATACCGAAGCCCGGCGGGCGCTGTTCATGGACGGCGGTACGCTCTACATGTACTACGCCCGCGGCGGCGACTCGCTGAACTTCAGTGCCGCTGGTCCAGGCAACGGGGTACTGATCAAATCCGGCCACCCCTTGCTCGACGCGGTCAGCGATCAGGCCAGTCTGCGCCTGATGCAACAACTCAACCCGGCAGCCAACGGCGACTACCGACCAGCGGAAAAGCTCTGCGCCGGGCAAACACTGCTGTGCAGGGCGCTGGCCCTGAAGGTCCCGGACTGGAACGCCCAACGCTTCGACACCGGGCAACTGTTCGTCGATGATGACAGCTATCGTCCGCAGCATATCCTGCAAACTACTCGTCTGGGGATTCCCGCCGGACGCGATGAGCACCTGCCCTATCGCTTTGTCGACGCCAGTTATGCCCGCCACTGCACCCGCAACCCCATGGGCCGCAACCGTATCGAGGGGCGCGACTACCTGCGCCTGAACACTCCATGGAAAGCCTGCTGAGCGACCACCTGAGCACCTGGCTCAGCAGCCATCAGAACTGGCTGGGGCCGGTGATCTTCGCCATCGCTCTGCTTGAGTCACTGGCCATCGCCGGGCTGCTGGTCCCCGGCGTGGTATTACTGTTCGCAGTAACCGCCATCGCCGGAAGCAGCGACATGTCGATCCCGGTCATGCTTGGCTGGGCCTTTGCCGGCGCGGTCTGCGGCGACCTGCTGAGTTTTGCCCTGGGCCGCCTGTTTCACCAGGACATTCGCCGCCTGCGCCTGTTTCAACGTTATCCGCAGTGGATTGATCAGGGGGAGCGTTTTTTCCGCCGCTACGGCATGATGAGCGTACTGATTGGCCGCTTCTTTGGCCCGGTCCGACCGATCATCCCGATGATCGCCGGCATGTTCGACATGCCATTCTGGCGCTTTCTGGCCGTCAGCCTGCTGTCGGCCCTGGCCTGGGCACCGGTCTACGCTCTACCCGGCTACACTGCCGGACATGCTCTGACCTGGCCAGTGCCGCAATTTTTCTGGCCCCAGACCCTGGCTCTGACCGGAGCACTGGCCGGCCTTGGCCTGCTTTGCCTGTGGCTGCTCAAAGCTCAGCACCGCTGGAGCAATCTGGCCTGCGCCGCGCTACTACTGCTCGGTGCCGTCAGCCTGCCGGTGGTCGAGCCCTGGCTGGAGGTGGTGCTGTTCACCAGCGAATACTGGATAAGCCAGCGCGCTCCACTGCTGGGCTGGCACGCCTGGCTGACACCCTTGACCGACCTGGATACCACCCTCTGGCTACTGGTTCCCGGACTGGCCTGGCTAACCCTGCTCAGCCCCTATCGCCAGCCATTGTTCGCCCTGCTGACGCTGGTCATCGCCCTTGGCCTGGGCTGGCTACTGGAGATGAGTCAACCGGCCCTGATCCTCACCGGTCAGTGGACCTGGCTGACGGTCGTCGCCATCTGCCTGGGCCGCGACCAAGGTTTCTGGATGCGTTGCCTCTGGCTGCTTTACCCCCTGCTGCTCGGAGCCCCCCTGGCATTTGCCAGCCTGGTGATCACCGACACCAGCATTCTCAGCATGTTGCAAGCCCTGCTACTGGCCCTGAGCGCCAGTGCCCTGGCCAGCTGGGCCGTTGAGCGTGGTGCGCCCATGCACCGCAGCCAGCGCTGGCGCAATCTGGTGCTACTGGCCTGGGCTCCGCTGGTGATACTCTCAGGCCTGCATTGACTGCAGCCAGCGCTCAATCTGTTGCAGGCGCAACAATGGGTCGGCCTGAGCCAGCAACTCCAGCTTTTCCTCAACATCCAGCGGCAGCAGATAAGCCAGTTGCCAGGCCAGACGCTGCTGACTGCCAGCCACCGCCGGCAACTTCAACGCTGCCGCAATGGGATGCTCCAACAGGGTCGTATGCAAGGCCAGCAGGTCAGCATGGCTGGCCAGCAATTCGGCATCTGGCTGCTCGGCCAGCCAATCAACACTGGCACTGAGCAAGCCATCCAGTGCGACCTCCACGGCGCTGGCCTGGGCCCGCCGCCCGCCTTCGACCCGAATCCCCAGCAAACCATTGTCACGCTGTTCCCAGTCGATGATTCTGGCCTCACAGCCCAGCGCATTGAACCGCACCGCCCCCGGCCCGGCCTCAGTTCCTTCCTCCAGAGTCACCACCACAAACCCGGCATTTTGACGAAAACAGCGACTGACCATATCCAGATAGCGCGGTTCGAAGATCTGCAAATCCAGCACACACCCCGGCAGCAACACCGTATTCAATGGAAACAGGGCCATCCGTTCAGTCATGCATTCCCCTTTCAGCTTGGTACCATCATTCAGCACGCCAATGGTGAGCTCACCCGATTGACCCTCTCGACGCGGATTGCAAACATGTCAGCAGACAAGCTCGACCGTCTGTATTAACGTAGCGTGTAGCGGTCATCCGCTACCACCACAATAACAGAGCATGGAGAACGCCATGGCAGCTGCCGTACCCGCTTCCGAACTCACGTCCTACATTGGCAAGGATATGGGCCACTCAGACTGGCTGACCATTGACCAGGAACGTGTTAATCAATTTGCCGAATGTACCGGTGACCACCAGTTCATTCATATCGATGAAGAGAAAGCCAAGCTGACTCCGTTTGGCGGCACCATTGCCCACGGTTTCCTCTCGCTGTCATTGCTGCCGGTCCTGTCTGCCGGCCTGCTGGTTCGCCCGCAGGGCCTGAAGATGGCAGTCAACTACGGCCTGGACAGCCTGCGCTTCATCCAGCCGGTACGGGTAGGCTCACGCGTACGCCTGCATGTGACTGTAGTCGATGTAACCGAGAAGAATCCTGGCCAGTGGCTGGTCAAGGCGCGCTCCACTCTGGAGATCGAAGGCGTAGACAAGCCAGCCTTCATTGCTGAAGGCTTGACCCTGTACTTCGTATAACCCGGTTCGGCCCGCGCCAGCGGGCCGCCCTCCCTACAACTTGATCCCAACATTCACCATCACCGCAGCCGCCCCCAGCAGCACCAGATCGGCACCGACCCGCTGATAACTGACACCAACTGACGGAATAATCGCCGGCGCAACACCAAAGCGATTGAGCGGAATCTTGTCCCGATACTCGCCCCGATAGCCATACAGCAAACCTGCAGTCAGCTTGGCATTGAACGGCGTACCCTCGAAGTCAAAACGCTTGCCGCCATAGGCGTAGTAGGAGCGATCTCCGAACGAATGACGAAAAGTCGCAGCGCCCCACAGATAGCTGTCAGCCCGATGACGCTCCAGGCCGATCAGATCCTGATTGTTGTTGTGATCGGAGTCTGGGTTGAAATGGACAGTCCAGACACTACCCTGAACATACCAGTAGGGCTCGACTTCGGCCGGAGCCAGCAGCTTGCCGACCAATTCACGAGACGACTCAAGAAAACTTCGCTCATCAGCCTGCTCAGCCATGGCCGGCAGGATAAAACTCCCCATGGCGAACGCCAGCGACGCTCGCAATCTGGTTTTGCTGCAAAACATACGTAATCCTGAAGCTGTCACTCACCCCAGCGGGCAAGCAATGTCTGTTCTATCCCCAACTGGTTGAGGATGCGGGCAACGACGAAATCTATCAGTTCATCGATGCTGTTCGGCTTATGATAAAAACCGGGACTGGCGGGCAGGATAACCGCTCCCATCTGGCTCAACTTCAGCATGTTTTCCAGATGAATGTTCGAATAGGGCGCTTCACGCGGCACCAGAATCAACTGGCGTCGCTCCTTGAGCGCCACATCGGCCGCCCGCTCGATCAGGTTGTTACTGGCCCCGGTGGCAATCGCCGACAGGGTACCGGTCGAACAGGGACATACCACCATGGCCCCAGGCGCGCCAGAGCCGGAGGCAACCGGCGCCATCCAGTCCTGCTTGCCGAACACCCGAATCTGACCCTCGGCAGCAGCCAATCGTTCCCTCAGAAAAGCTTCCAGGGCTTGCGGCTTGGCCGGCAGTTGCCAATCGGTTTCGGTCGCCACCACCAATTGCGCAGCCTGCGAGATCAGAAACGACACCTCGACATCGGCCCTGACCAGACACTCCAACAGACGCAAACCATACTGCGCACCGGAGGCACCGGTCAGCGCCAGCGTCACCCGCCGCCGTTCAGCCATGCCGGGCCTCCAGCGTCTGAACCAGCTTGCGGTGAATCCCGCCAAAACCGCCATTGCTCATAATCACCACCCGGGCACCCGGTCGCGCGCGCGCCACCACGGCATCGATCAGCGCCTCGATATTGCTCAGCACACAGGCTGGCACCGGACTGTCTGCCACGACCTGATCCAGCGACCAGTCCAGCCCTTCGGGCTGATACCAGAGCACTTCACTGGCATCACTGACACTGCCGGGCAAAGCCGCCATATGACTCCCCAGACGCATGGTATTGGAGCGCGGCTCAATCACCGCAATAAGCTGTGCATCACCAATCTGAGCCCGCAACCCGGCCAGAGTGGTGGCAATCGCGGTCGGGTGATGGGCAAAGTCGTCATATACCCGAATGTCACCAACCTCACCGATCAGCTCCATGCGGCGCTTGACGCTGGCAAATCCGCCCAGCGCGGCAACCCCCTGCGCCGGAGTCACCCCCACATGCCGCGCTGCTGCCAGCGCCACCAGCGCATTGGCAACACTGTGGGCACCGGTCTGCGACCATTCCACGATGCCCTGCGGGACACCACCGAGCAGCACCTCAAAACATGAACCATCGGCCGCCAGCAGACGCGCCTGCCAGTCACCACCATCACCAGTGGTCTGGCAGGGTGTCCAGCAACCCATGTCAATCACTCGCTTGAGCGCCGCATCAGCCTGCGGATGAATAATCAGCCCGGAGCCCGGCACGGTACGCACCAGATGGTGAAACTGCCGTTCGATCGCTGCCAGGTCCGGAAAAATGTCTGCATGGTCGAACTCGAGATTATTGAGAATCGCCGTCCGCGGGCGGTAATGAACGAATTTCGAGCGCTTGTCGAAAAAGGCGCTGTCATATTCATCGGCTTCGACCACGAAAAACGGCGTCCCGCCCAGCCGCGCCGATATCCCGAAGTTCTGTGGCACACCACCGATCAGAAAGCCCGGTGACATCCCGGCGTGTTCCAGAATCCAGGCCAGCAGGCTAGAGGTCGTGGTCTTGCCATGGGTACCCGCCACTGCCAGCACCCAGCGCCCCTGCAACACATGGTCAGCCAGCCACTGCGGCCCAGACACGTAGGGCAAGCCCTGATCCAGTACATATTCGACCGCCGGATTGCCGCGCGACATGGCGTTGCCAATCACCACCAGATCCGGTGCCGGCTGCAGATGCGCCGGCTCATAGCCTTCCATCAGGGTAATGCCCTGGGCTTCGAGCTGGGTGCTCATTGGCGGATAGACGTTGGCGTCCGAGCCCGTCACCGTATGCCCCAGCTCCCGCGCCAGCAACGCCAGCGAACCCATGAAAGTACCGCAGATACCGAGGATATGGAGGTGCAAAGACGGACTCCTTGTGTTGGTCATGTAACAGCATTAAGGAAACACTGATTCATTGCGCAAAAGCTCAGCGCCAACCGAGCCAACACCGAAGTTGATTTAATCAGTATTTCCTTAAAGCTTCGCGAGATATTACCACGCCCGCCCAACGGCCATGCAAAGCGCACCGCTTTCGGCTATCATGCGCGCCATTGGCCGTAGCGCCCCGCCGCTCCCTGCGGGAACCCCAAAAAACCGCCACCCGATTCAAGCACATGGAGTCAGCATGACCGTCAAAAACGCCTTCTACGCCCAATCGGGCGGAGTCACCGCCGTGATCAACGCCTCCGCCGCTGGCGTGATCGAAACCGTCCGCCAGCACCCGGACCGGATCGGCAAGGTCTATGCCGGGCGCAACGGCATCATCGGCGCCCTGACCGAAGACCTGATCGACACCAGTCTGGAATCGGCCGAGAATATTGCCGCCCTGCGCCACACCCCGTCCGGCGCTTTCGGCTCCTGCCGCTACAAGCTGAAGAGCCTGGAAGCCAACCGCGCCGAATACGAGCGCCTGATCGAGGTATTCAAGGCCCACAACATCGGCTACTTCTTCTATAACGGCGGCGGCGACTCGGCCGATACCTGCCTGAAGGTCTCGCAACTGGCAGAAAAGATGGGTTACCCGATTCAGGCCATCCATGTACCCAAGACCGTCGACAACGACCTGCCGATCACCGACTGCTGCCCTGGCTTCGGCTCGGTGGCCAAGTATGTCGCCACCTCGATTCGCGAAGCCGGTTTCGACGTCGCCTCGATGGGCGCCACCTCGACCAAGGTCTTCATCCTCGAAGTCATGGGCCGTCACGCTGGCTGGATTACTGCCGCCTGCGGCCTGGCCAGCGAAGGCGAGGGCCAGCCGCCACACATTCTGCTGTTCCCCGAAGTCCAGTTCGACCAGGCCAAATTCCTGGCCCGGGTCGATGAGTGCGTCAAGACTTACGGCTATTGCGTGATTGGTGTTTCCGAAGGGATCAAGAATAGCGACGGCAAGTTCCTCTCCGAAACCGGCCTGACTGACGCTTTTGGTCATGCCCAGCTGGGCGGCGTAGCGCCGACCATCGCCAAACTGGTCAAGGATGAGCTGGGTTACAAGTATCACTGGGCCGTGGCCGACTACCTGCAGCGCGCCGCTCGTCACATCGCCTCCAAGGTCGATGTCGAGCAGGCCTATGCGTTGGGTCAGGCAGCGGTGAACATCGCACTGGAAGGCAAGAACTCGGTGATGCCGGCAATCCGCCGCCTGCAGGATGCGCCCTATCAGTGGGATATCATCGAAGCCCCGCTCAAGGACGTGGCCAACGTCGAGAAATTCATGCCCCGCGAGTTCATCAGCGAAGACGGCCTGCACATCACCGAGGCCTGCCGCCGTTATCTGTCGCCGCTGATTCAGGGCGAAGACTACCCGCCATTCAAGAATGGCCTGCCCGATTATGTGCGCCTGCAGAATCTGGCCGTGGAGCGCAAACTCCCGGAATTCAAGATCTGATCGCGAAACAGGACGGAACTGAAAAGGGCTGGTATCAACCAGCCCTTTTTTGTATCACTCGAAAGCCGGCACCACGGCGCCCTGATACTTCTCTTCAATAAAGGCCTTGACCTCGGCACTTTGCAGCGCCTGGGCCAGCTTCTGGATCGCCGGGTTGTCGGCATTGTCGGCGCGGGTCACCAGAATGTTGACGTAGGGTGAGTCGGAACCCTCGATCACCAACGCATCTTCACTCGGATTCAGCCCGGCCTCCAGCGCATAGTTGGTATTGATCAGTGCCAGATCGACCTGACCCAGCACCCGCGGCAGGGTCGCTGCTTCCAGTTCACGAACCCGGATGCGTTTGGGGTTGTCGGCGATGTCGCGTGGAGTGGACAGAATATTGCCGGCATCCTTGAGCCCGATTACCCCGGCCTTTTGCAACAGCAGCAGCGCCCGACCACCGTTGGTGGCGTCATTGGGAATCACCACATTGGCGCCATTGGGCAGATCATCCAGACTCTCAACCTTGCGTGAATAGGCGCCGAACGGTTCGATATGCACGCCAGCGACGCTGACCAGCTCGGTACCACGGCTACTGTTGAACTCGTCAAGGTAGGGCTGATGCTGAAAGAAGTTGGCGTCCAGGCGCTTCTCCGCCACCTGCACATTGGGCTGGACATAATCGGTGAACACCCGGATATCCAGCTCGACGCCCTCACTGGCCAGAGCCGGTTTGACGAATTCGAGAATTTCCGCGTGCGGCACCGCCGTGGCGGCGATACTGATCTTGTCGGCGGCCTGCGCCGGCAGCGCACCAAGGGCGGCGGCAGCAGCAAAGGCAGTCAGCAGTTTTTTCATCATTAAGCTCCTTGTGGGATTTGATTCAGGCGCGCAGCGGATAACCCCGCACCTGGGTTTTCTATTAAACAGCGCATCACTTACGGGAGAAATGCACCACCAGCCGGTCACCAACGCTTTGCAGCACCTGCACCAGTACCAGCAGCAATACCACGGTCACCACCATCACATCCGGCTGATAGCGCTGATAACCATAACGCACCGCCAAATCACCCAGTCCGCCGCCACCAATCAGCCCGGACATCGCGGTGTAGGACACCAGGGTAATGGCGGTAACCGTCGTCGCCGCCACGATACCCGGCAACGCCTCCGGCAGCAGCGCATTGACCACGATCTGGCGCGGCGTGGCGCCCATGGCCTGGGTCGCCTCGATGATCCCGCGATCGACTTCACGCAGCGCAGTTTCGACCAGGCGGGCGAAAAACGGCGTGGCCCCCACCACCAGCGGCGGAATAGCCCCGGCCACCCCCAGCGAGGTCCCAGTGATCACCACGGTAAAGGGAATCATGACAATCAGCAAAATCACGAACGGCACCGAACGAACAACGTTCACCAGCAGCGACAGCAAACCATAAAAGGCTTTCTGCTCGAACATCTGGCGCGGACCGGTAAGAAACAGCAATACCCCGAGCGGCAAGCCAAACAGCACGGTAAACAGCATTGAGCCGCCGAGCATGCTCAGGGTATCGAGACTGGCCTGCCAGATTTCCGGCCAGTTGACGTTGGGAAGCAGAGCATCCATCAGCGCAACACCTCCAGATGCACGTCAGCCCGGGCAAAGCAGGCCAGCGCTGCCTCGATGTCGCCACCGGTCAGAGCCAGTGTCAACTGGCCGTAGGGAGTTTGCTTGATCCGGTCGATACGCCCGGCCAGAATGCTGTAATCCACCCCGGTCTCACGCGCCACGCTACCAAGCAGCGGCGCATAAGTCGCCTCGCCCTGGAAGGTCAGACGCAGAATGCGGCCTTCGACATGAGCAAAATCATCACGCTGCTCGCTTTCATCAACCTGCTCAGATTCCAGCACGAAACGCCGGGTAGTCGAATGCTGCGGGTGCAGAAACACCTCGGCTACCGGCCCCTGCTCGACAATCTGCCCAGCGTCCATGACCGCTACCCGATCACACACCCGGCGGATCACATCCATTTCATGGGTAATCAGCACAATGGTCAAATTCAGTTCACGGTTGATCTGTGCCAGCAGTTGCAGGACCGAGGCAGTGGTCTGCGGATCCAGGGCACTGGTGGCCTCGTCGCAAAGCAGAATCTTCGGCCGGGTAGCCAGTGCCCGGGCAATCCCGACCCGCTGTTTCTGGCCTCCGGACAACTGCGCAGGATACTTGCTGGCATGCTCGCTGAGTCCGACCCGCGCCAGCAGCTCGCCGACCCGCTGAGTGATCTCGGCGCGCGACAATTCACCCGCCAGCCTGAGCGGCAACGCCACGTTATCGGCCACAGTCTTGGACGACAGCAAATTGAAATGCTGAAAAATCATCCCGACCTGCTGGCGAAACCGCCGCAACCCGGCAGCCTGTAACCCGGTGACGTCTTCGCCATCGATCACAATCCGCCCGCCGGAGGGTTCTTCCAGCCGGTTGATCAGGCGCAGCAAGGTACTCTTGCCGGCCCCGGAATGTCCGATAATACCGAACACCTCGCCGCGAGCTATATGCAGATCGGTCGACTGTAGCGCCGGAATCGACCGTCCAGCGACACGATAGGCCTTGTGGACCTGGTGAAAATCAATCACGCATTAACCTTTTAACAGAATGCAGATATAAGAAGCTGTCGGCCGGCATGTTTGGCCTGCCGCAGCCCGGACCGCGAAATCGTCATAAACCGTGCATTATAGCTAGATTAGCCAACCAACTCCCAGCGCCATGGAACCAGTTGCCAAGCGCGACTGCCCGGTCAGTGTTGACGATTGAAGATTTCCAGCGTCTGGGGCAGGATGTACTGACCGGCACAACCCGTACCGGGCACTATCTGACCAGCATCGAGGATTGAGTATGCGAATTGTGCAGGCCGGCGTGGATCGCCTCGACGATATCACCCCGTTGTTCATCAAGTATCGGGAGTTCTACGGCCAGTTGCCCAAGCCCGAAGCATCACGCCGCTTTCTCCATGATCGACTGGTCAACGAACAGGCCATCATCCTACTGGCAGAAGATGAAACCAGCGGCAAGGTATTGGGCTTTGCCCAGTTCATCCCCAGCTTCTCAGCCCTGACCTTGCATCCCAGCTGGGTTCTCAAGGGTATTTATGTGATTGAAGAGGCCCGCCGCCAGCTGGTTGCCGATCGCATGATTAACCGCGCCAAGGAGATGGCCCGGGCTGCCGGCATCCAGCGTATGACCGTCATGACTGGCGAAGACAACAGTGCAGCTCAAAGCCTGTACCGCTCCCTGGGCTTTTCCGACGACGCCGACTCCCACTACTTCGCCGTCAAACTCTGACGCCACACGCCGTTAGCGCACCTGCCGAAACACCGCCAGGTGCGTTAACGGCTACCCAAACCACGCCCACACACCGGCAAACCAGTACTTTTGCCCATACGACCATAGTTTTACCGGTTTTGCTTGGTATCGCCGCCCTGAACGCCTATAATCCCGCCCCAATATTTCACATGCCCGAGTCAGGTATCCCATGAGCTACGACCAGATCCCCGCAGGCAAGGACATCCCCAACGACATTTACGTCGCCATTGAAATCCCGGCTCAGCACGCGCCGATCAAATATGAAATCGACAAGGACAGCAGCGCCCTGTTCGTCGATCGTTTCATGGCCACCCCGATGTTCTATCCGGCCAACTACGGTTATATCCCCAACACCCTGGCCGATGACGGCGACCCGCTGGACGTGCTGGTGGTAACGCCCTACCCGGTCGCACCGGGTTCAGTCATCCGGTCACGCCCGGTAGGCGTCCTGCACATGACCGACGATGGCGGCGGTGATGCCAAGCTGATCGCCGTACCGCACGACAAGCTGAGCGTGCTGTACCGTGACGTCAAGGAATACACCGACCTGCCTGAATTGCTGATCCAGCAGATCCAGCACTTCTTCGAGAACTACAAGGATCTGGAAGCCGGCAAATGGGTCAAGATCGACCGTTGGGGCAACGCTGATGAAGCCCGTGCGGAAATCGTTAAGGCTGTGAACGCTTATCAAAAATAAGCGTTCGGCCCCAGTGCCCTGTCCGCTGCATTCAGCTCCGCTCTGAAGCGATAACGAACCTAGCGGACAGGGCACTCCAAAAGCCGGCCACAAGCTGGCTTTTTTTATGCCTGAAAAACAGACCTGCTAGAGGAACACTGATTAAATCGTTTCGGTGTTAGCCCAATTGTCGCTGACCTGTTCTGGACACGCCGTAAACCCATCCATGGGGGCTTGGCGATGCCCGTCCAGGGCATCGACAGTCCAGAACAGGTCAGCGACAACCGGGCTACTAAGCTTGCGTGTAATTAATCAGTGTTTTCTTAGGAGCCAAGCATGGACGACCGCTATTTTGACCAGCTAAGCAGTCATCTGGCGCAAAAAATCTATGCTGGCCCCAAGGGTGCCATTCGTCTGGCCGTACTGACCCGCGACCTGCAGGAGTGGCTGGCAGAGCTGCCGGCTCGGCCCCTGCGGGTTCTGGACGTAGGGGCCGGGCTTGGTCATATCAGTGCCTGGCTGGCCGCACAGGGACATCAGGTCACCGTCAGCGAGCCTGCCAGTGCAATGCTGGCAGCTGCCGAGCAACGCCTAGAGGCGGCCGGCACCCCCGCAACGGCTTACTGGCCATTGCCGTTGCAGGACCTGCCGGCTCAGGGGCAAACCTTCGACCTGGTCATCTGCCACGCCGTACTGGAATGGTTGGCCGCCCCGCACCAGGCCCTGCACCACCTGCGCGCCCTGCTCAACCCGCAAGGCGCCCTGTCACTGGCGTTCTACAACCGTGACGCACTGATCTACCGCAACCTGATCAAGGGCCAGTTTCGCAAACTTGAACGCCAGCAACTGGCGGGCGTCGGCCAGCGCGGCCTGACCCCACAACACCCACTGGACCCACGCGAGGTCCAGCAGTGGGCCAGCCAGGCGGGCCTGCAAAAACAGCAAGCTAGTGGTATTCGGGTGTTTTATGACTACATGCCGCCACACTGGCAGCAGCAGGCCAGCAGCGAAGACCTGATACGCGAGGAACTGGCCTACAGTCGCCACCCGGCTTACCAGCACCTGGGCCGCTACCTGCATTGGTGGTTACGGGCAGAGTGACCGCCGCCAGCATAAGCGCCGGCCACAAGCCCCTACGGCTTGGGGAACCAGCGATCCTGGCGCCACAGATAGACAAACCAGCCACCGAGCAAGACCCCACGCGTCAGCATGAACAGATGAAAGCCCAGCCACAGGCCATGGTTACCGCTATCACGTAGCAGCCAGGCCATCGGCACATACAGACCGAATACCGCCAGCAGCATGCTGTTGCGCATCGCCCGAGCCCGAGTCGCGCCGATAAACAACCCATCGAGCAGATAGCTCCAGACCGCGACCAGCGGCATCAGTGCCATCCAGGGTAAATAGGCCTGGGCCACCGCACGCACTTCGTCGAGATTGGTCAGGCGATTGATGATCCATGGACCAAACAGGCTGAAAGCCAACACAAAACCCACGCCCACCAGTAGCGACCAGCCCAGAGTCACCACCAGCACCCGCTTGAACGCCGTGCGATTGCGCTGCCCCAGAGCATGCCCTCCCAGCGCCTCGACCGCATGGGCCAGGCCATCCAGACCATGGGAGGTCAGCAACAGAAAGTTCAGTAGCACCGCATTGGCCGCCACCACTGCATCGCCCTGGCGCGCCCCCTGCAACACCAGCAGGTAGAACACCAGCTCCAGTGCCAGGGTACGGATCAGAATGTCGCGATTGACCCGCAACAACGGTGCCGCGCCGCGTAGCCGGATCGCCGCCAGCCAGTCCAGCCGCCCCGGATGCTCGGCCAGCAACTGGCGCACCAGCAGCAAACCCAGCAGCAACCCCAGATAATCGCTGATCACCGTGGCCAGAGCCGCACCAGCCACGCCCCAACCCAGGCCAACTACCAGCAGCAGATCCAGCAATACGTTACTCAGATTGACGGTCAGCAGCAGATACAGCGGTGCCCGTCCGCGCTGCATACCAATAAACCAGCCCACCAGGACGAAGTTGGCCAGCGCCGCCGGCAGACTCCACAGGCGGATTTCCACATACAGGCGGGCCTGCTCCAGCAACTCAGGCGAGCTGTCGATAAAGTACAGGCCTGCGGCAATCAACGGCGCCTGCAAGACCAGTACCGCCAGCGCGATCAGTACGGCCATCCACAGCGGCTGTAACAAGACCCGGCGAATACCGTCACCATCGCCGCTGCCGCAGGCCTGGGCGGCGAAACCGGTGGTGCCCATGCGCAGGAAACCGGCTGCCCACAGCACAAAGGTGATCAAGGCAGTGCCTACCGCCACCCCACCCAGGTAATGGGCGCCATCCAGGTGACCGATGACCGCCGTATCGACCAGCCCCACCAGCGGCACGCTGATATTGGACAGGATCATCGGCGTGGCCAGCCCCCAGACCCGGCGCTGGGTTTCACGGTCACGCCAGGCCTGGCGCCAGCTACCCAGGCCAGATGTCGGGCTTGAGGACAAGTTCATCAGCCGCCGGCGCGCTTGACCTTGAAGCCTTCGGCTGTCAGCAGTTCGCAGACCAGCTCGGCCTTGTCGCCCTGAATCTCGATCACGCCATCCTTGAGCGCGCCACCACAGCCACAGCGGTTTTTCAGACGCTTGGCCAACGTCTTCAGCTCATCGCCAGCCAACAAGACACCACTGACCGTGGTCACGGTCTTGCCACCACGGCCCTTGGTTTCGCGCCGCACCCGCACCACCCCATCTCCCGTAGGCATCTCGGCCTGGCCGCAGCAGCACTGTTCGGCCGGCTGGCGACAGTCAGGACACATGCGCCCAGCATCGGTTGAGTACACCAGGCCACCGAGGGCCTCGAGTCCTTTGGCTTTTTTCATCTATTCATTCCAGCAACTGCCCGGCCCGCCAGCGCTCCAGGGCCAGCAACGAGTCCGGGGTATAACGTTCATCAGCCTGGCGCCAGTCGGTGTCCAGATCAATCCAGCGCACCGCCAGCACCTCTTCCGGCTGCATTTCAATCGGGCCATCCCAGCGACAACTGAACACCGCACCCCACAACCGGCTTTCCGGGGCATCGTAGAAAAACCGCCCATGGCTGTGCAAATCGACCCCGGCCACCCCCAGCTCCTCAGCCAGTTCACGCCGGGCACCTTCAAGATAACTTTCCCCGGCAGCCACCAGACCACCAGCGGCGACATCCCAGTACCCCGGATAGAGCCGCTTGTGCAGGGTGCGCTGATGCAAACACAACTGCCCGGCCACATTGAACACGAAGATATAGGTACAGCGGGTAATCAGTCGTTCTGCCTGAACCTGAGCCCGACTGACCTGCGCCAGCGACTGATCCTGCTCATCGACACTGAGTACCTGCTCAGCCGCCGAGCGGGCCAGATAGGCATCGATTTTCCGACTATCCACGCTCAGCCCTGCTCCAACAGACGACGCAGATCGATAAGCGCAGCATTGGCCCGCGACAGGTAATTGGCCATGACCAGCGAATGGTTGGCCAGCACCCCGAAGCCGCTACCGTTGAGCACCATAGGGCTCCATAGCGGCGCCTGGGTCGCCTCCAAATCGCGAATGATCTGCTGCAGGCTGACCTGGGCATTCTTTTTGCCGAGCACCTCGGCATAGTCCTGTTCCACCGCCCGCAACAGGTGAACCAATGCCCAGGCGGTGCCCCGCGCCTCATAGAACACATCGTCGATCTGGGTCCAGGGTGTACGCTCACGCGCGCGCCCACTATCGCTCAAAGGTTCGCGACCGACACTGGCCGACAGTCGCTGCGACAGCGAACCGAGCCGGGTGCTGACATCACCTAGCCAACTGGCCAGACTGTCGGCTCGGGGATAAAAGGCCGCATCGCCCTGTTGCAGACGTTGCTGATAGCTGGCCAGTGCGCGCAGCCCGTCACGGTACTCACTTTCACTGGCGGGCATGGCCCAGCTCTTGTTGTCAAAATGAAAGCGCGGCTCGGCCCGTGCCAAATCACGGTCTTCAGCCGATTGTGACTGAGAGCGGGCCATATCACGGCGCAGTGCCCGGGTCATGTCGCGCACCTGCACCAGCACGCCAAACTCCCAGTTCGGCATATTGTCCATCATCAATCCGGGCGGCATGATGTCGTTGCTGATGAAGCCGCCAGGTTTGTCCAGCAGCGTTGTCATCACCGCCTGCAAGGTCTGCACGGTCAACTCACCGTCCACCCGCTGCTCTCGCGCAGTGACCAACGGCTCCAGATCCGGCTCACGACTCCAATACCAGCCCAGCAGCAAGCACAGCAGCACATAGGCCAATACCGTGAGTCCCAGCAGCTTGCTGATCATCGGCCCGCCCAGCCAGACCCGCGCAGACTCCAGACTGTCTCCAAGACGCTCATTGGCGTCCTGCATGGAACGCTTGGCAAATTTCATCACCACTCTCCCTTGTTGTCAGGCAACAGGATATCACCTCCCAGAACCTGCTGCCGTTCTCCACACTTCTCATCCACTGCGTGGGGTCAGGAAACAGCCTGGGACAGATTGCCTCTCGGCACAGCCTGCGCAACTCGATATGATGGCAACAACTCAAAACTCGGATACCCCATGCAGTTGTTACGCCTTCTACTGATTTGCTGGCTGACCTTCGCCGGTCTGGCCCAAGCCAACCCCTTCAGCCAGAGCAGTACAGGCGCGCTCGGGCTGCTTGATGGCAGCGGCGGTCAGGCCAACTTCCTGCCAGTCCATGAAGCTTTCCGCCCGGGTATTGTCGAAGCCGACGCCGAGCACATAGTACTCATCTTTGAAATCGCGCCCGAATACTATCTCTACCGTCACCGGCTGGATTTCCAGCTCCAGGGCGGCAGCCAGTCGATCCAGCAGGTCCTGCTGCCCGACGGCATGCACAAGACCGACGAGTTCTTTGGTGATGTCGAGGTCTACTACAACCAGTTGCAGGTCGAACTGCGGCTGAGCGCCGGCACCCAACCGGGCCGGCAACTGCGGGTTGACTTCCAGGGCTGCGCCGACGCCGGCCTGTGCTACCCACCGGAAACCGTACTGCTGGATCTGCCTGGAGCAGGAGCAGAACCTACTCTGCCAGCCGCCGGTTCCGGCGTCTTTCAGGGCCTGCTCGACAACCAGCAACTGGGTTGGGCACTGCTGCTGTTCTTCCTCGCCGGACTGGGGCTGACCTTCACCCCCTGTGTCCTACCCATGCTGCCGATTCTGTCCAGCCTGGTGCTCGGCCGCCAGGATATCGATCGGTTTCGCGCCTGCGCCCTGGCGCTCAGTTATGTACTGGCCATGGCCATCAGCTTTGCCCTGATCGGCGCCCTGATCGGGCTGTTCGGCGCGGCGCTGAACATTCAGGCGCGATTGCAGTCGGCCTGGGTTCTGGGCACTTTCGCCGCGTTCTTCAGCCTGTTCGCGCTGGCCATGTTCGGGGTATTCGAGCTGCGCCTGCCAGCCATGGTGCGTGAACCACTGGAACGCCTGGGCAGCCGCACCCGCGGTGGCTCGCTAACTGGCGCAGCCCTGCTGGGCGTGCTGTCGACCCTGGTAGTGTCACCATGCATCTCCGCGCCCCTGGCCGGCGCCCTGGTCTACATCAGCGCGACCGGCGATGCCGTGGGCGGCGCCGCCAGCTTGTTCGCTTTGGCTCTGGGCATGGGCCTGCCGCTGCTGCTGGTGGCGATTTTCGGCAGCGCCCTGCTACCCCGCTCCGGCCCCTGGCTGGTCACGGTCAAACATATCTTTGGCTTCGGCTTGCTCGGTGTCGCCATCTGGCTACTGGAGCGAGTCATACCCGGCCCCCTGAGCCTGGCGTTGTGGGCTGCTCTGGCCGCTGGCTTGGCGGTGCGTCTGGGCCTGTTCGATCGCATGCCGCATGGCGCTGGTGGACGCATCGCCCAGACCCTGTCACTGCTGGCGGCGGTATACGCTGCGGCTGCGCTATTCGGCGCACTGGCCGGCGGCAACGACCCGCTACGTCCACTGGCACCACTGACTGGCAGCGCTGCCCCCGCCGGCAGCAATAACAGCGGCTTTTTTACCCTGGTCGATGACCAGGCCGGTATCACTCGCGAACTGGCCCAGGCCAAAGCCCTGAACCGCCCAGCCGTCATCGAGCTGTACGCCGACTGGTGCATCAGTTGCAAGATCATCGAACGCCAGGTCCTCAATCAACCCCAGGTGCGCCAGCAACTGGAGGGCTTTGCCCGCATCAAGCTCGACCTGACCAGCAACAGCGCCGACCAGCGCCAATGGCTCAGCCAGCAGCAACTGTTCGGCCCGCCGGCGTTTCTGTTCTATGACCCCGCAGGACAGGAACTGCGTGCCCTGCGCCTGCAGGGCGAGGTCGATCTCGAGACCTTCACCAGCCGCCTGAGCGCCATCCCGCAAGGATAATTTTCGGCGTACATGCGGGCATCATGCGGGCATCTGATGGCAATCGACTGATTCTGGACAGCGCGCCAGGATTCCGGCAAACTCCAGCCCATAACTGACCCACGGGTCATCTCTGTCGCCATTCATGGAACAACAACAATGGCTAGCATTTTGGTCCTGCACGGCCCCAACCTGAATTTGCTCGGCACCCGTGAACCGGGCGTCTACGGCGCAACCACACTGGAGCAGATCAACCAGCGCCTGCGCGAACGCGCCACCACGCTTGGCCACCACCTGCTGAGCCTGCAAAGCAACGCCGAACACGAACTGATCGAGCGCATTCATGCCGCACGCGATGAAGCCATCGACTTCATCATCATCAATCCGGCTGCTTTTACACATACCAGCGTGGCAATACGTGACGCATTGCTGGCTGTGAGCATCCCATTCATCGAAGTGCATTTATCCAACGTGTATAAACGCGAAGCGTTCCGCCATCACTCGTACTTCTCGGATGTTGCCGAGGGCGTGATTTGCGGGCTCGGCGCCCAAGGGTACGAACTGGCCCTGGAAGCGGCAATACACAACATTGAACAACGTAACTGAACAATCTACGCCACCCTACAGCTCTGGAGTGCAAGCACCAATGGATATCCGCAAAGTCAAGAAACTGATCGAACTTCTGGAAGAGTCCGGCATCGACGAACTGGAAATTCACGAGGGTGAGGAATCGGTCCGTATCAGCCGCCACAGCAAACAGCTTGCCGCCCCCCAGCAGTTCTACGCTCCGCCGGCTCCGGCGCCGGTAGCCGCCGCCCCGGCTGCTCCCGTTGCAGCCCCTGCTGCCGAAGCCGCAGCCGCCGAGCCCAGTGGCCACCTGGTTCGCTCGCCGATGGTCGGCACCTTCTACCGCTCGCCCTCGCCGTCGGCACCGTCCTTCGCCGAAGTTGGCCAGACCGTCAAGGCAGGCGATGTCCTCTGCATCGTTGAAGCCATGAAGATGATGAACCACATCGAAGCCGACAAGAGCGGCGTGATCCAGGCCATCCTGGTCGATAACGGTCAGCCGGTGGAATTCGATCAACCCCTGTTCAGCATCGCCTGAGCCCAAACCGGAGGCTGCGATGCAAAAAGTCCTGATTGCCAACCGCGGTGAAATTGCCCTGCGCGTGATTCGTGCCTGCAAGGAACTGGGGTTGAAAACTGTAGCCGTGCACTCCACGGCTGACCGTGAACTCATGCACCTGGCACTGGCCGACGAAACCGTCTGTATCGGCCCAGCCAATGCCACTGAGTCCTACCTGAACATCCCTGCGATCATCAGCGCCGCCGAAGTCACCGGTGCCGACGGCATTCACCCCGGCTATGGTTTCCTGGCCGAACGTGCCGACTTCGCCGAGCAGGTCGAGCGCTCCGGCTTCACCTTCATTGGCCCCAGCGCCGAAGTGATTCGCTTGATGGGCGACAAGGTCTCGGCGATCGAAGCCATGAAGAAGGCCGGTGTTCCAACGGTGCCGGGCTCTGACGGTCCTCTGCCGGAAGACGATGACCAGCGCTGTCTGGAAATCGGCCGCCAGGTCGGCTATCCGGTGATCATCAAGGCCGCCGGTGGTGGTGGCGGGCGCGGCATGCGCGTGGTGCACCAGGAAGAGGATTTGCTCAAGTCGATCCGCCTGACCCGTACCGAAGCCGGTGCCGCTTTCGGCAACCCGATGGTGTATCTGGAAAAATTCCTGACCAACCCGCGCCACGTTGAAGTCCAGGTGCTTTCCGATGGCCAGGGCAACGCCGTTCACCTGGGAGATCGTGACTGCTCGCTGCAACGTCGACACCAGAAAATCATCGAAGAAGCCCCTGCTCCAGGCATCGACGAGAAGGCCCGGACCGAAGTCCAGGCCCGCTGCGTCAAGGCCTGTATCGATCTTGGCTACCGTGGCGCCGGCACCTTCGAGTTCCTCTATGAAGACGGTCGTTTCTACTTCATCGAGATGAACACCCGCGTCCAGGTAGAACACCCGGTTTCGGAAATGGTTACTGGGATCGATATCGTCAAGGAGCAGATTCTGGTCGCCGCCGGCAACAAGCTGAGCATCACTCAGGACCAGGTAAAGGTCTTTGGACATGCCATCGAGTGCCGGATCAACGCCGAAGATCCGAAAACCTTCATGCCCAGCCCTGGTACAGTGACATTCTTCCATGCCCCCGGCGGCAACGGCGTGCGGGTCGACTCGCACCTGTACAGCGGCTACAAGGTACCGCCGAACTACGACTCGCTGGTCGGCAAGCTGATCACTTATGGCGCAACCCGCGACGAGGCTCTGGCCCGGATGCGCAACGCCATCGACGAGTTGGTGGTGGACGGCATCAAGACCAACACCGAGCTGCACCGTGAACTGGTCCGCGACCCAGGGTTCTGCAAGGGCGGCGTGAACATTCACTATCTGGAACACAAACTGGGTTTGAAATAAAATCCGACCAACGCTGAAGACGGGAGCCTCAAACAGCTCCAGTCTTCGGCCACAAGCCTCAAAGCCCGGGCCTGCCCGGGCTTCTTTTATTTGGAATGCCCATGTCCTGGCTGCAACTACGTCTTGCTATCTCTCCCGATCAGGCCTCCGACCTGGAAGATCGCCTGCTTGAACTCGGCGCAGTATCCGTGACCTTCATGGATGCCGAGGATCAACCGATTTTCGAGCCGGATCTGGGCACCACACCGCTGTGGTCCAACACCCATCTGCTGGCCCTGTTCGAAGCCGATACCGACCCTGACACGCTGATCAGCCATCTAACCCTGCTGTGTGGCGGCCAACTGCCCGATTACAGCCTGGAGCAGCTTGAAGACCAGGACTGGGAACGCAGCTGGATGGACAATTTCCAGCCCATGCGCTTCGGCCAGCGGCTGTGGATCGTCCCGAGCTGGCACCAGGCGCCTGAACCTGAGGCTGTCAACCTGCTACTGGATCCTGGCCTGGCTTTCGGTACCGGTACCCATCCGACCACAGCTCTGTGTCTGGAATGGCTCGACAGCGAACCGCTGACCGGCAAAACCCTGATCGACTTCGGTTGCGGCTCCGGCATTCTGGCCATCGCCGCCCTGCTGCTGGGCGCTGACCAAGCCATCGGTACCGACATTGACCCCCAGGCGCTGGAAGCCTCGCGCGACAACGCCCAGCGCAATGGCATTGCCGACCCGCGCTTCAGCCTCTACCTGCCCGAAGCCATGCCGCCCCAACCGGCCGAAGTGCTGGTCGCCAACATTCTGGCTGGGCCGCTGGTCAGCCTGGCCCCGCAACTCGCCAGCCTGGTTCTACCCGGCGGGCGCATTGCCCTGTCCGGCATCCTGGCCGAGCAGACCGATGAGATACTTGAGGCCTATCGCCCCTGGTTCAACCTCGATCCGGTCACGGAACGTGACGGCTGGATACGGGTCAGCGGTGTACGCCACTTGGCGGCTTGAGGCACTAACGGGCACAATAGTCACCAATCCTGTCCTATGAGGCGCACCGTTCCCCATGAGTGAGTTGCTGGTCACACAATGCCCCTATTGTCAGACCCGCTTCCGGCTGTCTCAGGAGCAACTCAATGCCGCCGCCGGACACGTTCGCTGCGGCGCCTGCCTCAAGGTGTTCGATGCCCGCAAGGTACTGGCTGAGCCGGCTCAACCAGCAACCACGCCCGAACAACCCGCAGCCGCTCCGACCCAACCAACCAGGGAGCCACAACAAAGCAGCCTGCTGATCCATGATGATCTTGAGCTCGACGAACTGGATCTGGAAGCCCTGGGGCTCGACGAGTCCATCATCGAAGAAATCAACCCATCGCATTCGGCACCACCGGAACTGGCACCCGAGCCCCCAACTCAGTCACTGACACCTCCAACGCCCGAGCCGGAATACACAGCACCAGGTTCTGAGCGCAGCTCGCCCCCGACTGCAAGCCAACGTTTCCAGCCACTGGTGGCTGAACGCGATGACCACGGCGTATTCCGCCCCGAGCACGCCCGCACAACCGCTGCTGATAAGCCATCTGCCTTAACCGATGAGGATGACGAGCAGCGCAATGAACCTCGGTTTGGTGAGCACCTGGGACTCGACGATCTGGATGACGAGCCGCTACTGCTGGACGACCTGCCACGCCCGCGGCGGCGTCGCCGGCACAATGGCTTGT
Organism: Pseudomonas sp. WN033; assembly: GCA_002287035.1. Taxonomy (GTDB): domain Bacteria; phylum Pseudomonadota; class Gammaproteobacteria; order Pseudomonadales; family Pseudomonadaceae; genus Halopseudomonas. Next base: position 135,556 of record NSKG01000004.1, on the reverse strand, counting down.
GGACCGCTCTCTGCGTCCTTGCTTTGCTCGGCCTGCTCGGACAGTACGTCACCTACAACTTCGAGGCTCTGGCTCATAACGACCGCAGCCGTCCCTGGATCGAGCAGGCTTGCCTGTTGGCCGGCTGCGAGTTGCCTGCTCGGGTCGATATCAGCCTGATCCGCAGTAGCAACCTGTTGGTACGCCCGCACCCGGAGTTTCCCCGTGCAGTCGCCATCGACGTTATCCTGTATAACCGCGCCAGCTTCGCCCAGCCTTTCCCGGTACTGAGCATGAGCTTCAGTGACAGCCAGGGCCGGGAGCTGGCCAACCGCCGGTTCCGTCCGGAGGAGTATCTGGCTGGTGAGCTGGCCGGCGTTACCCTGATGCCCTCGCAGACCCCGATTCATGTTGCCCTCGACATGCTTGACCCAGGTCCGCAAGCGGTCAACTACCAGCTCGACTTTCACAGCCCTTGATACAGCACCAGGCATTTGCCTCAGCCCCCAAGACTCGGTAGCCCGCAACCGGACAGGCCGCCCAAAGCCGCCGGTCAATCTGTTCAAATATCGACCAGCCCAGTCTTTATATGGTCACTCTTTACAGGTATGATTGACGGCCTTTTCACACACCAATCAACCTCTGAGCGCCCTGAAATCTTTCTGGCCGGCGTCCTCGGAGACGTGCCACCGCCGACTGGACAGTACAGGGATGGACCATGCAGTGATCAGTATCGGACCTTACCAACTAGCCAATCGCGTTATCCTGGCCCCCATGGCCGGGGTCACCGACCGCCCGTTCCGGCAACTGTGCCGGCGCCTGGGTGCGGGGTTGGTAGTATCGGAAATGGTCACCAGCGATACCCGACTGTGGCATAGCCGAAAATCGCGCCAGCGCCTGGACCATAGTGGCGAAGCTGAGCCCCGTTCAGTTCAGATCGCCGGCGGCGACCCCGGCATGATGGCCGAAGCCGCGCGCATGAATCAGGACTTCGGCGCCCAGATCATCGATATCAACATGGGCTGCCCTGCCAAGAAGGTCTGCAACAAGGCCGCCGGTTCGGCACTACTGCGCGATGAAAGCCTGGTTGCCGAAATTCTCGAAGCCGTCGTCGGTGCCGTGCAGATTCCAGTCACCCTGAAAATCCGCACCGGCTGGGACCGGGACAACCGCAACGGCCTGCGGATCGCCCGGGTCGCCGAACAAAGCGGCATCCAGGCTCTGGCCGTGCATGGTCGCACGCGTGCTGACCTGTATACCGGCGAGGCTGAGTACGACACCATCGCCGCCATCAAACAAGCCATTAGCATCCCGGTTTTCGCCAATGGCGATATCGATTCTCCAGAGAAAGCCCAACGGGTGCTGCAGCACACCGGAGCCGACGCAGTCATGATTGGCCGCGCAGCTCAGGGACGCCCGTGGATTTTTGCCGAAATCGATCACTATCTGCGTCATGGATGTCACCGCCCGCCCCTGCCACTGCCTGACCAACATGCCATCCTGCTTGAGCATCTCGATGCATTGCATGGCTTTTATGGTTTCGAGCAGGGCGTACGGATCGCCCGCAAGCACGTGGGTTGGTATTTGCAGACGTTACCCGGCGCAGGGGAGTTTCGCCGGGCATTCAACCGCATCGACGACCCAGCAGAGCAGCGCCAGGCGATCGAGCAGTTTTTCACCCGCTTGTTGGAAGGAGACCTGGCGGCATGACTCTACTCAACACTACAACGATCAACGGAACCCACCCCGTGAGCGACACCAGCGAACCCGGCCTGACTGACACCAGGCCCGACAGCAACGAACGCAGCCGCACCCTGCGCGACAATGTTGAACAAGCCCTGCGCAATTACTTCGACCACCTTGACGGCCAAGACGTAACCGACGTTTACGACATGGTCCTGTCCGAGGTCGAAGCGCCGCTGCTTGAGTGCGTTATGGATTATGTCAACGGCAACCAGACCCGCGCCTCAGAAGTGCTGGGCCTGAACCGTGGCACCCTGCGCAAGAAACTCAAGCAATACGGACTGCTGTAAACACCGGTGCCCTACCTGATACCCGAAAGCAACCCAGGACCCAAGATGACCGACCAAACCACCCGCCTGCCGGTACGTCGCGCGCTGATCAGCGTGTCTGACAAGACCGGGATCGTTGAATTCGCCCGTGAACTGGCTGCCTTGGGCGTGGAGATCCTGTCCACCGGCGGCACTTTCAAGCTGCTGCGCGAACAGGCTATCGACGCCGTTGAAGTTGCCGACTACACCGGCTTCCCGGAAATGATGGACGGCCGGGTAAAAACCCTGCACCCAAAAATTCACGGTGGCATCCTTGGTCGCCGTGATATTGACGGCGAGGTCATGCAACAGCACGGCATTCAGCCGATCGACATGGTGGTAGTCAACCTGTACCCATTTGCTGCCACCGTGGCCAAGCCCGGTTGTAGCCTGGCCGATGCGATTGAGAATATCGACATCGGCGGCCCGACCATGGTCCGCAGCGCCGCCAAAAACCACAAGGATGTCGCCATTGTAGTGAACGCCAGCGACTACGCCGGCATCCTAGACAACCTCAAGACCGGCGGCTTGACCTATGCCCAGCGTTTCGATCTGGCGCTCAAAGCCTTTGAACACACCGCCGCCTACGACGGCATGATCGCCAACTATCTGGGCAGCATCGATCAGAGCACCGAAACCCTGAGCACCGAAGGGCGCATCGCCTTCCCGCGCACTTTCAACAGCCAGTTCATCAAGGCCCAGGACATGCGCTACGGCGAGAACCCGCACCAGAGTGCAGCCTTCTATGTCGAGCATGCCGCCGAAGCCTGCGTGGCCACAGCCGTGCAGCTACAGGGCAAAGAACTATCGTTCAACAACGTTGCTGATACCGATGCTGCACTGGAGTGCGTGAAGAGCTTCAGCAAACCGGCCTGCGTTATCGTCAAGCATGCCAACCCCTGCGGCGTAGCTGTGGTGCCGGAGGCCGATGGCGGCATCCGCAAAGCCTATGACCTGGCCTGGGACACCGACAACGAATCAGCCTTCGGCGGCATCATCGCCTTCAACCGCGAGCTGGACGGCGAGACCGCCCAGGCCATCGTCGAGCGCCAGTTCGTCGAAGTCATAATCGCCCCTAAAGTCTCCGCTGCTGCCCGCGAAGTAGTAGCCGCAAAAGCCAATGTGCGCCTGCTTGAATGCGGCGAATGGGGTCCTGCACGGGCCGCTGGCTGGGACTTCAAACGGGTTAATGGCGGCCTGCTGATCCAGAGTCGCGATATTGGCATGATCACCGAGGCCGACCTCAAGGTGGTGACTCAGCGCGCCCCGACCGAACAGGAAATGCACGACCTGATCTTCGCCTGGAAAGTGGCCAAATTCGTCAAGTCCAACGCCATCGTCTACGCCAAGAACCGCCAGACCATCGGCGTTGGCGCCGGCCAGATGAGCCGGGTCAACTCGGCGCGCATCGCTGCAATCAAGGCCGAGCACGCTGGCCTGCAAGTCGCCGGCGCGGTCATGGCTTCGGACGCCTTCTTCCCGTTCCGTGACGGCATCGACAACGCCGCCGCTAACGGCATCAGCGCGGTGATCCAGCCAGGCGGTTCAATGCGTGATCAGGAAGTGATCGACGCCGCCAACGAAGCCGGCATGGCCATGGTGTTTACCGGGATGCGGCATTTCCGCCACTGAGTAAGGGTTACGGTCGCGGTGCTAGCGGAAACCCCAAATGAATTTTGAGGTAACAGAATGAACGTATTGATTATCGGCAGTGGCGGGCGTGAACACGCACTGGCGTGGAAAGTGGCGCAGGATGCGCGGGTCGAGAAGGTTTTCGTCGCCCCTGGCAATGCAGGCACTGCAACCGAGGCCAAATGCGAGAACGTCGCCATCGACGTGCTGGACCTTGAAGCGCTGGTGGCCTTCGCCCGTGACAACGTGGCCCTGACCATCGTTGGCCCCGAGGCACCACTGGTCGCCGGTGTGGTCGACCGCTTCCGCAGCGCCGGACTGAAATGCTTTGGTCCAACCGCTGCCGCCGCCCAGCTGGAGGGCTCCAAGGCCTTCACCAAAGACTTCCTGGCTCGCCACCAGATTCCCACCGCCGAGTACCGCAACTTCACCGAGATCGAGCCTGCGCTGGCCTATCTGCGCGAGAAAGGCGCGCCGATCGTGATCAAGGCTGACGGCCTGGCTGCCGGCAAGGGCGTGATCGTCGCCATGACTCTGGACGAAGCCGAAGCCGCCGTGCGCGATATGCTGGCAGGCAATGCCTTTGGCGAGGCCGGTTCGCGTGTCGTGATCGAGGAGTTCCTCGATGGCGAAGAAGCCAGCTTCATCGTCATGGTCGATGGCGAGCATGTGTTGGCCATGGCCACCAGCCAGGACCACAAGCGTGTCGGCGATGGCGACAGCGGCCCGAATACCGGCGGCATGGGCGCCTACTCACCAGCCCCAGTGGTCACCGACGCAGTGCACCAACGGGTGATGGATGAGGTGATCTGGCCAACCGTGCGTGGCATGGCCGCCGAAGGTAACGTCTATACCGGCTTCCTCTACGCTGGCCTGATGATTGATGCAAGCGGCGCGCCCAAGGTCATCGAGTTCAACTGTCGTTTTGGCGACCCTGAGACCCAGCCGGTCATGCTGCGCCTGCAGTCAAGTTTGGTGGAACTGGTCGAAGCCGCCCTCGACGCACGCCTGGATCAGATTCAGGCTCAGTGGGACCCGCGTCCGAGCCTGGGTGTGGTGCTGGCCGCCGGCGGCTATCCGGGCGACTATGCCAAGGGCGCTCCTATCAGCGGTTTGAGCGCCGGCAGTGCCGAAGCCAAGGTGTTCCATGCCGGAACCGCCCTGAAGGACGGCCAGATAGTCACCAGCGGTGGCCGTGTGCTATGCGCTACTGCTCTTGGAAGCAGCGTACGCGAGGCCCAGCAGCGCGCCTATCAGTTGGCCGCCGACATCAGCTGGGACGGCTGCTTCTACCGCAAGGACATCGGCTACCGTGCGATTGCCCGGGAAAGCTGAAGCTCGCAGTGGATTGGCCGGCAGGGACAGCTTCCCGGCCGGCCAATCCATACCGCTTGCCATGGCCATCAGCTATACTCCCGGCAATATACCGAGCCTAAATTGCCCGATGCCCATGGACAGGACCCAGTCAACGTGACCGCCTATCGGTTGTTAGTCTGCAGCCTTGTTGGCTTGTTTCTGCTCTTCAGCCCTCTGAGCCAGGCCAGCGGCCATCCACAAACCGGCTTACGTACTTTCGTCGACGCCAGTGGCGAGCTTGATCTGGCCGACATGCTTTCCAACCGCTATATCAACCGTTTCGTTCCCGCTCCGCCCGGACCGCTGCAACTACCCGGTCAAGGCGCCGCCCTATGGCTGATGCTGCCACTGGCCGACAATCACCCCATGCGGTTGGAGCTGGATAACCGGGTTATCCCCAGCATCCACTTCTACCTGCTCGAAGACGGCATTCCACGCAGCCGCTTCCACACCGGCGCCTATCAGCCGCCCAGCCAGCGCCCACTACCCCATGCGGCATTCAGCTTTCCGGTCGAACCCCAGGCTGAAAGCCAGGCAGTCATCTACCTGCGTCTGCACAGCGACTACGCTATGACTACCGGCCTGCGCCTGCATGACACTCCAACAGCCATTGCCGAACACACTTTGGGGCAGGCTCTGAGCGGAATCCTGGTCGGCCTGATGTTGGCCATCATGCTCCATGGCCTGCTTCAGGGCCTGGTTGGTCGTGACCTGTTACACCTGCTGCTAGCCCTGAGCGGGCTGATTCTCAGCCTGTCCAGCCTGGGTACGATAGACTGGGCTGCCCGCCAGATTCCCCTGCTATACGGTCCGGCCAGCGATTTTCTCCACTTGCTGGCCATGCCGATCATTTTGCTATTGACTCTGGGCATGCTACCCGAGCGCGAACCCACTCCAGCCCGTCGCGCCGTACTGGCCGGGGCGCTGCTTTGTGCCGCCTGCGCTTTGCTTGCTGCGCTGCAACCGGGGCTGATGCCGCACCTGTCCAGCCTGCTGCATTTGGGGGTGCCACTGTTCACCATGGCCCTGATCGGCCATCTGTGGCTACGCCAACAAGGTATCGACCGAACTTTCCTGTTTGGCGCACTACTGATAACCGCCAGCTGGCTGGTGGAGACAGAACAATTACAGCTGGTTCACCACCAGAACCTGGCCGACTTCCTGCTCTGGCTGGCCCTCGTCAGTTTTGCCTGGAGCCTGCACAAGCGTCTGCAGCGCCAGCTTGCCAGTCAGCGGCGCAGCAACAACGCCGAGGCCACCCACCAAGCCGAGCGCCGGGCCAAAGCCGAGTTTCTGGCCCGCATCAGTCATGAAATCCGCACCCCTATGAACGGGGTGCTGGGCATGAGCGAACTGCTGCTCGATACCGCGCTATCGGCCAAGCAACGCGACTATGTGCAGACCATTCACAGTTCTGGCAATGACCTGCTCAACCTGATCAACGAAATTCTCGACATGTCACGCCTGGAGTCAGGGCAACTGATTCTGGAAAACGTCCAATTCGACCTGCATGCGCTGGTCAATGACTGTTTGGATATTTTCCGCAGCCGGGTCGATGGTCGCAGCCTGGAATTGATCAGCTTCGTCCATCCAGAGGTACCCAGAACACTGCAGGGCGATCCGACCCGCTTGCGCCAGATTCTGCTCAACCTGCTTACCAACGCCCTGCGCCACACCAGCCAGGGCGAGATCATGCTGGCAGTAGCCCTTGAAAAGAAATCCCGCGATGAACAGGTACTGCGCTTCGCGGTTCAGGACAGTGGCACCAGCATGCCCAGTGAAGCCCGTGACTGCCTGCTGCGCGCCGACCCGGGCCGCAGTCAGGCCGGGCCATATGACGGCAGCGGGTATCTTGGCCTGGCCATCAGTCGTCAGCTCATCCATATGATGCACGGCCAACTCGGCATCAAGCAGGGCAACGAACAGGGCAATACGGTCTGGTTCACCCTCCCCGCTCAAGCAGCCACCAGCCAGACTGAACCCGACAGCGAGGGCCGCTGCCTGCAGGAACGCAGCGTACTGATCGTCGACGACAACGCAACCTGTCGTAAGGTTCTCCAGCAGCAGACCAGCGCCTGGGGCATGCAGCCGCAAGTTGCCGCCAGCGGCAAAGAAGCTCTGGCGCTCTTGCGTAGCCAGGCCAACCTGGGCACGCCTTTCGATATTCTGCTGGTCGATCAGTCGATGCCCGGCATGAGCGGCCTGGAACTGGCCAGCCGACTCAAGGACGACCCCAGTATCCCCGACGACCTGCTGATCATCATGCTTACCGGCATCAATCAGCTTCCCAGCCGCGTAGTGGCTCGCAATGCCGGTATTCGTCGGGTGCTGAACAAACCGGTGGCCGGCTATACCTTGCGTACCACCCTGATCGATGAGTGGCTCCAGTACCACGAACAGCCCCATGCCGAAGCACTGGCGGAGGAGTCCGACGCCAGCCTCGGCACTCCGTTCCGGGTACTGATCGCCGAAGACAACAGCATCTCGACCAAAGTCATACGCGGCATGCTGAGTAAACTAAAGATTGATGCAGAGGCCGTCGGCAATGGCCAACAAGCCCTGGAAGCGGCCAAGAGTGGGCGTTTTGATCTAATTCTGATGGACTGCGAAATGCCTGAAATGGACGGGTTTACCGCCGCCGAACGCATTCGTCAGTGGGAACAGCACAACGGCCGTCAGCCGTTGCCGATCATTGCCCTGACCGCACACATCTTACCGGAACACCGTGAACGGGCACGCAAAGCTGGGATGGACGGCCACATGGCCAAACCGGTCGAGCTGTCGCAGCTCAAGGAACAGATGAGCTACTGGATGGAGCGCAGGAGCCTGAAAGCCTGAGCAGTTCAGGCATCATCCAGAAGGCTCGGGCATCAGTTCAATCGCTGATCGATTCAGTCGCCACTCCACTTGAGGCGGCGGCATAGCAGGCGAAGACATTACTCATCAGTTTGACAATCGACATGGCAGATTCCTCCTGAAGCTGTTTGGTCAGCTTAGTTGGCCCATGTCGACAGCGCCATTAGAAAGCCTGTATTACCCTCATAGAAAAGCGTCAGCGCCCCGGTCGCTGACGCCCCGGCTTACGCTTGGCCGGCTTACCGGCGCCAGTCTCGCGCGGCGGCAGGCCAGTATGCTGGGTCAGAATGCGTCCGGCCTTCTTGCTGCCAAGCGGGGTCGAATTCTTGCGTCGGGCACTCTGGTAGCCATCGACCGCCGGCTGGAAAGTCGGGATCAACTGATGCTTGCCATTGCCGATCAGATCGGTCCGGCCCATGGCCTTGAGTGCTTCGCGCAGCAGCGGCCAGTTGTTCGGATCGTGATAACGCAGGAAGGCTTTGTGCAACCGGCGCTGACGCTCACCCTTGACGATGGTCACCCCATCACTCTTGTAGGTCACCTTGCGCAATGGGTTCTTGCCACTGTGATACATCGCGGTGGCAGTGGCCATCGGCGAAGGATAGAAGGCCTGCACCTGATCGGCCCGGAAACCATTGCGCTTGAGCCACAGTGCCAGGTTCATCATGTCTTCATCGGTGGTGCCCGGATGCGCTGCAATGAAGTACGGGATCAGGTATTGCTCCTTGCCCGCCTCCTTGCTGTACTTCTCGAACATCTGCTTGAAGCGGTCATAGGAACCGATGCCCGGCTTCATCATCTGATTCAGCGGCCCCTCTTCGGTATGCTCAGGGGCGATCTTCAGATAGCCGCCAACATGGTGAGTGACCAGCTCCTTGACGTACTCCGGTGACTCAACCGCCAGGTCATAGCGCAGCCCCGAGGCGATCAGAATCTTCTTGACCCCTGGCAACTCGCGGGCCTTGCGGTACAAACCGATCAGTGAGGAGTGGTCGGTATTGAGGTTGTCGCAGATACCAGGGAACACGCACGAGGGCTTACGGCAGGCTGCTTCAATTTCCGGACTCTTGCAGGCAACCCGATACATGTTGGCGGTTGGCCCCCCCAGGTCGGAAATCACCCCGGTGAAACCCGGCACCTTGTCGCGGATTTCTTCGATCTCGCGGATGATCGACTCATGCGAACGGTTCTGGATGATCCGTCCTTCGTGTTCGGTGATCGAGCAGAAGGTACAACCACCGAAACAGCCACGCATGATGTTGACCGAGAAGCGGATCATCTCGTAGGCCGGAATTTTCTCACCACCATAGGCTGGATGCGGCACTCGGGCATAGGGCAGCCCGAACACGTAGTCCATTTCCTCGGTCGACAGCGGAATCGGCGGCGGATTGAACCAGACCTCCTGATCACCATGGCGCTGTACCAGCGCCCGGGCATTGCCAGGATTGGTTTCCAGGTGCAGCACCCGATTGGCATGGGCATACAGTACAGGGTCGCTCTTGACCTTTTCATAAGCCGGCAAGCGAATCACCGTGCGGTCACGCTCCAGACGTGGATGCGGCAGCAACTGCACCACCTGCGCACCGTCATCGGCTTCCGGCTCAGGGCCTTTGGCCTGCTCGACCGCACAGGCACTGGTGTCCTGGGTATTGATATAGGGATTGATGATCTTGTCGATCTTGCCCGGCCGATCTATCCGGCTCGAATCCAGCTCGAACCAGCCCTCCGGGCTGTCCTTGCGGATGAAAGCAGTACCGCGAATATCAGTCAGTTGCTCGACCGTCTCGCCGCGACTGAGCCGCTGGGCCACTTCGACCACCGCCCGTTCGGCATTGCCGAACAGCAGCAGATCGGCCCGGGCATCGACCAGAATTGAGCGCCGCACCTTGTCCTGCCAGTAATCGTAGTGCGCGATCCGGCGCAGCGAGGCCTCAATCCCACCGAGGATAATAGGCACATCCTTATATGCCTCACGGCAACGCTGACTATAAACCAGGCTGGCCCGATCCGGCCGGCTTCCACCCTTGCCACCAGCGGTATAGGCATCATCGGAACGGATCTTTCGGTCCGCAGTATAGCGGTTGATCATCGAATCCATATTGCCGGCGGCCACCCCGTAGAACAGGTTGGGCTTGCCCAGCTTCATAAAATCGGTCTTGCTGTGCCAGTCCGGCTGACTGATGATCCCGACCCGGAAGCCCTGGGCTTCAAGCAGCCGCCCAATCACTGCCATGCCAAACGATGGGTGGTCGACATAGGCATCGCCGGTGACGATGATGATGTCACAGCTATCCCAGCCAAGCAGATCCATCTCTTCCTGCGACATGGGCAGAAAGGGTGCCGGACCAAAGCATTCAGCCCAGTATTTCGGATAATCGAACAGCGGTCGTGCCGCTGGCATGCTGGGGGCCAACATCATTACTCCTCCCCGTAGCCCTGGTAGGCGCCGGGGGCAAGGTTCTCGAAACGGGTGTACTTACCCAGGAAGGCCAATCGGCAGGTGCCGATCGGGCCATTACGTTGCTTGCCGATAATAATCTCGGCGATCCCCTTGTCCTGGGTATCCGGGTGATAGACCTCGTCACGATAGACGAACATGATCACGTCGGCGTCCTGCTCGATCGCTCCGGATTCACGCAAGTCGGAGTTGATCGGACGTTTGTTCGGGCGCTGCTCCAGCGAGCGGTTGAGCTGCGACAGCGCCACCACCGGAGTGTTGAATTCCTTGGCCAGCGCCTTGAGCGAGCGCGAGATTTCGGAAATTTCGTTGGTCCGGTTCTCCGAACCACTGCCACCGATGCGCATCAACTGCAGATAGTCGATCATGATCAGGGCAATATCACCATGCTCACGGACAATCCGTCGGGCCCGGGCTCGCATCTCCATCGGCGACAGACCAGCGGTATCGTCAATAAACAGCTTGCGGTCGTTGAGCAGGTTGACCGCCGAGGTCAGACGCGGCCAGTCATCATCGTCAAGCCGACCCGAGCGCACCTTGGTCTGATCAATCCGGCCCAGCGACGAGAGCATACGCATGATCAACGACTCACCCGGCATCTCCAGCGAGAACACCAAAACTACCTTGTCGCTGCGCAGCACCGCATTCTCGACCAGGTTCATGGAAAAAGTGGTCTTACCCATCGACGGCCGGCCGGCCACAATAACCAGATCCGCTGGCTGCAACCCGGAGGTCATGTTGTCCAGATCGGTGAAGCCGGTCGACAGGCCGGTAATCGAGCCTTCGCTGTTGAACAGCGTATCAATACGATCAATGGCCTTGGTTAACAGGGTATTGACCGACTCGGGGCCACCAGTCTTGGGTCGGCTCTCAGCAATGGCAAAGATCTTGCGCTCGGCTTCATCGAGCACCTCGGTCGCCTGCATCCCCTTGGGATTGAAGGCAGTGTCGGCAATATCCGAACTGATGCTGATCAACTGGCGCAAAGTAGCGCGTTCGCGAATGATCTGCGCATAGGTGCCGATGTTGGCGGCCGAAGGAGTATTCTTCGCTAACTGACCCAGATAGGCCAAACCACCGACCTGATCGATCAGGCCTTCACGGTCCAGTTCCTCGGCCAGGGTCACCACATCGAACGGCATGTTGCGCGCAGCCAGACTGACCAACGCACGAAAAATAAGCCGATGATCATGGCGGTAGAAATCGTTGTCGCTGACCTGTTCGGCCACCCGATCCCAGGCGCTGTTTTCCAGCATCACCCCACCCAACACAGCCTGCTCGGCTTCAATCGAGTGCGGGGGAATCTTTAGCGCACTGGTCTGTAAGTCCAGTTCCGCGGTGCTAGCAACCATCGAATCATTCATCGGGACAGACTCAAAACAGCGACATCAGAAAAAGCAACACGGCGCCTGTCTGCGACAAGCGCCGTGTCCAGTCTAGCGGCAAAGTCCAGGCAAATCATCCGCAACGCCTCAACGTTGGCGACAATTGCCCCAGGCCAGCCTCCAGAGCACTGCTTAGCCGGCGATGACAACCAGCTTGACAGTGGCGTCCACATCGGTGTGCAGCTGCAGAGCGATGTCGAACTCACCAATGGCGCGCAGAGCACCTTCGGGCAGACGAACTTCGCTCTTCTCGATTTCAACGCCGGCAGCGGTAACTGCGTCAGCGATGTCACGAGTACCGATCGAGCCAAACAGCTTGCCTTCTTCACCGGCATTGGCGGCGATAGTGACAACCAGGCCTTCCAGCTTGGCAGCACGAGCTTCGGCAGCAGCTTTCTTCTCGGCAGCAGCCTTCTCCAGCTCGGCGCGGCGAGCTTCGAAAGCAGCAATGTTATCGGCAGTTGCCTGAGTGGCCTTGCCGAACGGCAGCAGGAAATTGCGTGCGTAACCAGCTTTAACAGCGACCTTGTCGCCCAGGTTACCCAGATTCGCGATCTTTTCGAGCAGGATAACTTCCATTGCGATGACCTCTTGAAATTCAATCTCGGTCGTTCGAGTCGTCACCGTTGCGCGGCCCTTGTGCCGGCGCCATGCGGGAACGAAAATCGAACAGACTATCAACAAACGCCAACAACATAATCAGGGGGAAGGCAAACTGGGCAAAGACCAGCAGCAGCACATAGGTCACTACCAGCCAGGCGCTGCCCAATCCCTTGAGACCGACCACACCATGCACCAGAGCCAGACCGGCCAATACCAGCGGTACGCTGGCCACTGGCGACAGCAGGGCCAACTGACCGAACTGCGGACCGAACACGGTCAGTGCCAGCAGAACAATAGCCGCCACGCTCGGCAGGCGTAGACGATGGAACTCCTGACGGAAACCACCGGGGTTATACAACCCGGCCTGCCAGGAACGACCAATCATCAAGGCTACCAGCGCCATCATGGCGTGTACTGCGCCCATCAGGCCCGCCAGCAGCGGCACCAGCAAGCGCTCCAGGCGCGCCAGTACCGCACTATCGAGTTCACCCAGCATCTGCGGCAACAACTGCTGAATCTGTCCGGCCAGGGCCTGCAGCGGCTCAGCCAGAAACAACATCAGCACCAGGGCATATACCAGCCCCAGCGGTACTGCCGCCAACACTACCGGCAGCCAGTCACTGCGCTGACGCAGCAACACAGCCAGGCCTACACTACCGGCAAGCACCAGCAGCGGCGTCAGATCGCCTACAAAAGCCCAGGCCAGCGCTGGCAGCGCGCCCCAGACCATGACCGGCATGGCATCAGCCAGCCCCCGGCGCAGCACAATCAGTGCCAGCGCGGCAGCGCCCAGCCAGAACAGCAACGGAACGGCAGTCGAAACAGCCACCGCCAGGGTGGCCTGTTTGCGACCACGCATGATGTATTCCGCTAACGCGCGCATACCGGTTAAAACCCCTGATTACCTGTGACCGTTAACGATCAACGGCCGTGGCTATCGGTGTAAGGCAGCAGAGCCAGATAGCGGGCGCGCTTGATAGCAGCAGCCAGCTGACGCTGATACTTGGCCTTGGTACCGGTGATACGGCTGGGTACGATCTTGCCGGTTTCGGTGATGTAGGCCTTCAGGGTGTTGAGATCCTTGTAATCGATCTCTTTTACGCCTTCAGCGGTGAAACGGCAGAACTTTCTGCGACGGAAAAAACGTGCCATGGCAGCGTCTCCTTAAAATTGGAAAAAATGAACCGGAAAACTTACTCGTCGTCGCCGTCTTCGGCGTCGTTGCTGTCAGCATCGTTATCGCTGTCGTTATCGCTATCAGTACGCTCACGACGCTCACGACGCTCACCACGACCACCATCTTCGGGCTTGAGCATGTCAGACTGTTCGGTGATGGCTTCGTCACGACGGATGACCAGGTTACGAATAACCGCATCGTTGTAACGGAAGTTCTCGGTCAGTTCTTCCAGGGCATTGGCGCTGCACTCTACATTCAGCATGATGTAGTGAGCTTTGTGGATCTTGTCGATCGGGTAAGCCAGTTGGCGACGACCCCAGTCTTCCAGGCGATGGATCTTGCCACCATCTTCCTCGATGAGCTTGGTGTAACGCTCAACCATGCCGTTAACCTGCTCACTCTGGTCCGGATGAACCAGGAATACGATTTCGTAATGACGCATAGGTGCTCCTTACGGGTTATAGCCAGCCGCCCAATACGGTCTGGCAAGGAGTGGAACATAGGATTGGGCCGGCCATTCTAGAGAACGACCGGGTTACTGGCAAGGGAAAACGCTGGCGCAACCGATCAAGGCTGCGAACGCTGGCGAACCGCCTCGAACAGACAGATACCGGTGGCAACCGAGACATTGAGGCTACTGACACTGCCAGCCATCGGCAGCTTGGCGAGAAAATCACAGTGCTCACGGGTCAAACGGCGCAAGCCGCTGCCTTCAGCACCCATGACGATCACCGTAGGCACACTCATATCGACCTGATAGATCAACTGCTCGGCCTCGCCGGCAGCGCCGACCACCCACAGTCCGCGCTGCTGCAACTGCTTAAGGGTGCGAGCCAGATTGGTCACTGCGACCAGAGGCACGGTTTCCGCCGCACCACAGGCCACCTTGCGCACCACCGGCGTCAACCCGGCGGAACGATCTTTGGGAATGATCACCGCCTGCGCCCCGGCGGCATCGGCGCTGCGCAGACAGGCTCCCAGATTATGCGGATCGGTGACGCCGTCGAGTACCAGCAGCAGTGCCGGTGTATCTAGCTTGTCGAGCAGGTGTCCGAGCATTTCCTCAGACCAGAGCTGGCTTGGTGAAACCTCGGCTACCACGCCCTGGTGCACACCATCGGCCAACTGCTCCAACTCGTCAGCCCCCACCCGCTCAAACTTCAGCCCCTGCGACTCGGCCAGATCCACCACAGCCTGCACCCGCCCATCCAGGCGACCACGCTGCAACAGCAGACGCTTTACCCGCCTGGGATTGCGCTGCAACAAGGCCTGCACCGCATGCAGGCCGAATACATATTCCTTGTCACTCATTTACTATCTACCTGGCCTTGCGTTTACGCGGCGCCCGCCCACCCGGAACCCCCTTGTCGGCAGTCGGCTTGCCCTTGCCCGGCGCCGAAGCCTTGGCTGTCGCCGACTTGCCGGTCTTGGCTTTTTTGCCTGCGCCTTTGCTATCCGATTTGCCTGAACCCTTGCGCCCCGACCGGCCCTTGCCTTCGGCCTGACGCACTTCGGCCATCAACCGTTCGCGCACTGCACGACTGGCATTTGGGTCAGGCTTGAGCGATCCGGCATCGACCACCAACTCGAAATCAATCTTGCGATCATCCAGATCAACCCGTGCCACCTTCACCCGTACCAGATCGCCCAAACGGAAACTGCGCCCGGCACGCTCGCCAGTCAGGCGATGGTGAATCTGATCGAAGTGGTAATAGTCGGCCGGCAAGGCGGTAATGTGCACCAAGCCTTCGACATAGATATCACGCAACTCAACGAACAGACCAAAGTTGGTCACCGCAGTCACCAGACCGTCGAAGTCCTCACCGACCCGATCCTGCATGAACTCACACTTGAGCCAATTGACCACATCACGAGAAGCTTCATCGGCACGCCGCTCGTTCTGCGAACACTGAACCCCCAACTGATCGAGCTGCGGCAATTCATAGGGATATATCCGCGCCTTGGGAATCGCCCCACCACCAGCGCGCTGCACCCGGTCGGTCTTACGCCGTGAGCGGATTACACTACGAATGGCGCGATGAGTCAGCAAGTCCGGATAGCGCCGGATCGGCGAGGTGAAATGGGTATAAGCCTCGTAATTAAGACCGAAGTGCCCAGCATTGTGCGGACTATATACCGCCTGACTCAGCGAGCGCAGCATCACCGTCTGGATCAACTGGGCATCAGGCCGACTCTGGATTTTCTGCAATACCGCACTGTAATCCTCGGGCGTGGGATCGCCCTTCTTGCGCGTCAGGCTCAGACCCAGCGCCGATAAGAACTGACGCAGGCGCTCGAGCTTTTCCGCCTGAGGAGCATCGTGCACACGGTACAGCGCCGGAATTTCCAACTCCTGCATGAAGCGTGCGGTGGCAACGTTGGCCGCCAGCATGCATTCCTCGATAATCTTGTGCGCGTCATTGCGCGTCGTCGGCAAAATCTCGGCGATCTTGCGATTCTCGCCAAACAGAATCCGCGTCTCTGTGGTTTCAAAATCAATCGCGCCACGCCCCTGACGAGCCTTGAACAGAGCTTTGTAGAGCTCGTAGAGATCCTTGAGGTGCGGCAGTACCGTAGCGAACTCCTGACTGAACAGCTTGCCTTCCTTACTACGCGGGTGCTCAAGCATGGCCGAGACCTGGTTATAGGTCAGCCGTGCGTGTGAGTGAATAACAGCTTCGTAGAATTGGAAATCAGTCAGCTCACCATGCTTGGAAATAGTCATCTCGCAGACCATCGCCAGACGATCAACATGCGGATTGAGCGAGCACAGGCCGTTGGACAAGGCCTCAGGCAGCATCGGGATCACTTCGCTGGGGAAGTACACCGAAGTACCACGCAGCTCGGCCTCGGCATCCAGCGCCGAACCAATAGTCACATAGTGAGACACATCGGCAATCGCCACATACAGTTTCCAGCCGCCGGAAAACAGCTTCCAGCCACTTGCCTTATGCGGTTCGCAATACACCGCGTCATCGAAGTCGCGAGCGTCCTCACCATCGATGGTAACCAGCGGCAGGTGACGCAAGTCGACCCGCTTGAGCTTGTCTTTCTCCTCAACATAGTCCTTGAGCCGGGCGGCTTCATCCAGCACTGCCTGCGGCCATACGCTGGGGATATCGTAGCTTCGCAGAGCCACTTCAATCTCAACCCCAGGCGCCATGTAATCGCCCACGACCTCAAAGACTTCACCCTGCGCCGGCCGGTGCAGGGTTGGCCACTGGGTAATCCGTACTTCCACGTATTGGCCGTGCACGGCCTGGCCGGCACAGCCCGGCGGGATCAGCACCTCATGATTGATCTTGGCGTTATCGGCCACCACGAAGGCTATACCGTTTTCCTCATAGAAGCGCCCAACCAGGTATTCGTGGGCCCGCTCCAGCACCTCGACGATCGCACCTTCGCTGCGACCGCGGCGATCAACTCCAGTAACCCGACCCAGCACTCGATCACCATCGAATACGAAGCGCATCTGGGTCGGACCGAGGAACAGGTCTTCCCCGCCTTCATCAGGTACCAGAAAGCCGAACCCGTCACGATGACCAACCACCCGACCTTTGATCAGGTCGAGCTTGTCAACGGGAGCATAAGCCCCGCGCCGGGTATAGATGAGCTGCCCGTCACGCTCCATAGCTCGCAGGCGGCGACGCAAGGCTTCGATCGCCTCGTCATCGTGCAAGCCAAACTCGGCCTGTAGTTGAGCCCGGGTCGCCGGCGCACCACGTTCGGCCAGCAGCCGCAGAATCAGCTCGCGACTGGGAATGGGGTTGTCGTATTTCTCCGCTTCACGCTGGGCGGCCGGATCGAATTGAGTCCAGTCGAGTACCCCGGCGGAGTCGGGGAAACCAGCGTTGCTCGGCCCAGAGGCCGAGGCTTTGGATTTGCTTTTCTTCGTCATAGACACCTATTGAACCGCGAAACGACGTTTCATGCACCTTTTATCAATAGCCGTGAATTTTTTTTGCAAACAGGGGTTTACAAGCCCTTCGCAGCTTCGTATCATGCGCGCCGTCGACAGGGAAACAGTTGAACACGGCAAACCAAGACTGGTTAAGCTTAGTTCAAACAACCCAAACGACACGCCCAGGTGGTGAAATTGGTAGACACGCTAGCTTCAGGTGCTAGTGGCCTTACGGCCGTGGAAGTTCGAGTCTTCTCCTGGGCACCAATTCAAAAACCGAGTCCTTGTGACTCGGTTTTTTCGTTTCTGCCCGACAAAATCTCCCCCACCAGAGCAGCACTTCTACTCAGCGCACCACAGACAGCAAAAAGGCGCCCGCAGGCGCCTTTGGCTTTTACTCTGCGCTCAGAAAACCTGGCGCAGAATAATGGTCTCGTTCCGGTCTGGACCGGTCGAGATAATATCGATCGGCGCACCAACCAACTGCTCGATCCGCTCGATATAAGCCCGGGCATTGGCCGGTAACTGCTCCATGGTCTTGGCCCCGACAGTCGACTCGTGCCAGCCAGGCACATCCTCGTATACCGGCTCCAGGCCGATATAGCTGTCAGCATCGGTCGGCGCTTCGATCACAGCGCCCTCGGCATTGCGATAACCCACACAGATGCGAATCACATCCAGACCATCGAGCACATCCAGCTTGGTCAGACACAGCCCACTGATACTATTGATCTCGATTGCCCGACGCAGGATCACTGCATCAAACCAGCCGCAGCGACGCGCACGCCCGGTGGTCGAACCAAACTCATGACCACGCTCGGCCAGTCGCGCACCGACATCATCGAACAGCTCGGTCGGAAACGGACCAGAACCAACCCGAGTGGTGTAGGCCTTGGTAATTCCCAGCACATAATCCAGATACAACGGACCAAAACCCGAACCAGTAGCGGTACCACCAGCCGTGGTGTTGGAGCTGGTCACAAACGGATAGGTGCCGTGGTCGATATCCAGCAAGGACCCCTGCGCACCCTCAAACATGATATTGGCGCCCTTGCGACGCAACTCATGCAGATGCGCAGTCACATCGGTCATCAGCGGCGCCAGCCACTCGGCATAGCCCATGGCCTCATCCAGAGTCTTCTGGAAGTCGATCGGATCGACCTTGTAGTAATGCTGCAGCGCGAAGTTGTGGTAATCCAGAACCTCACCCAACTTGGCAGCAAAGCGCTCACGATGAAACAGATCAGCCACTCGCAGACCGCGACGCGAGACCTTGTCTTCATAGGCCGGGCCAATACCGCGCCCGGTAGTGCCAATCTTGGCCTCACCGCGAGCCTTTTCCCGAGCCTGATCCAACGCCACATGATAGGGCAGGATCAGCGGACAGGCCGGACTGATACGCAGGCGCTCACGCACCGGCACACCGCGATCTTCAAGCTGGGTCAGCTCCTTGAGCAACGCCTCGGGAGACAGCACCACGCCGTTACCAATCAGGCACATGACATTGTCACGCAGGATGCCCGACGGTATCAGATGCAGCACAGTCTTCTGGCCATCAATCACCAGGGTGTGACCGGCATTGTGTCCGCCCTGATAACGCACCACGGCAGACACCTGATCGGTCAGCAGATCAACGATCTTGCCCTTACCCTCATCGCCCCACTGAGTGCCCAGAATGACAACATTCTTACCCATGTTCAGCTATTGCCTCGTTCGTAATGGACTGGCCCACGGCCATTGAATCAGTTAACCAGCGCCACGACCTGCCAGCGGTCGTGACTGAAACGCAGAATTCGATCACACCCATGCTCACGGGCAGCGCCATCGAGCTGCCCCGGCAGCGCGACAATCACCCGTTCGCCCGCCGCCCGCAAAGCGGCCACCTCAGCCTGCAGCCCAGGCTCCTCGGCATGGGGCGCCCAAATACCCGCCGAGCATCGACTACCTGCCCCCTGCCCCCGCTCGACCAGGAACCGCAAATCGGTGGAAAAGCCCGTTGCCGGACGCGCACGACCGAAGTCGCGACCGATATCATCATAGCGACCGCCCTGCGCGACACTCTGACCCACCCCAGGCACAAACGCCGCAAACACAACGCCCGTGTGGTAATGATAGCCACGCAGCTCACCCAGATCGAAGTACAACGGCACACCCGGATAACGTCTGGACAGTGTCTGAGCGATCTCGCTGAGGTCATCCAACGCGGCCATCACCGACTCCGGCGCACCATCGAGCAGGGCATGAGCCCGCTCCAGTACCTCAGTCCCACCAGACAGCTCAACCAGACTGCAAAGCATGGCCGCCAATGAAGCCTGGCCAATCTGGGCGGTCAGCACCTTGACCTCATCGACCGCTTTGCGCTGCAAGGCATCGAACAGCGCGCGCTCAGCCACCTCATCGAGACCCGCGGCCTGAACCAAACCACGATAGATGCCAACATGGCCGATATCCAGATGCACGCCCTCGACCTGACAGGCGGTCAGGGTTTCCAGCATCAACGACATAACCTCGATGTCACTGGCACTGGAGGCATCGCCATACAGCTCGGCACCCAACTGAATCAGGCTCCGGGCAGTGGACAGCGGTCTTGGCAGGGTATGCAGCACGCTACCGCAGTAGCACAGGCGGCTGGGACCTTCGGCACCCAGGGTGTGAGCATCAATCCGGGCAACCTGCGGAGTGATGTCGGCACGCAGACCGAGCATGCGCCCGGAAAGCTGGTCGATCATCTTGAAGGTTTGCAGCTCCAGATCATGTCCGGCGCCGGTCAGCAGGGATTCCAGATACTCGATATGAGGGGTGATGACCAGGTCATAACCCCAGCAGGCGAACAGGTCCAGCAGTTGGCGGCGTGCGGCTTCGATGCGGGCAGCCTCTTCAGGCAGCACTTCCTCGATGCCATCGGGCAACAGCCAGCGATCAACAATCGGCATTTTCACAACCTTTCATTCGCGATGGCGGGCGATGGTCAGCGTATCAGATACAGCAAGGCGGTGCCGGTCAGCATGCTGGCCAACCCGATCACTCGCAACTGACGATCACTGACCTGGCTTACCGTGATCAGCATACGCTTCCAGCGAGCCGGCGCCAGAAACGGCATCAACCCCTCGATCACCAGCACCAGGCACAATGCTGTCGCCAGACTCTGCCACATTGCCCCACCCTTCGATTTGCCGGGCACCCGGAAAGAGCACACCGGTCACAAAAAAGCCGGGATTTCCCGGCTGCGCGATTGTAACACGTTTTTTTCCAACCACACCCGCCGAAGCGACGGGTGTGGTTGTTCAGCAGGCTCAGCGTCGCTGTGCGCCCTGCAGGTATTTAAAGAACTCGCTTTCCGGGTCCAGAATCAGGATGTCGGACTTGCTGGCAAAGCTCTCACGATAAGCCTGCAGACTGCGGTAGAACGAGTAGAACTCGGGGTCTTTCTGGTAGGCCTCGGCATAGATAGCCGCTGCCTGCGCATCACCATCACCACGAATCTGCTCGGCTTCACGGAAGGCCTCAGCCAGGATGACCCGCTGCTGACGATCGGCATCAGCGCGAATACCCTCGCCCAGCTCCCGACCCTTGGCGCGATGCTCCCGCGCCTCGCGCTCACGCTCGGTGCTCATCCGCTCGAATACACTGCGGTTAACCTCACGCGGCAGATCGATAGCCTTGACCCGCACATCCAGCACTTCAATCCCCAATTCACGCTGGGCGCTGGCATTGAGGGTGGCAGTGATATCAGCCATCAGTTGATCACGCTCACCGGACACCACCTCATGCAGGGTCCGGCGCGCCACTTCGTTACGCAACCCAGACTCCAGCTGACGCGACAGTCGCTCTTCGGCAATCGAGCGCAAACCCGAAGTCGCAGTATAGAAGCGCTGGACATTGGCGATACGCCACTTGGCGTAGGAATCGACCATCAGCGCTTTCTTTTCCAGAGTCAGATAACGCTGGGTCGCGGTATCCAGGGTCAGCAAGCGACCGTCAAACAGCCGCGCCTCCTGAACGAACGGCAGCTTGAAGTGCAGACCTGGGCTCACGTCGTCACGCACGACCTTACCAAATTGCAGGACAATGCCCCGCTCAGTCTGACTGACCACGAAGAAACTTTGCCAGCCAACCACCACCAGAACCAGAGCAGCAATCAGCCCAAACATCGACTTGTTACTCATCAGCGGGTCTCCCTGGAACGCAGATCACGCTGCTGCAATTGAATGGGCAGGCGAGCAGTGCCACTGTCAGCACCACTTGCCGAGGCTGAACCACTTGGGCTGGCGGAAGCTCCACCACCTTGCTGAATCAGCCGATCAAGCGGCAGGTAGAGCAGATTGTTGTTGCCATCGCCACCGGAAACCAGCACCTTGCTGGTGTTCTGCATCACGTCCTGCACCGTTTCCAGGTACATGCGCTCACGCATGACGCCCGGCGCCAGACGGTACTGCTCGACCAACAGATTGAAGCGCTGGGCTTCACCATCGGCGCGAGCCACGACTTCATCACGATAGCCGTTAGCCTCTTCCAGCAGACGCTGGGCCCGACCACGCGCTTCAGGGATCACGCTATTGGCGTATGCCTCGGCCTGATTGCGCTCACGCACCTCATCCTCACGGGCCCGGATCACGTCATCGAAGGCATCCTGGACTTCACCCGGGGCCTGGGCGCTTTCGATGTTGACCTGCACTACGGTAATACCGGTGTTGTACAGATCCAGATAGCGCTGCAGACGCTCAGTCACTTCAACTCCCATCTGCTCACGACCTTCGGTCAACACCTGGTGCATAGAAGTCGAACCGACCACATGACGCAGGGCACTCTCGGTAGCATGACGCAGACTGGTCTCAGGATCTTCGACCTTGAGTACGAAGTTCTCCAGATTGGAGATTCGATACTGAACCGCCAGCGGTACTTCAACAATATTTTCATCTTCGGTCAGCATCTGACCGGCTTGCCGATAGGAGCGTACCTGGGTCACGTTACGCTGGAACTTGCGCTCGACCGGCGGAAAGTACAGATGAAGGCCTGACTCAACAGTGCGATTGTATTCACCGAAGCGCAGAATCACTGCCTGCTCCTGCTCGTCGACCATATAGACCGCATTGAACAGCCAGAAAACAAACAGGATCAGGCCAGCAATGGCCCACAGACCCTTGGGAATCCCCTGACCGCCGCCTGTGCCGCGCCCACCGCCCTTGTTGTCATCACCCCGCTTGTTGCTGCCGAACAGATTGTTCAGGCTGTCCTGCAGCTTGCGCAGAGCTTCATCGAGATCCGGCGGACCTTGTTTGCCACCACGGTTGCCACCGCGGTTACCGCCGCTTCCCCAGGGATCCTGGTTATTCGAATTGTTACCACCACCAGGCTCATTCCAGGCCATAGCGTTCTCCGTTGTCCAAACCACCATCGCGCCACGGGTTGCCGGAAAGCTCCCGTGGCCGTTTCGCCAATCGTACCGCAAATGCTCGGCGCTGCGCGAACCGCAGCGCCGCCCATTATTGCAAAGTATGTTGAGTCAGGAAGGCCTCGGGCTGCCAACCCTCGCGCTTGAGCAATCTATTGAAGTCGCTGCGCGGCAGACGCAGATCAAGTTGCTGGCGACCATCATCAGCAATCGACTCACGAACAACCGCACCGAGCGCATAGAACTGGGCGCGCAAGCGCGCCTCGGCATGCTCCAGCACAATACGCTGCTGCAGAACATCTTCACCCAGACGCTCAGCCATTGCCTGAGCCAGCAGATCAAGCCCCAGACCATCACGCGCAGACAGCCAGACCCGAATGGCCACCCCCTGCTCGTCACGCTGAATACGCGGCTCGAACTCGTCCAGCAGGTCGATCTTGTTGTAGACCTCCAGCACCGGCAGCTCGGCAGCGCCAATCTCATCCAGCACCAGATGGACCTGTTCGATATTCGACTGCCGCTCAGCATCCGCAGCATCAATCACATGCAACAGCAAGTCGGCCTGGCTCGATTCTTCCAGCGTAGCGCGGAAAGCTTCAACCAGCTTGTGCGGCAAATGACGGATAAAACCTACGGTATCAGCCATCACAACCGGACCAATCTCGCTGAGTTCGATGCGGCGCAGGGTCGGGTCCAGTGTCGCGAACAACTGGTCAGCAGCGTACACCGCCGAAGCGGTCACGGTATTGAACAGGGTCGATTTGCCGGCGTTGGTATAACCTACCAGCGACACTACCGGGATTTCCGCACGACGACGCCCGCGCCTGGCCTGCTCGCGCTGGCTGCGCACTTTTTCCAGCCGTTTGAGGATCTGCTTGATACGCCCGCGCAACAAGCGTCGGTCGGTTTCCAGCTGGGTTTCACCCGGCCCGCGCAAACCGATCCCGCCTTTCTGCCGTTCAAGGTGGGTCCAGCCTCTGACCAGCCGGGTACTCAGATGTTCGAGCTGAGCCAGCTCGACCTGCAGCTTACCCTCGTGGGTACGGGCTCTCTGGGCAAAAATATCAAGAATCAGACCGGTACGGTCGATCACCCGACACTCCAGCTCACGTTCCAGGTTGCGCTCCTGGCTGGGAGTCAGGGTGTGGTTGAAAATGACCAGATCAGCCTCATGCCCCTTGACCAGGGCACGCAGCTCCTCAACCTTGCCGCTGCCAATCAGGAAGCGCGGGCTGGGCTGCTGTCGGTTGATCGTCAGAAAGGCAGCGATATCGGCACCCGCAGAGCGGGCGAGTTCGAGAAATTCCTGGGGATCTTCGCGGGTCAGGTCATCCAGGCCTTCGAGGTGAACGAGTACCGCACGTTCACCTCCTTCATGGCGCTCAAAAAACAATCAGGCCTCCTGAACTACCATCAGGCGTTGCCGCCCTCGGCTTCATCAACACCGCCCTGAGCTGGCAGACGTACGGGACGGCCAGGTACGACGGTAGAAATAGCGTGCTTGTAGACCATCTGGCTGACAGTGTTCTTCAGCAGAATGACAAACTGGTCGAAAGACTCGATCTGGCCCTGCAGCTTGATGCCGTTGACCAGGTAAATGGATACCGGAACACGTTCCTTGCGCAGAACGTTCAGGTAAGGGTCTTGTAGAGAATGCCCTTTTGACATCGCTCACTCCTTATGGAAACCGTTTTTTTGAGCATTAAAAATGCGTTTTATCCAACCTGTCCATTATCCTTAAGACGGGTTGGCCTGATTAAATGACTGCAAAAACAAGATTAGCAGAACACGCCGATCCTATATGGCGATAGTTTGCAAGGCTTTCAAGGCCTGCTCGAATCTTTTCGGATCCAGGCTATCAAGCCAGTCGATAGGATCGGACCAGCCCCGCAGCCAGGTGAACTGCCGCTTCGCCAATTGACGCGTGGCGATAACCCCCCGTTCGACCATGCCATCATAGGAGAGTTTCCCCTCCAGATAATCCCAGGCCTGACGATAGCCAACCGCGCGCACTGACGGCATCGAGCTGTCCAGATCACCGCGGGCATACAAGGACTGCACCTCGGCAATAAAGCCTTGCTGCAACATCAGAGAGAATCGCTGAGCGATACGCTCATGCAGGATATGCCGCTCCTTTGGAGCAACAGCCAGATAATGCATAGTATAAGGCATATTTTGCCCAACGGGCGGCTCTGAACGGGCTTTTTCCGCCGACTGGCGGGCGTGCCAGCCACTCAAGGGCACACCGCTGAGCAAAAAGACCTCATAGGCCCGCTGAATTCGCTGCGGATCGTTGGGATGAATCCGCGCAGCCGACACCGGATCGACCTTGGCAAGCTCAGCATGCACCCCCGGCCAGCCAATCTCGGCGGCCTGCGCCTCAATCCGCTGGCGCACCGCCGGATCGGCAGCCGGCATTGGCGCCAGCCCTTCAGCCAACGCCTTGTAGTAGAGCATGGTGCCACCGACCAGCAGCGGCAAACGCCCGCGTCCATGAATGTCATGGATCAGCGCCCGGGCATCCTCGGCGAAGCGAGCGGCCGAATAGGCCTCCACTGGATCGAGGATATCCACCAAATGATGCGGATAGGCTGCCAGGGTGGCCGCGTCTGGCTTGGCCGTACCGATATCCATCCCCCTATAGACCAGCGCCGAATCGACACTGACCAGCTCACAAGGCAAATGATCGGCCAGATACAGCGCCAGATCGGTCTTGCCTGCTGCGGTCGGCCCCATCAGGCAAATGACCGGAAGAGTCGGCGCACTCATGCAACACTCCGACACTGACTCATATCTCAACGCCCACGCAGGAACAGCTTGTCCAGCTCGACCAGGCTCATCTGGGTCCAGGTCGGGCGCCCATGGTTGCATTGACCACTGCGCTCGGTCTGTTCCATATCGCGCAACAGCGCATTCATTTCCGCCAGAGTCAGGCGCCGGTTGGCCCGAATTGCGCCATGGCATGCCATGGTCGCCAGCAGTTCATTACGATGCGCCTGAATCCGGTCACTGTTGCCGTACTCAAGCAGATCGGCCAGCACATCACGTACCAGTTGCGCCGCATCGGCCTGCCGCAGCAGCGCCGGAATCTCGCGAATCGCCAGGGTTTCAGGGCCCATGCGCTGCAGACCGAAGCCCAACTGGGCAAACCAGTCGGCATGCTCCTCGGCGCAATCAGCCTCACGCTGACTGACTGCAATCGATTCCGGCACCAGCAACGGCTGGCTGCGCAGCCCCTCACTATCCATGGCCTGCTTCAAACGCTCATAGGTGATCCGCTCATGGGCCGCGTGCATGTCCACCACCACCAGCCCCTGGGCATTCTCAGCGAGAATATAGATACCTTGTAACTGCGCCAGGGCATAGCCGAGCGGCGGCGCTTCTCCAGCTTCAGCAGTTGGAAGCTCGGAGCGCTGCAGCACTTCGCCAGCCCCGGCATACAGCCCAGCATATCCCTTAAGGACACCCGCCACCGCCTCGCTGGATGGCCGCTCCGGCACCTTGGGTGCCGGACTCCAGGCCGCCGCCGGCTCATTCAACAGCATGCGCTCCTGACCGGAAAACACTCCAGCCGCCAGACCACTGACGGCCGGCTGGGCGACAGCCGGCTGTAGTCCTGGCTCATCAGTAGCTGACCCGGCATCACCGGGGCGCTGATCGGCCAGCGCCCGGTACAGGGTGCTGAACAGAAAGTCATGCACCATCCGCCCATCACGGAACCGCACCTCATGCTTGGTCGGGTGCACATTGACATCCACCACCGCCGGATCCAGCTCCATAAACAGCACGAAAGTCGGGTGCCGCCCATTGAACAGCACATCCCGATAGGCCTGGCGTACCGCATGGGCGACCAGCTTGTCCTTGATCATCCGGCCATTGACGAAGAAGTACTGCAGATCGGCCTGGCTGCGCGAGAAGGTTGGCAACCCGACCCAACCCCACAGGCGCAGCCCGGAGCGCTCGGAATCAACCTGCAACGATTGCTCGACAAAGGCCGGACCACAGACAGTGGCCACCCGCCGCCGGGCCTCCTGTTCGGTATTGGCTGGACGCAATGAGAAAATGGTCTTGCCGTTATGACGCAGACTGAACGCCACATCGAAACGAGACAACGCCAGGCGCTTGACCACCTCTTCCAGGTGCGCGAACTCAGTTTTCTCGGTCCGCAGAAACTTGCGTCGGGCCGGGGTATTGAAAAACAGATCGCGCACCTCAACCGTCGTACCCTGGGGATGGGCCGCCGGCTGTACTCGCGGAGCCATGTCGCGACCCTCGGTCTCGACCTGCCAGGCCTGATCGGCGCTGGCGGCTCGCGAGGTCAGGGTCAGGCGCGAAACCGAGCTAACCGAAGCCAGCGCTTCACCACGAAAGCCCAGCGTGGCAACCCGTTCCAGGTCGTCAAGATCACGAATCTTGCTGGTGGCATGCCGCGACAGCGCCAAGGGCAGATCGTCTTCGACAATCCCGCCACCATCATCACGCACCCTCAGGAGCTTGACCCCGCCCTGCTCGACATCGATATCGATACGTGTGGCGCCGGCGTCCAGGCTATTTTCCAGCAATTCCTTGATAACCGAGGCGGGCCGTTCAACGACCTCCCCTGCCGCGATCTGGTTGGCCAGTCGCGGACTAAGCAGATGAATACGAGACATAGTCAGTTCTGAACCAGCATGCTACCGGCCGGCACCTTGAGTACCTGGCCGACACGAATCTGGTCGTTGGTCAGATTGTTGGCCTGGCGCAAACTGGCCAGGGAGACACTGTAGCGGGTAGCAATCATCGACAGGGTATCGCCGCGCACCACGGTATGCTCGCGCGGCCCCTGGGCCTGCAGCCTGCCTTCGGCACGCAGTGCTGCCAGCCGGGTACCAGGCGGCGGGTTACGGTGGAAATAGTCGCGAATCCCATTATGCATGGCTCTGGCCAGGGTCTGCTGGTGGCTGCGGGTTACCAGTTTCTGCGCCTCGCCCGGATTGGAGATAAACCCGGTCTCGACCAGAATCGACGGAATGTCCGGCGACTTGAGCACCATAAAACCCGCTTGCTCAACCCGCCGCTTGTGCAGCGGCGTAACCCGGCCAATCGAGTTAAGCACCTGCTGCCCTACATCCAGGCTGGCCGACAGAGTGGCTGTCATGGACAGGTCCAGCAGCACGCTGGCCAGCACCTTGTCCTTGTCGTCCAGGGTCACGCCACCGACCCCACCGATAAGGTCCGAACGGTTCTCCCGGTCAGCCAGCAGTCGTGCGGTCTCGGAGGTGGCGCCGCGATCAGACAGCGCGAAAACCGAGGCACCAAAGGCACTGGCACGGGTGAAGGCATCGGCATGAATCGAAACGAACAGGTCAGCATTGTGCTGACGGGCGATCTCGGTACGCCGACGCAACGGTATGAAATAGTCCCCGGTCCGCACCAGTACCGCCTTGAACCCAGGTTCAGCATCGAGCATCGCTTTGAGGTCACGGGAAATCGCCAGCACCACGTCCTTTTCACGGGCACCGCGATAACCAACAGCTCCCGGATCTTCGCCACCATGGCCGGCATCCAGCGCAACAATCACGTCGCGATTGCCCGACTCGGCAGTACGCGCCGGCTGTTGCGGCAGTGGCGAGGCGCTGGGCTGGGCTGGAGCGGGCAGATCGCTGCGTGGCGGCTCCTGATCAAACAGGTCAATCACCAGACGGTGACCGTACTGCTGATTCGGCGGCAGACTAAAGCTTTTCGGGTTGACCTGACGCGACAGGTCGAGCACCACCCGCAGATCGCTGTCATTGCGCGGCGCCGAACGCATGCCGGTAAGCGGAGTACCTTCCAGCGGCAGATTGGCAGTATTGGCCGAAAAGCGGGCACCATTGATATCGATCACGATGCGCTCGGGGCTCGACAGGGTGAACAGGGTGTGGTCGGCCGGACCCGACAGGTCAAACACCAGACGAGTGTTGTCCGGAGCGCGCCAGAGGCGCACATTGTTGATTTCAGCGGCTTGCACCAGTCCGCTGAAGGCGCTGACCAACCCTGCCCCCAGGCAGAGCAACGCCGATTTCAACATTCCCCCGATTGCCGTTGTCACGATTGTGCTTCACCCCTTATGTCACGCAGCCGCTGGCATGCCATCACTCCCTGGGCGCTGTGATGCTCAAGCGTCAGGAGGCGTCCGCCACCCTCTGCGCCTATGGTAATCGTCAGGTCTGGACTTGGCAAAACACCTGTGCCTTTTTCTGGCCACTCGACCAGGCAAAGGCTGTCATCGCGAAAATAGTCGCGAATCCCAAGGAACTCCAGTTCTTCTGGATCGACCAGCCGGTACAGGTCAAAATGGTAGATATTCAGACCGTTCAGTTCATAGGGCTCGACCAGCGTGAAGGTTGGGCTTTTTACTGCGCCAACATGCCCCAGGCCGCGGATCAGGCCTCGACTGAGAGTGGTCTTGCCCGCGCCCAGGTCGCCGTGCAGATACACTACCCCACGCCCCCCAAGGGCCCGGCCCAACTCAGCCCCAAACGCCTCCATCGCCTGCTCACCCAGCAGTTCCACACGATACGCCATGCTCGACCCCAAAAAATCAGGGAAACACTGATTAAATAAGTCCAGTGTTGGCCCAATTGTCGCTGAACTGTTCTGGACACGCCGTGCCCCCCTCCGGGTCCGGCCAACCGATCACAGATCGGTCGGCGTTCGGCTGCGCACCAAGCATGCTTGGTAAACGCTTGCCTCGCCCCTGGGGGCTTGACGATGCCCGTCCAGGGCATCGACAGTCCAAAACAGGTCAGCGCCAACTGGACTGCTGGGCTTGCGTGCAATTAATCAGTGCTTCCTTAGTTGAGTAACTGCCTAATAGGCTCAATCAAATCACTGGCCAGCACACCACGCAGGCCAGCCTGGGCCGCCTGATCGCCGGCCAGGGCATGCACCAGCACCGCATAACGGCCTGCATCGCCAACATCCAAGCCCTGGGCCAGCAGAGCTCCGGCCAGCCCCGAGAGCACATCGCCCATTCCGGCGACGGCCATGCCCGGGTTGCCGTCGGAGCATAACGCCAATGGTCGCTCGCCACCCGGCGGCCCAGCAATCAGACTGCCTACACCCTTTAGCACTACTGCGCTGGTATAACGTTCAGCCAGGCGCTGCACCGCCGCCAGCCGGTCAGCCTGGACTGCAGCGGTGTCCAGCCCCAACAACCGGGCGGCCTCTGCCGGATGCGGTGTCAGCAGGCATGGGCCGATTAGTGCCGGAACCTCCGCCTCGGCCAACAGATTCAAGGCATCGGCATCGAGCACTTTGGGCAGCTCACTGGCCAGTATCTGACGCCAGAGTGAGCGCGCCCAGTCACTGCGCCCCAATCCTGGACCTATCACCAGGCAGCTGACCTGCTCCAGCAGTGGAGCCATGGCCTCCGGATCATCCAGTCCATGCACCATCACCTCCGGGCAACGACTGAGCAGCGCCGCCACATGCTCGGGCCTGGTCACCACGCTGACCCGGCCCGCACCACTGCGCAATGCAGTCTGAGCGGCCAGAATAATGGCTCCACCCATGCCCCGCTCACCGCCGACCAGCAACACATGACCAAACAGCCCCTTGTGCGCCGCCCGAGGCCGAGCTGGCAGACGATCCCGCCAGTCGCCCAGGCGCAGGCGCATGCCTAATGCCTGCGGCACATCCTCAGGCAGCCGCGCCAACGCGGCGAACACCAGTCGGCCAACATGATCCGGCCCCTGGGCGGTCAGCAAGCCAGGCTTGAGGGCAATAAAGGTAACCGTCAACTCGGCACGCACCGCCACACCCTGCGGCACCCCGGTATCGGCATCCAGTCCGCTGGGAATATCCACCGCCACTACAGGCAGCGCACTGCGGTTCAGTTGCTTGATCAGTTCAGCATACTGCGGCCTGACATGCCCACTGAGCCCAGTTCCAAGCAAGGCGTCGACTACCACGCCGGCCAACTCAGCCTCGCCGCTCCAGGGCGCAATTGCCAGCCCCTCATTCCGGGCCGCCTGCCAAGCCAGAGCGGCATCACCACGCAACTGCTCCGGGGCGCCCAACCAGTAAACCGTCACCTGCCACCCTGCCCGCTGCGCCAACACACCAACAAGATAACCGTCACCCGCATTATTGCCTGTGCCACACAACACCGTCAGCCGCCCAACGCCCGGCCAGCGCTGCAACACAGCCTCCCACACCGCTGTTGCAGCCCGCTGCATCAGCTCGAACCCGGGTATGCCGCTGGCAATCAGCCGGGCATCCAGTTCACGGGTTTGCGCCGCAGAATAAAAAACCGCAGGAAGACGAGAAGACATAGGCATGCCAATTTGTGAGATTCCTTCGTACAATTATATGAGTTCCTAGCGCATCAGCCCACCGAGCCAGCATGTCCGACATTTCCACCCCCGAGCAACTGGTCAGCCAGATCCGCAGCCTGGCCACAGACCTCGGCTTCCAGCAACTGGGTATCAGCCAGCCAGACATCGGCCAGCACGAACGCTGGCTGCAGTCCTGGCTGGCAGCCGGTTACCATGGCGATATGGAGTGGATGGCCAGCCACGGCAGCAAGCGTACCCGCCCTGCCGAACTGGTGCCGGGCACCCAGCGGGTCATCTCGGTGCGCATGGATTACCTGCCGGCCGAGCCGGCCATGGCCAAACGCCTGGGCCAGCCCGAACGTGCCTACATTTCCCGTTACGCCCTGGGTCGTGATTACCACAAACTGATGCGCCGCCGGCTGCAACAACTGGCCGAACGCATCCAGGCCCTGGTCGGGCCGTTCGGCTACCGCGCCTTCGTCGACAGCGCCCCCGTTATGGAGCGGGCACTGGCCACCCGGGCTGGGCTCGGCTGGATCGGCAAGAACACCATGCTGATCAACCGCCAGGCCGGCAGCTACTTCTTTCTCGGTGAACTCTATACCGATCTGCCGCTGCCGCTGGACTCCAGCTACGAACAGGAGCACTGTGGCCGTTGCCGGGCCTGTCTGGACAAGTGCCCGACCCAGGCCTTCGTCGGCCCTCATGTACTGGATGCGCGGCGCTGCATTTCCTACCTGACCATCGAACTCAAGGGCAGTATTCCACTGGAACTGCGGCCAATGATGGGCAACCGGGTGTTCGGCTGCGATGATTGCCAACTGGTCTGCCCCTGGAACCGCTTCGCCAAACCCAGCGCCGAAGACGACTTCAAACCCCGCCACCAACTCGACCAGGCCGAGCTGGTCAGTCTGTTTCGCTGGGATGAAGAAACCTTTCTGCGCAACACCGAGGGCTCACCAATTCGCCGGATCGGCCATGAGCGCTGGCTACGCAACCTGGCAGTGGGGCTGGGCAATGCCACTAGCAGCATCCCGGTCATTGAAGCCCTGAAAAGCCGCACTGACCATCCTTCGGAGTTGGTGCGCGAGCATGTGCGCTGGGCACTGGAGCGGCATGGGGAACTCCGCGCTTAGAGCGCCAGGTTAACTACAGAAAAGCCGAGAGCTTCGTTGCCGCCGACCGGTTCTGGACCGTTAGATGCCAGGGACGGCATCTACGAGCGTACAGGGATGTATTTACAGCGTGTCCAGAACCGGTCGGCGGCAACGGAGCCTACACAGACCTTACAGCTAGGCATGTCCTTCAGAACTTGATGAAGTGCTCCCGATAGTGGCGCAGCTCGGCAATCGAGTCATGGATATCATCCATCGCCAGATGACTGCTCTGTTTCTTGAACCCGTCCTTGACCTCTGGAGCCCAGCGCGCGGCCAGCTCTTTCAGCGTTGAAACATCAAGATTACGGTAATGGAAATACTTCTCCAGCGCCGGCATGCCACGATAGAGAAAGCGCCGGTCCTGGCAGATGCTGTTGCCACACATCGGTGAGCGACCCGCCGGCACCCACTGCTGGAGAAACTCCAGAGTCTGCCGTTCGGCCTCAGCCGCATCGATGCGACTATCCTTGACCCGCTGGGTCAGGCCGGACTGGCCGTGCTGGCGAGTATTCCACTCATCCATGCCATCAAGCAGCTCATCCGGCTGATGCACAGCAAACACCGGCCCCTCGGCCAGCACATTAAGCTGAGGATCAGTCACCACAGTGGCGATTTCAATGATCACGTCCTGGTCCGGATCCAGGCCGGTCATTTCCAGGTCGATCCAGATCAGGTTGTCGGGGTTTTGCATAAGGACTCCAGGCAAGGTTTCAGCCGTACAGTATAAGCGGCTCGTGCTACACTGCCGCCATCTTAACCGACCTGACCCCATGGCCAAACGAAACCTTACCCGACGCCAGAGCTGGCGCATCCAGAAAATCCAGGAAGAGCGGACCGAGCGAGCTCGCCGCCGCGCCGAGCGTGCGGAAGAAACCCTTATGGGTGGCGACCTGGGGCCAGAGCAGCAGGGCCGGGTCATTGCCCATTTCGGCGTACAGGTCGATGTGGAGGGCGGCGACGGGTTGATCCGCCGTTGCCACATGCGTGCCAACCTGCCGGCACTGGTTACCGGCGATCAGGTCATTTGGCGCGCCGACAATCAGCAAGGTGGCGTGATCGTCGCCCAGTTACCGCGCAGTTCCGAGCTGTGCCGCCCAGATCAGCGTGGCCAGCTGAAACCGGTCGCCGCCAATGTCGATCAGCTGGTCATCGTCTTTGCCCCGCTGCCCACCCCTTACAGCAACCTGATCGACCGCTATCTGGTAGCAGCCGAACAGGCTGGTCTGACGCCGCTGCTGGTACTCAACAAGGCCGACCTGATGCAGCAAGGCGAGTACCCGGAATTGCGCGACTGGCTGGCCGACTACGCCAAGCTCGGGTATCGGGTGATGCACCTGTCGGCCGGCTCCGGTGAAGGTCTGGAACAACTGCGCAGCGCCCTGCAGGATCGCATCAGCGTGTTTGTTGGCCAGTCGGGGGTAGGCAAGTCGTCACTGATCAACACCCTGCTGCCCGGTGTCGATCTGAGAGTTGGCGAGCTGTCAGAAGCGACCGGCAAAGGCACGCACACTACCACTACCGCTCGGCTGTTCCACTTTCCGGCCGGCGGCGAGCTGATCGACTCACCCGGCATCCGCGAGTTCGGCCTGACCCATATCAGTCATGACGACCTGCTGGAAGGCTTTATCGAATTTCGCCCCTTCCTTGGGCTATGCCGTTTTCGTGACTGCCAGCACCTGCACGAGCCAGGTTGCGCCCTGCTGCAAGCGCTGAACGAAGGCAAGATATCAGCCACCCGGATGAACAGCTATCGGCATATTCTATCCAGCCTGAGTAGTTGATTACTGACCGCGCAACTGCTCCAGCGAACCACCTTCCTCAAATAGATTAAGCGAGCGCCCACCAGGAATCCGCTCACCACTGACCGGCACATCCAACGGCACCTGAGCGTCCTGTTCCTGATAAGCAGACTCGCTGACACCATCAAGCATCTGTTCTTCGGCCCGTTTGTTCAGCACCACGATATCAATGCGCCGGTTGACCGGATTGAGCGGATTGTTCCGATCGAACAGGGCCGAATCGGCAAATCCCACCACCCGGGCCAACTGTTGTTCGGGGTAACCGGCGGCCAGCAGGGTTCGTCGCGCGGCATTGGCCCGGTCCGCCGACAGCTCCCAGTTACCATAATCGCGCCGGGCGACAAACGGCTGAGCATCGGTATGCCCGCTGATACTGATCTTCTTCGGCACCCGGGCAATGGTATCGCTCAGGGCCAGCAGAATTTCCTCGAAATAGGGTTGCAAACGGGCGCTGCCACTGGCGAACATCGGCCGGTTCTCTGCGTCAACGATCTGGATACGCAAACCGTCCTGGGTAATTTCCAGCAGGATCTGATCCTTAAACCGTTGCAGCACCGGATCGATATCGATCTGGTTCTGCAGCTCCTGCAACAACAGATCAAGCTGTTGCTGCTCCAGCTCGTCAGCCAGCTCCTGAATCGACTCGGGATCCAGCGGCACGGGATCGCTGACCGCACTTTCCTGCAGGGTGCGCTGTGGCGCAAGCTCCGGCGAGCCACCCAAATCAATAACGTAAGGGCTACCGCCCTCGGAAAAACCGATGGGGTCCTGGAAATACCCTGAAACCATTTTCAACTGTTCCGGGGTCGCTGTGGCCAGCAGCCACATGACCAGGAAGAATGCCATCATGGCGACGGCGAAATCGGCGAAGGCGATCTTCCAGGAACCGCCGTGATGCCCGTCCGCCTTGCGGCTGACACGCTTAACGATGATTGGCTGATTGTTATCCATCCGCTCAGCGGCCCTTCACCGACGACTCGAGTTCAGTAAAGCTGGGGCGGTGTTCCGGCAGCAGCGCCTTGCGCCCGAACTCCACCGCCAGAGCCGGCGGCAAGCCCTGGGCACTGGCGACCAGACACATCTTGATCGCCTCGTAGACATTGGCCTCTTCATGGGCCTCATGCCCCATGGCGGCGGCAAACGGGCCAACAAAGCCATAGGCCGCCCAGATCCCCAGGAAGGTCCCCACCAAGGCGGTGGCCACCTTTTCACCGATCTGAGTGTTGTCGGCATCACCTAGAATACCCATGGTAATCACGATCCCCAGCACCGCGGCGACAATCCCGAACCCAGGCAGCGCGTCGGCCACACGGGTCACTGCATGCGCAGGACCGTGCAACTCTTCGGTAAGGCTGGAAATTTCAACATCGAACAACGCCTCAAGTTCATGCGGTGCCATGTTGCCGGTCGACATGATCCGCAGGTAATCGCAGATGAAGGCGGTCATGTGTTTGTCTTTGAGAATCGCCGGGTACTTGCTGAAAATCGGGCTCTGCTCCGGCTCTTCGATATCCGCCTCGATTGACATCATGCCCTCGCGCCGACTCTTGTTGAGCACCTCGTAGAGCACTCCCAGCACATCAAGGTAGAACGGCTTGCTGAACTTGTGGCCGAACAGGATGGCCGGCACCTTGCCAAACACCTTTTTCACCGTGGCAAAGTTGTTGGCCACCAGAAACGCCCCCAGCGCTGCCCCGCCGATAATAAGAATCTCGAACGGATGCCAGAGCGCTGCCAGGTGGCCACCCGACAGCATGAAGCCGCCGAGTACACAGATGAACACAACAATGAAACCGGCAATTTTCAGCATAAACCCGTCATTTCCTCATAATCCTTCAGGCCACCGACCTGTAATCCTCCGTGACGGAGGTAAAACTCCCGCGCTATAGTCTGCGACAAAACCTGGAGTGTAAAGTCGCCCTAGCCATGAGCCTAGACCAGCACGGCACGATCGACCCACAAGACGCTATCGGCAGCCTGAGCGAAAGCCTGAGTGCAATAGTGTTACCCATTGAACGCCAGCAGCGCGATCTGCTGCTGCGGCATCTGAGCAATGAATTGCTGAGCCTGAGTGATCTGAGCCAGGCGATTCTGCGCTCGCCAGTTGCAACCTTGCATGTCTGCCGCCAGGCCGGGCTAGCT
The DNA here is from genome assembly GCA_002287035.1 of Pseudomonas sp. WN033. Taxonomy (GTDB): domain Bacteria; phylum Pseudomonadota; class Gammaproteobacteria; order Pseudomonadales; family Pseudomonadaceae; genus Halopseudomonas. The sequence continues at coordinate 99,368 of NSKG01000004.1, read as the reverse complement.
GCACGTCAGCGCGATATCGACATCATGACTCTGGAGCAGGCCTGCGGCCTGCTTGGCATGGAGCGCCTGCGCAGTCTGTTGCGTGAACTGCCGGTCATCGACCGTGAGCAAGCGCCACAGCAATACCGACAACTGCTTTGCCTTAGCGAGCATGCCCTGGCACAGGCCCAGGGATTGTTCGCCCAGCGCATGGCCAGACTCTGGCATGAACTGTCACTGGCCAGCCTGCTGTTTTTGGCACCCTTCTGGGTAATGGTTTACCAACGCCCTGACTTGTTCGACGGCTGGGACCGGCGCCATCTAGGGCTCGCAGCCACCCCCACTGCAGCCCCCATACCCAGTGATGCCCAACTACTGGAGCTGGCCATTGAGCTGGCCCAAAGCTGGTGGTTACCACCCTGGATCATTCAGGGCTACCGTGCCCTCAGCGGTCGCCGCACCATGGTCAAGGCTCTGCATATAGCCCGCAACAGCGAGCATCCGCGTGCCCAGCAGGCGGCTCTGGACGATGACCGCCCGCTACTGCGCTGGCTGACCCAACCGGCCAATAGCCTGTTGATGGCCAACGGCCTGGCCCTGGGCGCACACCATGACTGGGATGCCCGCCACACCCGACGCTGGCAGCAACTCACGGCGCTTTACCTTGGCTGCACCCTGGACGAGATGCAAAGTGCCAGTCACCGCAACGCGGTCAGTCACGCCCAACACAACCCCGAGCTGCGTAACGTCGGACTCTGGCACCCTGCCGAGGCCCTGCTCTGGCCCCAAGGCACCCGTCGTCAGCCCCGCACTGCACTCCCCTCCTCCATTGCCGCTCGCGGTAATCCCGAACTCTGGCGTCAACGCTGCCTGACCCTGCGCCAGCGTCCCAGTCCGTTTGCCAACCTGCTGAGCGCCCTCGACTGCGCGCTGGATGCACTGGAACAGGGACTCGATATCAGCCGAAGCTGGATTGCCCTGTATAATGGCCGCAAGGATCAACTGATGATCAGTGCCAGTCGCGGCTTTGACGCTGCCAGTTTGGCCGGCGCTACACTGGGTTCTTGCCGCGAAGGCCAGTGGGGACGCTGGCTGATCAGCAGCGACTGTCATGACCTGAGCCCGGAGCACCTGCGCCAGCTCGCCCAGTTGATGCCCGCCAGTTGCAAAGCGCTACTGGCTGAACATGGACACCTGTTGCCCCTGCTCCATCGAGAGCGGGTAATAGGCCTGATCCATGTTGCACCAGCCAACGGCCAGCTCGACCAACGCCGCAGGGCCGCTCTGATCAAGACCGCGCAAAGTCTTTACCAGGCCCTGATAACCTTCAAGCAGCCGAACTGAACCGGCTCGCCTGACCCATACAACAGGAGCACAACCGATGAACGAGCTAGCACTATTGCTCGAGCCCACCGATTTGCCTGATATCGGTACCAACCCGGACCTGCGCCTGGTTGATTTGAGCAAGACCGAGCAATACCTGAGCGGCCATATCCCCGGCGCCGTGCACCTTGCCCCGAGCCGGATCGTGCATCCGGCGCCCACCCCTGGCTATCTGCCGGACCTGATCAGCCTGAGCGCACTGCTGGGCGAGCTGGGTCATCACGAGCGGCTGCACTACATCGTTTACGATGATGAGGGCGGCGGCTGGGCCGGGCGCTTTATCTGGCTGCTCGACTGCATCGGTCACACGCACTACAGCTATCTCAACGGCGGCCTCAAGGCCTGGCAGCTAGCTGGTCTGGCGCTGGAGCAGCACGCAAACCAAGCCCCCCCGACACAGCCACAACTGCAGTTGAATGACGCCCCGACCATCCACCTGGAGCAACTGCTGGCCGACCTGGACAACCCGCAGCGGGTAATCTGGGATGCCCGTTCACCAGCAGAGTACCGTGGCGACAAGGTACTGGCGGCCAAGGGCGGGCACATTCCCGGTGCGATCAATTTCGAGTGGACTGCCGGCATGGACCCAGAACGCGGCCTGCGCCTGCGTAGCGATCTGGCCGAGCAGTTGCAGGCCCTGGGCATCACTCCGGACAAGGAAATCGTCACCCACTGCCAGACCCATCACCGCTCCGGGTTTACCTATCTGGCCGCGAAAATTCTCGGTTACCCCCGGGTCAGAGCCTATGCCGGCTCCTGGTCCGAGTGGGGCAACCACCCCGACACCCCTGTTGAAACCTGAGGACCCCGCATGCGCGAGCGCCTGTTCATCATTTCCCAATACCTGCTGCCCCAGCATCTGCTGTCACGCCTGGCCGGCGGCCTGGCCAACTGCACCTGGAGCTGGGTCAAAAACCCTTTCATCACCTGGTTTGTGAAGCGCTATCAGGTCGACATGAGCGAGGCGGCCGAAGAAAACCCGACCGCCTACGCCTGCTTCAATGACTTCTTTACCCGCGCATTGAAAGATGGTGCCCGACCGCTGGCCGACGGCGATGAAGTGCTGTGCCCGGCCGATGGCGCCATCAGTCAACTGGGCCGTATCGAACACGGCCGCATCTTCCAGGCCAAGGGACAGAGCTTCAGCGTGCTGGAACTGCTCGGCGGCAACCCGGAACATGCAGCTCTGTTCCAGGGTGGCGAGTTCGCCACCGTGTACCTGTCGCCACGCGACTATCACCGGGTACACATGCCCTTGGGCGGCACCCTGACTGACATGATCTACGTGCCCGGCAAGCTGTTCTCGGTCAATCAAAGCACAGCGGAAAACGTACCCGAGCTGTTTGCCCGCAACGAACGAGTAGTGTGCCTGTTCGATACCCCGGTCGGGCCGATGGCTGTGGTGCTGGTCGGTGCCATGATCGTCGCCTCGGTGGAAACCGTCTGGGCCGGTCTGGTCGCACCACCCAGCCGGCAACTGAGCAGCCAGCGCTACGGCCAGGCTGCGCCGGAACTGGCACGCGGAGCGGAAATGGGGCGCTTCAAGCTGGGCTCGACCGCCATCGTCCTGTTCGGCCCGGACAAGGTTGAGTGGGCCAAAGAACTGGCTGCCGGCAGTGCCGTGCGTATGGGGCAGGCGATGGGCACTGTGCGCCAGGGAAACACTGATTAAATCAGTTTCGGTGCAGGCCCAGAGTCTGTTACCGCAAGCAGCTGCTTTTCCTGGGAGCCTGGAGCATCCGCTCCAGGCTGGAGCTGCGGTGAATTGACCAGGGAGCAGCTCCCCCCCCCCTGCCAGACGAGGGTCAAGCACGCTCCAGGGTAAAGGCCACCACCTCATCGATCCGGCTGGCGCCCAGCGCCAGCATCACCAGACGGTCCACGCCCAAGGCCACACCGGCACAGTCCGGCAGACCCGAACGCAGTGCGTCAACCAAATGCAGATCGATTGGCAGCACCGGTCGCCCAAGCGACTGGCGCTGCAACTGATCGGTCTCAAAGCGCCGCAGCTGCTCATCGGCGTCACTGAGTTCATAATAGCCGTTGGCCAACTCCATACCGTCGATGAACAGCTCAAAGCGCGCGGCACTGGGCACTTGGTCATCGCCCTCAACTACCCGGGCCAACGCCGCCTGGGACGCCGGAAAGGCGTAGACCAGGGTCGGCTCGATCAGAGTCGGCTCAATGCAGTGGGAAAACAGCAAATTGAGCCAGCCATCGCGGTCCAGTTCACCGTCGAAGCTACAACGGGAGCGGCCAAGCGCGACTAGCTCCTCCTGTTGACAGGTATGGATATCGACACCCAGTTGCTGGACGAACAGCGCCGCATAGGTCACACGCCGGGCCGGCACCGAGCCGAGGATTTGCCTGACCAGCTCATCGACTTCACCCATCAACTGGTGATGATCAAAGCCCGGTCGATACCATTCAAGCATGCTGAACTCGGGATTGTGCCGCCGGCCACTTTCGCCATTGCGAAAAACCCTGGCCAACTGCCAGATCGGCCCACTGCCGGCAGCCAGCAGACGCTTCATCGGATATTCCGGCGAGGTATGCAGGTACAGTGGCTGCGCCGACCCACCGCCTTCAGGCACGTAGTCGCAGACAAATGGAAACAGGTGCGGATCACTGACTGCCGCTGCCGACAGGCTCGGTGTTTCCACCTCCAGCACCTCGCGCTGACGAAAGAACGCACGAATCTGGTCAATGATCGCCGCACGCTGGCGCAAGGCCGCAAGGGTCGCGCTGGGTCGCCAGTCGCTCATCGGGTACTCCGTCCTGAACGGTAAATAAAGCATTGATCACATGTGTCCTGCGCCTGTCCGGTCACCCACAGACCTGTTCTGGACACGCCGTGAATACATCCCTGTAGGCTCGTAGATGCCATCCCTGGCATCTAACGGTCCAGAACAGGTCTGCGGGTGACCGGCCCTCAAACTCTCCGTTTGAAATCCGCACCGGTTAAAACGCAAAACCGGGGCCTAGGCCCCGGTTGATGACGAACGCCAAGGCGCTAATCAGGCACGGCCAACGTAGTCGCTGGTGCGAGTATCGACCTTGAGCACGTCACCAACGTTGATGAACAACGGCACCTTGACTACCGCACCAGTCACCAGCTTGGCCGGCTTGTTGCCGCCGCCGGAGGTATCACCACGCACACCCGGATCGGTCTCGACCACTTCCAGCTCGACGAAGTTCGGCGGAGTGACGGCAATCGGCGAACCATTGAACAGGGTCACGGTGTAGATCACCTGCTCCTTGATCCAGTTGATGCAGTCGCCTACAGCCTTCTCGTCAGCACCGAACTGCTCAAAGGAGCCGTCGGTGGCCATGAAGTGCCAGAACTCGCCATCGGCGTACAGGAACTCCATATCGCGATCCATCACGTCGGCGCCTTCCAGGCTGTCACCGGACTTGAAGGTGCGCTCGTTGACCCGACCGGTCTTCAGGTTGCGCACCTTGACCCGGTTGAAAGCCTGACCCTTGCCCGGCTTGACGTACTCGTTCTCGAGGATCGAGCAGGGGTCACCATCGAGCATCACTTTGAGACCCGGCTTGAATTCGTTGGTAGAATAACTGGCCATAACTTTCCCACTTCAGTTTGAACGGTAGATCCGGAATCGCGCCCGGATGCTCTGTCACCCTTGCGCGGAAAAACGCCAATGATACATGGAACTTCGGCGCCTGTTGAGTCTGTCGACTGGCAAACGCTGCTGGCCACCAGCATTACCGATGTACGGGCCCTGCTCCAGCGGCTCGAACTCGATACCGCCCTGCTCGAGCCGGGGCTGGCGGCCTGCGCCGAATTCCCCTTGCGGGTGCCCGAACCCTACCTGGCAAGAATGCAGCCCGGCAACCTCAACGACCCGCTTTTGCGCCAGGTTCTGCCAGTCGGCGAAGAGCTGCAGGAGCAACCCGGTTTTGTCCTCGACCCGCTGGGTGAACAACACAGCAATGCCCGCCCAGGCATCATTCACAAGTATCACGGCCGGCTGCTGCTGATCGTCAGCGGCGGCTGCGCGGTCAACTGTCGTTACTGCTTTCGCCGGCATTTCCCCTATGCCGACAACAATCTGAGCAGTCAGGAATGGGAGCAGGCACTGGACTACATCCGGGCCGATAATTCGATCAGCGAAGTGATCTACAGCGGTGGCGACCCCCTGGCAGCCAACGACAAGCGCCTGCACTGGCTGACCCGGCGCATTGCCGAGATCCCGCATGTTCGCCGCCTGCGAGTCCATACCCGGCTGCCGGTGGTCATACCCCAACGGGTCACCGACAGCCTGCTCGAAGCGCTGTGTGGCACCCGACTACCAGTGACCATGGTGCTGCACTGCAACCATGCCAATGAGCTGGATCAGGCTTTGGCCGGCGCCACGTCCCGACTGCGTGGTGCCGGCATGCTGCTGCTCAATCAGGCGGTGCTGCTCAAGGGCGTGAATGACCAGCTGGAAGACCAGATCGCCCTCAGCGAACACCTAGCCGATAATGGCATTTTGCCCTATTATCTCCATGTTCTGGATCATGTGCGTGGTGCCGGACATTTCCACATCGATGACCAACAGGCCAAAGAGCTGGTAGGTCGGATGCTGGCTCGCCTGCCGGGCTTTCTGGTACCCAAGCTGGTGCGTGAAGTGGCCGGCCGGGCAAGCAAGGTACCCCTGCCTATCGAGCTGCTGGAAGACTGAGCCAGGACTCGAAAGCGTCACAGCCATCCGCTGAACTCGACCGGCCAGCGGCTGGCTTAGCGTCGCCAGAGCATAACTGCTACAGTGTGAGCAGTTTCTCCATTTATGCCCGGAGCTCGGTTTTGTAGTCCGTCAGGTTGGAGCCGGAACCTCCAGTACTGGATAATGACCACCATGGACAGCACACCACACAAACTGCTGCTGCGCATTCCCAAGCAGACCCGTGACAACCTGAGTTTCGCCGAACCCAGTGAGAAAGGTATTGCCCGCTGGATCGCCAATCTGCCCAAGGCTAATATCGGTGAGACTGCCAGGCAGTTGTACCAGGGTCTGATCGAACTCAACCAGTACGATATGCCCGCCGAGCTCAGACTGGCGATACTCGAGCGCATTCGCCCCGAGGTCCACTACGTCTGCACCTCCCTGTCCAAGTATTACCTGGGCCAGGCCATCGTTCTTGAAGAGCGGCCACGCAAGGTCGCCAATCTATCGCAGTCACTGCAGAACCATCTGGCCAATGGCTACAAGATCGTGGTGGCCCAGGAGCGCACTCTCAAAGCCCGGGAACATGGCGAGCTGTTTACCCTGGCGATTCAGCGCGCCATGCGCTCACTATGCGGTCCATTGTTGCGGGCCTATCAGCTCTATTGCCCAGTCGCCGAAGGCATCTGGCTGGAGCTGCATCAACTGTACCAGCTTGCCCGTCATCGCAAGATCCATGACCTCCCGGTAGCAGACCCACTCAGCCGCAACCAGGCGCCGCTGAGTATTGAAAATTGCTATCTGAGTGCCCTGCTGATGGGTGCCGCCCAGCCGAACCAGATGCGCCAAAGCGCCATGGCCCGTCTCTTTACCACACTGGAAGACTGGTGCCAGTTGGCAAGCCTGGTTCCAGCCAGTGACAGTTCCTCACTGCTGATTGTCAATCCGACAGTAGACAGCGCTCCGCGTTACCGCTCACTACTGCAGAACGAAGACCTGAGCCACAGCCTCGGACTCGACACTCATAACCTGGTCGAAGGCATCAAGCAACACATGCTCAATGGCGGTGAGGCAAGCCTGGTCGTGCCCGAGTCTCTTGGTGTGGAATTGCTGCAGCACCTTAGTCAAAGCTGGGGCGATCTGGCCGAGCGCACCTTCAACCGGGTCCCCGGGCGCGGCACGCTGAAGGTCAGTATCGGCATGAGTGCCACCCACTTCCGAATTGCCAAGCGTGCCTTTGCCCGCTTCATCAATGCCGACGAACAACAGCTCAACCCGTTCTCCGATGTGGCGCAACGCGCTCGACATGGCGCGGGCTGGGGCTCGGCCTTCGATGGCGACCGATCAGTGGAGTGGGTGAGCTCTGACTACCAGGCCATTGACTACACTCCAGGCGCCAGCGTACTCCAACGCGAGAACAGCGAAGCCGAAGAGAATGAAGCCAGTTATCCGATTCACGAGCTACCGATCGTCAATCACAGCCCGGGTGGATTTTGCCTGACCTGGCCCAAGGAGGTACCCAAGCAGCTCCAGGCCGGAGAATTGCTGAGTGTCCAGGAAGCTCGCGAGCAGGATTGGAGTCTGGCGGTGGTTCGCTGGATTCGCCAGGTCCGTGGCGGCGGCACGCAAATGGGTGTCGAACTTATCGCCCCCCATTGCACCCCGTGCGCAGTTAAGCTGGTGCGCAAGACCGGCGAGCCAAGTCATTTCCTGCGCGCCTTGATGCTCCCGGCAGTCAGCGCCATCGACCGTCCAGCAACACTGATCACTCCACGCCTGCCATTTCAGGTCAACAGCAAGGTGATAATTCACCTGGGCAGCCATGAGCTGCGTGGCCACCTGACTGACCGGGTAGCCGCCACCGGCAGTTTCAACCAGTTTGAATACCGTGTTCTTGAACAGCCCAAGAGCGGAAAATCCCATTCCGAGACCCACAGCACATCTTTGGGGACCGGTAGCGAGGATGACTTTGACTCACTCTGGAAGTCCTTGTAAATTCAAAAGCCTATATGACCAAAAGAGCAGGTCTTGCCTGCTCCGACGCGGAAGACCATGGGCACCGACACCAACGCCATCAGGCTACTGATTCTCGAAGACTCGCAAAACAACGCCGAGCATCTGGTAAGCATCCTGCGTAATGCCGGCCATGCCACCCGCGCCCACCGCATCAGCTCCCTGGAGGATTTGCAGGAGTCGCTGCAACAAACCTGGGACCTTTGCCTGGCGATTCCCGAAACCAGCTTCATGAGCGCCACTCAGGCCTGCACACTGATTGGTCAGGCCCGCGACCTGCCGTTTATTCTGCTACTGGAAGAAGAATCTACTGAAGCTCGCCGCGAAGCCCTGAGCCAAGGCATGCAGGATGCCGTTCCGGTCAGTGCCGAGTCCCTACTGACTCTGGCGGTAAAACGCGAATTGACCAATCTCACCGCCAGACGGCAACAGCGCATCGCCGAGCAAGCCTTGCGTGAAGCAGAAAAGCGCTGTCAGTTGCTGCTCGACAGTTCGGTCGATGCCATCGCCTACGTCCATGACGGCATGCACATCTATGCCAATCAGGCCTACCTGGGGCTGTTCGGCTACGACGACCCGGACGACCTGGCCGCCGAACCCATGGTTGGCCTGATTGCCGCCAAGGATCAGTCAGCATTCAAGGACTTCCTGCGTCACTATATGGATCGAGGCGAGTGCAACGAAATGCGCTGCAGCGGAGTGGACATCGAAGGCCGCGAACTGCCGCTGCTGCTGACCTTCTCCCCGGCAACCTACGACGGCGAACCCTGCACCCAGGTAGTGATCCGGGTGGAAACCGCCAGCGCCGAGTTTGAAGAGAAGCTCAAGGTTATGACCAGCCAGGATCTGGTCACCGGCCTGTACAACCGCAACTATTTTCAGGAACAACTGGAAAGTATCAGCGAGCAGGCCGTACGCCAGGGCCGCCCCAGTACGCTGGTCTATCTGAGCATTGACGGCTTCAACAGCCTGCAGGCTGACATTGGTATCGGCGGCGCCGACCTGGTCCTGACCGATCTGGCCCAGATTCTCAAGGACAGTTTCCCGGCCGAAACGCTGATGGCCCGCTTTGGCGACGACGCCTGCAGTGTTCTGATTGAAGGTCATGAGCCGGAAAGCCAGGCAGAACAACTTGAGCAGTTGCGCCAACGGATAGAATCCAATCTATTCGAGGCCAGCGGCCGTACGGTTCAAATCACCGTCAGCATGGGCGTAGCTGCCATCAGCGAAACCAGCCCCAAGCCGGCCCAAGCCATTGATCGAGCCCATCGCCTGGCCGACCAGCTCAGCCAGGCTGGCGGCAACGCCATCAAACTGTTCAACCCGCTGGATGAACTGGCACACCAGGCCAACCGCGGAGATCTGATCGCCCTGATCCAGCACACTCTGGAAACCAACGCCTTCCGCCTGCTGTTCCAGCCGATCATCAGTCTGCGTGGTGATAATGCCGAGCAGTATGAAGTGTTCCTGCGCCTGCTCAATCGCGAGGGCGAAGAAGTTCCTGCCGGTGATTTCCTCCCGGCGGCCCAGGAAGCGGGTCTGGCTGGCGCCATCGACCGCTGGATGATTGAGAGCGCCATCAAGCTGCTGGCCAACCATCGCAGTAAAGGCGCCGACACCCGCCTGCTGCTCAATCTGACTGGCGCCAGCCTGCAGGATCCAGAGTTGGTGCCCTGGATTTCAGGGTTGCTCAAGACCACCCGACTACCCGCTGACGCCATCGGCTTCCAGTTCAATGACGCCGACGCCAACACCTATATGAAACAGGCCAAAATTCTGACCGAGGCTATGGCCGCTCTGCACTGCAAAGTCTCGCTTCGACACTTTGGCTGCGCTCTGAACCCCTATGCCGCCTTGAAACACCTGCACGTGGATGCCGTCAAGATTGACGGCTCCTTCAGCCGCGATTTGTCCAACCCCGAAGCAGTGGAAACCCTGAAAGACATGATCAGCGCACTGCACAGTCAGGGCAAGCTGACCATAGTACCGTTCGTCGACAGTGCAGCAATGATTCCGACCCTCTGGCAGGCCGGTGCCAACTACATCCAGGGACACTACCTGCAAGCCCCCAGCGACAGCATGAATTACGACTTCTCAGCCGAGTGAAACGGGGGCTATCAGCCCCCTTCGCGGTCCCGAAACCCCAGCAGATACAAAATACCGTCCAGCCCCAGGGTAGAGATAGCCTGCTTGGCAGACTGCTTGACCAGTGGCTTGGCCCGGAATGCCACCCCCAGACCAGCGATCGACAACATGGGCAGATCATTGGCGCCATCGCCCACCGCGATGGTTTGCTCGAGGCTTATCCCTTCGCGCTGGGCCAGCTCCCGCAACAGGTCAGCCTTGCGCTGACCATCGACAATCGGCTCCAGCGCCTCACCCGTGACCTTGCCATCCTTGACCGGCAGGGCATTGGCGTAGACGTAGTCGATACCAAGGCGCTGCTGCAGGCGCTCGGCGAAATAATTGAAGCCACCCGACAGAATCGCAGTCTTGTAGCCTAGCCGGCGCAACTGGCTGATCAGCGTTTCCGCACCTTCTGTCAGGCGCAGGGATTCGGCAATCCCCTCCAGCACCGACTCGGGCAATCCCTTGAGCAGCGCCATGCGCTCACGGAAGCTGGCCTTGAAATCCAGTTCGCCACGCATCGCCCGTTCGGTGATTTCCGCCACCTGATCGCCAACCCCAGCCGCCTTGGCCAGTTCATCGATCACTTCGGCGTCGATCAGGGTCGAGTCCATGTCGAACACCACAAGACGTCGGTTGCGGCGGAAAATGCTGTCCTGCTGGAAAGCAATATCGACATTCAGTTCCTGGGCAATGGCTAGAAACTCGGCGCGCAGCGCCGCCGGGTCGGCTGGCTCACCGCGTACGGAAAACTCGATACAACCTTTACCCTGATCGGCTGGCAAACCTTCGGGAATGCGTCCGGAGAGTCGATCGATATGGTCGATGTTGAGCTCATAGCGAGCAGTGATTTCACTGACCCGGGCAATATGCTCGGCAGTCACCCGCCGCGCCAGCAGCGTCACGATATGCCGCGGCTTGCCCTGCCCGGTAACCCAGCGCGCATATTCATCAGCGCTGACCGGCGTGAAACGCACCTGCTGATCCAGCTCGTAGCCGCGAAACAGGATATCCTTGAACACATCGGACTTGCCTTCCACACCGCTCATTTCGACCAGAATGCCGAAAGACAGCGTGTCATGGATAACGGCCTGACCGATATCGAGGATATTCACATCGGCGCGGGCCAGCACACCGGTAATCGCGGCGGTCAGCCCGGGACGATCAGGGCCGGTGATGTTGATCAGGACGATTTCCTTCAACGGGGTTTCTCCAGTCGCAGCGGCAAAGCCGTTATTCTACCTGTATTTGCCCCGCGTCTTACAGATGCGCCCTTTTGCCGTTGCAGTTGAATGGCTATACTCGAAACGCCTTTAATACACGGATAATGAGCATCTTCCGGCCGTCCTGGGTCCGCCCTTAGCTATCGAATCGAGTTTCACTTTGAATCGTTCATCGTCTCCGACCGACAATCTGTTCCTGCGCTGGTATGCGGCGCTTCGCAACCAACGCCTGACCCTGGCGACCCGACTGCAGATTCTAGTGCTGCTGCCGCTGCTGCTAAGCTTGCTGGCCACCCTGTGGTTCGGCCAACTGCAGTGGCAACGCGACACTGCCCGCCAGGCCGATGCCGTAGGTAGCGAACTGGCTCGTCAGGTCGCGGCCTCGGTAGCCGATCCGTTGGCCGCCAACGACCAACTCAGCCTCAACATCCTGCTGGCCCAATGGAATCAGAACCCACTGATTGCCCACACCAGCCTGTACAGCGTGGACAATCGCATTATCGCCGAAGCCGGACAACGGCTGGGGCGTGAAGCCCTGGCCCCGGGTCAGGGCCGGTTCGTTGCGGCGGTACATTTCCAGGATATCCTGTCCGGCCAACTGCAACTGAGCCTGGCCCGCGAGCCATTTACCAGTGCCCACCAGGCTCTGCTCAAGCACCTGATCTGGACACTGCTGATCCTGATGCTGGGCTTCGCTCTGCTGACCTGGCGCCAGGTCGGCAGCATGCGACGCACATTGCACGAACTGAGCAACTGGTACGCCGAGAGCGGCCAGCCGGCACCCGGGCAACAGCGCAGTGATGAAATTGGCGATCTGGCCCGCCGACTGGCAGCACGCCGGATTACCGATCTGCCGCCCGAACCGGAGCCCGAACCCGAATCTGAACCTGAACTGGTTGACGACACCGGGCAACAGCCGGTGTCGACGGACAACCCAACCGAGCTGCCAGAATCCGAACCGTCGCACAAGGTGATCGATCTGACTGCCGGAATCCCCGACGGTGACGATGAGCCAACTGAGCCGCAAGAATCCCCGCAAGCCGACGATATGGCTAGCGCTTCGATACCGCAGCAGGACTATAGCGGAACAATCGAAGCCAGCGACCCCATGGTAGCGGCACAACCCAGTACCGCCCTGATTGCCATCCGCCTAGGCAACCAGGAGGCCCTGAGCAAGCTGCCCCGCGAGCGCCTGCTGGCTCTGCTCGAACGTTACCGCACCCACGTCCAGCAAGCCTGCCAACTGTACGCTGGGCGCCAGCACACTCTGCTCGACGGCACCTCACTGCTGCTGTTCCACGCGGCTGACTGCAACCAGGATGAACTGACCCATGCGCTATGCTGCGGCGAGTTGCTACGGATTCTTGGCCATGACCTGCAGATCGAAATTGCCGATACCGGCATCGCCCTGCAACTGCAGCTAGGCCTGAGCCATAGTCCCTGCCTGAAGGATTTCAGCCTCGAAGAACTGGCCAGTAATGCGCATTGCCAACAGAGCCTGGAACAGGTTCAGTACAGCCGCAACCTGCTGCTGCTGGATGCCGAACTGGCCTCTGGCTCGCTGGTGCGCAGCCGTGCAGTAATCCGGCGCCTGGCCAGCCAGCAGGGTCTGTATTGTGTCGAGCGTCTGCAAGAGCCCTATCAGTCCCTGCTTGAGCAGCAACTGAACCAACTCTACAGCCAGCGGCACTGAGTTACCGGCTACGCGCCCCAAGGGCGCGTAGCCGCAAACCCACCATCACAGCGCGGGCGTCTCCACCTGCATCAGATCGACTTTCTGGAATCCGCGTGGCAGCTTGTTGCCACGTCGGCCACGCTCACCCCGATAATGTTCCAGATCCGCTGGCTTGAGCGTCAGCGTGCGCTTGCCGGCAGTCAGTACCAGACTGGCTCCTTCCGGCACAACCGCCAGTGCCGAGACGAACTCTTCACGCGCCTTGACCCGAGCCGACGGTACCGACAGGATCTTGTTGCCTTTGCCCTTGGCCAACTGCGGCAGATCTGCCACCGGGAACACCAGCAACCGCCCTTCGTTGGACAGCGCCGCCAGTAGTTCGCCCTTGGCATTGGTCACAGCCTGGGGTGGCATTACCTGGCTACCATCAGGTAGCGACAAGAGCGCCTTACCATTCTTGTTCTTGGCCAGCAGATCGCCGCCCTGGGCGATGAAGCCATAGCCAGCATCGGAGGCCAGCAGATAGAGTTTCGTCTCTTCGGGCATCAGTACATGCTCGAAGCTGGCACCCGAAGGCGGACTCAAACGTCCGGTCAGCGGTTCGCCTTGCCCCCTGGCCGAAGGCAGGGTATGTGCCGCCAGCGAATAACTGCGCCCGGTCGAGTCCAGAAACACCGCCTGCTGGTTGGAGCGCCCGCTGGCCTGAGCCTGAAAGCGATCACCGGCCTTGTATGATAACCCCAGCCCATCGACGTCATTGCCCTTGGCACAGCGCACCCAACCTTTTTCCGACAGCACCACGGTAACCGGCTCGGTCGGCACCAGATCGGTTTCCGACAGCGCTTTGGCTTCAGCCCGCTCGACCAACGGTGAACGACGCTCGTCACCGTAGGTTTCGGCGTCAGCCAGCAACTCGTCGCGCACTTTGCTACGCAGCAAACGCTCATCGCCCAGGATCCGTTGCAACTGGTCACGCTCTTCAGCCAGGGCATCCTGCTCACCACGAATCTTCATCTCTTCCAGACGCGCCAGTTGCCGCAGGCGGGTGTCGAGAATGTAGTCGGCTTGCATATCGGTCAGCCCAAAACGAGCCATCAACTCGGCCTTGGGATGTTCCTCGGTACGGATGATATGGATCACCTCGTCGAGGTTGAGGAAGGCGATCAGCAAGCCTTCCAACAGGTGCAGGCGGGCCAACACCTTGTCCAGCCGGAACTGCAACCGGCGACGCACGGTGGCGATACGGAAGCCCAACCACTCGCACAGCAGGCCGTAGAGGTCCTTGACCGCCGGCTTGCCGTCGGTACCGATCACGTTCATGTTGACCCGGTAGCTGTTCTCCAGATCGGTGGTGGCGAACAGATGCTGCATCAGCTCATCCAGATCGACCCGATTGGAGCGCGGTACGATCACGATGCGGGTGGGGTTCTCATGATCGGACTCGTCACGCAGATCGGCCACCAGCGGCAGCTTCTTGGCCTGCATCTGGGCCGCGATCTGCTCCAGCACCTTGGCCCCGGAGACCTGATGCGGCAAGGCAGTAATGACGATTTCACCGTCCTCCTTGCTCCAGACTGCCCGGCAGCGAATCGAACCACGGCCGCTGGCATAGATCTTCAGCAGCTCATGGCGCGGGGTGATGATCTCGGCTTCGGTGGGAAAGTCCGGCCCCTGAATGTGCTCGCACAACTCATCCAGCCCGGCACCCGGGTCATCCAGCAGGCGCACGCAAGCAGCCGCCACCTCCCGCAGGTTGTGCGGAGGAATATCGGTCGCCATACCCACGGCGATGCCCGTAGTACCATTGAGCAGCAGGTTGGGCAGGCGCGCCGGCATTACTTTTGGCTCGTCCAGGGTGCCATCAAAATTCGGCTGCCAGTCGACCGTCCCCTGCCCCAGCTCGCTGAGCAGCACTTCACTGTAACGAGCCAGTCGCGCTTCGGTGTAGCGCATGGCGGCAAAGGACTTGGGATCGTCCGGAGCCCCCCAGTTACCCTGTCCGTCAACCAGCGGATAACGGTAGGAGAACGGCTGGGCCATCAACACCATGGCCTCATAGCAAGCCGAATCGCCGTGCGGGTGATATTTACCCAGCACGTCACCGACGGTGCGCGCCGATTTCTTGTGCTTGGAACTGGCGCTCAAGCCCAGCTCGCTCATGGCGTAAATGATGCGTCGCTGCACCGGCTTGAGGCCGTCGCCGATGTGTGGCAAGGCCCGATCCATGATCACGTACATCGAGTAATTGAGATAGGCCTCCTCGGTAAAGGAAGCCAGTGAACGGCGTTCGATGCCGTCCATACTCAAATCCAGGCTGTCACTCATGCGTGTCCTCTCGTTCAGCGCGGTTGGCGCAATATCAATTCTCGACCCTGCTGGGCAAACTCCAGCTGTTTCAGGGCACTCATCCCCAACAACACCTCATCGCCACCCATACCGGGAACGATCCCGGCACTAACATCCCGAAGCAGGATGTCACCCAGGCGCAGGCTGTCGATGCGGGTACTGTAACTTTCCGTCATCCCATTGGCGGTATTGACCATGAAAGGTCGCCCGCGCTGTAACCCCAACTCTCCGGCAAGACCGGCAGGGACAGCGACGAAGGTCGCTCCGGTGTCGAGCAAGAAGGTTACACGTTGTTCGTTAATCCGCCCCGAGGCCATGTAATGGCCCTGAGCGTTGCGCTCCAGGCGCACTTCAATATAGCCATCAACGGCCAGCGAGACGGGCTGGGTGTTGGGGTTGCGACGACGCTCCTCAACCCCGGAGAACCACTGCACCGCCAGGGCCATGCCAGCCAACCAGGCCAACACCAGCATGACGGTGCCGATCCGTCGGCTTGATGGCGGTTGACTCACCGACCATCCCCTTGCTGCCAGTCATCCGGCAGACTGAAATGGAACAGCCAGGGCCGGGTATCTCCATCGGCCCGCGCCAGCGCATTGTTGTCCAGACCAATCAGAATGCCCTGCTCGTCCACATGAATGGCTTCGGCCAGACCAAAGGACGCTTTCGGGTACACATAAGGGGCGCTGAGCAGGGTTGCGGCAAAGGACCAGCAACGCTCGCGCTGGCCAGATAGCGGGTGGCGTCGGCAAACCTGGTGCTCATTGCGCTCCAGAGTCCACAGCCGCCCCTGCCAAAGACTCAACCCGGCAAAGTCCAATGCCATGACTTCGCGATTAAGTACACCTGGACCGAAGGGTTCCGGCGGCAGATAACGACGCTCGGCCAGTAGTACACAACCGGCCAGCGGGCATTGCCAGCGGTCATCCTGCAGCTCCAGCCGGACCAGTCCACGCGACTGCCGCTCGGCGGCCAGCCACAGGGTCTTACCATCGCCGGCCACTGCGATGCCTTCGGCCAGGGCATTGATTTGCTGCCAGAGGCCACGATTTTCACCTTCGCTGTAGAGTTCTTCGGCCAGCTCCAGCCAGACCCCGGCAACCGGTCCGTCCTCGCTGGGTGGCGGCAACTTGAGTACCCCCAGAAGACTTTCGCTGAGCAGATAACGGTTACCTTCGGCATCGCAACTGATGCCCTCGAAATCCAGCGCCTGCCCGCGCAAACCACGCAGCCAGGCACCCGCCAACAGCGGCACGGGCAACATCGAGGGGTTCTGCTCAGGCCGGGTAAAGTTCTCAGGCTCAGCCTGCCAGACCCGATCACCGGGCTCCAGTTGATACAGCCGGCTGTCTTCACGATCCGATACTGCCAGCAACCGATCCCCGCAACGGGCCAGCCCGGACAGATTGCCCCGAGCCATGCCATCCACTGCCAACGCGTGCTCCAGAGTAAGCTCAGGAGCCCGTTCAAAGGCCCCAAGCACTCCGGCATAGACAACTGCAGACGCCGCCAACAAAACCGCCAGGGGTCTACCGGTCACAACAAGGCCTCGGCCAGATTGCCTTTCTGCTCAAGCCAGACTTTGCGGTCGCCAGAGCGTTTCTTGGCCAACAGCATGTCCATCAACGCCTCGGTTCCAGCCAGATCCTCGACGGTCAATTGCACCAGTCGCCGGGTATCCGGAGCCATGGTGGTTTCTCGCAGCTGCATGGGATTCATCTCGCCCAGCCCCTTGAAGCGGGTGACCTGGATCTTGCCACGCTTGCCTTCGGCTTCGATGCGATCAAGCACGCCCTGCTTTTCAGCATCGTCCAGGGCATAGTAAACATCCTTGCCTATGTCGATACGGTACAGCGGCGGCATGGCGACAAACACATGTCCAGCCTCGACCAATGCCTGGAAGTGACGCACGAACAGCGCACACAGCAAGGTGGCGATATGCAGGCCGTCAGAGTCGGCGTCAGCCAGAATGCAAATCTTGCCGTAGCGCAGTTGCTCAAGATTGCTGGAGCCGGGGTCAACGCCAATCGCCACGGCAATGTCGTGTACTTCCTGGGAGCCCAGTACCTGTCCGGAATCCACTTCCCAGGTGTTGAGAATCTTGCCGCGCAGCGGCATCACCGCCTGAAACTCCTTATCGCGCGCCTGCTTGGCGCTGCCACCGGCCGAGTCGCCCTCAACCAGAAACAGTTCGGAACGGCGGCTGTCCTGCCCAACGCAGTCGGCCAGTTTGCCCGGCAGGGCCGGCCCCTGGGTGATCCGTTTGCGCTCAATCTTCTTGCCGGCCTTGAGCCGGCGGCTGGCATGACTAATGGCCATTTCCGCCAGTTGCTGACCGATGTCGGCGTGCTGATTTAGCCACAGGCTGAACGCGTCCTTGACCACTCCGGAAACGAACGCCGCCGACTCACGCGACGACAGCCGTTCCTTGGTCTGGCCGGAGAACTGGGCCTCGGCCATTTTCAGCGACAACACATAGCTGACCCGCTCCCAGACATCCTCGGGTGCCAGCTTGACCCCACGTGGCAGAAGATTGCGAAACTCGCAGAATTCGCGGATGGCCTCCAGCAAACCGGCCCGTAAGCCGTTGACATGGGTGCCACCCTGAGCTGTGGGAATCAGGTTGACATAACTTTCCTGGATCAGCTCGCCGCCTTCGGGCAGCCACAGCACTGCCCAGTCGACCGCTTCCTGACGGGCCGCGAAAACGCCGGTGAACGGCTCTTCCGGCAGCTTGGGCCACTCACTGCAAGCATCCACCAGGTAGTCGCGCAGTCCATCCTCGTAATACCAGCTGACCTGTTCGCCGTTCTGGCGATCATGGAAATCGACTTTCAGGCCCGGACACAACACTGCCTTGGCCTTGAGCAGGTGCTTGAGCCGGCTGATGCTGAACTTGGCCGAGTCGAAATACCGGGCATCTGGCCAGAATTTGACGGAGGTACCGGTATTGCGCTTACCGACACTGCCCACTACCTGCAACTCACTGACCTTCTCACCATGCTCGAAACTCATGGCGTATTCACTGCTATCACGCCGCACCCGGACCTCGACCCGCAGCGACAGGGCATTGACCACCGAAATCCCCACCCCGTGCAGACCACCGGAGAACTGGTAGTTCTTGTTCGAGAACTTGCCGCCGGCATGTAGTCGGGTAAGAATCAGCTCGACCCCGGAAACCCCTTCCTCGGGGTGGATATCGACCGGCATGCCGCGCCCGTCATCGCTTACCTCCAGGGCGTTGTCCTCATGCAGAACCACGCTGATGCTACGGGCATGGCCGGCCAGCGCCTCGTCGACACTGTTGTCGATAACTTCCTGGGCCAAATGGTTGGGCCGGGTGGTGTCTGTGTACATACCCGGGCGCCGACGCACCGGGTCCAGGCCGCTGAGCACTTCCAGGGCATCGGCATTGTAGGTCGATTGAGACATAACTTGTCTGGTTATCCTTGATTCTTACTGGCAAGCAGCGTGATTCTGACTGGCAAGCAGCTTACCGCTTGAAGAGCTCCGCTTGAAGCCTCAGAGGGTGTTTACAGGCGAGTAAGCGACGAGTACCTGCCGCTCCCCTGTTTTTTCAATTCAATCAATACCCGGTCGCACCCGGGTCAGGCAGGAAGCGCCCCGGCGCGAGCCGCTCTACAGCGGTTTCGATGCGCCCATCGGGATACAGACGCAACCAGCGATAGCCAGGCGCCAGGGTATCGGTGGCAAAATCCTGGCTGGCGACGGCGAACTGCACGCAGGTCGAAGGTGTGGCCAACAGCCGAACGCCCCCCCGTTGCCGGTCAAATGACTGGTGCACATGCCCCCAAAGCACTGCTCGTACCTGCGCACAGGCATCCACAAGCTGCCAGAAAGGCTCGGGATTGAGCAGGCCGATGGGTTCCATCCAGTCACACCCGATCGGCACCGGGTGATGATGCAGACAGACCATGACATGGCGCTCACCAGCCTCGCTCAGGGCCTGCTCGAGCAGGGCAAGCTGGGTATCAGCCAGATGTCCCGGCACAGCACCAGGAATACTCGAGTCGAGCATCACGATACGCCAATTGCCGAGGTCCAGACAGGTCTGATTGAGCCCATGGGCCCGCCCCAGTTCCGCCATCAGTTCAGCGTCGTCGTGATTGCCGGCAATCCAGCTACACGGCACCGGCAGGCGCCTGAATGCCTCGATGAAACGTTCATATGCGCCCAGCGAACCATCCTGGGTGATATCCCCGGTCGCCAGTACATGATCGATCCTGGGTTGCTCGACCAATACCTGATCGATGACCGCCTGCAGGCTGGCATAGGTATCCATGCCCAACAGTGCCTGATCCGCTCCGGCATAGAGGTGGCTGTCCGTAAGCTGGACCAAGCAGATAGGGTCGGTATCGGTTACCGAAGTCGACATCGCAGGCCTGTTCCTTATCCTTGTGTAGCCATTATGATGGCAAGAGCCAGCGGACTAATCCAGCGATTGGTTCACAGCTCATTTATCGGCTCAATTCCACCGGCACCGCACTTTGGCCATGGCGCTGGCAATGCCCAAGCCACTCGCCCAGAAACAGATTGAGCTGATACTTTTCATCCGGATGCAGCATTTGCTCGTTGGGATAGGGATAAACCCCGCGGAAACGCCGACGATTGTAGGCTGCAACCACTTCGGCCATACCAGCGTCGTGGTAAAGCCGTACTTCCATACTGGGTGGTACCAGCCACTCATGCACCCGCTCATGCAACAACTGCAGCGTCGAGGTGTAGCGGCAACGCTCCAGTACCCGCATAACCAGTGCCTGGGACTGGCCATCGCCAGTGTCCACCGCGATGCGGCGTTCGTCCTGATCCGCCATGGCAGGCATCAACCGCAGCAAGCGCCAGTAATTGGCCTCACACACGGCCTGCAGATCACTTAGATCGACCCGATATCGGGATTTGAAGAAGCTCATGGCGGCGCTCCCGCACCAGCGCGCAGGCGCTCGCCATGCAGGCCCAGCCATTGCAGGGCGATGATGCTGGCAGCGTTGTCGATGCGGCCCTGCTCCACCGCCAATAGCGCCTGCTCCAGGGGCCAGACGCTGACACGAATATCCTCACCTTCGTGTTCCAAACCATGGAGGCCGCCAGCCCCCCGGCTGTCGACCAGCGCGCAGTACAGGTGCACACGCTCATCACTGCCACCAGGCGAAGGGAAATAGCGGGTAATGGGAATCAGCTCGAGCAGCGTCAGTCCGGCTTCCTCGTCAGCCTCGCGGTGGGCCACCTGCTCGGGTGACTCGCCTGGCTCGATCAGTCCGGCTACCACCTCAATCATCCAGGGATTGTCGCTCTTGTCGACGGCTCCCACGCGCATCTGCTCCTGCAGTACTACCGTGTCCTGCCAGGGGTCATAGGGCAGAACACAGACTGCATCCGGCCGCACAAAGAGTTCGCGACGCAGCTCCGGCCCCCAGCCGCCGGCAAACAGCCGGTGGCGCAGGGTGAGGATATCCAGCCGATAAAAGCCGCTGAAACCGGGCTCACGGCGGATGATGTCTACGTCGGCACGCGTAAAGGACAAGTTCGTACCCCCCAGGAATCAAGCAGAACGCTTCTACTCAAAACTCGCACACCCTGGGGGGCTACCGCAAGCCCTCAGACCTTCTGATACAACTGCGAGCCGGTTTGACGGAACTCTTCGGACTTGGCTTTCATTCCCTCCTCAACCGCCAGATCGACCGCGTCAATGCGCTGTTCAGCAGCGTATTCACGAACTTCCTGGGTGATCTTCATCGAGCAAAACTTGGGGCCGCACATGGAGCAGAAGTGCGCGACCTTGGCCGATTCCTTGGGCAGTGTCTCGTCGTGGAAGGCCCGCGCAGTGTCCGGGTCCAGGCCGAGGTTGAACTGGTCTTCCCAGCGGAACTCGAAACGCGCCTTGGACAGCGCATTGTCACGGATCTGCGCACCCGGATGGCCCTTGGCCAGATCCGCCGCGTGGGCGGCAATCTTGTAGGTGATGATGCCGGTCTTCACATCATCCCGATTCGGCAGGCCCAGGTGCTCCTTGGGCGTCACGTAGCAGAGCATGGCGCAGCCGAACCAGCCGATCATCGCTGCGCCGATGCCGCTGGTGATGTGGTCATAGCCGGGCGCGATATCGGTGGTCAGCGGCCCGAGGGTGTAGAACGGCGCCTCGTCACAGCATTCGAGCTGCTTGTCCATGTTCTCCTTGATCAACTGCATCGGCACATGGCCGGGGCCTTCGATCATTACCTGCACGTCATGCTTCCAGGCGATCTTGGTCAGCTCACCGAGGGTTTCCAGCTCGCCGAACTGGGCTTCGTCGTTGGCGTCGGCAATCGAGCCGGGGCGCAGGCCGTCACCCAGCGAGAAGGACACGTCGTAGGCCTTCATGATTTCGCAGATTTCCTCGAAATGCGTATAGAGGAAATTCTCCTGGTGATGCGCCAGACACCACTTGGCCATGATCGAGCCGCCACGCGAAACAATCCCGGTAACCCGCTTGGCAGTCATCGGCACATAGCGCAGCAGTACCCCGGCGTGAATGGTGAAATAATCCACGCCCTGCTCGGCCTGCTCGATCAGGGTATCGCGGAAGATCTCCCAGGTCAGGTTTTCGGCAATGCCGTCGACCTTTTCCAGCGCCTGATAGATCGGTACGGTGCCGATCGGCACCGGCGAGTTGCGGATGATCCACTCGCGGGTTTCGTGGATGTTCTTGCCGGTGGACAGGTCCATGATGGTGTCAGAACCCCAGCGGATGCCCCAGGTCATCTTCTCGACCTCTTCCTCGATCGAGGAGCCGAGCGCTGAGTTGCCGATATTGCCGTTGATCTTCACCAGGAAGTTGCGGCCGATGATCATCGGCTCGAGTTCGGTGTGATTGATGTTGGCCGGGATAATCGCCCGGCCGCGGGCGATTTCCTCACGGACGAACTCGGGAGTTATTTCCTTGGGGATGCTGGCACCAAAGCTGTGGCCGACGTGCTGCTCGGCCAGCAGGCCGGCGTCGCGGGCCTCCTGCAGCTTCATGTTCTCGCGGATCGCGACGTATTCCATTTCCGGGGTAATGATGCCCTGACGCGCGTAGTGCATCTGGGTGACATTGCGCCCGGCCTTGGCCCGGCGCGGAGTGCGCACATGGGCAAACCGCAGCGGATCCAGTGAAGGATCGGACAGACGGGCACTACCGAACTCCGAGGTCAGCCCCGGCAGTATCTCGGTATCACCACGCTCGTCGATCCAGGCACTGCGTACATCGGCCAGGCCCGCACGCAGGTCGATCTGCACCGTCGGATCGGTATAAGGTCCGGAGGTGTCATACACCAGTACCGGCGGATTCTTTTCGCCGCCAAAGTCGGTCGGGGTATCGGCCAGGCTGATTTCGCGCATCGGTACGCGAATGTCCGGGCGCGAGCCAGTGACGTAAATCTTGCGCGAATTGGGAAAAGGTTGGGTCGCGGCGCTGTCGGCCCCCGAAGTGGCGATGGCGGTATCAGGCAACTTGCTGTTCATTATTGTGCTCCACTGCATGTATTGAACGCAGGGAACCGAAAAGGCGGGCGCAATTGGACCCGGAACGGGCCTGGACAAGCACGCATCTCGATTCCTACGCCGGTGCTAACCGGGTCAGGTTCAACGGGTATCATCTCAGCCCCCTCATGGTCAGGCGGCACCCCGTCAAGATGAGTGCACAGCCTAGCCTAATCCGGTGCAGCACGCCACAGCCGCCGGTCATTGCAGCCTGGGAAAATCAGGGAAAAACAGTTTTTTGAGCTTCTCGGCAACACTTTGTTCCCTACCCGCCCCCTGTGCTGCTTGACCGCCAAGTGCCAGCTCTTTAGCCTTGACGGATTATCCATCCATGCGAAGGAACTCTGCATGTTGCGACCGATTACCCTGGCATTGATGCTTGCCGGCCTGTCCTCCGCTGCACTGGCCAACACCAACCTGCTGACCGTTTATCAGGAAGCGCTGGAAAACAGTGCCGATCTGGCTGCCGCTCAGGCAGATGCTCTGGCCCGCCAGGAAGCCCTGCCCCAGGCGCGCTCAGTGCTATTGCCCAGCATTGGCTTGGGTG
This sequence comes from Pseudomonas sp. WN033, assembly GCA_002287035.1. Taxonomy (GTDB): domain Bacteria; phylum Pseudomonadota; class Gammaproteobacteria; order Pseudomonadales; family Pseudomonadaceae; genus Halopseudomonas. Next base: position 75,887 of record NSKG01000004.1, on the reverse strand, counting down.
GCGGCGCGGCCCGTGAGCGAGTTGATATTGATGGCATGGGAACCGACAGCTACTCCACCCATTACTATCAGGCCAGCCTGACCCAGCCGCTGTTCCGCGCTGACCGCTGGTTCGATTACCAGGCCGCCAAATTCCTCAGCCAGCAGGCCGAGGTCGAGTTTTCCGCAACACAGCAGGCCCTGATTCTGGAAGTGGCGCAGGCCTACTTCAGCGTTCTGCAGGCCAGCGACAACCTGGCCACTGCCCGCGCCGAGGAACAGGCCTTCGAACGGCAGATGGAGCAAGCCCGCGAACGCTTTGAAGTCGGCCTCTCGGCTCGTACCGACGTACTTGAGGCCCAGGCAGGGTATGACAGCGCTCGCGCCGCCCGGCTAACCGCACAGACCAACCTGGATGTCAGCTATCAGGCACTGACCCGACTGACCAACCGGGACTATGAAAAACTGTATGGCATCAGCCACGATTTGCCGATCCTGCCGCCGACGCCAGACAATCTGCAGCAGTGGGTCGATATTGCCGCACAACAGAACCTGGGGCTGCAGGCTGTGCGCCTGTCGGTCGATACCGCATCAGAGTCGCTACGCAGCAGCAAGGCCGGCCATGCCCCCTCCGTGGACGCCTTCGTGCGCTACAACAACACCCATGGCGGCACCAATCTGGGCACCGGCAGCCGCGACACCGAACTGACTACCTTCGGCGTTGAGCTGACCCTGCCGCTGTACACCGGTGGCGGCACCAGTTCCCGGGTACGTGAGTCAACCTACCGCCTGACCCAGGCCGAACAGCTCAGCGAAGCCCAGCTGCGCCGCGTGGTGGAAAGTACCCGTAACCTGTACCGCACCGTTACCTCGAGCGTCGAGGAAGTCGATGCTCGACGTCAGGCCATCATCTCCGCCCGCGCCGCGCTCGACGCCACCCAGACCGGTTACGAAGTCGGCACCCGCAACGTGGTTGATGTACTGGAAGCACAACGCAACCTGTACCGCGCGGTCCGCGATTACAACACGGTGCGTTACGGCTACATCATCGACAACCTGAGCCTCAAGCAGGCGGCTGGCACTCTGAGCCCGCAGGATCTGCAGGATCTGTCGCAGTGGCTGAACCCGGATTACGACCCGGATCGCGACTTCATTCCTCCGTTCACCGAAGAGGAAGCCCAACGCATGTCGATCGGCCGCCAGCCGCCGGCTAGCGAAGAAGAGCGACGGATGCGTACTTCGTTCTGATTGGTGCCTCTGTTTCGCGGCCGCAGGCCGCTCCTACCAAAGCACTGCACACACCGGTAGGAGCGCTCTGCGAGCGCGAACAAGCCCGCAGCCACCACCAGCCCCATTCACCGCCGCAGCAAAATCAAGATTCTTCACTCCCAGACGGCACCTTGACAACAAACCGCCCCACCCCTTCCAACAACCGCTGCAGCGCTCCCTGATTGGCCCGCACCACAGCCTGACCAGCAGCACCCGCGTTGCGAGCCCGACCCGGTTGCTCAAGCCACAGTACTACCTGCTCGGCCAGGGCATCGGCCCCATCGACCTCAACCAGCGCACCAGCACCTTCGAGCAGCTCGCTGATTTCGGTGAAGTTGAACCGATGCGGCCCAGACAAAATTGGCAGCCCCAGAGCCGCGGGCTCCAGATAATTGTGCCCGCCGGTGGCCACTAGCGAGCCACCCACAAAAGCGATATCGGCACAGCCGTAGAACATCATCAACTCGCCCATGCTGTCACCGAGAAACACCTGATCGGTGACAGCTGGCAAGCGTTGTTCACTGCGCCGCACCACACTGAAACCTGCGTCCTGAGCCAGCCTGGCGACATTGTCGAAGCGCTCGGGATGCCTGGGCACCAACACCAGCAGGGCTTCAGGCTGAGTCAGCAATACCTGACGATGGGCCGCCAGTACCTGTTCATCTTCACCGGCATGGGTACTGGCGGCTATCCAGACCGGGCGTGTACCCCACGAACGCCGCAACTCGGCTGCCTGCGCCAGCGTTTCAGGCGTCGGCTGCAGGTCGAATTTGATACTGCCGGTCACCGTCATAGCGGCCTCCGGCACCCCCAGTTCACGAAAACGCGCCGCCTCGGCATGAGTTTGCACGGCAACCCAGTCCAGCGCTGCAAACATCGGCCGCACCAGGACACTCACCCGGTTATAGCCACGGGCCGAGCGCTCGGACAAGCGCGCATTGGCCAGCACCACCGGCACCCCCGCACGCTTGCACTCAGCCACCAGATTGGGCCACAACTCAGTCTCCATGATGATCGCCACCTGCGGCTGCAGACGGCGGATCAGCCGGCGCTGCAGCCAAGGCAAATCGTAGGGCAGGTAGGCATGCCCGACCCGGCCACCGAACAGCTTGCGAATCTGCTCCGAGCCGGTCGGCGTCATGCAGGTCATCGTGACCGGTAACTGCGGATAGCGTTCCAGCAGCGCACGGACCATGGGCGCAGCGGCGATCGACTCACCCACCGAAACCGCGTGTACCCAGATACCTCCCGAACGCACATCGCCACCCAGGGCAAAACGCTCTGACCAACGCCTGGCATAGGCCGGAGCCCGCCAGGCCCGGTACAGCAGGCGCACCACCACCAGCGGCAGGCATAGGGTAAAAATCAGGCTGTAGAGCAAACGCGGCATAAATGGACTCCCGAAAACTGCGGCATAGAGTAGCAGATGTGACCTCAACAGCTGTCCCTGTCTATACTAGGCTCCCTCTTTTGCTGTTAAAGAACCTGGAGCCCATGAGCACCACGCTGGAAACCGACATCTGCATCCTCGGCGGTGGCATCGCCGGCCTCTGGCTGAACGCTCGCCTGCGCCAGCAGGGCTTTCAGACCCTGCTGATCGAACACGGCGCACTGGGTGGCGGCCAGAGCGTCAAGTCCCAGGGCATCATCCACGGCGGCACCAAATATGCCCTGCACGGCAGCCTGACCACTGCGGCCGAAGCCATTTCCGGCATGCCTGCGCGCTGGCGCGCCTGCCTTCAGGGTCAGGGTGAACTGGACCTGCGTGGTGCCCGCCTGCTGTCGCAGCATCACTATCTGTGGTCACCGGGTAGTCTGATCAGCAATCTGGCCGGATTTTTCGCCAGCAAGGCCCTGCGTGGCCGGGTCGAAGCCGTCAAGGGTGACCAGCTCCCTGCGGCATTCGCCAACCGGGCGTTCAAGGGCAAGGTCTACCGCCTGGATGAACTGGTTCTGGATGTGCCCAGCGTCCTCCAGCAACTGGCCGAACTAAGTGCCGGCAGCCTGATCGCCGACCGCCACGCGCAGATCGAGCGCGGCGCCAACGGCGAAATCAGCGGCGTACAGGTGCAGGGTGGCACAATCCGGGCCCAGCGCTATGTATTGACTGCCGGCGAGGGCAATGAGGCGCTGCTGAGCGACTGGGGCGTATCCGAACCGCGCATGCAACGCCGACCCTTGCAGATGGTACTGGTCAAGGGCCCGGCCCTGCCGGCGCTCTATGCCCACTGCCTGGGCAACAGCCCCAAACCACGCCTGACCATCACCACCCACCCCTGTAGCGACGGACAATGGTGCTGGTATCTGGGCGGTGAACTGGCCGAACAAGGGGTTGGTCAGAGTGCCGACAACCTGATCGCCAAGGCCAGAAGCGAACTCACGGAACTGTTACCCTGGGTCGATCTCAGTGCCTGCCAATGGGCCACCCTGGAGGTCAACCGCGCCGAGCCCGCTCAGAGCGGCCTGGTGCGCCCGGACAGCGCCTACGTGCAAGCCATCGGCAACGCGTTGATTGGCTGGCCAACCAAGCTGGCCCTGGCGCCCAACCTCAGCGATCTGGTCATGGAACAATTGGCGCGCCAGGCGATTACCCCGCAGGCCAGCGTCAGCCAACATGAATTGACGCCCCCCAGCGTCGCCGCACCTGCCTGGGAGAGTTGCTTTCGATGAACAGCCTGAGTGCATTCCACAGGCCGCTGGGCAGCACCGGACTGCAGGTCTCCCCGCTTGGGCTCGGCACCGTCAAGCTGGGCCGCAACCAGGGAGTCAAGTACCCCAACGGCTTTGAGCTGCCAGATGACCGGCAAGCCAGCGACCTGCTGGACCTGGCTCGCGATCTGGGCATCAACCTCCTCGATACCGCTCCGGCCTACGGCATCAGCGAGCAGCGTCTGGGGCCTCTCTTGCGTGGCCAGCGTCAACACTGGGTGATCTGTACCAAGGTTGGCGAAGAGTTCGAGAACGGCCACTCGGCCTTCGATTTTTCCGCCCGGCACACCCGCTTCTCAGTCGAGCGCTCGCTGCAACGCCTTGAAACCGATTATCTGGACCTGGTACTGGTGCATTCCAACGGAGATGATCAGACTGTGCTGGATGATCAGGTCTACCCGACGCTGGCCCAGCTCAAGCGCGAGGGTTTGATCCGCGCCTATGGCTTCTCTGGGAAAACCGTTGAGGGTGGCATCCGCGCCCTGGAGCAAGGCGACTGCGCCATGGTCACCTACAACCTCAACGAACAGGCCGAGCGCCCGGTACTCGACTTCGCCCTGTCACACAACAAGGGCATCCTGATCAAGAAGGCATTGGCCAGCGGTCATCTTTGCCTGCACGGTGAAGATCCGGTCGCCAAGGGCCTGGAACTGGTGTTCGCCCATCCGGCAGTCGGTAGTGCCATTATCGGCACCATCAATCCGCACCATCTACAACAGAACGTGGCCACCGCCATTGAGGTGCTGGGGCGCTAGACACGCAACAATACAGAACAAAACAACAAGGGGGATGCTGATGTCGCGCATCATTGCACGCAAGAATCCGGTGGTTTTCAAAACCCAGGCAATCCACGTCAAAGCCACGCCCGAAGTACTCTGCTACACCCCGGTCGGCAACCCCCTGAGCTTTTCCGAAATGCAGGCTTTGCGCCAGCCCATCCAGATCGATGATCCTGACAACTTCGAGCTGACCGTAGCCAACCTTGGGGTCTCGGTCGATCTGACCCTGCACTGGCAAGGCCGCAGCTTTCATGTGCTGGTCCGCCAGGAGCGCCCGGATCATGGCGACAACGTACTCAAGCTGATTTCTGGCTACGTGCCGGCCCACGAGTTGCGCATCCCGATGCTCACGGTGATGACCGAGATCGCCGAGGAACTGCTGCTGGAAACCGAGCGCGGATGGCTGCAGGGCTGCTACCAGGGCACCTGGCTACCCACGCCCTATGCTGAGACTCTGCCACTGTATGAAAAGCTCAACTTTGAACTGACCCCGCACAGCGGTGCGACCCGCCCGGTACTGTGCCGCGAACTGCATCTTATCGAGCGCCCCCGCGCCTACGTCCACCTGCCAACCAACTCGCTGCAACTGGTCTATCAGATGCGTATCGACCTGCCCGATCGCTGCCGCAAACTGACGGCCCTGCATGCCGACGAATACCTCGACAACCACGGCCAACTGATCGCCAGCATCGACTACCGACGCCCGGAACTGTTCCTGGCCGAAATCGAGAATGGCCGGCCAAATGGCCAGCTGTTCAGCCTGGAACAGGGGGAACTGGTCAACCGCCGCCCCAAACACCTGTGGCTCAGCGAAGCGCTAGCACCGCAGCGTGGCTGGGTCATTGACCAACCGCGCTGCCCCTGGCCTGAAGGCCTAGAACGTCTGTAATCACTTCCTGGAGTATTACTGAACGCTGTTCAGCCGAGGTTCAGGAAGAGTTCAGGCCCGGTTCAGCAAGACTTGGGCAAGATGTCTCCCGTAGCAAGCATATGACCCCAACGGAGAGGCAATCATGAAAACAACCCTGAAGACCCTTGCTGTAGGTACCACCCTGGCCTTCGCCAGCGTTGCCGCCCATGCTAACGACACCTTCGTCGGCCTGACCTGGGGCGAAACCAGCAACAACATCCAGCGTTCCGACAGTCTCAAGCAGAACCTGGGCAATACCAGCCTGGACAAAGTGATCGACAACACTGGGACCTGGGGCCTGCGCGCCGGTCAGATCAATGATCGCGGTCGTTTCTACGCCACCTACGAAAACCTGTCCGACAGCTACGCCAGCCAGTACAAGCTGCGTCAGCAGAATCTGCTCGGCAGCTACGATCTTTTCCTGCCGATTACCGACAGCACCCGCCTGTTCGGTGGCGCCACGCTTGGCGCGGTAAAGCTCGAACAGGAGTCCAAAGGCTTCAAGCGTGACAGCGATATCGGCTATGCTGCAGGTCTGCAGGCCGGCATACTCCAGCAGTTGACCCCTAATGTATCGCTGGAGGGTGGCTACCGCTACCTACGCAGCAACGCCAGCACCGAACTGAGCTCCCGGACTGCGGGCAAACAGGGCTCGGCCAAGCTGCACAGCAGTGAACTGGCTTACCTGGGTGTGAACTACCAGTTCTAACCCACGGTACGCAAGCAAGTCAGCAGGCCTGTCCGATCCCACGGGCAGGCCTTGCCGTTTGAAACAGAGGCTGAAACGGGAGGCAACATGAAACTGCTGCTGGTGGAAGATGAAGCCCTGCTGCGCCACCACCTATCCACCCGTTTTACCGAAACCAGCCACGTCGTCGATGCCGTGGCCAATGCTGAAGAAGCACTCTACCAGGCCAGTGAATTCAATCACGACCTGGCCATCGTCGACCTCGGCCTGCCGGGCATGAGTGGCCTCGACCTGATCCGCCAACTACGCAGCCTGGGCAAGACCCTACCGATTCTGATTCTGACCGCTCGCGGCAACTGGCAAGACAAGGTCGAAGGGCTGTCCGCCGGCGCCGACGACTACGTGGTCAAACCTTTCCAGTTCGAGGAACTTGAGGCCCGCCTGCACGCACTGCTGCGTCGCTCGGCCGGCTTCGTCCAGGCCAGCATTCAGGCCGGCCCGCTAACTCTGGACCTGAACCGCAAACAGGCCAGCGTCGATCAGGAGCCACTGGCCCTGACCGCCTATGAATACCGGATCCTTGAATACCTGATGCGCCATCACCAGCAGGTGGTGGCCAAGGAGCGGCTGATGGAGCAGCTCTACAGCGATGACGAGGAACGCGACCCCAATGTCATCGAAGTCCTGGTCGGACGCTTGCGTCGCAAGCTGGAAGCCGCCTGTTCGCTCAAACCTATTGAGACCATCCGCGGTCAAGGCTACCTGTTTACCGAGCGCTGCCGATGATTCGCTCCCTGCGATCCCGGCTGATGGCGGGCGCCGCCCTGCTCGCCGTACTGTTTATGCTGGCTCTGTTCCCGGTACTGCAAAGCGCCTTCAACCAGACCCTGGAGCAGGTCATTGTCCAACGCCTGGCAGCCGACGCCAACAGCCTGATCAGTGCCGCGCAGATCGAAGACGGGCAATTGCTCATGCCCGATAAGCTGCCAGACGAGGAGTTCAACCTGCCCGAAGCCAAACTACTCGGCTTCATTTTCGATATCGACGGCAACCTCATCTGGCAATCACGCTCGGCCATCGGCCAGCAGATCGACTACATCCCGCGTTACGATGGCGGCGTCACCGACTTTCTGCGCATCAGCAATCGCGATGGCCGGGAATATTACGTCTACGACGTCGAACTGCACCTCAACGACAACTATGAGTTGCCGTTCAGTTTCATTACCATGTTGCCGACCAGCGAGTTTCGTTCGCTGTTTCGTGACTTTCAGAAGCAGCTCTACCGCTGGCTCGGCGCCAGCCTGCTGGTACTGCTGCTGTTGCTGTGGCTGGGGCTGACCTGGGCGCTGCGCTCACTGAAGAACCTGCGCGCGGAGCTTGACCAGATCGAGAGCGGCGGCCGTGAGCGGCTCAGTGACAGACACCCGCATGAAGTGCTGCGCCTGACCCGCTCGCTCAACCGCCTGCTCGACAGTGAACGCCGTCAGCGTGAGCGCTATCGCGACACGCTCGGTGACCTGGCCCACAGCCTAAAGACCCCTCTGGCAGTATTGCAGGGCGTTTCCGAAACCCTGAGCAACCAGCCGCAGCAGCGTGAACAGGCCAAGGTTCTGAGCGGCCAGATTGAGCGCATGAGCCAGCAGATCGGTTACCAGCTACAACGCGCCAGCCTGCGCAAAAGCGGCCTGATACAACACCGGGTCATCCTCGCCCCCCTGCTTGAACTGCTGAGTGGAACCCTGAACAAGGTCTATCACGGCAAACGTGTTGTGCTGCACCAGCAATTCAGCGAACGATTCTGGGTGCCGATGGAAAAAGGTGCCTTAATGGAGCTGCTGGGCAATCTGCTGGAAAACAGTTACCGACTCTGTCTGCATCAAATCCGGGTCAGTGCCCGCTATACCGACACCGCCTGCGAGCTGCGTATTGAAGATGACGGCCCGGGCGTGCCCGAACATCAGCGTGAACGCATTCTGCGCCGGGGTGAGCGCCTGGACACCCAACATCCCGGCCAGGGGATAGGTCTGTCAGTGGTCAAGGACATCATTGAAAGCTATGACGGCGAACTGAGCCTGGGCGACTCCGAACTGGGGGGGGCAGCCTTCCTGATTCGACTGCCGATCGAAGGTGCGCTGTTTGCCGAGTTCGGCGGCGCACCCTGGTACCAACTGGGGCGCCCCAGCCGGCGCCAGACACGCCCCCGATAGATCAGTCTCAGCTTTTCTCAGTCTTGCGGATCTGCTCGACAATCGCCGTGGTGGAACAACTTTCGACGAAATTAAGCACCTTGACCTCGCCGCCGTAGGCTTTGACGATCGGCGCTCCGACAACCTGGTCGACGCTGTAATCACCGCCTTTGACCAGTACATCCGGGCGTACCTGCTCAAGCAACTGCTCGGGTGTGTCTTCGGCAAAGCTTACCACCCAATCCACCGCCCCCAGCCCGGCCAGTACGGTCATGCGCCGATCCACACTGTTTATTGGCCGCCCCGGGCCTTTGAGCCGGGTTACCGAAGCATCATCATTGATCGCAACGACCAGCCGGTCACCCTGACTGCGGGCCTCCTCCAGATAACCGACATGGCCAGCGTGGATAATGTCGAAGCAGCCATTGGTGAAGACGATTCGCTCGCCATGGGCCCGGGCGTCTTCAATCGCTACCAGCAGTTGCTCGACACTCAGTACACCGCGCTCGCTGCCCTGCTCACGCTGCACCGCACGACGCAGTTCCGGAGCACTGACGGTAGCAGTGCCCAACTTGCCGACCACGATACCCGCCGCCAGGTTGGCCAAGGCCACCGCCTGGGGATAATCCTCACCCGCCGCCAGCGCTGTTGCCAGGGTCGAGATCACGGTATCGCCGGCACCGGTAACGTCGAATACCTCGCGCGCCCGGGCAGGCAAATGCAGCGGCGCCTCACCTTTGCGCAGCAAGGTCATGCCCTGCTCACTGCGGGTCACCAGCAAGGCCTCAAGCTGTAGTTCATCGATCAGCGCCAGTCCCTTCTCGACCAGTTGCTGCTCACTGTTGCAATGCCCAACCACCGCCTCGAACTCGGACAGGTTGGGCGTAATCAGACTGGCTCCGCGGTAGATGGAGAAATCCTGGCCCTTGGGGTCAGCCAGCACCGGAATACCGCGCTCACGAGCAACAGCAATCAACGCCTGATGATTGACCAGCGCCCCCTTGCCGTAATCAGACAGGATCATCACCTTGACCCCGTCCAGTAGCCGGCTCACTTCCGCCAGCAGCGCCGGAGCATCGGTATTGAAGCCTTCCTCAAAGTCCACCCGGATCAATTGCTGATGCCGGCTCATGACCCGCAATTTGGTGATGGTCGGCTGCTCAGGATGCTTCTGGAACGCGCAATAGACACCGGCGGCCTCCAAACGCTGACTCAGTTTGGCAGCCGCCTCATCGTCCCCGGTCACTCCCACCAACCAGGCTGGCGCGCCCAAGGCTGCGATATTCAGCGCCACGTTGCCAGCGCCACCGGGGCGATCCTCGATCTGATCAACCTTGACCACCGGCACCGGAGCCTCCGGAGAAATCCGCCGAGTCGGCCCGTGCCAGTAACGGTCCAGCATGACATCCCCCACCACCAGAACCGGGGCCGAGTCAAAACGGGGCATGGATACTTTCATCGGCATTCTCTCTTGCTTGCTCTTGGTCTATCAAACATCGGACAGGCTCAGGCAGACGTAGTCTCATCCTGAAACTGCATACTGTGCAGGCGGGCATAGTAACCATTGCGCGCCAGCAGTTCAGCATGGCTACCCTGCTCAACAATCCGGCCCTGATCCATCACCATGATCACATCGGCCTTCTCAATGGTCGACAGCCGGTGCGCAATTACCAGCGTAGTGCGCCCCTGCATCACCCGATCCAGCGCTGCCTGAATATGCCGCTCAGACTCAGTATCCAGCGCCGAGGTCGCCTCATCCAGAATCAGAATAGGAGCATCCTTGAGCAAAGCCCGGGCAATTGCCAGGCGCTGACGCTGACCACCGGACAACAACACGCCATTTTCGCCGACCAGGGTATCCAGCCCCTTGGGTAGCTTGCCAATGAACTCACTGGCATAAGCGGCCTCGGCTGCAGCCTCAATGGCTTCGCGCGGCGCATCGGCCAGATCACCGTAGGCAATATTTCGGGCAATGCTGTCATTGAACAGGGTCACATGCTGGGTTACCAGGGCAATATGTTTACGCAGGTTACGCAGCCGGTAATCCTCGACATCCACTCCATCGATTAAAATCTTCCCGGCGGCATGATGGTAAAAACGCGGAATCAGACTAGCCAGGGTCGACTTGCCGCTACCTGAGCGGCCCACCAGAGCGACCATCTGACCGGGCTCGACGGTGAAATTAATATCTTCCAGTACCTGTTTGTCGGTTCCCGGATAACTGAAGCTCAGGTTACGGACTTCGACCCGCCCTTCAACCCGCTCACGCTCCACCGTACCGTGATCGACTTCCGGTTCTTCATCAAGCTGCTCAAAAATATTTTCCGCCGCGGCAATCCCCTTCTGGATATTGGCGCTGACCTCAGACAACTGACGAATCGGCTTGGGCAACAACCCCGCCGCAGTGATGTAGGACACCAGATCACCCGCAGTGGCATCACCGCGCAGGAACAGCACCAAAAACATCACCACCGCCATGGCGCTGTAGGTCACCAGTTGCAGACTCGGGGTAAATACCGCACCGGTACGGGTCATTTTCAAGCCACGGTCACGGTTCGCTTCACTCGCGGTATTGAAACGCTCGCGCTCATACTCCTCACCACCAAAACTGCGCACCACCCGATACCCGGTGATGGTTTCCGAAGATACGTGGGTGACATCGCCCATCGCTGTCTGGATCTTCTTGCTCTGCTTGCGAAACTTCTTGCTGGCACTGGTGACCATCAGCCCAATCACCGGCAGGATCGCCATCAGCACCAAGGTCAGCTTCCAGTTCATCCACAACAGATAACCGAACAGGAAAATAACCGTCATGCCTTCACGAAACACCACCTTGATCGCATCGGTGGCGGCGCCAGTGACCATGGTGGTGTTGAAGGTAATCCGCGAGACCAGATGGCCGGAGTTGTGATTGTCCAGATAGCGGTTGGGCAGCGTCAGCAGGTTATTGAACAGATTAGTGCGCAGATCATGCACTACGCTCAGGGATACCTTGGCCAGGAAATAATTACCCAGGTAGGAGCCCACACCCTGGTAGAACGCCACGGCGATGATGAACAAAGGAAATCCCCACAGTAGCGGCACGCCAAAAAATAGCGCATCGCTCCCCTCGGTCAGACCATCGACAAAATACTTAAGCATCCAGGCCATGGCCGGCTGGCTCGAGGCGAAAATGGTAAAGCCCAGGATACTGATGGCAAACGCCACCCAATAGGTTTTCACATAACCAAGCAGGCGTAGATAAATGCGTGCACTGGAGCGGATAAAGCTTTCGGGTTGCTGTTCAGACATGAGCACATCACGTTACGAGAAGGTTTGAGAGTTTATCATAGGCCATGTAGATTCCATGCTTTTTACAGGAAACGGTCGGGATGTTCGAGCTTGAATCCATAGTGCGCATCGCCCAGCAAGCGGGCGAACAGATCATGCAGATCTATCAACGCAGCTTCGATGTTGCTCACAAGGACGACAGCAGCCCGGTGACCGAGGCGGATCTGGCGGCGCACCAGCACATCCTTGCCTGCCTGAACCAACTAACCCCCGACATTCCGGTACTCTCAGAAGAATCGACAGCCGAGGAAATCGCTCAACGCCACAGCTGGCCGAAACTGTGGCTGGTCGACCCATTGGATGGCACCAAGGAATTCATCAAGCGCAACGGTGAGTTCACTGTCAACATCGCGCTGATTGAGCAGGGAGTTCCGGTAGCTGGCGTCGTCCACGCCCCCGCTTTGGGAGTCACCTACGCCGGCCAATCGGGGGGCGGAGCTTATAAGGTGTTGGCAGATGGCAGTCAGGTGACGATTCAGGTCGCAGCAACCCCAAACGCCGGGATCATGTGGCGGGTAGTAGGCAGCCGCTCGCACGCGAGCGAAGCGGTTCACGAGTTTCTGCAACGACTGCCGAATGCCGAACTGGTGAGCATGGGCAGCTCCCTGAAACTGTGCCTGGTTGCCGAAGGCCAGGCCGATCTGTATCCACGCCTGGGGCCAACCTGCGAATGGGATACCGCCGCCGCTCAGGCTGTAGTCGAAGCGGCCGGAGGTCAGGTACTGAGCTGGCCCGAACTGCAGCCGCTGCGCTACAACCAGCGCCATGACACGCTGCTTAATCCCTATTTCATCGTGTGCGCTGGATTGCATCCGGATTGGCTGAACGCGGACCAGGCCCACGTTTTGCGTTAGACTAGGCCTTTTGCCAACGGCCACAATGATGAAACCGCTTAGCCGCGAACAGTACGAAACCTGGCTCAAAACCGCCGAAGTCCTTGAACAGGACGGTCATGGAGTAAAAGTTTTGCGTTTGGCAGACGGCACCTTTTTGAAGCTGTTTCGGCGCAAAAGCTGGCTTTCGAAAACAGTATTTTTCCCTCCAGCAAAGCGATTTGCTGCCAATGCTGTCAAGCTGGAAAAACTGGGAATACCCTGCCCAAAGGTGATACAGCTTTATAAACTAAGCAAACCTTATCGTTCGGTGGTGCACTACTCTCCCTTGGATGGCACAACCTTGCGCCAGTTAGTACAAGAGCATCCACGACCTGAAGTCTTGGCTCAACTGGCGGCCTTTATCGTTCAACTGCACGAGCAGGGTGTCTATTTTCGCTCCCTACACCTTGGAAACATTGTCCTGACCCCCGACGCCAGTTTCGGCCTAATTGATATCTCAGATATGCGCTGCCTGGGGCGTCCTCTGCCTACCTACCTGAGAAAGCGTAACTACCAGCACCTGCTTAGATACAAGGCAGACTGGAAAGATATTGATGCCTCAACTCTTGCGCTTTTTACTCCCTCAAGCGAGAAGATATCAACCTGCTGAGGAAACAAACATCTCATTGGGCTCTGACCTGTGTTTTCAAACCCAACGCAATCCCCAAAGGTAGCCACGTCAGAAACCATTCAGGCCTGGGTGTTCCCCACAGGCTGGATGCGTCAAACAGACAGGCCATGGTAGAGAACACTACAGAAGCACACAAAAGGCTACCCAAAGGGGTCTTGTGGTGCTGCCAGGCTTTCCACGCTACTAGCCCCCAGATCACCATCCACAACAAGGCTGCCGGCACGCCTGAGGTTACTGCAACATCCAGCAGCAGATTATGCGCATGCGGGAAAACCTTCCCACTTTCACCAACTATGTGATAGTCACCAGCAAAGCCAACACCCCAAACAGGGGAAAGGCCAATCAGCTCCAGACTTTTCAGCCAGATTTCTGGTCGATAAGAAAATCCACGCAGCAGAATCACATCTATAAATACGAATGCCAGCGGGGCACAAATAAGCATTAGTAACAGAAGCGGTACCCATCCTCGCTGGGAAGACCGCCAAACTGGCATAAGCACACATACCGCTAAGAAGGCAAGCCAAACGCCGCGACTCTGAGTCAATAGCATAAAGACCAACAGCATTATCACTGATACCAGCCTGAGCCAAAGGTTAACTGAACTACACAGCAGCCACGCCGCCATCAAACCAATGACATACCCCCCCAGAATCGGGTGAAAAAGCTGACCAATACCTTGCAAGCGTCTACGTAACGGATGCCCTTGAAGACCATAAAATTCCACCATAGACACCAGCGCAGCTATAGCCATCAACAAAGCTGCCACAATAAATACACGGTACGCGAGTTGTCGATCATAGGTGACCAACATCCCAACACCTAGAAGAAAAAGCCCAACGTAAAGCTGTCGTTTCAACTCTCTGGCGAACAAGTCAGGTTCATTCTGCAGCAAGCCTGCAGCAGACCAGATGAACAATCCCGTAAAAGCCAAGAATAAAGGGAGATTAGAGCGTACCAGTACCCAACAATGTGCCGGCCTAATGAAAAGCGTTAACAGTGCTGGTAGCCACAGAAAAGCGACCAAGCCCTGTTGATACAGTTTGTTAGTCGGCATCCAGGCAATCGCCGCCAGGAACCACAGCACCCCAACCAGCAACCACATCGCAAGCCAGCGCGGAAGCACCTGCTTTTGAGCAGAAAAATCCATTATGGAGTTACAACCAGATCAATCATTCGACACCCAACAACTTATTCCACTCACCGCAGAATTCATGCCATGCATTATCCAGTACTAGGTGTGAGCGCTGCTCCGCCGCTAACTCTCCATATTCCCCATTGCTAATCAGCATCTCTATACGATCCGCCCATGCCTGAGCATCGTCCACGGGAAGATATGGACCAACCTTACCTAACTGCTCTCTGAAAACAGGTAAATCACTGGCTAAAACAGGAACACCAGCAATCACTGCTTCTTGTAACACCAAACCCAGTCCTTCTTTGTGTGACGGGATCAATACCATGTCAAAAGCACGATACAGGTGAGCAGCATTCGATATATGTCCGGGTAGCAAAATATCATCAGCAAGCCCCAAATCGCTGATAAGCTCCTCCAGATCACCTCGTCTCTCACCATCTCCTAATATCAGCAATTTAAATTTTTCACCACGCTTCTTTATCAAGCTCAGTGCTCGTACGACGGTATCAAAGCCTTTGCTCTCGACAAGCCGCCCAACCGCCCCGAGCACAGGCACATTTTCTGCCTCAACCCCAAGCCTGAGACGTGCTTCATAACGGTTCAACAGCTGCTCACTGCTTTTGACGGGATCAAACGCTGAAACAACTGTGATGACAGGCACCCCCAGATCACGCTCCAATTCATCAGCCAAGTCCTGCGACACTGCAACGACTTTTACCTGCCCTGCACACCGGTAGAATAAGCGCCTGTCCCCAGCACGAATTCGAGTCTTGCCATGAAAAAGCACACATGCCTGTAGCTCTGGCCGGGATCTCAATAGCGGAAGTATCAGCCTGGCAGTACCCAGTCCGTCAATCAGAAGCAGTTGAGCCTCTGACGCATTAAGACGTTTAGATAAATCTCTTCTTGTGAAAAATTGAACCAGCAGCCCTAATCTCTTTGGCTTTAACCTACGTTTCGACCACTTCCATTGATATGTCGGGATCTCAAGATCCTTATCTGCCTCACCCTGAAGCACCCAGTTTTCTATCAACGAGCCAGGCGGTAACAATTCCAGAATTTGAGTATGCACTTTATGCACGGAGGCATAAGCAGAGCCAAACGACCACATGACATTGATGACACGCATATAAATAAGCTGGCCTCAGTACCCGCCTAGGAAACCTGGCAGATAGCTACGCCAGCCTCGCACCTGGGCTCTGGGAGTCAACGGTTTTTCCAGGAGCCCAAACAGCCTCTGGCCCATACGGTCATAAGCAAAAGCCTCGCGGGCATAGATTGCTCCTGCTTCAGCAATCTTCTCAAGCAAGCCAGGCTCATCACGCAGCAACTGAAGCCGCTCATCAAACTCCTGTTGATTCCTGAACAGCACTACATTCTTCATGTCTTCAAAACCGACAGCGCGATTTTCTAATTCTCCCTGGCTGTAGGTTAGCAGAAGGCATCCTGCCGCCATGGCCTCGAAATTTTTTGCCATGTATTCACCTAGACCAATGTCAGCAGAAACAAAAATCTGTATCCGGGACAACATTTGCGCATAAGCCTGGCCAGGCGCAGTTTGCAGAACCTGCAGACCATGCCGCTTCGCCTGTTCCTCAATAAAATCTTTGCGCGATTTGTACATATCGGCCTTTAATCGACCAACAAATGCCAGCGGAATATCCCTGACTTCGCAACTGTTTTGAATGACACGGGGATCATAGCCCTTGGGCATGAAGTGGGCTTCAAACCCTTCGTTCTTCAGCCGGTCTGCCACTTGTGCCCCAGAGACAATCAAACGGGGGCCACCCAGACGACGGTAATGACGAGAAAATTTCCCTTCATACTTGCCGCCAGGCATGTAGTTCTGACAGGCATCGTATTCAAAGATGACTAGATTGGGGATGACCCGAAAAGCACGCCACTGACGCATTTCCTTTTTGGTCCGCAGGATCGTCATCACCCGATCATAAGCGGAAAAGTCAAAGCGCTTGAGCGTCACGCCAAGGCAATCCTGGTCCTCAGCTGTCAAACGAACCAGCTCAACCTCTGCATAATGCGCCAGCGCATCAGCCAGCACCTCGAACGCATGGACCTCATAACTCTGGATCAGCCATAGAATTTTCATTGGCAAGCTCCGCATTGCGTGCAACGCATCTTAAACATCACGCGAGTGAAAGCCTTCGCTATCGACACTCCAACACTCATCACTAGCCAACCGGGCAATGTGCGCAGCGTCTCCAGTCTTGCCATGTTTCCAGAGACTCTTCCAGACAACAAAGTGGAAATAAGGAAATTCCCTTGTCTGACTCATGTCATTGGTCAGATGCCCTGCACTCCAATACCACCTCTGCGGAAAATCATACCCGCCATCAATCCATGCCACTTTTGCGTATGGAGTACTAAACGCCTCACGAAACTCCGCAACTCGCCGCAGAGGGTTGAACAGACCAACAAATTTGAACAAAGGATTAGGGAAGTTTTTGCGCCACAGGAACAGCCGGGTGAAACCACCTTCATCCAGAGCATGATGCTGGTGATCCTCGATTCGCTTGCGGAAATCAGGAATGCGCCAGAACAAGGTTCTGAAATGCTCGTTATTACGCATCACACACAAATGCCCTGAGACTCGCCGCTCATGGGTCGAAAAGAAGTCGTATCGCTTCAGCTTCTCTGCCGTGAAATAGGCTCTCAAATCGCCGTAAATCAAATCCAGATCCCCAAACCCCCAGAAGTCATACCCTTGGGTATCCTCTTGATGGATAAAACCATAGGCCGGTTTGAGGTCACAAAGCTTGTAGGGATTAGTCGGGTGGAAGTTCAATCCAAGCCGCTCAGACACCAGATCACAATAATCGGCAAAGGAAGAGTAGCGGTAGCGGACATTGGCCGGCAGCCCCTCAGGCTCGCCACAATCCCCTATCAACAACCAGTTGATATCCGGGTTGTGCTCGCAACTTTTCAGAAACAGCGGCATCCAGAACGGCCACTGGCCAAAATAGGGAATCAGGAACAGGATACTTGGTGCAGTAGCTTGCATAGCCCACTCTCCTGCAACAGATCAAAAAACAGCGGTCGAACCGCGTCGTCGGTGTAGTGGGTATTGAGGCTTGCCAGCATCGCCTGGCGCTTGCTTTCCAGATCCTGGGGTGACATATCTGCCACCTCTTGAAGACACCCTGCCAACGCCTGGGCATCGCCCAGCGGGAACAACGGCCCCAGACGAGCAACGATTTCCCGCGCCCCACCACAGTCACTGCTGATCAGCGGTACGCCAGCAGCCATGGCTTCCAGCAGTACCATGCCGAAGGGCTCGTGATCGGAGCTCAAGGCAAATACATCGAAAGCCTTGAAGTAGCGCCGGCCGTGCTTGACCTGACCGAGGAACAGCACCTTGCCCTCAAGCCCCAGCTCACTGACCAGCGCCTTGAGCCGGCTTTCAAGCCGACCACTGCCCATGATCGCGAGCAGGCTATTGGCCGGCAGGCTTGGCAGGGCCGCGGCAAAACCGCGAATCAGGGTATCCTGATCCTTGTCTGGATGCAGGCGGCCAACATTGCCTACCACCCAGGCATCCTGCGGCAGCCCCAAGTGTTCCCGGGCCGGCTCGCGCTCGACCTGATCGCCTTGCACGGCAGCCAGATCAATGCGGTTATACAGGCGCTGCGCTCGATGCTCTGGCCAGTCACGCAGGTCAGTGCGAATCTCATCCCGAATCGCGTCGGACACCCCTAGCAACAGCAAGCGTTTGCGAAAGCGGTTGACTACAAAGCGTCGATTCCAGCGATTGTAAACGCCAAAGGAGTGATGGATGCCCACCACCGGCAAACTGGTGGCCAGCAAAGCGATATAGATCGGCTTGAAGCGATGGGCAATACAGAAGGCATACTCGCGCTGACGAGTCAGACGGCGCAGATCACGCATCGCTCGTAGCTTTAGCCCCTTGATATCCTTTGGTTCATAACCAAGGAAGATCACCTCATCCGAGGCTGAGCCCTGCTCAACCTCGGCATTTGGCTGCCCGGACAGATATACCGTTGCAACCTTGTACCCGCTGTTTTTGAACAGCACGGCATACTGGCGGGCGCAATCAGTAAAAGGGCCGTAATAGGAATGGCAAAATTGCAGTACCCACTGTTCCCGATTACTCAAGCGGATCTCCTCAGCCTACCTTGCAAACCAGAATATCTTCCATGATCAGATACTGCAGATCCGAGCCGTAGAACATGTTCAGCGCATCAGTCGGCGAGCAGACCATCGGCTCACCACGGCGGTTCAGTGAAGTATTGAGCACCACACCATTGCCGGTCAGGCGCTCCAGTTCCTTCATCAGATCGTAGTAACGCGGATTGTAGTCGCGCTTGAGTACCTGGGCACGCGCGGTGCCATCCTCGTGTACTACCTCCGGCACCCGGGTCTTCCACTCCTCGTTGACTTCGAAGGTAAAGGTCATGAACGGCGACGGATGATCAACGCTGAGCATCTGCGGTGCTACCGTGTCGATCATCGACGGGCAGAATGGGCGCCAGCGCTCGCGGAACTTGATCTGTTCATTGATGCGATCGGCCACACCCTTGAAACTCGGGCAACCGATGATCGAGCGACCACCCAGGGCGCGCGGACCGAATTCCATACGGCCCTGGAACCAGGCCACCGGGTTGCCTTCAGCCAACACTTCGGCGATGTACTCGGGTACGTTGTCGAGCTTTTTCCACTCGGGCTTGTTCGGATGGCGGGCACAAGCAGCAATGACATCCTCATTGCTGTAACTGGGGCCAAGATAGACGTGCTCCATCTTCTCGACCGGCACACCATTCTTGACCGAGACATAGGCTGCGGCGCCTACCGCAGTACCGGCATCCCCAGCCGCTGGCTGAACGAACAATTCCTTGACCTCGGGGCGCGCGATGATGCGCTGGTTGAGTTTGACGTTCAGTGCGCAACCGCCAGCAAAGGCAATACGACCGGTTTCACGCAGAATGTCGCCCAGATAGTACTCCATCATCTCCAGCGCCAGTTTCTCGAACAAGGCTTGCATGCTGGCGGCGTAATGGATGTAAGGGTCGTCGGCGATGTCGCCTTCGCGCTTGGGCCCCAGCCATTCGATCAGCTTGGGCGAAAAATAGTAGCCCTTGCCCTTTTCCTTGTAACGGCGGAAGCCAATCACGTTGGCGTAATCGGTATTGATGATCAGCTCGCCATTCTCGAACTTGGCCAGCCGCGAGAAGTCGTATTTGGCCGCATCGCCATAGGGCGCCATGCCCATGACCTTGAACTCGCCATCGAGCATCTCAAAGCCCAGGTACTCGGTCAGCGCGCCATACAGACCGCCCAGCGAATCCGGATCAAAGAACTCCTTGATCTTGTGGATCTTGCCGTTTTCGCCATAACCAAAGAAGGTGGTGGCGTACTCGCCCTTGCCATCAATCCCGAGAATTGCGGTCTTTTCCTGGAATCCCGAGCAGTGATAGGCACTGGAGGCATGCGCCAGGTGATGCTCAACCGGCTCCAGCTTGACCTTTTTCAGGTCAAATCCCAGTTGCTGCAGGCACCACTCGATGCGCTTCTTGTAACGCTTGAAGCGCCGATTGCCCATCAAGATGGCATCCAGCGCACGATCCGGGGCATACCAGTAACGTTTGGCGTATTTCCAGCGAGCCGGGCCAAAAATACTGATTGGCGCAAAGGGAATGGTGACGATATCCACGTCTTCAGGCTTGATACCCGCCTGTTCCAGACAGAACTTCGCCGATTCGTAGGGCATGCGATTCTTCGCGTGCTTGTCTCGTACGAAACGCTCTTCCTCCACTGCCGCGATCAGTTTGCCGTCGATATACAGCGCGGCGGACGGGTCATGGCTCAAAGCGCCGGAAAGTCCGAGGATGGTCAGTGCCACAGGAGTCCCTCTTCAGTGCGAACTGTCAGTAAAATGCGGATTTTACACGGATATGCCGAGGTGTGCCGCATTCAGCGCGGCAACTGCTCATCCAGCCAGAACGCCAGCGGGCTGCCCGCAGGCCAGTTGCGAATCAACCGGGCCCGATCCTCAGCCCAGGCCCGCCGCCAGGCGGCCTCGCTGGAGTGGGCCTGCATGGCATCCAGATCGATCAGCCAGACCCGGCCTTGGTGCCACAGCAGATTGGTGGCCTTGCAGTCGCCGTGACTGATACGCTGGCGAGCCAGTTCGGAAAAGACTTTGAGCAACGCCTGGCGCTGCTCTGGTGCGGGCAGTTCTTCCCCTGCTGGATCGAACAGGCTTAGCAAGTCCTGCCCGGGACAGAACTCCGTTACCAACCAGGCGCGCCGGCGCAGCGGACCAAAGCGACTCTCGCACATGGCCAGCGGCGCCGGAGTGGGAATATCGAGAAACTGCAAACGGTGGGCAGCCAGCCAGGAATGCCAGGCCCGGCTCGGCCGCCAGAAGCGCCGCAACCAGTGCCCCAGACCTTTGATATTGTAGCGCTTGATCACCAACGTCCGATCGTCCAGGGGAAACCGAGTCACGGTACTGCTACCGCCGTCCTTGAGCAGCGGCTCACTGCCAAACAAACTGTCAGGCTCATTCATAACCGGCAGCAGCTCGGCGCTTTCGCTACGCTTGATCGAGAGAAATCGCCACCAATTGCGTCGGACGCTGAACAAACTGCAATCACGCAAGGCCTTGCCGAGATAGTCTCGCAAACGCCATTGGCGCCCACGCTCAAGCGCCTGAAGCACGCGCTGAGGATCTATCGCACGCGCGCTGTTCACCCCAAGATAGCCGACCAACAGCAGTTCCAGTTGCTCTTCCCAGACCACCGGCAGCTGGGCGAAAAAGGCCCCCAGGTTGTCCGCCGCATCACGGGCGTTCAGCGCCTCGCTGGGAGACTGCACGCTGACAGCATCGCCATCGATCACATACAACTGCCCCTGGTGCCAGAGAAAGTTGCCCATGTGCAGATCACTTTGGATCAACCCCTGCGCATGCATATGCGCCAACATGGCGACCACCTCGGCAACCAGACCCTGTGCTTCGGCACTGGCAGGCTCGGTGGAACTCAGCGCTTCCCAGCGTTGTTGCTGGGTTTGAGCACCAGACAGAAAACGAGTCAGCAGGTAATGACCGCCGCCCGGAATCTGTCCACTGGCAACCAGCCCTGGGGTCGGTATTGCCTTGAGTTGCAAGGCCTCAACGCCCTGTTTCTCACGTGACCAGTGACGCTCAGCGCCAGGGGCAATGAACAGCTTGGCCAGCACCAGCTCGCCGTCCAGCAGCGCCTGGCCTACCAGCCGCTTGCCGGGGAGAATCCGCAGCCACTGCAAAATCTGCAGTGAGCGCCCATCATCCAGGGTCAGGCTCAGGGGTTGCGGCGGACGACGCCCATAAGCTCTGAGCTGCCGGGTATCAATCACCGCCGCCGCTCCTTGCGCTGATGCTTGCGTGCGATGTCAGCGATCAACTGACGAACCTCGGCATCGACCCTGTTCTTGCCGGTATAGGCCAGTATGAAACGCAACCGTTGCGTCCGCGGCAGTGGCGCACTGCGCCGCAACAGGGTTTCCAGATCGGCAACGAAGTCTCGCTGACCACGCCAGGCCCGGCGGGTCTTTTCCAGATCAATCAACCGCGCACCGGCGCCATCTCCATCGACTTTCAGAAAAATATGCTTGAAATACAAGCAGTTGTGCACCATTCCGGCATTATGCAGCGCCCGCACCAAAGCCCCGGTCGCCACCACCAGATCGTGCCTGGCCGCCCAGCCCAAGGTTGGCCAGCGCTGATACCAGTCGTCGGCATCCTGATAACCATCCAGCGCCCGGGTCAGCAGAATGGCCTGGCGATGTCCCGGCTCACGCCGCTCGGCATAAAACGCTGCTTCGAGCGCCGGCACACCATGCCGGGCGTAGGCCTGAATGTAGCGAAACTCACGGGCAAAGGTAGGCTCACCCCATGGGGCCTGGAGGCTACGGGTCAGATGATTGTCCTGACGCTTGAGATAAAAGCTCTGCAGCTGGCCATCAGCGCCCTCCAGCTCCAGGCGGTAAACACTGCTCCAGCCACCGCGATTGACATTGGGCTCATCGATCGCATCCAGCTTCAGCTCCCACAGCGCCTGAAACGTATCCAGACCATGACGGGCCAAAATATCCCGGGCATTTACCGCAATAAAAGGCAAAGCGCTCATTCGCGTCCCTCAAAGAATTTCAGCACCCGACGAATAAAACGCTTGTCGGCGGCGTCCAGCCGTTGTTTGCCACTGTAATCACGATAAAAGCGCAAACGCTGGCTGCGCGTAAAATGCAGCTTGCCCAGCTTGTCCAGGCAAGCCAGGTCCTTGATGATTCGGTAACGCAGCATCGGTCCCCACCAGAATGCACCAGCAGGACAATCGATCAGGTATACCCGCGCCTTGGGGTCAACCAGAATATTGCGCCACTTGAAGTCGTTATGCACAAAGCGCTGGTCATGCATCATCCGCGCAGCATGGGCAACTTGATGACAGACGCTGCGCACCCATACCGGGTCCTTAAAGCAGTCGGCCTGCTGTTCGGCCAGTCGAGCCAGGTCCGTGGTATTGTCCAGCGCCTCGGTAATCATGGCGCCACGCACGAACAGCCCCGCTCGCCGCTCCATGCCAAAGCCCACGACAGTCGCCGCCGGAATCCCCCAAGCCTTGAAGCTGAGCAGGTTCTCCCACTCGGCAACCACGCGTGGCCGGCCCAGATAACGGCGCAGATGCTTGCCTGCAGCATGATAACGCTTGAGGTAGTAATGCCGGTCACCAACCCATACCCGGTGTACCGTGCTCAGCGGGTCGCGGGTAATAAACTCGCCCTCCAGCGCAAACACGCTATCCAGATCGGCAAACGCCAGACCACTGTGCCCGGTTGCGTATTCCGGGTTGAGCGTCCACTTGATCATTGTCCGACACCTGGAGCAAAACGTCGGTACCAGCGATCCAGCAGCTTGTCGGCACGCTTTTCCAGCCAGCGCAACAGCACAGCCTCGGAGTTCAGGACCTCACGCAAGGGGCGCTGAAAGTACAAGCGTAGAAAGCGCAGCTTGTCGCGCCGGGTCAGACCAATTTGCAGGGCGGAGAAATACAGCGCTGCCAGATCCTTGTTGCGCCAGCGCTCGGGCACCCGATCACGAATTTGCGCACGGTGCAGGTCGATCAGCGAAACCCGCAGGCAGTCCGGCGCTGGCACCGGCTCGGTATGCAAAAGAAAATGCACTAGATAACAATCTCTATGGTTGATTCCAGCCCTGTGCATGCGTCCCACCATATCCGCCACCCTGGCGATCAGCGCACGCTTGAGCGCTGGCGACGGCGGGTTAGTGGGCCAGTCCCGGCAAAAATCCTCCAGGCTGACGGTAGGGGTCAGGGCCTGAGTAATGATGAACGAGTGCTGGCGCGCCGGGTTGGCGCCGCGTTCACCAAAGGCCACTGCGGTCATCGTAGCGACCCCGGCCCGGGTCAGCGCCTCAATCGCCCGCCATTCCTGAGCCGCGCCTAGCACCGGTTTTTTCAGCAGCAACAGGTTCTTGGCGATTTCGGCCCAACCAATGCCGCGATGAATCTTGACGAAATAGTCGTCACCTTCGACCCGGGTACACAGGGTACGCCGGCCTTCCAGAGCACGAAAAACCTCGCCATCCAGAGCTTCGACTTCGACAAAGGGGTCCTTGTCGGCCCAGAGCCGCGCGAACGGTTCGTGCAGAACCAGCGTGCCGGGCTTCAGCGGCCTGGGCATCAGACGGCAGCCCCAACGATGACGTCAGCCGCCTTCTGCGGCATGCTGTAAAGATCCTGTTCCCCGGCATAGCGCAGTGCATTGGCCTGCCAGCGGGCCCTGGCAGCATCATCGCCCAGCATCATCGCCAGTTGGCTATTGAAGCCGGCCTGATCGAAGGGCTCAGGCGCCACCAGGCCACAGTCGGCATCCAGAACATGATGGGCATAGCCACAGACTTCGGTCACCAGCAGTGGTAATCCGGCAACCAGCGCTTCCAGCAGCACGGTACCGGTATTCTCATGACGAGCCGGATGCAGCAGCAGATCGGATGCCAGCAGAAAGTCCGGCACATCGTTACGACCACCGGGCATGAACACCTGCCTGCCAACGCCATGCTGGTCGGCCAACGCTTGCATTTTGGCTGGATCATCGGCCCCCAGCGCCACCAGGCGAGTACGCGCACGCAGCGCTTCAGGCAAAGCAGCCAAGGCCTGGATACTGCGATCCAGACCCTTGCGATAAAAATCTGAACCGATTTGTACCAGCAACAAGCCATCGGCTGGCAGGTCGAACTCCTGCCCCAGGCGCTCGCGCGCCAGTTGGCGCAAGTGCTCCGCATTAGCCGGCGCGCGGCGATCGGGCGAGATCCCCGGCGGCAGTAAATGAAAGCGCTGGGCGGGGGTTGCATAGTAGCGCTTGAACAACTCCTGCTGAGTAGCCGAGATCATCAAGAGTTCAGTCTTGCCCTGCGGATCGAATACCGCCCGTTCGTAGGCAGAGAAATGCCGGTAACGCGGACTGTAGCGATACATCGCTTTACGCAGATGGCGTGCCTTGTCCTCATAGCAAGGATCGGCAGCGTAATACACATCCAGTCCCGGCATCTTGTTGAAACCAACCACCCGATCTACCGGCCGCTGGCGCATATCCGCCTGAACCCAACGGGTAAACTTGGCATAACGGCGATGATTGAGCAGCGACCTGACCGGCACCTTGACCAGCTCAAAGCCTTCGGGCACCTCTCCTTCCCAGCTCAGGGTATAGACACGAATACTGTGCCCACGCTGCTGGCATTCCTGGGCGATCCGGACAAAGTCACGCTGCAAACCGCCGAAGGGAAAGTACTTGTAAAGTAGAAAAGCCAGTTGCATCAGAGAGATTCCTTGTTCGCCAACAGTTCGAGCAGACGGCGCATAACGGTTTCCGGCGCGAGCCGGGTAAAGCATAGCGGCTGTTCCCGCGTCAGGTCGAACCGGGTCTTGTCGTCGGCGGTTGGCTGGTAGCTGCAGGTTTTCTTCAGGCAGGGCGCACAGGTAAAATCGCTGGCCAGGTGTTGCTGGCTGGCACCGTAAGCACCGGTAAAGCCCGGATTGGTCGGACCGAACAAGGACAGGGTCGGCACATCAAGCGCGGCGGCCAGGTGCCCCAGTCCAGTATCCACGGCCACACAGGCACTGGCGCCAGCCAGTACCCGGGCAACCCCCGCAAGGTTCAGTCGCGGCAGTACCAACACGCCTGGCAAACCGGCGGCGATGCGTTCGGCCCGAGCATTTTCCTGGTCATTGCCCCACGGCAGGCGTATCTGCCAGCCGGCCGCGACGGCCTGCTCGGCCAACTGCCGCCAATACAGCTCAGGCCAATGTTTGGTAACCCAGGTCGTGCCGTGCAGGAACAACAGATAAGGCTCACCCTGCGGCTCACCAGCCAATCGGGCCCGGTTCAGGCCGTAATCACCAACGCCGTCCGGCAACGGATAGCCCAGCGCCAGGGCAAACAGTTGGCGCACTCGCTCGACCGCATGCTGCCCCCAGGCTACTGATTTTTTTTCCTGATAAAACCGGCTGGCCCATGGTTCACGCGCCGACTGGCGATCCAGCCCCACCACCGGGGCTTGGGCGTAGCGGGTCAGCCAGGCGCTTTTCAGCAGACCCTGGGCATCGATCACCAGATCATAGCGCTGGCCGGCCAGACGCTGTTTAAAGCGTGCCCACTCGCCACTGCGCCAGGTTTTCAGCGGGCTCTTGCGCCAGCGGCGAATCGCGACCGGTATGACCTCGGCCACCGCCGGGTGCCAGGCGGGGATTTCGGCAAAGCCTTCCTCAACCACCCAGTCAAAGGCAATACCGGGAATCGCCCGCTGGGCGTCGGTCAGTGCCGGCAGAGTATGGATGACATCCCCCATGGAGGAGGTCTTAATCAGTAGCACACGCATCAATCAGGCATCCAGCGGATCGGCCAGCGGATCACCTACCAGACGATCCAGCGCGTCTATAACCTGTTGCGGCGGCAGTTCACGCAGACAGTTGTAATGACCGTAGCGGCAGGTCCGGTCAAAGCAGGGGCTGCATTCCAGCCCCAGGCGCACGATTTCCACTTGTTCAGCCAGCGGCGGGGTGAATTGTGGCGAAGTCGAGCCGTAAACCGACACCAATGGTCGGTCCAACGCGGCGGCAACATGCATCAGCCCGGAATCGTTACTGACCACAGCAGTCGCGCAGGACAGCAGATCAATAGCTTCGGCCAGACTAGTTTCACCACAGAGGTTGACCGACTCCTCACGCAGCCCGGGAATCAGCCGGCTGCGAATATCCTCGGCCACAGCATGATCGTTCTTTGAACCGAACAGCCAAACCTGCCAGCCCATGCGGACCTTGGCGTCCGCGACCTCGGCATAGTGTTCGCTCGGCCAGCGTTTGGCCTCACCAAACTCGGCGCCTGGGCACAGCGCCAGCACCGGGCGATCCAGCTCCAGGCCGAACCGGACCAATGCCGCCGCGCGACTGGCTGGCTCAATCCGCAGTTGCGGGCGTGGGTAAGGTTTGGGCAGAGCTGCACCTGGCTCAAAGGCCAGCGCCATGAAGCGCTCGATCATCAGCGGGTACTGCTGCTTGTCGAGCTTGCGGATATCGTTGAGCAACCGGTAACGCATCTCGCCGCGCCAGCCGGTACGCTTGGGAATGTTGGCGAAATACGGCACCAGGGCCGACTTCAGCGAGTTGGGTAGCAGAATCGCCTGATCATATTGACCAGCAAGGGACTTGCCGATCTTCTTGCGGGTCGCCAGCTCCAGTACCCCGTGGCCGAGCGGAAAGCTCAGCGCCTGGTTGACCTCGGGCATCCGCTCGAGAATCGGCCGGCTCCACTCTGGCGCCAGTACATCGATCAGGCACTGCTCGCCATGGCGCTGCTTGAGGCAGACAAACAGCGTCTGCGCCATCACCATGTCGCCTACCCAACTGGGACCAATAATCAGGATCTTCATATAAAGCCGCTTAGAGGCTGGAAGCTGAAGCTGGAAGCACAGCCCCCAGCGTTCAGCTTGTGACCTTCAGCTAGTTTCAGCCGACCAGTGTGCGCCACTCGGCGTGGGCTCCGCTTTTGCCGGTGACCAGATCGAAGTAGGCTTTCTGCAGTTTCTCGGTTACCGGGCCACGGCGGCCGGCACCAATCTGGCGGCCATCCAGCTCGCGAATCGGCGTGACTTCGGCAGCGGTGCCAGTGAAGAAGGCTTCATCAGCGATATACACTTCATCACGGGTGATGCGCTTCTCGACGACCGGAATGCCGAACTCGTTGGCCAGGCTCAGTACGGTGCCACGAGTGATGCCATTCAGGCAGGCAGTCACTTCCGGGGTATAGATCACGCCACCTTTGACGATGAACACGTTCTCACCCGAGCCCTCGGCCACATAGCCTTCCGGATCCAGCAGCAGCGCTTCGTCGGCTCCGGCGGAAACCGCTTCCTGCAACGCCAGCATCGAGTTCATGTAGGCACCGCTGGCCTTGGCCCGGGTCATGGTGATGTTGACGTGGTGGCGGGTGAAGGAGCTGGTGCGGATCTTGATGCCAGTCTCCAGCGCCTCCTCACCCATGTAGGCGCCCCAGTGCCAGGCCGCGATAGCCACATGCACCTTGAGGTTGTCAGCGCGAATACCCATGCCTTCCGATCCGTAGAATACCAGCGGGCGGATGTAGGCGGTTTCCAGCTTGTTCTCGCGCACCACGGCACGCTGGGCTTCGTTGAGCTGTTCCTTGGTGAACGGAATCTTCATGCCCATGATGTGGGCCGAGTCGAACAGCCGGTCAGTATGAGCCTGCAAGCGGAAGATCGCTGTGCCATCCGGAGTGCTGTAGGCGCGTACACCTTCAAACACGCCCATGCCGTAGTGCAGCGAGTGGGTCAGTACATGCACGTTGGCCTCGCGCCACGGCACCATTTCACCATCAAACCAGATAACACCATCACGATCGGCCATCGACATAGCAGCCAGCTCCATTCACTAATCTTTACGTGCGTTCAAATTTCAATTGTCTGCCTGAGCGCGCCAGTTCAGGCAGAGTGGTTATCCGCCTGCTGGTCGGGCAGCAGTTGCTGCCAGAGCTTGATGACTCCATGCCGGAAATCATGAAACTGGTCGCCGCTGACTGTGCCTGGCTGGTTTTGCAAAGCCAGGCGATGGGCTGCCGCGCGGTAGGCCTTGTAAGCCTCCTGCAGTCGCTGAACGTCCTCACCGGGGATCAATCCGGCGTCACGCAACCCATCGAGAATCCTGATGTTATCGGTATAGCGCAGTAACTCGGGGTACCGGCACGACCAGGCTAGAACCGCATATTGCACCATAAATTCGATATCGACGATACCTCCGGCATCATGCTTGAGACTAAAGGTCGCATCCGCCGTGAACGCCGACACATCAAAGCCGCCCCGAGTAGCGGCGGTTGCCAGGTTATCCCGCATTTTCTGGCGCATCTGCCCGACTTCGGCCCGCAGGCCAGGTTCATCACGCTGGCGTCCCAGTACTTCGGCCCGCAACTCGTCAAACCGATGGCCCAGACGCTTGCAACCGGTCAGCACCCGGGCCCGGACCAGCGCCTGATGCTCCCAGGTCCAGGCCTCCTCGCGCTGGTAACGGGCAAAGGCCGCAAGCGAAGTCACCAGCAAACCGGAGTTGCCCGATGGGCGCAGGCGCATATCGACCTCATACAATGCTCCAGAAGTGGTTTGCGCGGTCAGGATATGAATGATGCGCTGGCCCAGCCGGGTGTAGAACTTGCTGCCATCGATTGGCCGCTCGCCATTGGTCTCCGACTGTGGATCACCGTCATGGATGAACACCAGATCCAGGTCGGAACCATGCCCCAGCTCGATCCCCCCAACCTTGCCATAGCCAACAATGATGAAATCCAGCTCGCACGGCGAGCCATCGGCGCGCCGCGGCACCCCATGGCGCAGACTCATTTCGCGCCAGGCCAGTTGCAGCACCTGCTGCAAAATCGCCTCGGCAATCCAGGTCAGGTAATCACTGACCTTCATCAGCGGCAGACTACCGGCGATTTCCGACGCCGCCACCCGCAACACATGGGCCCGTTTGAAATAGCGCAGGGTTTCCATCTGCTGCTCAAGGTCATCCTCGGGAATGCGCAGCAGTTGCTGGCGCAGCTCATCGACCAACTCATCCGGCTCTGGCGGCCGATACAGCCGCCCGGCATTGAGCAATTCATCGAGCACCACCGGATAGCGGGTAATCTGCTCAGCGACCCACGGACTGGCGCTGCACAGCACCAGCAACTCACGCAATGCTCCAGGGTTCTCGGTCAGCAGCAACAAATAGGCTGAGCGCCGGGCCACCGCCTCAACCAAGGGCAGCACCCGCTCCAGTGCCAGATCGGGATCATCCTGCTCACTGGCCATGGCCAGCAGCCGCGGCATGAATACATCCAGCCGGTCGCGCCCAAGCTTCTGCATAGCCCGCACCCGCCCCGACTGCAACAAGCCCTGCAACCGTTGCCAGGCTGATTCCGGCTGTTTAAAGCCTGCTCCCGCCAACAACTCATGAGCCTGCTCCGGCTCCAGCAGTCCCTCCCAAAGCGGCGCCAGATTGTCACAGGACGGGCAGCTATCCTCTTCATCCTCATCCGGGTCGGCGATCACATTGGCAAAATGCCGGGCCACCCGCTCGCGCTGGCTTTCCAGGGCCTGGCGAAACTCGCCCCAGCCCTCATAGCCCATGGCCCAGGCCACCCGCTCCTGCCCTTGCGGATCGGTCGGCAGCATCTGGGTCTGACGATCATCTATAGCTTGCAGCACATGTTCGGTATCGCGCAGAAACAGATAGGCCCCCTTGAGCTCATCCACCGCGCTATCAGGTAGGTAGCTGTTGGTTGCCAGCATGTCCAGCACCGGCAGGATCGGCCGCTGCTGCAAGGCCCGATCGCGACCGCCATGGATCAACTGGAACGCCTGGCCGATGAACTCGATCTCGCGAATCCCCCCGCTGCCCAGCTTGACGTTGTCCTGCATGCCCTTGCGCTGCACTTCACGTTGAATCATCTGCTTGAGGCTGCGCAGCGCTTCGATTGCGGTGAAGTCCAGATAGCGGCGATAGACAAACGGCTTGAGCATGGCCAGCAGTTCCGCCCCGGCCACCTGATCACCGCCGACCACCCGCGCCTTGATCATCGCGTAGCGCTCCCAGTCACGCCCCTGGCTCTGGTAATACTGCTCCAGCGCATCGAAGCTGAATACCAGTGCACCACTGTCACCATAGGGGCGCAGACGCATGTCGACCCGGAACACGAAACCATCCACAGTCGGCGCATCCAGGGCCTTGATCAGCCGCTGCCCGACCCGGATGAAAAATTCCTGATTGGACAGGCTGCGACGCCCGCCCTGGGTTTCCCCGGCCTCGGGATAGGCAAAGATCAGGTCGATATCGGAAGACAGGTTGAGTTCCTGAGCGCCCAGCTTGCCCATGCCCAGAATCACCATATGCTGGGGCTCGCCACTGTACCCGAGCGGCGTCCCGAAACTGCTGCAAGCCTGTTGATAGCACCAACGGTAGGCCTGATCGATACAGGCATCGGCCATATCCGACAGATCGCGGCAAGTTTCCTGGGTACTGGCCTGACGGGTCAGGTCACGCCAGATGATTCGCACTTGCTGAGTCTGACGAAAGCGCCTCAAGGCTTTCAGCAGCTCCTCCTCAGACTCGACTCCGGCCAGCGCTACAGCCAACAGCTCGGCCATCTCACCTGAGCGCAGACTGCGCCACAACAGCCGCTCCTCTTGCAGCCGCCAAGCCATGGCGGGATCACGGCGCAATTGCTCGGCCACAAAGTCGCTCACGGCCAGCACCTGCACCAGCGCATTCATGAACTCATCATCCAGTTCCGGCAGGCTGGACTCCAGCTCGTTCAACTGCAGGGCGCTGCGCCACTGATCCAGATGATGTTCAGTCAACGCCTGCAATGTCGCAGGTACCGGCAGAGGAGAAGAAAACGCCATGGTCTATCCTTATTGTGCTCTTAACTCAGCTTGCCACGGGCACGGCGTTCGGAAAAGCCCGAAGACACAGAACTGATCGGTCACAATGTAGCTTTACTACAAAAACATTACCAATACACTGGAATGCGGCCCATTTTTGTAGTAAAACTACATTCACCGCATATACCCATGCCGACGGCCGCACGATCACGTAACGACCGCCGGTGAGGCCCACAAGGTCTGGAGAACACAATGAAGCACAACGATATCGATCCGCTCGAAACCCAGGAATGGCTCGATTCCCTGGAGTCGGTTCTCGCCAAAGAAGGCGAAGACCGCGCCCACTACCTGCTGACCCGCATGGGTGAACTGGCCAGCCGTAGCGGCACCCAGTTGCCCTACGCTATCACCACCCCGTACCGCAACACCATTCCGGTCACCCACGAGGCGCGCATGCCCGGCGACCTGTTCATGGAGCGGCGGATTCGCTCCATGGTGCGCTGGAATGCCCTGGCCATGGTGATGCGTACCAACCAGCAGGACCCCGACCTGGGCGGTCATATCTCCACCTTCGCCTCCAGCGCCACGCTGTACGACATCGGCTTCAACTACTTCTTCAAGGCCCCGACCGACGAACACGGTGGCGACCTGGTGTTCTTCCAGGGCCACGCATCGCCCGGCATCTATGCCCGCGCATTCCTCGAAGGCCGGATCACTGAAGATCAGCTCAACAACTTCCGCCAGGAGGTAGATGGCCAGGGCCTGTCGTCCTACCCACACCCCTGGCTGATGCCCGATTTCTGGCAATTCCCTACCGTGTCCATGGGCCTGGGTCCGATCCAGGCGATCTATCAGGCTCGGTTCATGAAATACCTCGAGCACCGTGGCTTCATCGAGCCGGGCAAGCAGAAGGTCTGGTGTTTCGTCGGCGACGGTGAAACCGACGAGCCGGAAACCCTCGGCGCCATCTCGCTGGCTGGTCGCGAGAAGCTCGACAACCTGATCTTCGTCATCAACTGCAACCTGCAGCGCCTGGACGGCCCAGTGCGCGGCAACGGCAAGATCATCCAGGAACTCGAAGGCGTATTCCGCGGCGCTGACTGGAACGTGATCAAGGTCATCTGGGGACGCTTCTGGGACCCGCTGCTTGCCAAGGACCATGATGGTCTGCTGCAACAGCGTATGGAAGAAGCCGTGGACGGCGACTACCAGAACTACAAGGCCAAGGACGGAGCCTTCGTGCGCGAGCACTTCTTCGGCACCCGCCCCGAGCTGCAGGAGATGGTCAAAGACCTGTCCGACGAGGAAATCTGGAAGCTCAACCGCGGTGGCCATGACCCCTACAAGGTCTATGCCGCCTACCACAACGCGGTCAACCATGAAGGTCAGCCCAGTGTCATCCTGGCCAAAACCATCAAGGGGTACGGTACCGGCGCCGGCCAGGGCCAGAACACCGCGCACAACACCAAGAAAGTCGATATCGAGAGCCTGAAAAAATTCCGCGATCGCTTCGACATCCCGGTCAATGACGACCAACTGGAAAAACTGCCGTTCTACCGCCCGGAAGAAGGCAGCGCCGAATACAAGTACCTGCACGAACGCCGTCAGGCACTGGGTGGCTATATGCCGCAGCGCCGTGCGGAAAGCTTCAAGGTGCCGGTACCGCCGCTCGATACCCTCAAGAGCATTCTCGACGGCACCGGCGAACGGGAAATTTCCACCACTATGGCCTTCGTGCGGATTCTCTCGCAACTGGTCAAGGACAAGGAACTCGGCCCGCGCAT
Organism: Pseudomonas sp. WN033; assembly: GCA_002287035.1. Taxonomy (GTDB): domain Bacteria; phylum Pseudomonadota; class Gammaproteobacteria; order Pseudomonadales; family Pseudomonadaceae; genus Halopseudomonas. Next base: position 42,653 of record NSKG01000004.1, on the reverse strand, counting down.
CGTACCCATCGTCCCCGACGAAGCCCGCACCTTCGGTATGGAAGGCATGTTCCGTCAGCTCGGCATCTACTCCTCGGTCGGCCAGCTGTACGAACCGGTCGACAAGGACCAGGTGATGTTTTACCGCGAGGACAAGAAAGGCCAGATCCTCGAAGAAGGCATCAACGAAGCCGGCGCCATGTCCAGCTGGATCGCTGCAGGCACCGCCTACAGCACACACAACCAGCCGATGCTGCCGTTCTACATCTTCTATTCGATGTTCGGCTTCCAGCGCATAGGCGACTTGGCCTGGGCCGCCGGCGACAGCCGCGCCAAGGGCTTTTTGCTCGGCGGCACCGCCGGACGCACCACCCTCAACGGCGAAGGTTTGCAGCACGAGGACGGCCACAGCCACATCCTCGCCGCCACCATCCCCAACTGCCGCAGCTATGACCCGACCTACGCCTACGAACTGGCAGTGATCATTCGCGAAGGCGCACGGCGCATGATGGAAGAGCAGGAAAACGTCTTCTATTACCTGACAGTGATGAATGAGGCTTACCAGCAGCCGCCAATGCCGACCACCAAAGGCGTGGAAGACGGCATCATCCGCGGCATGTACCTGCTCGAAGAGGCCAGCAAACCGGCCAAACTGCACGTGCAACTGATGGGCAGCGGCACCATCCTGCGCGAAGTACGTGAAGCCGCCAAAATTCTGGCCGACGACTTTGGCGTAACCAGTGACATCTGGAGCGTCACCAGCTTCAACGAACTGCGTCGCGACGGCCTGGCGGTCGAGCGTCAAAACCGTCTGCACCCGGGCAAGAAAGCCCAGGCCAGTTACGTCGAGCAGAACCTGGCTGGGCGCAACGGCCCGGTAATCGCCGCCACCGACTACATGAAGCTGTACGCTGAACAGATTCGCCAATGGGTACCGGGAACCTACAAGGTCCTGGGGACTGACGGCTTCGGTCGCAGCGACACCCGCCGCAAACTGCGTCACTTCTTCGAAGTGGACCGCTATTGGGTGGCCTATACCGCTCTCAGCGCCCTGGCCGAGTCCGGTGCGATCAAGCCCAAGGTACTGACCGATGCCCTCAAGGCCTTCGGTATCGACCCTGACAAGACCAACCCGCTGGATTGCTGAGGAGCGACATTATGAGTGAAGTAATCAAGTTGCCCGATATCGGCGGCGAAGGCGAAGTCATTGAAATTCTGGTCAAGGAAGGCGACCGGGTTGAGGCAGAACAATCTCTGCTGGTACTGGAGTCGGACAAGGCCAGCATGGAAGTCCCCAGCCCCAAGGCCGGGGTCATCAAGAGTCTCAAGTTCAAGCTGGGCGACACCCTGAAGGAAGGCGACGCCCTGCTGGAACTGCAAGTGGAAGGCGCTGCCAGCCAGGCAGAGACCCCTGCCAAGGACGACCCGAAACCTGCCGCCGAAGCGCCGAAAGCCCAAACCGAGCAGCCAAAACCGGCCAAGCCTGCCACCAGCAGCGTGGAAGCGGTAAAGATCCCGGATATTGGCGGCACCGAAGCCAAGATCATCGAAATCCTGGTCAGCAAGGGCGACAACGTCGAAGTTGACCAGTCGCTGCTGGTACTGGAGTCGGACAAGGCCAGCATGGAGATCCCCTCGCCCGTGGCCGGGGTAATCGAATCAATCGAGGCAAAGCTCGAGCAGGACGTCAAAACCGGCGACCTGATCATGCATATCAAGACCGAAGGTGCAGCCGACAGTCCGGCACCGGTTGCCGAGTCCGCCGGCCCCGCAGCCACGGTCGAAACTGAAGCTGCCGCACAGCCCAAGGCCAGTACACCCAGCGAGCCACAGAGCCCGCCACCGGTTGGCGGGCCCAGCCGCGACGGCCAGAAAGTCCATGCCGGCCCGGCAGTGCGCAAGCTGGCCCGCGAGCTCGGCGTTGAGCTGACCGAGGTCAAGCCCAGCGGCCCGCGCGAGCGCATCCTCAAGGAAGATGTCGACGCCTTCGTCAAACAGGTCATGCAACAGCGCAAGTCAGCTCCGGCTGGAGCCGCTGGCGGCATGGGTATCCCACCGGTCCCGGAAGTCGATTTCAGCCGCTTTGGCGAAGTCGAGATCAAGGACATGACTCGCCTGCAACAAGTCGGCGCCATGAACTTGCACCGCAGCTGGCTCAACGTGCCGCACGTGACCCAGTTCGATCAGGCCGACATCAGCGAACTGGAAGACTTCCGCAAGGCGCAAAAAGCCGTGGCCGAGAAAGCCGGGGTCAAGCTCACGGTCCTGCCGTTCCTGCTCAAGGCCTGTGCTCACCTGTTGCGCGAACAGCCGAACTTCAACGTCTCGCTGGCCGGCAACGGCAAGCAACTGGTGCACAAGCAGTACGTGCATATCGGCTTTGCCGTCGACACCCCGGATGGCCTGCTGGTGCCAGTGATTCGTGACGTCGACAAAAAGAGCCTGTTGCAACTGGCTGCCGAGGCAGCTGAACTGGCTGACAAGGCACGCAACAAGAAGCTCGGCGCCGACGCCATGCAGGGCGCCTGCTTCACCATCTCCAGCCTGGGCCATATCGGCGGTACCTACTTCACGCCGATCGTCAACAGCCCGGAGGTGGCCATCCTTGGCGTATCCAAGGCCACCATGCAACCGGTCTGGGACGGCAAAGCCTTCCAGCCTCGGCTGATGCTGCCGCTGTCGCTGTCCTACGACCACCGAGCCATTAACGGCGCCGCCGCCGCCCAGTTCACCAAGCGCCTCGGCGAACTGCTGGCGGATATTCGGTCGATGTTGTTGTAACTCCCTCTGCCCAGCGCCTGCATCACGCAAGCGCTGGGCAGCACTCCAGTCTACGGGCAATCTCCTGGGAGTGTCGCGCCACCTCCCCAAGAACTGCCACCAATCTCTGTACAGTCACCTGGGAGTGTCGCGCGCCGGCGCGACACAGAGCTATCCTGCCCCTCCAAGTTGTCAGACAGTTCCAGCATCGCGTGGGCGCTGGGCGGCACTCCGACGACGCTCCCCAGGCCAAGTTCCAGTCTGCGAGTAATCTCCTGGGGGTGTCGTCGGAGTGCCGCCCAGCGCCGGCGCGACACAAGACCAGCCATCAACTCCGCCCTCCCGAATAAGCACTCGACCACCGCCACTCATCAGCACTTTTGCACAACCCAGCCTTGACCGGATTGTTATGGATATAGGTCACTGCAGCGATAAAATGGCTTTCATCGCGGACAAACCGGTCCCAATACCCGCGCATCCATAACGCCCGTCCACTGACCGACATACCAACCACCAGCCCCTGTTCCAGCGCCCAACGACTGCTCCGCGACTTCCAGCCCTGCACAATACGCGACAAGGAAAAGCGTTGTTCGATCAGTACATGGACATGATTGGGCATGATGCACCAGGCCACCAATTGGTAACGTCGCCCATCGAAATGCATGAAAGCCTCGGCCAGAGCAGCCGCCAAGCCGGAGTGAGCCAGCAGACAACTTCCCATACCCTGATCGAGCCAGAACTCGATACGCTGCCTGGAATAGCCTTTGCGTTGAACAGCTGGTACCCGGCGAACCTCCTCGCGCAGGCCTCGCAATACGGTTTGCGGTAAAGCATCCGCCAAGCGAAAAGTAAGCATCTGATAGCAGTGTCCGCTGTCGAAGTGCGGTACTCGCCCAGAGTTGTACCAGCCCTTGAAAACGGGAACCACACGCGGAGCATCCTGCTCTGACATGGCAACATCCTTGTTGGTCGGGTGGCGGAAAAACTAGCAATGGCTGGAAACAGGGTCCGAGACAAAGTTGGCAAAATCAGGAAAAACAGGGCCAAACATTGCGACCGAGTTCAGCCTGGGCCAGCACACCAAAGATCGTGTACCGCCTGGGAGTGTCGTCGGAGTGTCGCCCAGCGCCTGCGCGACACAGAGCTATCCTGTCCCTCCGTGCCGTCAGACAGTTTCAGCATCGCGCGGGCGCGCGACGCTACCCAGACCAAGCTCCAGTCCGCGAGTAATCGCCTGGGAGTGTCGCGCGCCTGCGCGACACAAGGCTATCCTGCACCTCCAAGCCGTTAGACAGTTTCAGCATCGCGCAGGCGCGCGACGCTACCCAGGCCAAGCTCCAGTCCGCGAGTAATCGCCTGGGAGTGTCGCGCGCCGGCGCGACACAAAGCTATCCTGCACCTCCAAGCCGTTAGACAGTTTCAGCATCGCGCAGGCGCGCGGCGCTACCCAGGCCAAGCTCCACCAGTCTGCGAGTAATGACCTGGGAGTGTCGTATATGCGCGTAACCACCCCTCACCCAAAATCCTGCTTCTCCATCCACGGAATGATCCGTTCAAAAGCCTGCTCGATCTTGTCCAGCGAGGTCGAGTAGCTGAGGCGCAGGGCGTTGCTGCAGTGATTGCCGAAGGTTTCCCCGGGGATGGTGCACACGCCAGTTTCCTTGAGCAGCCGCAGCGCCACATTGGTGCCGTTGACTCCATCCGGCAACGAGGGGAACAGGTAAAAAGCACCTTCAGGTTTGTAGCCGGTCAGCCAGGGGGTCTGATCGACCAGCTCAACGATCCGGTCACGGCGACGGGTGTATTCGGCCAGCATGCCGTCGATAAACTCCCGGCCATGATGCAGCGCGGCCACCCCGGCCCACTGGCACGGAGTGTTGGCCACGGTAGTGGTGAACATGTGGTAGCGCCGCAACTTCTTGATAGCAGCCTGGCTGGCGATCAGCCAGCCAATACGCAACCCAGCCATGCTGTAGGTCTTGGAAAAACTGCTGATGACCATGACATTGTCCAGGTCGCTGCAACTGGCTAAAACCGAAGGATAGGTCTTGCCGTCGTAGATCAAATGATCGTAAACCTCGTCACTGATCACATGGATGTCACGGTAGGCCGCCTCCTGCAGGATCGCCTCCAGGGTTTCCTTAGGGTACAGGGTGCCGGTCGGGTTGCTCGGTGAGTTGAGCACGATGGCATAGGTGTTGGGCTGGATAGCGTCAAGTACCTCCTGCGGGTCAAGCTGATGGTTGTGCTCAGCGCGGGTCGGGACTTCGGTGACCTCGCCGCCATTCATCCGAATCAGCGGCGCGTAGAGCATGAACGCCGGATCAGGCACGATAAAGTGCCGCCCCGGTGCCGACACCGAGGTCAGCGCCAGATACACCGCCTCGGTGGCGCCAGTGGTGATCAGGATATTGTCGGCGGTCAACGCACGCTGGTAACGCTCGCCGTAATACAGCGCCAACGACTCCAGCAACTCGGGCAACCCGGCATCCATGGTGTAGCCGGTCTGACCAGCCTGGAACGCCTCGACTGCGGCATTGATCACCGTATCCGGCGCCGGCAAATCCGGTTGACCGATCGACAGGTGAATCACATCCTGCATGCTGGCGGCCAGATTTACCATCTTGCGGATTCCGGGAATCGGCATGGTGCGCAGCGCCGGGTTCCAGACAGGATCCTCGGATTCGTACATCTCGATATCCATGTTGCTCAATGGCATGGGCACCTCCGGATCACTTGTGGAATAACGGCGGGCGACGGTCAGTCAAGGACGCGGCTTGCTGATAGGCATGCCCGGCGCGCAGCACCAACGCATCATTGAAGCGCGCACCGACCAATTGCAGGCCGATCGGCAGACCCTGACTGTCGAACCCGCAGGGCACCGACAGCCCCGGCTGGCCAGTCATGTTGAACGGGTAGGTGAACGGGGTCCAGGTTGGCCAGCGCGTGTGCGGCCAGTCTTCGGGCACTTCACGCCCGGTCTTGAAGGCGGTGATCGGCAGCGTCGGCGTCAGCAGCAGATCATATTTCTGGTGGAAGTTGGCCATGCGCTCACGCAGCGCCATCGACTCGTTCACTGCACCCATGTAGTCAAGCATGCTGAGCTTGGCGGCGCGCTCGGCCACGCTGACCAACGCCTGATCCATCAGCTCACGCTTCTTCGGCCCCAGAGTACGCATGGCATTGGCCGCGCCGCCATAGAACAGATGCCCGAAAGCGGCCAGCGGATCACTGAAACCGGGATCGACGCGCACCACCTCGGCGCCCAGTTGCTCGAACACCTTGACCGCCTCAGCCACCGCGGCCTCCACCTCGGGATCGACATCGACATAACCGAGGTTCGGGCTGTAGGCGATTTTCAGGCCCTTGACCCCACCCTTGATCTCCGCCAGATAATCGATGCCCCGCCGCGGAATGGCCTGAGTATCGCGGTGATCAGCCTCAGTCAGCACGTTCATCATCAACGCGCAGTCCTCAACCGTCCAGGACATCGGCCCGGCGTGCGCCAGCGTACCAAAGGGGCTGGCCGGCCAGTGCGGCACCTCGCCAAACGAGGGTTTGAGCCCGACAATCCCACAGAACGATGCCGGAATGCGGATCGAGCCACCGGCGTCGGTACCCAGCGCCAGCGGTGCCATACCCAACGCCACCGCTACCCCGCTACCACCACTGGAACCACCGGCGGTACGCTCCGGGTTCCAGGGGTTGTTGGTGACACCGTCAACGGGGTTGTCGGTTACCCCTTTCCAGCCCAGCTCCGGCGTAGTGGTCTTGCCGATAGGAACATAGCCGTGGCGTGCCAGCGCCGCGGTGGTCGGTGCCGACTTGTTCAGAGTGGTGGCCGGATCGACCGTGCGCGAACCGCGCACAGTCGGCCACATGGGTGTGAGAAACACATCCTTGACCGCCACCGGCACGCCGTCGAGCAACCCCTGCGCCTCACCGCGCTGATAACGCTGCTCGGCCTCGCGCGCCAGCCCAAGGCTGGTGTCACGATCGACCAGACAGAAGCCGTTGGTATGATCGTCCACGCGCTCGATCTGATCGAGCATGGCCGTCGCCACCTCAACCGGCGACAAGCGTTTGTCACGGTAGTGCCGCAACAACTCGACGGCGGTCAGGGCGAGAATCTCGTGGGACATGGGCTTCTCCTGTGTTGGTTCAAGAGGTCATAACGACAAACAAAAGCCAGACAACGCTCCCGGGAGGCGGGAGCATCTCGGGCCGCGATCGGCTCCCGCAGCGAACCTCCGTGCATCCCCTACCTCGAGCAGATGCTCGAGGCTCCCAGGAGTACCCCAAGGTTCACCCCCGCTCCACCCGATTATGCAGTGCCTCCCCTGCCTGCCAGCGCAGGAAGTTGGCGACGAACTGCTCGCCCAAAGCCCGGCGCCAGCCGAGAAAGTCGCCAGCCATGTGGGCGGAAATCATCACGTTGGGTTGCTGCCACAACGAGTGATCCTCGGGCAGCGGCTCCTGTTCGAAGACATCCAGCGCTGCGCCGCTAAGCTGCCCCCGTTCCAATGCGCGCAACAGCGCGGCGGTATCGACGATAGGCCCACGACCGACATTGATCAGCCGCGCGCCGGGCTTCATCGCGGAAAATGCCTGGTCGTTGAACAGGCCGCGGGTGTCGTCGGTCAGCGGCGCGGTGATGACCACAAAATCGGCCAGCGCCAGTTGTTCATGCAGAGACTCACTGGCAAACACCGCATCAAAGCGCGCATCGGCGCGGGCCGTGCGCGCCAGTCCGACCACCTGCATATCTACTGCACGCAGCAGCGCGGCTACCTTGCCACCGATCGAACCGGCGCCGACCACCAGCACCCGGCGCTGCTCGATCAATTCGGTATCGCGGTGTTGCCACTGGCGATGCCGCTGCAACCGCAGATTGCCGAGGGTGTCCTTGGCAAACATCAGCACCGCGCCGAGTACATACTCAGCGATGCCCCGGTCGAACATCCCGCGTGCATTGGTAATGGCTATATCGCTGTCCCACAGTGCCGGGAACATCAGCGCATCGACCCCAGCACTGGTGGCATGCACCCAGCGCAGGTGATTTTGGGCCGGCCAGCAGCGCTCAAGCAGGCCAGAACGAAAGTCCGTCACTACCAGCACCTCCGCCTCGGGCAAGGCCTGGCGCAGGGCGTCCTCGTCATGCACACAACGCAGCCGCACGCTTGCCGGCAAACCATCAAGACCAGGCAACTCGGTGTCTTCAGGGGCCATCAACACCAACACCTCGGTCATGCGGCAACCTCCTGCAAGGCGCGTTCAAAGCGCGCCACACCCTCATTGATATCGGCCTCGCTGACCACCAGCGGCGGCAACCAGCGCACAATCTGGCCGTCGATGCCACAGCGCAGCAGCAACAGCCCCTGCTGCTCGCATGCGGCGGTGAGCCGGGCGGCGATATCGGCACGCGGCTGGAGGCGGCTTTCGGCGATTTCCATGCCCAGCATCAGCCCCTTGCCACGAATGGTGGCGATCAACGGATGTTCGCGCTGCAACGCCTGCAACTGCTCCAGCAACTGCTGCCCGCGCTGCGCGGCGTTGTCGACCAGTTGCTCATGCTCAATCACCTCCAGCGTTGCCAGCGCCGCCGCACAGGCCACCGCATTGGCGCCGTAAGTACCGCCCTGCGAGCCTGGAGCACCACAGCGCATCAGCGCTTCGGACGCAGCGATGGCCGACAGCGGAAACCCGCTGGCCAGCCCCTTGGCGGTGATGACGATATCCGGCTGCACGGCAAAATGCTGATGGCTCCAGAACTTGCCGGTACGCCCATAACCAGCCTGGATTTCGTCGCAAATCAGCAAAATCCCGTGCTTCTGACAACGCTCGGCCAGCCCCTGCATAAAGGCTGTATTGGCCGGGTAATAACCATACTCGCCCTGCACCGGCTCGATCAGCATGGCCGCAGTGTCATCAGGCGCCGACTGGGTCTTGAAGATATGATCCAGCTCGCGCAGGCAGAACTCGGTGGCTTCCTGCTCGCTCCAGCCATAGCGCCAGGCATGTGGAAACGGCGCCACCACCACCCCCGCCATCATTGGGTGAAAGCCGCTGCGCACCTTGGTGCCCGAAGTAGTCAGCGAGGCAGCAGCCATGGTGCGACCATGAAAGCCGCCGTTGAAGACAATCACGTTGGCCCGGCCAGTGGCCTGACGCGCCAGACGCAGGGCCATTTCCACCGCCTCGGAGCCGGAATTGCTGAACGCCACCGAGTTGATATCGCCAGGCATTTTTTCCGCCAGTCGCTCGGTCAGCTCCAGCATCGGCGGGTGAGTCACCGTGGTGTACTGAGCGTGAATGACCTTGCCGACCTGGGCCTGGGCGGCCTCGACCACGGCCGGGTGACAGTGGCCGGTCGAGGTCACGCCAATACCCGAGGTAAAATCCAGATAGGCCTTGCCGTTGACGTCATACAGCCAGCTTCCCTGACCGCGCTCGGCGCAGACCTGGGTGGCTTGTTTCAGCAGCGGCGACAGATGACTCATGACTGACTCCTGTTGCGGTGTGGCGGCCAGCGGCCGCGTATTCAATTTGCAGTACTGCTGTTCGCGCTCGCAGAGCGCTCCTACAGGTGGGCGATCACCCCAGCGGTAACGGCCGCGCAGTTGCGTGACTGCCCTGCCGCACTGAGCAGGTCACGCGCAACGGCCACACGCAGGCGCTCGGCGGCGGCCACAAAACCCAACCACTCGAGCAGCATCGCCGTGGTCAACAGCATCGCCGCCGGATTGGCCAGACCCTGACCAGCAATGTCCGGAGCGCTGCCGTGGGTCGGTTCAAACAAAGCCGGGGTATCGCGGCGGGTCGGATTGATATTGCACGAGGGCGCCAACCCCAGACCGCCAGACAGCACCGCCGCCAGATCGGTGAGGATGTCGCCATGCAGGTTGCTGGCGACCACCACATCAAACTGCCACGGGCATTGCACGAATTTCATGCAGGCGGCATCGACCAGTTCGTGATGGATACCAATCTCGGGAAACTCCAGCGCCACCTCGGCGAACACTTCGCTGTACAGCTCTCCCCAGGCCGGCTGGGCATTACGCTTGGTGATCAGGCAAACCTGCGCGCTGGCCTCACCCTTGTCGGCACACAGGAAACGCCGGCTCTCCCCGCGCTGGGCCAGACGCTGGCGGGCGCGTGTGAAGGCATGCCGGATCAGCCGTTCGGTCGCGGCGCGGGTAAAGACCTCAAGCTGCGTGGCCACCTCATGCGGCGTGCCCGGATGCAGTCGCCCACCCTGACCGACATACTCACCTTCGCTGTTTTCACGGATCACCAGCATATCGACCTCGGCCGCACGCGGGTCGGCCAGGTAACGTGGCGCCCCGGGCAGCAGCCGGGCCGGACGCTCGCAGGCCCACAGGTCCAGGCCTTTGCGAAAACGCAGCAGCGGCTCCAGTGATACCCCATCCGCCAACCGGTAACGGTTTGGATCGCTCAGGGGTCCCGGGTCGCCCAAAGCACCAAGCAACAAGGCGTCATAACCGCGCACCTGATCCAGCGCATCGTCCGGCATCATTTGCCCGTAGGCCTGATGCCAGGCGGTGCTGGGCCAGTCCAATTGCACCCAGTCCAGTGCTAGCGCGTCACGTTCACGCAGCACCGTCAGCACCTGCTCGGCAGCCTGCATAACCTCCACACCAATGCCATCCCCCGGCATCAGCGCAATGCGCTTAAGCGGCAGATCGGCCATCAGCCCGCCCCCATGCACAGGTACTTGAGTTCTGTGTATTCCTCCAGCCCGTGACGCGAACCCTCACGCCCCAGGCCCGAAGCCTTGACGCCGCCAAAGGGCGCCGCCGGATTGGAAATCGCGCCTTCGTTGACACCAACGATGCCGGCCTCCAGCGCCTCGGCCACACGCCAGCAGCGGTGCACGTCACGGCTGTAGAAATAAGCCGCCAGCCCGTAAGGCGTGGCATTGGCCAGTTCGACGGCCTGCTGCTCGGTGTCAAACGGCATCACCGCCGCCAGCGGGCCGAAGGTTTCCTCGTGGCACAGTTGCATGTCCGAGCTGACGTCGGTGATCAATACCGGCTCAACGAAATTGCCGCGTGCGCCGTCCGGTGCTGCGCCACTGATGTGTCGTGCGCCCTTGTCCAGCGCATCACGGTAATGCTGCTGCACCTTGCGCACCGCCGCCTGGTTGATCAAGGGCGCCTGGGTTACCCCGTCGTCAAAGCCATTGCCCAGGCGCAGCTTGGCCATGGCTGTGGCCAGCTTTTCGACAAAGGCATCGTGCACGCCGCGCTGCACCAGGAAACGGTTGGCACACACGCAGGTCTGGCCGGTGTTGCGAAACTTGCTGGCCATCGCGCCTTCAACGACGCGATCCAGGTCGGCGTCGTCGAACACAATGAATGGCGCATTACCGCCCAGCTCCAGCGAAACCTTCTGAATATGCTCGGCACACTGCGCCATCAACTGCCGGCCAACCGCTGTCGAGCCAGTAAAGCTCAGCTTGCGCACCATCGGGCTGGCGGTCAGTACCTGGCCAATCAGTCTGGCCTCGCCAGTGATGACATTGAACACCCCAGGCGGCAACCCGGCCTCCTCGGCCAGTACTGCCAACGCCAGCGCCGTATAAGGGGTAGCCTCGGCCGGCTTGACGATCATGCTGCAACCCGCCGCCAGGGCAGCGCCGGCCTTGCGGGTAATCATCGCAGCCGGGAAGTTCCACGGCGTAATGGCCGCCGTGACCCCGACCGGCTGGCGCAGCACAACGATCTGCTGGCCCGGCTTGGCGCCGGGAATGGTCTCGCCATAGACTCGCCGCGCTTCCTCGGCAAACCAGCGCAGGAAAGACGCGGCATAATCCACCTCACCCCGCGCCTCGGCCAATGGCTTGCCCTGCTCCAGAGTCATCAGGATGGCGATGTCCTCACGGTTTTCCAGCACCAGATAGTGCCAGCCCAGCAGCAAATCGGCGCGCTGCTGCGCGGTCCGCGCACGCCAGTCGATAAAAGCGGATTGCGCGGTATCGATCGCGGCCTCGACCTGCGCCGCCGTGAGGGAAGGAATGCGACCGAACACCTCGCCGCTGGCGGGATTATCGACCGCGATGGTGCTGCCGTCTTCTGCGTCTACCCAAGTACCGCCGACATGGCACTGCTGGCGAAACAAACGTAGCGAACTCAACCGGGAGAGTGACATAAGCCTCCTCGTGTGTTTGCCCGTTGTCGATCAAGCTGACAGGGTCAGGGTAGGACCCAGGGGCGCGGTATGCAAACCGCGGTCGGCTTTCGTGGTACCGGCACAATAGTGCTGTGGCCCAGGGCCATGAGTGCTGGAAAAGACAGGACGCGGGGGCTCGGGCGCAACGAGGCGATGGACATATGGGGTAATAATTTGCTGCCCCAGAGTTTCCTGGGCTTTGGGTTTTCCCGGGAACCTGGAGCATCTGCTCCAGGTAGGTGCCGCACGACAGTTCGCCGCGGGAGCGGATGCTCCCGCCTCCCGGGAATCACCCAGCCCCCTCTACCGCCCCAACAACCCCGACTCAATCGCCTGCTCCACCAGCCAGCCACGCAGCAGACGCAACCCCGGCTCGTTGCGGCGGCTGGTTTTCCAGGCGAAATAAAACTGGTCGCCGGTAGTCAGGGCATGGCAAGGCAAACGCACAAAGTCGGCCGAATCGGCCCGGTTGCTGAGCATGTAGTCATTGGTCAGGGCGATGCCTTGGTGAAAGCGCGCCGCCTCCAACGCCAGCAGCATATGGCTGAAGTGCTGCAGCCTTGCGCCAGATGGCAAGCTCTGGCCGGCAGCGGCGTACCAGTGGATCCAGTCGCCACCCGCACGGTTGTAGATGCTGTGGGTCGACAACAGCGGATAGGACGCCAGGCGCTGCGGCGCCAGTTCCGGCTGGTGCACACCCAGCGCCGGGTCCAGTCCCAGCTCGCGGCACAGCGTCTGCCAATATTGCTGGCTACAGACCGGGAACAATTGTTCGGTGTAGATCAGCTCGTAACTGTAGGCCGGTACATCGGTACGCACGGTGATGAAACAGTCTGCCACCCGGTCAGACAGGCGCGGATGTCCGCCGCTCATGTCCAGCGCCAATTCCAGTTGTGGCAATTCCCGGTGCAGGGCCGGCAGACGCGGCACCAGCCAGCGCACGGCGAAGGAACTGAACACCGACAGCCGCAACGCCATGGTCTCCTGCCCAAGCAACTGTTCGCTGGCCTGCTCGATCTGCCGCAAGGCACCACTGACCGCTTCATAGTACTGGCGTCCCTCCTCGGTCAGACTGAGGTAGCGCCCGGTGCGCAGAAACAGTTGCTCACCCAAGTAGTGCTCAAGCTGCTTGATCTGGTGGCTGACCGCACTCTGGCTGACAGCCAGCTCCTCGGCAGCCTGGGAAAAACTGTTGAGCCGGGCAACAGCCTCAAAGACCGGCAAAGCTTTTAGGGGCGGAAGTTTCATTATCCAATTTTCTAATAGATGAGTAATAAAGATCATTTTATCGGATAAATGCAGGAAGCTACACTGACGGCCGAAACAAGCTGATGCCTCGGCAGTAGCGGGCAGCCATGTGTCGCGCCGGCGCTGGGCACCTGTTCTGGGGAGCGTCGCGCGCCCGCGCGATGCTGAAACAGCCTGATAGCACAGTGCTGCAGAACAGCTCTGGCGCCCGCCCCTCCCAGGCGTTTACTCACAGATTGGCGTTGACCTGACGAGTTTGGCACCGTTTTAGTTCATTCATGTTTTACGTCCAGGAGCCCCCATGTCCGGCAAAACCGTCAACAGCGCCATCTTATTGCTGGTCATCGGCAATGCCCTGGCGTTGATTTCGGATGTATTTATCAAGCTGCTCGAAGGTGATTCGGCGGTGTTTCAATACGCGTTCATGCGCTGCCTGATCACCCTGGCCCTGTTGCTGCCGTTCTGGCGCCAGATCGATACCGGGCACTTCTTTGAGGGTGGACTCCTGCACGCCATTCGCGGCCATGTGCATCTGGTCGGCATTGTTTGCATGGTAGTGGCGTTGGTCAGCCTGCCGCTGGCCACGGCCAACGCGGTGTTCTACGTCGCACCGATTCTGGTGATGATCCTCTCGGCGGTATTTTTTGCCGAGCGCCTGACCCGCTGGAGCCTGCTGGCAGTGTTCGGCGGGTTTGCCGGCATTCTGGTAATCCTGCGCCCGGTCGACATCAGTTGGGCGGCACTGGCGGCGCTTGGCTCAGCCGCCGCTCTGGCGATCAATGCCGTATTGGTACGCAAGCTGCCGGCCCGGCAGTCCACCGTACACAAGCTGTTTCTCAACTACCTGATGATCACCCCGGTGTGTCTGCTGCTGATGCTCTGGGAAGGCGCGCCCTGGAGCAACGCGGTGCTGCTCAGCGCAGTGGGTTCATCGGTATTCATCCTCGGCTACAACGTCTGCGTACTGCTGGCCTACCGGCAAGTGGATGCCAACCAGATCACCAGCGCCGAATACACCGGGCTGATCTGGGCGGTCACCATTGGCTGGTGGTGGTTCGCCGAGAAGCCCGACCTGTGGTTCGTGATCGGCAGCCTGATGATCGTCGTGCCGCTGTTGCTGATCGGCTGGCAGCAACGCCGCCAGCCCAAGACCAGCAGTCACGAGGTTGCCGACACCTACTATCACGGCGCCAAGGCGGAGTAGTCTGCACGCGGCAGGCACTGCACCTCAGCGCCGGTAAGATACGGCATCAGAAACGGCGCCATGCCCCGCAACACCTGAACCGGCAAGGCCGAGGTAAAGCGAAAACCCTCGGCAGCCTGCCCCGGCACAAAGGCGGTCAGCGTGCCGAAATGCTCATCCCCCAGGAAAAACACGAAGGTGGCGGTGCGGTTCATTACCTGACTGCCGATCGAGCGGCCATCAGCAGCCATGCTGTGAATCCGGTTGTCCCCAGTGCCGGTCTTGCCACCGGTCAGCACTACCTGCTCGTCCTGTACAAAGGCTCCTTGCAGGCGCCGCGCCGTCCCCCCCTCGACCACATCGGCCAGCACATTGCGCAATACCCGCGCCACCGTGCGCGGGATAACCTGCTGGCCGGGCTCGACCACCCGTTCAAAACGGGTTTCATAGGGCGTGTCGGCAGCAAAGTGCAGGGTGTTGATGCGCCCGGTCCGGTAGCGCAACCCTTCGTTATTGATGATCCCCATCAGCTCGGCCAGAGCTGCCGGGCGATCACCGGCGCTGCCCAGCGCACTGCCCAGCGACGGCACCATGTGCTCAAACGGATAACCCAAACGCTGCCAGCGCCGATGAATATCCAGAAATGCCTCGACTTCGAGCATGGTTCTGATCCGCACATCCCGGGCACCCCGGTGCCGGGTGCGAAACAGCCAGCCATACACCTCCTGACGCTCGGCGCGGCTGGCCTCAACCGCATCAAGGAACTGGGCCTCAGGGTTTTCGCGCAGATACCCCAGCAACCACAACTCCAGCGGGTGGACCCGGGCAATATAGCCCTGATCCGGCAGGTTATAGCGTCCCGGGCCATAATCGCGATGCAGGGTGTTGATCCGTGACTCGCTCAGTTGTTCGCCCGTACGCCGCGACAGAAACTCCGCCAGCTCCTCGGGCGTCGACTCGGGATACAGGTAGCGGTACACCGCAGCCAGACGGGTCACGGTCGGGCGCAAGCCATCGAGAAAGGTTTCCATGCGCTCGGCCTCGGTTTTACCGCTGTACTTGCGCCAGAAACGTAACAGGAAAGTACGCCCCTCCCGGTCAGCAAACTGCTCCAGATACTGAGCCCGACGCGGGTCGCGATCATCACGCAACAGTTGAATACTGCTACCCGGGGTCTGGTGAATGGTGTAACGCACAATATCGCGTAGCAAGCGGACGAACGGCAGGTTGATCGACTCGCGGATAGCCTCACGTACAGTCGGATTGCGGCCATTGTCTTCATTGCGGAAGTTGCTGAAACGCTGCACCCCGCCCCCGGTAAAGAACTGCTCATGCGGACTGGCCGAATAGCGCCGCTCCAGCGCAGCTTCGAGCATCTGTTCCAGGGTCGCCTCAGGGTTGGCTCGTAACCAGGTCGCAGCCCAGACACTGATACGGTCATCCGGCTCGGAGAGTGCTTCCTGAATAGCCTCGGTCGCCCCTTCGGACAA
This sequence comes from Pseudomonas sp. WN033, assembly GCA_002287035.1. GTDB lineage: Bacteria > Pseudomonadota > Gammaproteobacteria > Pseudomonadales > Pseudomonadaceae > Halopseudomonas. The sequence goes on along the minus strand of NSKG01000004.1, from coordinate 26,801 downwards.
CTGGTCGTACAGCTCAGCAATGATTTCCAGATAAGTGACCAGCACCCGCAGCTTGGCGGTCGATCCCAGCTCCAGCTTGCTGCCTTCATTCAGATCAAAGGGCAAACCGGTATTGTCGGTCTGCACCCGGACCTGATTGCCTTCGGGAGTGCGCTGCATCAGGGTAAAGCTGTAACGCACCTCGCCAACCTTCTCCGGTGACAGCAGACGCTCACCAAACAGGCCAATGCGCCCAGCCACTTCGGGATCTGCCAGGCTTTCCAGATACTCGCTGGCAGCCCGTTGCAGCTCCAGATGCAGGCTGCTGTCGACCTGCAAATCCATGCGATCGATGCCGTACAGAGTCTGGCCAAGCAACCCAGCGATTCGGCTGCGGGTCACGGTCACGGCCTTGTCGACGGCAACGCGTGGACGTACCGGTTGCCGGCTCCAGTCACGAAAGCGCACATGCGTTTCCAGCGCAGCCTGACGCAACTGCGGATCGACAACCCCCTCCCGGGCGAGCAGGCGAATATGGCTGTCGACCAGTTCATGCATGGCTTCACGGCCCTGCAACAGGTAGTAAGACGGTCGCCGCTGGGCTATCAACATGGACAGGGCCTGACGCAAAGCCAAGGCCTGGGCCTGCAAACCATAATCACCGCGCAGGTTCTGGTTGAAACGATGGAAATCCTCGACATACCAGACCCACAGGGCATCACCCAGACCAATCACCTCGCCATGCCCCGGCGCGGCTGCCAGCGGTACGGTATTGAGGTAATCCAGCACCAGACGCTGGCGCGTCGCCTCGGTATCAGGCCCATCCAGATAGGCCCGAAAACTGGCTGAACCCATTTGCAACAGCTTGTCCTTCGGACCATGAGTCCGCCCCTCGGGCGAGTGCCGGTACTTTTCAATTTGCGTTGCCAGGGTGCTGGCCCCTGGGGATGAACCACCATTCTCATCCCAGCGGTTGCTAACCAGTGACAGTGACGCCTTTAGAAAGCGCGGCCAGTCCACCGCCGGGTTGGCCAACGGCGCGTCAGGGTTAAGCAAATGGCGATTTTCGATAAACAGCAAACTGCTGACCAAAAGCGGCGGAATATGATCGAAGGAGGCGTACTGGCGCAGCGGATAGCGGAACTGATAGATCGAGTCAGCCTTGCAGTCGCGCACTTGCAGGCCGGAACGGGTTTTCTCCCGATAGGGGGGATACAGACCTTTGTCAGCATACGCCAGCAGCTCATCACTGAAGCGCACCTGATGGGTCACGGCAAAGCCCTGATCCTGCAAACGCTCGATAAAGTCCGGCAACAGGCTATACCCCAGACGCTGATTGAACGGGCCGAACTCGGGGTAACGCAGGCGCTCGCTGACACCTTCTTCCAGGCTGTAGGTCAGGGTCGAAGCATGGCGGCTAAACCACTGCGACTGATAAAAGGAACTGCGCATTTCATCCCTGATCAACCACCCCAATGCCAGCACCGCTACAGCCAAAAGAATCCACAGTCTCAGCCGCATATGTCCCCCTTAACCGCCACAGCCTCAGTGTAGACAAGGGGTTGCAGACCCTCCAGACAAAGGGCTGCTCAGGCCATGGCCAGACGCCTGATCACGCCGTCGTTGTAGTCCACCTTGCCCTCATCGACACTGACTGCCCCCTCGCGCTGCAAGGCCTCATACACCCGCCCTACCAGTAACGGGTCACTTTTGAACTTGTTGTGAATACTGTTGCGCAATGTGTCCTGACGCGCCGGACGATTCTTGCTGTAGGTCAGCAGGTGGTTGCAGTACAACTGAATGGCCTCATCATCGTCACCGTTAAGGCCGTTCTCGATCTTCTGCGACCCCACTCGCTCAGCCGAGCGACCATGGCTACGCAGCAGACTGACCGTGTGATCCAGATCAGTGTCATTGGAGACAATCACAAAGTGGGTATTGTCCGGCAACTCATGCAGCAACAACCCAGCGAAGAAGCAAATGCCGAAATCCGCGGCGTTCTTGCCGGTCTGCTCCATTTTGTGGATGGTCAGGCGCTCGTTCTGAATTGCCTTGGCCAGCGGCATCAGCCAATCCAGCGGCACCTTGGGCCCGCGCTGGGCGTAGCAGATGATCACCCGGTCAAACTGTTCCAGGTTCTGCGGCAAATGATTGAGGTGGTGCGGGCAGTTCTCCAGGTCCAGCAACAGCACACTGGGTACTGCCGGATTATCCGGCTCTTGCATCATGACAAGCCATCCCGATCCCGTTTCCTTGAGCATAGCTCAAGGGGGCTCGCGGTACGGCCAGACCAACCTCCACCACGGACAGAGTGTCGCTGGAGTGTCGTTCTATCCAGCGACACCATATTGACTTGCAATCTAACTACCGTTTCCCTGCATTACCACTTGCACAAACACCAAAGAAAACCTCGACATCCTGCTCAATCATATCCCCATCATATGGACCACCTTTCGGGCCGTAGCCTTCAAGGCTACCGGCCAGTTTCGCGTGTTTGTCCGCAACCATCGAAATCACGCAACCACGCTGCTTGCCGGGCAGACTTTTCAAATACTCATTGGCATTGATGTAAGCGTTGGCCTGCGCAGGCGGTGCAGGATATTCAACAGCCAAGGTTACGAACTCCACTGTCTCAACAGCTTCGCCCTCATCGTTACCATGTACCGCTGTGATCACCAGGCTATAACTACCTGGCTGCTGCACCTCCCATGAAAAGCTGTACGTGGCCGGGCACAGATTACCCAGACTTGGGTTACTCACCGAATGAATAACATTACTGGAACCACTCTCATGAGTAGCCTCTACCTCGATACTGTTAACTGCGTTGGTCATGCAGTTACCCAGTGGATTTCCCGTAGTCGGTTGCCCTCGTAGGGAAATCTCCATGACCACCTGCACATCTACCGGAAAGCCATCGACATACTGAGTGCCGCTGGGCTCAACGATCTCAATGGTCGGAGTAAAGGCCTGAGCAACTGAAACGGTCAATGCCGTGGCAAACAAGCAAGCAGGAATGGCATGGCGCATCAAAATATTCATAGGGACGTCTCCTGGTATGGCTCCATACGACCTAAACGAGCACACGCGCAACATCATCTCGCCATCAAATCATTGACCAATTCCTGGCATCGTCAACGCCGTCGGTCAGAAACGTCAAAAAACAAACAAGACACACTCTAAAAATGGATCTATTTTGAGATTGACACTCACCGCTCAACCGCTTCAGCACCATGCTAACGGCAATTTCAAAGTAAAAAATCTGCAAGACGCAACAACACCGACACAAATTACGCATAAAACTCAATGGACCTCCCAAAACGAGAAAATCCCGAAAAGAGACATTATCTATACTTGTACCAGTAATCAGCCCAAGCACGAGCACAACCCGGGTTTGTGACAAGAATCACACTTTGAACCTCACAACCACAGCAGCGCTCAGCTAAGATTGCGCTTTGCCAGCAAACAAAAGGCAGCATAAACTCTGGGCCTTGGCCGCCATTTATCGGCCAAGTGCTACCACTCGCGAAATAACAGCAGAAAAAAATACCGGTTCGCACAGCAGCGTCTTGAGCTCTGCTTATACTGGGTACGGCATCCAAGGAGTATCCGCCCCATGCGTAGTACCAAGGGCTTCACCCTGATTGAGTTAATGATCGTAGTGATCGTGATCGCTATCCTGGCGGCTATTGCCTATCCCAGCTACACCGAATACGTCAACAAGTCCCGACGTGCAGATGGACAGGCTGCGCTTATGCAAATCGAGCTTGAGCAGCAAAAGCGTCGTGCTGCAGGCCTTGCGTACAGCGCCATGACGGCAACCTCACCTGACGGGCATTACAGCGTAACCACAACTGTCAATGGCAATAGCTATGTTGCGACTGCCGCCCCTCAAGGGGCTCAAGTCGGCGACTCATGCGGCAATATCACCATCACGGTCAACAACGGAACGTCAACCTATGGTCCCAATGATAAATGTTGGGGGAAATAAGGTGACTACATTCATTGTTTACAGAACGTACGTGAAAGGATTCACCCTGATAGAGCTGATGGTGACATTAATACTTGTCGCCATCGTAGCCTCTATAGCGATCCCCAGCTTTGCAGGACTCAACGAACGCAAACGCGTTCAAGGTTTAACAACAGCGCTAGTCACCGAAATAGACTTCGTACGTGCCGAAGCAGTACGACGCAACCAAAACATCAGCATCCAGCTAGATAGCACCGAGTTTCGTACTTTCAGTGACGACCCCGACACACCGCTCAGGACAGCGCAGTTCGCTACCCACCACCCAGGAACCAGCGTTACAGTCAATTTCGGCAACAATGACGGCTATACCTTCAACCCAATGCTGGGTCGTCTGGCACCAGGCACTGCTCCTGGCAGTATCACAATTGCCAATGGCTCACACACCTTGCAAGTTAGAGTCAATATCCTTGGCCGACCGAGCATCTGTGGCAACTTTGGAGGATACAACGCATGTTAACGCCTCCAGCCAATACTCAACGGGGCTTCAGCCTAATTGAAATCATGATTGGCCTACTCATCGCCCTCTTGTTACTAGGCGGGCTACTGGCGTTTTTTATCTCCTACAACCGCAACAACCTTGATTTGGCCCGTGCTATCCGGCTTGAGCAGGATATCCGTTCTACCCTCAACTTTATGGCACGAGATATTCGCCGAGCTGGTTACTGGAATCAGGCCCACATCCAGGTTGGTTCAAGCAGCTATTGCAGCCAGGGTTTTTTTACCAACTGCACAACGCTGGAAAAGCGCTTTCATACTCTAAATGCCTCCGGTAGCGGTGTCCCCTGTCCCGCTCCCCCCTCCACACCATCAACCAACCCGGGCAATACACTTTGCTATAGCTACAATTCAGACCCCAACGACATGAGCAGCAGCCTTGACGACTTCGGGTTCACCCTGAGAAACGGCACAATTTTCTACATGATCAACGGAGTTGAGCATCAACTCACCGATCCCAATGCTACTGCTTACACCAGCTTGAGCTTTAACTGGACCGAACCCACCGTTGATGTACTGGACAGCGACGATGAACTCCTGGCGCGCCTAACCCTGCGCGAACTGGAGATCATTGCCAGCGCCATTCCAACCGGCGAAACCGCAGAGTTCGCCAGAACGGTCACCAAAAAAGTGAGGATTCGTAACGATGAATTTGCCCTCGACTAGCACGGACCTCACTGGCAACCGGCAAAAAGGGGTTGCTACCTTGTTCGTTGCGCTGATTTTGCTGCTGGCCATGACCCTAAGCGCTTTTTTTGTCCACAGAACCTTGATCGTTGACCAAGAAGTAGCCGGCAGCTATTACCGCGCCACACGAGCACAAATGGCGGCAGAAGCTGGACTTGAGCTTATACACGCCCAACTCAAGACGGTCGCAAGCAGAGCACCTTACTTTAATAGTGATGGATCTCCGGTTAGTGGTTCACACAGCCTAACACTGGGTTCAACTGCGAACACAGCAGGTACGGTCACCGCCACTATTACTTTGCAAGCGGTAGGCCCAGCCTCACAACCCAATAGCATGGTGCGCATTAGCTCTCAGGGTTGTTGGCAGGAAGCGGGCACAAGCAATGCGACGTGCAACACCTGCTCTGCAAGCTGCCCAACCACTGGCCAGGTATCACAAGTAGTAGCTTTTCGCGGAGCACTGGCTGGGGCGCCCTCAGCACCCTTGACCGCCAAGGGTAATGTCGACCTTGGCGGCTCAGCTATCACTGTGACAAATACCGACACAAGCACTAACGGGCTTACCGTTCACGCAGGTGGCGATATCGACCTGCACAACGCAAACAACAACCTGGTAACACTACCAGGCACACCGCCTGAGGCCAGCATCGCGCAAGGCGACAACGAACTTTCCAGCATTAGCAGCGACGATTATTTTTCAAAGTTTTTTGGCCAGGACAAAGATACCTATCGCAGCAATGCCGACATGAGACTAAGCTGCGAAGGTGTCTGCAACACCAGCGTTAATGGAAAACAAGGGCAGATAATTTGGGTAGATGTGCCCCCTGGTAGCAACTTCACACTGAATTCCAATACGACAGTTGGCTCACTGACAAACCCTGTTGTGCTTATCGTCAACGGACCGCTTGAGTTACGAGGCTCTGCAACCATCTACGGCCTGGTCTACTCCGCGACACTTTTGTGGGATAACACGGGGGGGGGCACATCACAGATTATCGGAGCCGCCGTAGCAGAGGGTGACTTCACCGCTAATGGCACTCCCAACCCTACCTATGACAGTAGCGTTCTTTCCCGCCTATCTACTCAGATTGGCAGTTTCTATCAGGTGCCAGGCACCTGGAGGGATTTCTGATGAGCCGCACACGACAGCCGCGTACTCGCCCAAGCTCCATGCAGGGATTTACCCTACTTGAGGTGTTGATTGCCGTTCTGGTCATAGGCTTTGGCATTATTGCAATGGGCAAGTTTTTCTCCCTGACATGGCAAAACTCCGGCTTCGTACGCCAACAAAGCATTGCTCTTTCACTGGCTCAGTCCAAGATTGAAGACCTTCGTCTATATGTCGCACTCACCTGTCCAACAGGTCAAACATGCCTAAAGGTCTATGACGACATAGCCACTGGCAATGAAACGGAAGGCGACTTTACCGTAAGCTGGACAGTCGCCCCCTTCACACTACTAGGCGGCGCTACAGGCAACTACAAAGAAGTCGCAGTCAACGTCAGCTGGACTGACCTCATGGGAGAAAACCGTCAACTGCAAACAACGGCATTAATTGCAGCCAACGACCCCCGAGCAGTAGCTAGCCTGATGCAAAATTACGTCCCGCCCGGCAACATGGTACAGCCATTCAACCGTGTACTGAGAGTCCCCATCCCGGCAGAATATATTGACCAGAATACTAGCCGCTTCACCCCTCCGGGGTCCGACAAAAACCTCATCATCAGCAATACTACTGGCAACGTCATCGGCGGACTGGATAGCATTCCTCTGCAAATACCCGACAATACGGCCTTCTTCTTGCTCTCAGGCTATATCAGCTTTGGCAGCGGCAACTTACGCCCAACCTCCAACGCCAATAGCAACATAAACATGCTGTTGTTCAACACAACCAACCAGCCCATGCCTGACTCAGAGTGCTGGGATGATAGCCACCTGTCATCCCAGGACAAGGCTTACTCCGACTTCATCACCTTCACATGCGTGGTCAAGTCCAACACCACTCTTCTCATTGACAATCAAGTCACCCCAGCCTGGAGCGGTTACGCCCGGTTGAGCCTAAACGGCTTAACCAACTCACCGTTTGGCTGGGGCACATCAAGCAGCAGTGACAAGGTGTGCCGTTTCGAGCAAACACCTGCAACATACGTCAATGTCACAGAGACCTTGGCCAACCAGAATTTCATTATTATCCAAGGTAACCGTAACTGCCCTAGCGCTTCAGTGCAGTTCCAACCATGATTGCTCGCCTTGTAAACATGTTATAGGACTAGGTCAGGGGCGGCCGTAACCCAGCGGCGTAGGCGCCACCACAGCAGACTTCACCGTCTGCCGGGAAAGCCCCAGCGTTGGCAGCCAGGAACGGGCCGTGAATATCAGCGCAACCGGACGGCCGAGCGTAGAGAAAACAACCAACGGAGCCTGCGGCTAACCCCCCCTCCCTGGGAGGCGGGAGCATCCGCTCCCGCGCTGACTAGCCTACAACGCCAACCCCGAGCAGATGCGCAGAGCCATCCTTGCCTTGTTATGGGATGTACTTTGCTGCATCATTTGACCATTACCATTTTGCCAGCTTTGGTAAATACGATGAATACAGCCCAGCTTGAAAGTATTACAAGCGCTGCAATGACCCTGTCTGAACGGGAGAGAGCCAAACTTGCGCATGATTTGGTTGCAAGTTTAGATGGCCCTGCCGATATCAGTGTGGCAGAGGCTTGGGATGCTGAAATTTGCCGCAGAATCAATAACATTGAATCTGGCAAGACTGAGTTTTTGGACGCAGATAAAGCCATTGCACACGCCAGGGCCCGGATAAGGAGCTAGTCTTGAAGGTAAAGGTTAGCACGGACGCTACCGAAGAACTGATCGAAGCCGCCGCCTGGTATGAGCAGGAACTCCCCGGCCTGGGAAGTCAACTGATCGATACGTTTGAGCATGCGGCAATCAGACTCAGCGAACCAAACCCGCCGCTTGTACCCGTGCCTGGCGAAGCTGCCAAGCTCGGAGCCAAAAGACTTATTCTTCAGCGCTTCCCCTTCTCTATTGTGACCATAGCAAACGATCAAGTGATAACTATTGTCGCATTCGCCCACCACGCCAAGAAGCCTGGCTACTGGCACGAGCGAATCCCCCCTGGGAGGCGGGAGCATCCGCTCCCGCGCTGACGAGCCTACAACGCCAACCCCGAGCAGATGCGCAGAGCGCTTCGGCGGGGCGTTCCCGCGCAGAGCGTGGAAACGATCTATTGTGACCTCAACTCCCAGGTAGACATCGCAGCCCGTCGCAACTAAAATTAGTTGCACTCAAGGACGAGAGATGAACTGATGTCGAAGCAAGAGAAACTGCTATCCAAGCTACTGAATAGGCAAGCAAGCTTCACATGGCAGGAATTGATAGTGCTTCTGCACGGTCTGGGATATCGAAAAATCGAGGGGCAAGGCAGTCGCGCCAAATTTGATAATGGCAACCCTAAGGCAATGATCAACTTGCACCGCCCCCATCCTGGCAACGAACTGAAAGCCTACATAAAGCGACAAGTGATCGAGAACCTTAAAGCAGGAGGGCTGATCTGATGAACAATATGCTGAAATACCGCGGCTATTACGGCTCCATAGAAGCCAGCCCTGAGGACAACTGCCTGTTTGGAAAACTACAGTTCATCCGCGCACTGGTCAGCTACGAAGGTGTAACCGTTGCCGAGTTGGAGCAGGCCTTCAAAGATGCCGTAGACGACTACCTGGAAACCTGCGCCGCCCTCAAGCAAGAGCCCGAAACGCCCTGCAAGGGATCATTCAACGTTCGCGTTGGCCATGACCTGCACCTTGCAGCCAGCCTTGCCGCGACCCGGCAAAAAATCACCCTGAATGACCTAACCCGCCGAGCGCTCAATGAATATTTGGAGCATCATTCCTTTTAGGGGCTTCCGGGATACTGGAACATCCCAACCTTGAGCAGATACTCAAGCCCCCGGAGCGCGCGTAGAGAAAACAACCAACGGAGCCTGCGGCTACCCCCCCCTGGGAGGCGGGAGAATCTCGGGCCGCGTTCGGACCGGGCCGCGGTCGGCTCCCGCGGCGAGCAACGCACCAGTGCCACCAGGCCAGAAAAACAAGCAGCATTTGCAATTGATTGCACGGAATCAACCACATGTCGGATAGGCCTTTGCTATCGATGCTATAGCTTGACTGTTTGGCTTGACGTTGACAGTATCGTCGTCCACTTTGAAAAAGTGTTGCCGAGAATGAAAAAGCCCCGCATTTCGGTGGAATTTTCATGATTTGTAACGTTCTGATGTAGTAAGGGACTACTAAGGGGAAAGCTATGAGCAACGCACTGCGCAAAGATACTCGTGTTCACATCACGCCGCGTAAAGCTGGCGAGGTTGTTTGCGCACACCCAGTGTCTGGCGTGCATGCTGACCAGGTTCAGGCTGCCTTTGAGAAAGTCTTCCGTCGTTACGAAGCAACCTTGAAGGAACTCTCCAAGGTCTGATGAGGTAGCGCCAGGATGGCCAGCCCGGATTATTTCAGCGGTAAGCCCTGCGAAGGTGTTCGTTACCTATCCCTTGAAGACCTAAAACACATCAATTCAACTCTGATTAAGCTGCAAACGCCGTCAGAGTTGAATGGTGTATTAAAACCTGACCAGCTTGAGTCATCTCAGCAACGTCCAGCGCAAGTTCGTTACTACGAAGGCACAGACGACATATTCCGCCTTACCTCCAGGCTGATGGCGAGCATCATATTCAATCACCCTTTCAACAATGCAAATAAGCGCACAGCCGCTGCGGCCGGAGCCATTTTTTTACTACTGAATGGCTTTGAACTCACAGGGCCCGGTGAAGAGATGATTGCACTGCTGGTTGGACTTGATACCAAAATTTACAGTGAAGATGACCTTGAGTGCTGGCTTGCTGATTGGTCACGCGAGTACGATGCAGAGGCGCTGAACTTGAAGATTGAGTGGACCTTGTCCGTACCACATTGATCGGTAGCCATAGACTCTTGAAAAACTGATCAACAAGCTGACTTGAAATACCCCCTGGGGAGGCGGGAGAATCTCGGGCCGCGGTCGGACCGGGCCGCGGTCGGCTCCCGCGCTGACTAGCCTACAACGCCAACCCCGAGCAGATGCGCAGAGCGCTTCGGCGGGGCGTTCCCACGCAGAACGAGGGAACGATCCAAAGACCTGATCCCGATTCCAAGATTGCATATATAGCACCAAGTGATACAATTGCGCTAACAACAAGGACGTCTATGCGGACATTTAAAAACAAGGCGTTCAGCAAATGGGCCGCCAGGGAAGGATTGAGCGACGACGCCCTGCTAGTTGCCGTCAGGGAAATTGACCAGGGCCTGGTGGATGCCTACCTGGGTGGGTGGCCAGGTGTTCAAAACGCGGGTCGCTGTGGGTGGCCGAGGCAAGAGAGGGGGCGTTCGAACCCTATTAGCCTATCGGGCCGGAGACAAGGCCTTCTTCGTCTATGGTTTCGCAAAAAATGCGCGAGCCAATATCAGCGATAAGGAACTGAAGGCCCTGAAATTGTATGCGGATATTCTGCTGAGCTACAGCAAGGCCGAACTGAACAAAGCAGTCAACAGCGGTGCCTTGATCGAGGTTGTCAATAATGGATAAATCAATTCTGGATACCATTCATGAAAGTGTCCAAGAGCTGCACGATGCCGGAGTGATGAAAGATGTCACCCTGCGCGAGTTTGATGCCTTGTGCCTGCCGCAGTTGGAAACCTACACCCCGGCCCAAATCAAACGCATCCGGCAGAAAAACCGAGCCAGCCAAGCTGTATTCGCCGCCTATCTCAACATCAGCCCCTCCACTGTGCAGAAGTGGGAGATTGGCGGCAAAAAGCCCAACGGCCCTTCGCTGAAACTGCTGAATCTGGTAGATAAAAAAGGGCTGGAAGCTCTGGTTTAACGCCCCCCCCTGGGAGGCGGGAGAATCTCGGGCCGCGTTCGGACCGGGCCGCGGTCGGCTCCCGCGCTGACTAGCCTACAACGCCAACCCCGAGCAGATGCGCGAAGCGCTTCGGCGGGGCATTCCCACGCAAGCGTGGGGACGATCTAAACCTTAAGAAGAAAAGTTGCCGAATCCGGCAATACGCCCCAGGATCCTTTCGTACTTCTCAAATCGGGCATACCCCAGCAGCACGCTAGGCAAGAGCAGACCAGAGCCTAAACAAAAGCCAATCAGAGCGCCAGCTACTGAACCTATTAGCACCATGCCAATACCAAAAACCAGGAAAACAGCGCCAGTTAACGCATACCCCTTACGCGAACCAGACTGATCCGGGTAGCGGTTAAACATTAAGCGATTTATTCATGGAGGGCTGTCTTGTAGTTTCACAGTTAGAAACTGCGGAAAATCAGCAGCAGATAGAAACTTATAAACACCAAACCCCGGCGAACCGGGGGTTGGTGGAGACCATGAAAAGAGCAATCAGGTCAATACAAGGCCTGAACCCTAATCCTTCATTAAGGAGTAGGTACAGTACGACAGTCGGACGGGAAGTACTTGTTAAGGCTTGCAGCACTCGGCGCACAAACCCAAACAATTGGACCAGCATAACCTGCTGCGATAGCAGTAGTACCGTCAGACTGACGAGGAGTAAAAGTCACTGTACCCGCATCAAGATCGGTAACATTAGTGCCTTGGATAGCTACAGTAATAACACCATTAGCTACAGTTACAGATTCTACATACGTAGATGTAATATCAGCTGCCGCATCCATACCTGCTGCTGCATTATTGGCTGGCAGAGCTCCTGCTGATTGGAAGTGTTCAGAAACAGCAGTACGCGCTGACGATGCGAACGTCAAGACCTCTGACATTTTGGCGCGATTAGTATAATCCTGATAAGCCGGCAGCGCGATGGCAGCCAGAATACCGATGATCGCAACCACGATCATCAGTTCGATCAAAGTAAAGCCTTTTTGAGCCTTCATTATCATCAACTCCTTAACGTTATAAGAACAGCCTGTTGGCTACACGAATAAAAGCACAGTCCGTGCCAGGCGCATTATTCCACTCGCAACCTGCTGTTGTTAGCCAGTATTTTGTGACTTACATCAAGGTTCCAGGCTTTATCCCGCCCTATATACCGCACTACCATCACCACAAACCTGTCAAGCAACGCCAAAAAGTGACAAATTTTGTCAACTAGTGACGTAACACTTATCCGGGAGGCGGTAGCATCCGCTCCCGCAGCAAGCTCGCTGCATCACCGTCCTGGAGCAGATGCTCCAGGCTCCCAGGGAAAAGCATCTGCGCTACCTGCGGGCCTCACTGCGGGCCGATCCTGGGAGGCGGGAGCATCCGCTCCCGCAGCAAGCTCGCTGCACCCCCGTCCTGGAGCAGATGCTCCAGGCTCCCAGGGAAAAGCATCTGCGCTACCTGCGGGCCTCACTGCGGGCCGATCCTGGGAGGCGGGAGCATCCGTTCCCGCAGCAACCCCGCTGCACCCCCGACCTGAAGCAGATGCTCCAGGCTCCCAGGTATAGCAACACACACTCCAAGCACTATATTTATGTGGGTTTCTTTGCGCATTCCAGCACTGGGTAGGAGCTGCGTGATGACTTAATAGCCGCAGCCATTGGGTAGGAGCGGCCTGCGGCCGCGAAGGATTGCCGGTGATTGCAAAGCCCATTCGCGCTCGCAGAGCGCTCCTACCGGTGGTGTACCGGTGAAGCGGTGTGCCGGTGGGCGAACTTGGGAAGCGGGAGAATCCAGGCGGCGCCCCCCAGGCCAGGCACAAAATTCCGAGCAACTGGCTGAACCCGGAGCCCTTCGGCGATGCTCCAGGCTCTCAGGAAGCAATGTTCGCGGGAACGCGGCTTGCGATTAAACCTCAACAGACCCTAGTGTTTGGATTCGTCACATGGCCCGGACCGGTGCGTTCAGTTTGGGTAGGAGCGGCCTGCGACCGCGAAGGATTGCCGGTGATTGCACAGCCCATTCGCGCTCGCAGAGCGCTCCTACCGGTGGTGTACCGGTGAAGCGGTGTGCCGGTGGGCGAACTTGGGAAGCGGTAGAATCCAGGCGGCGCTCCCCAGGCCAGGCACAAAATTCCGAGCAACTGGCTGAACCCGGAGCGCTTCGGCGATGCTCCAGGCTCTCAGGAAGCAATGTTCGCGGCAACGCGGCTTGCGATTAAACCTCAACAGACCCTAGTGTTTGGATTCGTCACATGGCCCGGACCGGTGCGTTCAGTTTGGGTAGGAGCGGCCTGCGGACGCGAAGGGTTGCCGGTGATTGCACAGCCCGTTCGCGCTCGCAGAGCGCTCCTACCGGTGGTGTGCCGGTGTTGCAGTGTGCCGGCGGGAACGATCTAAAGAGCCCGGCTCCCGCACGGACTAACGGGTGGCGACCATCTGGGAAGCGGGAGCATCCGCTCCCGCAGCAAGCTCGCCGCATTCCCATCCTGGAGCAGATGCTCCAGGCTCCCAAGCAAAGCGTTGACTGCTGATAATTCAGTGCGGATTGAGAACGGGCGCGAATGGGCTAGCAAGCCTACTGGTTCGCTTTTTTGGCCTATTGCGGTGTGCAGCGCACTTGCACTGTACTATAGTCCGCACATAACCCTACAAACTGTACCGAGACACGTCGTACCTTATGGAAACCCCTGTGCTCTCCGGGCTGGCCCGGCGTATTGTTCAAGTCGAGCTGCTTGACCCCCAGGTCGCCAGCAAAGCCAGTAAACAGGCCCACCAGGACAAGATCCCGCTGATCACCTATCTGGTGCAGAACAAGCTGGCCAATCCCCGCGATCTGGCCATGGTTTGCGCCGAGGAATTCGGCTACCCCTATTTCGACCTTGTCTCGCTAGACAAGGAAAGCCAGCCGCCCCAGGATCTGGTCAGCGAAAAGCTGGTGCGCCAGCACAATGTACTGCCGCTGTTCAAGCGCGGCTCACGGCTTTACCTGGCGCTGAGCGACCCAACCAACCAGCAGGCGCTGAGCGACATCCAGTTTCATACCGGGCTGATGACCGATGCCGTCATTGTTGAAGACGACAAGCTGCATAGCGCCATCGACAAGTATCTGGACAGCCCAACCGGCGGGCTCGGCGACATGTCCGATGCCGATCTGGACAACCTGGACGTACAGAGCGGCAAGGATGAAGACAAGGGTGAAGCAACAGACGGTGCCGACGATGCGCCTATCGTGCGTTTCGTTAACAAGATGCTGCTGGATGCCATTCGCATGGGCTCATCTGATTTGCACTTTGAACCCTATGAAAAACTCTACCGGGTGCGTTTTCGTACTGATGGCGTACTGCACGAGGTCGCCAAGCCACCGGTACAGCTGGGGGTGCGTATTGCCGCCCGCCTGAAGGTCATGTCAGCCATGGACATGGCCGAGCGGCGCAAGCCCCAGGACGGCCGGATCAAGATGAAGATATCCAAGACCAAGGCTATCGATTTCCGGGTCAACACCCTGCCCACGCTGTGGGGCGAGAAGGTGGTGCTGCGTATTCTCGACTCGGACAGCGCCAAGATGGGTATCGACTCGCTGGGTTATGAGGAAGACCAGAAACAGATGTATCTGGATGCCCTGGCCAAGCCCCAGGGCATGATCCTGGTTACCGGCCCGACCGGCTCGGGCAAGACCGTCTCCCTTTATACCGGCCTGAATATTCTCAATACCATGGAGCGCAATATTTCCACTGCCGAAGACCCAGTGGAAATCAACCTTGAAGGTATCAACCAGGTCAACGTAAACCCCAAGCAGGGCCTGGACTTTGCCCAGGCCCTGCGCGCCTTTCTGCGTCAGGACCCGGATATCATCATGGTTGGCGAGATCCGCGACCTGGAAACGGCGGAAATCGCCATCAAGGCAGCGCAGACCGGGCACATGGTAATGTCTACCCTGCACACCAACAGCGCGGCAGAAACCCTGACCCGATTGCGCAACATGGGTGTGCCCTCGTTCAACATTGCTACCTCGGTCAATCTGATCATTGCCCAGCGTCTGGCGCGTCGGCTGTGCAAGAGTTGCAAGAAGCCGATGGAGGTGCCACGTGACACATTGCTGGCCGAAGGCTTTACTGAACAACAGATAGATGCCGGGTTGACAATTTATGGCCCGGTGGGTTGTGAAAATTGCAAGGATGGATACAAGGGCCGTGTCGGGATTTATGAAGTAGTTAAAATAACGCAGGCCATGCAACGTATTATCATGGAAGAAGGTAATTCCATTCAGATTTCGGATGTCGCCCAAAGCGAAGGCTTCCGCGACCTGCGCCAGTCAGCCCTGCTGAAAGTACAGCAGGGTGTGACCAGCCTGGCGGAAGTCAACCGAGTGACCAAGGACTAAGTCATGGCGCAACAAGCAGCAGTCAAAAAGCCTGTCACAGCCAAAAAGGCCAAAGAAGAAAAGGTCTACGCCTACAAGTGGGAGGGTAAAGACCGCAAAGGCACCAAGGTCAGCGGCGAGCTCCAAGGCGCCAATGCTGCTTTGATCAAGGCGCAACTGCGCAAGCAGGGTGTACTGGTCACCAAGGTGAACAAGAAGTCGACCCTGTTCGGCAAGCGCGCCAAGCCGATCAAGCCGCTGGATATCGCCTTCTTTACCCGCCAGTTGGCCACCATGATGGAGGCCGGGGTGCCCATTATCCAGTCCTTCGAGATCATTGCCGAGGGCGCGGAAAACCCCAATCTGGCCAAGCTGGTCAACGATATCAAGGTTGATGTAGCCGCCGGCAATACCCTGGCCGACTCGCTGCGCAAACACCCCAAGTATTTCGACGATCTGTTCTGCAACCTGGTGCAGTCTGGCGAGCAGTCAGGCCGGCTGGAGTCGCTGCTGGACCGCATCGCCACTTACAAGGAAAAGACCGAAGCGCTCAAGGCCAAGATTAAAAAGGCCATGACCTACCCGATTGCGGTTATCGTGGTGGCGGTTATCGTTACCGCCATTCTTCTGCTCAAGGTGGTGCCACAGTTCAAGGAAGTGTTTGCAAACTTTGGCGCCGAGTTGCCGGCCTTTACCCTGTTTGTCATCGGGCTATCGGAATGGCTGCAGTCCTGGTGGTTCATCATTTTGATTGGCTTCATCGCTCTTGGCTTTGCCTATAAGCAGATCCATCTTCGCTCCAAGCCATTCCGTGACGGTCAGGATAGGGCACTACTCAAGGCACCCATCGTTGGTGAGATCATCTACCAGGCTGCGGTAGCACGCTATGCCCGCACCCTGTCAACCACCTTTGCCGCGGGTGTACCGCTGGTCGATGCGCTGGATTCGGTGGCCGGCGCTGCCGGCAATGTGGTGTTCTACAACGCGGTCATGAAGATCAAGGACGATGTCTCTGCCGGTACCCAGCTCAACTTCGCCATGCGCACCACCAATGTATTTCCCTCATTGGCGGTACAGATGGCCGGTATTGGTGAAGAGTCCGGCTCGCTGGATGAAATGCTGGAAAAGGTCGCCGACTACTACGAGGCCGAGGTGGACAACAAGGTCGATAACCTCACCACCCTGCTCGAACCGCTGATCATGTCTGTTCTGGGTATTCTGGTAGGCGGCCTGATCATCGCCATGTACCTGCCGATCTTCCAGTTGGGCGCCGTCGTCTAATATGCTGCTTCTCGATTATCTGGCCAGCCATGTGCTGGCCTTTGTTTTGCTCTGCGGGCTGTTCGGGCTGATTGTTGGCAGCTTCCTCAATGTGGTGATTCATCGCCTGCCAATCATGCTCGAGCGCGATTGGCGCCGGCAATGCCAGGAAATGCTCGAACCCGAGGTTGAACAGCCACCGCTGCCTACCTACAACCTGATTCTGCCGCACTCACACTGCCCGCACTGCCAGAGTGAAATCAAACCCTGGCAGAACCTGCCGGTGATCAGCTACCTGGCGCTGCGCGGTCGCTGCGGCCACTGCAAGGAGCGCATCAGCCCACGCTACCCGCTGGTGGAGCTGCTGACCGGTGGATTATCGATGCTGGTAGCCTGGCAGCTCGGCTTCGGTTGGGCAGCCGCCGCCATGCTGCTGCTGACCTGGGCATTGATCAGCCTCAGCCTTATCGATGCCGACACCCAGCTGCTGCCCGATGTAATAGTGCTGCCGATGCTGTGGCTGGGCCTGATCGTCAACAGTTTTGGCCTGTTCACCGATCTGGGCACGGCCCTGTGGGGTGCGGTACTTGGCTACCTGAGCCTGTGGTCTGTGTACTGGTTGTTCAAGCTGGTGACCGGTAAGGAAGGCATGGGGTATGGCGACTTCAAGCTGCTGGCCATGCTCGGCGCCTGGGGTGGCTGGCAAGTGCTGCCCCTGACCATTCTGCTGTCGTCACTGGTGGGCGCCATTCTCGGCATCATCATCCTCAAGACCCGCGGCCAATCCAACACCACCCCCCTCCCCTTCGGCCCCTATCTGGCCATCGCCGGCTGGATTGCGTTGATCTGGGGTGACACAATAACCAGTGGATATCTCAAGTTCGCTGGATTTTAATTGCATGATTATTGGCCTGACCGGCGGCATTGGCAGCGGCAAGAGTGCCGCCGCTGATCGCTTTGCCCAAGCTCATGGCATCCATGTGGTGGATGCCGATCTCAAATCTCGCGTAGTGGTCGAGCCTGGACGGCCGGCGCTGGGGCAGATTGTCGACCGCTTTGGCGAAGCGATTCTGCTCGACAGCGGCGAGCTTAACCGTGCGGCACTGAGGGAGAAAGTGTTCGCCGAGCCAGCCGAGCGGCGCTGGCTGGAGGCCTTGCTGCACCCGCTGATTCGCGAAGAGATCACCGCTGACCTTAGCCGGGCAGACTCGCCCTACGCCCTGCTGGTTTCCCCTTTACTGGTAGAGTCTGGTCAACACCAGATGACCCAGCGCATTCTGGTCGTCGATGTGCCGGAAGCCATGCAAATCGCCCGGACTGCCCAGCGTGATCAGGTACCTGAGACTCAGGTTCGCGCCATCATGCAGGCTCAGGCTCAGCGTGAGGAACGCCTGCGCCACGCCCACGATGTGATCAGCAACGACCGTGATCTGGCGGCGCTGCATGCTCAGGTCGATGCCCTGCACCAACGTTATCTGGCACTGACCCAAGGAGCCCACGCATGACCCTGACCGTCGAGTGCCCAACCTGCAAGGCGCCCGTTACCTGGGACGACAATTTCCCTGACCGACCGTTCTGTTCGGCCCGCTGCCGCCTAATCGATCTCGGCGCCTGGGCTGCGGAGGAACACGTCATCACCGGCAAGGACGACGATGAACATGATGTGTTTTCCGAAGACTTGCCCGAGCGTTAGAAAGCCGCACTCCACTCTGCGTCATTGCGAGGTGCAAAGCACCGTGGCAATCCAGCGCGCTTGGATACCCGCCTATGGATTGCCACGGGCCTGTGGCCCTCGCAATGACAGATACAACCATTCCTAAGGCCTTCCAGTGAAACGAATCCACGTAATGGCCGCCGTAATCCGCAATGCGGCAGGGCAGATCCTTATCGCCAAACGCCCGGACGATGCTCATCAGGGTGGTTTATGGGAGTTTCCTGGCGGCAAGCTGGAGGCTGGCGAAGATCGCGCTACCGGGTTGTGCCGGGAGCTGCTGGAAGAGCTTGGTATCAGTGTGACTCAGGCCCGCCCGCTGATCGATATTCGTCACGACTACCCTGACAAGTCGGTACGACTTGATGTGTGGCTGGTGACCGGGTTCAACGGTGAAGCCCATGGCGCCGAGGGTCAGCCGGTGTGCTGGGTTGCGCCTTCGGAGCTGGGCAAATACAGCTTTCCAGCCGCCAATGCTCCTATCGTGCAGGCTGCCCAGTTGCCCGAACGTTATCTGATTACCCCTGATGTGGCTGACGAAGGCGTGCTGTTTGCCGGGTTGGAGCGGGCGTATGAGAGCGGGATCAGGCTGGTGCAACTGCGCCAGACCCTGCTTGCGGAGCGAGAATATCAAGCCCTGGCCGAGCGGGTGCTGGCTCGGTTTGGGGGGCAGTTCGACTGGCTGTTAAAGGGTAACGAGCCTCCAGAGTATCCAGGCGTTGGCTGGCACCTGACCGCTCGGCAGTTGCGTGAGTTGAGCGTCAATGACGGATTCGCGGCCGCAGGCCGCTCATACCCAGATGAGCCTGCGTCCTTAGGTAGGAGCGCCTTGCAGGCGCGAAGCAGGGGTAGCTGGCTGGCTGCGTCCTGCCACAATGCCGAGGAATTGTTACTGGCGGAAAAACTGGGGGTGGATTTTGTCACGCTGTCGCCGGTACTGCCAACGCCCAGCCATCCTGACGCTGCTGGACTGGGCTGGGAGGCTGCTCAGGCGCTGATTGGCAGTATCAACAAACCTGTCTATCTGTTGGGCGGGATGAGTCCAGAGCGGCTATCTGAGGCCTTTGATGCCGGCGCACAGGGGATCGCCGGGATTCGGGGGTTGTGGTGCTCCCCAAACCAGGCACAAAACTCCGAGTAATCCCCTGGGAGTGTCGCGCGCCGGCGCGGCACAGAGCTATCCTGCACCATCGTGCAATCAGACAGTTTCAGCATCGCGGGCGCGCGACGCCCCCCAGGACTTGCGCCCATCTCCATGTAATCGCAGGGCTGAGCGGCATTCCGACGACGCTCCCAGCCCAAGCACAAAGCAAATCACCCCACCTGCACGACCCGCAATTCCTTGGGCATGCTGAATACGATGTTTTCTTCCCGCCCGGCCAGCTCTTCGGCACCGCTGGCTCCCCATTCATGCAAACGGGCGATGACTTCACGCACCAGCACATCCGGCGCTGAAGCCCCGGCAGTGACACCAACGTTGTTGACGCCCTCAAGCCAGTCACGCTGAATTTCATCGGCGCCATCGATCAGATAAGCCGGCGTACCCATACGCTCGGACAGTTCGCGCAGGCGGTTGGAGTTGGAGCTGTTGGGGCTGCCGACCACCAGAACCAGTTCGCATTCAGCCGCCAGTTGCTTGACCGCATCCTGACGGTTCTGGGTGGCGTAGCAGATATCGTCCTTGCGCGGCCCATCAATGGCCGGGAAGCGCACGCGCAGGGCATCGATCACCCGGGCGGTATCATCCATCGACAGGGTGGTCTGGGTCACAAAGGCCAAGCGCTGCGGGTCACGCACCTGCAGATTGGCAACATCTTCTTCATCCTCGACCAGATAGATCGCGCCGCCATTGCTGGCGTCGTACTGCCCCATGGTACCCTCGACTTCAGGGTGCCCGGCATGACCGATGAGAATGCACTCACGACCATCGCGGCTGTAGCGGGCAACCTCCATATGCACCTTGGTCACCAGTGGGCAGGTGGCATCAAACACCTTGAGGCCGCGGTCAGCCGCCTGCTTGCGCACAGCCTGGGACACGCCGTGGGCGCTGAAGATGACGATCACATCATCCGGCACCTGATCGACTTCCTCGACGAATACAGCACCACGGCTGCGCAGGTCCTCAACCACGAATTTGTTATGCACCACTTCATGACGCACATAGATCGGTGGGCCGAAGACTTCCAGGGCGCGATTGACGATCTCGATGGCACGGTCGACACCGGCACAAAAGCCACGGGGATTGGCCAGTTTGATCTGCATGGGGGCCTCAGGACTGAAACGTGTGAAGGGTCTGAGGATTATATCAGGGTTGGGGCGTGGGTTTTCCAGCACAAGCTGCCGCGTAACGCTTGCTGGGAGGCGGGAGCATCTACTCCCGCTACGAAGCCCGCTGCATCCCCGACCTGGAGCAGATGCTCCAGGCTCCCAGGAAAACCCTTGAACTGTGATCCGCGGTTACGCGCTCAAGCGACTTCGAGAATCTCTACTTCGAAGGTCACTACCTTGCCGGCCAGCGGGTGATTGAAGTCGATTTCAACCACAGTGTCGCTGACGCTCTTGACCACGCCGGGCATTTCACCGCCGGCAGCGTCCTGGAATATGATCATCAGGCCCGGCTCAGGCTCCATGTCCTTGAAACCATCCCGTGGCATGGTCTGGATATTTTGCGGGTTACCCTGACCAAAACCACGCTCAGGCTCGATCTCGAAGCTGCGCTGATCGCCGGCCTTGAGTCCGAACAGGCTTTGCTCGAAGCCTGGCAGCAGACTGCCGTCACCGATCTTGAAGGTAGCCGGTTTCTTGCCAACGGTAGTATCAACCACCTCTCCGCCGGGCAGTTTCAGGGTGAAATGCAGAGTAACCTGGCTGTCGTGAGTGATGCGGATGTCGGTCATGTACGGAACTCAAAATGTATTCGTTTGCTGACACCCCGGCAGGAGCGCCTTGCAGGCGCGAAGCGGAGCGGCGGGCGATGATGACGCTTTCGCGGCCGCGGGCCGCTCCTACCAGGTTTAAGATGTTTTCTTGCGTGGCCAGAACATGTCGGCGATCAACAGCACCGCGCCGATGGTAATTGCACTGTCGGCAATGTTGAAGGCCGGAAAGAACCAGCTCTGCTGCCAGTGCACCAGAATAAAGTCCACCACATGCCCATGCACTACGCGGTCATACAGGTTGCCCAGCGCGCCGCCCAGGATCAACGCCAGCGCCATGGCCTCCAGCCATTTTTCCCGGGCCAGCCGGGCCAGCCAGATCACCAGCAGCACGCTGACGCCCACCGCTACGGCGATGAAGAACCAGCGCTGCCAACCGCCAGAGTCGGCCAGGAAGCTGAATGCGGCGCCCGGGTTGTAGGCCAGAGTAAAACTGAACAACCCCGGAATTACCGGCACCTGCTGGTACATCTGCAACGTGCTGTCAGCCAGCCATTTGGTCGACAGGTCCAGAACGATCACTAGCGCCGACAACCACAGCCACAGCAAGCTGCCACGCCGGGTATCAGGCATGCTGACGCACCTCGCCCGCGCCGTCGATATTCTCGACACAGCGGCCACAGACTTCCTCATGACCAGCATGCTGGCCGACATCCTCACGGAAGTGCCAGCAGCGCACACACTTGCCGTGCCCGCTCTTGACCACCTTGAGCTTGAGCCCGGCCAGCTCTGTCTCTACCGCATCGCTGCCGGCCTCGGCCAGATCAGCCACGCTGGCGTAGGAGGTGATCAGCACAAACCGCAGCTCATCGCCCAGCTTGGCCAGGGTCGCGGCCAGTGCGGGCTCGGCGTACAGAGTCACTTCGGCCTGCAGGTTACCGCCGATAACCTTGGCGTTGCGCTGATTTTCCAGCTCTTTGTTGACCGCTGCCTTGACTTCGATCACTTGGTCCCAAAACGTCCGACCCAGTTCGGCATCAGCCGGCAAGGCAGTCAGCCCCTGATACCAGGTGTTAAGCATCACTGACTCATTGCGCTCGCCCGGCAGGTATTGCCAGATTTCCTCGGCCGTGAACGCCAGAATCGGCGCGATCCAGCGCACCAGAGCTTCGGCGATATGGTACATGGCGCTCTGGCAGGAGCGACGCGCTACGCTGTCGGTCTGGGTGGTGTACTGACGATCCTTGATGATGTCGAGGTAGAAACCGCCCAGCTCCTGCACGCAGAAGTTGTGCACTTTCTGATAGACGTTCCAGAACTTGTAGCTGTCGTAGGCTTCAACAATCTCCTGCTGCAGGCGCAGGCTGTAATCGACCGCCCAGCGATCCAGATCGAGCATCTGCTCGGGAGCCAGCAGGTCGCGGGCCGGATCGAAGCCGTTGAGGTTCGACAGCAGGAACCGCGCGGTATTGCGGATCCGTCGGTAGGCGTCGGCGCTGCGCTGAAGGATCTGCTCGGACACCGCCATTTCAGCCGAATAGTCGGTTGACGAGACCCACAGCCGCAGAATGTCGGCACCCAGGGTATCGTTGACCTTCTGCGGGGCAATGGTATTGCCCAGCGACTTGGACATCTTGCGGCCGTTTTCGTCAACGGTGAAACCGTGGGTCAGCAGCCCGCGATAGGGTGCGTTGCCGTCAATCGCACAGCCGGTCAGCAAGGAGGAATGGAACCAACCGCGATGCTGGTCCGAGCCTTCCAGATACAGGTCGGCGCGCGGGCCCTGCTCATGCCCCATCGGGTGCGAGCCGCGCATCACGTGCCAGTGGGTGGTGCCGGAGTCGAACCAGACATCCAGGGTGTCGCTGATCTTGTCGTACTGGGCCGCTTCGTCACCCAGCAGCTCGACTGCATCCAGGTTGAACCAGGCATCGATACCGCCCTGCTCGACCCGCTGCGCCACCTGCTCGATCAGCTCGACGGTGCGCGGGTGCAGCTCACCGGTTTCCTTATGCAGGAAGAATGGGATCGGTACGCCCCAGTTGCGCTGGCGCGAGATACACCAGTCCGGGCGACCGGCAATCATGTTGTGCAGGCGCTGCTTGCCCCATTCGGGCACGAACTTGGTCTGCTCGATAGCCTTGAGCGCGCGCTGGCGCAGGGTTTCACCATTGCCGACCTCGACATCCATGCCGACAAACCACTGAGCAGTGGCCCGGTAGATCAGCGGAGTTTTATGCCGCCAGCAGTGCATGTAGCTGTGGGTGATGGTCTCGTGCTTGAGCAAAGCACCGAGTTCTTCCAGCTTGGCAACGATGCTGGGGTTGGCCTTCCAGATGAACTGGCCACCAAAGAACGGCAGGTCACTGGCGTAGACGCCGTTGCTCTGCACCGGTGTGAGAATGTCGTCATTGCTCATGCCGTGCTGCTTGCAGGTACGGAAGTCGTCTTCACCGTAGGCCGGGGCCGAGTGCACCACGCCAGTACCAGCGCCCAGTTCGACATAATCGGCCAGATAGACAGGTGACAGCCGCTCGTACAGCGGGTGGCGGAAGCGGATCAGATCCAGCGCCGCTCCGGCACAGGTGCCAAGCACCTGACCTTGCAAGCCATAGCGCTCAAGGCAGGCCTCGACCAGATCCTCGGCCAGTACCAGCAAGCGCTCGCCGGTATCGACCAGCGCATAGTTGAATTCAGGGTGTACGTTCAGTGCCTGGTTGGCCGGAATGGTCCAGGGCGTGGTGGTCCAGATCACGATCGCCGCTGGCTTGGGCAGGGCATCCAGACCAAAGGCCGCAGCCAGCTTGTCGGCATCTTCGATGGCGAAGGCCACGTCGATAGCGTCAGACTTTTTGTCCTGGTATTCGACCTCGGCCTCGGCCAGCGCCGAGCCACAGTCAAAGCACCAGTTAACCGGCTTCAGCCCCTTGAACACAAAGCCCTGCTCGACCATCTTGCCCAGTGCGCGGATCTCGCCGGCTTCGTTGGCGTAATTCATGGTCAGATAGGGATTGTCCCAGTCACCCAGCACACCCAGGCGGATGAAATCGGCTTTCTGACCCTCGACTTGCTCGGCG
Organism: Pseudomonas sp. WN033; assembly: GCA_002287035.1. Lineage (GTDB taxonomy): Bacteria > Pseudomonadota > Gammaproteobacteria > Pseudomonadales > Pseudomonadaceae > Halopseudomonas. The sequence goes on along the minus strand of NSKG01000004.1, from coordinate 2,380 downwards.
GCATAGGCGCGGCTCAGCTCACGGGTCTTGCCGGGCTCCAGATGTTTGCCATGCAGGGTTTCGATCTTGTGTTCGATCGGCAGACCGTGACAGTCCCAGCCCGGCACGTAAGGGGCATCGAACCCGGACAGGGTCTTGGAGCGGACAATCATGTCCTTGAGGATCTTGTTGACCGCATGACCGATATGAATACTGCCGTTGGCGTAGGGCGGGCCATCATGCAGGATGAACTGCGGGCGGCCCTGGCTAACCTCGCGAATACGCTGGTACAGGCCATCGAGACGTTTGAGGGCTTCCGGCTCGCGGGTCGGCAGGCCGGCCTTCATCGGAAAATCCGTGGCGGGCAGATTCAGTGTCGCTTTGTAGTCGGTCATCTCGGTCCAGGCTCTTTATCGGTTACAAGCCCCATCGGGCCCTGGCTGCGGCAAAATCAGCCTTGATCGCCGCCTGCAATGCGTCCAACGAGTCAAACCGTTGTTCGTCGCGCAGTTTTTCATGAAACATCACGGTCAGGGTGCGACCGTACAGGTCGCCGGTGAAGTCGAACAGATGGACTTCCAGATGCGGGCGGCCATCACCCTCGACCGTAGGGCGGGTGCCAATATTGGCCACCCCTTTGAGCAACACCCCATCCAGCACGGTACTGACCCGGTACACCCCATTGAGAGGCGCACGCAGACGCTTGAGCTGAATGTTGGCGGTCGGCGCGCCAAGCTGGCGGCCAAGCTTTTGACCATGCAGAACACGGCCGGTAATGCTGAATGGACGACCCAGCAGACGCTCGGCCTGGGAAAAGTCGCCGCTGTCGAGCACTTCGCGGATACGGGTACTGCTGATCCGCTCGCCGCCCTCGATAATGGTATTGGCCGCTTCCACGCTAAAACCGTGGCGCTGGCCGCTTTGCTCCAAATAGGCGAAATCGCCAGTGCGATCACAGCCAAAACGGAAGTCGTCACCAACCTCCAGGTGCCGGACCCCAAGCCCGTCGACCAGCACCTGCTGGACGAACTGCTCGGCACTGAGTTCACGTAGCCGCCGGTTGAACGCCAGGCACAACACCCGATCAACACCCTGGGCTTCGAGCAATTCAAGTTTGTCGCGCAGCCGGCTGATACGTGCCGGCGCTGCCTTGGGGGCAAAGAATTCGCGCGGCTGCGGCTCGAAGATCACCACGCAGCCCGGCAGCCCGAGGTGCGCGGAGTGTGCACGCAAGCGCTCAAGGATAGTCTGATGCCCGGCGTGCACACCGTCGAAATTGCCGATGGTTGCCACACAGCCCCGATGCCGGGGCCGCAGGTTATGTAGGCCGCGGACCAGTTCCATAATGCTCGTTGCGTGGAAGATGAATGAAACCCGGGAGTATACAGGCTTACGGGTTCCAACCGCTACCGACGCAACAGGTATGCCTGGATCGCCACGGGCCTGTGGCCCACGCGATGATGGGATGCAGAAATGCGGAGGGTATTAGGTTTTGTACGAAAAGTACCGACGGAGACAGCGTAGCGTACAAGCCAGTGTAATCATGGCCTCAAAGCTTCTTGCCAGCTTGTCGTACCGAGTACCAATTCGGCGATTCTCCTTCAGCCAGCCAAACATTCGCTCAATAATATTGCGCTGCCGGTACTTGGGACGGCCAAACAACCTCAGCAGGCCTGGCTTGGGTTTGCGAGCCATCTGGCGCATCGGGATGACCGGCTTCATTCGGTAACGATCACAATACTGGCGCAGGTGCTCTGCGTCATAGCCCTTATCGGCGAGCAGCCAGCGGCAACGCTTGCGTGGCCGTCCCGGCTTGCCGGGCAGGCGTGCTTGCTCAAGCAAAGGCCGGGCATGGGTGATGTCGCTGGCCTGACCAGGCGAGAGCAGGAAGCTCAAGGGAACACCATTGGCATCACATAGCATGTGTATCTTGGTGCTCAGCCCGCCTCGGCTGCGCCCCAATGCATGATCTACCGGTTCGTCGGGCCCCCTTTTTTCCCGGCGCCAGAGGCGGCTCGGGTTGCTCGGATAGCGGTGGAGTCAATCATCCAGGTGTCCAGATCGATCAGGCCATCCTGGTTGAGCCTGATATGCAAACGCTCCAGCACCCGGTCAAAGATGCCGTTATCGCGCCAGTCTCGAAACCGCTGGTACACGGTTGACCAGGGACCGAACCGCTCGGGCATGTCCCGCCAGGCGGCCCCGGAGCACAGAACCCAGAGGATGCCGTTGAGCATCAACCGGTCATCACTGCGAGGCCGCCCCGTTTTTTGTTCGAGGGAAACCAGATCCGAGATCAATTCCCATGCTGCATCGTTGAGTTCGTAACGCCTTGCCATGCGGGCCTCCAGCCAAACATGACGGCAATTTTACCGAAACCGACTTTTCGTACAAAGCCTAG
>NSKG01000003.1 GCA_002287035.1 Pseudomonas sp. WN033 | reverse complement strand
ACACGGTTGACCAGGGACCGAACCGCTCGGGCATGTCCCGCCAGGCGGCCCCGGAGCACAGAACCCAGAGGATGCCGTTGAGCATCAACCGGTCATCACTGCGAGGCCGCCCCGTTTTTTGTTCGAGGGAAACCAGATCCGAGATCAATTCCCATGCTGCATCGTTGAGTTCGTAACGCCTTGCCATGCGGGCCTCCAGCCAAACATGACGGCAATTTTACCGAAACCGACTTTTCGTACAAAGCCTAGGCTCTGTACGAAAAGTGCCTAGCGGCGAATATGCCGCAGCCGCAACCCAGCCGCCAACAGCGCGGCAATATAGACCCCGCCTCCTGCGCAAACCAGCACGCTCATGTGCCAGACTTTCTGCTGCCAGCCCCAGGCCAGCCATTGCTCGACTGCCGGAGTCAGCCACAGCACCAGCGCGCCCATGGCGAAACAGGCCAGCAGCAGGCGCACAGCGAACACCAGCCAGCCCGGCTGGGCCTGGAATACCCCAATCTTGCGCAGCCCCCACCACAGCAAGCCGGCATTGAGCAGCGCCGACAGCGAGGTAGCCAGAGCCAGGCCGACGTGCTTGAGCGGCCAGATCAGGATCAGGTTCAGCACCATGTTGGCAACCATGCAGATGATCGCAATCTTGACCGGGGTCTTGGTGTCCTGACGGGCAAAGTAGCCCGGCGCCAACACCTTGATCAGCATGAAGGTCATCACCCCTACCGCATAGGCGCGCAGCGCCGCCGCCGACTGCAGCACATCACGCTCGGTCATGGCGCCGTAATGGAACAGCGTGGCAATCAGCGGCTCAGCCAATAGCAGCAGCGCCAGCGCTGCCGGCACCCCGACCAGCAGCACCATGCGCACTGCCCAGTCCAGAGTTGCGGCAAAGGCCTTGGGGTCATCACCGGCATGCTGACGCGACAGTGCCGGCAGAATCACCGTACCCACGGCAATGCCGAAGGCGCCCAGCGGTAGCTCGGACAACCGGTCGGCGTAATACAACCAGGAAATACTGCCGGTCTGCAGAAAAGACGCCAGCACAGTATCCAGCATCAGGTTGATCTGGCTGACCGAGACCCCAAACAGCGCCGGAATCATCAACGTCATGATCCGCTTGACGCCCTCATGCTTGCGGTCCGGACGCGGCACCGGCAGCAACCTGATCTGCGCCAGAAATGGCAACTGGAACAGCAACTGCAGCACCCCGGCGATGAACACACCCCAGGCCAGCGCCATGATCGGCTGATCAAAGTACGGCGTCAGGCACAGCGTGGCGCCAATCATGCTGAGGTTCAGCAGCACCGGGGTGAATGCCGGCACCGCAAAACGGTTGTAACTGTTGAGAATAGAGCCGCACAGCGCGGTCAGCGAGATCAGCAACAGGTACGGAAAGGTAATCCGCAGCATGTCGGTCGCCAGCCCGAGCTTTTCGGTGTCACCGTGAAACCCTGGCGCAAACAGGGTGATCAGCACTGGCGCTCCAGCCACCCCCAGCGCGGTAATCCCCACCAGTGTCAGCCCCAGAGTCCCGGCAACCTTATCAACCAGCAGCTTGACCTCAGCCAGGCTGCGCCTGGTGCGGTACTCCGACAGCACCGGCACAAACGCCTGGGCAAAAGCGCCCTCAGCGAACAGCCGGCGCAAGAAGTTGGGGATTTTGAAAGCAATGAAGAAAGCGTCGGCTTCGGACTTGGAGCCGAAATAGTTGGCCACCACCACATCACGGACCAGCCCCAGCACCCGCGACAGCATGGTCATGAAGCTGACCACCAACCCTGAGCGCAGCAAGCCGGGAGCTTTGGCGTCGGGAGCGGGATTGGGTGTGGTATCGGTCATCGGTGACTCATCCGGCAAAACCGCGATGATAGCCTGAGTAGAGGGTAGTACGCACAAAAAAGCCGGCTCAAGGCCGGCTTTTTCTACAACAAGCGAACGCGATCAGGCGGCTTCAGCCATGGCCTTGATGTGAGCGTTCAGACGGCTCTTGTGACGAGCGGCCTTGTTCTTGTTGATGATGCCCTTATCAGCCATACGGTCGATGACCGGTACAGCAGCGGTGTAGGCTGCCTTGGCTTTGTCGAGGTCTTTGGCGTCGATGGCCTTGACCACGTTCTTGATATAGGTGCGGACCATGGAGCGCAGGCTGGCATTGTGGCTGCGGCGCTTCTCGGCCTGCTTGGCGCGTTTCTTGGCTTGAGGTGAGTTGGCCACCGTCGTGCTCCTCAGAAAAACAGATGAATTAGGTACAAATAAGGTCGCGTACTATGCCGTCAGGGTTGGCTAATGTCAAGCCCGAAACACAGCCTTAAACCAACACCAGGTTATCCCGATGCACCAGCTCCGGCTCATCCAGATAACCGAGAATCCGGGCTATCGCCTCGGTCGGCTGACCGATGATTCTGGCGGCATCCTGGGCACTGTAGTTGACCAGTCCGCGCGCCACCTCGCGCCCGTCCGGGCCGACACAGACGACCATTTCGCCGCGGCGGAAATTACCCTCTACGGCCTTGACGCCAACCGGCAGCAAACTTCTACGTCCGGCGGTCAATGCCTTGACCGCACCTTCATCAATCAGCAACCGGCCACGGGTCTGCAAGTGCCCGGCCAGCCACTGCTTGCGTGCAGCCAGCATGCCCTTCTCCGGCAGCAGCAGGGTACCCAGCACCTCACCGGCCTGCAGGCGCTCGATCACCCGCTCAATCCTGCCACCAACAATCACCGTACCAGCTCCGGAACGCGCCGCCAGTCGCGCTGCGCGCAGCTTGGTCAGCATGCCGCCACGCCCCAGCGCCCCGGCACTGCCACCAGCCATGGCGTCAAGCTTGGAATCATCGGCCATGGCCTGGGTAATCAGCTCGGCATCCGGATTGTTGCGCGGGTCAGCAGTAAACAAGCCGTCCCGGTCGGTCAGAATCACCAACAGGTCACCTTCGACTAGATTGGTGACCAGCGCCCCCAGCGTGTCGTTGTCACCGAAGCGGATTTCATCGGTCACCACGGTATCGTTCTCATTGATCACCGGGATAACCCCGAGATCCAGCAACGCCCGCAAGGTACTACGCGCATTCAGATAGCGCTTGCGGTCCGATAAGTCATCATGGGTCAGCAATACCTGCGCGGTCGACAGGCCGTGCGCCTGGAAGCTGGACTCCCAGGCCTGAACCAGTCCCATCTGACCAATCGCGGCGGCGGCCTGCATTTCATGAATGGTTTTGGGCCTTTCGCTCCAGCCCAGACGACTCATACCTGCTGCCACAGCACCCGACGACACCAGCACCAGTTCGGCACCCGCCTTGCGCAGCGCCACCAACTGCTCAACCCATACCGCCATGGCCGCACGATCCAACCCGCGACCATCACTGGTCAGCAAGGCACTACCGATCTTGACCACCCAACGCCGGGCGTTGGTTACCTTTTCACGCATGCTGATTCCATCAACCAAGGACAATGGGAAAACCGGCGCTCATTGTATTGCATGACGCAAGAGGGAGGCTATCGCCTCCCTCCGCTCAACGTACGTAGATGATTTCCGGACCATCCTCTCCATCACCGTCGTCGTCATCGAAGTCGTCGTCATCTTCATCCTTGAGCAACCCTTGCTTGCGCAGGGCACGACGATCATCCAGGGCCTGGATATGGGCACGCGCCTCATCTTCGATGGCCTGATCCAGCTCAGCCATGGCAGCAGCGTACTCCTCATCCTCGGCCATCAGACGCTCACGCTCTTCCAGCCAGTTCATCGCCGCCTGCGCCAGCTCATCGGTACCCTGACGGTCAGCCGCCGAGATCACGAAAACCGGACCTTCCCACTCCAGACGCTCGACTACATCATCGAGAATCGCCTGCTGCTCATCTTCCAGCAACTGGTCGCACTTGTTCAGCACCAGCCAACGTTCACGCAACAGCAGCGACGGACTGAACTTGCCCAACTCATGCACAATGGTCTCTACCGCCTCAACCGGATCACTTTGATCCAAGGGCGCCATATCGACCAGATGCAGCAACAGCCGGGTACGCGACAAATGCTTGAGGAACCGCGTTCCCAGTCCCGCACCCTCAGCCGCGCCCTCGATCACTCCGGGGATATCAGCAATCACAAAGCTGCGCAGCCGCCCAACATCTACTACACCCAGGTTCGGCACCATAGTAGTGAACGGGTAGTCGGCGACTTTCGGCTTGGCGGCAGACACCGCCCGAATCAGCGTGCTCTTGCCCGCATTAGGCAAACCCAGCAGCCCAACATCAGCCAGCACCTTCAGCTCCAGCTTAAGGTCACGCAACTCCCCCAGGCTACCCTGGGTAGTCTGACGCGGAGCACGGTTGACGCTCGACTTGAAGCGGGTGTTGCCCAGCCCATGCCAGCCACCCTGAGCCACCAGCAGGCGCTGACCGGCTTCGGTCAGGTCACCAATGACCTCCTGGGTACCCGCATCGATGACCGTAGTCCCTACCGGCACCGGCAACTCCATATTTTCACCCTTGGCGCCGGTGCAGTCCTTGCCACGACCGTTCTCGCCACGCTGCGCATTGAAGCGGCGGGTATAACGGTAGTCGACCAGAGTGTTCAGATTGGGGTCGGCCACCAGGTAGATGGAGCCACCATCACCACCATCGCCGCCATCCGGGCCGCCTTTGGGAATGAATTTTTCGCGACGGAAGCTCATGCATCCGTTGCCGCCATCACCAGCCTTGACCGTGATGGATACCTCATCGACAAATTTCATCGCTCTCCCCTCCCGAGTGGGATGGGTTTATAAACACATGGAAAGAATAAGCCACAAACAACACGAACAAAACAAACAAAAAAGCCCCGTCTTGCGACAGGGCTTTTTCAGTGCAGAGCCGATCAGGCGGTTACGACATTAACGTAACGACGACCGAACTTGCCCTTCACTTCGAACTTGATCACGCCGTCAGCCTTGGCGAACAGAGTGTGATCCTTGCCCATGCCAACGTTCTTGCCAGGGTGGAACTCGGTGCCACGCTGACGAACAATGATGTTGCCGGCAGTAGCAGCCTGGCCGCCGTACAGCTTGACGCCAAGTCGTTTGGATTCTGAATCGCGGCCGTTACGCGTGGAACCGCCTGCTTTTTTGTGTGCCATGAGTATTAACTCCTCAATCGCTTAGGCAGAGATGCCAGTAATCTTGATCTCGGTGTACCACTGACGGTGGCCCTGACGCTTCATGTGGTGCTTACGACGACGGAACTTGATGATCCGCACCTTGTCGCCACGGCCATGCTCGGTCACTTCGGCAGTCACTTTGGCGCCTTCAACAACCGGGGCGCCGATCTTGACGTCGTCACCATTGCCAACCAGCAGAACGCGGTCGAACTCGATGCTGGCGCCGGTTTCGGCTTCCAGCTTCTCGACCTTCAGGTATTCGCCTTCGGCGACTTTATACTGCTTGCCACCGGTAACAATCACTGCGTACATGTTGCTTTCTCCGTAATCCTGCTCACCCGGCGCTTGGGAATAATGGTTAGTGGCCGGCATGGCTGCAAGTGAACCCGCCAATCGGGCCCGAGCTTGCCATTGTCAAAACAGGGATGCTGTGAATCGGGTTTTCGAGGGCGTGGATTCTACGCAAAGAGCAACGCCTGCGCAAGCCCAAACAGCACCCAGCCTGTCAGCCCGCATCCCGCAGCGGTGGTGGGTTTCCTTGACACCAACAGCCCCGCCACCTAGCATGCCGCCAATCTTCAGGAAAGTGTACGGTCAATGACTACCCTGCCTTTTTATTCTGCCGTGAAGGATGACTTCGAGGCGGTAAACCAGCTCATCATGCGCCAGCTTCACTCACGGGTTCCGCTGGTCGAAAAGATTGGTCACTACATTATTGGTGCCGGCGGCAAGCGACTGCGCCCGCTGGTAGTGCTGCTCGGCGCTCGGGCCTGCGGCCTTAGCGATTCGCGCCAACACAGCCTGGCGGCGATCATCGAGTTCCTGCATACCGCCACTCTGTTGCATGACGACGTGGTCGACACCTCGGATCTGCGCCGCGGCCGCTCGACCGCCAATGCTCTGTGGGGCAACGCGCCGAGTGTTCTGGTAGGCGACTTCCTTTATTCCCGCGCCTTCGAAATGATGGTCGAACTGGGCGACATGGCCATCATGCGTACTTTGGCCAATGCCACCAACGTGATCGCCGAGGGCGAAGTACTGCAACTGTCCAAGGTCCGCGACGCCAGCACCGACGAAGCTACCTATATGGAAGTGATCCGCAGCAAGACCGCCATGCTGTTCGAGGCCTCAACCCATTGCGCCGGATTGCTGGCCGGTGCCAGCCAGACGCAGACCGAAGCCTTGCGTCAGTATGGCAATGCTTTGGGGATTGCTTTCCAGCTGGTCGATGACGTGCTCGACTATACCGGCGACGCCGAATCCATGGGCAAGAATGTCGGAGACGATCTGGCCGAAGGCAAGCCAACACTGCCTTTGATCTACACCATGCGCGAAGGCACTGCCGAGCAGGCTCAGCTGGTGCGCCAGGCGATTCAGAAGGGTGGTCTGGAAGATATTTCCCAGATTCAGCAAGCAGTCAGGGACTGTGGGGCACTGGACTACACCCTGAACCTGGCCCGCAGCCAGATTGACGAGGCGGTTGAGTTGCTACAGGCGCTACCGGCATCCGAATATCGCGATTCACTGGAACAGCTGGCCCGCTTCTCGATTGATCGCAGCTTCTGATCCCACCCCGCTTCGCGCCTGCAAGGCGCTCCTACCAGCAATACCCTCTCCGGTAGGAGCGGCCTGCGGCCGCGAAGCGTCGCAACTTCAAAGCACCTTCAACAGCTCAATATCGAACACCAGGGTGCTGTGCGGCGGGATGCTGCCGGCGGCGCGGGCGCCGTAGGCCAGTTCAGAAGGAATATACAGCCGCCACTTGGCGCCTTCTTTCATCAGTTGCAGTGCCTCGGTCCAGCCGGCAATCACACCACCAACCGGGAACTCGGCAGGCTGGCCACGCTTGTAGGAGCTATCAAACACCTCACCGCTGATCAGGGTGCCTTCGTAGTGGGTCTGCACAGTCGAACTGGCAGTCGGAGTGGCACCAGTCCCTTCGCTGATAACCTCATACTGCAAACCGGACGCCAGGGTTACCACGCCGTCACGCTTGGCGTTGTCCGCCAGATAATCCACACCCGCCTGACGCGCAGCCTGAGCCGCCTGCTCAGCAACCGCCTGCATTTTTTCCTGCAGCGCCTGGAAGGCAGCCTGCAACGCAGCCTCCTCAACCTGGCTCGGCTGACCGCCAAAGGCATCGCGCAGACCGGCAACCACGGCATCAATGCTCAGATCAGGGATATTGCTGCCAGCCAGCTGATCGCCCATCTGGCGACCGATACCATAGCTGACGCGCTGGGCGTCGTTGTCAAAACTCAGGGTCATGGCGGTTCTCCGCAAGAAAATGGCCGTAAAGCCTGACACAACAGCGGCAGAAATTCACTAAAAGTGTCTCGATTAGGGTAAAATGCGGCGCTTTTTCAGCCCTTACACCTAGGGATACCTCTCATGCTGGAAAAGCTCTTCCAACTCAAAGCCCACGGCACTACCGTTCGCACCGAAGTCATTGCCGGCCTGACCACCTTTCTGACCATGGCTTATATCATTTTCGTCAATCCGGCGATGATGAGCGATGCTGGTATCGATCCTGGCGCGGCCTTTGTCGCCACCTGTCTGGCAGCCGCCATTGGCACATTGATCATGGGCCTGTGGGCCAACTACCCGATTGCCCTAGCCCCCGGTATGGGGCTGAACGCGATGTTCAGCTATACCGTGGTCGGCTCGATGGGCTATAGCTGGGAAGTCGCCCTGGGGGCGGTATTCATTTCCGGCTTTCTGTTTTTCCTGCTGAGCATCTTCAAGGTCCGTGAGTGGATCATCAACAGTATTCCGCTGGCGCTGCGCTCGGCGATTGCCGCCGGGATCGGGCTGTTCCTGGCACTGATCGCCCTGAAGAACGCCGGGCTGGTGGTCGATCACCCGGTTACGCTGGTAACTCTGGGCGATATGCGCCAACCGGCACCGGTTCTGGCCGCACTGGGTTTTGCCCTGATCGTCGCCCTGGCCTATCGCAAGGTTACTGGCGCGGTCATGATCGGCATTCTGGTGGTGACCGGCATCAGCCTGCTGGCCGGTCTGACGTCGTTCACTGGCGTGGTCTCGGCACCGCCGAGCCTGAAGCCGACCTTCATGGAGCTGGATATCCGTGGCGCGCTGGAAGTCGGAATGATCAGTGTGATCTTCGCCTTCCTGTTCGTTGACCTGTTCGACACCTCAGGCACCCTGATCGGGGTCGCGCAACGGGCCAATCTGGTTGACAAGGACGGCAAGCTGCCGCGTCTGGGTCGCGCCCTGATGGCCGACAGTACCGCGACCATGGCCGGTGCCGCTCTGGGCACCTCGACCACCACCAGTTATGTTGAGTCGGCCGCCGGTACCAGCGCCGGTGGCCGTACCGGCCTGACCGCCTGCGTGGTCGCCCTGCTGTTTCTGCTGTGCCTGTTCTTCTCGCCGCTGGCCGGCACCGTGCCTGATTACGCAACCGCGCCAGCCCTGCTGTTCGTCGCGGTGCTGATGACCGGCGGCCTGGTACAGATCGACTGGGAAGACCTGACTGTCGCCGCGCCGGTTGTCATTACTGCCATCTCCATGCCGCTGACCTTTTCGATCGCGCATGGCATCGCCCTGGGTTTCATCAGCTGGACGGCAATCAAGCTGCTGGCTGGACGCTGGCGTGACCTTAACCCCAGCCTGTATATTCTGGCCGGACTGTTCATTATCAAACTGGCGATCTTCCACTGATGGGCCTGGAATTCACCCCGCACAACTACGACCAGCAACTGGCGGACAAGCGCCAGCGGCTGGTTGATCTGCTTGCCCCTTTCGGCGCCCCGGAACCGGAGCTGTTCGCCTCACCACCCGAACACTTCCGCCTGCGCGCCGAATTCCGCCTGTGGTATGAGCAGGGTGTGCCGCACTATGCGATGTTCGAGCAGGGCGACAAGCGCGCGCCGGTTCTGCTGGAACAGTTGCCGATTGCCAGCCGACGCATCAATGCGCTGATGGGCCCCTTGCTGGAGGCCTGCAAGGCCGACCCGGAGCTGGGCCGCAAGCTGTTCCAGGTCGAGTTTCTCACGACGCTGTCTGGCCAGGCATTGGTCACTCTGTGCTACCACCGGCCAATCGACGAGAGCTGGGATCAGTCGGCACGCGTACTGGCCGAGGCGCTCGACATTCAGCTGATCGGCCGCAGCCGGGGCCGTAAGCGGGTACTGGCCCAGGATTACATCACCGAAACCCTGACAGTCGATGAGCGCTCCTGGCACTACCAACAGGTCGAAGGCGGGTTCACCCAGCCCAATGGCGAGGTTAACCAGAAGATGCTGAGCTGGGCGCTGAGTGCGGCCGGACACAGCGAACACGACCTGCTGGAACTGTATTGCGGCAACGGCAATTTCACCCTGCCGCTGTCGACCCGCTTCCGCCGGGTACTGGCCACAGAACTGGCCAAGCGCTCGGTGCATGCCGCCCAGGAAAATCTGCGCATGAACGAGGTCGACAATGTCACCCTGGTGCGTCTGGCCAGCGAGGAAGTTACTCAGGCTCTGACCGGCGTGCGCGAATTCCGTCGGCTGCAGGGTATTGATCTGGCCGGTTTTGAGTTCGACACCGTATTCGTCGACCCGCCCCGCGCCGGCCTGGACCCTGCGACTCTGGAGCTGGTTCGTGGCTATCCGCGCATCCTCTACATCTCCTGCAACCCGCAAACCCTGGCCGCCAACCTGGAGCAACTGAATAGCACGCACCAGGTCACCCGCTGCGGCTTGTTCGACCAATTCCCCTATACCCATCACATGGAAGCCGGGGTATTGCTGGAACGGCGCTGAAAGACTGTTTACCTGTGCCACGAGGCTGGCCAGACCAGCCTCATCCCCCCCCAATCCGTCATTGCGAGGGCCAAAGGCCCGTGGCAATCCAGGGGTCTACACCAAAACCTCTGGATTGCCACATCGGCGGATGGCCGCCCCCAGCTCTTCGCAATGACGCTGAATATGGCGCCAGTATGGCGCCTTGCCTATAGTCGTTATAAGGCCAGGAAAGGGAGGGCGTTCGATGATGTCACGCCACGGGTTTGCTGTAGCACTTGGCATCCTGGGATTGAACCTGGTAGCCCAGTCATGGGCCGACACTCCCACGAACGCCAGCCAGATCAGCCTGAGCGTCCTCTCCAGCGCCCCTGATCAGATCAGCGGCAGCGGTGTTCTGCTGGGCCTGGAAGGCGACCCTGAGTCGTTGCAACGAGCCCTTGGCAATCTTGAATTCCGAATCAACCAAAACCCGGTCCAGCCTTTGCGCCTAACCCAACGCAATGGCCGACTGGAAGTGCTGATCGACGGCCTGAGCATCGGTCGCAATCAACTGGAACTGCACCATCAGCGACTGGGACAACTGCACGAACTGACACTGACCAGCTATCCGCTGAGCGGCCCTATTTTCTCCGGCCCCCAGCAGTTTCCTTTCGTCTGCACCGTAACCAGCGAGCTGGAGCGCCAACCCCTGGTTGATAGCGACCAGCCGCCGGGTTTTCCTGTGCACGACGACACTGGGGCACTAGTCGGCTATAGCAACGATTGCATGATTGAGCCCTACGTCGACTGGCTCTATCGCAACGCCGAAGGCCGCTACCAGCCACTGCCCGAAGATGGCAGCTACCCCGAGGATGTTGCCACCACGGTTCTGACCGATGGCCGCGAAGTGGACTTCATCGTCCGTCGCGAGATCGGCACCATCAACCGCTTCATCTACAGTTTCGCCACTCTGGCGCACTTCGACGACGCGCCATCCGGACTCTCGACCGACCTGTGGAACGGTCGCCTGCTGTTTCATTTCGAGGGCGGCGTGGGGGTCGGCCATAGTCAGGGCCGAGTGACCCGCCGCTCGCTGGAGCCAGAGGCCCTCGGCCTGGGCTATGCAGTGATCTACTCCAGCGGCACCCGAACCAGCACCCACTACAACCTGCAACTGGGTGGCGAAACCGCACTGATGACCAAGGAACACTTTATCAAGCGCTTTGGGGTACCCGACTACACTGTAGCCATTGGCGGCTCCGGTGGTGGCATCCAGCAATACGTCTACGCCCAGAACCATCCCGGCCTGATCGATGCCGGCGTACCGCAGTATGCCTACCCGGATATGGTCACCCAGATGATTCACGGTCTGGATTGTGAATTGCTGGAACACTTCATGGACGTAACTGACAAGAACAACCAGCGCTGGCGCACCACCGCCAACCGCAGCCTGCTGGTCGGGCTCAACGCCGTTCCACATTTCCTCGACCCTTTCGCTCTCGGCAAACTGTTGCTGGGCTACTCCAGCGCACCCGGCATGAGCGAATGCGTCCCCGGCTGGCGCGGCCTCACCCCTCTGGTTCTTAACCCACACTATGGGCGGGCCCGTAATCAGGAGCTGATGCAGCCAGAAAAGCTGATGTCAACGGTACGCTGGACTCACTATCAGGACCTGCGCAACATTTACGGGGTTGATGAACAAGGCGAGCCACGCACCCTGTATGACAATGTTGGAGTGCAATATGGCCTGCGCGCCCTGACCGACGGCAAGATCACGCCGGAGGAGTTTCTCCGCCTCAACGCCCTGATCGGCGGCTGGAAGCCGCCTGCAGACATGCGTCAGGAAGGCTTTCCGTTTATCGGCTCCCTGGCCCACGTACTGGCCTCCCCCAGCCGCCGTTTTGACCCCTGGAGCCGGCGTAACATGACCCTGAGCCCGGACCACATCACCCCAGCCCCCCGTACAGAGGGCAATCTGGAGGCCATTCGGGCTGCCTACCAATCCGGCCTGGTGTTCGAAGGCCAGTTGGATATCCCGCTGATCGACTGGCGGCATTACCTTGAAGATGTGCTGGACATGCACAACAGTCATCAATCGTTCTCTGCCCGGCAACGGATCATCAACCAAATGGGGCACGCCGATCACCAGTTGATCTGGTTCACCGACACCCGGCCCACCGACACCAGCAATCCGCTGAGACCGCGCGCCAACAAGGAAGCCAATCACACCTGGCTGGCTCTGGAAGTGCTGCATGAGTGGCTGATGAACATCCGCGCCAACCCGCACCTGAGTATCGCCGAGAACCGCCCGGCCAATGCAGTCGACAGCTGCTTTGCCGCCGACGGCGCTCTGATCGCCGCCGGCGATGACGTCTGGGCCGGCAAGCTCGACGACCAGCCTCCTGGGGCCTGCAGCCAGGCATTCCCGACCTACACCACCTCACGCATGGTCGCTGGCGGGCCAATTGAAGGCGGGATTTTCAAATGCGCACTGAAATCGGTGGACACCGCCTTGAACGATGGTACCTATGGTCACTGGCGACCGGACGCCTACCAGGCCGCCAGACTCAAGGAAGTCTTCCCTGACGGGGTATGCGATTACACCCAACCAGACCAGGGAAGGCCGCACGACTAACCCAAAGTGCCCAATTTTGGCGCACAGCACTCTCCCCGCCTATACTCTTGGGTCTGAGGCCACTAACAACAATCTGGCCCACGTCCGCAGGAAGCTGAGACGATACACCCATGGCCCACGAACTCTTTCTGTACGAGAGCATCAGTCAACGCTTGCGCAAACATATCCTCGGCGGCAGCTATCGCGCTGGCGAGCGCTTGCCCTCGATACGCCATCTGAGCCAGCTGTTCGGCGTCAGCATCAACACCATCATGCAGTGCTTTCGTCAGCTTGAGCTGGATGGTTTCATTGAAGTGCGTCCGCGTTCCGGGGTCTATGTCAGCCAGGATCCGCCACGCCAACCGAACAACGAGCACCCCGCACACTTCCCCTTGCTGCCGGTAGAGGTTTCGCTCAGTGAGGACATCCTTCACTACATGGAACCCCACGCCGAACAGGATCTGATCCGCCTGGGTATCGCACTACCCAGCCCGAGCAGCATGCCGGTCGAACGGGTACTGCGGACCCTGCGTGAGGTCACCCGGACTCATCCGCTGGAGGCCTGGGACTATATGCATCCGCATGGCCATCCGAGGTTTACCCATCAATTGGCCAGACGCAGCCTGAAGTACGACGTCCCCATCACCGAGCAGGACCTGATCGTCACCAATGGTTGCATGGAAGCCATTGAGCTGGCCTTGCGCGCGGTCACCCGGCGCGGCGATAGCGTGGCGGTGGAAACCCCCACTTACTACGGCACCCTGGTGGCTCTGGATGTACTGCAACGGCGGGTGGTGGAAATCCCCACCCACTACCGCGACGGCATCTGTCTGTACTCGCTGGAGCAGGCCTTCAAGCGCGGTCAGGTCAGCGCCTGCCTGGTTTCACCCAATGCCCAGAATCCACTGGGGTTCAGCATGCCGGCCGAGCGCAAGCGCAAACTGGTAGCCTTGGCCAATCGCTATCAGATTCCGCTGATCGAGAACGATATCTGGGGCGACACCGTTTACGCTGACAAGGCACTACCGGCCAAGGCCTATGACGAACACGGGATGGTGATCTACTGCAACTCCTTCTCCAAAACCCTGATGCCCGGGCTGCGACTCGGCTGGGTTGCTCCTGGGCGCTTTCACCACCGTCTGCGCGAGCTCAAGCAGATCAGCAGCATTACCACCGCCTCGGCTCCACAGCTGCTGCTCGGGCGCCTAATGGAAAGCGGCTTCTATGCCCAGCACCTGCAACGCTTGCGTCGACAGTTGCAGCAGCAAAGCCGTGATACCACAGCCTTGATACGGGCCGCCTTCCCTGCTGGCACACGGGTTGAGGAACCCGCCGGCGGCTGCGTGTTATGGGTAAAGCTGCCGGGCCAGTCAGACTCCAGACAGTTGTTCGATCAGGCACTGGCCGCCGGCATTCATATCTTCCCCGGCAATGTGTTTTCCGCCGGCGCACGGCACTACAACTATCTGCGTATCAACGCCGGCCACCCGGTCACACCCGCGATCCGGCAGGCCATTACCAGGCTCGGCGAGATGGCCAGCCAGCTTTGAATCGCATCTGTTCCAGTCAAATCGCCGAATCTGTACCTGTTTAGTTGGCAAACCGCCATCTAGCATGGGGCCACAACAAGATACAGGCCACACGAGGGACGCACCCATGTCACTGACTAGACGCTATTTATTGCCCGGCACCATCAGCCTGCTGACTCTGGCGTTGAGCGGCTGCCTGAACAGCTCCAGTTCAAGCTCCAATCGCCAGTCCCCAACCGCTCCCGACTTCAACCTCGAAACCCTGTCCAGCGCAGCGGACCAGGTGAGCGGTCAGGATGTGCTGGTAAGCATTCTCGGCGATTCTGATCTGATCGAGCAGGAACTGGAGCGACTGGAGTTCTGGCTCAACGACCAGCAGATCGAACCAACCCGTATCATCAGCCGCCTTGGGCGCATGGAGGTTCTGATCGAAGGGCTGGAACCGGGCGACAACCAGCTTGAGTTGCACCATACCCAGCACGGTCCGCTGGACAGCCTGAACCTGACCAGTCACTCGCTCAGCGGCCCGATCTTCTCCGGCCCGCAGCAATACCCCTTCGTCTGCACCGTCACCACTGAACTGGGCCGTCAGCCACTGGTCGATACCGACGACAATGCCGGCTTCCCGGTGTTTGAGGGCGGCACCCTGATCGGCTATAGCAAGGACTGCATGATCGAACCCTATGTCGAGTTTCTCTATCGGGCGACCGACAATAGCTACAAACCACTACCCGGTGACGGAAGCCGCCCAGCCGACATGGCTACCACCACACTAACCGATGGCCGCGAAGTGGACTTTGTCGTGCGCCGCGAGGTCGGCACACTCAACCGCTTCATCTACAGCTTCGCGACCCTCGCCAGTCTCGGCGACAACGCAGACAGCGCCACTACAGAGTTGTGGAACGACCGATTGCTGTTTCACTTCGAAGGCGGAGTCGCCATTGGTCACACCCAAGGCCGCCTCAGCGGCCGCGCCCTGGCCCCACAGGTTCTCGGCCAAGGCTATGCCGTAATCTACTCGACCGGCACCCGCACCAACACCCATTACAATCTGCAAGTTGGCGGTGAAGCTGCGCTGATGACCAAGGAGCACTTCGTCAAGCGCTTCGGCATGCCGGACTACACCGTGGCTATCGGCGGCTCCGGTGGCGGTATTCAGCAATATGTGTACGCGCAAAACCACCCCGGCCTGATTGACGCCGGAGTGCCGCAATACTCCTACCCGGACATGGTGACCCAGACCATTCATATCGGTGATTGCGAACTGCTTGAGCATTATATGGACGCCACCGATCGGACCAACCCGCTATGGCAAACCACCGCCAACCGCAGTCTGCTGGTCGGTCTGAACTCAACCGATGACTACCCTGACCCGCTGGCTGGTGCCAAGACCATGCTGGGCTATGCCACTGCTCCCGGCATGAGTGAATGCGTCCCGGCCTGGCGCGGCCTGACTCCGCTGGTGATGAATCCGCTGTTCGGCCAGGTCACCAATCAGCAGTTGATGGAACCGGCCGGGATCATGAACAGCGTCAAGTGGACCCACTATGACGACCTGCGCAATATCTACGGCGTCGATGATCAGGGCGAACCGCGCACGCTGTACGACAACGTCGGCGTCCAATACGGCTTGCAAGCACTGGTCGACGGCCACATCACCCCGGCCGAGTTCCTGCACTTGAACGCCTTTGTCGGCGGCTGGAAACAACCAAATGAAATGGTTCAGGAAGGCTTCCCGTTTCTCGGCAGCATCAATGACGTGATGGCTGACCCCAGCCTCTTCGACCCCTGGAGCATGCGCAATATGAACCTGAGCCCGGACGGCATAGCGCCCGCGCCCCGGACTGCCGGTGACCTGCAGGCTATCCAGGCGGCCTATAGCTCAGGGATGGTGTTCGACGGGCAACTGGATATTCCAGTGATCGACTGGCGCAACTACCTGGAGGAAGTACTGGACATGCACAACAGCCATCAGTCGTTCTCGGCCCGGCAGCGAATTATCAACCGGATGGGTCATGCCGACAATCAGGTGATCTGGTTTACCGATACCCGTCCCACCAATATCAGCGACCCGAACCGTCCTCGCCCCGGTCAGGAGTTCGACCAGACCTGGATGGCTCTGGAGGTGCTGCATGACTGGCTGATGAACATCCGCGCCAACCCGGATCAGAGCATTGGTGAAAACCGTCCGGCTCAGGCGGTGGATAGCTGCTTCGACAGCGACGGTGAGTTGATGGCCGCAGGCGACGATGTATGGAACGGCATTCTCGACACTCAGAGCGCCGGCACCTGTACCCAGGCCTTCCCGACCTACACCACTTCGCGAATGGTCGCTGGCGGACCAATCGAAGGCAGCGTCTTCAAATGCAGTCTCAAACCTGTCGCCACGGCCATAATCGATGGAACCTACGGGAGCTGGACCCCAGATGCTGGCCAGGTCGCACGACTAAACGAAATCTTCCCTGACGGGGTATGCGATTACAGCCAGCCTGACCAGGGGCGACCTAACCAGTAACCCCAGGGTAAGAGCGGCCTTCGGTCGCTCTTACCAAGCCTGTTACCGTATTCAAAAACCACTTATCCCTTCTCTTCAACCACCCATCACCCAACCCGTGCCCTTGGCTAATCAACTCTGTACCTTTGCCGCTGAAAAGGTCTATGGAGCTGATCATGACACCCGGAAGTTCGAAGGGATTTACACTGGTAGAGCTGATGATAGTGATTGCACTACTCGTCATTCTGTCAGTGATAGCCGTTCCCGGCTTCAACACGCTGGTTCGCGATAATCGCATTCAGTCCCAGGCGGAAGAGTTCAACGCACTGCTGCAATACGCCCGCAGCGAGGCCGTCATCCGCAAGGTTCCCGTACAGGTCGCCATCGATGCCACTGCCGGCAGCATCGAGGTCAGCGCGCGCGGAGAGCCACTTCGCACCACCACCCTGACCCTGGGCGGTGTCGACTTCCGCGCCAGCGCCAGCCAATTGGGCTATCGCCCCAACGGCACCGCCACCGTCCCCGACTTTCGCTCAACCTTCTGCCGCGATGATGACGCCGGTACAGGGCTGCTACTGACCGTCTCTGGCAGTGGCTCCACCACCCTTCACCACAAAGGCCAGAATGCCGCAGGCGGCAGCCTGGGGAGTTGCACACCATGAACCGTAGAGATACGCAAGGCTTCAGCCTGCTGGAAGTTCTGATCACCATACTGCTGACCGCCATCGGCATCCTCGGCATGGTGGCGATGCAGGGGCGGGCCATTCAGTACACCCAGGATTCGGTTCAACGCACCCAGGCCGTCATTCTGGCCAGTGAGCTGCTGGAAATCGTGCGCACCAACCCAGGCTCTCTGGAAGCTGACAGTGATGACTCTCCACTGTTCGCCAGCTTGCCAACCAGCGCCAATGGCGATTGCCTGGAAGCGGGCAACCCTACCACTCTGGTTGGTGACCAACTGGCCTGCTGGGCCCGCAAGGTACGCCTGCTGCTACCAGGGGCCGACGAGTTCGGCAATCAGATTTATAGCTGCCTGTCTTCGGCCCCCGGCACCTGCAATGACAATGCAGCGGCCATTGAGATTCAACTGGCCTGGCGGGCGGTAGGCAACGAGTGCCCGCAAGCCGGTGACTCGACCCCCGAGTTCTGCACTTATCGCTTCCGGACCCAGATATGAACAACTACTTCAACCACGCTGAACGCGGACTGTCGATGATCGAACTACTGATCGCCCTTGCTATCAGTAGCCTGCTGATTCTGGGCATCACCCAGATCTACGTCGATAACAAGGGCAACTACCTGTTCCAGCAGGGTCAATCCGACAATGTCGAGAATGCCCGCTACACCCTGTTGATTCTGGAGGAAGAGCTGCAGCGGGTCGGCTATCGCAACCGGCCCGACGACTCCTTCGAAAATACCTTCCGGGCCGCTACTGCCGGAACCTGCACATTCGCAGCCGGGGAGGTGATCAATTTCCATGCCGCTAGCCAACGCCTGTGCATTCGCTATCAACCCAACGTGCCAGGCGTCGCCTCCTGTGACGGAACAGAGCTGGATGCCGCCGATGAGCCCTACACCAACCCGGCAGAGCCGGCCATTGTGCGTCTGCAGGTGGTTGATGGCGCCCTGCTCTGCAACGGCGTGGCCATTGTCGACAACCTGGTCGACTTCAAGCTCGAGTTTGGTGTCAGTGGCGGAGAAAGCCGCGAGGCCGCCAGGTACACCCTGGCGCCTGCCGCCGGTGAAACCATTCGTTCAGTGCGCTACTCCGCCCTGCTGAAAAGCCGTGCGCAGAATCTGGCCGATAGCAACGCCAGCCCGGCCTACCAGCGCTGGCAAGCCACCTGGTATGACAACGGCCAAGCCACCGCCCCGGATCGGGCGCTGTATCTGATCGCAGAAAGTACGGTCAACCTCAGGAATCTGACACGATGAAAACACCACACCATTACCAGCAGCGCGGTGCTGCCCTGGTCATAGCCCTGGTCTTTCTGCTGATCCTCACGACCCTGGCGATCACCAATATGCGTGAGGTCACCCTGGAAGCGCGGATTACCGGCAACCTGGTTGACCAGAAACAACTGTTCAATGCTGCCGAGGCCGGTCTGCGTGACGGCGAGTACCGGACCATCGGCACCCGTCGGCAAATCCCCGGTTCCTACGATCTGGCCACCGCGCTGCGACCGCTCAATGCATTGAACGAATGCCCCCGTGATCTGCAGCCCGAGGCCCCTTGCCTGATCAACAGAACCCCGGACTACCAGCAGTTCTTTGACTCCATCAAAACCCAGGTGTATTCGCCGGACGACGTAACCAGCTTCGCTGAAACCATCAACTGGTACGCCATTCCCGCCCCGGGCGGTGCCGACACCGGGGAAAACGAGAACCCCGAATACGGCAACATGCTGATGGGCATTGGCCTGTTCCGTTACGAAATCAACAGCCGGGCCGCCAGCGACAACAGCGAGCTCCATATGCGTTCAACCACCGCCCGCGTATACAACTGACAAAAGGCTGATCGACCCATGAAAACTTTTGGCGCCGCGCGCAAAACGGCTCTCAGCACTCTGGCCTTTTCCTTGTACCTGCATGCGGCTTCAAGCTATGCCGCCGCACTGGATGTCAGCCAGCAGCCGCTGATGCTGGTGGACTCGGTTGCACCGAACCTGATTTTTACCCTGGATGATTCACGCAGTATGTGGCGGGCATCGGTGCCCGATACCAACACGCCACGCAATACCCGCCGGGCTAAATCATCAGCATTCAACCCGCTGTACTACAACCCCCAAGTCACCTATGAAATCCCGCGCGGGGTCAATAGCTCAGGCAACCCGGTCACCTATAGCACCAGCTTTACCAGTGCTTACCATAACGGTTTCGACACCAGCAAAGGCTCGGTAGACCTGAGCAAGGACTACCGGGTCGATTGGTACTGCAACCATAACAACATGTCTGGCTGCACCAGTTACACGGGCACTACTATCGGCAATATGCTGGCAGAAAACCCGACTGACGATTTCAGCGCTGAAATCCGAATCACCTCGGGGACTAGTACCTGGCACAGGTTAACGCCTACGCCAGGCGGAATTGTTTTTGAAGTACGCCGTACCGGCACAAACTCCTGCCAAGCCAGAACGGTAGACGGCCTTGCCAACGCTGCCTGTAACGGCAGCAGCAACAACTTCACTGCTTCTCTGGTTCGCCAACCGGTACCCGCCTACTACTACACCCTCGATAGTGACTGTGATGCTGGCACCACGAATGAGAGTTGCTACAGTTTGGTGTGGGTCAATGAAACCTCTGGCCCGAAAGGCACCGACGAGCGCAAGAACTTTGCCATCTGGTACTCTTTCTATCGAGATCGCGGATTGGCCACCATTTCAGCCAGTCACCAGGCTTTCTACGATATGTCGGCTGCAGTGCGCATCACCTGGCAGGGCCTGACTGACTGCACCACCCTGAACTCGAACAACAACACGGCCAAATGCCAGGACAACCGTTTCCGGGCGTTTGGCAACCAGCACAAGGGTAATTTTTACAGCTGGCTACGCGGCTTCCAGTTTGTTGGCGGGACGCCGCTACGCGGTTCGCTGACTCGGGCCGGAGAGTTTCTGCGTACCGACTCCGACGCCTGGGCTTACAATCCCAACCCCATTACCGGATCGACTCAGGTCGAACCGCGCTACACCTGCCGCCCCAGCTTCCACATTCTGATGACCGACGGCATGTGGAACCAGGATGCCAACTTCACTCATCCGACACGGGCTGACGACAACAGTTTTACCCTGCCTGATGGGACTGAATACTCAGGCAGCCTGGCACCCTTTGCCGACAGCACCGAAAGTACCCTGGCCGACGTTGCCATGCATTATTGGGCCACCGACCTGAACCCTGATCTGAAGGATGAACTCAAGCCCTATATCCGCTACAACAATGCCAATGCCAGCACCCAATACTGGGACCCCCGCAATAATCCGGCGACCTGGCAGCATATGAGCAACTTCATGGTCGGCCTGGGTCTGAGCAGCGCCCTGAACAACGACAATATTCCCTGGACCGGCGACACTTTTAAGGGTGCTGGTTATCAAGCCTTGGCTGGCGGCACGGTCAACTGGCCACCAGCCTCCTCCGACAACAGCAACAACGTATATGACCTGTGGCATGCGGCAATCAACTCGCGCGGCGAGTTTTTCAGCGCCGATAGCCCCGAGGATCTGGTCAAGGCCTTTGAAAGCGTTCTCAACCGTATTGCCGAGCGCACCGCCACAGCCGCCAAGCCCGGGGTCTCCACCTCTATTGGTGATCAGGATATCGACAGCTTCACCATAACCAACCGGCTGTTCTACTCTTCTTATGACAGTGCCGACTGGAGCGGCGATCTGGTTCGTTACAACAGTAAGCGCTTCTCCAACGGAGCAGTCACACAGGAACAGGCATGGTCAGCCCGCGAGCGACTACCGGCTGCTGGCAGCCGTACGATCCTGATGGCTGGCGGCGGTGGCGCCAGCGGTCTGCAAACATTCAGCTACAACAACCTTAGTAGTGACTTGAAGACTATCTTCAACACTAACCCGGACAGCCTGAGCGGTGCCCTTGATGATCGCGGTGGCGAGCGAGCCAGTTATATCCGCGGCGACCGCAGCAAGGAAGGTGACTCCGATGGCAGCTTCCGCCGCCGCTCCAGTCCCCTGGGCGATATCATCAACTCCAGCCCGGTGGTAGTCGGCACCCCGAGTTACCTGCCTTACCTGGCTGACAGAATTGATGGCCGCCCAGGTGATTATCTGACTTTCCAGCGAACCAATCGGGCACCCTCGGAAGACGCCGATGAAAGCACAGGTGGGCGCAAGGAGCTGGTCTATGTCGGCGCCAACGACGGCATGCTTCATGCCTTTAACGCCAAGACCGGGGCTGAGGAATTTGCCTTTATCCCCAGCGCAGTACTGCACAACCTGCCAAGATTGACGGCGCAGAGCTACCAGGGCGGTGCCCATCGCTATTTTGTCGATGGCACTCCGGTAGTTCGCGATGTGTACTTCAACAATCAGTGGCGTACCGTGCTGGTCGGCACCCTGCGCGCCGGCGGCAAGGGCCTGTTCGCCCTGGATATTACTGATCCCGGTAACGTCCAGCTCCTCTGGGAGATCAGCAATCAAACCCAAGGCTACGGAAATCTGGGTTATACCTTTGCCGAACCTGAGATCGTGCGCCTGCACAGTGGTCAGTGGGGGATTCTGCTGGGCAACGGCTATGACAGCGAGAATGATGCGGCCTCGCTGTTCGTCATTGATATTCAGAACGGCAACCTGCTCAAGGAACTGGTCGTCGATGACGGCAGCAGCGGTGCCAATGGTCTTTCCAGCGTACGCGGTGCCGACAATAACGGCGACGGAGTGGTCGACTACGCCTATGCCGGCGATTTGCAAGGCAACCTCTGGCGCTTCGATCTGATCAACACCACCACGACCAATCAGGAGATTCCTGACCCCTTCGCCCGCTCGGTCCAGGGTAACGTTCAGGCATCCAGTTTTGCCGTATCCTATGGTGGCCAGCCGCTGTATACCGCTCGCGCAGTATCTGATGACGCCGGTAACCAGATCCAGCCAATTACCGCCATTCCATCACTGGTACGCCACCCGACCCGCCGGGGCTACATCGTAATCTTTGGCACCGGCAAGTACTTCGAAACCCAGGATGCAGCCCCTGACACCAGCAGAGCGATGACCGTATACGGAATCTGGGATCGCAAGACCCGTGCACAGTCCACCAGCACCTCGGACCGGCCCAGCATCAGCCGCAGCAATCTGCATGAGCAAAGCATCAGTGCCGAGCAGGTGCATGGCTTCGACGGCACAACACATAGCGTGCGAGTGGTCAGCCAGACCCCTCCACAGTGGTACCAGGACAACACCACTCCAGCCCAGGAAGAGTATGACAACCGGGTGCAAGACTGGGGCTGGTTTATCGACCTGCGAGTACAGGGCCAGGCTCTAGAAGGCGAAATGATGGTCAACCGCATGGAGGTACGTGGTGACACCGTGCTGTTCAGCTCACTGATTCCCAACGAGGACCCCTGTGCCGACGGCACCTCCGGCTGGATCTATGCGCTCAACGCCCAAACCGGAGCACGCACTTTCCACCCGGCGCTGGACTTCAATGCCGATGGCCGCTTTGATGCCAACGATACCATTGATGGCCTGGTCGCCTCGGGTTACAAGCAGAACTCCCCTGGCGGCATTGCGCTCTCGGGTGATGGTTCCATCTTTGGCGCCGACCCGACGCCGGTTGGCTTCAGCCCCTCTCCCGAACTTGAAGGCCGCCAGAGCTGGCAGGTCATCCCCTTGGAGGACAATTGATGTCTTTGGTCGCTAGCAAATCCAACCGTGGTTTCAGCTTGCTGGAGGTCATGATCGTAGTGGTCATCGTCGGAATTCTGGCCAGTATCGCCTACCCGTCCTACCGTGAGCATGTACTGCGCGGCAACCGGGTTGAAGGCCAGGCGCTGCTGATGGAGGCTGCAGCACGGCAGGAACGCTTTTACGCTCAGAACAACAGCTATGTCACCAGCGATACCAACCGCAGCCAACTGAACGTGGGTGAAAGCAAGTACGCCAAGTACTACACCCTCAGCGTCGGCCAGGCTGCCAATGACGGAGGCTATACGCTGACCGCCACCCAGCAGTTCGGTGACAGCGCCTGTGGCAACCTGACCCTGAACGCCAGAGGTGAGAAGGGGCGCACAGGTTCGGGCAAAACTCAGGAAGAATGCTGGCGCTGATTCACCACTGATCTATCATCAAGCCGGGCACAGGATCGTAGCCCGGCTTTTTTATTTTCAGTATTTATTTCACGGAAGAAGATGCCATGCCCACCCAAGGTTTCACCTTGCTTGAGCTGTTGGCTGCCATTGCCCTAACCGCCATACTGCTGGCTATCGGTATTCCCGGCGTTGGCGCAGCGATTGATCGCCAGCGGCTCGACAGCAGCATCAGTTACCTGACCGGCAGTCTGAATGCTGCTCGTCAGGAAGCGATTCTACGCAACCGTCCGGTTACTCTGGCCCCGATTGATGGCGACTGGAGCCAGGGTTGGCAGATGTTTCTCGATAGCAACAATAATGGCCGGTACGATTCAGGTGAACAACTCCTCAGAGAGCTGCAACCCAGCCGGATCAGAGGTATACACGCCAATGGGGTACTGGCCCAGTATGTGCGGTTCAACGCGCTGGGGGAGTCAGAGATGCTGAACGGTGGTTTTCTGGCTGGAACATTCCGCCTCTGCCCAGCCCGTAGCGAGCTGGAGGGCCGACGGGTAATTCTCAACCGGGTTGGCCGCCACCGGGTGGAACGCGGCCAGATCGAGGCGCAGTATTGCCCGTAGGAGCAGGCCTGAGCCGCCATGAACCTCAGTCCGTCAGTACGAGGGGCAGCTAGCACTCGGCATGGATTGCCGCGTCGGCGGATGGCCGCCCCCTGCTCCTCGCAATGACGTTAGGGGGGCCTGCCCGTTGAGGGAGAGAGGCCCCCGTTGAGATGGGTCGCCCTTTGTGACCTGGTACTTACCTGATTCCGTGGTTCCACCACTCCGTCATTGCGAGGGCCGAAGGCCCGTGGCAATCCATTAAGCGATGTGGTGACGAACGCTGATCAGGTACGGTACTCGGCGTTGATCCGCACATACTCATGGGACAGATCGGTAGTCCACAGCGTTTCGCTGTGTTGGCCGCGCCCAAGTTCGATGCGGATGGTGATTTCCTCCTGGGCCATCACCCGAGCACCCTGCTCCTCGGTATAGTCTGCCGCCCGGCCACCCTGACGGGTAATGCAGACATCATCCAGATAGACATCGATCTTTTCGACATTCAATTCCGGCACACCGGCATAGCC
Source organism: Pseudomonas sp. WN033 (assembly GCA_002287035.1). Lineage (GTDB taxonomy): Bacteria > Pseudomonadota > Gammaproteobacteria > Pseudomonadales > Pseudomonadaceae > Halopseudomonas. Next base: position 536,403 of record NSKG01000003.1, on the reverse strand, counting down.
GACTGCGGCAAGAATGCGTCCCCAGTTCGGGTCTGAGGCGAACAGTGCCGTCTTGATCAGCGGTGAGTGGGCCACGGCGTAAGCCACATCGAGACACTCGTCCTGATTGCCACCGCCATTGACCTGAATGGTGACGAACTTGGTCGCCCCCTCACCATCACGCACGATCGCCTGGGCCAGCTCCAGCATCACGCCCTTGACCGCATCACTCAGGGTCCGGTAATCGGCACTGGCGTAGTCGATGATCTCAACCATATCGGCCTGACCGGTGGCAATCAGCATGCAGGAGTCGTTGGTGCTGGTGTCACCGTCAATGGTAATGCGGTTGAAGGACAGGTCGGCCGCCTCCTTGACCAGACGCTGCAGCAACGGCGGAGCAATCTTGGCGTCGGTGGCAATATAACCGAGCATGGTCGCCATGTTCGGACGAATCATGCCAGCCCCCTTGGAGATACCGGTAATGGTCACGGTATGCCCACCGAGGCTGATCTGCCGGCTACAGCCCTTGGGCAGGGTGTCGGTGGTCATGATGCCCTCGGCGGCCTCGGCCCAGTTGCCTTCAGCCAGGTTTGCCAGGGTCTGCGGTAGTACCGCAATGATTTTGTCGGCTGGCAGCAGCTCACCAATCACCCCGGTACTGAACGGCAATACCTGCTCTGGACCGACCTGGACCAGCTCGGCCAACGCTTCACAGGTTCGCACCGCTGCCTGCATGCCCGGCTTGCCAGTTCCGGCATTGGCATTGCCGGTATTGACCAGCAGATAGCGCGGGTGATGGGCCAGATGCTGCTTGCACAGGGTAACTGGTGCCGCGCAGAAGGCGTTGGTGGTGAATACCCCGGCAATCACCGAGCCCGGAGCCGCTTCCATGACCACCACATCCTTGCGCCCTGCTCGCTTGATTCCGGCCGACGCAATACCCAAACGAAAACCGGGAACAGGATGCAACACAGGCAAAGGACCGAGACCAACAGGCATGGGAAGGACTCCAAAGGAATGAATAACAACTGATTCTAGCTGGTAGGAGCGCCCTGCGGGCGCGAACAAGGACTTGCGTTGACTGCAAGGCCCATTCGCGCCCGCAGGGCGCTCCTACCGATTAGATCGCTTTAGCCGATCTGACCGTGACAGTGCTTGTACTTCTTACCCGAACCGCAGGGGCAAGGATCATTGCGTCCAACTTTCGGGCCGTCACGGGTTACCGGTGCCGCGCTGGCGGGTTGTGCTGCCCCGCCTTCGGCTTCAGGAGGGGCATCCAGCGCGCTGCTCTGGTCATGCTTGAACTGCATGCGCCGGGCCATTTCCTCGGCCTGGCGACGCATCCGCGCCTCTTCCTCAGCCGGGTCTTCACGGCGAACCTGGACATGGCTGAGAATCCGAATGGTGTCATGCTTGAGCGAGTCCAGCAGTTGCTCGAACAGGTTGAACGCCTCGCGCTTGTATTCCTGCTTGGGGTTCTTCTGGGCGTAACCGCGCAAGTGGATACCCTGACGCAGATGATCCATGGTCGCCAGATGCTCCTTCCAGCGATCATCCAATACCCGCAGCAACATCTGTTTCTCGAAGGTGCGCAGTGCCTCGGCGCCGGCCATCTCTTCTTTCTCGGCGTAGGCCTTAACCAGCTCATCGAGGATGCGCTGGCGCAGCCCTTCCTCGTGCAGATGATCGTCCTCGTCGAGCCATTGCTGGATCGGCAGTTTGAGCGCCAGCTCGCTGGCCAGATGCTGCTCAAGCCCAGGGATGTCCCACTGCTCTGGCAGGCTCTGGGGCGGAATGAACTGGCTGATTGCGTCAGCCACCACATCTGCGCGGATGGCCTTGATGGTTTCTTCGACCGACTCGGCGGCCAAAATATCATTGCGCTGGCGGTACACCACCTTGCGCTGCTCATTGGCGACGTCGTCGTATTCCAACAACTGCTTACGGATGTCGAAGTTGCGCCCTTCAACCTTGCGCTGGGCCTTCTCGATGGCGTTGGTCACCATGCGGTGCTCAATTGCCTCGCCCTTCTCCATACCCAGGGCCTTCATGAAATTCTTCACCCGGTCGGAGGCGAAGATACGCATCAGATTGTCTTCCAGCGAAAGATAGAAACGACTGGAACCCGGATCGCCCTGACGACCGGCACGACCACGCAACTGGTTGTCGATACGACGCGATTCGTGCCGCTCGCAGGCGATGATATGCAGACCACCGGCATTCAGTACCTGCTGGTGGCGCTGCTGCCACTCATCCTTGATCTGCGCAATCTGGTCTTCAGTCGGGTTTTCCAGGCTGGCAACCTCTGCTTCCCAGCTACCGCCAAGAATGATATCGGTACCACGACCAGCCATGTTGGTGGCGATGGTCACAGCCCCTGGCCGACCGGCCTGGGCAACGATTTCTGCTTCTTTCTCGTGGTACTTGGCATTCAGCACCTGATGCGGAACGCCCTTCTGCTGCAGCAGTTGCGAGACCACCTCGGACGACTCGATCGAGGCCGTACCCACCAGCACCGGGCGCTGCTTTTCCATGCAATCCTTGATGTCGGCAGCGATTGCAGCAAACTTTTCCTCGATGGTCAGATAGACCAGATCGTTGTAGTCCTTGCGGATCATCGGCTTGTTGGTAGGGATAACCACTACGTCAAGGCCATAGATCTGGCGAAACTCGAACGCCTCGGTATCAGCAGTACCAGTCATGCCGGACAGCTTGTCATACAGACGGAAGTAGTTCTGGAAGGTGGTCGAAGCCAGCGTCTGGCTTTCGGCCTGAATCTGTAACCCTTCCTTAGCCTCGATGGCCTGATGCAGCCCCTCGGACAGACGACGGCCCGGCATGGTCCGGCCAGTATGCTCATCCACCAGAATGACCTGGTTGTTCTGGACGATGTACTCAACATTGCGGTGGAACAGGGTATGCGCCCGCAACGCCGAATTCACATGATGCAGCAGACCGAGGTTTTGGGCCGCGTACAGGCTATCACCCTCAGGTAGCAGCCCCTGCTGGACCAGCAGGTCCTCGACGTACTGGAAACCTTCTTCGTTGAGTTCGACCTGACGGGTCTTCTCATCGATAACGTAATGACCCTCAACTTCAGCTTCGGCCTCTTCAGCCGGGATCGCCCGCTTGAGGCTGGGAATCAGCTTGTTGATGGTCATATACATCTGCGAACTGTCTTCAGCTGGCCCGGAGATGATCAGCGGCGTGCGCGCCTCGTCGATCAGGATCGAGTCGACTTCGTCGACGATGGCGAAGTTCTGACCGCGCTGGAACTTGTCTTCGAGCCGGAACGCCATGTTGTCGCGCAGGTAGTCGAAGCCGAACTCGTTGTTGGTCCCGTAGGTGATATCGCACTGGTAGGCCTTGCGCTTTTCCTCGGGGTCCTGGAACGGCACCACCACGCCTACGCTCAGTCCCAGGAACTCATGCAGCGGACGGACGTTATTGGCATCCCGGCGCGCCAGATAATCATTGACCGTGACCACATGCACGCCCTTGCCGGACAGTGCATTCAGGTAGGACGGCAAGGTCGCCACCAGAGTCTTGCCCTCACCGGTCTTCATCTCGGCGATCTTGCCTTCATGCAGCACCAGACCACCGATCAACTGAACGTCGAAGTGGCGCATGCCCAGTACCCGCTTGCTCGCCTCGCGCACTACGGCAAACGCATCAGGAAGGATATCGTCAAGGGTTTCGCCTTTGGCCAGCCGGTCCTTGAGCACCTGGGTCTGGGCCTTCAACTGTTCATCGCTCAGGGCGTTCAGTTTTTCTTCGAGGGCATTGACCGATGCGACCATCTTGCCCATGCGCTTCAACTCACGCTCGTTTTTGCTTCCAAACAGTTTCTTCAATAAAGGCGCAAACATAGTCGACCTGATTTCCGTTTGATGGAGGCCAGGGCCGGCTGAGATTATCCGGCCATGACGACATAAAAGGGGTCATTCTACTCTGAATATCGCGCCACAATAAACCGCCGGACAGGTATCGGCGCGATATGGGAAGGCTTACTTCAGGGCAATATAGCGAGCCGGATTGACTGCCATACCGTTGCGGTAGATTTCCAGATGCAGATGCGGCCCAGTGGAACGGCCAGTGGAGCCCACCGTGGCGATCTGTTGACCCTTCTGAACCAGGTCACCTTTCTTCACATCCAGCGTATGGGCATGGGCGTAGCGAGTCTTGTAGCCACCGCCATGGGTGATTTCGATCATATTGCCGTAGGCGCCATTGCGCCCGGAGAAAGTCACCACCCCGGCACCTACCGCATAGATCGGGGTACCGCGCGGAGCGGCAAAGTCCAGCCCGGTGTGCAGGGCCATGCGCCCGGTAATCGGATCGACCCGACGACCAAAGCCGGAGGAAATGTGACCTACCTGTACTGGTTTGAAGTCCAACAGGGCATTGGCATCGGTCTGGCGGTTGAGCATCAGCTCTTCAAGCAGCTTGAGCTGCTGGGTGCGATTGTCGATCCGCTCGGCCAGTTGATCGATCACGGTCTGGACATCCGGTGTTTCGTAGCGCAGCGATTCCTTGCGAAGCTCCGGCCCACCCATGCCTGGGTCGCTGTTGAAGTCGAATTCGCCATCCGACAGCTCGGCCATTTCGGTCAGCCGCTCACCCAGGGCATCAAGCCGGGTCAGCCGGGTTTGCAACCGGGCCAACTGCTGAGTCATCCGCTCGAGCTGGGACTGGGATTCATCACTGGCCGAATCACTGGCCATTTCGTCCAGAGTACGCTGCCAGACCCTGTCATAGTCCTGAGCACTGACTACCACTTCAGTGGTCGGCGCCATGACTTTCCAGGTCAATAGCGCGGCGATGATCGGCAGGGCCAGCACGGTCAGTACCGTCCCAATCACCCAGGGCGGACTCAAGGTCAACGCCCGGGCCGCTCCGTGGCGGCCGGTCAAGATAATGATATTCACAGAATAATCCCCAAACACCTGAATACGCGGTTCTGCTAGGATGACCGCTGTGTATCACTCCACAGGCACTGTCATGTCGTTTACTCCGCTGGATGCTCGCCGTCCAGGCGATCTACTTCGCACCCATTCCACCCTCAAGGGGCTGTTTGCCGGAGCCAGTACCGTCAAGCGCCTCCAGGCCCTGGTGGAAACCCAACTGGAGCCGGCGGCGCGCGAACATTGCCGTGTAGCCTCACTGCGCGACGGAGTCTTGCGTCTGGTGGTCAGCGACAGCCACTGGGCCACTCGCCTGCGTTACCAACAAAAACGCCTGATCCGCCAATTGCAGGTCTACACGGAATTCGCAACCTTAACTAAAATCTACTGCAAGGTACAACCGCCGTTGGTCAAAAAATCACCACCACTTCACAAAATGAAGCATTCGATCGTGGCGGCCCAAAGCCTGGAAGAGACCGCCGAAGTGGTAAGCGACCCGGCACTAAAAGCCGCGCTTGAGCGCCTGGCGCGGCACCATCGCGAGTCCTAGCAAGCCGATCCTACGCCACTGCGATTGCAGCGCTTTTATAAATAAAAAAACGGCTGCCGAAGCAGCCGTCCAAAACAACGAAACGAGTGTTCTATCAGATAGCAGCGGCAGGACGCATAAAGGAGATGGGTGCGGTGCCGGCGTCTTCAAAGGTGACAATTTCCCAAGCATCCTTGTTCGCCAGCAGCGTACGCAGAAGCTTGTTGTTCAGGGCGTGACCCGATTTCTCGCCACGGAACTCGCCAACCAGGCTCTTGCCCAGCAGATAGAGATCACCGATGGCATCAAGGATCTTGTGCCGAACGAATTCGTCTTCGTAACGCAGGCCGTCTTCGTTCAGAACCCGGTACTCGTCAACCACGATGGCGTTATCGACACTACCGCCCAGCGCCAGATTCTGCGAGCGCAGGTATTCGATATCGCGCATGAACCCGAAAGTTCGGGCCCGGCTGACTTCCTTGACAAACGAGGTACTGGAAAAATCGACGCTGGCAAATTGGCTGCGGCCACGGAATACCGGGTGATCGAAGTCAATGGCAAAGGACACCTTGAAGCCCTCGAAAGGTACGAAGGTGGCACGCTTGCCCGGCTCTTCCACGCTGATTTCGCGCTTGATCCGAATGAACTGCTTGGGCGCGTCCTGCTCCTCGATACCAGCGGACTGGATCAGGAACACGAACGGACCGGCACTGCCATCCATGATCGGCACTTCCGGAGCACTCAGTTCAACATAGGCGTTGTCGATTCCCAGGCCGGCCATGGCCGACAACAGGTGTTCGACGGTATCCACCTTGGCACCATCCTTTACCAGGGTGGTGGACATGGTGGTTTCACCCACAAACTCGGCACGCGCCGGGATCTCGACCATAGGGTCGAGATCGGTCCGGCAGAACACAATCCCGGTGTCCACAGGAGCCGGTTTCAGGGTGAGATAAACCTTCTCACCCGAATGTAGGCCCACACCGGTGGCCCGGATTACGTTCTTCAGTGTGCGCTGTCTGATCATGTGTGACCTGGCTTCCGCTTAGTTGCGAATAATTTTCAACAATTGGCGTGCATGATAGCAAAGCATGCCTCCGTTGAATACCAATCAGCCCTATGCCGTCGATTGATCCAATCAATCAGCCTGACGCCGCAGGAACGCCGGGATATCCAGATAATCCAGATCTTCAGCCGGCTGGCTCAGGCGTGCGGCAGCAGCATTGCCGGCCGGAGCCTGATTGCGCATGACGGTCGGACGATCCAGATCCCGGTAGTTCGGTGCACTGCTGCTCTCCACCTGGCGAGTGGCAGCCGGAGCCGCGGTGTTGTCGACCACTTTGACCGGCTTGTCGGCGCGACTGCCCAGCCCGGTAGCTACCACGGTCACGCGCAGTTCATCACGCAGCTCAGGATCAATCACAGTACCAACCACCACAGTGGCTGACTCGGAGGCGAACTCCTCGACGGTGCTACCGACTTCGGAGAACTCACCCAGTGACAGATCTGGACCAGCGGTGATGTTAACCAGGATGCCGCGTGCGCCCATCAGGTTGACATCTTCCAGCAGCGGGCTGCGGATAGCCGCTTCAGCCGCTTCACGGGCGCGGTTCGGGCCGCTGGCGTGGCCGGTTCCCATCATGGCCATGCCCATTTCGCTCATGACGGTTTTAACGTCAGCAAAGTCAACGTTGATCATACCCGGACGCATGATCAGGTCGGCGATACCCTGTACCGCGCCGAGCAGTACATCATTGGCCTTGCTGAAGGCAGCCAGCAGACTGGCGTCCTTACCCAGTACGGTCAGCAGTTTTTCGTTGGGAATGGTGATCAGCGAGTCAACATGCTGGCTCAGTTCGCGGATACCCTCATCAGCGACCTGCATGCGCTTGCGGCCTTCGAACGGGAACGGCTTGGTTACCACGGCCACAGTCAGGATGCCCAGTTCACGCGCCACTTCAGCGACGATCGGCGCGGCACCAGTACCGGTACCACCACCCATGCCGGCAGTGATGAACACCATGTCGGAGCCTTGCAGTACTTCAGCGATGCGCTCGCGATCTTCGATCGCTGCTTCCCGGCCGATCAACGGGTTGGCCCCGGCACCCAGGCCCTTGGTTACTGCCGAGCCGAGTTGCAACACGGTGCGCGCACTGACGTTCTTAAGTGCCTGAGCATCGGTATTGGCACAGATGAAGTCAACGCCTTCGACGTTGTTGACCACCATGTGCTGCAGCGCATTACCGCCGCCGCCGCCAACACCAACAACCTTGATAACTGCATTTTGCGGTACGTTATCGATCAATTCGAACATGATCCCATCTCCTTGAGTTTGTACTCGTTGTATTGCTTCGTTTCGTTGCTACGACCCGCTTGAGGCGGGCTTCTTTAAAAATTGCCCTTGAACCAGCGCTTGACCCGTTCCAGGGTCGATTCGCGGTTCGACTCCGAGCCCGGACTGGACTCGCCCTGATGTTTGATGCCGTAGTGCAGAAGACCTACGCTGGTGGCGTAGATCGGGTTGCGCACCACATCGGTCAGCCCCTTGAATTCCTGCGGCACACCCAGGCGTACCGGCATATGGAAGATTTCCTCGGCAAGCTCGACAGCACCTTCCATTTTCGAGGTGCCGCCGGTCAGGACGATTCCGGCCGGGATCATGTCCTCGTAACCGGAACGGCGCAGCTCGGCCTGGATCAGGGTGAACAACTCGTCGTAGCGCGGCTCGACCACTTCAGCCAGGGCCTGGCGTGACAGGTCACGCGGCGGGCGCTCACCAACACTGGGCACCTTGATGGTTTCTTCCGGGCCAGCCAGCTTGGCCAGCGCGCAGGCATAGCGAATCTTGATCTCTTCGGCGTACTGGGTTGGAGTCCGCAATGCCATGGCGATATCGTTGGTCACCTGATCGCCGGCAATCGGAATCACCGAGGTGTGACGAATTGCGCCTTCGGTAAAAATGGCGATATCAGTAGTACCGCCACCGATGTCCACCAGGCAGACGCCCAGCTCCTTTTCATCCTCGGTCAGCACGGCATAACTGGAGGCCAGTTGTTCGAGGATCACGTCCTCAACTTCCAGGCCGCAGCGGCGAATGCATTTCTCGATGTTCTGTACCGCGTTCAACGCACAGGTCACCAGATGCACCTTGGCTTCCAGGCGCACTCCGGACATGCCCAGTGGCTCGCGCACGCCTTCCTGGTTATCGATCACATATTCCTGCGGCAGGATGTGCAGCACCTTCTGATCAGCGGGAATAGCCACCGCCTGGCCGGCATCCAGTACCCGGTCGATATCGGCCGGCACTACTTCACGGTCTCGGATGGCGACGATGCCATGCGAGTTCAGGCTGCGAATGTGGTTACCGGCAATGCCAGCAAAGACCGAGTGAATCTGGCAGCCAGCCATCAGTTCGGCTTCTTCGATCGCGCGCTGGATCGACTGCACGGTGGATTCGATATTGACCACCACGCCTTTTTTCAGGCCACGCGAGGGATGCGAGCCGATACCGACGATTTCCAGTTCGCCGTTCGCTCCGATCTCGCCGACCAGCGCCACCACCTTGGAGGTGCCGATATCCAGCCCGACGATCATCCTGCTACCCTGCTTGCTTGCCATAAGCCTGTGTCACTCCCCGATTAATCCACGTTGACCGGCGTGCGCCAGGCCACCGCCATGCTGTTGCTGTAGCGCAGATCGACCCGCGCTATCTGCTCCCGACGCTCGGACAACACCAGTTGATCGATGGTCAGAAACCGCTGCATCTTCTCCACTACGTTGTCGCGTCCGAGCAAAATCTGAATCCCGTCCTGGGTGGTCAGAAACCAGCTCCCGCGATCACGCAGTTCCAACTGCGCCACACCGTGGCCATATGGCCGCAGCAGACGATTGAATTGCTGGTACTGTTGCATCACCCGCTGTTTGGCTCGCTGCGGCCCGTTCAACTGGGGCAGATCGGCGAATCTCGCGATCTCATCCGGCTCAAAGGCCCGCCCTTCGTTATTGAGCAGCGCATTGCTACCCCAGCGGGCAACCGGCAGCTGTTCGTCCAGATGAATCACCAACTGATCCGGCCAGACCCGCTGTACCGAAGCCTTGGCGACCCAGGGCATGGCCGCCAGATCGCTTTGCAGGCCCCGCAGGTTGATGCTCAAAAAGCTGTCCTGCAGATAAGGCTGGATCACTCCCTGCACGGCATCATGGTCGATGTATTGCAACTCGCCCTGTACGCTGATCAGCGCAATCGGCCGGTCGGCCAGCGGCCACAGCCGACTGCCCAACTCGTACAGTCCCATGCCCAGGGCCACCAGCAACAACGGCCAAAGTACCTGTTGCAGACGCATCCCCAGACCGTTCATGGCAGGCAGGCTGAAGCTCAGTCGCGGCCGGCTGCGCGGGGCTGGCGGGGTCACGCGCACGGCGCCACGGCCCGACGCCTGGCGTCGAGTCGCAGGCTTGCCTGCTCGCGGATCCCTGATCATCAGCCCCAACATCCAACAGACTCCTCAGTACCGGGCGCTGGCAAGGATCGCCAGCACCAGATCGGTAAAACTCTTGCCCGCAGCCTTCGCAGCCATCGGCACCAGGCTGTGATCGGTCATGCCCGGCACAGTGTTGACTTCAAGCAGATAGAACTGCCCGGTCTGGTCCTGCATCACATCGACCCGGCCCCAACCATGGCAACCCACGGCGTTGAAAGCCTTCAGGCACAATTCGGCCAGTTCCGCTTCTTTGTCCGCAGGCAGACCACAGGGGCAGATGTACTGGGTGTCATTGGCCAGGTACTTGGCGTCGTAGTCGTAAAAGGTGTGCGGGGTCTGCAACCGAATTGCCGGCAGCGCCTGCCCATCAAGAATCGCCACGGTGAACTCGGCGCCGGTAATCCACTGTTCGACCAGTGCCACATCATCGTACTGGCGCGCTGCCTGCCAGGCACTGCGCAGCGCGGCCTCGCTGTCGACCTTGGCCATGCCGATGCTCGAGCCTTCATGGATCGGCTTGATGATCAGTGGTGCACCCAGGCGCTCGACAATCGCCGCGCACTCGGCCTCATCGGTCAACACTGCGTAAGGCGGCGTCGGCAGCCCCAGGCTTTGCCACACCAGTTTGGTCCGCAGTTTGTCCATACCCAGCGCAGAAGCCATCACGCCACTGCCGGTATAAGGCAGCTTCAGGCTTTCCAGCAGCCCCTGCAGACTGCCGTCCTCGCCGCCACGGCCATGCAGGGCGATGAACACCCGGTCCGGGCGTTCAGCAATCAGGCGCTGCGCCAGATCGTCTCCGGCATCAATGCCATAGGCATCTACTCCGGCGCCTTTGAGCGCTTCGAGTACCGCCTTGCCGGACTTGAGCGACACTTCCCGTTCGGCCGAATGACCGCCATAAAGTACTGCGACTCGGCCCAAAGCTTTTACGTCAACCATCAGGCCTTACCCTCCGTAACGGTTTGCCCCAGCCGGCTCAAGGCTTCGGCCAGCTGCGGCGCCAGCCCGCCGATATCCCCGGCGCCCTGGGTCAGCAGAATGTCGCCGGGCTGCAGCACTGCTTCCAGCAGCGGCATCACGTCGGCGTCACGATCAACATAAATCGGGTCCACCTGGCCTCGCTGACGGATGCTGCGGCACAGGTGCTTGCTGTCGGCCCCCGGAATGGGCTCCTCGCCGGCCGGGTAGACCTCCATCAGCAACAGCGCATTGGTTTCGGCCAGAACCTGAACAAAGTCTTCATACAGGTCGCGGGTTCGGGTAAAACGGTGCGGCTGATAGATCATCACCAGCCGCCGTTCAGGCCAGCCGGCGCGCACGGCCTTGATCACCGCCTGAACCTCACGCGGGTGATGGCCGTAATCGTCGACCAGCATCACCTCGCCATCAGCCAGCGGATAATTGCCGTAAACCTGGAAGCGCCGGCCAACGCCCTCGAAACCGGTCAAGCCCTTGACGATCGCGGCATCGCTGATGCCCTCGTCGGTGGCCACAGCGATGGTCGCCAGCGCATTCAGCACGTTGTGCACGCCCGGCATGTTGACGCACACCCGCAGCGGCTCATGCCCGTCACGCAGGACAGTGAAATGGGTCTGCATGCCCTTTTGTTCGATATCCACAGCGCGGACATCGGCGTCCTCGCTCAGACCATAGGTAATGACCTGGCGGTTAACCTGCGGCAGTATCTCGCGCACAACCGGGTCATCTACGCACAGTACCGCCAGACCGTAGAACGGCAGGTTGTGCAGAAACTCGACAAAGGTCCGCTTGAGCTTGCTGAAGTCACCTTCGTAGGTCGCCATGTGGTCGGCATCGATGTTGGTCACGATCGCTACCATCGGCTGCAAATGCAGGAACGAGGCATCGCTTTCATCAGCCTCGGCCACCAGATAGCGGCTCTCACCCAACTGCGCGTTGGTCCCGGCGCTGGTCAGACGGCCACCGATCACGAAGGTCGGGCTCAAGCCTTCAGCTGCCAGTACCGAGGCGATCAGGCTGGTGGTAGTAGTCTTGCCATGGGTGCCGGCAACCGCGATACCGTGGCGATAACGCATCAGTTCGGCCAGCATTTCCGCACGCGGCACGACCGGAATGCGCTTTTCAATCGCCGCGGCCACTTCCGGGTTGCTTGGATTGATCGCGCTGGACACCACCAGCACATCGGCGTTGGCCAGATTCTCGGCGCGATGGCCGATATCGATCCGGGCACCGAAACTCTCCAGGCGCTGGGTCACAGTCGAACGTTTGAGGTCAGAACCGGACACCTGATAGCCCAGGTTCAGCAACACTTCGGCAATACCGCACATGCCAACCCCGCCGATACCGACGAAGTGAATCCGGCGAATGCGGCGCATTTCCGGCAGGGTGAAGGTCGCCTTAGGACTCACGGGCCACCTCCAGGCAGGCGCGCACCACATCCGCCGTAGCGTTCGGGGTTGCCTGTTTACGAGCGAGTTCTGCCATCTGTTGCAGTTTCTCCGGTTGCGAGAAAAGAAAATTCAGCCGCTGCGCCAGTAGCTCCGGGGTCAGGCTGGCTTGCGGCAGCAGCTCTGCGGCTCCGCGATCAGCCAGGAACCGGGCATTGGCGCTCTGATGGTCATCAATGGCATGCGGCAGTGGCACTAGCAGCGACGGCCGTCCAGCGGCCGCCAGTTCGCAGACAGTCAGTGCGCCGGCCCGGCACACCACCAGATCGGCCCACTCATAAGCGCCAGCCATATCAGCAATGAACGGTTCGACAATCGCTGCCACACCGGCCATCTGATAAGCCTCGCGGGTATCCTCGACATGCTGTTTGCCGCACTGATGAACGATTTCCGGGCGCTTGTCATGATCGACCAGTGCCAGCCCCAGCGGCAGCAGACGGTTCAGCGGCGCAGCGCCCAGACTGCCACCCAGAATCAACAGGCGTGGCCGGCGGCTGCCGTCCCAGCTCAGTTCGGGGGTCTGGAAAATATCTTCGCGCACCGGGTTGCCAGTACTCAGGCGTTTGGCCGGATTAGCGAAGCTGCCCGGGAAACCCTCACAGCAGCGATCGGCCCAGCGCGCCAGCAACCGGTTGGCGGTGCCGACCACGGCATTTTGCTCATGGATAACCAGCGGAATCCGCTTGATCCGGGCAGCCAATCCGCCAGGACCGGTGACATAGCCACCGGCACCAAGCACGCAGATCGGCTTGAGCCGGTCCAGCAGCTTCAGCGACTGCAGCAACGCACGCAGTATCCGTACCGGTGCCTTGAGCAGATCCAGCTTGCCCTTGCCGCGCACACCCTGAATGTCGATATAGTGGATCGGGAACCCGGCATCGGGCACCAGCTCAGCCTCGATGCCCCGCCGGGTACCCAACCAGTGCACTTCGAAGCCCTGATCGCGCAGCATTCGCGCGCAAGCCAGCGCCGGGAACACATGACCGCCGGTGCCGCCTGCCATCACCAATACCTTATTGCTCATTGCTTACCTCCCGTAGCGCTTGTCGACGCTCCCAGTCAATGCGCAACAGGATGCCCAGACTGATGCAGCACACTACCAACGAACTACCGCCATAACTGAGGAACGGCAGGGTCAAACCTTTGGTCGGCAGCAGGCCAACATTCACACCGACGTTGATCAGGATCTGACCACACCACATCAACGCAATCCCATAGGCCAGATAGGCCGAAAATAACTGCCCGTCGCGCTCGGCCCACAGCCCCAGGTACAGACTGCGTACGGCAACGAAGATCAGCAGGGCAAAGGCTGCCAGCGCACCGATCAGCCCCATCTCTTCGGCCAGTACAGCGAATACGAAGTCGGTATGCGCCTCGGGCAGATAGAACTGCTTCTGAATGCTGTTGCCCAGCCCGACGCCCAGCCACTCTCCACGACCAAAGGCGATCAGAGCCTGAGTCAACTGATAACCACTGCCGAACGGGTCATCCCAGGGGTTGAGAAAACCGGTCAGGCGCTGCAGACGATAAGGCTCGAACAGAATCAGCAGGCCGGCGGCTCCGGCCAGCGATCCGAACAACAGAATGAAGCGGAACAACCCCACCCCGCCCAGAAACAGCATGCCCACCGCCGCGCCCATCAACACCACGGTGGCACCAAAATCAGGCTCGATGATCAGCAGCCAGGCCATCGGGAACAGCACCATGAAGGGCTTGATAAAACCGAACCAGCGCTCCTTGACTTCATCCTGGCGATGCACCAGATAGCCGGCCAGAAACACCACGGCAAACAACTTGGCCAGCTCCGAGGGCTGAATGTTGATCGGCCCGACCGCGATCCAGCGCCAGCTACCGTTGACCTCACGCCCGATCCCCGGAATCAGTACCGCGATCAGCAGAGCGATCCCCAGAAACAGCAGCGGGAAGCGGAACTGCTCCCACAGTTTCAGCGGAATCGACAGCGCAGTGGCCATGGCGCCCAAGCCGATCCCCAGATAAATCAACTGGCGGATCATGTAATAGAAGGGATTGCCCAGTTGCCCGGCCGCCACTTCCATGGACGCCGAGCTGACCATCACCAACCCCAGCCCGAGCAGCGCCAGCGCTGCAGCCAGCAGCGGCAGATCCAGGTCGAAGCGGCGCTCACCAGCGAGCGGCTCAACGAACTGGGTCAGGGTCGGAATCCGGTTCAGCGCGTTCATGCCGGCAACCTCGCAACCGCTTCGGCAAACAGCCGGCCGCGCTCTTCAAAATTGCGGAACATGTCGAGACTGGCGCAGGCCGGCGACAGCAGCACCACATCGCCGGGTTGGGCCTGAGCGGCTGCACAATTTACGGCTTGCTCCAACGTCTCAACCCGCAGCAACGGCACATTGCCCGCCAGAGCCTGCTCCAGCAGCGCCGCATCGCGGCCCAGCAGCACCACTGCCCGGCAGTGACGGGCCACCGGCTGACGCAGTGGCGCAAAGTCCGCGCCCTTGCCGTCGCCACCGGCGATCAGCACCTGCTTGCCAGCCAGATCGGCCCCAAAGCCTTCAATAGCCGCCAGCGCCGCACCCACATTGGTGGCCTTGGAATCGTCGTAGTAATCCACGCCCTGATGCTGGCCTACCCACTGGCAACGATGCGGCAAACCGGCAAACCGGCGCAGAGTTGCCAGCATGCTGTCGATCGGCAGACCTACCGCGTGGCCCAGCGCCAAAGCCGCCAGAGCATTGGCCTGGTTATGGGCACCACGAATTTTCAGTTCGCGCACCGGCATCAGCGCCGCAAACTCGAAGGCCAGCCAGGTCTCACCGTCCTTGTCGAGCAGACCAAAGCCCTTGAAGTCCGGACGTGACAGGCCAAAACTCAGACAAGGCAACTGGTCGGCCACCAGCGGCCGCGACAGCGCATCGTCGCGGTTGAACACTACCTGACGGGCACCGCGAAAAATCCGGTGTTTGGCCAGATGATAGGCAGCCAGACCGCTATAGCGGTCCATGTGATCTTCACTGATGTTGAGTACGGTAGCGACTTCGGCATTCAGCCGCTCGGTGGTTTCCAGTTGGAAGCTGGACAGCTCCAGTACGTACAGTTCGGCCTGCTGATCGAGCAGATCCAGTGCCGGGGTGCCCAGATTGCCACCCACCGCCACCTGCCGGCCAGCGTCGGCTGCCATCTCAGCCACCAGGGTGGTCACCGTGCTCTTGGCGTTGGAACCGGTGATGGCCACCAGTTGCGGCCTGGCCTCACGCGCAATCAGCTCGCGGGCAAACAGCTCGATATCCCCTACCACCGAGACCCCGGCAGCCTTGGCAGCAGCAATCGCCGGCGTGGCGATGGCGATACCAGGACTGACCACCAGCTCACCGGCAGCGCACAGCAGTTGCTCGTCCAGTTCACCCAGATAAACATCGGCCATCGGTGCAAAACGCTTGAGCTGATCAAGACCCGGCGGGCTGCTGCGGGTATCGCACACGGCAAAGGGGAGACCACGGCCGACCAGATAACGGGCAACCGACAGCCCGGTGCTACCGAGCCCGACGATGATCCGCTGCTTGTCCGTGGTAATCAGTGCCACCTTGCTATCCTCAACGCAGTTTCAGGGTTGCCAGTCCGATCAGCACCAGTACCACGGTGATGATCCAGAAGCGCACAATGACCCGAGGCTCGGGCCAGCCTTTCAATTCGAAATGGTGATGAATCGGCGCCATACGGAACACTCGCCGGCCGGTCAACTTGAAGGACGCGACCTGAATGATCACCGACAGGGTCTCAACCACGAAAATCCCGCCCATGATGAACAGCACGATTTCCTGGCGAACGATTACCGCAATCACCCCCAACGCCGCACCCAGCGACAGGGCACCGACATCCCCCATGAACACCTGGGCCGGGTAAGTGTTGAACCAGAGAAAGCCCAGACCGGCGCCGATCAGCGCACCACAGAAGATGATCAGCTCCCCCGAGCCCGGCACATAGGGGATCAACAGGTATTCGGCAAAGCGGATGTTGCCCGACAGGTAGGCGAAAATGCCCAGTGCCGCCCCGACCATCACGGTCGGCATAATCGCCAGACCATCGAGGCCGTCGGTCAGGTTCACTGCATTGCTGGAGCCCACGATGACGAAATAGGTCAGTACCACGAACAGGATGCCGAGCTGAAATTCCAGTTGCTTGAAGAACGGTACGATCAAGGTGGTTTCGACCGGGGTCTTGGCCGATACGTAAAGGACAATCGCCGCAATCAAACCAAACACCGACTGCCAGAAGTACTTCCAGCGCGACGGCAAACCACGCGAGTTCTTCTCGATCACCTTACGGTAGTCATCGACCCAGCCAATCGCCCCAAAACTGATGGTCACCCCGAGCACTACCCAGACATACAGATTGGACAGGTCGGCCCAGAGCAGTGTGCTGATGGCGATCGCCACCAGAATCAGCGCCCCGCCCATGGTCGGTGTACCTTTTTTCGACAGATGCGATTGCGGGCCGTCATTGCGTACCGCCTGACCAATCTGCCGCACCTGCAAGGTACGGATCATCCAGGGTCCGAGGAACAGCGCAATGGCCAGCGCCGTCAGTACCCCGAGAATCCCGCGCAGGGTCAGGTACTGGAATACACCGAAGCCGGTGTGAAACTGTTGGAGGTATTGAGCCAGTAGCAGCAACATTGTCAGTGGGCCTTGTTTTCGTTATCAGTTGTCTCCACCAGACCGGCAACCACCTCTTCCATGCCGGAACTACGCGATCCCTTGACCAATACCCGGGTCTGCGCCTGCAATTGCGGGCGCAGTGCATTGATCAGTTCGGCCTTGCTGGCGAACAATCGTCCGCCCTCGCCAAAGGCCTCAACCGCCAGGGCCGACAAGCGGCCGACGGCGTACAGGGCATCCAAACCCTGCTGGCGGGCATGCTCACCCACCTCACGGTGACCGGCAGCCTCCCAGTCACCCAGCTCACCCATATCGCCTAACACCAGAATGCGCTGACCGTCGAACCCGGCCAGCAGGTCGATGGCGGCCTTGACCGAACTCGGGTTGGCGTTATAGCTGTCGTCGATGACCAGCGCGCCGGCATGGCCAGGCTTACCCTGGGCCCGCCCGGCCACCGGTTGCAACCGGGCCAGACCACGGCGAATCTGTTCCAGCTCAAGGCCCAGCGCCAGCGCTGCACCAGTCGCGGCCAGCGCGTTGGCGATGTTGTGCCGGCCCAGCAGGTTGAGCTGCACGGTGATCGAGCCCTTGGGGGTCACCAGCAGGAAGCCCGGGCAACCGCGCTCATCGATCTCGACCGACTCGCCACGCAACTCAGCCGTCGGATTTTCCAGGCTGAATGCATGCGACTTGCGCTTGCCAAGGCTCTGGTACCACTGTTCAAACCAGGGGCTGTCCAGATTCAGCACCACATGACCATCACTCTTGAGCGCAGTAATGATCTCGCCCTTGGCCTTGGCGATATTTTCCGGACTGCCAAAACGCCCGACGTGAGCCATGCCGGCATTGGTCAGGATGCTGATATCGGGCTTGGCGATCCCCATGCTGTAGGCGATGTCACCGACCTTGGCGGCGCCCATCTCGATCACCGCAAACTGATGCTCAGGCTGCAGCGCCAGCAGGGTCAGTGGTACGCCCAGCTCGTTGTTGAGATTGCCCTGAGTGGCCAGCACAATACCCTGCTCACGCAGGATCGAAGCGAGCATTTCCTTGACCGTGGTCTTGCCACTGGAGCCGGTGATCGCCACCATCCGCCCCTTGAACGCCTGGCGTGACAGGGCAGCCAACTGCCCCAAGGCCAGTTGGCAGTCATGCACCAGCAGTTGCGGCAACGGGTCATCAACCAGATGCTCGACCAGCGCCGCTACGGCACCGTGCAGACGTGCCTGAGCGATGAAGTCGTGGCCATCGACCCGGCTGCCGGGTAATGCGACAAACAGGCCGCCAGCCTGAACCTGGCGCGAGTCAATGCTGACGCTGTCAAAGCTGACATCCTCGCCCTTGAGGCTGGCCGCCAGCGGCTTGACCAGTTCCGACAACCGCAGCGCTTCAAGCATGACGCGCCTCCCATGCCTGCAAGGCGGCTTCGGCCTGTTCGATATCACTGAAAGGATGACGCACGCCGTCAATCTCCTGATAGGTTTCGTGGCCTTTACCAGCCAGCAAAATCACATCGCCAGCCCGGGCCTGTTGAATGGTTTGGCTGATCGCCTCAGCCCGGTTGGCTATGACTGCCACGTTACCGGTATGTTCAATCCCGTTCAGGATCTGCTCGATGATCACCGCCGAGGGCTCAGTGCGAGGATTGTCGTCGGTGATTACCAGCGCATCGGCGCCCAATTCAGCAGCCCGCGCCATCAACGGGCGTTTGCCGTTGTCACGATCGCCACCACAGCCAAACACGCAGGTCAGCCGGCCGCGGGTATGCGCGCGCAGGGCCGCCAGGGCTTTTTCCAGAGCGTCGGGGGTATGCGCATAATCGATCACCACCAGCGGCAACGCCTCGCCCCCCAGACGCTGCATCCTGCCGGCCGGAGCCTGCACTGCGGCAACCGCAGCCAGGGCCTGGGGCAGTTCGATACCAGCGGCCATCAGCGCTGCGATGACAGCCAGCAAGTTACTCAGGTTGAAATCCCCCAGCAGCGGGCTGGTCAGGCTCAAGCGCTGACCCTCTGCGTGCAAACAGGTCTGGATACCCTGACTGTCATAGCGGATATCGGTGCAGTACAGACTGGCTACCGGATCGTGCAGGCTGTATGTGATGACCGGGCAACTGCACAGCGGCAGCAACTGGCGACCGAACGGATCGTCCAGGTTGATTACCGCATGACCCAACGGACGCTGGAACAAGCGGGCCTTGGCCGCGCCATAGCTGTCCATATCGCCGTGGTAGTCCAGGTGATCACGGCTGAGATTGGTGAACACCGCAATATCGAAGTCCAGCGCCGCCACCCGGCCCTGATCCAGAGCATGAGACGACACTTCCATACTGACCCAGCGGGCGCCCTGATCACGCAGGCCTGCCAATTGCTGCTGCACTCGCAGCGCATCCGGAGTGGTCATGCCGTGATCGTTCAACTCACCCGGCATGCCACTGCCCAGGGTGCCGATGATCCCGCAAGGCTGCCCCAGACTGGTCAAAACCTGGGCCAGCATCTGGCTGACACTGGTCTTGCCGTTGGTCCCGGTCACACCGATCAGCCCCAGCTGTGCTGACGGTTGATCGTAGAAGCGTCCGGCAATCGCCGACAGTTGAGTAGCCAGGCCTTCGACCGGCACCAGCGGTACCGCAGCGCTTGACACCTGGGCCCCTTGTACCTCGTAAACGATCGCGGCTGCGCCAGCTTCGAGCGCCCGAGCGATGTAGTCGCGGCCATCATGGCGCTGCCCCGGCACGGCCAGGAACAGGCAGCCGGGTACAACTGCCCGGCTGTCCAGTGTCAGGCTGTGAATCTCGGCATCGGCTCCGTTCCAGTTCGGCAGCAGTTGGCGCAGTGTTTTCATCCGCGTGAGCCTCCCTCAATCGGGGGCAGTTCGACCTGTTGCAGCGCTGGCAGGTCATCTGGTGGCACATTGGTCAGACGCAGGGCGTCCGCCATGACCTGACCGAATACCGGAGCGGCGACCAGGCCACCGTAATATTGCCCACTGCCCGGCTCGTCGATCACCACCACAGCGGCATAGCGCGGGTTGCTGATCGGCGCCACACCGGCAAACACCGAGCGATAACGATCACGGGCGTAGCCACCACCCGGCAGCGTCTTGTGCACGGTCCCGGTCTTGCCACCCACCTGATAACCCGGCACCCGGGCCCGGGAGCCGGTACCGCCCTCGCCATCAACCGCAGAGCGCAGCATCGTCAGCACCTGATCACTGACTACCTGCGGAATCACTTGTTCGCCCTGAGGCGGCTGGTCAACCTTGAGCAGCGACAATGGCACCTTGCGTCCGTGGTTACCCAGCACCGCGTAGGTCTGGGCCAATTGGGTAGCAGTCACCGCCAGCCCGTAACCGTAAGACAGGGTGGCAGTCTCCACCTGGGGCCAGCGTCGATGACTGGGCATCCGGCCAACACTTTCACCCGGGAAACCAAGCCCGGTCGACTCGCCCAACCCCAATTGCTGAAGCAACTGGTAAATGGGCTCGGCGCCAATATCCAGAGCAATCTTGACCACCCCGATATTGCTCGATTTCATCATCACGCCAGTCAGGTCCAGCACACCGTAGTTGCGCACATCACGCACCGTCATGGTGGCCACCCGCATGGTGCCCGGTCGGGTGTCCATCACCGTAGTCGGTTGGTAGTTACCCGACATTAGACCAGCGGCAACGGTAAAACTCTTGATCGGCGAACCCGGTTCGAACACATCAATCAACGCCCGGTTGCGCATCATTTCCGGGCGCAGGTTGCTGCGGTTGTTGGGGTTGTAGCTGGGCTGATTGACCATCGCCAGGATTTCCCCAGTGCGCACGTCAATCAGCACTACCGAGCCGGCTTTGGCATTGAACTGGTTGAGCGCCTCACGCAGCTCCCGATGAGCGATATATTGCAGCCGCAGATCAATCGACAGTTTCAGGTCGTTGCCCGGGCGCGCGTTGCGCACAACCTGGACATCCTTGATCAGCCGCCCGCGCCGATCCTGCAACACCTGACGCCGACCCGGCACGCCCTGCAGCCAGTCGTTATAGGACAGCTCCAGCCCCTCCTGACCAATGTCGTCAACATTGGTGAAACCAAGGATATGGGCCGCCACATCACCAGCCGGATAAAAGCGCCGGTACTCTTCGGTGCTGTAAACACCCGGCACCTTGAGCGCCAGCACAGCTTCGCCATCTTCCGGGGTCATGTGCCGGCGCAAATAGATGAACTCGCGCTCAGCATTGGCCCGCAAGCGCTCGGCGAAGGTCTTGGCATCGGTGCCCAGTGCCTTGGCCAGCTCTGGCCAGCGAGCTTCATGACCGACCAGTTGGCGAGGGTTGGCCCACAGGGTCAGCACCGGGGTGCTGACCGCGAGCGGTTCGCCATGCCGATCGGTAATCATCCCGCGGTGAGCAGGAATCACGGTATGACGCACGCTGCGCTTGTCGCCCTGATTACGCAGAAAACCATCATCAAGCACATGCAAATGCACGATCTGCCAGGCAATGGCCGCGCAGCACAGCCCCAACAGACCGATCACCAGTCTGAAGCGCCAGGGGTAGCGACTGCCATTGGGCTGAATGTGCATCATGGTTTCACCAGAATCACTTCGCCAGGTTCAGGTACGCGCATACCCAGTTGTCGGGTCGCCAGGGTTTCCACCCGGCCATGCGCAGTCCAGGTGCTCTGCTCCAGCAGCAGGCGACCCCATTCGGCCTGGGCTTTTTCCCGGCCAGCCATTTCACCGGCCAGTTCATTGAGCAGCACCCGACTCCAATGCGTGCTGTAGGCCACCGCCAGAGCACTGGCCAGCACCAGCGCCCAGCACAACAGCAAGCCGCCACTGCTGCGCGGCAGACCGCTACCTGGCAATGTGCCCACAGTCGCTTTGGCGTCCATCAACGCCGCTCCGCAATACGCAGCACCGCACTGCGCGCACGTGGGTTGGCGGCTACTTCAGCGGCACTGGGCTTAATAGCTTTGCCTTGCAGTTTCAGCCGGGTGGGAATATCGACATCGCGCACCGGCAGATCACGCGGCAACGGCTCACCCTTGGCCTCGCGGCGCATGAACTGTTTGACCAGCCGATCTTCCAGCGAGTGGAAGCTGATCACCGCCAGCCGACCACCAGGCGCAAGCATTTCGACCGCAGCTTTGAGGCCCTGCTCAAGATCGGCCAGCTCACGGTTGATGAAGATGCGAATGCCCTGGAAAGCCCGAGTGGCTGGATGCTTGTGCTTTTCCCAGGCTGGATTGGCCTGCTTGATCACCTCGGCCAGATCAGCCGTGCGGGTGAACGGAGTCTGGGCCCGGCGCTCAACAATCGCGCGAGCCATGCGCCGGGAGAAGCGTTCTTCACCGTATTCCTTGAGTACGGTGGCAATGTCGGATTCGCTGGCGCTATTGACCCAGTCAGCCGCGCTTTGGCCACTATCCGGGTCCATACGCATGTCCAGCGGGCCATCATTGAGAAAACTGAAACCACGCGCGGGGTCGTCCAGTTGCGGCGAGGACACCCCCAGATCCAGCAGAATACCGTCAACCTGGCCTTCCAAAGAGCGCGCGCGCAGCTCCTCGGCCAGCTCGGCAAATGACCTTTTTACAACGACAAAGCGGCCGTCTTCGGCCGCCAGCTCTGTTCCGGCCCGGATCGCCTCCGGGTCCTTGTCAAAGCCGATCAGCCTTCCCTCTCGTGAGAGTCGGGCCAGAATCGCCCGGCTGTGCCCCCCACGCCCAAAGGTGCCATCCACATAGAGTCCGTCGGGACGCACCGCCAGGCCCTCAAGCGCTTCATCGAGCAATACGCTGATGTGTGAGTAATCGGTTTGCCGGGTCATAGACTCAAGGAGTGCAGTTCAGCCGGCAGTTCGCCAACTTCCTGCACTTCTTCCAGATAGGCGCTGGTGGTGGCCTCCCAGGCCTCTTCACTCCAGAGCTCGAATTTATTCAATTGGCCGACCAGCATGACTTTCTTGTCCAGGCCGGCGTGATCACGCAGCAACGGCGGCACAACGAAGCGGCCATTGCTGTCGAGCTCGATTTCATTGGCATTACCGATCAGCAGACGATTGAGCCGCTTGACCGCAGGGTTGAGATTCGGAGCTTTCTTCAGCTGCATTTCAACTGCTTCCCACTCCGGCAACGGATAGATCCACAGGCAGCGTTCTTCCAGCGCAATGGTTGCCACCAACTGGCCGGCGCACAGCTCCACGAGACGGTCGCGATAACGCGCCGGCATCGCAAGCCGCCCCTTGGCGTCCAGATTGATGGCATTCGCTCCTCGAAACACGCTGCTGGCTTCCCCTGATTAGGTGACTGTCCGTGCCAATATTTCCCACTTTTACCCACTTCATACCACTTTGGCACACTATAGAAATGCCACGCACACAGCGTCAAGTGAGTAACTCACGAAAAAAGCCTTGCAGGACGGGGAGTTAGCGCAAAAAGAGGGGTGTTTTCCCAGAAATCAGCTGAAAAACGAACCACGAATAACAGGCACAACAAAGTGTTCTCCTCACAACTTAAAGTAAAGTATGAAGAGTTATATTTTTTTGCTCTGAAAATTGGGATTCCGACAAAAGGAAGGAAAATAAAGAGTTGGCCTATAAGCCGGGTTCTGTCGAGGACAGCCATTCCTCTGCGACAGCCATCACTGACTGCCTGTAGCAACCTACCCGAACCCAGTGCGGGCCACACCATCGGGTTCCTATTTGGTCTTGCTCCGAGTGGGGTTTACCGTGCCACGAACTGTTACCAGTCGCGCGGTGCGCTCTTACCGCACCCTTTCACCCTTACCTGATCCCCTTGCGGGGCCATCGGCGGTCTGCTCTCTGCTGCACTTTCCGTAGGCTCACGCCTCCCAGGCGTTACCTGGCACTCTGCCCTATGGAGCCCGGACTTTCCTCCACGCCTTGCGGCACAGCGACTGTCCGGCCAACTCTTGGCTGTAAGGTTAGCCTTGTTTGCCCTATAGCGGCAAGCCTAGCGTGATATCCAAGCGCCAGGCGCCCCAAAATACGACAATCAATGCACACCGCGCACCATAAGCGAGCACGAATTGCCCAACATAAACCCGCAATCGCCTCATCAACCGCAGCGCACATCTTGTATACAAGCTGGTCGACCCATTCTGGCACGCCCCCTGCATTAGCCTCAGCAGCATCCGAGATCCGGGTCTGACTGACCCCTTGCGTGTTGCCGGTCGCATCATGACCTACTACAACTCAACGCAAATGGACGACTAGGGTTCCGGCCTTCGCAGAAGGTGACTGGTCCGAGAGTTGTCGACCTCCTCCGGAGGTTACACGGCGGGATAAAAGCCCGGGAGACGCTCAGACTGCTGAGATCTCGGACCGTGTAACTAGGGTCTGTTGCCGTTTCCTCGCAAGCCGCGTTGCTGCGAAAAATGTCGCCAGGCTAGGCGTGGGACGCAGGCAATGGTCACTCCCTTGCCAAGTCCCACAACGACGCATGGCGACATTTTACGCGCAACCCGAAGGGCCGGGCCTGTTTTTGCGCGATGCCGCGTTGCTCAATGCTTATTTGGCCCACCAAACCTCGCATCTCGCGCCTTGCCTCGCGCAAAAACAGGCTCCGGCGCGGTTGCGAGGAAACGGCAACAGACCCTAATGGAGACTTGCCATGCCCCGCTTGATGAACCGGCACCCCGGTCGCCCCCTGCGCCTTGGGCTGATCCTGCTCCCGTTTGCCATCCTGTTGTTGCTGTACCTGTTGAGCTCACAGGCACGTCTGGCCGAAAACCCGAATGACAAGCTGCTGCCCAGTTTCAGCCAGATGAGCGACGCGGTCGAACGCATGGCCTTCACGGAAGACCGGCGCAGCGGCGCCTACCTGTGGTGGGACGACAGCGCCGCCAGCCTCAAACGCCTGGGTAGCGGCCTTGCCATCAGCGCAGCGATCAGCCTGGTGCTGGGCCTGGCGATGCTGATCCCGCTGCTGCGCACGCCACTGTCACCACTGGTTACGGTGATATCAATGATCCCACCGCTGGCCATACTGCCGATCCTGTTCATTGTCATGGGCCTGGGTGAGCTATCGAAGGTGATGCTGATCGTCATAGGCATTACCCCGGTATTGATTCGCGACCTGCAGCAGCGAGTTGCGGAGATTCCCGCCGAACTGCTGATCAAGGCCCAAACCCTGGGCGCCAACAGCTGGCAGGTGCTGATCCGGGTAGTTTTGCCGCAACTGCTGCCGCGTTTGCTGCAAGGCCTGTGTCTGGCACTGGGCCCAGCCTGGCTGTTTCTGATCGCCGCTGAAGCGATCGCCTCGACCGAAGGACTGGGCTACCGCATATTCCTGGTCCGCCGCTACCTGGCAATGGACGTGATCCTGCCCTACGTAGCCTGGATAACCCTGCTGGCTTTCTGCATGGACCGCCTGCTCAAAAGCGCCTGCCGCCTGCTGTTCCCCTGGTTCGAACCCAAAGGAGGCCACTGACATGAGCGCCATTTCGATCAAGGGTGTCTGGCAGCAATATGGTGACCAGGTAGTACTGGAGAATCTCAACCTGGAGGTCGCCAGCGGCGAGTTCATCACCATGGTCGGCGCCTCCGGTTGCGGCAAATCGACCTTTCTGCGCCTGTTGCTGGGGCAGGAAATACCCAGCCGTGGCCAGTTGCTGATCGACGGCCACCCCCTGGCCAGTGAGCCAGGGCCAGAGCGCGGCGTAGTATTCCAGCGCTATTCGGTATTCCCGCATCTGACCGTACTTGGCAACGTCATGCTCGGACTCGAACTGCAAGGCTCACGACTGTTCGGCCGGCTGTTCGGCCAGGCCCGCCGCGAAGCCCGCGAGCAGGCGGTGGCCATGCTGGAAAAAGTTGGCCTGGGCCAGGCACTGAACAAGTACCCGCACGCCCTGTCCGGCGGCATGCAACAGCGTCTGGCGATTGCCCAGGCGCTGGTCAAGGCGCCGCGCATTCTGCTGCTGGATGAACCCTTCGGCGCCCTCGACCCAGGCATCCGCAAGGACATGCACGCGCTGCTGCTGGAGCTCTGGCAGCAGACCGGGCTGACCGTATTCATGGTCACCCACGATCTGGCCGAAGGTTTCAGCCTGGGTACCCGCCTGCTGGTGTTCGACAAGACCCGGATAGACCCACAAGCACCCGGCGCTTACGGCGCCCGAATCACCTACGACATTGCGCTCAACACCGATCGCAAGGTGGCCCGGGCCGCTGTCGCGGCACTGCCCGAACGCCTGACCCGCGACCTTACCGCCCCACAATTGCAAGGAGCCTGAGCATGACTCTGCCTGCCCCCCTTCGCCCAACCTTGTATCAGGAAACCGTCCCCGGCGGCGGCCATACCTCATTTGTGCTCAAGCGTGGCCAGTTGCTACGCATCACCGACCTTGAGGGCGACGCCAATGTCAGTCTGCTGCTGTTCAACGCCCAGGAGAAAAGCGAACGCCTCAACCTGCCTGACAGCCTCAAGTGCCAACATACAGCCAAACTTACCGCTGGCCACTGCCTGTATTCGGATATGGGCAAGGTACTGGCGGCCATCGTCAGCGATACCTGCGGCTGGCACGACAGTTTCGGTGGCGTGCTGAATGCCGAGGAAGTCACCGAAAAATACGGTGCCGGCAGCTACCAACAACTGCGCAACGGTTTTTTCCGCAACGGCTTCGACAACCTGCTGGTGGAACTGGGCAAGTGGGATATGCAACTGCAGGACCTGCTGATGACCCTCAACCTGTTCAGCAAGGTAACCGTGGATGCCGAAGGCCGCTTTGCCTTTGAACCCGGCAACAGCCGGAGCGGCGATTACATCGAGCTGTACGCGCCAATGGATACCCTGGTGGTGCTCACCGCCTTGCAGCACCCCATGGACCCGAACCCGGTATACGCCCCGAAACCCGTGCAGTTGAGCTGGCACCAGGCGGTCGATGACGGCATCACCGTGCTGTGTCGCCGCACCCGCGAAGAAAACGTTCGCGGCCTGCACAACACTGATCGCATCTTTCTGTAAGGAGGGCCGAGCATGCCATTGACCCACAGTGACAAACAGCCCGAACAGGCCGCGTACCGCACCACCATCGGCGCCGGCGAACCTTTCCTGCGTGATCTCAAGGCCGGCCAAACCCTGCGTCTGCTGGACCTGGAAGGCAATCAGGCGGTGGACACGCTGTTTTTCAGCGCCAGCAACCCGCGTGAGCGTTACGACGTGCAACGCACCCTGCGCAAACAGAACAGCGTCTACCTGACTACCGGCAGCGTGCTGTACAGCAACCTTGGCAGGCCGATGCTGACCATCACCGCCGACACTTGCGGCCGGCATGACACCTTGGGCGGCGCCTGTGCCCAGGAAAGCAACACCGTGCGCTATGCCCTGAGTACCCGCTACATGCACAGCTGCCGCGACAACTTCCTGCGCGCCGCGCTGCATGATGGCCGGCTGCGCAAGGCCGACATCAGCCACAACATCAACTTTTTCATGAACGTCCCGGTGACCCCCGAGGGCGGCCTGACCTTCGAGGACGGCATCTCCGCCGCCGGCAAGTATGTCGAACTGGTCGCTCACATGGACATCATCGTGCTGATATCCAACTGCCCGCAGTTGAACAACCCATGCAACGGCTACAACCCGACCCCGGCGCAGTACCTGGTATGGGATTGAACTGGCTTATGCCTGACGACTTCCCCAGCCTGCATGGATTGCCACGTCGCTGCGCGCCTCGCAATGACACGGTCAGGCAAACCATAGCCCATGACAAGATCACCCAGCCGGGACGACCCGGGTGGGCCAGAAGTGCTTTCCGGGACGGCCCGGTCAAGGACGCAACATGTTCAACACCCTGCTGATTGCCAACCGTGGCGCCATTGCCTGCCGTATCCTGCGCACTCTGAAAGCGCTGGATGTGCAGGGGGTGGCGGTGTATGCCGAAGCCGATGCCGGCAGCCTGCATGTCCAACAGGCGGATCAGGCCATTGCCCTGGGCGAGGGTGCGGCCAGTACCACCTATCTGGATGTCGACAAGATCCTCGCCGCTGCCCGTGCCAGCGGTGCCCAGGCGATCCATCCGGGCTACGGTTTTCTGTCGGAAAACGCCGCCTTTGCCGAAGCCTGTGAAGCCGCTGGCATCGCCTTTGTCGGGCCAACCCCGGAACAATTGCGGGTGTTTGGTCTCAAGCACACCGCCCGCGCTCTGGCCAAGGCCCATGGCGTTCCCATGCTCGAAGGCACCGAGCTGCTGGACAGCGTGACAGATGCCTTACGCGCTGCCGAGCAGGTGGGCTACCCGGTCATGCTGAAAAGCACCGCGGGCGGCGGCGGTATCGGTATGCGCGTCTGTCACACTACCGCCGAGCTGGGCGACGCCTTTGATGCGGTCAAACGCCTCGGACAGAACAACTTCAGCGATGCCGGGGTGTTTATCGAAAAATACATCCAGCGCGCGCGGCACCTCGAGGTTCAGGTGTTTGGCGACGGCCAGGGCGAGGTCCTGGCGCTGGGCGTGCGCGACTGTTCGGTCCAGCGGCGCAACCAGAAGGTGCTGGAGGAAACCCCGGCACCCAACCTGCCCGCCGGCATGGCCGATGCCCTCTGTCAGGCCGCAATCCAGCTGGCCAGTGCGATCAACTACCGCAGCGCCGGTACTGTCGAGTTTGTTTATGACAGCGCTGCCGAGCAGTTCTACTTCCTCGAGGTGAATACCCGCCTGCAGGTTGAACACGGCGTCACCGAGCAGGTCTGGGGAGTCGATATCGTCGAGTGGATGGTTCGTCTGGCAGCCGGCGACCTGCCGCCACTGGCCGAACTGGGCAAGACCCTGCAGCCGCGTGGCCACGCTATCCAAGCGCGGCTGTATGCCGAAGACCCGGGGCGCGATTTCCAACCCAGTCCGGGCCTGCTGACCCAGGTCGAGTTTCCGCCCGCTGACGGGCAAGCGGTGCGCATCGATACCTGGGTGGAAGCCGGCTGCGAAATTGCCCCCTACTTCGATCCGATGATCGCCAAGCTGATCTGCTGGCAGCTCGACCGGGCTGCCGCCAGTGCCGCCCTCGATCAACTGCTCGCCGACACCCGGCTCTACGGGGTGGAAACCAACCTCGGCTATCTGCGCCAGATTCTCAATGACGCCCCCTTTGCCAGTGGCGAGCCCTGGACCCGCTGCCTGGACCATCTGACCTATCAGGCCAGCACCTGTGAAGTGCTGATCCCCGGCACCCAGACCACGGTACAGGACTTGCCCGGCCGCCTTGGTTACTGGGCCGTCGGCGTGCCACCCTCTGGACCCATGGACAGTCGGTCACTGGCCCTTGCCAATCGCCTGCTGGGCAATGCCGCCGACGCCGCCGGCCTGGAAATCACCATGACGGGGCCGACCCTGAGCTTCAACAGCGCCACCCAGGTGGTCGTCAGTGGCGCCAGCCTGCCGGTGAAGCTGGACGGAGTGACGCAGCCCATGCATCAGGTGCTCGACATACCCGCTGGCAGCACCCTCAGCCTGGGCACCATCGACGGTGCCGGTGCGCGCAGTTATCTGGCGATTCAGGGCGGCATTCAGGTACCGGATTACCTCGGCAGCAAGAGCACCTTCACCCTCGGTCAGTTTGGTGGCCATGCCGGTCGGGCGCTGCGCGCGGGTGACGTACTGCGGCTGCTGCCACTGGCGCCGGTCGCAACAGCCAGCCTGCCAGCCGCTCTGCACACGTCGCTGACCGAGGTCCGCGAACTGCGGGTGATTTATGGCCCGCATGGCGCACCCGAGTATTTCACCGCCGATTACATCGAACGCTTCTTTGCCACCGAATGGGAGGTGCATTTCAACTCCAGCCGTACCGGGGTACGCCTGATCGGGCCAAAACCGGAATGGGCGCGCGAGGATGGTGGCGAAGCGGGCCTGCACCCGTCAAATATCCATGACAACCCCTATGCCGTCGGCGCCGTGGACTTTACCGGCGACATGCCGGTGATTCTCGGCCCGGATGGCCCCAGCCTGGGAGGCTTCGTTTGCCCGGTGACCATCATCGAGGCCGATCTGTGGCAACTCGGCCAGCTCAAGGCCGGGGACAAGCTCCGCTTCACCCCGGTCAGCATCACCACTGCCCGTGAGCTGGCCCGCTTGCAGCAACGTGAAGTCGTCGAGTTGCAGCCCTGCTGCCCAACCCAGAGTCCAGCCATCGCCCTGGCCTCGCCGATCATTCTGGATACGGGCGAAGCCGATACCCGGCTGGTTGCACGGTTGTCCGGCGACACCCACCTGTTGCTGGAGATCGGTCCACCGGAGCTGGATCTGGTATTGCGGTTCCGCGGCCATGCCCTGATGCAGGCGCTGGAAGCCGAGCAACTGGCCGGTGTGGTCGACCTGACCCCTGGCATCCGCTCGCTGCAAGTGCACTACCAGCCGGAAACCCTGGCCCTGGACGCCCTGCTCGCCACCGTTGAGCGTCTCTGGCAAGCCGTCTGCAGCGCCGACGACCTGCGTGTACCTTCACGCATAGTGCACCTGCCGCTGTCCTGGGATGACCCGGCCTGCCAGTTGGCGATCGAGAAGTACATGACCACCGTGCGCAAGGATGCCCCCTGGTGCCCGAGCAACCTGGAGTTCATCCGCCGGATCAACGACCTGCCGGATCTGGCGGCCGTTCAGCGCACCGTGTTTGACGCCAGCTACCTGGTCATGGGGCTGGGCGACGTTTACCTCGGCGCCCCGGTGGCCACCCCACTGGACCCCCGCCACCGCCTGGTGACTACCAAGTACAACCCGGCACGCACCTGGACCGCAGAGAACTCGGTCGGTATCGGTGGCGCCTATATGTGCATCTACGGCATGGAAGGCCCCGGCGGCTACCAGTTCGTCGGGCGTACCTTGCAGATGTGGAACCGCTACCGCGAAGTTGCCGCCTACGCTGGCAAGCCCTGGCTGCTGCGGTTCTTTGATCAGATTCGGTTTTACCCGGTATCGGCTGACGAACTGCAACAGATTCGCCGTGACTTTCCACTCGGGCACTATCCGCTGCACATCGAACATAGCGAGCTGGCACTGGCCGACTACCAGCAGTTTCTCGAGGCCGAAGCCGACAGCATCAGCACCTTTCGCAGCCAGCAAAAAGCCGCCTTCGAGGCCGAGCGCCAGCGCTGGATCGCCAACGGCCAGGCCGACTACCAAAGCGAAGAGGTCGCCGCCGAGCCCGTAGAAGAGCAGCCGCTCGCAACCGGCCAGCACAGTATCGACAGTCACATCGCCGGCAATCTCTGGCAGGTTCAGGTCACCGCAGGTGCCCAGGTCCAGGCCGGCGACGTGCTGGTGATTCTCGAATCCATGAAAATGGAAATACCCCTGACCGCCCCCTGTGCCGGGGTGGTCGCATCAGTCCATGTCCAACCAGGCTCTCCGGTACGCGCCGGACAGCGGGTGATCGTTCTGGAGGAACACGCCGCATGACACGCTTTGACCACGATCTGCGTCTCGACGCACTGCAGGCCGCTTACAAGGAAGGCGTACTCACCCCGCGCCAACTGCTTGTTGAACTGCGCCAACGCGCCGCCACGCTCAACAGCGACAATCCGCTGTTCATCCACCTGCTCAGCGAGACCGAATTGGAACCCTATCTGGTTGCGCTGGACAGTAAGAGCCCGGAGCAATTGCCGCTGTTCGGCGTGCCGTTCGCCATCAAGGACAATATCGACCTGGCCGGTATTCCGACCACAGCTGCCTGCCCGGCATTCACCTACACTCCAGATTGCTCGGCAACCCTGGTACAGCAACTGATCGAGCTGGGTGCCGTGCCATTGGGCAAGACCAATCTCGACCAGTTCGCTACCGGGCTGAACGGCACCCGCTCACCCTACGGCGCCTGCCACAATGCCACCCATCCGCAATACCCATCGGGTGGCTCAAGTTCCGGTTCAGCCCTGAGCGTGGCCCTGGGTCTGTGCAGTTTTGCCCTGGGTACCGATACCGCCGGTTCCGGCCGGGTGCCGGCGGCGCTGAACAATCTGGTCGGACTCAAGCAAACCCGCGGCCTGTTGTCGGCCAGCGGCCTGGTACCGGCCTGTCGAACGCTGGACTGCATCACCTATTTCGCCGCCAGTGCAGCCGAGTGCTCGAAACTGCTGGCCCTGACCGCCAAGCGCGACCCCAGCGACGATTACAGCCGTGCCAACCCGCTGTGGAATGCCGCTGACGCGTTCGGCAGCCCACGCCCATTCCGCTTCGGGGTACCGAAAACACCTGAATTTCTTGGGTGCCAGGAAAGCCCCGGGTTATTCGCTGCCGCTATCGAACAGCTCAAGGCTATCGGCGGTACGCCGGTGGAAATCGATCTTGATCCCTTCATGCAGGCCGCCAAACTGCTCTACGAGGGGCCCTGGGTTGCCGAGCGCTACAGCGTCGCCGGCGAGCTGATCGAGCGCGATCCCGAAGCGGTACTGCCAGTGATTCGCGCGGTGCTGGACAAGGCGCCACAGTTCAGCGCCCAGGATGCCTTCGAATACCAGTACCGACTGCAGGGCTACAAGACCCTCTGCGATCAGTTGCTGGCTGATATGGATTGTGTCCTGACCCCGACCATCCCACGCCCGGTGACCCTGGCCGAACTGGAGGCCGAGCCGGTCGCGCGCAACAGCGACCTGGGCTATTACACCAACTTCATGAACCTGCTCGATTACGCTGCCGTTGCCGTGCCAAGCGGCTTCATGGCCAACGGCCTGCCGTGGGGCGTCACCCTGTTCGGTCGCGCCTTCACCGATCAGTACCTGCTCAGCCTGGGCGCCGCGCTACAGCAACACAGCGGATTGCCGCTGGTCGGTGAGCAACCGCTGAGCAGCAGCCTGCCGGCCACCCCAGCCCGCAACGACATGGCCCGGGTGGTGGTCTGCGGCGCACACCTGGATGGCCTGCCGCTGAACTGGCAATTGCGTCAACGCGGCGGTCGGTTGCTGGAGGCTACTGCAAGCTCAGCCGATTACAAGCTCTACGCCCTGGCCGGCGGCCCACCTATGCGCCCCGGCATGCTGCGGGTGGCCGAAGGTGGCCAGTCGATTCAGGTCGAAGTCTGGGAGTTGCCGAGCCGCGAACTGGGCTCTTTCCTTACCGGTATTCCGGCGCCGCTGGGGCTGGGCAAGGTGCAATTGGCTGATGGGCGCTGGGAAACCGGCTTTATCTGCGATCCCTACGGTCTGGAAGGCGCCACCGACATTACCGAGTTTGGTGGCTGGAAAGCCTGGCTGGCCAGTCGCTAAGGAAACACTGATTAAATCAGTTTCGATGCTGGCCCAATTGTCGCTGACCTGTTCTGGACACGCTGTAAATACATCCGTGTACGCTCTTAGATGCCATCCCTGGCATCTAACGGTCCAGAACAGGTCAGCGCCAACCGGGCTACTGAGCTTGCGTGCAATTAATCAGCGTTTCCCTAAGCAGCCAGACCACCAGCAAGGACCTGGAAGCCTGTATTTCTAGTTTCCGCTCTTGCTCAGCGCCAGTTGATACAAACGGTTCTTCTTCACTCCAGTCAGCTTGGCCGCCAGAGCGGCGGCCTGCTTGACTGGCAGTTCTTCCAGCAGAACCTCCAGCGTGCGCTCCACCACCGGATCGAGCGCGTCGGCATCATCACGCGCCGGCGCACCTTCCACCACCAGCACACATTCGCCGCGCTGCTGATCGCTGTCTCCACGCACCCACTCGACCAGCTCGGCCAGGGGCGCGCCTTTGATGGTTTCGAAGGTTTTGGTCAACTCACGGGCCAACACCACCTGACGCTCGCCGCCCAGCACCTCAAGCATGTCCTGCAGACACTCGAGCAGGCGGTGCGGGGCCTCATAGACCATCCAGGTCCGCGACTCACTGGCCAGCGCCTGCAAGCGCTGACGCCGGCCCTGGGTCTTGGCCGGCAGAAAGCCCTCGAAGGCAAAACGGTCGGACGGCAAACCGGCCGCACTCAAGGCGGCAATCAGCGCACAGGCGCCCGGCACCGGACAAACCCGCACTCCGGCCTCGCGGGCCTGGCGCACCAGATGGAAACCCGGATCGGAAATCAGCGGAGTACCGGCATCGGAAATCAGGGCCAGGTCATCCCCGGCCAGCAACCGCTCAACCAGCCGCACACTCTTGTCGCGCTCGTTGTGATCGTGACAGGCAGTGGTCGGGGTATTGATGCCGAAATGCTGCAACAGCCGGGCGCTGTGACGGGTGTCTTCGGCGGCGATCAGACTGACCGAACGCAGGACCTCAAGCGCCCGTGGCGTCAAATCCTGCAAGTTGCCTATCGGCGTGGCAACGACATAAAGGGTACCGACCGGGCTGGACATGACAAATCCTGTTGCAAGCGTAGTTGCCCGATATTGTACAGGACGTGATCCTATTCCGCCGACGCTGTGGAGATTGCCTACCCCCTTGGTTACAATGCCGGATGAGTCCGCCCCAGGGTGCCACGTGGGCGCCCATCGCGTAAGGATACTGTCCGATGCCCCGCATGCTTCGCCTGCCGTTCGTTGCCTTGACCCTCGCTGCGCTGATCAGCGGCTGTTCGACAGCCCCGCGTGAGCTATCCGACCTGCCACGTACCCCGCAGGCCAGTGTCGACCAGATTCTGCAGGACGCCAACCGCCGCTCTGGCGCTGAAGCCAACCTGCTGCGCCTGCACGCGGCCCGGGCCGCCTGGATCGGCGGTCAGCCCGAGCGAGTCCAAAGCATTCTGCGCGACATTCCACAGAGCGACCTGCCAACCGACCAACAGATCGTCTTCAGTCAACTACAAGCCCAAAGCGCTCTGGCTCTGGATCAGGTACCGCAGGCTCTGCGAGCAATACGCCACCCCTCGATCGGCCAACTCGACATTCTGCCAGTCGAAGATCAACTGGATATCCAGCAGTTACGTGCCGATATCTTCGATGCCGCCGGTCAGCACCTGGACGCCGCCAAGGAGCGGATTTTCATTGACGGCCTGCTGCCCAGTGAACGCCAGACCAGCAACCGACTGGCGATCTGGGACAGTCTTGGCCAGTTGTCCACACCGCAACTCCAGCAGGCCCGTGACCAGAGCGCTGGCGGCCTGGAGGGCTGGCTGAGTCTGGCGCTGATCGAACGCCAGCACGGCAACCTCGATCTACAGGTACGCGCCTTGCGCCAGTGGCAGGAAGCCAATGCCGATCACCCGGCAGCCAATCCGCTGCCCGACTCGCTGATGCAGCTATTCCAGCTGCACGCCAGCCGACCGCAGCACATCGCTCTGCTGCTGCCATTCCAGGGACCACTGGCCAGCGCCGCACAGGCCCTGCGTGATGGCTTTCTAGCAGCCCAGTATCAGGCTCACAGCCAGGGACTTGAGCAGCCTCAGGTCAGCCTGTATGACAGTACTGCCTACAGCAACCTCCAGCAGTTCTATGCTCAGGCCCAACAGGATGGTGTGCAGTGGGTCATCGGCCCACTAGAGCGCGATCAGGTCGGCCGTCTGGCCAGCCTCGGCGAACTGCCCCTCCCGACCCTGGCCTTGAACTACAGCGAGCAGCGGCGAGTCTCGGAACAACCGCTGTACCAGTTCGGCCTGGCCCCCGAGGATGAAGCCCGCTCCGCTGCCCACCGGGCCTGGGCCGACGGCCATCGCAGCATGGCTGCCCTGACCGCCCAGACCGACTGGGGACAGCGCGCTTTTCAGGCCTTCCGCGAAACCTGGGAAAGCCTTGGCGGGGTCCTGGTCGGCAGGGAAGTGATTGACCAACCCGCAAGCATGGCGCAGCAGATTGGCGACCTGTTGCAGATTCGCCAGAGCGAGCAACGCGGCAACCGCATCCAGCAATTGCTTGGCCAAGGCATTGTGGTTCAGCCGACCCCGCGCCAGGATATCGATGCCCTGTTCCTGGCGGCTAACCCATTACAGGCCCGACAAATCAAGCCGACCCTGGCCTTCCAGTACGCCGGCGATTTGCCGGTATATGCCACTTCTCATGCCTATCAGGTTGGCGACAACCTGCAAAATGCCGACCTGGACGGCCTGTACATAGCCGAAATCCCCTGGCTACTGGAGCGCTCGGACAGCCTGTACCAAGCCGTCAGTCAAAGCTGGCCGCAAGCCGGAGGCGCCATGGGTCGGCTGTACGCCATGGGGATCGACGCCCAGCGCATTTTCAGCCGGCTGCGGCAACTGCAGCAGTTCCCGGGCACCCGTATCGAGGGCGCAACCGGCACCCTGAGCCTGGGGGACAAC
This sequence comes from Pseudomonas sp. WN033, assembly GCA_002287035.1. Classification (GTDB taxonomy): domain Bacteria; phylum Pseudomonadota; class Gammaproteobacteria; order Pseudomonadales; family Pseudomonadaceae; genus Halopseudomonas. The sequence goes on along the minus strand of NSKG01000003.1, from coordinate 500,286 downwards.
GGCCGGATTCAACGTGAGCTGCACTGGGGCCTGATCAGCAATGGCCAACTGCAACCGGCTCCCGAACTTATTCCCGCCCCATGAGTCAATTGACCAGCAAGCAGTTGCTCGGCAATCTGGCTGAACGCCAGGCCGAGCGCCTGCTGCTCAAGGCCGGATTGCGCCTGCTGGCACGCAATTACCGCTGCAAGCAGGGCGAACTCGATCTGGTCATGCGTGACAGGGATACAGTAGTATTTGTCGAAGTGCGTTATCGGCGGAAGAGCCAGTGGGGAAGCGCAGCGGAAACGGTGGACTGGCGCAAACAGAAACGTGTCCAGATAGCCGCCCAGCACTACCTCCTGACCCACCCGCACCTGGCAAACCATCCCTGTCGCTTCGATGTCGTTGCCGCTGATGGCAACCCTGAGGACCCAGACGCTTATCGCTGGATCCGAGAAGCATTCACTTGCTAGCGAGTCCTATCCATGGATATGCAACACCGTATCAGGCAGCTTTTTACCGACAGCATTGAAACCAAGACCCGCGCCATGGAGGTGCTCGGGCCCAGTATCGAACAGGCCAGCCAGGTGATGGTCAACAGCCTGCTCAGCGAAGGCAAGATCCTGGCCTGCGGCAACGGCGGCTCAGCCGGTGACGCTCAGCACTTCTCGTCCGAGCTGCTCAATCGCTTCGAGCGCGAACGCCCCAGCCTGCCAGCTATCGCTTTGACTACTGACAGCTCGACCATCACTTCTATCGCCAACGATTACAGCTACGACGAGATCTTTTCCAAGCAGATCCGCGCACTTGGTCAGCCGGGCGATGTACTGCTGGCGATCTCCACCAGCGGCAACTCCGGCAACGTGATTCAGGCCATTCAGGCAGCCCACGACCGCGACATGCTGGTGGTCGCCCTGACCGGCCGCGACGGTGGCGCCATGGCTCCCCTACTGCTGCCCGAGGATGTCGAAATCCGGGTACCAGCTCGCTCTACCGCACGTATCCAGGAAGTTCATCTGCTGGCCATCCACTGCCTGTGCGACCTGATTGATCGACAATTGTTCGGGAGTGAGGAATGATCAGATTTACCAGTCTCGTATTGGCGGCGCTGCTTAGCGCCGGCTGCAGTTCGGTACTGACCGCAACCCGCGATGCCCCGATCGAAGACAACTACGGTACACGCACCTTCGGCAGCCGGATCGATGACCAACTGATCGAAACCAAAGCCAGAGTCAATGTCGCTAAAGCGCACATCGATATCGAGCGTGAAGCCCGCATCATCGTCTCCAGTTACAACGGCGTAGTCCTGCTGGCCGGCCAGGTGCCGCGCGCCGAGCTAAAGACGCTGGCCGAAAACGCCGCACGCGAAGTTCAACGCGTCAAGGTGGTACATAACGAGCTGACCGTGGGTGATAACCTGCCGCTGCTGGCGCGCAACCACGACACCGTGATCACCACCAACGCCAAGACCCGACTACTGGCCGACAGCAGCATCCCCGGACGTCGGATCAAGGTTACGACGGAAGCTGGCGTGGTTTATCTGCAAGGATTGCTGCGGCGCAGCGAAGCCGATCTGGCCGTGCAGGCGGTACAGCAGGTGGGCGGTGTGCAGCGAATCGTCAAGCTGTTCGAGTATATCGACTGAATGGCCTGAAACTGGTGGCTGGATGATCAGGTCCAGCCACCACACTTCCCTTAGTTTTACTTAACCACCTTCAACGATGGCCGACCACTCGGCTTGTTGTCACCGTCCGGGGCCGGGTCATCGGCTGGCGGCGGGCTGACCGGGTCGATCTCGAACACCATCCCCTGACCATTCTCCCGGGCATAGATAGCCATCACTGCCAAGGCAGGAATCCAGACCTGTTGCGCCACTCCACCAAAACGCCCATCGAAGCTGATCGCGTCATTATCCATTTCGAGCTGACGGATAGCACCAGGGGACAGATTCAGGACGATCTGATCATCCTCGACAAAACCTTCCGGCACTCGGGTTCCGGGAAATCCGGCATTAACCAGCAGGTACGGGGTGCAATTGTTATCCAAAATCCACTCGTACAACGCGCGGATAAGATAAGGGCGGCTTGGACTCATTACGGCCATGCGGTACTCCGAACGGTTAAAGCGATTACTGCATATCCTTTTCCGCCGCAGACAGGCTGGCGATAAAGCCTTCACGGGCAAAGATACGATCCATATAGTCCAGCAGTGGCTTGGCCTGCTTGGGTAGTTCAATCCCGAGCAACGGCAAACGCCAGAGAATGGGAGCGATACAGCAGTCGACCAGACTGAACTCATCACTCATGAAGAACGGCATCTCGGCGAATACCGGCGCCACACCGATCAGGCTCTCACGCAGTTCCTTGCGCGCCTTGGTAACGGCAGCCTCGGAGCTTTTCGGGTTGCCGATCACATCAACCAGCGAGCACCAGTCGCGCTGCACCCGGTACATCAGCAAACGGCTATTGGCCCGTGCCACAGGATAGACCGGCAGCAACGGCGGATGCGGAAAGCGCTCATCGAGGTATTCCATCATGATATTCGGCTCATAGAGCACCAGATCACGATCAAGCAGGGTCGGCACGCTGCTGTAGGGGTTGGTTTCCACCAGTTCCTGCGGCGGGTTGCCTGGCTCGACATTGACCACATCGACTGTCACGCCCTTTTCAGCCAGGACGATGCGCACACGATGACAGTAATGGTCACGGGGGTCAGAAAAGAAAGCCATGGAGGAACGCTTGCTGGCGGTGGTAACGCCCATAAATCAACCCTCATCCTCTCGCGGATTGCGGTAACACAGGTTGCACGATCGAATGACTGGCATCAGCCACAACCGACAACTGCCTGAGAACAAAGTGCGTAGTATACCCCAGAAACAACAACGCGCCCCAAAGGGCGCGCTGTTTTGATCCGCAGAACCAGGATCAGTGAACGTCTTTCCAGTACTCGCGCTTGAGCAGGAAGGCAAAGACGAACAGGAAGGCCAGATACAGCAGCACGTACACACCGATGCGGTGACGCTCCAGCTTGATCGGGTCAGCCGAATAAGCCAGGAATGCAACCAGGTTACGCACAGTGGTATCGAACTCGGCCTCAGTCTGAGTGCCAGTATCCGGCAGCACAGTCAGCACATCACACTGCTCGTCCTTGATGGTTTCACCGGTCAGTGGATCACGCTTGGGGGTATTGCCATCCATCACCGGCATGGCCTTGCAGCCAATCACCTGACGACCTTGCAGCTCCATCAGCACATTGGGCATACCCACGTTCGGGAACAACATGTTGTTGGCACCCAGCGGCCGTGAAGGATCCTCGTAGAAGGTCTTCAGGTAGGTGTACAGCCAGTCGTTACCACGCACCCGGGCAACCATGGTCAGGTCCGGCGGCGCGCCACCGAACCAGGCCTTGGAGTCCTGAGGACGCATGCCGATCTTCATGTGATCACCGATCAACACACCTTCGGGGAACACCAGGTTTTCCAGCATCAGTTCATCCGGAATGCCCAGATCGTTGGCTACACGCTCATAACGCTGGAACTGGGCCGAGTGACAACCCATGCAGTAGTTGACGAAAGTGCGTGCGCCATCCTGCAGAGCAGCCTTGTCACGCAGATCGATATTGGCCTTTTCCAGCGGGTAGTTGCTGGGCGCCGCCAGAGCCACGCAGGGCAACAGCGCAAAACACAGGGCAATCAGTTGCTTTTTCATTAGCCAGTAACCCTCTCCGGAACCGGTTTGGTCTTCTCCATCCGGGTGTAGAACGGCATCAGGATGAAGAAGGCGAAATACAGAACGGTGCAGACCTGCGACAGCAGCGTACGACCCGGAGTCGCCGGGATGGCACCCAGCACACCGAGGATCACGAAGCAGACGCAGAAGATCACCAGCCACAGCTTGCTCATCCAGCCTTTGTAGCGGATCGAGCGCACCGGACTACGGTCCAGCCAGGGCAATACGAACAGCACGGCAATCGCAGCACCCATCGCCAGCACACCCGGGAAGGCCGAGCCAGCGATGGCCGGAACCGCACGCAGAATCGCGTAGAACGGTGTGAAGTACCAGACCGGAGCGATATGATCAGGAGTCTTCAGCGGGTTGGCCACTTCAAAGTTCGGGTGCTCAAGGAAGAAACCACCCATTTCCGGGAAGAAGAACACGATCGTGCAGAACACGAACAGGAACACCACCACGCCGACAATATCCTTGACGGTGTAGTACGGATGGAAGGCGATGCCATCCAGCGGCTTGCCGTTCTCGTCCTTCAGTTTCTTGATGTCGATACCATCCGGGTTGTTGGAGCCCACTTCGTGCAGCGCGATGATATGCAGCACCACCAGACCCAGCAGTACGATCGGCAGCGCGATTACATGCAGGGCAAAGAAGCGGTTCAGGGTAATCCCGGAGATCAGGTAGTCACCACGTACCCACTGGGCCAGATCCGGACCAATGAACGGAATGGCACCGAACAGCGAGATAATTACCTGGGCACCCCAGTAGGACATCTGACCCCAGGGCAGCAGGTAGCCCATGAAAGCCTCGGCCATCAGGATCAGATAGATCAGCATACCAAACAGCCAGACCAGCTCACGCGGCTTCTGGTAGGAGCCGTACATCAGGCCACGCAGCATGTGCAGGTAAACCACGACAAAGAACATCGAAGCGCCGGTGGAGTGCAGATAACGCAGCAGCCAGCCGTATTCGACATCACGCATGATGTATTCGATCGAAGCGAAAGCGCCTTCAGCAGAAGGCTCGTAGCTCATGGTCAGCCAGATACCGGTAACGATCTGATTGACCAGCACCAGCATGGCCAGAGAGCCGAAGAAGTAGAAGAAGTTGAAGTTCTTGGGCGCATAGTATTTGGTCAGATGGTCTTCCATCACCTTGGTGACGGCCATGCGCTCATTGACCCAGTTCATCAGTTTGCTCATCAGGCAGTCTCCGGATCCAGACCAATGACGATGACATCATCAGTTTCGTAGTGATGCGGGGGCACCGGCAGGTTCAGCGGCGCCGGCTGGGCACGCCAGACTCGACCCGACATGTCGTAGTGGGAACCGTGACACGGGCAGAAGTAACCACCCTTCCAGTCTGCGCCCATATCGGCAGAAGCTACTTCCGGACGGAACAGCGGCGAGCAGCCCAAGTGAGTACAGATACCGATCACCACCAGAACTTCCGGCTTGATCGCCCGAGTACGTGGATCCACGTAATCCGGCTGATCAGATGACTTGGAATCCGGGTCGGCGACCACGCTATCCATCTCCTCAAGCAGACGCAGGGCCTCTTCGGTACGGCGGGATACGAATACCGGCTGACCGCGCCACTCGGCAACAAGTTGCTGCCCGGCCTCCAGCTTGCTGATATTCACCCGTACCGGCGCCCCTGCTGCCTTGGCTCTGGCGCTTGGGAACCAAGATCCCACGAAGGGCACTGCGGCCCCTACGGCTCCGGCAGCACCCACGACACTCGTGGCTGCTACCAGGAAGCGACGCCGGCCATTATTAACGCCGTCATTACTCATCCAGTCGTCTCCCATCAGCTAAACAGGCCTTTTCCAAGGCCTTTTCAAGTATTAAACAGCTTGCACAAAATGAATCAGATGGTAATGAAAAACCCCTTTTTTGACAAGGCGATAGTCATCCCGCGAGAGGTTTCAAGGAAAGGCGCAAGCCACGTCCGACGCGACTTCCAGCCCAAAGAAAGGAGCGCGACAGGTTGTCGCAGATACAAAAACGCCCGGAGTCCAAACGGAAACCGGGCGCTGAGCGATTCGCCTTTCGGCTTAACGCTTGGAGTATTGCGGACGCTTACGCGCCTTGCGCAGACCGACTTTCTTACGCTCAACCTCACGAGCATCGCGAGTCACGTAACCAGCCTTGCGCAGTTCGCCACGCAGAGTCTCGTCGTATTCCATCAGGGCACGAGTGATGCCGTGACGGATGGCACCGGCCTGACCGGAGATACCACCGCCCTTGACGGTAACGTAGACATCGAACTTCTCGGTGCTCTGGGTCAGCTCAAGCGGCTGACGAACCACCATGCGGGCGGTTTCGCGACCGAAGAAATTCTCCAGCGAACGATTGTTGATAGAGATGTTGCCAGTACCCGGACGCAGGAACACGCGAGCGGTGGCGGTTTTACGACGGCCAGTACCGTAGTTTTGAGTCGCCGACATAGTGAGCTCCTGTTAGATCTTCAGTTCTTGGGGTTGCTGGGCAGCATGCGGGTGAGCAGCACCGGCATACACTTTCAGCTTGCGGTACATGGCACGACCCAGAGGGTTCTTCGGCAGCATGCCCTTGACGGCGGTCTCGATCACGCGCTCAGGAGCGCGCTGGATCAGCTTTTCGAAGTTGATCGACTTGATGCCGCCCGGGAAACCGGAGTGGCTGTAGTAGATCTTGTCTTGTGCCTTGGCACCGGTTACCTGAATTTTCTCGGCATTGACGATAACAATGTAATCACCGGTATCGACATGCGGGGTGTATTCGGGCTTGTGCTTGCCACGCAGACGGGAAGCAACTTCGGTAGCCAGACGACCCAGGGTCAGACCCGCGGCATCTACGACATACCAATCGCGTTTTACGGTTTCCGGTTTGGCGCTGAAGGTTTTCATTAATCCTAGCCTCAGAGGCCCACTAAATAAGAGGGCGAATCTTACAGAATGAAATGTGTTTTTACAAGCCAACAAAGCCTAGACAGACACTCAGGTGGGGGCTCTGTGGGTCTGGGTGGCATCTGTGCTGTAACAACAACGACAGGCTAGGCATCCTGTCGAAAGTGGACCGGCATTATGCCAATGGCGAAAAAAATTACAACCTTTATTTAAGCAGCCATTGAACATTGGCCCCGCGCGTGGTCAATAATGAGGTGCCGCATCACAACCCAAGGAGATCACCATGCAATACCGCCCGCTGGGCCGTAGCCCGCTCAAGGTCAGCGCCCTCTGCCTGGGCACCATGACCTGGGGCGAACAGAATACCGAGAAGGAGGCCTTTGCCCAGATCGACCGGGCCCGCGATGCCGGGGTCAACTTCATCGATACCGCCGAGATGTACCCAGTCCCGCCGCGCGGCGAAACCTATGGCGCCACCGAAACCATCATCGGCAACTACTTCAGGCAGCACGCTCAACGTGACAAATGGGTAATTGCCAGCAAGGTGGCAGGTCCCGGCGACTGGCTCCCGCACATCCGTGACGGCCTCACCCGCTTTACCCGCGAACACATCACCAACGCTCTGGACGCCAGCCTGCGCCGCCTGCAAACCGACTATATCGATCTGTATCAACTGCACTGGCCGGACCGCAACACCAACTTTTTCGGCAAGCTCGGCTACGAACACAGCGCGGACGAGCAGTTCACTCCGATCGAAGACACCCTGGAAGTGCTCGACGAACAGATCAAGGCCGGCAAAATTCGCCACATCGGCCTGTCCAACGAAACACCCTGGGGCGTCAGTCGCTTCCTGCAACTGGCCGAAAGTCGTGGCTGGCCGCGCATCGTGTCGGTGCAGAACCCCTACAACCTGCTCAACCGCAGCTATGAAGTCGGTCTGGCAGAAATCTCGATCCGCGAGAAAGTCGGCCTGCTAGCCTACTCGCCGCTGGCGTTCGGCACCCTGACCGGCAAGTACCTCAACGGCCTGCGCCCGGAAAAAGCCCGCCTGACGCTGTTTGAGCGCTTCGCCCGCTATACCAACCCCGAAGCCCAGAAAGCCTGTGCCCGCTACGTACAACTGGCCCGCGAACATGGCATGGACCCAGCCCAGATGGCTTTGGCCTTCGTCACCCGCCAGCCGTTCGTGACCAGCAACATCATCGGTGCCACCAACATGGACCAGCTCAACCGCAACCTGACCAGCATCAACATGGGGCTGACCGACAAGGTGCTGGAAAGCATCGCCGCCATCCACCGCAACCAGCCCAACCCCGCACCCTGACTATCTACCCGGCCGGCCCTGCCGGCCGGGTAGCGACATTCGCATGACTTATCCGCCAAACAGGACACTTGCGCCACCAAACAAGATGCTTTAGTCATAACATGGCCGAACAGACCGACAATAACAGGCCCGCCATGCTCACAACCTCACCCACACCCCTTCGCCAGGTTGCCATTCTCGCCACCGACGGGGTTATTGCCTCAACCCTGATGCAGGCCAAGGACTTCTTCCACATGGCCAGCCTGCGTGACGGTCGTCAGCGTGGCCTGGGGCTGACCCCCGGCTTTCGCACCTCAATCGTCGCCGCTGACGACCAGCCTGTCACCAGCTTCAGCCAGGACCGACTCACGATCGAAGCAACCATCGATGCCCTGCATCCACAATTGATCGTGCTACCGGCCTTCTGGGGCGACTTCGATCAGTTGCTTGAACGCTATCCCGGGGTACCGGCCTGGCTGCGGCGTGAACACGCCCGTGGCGCCCTGATCAGTGCCGAGGCCAGCGGAGTGTTCTGGATTGCCGCCGCCGGCTTGCTGGATGATCGCGAAGCCACCACCTACTGGCGCTTGTTTGACGAGTTCAGCCGACGCTTCCCTCAGGTGTTGCTCAACCGCGACAAGCACATCACCGACGCCGACCGGATTTTCTGCGCCGCTGGCGTGACTTCGGCCTGCGACCTGCATATCCACCTGATTGAGCACTTCTGCGGCAGCCAGGTCGCCCAGGCGGTAGCCCGTGACACCCTGTACGAGGTTCAGCGCAGCTACACTCCGGGGATGATCGGTTTTGGCGGCCAGAAGCTGCACCAGGACGTCGCCATCCTGCAGATTCAGCATTGGCTGGAAGAGCATTTTTCGGAGAAGTTTCGCTTTGAAGACGTGGCCAGCCAGCACGGCATGAGCATTCGCAATTTCATGCGCCGCTTCCAGAGCGCCACCGGCGATAAACCGCTGCACTACCTGCAGCGGCTACGCATAGAAACCGCGAAGAACCTGCTGAGCACTACCCGGCGCAGCATCAAGACCATCAGTTATGACATCGGCTACGATGACGCCAGCTTCTTTGCCCGACTGTTCCGCCAGCACACCGGCCTGTCACCCAACCAATTCCGCCGTCAGTTCCAGCAGAACACTGGCTGAGCCTAGCCTCTATGGCAGCACACAAGCTCAGCAGCCCGGTTGTCGCTGACCTGTTCTGGACTGTCGATGCCCAGGACGGGCATCGCCAAGCCCCCAGGGGTGAGGCAAGCGTTTACGAAGCATGCTTCGTGCGCCGCCGAACGCCGACCGATCTGTGATCGGTTGGCCGGACCCGGAGGGGGTTCACGGCGTGTCCAGAACAGGGCAGCGACAACTGGGCCAACACCGAACTGATTTAATCCGTGCTTCCCTAGGGGCGGTGCGGTCGCGCCAGGAATTCGTGCGACTGCATTTCCAGCAACCTGCTCAAGGTGCGCTGAAATTCAAACTCGAGCCGGCCACCGCTGTAGAGATCCTTGAGATCAACCTCAGCTGAAATGATCAGCTTGACGCTGCGATCGTAGAATTCATCGACCAGATTGATGAAGCGCCGGGCCATATCATCCTTGCTGACGCCCATCTGCTCGACATTGGCCAGCAGCACGGCGTGAAATTCCTTGGCCAGCTCGATGTAGTCGTTCTGGCTGCGCGGCCCGTCGCACAGCTCGCGAAACTCGAACCAGGCCACGTCTTCACAGACCCGAACCGAGCGAATTGGTCGGTTCTCGATAGTCAGCACCTCGGCCTCGACCACCTCAACGATATCCGGCACCAGGCTTTCGAAGCTGCGACGCAGGCTCACCTCGGCCTCGGCGTCCAGCGGCCAGTGGTACAACTCGGCCTGCTCCAGGGCGCGCAGACGGTAGTCGACCCCGTTATCGACATTCACTACGTCAGTGTGCTGATTGAGCAGTGCAATCGCCGGCAAAAAGCGGGCGCGCTGCAAACCATCCTTGTACAGACCATCCGGGACGATATTCGAGGTCGCCACCAGGCTCACGCCGTTCTTGAACAACTCTTCAAGCAAGGTGGCAAGAATCATGGCGTCAGTGATATCGGAAACGAAAAACTCGTCGAAACAGATAACCCGGGCCTCGTTGGCGAAACGCTTGGCAATGACCGTCAGCGGGTTCTTCTCGCCCTTGAGCGTCTTCAACTCCTGATGCACACGCTGCATGAAGCGATGGAAGTGAGTGCGCATCTTGCGCTCGAACGGCAGCGCGTCGAAGAAGGTATCAACCAGATAGGTCTTGCCCCGACCCACGCCACCCCAGAAATACAGGCCCTTGATCAGTTCGGGACGACGCTTGCGTAGCTTGCCGAACAGCCCACTACCGGTTCGCTGGTTCAGCTCGCTGGCAACCAGGTCATCATACAGGCGCTGCAAATGCCGGACCGCCTGTTCCTGAGCCGGGTCATGAAAAAAGTCCGGACGCTTGAGGTCCGCCTGATAGCGTTCAAGGGGCGTCATGCTGGTGTACCAAGGGATATCGACGGGGGCGATACTGTACCCGCCGGCAGTAGCCCTTGGCAATCAATGCTCAGCCCAGCGAACGCTCGGCCGCCGCTTTGAGCTCCACCAGTTTGCCGTGAAAGAAGTGCCCGGTAGCCGCAAAGCGCTGCATATCGACTCCTGGCTGCCCTTCCAACATGTCGAACACCGCCTCGGAGGCCACGACCTCATCAGCCTCGCCCATCAGCACCGTTGCCGGACCGGCCAGCGGCATCAGATCGGCAAAGGGCATGCGCTCAACCGACGGAGCCACCAGCACCAGACGTTGCGGCCACTGCTGCAACTGACTGGCCGCCGCGGCCGCAACATAACCGCCGAAAGAAAAGCCCATCAACCACAGCGGCAAATCACCTAGCTCACGCCGCGCCCACTCGATCACGGCCAGACAGTCAGCGGTTTCGCCACGCCCATCGTCATGCTCGCCAACACTTTTACCAACCCCGCGGAAATTGAACCGTACGGTACTGGCACCCTGATCGCGCGCGGCCCGCATCAAGGTATGCACTACCTTGTTGTGCAGGGTGCCGCCATGCAGCGGATGCGGATGGCAGATCACCGCCAGCGCAGTAGGCTGCTCGGCCCGGGTCAACACCACCTCCAGCGGACCCGCCGGCCCCTCGATCAACAACTGCTCCTCGGGACGGCTTTGACTCATTTGCATTTTCTCCGTGACTGTAACTTTCAGACTGACGTCGCATGTAGCGATAAGGCTAAGGGTACTAGCCTTGTACATGAAATGTCGCTACCGTTAAGGCATAGCTGTCAGGGGCGTGTTGTTGCACTGCCCTACAATCGAATCAAGAAGGGAGCCGAAGGTGGAATCAAGCGAAAATCTGTGGATTGCGGTCATCATCGCACTGGCCATCGGCATTGTCCTGGGTATTGTCCTGACCCAGGTAGCGCGGCGTGTGAGCGGTGGCCAATCGACCAACACCCAGGCTCAACTGGAAAGCCTGCAACTGCGTTTCGAAGAATATCAACAAGAAGTGTCCAGCCACTTCAAGACCACCGCGACTCTGGTCGCCCGGCTCAACCGCAACTATCAGGAGATTCAGGAGCATCTGACCCACGGCGCCATGGAACTGGCCCCTGACGACATGACTCGTCAACGCCTGCTGGCCGCCCTTGAACAGGAAGCCGCACCGGTTGAAAGTGAGCGTGCCAACGCGGTCTTCGATACCCTTGAGCCTCCGCGCGACTATGCGCCCAAGACCGAAAACAGTCCGGGCACCCTGTCCGAAGAATTCGGTCTCAAGCGCAAGTCCTGAGCCCTGGCTGCCGGCCACCGGCAGCCCCACCCGGAATCGACCAGCATGCCGGCCTTACCTGTTAACGACTTCGTCCGAGACGCACCAGGCAATCCCGAGCAACTGATTATCCAGGGTGACTGGACTCTCCCCCATTACGCCGAACTGCGAGGCCTGATCCTCAAGGCCCGCAGCGGCAAACCGGCCTGGAACGACGCCGATCTCAGCCGACTCGGCAAGCTCGATACCGCTGGCGGACAATTGCTGGCCGAACTGCTCGGCCATGACCTTCTTCTGCGCCTGAGTGACTCCAGCGAATTGCCCCAGGAACGCCGCGCCCTGCTCAAGCGGATTGTCGACAGCCAGCAGGAAACCGCCCCAGAACATCTGCCACCACGCGCTACGCTACTTGAGCTGCTGGAACGGGTCGGTAAAGCCATGGCCGTATTCTGGCAACACACCACCGACTTGCTCGGCTTCATCGGCCTGACCTTGGCCGGGTTTGCCCGCAACCTGCTGCGCCCGGGCAACTGGCGGGTAACCGCCGTGGTCGCCCAGATCGAACAAACCGCCTTGAATGCAGTGCCAATCGTGGCCTTGCTGACCTTCATGGTCGGTGCTGTAATCGCCTTTCTCGGCGCCACCGTGCTGTCAGAGTTTGGCGCCAGCATCTACACCGTCGACCTGATCGCTTTTTCGTTCCTGCGCGAATTCGCTGTGCTGCTGACCGCTATCCTGATGGCCGGCCGTACGGCCAGCGCCTTTACCGCCCAGATCGGCTCAATGAAAGCCAACGAGGAAATCGACGCGATCCGAGCCCTGGGTCTCAACCCGCTGGACATCCTGGTGCTACCTCGGGTGCTGGCTATGTTGGTCGCCCTGCCACTGCTGACCTTCGTGGCCATGATCTCCGGCCTGTTTGGCGGGGCCATGGTTTGCGCGCTATCCCTGGATATTTCACCGACCATGTTTCTCAGCATCCTGCAGAACAATGTCGAGGTCCGCCACTTCCTGCTGGGTATGGCCAAGGCGCCGCTGTTTGCTTTCCTGATTGCCATCATCGGCTGTCTGGAAGGCTTCAAGGTTAGTGGCAGTGCGGAATCTGTCGGTGAGCACACCACCTCCAGCGTGGTACAGTCAATCTTCGTCGTGATCCTGATCGACGCGCTGGCGGCACTGTTCTACATGGAGATGGGCTGGTGAGCATGGATACCACCAAGGCGACTCCGCTGGTCGAAGTCCGCGGCCTGGTCAACCGTTTCGGCACCCAAACCATTCACGAGAACCTCGACCTGGATATTCAGGCGGGGGAAATTCTCGGCGTGGTCGGCGGCTCAGGCACCGGCAAATCGGTACTGCTGCGCTCCATAGTCGGCCTGCGCCGGCCCAACGCCGGCAGCGTCAAAGTATTCGGTCAGGACCTGCAAACGCTGCCCGAAACCCAGCGCTCGCAATATGAACGACGCTTTGGCGTGCTGTTTCAGCAAGGCGCACTGTTTTCTTCGCTGACCGTAACCGAAAATGTCGCCCTGCCACTGATCGAACATGCCGGCCTCAGCCGCGATGATGCCGAACACCTGGCCTCGATCAAACTGGCACTGGCCGGACTCCCGCCCGGTGCCGGTGACAAGTATCCGTCCGAGCTGTCCGGCGGCATGGTCAAACGCGCCGCCCTGGCGCGAGCCCTGGCGCTGGACCCAGACATCCTGTTTCTGGACGAGCCCACCGCCGGACTCGACCCAATCGGCGCCGCCGCCTTCGACCAGTTGATCAAGACCCTGCGCGATGCCTTGGGGTTGAGCGTATTCCTGGTCACCCATGACCTCGACACCCTGTACGCCATTTGCGACCGAATTGCCGTCCTGTCCAACCGCAGGGTGCTGGTCGCTGACACTCTGGAGCGAGTCGCCGCCACCGACAACGCCTGGATTCAGGATTACTTTCATGGCCCGCGCGGTCGAGCCGCCGCATTCAGCGCCCATTCCAGCGCCCCTGGGGAGTTGCAAAGCTAATGGAAACCCGTGCCCATCACGTTCTGATCGGTTTGTTCACTCTGCTGGCCGGCGCGGCCGGGATATTCTTCGCCATCTGGCTTAGCCACTCCAGCACCAGCCGGGAATACAACTACTATCTGGTCGTCTTCAACGAAGCAGTGACCGGCCTGTCGCGCGGCAGCTCGGTGCAATACAGTGGCATCCGAATCGGTGACATCAGTGAGTTAAGCCTCGACCCCAACGACCCCCGCAGGGTTCTGGCACGAATTAGAGTTGGTAGCGAAGTCCCTATCAAGGAAGACACTCGCGCCCGGCTGTCATTTACTGGCATCACCGGCACCTCGGTCATAGAGCTCAGCCACGGTAATCCCGAAAGCCCACTGCTGCGCGGCAAGAACGGTCAGGACCCGGTGATCATCGCCACCCCCTCGCCGATTTCCACGCTGTTGGCCAACGGCGAAGATCTGGTGACCAACATCAACCAGTTGGTCGCCAATGCCCGTACCATTCTGTCCGAAGAAAACGCCGCCAGCATCAGCCGCACCCTGTCTTCAATCGATCAGGCCACCCAGGCCATTGCCGGTCAGGGCGACAACCTGCAGATACTGCTCAGCGAACTGACCAAGGTCAGCCGCCAGGCCAGCGAAACCCTGAACTACACCAGCAACCTGATGCGCGACGCCGATACCCTGCTCAACGAGCAGGGCACCCGCACACTCGACAACGCCGAACAGGCACTGGCCTCTATCGCCCGCACCAGCAATCTGCTGGAAGAGCTGCTGAGCAACAACAGCGATGCCTTCGCCTCCGGCATGCAAGGACTGGGGCAACTGGAGCCGGCCGTGAATGAACTGCGCAGCAGCCTGAATTCACTACGCAACATCAGCCGCCGTCTGGAAGACAACCCAACCCGCTTCCTGCTGGGCCGCGACACCATGGAGGAGTTTGAACCGTGATCCGTGCAACCACTCTGCGTCCTCTACTGGCAGCCAGCGGCCTGCTCTGGCTCAGCGCCTGTACCCTGATTCCGGAAAGCGAGCCAGTACGGGTCTATCAGTTGCCCGCTTCGACATTGGACAGCAATCCCCAGGCTCAGCCACTGGGCTTGTCGTTGCGGATCAACACTCCCCAAGCCGGCTTTGCCCAAAGCGGCCCACGAATGCTGGTCAACCCCCAAGGCGACCAACTCAGTACCTACAAGGGAGCCCGCTGGAGCGACCCTGCACCAGCACTAGTGCGCGAACACCTGGTCCGCAGTTTCAGCCAGCGCAGCGGCCTGGAAAGCGTCACTAGTGACGAGCACGGCCTGCACGCCGACCTTCACCTGGGTAGTGATCTGCAACGCTTCCAGGTGATTTACGGTGAACAAGGCCCACAAGCCACGGTCGAACTGGTAGCCCGCCTGATCGAACCCGGCAACCGCCACGTCATTGCCGGTCGCACTTTCCTGGTCGAACAACCCCTTGATGACCACCAACCAGCTGGCGCGGTCAAGGCCTATGGCCTGGCCCTGGACCAGCTCTCCAGCCAACTGCTCGACTGGGCTCTACCGCAACTGCAAGACTACCAGCAGCACCGGCCCTGAACCCTCGTCCTCGTCTTATCCCGAGAAGCCTGGCTGGTTTTCCAGCAGCCAGGCAAGGCTGACCCGGTCACGACCATCAGCCTTGGCGCGATAAAGCGCCTGGTCAGCCTCCGCCAGCAGATCGGACAAAGTATGGCTGTCGCCGGGATAGTGCATTGCCAATCCGATACTTATGGTCATGCGCAGCGGTGTGCCATCGGCACAAACAACCTCCACCTGAGAAACTTGCTCACGCAACCGTTCCGCCGCCTTGCTAGCCTCCTCCGCAGTGAGATTGGGCATAACCACACCAAACTCTTCACCACCGAGCCGACCAAACAGATCACCCTCGCGCAGCCGCTGTATCACTGCATGGGAAAAACCCGACAACGCATCGTCACCCACTGAGTGCCCATACTCGTCGTTTATGCGTTTGAAGTGATCAATGTCAACCATCAGCACCGCCAACCCACGCGGATAACGATCAAACTGAGTCATCAGCCATGCGCTTTGGGCCATGAATGCCCGCCGCACCAATGCGCCAGTCAGCGAGTCATGGTTCGCAGCATAGTCAAGACGCTGCAGCATGTGCTTGCGCACCTGATTTATACTTGCCACTGTCAGCGGACTGAGCGCCACGAAGACTATACCCAGCCTCAGCGACAGCACAGACAGGATGAATTCCTCCGGCAGCGGATGCTGAGCAACACCCGTCGTGACCGTCACAGTAATCAGCTTGAATATGGTTGTGGCCAGCGTCAGCAAGACGGTTGTAAACAGGCCATAGGTCAGCGCACACCAGAGCAGCGCAGGAATCGGGAAGGCCAACGCACCAGGCCCACCAAGCACGATTCCAATCAGGATCGATGCTACCAGAGCCAGGAAGGGTGCCATCCGCTGTACAGAGTCGCGTCGCAGACGCCATCCCGCGTGCAAGCAACCGAGCAACCTCGAAAGCGGTGGCATGATCAAGATCAAGGGCAACACGATGATGCTGTGCGCCAACTCAGTAGTGAACCAGAATGCCGCGCCAATCAGCCGACCCTGCTCCATGAAGGCCGGCCCCACCTCTGAGCCGATCACCGAGCCTGCCGCCGCCGATGCTGCGCAGATCGCCAGCATGTAAAGCACAGACAAGGGACGTGACAACGTGCGATGTTCAGGGTCAATGCGCTGATACAGGAAGGAGCCTACAGCGACCCCGGTCAGATTGGCCGCTGCCAACCATAATGAGTTCAGCGTTGAACTGCCGGTGACCAGATCCGCAGCCAGATAACCCAGCGCAGCTACCAGCCAGCCACGACCGGTGGCCAGGTGCGGCATACGCACGAACAACCCCAGGAGAATCGCGTTGGCAGGCCAGAAGACCGCCAGCAGGCCTGTTGGCCTGCTCAAAATACCCAACAGGCTGGCGGCAAAGACGACGCCACCGACAATAGCAAGGTCCCGCAGAGTAGCCATGAAAAGACTTTTATTAGCATTGTTGCCGGTCCGTGGTTCCATGCGACTGCCTCCAATCTGACGCTACTACGCAATCAAAATGCTGATACAGCCTCAGAATTGCATGGAACCACTACGCTGTCATCCATATTTGATCCAGCATCGCTCAGAGCCATGTCCCTCTAAAAAACGGCAAATAGCCTGACAGGAAAACTCACTGCACAGGCATCGCGACCGGAAAAGACCAGCTTCCATTCAAGATTTCGGCACGCGGACGATACAGACGCACCATGTAATTCCAGCCAGGAGTCACCGGCAGACAGTTAACGCTCTCGCTACTGCAATTGCCGAAATAGATAGTGATTGAACCATCCTCGGCAGCCTTGCCAGTGACGCTGTTGATTGAATAGGCGTTGAACTCGTTAGGTTCAAAAAAACCGTCAACCGTATATACCGTGACGGACCAGAACTCATCCACGGGAACCTCGCCGACCGTCAGCTGGTACGCCGTAGTACCATCATTGTTCTCTGGAAACACATTCAGATAGACCGCATCCTTGTCCGGATTTAGCCCCCAGCCCGAAGCAGCGGCTGCCAGCCTCCTGACCGGGTCGACTGAAGACCTCTCCGCGCCGGCTGCATAACGCAGATCCGGCAGCGTGCTCGATAAGGCTATCAGCGCTTCACGAACCGCCTTCTGGCTGACCGGATCCCACTCCGGAATCTCAAATGTGCCAGGACCTCCAGGCTGACTGACCGTCATACTGTCCTGAATCGCGTTGGCCTGGCGCATGTCCTCTGGATCGTTGGGATCAGCCAGAATCCGGATACCAACCATCACATAACGCGTACCTACGTTCTCTTTCGTCAGCGTATAGCTTCCAGCACCATAAAAGACGTTTGGATTGAAATGGTCCTCGTTGATGACCAGTGCTGATACGAAGCGACCGTCAGACTCTGGAAGCGTAAAGGTCACCGGACCCGCATCCAGATCGAAGACTCCGGAGGAATAGATGGTATCGCGGTTAAGCCGCACAATCAGTTGTCGGTCGACCGGGGCCACCTCGCGCGTGTGCTTGAAAGTACCGAATGCACCATCAGCTACCTGAGCGGCCATATAGACGTTCGATTCTGCACGAATAAAGTTGTCTGGCGTGACAATGATTTTGCCTTCTGAGGTTCTCAACCAAAACCCTGGATCACTCAGGTCTGGCACCGTCGTTCCCTCCTGCGCCATCTGAGCCAACCCGGCGTCAGTGTTGGCGGCAGATTCAATTGACTCGCTACAGGCAGCGAGCGATGCGATTAGCGGTATGCCCAGCCAAGCAATGATTTGTTTGGAACCGTTCATTGTCAGAGACTCCTTGAAGTTATCAGGCGCTTCCCATGTGTTTTGACGCGGACTTGCAGCGGTTATTCGTTGGCACGGACAACCTGTGGCACGCCCCAACTGCCATCCAAAGCTTCGGGCTTCGGCCAGTACTGGCGCATGATCATGAAGAAAGGACCAGCGGGTGCCGGCAGCCAGTTGGTCAGCTTGTCCTCGCCCGGTGGCTGGTTCTGAATATACAGCGTGATACTGCCATCTGGCCCTGGACGCAGGTCAGCCTCCATTGTTGAGTTGATCAGGTACCGGTTGATTGGGTTCTCAGTCAGTAGACTGGAAGGCAGTTCATACATGGTCAGTGACCAGAAGGCGTTGACCGGCGGCATCGAGCCCGGCTCAAACCGCAATGTGTATCGAGCTGCGGCACCGTCAAACGGATTGCCCTGCGAGTCCACGAAATAAGCAGGGTAATTGGCCTCTTCCTTGGAGTTACCGTAAATACCCAGCACCGCCGACGACATTCGTATCAAGTAATCATTATCGAGAAACTCACGAGTGCCAAACCCATCTGCACTGATCTTCTTACCGGTATCTATCGTTTCAGCCTTGTAATCCGCAAAGGCCTGCCAGGCATCAGCTATACCTGCTTCGATCGCACTGAGCTGCTGGGTGGTCAAATCAGCCAGCGCAAAGGGTTGCGCAGCACCAATTCCTGCCTTTGCAAAACGCTCCATCAAGGCAGCTTCACTGTCATGGGTTGGCGCGAACTGCAAAAGGAAATTGAGAATGGTGAAGAACTGCGGCGATACCTTCTGGGCCTCAGCCGTTAGCGGCTCAGGAAAATCGATATCAGGCACTGAGGCAGGCGCCGCAGTCCCCTGAAAACTGGACAATGGCTGGACCCCATACTGCGCCTGGACCGCCTTCACATTCTCAAGGTCATCCGGCCCGAACAGTTGCGTGCGATAAAGCACAAAGGCAAATTCGGTTTCCGAGTAAAGCACCGCCGAAATACCTGCCGGCACATCTCCGCGCCAACCAGGCCCTGCGAGCAAGAAGTTGCCTGCCTCGGTGCCGGTAGCCCGACTGCCGACATAAGCGAAGTTGTGGGTATACATATCGATAAACTGCAGCGAATAGTAGCGTGACGCGTCGATAGCAGGCACGCTGATTACCAGCGGCTCAGCCCGCAGATCGGCACCCAGAAAGCTGTACGGTGTGTCGGAATTGGGCGTCTGGATCGCCCTGTCTGCTGGCGTGTAAACACGGGCTATGTTGTGCAGCTGATTCCAGTCCCCTTTGTACTCGGGATTGCTCTGATCAACGAAGTAGGAATATTGAATCCGGTAGCTATCCACCATCGGAAACCCGTAGATGTAAGCTTCCTTTGCAATTGCCCGCAGCTCATCCGGCAAAGCGCTTATCCCGCTGACTATCGCGCCGGATGAACGGCCGGAATCCTGTGCATAAGCGTGGGCTGCAAACAGCCATACCAGACATGCGCAAACTGCACCAAGCGTTTTCATCGCATCTCCTTGCTCTCAGTTGCGTTTGGTGAAACTCCTGCAACACCGCAGCCCATAATTGGCAGTCACTTCATTGTGAAGCCGGAGGATTGTGCTATCGGCGGACGCCTCGATAATTTCAAAAGAGAAAGGCATAGCCGACATAAGGACCGGTCATGGTCAAACGGGTTCGAGCATCATCATTCTTGACCTTGACCTCAAGGTGACGGTAACCAAGCAATAGCGCGCCATGGGCAGTGTGGTAATGAACCATCGCACTGACGTTCCAGGAACCTTCGGTTTCGCCAAAAGAGCTATCGGCTCGGGTCGTCAGGCGCCAGCGCTCCGCCGGAACCCAGGTGTAGCGGCCTCCCAACATGACATCCAGGTAACTGTCAGCAAAGTTCAGCACCCGACCGTTGAACGCCGGATTATTCGGTCTGATCGTCAGCTTCAGGTCCGAATCCAGATAGCGGACACCCCCGAACACATCCAGGCCGCGATCACGACGACCTGCTGGCGTCCACACCCAGGCCGCCTCGAACAGGCGTGTCTCCAGATCAGCTTTCGTTCTGGCGAATCGACCCGAGCGAGTATCCTTGATCCTGAGATAGGTGATGTCGACAAACGCACCCTGCCCATCGCCCCGGCCTTCCAAGTGCAATTGAAGGGAGCCATCCAGCTTGTCTAGGATATCCTTGAATGCAATTTCTGATGATCCGGCTATCGGGGGAGAGTCCGTGCGCACATCGGTCTTGAGCCGGGATGCCCAGATATAAGGTTCTACTATCCAGTCCCAATCGCTAGCGCCGACAGACGGCACGAAAGTCGCTGCGATTGCCGCCGCGAGGCCTTGCCCCAAGCGTTGTCTCGTCCGCATGGTTGCCATGCCCCCGTCCTAGGGTTGAAGACAAGTTAAGTAGTGTGCGTGATAAATGGAACATACCGTTGAGCCAGCGAAGGCCCAGCATGTAGAAAGGGTAGACGGCCTTTTGGTTCCGGTCCAACCGTCAACGGCGTGGAAGAACTCCCAGCGCCTGGTACTCTTTACCTCAGCGGTGGGAGGCGCCCCAGCGATACTGTTTCGGCAAACAGCCTATCTCGGGATAGCACCTTCCACTCACAGTGGTTTAGTTCATGGGCGGATGAATCTCACTCCCACTCAATCGTCGCCGGCGGCTTGCTGGAAATATCGTAGGTAACCCGCGAGACCCCGGCAATTTCATTGATGATCCGGTTCGATACGGTTTCCAGGAACTCGTAGGGCAGGTGCGCCCAGCGGGCGGTCATGAAGTCGATGGTTTCCACTGCGCGCAGGGCGATGACCCATTCGTAGCGGCGACCGTCACCAACCACACCAACCGACTTGACCGGCAGGAACACGGCGAAGGCCTGGCTGGTCTTGTGGTACAGATCGGCCTTGCGCAGTTCTTCAATGAAGATATAGTCGGCGCGGCGCAGGATGTCGGCGTATTCCTTGCGCACTTCAGCCAGGATCCGCACGCCCAGGCCCGGGCCCGGGAACGGGTGGCGATAGACCATATCGTAGGGCAGGCCCAGCTCCAGGCCGATCTTGCGCACTTCATCCTTAAACAGTTCACGCAGCGGCTCAACCAGCTCAAACTGCATGTCTTCGGGCAGCCCGCCGACATTGTGGTGCGACTTGATCACATGAGCCTTGCCGGTCTTGGCCCCGGCCGATTCGATCACGTCCGGGTAGATGGTGCCCTGTGCCAGGTACTTGATGCCCTGCAGCTTGGTGGCTTCCTCATCGAACACTTCGATGAAGGTACGGCCAATGATCTTGCGCTTGTCTTCCGGGTCGGTGACTCCGAGCAGGCGTGACAAGAACTTTTCTTCAGCGTTGGCGCGGATCACCTTGACGCCCATGTTCTCGGCGAACATGGCCATGACCTGTTCGCCTTCGTGCAGACGCAGCAGACCGTTGTCAACGAATACGCAGGTCAGCTGATCGCCAATGGCCCGGTGCAGCAGGGCCGCTACCACGGAGGAGTCGACCCCGCCGGACAGACCAAGCAGCACCTTGGCGTCGCCAACCTGGGCACGCACCTGGGCGATGGCATCCTCAACGATATTCGACGGTGTCCACAGCGCTTCACAGCCACACAGTTCAAGGATGAAACGCGACAGGATACGCAGGCCCTGCTTGGTGTGGGTCACCTCGGGGTGGAACTGCACGCCATAGAAATGCCGGCTTTCGTCGCCCATCGCGGCAATCGGGCAGCTCGGGGTACTGGCCAGGATATGGAAGCCTTCAGGCAGATTGGCCACCTTGTCCCCGTGACTCATCCACACGTCCAGCGACAGCACGCCATCATCGTCGATGTGATCTTCGATACCCGACAGGAACGGGCTCTTGCCAACGATATCGACCCGCGCATAGCCGAACTCGCGCTCCTCGGAGCCCTCAACCTTGCCACCCAACTGCTCGGCCATGGTCTGCATGCCATAGCAGATGCCCAGCACCGGCAGACCCAGTTCGAATACTACCTGCGGTGCACGTGGAGTGTCATCCAGGGTTACCGACTCGGGACCACCAGCCAGGATGATGCCACGCGGGGCGAACTCACGAATCGCCGCCTCGTCCATATCCCAGGGATGGATTTCGCAATAGACGCCAATTTCCCGCACCCGGCGGGCAATCAGTTGGGTGTACTGCGAACCGAAGTCCAGAATCAGGATACGGTGGGCGTGAATGTCATGCTGGGACATGGGCTTTCCTTCGGAAAGAGCTTGAAGCTGAAAACCAGAAGCTGGAAGTGGATAACCGGAGCAGTTGCGTCCAGTCTCCAGCGTCCAGCTTCCAGCGCCTTGGTTGGACGGTATTCAACCGACCCGGTAATTCGGTGCTTCCTTGGTGATCTGCACGTCATGCACGTGCGACTCACTCATGCCGGCGCCGGTAATACGCACGAACTCCGGCTTGGTACGCATTTCTTCAACGGTGGCACAGCCGGTATAGCCCATCGACGCGCGCAGGCCGCCCATCAACTGATGGATGATCGCCGCCAGCGGCCCCTTGTAGGGTACCCGGCCTTCGATGCCCTCAGGCACCAGTTTTTCGGCACCCGCGCTGGAGTCCTGGAAGTAACGATCTGCCGAGCCGCCACCGGCGTTAGCCATCGCCCCCAGAGAACCCATGCCGCGGTAGGCCTTGTAGGAACGGCCCTGGAACAGCTCGACCTCGCCCGGTGCCTCTTCGGTACCGGCGAACATAGAGCCCATCATCACCGCCGAAGCCCCGGCGGCAATGGCCTTGGACAGATCGCCAGAGAAACGGATACCGCCATCGGCAATCAGCGGTACGTCTGTATCCTTGAGCGCTGCAGCAACATCGGCAATGGCTGAAATCTGCGGCACACCGACACCCGCAACGATACGGGTGGTACAGATCGAACCGGGGCCAATGCCCACCTTGACCGCGTCAGCCCCGGCCTCGGCCAGCGCACGGGCAGCAGCGCCGGTGGCAATGTTGCCGCCGATCACCTGAATCTGGGGGAAGTTGTCTTTAACCCAGCGCACCCGGTCGATCACACCCCGGGAATGGCCATGGGCAGTATCGACGATGATCACGTCGACGCCGGCAGCCGCCAGCGCGGCAACCCGCTCAGGGGTGTCGGAACCGGTACCGACTGCTGCACCTACGCGCAGACGCCCCTGGTCGTCCTTGCTGGCCAACGGATAGGCACGGGCTTTTTCAATGTCATTGACGGTCATCATGCCGCGCAGGCGGAAGTTGTCATCGACAATCAGGACCCGCTCAATCCGGTGCTTGTGCAGCAGCTTGCGCACTTCCTGCAGTTCGGCACCTTCCTTGACCGTCACCAGGCGCTCCTTGGGAGTCATGATGTCGCGCACCCGGGCATCCATGTTGGTTTCAAAGCGCACGTCGCGCGAGGTGACGATCCCGACCAGATTGTCGTTGTACATGACCGGCACACCGGAAATGTTGTTCTGACGGGTCAGATCGAACAGTTGACCAACGCTGGCATCAGCGTCGATAGTGATCGGGTCACGAACCACACCGGACTCGTAGCGTTTGACCTTGCGCACTTCGGCCGCCTGCTGCTCGATGGTCATGTTCTTGTGAATGATCCCCATGCCGCCTTCCTGGGCCATGGCAATGGCCAGACGCGCTTCAGTCACGGTGTCCATGGCAGCGGACAACAGCGGGATATTCAGATCGATCTGCCGGGTGAGCCGGGTCTTGAGACTGACATCCTTGGGCAGTACTTCGGAATATCCGGGCACCAACAGAACATCATCGAAGGTAAGGGCTTCTTGGCTAATACGCAGCATAGCAGGGCTCCCGAGCGGGAAAAATGGAAGCGCGCCATTATACCTATCGCAGCGCCACCACTCAATCGCATTCGTCAGTCATGATCACAGAGATTTTTGCCCCCTTGCGGCGGTTGTGAGCGCAAGGCAACAGCCCCTAAGATAGCGGCATGAATGATGACCAGCTTTTTCAGCGCCTCAGCCGCGAGCGCGAAGTACTCACCGTCAGCCAACTCAACGCCAGGGCCCGCAGCCTGCTGGAAGAGGTATTCCCGCAGATTTGGGTCGAGGGCGAGCTGTCGAACCTGGCCCGCCCTTCGTCGGGCCACCTGTATTTCACCCTCAAGGACGCCAAAGCCCAGGTCCGCTGCGCACTGTTCCGCCAGCATGCCCAGCGCATCCGCCTGGATCTGCGCGACGGCCTGCAGGTCCGTGCCCGCGGCCGGGTGAGCCTGTATGAGGGCCGCGGTGACTATCAACTGATTCTCGATAGTCTGGAACCAGCCGGCGACGGCGCTCTGCGCCAGGCCTTCGAGGCGCTCAAGGCCCAGCTTCAGGCTGAGGGGTTGTTCGCCGCGGAACGCAAGCGCCCGCTCCCCAGCCACCCGCGCCGGATCGGAGTGATCACCTCCCCCAGCGGCGCGGCGATTCGCGACATCATCAGCGTATTCGGCCGTCGGGCGCCCTATATCGAACTGGTGATCGTTCCCACCGCCGTTCAGGGCCGTGAAGCCGCACCGCAGATCGTCCGCGCCATTGAGCGCGCCGAGCGTGCCGGCTTCGACGCGCTGATCGTGGCCCGCGGCGGCGGCTCGCTGGAAGACCTGTGGCCGTTCAATGAGGAAATCGTCGCCCGGGCACTGGCCGCCTGCCAGACGCCAACGGTCAGCGCCGTCGGCCACGAGACCGATTTTTCCATCAGCGACTTTGTCGCCGATGTCCGTGCGCCCACCCCGTCAGCCGCCGCCGAATTGCTGAGCCCCGACGGCCAGGCCATGTTGCGCCAGTTTCAGCTATATCAACGTCAGTTGCAGCAGCGCCTGCACGAACGTCTCACCCGCGATCATTTGCGACTCGATAGCCTGCGCCGGCGCCTGCGCCACCCCGGCGAGCGTCTGGCACAGCAGGCCCAGCGCCTGGATGACCTGGAACTGCGCCTGCGGCGCGCCCACCAGCAATTTCTGACCCATCAGCAGCAGCGTCTGGAACGCTTGGGCGCGCGCCTGCAACTGCAACACCCCGGCCGCCAGTTGGGGCTGCTGAGCCAGCAACTGGAACACCTGCGCCAACGCCTGCCACGCGCCATCCAGCAGAGCCTGCAACAGCGCCGCCAGCGCTTCAGCAGCCTGGCCCAGACTCTGCACCTGGTCAGTCCGCTGGCCACACTGGGGCGCGGCTACAGTATTTTGCTCGACGATCAGGGCCAGGCGATTCGCAGCGCCGCACAGACCCGGACTGGCCAGCACCTGAAAGCCCGCCTGCACGATGGCCAGCTCGATCTCAGAGTCGAAGCCCCCACCCCGCACACCTTATCTCTGCTGGACTGACGCCCATGCGCCACCTGTTTGCCCTGATTTTGCTGTGCTCCCTGAGCCTGCCGGCCCTGGCCGAAGGCGGATTTATTACCCGCCTGCTGAACAAGCCGGTTCCCGGCGGCGTGGCGGTAATAGGCCTGCCAGAACAACCCCAGGCGCCGCGCGTGCGCTATCAGGACCACCCGGCACTGGTGATTCGCGAGGACGGCAAGCGCTGGATCGCCATCGTCGGCATCCCGCTGTCGGTGCAACCCGGCCAGCAACAGATTGAACTGGGCGACGGCCAGCGCCTGAACTTCCAGGTTAATGATCGTCATTACCCGGCTCAGCACATCACCCTGCGCAATCAGCAGCACGTTACTCCTGACCCGGCCCACCAACGGCGCATTCAGCGCGAACTCGACGAGCAAATTCAGGGTTACCAGAACTTCAGCCCGCGCCAACCCAGCAACCTGCTGTTCGATCGGCCGGTAGACGGTCGCCTGTCGAGCCCGTTCGGCGTGCGCCGATTCTTCAATGGCGAGGAGCGCAACCCGCATTCCGGGCTTGATTTTGCGGTCCCGGCCGGCACCCCGATCAAGGCCCCGGCAGCGGGTACGGTTATTCTGGTCGGCGATTACTTTTTCAATGGCAAGACAGTGTTCGTCGATCACGGTCAGGGGCTGATCAGCATGTTCTGTCACCTGTCAGCGATCGACGTCAAGGTCGGCGACGAGCTGCCTCGTGGCGGGCATATCGGCAAGGTCGGCGCCACCGGGCGCGCCACCGGGCCACACCTGCACTGGAATGTCAGCCTGAACAACGTCCGGGTCGATCCGGCGATTTTCATTGGCGCCTTCATGCCTTGAGCCCACCGGGCTGCGCAAGCCTGATGCGCAAACCCGGCCTCAAAAGCAATAAAATTCACTCACAGCCATAAAAGCGCTACAAATCACCATTTTTAAAAACTCTGTTGAAATCAAACCTCAGCAGAATTACCTTCTACTGCAACAAAACCTCAAATACACCCGTTTCAGTCGCGCCCACAAGGCGCTCTTTTTTTCAGGAAGCCCGGCCATGAGCATGCTCACAGACCCGTCCAGCAAATACCGTGCGTTCCAGCCGGTCGATATCCCCGACCGTACCTGGCCGTCGAAGACCATCACCGAAGTGCCTGTCTGGTGCAGTTCCGATCTGCGCGACGGCAACCAGTCGCTGATCGAACCGATGGACCCGGCCAAAAAACTGCGGTTCTTTCAGACGCTGGTCAAGATTGGGCTCAAGCAGATCGAAGTGGCCTTTCCGTCAGCCTCTCAAACCGACTTCGACTTCGTCCGCACCCTGATTGAAGATGGTCATATTCCTGACGATGTAACCATCCAGGTTCTGACCCAGGCCCGCGACGACCTGATTACCCGTACCTTTGAGTCACTGCGCGGCGCCAAACGCGCAATTGTGCATGTCTACAACGCCACCGCACCGAGCTTCCGGCGCATCGTCTTCAATCAGGACAAGGCTGGCGTGGTCGCCATTGCGGCAAATGCTGCCAAGCGCATCCGCGAGCTGGCGGCGCAGCAGCCCGAGACCGAGTGGACCTTCCAGTACTCGCCGGAAATTTTTACCTCCACCGAACTGGAATTTGCCGTTGAGGTCTGTGACGCCGTGCTGGATGTCTGGCAACCGACGCCTGAGCACAAGGTGATCCTCAACCTGCCGGCCACCGTGGAAGTTGCTACCCCGAACATTTACGCCGACCAGATCGAGTGGTTTTGCCGCCATATCAGCCGCCGCGACAGCGTGTTGATCAGCCTGCACACCCACAACGACCGTGGCACCGGTGTAGCCGCCACCGAACTGGGCCTGCTGGCCGGCGCCGACCGGGTCGAAGGCTGCCTGTTCGGCAATGGCGAGCGCACCGGTAATGTCGATCTGGTAACTCTGGCGCTGAACATGTACACCCAGGGCCTGCACCCGGGGTTGGACTTCTCCGACATCGACGCGGTGCGCAAGGTGGTTGAAGAGTGCAACCAGTTGCCGGTACATCCGCGTCACCCCTATGTCGGCGACCTGGTCCACACCGCCTTTTCCGGGTCGCACCAGGATGCGATCCGCAAGGGTTTCGTCCAGCAGGATCCGAACGGCATCTGGGAAGTTCCCTACCTGCCTATCGATCCGGCCGATATCGGCCGCAGCTACGAGGCGGTGATCCGGGTCAACAGCCAGTCCGGCAAGGGTGGCATCACCTACCTGCTTGAGCAGGAATACGGGATCAACCTGCCGCGCCGGCTGCAGATCGAGTTCAGCCAGGTGGTTCAGGGTGAAACCGACCGACTGGGCCTGGAGATGACTGCGTTACAGATTCACGAACTGCTCGACCGTGAATATCTGCAGGCAACCACGCCCTATGCGCTGATTCGTCACCGTCTGCAGGAAGAGAACGGTACTTCGGCGGTAGATATCGAAGTACTCAGTCAAGGTGAAACCCTGCACTGGCGCGGCATCGGCAAGGGTCCGCTGGAGGCGCTGGTGGCCGCCCTGCCCGTTCAGGTTGAGGTGATGGACTATCATGAGCACGCAATTGGCTCGGGCACCAACGCCAAGGCGGCGGCTTATATCGAGTTGCGGCTGGACGGCCAGCGTCCGCTGCACGGGATAGGTATCGACGAGAATCTGACTACGGCCAGCTTCCGCGCCCTGCTCAGCGCCCTCAACCGGGCCCTGCGCAGCGCCGAGGAACAGGCGGCCTAGAAACCAATAGGCCGCTCCTGACAAGCCAGGAGCGGCCTGCATTCGGTCAGCGCTTGTCCTTGCTCTTTTTCTTGGCCTTCTTATGGTGACTCATCAACCGGCGCTTCTTGTTGACCTGGCGCTCGGTCAGGGTGTTCTTGCGCTCAGCGTAAGGGTTGTCGCTGCTCTTGTACTCGACCCGTAGCGGCGTACCGACCATCTTCAACACCTTGCGGTAGGTGTTCTCCAGGTAACGGGTATAGGAGCGCGGCACGCTGTCGACCTGGTTACCGTGGATTACGATAATCGGCGGGTTGGAACCACCCAGGTGAGCGTAACGCAGCTTGATCCGCCGCCCGTTGACCATCGGCGGCTGGTGCTCGGTGACGGCATCTTCGAGAATCTCGGTCATGCGCCGGGTCGGAATCTTGGTCATGGCGCTGGCGTAGGCCTGGTCGACCGATTTGTAGAGCAGCCCCACACCACTGCCGTGCAGGGCGGAAATGAAGTGAATGTCGGCAAACTGGGCAAAGATCAGGCGGCGTTGCAGCTCAGTCTTGACGTAATCCTTCTGCTCCTCGGCCAAGCCGTCCCACTTGTTGACCGCGATCACCAGCGCCCGCCCGGCATCCAGCACAAAGCCCAGCAGATTGAGGTCATGCTCGACGATCCCTTCACGGGCATCGACCACGAAGATCACCACGTTGGCGTCCTGAATCGCCTGCAGTGTCTTGACCACCGAGAACTTCTCGATCGCCTCGAAAATCTTGCCACGCTTGCGTACCCCGGCGGTATCGATCAGGGTGTAGGGCTTGTCATGGCGGTGATAGGGGATATAAATGCTGTCGCGGGTGGTTCCGGCCTGATCGAACACCACCACCCGATCCTCACCGAGCATGCGATTGACCAGGGTTGACTTGCCGACATTGGGTCGGCCAATCACCGCGATCTTGGTCCCGATCGGCTCGACCACCTTGCGCTCACGCGGCAGTGGCTGACCATCGGCATCCAGTTCCAGCTCCTCGTCTGCCGCACCATCGGACAGCACCGCTTCGAGCATCGGGTTGATATTGCGCCCATGGGCTGCGGCAATCGGGATCGGCTGGCCCAGACCAAGAGCGGCGAACTCACCGAGGATCGCATCCTGATCGGCACCGTCAATTTTGTTGGCGATCAGGAAGGTATGCTTGTCACGCTTGCGCAGGTGCTCGGCGATCATCTCGTCGGCGGCGGTGCGCCCGGCCCGGGCATCGACCATGAACAGCACCGCGTCGGCCTCTTCGATGGCCTGCAGCGATTGACCAGCCATGACCTGATCAATCCCCTGCTCGTCACCGCTGATACCGCCGGTATCGACCACGATATAGGACTTGCCCTGCCAACTGGCCTCGCCGTACTTGCGGTCACGGGTCAACCCGGCGAAATCCGCCACCAGGGCATCGCGACTCTTGGTCAGACGATTGAACAGGGTCGATTTACCGACATTCGGACGCCCGACCAGGGCAATGACAGGAACCATGTTTACTCCGTGCGCAGTGGGCGCTGACAAATAAAACGGCCGCTGCGCACAAACGCAGCGGCCGGAGAAGTATAACCGCTTTTCGGCTATTTCAGTTTCAGCGCAGCCAGATCACCACTGTTGCCAAAGACATACAGGGTATCGCCCAACGCAATCGGCGCTACCCGCACGCCCTTGCGATCAACCCGGATGCGACCGACCAGGCGGCCATCGGTCTGGGCCAGCAAGTGCACGTAGCCTTCGAAGTCAGCCACAGCAACATAGCTGCTGAACGCTACCGGAGCTGTCAGTTGACGACGCATCAGGCTCTCGTTGCGCCAGAGCGAGCTGCCACGACTCTGGTCAACCGCCTCAACCACGCCATTGGCGTGACTCACATACACACTGCCAAATCCGGCCGCCGGGCCAGCATAGCTGGACACCGGACGCTGCCAGCGCATGTTGCCGGACTCAGCATCCAGCGCCGCCAGGTTACCCTGGAAGCTGGCCACGTAAAGGTTCTGACCAGACAGCAGCAGATCTCCATCGATATCGACCATCCGCTCCAGTTCCGAACGGCCCTGGGGCTGAGCAATGCGCTCTTCCCACAGCGGAATGCCGCTATCGGCTGCCAACGATACTACCCGGCCACTGGCCAATCCAGCGTAGACCTGGCGCAGGCTAACGACCGGAGTGCTGGTGCCGCGCACGGTCAACACCGGCAGGCTGGCTTCGTAGATCCAGCGCTGCTCGCCACTGGAAATATCCAGCGCAACCAGTTTGTCGTCCTGGGTCTGGACTACCACCACGTCGCCATTGGTTTGCGGCGGAGCCAGCACTTCACTGGAAACCTGGGCGCGCCACAGCTCGCTGCCGTCGTTTTCGTCCAGGGTGACCACCTGACCATCCAGTGTCCCGACCATGACCCGACCACCGCCGGCTCCAACAGCCCCAGACAGCGGCTCCTTGAGCCGCACCTGCCAGCTTACCGACCCGGTATCACGATCCATGGCCACAACCCGGCCACGAGCATCGGCAGCATACAAAGCCAGACCATCCAACGCGGGAGTCAGGGTGTTGTACAGCTTGCCCTGGCCAACGCCAATGTTGCGCTTCCAGCTACGCTCAAGGCTGACCTCGGCGGTAAATTTTTCCAACGGCGCAGGCGGCAATTCCTTCTTGCTGGAGCTACCGCACCCGGCCAGAACCAGAGCCGACAGACCAACAGCCAGATACCGGGACATCAGTTTCACTAGGCTTCCTCCGCCAGATCATCGAGCTTGAGTTGCAGTTGCGGACGCGCGCGCGGATCTTCCAGCGCTTCAAGCGCGGCCTGGTAGGCACTGCGCGCCTCGGCCTGACGCCCCAGGGTTAGCAGCAGATCGCCACGAACCTCTTCACGTCCAGCCAGCAGCTCGCCACTGACCGCACCATTAAACAACGCCAAGCCTTCCTCAGCCCGTTCCTGCTGAGCCAGAACTCGAGCCAGACGCTGGCGGGCAATTTCCTGCAAAGTTTCATCGCCGCGCCGCTCAGTCACTTCGCGCAGCAGGGTTTCGGCCCCGGCAAAATCGTCAGCCTCAACCGCCAGGCGCGCCTGCATCAGCGCGGCGAACTGGGCATAACGGGTTTTCGGGTAGTCGTTGCGCAGCTGCTCGGCCAACTCGGCCGCCCGGGTCCGGGCCTGGGTGGACTCATCACCCAGCACGGCTTCGAGCATGGACTGATAAAGCGCCGAGGCATTGGCCGACTGGGCTGACTGGTAGTTGTTCCAGCCATTCCAGCCGAACACCCCGGCCAAAGCCAGCACTACCCCGGTCAGCAGGGGCATGCCATGCCTGTTCCACAGCTCCTTGAGCTTTTCTACCTGTTCTTCTTCTGTTTGATAGGTCACGCTTCACTCCTTCGCGGGTCAATCGACCGTTGGCCCGTTTACAGTAATTCATCCAGCCGTGCCGGCAGTGCCTGCCAGTCCAGCAACTCCTGCTCGGCGTCGCTACGCAGCGGTTTAAGCCCGACCTGCTGGCTAGCCGCTTCGTTCTCCCCCAGAATCAGCGCATAGAGCGCACCGGACTTGTCGGCTTTTTTGAACTGACTCTTGAAACTGCCGCCGCCACAATGCACCACCAGACGCAAATCAGGCAAGGCATCGCGCAACTGTTCAGCCAGACCGAAACCGGCCTGTACCGCCCGGTCACCCAAAGTGACCAGATAGACATCGACCTGACGAGCCAGTTCAGCCGGTACCTTGTCCAGGGTTTCGATCAACAGCAGCAGCCGCTCAACCCCCATGGCAAAACCCACCGCCGGAGCCGGCTTGCCGCCGAGCTGCTCGACCAGCCCGTCGTAACGACCTCCGGCACAGACCGTACCCTGAGCACCCAGCCGGTCGGTGGTCCATTCGAACACGGTCAGACCGTAGTAATCCAGCCCACGCACCAATCGCGGGTTGATCACGTAGGGGACACCAGCCGCATCCAGCAGAGCCTTGAGCCCGGCAAAATGTTCACGAGCCTGCTCGTTGAGGTAGTCGGCCAGCTTTGGCGCATCGGCCAGCAGAGCCTGGGTCGCAGCCACCTTGCTGTCGAGAATCCGCAGCGGATTGCTGTCCAGCCGGCGCTGGCTGTCTTCATCAAGCTGATCGAAGCGCTCGCGCAGATAGGCCACCAGATCGGCCCGGTAGCGCGCCCGGTCCTCGCTGGTACCCAGGCTGTTCAGTTCCAGGGTCACCGCTTCGCGCAGCCCCAGTTGCTGCCACAAACGCCAGCACAGGATGATCAGCTCGGCATCGACATCCGGACCGGTCAGGTTGAAGGTTTCCACCCCAATCTGGTGGAACTGCCGGTAACGGCCTTTCTGCGGGCGCTCATGGCGGAACATCGGCCCGGTGTACCAGACCTTGTGGCTGAGTCCACCGCCGAGCAGGCCGTGCTCGAGCATGGCCCGCACACAGCCTGCAGTCCCTTCGGGGCGTAGCGTCAGGGAGTCACCATTGCGATCAGCAAAGGTGTACATCTCCTTCTCGACAATATCGGTTACTTCACCAATCGAGCGTTTGAACAACTCGGTCGACTCGACGATCGGCAAGCGGATCTGCTGGTAACCATAGCCACCCAGCAGCTTGGCCACAGAAGATTCCAGATACTGCCACAAGGCGCTGTCGGCCGGCAGGATGTCGTTCATGCCG
The DNA here is from genome assembly GCA_002287035.1 of Pseudomonas sp. WN033. GTDB lineage: Bacteria > Pseudomonadota > Gammaproteobacteria > Pseudomonadales > Pseudomonadaceae > Halopseudomonas. The sequence goes on along the minus strand of NSKG01000003.1, from coordinate 467,528 downwards.
CGCACGGCTTGCAGGGTTTTCAATGCTTGTTTCCTTCACTCAGCCACGGGCGATGGTTTTGGCGTCCAGCGCCTGCTTTTCTGCGACCTTGTCGCGGATCATCTTTTCCAGGGTATCGACCAGATTGGCGTTGTCGACCTTGCCATCGGGACTGCCATCGCGATAAATCAGGTTGTTTGGGCTGCCGCCGGTCAGGCCGATATCGACCTCCTTGGCTTCGCCCGGACCGTTGACCACGCAGCCGATCACCGCCACATCGAGCGGTACCAGCACATCTTCCAGGCGCGACTCCAGCTCATTCATGGTCTTGACCACATCGAAGTTCTGCCGCGAACAACTCGGGCAGGCGATGAAGTTGATCCCGCGCGAGCGCAGCCGCAGCGACTTGAGAATGTCAAAACCGACACGGATCTCCTCGACCGGATCAGCGGCCAGGGAAATGCGAATGGTGTCGCCAATACCCTCTGCCAGCAACATGCCAAGCCCAACTGATGATTTCACTGTACCGCTGCGCAAACCACCGGCTTCGGTGATCCCGAGGTGCAGAGGCTGCTCAATCTGGCTGGCCAACAGCCGGTAGGCGCCAACTGCCATGAACACGTCTGAGGCCTTGACGCTGACCTTGAAGTCCTGGAAATCCAGTTTGTCGAGGTGGTCGACATGCCGCAGCGCCGACTCAACCAGCGCCTCGGGCGTCGGCTCGCCGTATTTTTTCTGCAGGTCCTTTTCCAGCGAACCGGCGTTAACCCCAATGCGAATCGGAATGCCATGGTGACGCGCAGCATCGACCACCGCCCGCACCCGGTCCTCACGACCGATATTGCCGGGATTGATGCGCAGGCAGTCAACACCCAGCTCCGCCACCTTGAGGGCAATTTTGTAGTCGAAATGGATATCGGCCACCAGTGGTACATTGACCTGCTGACGAATGCGGCCGAACGCTTCGGCGGCTTCCATGCTTGGTACCGAGACCCGGACAATATCGGCGCCCACCGCTTCCAAGCGCTGGATCTGGTCGACCGTTGCCGCCACATCGCAGGTTTCGGTATTGGTCATGCTCTGCACCGAAATTGGCGCATCACCACCGACCAGCACCGAGCCGACGCGGATCTGCCGGGATACCCGGCGCTTGATGGGGGATTCGTGGTGCATAAGAAACCTCTTACTGGCCAAGCCGCAGGCGAGCCACGCCCGACTGACTGGTGGCCGACAAATCGACCGGCTGGCCCTGAAACTCGATCGACTCAACAGCACCGACGGCACCGATCACCAGATCCAGCGGTCCGCTGTGGGCCAGCTCCAGTGACTGCCCGGCCTGCATCAGTGCACTGTGCAGCACTTGACCGCCAGGGGCACTGACCTGCAACCAGCAACTATCGCGAAAACGCATCCGCAATCCATTCGCAGCCGCCACGGGTTCAGCCTGTGCGGGCGCATCGGCCGCAGGCTCTGCATCAGGGGCAGACTCAGTTACCAAACCCTCTGCGTCAGCATCAGCGGACCCGGTTTGCCCAGCCGCATCGCGCGCCAGCAGGTCGATGGCCGTGCTGCGCACCGGACTGACCGTGTCAGGCAGAGTCATGGCGTCAACCTGGACCTCATCAATCAGACGTTCAGGCAACTCACTGACCGGTGCCGGCGGCGCCAGATTGCGCTTCTCCTGCCACCACAGCAATGCCAGCACCAATAGCACCAGCACAATCACAAAACTGCTCCAGCGCATCAACTGCCGTGCCGCTCTGGGCGGATGCTGGACCCGACCGATGCCGCTGACCTGACGCTCGCGCGTCTTGATCCCACGGAAGCGATCAAATTCCTCTACCAGGCGGGCTGGATCGAGCAGTAACAAGCGGGCATAGGCCCGTACATAACCGCGAGAGAAGGTGTCACCTGGCAGCCGATCGAACTCACCTGCTTCCAGATACTCAACCATGCGCCGGGACAACCGCAGCCCCTCAGCCACCTGGGCAATGCTCAGGTTCTGGGCCTCACGCTCGGCACGCAGAATCTCGCCCGGGTTGATCGTGCTGGCAGGCGCCTGGGGCTCTTCGTCAGGGAGGTGCTCTACACTCATCGCGTCTCCGAAGCCTGCAGCGCCTGTGCCTCCGGGCTGGCCGGATAGAAGCGACGCAACTGCAGGGCATAACTGGCGGCCCGGCTATGATCCTCGAACCGACGCGCCAGCTGGATGCCGAGCCACAGGCTCGATGCATCCTGACCGGACAACTGGGCGAAGCGGCGATAGTGATCCCAGGCGGGCACATAATTTTGGTCTTCGAACTCCAGCCGTGCTAGTTCCAGCAACGCCATAGGCTGGCGGCTGTTGAGGCGCAGCGAACGCTCGAAGTGTTGTTTGGCGGCCTCGCGGTTACCCTTGCGCTGGTAGGCGAGGCCGAGATTTTCGAATACTCGCGAGCGCTCACCGTAAAGACGGTTCTCGGCAGCCCTCTGCAGGTACTGCAGCGACTCGTCATAGCGCTCACGCTCAAGCAAAAAAGCCCCGAAATTGTTCAGCACTCGGGGATTGTCCGGTTCACTGGCCAGCGCCGCGCGAAAATGCTTTTCTGCGCTGTCGTACTCGCCTTCCTGCTGAAACACCAGCGCCAGGGCGATATTGGCCGAGGATGAACGCGGGTCGATCTTCAGGGCTTCACTGAGCGGCGCTTTGGCCCGCTCGGTCTCGCCTTCCTGCAAATAACCCAAGCCAAGCTGAATGTAGGCGTCAAGGGCAGCCTCGGAGTCCACTGCACGGCGTGGCTGGTCCATGGTGGTCATACAGCCACCCAGCGCCAACAGCATAACGGCTCCTGCGATCTTCAACGTCTTCATCAACATCCTTCCTCGTTGGTGGATTAACGGTTGGGATTGACTGGCCCGGGCTCAGCACTGGCATCTGAAGCCAGTTGACGCACCGCGATGTAGCGCTCGCTGCGCCGAGTCCGATCCATTACCTGGCCAACCAGTTGTCCACAGGCGGCGTCAATGTCGTCGCCACGCGTGGTACGTACGGTCACGTTGAAACCCGCCTTGTGGAGCATGTCCTGAAAGCGCCGGATGGCATTGTTGCTCGGCCGCTCATAGCCCGAATACGGGAAGGGGTTGAACGGGATCAGGTTGACCTTGCAGGGGATATCGCGCAGCAAGGCGATCACCTGCTCGGCATGTTCGGGCTGATCGTTGACATCCTTGAGCAGGGTGTACTCGATGGTCAGCACCCGCTTCTCGCCCAGTCGCGAGATATAGCTCTGACAGGCTGGCAACAGTACTTCCAGCGGATATTTCTTGTTCAGCGGCACCAGCTTGTCACGCAGCGCGTTGTTCGGCGCATGCAGTGACAGCGCCAGAGAGACATCGATGTCTTCAGCCAGCTTGTTGATCATCGGCACAACACCGGAGGTCGACAGCGTGACCTTGCGCTTGGAAATCCCATAGCCCAGGTCATCCATCATCATGCGCATGGCATCGACGACGTTGTCGTAGTTGAGCAACGGTTCGCCCATGCCCATCATCACCACGTTGGTGACGGCCCGGTCGATCTTGGCCGGCACGGTACCGAACGACTTGTTGGCGATCCACACCTGGCCAATGATCTCGGCCACGGTCAGATCGCTGTTGAATCCTTGCTTGCCGGTGGAGCAGAAGCTGCAATCCAGGGCGCAGCCGGCCTGCGACGACACACACAGGGTGCCACGGCCGTTCTGCGGGATATACACGGTCTCCACGCAGCTACCGGAGGCCACGCGCACAACCCACTTGCGCGTGCCATCCTTGGAGATGTCCTCACTGACCACTTCCGGGCCGCGAATCTCGGCGCGGGCCTTGAGCTTTTCACGCAAGGCCTTGCCGAGATTGGTCATCTCGTCGAAATCATCGACACCGAAGTGATGGATCCACTTCATCACCTGGCCGGCGCGAAAGCGTTTCTCTCCGAGTTCCTCGAAGAAGGCCTCCAGTTTCGGCTGGGTCAGGCCCAGCAGATTGATTTTGCCGGTTGCGTCGGTCATGGCGGTCACATCACTTGATCAGTATCGAGGGCTATGCTCAGCGGGTACGCGGGCACAGCTCGGTTTCGGCGAAGAAGTACGCCACTTCACGGGCAGCCGAAGTGGTCGAGTCCGAACCGTGTACGGCGTTGGCGTCGATCGACTCGGCGAAGTCGGCACGAATGGTACCGGCGGCAGCTTCTTTCGGGTTGGTGGCACCCATCAGCTCGCGGTTCTTCAGTACAGCGCCTTCACCTTCCAGCACCTGAACAACAACCGGACCGGAAGTCATGAAGCCAACCAGATCCTTGAAGAACGGACGCTCTTTGTGCTCGGCGTAGAAGCCTTCAGCGTCGGACTGGGACAGCTGCACCATCTTGGCAGCCACGACACGCAGACCGGCCTGCTCGAAGCGGCTGACGATCTGACCGATTACGTTCTTGGCAACGGCATCGGGCTTGATAATGGACAGGGTGCGTTCAACAGCCATGGGAAACTCCAGACAGATTTTTGATCAAAGGGGGTTAAGTAAACTTGTTAACCTGCGGATTATACGCAGGTTGACTGCAAAAGCGTAACCGCCGTCGAGCGGAGCCTCGCGGCGATTTGCATACAGGTATTTCCACCTCCAGCAGTGCCCCAATGCAGGGCTGCCGGCTAGCGTGACGCCCTCAACGGCCGGCACGCAAACGCGTGACCACCTCACACAGCATCTCTGCTGCGCGATCAACCTCCTGCTCGCTGGTAAAGCGCCCCAGCGAAAGGCGCAGCGAGCTGTGCGCCAACTGGTCTGAAACCCCGATACCACGCAGCACGTAGGACGGCTCAACCGAAGCCGAGGTGCAGGCCGAGCCGGTCGACAGCGCCAGATCCTTGAGCGCCAGCAGCAGCAACTCGCCATCCACGCCAGCAAAACCCAGATTGAGATTGTGCGGCACCCGGCGCTCGGCACTACCATTGAGACTGACGCCATCCAGCCCGGCCAGCCCCGCCAGCAGCCGGTCACGCAAAGCACTGATACGTGCGCACTCTTCACCCATCAACTGGCCAGCCAGGGCAAACGCCTCGCCCATACCGACGAGCTGATGGGTCGGCAAGGTACCCGAGCGCATCCCCCGCTCATGACCGCCGCCATGAATCTGTGCCTCCAGCCGTAGCGGCAAGCCACGCCGAACAAACAGAGCTCCAACGCCCTTGGGGCCATAGGTTTTGTGGGCGCTGAACGACATCAGGTCAACCGGCAGACGCTTGAGATCAATCGGCAGCTTGCCGGTGGACTGCGCGGCATCGACATGAAACAGCACCCCATGCTCATGGGCCACCACTCCCAGCGCCGCAATGTCGTTGATTGTGCCGATCTCGTTGTTGACGTGCATCAGCGAAACCAGAATGGTGTCATCACGCAGCGCCGCAACCAATTGCTGCGGCTCGATGACGCCCTCGCTACCAGGGCTCAGATAGGTCACCTCGAAGCCTTCGCGCTCAAGCTGACGACAACTGTCGAGCACCGCCTTGTGCTCGATTGCCGAGGTCACGATATGCCGGCCGCGCTCGGCCAGCGCATGGGCCACGCCCTTGATCGCCAGGTTGTCCGACTCGGTAGCACCAGAAGTCCAGACGATTTCGCGCGGATCAGCACCGACCAGATCGGCGACCTGTCGACGAGCCAACTCGACCGCTTCCTCGGCTCTCCAGCCATAGATGTGCGAGCGTGAGGCCGGATTGGCGAAGTTGCCGTCCAGAGTCAGGCAAGCCATCATTTTCTCGGCCACCCTCGGGTCCACCGGGGTAGTCGCGGCGTAATCCAGATAAATCGGCATCATCATGACTCACCCCTGCCGTTCGGACGACGCAGCGTCCTCGGCCAACGGCGGCACAGTCTCGGGCTGATCGTCCTTGAGCGGCTCAAAGTCATGGTCATCCAGGGTCGGCAGATCCTTGCCACAATAATCGCTACCCAGGTCGCTGAGCGCCTTGCACATCCCCTCCAGCCGGCCATCGACCGCATGCAGGTGATCGAGCAACTGACCAATTGCCTTGGCCACCGGGTCGGGCATGTCGCGACTGACCCCGTAGGCATCGAAACCGATCTTCTCGGCCATGGCCTGACGCCGGGCGCTTTGCTCATCAACCGGCTCGTCCGGTTCCTTGAGGATGATCCGCCCAGGAATCCCCACTGCCGTGGCACCAGCCGGCACCGCCTTGGTCACCACCGCATTGGAGCCAATCTTGGCACCTTTGCCCACGGTAAAAGGCCCCAGCACCTTGGCCCCGGCACCCACCACCACACCATCTTCCAGCGTCGGATGACGCTTACCCTTGTTCCAGCTGGTTCCGCCCAGGGTTACACCCTGGTACAGGGTGACGTCATCACCGATCTCGGCAGTCTCGCCAATCACCACACCCATGCCGTGGTCGATGAAGAAGCGCCGCCCGAGCCGGGCGCCCGGATGAATCTCGACGCCGGTCAGCCAGCGAGCGAAATGCGACACCATTCGGGCCAGCAACCGGGCATTACGGGTCCACAAGGCATGCGCAATCCGGTGCAGCCAGACCGCATGCAGCCCGGGATAGCAGGTCAGCACCTCAAAGGTGTTGCGTGCTGCCGGGTCGCGGTCAAATACACCAGCGATGTCTTCCTTCATGCGCTTGAACATGTTCAACGTCTCCGCTCACCGGCCGCAGGCGCGCCGATGGCTTTCTGGGTTTCAGTCAGGATACCGCGCAGGATGTTCATTTCCATCCGATTGAGCTGCACCCGTCCATACAGGCGGCGCAAACGCGGCATCAACTGCCTGGGTTTCTGAGGGTCGAGGAAGCCAATTTCAACCAGCACTTGCTCTAGATGAGCATAGAATTTTTCCAACTCATCTGCGGTGGCCGGAATTTCGTTATGGATCGCCGTGGTCTCGATCTTGTGCATTTTGGTCGGCTGCCCCTGCTCACCCAGCCACAGCATGCGCAGCTCATAGCTGAGCACCTGAACCGCAGCAGCCAGATTCAGCGAACTGAAAGCCGGATCCGAAGGAATATGGACATGATACTGACAGCGCTGCAGCTCCTCACTGGTCAGACCCGAGTCTTCGCGCCCGAACACCAGAGCCACCGGAGCCTCTGGCGTCTCGCCCAACTGCTCAAGCACTCTGCCCGCTGACTCGCGCGGATCCAGCACCGGCCACGGAATCCGTCGATCCCTGGCACTGGTGCCAAGCACCAAAACGCAATCGGCAATGGCCTCCTCCAGCGTCGCCACCACCCGCGCCTGCTCAAGCACGTCATCGGCACCCGAGGCCCTGGCCCGAGCCTCCGGATCGGGAAAACGCACCGGATCAACCAACACCAGTTGACTCAAGCCCATGTTTTTCATGGCCCGGGCGGCGCCGCCAATGTTGCCGGGGTGACTGGTATTGACCAGCACAATGCGGACGTTGTCGAGCACGATGATCTCCAGGCAGGGAAGGAACTCTGCATCTTACAAAAGCACGCGGCAGATGACCATTCATGTCCGCAGAGCTTTCTGCTACACTTACCGGCTTTCCCCGTTCCTTTACATTTCGAGATAGCCCTATGCAGCCGATGCTGAATATCGCTCTGCGCGCCGCGCGCAGCGCGGGAGAACTGATTTACCGCTCCATGGATCGCCTGGACGTTCTCACCGTTAGCGAAAAGGATGCTCGCGACTACGTGTCGGAAGTCGACCGTTCCGCCGAACAAACCATCATTCAACATCTGCGCAAAGCCTATCCCGATCATGGCATCCACGCCGAAGAGTCCGGTTTTCAGCCAGGCCGCGGCGACGGTGCCGACATTGTCTGGATCATCGACCCGCTCGACGGCACCACCAACTTCCTGCGCGGCGTACCGCACTTCGCCGTCAGCATTGCCTGCCGCATCAAGGGCCGTATCGAACATGCCGTGGTTCTCGACCCGGTTCGCCAGGAAGAGTTTACCGCCAGCCGCGGCCGTGGCGCAGCACTCAACGGCAAGCGTCTGCGCGTGAGCAGCCGCAAGACTCTGGACGGCGCCCTGCTCGGCACCGGCTTCCCATTCCGCGACAACCAGATCGATGCACTGGACAACTACCTGGGCATGTTCCGCAGCCTGGTCGGCCAGACCGCCGGCCTGCGCCGCTGTGGCGCCGCCAGCCTGGATCTGGCCTACGTCGCCGCCGGTCGCTATGACGCATTCTGGGAATTCGGCCTGGCCGAATGGGACATGGCCGCCGGCAGCCTGCTGATCCAGGAAGCTGGCGGACTGGTCAGCGACTTCACCGGCGGTCATCATTACCTGGACAAGGGCAATGTCGTCGCCGGCAACCCGAAGTGCTTCAAGGCCGTTCTGACAGCCATCCAGCCGCACCTGACCCCGGCGATGAAGCGCTGAACCCTCCCCCCCCCACAACCAATAAGTTGCGGGGGGATTTTTACACTTCAGAGCCGGAAACGGCCAATCAGATCATTCAGTTCCACAGCCAGCCGGGAAAGCTCACGGCTCGAACTACTAGTCTGCTCAGCACCCGCAGCAGACTGCGTTGAAAGATCACGAATATTAACCAGATTCCGGTCAACCTCTCGAGCTACCTGCGCCTGTTCTTCCGCCGCACTGGCAATCACCAGATTACGCTCATTGATTTGCACAATCGCTTCGCTAATGTGCTGCAAAGCCTCACCGGCAGCACCTGCCATTTCTTGAGTCTTGCCCGACATGGTCCGACTGATCCGCATAGCTTCTACCGCTCGCTCAGTAACCTGCTGGATTTGACTAATCATGTTTTCGATTTCGCTGGTTGATGCCTGAGTGCGGTGCGCCAAGGCACGCACCTCATCGGCCACCACAGCAAAACCGCGGCCAGCCTCGCCAGCCCTCGCAGCTTCGATAGCCGCATTCAGCGCTAACAGATTGGTCTGTTCCGCGATGGCGCCAATTACATCCAGCACCTTGATGATGTCCTGTACCCGATCGGCCAGGACCTGAACTTCTTCTGCCGAGCTATTGATATTACTGCTCAACTGATCAATGCCCTGCAGCGTTTGGCTGACTTGCTGGCGCCCTTGCTCTGTAATTTGGGTGGCTTTTTTCGACTCATCCGAAGTCGAGTTCGCATTGCCAGCCACCTCTTCTACTGCAACGGTCATTTCATTTACCGCCGTCGCCGCCTGCTGCACCTCGTCATTCTGTCGCTGCAAGCCACGGGTTGCATCCTCGGTAACCGCATTCAATTCTTCTGCCGCCGAAGCTAGTTGGGTGGAAGAGTTAACGATACCCGCGATGGTCTCGCGTAATTGTTGTTGCATGGATGCAATTGAGCGCAGCAATTGCGCAGCCTCATCCGTTCCAATAAATTCAATGCGCTGAGTAAGGTCGCCTTGTGCAATCACCTCACTGGCGGACACCGCGTAGCGTATTGGCCCGAGAATCCCCCGTGACAATACCCAGGCCAGGAAAGCCGTAAAAAATGCTGCCAGCAACACCGCAACAATGACTACATGACGGGCGCGACTATAAACCTGATCTGCATGAATTGCTGCTTCGCTGGCCGCCTCAGCATTCAGGGCAACGATATCCAGCAGTGTCTGTGACACTCTTTGCGCAACCGGATCAAGAACTTCATCAAGCTGAACTAACGCAGCAGAGCGGCGACCAGCTAACAGTTGATCAATCACACCTTGCTGCGCCTGTATGTAGCGATTGAGTTCGGCCTGGAAACGTTCAAAGAGCTGACGCTCGGCAGCGCTGGCCGGCAAAGCCGCAAAACGCTCCCCAGCCTGCTGCACATTGTCACGTGCCTGCTGAATCCGGCGCGCATAGTCCCTTATTTGCGGTTCAGTCTCTGCAAGTGTACTGCGCAACGTAAGATACCTAACCTGCATGAAGTTATGATTTATCTGCCCAACCAGCTGGGTGCCCGGTAACAGATCGTCTTCCAGAATTTCCGCATCTCGACGCAGTTCTGACAGACTATTGAAAGCCAGAAGCCCGAGCCCCAAAACAATAAGCCCCATCAGCACAAAACTGCCCCCAAGCCGCAACGCAATGGAGTAATTTCTGAGCATGGCCTACCTCACTTATCAAAGGTGATTCGTACACTGTGTTCTAGTCCTATCGGCCAACCACCCACCACCTTGAACCGTTTATCTGAATGACAGCCAATTGCCCATGCTTCGTGCCCAAAACAAAAAAGCAGCCTCTCGGCTGCTTTTTTGTTTTTACAAAAGACCTGCTCAATACTCAGGGCCGGTCGTCCACCGCTTCCTCGACCTGTGGAGGAATCAGGTCCTCGCGGGTCAGATTCATGGTAACCAGCAGGCCGTTGGCAACGAAGATCGACGAGTAGGTACCGATACACACACCGATCAACAGAGCCGTGGCGAAGCCATGGATGTTCTCGCCACCAAAGAAGAACAGCGCCAGCAGCACCAAAATGGTCGAGAACGAGGTCGCCAGGGTCCGTGCCAGGGTCTGGGTAGTGGAGACGTTGATCACCTCGATCAGATCAGCCTTGCGCATTACCCGCAGATTTTCCCGCACCCGGTCAAATACCACGATGGTGTCGTTCAGCGAGTAACCAATCACCGCCAGCAGTGCCGCCAGTACGGTCAGATCGAACGACAACCCAAAGAAGGCGAAAAAGCCCAGGGTGAAGATCACATCATGGAACAGCGCGGCAATCGCCCCTACTGCGAACTTCATCTGGAAGCGCAGCGACACGTAGAGCAAAATCCCGCCCATGGCCAGCAGCATCCCCAGACCACCCTGATCGCGCAGCTCCTCACCCACCTGCGGCCCGATGAACTCGACCCGTTTGACCGTCACCTCACCCGCATCTTCGCGCTGGATCATCCGGGCGATCTCACTACCCAGATTCGGATCCTCACTGGCCAGACGGATGATCACATCGGTGCTTGCACCGAAGTTCTGCACCACGGCATCTTCCCAGCCGGCTGCGCGCAGAGTCTGACGGATCGACTCGAGGTCCGCCGGCTCGTCATAGTTCAGCTCGATCAGCGCACCACCAGTGAAGTCCAACCCCAGATTGAGGTTCTTCACCACCAGGCTGCCGATCGAAACCAGCATGAGTACGGCAGCGACTACGAAGAAGAACTTGCGCAGCGCCATGAAATTAATGGTTTTGATATTCATGATGCGCTCCTCACAGCCACAGCTTCTTCACGTCGCGACCGCCGACGCTGAGATTGACCATGGCCCGGGTAACCAGAATGGCACTGAACATCGAAGTCAGAATGCCCAACGACAGCGTTACGGCAAAACCCTTGACCGGCCCCGAGCCCATAGCGAACAGGATCACCCCCACCAGCAGAGTGGTCAGGTTACCGTCGACAATCGCCGAGAAGGCCTTGTCATAGCCTTCGTGCACGGCCCGCTGAATGCTGTTGCCGGCGCGAATTTCCTCACGGATACGCGAGAAGATCAGCACGTTGGCATCTACCGCCATCCCCAGTGTCAAGACGATACCGGCGATACCGGGCAGGGTCAGCGTGGCGCCGAGCACCGACATCAACGCCAGCAACAACACCAGGTTGAAGGTCAGAGCTATGCTGGCAAAGACGCCAAAGGCACGATAGACGATGATCATGAAGATCAGCACCAGTGCAAAGCCGACCTGGGTAGCAGTTACCCCCTTGGCGATGTTCTCGGCACCCAGGCTCGGACCAATAGTCCGCTCTTCGACAAAGTACATCGGAGCCGCCAGGCCACCGGCGCGCAGCAACAGCGCCAGTTCAGAGGCTTCGGCCGGCGAGTTCAGGCCGGTGATCCGGAACTGGTTGCCCAGCGTGCTCTGAATGGTGGCCAGACTAATGATGCTCTTGTCCTCGACGAACGCCGGAACTTCAACGGCCTGCATCACCCCGTCAACTTCCTGCTGTACGGTCCGGGTGATCTGGCGCTGCTCGATGAACAGCACCGCCATGCCACGACCGACATTGGTCCGGGTGGCGCGGGTCATCAGCTCCCCGCCGTGTCCGTCAAGACGGATATTGACCTGCGGGCGGCCGTTTTCATCAAAATTGGATTGAGCGTCAGTTACCTGGTCACCGGTCAGGATGATGCTGCGCTCGACGTCTGCCGGCGGGCGACTGCCATCACGGAACTCGAAGGTTTCGATAGTCGCGCGAGCGGCATCCGGTTCCGCGGCCAGGCGGAACTCCAGGTTGGCGGTCTTGCCGAGAATCCGCTTGGCCTCGGCAGTATCCTGCACCCCAGGCAGCTCAACCACGATACGGTTGGCCCCCTGACGCTGCACCAGCGGCTCGGCTACACCCAACTCGTTGACCCGGTTGCGCACAGTGGTCAGGTTCTGACGCACCGAGTACTCACGAATCTCGGTCATCTCGGCGTCAGTCAGGGTCAGGCGCAAGACCTGAAGATCTTCACGGGTACCGGTGGAGAGCTGGAATTGGCTGTACTGACGATTGATCAGGCGCTGGGCAGCGCTAAGCTGATCCGCTTCGGTAAAACCGAACTGCAGGGTATTGCCCTGATTCGGCAGGCTGCGGTAGCGAATGCGCTCGTTACGCAGCAAGCTGCGCAGCTCGCTTTCGTAGACATTGACCCGATTCTCGACCGCTTTGTCCATATCCACTTCCAATAGGAAGTGCACCCCACCGGACAGGTCCAGACCCAGCTTCATCGGCCCGGCCCCGATATTCATCAACCAGTCAGGCGTAGTAGGTGCCAGGTTCTGGGCCACCACGAACTGATCTCCCAGAGCGCGACGCACCACGTCCTGAGCCCGTAGCTGATCACCACGATTAACCAACCGGACCAGACCGGAGCGGCTCTGCTGCCCCAACTCGGTGCCTTTGGTTTCAATACCGGCATCGCGCAAAGCCTGATCGATACGATTCAGATCACGCTGTTCGATGGTTTGGGTAGAGCTGGCGCCGGAAATCTGGATCGCCGGATCGTCCGGGTACAAATTGGGTGTGGCGTAAACCAGGCCGAGCGCCAGCACGGCCACGATTAACAGATACTTCCACAGCGGGTAACGATTGAGCATATCAGGGGCCTGATAACGATCAGGGCGCCATGTGGCGCCCGGATTGGGAGTCAGAGAAGATCAGATGGCTTTCAGAGTGCCCTTGGGCAGCGCGGCAACTACAGCGCCTTTCTGGAATTTAAGCTCCTGGCCATCACCTACTTCCAGCACTACGAACTCGTCGGTCACTTTCTTGACCTTGCCGAGGATGCCGCCACCGGTAACTACTTCATCACCGACGTTCAGGCCGCCGATCAGGTTCTTGTGTTCCTTGGCCCGCTTGGCCTGCGGACGCCAGATCATCAGATAGAAGATGACCAGAAAACCAATCAGAAAAATCCACTCGAAACCACCACCGGCCGGCGCACCGCCTGCGGACTGGGCCATGGCATTGGGGATGAAAAAGCTCATGTGATACTCCTGTTATATAAAACGGCAAGCAAGGGTTAATGGGGCTTCCTGGGCACTATTCAAGCCTCCAGGGGAGGTACCGGCAGGCCGAGTCGAGCGTAGAAGTCATCCACAAAGTCGCTCAATGTACCCTGTTGGATGGCACTGCGCAAACCGGCCATAAGCCGTTGATAATGTCGCAAATTGTGAATGGTGTTGAGCATGCTGCCGAGCATCTCGCCACACTTGTCCAGATGATGCAGATAAGCCCGGGAAAAATGCTGACAGGTATAGCAATCACAGCCCGGATCCAGCGGCGAGTCGTCATGACGGTGCACGGCATTGCGAATCTTGATCACGCCGGTATCGGTGAACAGGTGGCCGTTGCGCGCATTACGAGTCGGCATCACGCAGTCGAACATGTCTACCCCGCGGCGCACACCCTCAACCAGATCCTCAGGCTTGCCCACGCCCATCAGGTAGCGCGGCTTGTCGGCCGGCAGTTGCGGCGGCAGAAAGTCCAGCACCTTGATCATTTCTTCCTTGGGCTCGCCGACCGACAGGCCGCCAATCGCCAGGCCGTCGAAGCCAATCTGCTCCAGCCCATCCAGTGAACGCAGCCGCAGATCCTCATGCATCCCGCCCTGAACAATACCGAACAGCGCCGAGGGATTGCCTTCATGGGCATTTTTCGAGCGCTGGGCCCAGCGCAGCGACAGCTCCATCGAGCGGCGGGCGGTGTCGTGATCAGCCGGATAGGGTGTGCACTCGTCAAAGATCATCACGATATCCGAGCCCAGCTCACGCTGAACCTGCATCGACTCTTCCGGACCCATGAATACTTTGGCGCCATTGACCGGCGAGGAAAAGTACACTCCTTCCTCCTTGATCTTGCGCATGGCTCCCAGGCTGAATACCTGAAAACCGCCGGAATCGGTCAGGATCGGGCCCTGCCACTGCATGAAGTCATGCAGATCGCCGTGCTTGCGAACCACCTCGGTGCCCGGGCGCAGCCACAGGTGAAAGGTATTGCCGAGAATGATCTGGGCCCCGATCGCCTCGATGTCCCGGGGCAACATGCCCTTGACCGTGCCGTAGGTGCCGACTGGCATGAACGCCGGAGTCTCGACCACGCCACGCGGAAAAGTCAGGCGCCCACGTCGGGCCCTGCCGTCGGTCGCCAACAGTTCAAATTGCATGTGACTCATGAAACATCCTCGGGGCCAAGCGGCGCCGGATTGCGGGTAATGAACATCGCATCCCCGTAACTGAAGAAACGGTACTCCTGCGCCACGGCCGCCTGATAGGCCGCCATGGTCTGCGGATAACCGGCAAAGGCTGACACCAGCATCAGCAGGGTCGATTCCGGCAGGTGGAAGTTGGTCACCAGAGCATCAACCACATGGAACGGCTTGCCGGGGTATAGGAAAATGTCGGTGTCACCACTGAACGGCTTGAGCTGCCCACTCTGCGCGGCGGTTTCCAGTGAACGCACGCTGGTGGTGCCAACCGCAACCACCCTGCCACCACGGGCCTTGCAGGCCTCGACTGCGGCAACCACCGCGTCGGATACCTCCAGCCACTCGCTGTGCATATGGTGATCTTCAATGCGCTCGACCCTTACCGGCTGAAAAGTCCCGGCACCCACGTGCAGGGTCACCTGAGCACTTTCCACACCTTTGGCTGCAATCGCCGCCAGCAGCTCGCGGTCAAAATGCAGCCCGGCAGTTGGCGCCGCCACCGCACCGGCCCTCTCGGCATAGACGGTCTGGTAGCGCTCACGGTCAGCCGTTTCATCCGGGCGGTCGATATAGGGCGGCAACGGCATGTGTCCGACCCGCTCCAACAATGGCAACACGTCCTCATCGAACGCCAGCTCAAACAGCGCTTCATGGCGCGCCTGCATCAAGGCCTGGGCCCCGCCCTCGATCAGAATGCGACTGCCCGGCTTGGGCGATTTGCTGGAGCGCACATGGGCCAGTACCCGACGGCTGTCGAGCACTCGCTCAACCAGAATCTCCAACTGACCGCCGGTCTCCTTGTGGCCGAACAGCCGCGCCGGAATCACTCGAGTGTTGTTGAACACCAGCAGATCACCCGGCTGCAGCAGATCCAGCAGATCGACAAACCGGCGATGCGCCAACTCCCCACTGGGGCCGTCCAGACACAGCAAACGGCTGGCCCGCCGCTCGGGCAGCGGGTGCCGGGCGATCAGTTGATCAGGCAAATCGAAATGAAAGTCACTGACACGCATGCAGGCGATAGATCCGGGCGGTTGCAAAGGGTGGCATATGGTAGCGGAAAAGCACGCATCCAGCCACGAACAGGATTGACCTACCCGCCGCCAGCTACGTATACTCCGCGCCAGCTTGCGCTAGACGCATGCCTCGGTGGCGGAATTGGTAGACGCGGCGGATTCAAAATCCGTTTCTGGTGACAGAGTGGGAGTTCGATTCTCCCCCGAGGCACCATCTGAACAGCCTGTTCGGATGGCCTTCCCGAAAGATCTTCACAACCCATACGTAATCATTAGCTGATCCACAGCCTGGCCGCGCCATGGCCGATTTTTCCTGCCTGCCATAACGCAACAACCCCGCCGTCGCGGGGTTGTCACAACTGAGCCAGGCTCGCCTTACTGCTCGTCGAGGAACCGCTCAGCATCCAGCGCCGCCATGCAACCGGCACCGGCCGAAGTGATGGCCTGACGGTACACGTGATCGGCCACGTCACCGGCAGCAAACACCCCAGGGATATTGGTCGCGGTGGCGTTGCCCTCAGTGCCGCTCTTGATCTTCAGGTAGCCGTCCTTCATCTCAAGCTGACCTTCGAACAGACTGGTGTTCGGCGTATGGCCAATGGCAATGAACACCCCGGCCAGGGCGATATCCTCGGTGCCGCCGGCATTATGAGCGATGCGCATACCGGTCACGCCCATATCATCACCCAGCACTTCATCCAGCGTAGCGTTGAGCTTGAGTTCAATCTTGCCCTCGGCGACCCGCGCCATCAGCTTATCGACCAGAATCTTCTCGGCCCGGAAGCTGTCACGGCGATGCACCAGGGTGACCTTCTTGGCGATATTGGCCAGATACAGAGCCTCTTCAACCGCGGTGTTGCCGCCGCCGATCACAGCCACTTCCTGATTGCGGTAGAAGAACCCGTCACAGGTGGCACAGGCCGAAACCCCCTTACCCATGAACGCTTCTTCCGAGGGCAAACCCAGGTAGCGCGCCGAGGCGCCGGTGGCAATGATCAGCGCGTCGCACTGATATTCACCACTGTCACCCCAGAGACTGAACGGCCGCTTGGTCAGATCAACCTTGTTGATATGGTCAAAGAGGATCTCCGTCTCAAAACGCTCGGCGTGCTGGCGCATACGCTCCATCAGATCCGGCCCCTGCAGACCTTCGACATCACCCGGCCAGTTATCCACCTCGGTGGTGGTGGTGAGCTGGCCGCCCATCTGCATGCCAGTGATCAGCACTGGCTTGAGGTTGGCGCGGGCAGCATAGACCGCAGCACTGTAACCGGCAGGGCCTGACCCCAGAATGATCAGCCGGGAATAACGAACATCGGACATTGCAGCCTCCAAAGCACCGCTTCAACGGTGTGTTGAAATAAAACGGAGCGGCCGGGTCAAGGGGAAACCCGTAAATGACCGCTCACAAAACGGAATCACAGGAGCAGTGAAATCGCGGGTCTGACAGTTGACCGGCATATCCACAGACTCTCCAGAATCTTGATAGCCCGCATATTAATGCAGCGAAGGGTTGATTGGGTATTTCAATCACTGTATCGGGCGGATAGTTTACCCCTATAGTGACGATCATCGAACCTGCATTTGATCAAGGAACCACCCCGATGGCCGAATCCCTTCCCTTCCTGCGTGGCCCGGACTACCTCAAGGAAGGCTGGCGCACCATTCTGCAACCTGGCCTGCGGCGCTTTTTTATCATCCCGCTGCTGCTCAACCTGATTTTGTTCATCGCCCTGATCGGCTTTGGCATCCGCCAGTTCAATCTGTGGATGGCCCGGCTGATGCCGCAACTGCCTGACTGGTTGAGTTTCGTCGAGTGGCTGCTATGGCCGCTGTTCGCCCTGGTAGTTCTGCTGGTGCTGTTTTTCAGCTTCAGCATGATCGCCAACCTGATCGCCTCACCGTTCTATGGCTTTCTGGCGGAAAAGGTTGCCGAACAGGAACGCGGACTGGTCAGCCCACCCACCAGCTACCGCGACATCGCCCTGGTAGTGCCGCGCAGCCTGGGCCGGGAGCTGCGCAAGATCGCCTACTATCTGCCACGCCTGATCGCCCTGTTGCTGCTGACCCTGATCCCGGTGATCAATCTGATCGCCTCCCCGCTATTGCTGGCCTTCGGAATCTGGATGATGGCCGTGCAATATATCGACTATCAGGCCGACAATGATCAGGTCAGCTTCATCGACATGCTGCGCTGGATGCGCGGCCAGCGCCTGCTGTCGCTGGGCTTCGGCCTGCCAGTCTACATCGGCATGCTGATTCCGCTGGTCAACCTGCTGGTAATGCCGGCGGCTGTAGCCGGTTCAACCCTGCTGTGGGTCCGTGAACGGCCACAGCCCGGACCAAACACCTAGTCGCCGTTTCGCCTGGGGGTGTCGAGCGCCTGCTCGACACAGGCTTGGTCGCCGACGCCGAGCTGTCTGGACGTTTCAGCATCGCGCAGGCGCTGGGCGGCATTCCGACGACACTCCCCAGACCAATATGCGAGAACTACAACAATACGATGATTACCTTATAAATCAAATAATTAGAATGGACATCCAACAAATCACGGCGATTTGCAGTCACATTCGGCGTCACCATTCGGTCATCCAATCTTCACACGCCGATCATGACCCGCAGCCATACTCCGAGCATGAGACCGACCCACACCCCCGACCACTGCTTCGCGCTGGTCACCGAAACCTATGCCCCACAGATCAATGGTGTCGCCAACACCCTTGGCCGTCTGTGCCGGGGCCTGTTGCAGCGCAATAATAATGCGGTGCAGTTGATACGCCCGGCCCAGGCCGGGGAAAAGCCAGGGCTGATCGAAGACGGCGCATTCCATCAACACCTGGTCTCGGGTCTGCCGATTCCCGGCTATCCGGAACTGCAATGGGGCCTGCCCGCCAATCGCTACCTCTCCAGGCTGTGGCAGGAGCAGCGCCCCGAAGCCGTATACCTGGCCACCGAGGGACCATTGGGCTGGTCCGCGCTACGCACCGCCCGGCGCCTCAGAATTCCGGTGATCAGCGGCTTTCACACCAACTTCCAGCAGTACAGCGATCATTACGGCCTGGGCCTGATGCGCGAGCCGATGATGCGTTACCTGCGCTGGTTCCATAACCAGACCCGGCTGACCCTGACCGCCAGCTCGACCCAGCAACGCGAACTGCTGCGCCTGGGCCTGCACAATCTGGCTCTGCTCGGGCGTGGGGTTGACTGCGAACTGTTCCACCCGGCACACCGCGACCCGTTCCTGCGCCATCAATGGGGCGCGGAACCCAACGACCTGGTGCTGCTGCATGTCGGCCGGCTGGCGGCAGAGAAGAACCTGGGCTTGCTGGTCAACAGCTGGAACACCCTGCGGCGTGAGGCCGAGCAACGCCATCAGAGCCTGCATCTGGTGGTGGTCGGCGACGGACCGCAAGCCCCGGAACTGCGCCAGCAGTTGCCCGGCGCAGTCTTCATGGGCGCGCTGACTGGCCAGCCGCTGGCCGCGGCCTATGCCAGCGCTGATCTGTTCGTGTTTCCCAGTCTGACCGAAACCTTTGGCAACGTGGTGACTGAAGCCATGGCCTCAGGCCTGGCAGTCAACGCCTTCGACACCGCAGCCGCCCATCAACACATCCGCGACCGTTACAGCGGTTGTCTGGCGCCAATCGCCCATGAGCAGGTATTTATCGACAACCTGCGCTGGCTGATCCGTGATAGCGAAGGCCGGCGCAGCGTGCGCCTGCACGCGCGCCACCGGGCCTGCCAGCTGGATTGGTCGGCAATCGTCGAACGGTTCGAGGGGTATTTGCTGCAGGCGGCACAACCGGCCGCCGATCAAACGGCGGCGGTTGGCAAATAGATAGGCCCACCCGGTATCGGGCGGGCCCTAGCTATCAGGCGAGGGTTTTCAGCGCGTCGCGGCTGAATGGCAGGATATCGGCGAAACGCCCTTCACGGACCTTGTCGGCCCAGGCCGGGTCGACAATCAGAGCCCGGCCAACCGCCACCAGATCAAACTCGTCAGCCGCCAGGCGAACCAGCAGATCATCGATATTGGCGGTCTGGGCCACCTTATCGGTCTTGACCATGTATTCCAGGAACTCGCTGTCCAGGCCAACGCTGCCAACAGTGATGCAGGGCTTGCCGGTGATCTTGCGGGTCCAGCCTGCCAGATTCAGGTTCGAGCCCTCGAACTCCGGCTCCCAGAAACGTCGCTGCGAGCAGTGGAAAATATCCACGCCGGCCTCACTCAACGGCTTGAGGAACTGCTCAAGCAGCTCCGGAGTCGGGGCCAGGCGCGCAGTATAGTCCTGCTGCTTCCACTGCGAGAACCGGAAAATCACCGGGAAGTCTGGCCCGACCGCCTCACGCACCGCACGAATCACTTCGACGGCGAAACGACCGCGCTTCTCCAGGCTGCCGCCGTAAGCGTCATCACGCTGGTTGCAGCCTTCCCAGAAAAACTGGTCGACCAGATAACCGTGCGCACCATGGATTTCCACCGCATCGAAACCGATGGCCTTGGCATCACGCGCGGCCTGGGCGAAAGCCTGGACCACCTCATCGATATCCTGCTGAGTCATGCCATGGACGATCAGCTTGCCATCCTTGCGCTTTTCCATCGGGCCGTAGCCAGGCACATCGCCATCCGGCTCGGTGCCCAGACGCCGAACATTGCCAACATGCCACAACTGCGGAGCGATCTTGCCGCCGACCGCATGCACTGCATCAACTACCTTCTTCCAGCCAGCCAGGGCCGCTTCACCATGAATGGCCGGTACATGCGGGTAACCGTTGGCAGCCTTGTGACCAACGGTGGTGCCTTCAGTAATGATCAGACCAACGCCAGACTCGGCGCGACGCTGGTAGTAACGCACCACGTCTTCGGTCGGAACACCGTCAGGGGAGAAGTTGCGGGTCATCGGCGCCATGACGATGCGATTGCCGAGGCTCAAGGGCCCCAGGGTAATGGGTTCAAACAAGGGACGGACATCAGCGGACATAAAGTGTCTCCTGGGAGGTTATTGGGCTGGGTAGCACGCGACCGTGCCAGTTGACCGGTCGTCTATTTGATTTGATCAAGCACCATCCATGGCACCCCGACAGCTCCCGCAGGACAATCAGGGCTGCAGCAGACGTTCCAGTTGGGCAATGAACACCCGCAGCGGGGCAATTTGACGATCGATTTTCATCCGCAGCAGCGCACCTTCCCAGGCGGCGCCAATAAAGCTGGCCAGGGCCACGCAATCCTGCTCCGGGCTCAACTCGCCGCACTGGCGGGCCTGCTCCAGACACTCGGCCAGCAGTTCACCCGAGCGTTTGAGAATGGCACTGGCGGCATAGCCAATCGGCTGACTTTCACCGGCCTTTTCGTGGCACAGGCTGCCGATGAAACACTGGTGGGTTGGCTGCTCCTGGTTGGCGAAATAGCCCACCAGGTCACGGTAAAAGCGCAGAACCCGCTCGCGCGGCGAGGCATCCTCACTCTGCAAGGCGCTGGCAAAGCGCTCCAGGCGGGGGGTGTAGTAATAGTGCAAGGCCTGGATAGCGAAATCTTCCTTGCTCTCGAAGTAATGATAGAAAGAGCCCTTGGGCACCCCGGCTCCCTGAGTGATTTCCTGCACCCCAGTACCGTTGTAGCCCTTGCGCAACATTACTTCAGTGCCGGCGGCAAGAATCCGGGCGCGTTTGTCTTGGATCGCGTTCATGCCAGGCACTATACGACCGGTCATCTCGACTTTATAGCGAGAATCATACTTATTGATTTTGGTGATAAAGGGGAATTAACAGCAGAAAGGTGGCCAAACAAAACGGCTCCCGATGCCCAGGGGCAAGGGGAGCCGTTTTTTATAGCGCGTAACTATCAGTGGTGAACACCACCTTCACCATGGATATGACCATGAGCAACCTCATCGTCACTGGCATCACGCACGCTGACAACCTTGACTTCAAAAGTCAGACGCTGGCCAGCCAGCGGATGGTTGCCGTCAACGGTGACTTCGTCGCCTTCCAGCGCAGTGATGGTAACGATCTGCATGCTGCCGTCCGGGCCCGAGGCATGGAACTGCATGCCGACTTCCAGCTCATCAACGCCTTCGAACATGTGGCGGCCCAGGACCGCTACCAGTTCAGCGCTGAACTCGCCATAGGCATCTTCCGGCTCGACCGACACCTTCAGTTCATCACCGGCTTGCTTGCCGTCCAGCGCCTTTTCCAGGCCCGGAATGATGTTGCCTGCGCCGTGCAGGTAAACCAGCGGAGCACCGCCTGCGGAAGAATCCAGAACTTCGCCAGCATCGTTGGTCAGGGTGTAGTCAATCGATACGGCCTTGTTGGCGGCAATCTGCATAATATTGTCCTATGCTGCGTCAAAAAACCTCAGTGTACGCGTATTATCCGCAGAACGCACGGGTTGACCGATACATGACCGCGCCGGAAGATAGCTCGCACGGTCAACGACAATGGAATCAGCATGACGACACGACTGGTACTGGTCATCAACTGTGGCAGTTCCTCGATCAAATTCGCCCTGCGCAAGGAAGGCGACAGCCAACCGCTGCTGAGCGGTCTGGCCGAACAACTGGACACTCCCGGCGCCAACCTGAGCTGGCAGGCCGGCAATGAAAAGCATACCGAAGCCCTCAGCGGCCAGGATCACCAAAGCGCTCTGGCCAGCCTGCTGCCGGTGATCGGTCGGTTTGCCGGACAACCGATCAGCGCAGTAGGCCATCGGGTGGTACATGGCGGCGAGCACTTCACCGGCGCCAGCCTGATCGATGAGCAGGTCATGGCCGCTATCGAAGCCAATGCCCCGCTGGCGCCACTGCACAACCCGGCCAACCTGATCGGTATCCGCGCTGCCTGCGAAGTGTTTCAGGACATACCTCAGATAGCCATTTTCGACACTGCCTTTCACCAGAGCATGCCGCCACACGCCTACCGCTACGCCCTGCCGGATGATCTGTATGCCGTGCATGGGGTGCGTCGCTATGGTTTCCATGGCACCAGCCACCAGTACGTCACCAATCAGGCCAGCCGCCTGACTGGCCAGCGCCCGGGCCAGGGCGCCTGGCTCAGCGCCCATCTGGGCAACGGCTGCTCGAGTTGTGCGGTATTCAATGGCAAGAGCCTGGATACCAGCATGGGGCTGACCCCGTTGGAAGGCCTGGTAATGGGCACCCGCAGCGGTGATGTTGACCCCAACCTGCACGCCCACCTGGCTCGCACCCTGGGCTGGGATTTGCCACGGATCGAGCGGCTGCTTAACCGCGAAAGCGGACTATTGGGGCTCTCTGGTCTGTCCAACGACATGCGTCAACTGGAGCAGGCCCGAGCCAACGGCCACAGCGGGGCAAAACTGGCCATCGAGGTGTTCTGTTACCGCTTGGCCCGCTCGCTGGCTGGCCTGGCCGTGGCTCTGCCACACCTTGACGGGCTGGTCTTTACCGGCGGCATCGGCGAAAACTCGCCCCTGATCCGCGCCCTGACCCTCAATCATCTGGGCATTCTCGGCCTGAGCCTGGACCCGGATGCCAACAGCAGCCTGCCCCGCGGCCTGGCGGGCAAAATTCACGCGCCGGGATCGCCACAGATCCTGGTGATCCCTACCGACGAAGAACGCCAGATTGCCGAAGAAAGTCTGGCGCTGCTCGATCACTCGCATGCCAAGGACTGACACATGCATACCTTTTTCATTGCCCCGACCGGCTTCGGTGTCGGCCTTACCTCCATCAGCCTGGGCCTGATCCGGGCGCTGGAGCGCACCGGCCTCAAGGTTCACTTTCTCAAGCCGATTGCCCAACCCCATCCCGGCGACGCCGGGCCGGAGCGCTCAAGCGAGCTGATCAGCCGCACCCTGGGTCTGCAGCCACCCACCCCGCTGCCCTTGCCGGAGGTCGAGCACCGGCTGGCCAACGGCGAACTCGACGAAGTGCTGGAAGATATCGTCAGCCGCTATCGACAGGCTGCCGAGGGCGCCGACGTGGTGGTGATCGAAGGCATGGTGCCAACCCGGCAGGCCAGCTACGCCGCACGGATCAACGTTCACCTGGCACGCAGTCTGGACGCTGAAATCATTCTGGTCAGCGCCCCGGACGGCGACGATATGGCCAGTCTGGCCGACCGCATCGAGATCCACGCCCAGACCTTTGGCGGCCCGCGCAACCCCAAGGTGCTCGGGGTGATCGTCAACAAGGTCCGCGACCTGGCTCCAGGCGACACCGAACCAGCAGACCGAGGCGAACTCAAGCGCACGCTCAAGGAGTTCGCCCTGGCCCTGAAGCAGGAGTCCAAAGTCCTGGACACCGATGACTTCCGGCTGATCGGCTGTATTCCTTGGCAGGACGAACTGAACGCACCGCGCACCTCGGATATTGCCGAACTGCTCGGTGCCCGAGTACTGCATGAAGGTGACATCGATAGCCGCCGGGTCATGGAAATCGCCCTGTGCGCCCGCACCGTCCCCAACATTCTCAACCGGCTCAAACCCGGCACGCTGATCGTCACCCCCGGCGATCGTGATGACATCATCATTGCCAGCGGCCTGGCCTCATTGGCCGGCACTCCGCTGGCCGGCCTGCTACTGACCGGCGGCATCATTCCCGACCAAGGAGTGGTCGAGTTCTGCCGCCCGGCACTGGGCAGCGGCCTGCCGGTGCTGAGCGTGGCCAGCAACAGTTTCGATACCGCCACCCAGCTGGATCGGATGAACCGGGAAATCCCGATCGACGATCAGGAGCGGGCTGGAAAAGTCACTGATTATGTGGCTTCGCACATCGACCAGGCCTGGCTGCAGCGCCGCTGTGGCAGCCCGCGGGAGTTGCGCCTGTCACCGCCGGCGTTCCGTTACGAACTGGTACGCAGGGCCCAGCAGGCAGCCAAGCGCATCGTGCTACCCGAGGGCGACGAACCCCGCACCGTCCAGGCTGCAGCTATCTGCCAGCGCCGCGGCATCGCCCAGTGCATTCTGCTGGCCAAACCCGAATCGGTCGAAGCGGTGGCCAAGGCCCAGCACATCACCCTGCCCGAAGGCCTGCAAATCATTGATCCGGACAGCGTGCGCGAACGCTACGTCGAGCCCATGGTCGAGTTGCGCAAGGGGCGTGGCCTGAACGCGCCGATGGCCTTGCAACAGCTGGAAGACAACGTGGTACTGGGCACCATGATGCTGGCACTGGACGAAGTCGATGGCCTGGTTTCCGGCGCCATCCATACCACCGCCAACACCATCCGCCCGGCCTTCCAGCTGATCAAGACCGCGCCCGGCTATAACCTGGTGTCGTCGATCTTCTTCATGCTGCTGCCCGAACAGGTGCTGGTCTATGGTGACTGTGCGGTCAACCCTGACCCCAATGCCGAGGAACTGGCCGAGATCGCCATCCAGAGTGCCCGCTCGGCCGAATCTTTCGGGATCCCTGCACGGGTGGCGATGATCAGCTATTCGACCGGCAGCTCCGGCACCGGGGTCGATGTGGAGAAAGTCCGTGAAGCCACTCGCCTGGCCCGCGAGCGCGAACCGGGACTTTTGATCGATGGCCCACTTCAGTATGATGCCGCCGCCATTGCCAGCGTCGGCCGGCAAAAGGCTCCGGACAGCCCGGTGGCCGGCCAGGCCACTGTATTCGTATTCCCGGATCTGAACACTGGCAACACCACCTATAAGGCAGTGCAACGCAGTGCCAACGTGGTCAGCGTCGGCCCGATGCTGCAGGGCCTGCGCAAACCGGTCAACGACCTGTCGCGCGGGGCGCTGGTGGACGATATCGTCTATACCATTGCCCTGACGGCAATCCAGGCCGACAAAAACAACTGAAACGGTGGCCTCACGGCCACCCCTATGGATCGTCATCGATGCTGAGCTTTTTACCTGCTCCGGTACGCGGGGTGCTGGCCGCCCTGCTGCTGGTGCTCAACACCCTGATTCACTTTTCCCTGCTGGTTCCCTGCGCCTTGCTCAAGCTGCTGCCCATTAAAGCTCTGCAAGTGCTCTGCACCCGGATCATGATCCGTATCGCCGAGTCCTGGATACTGTGCAACAGTGCCTGGATGCGCCTGAGCGGCAAAACCCAGTGGGACATACAAGGGCATGAACAGCTCAAGTACGAAGGCTGGTATCTGGTCACCAGCAACCACCAGAGCTGGGTCGACATCCTGGCCCTGCAACACACCCTGAACCGGCGCATGCCGATGCTCAAGTTCTTCCTTAAGCAGGAACTGATTTGGGTGCCAATCATCGGCCTGTGCTGGTGGGCACTGGATTTCCCGTTCATGAAACGCTACTCCAAGGCCTACCTGGCCAAGCATCCGGAAAAGGCCGGCCAGGACCTGGAGACTACCCGCAAGGCTTGCGCCAAATTCAAGAACACCCCGGTGGCGGTGTTCAACTTCCTTGAGGGCACCCGCCTGACTCCGACCAAGCATACCGAGCAGCAATCCCCCTTCCAGTACCTGCTCAAGCCCAAGTCCGGTGGCGTGGCGTTCGTACTCGATGCGATGGGCGACAAATTGCGTTCACTGGTCGATATCACCATCCACTACCCCGACGGCAGCCCCAGCTTCTGGGATCTGCTTTGCGGACGTATCCGCCAGGTGGTGATGCGCTGCCAGATCCGCCCGATTCCCGGCGAATTCCTCGGCCAGGACTACCAGAACGATGCGGCATTTCGCGAGCGTTTCCAGCAATGGGTCAACGGTCTGTGGGAAGAAAAGGATGCACTGCTGGCGCAGCTACATAGAGAGTATCCGCCGCTGGCAGGGCGCGGATAAAGCGGTAGAAATTACACGTTAGCAGGCGGCGGGAGCTGATGCTCCCGCCTCCCGACATCAAATCACAGCGGGAACAGATTGATCTCCACCCGACGGTTCTGAGCCCGCCCGGCAGTAGTGTCGTTGCTGGCGATCGGCTGGTTTGGACCCACGCCACGGCTGCTGATCCGGCTGCCCGGCACACCCTGGCCAGTTAGATAGGAAGCCACGCTGTTGGCGCGGTCCTGCGACAGACGCATGTTCAGTTCCATGGAGCCGGTGCTGTCGGTGTGACCGACGATAGCGACACCGTTCTTGTCGAACTCCTTGAACACCTTGACCAGTGAGTTCAGGGTTGGATAGAAGCTGCTGGAGATGTCCGAGCTATTGCTGGCAAAGGTGATGTTGCCAGGCATGATCAGTTGCAGGTTGTCACCATTACGGATCACCTGCACCCCGGTACCGGTCAGCTCCTGACGCAGACGAGCTTCCTGCTGGTCAACGTAATAACCGTAACCGGCACCCGCTGCGCCGCCAACGGTTGCGCCGATCAGCGCACCCTTGGTCCGGTCACTGCGGCTTGAAGTAGCAGCACCGACAACCGCCCCGGCAGCAGCGCCGCCCAGACCATACAGTGCCGAACGGCTGGTCTTCTGCTCGCCGGTGTAGGCATCCTGGGTAGCACAGCCGGTCAGCAGCACGGCACTCAGGCCAACAGCAAACAAAGCTTGAGTTTTCATTTTTGGTTTCCTTGCGTAGGGTCTTTCATATCCGAGCCACAGGTTAGCATTCCATGGGCGAGCGGGTCAGAGGCTGAGACCACAGAATAGGAAAAAATTTCCCGCCTCACCCTTGTATGAAGGGGTTTTCGCGAATCTCGTCACCTATTCGGGTATCTGGCCCGTGACCAGTCACCACCACGGCCTCTTCGTCCAGTGTATACAGACGCTGGCGAATCGATTTTTCGATCTGCCCATAATCGCCACCCCACAGATCGGTGCGGCCAATCCCGCGGCGAAACAGAGTATCACCAGCGATCAGCAGCTTGGCCTGGGGAAACCAGAAGCTCATTGAGCCAGGGGTGTGCCCCGGAGTATGCATCGCCACCCCGCAACCACAGGCCAGTTCCTCATCATCACGCAACCACTGGTCAGGCGCCGGCACCGGCGTATAGGGCACCCCGAACATCCGACACTGCATTTCCAGATTATCCCAGAGAAACTTGTCCCCCTCATGCAGATGCAGGGTGGCGCCGGTAGCTTTCTTCATTTCCCCGGAGGCCAGAAAGTGATCCAGATGAGCATGGGTATGAATGATGCTGACCACTTTCAGGCCCAGCTCGTCCAGACGCTTGAGAATGAACTGATGATCCCCGCCGGGATCGACCACGATCGCTTTTTTGGTCAGCGGATCGCCAATGATCGTGCAGTTGCACTGCAACGGCCCGACCGGGAAGGTTTCGCGGATTAGCGTAGTTTGTGTGGCGTCCATAGGAGTCCTTGTCGATAGTACAGGGAGCATTTTGGCACAGTGTGCTTACCTGGAGGAGTCGGCAGCGGATTTGACACCCCGGGAGGGGTTGCTAAGATACGGCCTCGCACCACGATACCGCCGGGACGACCCGGTGTGTATTCCGCTTTTCAGGGACGACCCTGCCTGACATGGACTTTGCTCATGAACATGGCTTGGATCTTTCTCATCACCGCCGGCCTGCTGGAAGTTGGCTGGGCTCTTGGACTTAAGGCTTCAGCCGGTTTCACCCGCCCGCTCCCCAGTATTCTGACCCTGCTTGCCATGGCCGCCAGCTTCTATCTACTGGCCCAGGCCATGAAGGTGTTGCCGGTCGGTACCGCCTATGCCATCTGGGTCGGCATCGGTGCCATCGGCACCGTTGTGCTGGGGATTCTGATCTATGGCGATAGCGCCAACCCGCTGCGCCTAGCCAGCTTGCTGCTGGTCCTGGCCGGCCTGATGGGGCTCAAGTTTGCAGGTTGAACCCGCAGCAACCGGGCGCCCAGGGCGCCCGGTTTTATTCAGTGACTGCTAGCTCCCAGCCGCACCTGACGCAGGCACACGGCAGTCAGCACAGCCGTGGTGGCCATGATCAGCGCACCGATAAACGCATTGACGTGCAGCGCTTCGCTAAAGGCCATCTGCACACTGAGTAGAACCTGACTGGCAGCCTCCGGAGCCAACTGTTCGATCACCCCCAGCGCTCCACCCAACGTATCGACGGCCACCTCATACTGCTCAGGGCTCAACCCGGCTGGCAGGCTATCGGTCATTTGCCGGCGGTATACGCTGGCACCCACTGTGCCGATCACAGCAATGCCCAGAGCCATACCCAGTTCGGCGGCAGTTTCGGAGGTAGCGGCGGCCGTACCAGCCTTCTCCGGCGGTGCCGAACTGATCACCAGATCGGTCCCAAGAATCATCATCGGCATTACCCCGGCACCCATGATGACCGTCCCCAGCACCAGCAAGCCGACCGTTGCGCGTCCGCTGACCAGCATCAGGGCGACGAACCCCATGACCGCCAGCAGCAGCCCACAACTGACCAGTACCGAAGGTTTAAGCCAACGCGCCATACGCGGCACCAGTAACGAGGCTGCGGTTTGAACCAGCGCCGAGGGCAACATCACCAGTCCGGCCTGCAGCGGCGTCAGACCAACCACACCTTGCAAATACTGGAAAATCAGCAGCCAAGCGCCAGACAGCGCCAGAATGGTCAGCAGCATGGCCACCACCGAGACACTGAAAGCCCGGTTGGCGAACAGCCCCAGATCGAACATCGGCTGGGCAATCAGGCGCTGGCGCCGGACGAACAGCCAACCCACAGCAAGCCCGCTCAGGCTGACCAGCAGTGCCAGCAGACTCAGGCCGTCGCGAGCGCTGCTCTTGATGCCATAGATCACCAGCAGAAACGTCGCCACGCACAACAGCGCACTGACCAGATCCAGCCGCCCGGCTTGCTCATCGCGAAACTCAGGCAACAGCAATGGCCCAGCAATAAGAAGGAGAAGCATGACCGGCACGCCAAGCAGGAAAACTGAACCCCACCAGAAGAACTCCAGCATCAGCCCGCCTACCAGCGGCCCAATGGCGCTGCCAACGATGAAGCCGGTCATCCAGATGGTGATAGCCAGGGTGCGCTGGCTATCGACCTGGAACATGTTGCGGATCAGCGACAGGGTCGAAGGCATCAGAGTCGCACCGGCGATGCCGAGCAGCGCGCGGGTCAAAATCAACATATTGGCCGAGTTGGCGAACGCCGCCATTACCGAGGCAACGCCAAAGGCAAAGGCGCCGACCAGCAGCAACCGTCGCCGACCGATGCGATCCCCCAGGGTCCCCATGGTGATCAGGAAACCGGCGATCATGAAGCCGTAGATGTCGAGAATCCACAACAGTTGCGAACTGGTCGGCTTGAGATCGGCGCTCAGGTGCGGCGCAGCCAGGTGCAGGACGGTCATGTCCAGTGCCAGCAGCAGGGTTGGCAATACCAGGACCGCCAACCCCCACCACTCGCGCTTGCCCGCGCGTTTCCAGGTGGTTGCGTCGATTGTCGGGGTAACACTCATAGGGCTCATCCTGTGGGCGCGCCAGCCAGGCGCAAAAACGGGCATCCATGCGCCGCAGGACTGCGGCGCCTACGCTGAGGCAGACAGCGTGTTCAAGATAATGAGCGCCTCCTTATACGCCGCCGCGCTCTCAAGCGCAAGAGCGGCAAAGTGCAATACCGGTCACCCCAACAGCCCTAGCACCTTGGCCTGAGCCACTGCCTGGGTCCGCCGCGAGACCCCGAGCTTGTGGTTGATCCGCCGGGCGTGGCTCTTGACCGTGTGCAAAGAGATGAACAGTGCCTCGCTGATCTGCTGATTGGAATAGCCCTGAGCGATGCAACGCAGCACATCCAGTTCACGGCTGCTGAGCGGTTCACGCAGGGCCGCATTGATGCGCCGACCATCCGGGCCGCTGACCCCAGGCAAACGCTCCAGCAACTGGTCACGCAAGGCGGAAGCCGGTGCACGGCGCAGAGCCTCGGCCAGCCCGGCTGGTGCCTGATCGATCAGGCGCATGAACGGGCCGGCCAGATGATCATCGGCAGCCTGCACCAGCGCGCTGAACAGCAACTGCTCGGCCTCAGCCTGACGCTGGGTACGAAACAGCATGCGCAGCAGATGCAACTGAACTGACAGGGCCCGCAGCTTTTCCCCATTGTGCTGGAGCTGCGAAAGCAGCCGGCGCATCAGGCTTTCGGCCGCGACCTGCTCGCCCCGATACCAGAGCAGTCCGGCATGGATCTGCTCAATCAGCGAAGCCAGCGCATGGAAGAATGGCGGTGGCGCGGCTGGCGACTCCAGACAATAGGTCTGACGCAGACGCGGTAGCCAGTGCGCAGCCAGATCAAGCCGCTCGGAGTGCATCCACAGCTCGCTCTTGATCGCCGTGACCCAGCCCAGATAGTAGATCGGTGGGATGTCCCACAGATGCATGAGCCGTTCGGCCTCGGTCAGCACATCGAAGGCACGGGTCACCTCACGTTGCTGGGTCAACAAACTGCCCATCACACAGTAACCCATCAGCACATAGACATCCCGGCAGCGGCGCCCCTCTTCAATGCCGCTATCGAGCAGGCGCAGGGCCATGGCCATGTCGCCCTGCTGCTCCAGCAGGTAGCCACGGTAAAGCCGCAGGCGAGCCCGGACTGCCAACCCCTCGGGATAATCCATGCGCTCCAGTTCCTGGCTGTGTCGCTCCAGCAGTTGCAGGGCCCGGCCAACCTGCCCCCGGGCCTGCAACAAGCGGGCGCGCATGAACACCACCTGAGCCTCAAGCAGCGGATCGCCGGCACGCTGCGCCAGTTCCAGAGCGCTGCGGGCCCAGTGTCGGGCAGCCTCATGGTGGCCACGGCACAGTTCAACATCAGCCAGAGTCAGCATCGCCATCAGCCGGCTCCCGGGGTCTCGCTCATCCAGACAGGCCAGGGCCTGATGACTGAGATGATCAGCCTCATCCAGGCGCCCCGCCGCCCGGGCCAGAAACCCTTTGAGCACCAGAGCCTGACCCAGCACCCGGCGCTGCCTGTCGGCATTGGCCTGCGGCAGAAAACGGCTAAGCCTGGCCAGCATGGCCTCTGCATCTTCAAGCTGACAGGCCAGCGCCAGCGTCCAGCCATGCACCAGCACCAGCCGCGCGCTGCTGCCCTGCAATACGCTGGGCAACTCGGCCTTCCAGCGCAACAGGGTGCCGACATGCTGCTCGGCCAGCAATTGGTCAAGCGACAGGTTCTGGACCAGGCTGGCGGCCTCTTCCGGTCGCTCGGCCGCCAGCGCATGCTCGACCGCATCGCTGATCCGGCCCTGATGACCAAACCAGTGGCAGGCGCGCAGATGAGTGCGCAGACGCTGACGCGGATCGTCCCGGGCAACCCGCTCACGTAACACATCGGAAAACAGGTGGTGGAAGCGATACCAGGTGCCGTCGTTGTCCAACGGCACCAGAAACACATGGTGCCGCAGCAGGTGGGTGATGATGTCCAGACTGTCGGAGGCATCGCGCACACTGTCGCACAGCTCGACACAGAAACGGTCGAGCCAGGCGATCTCGTGCAGAAACACCCGCACCGGTTCGGGCTGGCGCAGAATCACCTCTTCAAGCAGGTACTCGTCCACCAGCGGCCCGGACAACGGCAAGGCCAGCGGCCTGGACTGTTGCTCGGCCGCGACGCTGAGCAAACGCAGACCGGCGATCCAGCCTTCATTACGCTGCAGCGCCTGGCGCGTCCACTCCGGGTCGGCCAGGTCCAGTCCAGCCTGTTCGAGAAACAGCCGGGCTTCGTCGTTGCTCAGGCGCAAATGCTCTTCACCCAGCTCCAGTAACTGATGACTCAGGCGCAGCCGGGCCAGGTGCCAGTCAGGCTTCTGGCGGCTGGTGATGAACAGTTGAATATTGCCCGGCAGGTGCTCCAGCAACAGCGCACACAAACGATCACACGGCGGACTCTGGACCAGATGGTAGTCGTCCAGCACCAGCACCAGGGGCTGGTCTTCGGCATGTCGGGCGCGCAACTCGGAGAGGATCGACACCGCCCGTTGCTCAACGTCCAGCGGCTGCTGACTGTGGTGTTGCTGCAACAAGGCCAGATCGGCCTCACCCAACTGCGGATAAAGGGTAGCCAGGGCATCGACCAGGGTCCGCAGGAACTGCGCGGGCTGACCGTCACGACCATCCAGTGAAACCCAGGCAGAACGCCAGGGCGCGTCCAACTGTTGGCAGTATTCGATCGCCAGGGTGCTTTTGCCAAACCCGGCTGGGGCACAGACCAGAATCAGCCGGCGCTGGCGGGCCTTGTTCAACAGACCGATCAACTCGGGGCGCGGCAAATGATCCACCGGCAGCGGCGGGCGGAAGATCTTGCCGGGGTTGAGAGGGATCGACAGAGCCATGCGCCAAGTTTATCGATTGGCGGGCAAAGCGTCTTGTCGATTTGTAACAAAACAGGCGGCCCGGGGGCCGCCTGTTCAGGGTGACTCAGTTGTTCAAACTAGCGTACGCCAGACTGACGCAGTGCCGCCGGAGTGAAGTCACTGGGGTTGGCACCGTAATTGAACTCATAATCGGTGCGCTCCTCATTATTCATGCCCATTACCAGGTAACGACCGGCAACCAGGTCATACAGGGTTTCCATGGCATACCACGGCACCTGATTGTTGTAGTACTGCAGCGCATGCGCCTCAGCTACACGCCACAGCGAGCCACGCGCGTCGTAATGGTCAATATGCGCAGCCTGCCAGCTATCCTCATCGACAAAGAAGTGGCGCTTGGCGTAGATATGACGCTCACCGTCCTTGACCGTGGCGACTACTTCCCAAACCCGGTGCAGCTCATAACGGGTCAGGTCCTGATTGATATGGCCCGGCTGAATGATGTCGCTGTAACGCAGGTCAGTAGAGTTCAGACCATAGCTGTTGTAAGCGATATACAGCTCTTTCTTGCCGACCAGCTCCCAGTTGTAACGGTCAGGTGCGCCGTTGTACATGTCCAGATTGTCGGAGGTACGCAGACCGTCGGAGGCGGTACCAGGACCGTCATAGGAGACCTGCGGGGCACGCCGCACCCGGCGCTGGCCAGCATTATAAACCCAGGCCATGCGCGGCTCTTTGACCTGGTCGATAGTCTCATGCACCAGCAGCACGTTACCGGCCAGACGCGCCGGCTCGGTTACCTGCTGCTTGAAGTAGAACAGGATGTTGCCCTGGCTGACCGGATCATAGTCAGGCAGCCCATAAGGGAACACGAACTCTTCATTGAAACGAACCAGCGTGAAGGAACCGTTGGTCTGCGGAGTTACCTGACCGACCACCCGACGGACGGTGCCGCCACGGTAACGGGTAATGTGGTTCCAGGCCACTTCCACACCACTTTGCGGCATCGGGAACGGGTTGGCCTTCTCGAAGTTGGCCAGGCCGTTGCCACCCTGCACAAGCTGAGTATTGGCAGCATTGCGACGAGTGGCCTCATAGATAGCTTCAGGCATGGCCGCGCTACGGCGGGTCGGGTAAACCGGCATGCGATAGGTATCGGGGTAACGCTTGAACATGGCGATCTGGCCGGGAGCCAGATTGTCCTGGTATTGCTCGTAGTTCTGCGCAGTAATCACAAACAGCGGCTTGTCATCGGCAAAGGGGTCTGAGAGAAAGCCCTTGCTGTCAACAGAGCCGGCATCGACCGGCAAACCACCAGTCCAGGCAGGAATAGTGCCCGCAGCATTACCGGCCATCTCGGCGCCAACCGGGGTCAGGGTACTGCCCAATGCAGAAACATCCCGAGCGTGCGCGGTCTGGATAGCCAGGGCCGAGGCCAGGATGGAGGAAAAGATCAGGGTGCTTTGCTTCATATGATTCTGCCTTGCTTGCTATGCCGCGGCATGGACTCACCATCCAGAGCCCGAAGCTCGGAGGCGCGTCATAGCGTGCCTGGGTGGATTGATAAAAGGAGGCTGTATCACTGTAAAACAGCTATACAACGCTGCGGTGCACTATAGCCAAGCACTTTGGCCGAGTGATCCACCCAAAGTATGATTTGCAGGATTATCAGGGGACCGGCAAGTGAGTCTGACCATCGGACGAGGCGGCATGAGCGCCACTACTTTGATAGCACCGAAGATCAGTTTCTGAGTTACGAAAAAAGTGCGAGGGCACAAAGTGTTACCCTCGCACGTCACTACAACGACAAGCTTACAACGTAGACAGGAACGGGGCTCCAGCCTCTTGCCACTCGGCGATTTCAACGCGAATGCGCTTCTTGTCGAGCTTGCCAACACTGGTTTTGGGTATTTCGGTAACAGTTGCGATCTGCGTCGGGATCGCCCACTTGTTGATCCGTCCCTCATCCACGAACGGCTTGAGGTGGTCGCGCAGGACCTTGGCATCCATCGCCTGCCCTTCACGCGGCACGATCAGCGCAAACGGGCGCTCGTCCCACTGCGGATCAGGCACTCCGACCACTGCCACTTCCTTGACCGCCGGACTGAGGCTGATCAGGTCTTCCAGCTCAAGCGAGGAAATCCACTCGCCGCCGGTCTTGATTACATCCTTGATGCGGTCGCGAATTTCAATGAAGCCCATCTCATCGATGGTCGCCACGTCACCGGTATGCATCCAGCCATGGGCCCACAGTTCGGCACTCTTCTCCGGCTCTCGGTAGTAACCCTGAGTCAGCCAGGGCGCACGTAGCACCAGTTCACCCTGCGACTTGCCGTCACTGGGCAGGAAGTTGCCGTCACTGTCCATGATCCGCGCCTCGACCAACGGCACAGGCACACCGGCCTTGATCTTGTAGGCTGCGCGCTCGTCTTCGCTGCCGGCTTCCAGTTCCAGGTTGATGTAACCACTGGAAATCAGCGGACAGGTCTCGGACATGCCGTAGGCGGCGGACAGCTTCATGCCCCGTGCCTTGGCCGCCTCATACAGACCGCGGTTCAGTGCACTGCCGCCGATGATCACTTTCATCCCGCCAAAATCGTAATCCTTGGCGCCGTCGGCATTGAGCAGCATGCCGAGGATGGTCGGTACGCAGTGGGAGAAGGTCACCTTCTCCTGCTTGATCAGCTTGCACAGCATTTCCGGCTCATAACGACCCGGATACACCTGCTTGACCCCCAGCAAGGTCGCGGTATAGGGAATACCCCAGGCATGCACATGGAACATCGGGGTGATCGGCATGTAGACGTCGCGGTTGCCGAACAGACGCATGCTGTCCAGACCACCCATCATGCCGGCCTGAGTCAGGGTGTGCAGAACCAGCTGCCGGTGAGTGAAGTACACGCCCTTGGGATTGCCGGTGGTACCGGTGGTGTAGAAGGTCGTGGCGACTGAATTCTCGTCAAAATCCGGGAAGTCGTAGGTCGGCGCGGCGGCGGCCAGCAACGTTTCATACTCACCAACCAGATTTGGCAGATCGGCAGTTTTTTCGTCGCCATCGGTCAGCAAAATGGTCTTCTCGACCGTAGTCAGGTGGTCCTCGACCGCCTTGTACAGCGGCACGAACTCGGCATTGACCAGCACGAAGATGTCATCGGCGTGGTTCATGGTGTAGAGGATCTGTTCCGGCGACAGGCGGATATTGATGGTGTGCAGCACCGCGCCAATCATCGGTACGGCGAACATGCATTCCAGATAGCGATGGCTGTCCCAGTCCATCACCGCAACGGTATCGCCCGGCTTGACGCCGGCAGCAGTCAGAACATTGGCCAGACGGCAGATACGCTCATTGAAGGTGGCATAATCGTAGCGGCTGATATCACGGTAGATGATTTCCTGACTGCGTTCATAACGGCGGCCGGACAGCAGCAGGTTCTTGATCAGCAACGGGGTAGAATGAGCGCCTTCGGTCGGCGGGATGACACGGGTCTTGAGCATTTGGTGTGACCTTCCTGTTATTGGGCTTGTGGGGTCTTGGTTTTGAATCTCGGCTCGGCAACTTTGGCCGATGGGGGCACTATAGTCAGTCCCGTTGAGTGCCACCTATCACTCCAAAGTATGAACCGGATGATAACGGGTATCCCGAACAGGTTTGAGCGTATAATGGCTGGATCAAGTCGATTGATGACCAAAAATAAGTAACCAGTCATATAAGTAGGAGCAGAACATGTCAGACAACGATATCGTCATCGTCAGCGGCGCCCGTACCCCGATGGGCGGCTTTCAGGGCAGCCTGTCGAGCCTCAGCGCTGTCGACCTGGGCGCCATCGCCATCCGCGAAGCCGTGGCCCGCGCCGGCATCAACGCCGCCGACGTGCAGGAAGTTATCATGGGCTGTGTTCTGCCCGCCGGTCTCAAGCAGGGCCCCGCTCGTCAGGCCAGCCTCAACGCAGGATTGCCCGCCGCCACTGGCTGCACCACCATCAACAAACTGTGTGGCTCCGGCATGAAAGCGGTAATGCAGGCCCATGACGCACTCAAGGCCGGCAGCAACCAGGTCATGGTCGCCGGCGGCATGGAGAGCATGTCCAACGCCCCCTACATCATGGAAAAGGCCCGCACCGGCCTGCGCATGGGGCACGGCGAAATCAAGGACCACATGTTCTTCGACGGTTTGGAGGATGCCCGCACCGGTCGCCTGATGGGTTCCTTCGCCCAGGATACTGCCGACAAGTACGGCATCAGCCGTGAAGAGATGGACGCCTACGCCATCGAATCGCTCAAGCGCGCCCAGGGCGCCATCGACAACGGCAGCCTGGCCAGCGAAATCGTTCCGGTCACCGTTACCACCCGCAAGGGTGAGGTTGTGGTCAAGGACGATGAGCAGCCGCACAACGCCAACATCGACAAGATTCCTGGTCTGCGCCCGGCCTTCAAAAAGGACGGCACCATCACCGCCGCCAACGCCAGTTCGATTTCCGATGGCGCCAGCGCCCTGGTCCTGATGACCGCCGCCGAAGCCCAGCGTCGTGGCCTCAAGCCACTGGCCCGGATCGTTGGCCACGCCACCCAAAGCCAGGACCCGAGCGAGTTCACCCTGGCCCCGGTCGGCGCCATGACCAACCTGTTCAACAAGACCGGCTGGAGCAAGGACGACGTTGACCTGTTCGAAATCAACGAAGCCTTTGCCATGGTCACCATGCTGGCCATGCGTGAGCACGGCCTGGATCACAGCAAGGTCAACATCTACGGCGGTGCTTGCGCCCAGGGTCACCCGGTCGGCTCCACCGGCTCGCGGATCATTGTCACCTTGATCAACGCCCTGCAGAAAACCGGCGGCAAGCGCGGCGTCGCTTCGCTGTGCATCGGTGGTGGTGAAGCTACTGCCGTGGCGATCGAGCTGGTGTAATCACCGGCTGGTCGTTTCGCGGCTGCGAGCCGCTCCTACCAAACCCTGAGTGCTACCCCGGTAGGAGCGCCTCGCAGGCGCGAAAAGGCGGTTCCCCCATACTCAATCAGCAGGTTCGTTGCCCTGCTCCGCCGATGCATCGGCAACAGCACAAGCCCGGCACAAGCACGCCTTGCCCTTGAGCGCCTCCGGCACCTGCGCCAGCGCCTGCGGGCTTACACTCACCTGCCGACACCAGCAATCCACCTCAAAACTGCCTGCCGCAGCCGGAGCGCAGCCGTTGGGCTGGCCGCACAGCGGGCAGGTATGACGCGCGATTGGCTGCATGACGTGAAACTCCCGCTACGTGCTTTGATTGCGCTGATTATCAGCCGTTGGACCAATCGAATTCCATCTGCCGCGCGGTCATCTGAGCCAGAGCCATGCCACCCAATCTGGAAACCAGATGCAGACTCATATCGATGCCTGCAGAAATACCGCCCGACGTCACCAGCTTGCCGGTGTCGACCCAGCGCCGCCCCTCGCACACCGTCAATGCCGGATAGTCACGTCTAAGATCAGCAATATCTTCCCAGTGCGTCGTGACCTCCAGCCCGTCCAGCACTCCGGCCTGGGCCAGGATAAAGGCCCCGGTACACACCGAGGCCACCAGCGGCACCGACCTGGCCTGCTCGGCAACCCAGGCGATCACGCCAGGCTTGTGCAGTTCAGCGCTATGAACGCCCCCCGCCACGATCAGCACATCCAGCACAGGGTGATCCGTCAGCGCATACTGCGCATTGACGCTGAAACCGCCGCGAGCATTGACCGGCTGCAACGTTTCGGCCAGCAAAAACACCTTGAACAACCCCTTGGGCTCGGACAGCCGGCTGGCAGTTGAGAACACCTCGAACGGGCCGGAAAAATCCAGCACCTCGGCATGGTCATAGATATAGATTCCAACGTTCACCGCTGTGTACTCCCATACGTCCAAGGGCAGCCCTGCTCACCCTGTTCAATCGATGCCAGAGGTATCGGCGCGTCCGGTCGATGCGTGACAGCCCGATAATCGGCATTCCAGCCCATCCGACCGGCAACTTCAAGCCGCTCATGACCCGACTTGCAGGCCCATAGCAACAACATCGTCATGCGCTCGCCAAGCGGCACGACCACCTCCAACCGCCGTCGGGGTCTGATACTGACCTGACCAGACTCATCACTGCGCCCCAGCACCTGCGGCCCAGGCTTGCCGGGCATCAAAGCATAAACCTGCACACCAGTGATCGGCGTCTGCGACTGTGCATCGACAAAAATCGCCTCAAGGCCATCGTGAACAGTCACCAAGCGTGGCGTACAGCCGCCAAGCGCGACGGCAATCAACGCCAGCAGTACAAGCAAAGCCTTCCCGGGCATAGGGGTATCCTGTCAGCATAAGGTTCAAACGCAGCGAGTATTGCCGCTTTTGCCTACCCATGAAAGCCCTGGCGCGGTACTCTCGAATCCCCGACAGGCCTTGCTGACTTATGCTGCACCATTCACCACGACCCTGACTCTTGCCATAGTCAAACACCTGTTCGACACTGGCCGCCTTTTTCACTTTCACTCTGCCCGGTCTAAGGAGAGTTTCCATGAGCGATATCCGTTTTGACGACAAGGTCGTCATCGTAACCGGTGCCGGCGGCGGCATCGGCCGTGCCCACGCCCTGCTGTTCGCCAAGCACGGCGCTAAAGTCATCGTCAACGACCTGGGCGGCAGCGCCACCGGCGAAGGCGCCAACAGCGAAGCCGCGCTGAAAGTCGTGGAAGAAATCAAGGCCGCCGGCGGTACTGCGATTGCCAACCCGGACAACGTGATTGACGGCGACAAGATCGTCCAGTGCGCCATGGACAACTTTGGCCGCGTCGACGTGGTGGTCAACAACGCCGGCATCCTGCGCGACAAGAGCTTCGCCAAGATGACCGACGCCGACTGGGATCTGGTCTACAAGGTCCACGTCGAAGGTGCCTACAAGGTCACCCACGCCGCCTGGCCGTACATGAAAGACAACAACTTCGGCCGGGTGATCTTCACCGCTTCCACCTCCGGTATCTACGGCAACTTCGGCCAGGCCAACTACGGCATGGCCAAGCTGGGCTTGTACGGCTTCACTCGTACCCTGGCCATCGAAGGCCGCAAGAACAACATCTTCGTCAACGCCATCGCCCCCACTGGCGGCACCCGCATGACCGAAGGTCTGTTCCCGCCCGGCGCTTTCGACAAGCTCAAGCCCGAACTGGTCAGCCCGCTGGTCGCCTACCTGTGCTCCGAGCAATGCCAGGAAACCGGCAGCCTGTTCGAAGTCGGCGGCGGCTGGATGGGTAAAGTACGCTGGGAGCGCTCACTGGGTATCGGCTTCAATCCCGACGAAGGCTTCAGCCCGGAAGACGTCGCCGCCAACTTCGAACAGCTGTGCAGCTTCGAAGGCGCGGTGCATCCGAAGGACAATATCGAAGCGCTGCGTGAACTGATGGCGAATATTCAGAAATTTGCCTGATAGCGTCATGGCGAGAAGCGTAGCGACGTGGCCATCCAGGTACGAATAAGCCACCGCCTCCAGCCACCTGTGGCATGAAACGCTGACAGCCAGTAGATGAAAGCCCGCTCCCTGTGCAACAGGAGCGGGCTTTTTGTTGATACAGCAACTAATACTGAACGGCAGCTAAACCCTCGCCAGGTACTGTGAAGGTATTAGCTCGCAGTGGTCGCCTAGCCGGCCTGCCAGCTCAAAAACCCGCGGGTCGAAGCGAAAGCCAAAAACGCGATAGAGGTGGTAGCGCGCTGCGTTTCTCTCTGAGAAACGCAGCTCATTCGGCGTCACATAAAACGGGGTCTGCTTGCCGTATTTCGTAGTCTTGGCCTCGATATAGCGGTCTGAACCATCAGCTTCAAAGGAAAGAATATCGAAACCCGCACTCGGCCCAATGGTGTCGGAGACCTGCTCAACCTTGTCTGCCAAAGACTCTTTACCTAAAGAGATCAGGCGCGCTTTTTCAAGACTGATAACAAACTGCTCACCCAGCTCACCCAACTGGGCGTTACTAGCCTCTAATGAGAGATAATCGACACCAGTCGCTACATAGCTTGCTCGCGCCTCCCCAATCGACACACGGCGCTCGCGCCGTGCAGGTGCATCCTCCACCCTAGACAACAAGTCAGTAATAGACGGCAGTTTCGGAACGGCCCGGGTGTCTGCCTCAAACAATTCCCAAATATCCGGGTGCGCTTCCAAATACGCATCAACTACTTCGGGCAAGAGCAGCCGCTGATAATTTAACGCCGGTTTGTAGCCAGCGATGTAAGGCAGGTTGCGCTCCATTAAGACAGCACTAATGTTCTGGTGCTTAAACTCAACCGAACCATTGGAGCGATCATCCAGCCGTCCTCTCAATGCTTCTCTGTGCGCGGTTTTATTCACACGCTGCCCCGCCATCTCTGCGCGTAGCATCTGAAAATAGTCCTGTACAGCGGCCTCCACTTCGGACGCAGACCAGCTCTTAGCCATACCCACAAGCAGCCTCCTGCCGACAACAAGGTAACAATCAAGGGATAAGCGATTTAACCAGATATCCAATCCAAAAAACAAAAAACCCCGCACCGTTATCGATGCGGGGCTTTCGCTTCAGACCTGCGCGGTCAGCTTACCTCTGCTTTCTATATCAAACGTAGAAAGCCTCCAGCGGCGGGAAGCCGTTGAATTCGATCGCGCTGTAGCTGGTGGTATAGGCACCGGTGGACAGCCAGTAGAGGCGGTCGCCGATCGCCAGGTTCAGCGGCAGGCCGTACTTGTAGTGCTCGTACATAATGTCGGCGCTGTCACAGGTCGGGCCGGCGATTACCGCTTCTTCCAGCTCGCCCTTCTTGTCGGTCCAGATCGGGAACTTGATCGACTCGTCCATGGTTTCGATCAGGCCACTGAACTTGCCCACGTCGGTGTACACCCAGCGTTCCAGCGCAGTGTGCGACTTGCGCGAGACCAGCACCACTTCGCTGACCAGAATGCCAGCGTTGGCGATCAGTGAGCGGCCCGGCTCGAGGATGATTTCCGGCAGTTCGTCACCAAAGTCCTCGTGCAGGAAGCGGGTGATTTCCTCGGCGTAGGTCTGCAGGGTATTGGTCTTGGTGATGTAGTTGGCCGGGAAGCCACCACCCATGTTGATCATCTTCAGGGTGATGCCGTCTTCTTCTTTCAGGCGCTCAAAGATCACCTTGACCTTGGCAATCGCCGCGTCCCAGGCACCGATATCGCGCTGCTGCGAGCCCACATGGAAGGAGATACCGTAGGGGTCCAGGCCCAGCTCCTTGGCCAGTACCAGCAGATCCATGGCCATGTCGGTCTGGCAACCGAACTTGCGCGACAGCGGCCAGTCGGCGGTGGTCGAGCCTTCGGTCAGAATACGCACATAAACCTTGGAGCCCGGCGCGGCCTTGGCGATGTTGCGCAGGTCAGCTTCCGAGTCGGTGGCGAACAGGCGCACACCTTTCTCATAGAAGGCGCGGATGTGCTTGGACTTCTTGATGGTGTTGCCGAAGCTGATCTGCTCGGGCTTGACGCCCAGAGCCAGGACCTTCTCCAGTTCATAAATAGAGGCGATGTCGAAGTTCGAGCCTTTGCTTTTCAGCAGGTTCAGCACTTCATTGGCCGGATTGGCCTTGACCGCATAGTAAACCTTGGCGAATGGAAACCCATCGACCAACTCGTCGTAGGCGCGGTCGATGGTCTTGAGGTCAACCACCAGGAACGGGGTTTCGTGCTGATCAGCACAGGCTTTGATGCGACCAAAGGTGTCGCGATCGAAATAGTCTTCCAGCTTGATGGACATGGCGTCGGCTCCAAAGTTGCAAAGTTCGGATCGGGCCGCGTGAGGACATGAGCTGATCAGATGCAGGGCAGACAAGTGCATCCCTTCGCCCGCGCAAAACGGGGACAGGGACGCGCTTTCCGACGGAAGCGCTTCCAAACATTCAAGGCCAACACACAACCCGGGGGTGCGAACGTCTGATCAGTATCCCCACTTTGGTTCGCCTACTTCCCAAGGCGTGCGCCGAAAGCAATAAGTCCGGAAAAACCCCGGTCTTGCTGTCTCGTCGTCAGTACTTGAGCCGTATGGATCGTGCCAGCCTCAACGTTCGGGGCGAACCATAAAACCAAGTGACCACGGGGTCAAGAGCTGCCGGTCAAATAGCTGCGCATACGGGTATCGCACAGACTGTCCGGCGGGAATTTTTCCCAGTCCAATCGCCACAGGGAGAGCGACCAAAGCAGCCCGTCAGCCCAACACCCGGGCAATATTCCCTGGCCAGCCGGGATGTCAGCATGCAGACGTGACTAATCTGCCATCCATAATAAGGAACACACGATGCCTGCTCTGACTCCGATCGCCCGGGCGGTTAAGCTTACTGCCCTGCTCTGCCTGCCCGGACTGGCCCTGGCACAGACCAGCGAACAGCCCCTGCAACTGCCGTCGATGGACGTGCGCAGCCTGGTTCCCAGCGAGGTCCAGGGCATGCCTGGGGCGGCCAATCTGCTAAGCCGTGAAACTCTGGATACCTACAAGCCCTATAGCCTGCATGACGCCTTCGACTTCGTGCCCGGGGTAAGGACCATTGACGATGACGTGCTCGGCCTGCGCTCGGGTATCGGCATCCGCGGTGCGCCACCGCGGCGTTCGCGCAAGGTGCTGTTGCTGGAAGACGGTACGCCAATCAACAACAGCGCCTATCTCGACTCTGGTGCTCACTACACACCACCGATGCAGCGCCTGGAGCAGATCGAAGTACTCAAGGGGGCCGGGCAAATCGTTCATGGCCCACTGAACAATCACGGCATCATCAACTTCCGCAACCTCAAGCCCACGGCAGCACCGGAAACTCGCATAGAACTGGGCGCTGGCAACCAGGACACTCGCCAGGTTCACCTCATGCACCGACGCACCGAAGGCCCGGTAGGTATGGTATTTGCCTACACCGGCCAGGAAGCTGACGGCACCTTTGATGTTGAGGAGCACGAATTCGACGATTTCTACGCTGCGCTGGAATGGCAGGTCAACGAACGCCACCAACTGGCGACTTCGGCCACCTACTTCCGTGAGCGCAGCCAGGGCTATGACGAGAGCAACCTCTCACTGGCCGAGTACCGCAACAATCCGCGCAGCAAGCGCCAGCTCGATGAAGCCCGGGAGTTCAACAACATCTCGGTGGACTACTACAAACTGGATCTGACCCACAACTTCCAGCTCAGCAATGACGTGCGGCTGTCGAGCAAGGTGTTCGCCACTGAGCTGGATCGTCCCCGGTTCCAGACTCGTGGTACTTCGCCGCGTGAGGGTGGCGTCATGGAAGGCCGTGACCGCCGTTACCATACGCTCGGTGCCGACAGCCGCATCGATATCGGCAACCTCCATGCTCTGGGCCTGGAACATCGGCTGCAGGCCGGGCTGCGCTATGAGAAGCACCGCTTCGCCGACCGCCGCCCGGTCGGCCGCCCCGGTGAATATCTGAAGGAAAGCAAGCGCGGCAATGTCTACGCCCGTGCCGGCGTGGACGGTTACACCCGCGATGGCCGGCTGGTGACCTACGATGCCGAGGCGGTATCCGGCTTCATCCAGAACACCCTGAGTTGGGGTGACTGGGCCATTACCCCAGGCCTGCGCTACGAGACCTACAACCAGAACAAGAAGACCAACTTCCGCCCCGGCAGCTCAGCCGAAGGCAGTCGCGACAAGGACAGCAACAGCCTGTGGCTGCCGGGCATCAGCCTGCTGTACAGTGGCTTCGACGCCACCGAGATCTACGCTGGAATTCATCGTGGCTATGCCCCGGCCTCGGCCCGGACCGACGACTTCCCGCTGACGCCGGAAACCGGCATCAATAGTCAGATCGGTGTACGCAGCCACGCCCTGCACGGGGTTAGCCTGGACGCAGCCTTCTTCTATAACCGGATCAAGGACACTCTGATCCGTGACAGCGTCGACAGCTTCGGTGATGCGCTGTTCATCAACGC
The DNA here is from genome assembly GCA_002287035.1 of Pseudomonas sp. WN033. GTDB lineage: Bacteria > Pseudomonadota > Gammaproteobacteria > Pseudomonadales > Pseudomonadaceae > Halopseudomonas. The sequence goes on along the minus strand of NSKG01000003.1, from coordinate 422,825 downwards.
CGCCAACTCGCATGTCCATGGTCTGGATCTGGGCGCGCGGATCGACTCCGATGCTTTCTACAACTCACCTTACAACCTGTTCGCCGAGCTGGCTCTGAACTTCACCAAGGCACGCTTCAGCAATGGGCCGCTCAAGGGCAATCAGGTACCGGAAGTACCGACCCGGGTCGGCAGCCTGACCCTGGGGGTCGAGCATGCCGCCGGTTGGCACCTGAGCGTCACCGCCAGCCACTTCGGAGCCTTCTACACCGACATCGAGAATACCCGGGCGCTGGATGTTACCGGCAGCGAGGACGATGCCGGCCGGGTGCCGGGCCGTACCCTGTGGTCGGCCAGGGCCAGCTACCAGCTGCCGACCAGGCTCGACACCACCCTGTGGCTGCAGGGCCGCAACCTGAGCGACAAGCTGTATATCGCCGACATTCAGGAAGGCATCCGCCCCGGCGCCCCGCGCACCGTGGTCGGCGGGGTTACCTTCCGCTTCTGAGTGCTCCTTGCGCCGACCTGGCGCTTGTGCCGACCGCGCTTTGCGGTCGGCTTTTTTTACCTGCTGGATCTGGATCGCCACGGGCCGCTGGCCCTCGCGATGACCTGCGGTTGAAATACCTGGCACTGAGTCAACGCCGCTACGTCATTGCGAAGGCCAAAGGTCTGAAGCAATCCAGGAGAAGCCCGACCCAAGGGCACATACCAGTGCACCACATTGAGCCCCTACGCCCCCGCACGGTGCACTTCCATGCGCACAATCCCCCCAGCGCAGTCCTGAAATCTCCCACTAACAAAAGCCAAACCCCTGATTCCAAAGGGCACAAGCGTATTTCCTGACCATTTCTCGAAAACTGGCACGCTCCCTGCTGAATACCAACTTGCATACAAGTCGGTATTCCAAACACGCAGGACAGCGACATGACTCGATCGACCACCAAGGATAGTTCGCGCCCTCAACCGGGTGGCCTGCCCCTTTCCCTCCAGCCAATAGCCGCCTGATGGATCACGCCATGCTCAGCAAAGTATTGATCGCCAACCGCGGGGAGATTGCCGTCCGCATCGCCCGCACTCTCAAAGCCATGGGCATCACCTCAGTTGCCATTTACTCCGAGGCCGACCGCAACAGCGCCCATGTCAGCGCCTGCGACGAAGCCATCGCCCTGGGTGGCCACAGCGCTGCCGACAGTTATCTGCAAGCCGAGCGCATTCTCGCCGCAGCGCTTGAGTGTGGTGCCCAGGCGATCATCCCCGGTTATGGTTTTCTGTCCGAGAACGCAGGCTTTTCCGAACAATGCGAAGCAGCCGGCATCGCCTTCTGCGGTCCGACTGCCGAGCAGATCCGCCAGTTCGGCCTCAAGCACACCTCACGTGAAATCGCCGAACAGGCTGGCGTACCGCTGACGCCGGGCACCGGTCTGCTTGACTCGGTCGAACAGGCCTGCAGCGCCGCCAGCGAACTGGGCTATCCGGTCATGCTCAAAAGCACCGCTGGCGGTGGTGGCATTGGCCTGACCCGCTGTGATGATGAAGCCGCCCTGATTGATGCCTTCGAGAGCGTCAAGCGCCTGGGCCAGAACTTTTTCAGCGACAGCGGTGTGTTTCTTGAGCGCTTTGTCGACAACGCCCGCCACGTCGAAGTCCAGATCTTCGGTGATGGGCACGGTAATGTAATCGCCCCGGGCGAGCGCGACTGCTCACTGCAGCGGCGCAACCAGAAGGTGGTCGAGGAAACCCCGGCCCCGCACCTGCCCGCCGCCACCCGCGAAAAACTGCTGGAGGCCTCGGTCAGTCTGGGCAAGGCGGTCAACTACCGCAGCGCCGGCACCGTAGAATACATCTATGACGCCGCCCGCGACGCCTTCTATTTCCTCGAAGTGAACACCCGTCTGCAGGTCGAGCACCCGATCACCGAAGCCTGCACCGGCGTCGATCTGGTCGAATGGATGATCCTCACTGCAGCGGGCCAACCACCGTCACTCAATGAGATGGTGATTGAGCCCAAAGGCGCCGCCATCGAAGTGCGCTTGTACGCCGAAGACCCGGTGCGCGACTTCCAGCCCTCGCCGGGGGTACTGACCGAAGTGCAGTTCCCCGAACACGCCCGGATCGATACCTGGGTCGCCACCGGCACCGAGGTCTCGCCCTATTACGACCCGATGATCGCCAAGCTGATCGTTCACGGTCACGACCGCGCCGATGCCATCGCTAAAATGCGCGAAGCGTTGAATGCCACCCGCATCGCCGGCATCGCCAGCAACCTCGACTACCTGCGCCAGATCATCAATGCCGAGTTCTTCGCCGCTGGCGAAGTGGCGACCAACCGTCTGGCCAGTTTCGATTACCAACCGCCAGTGATCGAAGTGCTGCAACCGGGCACCTACAGCAGCGTGCAGGATTATCCGGGCCGGGCCGGCTACTGGAGCGTCGGTGTACCGCCGTCCGGGCCGATGGATGATTATGCCTTCCGTCTGGGCAACCGCATCGTCGGCAATCACGACAGTGCTGCCGGGCTGGAATTCACCCTGATCGGGCCCAAGCTGCGCTTTCATGTCGATAGCGTAATCGCCCTGACCGGCGCCAGCTCGGCCGCTCATCTGGACGGTCAGCCGGTCGCGTTCTGGACTCCCGTCACGGTCAAGGCCGGCCAGGTATTGGACATGGGCAAGGCCGAAACCGGTTGCCGCAGCTATCTGGCCGTGCGCAACGGGATTGACGTACCCGTTTATCTGGGCAGCCGCTCGACCTTCGCCCTCGGCCAGTTCGGCGGCCATGCCGGACGCACCCTGCGTGCCGCCGACATGCTGCCGATCAGCAACCCGGCGCTGGCCGCCTGCAGTACCCCGGCGCCGCTGTTCGAGCCGGCCCCGGCCCCGGCCGGGCTGATCCCCGAGTATCCGCAGGAATGGGAAATCGGTGTACTGTACGGCCCGCACGGCGCGCCTGACTTCTTCACCGAAGAAGCCATCGAGATGTTCTTCTCCACCGCCTGGGAAGTGCACTACAACTCCAACCGTCTGGGCATTCGCCTGAACGGTCCCAAGCCAACCTGGACCCGCAGCGACGGCGGCGAAGCCGGGCTGCACCCATCGAACATCCACGACACCGAATATGCGGTCGGCTCGATCAACTTCACTGGTGACATGCCGGTGATCCTGACCAAGGATGGCCCCAGCCTCGGCGGCTTTGTCTGCCCAGCGACTATCGTCAAGGCCGAGCTGTGGAAGGTCGGCCAGGTCAAACCGGGTGACCGCATCCGTTTCAAGCGCCTGAGCTTCGATACCGCCCTGGCCCTGGAACTGGCCCAGGACCGGGCCATTGAGGAACTGGCCGAACAGCCTGCGGTAACGCCGCTGCCCGAGGTTCGCCCCGAACACAATCTCTCGGCCTGCATTCTCGCCGCGCTGCCCGAGCAGGGCAGCCGCCCGGAAGTCGCCTACCGCCAGGCTGGCGACAAGTACATCCTGCTCGAATACGGCCCCAACATACTCGACCTGCGCCTGCGCCTGCGTGTTCATGCGCTGATGGAGGCGCTCAAGGCCCAGCCGATCGAAGGCATCATCGAGCTGTCGCCTGGGGTGCGCTCGTTGCAGATCAATTACGACAGCCGGCTGATTCACCAGCACGATCTGGTCGACCGCCTGTTGGTGCTGGAAACCCAGTTGCCGGACGCACGCGCCATGCGGGTGCCGAGCCGGATCATTCACCTGCCGATGGCCTACGAAGACTCGGCCACCCTCGATGCCGTGGCGCGCTATCGTCAGTCGGTGCGCGACACCGCACCGTGGCTGCCGAGCAACACCGAGTTCATGCGCCGGATCAACGGCCTGGACAGCGCCGAGCAGGTCCGCGACATCCTGTTCAGCGCCAGTTACATGGTGCTCGGCCTTGGTGACGTGTATCTGGGCGCTCCCTGCGCGGTGCCGGTCGATCCGCGCCATCGCCTGCTGACCTCCAAGTACAACCCGGCGCGGACCTACACCGCCGAAGGCACCGTCGGCATCGGTGGCGTGTACATGTGCATCTACGGCATGGACTCACCCGGTGGTTACCAGTTGGTCGGCCGCACCCTGCCGATCTGGAACAAGTTCCTCAAGAGCCCTGTGTTCGTCAATGGCGAGCCCTGGCTGCTGAAGTTCTTCGACCAGGTGCGCTACTACCCGGTCAGCGAAGATGAGTTGACCGAGCAGCGCGAGGCCTTCCGTGAAGGCCGGCTGAACATTCACATCGAAGACAGCTATTTCGATCTGGGCGAGCACGAGCAGTTCGTCGCCGACAACGCTGACAGCATTGCGGCCTTCAAGGAACGCCAGCAGGCCGCCTTTACCGAGGAAGTGGCGCTATGGCAGGCCGATGAACAGGCCCAGGTCGATGCTGCATTGCAGGTCAAAACCCAGGATGGGCCGATTGAAGTCGACGGCCATGCGGTCACCGCCGATATCAGCGGCAACATCTGGAAGCTGCTGGTCGAACCGGGCCAGCAGGTCGAGCCGGATCAGCCGCTGCTGATCGTCGAGGCGATGAAGATGGAATTCTCGGTCTACGCCGACCGCAGCGCCAAGGTGCTGGCCATTCACTGTGAACCGGGGCGTCCGGTCAACGCCGGCGACCTGTTGCTGGTTCTTGAAGACTGAGGCGGACGATTAGCGTGCTGAAACTGGAAAGAGCCACCGGCGAACGCCGGCAGAACCTGACCGAGCGGATCTACCAACAGCTCAAGCAGAGCATCTTCGACTTCGAACTGTTGCCGGGCGACCGCTTCAGTGAGAACGAAATCGCCGAGCAGATGCAGGCCAGCCGCACCCCGGTGCGCGAAGCCCTGACCCGCTTGCAGCGTGAGGGCTTCGTCGCGGTCTCGTTCCGTAGCGGCTGGCAGGTCCGACCGTTCGACTTCGAGCAATACGAACAGCTCTACGACGTACGCATCGTGCTGGAGATGGCGGCGGTCAAGCGCCTGTGCGAAATGCACCCGGACCCGGATCTTGAGGAGCTCAAACAGGTATGGCTGGTGGCCCCGAACGAACGCTTGAACGACGGCCCACGGGTCTGCGCGCTGGACGAGCGCTTTCACCAGAAGCTGGTGGAAGCCACCGGCAATGCCGAAATGACGCGCATCCACCACGACCTGACCGAGCGCCTGCGCATCGTCCGCCGGATCGACTTCACCCAGCGACCACGGATCGAGGCGACCTACATCGAACACGGCAAGATCCTGCGCACCATCCTCGAACGCCGGGCCGACGAAGCCCAACTGCTGCTCAAGAGCCATATCGAGGAAAGCAAGGCCGAGGTCCGCAAGATCACCCTGCACATGATCTTCGAGGCCCGCCAGCACCAGAACAAACTGAATACCAGCCAGCGGCCTGAAGCCACTGGCGAACAACAGAAGGCCTGAGGCAGAACAGGCCCAACGACGACAAGGAGGTCCATTGCCAGACACACCCGATGTTCCAGCAATAAACCTGATTTGAACACGCGCACACATCTGGAGAACGACAATGACATTGAAGAAACTGGTGAAACAGGCAGGCGCTTTGGGCGTGGCCTGCAGCATGGCCCTGACCGCCCTGGCGGTGCAGGCGGAAACCATCAAGGTCGGTGTTCTGCATTCGCTGTCCGGCACCATGGCGATTTCCGAAACCACCCTGAAAGACACCATGCTGATGCTGATCGAGGAGCAGAACAAGAAAGGCGGCCTGCTCGGCAAGCAACTGGAACCGGTAGTGGTCGACCCGGCCTCGAACTGGCCGCTGTTCGCCGAGCGTACCCGCGAGCTGCTGGAGCAGCACAAGGTTGATGCGATCTTCGGCTGCTGGACCTCGGTCTCGCGCAAATCGGTACTGCCGGTGGTCGAAGAGCTCAACGGCATCCTGTTCTATCCGGTGCAGTACGAAGGTGAAGAGTCCTCGCGCAACATCTTCTACACCGGTGCAGCGCCGAACCAGCAGGCGATTCCGGCAGTGGATTATCTGAAGGACGAACTGGGCATCGAACGCTGGGTACTGGCTGGCACCGACTACGTCTACCCGCGCACCACCAACCGTATCCTTGAGGCCTACCTCAAGGCCAACGGCGTGGCCGAGTCGGACATCATGATCAACTACACCCCGTTCGGCCACTCCGACTGGCAGAACATCGTCGCCGACATCAAGCGCTTCGGCAGCGCCGGCAAGAAGACCGCCGTAGTATCGACCATCAACGGTGACGCCAACGTGCCGTTCTACCGTGAGCTGGGCAACCAGGGCGTATCGGCCGAAGACATTCCGGTCGTGGCCTTCTCGGTCGGCGAAGAAGAGCTGTCGGGAATCGACACCGCGCCACTGGTCGGCCACATGGCCGCCTGGAACTACTTCATGAGCGAAGAGACCCCGGAGAACGAGGCCTTCATCAAGACCTGGCACGAGTTCATCGGCAACACCGAGCGCGTCACCAATGACCCAATGGAAGCCCACTACATCGGCTTCAACATGTGGGTTAAAGCAGTCGAGAAAGCCGGCACCACCGATACCGACGCGGTAATCGACGCCATGGTCGGTGTGCAGGTGCCGAACCTGACCGGCGGCGTCAGCACCATGCTGGCCAACCACCACATCACCAAGCCGGTGCTGATCGGTGAAATCCAGGACGATGGCCAGTTCCTCACCGTTTCGCGTACCGAAGATCTGGTGCCTGGCGATGCCTGGTCCAAGTATCTGGAAGGCAGCAAAGACCTGATCGCCGACTGGACCGCACCGATCAACTGCGGCAACTACAACACCCAAACCAACACCTGCCTGGGCACCAGTACCCAGTGACCGGTGAGGCCCCAGCAAACTGGGGCAAGTCCCGAGGCCGTCGGTAATACAGCCGCGGCCTCGGGCTGATAGCGATAACGACAACACCCTGTCCAGTTGCATCGGACACCTGATTCAGGACTGCGGTTATGACCTCACACTCCTTCTGGCAGCGGCTACGCGCTGCCGGCCTATGGCTGATCCTGCTTGCCGGCCTGGGCCTGGGCTGGACCGCACAGGCCGATAGCCCGGCCAACGAATACACGCCCGGCACTCCGGGGTTTGCCGACCTGGTGCGCCAGCTCCCGCAAGGCAGCCTGCCACAGCGCGCCGCCACCGTAACCGAGTTGGCCCGACTCGAACATGAACAACTGATCGCGGTACTGACCGCCCTGCAGGACGGCAACCTGCAGGCCAACCGCGAGACCCCGCCAGTAGTTGCCATCCGCGACGGCAACCTGACCCTGGACGCCATTACTGGTGAGCCGCTCGAAGGGATCAGCGGCCTGCGCCGCATTCCGGTCAACAACAGCCTGCGCAGCCAGTTGCGCAGCCTGCTGGCCCAGCTCAATCTCAATCATGCCGAAGCGCAGGTGCGTTACGACGCGGTGCGCCGCTTTATCCGCGACGGCATCGACAGTGACGGTATCGCCCTGCTGCTCGAGCGCCAGCAAAGCGAAGACAGTGGTCGGGTCAGCGCCGCGATCGACACCGCTCTGGCCCTGTACCAGTTGCAAGGCGTCGACCGCGACCAGCGTCTGCAGGCGATCGACAGCCTCAGAGGCTCGCTTGAGCGCGAAGCGCGCAACGCCCTGACTCAGGTCGCCGACAATGAAAGCGATCCGGAACTGCGCGCAGCGGCACGCTCGGCACTGGACTCGATCCAGACCAGAATCCAGTTCTACCGGTTCGTCGAGAACCTGTTCTTTGGCCTTAGCCTCGGTTCGATCCTGCTGCTGGCGGCCATTGGTCTGGCCATTACCTTTGGGGTCATGGGCGTGATCAACATGGCCCATGGCGAGCTGATCATGATCGGCGCCTACACCACCTGGGGGGTGCAGGTGCTGTTCCCCGGGTTGATCGAATGGAGCCTGCTGATCGCCATTCCCGCCGCATTCATCATCGCCGGGCTGGTCGGCATCGCCATCGAGCGCGGGGTGATCCGCTTTCTCTATGGCCGGCCGCTGGAAACCCTGCTGGCCACCTTCGGCATCAGCCTGGTTCTGCAACAGGCGGTACGCACCCTGTTCAGCCCGCTCAACCGTCCGGTGACTTCGCCGGAGTGGATCAGCGGCACCCTGACCCTCAACCCGGTGCTGTCGATCACCTACACCCGGCTCTACATCCTGCTGTTCGGGCTGATGGTGTTCTTCGCCCTGCTGCTGGTGATGAAGCGCACCAGCCTCGGCCTCAAGGTTCGCGCAGTGTCGCAGAACCGGGCCATGGCCCGAGCGGTCGGGGTGCGTTCAAGCTGGATCGATGCGCTGACCTTTGGTCTGGGCTCCGGTATCGCCGGGGTGGCCGGGGTGGCGTTGTCGCAGATCACCAACGTCGGTCCCAACCTCGGTCAGGCCTACATCATCGACTCGTTCATGGTGGTGGTGTTCGGCGGCGTCGGCAACCTCTGGGGCACCCTGGTCAGCGCCATGAGCCTGGGTCTGATCAACAACTTCCTCGAGCCCTATGCCGGGGCCATGCTGGCCAAGGTACTGGTGCTGGTAATGCTGATCCTGTTCATCCAGAAGAAACCCAAGGGCCTGTTCCCGCAGAAGGGCCGGGCGGCGGCCGATTGAGCTGCACGCCCCATTACGAGAGACACTTATGCTGACTCAACGTTTGTTACTCAGTGATCGCGGCGGCATGCTGGTGCTGGGCCTGGTACTGCTGATGGCCATCGTCGTGCCGATCTGCAACCTGGCGCTGCCGACCAGCTCGCCGTTCTATATTTCCAACTTTACCGTGGCGCTGCTCGGCAAGTTCCTGTGCTTCGCCCTGCTGGCACTGTCAGTCGACCTGATCTGGGGCTATGCCGGCATCCTGTCGCTCGGCCACGGCGCGTTCTTCAGCCTCGGCGGCTACGGCATGGGCATGTACCTGATGCGCCAGATCGGTGATCGGGGCGTCTACGGTCACCCGGAACTGATGGATTTCATGGTCATTCTCAACTGGGAAAGCCTGCCCTGGTACTGGCAGGGCTTCGAGATGTTCTGGTTCGCCGCGCTAATGATCCTGCTGGTACCCGGCCTGCTGGCTCTGGTGTTCGGCTGGCTGGCGTTTCGCTCGCGGGTTACCGGGGTGTATTTTGCGATCATCACCCAGGCCCTGACCTTCGCCCTGATGCTGGCGTTCTTCCGCAACGAAATGGGCTTTGGCGGCAACAACGGCCTGAACGACTTCAAGGAAATCCTCGGCTTCGACATCACCGCCAAGGCCACCCGCGCCGGGCTGTTCGTCGCCTCGGCCATCGCTCTGATCCTCGGCTATCTGGCCTGCCGCTACATCGTCACCTCGCGCCTGGGCCGGGTGCTGATCGCTATCCGCGATGCCGAGAGCCGGACCCGTTTCAGCGGCTATCAGGTCGAGTCCTACAAGCTCTGGCTGTTCGTGTTCTCAGCCATGCTGGCGGCGGTGGCCGGCGCGCTTTATGTGCCCCAGGTCGGCATCATCAATCCCGGCGAGTTCTCGCCGCTGAACTCAATCGAAATGGTCGTCTGGGTCGCCACCGGCGGGCGTGGCACCCTGTTCGGCGCGATTGTCGGCGCCTTCTCGGTCAACTACGCCAAAACCTTCTTTACCACCTTCTCGCCGGAAACCTGGCTGTTCATTCTGGGCGCGCTGTTCGTGCTGGTCACCCTGCTGCTGCCCAAGGGCATCGTCGGGCTGCTGGACAAACTGGTACGCCGCAAGGGAGACAAGGCATGACCACACTGGCGCAATTCCGTGAAACCTGGCGCCGCGACCGGGTATTCGATTTCATGCTGCCGACCCCGGAGTTCGAGCGGCCGGTGGATACCAGGCACGGCCCGATTCTCTACGTCGAGGACGTCAGCGTCAGCTTCGACGGTTTCAAAGCGCTGAACAACCTCAACCTGTATATCGACGACGGCGAACTGCGCTGCATCATCGGCCCCAACGGTGCCGGCAAGACCACCATGATGGACGTGATCACCGGCAAGACCCGGCCCGATACCGGCAGCGTCTATTTTGGCCAGCGCATTGATCTGCTCAAGCTGTCAGAGCATCAGATCGCCCGTGGCGGAATCGGCCGCAAGTTCCAGAAACCGACCATTTTCGAGGCGCTCAGCGTCTACGAAAATCTGGAGCTGGCCACCGCCGCCGATAAGCGCGTGTGGTACACCCTGACCCGCCAGTTGAACGGCGAGCAGCGCGACCGGATCAATGAGGTGCTGATCCAGATCGGTCTGGTCGACAAGCGCCACAGCAACGCTGGCGAACTGTCTCACGGCCAGAAGCAGTGGCTGGAGATCGGCATGCTGCTGATGCAGAACCCACGGGTGCTGCTGGTCGATGAGCCGGTGGCCGGGATGACCGGCGAAGAAGTCGAGCACACCGCCAACCTGCTGACTTCACTGGCCGGCAAGCACTCGGTGATCGTGGTCGAGCATGACATGGCCTTCGTCCGCTCGATCGCGCGCAAGGTCACGGTGCTGCACCAGGGCAGCGTGCTGGCCGAAGGAACCATGGATCAGGTGCAGAACGACCCGCGCGTGATCGAAGTCTATCTGGGGGAATGAGCGTGCTGAGCATCCAGGGCATCAACCAGTACTACAACCAGAGCCACATCCTCTGGGATCTCAACCTTGAGCTCAAGGAAGGCACCTGCGGCTGCCTGCTCGGACGCAACGGAGTGGGCAAGACTACCCTGCTCAAGTGCGTGACCGGACTGCTGCCGATCCGCGATGGCCAGATCCTGCTCGACGGCCAGGACATCACCCGCCTGAGCACGGAAAACCGGGCCCGCGCCGGGATCGGCTACGTCCCACAGGGCCGCGAAATTTTCCCGCTGCTGACAGTAGAGGAAAACCTGAAGATCTCGCTCGGCGCGCGCAAGGACCGCGCCCGGCAAATACCGGCGCAGATCTATGAGCTGTTTCCGGTACTCAAGGAAATGAAACACCGGCGCGGCGGCGACCTGTCCGGCGGCCAGCAACAGCAACTGGCAATCGGTCGGGCACTAGTGCTCGACCCCAAGCTGCTGATCCTCGACGAGCCGACCGAAGGCATCCAGCCCAACATTGTGCGCGACATCAGCGACGTGATCCGCAAGCTCAACAACGAGCTGGGCCTGACCGTGCTGCTGGTCGAACAAAAACTGCCGTTCGCCCGCCGCGCCGCCGATGATTTCTTCATCATGGAACGTGGCCGGGTGGTCGCCGATGGAGCAATGGACACTCTGGATGATGAGCTGATTCAACGCTATCTGACGGTGTGAAAGGAACCGTGGACTGTACTGAAGCGGTGTTCGGTGAATACCGTATCAGTACAGCCCAAAATTAAATGGGCTTTAGAACTTATACCAAACATAGCCTCAATCTTCACATGATACATTTAACGTCACTTTTCTACTCATCAATCAAATTCATCAGCCTATTAATATTACTTGGCAAAGCAGTACGTGCAACCGACCTCAAATAGTTTCCAACCAACTCATCGCCCTTTGACCCTTCAACAAATGCCATTTCATAGACACGACAGACCAGAACATATAAATATTCATCCTTGAGCCTTCCCACATATTCTTCTGTTGACATCTGAGCCAATGGCTGCAGCGTCATTAATTTCTTCTTCTTAAACTTCTCAGATTGAGATAGCTGACGCACTACTTCTTCATTAAACCCCCCCATTGCTTCTTCAACTTTACTTTGAACAGCCTCCCAATCATCTTCAATTAATTTTTTCACATCATCCCTTAGCGCATACCTTTTAAGCCTCAAATAATTCTCATTCACCGGCCTTGTTAATTGTGTAACCCTTAAATTATCAAACCAAGAGTTAGTCAACGCCTCCCCACCAATCATATTGACTAGCATCTCATCCATCGAAATCAACGAATAAACACCCTCATATTCATCATCAAGCCTTATTAATCCTGGACAACCGCTCTCATTATACTTTTTGGAGATTTTCTCAAGATCAGGGACATCATTTTCAGCACTAACAGCCCCCGTCAATCCAAAAGAAACCATTAGAAATATTGACTGCAAAAAAATTCTTATCAACTTATTCATGCAGCGACCTCTACTTTTCCGATCAATTAATTAAAGCACATCAGGGTCAAGTCTTGCTTTTTGCCACAGAAAAGGCAAAAAGCACCACAGGCAAAAAGCAAGACCTGACCCTGATTTCGTGCGGCTGCCTGCTCGGATGCAACAGGGTGAGTAAGACTATCTTGCTCGAGTACGTGACCGGACTGCTACCGATCCGCGATGGCCAGATTCTGCTCAACGGCTAGGACATCACCCGCCTGAGCACGGAAAACCGCGCCCGGGCCGGGTCGCCCAGGGCCGCGAAATTTTCCCGCTGCTGACAACCTGAAGATCTCGCTCGGAGCGCGCCCGGCAGATACGGCGCAGGTCTATGAACCGTTTCGGTACTCAAGGAAATCAAACACCGGCGTGGCGACGAACTGTCCGGCGTCCAGCAGCAACTGGCAATCGGCCGAGCGCTGGAGCTCGACCCAGGCAGTTGATCCTCGACGAGCCGACCGAAGGCATCCAGTCCAACATCGTGCGCGATATCAGCTACATGATCCGCAAGCTCAACAACGAGCGGGGTCAGACCATGCTGCTAGTCGAACAGAAACTACCCTCGCCCGCCGCGCCGCCGATGATTTCTTCATCATGGAACGTAGCCGGGTGGTCGCCGATGGCACAATGGACACTTTGGGTGATAGGCTAATTCAGCAGTACCTGACCGCGTGAAAGGAACAGCGGCCTCAATGACCAACCTCGGCTCCATCAACTGATGTTGCACTTGGAACTTGAGGCCGCCGAGTTTAGGTCATGGCCGCTTAATCATGGGAGGAGTATGAAAAAGGTATTTATATTCGTATTGACAGGCTTTGTGTCGTTGTCAACAAATGCTCAGTCTCTGTCTGACGAGCAGAAGATCAATGTTTGCAAAGCTGCTATGGCTGCCATCATGTTCCAGCCAGTAGATATTATTTCCGGGACGACGCATGGTTCCAATGCAAGAGTTAGCTATATGCGCGTTTCAGATAATCAGCGCTTCGTTTATGAATGCAGGTATGAAGGTGATCGGGTTGTTTGGCGTACTCAGTTTGGTTCAAGCTGGGGCCGCTGGAGAAACGACGCAGCAGACAGCGTCATTCGTTATAAAGTGAGTAGCGAAAAAATTAACATCACCGAGACCGTAGACTCTATGCACATGATAAGTCAAGACTTTACCTTCTGACTCCACATCAGGGTCAAATCTTGACTTTTGCCTTGCCCACATGCTGACACGTGAATAGTGCAAGCCACAATGCCGCCCGATGGCTTGAAGGGTATAGCCGCCGCTCACGTACGCCTCAACGATCACAGCGTCTCTATCGCCCGCCTGCAAAATATTATGTCGATGTTGGCTGGCTGGAAACTCGTCGAGTCTTTGCGTGAGATCAATCTCTTGCTTCATATCGGTCACGCCGGTCACTCCGCGCGATAATGTGATACAAAGCGCCTGCAAACTCCAATCGCAAAGGTCGCGCCATTCCCTGGCTCTTCCAATATCAATCAAAGCGAGAGTGCGCCGGTTTCGAATGCGCAGCAAGCACCAAGCCGCGAAGGCAAAAGGCAAGACTTCGTATCTTGACCCTGATCTCCTGACCTCTGATGGGTGGATTTCCACCCATCAGCCTTTGAGGCACCGGCATCATTCCACCCAAAAAACCTTCACAAAAATCCACCAACCGCTCTGCATCAACACTTTCAGCCTTGTGGCACAGCCCTTGCTCCAGTGCCTGTGATAGCTCCGTAGTCAACACCCGACCCGCGGATACAACAAGCACAAAAACTGGAGTCCAGCATGAAAACACTGCGTACCCTGGCGTTGGCCAGCCTGTCTGCCACTGCCCTGCTCACCACTTCCCTTGCCCACGCTCAGGACCGCAGCGGCTGGCCATCCAATTTCACGGTCGGCACCGCCAGCCAGGGCGGCACCTACTTCGCCTATGGCTCGGGCTGGGCCAATTTCATCGCCGAACAACTTGGAGTATCGGCCGGTGCCGAGGTTACCGGTGGTCCGGTACAGAACATGGCGCTAGTGCATACCGGCGATCTGGCCTTCGGCTTTACTACCATGGGTCCGGCCCAGGACGCGCTGGAGGGTAAGAGTCCGCTGGCTCCGGGCATGCCGCTGGACAATGCCTGTGCGATCTTCCCGATGTTCGAAACCCCATTCTCGCTGGCGGCGCTGGGCAACTCCGGGATCAACAGTGTCAGTGACATTCCGCGCGGCACCCGGATCGGCTTCGGCCCAGCCGGCTCGACCGCCGACAGCTACTTCCCGCGCATGCTGGAAACCCTGGGAGCCAACTTCAGCCGGCGCAACGGCAGTTGGGCCGACCTGGGTGGGCAGATGCAGGATGGTCTGCTGGGCATGGTCGGCTTCGCCGCCGGGGTGCCGATTCCGACCATCAGCCAACTGGAAGTGCAGACCTCGGTCAGCGTGATCTCCTTCAGCGAAGAGGAAGTGGCACAACTGACCGCCAACTTCCCGGTCTCCGAGTTCATCATCCCGGCCGGTACCTACAACACCCTCAAGCAAGATGCCCGCGCCGTGGCCATGTGGAACTTTGCGATTGCCAACTGTGATCTGCCGGAAAGCTTCGTCTATGAAGTCACACGTCTGACCATGGAAAACAACGCCCGCATGGTCTCGATCCATCAGGCCGCGATGACCAGCATTCCTGAGAACCTGGACAAGAACAGCGTGCTGCCCTGGCACCCAGGTGCGGCGCGCTGGTTCGCCGAGAACGGCCACAGCATCGACCCGGCCCTGATCAAGTAAGCGACCCATTCCTTGCCCACTGCCACCCCGCCCAGTGCGGGGTAGCCCGAGCCTTGCAGGTGTCCCATGACCCAGTCCACTGCCCATACCCCTGAAGATCCGCGCCTGAGCGAACAGCCGCCGGCCCTGGTGCTGGCTGAAGGCGTCGACGACGAGCCGGTCGAAGGCAATCGCCGGATGTTTCACGGCTGGCTGCTGCGCGCGGTTGCGCTGCTGGCTATCGCCTATTCGGCGTTCCATCTCTATGTCCTGAATATCGCGCCGATGGAAACCTGGAGTTTCCGTATCATCCACGTGGCCGGTGCCCTGATCCTCGGCTTTCTGCTGTTCTCTGGCAGCCGCTTCAGTGACAGCCCGGCGCGGCGCCAGCGCTGGCTGGACGCCGCCGCACTGTTGGCCCTGCTGCCGGCGCTGTACGCGTTGTGGCAAAGCTTCGCCATGTACCTGCTGCTGCAGGACGGCGCCATGCGGGTGCCGGTCGAGATCGAAGTCTGGCATTACGGTTGGCCGCTGCTGGCCGCCAGCGCCGTGGGCATCGTGCTCGGCTGGCTTCAATGCCAGCGCCGCAGCCGCTTCAGCCTGCCGGATCTGGTGTTGATCGTCTGCGCCCTGGCCAGCGCCGGCTATTTTCTGGTGGTGTTCAACTCGCCGATGCGCATGAGTACCGGCACGCCCTTTGCTCCGGTTGGCATGACCTTCGCCGCCGTGGCCGGCACCGCGCTGATCATGGAACTGACCCGTCGGGTCGCCGGTCTGGCCCTGGTGATCATTGCCCTGCTGTTCGTCGGCTATGTGTTTGCCGGCCCACACCTGCCGAGTTTTCTTGGCTATCCGGGGCTGAGCCTGCAACGCTTCTTCAGCCAGGTCTATACCGACATCGGCGTGCTTGGCCCGACCACTGCGGTCTCCTCGACCTACATCATCCTGTTCATCATCTTCGCCGCCTTCCTGCAGGCCTCCAAGGTCGGTGACTACTTCGTTAACTTCGCCTTCGCAGTCGCCGGACGTTCGCGCGGCGGGCCGGCCAAGGTCTCGATCTTCGCCTCTGGTCTGATGGGCATGATCAACGGCACCAGCGCCGGCAACGTGGTGTCCACCGGCTCGCTGACCATCCCGCTGATGAAGAAGGTCGGCTATAACAAGAAGACCGCTGGCGCGGTCGAGGCGGCAGCCTCCACCGGCGGGCAGATCATGCCGCCGATCATGGGTGCCGGGGCCTTCATCATGGCCGAGATCACCGGTATTCCCTACACCGAGATCGCCATCGCGGCGGTGATTCCGGCGATCCTGTATTTCGCCTCGGTGTACTTCATGGTTGATCTGGAAGCAGCCAAGACCGGCATGCGCGGCATGCGCAAGGACGAGTTGCCGGTGCTGTCCAAGCTGCTGCGCCAGGTGTATCTGTTCGTGCCGATCCTGATTCTGATCGTGGCGCTGTTTCTCGGCTACTCAGTGATCCGTGCAGGCACGCTGGCCACAGTCGCGGCGGCGGTCGTCAGTTGGCTGTCACCGAACAAGATGGGGCTGCGCGGCATTCTGCGGGCATTGGAGCTGGCCGGCATCATGTCGATCCAGATCATCGTGGTCTGCGCCTGTGCCGGGGTGATCGTCGGGGTCATCGCCCTGACCGGGGTCGGTGCGCGGTTCTCCTCGCTGCTGCTGGGTCTGGCCGATGCCAGCCAGTTGCTGGCGCTGGTGTTCGCCATGCTGATCTCGATCATTCTCGGCATGGGCATGCCGACCACTGCCGCCTATGCGGTAGCTGCCTCGGTGGTGGCGCCGGGTTTGATCCAGCTCGGTATCGACCCGCTGACCGCACACTTCTTCGTGTTCTACTTCGCGGTGGTCTCGGCCATTACCCCGCCGGTGGCTCTGGCATCGTTCGCCGCCGCCGGGATTTCCGACGCCAATCCGATGCAGACCTCGATGGCCTCGTTCAAGATTGGTCTGGCGGCCTTTATCGTGCCGTTCATGTTCTTCTACAACGGCGCCCTGCTGATGAATGCCGGCTACCTGGCGATTGCCCAGGCGCTGGTCACCGCCAGCATCGGTGTCTATCTGCTGTCGGCCGGGGTTCAGGCCTGGTTCCTGCGTCAGGCGGCCAACTGGCCGGTGCGTGCGCTGCTGATTGGCGCTGCCTTCCTGATGATCGCCGGCGGACTGGTCACCGATCTGCTCGGTATCGCCACTGCGATTGCCGCGTTCCTGGTGCAACGCCAGCTCAGCCGCCCGGCACCATTGCCGCAGGCCTGAACCCAAGCACCCGCCGGCCCTGCGCCGGCGGGTTGTTCCCACCCTCCCGGACCGCTACTCTGAGGTCCATACCCCTTTGGCAACACAACCATGAACTACCGCATCTGGCTACCCCTGAGCATCCTGCTGACCAGCCTGCTGGCCTGGCAGCTCGGCGGGCTGTTCGGCTACCGGCAACTGGAACGGGAAAGCCGCGAGGATGCCTTCCGCTACGGTCAGTTACTCGGCAACGAGATCAAACGTTATGAGCCGATCGTCGCTCTGGCGGCCCAGCATCCACTGCTGGCTGAAACCCTGCGTCGTCCAGACGATGAGCCGCTGATCCTCGAGGCCAACCTGATCATGCAACTGATGGCGACCATAGTCGCCAGTTCGGATGTGTATCTGCTCGACCCGCACGGTCTGGTGATTGCCGCCAGCAATTACCAGCAACAAGACAGTTTCATTGCCCAGGATCTCAGTTACCGGCCCTATTTCATCGACGCCCTGGCCCAGCACCAGGGCCAGTTCTATTTTGCCCTAGGCACTACCTCTGCCGTGCGTGGCTTGTATTTCGCCTATCCGATCCTGGCGGACCAGCAGGCGATCGGGGTGATCGCCATGAAAGTCCAGGTCGATGAACTGGAAGCCCAGTGGCGTCGCCCTTCGGCCAGCCCGGCCACAGAGATGCTGGTACTCGACAACTACGGCATCAGTTTTCTGGCCAGCCGACCCGAATGGCTGTATCAGGCCTTCGAGCCACTGACCAAGGCCCAACGCGAGCGACTGGCCAGTGAGCGCCGTTACGCTGACCAGCCGCTGCCAGTGCTGCCACTGCGCCGGCTTGGTCAGCCGCTGGGCAGCACAGCGCTTAGTGAGCGACTGCAAATCGACGAAAACGGTAGCTGGCGCGAGTATCTGCGAGTACGTCATGAGGTGGCCGAGCAGGGCTGGAGCCTGAATGTACTGGTTGAGACCACACCGGTACGCTGGGTGCGGCTGCGCTTTGTGCTGGGTGCGCTGGTGCTGCTGACCGGCCTGCTGAGCATCGGTCTATACCTGCGCGAGCGCTACCGGCGTGAAGCCGAACTGGCCGAACGTGGGGTGCAGCTGGAGCAACGGGTTGCCGAGCGAACCGCTGACCTCAAGACCAGCAACCAGCAGTTGCGCGCTGAAATTGCCGAACGCCAGCGCGCCGAACATGAGCTCAAGGCCACCCAGCAGGAACTGATCCAGGCCGCCAAGCTGGCGGTATTGGGGCAGATGTCGGCGGGCCTCAATCACGAACTCAATCAGCCGCTGACCGCCCTGCAAGGCTACGCCAGCAACAGCAGGCGGTTCCTGCAACGTGGTGATATGGCGATGGTCGAAGCCAACCTGGGCGAAATCCTTGCCCTGTGCGAGAAAATGGCCGAGCTGATTCGCCAGTTCAAGGTGTTCGCCCGCAAGTCTGAAGGGCTGCCGAGCCAGGTCGACCTGCGCCTGCCGATCGACGCCGCACTGAAGTTGCTGTTCAGCCGCAATGACGGTGCGACGCCCGAGATTCACTGGCAGCGCCCAGAAAAACCGGTGATGGTACACGGTGACCTGATCCGCATCGAACAGGTCATGGTCAATCTGCTGAGCAACGCCGTGCAGGCAGTGGATGGCAGTGCCCAACCACGCATCGATATCGATCTGCACCTGGATGATGACCGGGTCGAATGCCGGGTGCGTGACAACGGCCCGGGCCTGCCGGCCAACAGCGAGCAGGTGTTCGAGCCGTTCTTCACCACCAAGCCGCTGAAACAGGGGCTGGGGTTAGGACTGTCAATCTCGCGGCAGATCTCTGAGGCACTCGGTGGTAGTCTGGTTGGTCAGAACCGCGCCGAAGGTGGTGCCGAATTCATCATGTCCCTGCGCCGACGCCAGGCCAACGAGAACCCAGCATGAGTGAAACCCGGGTCATTTTCATTGACGACGATGCCGCCATCCGCCAGGTCATGGCCCAAACCCTGGCCTTGGAGGAACTGCCGGTCGAGTGTTTTGCCGACGGCGCTGCCGCGCTGGCGCGCCTGGATGCCGATTTTCCCGGTGTAGTGCTGTGTGACTATCACATGCCCGGCATGGATGGTCTGGCGGTGCTGCAGGCGCTGAAGCGGATCGACGACAGCATTCCGCTGATCATCCTCACCGGCCAGGGCGACATCAGCACAGCGGTGGCGGCCATGCGCGAAGGCGCTTACGACTTCATCGAAAAGCCGTTCCACCAGGACGGCCTGCTGGAAATCCTCAAACGCGCGCTGGAAAAGCGCCAACTGGCGCTTGAGAACCGCCAGCTCAAGCAGCAACTGCGCAGCCTGGCCATGCCTGGCCCGCGCCTGCGTGGCGACTCACCCGCCATGCGCCGGGTGCTGGCCATGATCGACCCGCTGCTCGATACCAACGCCGACATTCTCCTGCGCGGCGAAACCGGCTCTGGCAAGGATGCCCTGGCTCGCTATATCCACGAGAACAGTCCACGTCGCGAACACAACTTCGTCGCCATCAACTGCGGGGCAATTCCGGAGAACCTGATCGAGAGCGAACTGTTCGGCCATGAGGCTGGCGCCTTTACCGGCGCCGAAGGCAAACGCATCGGCAAGTTCGAACACGCCCACCAGGGCACCCTGTTTCTCGACGAGCTGGAAAGCATGCCACTGGCGCTGCAGGTCAAGCTGTTGCGGGTGCTGGAGGAACGCAAGGTCGAACGCCTGGGCAGCAACCAGTTGCAAGCGGTCGATGTGCGGGTAATCGCCGCCACCAAGAGCGACCTCAAGCAGCTCAGTGATGCCGGTGAATTTCGGGCCGACCTCTACTACCGGCTCAACGTGGTGCAGATCGATATTCCACCGCTGCGCGCACGCAAGGAAGACATCCCGCTGCTGTTTCACCACTTCGCTCTGATCGCCGCCGCCCGCTACGACCGCGACAGCGTACCACTGGATGCTGCCCAGGCTGCCCGGCTGATGCAGCACGACTGGCCCGGCAACGTCCGCGAGCTGCGCAATCTGGCCGAGCGCTACGTGCTGATGGGACCACTGGCGCTGGAGCCCGACGCCAGCTTCAGCGATGAACTGCCGGCCGGCCAGAGTCTGGCCGAACTGATGGACGGCTACGAGCGCTCACTGCTGATCACCACCTTGCAGGCCTGCCAGGGCAGCCTCAAGGCGACCATGCTGCGCCTGGGTATTGCCCGCAAGACCCTGTACGAGAAGATGAAGCGCCACGGTCTGGACAAGGCCCAGTTCCGCGACTGAGTTCAGGCCGTGTGCCAATCCAGCAGCAGAGACTCGAGCCCGGCAAAGCGCTGTAGATGAATCCGCACGATTTCCTGCACCTGGGCCAGGTCGTCGGGATTGTCCGCCGTGCAGTGCAGCGTCAGACCGTCGGCGCCGGCCTGCATCCGGCACACCCCGATGGCGAAACGCACCTGACCCCGATGATCATCCCACTCGGCCTCGGTCTTGTGGCTGAAGTGCTTGCACAACCGCTTGAGCTGGCGGGAGGCTTCGGCGGTGGCAAACAGGGTATGCTGTGACAACATGGAATTACCTCGTGAAAGTCGATAACGCGTGGTCGGCCAGTACCACCGGATAGCCCAGCGAGCAGGATTCCAGCCGGGCACTGACGCCATAGGCCTGCTCCAGTGCGCTCGCCGTCAGCACCTCGCGGGCCGGCCCCAATTGATAGCGGCCACCCGGTGCCAGCAGCAATACCAGATCGCAGAACCGCAAAGCCAGATTCAGGTCATGGCTGGCCACCAGCGCCAGCGCCTGCTGCTCACGGCTGAAGCGCCGCACTGTGTCGAGTACCTGCAACTGCCAGCGCAGATCCAGCGCACTGGTCGGCTCATCGAGCAATAACAGCCGCGGCTGACGCACCAGCACCTGGGCCAGACCAACCATCTGCCGCTGGCCACCAGACAGCTCAGCCAACCGACGCAGCGCCAGCCCGGTTATCCCAAGATCAGCACAGACCTGCTCGATACGCTGCTCGGTGGCGACCCTCCCGAGCCCCGGGCAGCCAGTATGGCAGGCGCCGTAGAGCATTTCGTAAACCACCAGGGAGTTGCCCTGCGGCAGACTCTGAGGCAGGTAGCCGATCAACTGGTTACGCCGCCAAACCGGCATCTGCTGCAATGGTTCGGCATCCAGGCTCAGCTCACCCCGGCACGGCAACAACCCGGCCAACCCCTTGAGCAGGGTCGACTTGCCGACCCCATTGGGCCCCAACACAGCCACCAGACTGCCGGCTGGCACCGGCGCCAGACTGAGGTTGTCATGTACCGGTCGGCGCCGATAGCCGACGCGCAACGACTGAATATGCAGGCTCATGAACTGATGCTCCGGCTACGGCTGAGAATCAGCCCGATGAACAGCGGCACCCCGACCATCGCCGTGACCAGCCCGACCGGCAATACCACTCCGGGCAGCAACGCCCGGCTGACAATCGACGACAGCGACAGCAGCAAGGCCCCGGACAACGCACTGGCCGGTAGAAAGAACCGATGGTCTTCGCCCAGCAGCAACCGGGCAATGTGTGGTCCAACCAGCCCGATAAAACCAATTTCGCCGACAAAGGCCGTCGACACCCCGGTCAGCAGACTGACCCGCAGCAGCGCCAGAGTCCGCAGACGCCCCACCCGAATACCCAGACTGCGGGCCTGCTCTTCGCCAGCACGCAGCGTGGTCAGCTGCCAGGCCTGCGCCATGGCCATGGCCAAACACAGCGCCAGCACCAACGCCACCAGCGCCACCTTGGGCAGATCAGCGCGGGCCAGACTGCCAAGAGTCCAGAACACAATCTGCTGCAGGGCGTCGGCGTCGGCAATGAACTGCAGAGTGCCGACCAGCGCGTTAAGGCCAAACAGCAGCGCAATACCGAACAGCACCAGCGTATGCACCGCAGTGCCCAAGGCCCGCGCCACCAGCAGTAGCAAACCACAGGACAATGCGGCGCCGATAAAGGCCGCCAGCGGCAGCATCAGTTGCGGCCCCAGGCCGAACAGGCTGACATTGAGCACGATTACCAATGACGCGCCCAAGGTTGCCGCAGCGCCGATGCCCAGCGTGAACGGGCTGGCCAGCGGGTTGTTGAGCACGGTCTGCATCTCCGCCCCGGCCAGCCCCAACGCCGCACCAACCACCACGGCCATCAAGGCATAGGGCAGGCGGATATCGAAAATGATCACCTGGGTGGCGGCGTCCATCGGCTCTGGCGCCAGTACCGCCCGCAGGACATCCCACCAGCCGAGCCCAGCCGGGCCGGTGGCCAGATCCTGGACCAGACTCACCAGCAGCAGCGTCAGCAACAACCCGAGCCAGGCCCACCGGCGCCACAGCAGGCGCCGATAGCCTTGCACCAGCCCGGTGGTCGGCAGCACTTCGATTTGGCTCACAGGTCAATCCAGTAGGTGCCATCCAGCACCTGCGGCTGGAACTCGGCG
This sequence comes from Pseudomonas sp. WN033, assembly GCA_002287035.1. GTDB lineage: Bacteria > Pseudomonadota > Gammaproteobacteria > Pseudomonadales > Pseudomonadaceae > Halopseudomonas. The sequence goes on along the minus strand of NSKG01000003.1, from coordinate 400,340 downwards.
TAGAACTCGGCCAGGGTCTGCGCCGGGTCCAGATCGGCGAATTGCTCGGGATACAGCCAACGGGCAAACACCTGGACCGCCACCACATTGAACGGGCTGTTGTAGAAGCTGTGCCAGATCGCATGCACCCGCCCCTCACGTACCGGAGCCAGAGCCGGCAGGCCGAAACGCCCGATCAACCCCTGAAGTGACTGGTGAGCCTGGTCCGGGCTGACACCGGGACCCAGCAACACATATCCAGCATCGGCATCGCGTCGACCAGCCGCGCCAATCGCCGAGGCGACATAGTGCTGCGGAGGGTGAGTGAGCAGCATCTCCAGATTGAGCATGCCACTATCGCCCGGCAGCAGACCATTGGCGACATTGTCGCCACCAGCGGCCTCAAGCAGATCGGCGAGCATGCCATTGGCCATGCTTTCGCAACAACCATCAGCCAATCCAGCACGGCTGTGAATGAACACCTTGGGGCGTGGCTGAGCAACTGGCAAGCGCTCACTGACCTTTGCCAGTTCAACCTGATAACGACTGATGAAAGCCTCGGCGCGCTGTTCACGCCCCAGGGCCCGCCCCAGCAACTCAATGCTGCGCGGCGTATTGAGCAACGGCTGCTGACGAAAATCGACGAACAGCACGGTAACCCCGGCCCGCTGCAACTGCTCGACCAGCACGCCTCGACTACTGTCCGGGCCATGCCCGGCAACGCTGAAAATCGCCAGATCTGGTCGCAGGGTTAGTACCTGCTCAAGACTGAAGGTGTCAGCCGATCCCTGGCCAATCACCGGCACCTCGGCCAAACCCGGCAGCGCTTCGACAAACTGGCGATACCCCTGCGGGTCAACCAGTTGGTAATCCTGCGGCATGCCGACCAGACGTTCGGTCAGTGCCTGGCCCTCAAGCACCGCCAGGGCCGGCAGCAGCCGGCCCTCGCCAAGGATGATCCGCTCAACCCGATCAGGAATCGACACCTCGCGCCCGGCCAGGTCGACCACGCTGGCGGCGACCGCCGGCAAGGTCAACAACAGGCCAAGGCTCAGGCCACCGACATAGTTCAACATCTTGTTCATCGCCAACCTCAGTAGCGCCAGGCCAGACCAAGGCGCCACTCACGCCCCGCCTCGGCAGAACCAACCACGCCGGCATAACCCGGAATGCCTTCGAAGTCCTCGTTGCTGGCATGGTCGAGATACTGTTTATCGAATACGTTCTTGAGCGTCAGGCTCAAGGTCAACTGATCCTGCTGCAACGGCTGCCAGCTCAGATACAGGTCATGGACGCCATAACCGGGCTTGTCGACCACACCGACGCTGGTGCGCAGGTTGTCGAGACGACGCACGAAACGCCCCTGCCAGCCCAGTTCCAGACGATCGCTGGCGCGCCAGTCGCTGTGCAGTATCCAGGTGTCGCCCATGCTGGTGCCCAGCCCATTGTGTTCGTAGACATTCAACCGCTGACCATCAATGCGAGCGTCGTTGCGGTGGAAGCTGATCCCGGCGCTGACCTGTGACCAGTGGTAGGCCGTGTTCAACACAAAGCCCTTGGAGCGCAGATCGCCGCTGTTTTCATACAGCCGCGGGCCACCGAGAAAATCGGCGATCACATCACGGATGTCAGTCCGATAGAGCTTGCCACCCAGGCTCCAGCCACCCTGCTCGTACTCGAACCCCAGTTCGGAAGTGCGAGCCTTCTCGGCCTTGAGGTTCGGATCATTGGCAGCGCTGTCGAGCTTGAACGCATCGCGAATCTTCGGCCCGCGCAGGGCCCGGCTGTGGCCGGCCAGCAGGCTCAGGTTGGGGGTCAGCTCATAGCGCAGATTCACATTCGGGCTGAAACCGGTGTCCTTGAAGCTCTGGTCGGTCGCATCGTCGAGCCGGTAACGGTCATAGCGCAGCCCCAGTCCCAGCAACAGGTCACGAGTCACGCGGATGCTGTCCTGCACATACAGCCCCATGACACTGCCGGTTTCCTTGTTCTCGGAACGGTTGGCGGCCGGCCCGGCGGTGACCTTGTCATCGCGGTAGTCGATACCGTACGTGATCCGGTGGCTACCCAGCTCGCTGGTGTTGCGCAGATCCATGCCCGTCGACTCGACTTCGCCGTGGTACTTGCCCCACCGATCGAACACGTCCTGGGTCAGCTCGGTGGTGGTGTGGTACAGGGTGGTTTCCAGCGCCAACAGCGGGTTGGCGAGCGGTTGCCAGGCATGATTGAGGGTGTAGGTTTCACGCACGCTCTTGAGTGGATAGGCGCGGTTGAAACCACTGACCACCCATTGCGGACGCTGGGTACGCTCACCCTGGTCTTCGCGCCGGTCATAGCTCAGGCGCAAGGTCTGATCAGGCGTCAGTTGCCCCACCAGCTTGGCAAACCCCAGTTGCTGGCGCGCGCCCGTGCCCAACACCCGATCACCGTTGCCATCGTCGTAGTCATTCTGATCCTGATAGGTCGCCACCAGCATGCCCGACCAGTCCTGATTGAACCGGCCATACAGGCTGGTATTGACCTTGTAGCCTTCAGCGTTGCTGTAATAGGTGCCCTTGACCAGCGCGCCCATCTGCTGGCCAGGACGCAACAGGTCCTCGGGGTCTTTGGTGACGAAACGGATACTGCCACCCAGAGCCCCGGGGCCGGCAGTCGCATCACCGGTACCGCTCTGGATATCGGCGCGCTTGAGCAGCTCGGGCTCGATGCTGATGCGCCCGGTGTGGTGGAACACCTGACCGGCCTGTTGGGCACCATCGATGCTGATGTTCAGCAGGGTGTCTTCAACCCCGCGCAGGTACAGTTTCTGCGCGGCGCTGTGGCCACCACCGACATTGACCTCAACATCGGAACTGAACACATCCTCCAGATCACTGGCCTGATAGCGCGCCAGGGTTTGCGCTTCAACGCTGTGCCGCTCATCTGACTCAGGGCTGGCGGTCACCTCAGTGGACTGCAGTTGCAGTGGCTGATCCTGGGCCTGCACATGCCCACCCAACAGACTCCCGGCCACCATGGCCCCCAATACCGACAACCGACTTGGACAGCGATTCATGACTCCCCCCTATTTAATAAGAATAAATCTCAACAGGGGCGGATTCTCATTTGTGTAAGGTCGCGGTGGAATCACTTTTACATTTGTTACCTTTGGGTAACTGGATCAGCATCTGCAGACCGCCATGCTCACGGTTGCACGCCTCAATAGTGCCGCCTATGGCAAGGATCTGGCGGCGTGCCAGGGCCAACCCAAGACCAAAGCCGCTGTGGCCGGACAGGTCGGCCCCCGGGACCCGGAAGAATGGCTGAAAAATCGACTCCAGCCACTGTTCGGGCACCCCGCTACCACTGTCGCTGATACTCAGCAAATAGTCCTGTTCACGCTCTTCAAGCCGGAGTTCGACCTGCCGCCCGGCCGGGGTATGGGTCAGGGCGTTGCGCAACACATTCTCGACCGCCTGCCCCAGGGCCCGGTGGTTGCTGGCCTGCAACTGCGCTTCGGCCGGCAGTTCGGCCAGTAGCTGCTGCTGCGGAAATTCGAAGCGGGCGTCGTCGATCAGACTGTCGAGCAACGCGGTCAGATCGACCAGTTCATCGCGCAGGTCCGGCGCCTCGTTTTCCAGCCAGGTCAGGGTCAGGGTGTCTTCAACCAGCCGGCGCATACCCTGGCTATCAGAGCGAATACGCTCAAGCAGACGCTGGCAGTCCTCCGGGTCCTGTTCGGCCAGGCTGACTGCCATGTCGATGCGGGTCAACGGGGTGCGCAGTTCATGCGAGAGTTCAGACAGGCGCTGACGCTGGGTCAGGATCAGTTGACCGGTGCGCTCGGCCATCTGGTCAAAGGTCTCAGCCAGGGTCGCCAGTTCGTCATTGCGACTGCCCAGGAGATTCCTGACCCGGACCCCGTAGGCGCCTTCGCTGAACTGCCGGGTGGCCTGTTCCAGCCGGCGTACCGGCTGCATCAGATGCTGGTAGAGCACAAAGCACAGCAGACTCAGCAACCCCAGCGGCAGTACCAGTTGCAACAGCATGCGCGAGGAAAACCAGTAGTTGCCTGGGCGCATGCGCTGCGGCAACTGGATCAGAAAGTGCGTCTGCTGATCGCTGAAGGGGATGTCCATGATCGGGTTTTCACTGAAATACAGATGAATCTTCCACGACAGATCACGGCCCAGACCGAAGTGCTCGACAAAACGAGGCGACAGTTCACCAGACAGCGCCTTGACCTCGGCACTGACCACCGCGGCCCAGGTGTTCTCCTGCTGTTGCAGAGTCTGCAACCAGCGCGTCAGCGCCTGATCGTCGCCGGCCTGGTGCAGGGCTTCGGCCTGGGCCGCATAATTGCGCAGGGTCTGCTGATGGCTTTGGGCAATGAAGCTCATGGCTTCCTCGGCGTGCCAGGTCAGCCGGGTCACCAGCCAGAACAGCAGCATGCTGCCCAGGCCCACCAGTAGCAGCAGCTTCCACAACAGTCGGTGATTCATAAGAACTGGTAACCCCGACCATGCAGGGTCTGCAGTTGGTCTGCCGCCAGTCCGACCTCGCCCAAACGCCGGCGAATGCGGCTGATGTGCATGTCCAGGCTGCGGTCATAACGGCTGTAATCACGCTCCAGCACGCTGCGATACAGATAGGGTTTGGATAGAACCTCGCCTCGTTGCTCGACCAGCAACCACAGCAGGCGGAACTGGATCGGGGTCAGCTCGACCAACTGCCCGGCAACCCTAACCTCCTGACTGACCCGGTCGAGTTGCAGACTGTCGGCGTGCAGCCGCTGCGGGGTTTCACGGCGCTGCGGCTCATGCGGCCGGGCTCGACGCAGGACCGCATCGATCCGCAACTGCAACTCGGTCATGTTGAAGGGCTTGGCCAGATAGTCGTCAGCACCATGGCGCAGGCCGCGAATGCGTTCCTCCTCAGCGCCACTGGCGGTCAGCATGATGACCGGGGTCTGGCGCTGTTCGCGCAACCGGCGCAGCAGGCTGAAACCATTGAGTCCGGGCAGCTTCACGTCCAGCAGCACCAGATCATGGGGCTCGCTCAGTGCCACCTGCAGGCCAGACTCGCCGTCATGGCAGTAACGCGTCAGATAGCCCTGGTGACTGAGCAGGCGACACAACTGGCTGCACAGCAGTTGGTCATCCTCGATTACCAGAATCTGTCCCAGGTGCGCACAACGCCGGTCCGAGGGGGCGGCAAGCATGTTCATCGCTCCAGATGAAAATGCTTATCATATAGATCAAGCACAGAAACACAACCACGCCAGAACACGGGGCGGGCTATAGTGCCCGCCCCGTCCAGGTTCAGACGTCCCGGGGCCGGCGTTGACGCTCGTAGAGAAAGCGCAGCACTTCGGAGCGGTACTGGTTGTAGCGAGCATCATTGGCCAGCGCCAGACGATCACGCGGGCGCTCCAGGTCGATACTCAAGACCTCACCGACCTTGGCCGCCGGGCCATTGGTCATCATCACGATCTTGTCCGACAACAGCACAGCTTCGTCGACGTCGTGAGTGACCATCAGCACGGTGTTGTTCAGTTCAGCCTGGATCGCCATCACCGAGTCCTGCAGATGAGCACGGGTCAGCGCATCGAGCGCGCCGAACGGCTCATCCATCAGCAGCACAGTAGGCTCCATAGCCAGCGCCCGGGCAATCCCGACCCGCTGCTTCATGCCCCCGGAGATTTCCGCCGGGTATTTGTGCATGGCATGCTCCATGTGCACCAGGCGCAGGTTGTGCTCGATCCATTCGCGCATCTCCTTGCGGCTTTTGCGGCGCTTGAATACGGCTTTGACCGCCAGCTCGACGTTCTGGTAGCAGGTCAGCCAGGGCAACAGGGCGTGGTTCTGGAACACCACCGCCCGGTCCGGCCCCGGCTGGGTCACTTCCCGGCCCTCCAGAATGGCGCCACCCTCGGTAGCCTGCAGCAGTCCGGCGACAATGTTCAGCACGGTCGATTTGCCACAGCCGGAGTGGCCGATGATCGACACGTACTCGCCCTTGGCAATTTTCAGATTGACCCGGTCCAGCGCGCGGAAGCTGCCGCCACGTACCGGAAAATCGATGGATACCCCGCTCAGGTCGAGGAATGAACGAACCGTGGCCGGCTCGGCCTGGGCCGACTGCTGCGGCTCGTTGACCAGTTCCTTGAAAGCGTGCATGACTGACATAGTGTGCTCTCCTGTACTCATTCCGTACTCATTGGGCCGCGGTCTTGTCGTGGGACAGGCATTTCTGCAGAGTGACCATCAGCCAGTCGAGCAGAAAGCCGATGATGCCAATCGCCAGCACCGCCACCATGATCCGCCCCAGCGAGTTGGAGCTGCCGTTCTGGAACTCGTCCCAGATGAACTTGCCCAGGCCTGGGTTCTGCGCCAGCATTTCGGCGGCGATCAGGACCATCCAGCCGATCCCCAGCGAAATCCGCAGACCGGTGAACATCATCGGCAGGGCCGCGGGAATGGCGATCTTGAAAATCCGGGTGGCCAGCGGCAGGCGGATCACCCGGCCGACATTGATCCAGTCGCGGTCGATCGAAGCCACCGCCACCGCCGTGTTAATCAGCGTCGGCCACAGCGAGCAGAGCATCACGGTGATCGCCGAGGTGACGAACGAGCGCTGGAACCAGGGGTCGTCAGAGACATACACGGCGCTGACCACCATGGTCACAATCGGCAGCCAGGCCAATGGCGACACTGGTTTAAGCACCTGTACCAGCGGGCTGATCGCCCCATACAAACGCGGACTCAGGCCACAGGCTACGCCAATCGGGATCGCCACCAGACTGGCCAGGACGAAACCGGCGAAGACGGTCTTCAGACTGGTGAAAATCTGATCGACAAAGGTCGGCTTGCCGGTGTAGCTGCGCCAGCGCACTTCAGCGTTGGGGTCGGCTTCCAGTAGCCGGGCGTTGCGTTCGACCTGACGCTCGAGAAAGGCTCGCTCGCGCCCGCGCTCGGCCTGATGCTCGGCATACAGGTTGCCGGCCTGTTCCCAGACCTGAACGGGGCCAGGCAAGTCGCCCAGGCTGGTCTTGACCTGGGCCGCCAGCGCCGACCACAGCAGCAGGAAGATTGCGATCGCCAGCAGCGGCAGACCGACCCGGTTGAACAGCTCACCGAGCTGTTCGCGCAGGTTCTCGCCGCGCACCAGGCGCACCACCGGCACCATCCAGGTGAAGCCGGTCATTTCAAGGTAGTGAATCAGTCGATTGGTCATGTTCATGCACCTCAGCCCGGCCCCGCAGCCGCGGGGCCAAGGCGTTTCAGAGTTTCTGCTCGCCCTTGAGTCCGATCGTCAGGCTGTTGAGGTAGTCGTTGGGGGTTCGGCCATCAAACACCACACCGTCGATAAACTCGCTCTGCGGCGCCCGCATGCCGTCTTCTGTGGCGAAGTCGGGGAACGCCGAGGCCGGCAGCTTGCCTTCGGCGATCAACGCCTCGGCGGCCTGGCGGTAGACTTCCGGGCGGTAGACCTTCTTGGCCATGTCCAGATACCAGCTGTCAGGCTTGTGCTCAGGGATCTGGCCCCAACGGCGCATCTGGGTCAGGAACCAGATGGCATCGGAGTAGTAGGGATAGGTCGCGTGATGACGGAAGAACACGTTGAAGTCCGGTACCTCACGCCGATCACCCTTCTCGTATTCGAAGGTGCCAGTCATCGAGTTGGCGATCACCGCCTCATCAGCCCCGACATAGTGCGGCTGGGCCAGGATCTTCACCGCCTCGGCGCGGTTGGCGTTATTGTCGGCGTCCAGCCAGTGGGCGGCGCGGATCAGAGCCTTGACCACGGCAATGTGGGTATTGGGATGCTGTTCTGCCCAGCTGTTGCTGACCCCGAACACCTTCTCCGGGTTGTTGCGCCAGATTTCGTAGTTGGTGATCACCGGCACCCCGATGCCCATGAACACCGCTTGCTGGTTCCACGGCTCACCGACGCAGTAGCCATGAATGGTGCCGGCCTGAAGCGTGGCCGGCATCTGCGGCGGCGGGGTGACCGAGAGCAGCACCTCGGCATCCAGTTGACCGGAAGTATCACCTTTGTGCGGGGCGTAATAGCCAGGATGAATGCCGCCAGCGGCCAGCCAGTAGCGCAGCTCGTAGTTGTGGGTCGAGACCGGGAACACCATGCCCATCTGGAAGCGCTGCCCACGATCGCGGAAGCTCTCGACTACCGGCTTGAGGTAATCGGCCTTGATCGGATGTACCGGCTTGCCATTCTCGTGCGGAATATGTGGCTTCATCGCCTCCCAGACTTCGTTGGAAACGGTGATCGCATTACCGTTGAGATCCATGGAAAAGGCGGTAACCACATGGGCCTCGGTACCAAACCCAATGGTTGCGCCAATTGGCTGGCCGGCCAGCATGTGCGCACCGTCCAGTTCGCCATCGATCACCCGGTCGAGCAACACCTTCCAGTTGGCCTGGGCCTCAAGGGTGACGAACAGCCCTTCATCCTCGAAATAACCGCGCTCGTAGGCAATCGCCAGCGGCGCCATATCGGTCAGTTTGATAAAGCCGAACTTCAGATCTTCTTTCTCCAGCGGCCCGGCAGCCTGAGCCAGTGCGCTGCTCAACAGTCCAACCCCCAGCAGCGCTGTCGCCAGTCGCCGGCCAATGGTCGCCAGCCCCGTATGTGCCCGATTACCTGCATGTGACATGGAATAGCTCCTCGATAAAGTGTTGGTTCGCCGATCAGGACGCAGGCCGGACTCCTTGATGCAGGCACAAAAAAAGGCGCCCACGTTCACAACCCTGTTCACGGTCGTGTCGGTGGACGCCTTTGCCCTGAGATCAAATTGTCAGGCCGGCCGCCTCATCTGCATGCCTTGCCCCTGTCCCGAATAAAGCAATGGCTGTACCAACTTTTATCAACCCATTGAAATAAAAAGATAAAAACATCCTTTGCAACCATCGCCAGGGGCACCCCTGCCTGCTGGCGGTGCGCATCAACGTTCTGACGCACTGTGCTTGTGCAAGGCCTGATCAGGCCGACCAAGGTGGTATCATGGATCGCCTGATCAACCGCGCAGTCCAAGGAATACCCATGCCCCACTCTCTCCTGTCACTGGCCGAACGCATGCCCAAGGCCGAACTGCACCTGCATATTGAGGGCAGTCTGGAGCCTGAACTGGTATTCCAACTGGCCGAGCGCAACCAGGTCAAACTCGGCTATGCCGATATCGACAGCCTCCGCGCGGCCTATGCCTTCAGCAATCTGCAGGACTTTCTTGATGTCTATTACGCGGGCATGTCGGTACTGCTGACCGAGCAGGATTTCTTCGACCTGACCTGGGCCTATTTAACCCGCGTGCAACAAGACAACGTGGTGCACGTGGAGATTTTCTTCGACCCGCAGGCGCACCTGGAACGCGGGATCGGTCTGGACGTGCAGATTGGCGGTATCCGCCGGGCACTGGAACAGGGCGAACGTGAACTGGGCATCAGCTTCCGGCTGATCCTGTCGTTCCTGCGTCATCTGAGCGAAGACAGCGCCCTCGAAACCCTGGAACTGGCCCAACCGTTCGCCGAGCAGATCGACGGCTTTGGTCTCGACTCCTCCGAACGCGGGCATCCGCCGAGCAAATTCGCCCGGGTGTTCGCCCGCTGCCAGCAACTGGGCTACAAGATCACCGTACACGCCGGTGAAGAAGGCCCGCCCGAGTACGTCTGGGAGGCACTGGACCTGCTCAAGGTTGATCGCATCGACCACGGCAACCGGGCGCTGGAAGATGACGCGCTGGTACGCCGGCTGGCCGCCGACGGCCTGACCCTGACCGTCTGCCCGCTCTCCAATCTCAAGCTGTGTGTGGTCGACGACCTGCGCCAGCACCCGATCCTGCGCATGCTCGATCTGGGCCTGAAGGCCACGGTCAACTCCGACGACCCGGCCTACTTTGGCGGTTATATCGGCGACAACTACCGGGCCCTGATCGAACACCTGCCACTGACCCGCGAACAGTTGTACCAGCTTGGACGCAACGCTTTTGAGGGCGCCTGGCTTGATGAGCCGAGCAAACAGCACCACCTGCAACGCCTGGAGCAGGTGTTCGCCGAGGCGGGCAATTGACCGGCGGGCAGCGATACCCTTTGTCTTGACCACGACAATCGGCCACAATACCCGCCGATTGTCCTTTACCTCCGCCTGGAGCCGGCTGGCGCTGATGTGCCGTGGCTCCCTGCCTCAGCACGAACCGAACAGCACATGTCCAACGCCATCGCCAAAGAAGTCGCCAAGCGCCGTACCTTCGCCATCATCTCGCACCCGGATGCGGGTAAAACCACCATCACCGAACGATTGCTGCTGATGGGCCAGGCGATCAACGTCGCCGGTACGGTCAAGGCACGCAAATCCGACCGCCATGCCACTTCCGACTGGATGGCGATGGAGAAACAGCGTGGCATTTCGGTCAGTACCTCGGTGATGCAGTTCCCCTACCGCGAGTGCATGATCAACCTGCTCGACACCCCCGGTCACGAGGACTTCTCGGAAGACACCTACCGCACCCTGACGGCAGTCGACTCGGCACTGATGGTGCTCGACGGCGGTAAGGGGGTCGAGCCGCGAACCATCGCACTGATGGAAGTCTGCCGGCTGCGCGACACCCCGATCGTCAGCTTCGTCAACAAGCTCGACCGCGACATTCGCGACCCGATCGAACTGCTCGACGAGATCGAGGCGGTACTCAACATCAAGGCCGCGCCGATCACCTGGCCAATCGGCTGTTACAAGGATTTCAAAGGCGTCTATCACCTGCAGGGCGACTACATCATCGTCTACCAGCCCGGACACGGCCATGAGCGTACCGAACAGCAGCGGATTCAGGGGCTGGACTCGGCCGAGGCCCGCGACTATCTGGGCGATGTTTACGACAGCTTCGTCGAAGAACTGGAACTGGTGCAGGGCGCCTGCCACAGCTTCGAGCCCGAGGCTTTTCTCAAGGGCGAGATGACCCCGGTGTTTTTCGGTACCGCACTGGGCAACTTCGGTGTCGATCAGGTGCTCGATGCCATTGTCGACTGGGCACCGGCACCGCTGCCGCGGCCGGCCAACGAGCGCCAGGTGGAAGCCACCGAAGCTCCGTTCACCGGCTTTATTTTCAAGATCCAGGCCAATATGGATCCCAAGCACCGCGACCGGATTGCCTTTATGCGCATCTGTTCCGGGCGCTACGAGAAGGGTATGAAGCTGCATCAGGTGCGCACCGGCAAGGATGTCCGGATTGCCGACGCCCTGACCTTCTTCGCGGCCGAGCGTGAGCATCTTGAAGAGGCCTGGGCCGGCGATATCATCGGTCTGCACAACCACGGCACCATCCAGATCGGCGATACCTTTACCGAGGGTGAAAAGCTCGGTTTCACCGGCATCCCGCACTTCGCCCCGGAACTGTTCCGCCGGGTGCGGCTGAAAGACCCGCTGAAATCCAAGCAATTGCGCCAGGGCCTGCAAGAACTGGCCGAGGAAGGCGCGACCCAGGTGTTCTTCCCCGAGCGCAACAACGACATCATTCTCGGCGCGGTCGGGGTTCTGCAGTTCGATGTGGTCGCCAGCCGGCTGAAGGAAGAATACAAGGTCGAGTGTCTGTACGAGCCGATCAACGTCTGGTCAGCACGCTGGATCGAGTCAGACGATAAGAAGAAACTTGAGGAGTTCCGCAACAAGGCGGTGGAGAACCTGGCAGTGGATGGCGGCGGTCACCTGACCTACCTGGCCCCGACCCGGGTCAACCTGAGCCTGACCGAAGAGCGCTGGCCGGACATCCGCTTCCGCGCTACTCGCGAGCATCACTGAGGTATCAGAAAACGCTGAGCAACCGCACCAAAGTCTGGTGGCTCAGTTGACGCCCCCCCTGTTTTGGACCGTTAGATGCCAGGGATGGCATCTACGAGCCCCCAAGGACGGGTTCACGGCGTGTCCAAAACAGGGGGAGCGTCAACTGAGCCTGCGCTGATCCCATTTGATCAGCGTTTACACTAGAACGCCACCTGCCCCATCAACCAGAACTTCTCGGTATCGACAAAGAAGTCATCCGCCGAATAACGCGCATACTTGGCGGTCAGATTAACCTTGCCGATGGCTTTGCTCGCCTGCAGGTTGACCTCACTGCCGTAGTCGATGCTGCCGCGATCGGACTTGAAGTCATGATAGGCGGCCATCAACCCCACACCGTAGACTGACCCGGCCAGTTTCACATGGCGGTCGCGCAGGCCGTTGGCCGGAGTAACCAGGAACACGTCCGCCCAGCCATTGAAGGCATGGGCGGTAGCCAGCGGGGTGCTGAAGGCACTGTCCTTGACACCCAGGACCTCGTAACCGGCCCGTCCGGTAACTCCAGCGTACTGCAACCCCAGCTCGGCAAACTTGTAGCGGGCGTTGATATCCTGACTATCCTGATAATCGTCCTGACGCGCCCACTCCAGGGTATAGAGCAGTTTGCTGCTCTCGGCGAGCTGGTAGCCACCGGAGAAACGCAGGCCCTTGGTGGCGCTGGAACTGGCCGGCGTATCCTGATCTTCCAGGAAGTAACCGTAGGCGGTCAGGGTGCCCAGTCCGAACCCGCTGTAGGAAGCATTGAGCAGGTGGGACTTCATGTCGATCTCACCACGCGGCGAGTCCTTGCCGAAGATCCGGTGCACCTTGTCGAGATAGGCGTAAGACAACGTGGTGTCGGGCAGCGAACGGTTGACCACGGTAAAGGCATCGAAGGTCTGCTCGTTCTGGCGCCAGCCGACGTTGCCGATGAAGCGGGCATTGTCATAGATAATCCGCTGGCGGCCGTACTTGAACAGCGTATCGCTCAGCCCGGCATAGCTGAGAAAGGCCTGATTGACCTCAGTACCCTTGGGGTCAGCAACCACTGGGTACTGGGTCTTGGCGCTCGGACGCAGACTCGCATCGTTGTAGCGCTGCTCACCCAGCACGCTGACATTGTCGAACTCGACAAAGGCTCCCAGCCCCTGCCAGGTGCCGGTGGCGTAGTTGAGCCGGGTACGCAAAGTCGAGGCATGGGCGTTACGATCAAAATTGTCCTGATCGACCCGCTCATAGCGATAGCGCAGATCCAGCCCGGCCTTGCCCTCGGTCAGTGCTTCCCACAGCGACGGACTGTCAGCCTGAGCTGCCGAGCTGGCACCGGCCAACAGCACGGCCAGGCTCAACAGGGTTTTGCGTGGTGCTTGAAAATGGATGCTCATCGTGGTTTCTCCCCCAGGTGATGGCAAAAAACGCGCATAAAAAAACGTCCACCCAGTTGCTTCCCGAAGGAGCAGCTGTGTGGACGCCTTTGCCCAGAAATATTGGTTTGGCCAGAAGCATCGCCGCTGGCCGCTGCTGCCGCAGCAAAGCCCGTGCCAGTAACAATAACGTCATGTTTTTCAAGCCGAAGTCTTCCTGGCTTAATCGAACTCAGGGGCCGGAGCGCTCCGCCAGCGCGCAGTGCGGGCAGTCCGGCACCCGTTCTGGTGCACTGCGATGATCAACAAGCCTGATGAGCTTCACCTTGATGGGCATCAAAATCTTGCAGTCGATGATCACAGGCGCGAAGCTACCCCCATGAACTACATCGACACTCACACTCATCTGGACTTCCCCGACTTCGATCCGGATCGCGAACAGGTGCTGGCCGATAGCCGGCGCCTGGGGGTGCAGCGCTTGCTGGTGATGGGGGTCTATCGCGACAACTGGGAACGCTTGTGGACGCTGGTGCAAGCGCACCCGCAGCTGTATGCCGCCTTTGGCCTGCATCCGATCTATCTGCAGCAGCACCGTCCCGAACATCTGGAGGAACTGCGCACCTGGCTGGAGCGCCTGAGCGGGCACCCCAAGTGCTGCGCCGTGGGTGAAATCGGGCTCGACTATTTCATCAGCGAGCTGGACCGCGAGCGCCAGCAAGAGCTGTTCGAAGCCCAACTGCAACTGGCCGCCGAGTTCGAGTTACCGGTACTGCTGCATGTGCGCCGGGCCCATGCCGCGACCATCGCCACCCTCAAGCGCTGGCGACTCAAGCGTGCCGGCATCATCCACGCCTTTGCTGGCAGCCGCGAGGAAGCGCGTGAATATATCAAGCTTGGCTTCAAGCTCGGCCTGGGCGGCGCTGCTACCTGGCCCCAGGCCCAGCGGCTGCGCCGGGTCGTTGCCGAATTACCGCGCGAGGCGCTGGTACTGGAGACAGATGCCCCGGACATGACTCCCAGCTTTCAGGCCCACCAGCGCAACAGTCCGCAGTGGCTGCCCAGAATCGCCCAACAGCTGGCCGACCTGCGCGGTGAGTCACTGGAGGAGTTCGCCAGCGCCTGCCTGCATAACAGTTGTGAATTATTCGGCTGGCCGGCCACGCCAATGCCCTCGGGCTAAAGCTCTGGTAGAGTCTGGAAATGAGGAAAACTGAGTTGGGAGGACACCTATGATCCTGGGGATTGCCCTGTTACTGATCTGGCTGATTTTGCTGATCCGTTTTCCCCGGGTCATGGTCCCGGCCAGCGGCGTCCTGGTTGCCCTGGCCTTGCTGCTGGCGGCCGGAGTCGGGCTCAAGCAATGGTTCGACGGCCGCAGCGCAGCGCAACTGGAGATTCGCATTCAGTACCTGCCCGAGGCCTGCGATTTTGGCCGGCCGCTACAGGTGCATATTGAAAACCGGGGCGAGCGCACCGCCAGCCGGATCAGCTGGCAACTGCTGGCAACTCAGCCGGGCTACAGCAGCAACTTGCTGGATGTTGCAGTGACCGCGACCAGTTACCAGATCGACCAGCCGCTGGCCGCCGGGGAAAGCTGGCAGCGTTGCTATGCGGTCCCGCGGCTGCGCAGCGGCTATCGTGCACCCGATCTGGAGTACCGCGCTGACCGGGTCCGCGCCGAATTCCGACGTTAAACCGCACATTACACCAAGAACAACAAGGAAAAACCGCATGAGCCAACCCGTTGCATTGATCACCGGCTGCTCCACCGGCATTGGCCAGGCCCTGGCCAATGTCTGCCTCGATGAAGGCTATCAGGTCTGGGCCACCGCTCGCCGCCCGGAAACCTTGGCGCCATTAGTCGAGCGCGGCGCGATTGCCGTCGAGCTTGACGTTAACGACGCCAGCCAGATTACTGCCTGCGCCGAACGCCTGCGCCAGCAGGCCGGGCGCCTGGACCTGCTGATTAACAATGCCGGTTATGGCGCCATGGGTCCGGTTCTGGATGCCGACCGCGACACCCTGCTCAAGCAGTTCGATACCAATGTCTTCGCCCCGATCCAGCTGGTACGGGCCAGCGCCGACCTGCTGCGCGAGGCCAAGGGTCTGATCGTCAATATCGGCAGCGTTTCAGGGGTAACCACCACACCGTTTTCCGGGGTCTACTGTGCGTCCAAGGCCGCGCTGCATGCGCTGTCTGACGCCCTGCGCCTGGAACTGCACCCGTTCGGTATCAAGGTGCTGACCGTGCAGCCGGGGGCAATTGCCTCGGACTTCGGCAATAACGCCACAGCCGCCATCACCATGGACGAAAGCTCCTGGTTCAAGCCCTGGGAGAAGGCCGTGCAGGCACGGGCCAAGGCTTCGCAGAAGTCGACATCGACCTCGGCGCTGGATTTCTCCCGAGAACTGATGGGCTATATCAAGAACCCGCTGCGCCCGGAAGTCGCACTGATCGGCACCAGTAGCCGCAGCATGGTCCGGATGAAGCGCTGGCTGCCCACCTCGATTCTCGACAAACAGTTGCGCAAGCGCTTCGGCCTGGACAACAGCGCCGGCTGAGCCGCGTTCAGGCGCTCAACTGTAGAGAATTTCCTCCGCCTGCCGGTCAGCAATCTCAGCCGGCGAGCGGCCCTCGGCCTGGCTCTGGGCAAAGATACTGTCGAGCCGATCACCAATCTGGCGAATGCGCAGCGCGATTTCGCCCTTGCTCATGCCTTTGTGGGTGAGCGCCACATACAGCAGTCCACCGGCGTTGATCACATAATCCGGGGTGTACAGGATACCCCGGGCGTCTAGCAGATCGGCGGCCTCTGCATCTGCGAGCTGATTGTTAGCAGCGCCCGCCACAGCGGCACAGCGCAACTGGCCGATACTCATGGCATTGAGCACCCCACCCAGACCACAGGGAGTGAAAATATCGCAAGGTGCTTCAAAAACCGCATCCAGCGCCACTGGCTGGGCACCCAGTTCGTCCACCACCAGGCGAACCTTGCCAGCATCCAGGTCGGCGACCAGCAACTCCACCCCTTCGGCGACCAGTAGCTCAGCCAGCGCATGGCCGACATTACCCAGCCCCTGAAGCATGATGCGCACACCATTGAGGTCATCCTGGCCAAGCCGGGCCCGGGCTGCAGCACGAATGCCAGCCAACACCCCGAGCGCAGTCTGCGGCGAAGGATCGCCGGCTTTGGTGGTGCTGGTGACATGCTGGGTTTGCTGGGCAATGCAATCCATGTCGGCCGGACTGGTACCACTGTCGACGGCGGTGATATAGCCCCCACGCAAGGACTCGATGCAACGACCGAAGGCCTCGAACAGTGCGGCGCGATCCTCGACATGCGGCGGGCGGATGATCACCGACTTGCCACCGCCTTGCTCCAGCCCCGCCAGTGCGGCCTTGTAACTCATACCCCGAGCCAGCCGCATGGCGTCAGCCACGGCCTCGTCCAGGCTGGCATAGGGCTGGTAACGACAGCCGCCCAGCGCCGGTCCCAGGCGGGTATTGTGAATCGCAATGATGGCCTCCAGGCCAGTCACTGCATCGGTGAAGAAGTGCAGGGCTTCCATTCGTTCCGATCGCATGGCTGCAAACATGAGGTGCTCTCCTGCTTTTCCGGGGTGCCTGAAATAACCATACACACTAATGCTAGGGTCTGCTGCCGTTTCATCGCAAGCCGCGTTGCTCGATGCTTATTTGGCCCACCAAACCTCGCATCTCGCGCCTTGCCTCGCGCAAAAACAGGCTCCGGCGCGGTTGTGATGAAACGGCAGCAGGCCCTAGTCATTGCCACTTCGGTTTGGCAAACTTGCCGCGCCTGACTCTGGAGAATAATGACATGCGTTGGTTACTGCCCTTTTTCACCGTACTGCTGATGGTTGGCGTCAGCATTCCCGATGCCGAAGCCCGTCGCCTGGGAGGCGGCAAGAGCTTCGGCAATGCGCCGGCCCATCAAAGCCAGCCAGCCCAGCGCCAGCAGGCGCCGCGCGAGCAACAGGCCGCGCCCCGACAGCAGTCCAGCGCACCCGCCGCCAGCGGTGCCAGCCGCTGGCTCGGCCCACTGGCCGGCATCGCCGCTGGTGGTTTGCTGGCCGCCATGCTGTTTGGTGGCGGCTTCAACGGCATTCAGCTGTTCGACATTCTGATTCTCGGCCTGATCGCCTTTATGCTGTTCAAACTGTTCAGCCGCCGCGCTCAGCCGGCGTTGCAGCCACAAGCCGCCGGAGCCGGCCCTGGCGCGGTGTTCCGCCAGCCAGAAAACGCCTTTGAACCGGCGACCGGTTCGGATACCGTTGCTCATGGCGCACTGCATGCAGCGCCGGCCTGGTTCGATGCCCAGAGTTTTTTGCAAGGCGCCGAAGAACACTTCTACACCCTGCAGCGGCACTGGCGCGACAATGACGTAGCCGGGATGGCCGAGTACATGAGCCCGGAACTGCTGCAATCGCTGATCCAGGCCCGGGCCGAACAGCCACCGACTGCCACTGGCTTCGTCGAGCAGCTCAGCGTGCGCCTGGACGGCGTTGAACAACGGGATGGTCGAACCCTGGTGACCGTGAGCTTCAACGGCCTGGATCGCGACAGCGTGGAAGACAGCGGCCAGTGGTTTGATGAAAGCTGGGGACTGGAGCGGATCGACGGCGACGGCCAGCCATGGATCATTGTCGGGATTCGTCAGAACCGCTGATATCGGGACGGAGGCTGGGGTCTGTCCAGCCTCCGACAGGCGCTTAACGTCTTACCGGGCGCTTCTGCAACTTACGCTGCAAGGTCCGCCGGTGCATGCCCAAGGCCCGGGCGGTGGCGGAAATATTGCCCTCGTGCTCGGCCAGAACCCGCTGAATGTGTTCCCATTGCAACCTGTCTACCGACATCGGATGCTCCGGCACCAGCGTTTCCGGGTCAGCCTGTTCGGACAACAGCGCAGTCAGCACGTCATCGGCATCGGCCGGTTTGCACAGATAGTGGGTCGCCCCGCGCTTGATCGCCTCGACAGCAGTGGCGATGCTGGAATAACCGGTCAGGATCACTACTTTCAGATCAGGGTACAGCTCCAGCAGCCGTGGCAGCAGCACCAGCCCTGAATCGCCTTCCATCTTAAGGTCAAGCACAGCATAGTCAGGCCGGTTGGCCTGAGCCAGTTGCATCGCTTCTTCGGCATTGGCCGCTGTCTCGACCCGCAACCCGCGTCGGATCAGAGCCCGGGCCATGACCCGGGTAAAGGTCGGGTCATCATCGACCAATAACAGCAACGGCTGTTCGTCCAACTCAAGCGCTTCGCTCATGATTTCACCTCGGTTGCTATCGGCAGCAGCACTTCGGTCAGGGTACCACCGCCTTCCTGATTGAACAGCCGCACGCTGCCACCAATTCGTTCCACCGCGGCCAGGCTGAGAAACAGCCCCAGGCCAAATCCCTTCTTGCCCTTGGTAGTGAGAAACGCGGTTCCCAACTGTTCGGCAATATCCAGCGGTACTCCCGGGCCGTGGTCCCGGATGTGCAAACAAACCCGTTGCGGGTCCCAGTCCAGGGTAATTTCAATCCCTTCTGCGCAGGCATCGGCAGCGTTATTGAGCAGGTTGAGCACCGCCTGGCCCAGCTCCGGGCTGGCCTGCACCTGTGGCGCCGAGCTGGTCGGCACCGGCAGCCATTGCCAAGAGGCTTCCGGGCGCATCAACTGCCAGCGCGTCAGCAGATTGCGCAACCACTGATCGACCGGCTCCAGACGTTGCGGCTGGCGGCGATTGTCTTCAGCACTGCGGACCATATGTTGCAGGCTGTCCTTGCACAGTTTCACCTGTTCCTGAAGCAAGGCCAGGTCTTCCCGGGTCTGCGGATCGCGGCAGTCACTGTGCATGTCCTTAAGCAGAACGCTCATGGTCGACAGCGGCGTCGACAGCTCATGCGCAGCCCCAGCGGCAACGCTGGCGATGCCCAGCAGCTGGGCATCGCGCATGCTCTGCTCGCGGCGCTCGGCCAGGCGTTCGGCATGCTGGCGCAGAGCGTCGGCCATGCGTACCACGAACAAACTGATCAGCCCGGCGCTCATGGCGAAGTTGAGCCACATGCCGATCACATGCAGGTTGACCACTCCAGCCATGACCGGCAACTCGAAGGCTTCCAGTGGCTTGTACCAAACCAGCAGTACGCTGTAGGCGGTCACCGCCACACAGGCCAGGAATCCGGTATAGAACCAGGGCAAGGTGGCCGCGGCGATGGTCAGCGGCACCAGATAGTAGGACACGAAGGGATTGGTCGGCCCTCCCGAGTAGTACAACAGAATGCTGTGAATCATCATGTCGAACAGCAGTTGCAGACTGTATTCGAAGTCGGTCACGGGCCAGCGCTGTGACAGCCGCAACAAGGTCAGGATGCTGACCAGACTGGACACTCCCAGAGTTACCAGCAACGCCGTCCAGGGCAGCGGAAACCAGCCGCTGACATAGGCGCCGGCCACCGACAGGCTTTGCGCCAACAACACCAGCAGACGAATCAGGATCAACCGCCAGAGATTCTGCCGGGAAGGTGAAAGCGCCAGGGCGTTGGGACTCATGAGAAACCGCTGTGACACAGAAGGACTCCAGTATAGAGTTGATCCAATTCAGACTTGTGCGACACAGAGTCGCATAAAGCAAGCCCGCAGCGTACCTGCAAAGTGATCAAAAACGGGTGGTCACGGAACCTGTGACCTGCGTATCAGTCTGAGCCATGACCACTGAACAAGGAGTTCCCATGCGTCAGCTTATTGCCCTACCCCTGCTATTGACCCTGACTCTGACCGGCACTCATGCCCTGGCCGACAGCCCCCGCTATAACCAGGTCGCGCTGCGGGCCGAGGTTCAGCAGTCGGTCAATCATGACACCTTGCGGGTCACCCTGTTCGCCGAAGACCAGGACAGCGACCCGGCCCGTCTGGCCAACCGCATCACCCAGAAGCTGAATCAGGGGCTGGACAGCGCGCGCCAGGTTGAGGGCATCAAGGTCAGTAGCGGCAACCGCCGCAGCCAGCCGGTCTACGATGAAAAACGCTCACGTATCGTAGCCTGGCGCGAGCGCGGCGAGATCATTCTGGAAGGCAGCGACTTCACCGCGCTGTCCAGCCTGACGGGCCGGCTGCTCAGCGACCTGAGCCTGGGCGACATGCAGTTCAGCCTGTCGCCCTCCAGCCGTCGGGCTACCGAGGATGAGCTGATTCGTGAAGCCATCGAGGCGTTCAAGGCCCGGGCCGAGATTGCCAGCCAGAGCCTGGGCGGTAATGGTTACAAGATCGTCAACCTGAACCTGAACACCCAGTTCATGCCGCCGATTCTACTGCGCAGCGCCCCGAAGATGGCCATGATGGCCGACGCGGAAATGGCCTCACCAAGCGTGGAAGGTGGCCAGGCCGATGTTACCGTCAGTGCCGATGGGGTGATTGAAGTCAACCTGCCTTAAGGACGCATAAAAGCATAATCCTGATCCTCGTCGAGATTCTCGGCGAGGAACTGCAGTTCATGGGCGATATCCGCCAGACTGCGTTCGCGCTTGTAGATGGCGATCACCTCGTTCATCAACGCCCGGGCCAGATCCTGCTCACCGTAGCCGGCTTCCCGGGCCTGTTCGACACCCTGCTCAACCACCGTCTTGGCCAATGCATATACTGACATGCTGACTACCTCCACTGCTGGGTTTCAGACTGTTACCAGACACACCGTCATTTCAGCACAATCATACAAACATTAATATTGACACAGATCATTATTGATCATCTGAATCATACGGCTCTTGCAAATAACGATCACTGTCAAAGGTCTCCACCCATTGCGGGTAGAACACCACCAGCCCGGTGACGGCGGTGCCGTTGATAAAGGCTTCGGGAAACATCACCAGCAACAGATAGCCGAAAAACTCCAGCGCCGTATCCGGCCCACCGAGCTGGCCGCCCCAACTTAACAACCCCATGCCAACCAGCACCACCGCAGCGGCCGACAGGGCTGCGGCAAAAAAGCCGCTGATGAAGATATACAGGAACAAATTGGTCGGCCGAAAGCGCTCCAGGCCACGCAGGATCAATACCGTGACCAGCACTGGCAGCAGGATTCGCAGCAGTCCGTTAGCGCCCATCGCCGCCGCGTCATCCACGCCCAGAGCGATCAGCGCCAGCTGTGCCAGCGCGCCGGCCAGAATTGCCAGTTGCCAGTCTAGCAGCAAGGTGACGGCGGTCAGGCCGATGAAATGAAAGGTCAGCCCACTGTCGAACTCACGGCGTACCAGCCAGAGCACGGCCAGCACGAATACGCTGCCGTAGAACAGATGCTGACGTCGGCTATCGGCCAGCAGTTCAACCCAGGACACCCGCGCCAGCGCCCACAACAGGGCAAGACCATAGAGCAACAGAGTGATGACAATCTGACTGGTGCTGAGCAGGTGGGCGGCGAGCATGACGAATCCCGGTGGTGATCAGAGCCTGATAATAACAGTCCAACCCCGGCCAATCAGCCACAGCCGACCTAGGACCCGCTCCCAAGTGAGTACTTTTGGCGGATGAAATCTTTGTCACAAGGGGCTACACTGCCGGCATAGTCAGTCCAAGCCTGTCCGCGCGGTCTCCAACTGCGCCAAGAACAAAAAGGTTATGCCATGCCCAGCCGTCTGTATCCCGAAGATCAAAAACGGGTCGATGAATACCTGAGCGCCCCGCATCACCAGGTTGAACGCAAGCCGTTCAATGTCTGGCTGCTGCTGGCCGTCATTCTCGGTGCGGTGGTCGCCATGGGCCTGCTCGCGCGTTACCTGTCCACTCTGGTTCTGGGGTGACGCCCGGGCCCGAGTCTGCTCGCTTCGACTGACGCCAGATTCATTCATTTCAAGAGTCTTGCACATGTCGAACGCACAAATGGATCAAGCCCTACCGCGTATATTGGTGGTCGGTGGCGGCGCCGGTGGCCTTGAACTGGCCACCCGGCTGGGACGCAAACTGGGGAAGAAAAAGCGCGCCAGGATAACCTTGGTCGACGCCAACATGACCCACATCTGGAAGCCGCTGCTGCATGAAGTCGCCGCTGGCTCGCTGAACTCCACCGAAGACGAACTCAATTATGTCGCCCAGGCCAAATGGAACCACTTCCATTTTCAGCTCGGGCGTATGTGCGGGCTGGACCGCGAACGCCGGGAAATCACCCTGGCAGCTATTGCCGACGAGAATGGTGACGAGCTGATCGCTCAACGCACGCTGGGTTACGACTATCTGGTGATCGCCGTCGGCAGTACCACTAACGACTTCAATACCCCCGGTGCGGCCGAGCACTGCCTGTTCCTCGATACCCGAGACCAGGCCGAGCGCTTCCACCGCCTGCTGCTCAATCAGTACATGAAGGCCCAGGCCAACGAAGGACTGAGCACCACCAACGAGCCGATCAATCTGGCGATTATCGGCGCCGGTGCCACTGGCGTCGAGCTGGCCGCCGAACTGCACCATGCAGCTCGGCTGCTGCGCGCCTACGGCCTGGACCGGATTCGCCCGGAAGACCTCAACATCACCCTGATCGAGGCCAGCCAGAGGGTGCTGCCGGCCCTGCCGGAACGAATCAGTGGCCCGGTAACCAAAGTCCTCGGCGACCTGGGAGTCAAGCTGCTGACCGGCTCTCCGGTCAAGGAAGTAGCCGCCGACCATCTGCTGCTGGCTAACGGCGCACAGGTGCCGGCCTCGCTCAAGGTCTGGGCCGCCGGCATTCGCGCCCCGCAGTTTCTCGCCGGACTCGGGCTGGAAACCAACCGGATCAATCAGTTGCTGGTGCAGCGCACCCTGCAGACCACCCTGGATGAGCGCATTTTCGCCTTTGGTGACTGCGCCGCCTGCCCCACCGACGAGGACGGCAAACTGGTGCCGCCGCGGGCCCAGGCTGCTCACCAGCAGGCCAGCCTGCTGGCTGCCAACCTGCGTCGACTGCTGGACGGAAAACCCCTGCAGCAATATAGCTATCGCGACTACGGCTCACTGATCTCACTGTCGAGTTTCAGCGCAGTAGGCAACCTGATGGGGAACCTTACCGGCAGCGTGATGCTCGAAGGCAAGCTGGCGCGAATGTTCTACATTTCGCTCTACCGTCTGCACCAGATGGCGTTGTACGGTGTTGCTCGTACCCTGCTGCTGATGCTCAGCGACCGGATTGGCCGCAGCACTGAACCGCGCCTCAAACTGCACTGAATCTGGCGGCCCGACCGGGCCGCCACCAACCGTCGCTCAGCGCAGCGGCGGTCCACGCCAATAACAACTCAGCACCCGCTTAATCCCCTCGTACACAAGGTTGAGTCATGCCCATACGCCGCCCGCTCCGGCGCGTGGTACCGTTATTCTGATTCAGCTCGCCCTGGGCCCAAGGCGGTCAGCCGGGTGCTGGGGGCCTGGCGGGTGCAGCATCTTCCGAACGAAGCCGACAGCGAGGACAGTGTTCAGACGGCTTAAGCGTCTACGGCCAAAATCGATCTGTTTGAGCAACGCCCACGATCTCACCGGCCCGCCTGGGCGATGCTTTCAAGCAAGGCAAACAGAGAAATGAAGAGAAAGAGAAAACATAGGGGGGGGGAGGAAATGGTGGGTCGTGTAGGATTCGAACCTACGACCAATTGGTTAAAAGCCAACTGCTCTACCAACTGAGCTAACGACCCATATTCCGAAAAATGGTCGGGGTAGGGGGATTCGAACTCCCGACATCCTGCTCCCAAAGCAGGCGCGCTACCAGGCTGCGCTATACCCCGATATTCAGCAAGTTGGCTCCGCGACCTGGACTCGAACCAGGGACCCAATGATTAACAGTCATTTGCTCTACCGACTGAGCTATCGCGGAATTACCTTGAGAACCCTCAGAGGAGACTGCGGTTGGTGTCACATTCCCCCTGCTGAGGCGCGCCATTTTACCGTCCAGAGAGCGCCTGTCAACCCCAAAATTTCCGATCCGACACAATGACTTGGCAAAAACGAAAAACCCGCACAAAGGCGGGTTTTTCTTTCCAGCCGAAGCGGCTGATTACAACTGCGGACCAGCCTGAACGATGGCCTCGGACACCTCGAACTTCTTGAAGTTTTCGATGAACTTGGCGGCCAGCTCACGGGCGGCAGCGTCATAAGCCGCTGGATCGGACCAGGTATTGCGCGGATTCAGCAGTTGGGTGTCGACACCCGGGACCGCCTTGGGCACATCCAGGTTGATCAGCGGCAGGTGTTCGGTCTCGGTGCCGATCAGCGCACCCGACTGCACCGCAGCGATGATCGCCCGGGTAGTCGGAATGCTGAAGCGTTGACCAGTGCCGTAGGGGCCGCCAGTCCAGCCAGTGTTAACCAGATAGACCTTGCTGCCGAAGGCGTTGATGCGCTTGATCAGCAGCTCGGCGTACTCGCCGGCCGGACGCGGGAAGAACGGTGCGCCGAAGCAGGTCGAGAAGGTCGACTTGATGCCGCCGCCAGAACCCATTTCGGTAGAGCCAACCAGTGCGGTGTAACCGGACAGGAAGTGATAGGCAGCCTGCTCGTTGTTGAGGATCGACACCGGCGGCAGCACCCCGGTCAGATCGCAGGTCAGGAAGATGATCGCATTTGGCTCACCGGCACGATTGGCGATCACACGCTTCTCGACATGCTCCAGCGGGTAGGCAACGCGGGTATTCTGGGTCAGGCTGACATCGGCATAATCGGCAACGCGGGTTTCCGGGTTGATGATCACGTTTTCGATGATCGAGCCAAACTTGATCGCTTTCCAGATCACCGGCTCGTTCTTTTCCGACAGATCGATACACTTGGCGTAGCAGCCGCCTTCGATGTTGAACACGCTGCCTTCGGCCCAGCCGTGCTCATCATCGCCGATCAGGTTACGTGCAGGGTCGGCCGACAGGGTGGTCTTGCCGGTACCGGACAGACCGAAGAACAGGGTGGTATCACCGTCGTCACCAACGTTGGCGGCACAGTGCATTGGCAATACATCCTTGGCCGGCAACAGGAAGTTCTGTACCGAGAACATCGCCTTCTTCATTTCCCCTGCGTACTGCATGCCAGCCAGCAGCACCTTGCGCTGGGCGAAGTTGATGATCACGCAGCCATCGCTGTTGGTGCCATCACGCTCGGGCTCGCAAACGAAATGCGGGGCGTTGAGAATTTGCCAGTTGTCCTTGCCAGCCGGGTTGAACTGGATCGGATTGATGAACAGAGTGCGGCCGAACAGGTTGTGCCAGGCGGTCTCGGTGGTCATCACTACCGGCAGGTAGTGCTCCGGGTCAGCGCCAACATGCACGTGCGACACAAAGCTTTCGCTGCTCGACAGGTACTGCGCCACACGGGCCCACAGTGCGTCGAACTTGTCGGCCGGGAACGGGCGATTGATCGGCCCCCAGGCGATGGCGCTTTGGGTGCTCGGCTCTTCGACAATGAACCGATCCATCGGCGAGCGGCCGGTGCGGGCACCAGTCTTGACCACCAGGGCGCCGGTATCGGCCAACTGACCCTCATTGCGCTGGATCGCCAACTCGACCAGGTGAGCGATGCTCAGATCGGTATAAACGGTGTTGGTAGCTTGCGTCATCAAACATCATCCTCTTCGGCTTTGACCGAACTCTACTTCAAGACCGGCAGACGGCCTCAGCACGGGAGATCAAAGGTTTATACAGCTCACAAATCAGCGCTGGGTCAGCGCGCAGGCGCGCCATTATGCCAAAAAAAAGTCAAGTGCGCTAAGCCCAGCTCCAGACCGACATCAATCGGTCCAATAGAGGTTCGCTATCGCTCTAGTTCAGGCTCCGGGCGTGTTCTTCGCTATCGCTGAACAACGTCTCCAGCTCAGCGGGCCCGAACCGATAGCGGTTGTTACAGAACTGGCAGTCCACTTCAACGCTACCGCCCTGCTCTTCAAGCAATTGAAAGGCGTCGTGACGGCCCAGGCTGACCAGTGCCTGCCCCGAACGCTCACTCGAGCAGCTGCAGTGGAAACTGACCGGGCGGGTATCGAACAGCCGCAGATCCTCTTCGTGGAACAGACGGTGCAGCAATACGGCATTGTCCAGCGCCAGCAACTCTTCCGGGGTCAGGGTATCGGCCAGGACATTGAGGTGTTCCCAGGTCAGCGCCCGTTGCTCGGGGTCCTTCTGCCGGTCAGCCGGCAGGGCCTGAAGCAGGAAGCCGCGAGCCAGACGCCCATCAGCCAGCAGCCGGAAACGGGTCGGCAACTGCTCGGAGTTCTCGAAATAGCTGTTCAGCGCCTCAGCCAGCGAACCGCCTTCCAGAGACACGATCCCCTGATAGCGCTGCCCCTGTTCTGGGTCAATGGTAATCGCCAGTACGCCGTCAGGCATCAGTTCAGCCAGGCAGTCACCTTCCAGATCATCGGCATAACGCGCAATCCCGCGCACCTGCTGAGTGCTCGAACATTCGACCATCAGCGTCGACAGCGGCCCATTGGAGCGTGCCTGCAGCACCAGCAGGCCATCGAACTTGATGGTAGTCGACAGTAATACGGCGGCAGCCAGCATCTCGCCCAGCAGCGCCCGCACCGGCTCAGGGTAGTCGTGCTTGGCCAGAATCTCCCGATAGCTTTGATCAAGCGCGGCCATCTCGCCGCGCACATCGGCATGTTCGAAGAGAAAGCGTTGGGTGGTATCCAGGGACTGCATCAAGAATCAGCTCACTGCGAAAAAGAAGCGATTATATCAAGCCATCGCCGTTCTCGGCATTGCGCTCGTCGCGAAAACGGTGAATCTGCCGCCGCTGCTTCTTGCTCGGTCGCTGCTCGCTGATCATCAGCCCGGCGCCCATGGCCTTGCGCTGGGCAGCAGCCGCCTCGCGCAGGCGAATACTGTCGGCGGTTTCCTCGTACAGCAACTGGGCTTCGGGAGCGCCCCGGCGCTGAACGCTGAGCGCCCGGACAATCACCGTCCGGCTGTCGAACCCCTGGCGAATCTGTAGCTGATCGCCTACCCGTGGTTCTCTGGAAGGCTTGCAGCGCTCACCCCCACACTGCACCTTGCCACCCTCGATCGCGGCCTTGGCCAGCGCCCGGGTCTTGAAAAAACGTGCCGCCCAGAGCCACTTGTCCAGGCGAACCTTGTCATCCTCTGCCATAGTTGTCTCGCTGCTATCTCGCTAACAGGCTTCACACGAGTGTAACAGGGCCGCCGGCAGACTTGTCGAACGCTGCGTCTTGGCCCATGATGCGCGCCATTGGAGCGGGGTACCCGCACCCAGCCGCCGACAGGCGGTATTGCCGGCTGCCGTCCAGGCTGTTTTGGCACAGGGAGACAGCCGATGAAAACCTTCGACCATCTGAATGTGATAGGCCTGCGCGAATGGATCGGGCTGCCGGGGCTGGGGATCGACCAGGTCATGGCCAAAGTCGACAGCGGAGCCAAAACCTCGGCTCTGCACGCCAGCGACATCGTGACGTTCGAGCGCGATGGTCAGCCCTGGGTGCGCTTCAACGCCCACATCGGCAGCCGCAACAAGCAGCGCAAACAGTATTGTGAGGCGCAACTGGTGGACTTCAAGCGGGTCAAAAGCTCCAACGGCCAGCTGCAGGAGCGCCATGTGATCCGCACACCACTGGTACTCGGTGATCGCTGCTGGTGGGTCGACTTCACCCTGACCTGCCGCAAGGCCATGCGTTACCGGGTTCTGCTCGGCTGTACCGCCATGCTCGATGGCCAACTGGTGATCAATCCCGGACTACGCTTTGTCCAGGACAAGCCACAAACCTCATTGTTTATTGAAGGCTGAAGGACATTTCCATGAAAATCGCGGTGCTGTCGCGCAACCGTAATCTCTACTCCACCCGGCGGCTGGTCGAAGCCGGGCTGGCGCGCGGCCATGAAATGCAGGTGATCGACACCTTGCGGGCCTACATGAACATCACCAGCCACAAGCCCTCGATTCACTACAAGGGGCAGGAGCTGACCGGGTTCGACGCGGTGATTCCACGTATTGGCGCCTCAATCACCTTCTACGGCGCCGCGGTACTGCGTCAGTTCGAGATGATGGGGGTGTTCCCGCTCAACGAGTCGGTGGCGATCAGCCGCTCACGCGACAAACTGCGTTCCTTGCAACTATTGGCCCGCAAGGGCGTTGGTCTGCCGGTTACCGGCTTCGCCCATTCACCCGATGATATCCCCGACCTGATCAGCATGGTCGGCGGTGCGCCCCTGGTGATCAAGCTGCTCGAAGGCACCCAGGGTATTGGCGTGGTGCTGTGCGAGACCGAGCAGGCGGCCGAGTCGGTGCTTGAGGCCTTCATGGGCCTGAAAGCCAACATCATGGTCCAGGAATACATCAAGGAAGCCGGTGGCGCCGACATCCGCTGTTTCGTGGTCGGCGACAAGGTGATCGCGGCGATGAAACGTCAGGCCAAGGCCGGCGAATTCCGCTCCAACCTGCACCGCGGCGGCAGTGCCAGCCTGATCAAGATCACCCCGGAAGAACGCATGACCGCCGTGCGTGCGGCCAAGGTCATGGGTTTGAGTGTGGCCGGGGTCGACATTCTGCGTTCCAACCATGGCCCGGTGGTCATGGAGGTCAACTCCTCACCCGGTCTGGAAGGCATCGAAACCACCACCGGCAAGGACATCGCCGGACTGATCATCCAGTACATCGAAAAGAACGCCCGGCCGAATCAGACCCGCACCCGGGGCAAGGGCTAGGGAACCTCTGAAAAACTACCTGCGTTGGCAATACGGCGTTAAAAACAGCCTCAAAATGCTCATTTACCACATGTAAACTGCGCTTTTTCGGCTGTTTTTGCCTTGTCTTGCCTGCCTCGCCTACGTTTCTCAGAGATTCCCTAACTCAGTGTTCAGCAGCGGCCTCGCCAACTGGGCATACTCCTCCACCGCATCAAACTCCTCGGTATCACGCAGTGCGCCACGGCTGTCCGGCTGGCGCACTGCCAGCAGCTGCGCGATACCGTATTCACGCGCTGCACGCAGGATCGGCAGACTGTCATCGATAAACAGAGTGCGCTCGGGATCGAATGGGACTTCATGTTGCAACGCCTGCCAGAAGGCCTGGGCCTCTTTGGGAAAGCCGAAGTCGTGGGAGCTGATCAGACGCTGGAAATAGGTCATCAGTTCGACCCGTTCCATTTTCAGTGACAACGATTCGCGATGCGCATTGGTAATCAGGATCACCTGTTTGCCGGCTCCCTGCAGGGCCTGCAAAAACAGATCGGCATCCGGACGCAAACTGATCAGGTGCGCCACCTCGCGCTTGAGTGCGGTGATCGGCAAGTTCAGTTCACGGCTCCAGAAATCCAGACAGTACCAGTCCAGCTGCCCCTGCTTGGCCCGCATCAGGGGGTAGATCTCGGCCTTGGCCCAGGCCAGAGACTGGCCATGATGGTCGGCATAACGCTGCGGCAGGTACTCGAGCCAGAAGTGGTTGTCGAAGTGCAGATCGAGCAGGGTACCGTCCATATCCAGCAATACGGTGTCGATGGTGTTCCAATTAAGCATGAGCGGTTGGGTTTGCCGTGAATGAGCGGCTATGATACGTGAGCCTGCCGCCGACCACCACGGAGCCCTTATGCCGCAGAAGCCCGAAACACTGGAAGCCAAGATCGTCGCCAAAAGCCGCCTGTTTACCGTGGAGCAGGTTCAGTTGCGCTTCAGCAATGGCGTCGAACGCACTTATGAGCGGCTGGTGAACAAAGGTCAGGGCTATGGTGCGGTGATGGTGGTAGCACTCAAGGACCCGCGTACCGCGTTGTTGATCGAAGAGTATTGCGGCGGCACCGATGACTACCAACTGTCGCTACCCAAAGGGCTGGTCGAGCCCGGTGAGGACGTGCTGGATGCGGCCAATCGCGAGCTGATGGAAGAGGCCGGTTTCGGCGCCGAGCGCCTGGAATTCCTGACCCACCTGTCACTCTCGCCCGGTTATATGAGTCAGCGGATTGCCGTGGTGCTGGCTCGCGACCTGTACGAAAAGCGCCTGCCCGGCGATGAGCCCGAGCCGATTCGGGTCGACAGCGTCGATCTATATGCCCTGGCGGAATTGACCGAGCGCGACACCTTCAGCGAGGGCCGCGCCCTGGCCGCCCTCTACCTGGCTCGCGACCTGCTGGAGCAACGTGGCGAACTGAGTCGTTGAGGTTCTAGCGCTGCAATACGAACTGACCGCTGAAACGCAAGGCATCCCCACCCTCCCCCAGCACCCGGGCATCCAAACTGATGCGAGCCCGGCCCCGGCGCTGATACATTGCCACGAAGCGCTCCCAGGCTTCGACTGGCGGCGGCGCACAAACCGCCACCAACTCACCTTCGACCGGTGCCTGGTATTTGACCTGGGCCTCATGGATCACCACCTGGCCGTCATCAATACCGGCTTCGCGCAAGGCCAGATGCAACCAGCCCCAGCCCGCGACCAGCGCCATGCAGTACAAGCTGCCGCCAAACGCCGTCCCCTTGTGATTGGCATTGGGCGCCAGCGGCGCCTTGAGCGTCAACGTGCCGGCCTGATAGCTCACCACTTCGAGCCCCAGGGCACGAGTCAGAGGGATTTCGTCATGCAACAACGGCTGCAGCGGATGAACAGTATCAGACATAAGACAAACTCCTGACGGCGAGACAAGGCTCTGACGTCATCATACCTTGCAACGGTCACACCGGGTCCCAGGCTGGACAGCCCAATACCCCAGGCGCATCATGACTCTGGAACATTGACTACAGGGGATCAGCATCATGTTTCACCGGCAAATACCGGAACACAAACTGCGCATGCCCAGTGAAGAGGAGGCATTGCCGGGACGCAATCAGCCAATCCCAACCAGTGACACCCATACGGTTCTCGGCACACAGCTCAAGCCGCCGTTTCCCGAAGGGTTACAACAGATCATTGTCGGCATGGGCTGCTTCTGGGGTGCCGAGCGCCGCTTCTGGCAATTGCACGGGGTTTACACCACCGCCGTTGGCTATTGCGCTGGGCTAACGCCCAACCCAACCTACGAGGAAGTCTGTTCGGGGCTGACCGGACACAATGAAGTGGTTATGGTGGTGTTCGACCCGGAGCAGTTGAGTCTGGATGAGCTGCTGAAGGTGTTCTGGGAATCCCACGACCCGACCCAGGGCATGCGCCAGGGCAACGATATCGGCACCCAGTACCGCTCCGGCATTTACGTCTTCAGCCCCTACCAACGCGCTGTAGCCGAGGCCAGCAAGGCCCGCTTTGCTGATGCACTGGGTCAGGCAGGCAAAGGCCCGGTCACCACCGAAATACTGCCAGCAACCACTTTTTATTATGCCGAGGACTACCATCAGCAGTATCTGGACAAGAACCCCGGCGGCTACTGTGGTCTGGGCGGCACAGGGGTCTGCCTGCCGCCAGGCTGATCAGCCACGCCGGCCCAGGGCCTGCAGACAGCGCCCGGTCAGCTCGGTAAAGCGCTTGAACGCTGCGAATTGGGCTTCACTGGGCTCGCGGCCGGATACCCGCATATCGGCATACAGCACCCCGATCTCTCGATTTCCGGCCAGAATAGGGGCGATAAAGAACATCCCATCGCCAAAATATTCGCGAACCCTCTGGTCACTCAAGTCCTCAAGGCTGCAGGTGGCGGGAGTACCCATCCACAGCACCTCACGCTGACGCAAGGCATAGCCGAAGATATGCTCATGCGTTCGGCTGCACGGCAGATCAAAGCCGTTCAGCCAGGCTTGCGTTCCCTTGCCGACCACCCGTTTGGCCTTGAACCGGCTCTGGTTGTCAGCCAGCACCGCCAGCATCACCCGCTCCAGCCCGGCGCCCAAATGCAGTCCGTTCATCAGCGTCGACAGAATGGTTTCAACATTGATCGGGCTTTTGACCATCAGCGCCATGTTTTGCATCGACAGTTTGAGCAGATCGACATTGCCCTGCAGCAGTGGCTCGCTGATAGTTGCCCTGGCGGCCGCGCCCACCGCCTCCTGCTCAAGCAAGCCGGCCAGATCCAGCGGCACACCCTCGGTACTGGGAATCAAGGCTTGCAGTTCATGGGCCCCACAACCGGCGGCGATATCCGCTGCTTCGTGGGCACTGGCCAGCACCTGCTGCAGAGCCTCATCCGGACTGCCGCCAATCAGCCCGGCCAAGGGTTTGATCAGCGCCTGCAAACCTTCCGAGTGCCAGCCGCCCTGCGCTTGCTCGGCCACCCGGCCACCCATGGCCAGGGCCCGGGCCGCCGGGGTTCGGGCGTCACGGCCGGATTGGATCAGATGGCCGATATCGCCCAGATTCCAACTGCGCAGCAGACCCTGGGTCAACTGCTCAAAACTGAAACCCAACACCCGGCGTACCGCCTTGTCCCGATCGATATCCGGCACGGCCAGGGCCTCGGCCAACTGCTCAGCCGACTCGCCAGCCAGGCTCCAGAACGCCAGTTCACCCAGATGCTGCAGCAAGCCGGCGATAAAGACTTCCTCCTTGTGCGCCAACGCTACGTACTGGGCCAGATTGCGGGCCTGCACCGCGCCATGGAAAGAGCGCGCCAGCAGGCTCTGAAGTTGCTGACTGGCGCCCCCCTTACCCAAGGTGTCGAGCAAGCTGATCGACAGGCCGATCATCCGCACCTGCTCGAACCCGAGCACCACCACCGCCCGGGAAATGGTCCGCACAACTTCGCGTCCCGGATTACAGTACACACTGTTGCTGACCCGCAGGACCTTGGAGGTCAGCGCCGCATCACGCAACAGGATATCCGCCAACTGTTTGACCGATGCGTTTTCCTGTTGGGAAACCCGCAGCAAATCATGTACCACTACTGCCATAGCTGGCAGTTCCGCCTCACTGAAACGCTCCATCCACTGGTGCAGGCCCTTGATTTCGTCAGTCAATCGACCACCTCTGGATGCCTATACGCTTATTATTTGAAATCAATATAACATCAGAAACTAGCTAGCACTGAGAGCCAGTCAGCAACTCCCGAACATAGCCATGGACCAGCAGAGCCGCTAGACTTGCCGGCTTGGCGTTTGATTGGCAGCCGTCGGCCTGGCAGACGACCACCGTACACCATCGCTCGCTACCGCCCACACGCGACACTCGCCGTCTGATCACCCGCAGCAAGGATGTAACCATGCCCCAAATGACCCACGGCCGTGCGCTGCTCAGCATGCATGTTGCAGCACTGATGTTCGGCCTGACCGGGATTTTCGGCAAACTGACCCAGGCCGGTCCACAGGCCATCGTGCTCGGCCGCGCCCTGTTCGCGGTGCTAGCCCTGCTGCTGTTTGCCCGCCTGCTGCGCTTGCCGACAGTGCGTGGCATCAATCCCCGACGTTTTCTGCAACTGGCGCTGTGCGGGGTATTGCTCGGGGTTCACTGGCTGACCTTTTTCCATGCGGTCAAGATCGCTGGCGTCGGTATCGCAACCCTGGGCTTTGCCAGCTTCCCGGCCTTTGTAGTGATCCTTGAGGCGATATTCTGGCGCGAGCATCCCAGCCGCCTGGAGCTGTTCAAGGTGGCACTGGTGTGTTGCGGCCTGATTCTGGTCACGCCCAGCTTCACCCTTGGCGATCAGGCCACCACCGGGCTGCTTTGGGCCGTGCTGTCGGGGTTCTGCTTCGCCGCTGTATCGGTCGGTAACCGCCTGACCGCCGGCAAGCTGCATGCTGTGCAGGTCGCCGGTTGGCAAAATCTGGTCATTCTGCTGTGTTTGCTGCCGCTGGCCAGTGTCGAACTGATCAGCATGCCGGCGCTGGACTGGTTGTGGGTCGCGCTGCTGGGACTACTGTGCACCGGTCTGGCGCACGGCCTGTTCGTCGCCAGCCTCAGTGTCCTCAAGGCTCGCGTCGCCTCACTGTTCTTTGCCCTGGAACCGGTCTACGGCATCCTGTTCGCCTGGATGCTGTTCGCCGAACAGCCAACCCTGCGCATGTTGCTGGGTGGCGTGCTGATCATCAGCGCCCTGATCCTGGGGCGTCGGGCACCCGAACAGCCAGCCTGACCAGACTGCCTAGCGGTTCACTCGCGCAGTCGCAAGCCCAGTACCGGCACCAGTAGCCCGCCCAGGCGCCAAAGCCGCCGGCCGCCGAGATAGGCTCGATAAACACCAACCTGACTGGCCTGAGCCAGGCGCCCGACCAGCCAGCCCGTCAGCACCGCAGCGCCAAGACGGACCGGCACAGGCACCCGCTCCAGCGCCGCCAGGCGCTGACGCGATGCCAGTAACAGCCGACCACGGCGTTGCGCCAGCTCCTGTTCCAGGCCTTGCAACTCAATGGTCCGTTGCTTGCGGGACATGCCGGGCACCCTCCACAAAGGCCTGCACATGACGACGGGTAGCCGGCAGGCGCAAATGCCGCCGATAGCTCTGCGCCAACCCCAGCAACACCAGGATGCACAGCAACTGCAGAGCAATAAAACCGGCAATGGCCCAGGGCACCGAGGCGCTGTAGTGATAGACCAGCCAGCCGAACAATACCGACAGCCCCAGCCAGCTCATCAACAGCAGCGGCAGCAGCGCCAGGGCAATCAGCAACAGCCGACGGGCGTCGGCCAGCGCCAGGCGCAGTTCGGTTTGAAACAACCGTCCCAGAGTGTCACCAGCTGCCAATGCCTGCCGTACCCAGTCGAGCCAGGCCTGCAGCTCATTCGCATCAGCCGGGCCGGCAGGATTGCCGGCCGGCTCCTGTACCGGGTCTTGAGCACTCATCGACGGGAAAACAGTTGGGAAAAGATAAACCCGGCAATAAAGGCGATACCCACACTCGCCAGGGGTTTTTCCTGCAAATAACGACTGGCTTCCTGCCCAAGCTCTTCAGCCTTGTGCTTGCCCTTGAGCAATTGCTCGGTGGCTTCCTGCTTCAGGTCCAGTCCGGCTGCTTCGGCAGCGCGGGTGAAATGCTCCTTGGCTTCCATCAAATCCCGATAGGCCGCCATCAAGGCCTCCTTGCTGGCTTCCAGTTCCTGCTCCTTGCCGTTCGCTTCTTTCTTTGCATCAGCCATGGGGTCCTCCTTTGCGGGGCTGTCCGTGTCTGTTTCAGACTAATACAGACTCTGGACTGCCGCCATGGCGCATCAGTTCCCTAATGCCGACTGCCGGCATGCAAACCGGTTATGCCACCGCATTCGCCGTGGCGAAACCCGCACCAGATGCTTCTCTGCCACGCCCAAATAATCCACCCTTGGGTATTCATACACGGTTGGCCCGACTGTGCCAGACTGTGACAACTGTTCCATTCGTCGAGGATCTCCCAGATGCAAAGCACTCGTGAATTCGATGTCATCGTCTATGGCGCCAGCGGTTATACCGGCCGCCTGGTAGCCGAATACCTGAGCCAGGAATATGCCAGCGACAGCCAGTTACGCTGGGCCATGGCCGGGCGCAACCTGGACAAGCTCGCCGCCGTACGTGACGAGATCGGCGCCCCCGCAGGCATCCCACTGATCCAGGCCGACACCAGCGACCCAGCCAGCCTCAAGGCCATGGTCAGCCGTACCCGGGTAGTGCTGACCACAGTTGGCCCCTACCAGCTCTACGGCTCGGAGCTGGTCGCCGCCTGCGCCGCTCAGGGTACCGACTACGTAGACCTGTGCGGCGAGCCAGCCTGGATGCGCCAGATGATCGATGCCCATGAAGCCACCGCCCGGCAATCCGGGGCACGTATCGTGTTTTCCTGTGGCTTCGACTCGATTCCCTTCGACCTGGGGGTCTGGTTTCTGCAGCAACATGCGCGCCAGCAGCTCGGCGCACCGCTGCCGCGAATCAAGGGTCGGGTACGCAAGATGAAAGGCACCTTTTCCGGCGGTACCGCCGCCAGCCTCAAGGCCACCCTGGTTGCCGCCAAGGAAAACCCCGAGGTCCGTGCCCTGCTGACCAACCCCTTCGCCCTGGCTCCCGGCTTCAGCGGCCCGGCTCAGCCACCAGCAAGCCAGCCGGAATACGATGAAGCACTGGGCAGCTGGGCTGCGCCCTTTGTCATGGCGGCGATCAATACCCGCAATGTGCACCGTTCCAACTTTCTGCTCAGGCATGCCTACGGCCAGGACTTCGTCTACGACGAAATGATCCTCACCGGCCCAGGCGAGCAGGGACAGAAAATTGCCGAAGCCGTTGCCGGCGACCGCTCGCTGGCCAGCGACAAGGCTCCCAAGCCCGGCGAAGGCCCGAGCAAGGAAGAGCGGGAAAATGGCTTCTACGATGTGCTGTTCATCGGTGAAAGCGCCGACGGGCGCACGCTCAAGGCCAGCGTCAGCGGCCAGCGTGACCCGGGCTATGGCTCAACCTCACGTATGATTGCCGAAAGTGCGTTGTGCCTGGTGCGTGATGCCCAGGACACACCCGGCGGGATCTGGACCACCGCTCCGGCGCTGGGCGACAAACTGATCAAGCGTCTGCAGGAACATGCCGGGCTGAAGTTCCAGCTGGAGGATTGATCCCCCTCTGTCTGGTAGGAGCGCTCTGCGAACGCGAATAGGCTTTGCAGCAACCGGCAACACGTTTCGCGCCCGCCGGACGCTCCTACCGGTGGGATGCAGGGATGTCAGGGTTCGCCGGCCAGCCAGTCCATCCGCCAGCTACCGGAACCGGACTGCGCCAGTGTCTCGCTCAGCCACGGCAACACCTGCTCCAGTTCTTCCCACAGCGGCCAGGGCGGATTGACCAGCATCAGCCCCGAGCCGTTGAGCCCCAGACTGGTATCGGTCGGTCGCACACTCAGTTCCACCCGCAACACCTTGGGCAAACCAGCCTCGGCCATATGCTGGTAGAACGCCTTGAGCTGACGTTCATCCTTGATCGGATACCACAAGGCGACCACGGTCTGACGCATGCGCTGGATGCCGGTCTGAATAGCCTGAACGCAGCGCTGCAGGTCATCACCTTTCTCGAACGGCGGATCGAGCAGCCACAACGCCCGCTTTTCCGCCACGGGCAAAAAGGCCTTGGGCAGTTCATAGCCGTCGCGCTGATGCACGGCGATGTGCGCTTGAGCAGCAAAATGCTGTTTCAGGGTCGCGGCATCTTCGGGATGCAGTTCACTGAGGATCATCCGATCCTGCTCGCGCAGATGATCGGCCAGCAGTTGCGGTGAACCCGGATACAGGCGCAGTTGACCATCGGGGTTATGTCGAGCCACTGCCTCGCGGTAGCCGGCCAGCAATGCTGGTAAGTCTTCACGCGACCACAAACGGCCGATCCCATCCCGATACTCGCCGGTCTTACCGGCCTGCTCGCTGCTCAGATCGTACAGCGCGGTGCCGGCGTGGCTGTCCAGATAACACAGTGGCGCCTCCTTGCGCTGCAACAGTTGCAGCATGCGCAGCAAGATGGCGTGCTTGAGGACATCGGCATGGTTGCCGGCGTGATAGCTGTGACGGTAGTTCATGGCAGGCTCCGGTTGATCGGCGCCATTCTACCCGAACCACCCCGCTCCCCTCTAACGTTGCTGACTGGTCGGCGTCACCCGTAACACCTCCTCAATGGTGGTCAGTCCGGCGGCAACCTTTTGCGCGCCGGACAGGCGCAGACTGTGCATCCCTTCCTTGTAGGACTGACGACGCAGCGCACTGAGGTCGGTGTCGGCCTGGATCAGCGCCCGCAGGCCATCACTCAGCGGCATCAGCTCGTACACCCCGGCGCGTCCGCGGTAGCCAGTTTCCCGACATTGCGGACAACCTACCGGCTTGTGTGCCTGGCTCGGCAATGGTGCATTCCAGGGCTTGGTCAGCTCACTCCAGGCATCGGCGTCGACCTCGGTCGGCGCCTTGCAATGCGGGCACAGAGTGCGCACCAGGCGCTGGGCCATGACCCCGAGGATAGTGGCGCGCAACAGGTAGGCTGGTACCCCCAGCTCGATCAGTCGACTGATCGCACTGGGCGCATCGTTGGTATGCAGGGTCGACAGCACCAGATGTCCGGTCAGCGCCGCCTGAATCGCCATCTCGGCGGTTTCCAGATCACGAATCTCACCGATCATGATGATGTCCGGGTCCTGCCGCATAAGGGCCCGGACCCCGCTGGCGAAGGTCAGCTCAATATTGTGCTGGACCTGCATCTGGTTGAAGCTGTCCTCGACCATCTCGATCGGATCTTCGATGGTGCAGACGTTGACCTCAGGGGTCGCCAGTTGCTTGAGCGTGGTATACAGGGTGGTGGTCTTGCCCGATCCGGTCGGGCCGGTGACCAGCACGATACCGTTGGGCTGGGTCACCATGCCCTGCCAGCGGCGCTGATCCTCCGCCGAAAAGCCAAGCTGATCGAAGCTGCGCAGCAGTACATCAGGGTCGAAGATCCGCATCACCATCTTCTCGCCGAAGGCGGTCGGCAGGGTCGACAATCGCAGTTCGATCTCGTTGCCCTGCGGCGACTTGGTCTTGACCCGACCATCCTGCGGCTTGCGCTTCTCGGCCACATTCATCCGGCCCAGGGTTTTCAGCCGGCTGACCACCGCCACCGCAACCTGCAACGGGAACTGATAGACCGTGTGCAATACCCCGTCGATGCGCAGCCGGACGCTGCCGGTATCGCGCCGCGGCTCGATGTGGATATCACTGGCACGCTGCTCGAAGGCGTACTGAAACAGCCAGTCAACAATGTTTACTACGTGAGCGTCGTTGGCGTCCGGCTCCTGGCTCATGCTGCCCAGGTTCAAAAGCTGCTCGAAGTTGCCGACCGCGCTGAGCTTCTGATCGCTGGCATTGGCACCGCTGACCGAGCGCGCCAGCCGGTAGAATTCGACCGAATAGCGCTGGATATCCGCTGGGCTGGCCACCACCCGGCGAATCTCGCGCTTGAGCACATGGTGCAGGTTCGGCTCCCAACTGCTGACAAACGGCTGGGCGCTGGCGATGGTGACTTCGCGTTCGTTGACCTCGACAGCCAGAATCTTGTGCCGCTGGGCAAAGGCGAAGGACATCAACGGGGTGATAGCCGCGACGTTGATTTTCAGCGGGTCGATCCGATAGAACGGCTGGCCGGCTTCCTCGGCCAGCCAGCGGCTCATGGTTTCCAGATCCAGCGTTCGGTCCGGCCTGGCCAGATCAGCCGGATTCTGGCTGGCAATGAACTCCAGCGGATGCAGTTTGGCGGTATCGCCGGTGGCCGAGCGACGCAGCGCGCTGAGCTGCTCGGCACTTTCAAGATCCAGCCGACCCTGGGCCACCAGCACCTTGAGGATATCGGCCAAATCCAGTGGCCGTTCCTGGCCAGGCAGGTACAGGTCAGCCAGACTGTTCATGCACACCCCTTATCCTTATGTTCCAGATCCATTACCGGCTTGTGATCGGCTTGCCGTCAGAGCCTTAATTATTCAGTTCACGCCAGGCATCCAGCCGGCGTACCCGCTGGCCCTGTTTGCGCAAGGCAGCGAGCAGCGCCGGGCGCTGTTCGGCCTCAACCAGAGGATACTGCTCAAGCAGCGCCTGCAGCTTGTTGAGTTCACCGTACAACCGGTCGGCCTCGGGCACCTCCAGCCAGCGGCGGAAGTTGACCAGCAAAAAGTGCAGACGCCCGAGCCGCGGCAACTGATCTACCCACTCGCTAGCCATGCCATCAGGGTCATTGGCATGCGGCACCCGCAACTCCTGAATGTCCTTGGCACAGGCGGCCAGCAGCCAGCGCGCCAGTTCCAGTTGGCCAACCTTGTCACCGCGTGGCGGCCGGCCCTGGCACCATTGGCGCCGCTGCAACCACAACGCCAGACCAATAAACAACTGGCCCCAAGCCGGCTCGGCGACAGCCTGATCGAACACCTCCGGCGCCGCATCACGGGCGGCCTGACCATCCTGATCATCGGCCCAACCGGCCAGCACCAGCGGCCGGAAACGCTGCAACAGCGCATCCAGCGGCGCGATAAAGGGCGCCGTCGCCGAGCGTGGCATGCCCAGGTCGAACACGCCAAAATAGGCTCGCAGCTCGGCCAGTTGCTGGCTCAGTTCACGGAACAGCTTCCACTGCCGGGTATGCCGATACTGCTCGGCCAAGCGTTGGGTCTGGCCCAACAACTGCCAGCCGCCATGATGGATCACCTCATCCACTGCTGTGGTTGGCTGCCAGTCCGGCGCCGCCGGGCGCAGCTCGTAACTGGCCGGATCGAACAACCGGTAGCCACGCTCGGCCTTGCTGATATCACAAGGCATCAGCGGCAGATCGGTAGCCAGCGCCTGGGCCAGTTCCAGCAAGGCCTCGGCCGGGCCCTGGCGAATTTCCAGCTCCAGCTCGCAGATCGGCTCCTCACGCTCACCAGCCAGAACCTTGCCCAGATCCAGCGCGGCCTCGACCTCAATCGACTCGCCGTCCCGTTCCCAGCACAGCATTGCCCGGGTGCGCTGAAAATCAGTGGTGAACACTGGCTGCAGTTGCGTCTTGTCCAGCTCGGCCAGTGCCTGGGGCCAGCACTGGTCATCCAGCAGGTTCAAGTCCAGCGCTGGCTGACTCAGGTACCAATCCCATTCATTGCGTTCGGACAATCCGGCAATGCTCTGGCCACGGCTTTTCAGGGTCTGAATGAACTGCTCGCCATCACGCCGCAGGCGCAGGGCAACCCGAGCCGTGGACAGGGCCCGCTCGGCACTGTCGTAATACTGGTTGTACAGGGTACTGGTCTGCCAGTCGCCCTGCCGCCGCTCATTCAGCAGCGGATGCTCACGCAGCGCGTCCAGAGTTGCGGGGCTGACGCGCAGCTTGATTTCGGTTTCTTTAACCATGTGTCTCTCTAAAGGCCTTGCCACTCATCGGTTAGCGCGGCAAAAAATGACATAGAAATGACCAATCCACGGCATTTTGATGACGTTGGCGGTCTCAGCACCTATAATTTTGCGCCTCACTAACCCTGGAGGCGCCATGCCCAACAATCCTTTCATCAAACTGTTCGGCCGC
Source organism: Pseudomonas sp. WN033 (assembly GCA_002287035.1). Classification (GTDB taxonomy): domain Bacteria; phylum Pseudomonadota; class Gammaproteobacteria; order Pseudomonadales; family Pseudomonadaceae; genus Halopseudomonas. The sequence goes on along the minus strand of NSKG01000003.1, from coordinate 359,391 downwards.
TCACCGATCGGTCCGATGCAGCAGCATATTGCCAAGGCCCATGAATGCGCCGCACAGCTCGTGCCCTTCATCGAAGCGGTATTTGCCGACGACTGGCAAGCGGCTGAACAGGTTCAGCAAAGGATCGTGCAACTGGAACACGAAGCCGACAAGCTGAAAAAGGATGTGCGGATTCATCTGCCCAAAAGCCTGTTCCTGCCAGTGCCGCGTTCGGACCTGCTGGAACTGCTCAGTGTACAGGACAAAGTGGCCAACCGCGCCAAGGATATCGCCGGCCTGATGCTGGGCCGCAACATGACTATCCCGGCCACCCTGCAACCAGCCTTTCTGGTCTTCGTTCAACGTTCAGTCGATGCCGCCGCCCAGGCGCTCAAGGCCATGAACGAGCTGGACGAGCTGCTGGAAACCGGCTTTGCCGGCCGTGAAGTCACTCTGGTGGAAAAACTGGTTATCGAGCTCGAAGACATCGAGCGCGACACCGACCGTATGCAGGTCAAACTGCGTGCCGAGCTATTCAAGCTGGAAAAAGACATGCCTCCTGTCGATGTGATGTTCCTCTATCAGATCATCGAATGGATCGGTGATGTCGCCGACCGCGCCGAGCGCGTCGGTAACCGCCTGGAACTGCTAATGGCTCGCTGAGTCCCGCTACCGCGCAGAGATTTTCACTATGACTCTTATCGCAGAATACGGCACTACCCTGCTCATCCTGGCCTGCCTCTTCGGTTTCTTCATGGCCTGGGGGGTAGGCGCAAACGACGTTGCCAATGCCATGGGCACCTCGGTCGGCTCACGGGCATTGACCATCAAGCAGGCGATCATCATCGCCATGGTCTTCGAGTTTCTCGGTGCCTATCTGGCCGGCGGCTCGGTTACCCAAACCATTCGCAGCGGCATTCTCGATTCCAGCATGATCAGCCCGGAGCAGATGATCTTCGGCATGTTGGCGGCGTTGCTGGCCGCCGGCACCTGGCTGCTGATCGCCTCGATCAAGGGCTGGCCGGTCTCCACCACCCACTCCATTGTTGGCGCGGTCATCGGCTTCGGCGCCGTTGGCGTCTCCATGGAAGCGGTCAACTGGTCCGGTGTGGTACCGATTGTTGCCAGCTGGGTGATCTCGCCGACGTTGTCCGGGGTAGTCGCCTTCCTGATCTTCATGAGCGTGCACAAACTAATCCTTGATACCGAGGAGCCGTTCCGCAACGCCAAGCGCTACGTGCCCTACTACATGTTCGCCGTCGGCTTCATCGTCACCCTGATGACTGTGACCAAAGGCCTCAAGCATGTGGGTCTGGACCTGAACAACTGGCAGAGCTTTGGTCTGGCGGTACTGGTCGGGCTGCTGATCACCGCGCTGGGCGTGGCCCTGCTGACCCGGATCAAGGCCGACCCGGAGGCCGACAAGGACTTCCATTTCGCCAGTGTGGAAAAGGTCTTTGCAGTACTGATGATCTTCACCGCCTGTGCCATGGCCTTCGCCCACGGCTCCAACGACGTGGCCAACGCCGTTGGTCCGCTGGCTGCCATTGTCGGCGTTCTGCAGACTGGTGAAATCGCGGCCCGTTCTCTGGTGCCCGGCTGGGTGCTGCTGCTCGGCGCCGCCGGTATCGTGGTCGGTCTGGCTACCTATGGCTATCGCGTAATCGCCACCATCGGCCGGCACATCACCGAACTGACCCCGAGCCGCGGTTTTGCCGCTGAACTGGCCACCGCCACCACCGTGGTTGGCGCCTCGGGCCTGGGGCTGCCAATCTCCACCACCCACACTCTGGTCGGCGCGGTTCTGGGTGTTGGTATGGCGCGCGGCATCGCCGCACTGAACCTGCGGGTGGTCGGCACCATCTTCAGTTCCTGGGTCATCACCCTGCCAGCCGGTGCCGGTCTGTCGATTCTGTACTTCTTCATCCTTAGCGGGATTTTCGGCTGACGCTGGGGCCCTGACGGCGTAAGCTGAAACCCAGCTTACGTTGTCAGGGATCCACCATGTCATTGCCCAGCCTCAAGCAGCAATTCGCTGCCCTGCTCGCCGCCCCCTCGATCAGTTGTACCCAGGCCGACCTTGATCAGTCCAATCTGGGCGTCATTCATCTGCTCGCCGACTGGCTCGGCCAACTGGGCTTTGCCTGTGATATCCAGCCAATCGCCGGCCAACCCGGCAAGGCCAACCTGATCGCCACCCTGGGCTCTGGCCCCGGCGGGCTGGTACTGGCCGGGCATACCGATACAGTGCCCTGCAACCCCGAACGCTGGCGCCACGAGCCGTTCGCCCTGACCGAAGCCGATAACCGCTGGTATGGCCTGGGCAGTTGTGACATGAAAGGCTTTTTCCCGCTGATCATCGAAGCAGTCAAGGACTATGCCGACCAGCCCTTTCAGCAGCCGTTGATCGTACTCGCCACCGCCGATGAGGAAAGCTCCATGAGCGGTGCCCGGGCACTGGCTGCCAGCGGCCAGCCCAAGGCCCGGCATGCGGTGATCGGCGAGCCCACCGGGCTCAGGCCAATCCGCGTGCACAAGGGCATCATGATGGAGCGGATCGACATTATCGGCCAGGCCGGCCACTCCTCCGACCCCAGCCTCGGGCGCAATGCCATTGAAGCCATGCATGTGGTGATCAGCGATCTGCTGGAGCTGCGCAGCGCCTGGCAGAAACGCTGGAACAACCCGCTGTTCAGCGTACCAACCCCGACCATGAACCTGGGCTGCATCCACGGCGGTGACAACCCTAACCGGATCTGTGCCAAGTGCGCGCTGGAGTTCGATATCCGTCCACTACCGGGCATGGACGGTGACGAACTGCGCGCAGCGATCCACGCCCGGCTCGCCCCGATTGCCGCCGAACGCCAGGTCCAGATCGACTATCAACCGCTGTTCCCGGGCGTCCCGGCCTTTGAAACCGCCGCCGATGCGCCCATCGTTGCCGCCTGCGAGCGATTGACCGGGCACAGCGCCGGTAGCGTGGCCTTCGCCACCGAAGGCCCCTACCTCAACCAGCTCGGCATGCAGACCCTGATTCTCGGCCCCGGCGACATCGACCAGGCCCACCAGCCGGACGAGTTTCTGGCTCTGGATCGGATTGAGCCGACGGTGAAGATTTTGCGCGGGCTGATTGAGCAGTTCTGTTTGCAACCCGCACGCCCCTGAACTTGCTTCAGCGAAACGGCGGCTCATCAAAACTGCGCAGCTTACGCGAATGCAGTGAGTTGACCTGGCTGCGCAGCAGATCCAGTGCCGCGATACCGATATGCAGGTGCTGGCTGACCGCCCGTTGATAGAAGGCCCCGGCCGCGCCCGGCAACTTGATCTCGCTGTGCAGCGGCTTGTCGGACACGCACAGCAAGGTGCCATAGGGCACCCTCAAGCGATAGCCCTGGGCGGCGATGGTGCCGCTTTCCATATCCACCGCCACGGCTCTGGCCTGATTGATCAGCGGTCGCTCCTGAGCCCAGCGCAGTTCCCAGTTGCGATCATCGTAGGTCAGTACCGTGCCGGTGCGTAGCCGACGCTTGAGGGCGTCGCCCTGATCACCGGTGACCAGTGCCGCAGCCGCCTGCAGCGCCTGCTGCACTTCGGCCAGGGCCGGCAACGGGATATGTGGCGGCAACAGCCGGTCGAGGATGCCATCGCGGCGCATATAGGCATGGGCCAGCACGTAGTCGCCAATCGCCTGGGATTGGCGCAACCCGCCACAGTGGCCGATCATCAGCCAGCAATGCGGGCGCAGCACCGCCAGGTGGTCGGTGATGTTCTTGGCGTTGGACGGCCCGACGCCGATGTTGACCAGGGTGATGCCATCGCCATCGCTGGCCAGCAGGTGGTAGGCCGGCATCTGAAAGCGGTGCCAGGCCACGCTGTCGACCACAGCCTGCATGTCATCCTCGGCCATGCCGCGCTCGATCAGCACGTTGCCCGGCAACACCAGCGCAGTGAAGCGCGACTCGCTGAGCAGCATGTCCATGCCATAGCGGATGAACTGGTCGACGTAGCGATGATAGTTGGTCAACAGGATCCAGGGCTGCACGTGCTGCCAGTCGCTGCCGGTGTAGTGCACTAGCCGGCGCAATGAAAAATCCACCCGCGCCCCATCGAACAGCGCCAGCGGCAAGGGGTCCATCTGGGTCCAGTCATCCAGCCCGTCGGCGGCATTGTCGCTGATCGCCGACAGATCGGTTCCGGGAAACACCCGCGCCAGCTCGCCAGCGGCAACTCCGGAGCGCGACAGTTCGTCATAGGCCAGCACATAGGGGTAAGGAATCGGCTGATCACTGAGCCCAACTTCCAGACGCACCTCGAAGTCCTTCAGCAGCGGTTCCAGCTGTTCCAGCAGGTAACTGCGAAAAGCCTCCGGATGGGTAACGGTCACCGCATAGGTCCCAGGTATCTGCACCCGGGCAAAGGCCCGGACCGTGGCCGGGGGTTCGCTATGGGCGGCATAGGTCAGGCGCAGCGCCGGGTAGCAGAACTGACGCAATTGCTCGGCACTCGGCTGCCGCCGTTCGTGCAAATACAAATGCAAGGCCTGGCCCAAAGCCTTGGTTGCCTGCCGGTAAAGTGCAGCCAGGCGGTCTACCGCAGCTGAAGCGGTGTTGACAACGACATAGTCCGGGGTCGATTGCGGCATGTTGAACGCTCCTGTTCGAAGGGCCATGGAGCCAATGATACACTTGATGGCGAGCAGCCAAACTCCCTACACTGGCGTTTTGCCCGGAACACCACGCATGCACGACTACGTCAACTGGTTCCGCCACTCGACGCCCTACATCAACACCCATCGGGACTGCACCTTCGTCGTGCTGCTGCCGGGTGAGGCCATGGCGCATCCGAACTTCATCAATATCATCCACGATGTCATGCTGCTCAACAGTCTCGGCGTGCGTCTGGTACTGGTGCATGGCTCGCGCCCGCAAATCGAGGAGCGGCTCAAGGCCCGCGGCTTGGATTCGCGTTATCACAATGACCTGCGCATCACCGATCTGGATACCCTGACCTGCGTGATGGATGCGGTCGGCAGTCTGCGCATCGCCATCGAGGCGCGGCTGTGCACCGCACCTTCGGGCCAGCGCTCGCGGCTACGGGTAGTCAGTGGCAACTTCGTCACCGCCAAACCGATTGGCGTGGTCGACGGGGTCGACTTTCACCATACCGGTGAAGTACGCCGGATCGACCGCAAGGCGATCAGTCAGCACCTGGATGAGCAGTCGATCGTGTTGCTGTCGTCCATCGGTTACTCGCCGACCGGAGAGGTGTTCAACCTGGCCTGCGAAGATGTCGCCACCAGCGCCGCCGCCGCACTGAACGCCGACAAACTGATTCTGCTCGGCCCCGATACCGGGATTTTCGATGCCGACGGCCAATTGCTGCGTGAACTCAAGCCAACGCGGGCCACAGCGCTGCTCAAGGCGCTGGGCAACAGTTTGCCCGGCAGCCTGCTCAAGGCTGCCTGCAAAGCCTGCGACGGTGGCGTGCGGCGTAGCCATATCGTTAGCTTCGCCGAGGACGGCGCAGTACTGACCGAGCTGTTTACCCGCGATGGCGGCGGCACCATGGTCAGCCAGGAAGCCTTCGAGCAGATCCGGCCGGCCACCATCGACGATGTGGCTGGCCTGCTCGAACTGTTGCGCCCGCTCGAAGAGGCCGGGATTCTGGTGCGCCGCTCGCGCGAAGTGCTGGAAACCGAGATAGGCCAGTTCACCCTGATTGAACGTGACAGCATGATCATCGGCTGCGCAGCCCTCTACCCGCTGGATGATTCGCGCAGCGGCGAACTGGCCTGCGTCGCCATCGATCCGGATTACCGCCACGGTGGGCGCGGCGACCAACTGCTGGCCAGCGTCGAGGCCCAGGCCCGCAAACTCGGCCTGGATACCCTGTTCGTACTTACCACCCGCACCGCGCACTGGTTCCGCGAGCGCGGCTTCGTCCCCAGTTCAGTGGAGCGCCTGCCAGCCAAGCGCGCCTCGCTGTACAACTACCAGCGCAATTCCAAAGTGTTTGAAAAGTCGATCTCATAAAGAATAAGTAAATTACTTTTTATTCTTTTTGGCTTTTTAGCATTTCATTTATGTTACCGGCATCAACCCGTGTTGATGCCGGCCAGTCACGCACTCGACCACGAACCTCACTGCCGGGCAGTTCTGCCAATTTCGTTTGTCTGGAGCACACCATGAAAAGAACCCTGATCGCCAGCGCCGTGGCCGCTGGCCTGTTGACCGTTACGTCCAGCGCCCTGGCCGAGGGCGGTTTCATCGAAGACAGCAAGGCCAGCCTTGGCCTGCGCAATTTCTACATCAACCAGGACAACCGCAGCGGCAGCGCTGCGCCCTCGAAAGCCGAAGAGTGGGGACAAGGCTTTTTGCTCAACTTCCAGTCCGGCTATACCCAGGGCACCGTCGGCCTCGGGCTCGATGCATTGGGGCAACTGGGTCTGCGCCTGGACTCTGGCGGGCGCACTGACAAAGCCGGGCGCAGCCGCAATCCCGGTACTGTATTCCCGCTTAAAAGCGATAACAGCGCGGTCAGCAACTTCAGCCGCCTGGACCTGACCGGTAAGCTTAAGGTCGCCGAAACCGAGCTGAAGATTGGCACCCTGCTACCACGTCTGCCGGTTCTGAGCCTGAATGACGGCCGCCTGCTGCCGCAAACCTTCCGCGGCGGCCAGTTGACCTCCAACGACATCGACAACCTGACCCTGCACTTGGGTCAGATCGAGCGCGCCAGCGGTCGGGCCTCCAGCGACTATCAGAACCTGACCATTGCCGGCGGCACCCAGCGGGTCAACCAGTTCCGCTATGCCGGTGGCGACTACAAGCTGACCAGCAACCTGACCACCAGCTACTTCTTTGCAGAGCTGCAGGACTACTACCGCCAGCATTACCTAGGTGCGATCCACAGCACTGGACTCGGCGCCGGCAAGCTCAGCACCGATCTGCGCTACTTCGACAGCAACGCTCATGGTGCCAACAAGCGCCAGGAAGCAGGTTACGCTGCACGCGGCGTCAACAACAACGGCAAGGTCGACAACCGCGCTGCCAGCGCGCTGTTCACCTACAGCCTGAGCGGCCACAGCCTGGGGTTGGGCTACCAGCATCTGAGCGGCAACAGCGACTTCCCGTTCATCAACAACGGCGACGGCGCCACTGCCTACCTGATCACCGACTCGCAAATCGGCAAGTTCCAGCGTGCCGGCGAGCGCACCTGGCTGGGCCGGTATGGCTACGACTTCGCCCAGACCGGCATACCTGGCCTGCGCGCCAACGCCACCTACCTGCGCGGCAGCAACGTCAAGAGCAACGTCTCCGGGGCCAACAACGAGTGGGAGCGCGACCTGCGCCTGGATTACACCATTCAGGATGGCCTGTTCAAGAATGTTGGCCTGTCGCTGCGTCATGCCAGCCTGCGCAGCAATGTCACTGGGCAACGTGATATCGACGAAGTCAGGGCCATCATCAGCTACAACATCGTCTTGCTGTAACCTCCCTGGCAACGAAAAAGGCTCCGTTATTGGAGCCTTTTTATGCCTGAACCTGCCCTATAACCAGTAGATAGCAGGCCAGACTCAAGCCAACTCAAGCCGCCCCGACACCAGCGTTTCCCCGCCCCGCCATAGCCGCCACTCACCCTGCTGGTACAGCGTCCACTGCTCGTTGCTGGTCAATGGCTCGGTGGCAATCACCGTGACGACATCGTTGGGAGTGGTGTGCTCGCCAAAATCGACCACCAGCTCCAGATCACTCAGTTGCGCGGCACCAAAAGGCGCCCGCCGGGTAATCCAGGCCAGCTTGCTGGTACACAGGGTAAACAGCCAGTCGCCATTGCTCAGCAGCAGGTTGCAGACCCCCTGGTTGGCGTAGTCGGTACAAGCGCGGGTGATGGCCTGCATGAGTGTCGCCTGTTCGGGCAACTGACTGAACTGGCCACGCAGGCGGTTGAGCAGATCACAGAACAGGGCTTCGCTGTCGGTGTCGCCAACGGCCTGGAACGGGCCGGGCTGGGCAACAAAACCCTCAAGCTGGCCATTGTGGGCAAAGCTCCAGTATTGCCCCCACAGCTCGCGGGTAAACGGATGGGTATTGGCCAGGCTGACTCGCCCGACATTGGCCTGACGAATGTGGCAGATGACATTCTCGGACTTGATCGGATAGCTTTCGATCAGCCTGGCAATCGCCGAGCTGTGGCATGGCGCCGGATCATGAAAACAGCGAACACCACGGCCCTCATAAAACGCCACACCCCAGCCATCGCAATGCGGCCCGGTGCGCCCACCGCGCTGCATCAGCCCGGAAAAGCTGAAGCAGATATCGGTGGGCACATTGGCGCTCATGCCCAGCAGCTCGCACATGGCCGTTACCCCTGCTGCCCACGCAAGCCGGCAAAGTCGCTGGCGGCATGGCGTTCCGGCAACTGCTGGTCTGCATCGCCCCAGGTCCGATTGACCATCCGCCCGCGCTGCACCGCCGGTCGCTGGCCAACCTCCTCGACCCAACGCAGCACATGGCTGTAACCCTGCGCGTCGAGGAACTCGGCGGCGCCATACACCTGATTGGTCACCACTCCGCCATACCAGGGCCAGATCGCCATATCGGCAATACTGTACTGCTCACCGGCGACATAACGCTGCTCGGCCAGTTGCCGGTCGAGTACGTCCAGTTGGCGCTTGACCTCCATGGTGTAGCGATTGATCGGGTACTCGAACTTCTCCGGGGCATAGGCGTAAAAGTGGCCAAAGCCACCGCCAAGAAACGGCGCGCTGCCCATCTGCCAGAACAGCCAGTTCAGGCACTCGGTGCGCCCGGCCAGATCCTGGGGAATAAAAGCACCGAACTTGTCGGCCAGATACAGCAGGATTGAGCCGGACTCGAACACCCGTAGCGGCGGATCCATGCTCTGATCGAGCAGAGCCGGAATCTTCGAGTTCGGGTTGATCTCGACAAAACCCGAGCCGAACTGGTCGCCCTCGTTGATGCGGATCAGCCAGGCATCGTATTCCGCCGCCTGGGTGCCAAGCTCAAGCAGCTCTTCGAGCAGGATAGTGACCTTGACCCCGTTGGGCGTGGCCAGCGAATACAACTGCAACGGGTGCTTGCCACGCGGCAGCTCGCGCTCGTGGGTCGGCCCGGCCACCGGCCGGTTGATATTGGCAAACTGGCCACCGTTGGCCTTGTCCCAGGTCCAGACCCGGGGTGGGGTGTAAACGCCGTTGGTCATGACTTCCTCACAGTGGATCGCTGTAGAAGCACAACCCTAGCCGGTTCCCCACCCCTGATCCAGCCCTGCCCCACTCTTTTACTGCTCTTCAGCCAGATGAGTTCAGTTCACCATCCTCAAGAAACACCCGGGTATTGACCGGCCTGATCCAGGCGTCGCCCCCTTGTACCAACCCCAGCTCACGAAACCGATGTTTGGGTAGCTCGGCGTGTACGACGCGCTCGCTGTTGTCGGTGCGCAGCTCCAGACGCACGGTCGGCCCGACTACCGAAACCAGCTCAATCTCGGCATGCAGCGCGCCCTCGCTGCGACCACCCAGTACTTCGATATCATGCGGGCGCACATAGGCCAGCGCCTGGCTCTCGCGCTGGCCGGCATATTCGGGTGCCTCCAGATGCACATCACCGATACGGGCAATACCGTCATGCACCCGGGCATGGAACAGATTGACGTTGCCGAGAAACTGGTACACGAACGGATTAGCCGGGTTGTCGTAAACACTCTCCGGACTGCCGTCCTGCTCAACCTTGCCCTTGTTCATCACCACCACCCGGTCAGACACTTCCAGCGCCTCTTCCTGATCGTGTGTGACAAACACGCTGGTGACGTGAATCTCGTCATGCAGCCGGCGCAACCAGCGGCGCAGCTCGGCGCGTACTTTAGCGTCCAGTGCGCCAAAGGGTTCGTCCAGCAGCAGTACCTTAGGCTCGACCGCCAGTGCGCGGGCCAGGGCAATCCGCTGGCGCTGGCCGCCGGATAGTTGCGATGGCAGGCGATCGGCGGTCCAGTCCAGTTGCACCATTTCCAGCAGGTGCATGACCTTCTTGCGAATCTCTTCCTTGCTCGGGCGCTGACGGCGCGGTTTGACGGTCAGCCCGTAGGCCACGTTCTCGTACACGCTCATGTGCTTGAACAGCGCATAGTGCTGGAACACGAAACCCACCCCGCGGTCACTGACGTGCAGGTCAGTGGTGTCTTCACCGTGGAAACGGATGCGACCGCTGTCTGGCTGTTCGAGCCCGGCGATGATCCGCAGCAGGGTGGTCTTGCCGGAGCCCGACGGCCCGAGCAAGGCGGTCAGCTCGCCGTCATTGAGGGTGAGGCTGACGTTGTCGACGGCGACGAAGTCGCCAAAGCGTTTATTGACCTGATCGATTTCAATGCTCATTTGGATTTTCGTCCCGGGAATAAATAGACATCGTCATTGCGAGCCTCTTAGAGGCGTGACAATCCATAGACACCGCGCCATTTCCAGGTATGGATTGCCGCGTCGGCAAAAAACGCCTCCTCGCAATGACTTGTGTGTGGGGGGCGTCATTGCGAGCCTCGTAGAGGCGTGGCAATCCATAGACACTGCGCCACTTCCAGGTATGGATTGCCGCGTCGGCATAAAGCGCCTCCTCGCCATGACGACATGCCGGTGGTTTCGCTCAAGTCTGCGCATGATGCTCATCCAGCCATTCGACAAAACTCTTGATTGCAATGGTCACCAGCGCCAGCCCGGTCAGCAGTGATGACACGGCAAAGGCGGCGGTGAACATGTACTCGTTGTAAAGCACCTCAATGTGCAGCGGCATGGTGTTGGTTTCACCGCGAATCCGCCCGGAAACTACGGCTACTGCACCGAACTCACCCAGCGCCCGGGCGTTACACAGGATCACCCCGTAGATCAGGCCCCACTTGATATTCGGCAGGGTTACGTACCAGAAAGTTTTCCAGCCGCTGGCCCCCAGGGTCAGCGAGGCTTCCTCCTCTTCCTTGCCCTGCTGCTGCATCAGCGGGATCAGTTCGCGGGCGATGAACGGCATAGTGCCGAAGGCGATCACGATGATGATGCCGGGTACAGCAAAAATGATCCGCAGGTCATGGGCCGCCAGCCAGGGGCCAAGCCAGCCCTGAGAGCCGAACAGAATGACAAAGATCAGCCCAACCACCACTGGTGAAATGGCGAAGGGCATATCGATCAGCGAGATCAGAATCGGCTTGCCACGGAACTCGAACTTGGCAATCGCCCAGGCTGCCGCCACGCCAAACACCATATTGATGGGCACGACGATCAGTACTACCAGCAGCGACAGCCGGATGGCGGCCAGTGCATCCGGCTCGTTGACCGCCGCCCACCAGACCTGCAGCCCCTGTTCAAAGGCGCCATACAGCACTACCGCCAGCGGCAGTACCAGAAACAGCGCAAGAAAGGTCAGGGCTATACCGATCAGGGTCCAGCGCACCCACAGCGGCTCTTCCGTAGCGCGGCGCCAGCGTGCGGCCAGTTCGGGATTGGCTACATAAGTAGAGGTTTGTATTGTCACAGGAGAATCCTCACAGGCCGCGACGCTGGGTCCACCATTGCAGACCATTGATCAGAAGTAACAGGGCAAAGGCCGCCAGCAACATCACCGTGCCGATCGCGGCGGCGCCGTTGTAGTCGTACTGTTCAGCCTTGGCGACGATCAGCAGCGGCGTGATCTCAGTGCGGTAGGGCATGTTGCCGGAAATGAACACCACCGAGCCGTACTCGCCCACTGCTCGGGCAAAGGCCAGCGCATAGCCGGTCAGCAGCGCCGGCAACAGTGCCGGCAGAATAACCCGGCGGATGGTGGTAAAGCGGCTGGCACCCAGACTGGCCGAGGCCTCTTCGCGTTCGGCTTCCAGGTCTTCCAGCACCGGCTGCACGGTGCGCACCACAAAGGGCAGACCGATATAGGTCAGCGCCACCACCACGCCAAGCTGGGTGTAGGCCACCTTGATGCCGGCCACCTGCAGGTACTGGCCGACCCAGCCGCTGGAGGCATACAGGGTCACCAACGCAATCCCGGCCACCGCCGTTGGCAGGGCAAACGGCAGGTCGACCAGCGCATCGACGATTTTCTTGCCGGGGAACGAGTAGCGCACCAGCACCCAGGCCACCAACGCGCCGAACACCAGATTGATGGTCGCGCCGATCAGCGAGGCGCCAAACGACAGTTTGTAGGAAGCCACCACCTGCGGATGACTGACGGCGCGCCAGAAATCATCCCAGCTCATCAGCAAGGTATAGAGCAGCAGGCCACCCACTGGAATAAGAAAGATGAAGCTCAGGTACAACAGGGTAAAGCCCATGGTCAGCCCGAAACCGGGTATGACGCGGCGCTTCTTTGCAGCCAGGGACATAGATCACCTCAGACAAAAGCCCGGGCGTATGGCGCCCGGGTTGGTTTCAGCCATGCTCAGCGCCGGGAAATCGATTCCAGGATGCTGTCGAACTGGCCGCCATCGTTGAAGTGAGTGTCCTGCGCGTTCTGCCAGCCACCGAACACCTCATCCACAGTGAACAGCTCCAGGGCCGGGAAACGCTCGGCGAACTCAGCTGCGATCTCGGGGTTGCTCGGGCGGTAATAGTGCTTGCCAGCCAGGCGCTGGGCTTCATCGCTGTAGAGATACTGCAGGTAGCCTTCGGCGACCTCACGGGTGCCCTTGCGATCGACATTCTTGTCCACCACGGTAACCGGCGGCTCGGCCAGAATACTGACCGAAGGCACAACGATCTCGAACTGGCCCTGGCCAAGCTGCTCTACCGCCAGGAAAGCCTCGTTCTCCCAGGCGATAAAGGCATCACCAATACCGCGCTGGACAAAGGTATTGGTAGCGCCGCGGGCAGCCGGATCCAGCACCGGCACATTGGCGTAGATGCTGCGCACGAAGTCAAAGGCCTGCTGCTGATCGCCACCGTTGTGCTTGAGCGCATAGCCCCAGGCCGCCAGGTAGTTCCAGCGCGCCCCGCCGGAGGTTTTCGGGTTAGGGGTGATCACCTGCACGTCGTTGCGCACCAGGTCGTCCCAGTCTTTGATGTTCTTCGGGTTACCCTTGCGCACCAGCAGCACGATGGTCGAGGTATAGGGCGAGCTGTTGCGTTCCAGGCGATCCTGCCAGCCATCGGGAATCAGCTCGCCGTTCTGGCGCAGCGCATCCACGTCATAGGCCAGCGCCAGGGTCACCACATCGGCATCCAGTCCGTCGATCACCGAGCGCGCCTGCGAGCCGGAGCCGCCATGCGACTGACGCACGTTGACACGCTGCCCCTTCGACTCTTGCCAGTACTGGCTGAACGCGGTGTTGTACTCGCGGTAGAACTCACGGGTAGGGTCATAGGACACATTGAGCAGGTTGACCGTCTGGGCAAGGGCCGAAGCGGAAACCAGAGCGGCCAGGCCGCCAGCAATCAGGGTCTTGCGGAAAAACTTTTTCATGGTGTGGGCACTCTGCAGATACATTTCTCGTAGCGCCAACATGGCGCAGGGGTACGACGTGAAAGCTCAGCAATCACATTCGATAAGAAGTGCGGCTACAGGGTCGACAGCGTTGACCGGCATAAGCGAGTGAGGTCATGGGAAGCTCCAATAGTAGTTATGTGCTGGCTTCACACGCCTCTGGTGTTCCAGTCGGCGGGGTTGTTTAGGGTTTTGGCGACAATATCCCGTGGTCGGGTACTTCAGGACGTCCTGGTCGGCGGCGATTGAAAGCGGAACTTTTCCTTGCGTTCAATCTGTACCACCTGACCGTTATGCAGGGTGATTTCCAAGGCGCCGAACTGAATATTCTTCAACGCCTCGGCAATCGCTGCTATCACCCGCTGGTCATCCGCCGCCGCATTGACAGTGTTGGTAGCGGTCATGGCTGGCTCCGAAGTTTGTTATGGACAACACCACGCTGGTGTCGACGAGCAGATACTAGATCAGACCAAATATAACCAGAAATACTATTTTGGAATTTTTAAATTCCATTAATGCATAAAAAGAGCCAGACTTAATAGCACCGCTTTCCTGCTACTGCAAGCCACTCGCCGAATTGGTATGCTTGACGGATTACGGAACACAACGAGATCACCGTCATGCCTGATTACCGCTCGAAAACCTCCACCTTCGGCCGCAACATGGCCGGCGCCCGTGCGCTGTGGCGTGCCACCGGGATGAAGGACGAGGACTTCAAGAAGCCGATCATCGCCATCGCCAACTCCTTCACCCAGTTTGTGCCCGGTCACGTGCACCTGAAGGATCTGGGCCAACTGGTCGCACGGGAAATCGAAAAAGCCGGCGGTGTAGCCAAGGAATTCAACACCATCGCGGTAGATGACGGCATCGCCATGGGTCACGACGGCATGCTCTATTCGCTGCCCTCGCGCGAGATCATCGCCGATTCGGTCGAGTACATGGTCAACGCCCACTGCGCCGATGCCATCGTCTGCATCAGCAACTGCGACAAGATCACCCCCGGCATGTTGATGGCCGCGCTGCGCCTGAATATCCCCGTGGTGTTCGTGTCTGGCGGGCCGATGGAAGCCGGCAAGACCAAGCTGGCCAACCACGGCCTGGATCTGGTCGATGCCATGGTCGCCGCCGCCGACGACAGCTGCTCGGACGAAACCGTCGCCGAATACGAGCGCAGCGCCTGCCCGACCTGTGGCAGTTGCTCGGGCATGTTCACCGCCAACTCGATGAACTGCCTGACCGAGGCGCTGGGCCTGTCGCTGCCGGGCAACGGCTCGACCCTGGCTACCCATGCCGATCGCGAGCAACTGTTCCTGCGCGCCGGCCGACTGATCGTCGACCTGTGCCGTCAGTACTATGCCGAAGGCAACGAGAACGTCCTGCCGCGCAATATCGCCAGCTTCAAGGCCTTCGAGAATGCCATGACCCTGGATATCGCAATGGGTGGCTCGACCAACACCATCCTGCACCTGCTGGCCGCCGCCCAGGAGGCCGAACTGGCCTTCGACCTGCGTGATATCGACCGGCTGTCGCGCAAGGTGCCGCAGCTGTGCAAGGTGGCGCCGAACATTCAGAAGTACCACATGGAAGACGTGCACCGTGCCGGCGGGATCTTCTCGATCCTCGGTGAACTGGCCCGTGGCGGCCTGCTGCATACCGACGTACCGACCGTGCACAGCCCGAGCATGGAAGAAGCTATCGCCCAGTGGGATATCACTCAGACCGATGACGAGGCCGTACACACCTTCTTCAAGGCCGGCCCGGCCGGTATCCCGACCCAGGTGGCGTTCAGCCAGAGCACTCGCTGGGACAGCCTGGACGATGACCGTGAAAACGGCTGCATCCGCAGTGTTGCCCATGCCTACTCGCAGGAAGGTGGCCTGGCAGTACTCTACGGCAACATCGCCGAAGATGGCTGCGTAGTGAAAACTGCCGGCGTTGACGAATCTATCCATGTATTCGAAGGCCGGGCCAAGATCTATGAAAGTCAGGACAGCGCGGTCAAAGGCATCCTCGCTGACGAGGTCAAAGCGGGCGATATCGTCATTATCCGCTACGAAGGCCCCAAGGGCGGCCCGGGCATGCAGGAAATGCTCTACCCGACCAGCTACCTGAAGTCCAAGGGCCTGGGCAAAGACTGCGCCCTGCTGACCGACGGTCGCTTCTCGGGCGGTACCTCGGGCCTGTCGATCGGTCATGCCTCACCGGAAGCTGCTGCCGGTGGCGCCATCGGCCTGGTGCGTGACGGCGACAAAGTCCTGATCGACATTCCCCAGCGCAGCATCAACCTGCTGGTCAGCGATGAGGAGCTGGCCGTACGCCGTGCCGAACAGGACGCCAAGGGCTGGAAACCGGCTGAACAACGTCCGCGCAAGGTAACCACTGCGCTCAAGGCCTACGCCCTGCTGGCCACCAGTGCCGACAAGGGGGCGGTGCGCAATAAGGCCATGCTCGAAGATTAAGGAACCCCTGAAAACTACCTGCGTTGGCAATACTGCGTTAAAAACAGCCTCAAAATGCTCATTTACAACACGTAAACTGCGCTTTTTCGGCTGTTTTTGCCTTGTCTTGCCTGCCTCGGCTACGTTTTCAGGGATCCCTTACCCCAGCGATGACGCGGGCGGGCCACCGCTCGCGTCATATTTCCAGCAAGATACTGAAATTCGCCAAAAGCAGTCAAAACCCCGTCAACGACCCCAAATTTCCCTACCATTTGTCGGACAAACTTGCCAGTTATGTCATGCTTGTGCTGAATGCAAGTTGTGATGGCGTTAACATAATGATGTCATCTCGCCTACATGGACGCTTCACTTTAATTCCATAAATGGAAGCCAATGGAAACCGCTGCCCGCAAGCTGTTGCTGGTTGAAACGAATCAGGACAAGCGTGAGTATCTGCTCAGCTTGTGCCGGGATTTGCCCGACACGACGTTTGATGTCGAGGTCTGCACACGCCCGAAAGAAGCCATCAACCGCCTTGCCAGCGGTGCTTTTCATGCCTGCCTGTTACCCAACGATCTCGGCCTTTTGCGCGATGCCCGACGCGTGGCCACAGACACCCTGTACCTGCTGATCAGCGACGGCGGCTCAGTACAAAGTGATAGCACCGCGCTGGAAGATGGTGCCGACGATATCTTACAGCGCACCCGCCTGGACGCCGAACATCTGCAGCGCGCCCTGATTCATGCCCAGTCACGCCGCAACAGCGGCCTGCGTCTGGCCCAACAGGCCAAGCAGGACCCGCTGACCGGGCTGGGCAACCGCGCCCTGCTGGAAGAAGAACTGGATCGCCTGTTGCTGCGTAGCAAGCGCAGCCAGGAAGGCTTTGCCTTGCTGTACATTGACCTGGATTACTTCAAACAGATCAACGACAGCTTCGGCCATGGCCTGGGTGACCTGCTGCTGGCGGTGATCGCCAACCGGCTGCGCCGCAGCATGCGCCAGGATGACCTGATCGCCCGGATCGGCGGTGACGAATTCGTCGCGTTGCTGCATGACCTGCATGACCCCAACGACGCAGCGCTGATTGCCAGCAAGATCATTCACACCCTGAGCGAGCCCATCACCCTGAGCGGTCATCATCTGCTTATTTCCGCCAGCATCGGCATCGCCACCTATCCCGAACACGGCCAGTCCGCCGCTGAACTGCTGCAGCATGCCGACCAGGCGCTGTATCGGGCCAAGGCCAATGGTCGCAACGGCTACAGCTTCTATTGTCCGAGCGAAGAAGCCCACACCCGGACCAATCTGGATATCGAGCAGGGACTGCGTCACGGCCTGCTGGAAGGCCAGTTCCGTCTGCACTACCAGCCTATCGTCGATACCCAGCAAGGCGACACCGTGGCCTGGGAAGCTCTGCTGCGCTGGCAGCATCCGCAATTGGGGCTGTTGACGCCGGATGCCTTCCTCAAACTGGCCGAACACAGCGGCCTGATTTTGCCAATGGGCCACTGGGTAATCGCCCAGGCGCTGGAGGCTGTCCAGCAGTGGCAGAGCGCAGGCATCAATTGCCGACTGTCGATCAACCTGAGCGACCGCGAACTCAAACAGCCGCGCTTTGCCGACCAACTGCGCCAGCTACTGGCCAAAAGCAAAGTCGACCCGCGAATGGTTCAGCTCGAATTACGCGAAGAGGCCCTGCTCAAGCACGCCAGCCAGGCCAGCAAGCTGTGCAAGGGACTCAGCGAGCTGGGGGTCGATATCTGGCTTGATCACTTTGGTGAGGAATACGGAGCACTCGGCTATCTGGCCCGGCTGCCGATCAAGGGCATCAAGCTGGACACCCGGAATATGCAGGACGGTAATGACAGCGAGTACGCCAACTATCTGCGCAATCTGATCAACCTGTCACGCGGAATGGGTAAACAGGTGACCGCCAACTTCGTGGAAAACGCCCAGTGTGCCAACCAACTGTCGCACTGGGGCGGGCACTATCTGCAAGGCTATTGGATCGGCAAGCCGCGCCCTCTGGAAGGCGTGCTGGATCAGTCTCAACCGCTGATCCTGTCCAGCACCTGATAGCTGTGCGCGGGATAATCCGGACCGGCCGGCACATCCCGTTGCTCGACCAATGACCAGTCTCCCTCGGGTATCTGCGGAAACCAGGCATCGCCCTGCGGACTCAGCTCGACCCGGGTCAGGTACAGCCGATCGGCCAGATCGAGCATCTCGCGATACAGCATCTCGCCGCCAATCACCATAACCTCGTCGACCGCATCCAGCTCGGCCTGCTGCCGCGCCACCTCAAGCGCCTGCTGCGGACTGGCAACCACCACGGCGCCAGGCAGCTGTAAAGCCGGTTGGTGACTGACCACGATGTTGGTGCGCCCCGGCAAGGGCCGCCCCAGCGAGTCAAAGGTCTTGCGCCCCATGATGATTGGCTTGCCCCAGGTCTGCGCCCGAAAGTATTTCAGATCCTCCGGCAGATGCCAGGGCAACTGGTTGTCGATACCGATCACCCGGTTGCTCGCCAGCGCAGCAATCAGTGCGATGCGCGGACTGCTCATACCGCCACCGGTGCCTTGATATGCGGATGGCACTGGTAGTTCTCCAGAGTGAAGTCCTCGAAGGTGAAGGCAAACAGGTCACGGACCTCGGGATTCAGGCGCATGGTCGGCAGCGGCAGCGGATCGCGACTCAACTGCAGATCGGTCTGCTCCAGGTGGTTGGCGTACAGATGGCAGTCACCGCCGGTCCAGATGAACTCGCCCGGCTGCAGGTCGCAGACCTGAGCAATCATCAGCGTCAGCAACGCATAGCTGGCGATATTGAACGGCACACCGAGGAAGATATCGGCCGAGCGCTGGTACAACTGGCAGCTGAGCTTGCCGTCGGCAACATAGAACTGGAACAGTGCATGACAGGGCGGCAGCGCCATGTCGTCCACCAGCGCCGGGTTCCAGGCCGAGACGATCAGTCGACGTGAATCCGGATTGCTGCGGATCATCTGCAACAGCTTGCTGATCTGGTCGATAGCCTCGCCGTTGGGCGCCGGCCAGCTACGCCACTGGTAGCCATAGACCGGCCCGAGATTGCCGTCGTCGTCGGCCCACTCATCCCAGATCGATACCCCGTGCTGTTTCAGGTAGGCGATGTTGGTGTCGCCCTTGAGAAACCACAACAGCTCATGAATGATCGATTTGAGGTGGCACTTCTTGGTGGTGACCAGCGGAAAGCCTTCACTGAGATCAAAACGCATCTGATGGCCGAACACACTGTAGGTGCCAGTGCCGGTGCGGTCACTCTTGAAGGTGCCGGTTTCACGCACCCTGCGCATCAGATCCAGATACTGTTTCATGCGATTTTTGCCTCCCGGCGATAGGCGAACCAGATCATCCCGGCACCAATGACGACCATCGGAATGCACAGCAACTGACCCATGGTGAACCAGTCGAAGGCCAGGTAGCCGATATGCGCGTCCGGCTCTCGGACAAATTCAACGATAAAACGGAACACCCCGTAACACACCCCAAACAGCCCACTGACAGCCATGGTCGGGCGTGGTTTGCGCGAGTAGATCCAGAGAATGGCGAACAGCGCCACACCTTCCAGGGCGAACTGATACAGCTGCGAGGGATGCCGCGCCAGTTGCAGCGGGTCGGTCGGGAACACCATGGCCCAGGGCACGTCGGTGGCCTTGCCCCACAGCTCGGCGTTGATGAAGTTGCCAATGCGCCCGGCGCCCAGGCCAATCGGCACCAACGGAGCAACAAAGTCCATTACCTCAAAGAAGCGCTTGCCGTTGCGCCGGGCAAACCAGGCCACCGCCAGCAACACCCCGATCAATCCACCATGGAACGACATACCGCCTTTCCAGATTTGCAGGATCAGCGTCGGGTCATTGATATAGGCCGCCAGATCGTAGAACAGCACATAGCCCAAACGCCCACCGGCAATCACCCCGAGCGCGACCCAGAACACCAGATCGGAGAGCTTTTCCCGACTCCAGGTCGGGGCAAAATCGGCCCAGCGGCGCGATGCCAGCCACCAGGCGCCACCAATACCGATCAGGTACATCAAACCGTACCAGTGAATCTGCAACGGACCAATAGCCAAAGCTACCGGGTCGATTTGCGGGTAAGCCAGCATGAATGCTCCCTACATGAGAAAGTTGATGCCCACGCAAAATAGCAGAAGGGCAAACAGACGCTTGAGCAAACGTTGTGACAACTTGTGTGCCAACAAAGCTCCGTAACCAGCGAACAACATGCTGGTAGCAGCGATCCCGACCAGCGCCGGCAGATACACGAAGCCCAGACTCCAATCCGGCAAGCCGGCCTTGGCCCAGCCAGTCCAGATGAAGCTCAGCGAGCCTGCAACGGCGATTGGCAGACCACAGGCCGAAGAGGTCGCCACCGCCTGCTGCATCGGCACGCTGCGCCAGACCAGAAAAGGCACGGTCAGCGAGCCACCGCCAATCCCGAAAATCGCCGAGGCCCAGCCGATGACCCCGCCCACGCCGGTCAATCCGGCCCGCCCAGGCACAGCCTGACTGGCCTTGGGCTTGAGTTCAAAACCCATCTGGATGGCCATGACGATGGCGAATACGCCAATGATCTTCTGCAATGCCGGGCCACTGATCAGCGCAGCGGTCAGCGCACCCAGCACGGTACCCAGCAAAATTCCAAACGTCATCCAGACGAACACCGGCCACAGCACAGCACCCTTGCGATGATGGGTACGAATGGCGTTGAGCGAGGTGAAGGCAATGGTCGCCAGCGAGGTCCCCACGGCCATGTGGGTCATGACTTCAGGCGCAAAGCCCTGAAGAGTAAAGCTGTACACCAGCACCGGCACAATGATTATCCCGCCGCCCACGCCGAACAGGCCGGCCAGCACTCCGGCACAGGCGCCCAGCACCAGATAAATCAGAAACTCCACAACGCCCCCAGGCAGTCCGTTCGTTCATCCCGGCCGCAGTCAACCGGCCGCCTAGTGTAGCCGAATCGTCCCACTAAACGTAGACTGACTAGCTCAAGGAGGTGCCCATGTGCCTGATCGCCTTTGCCTGGCAAGTCGCCGACCAGCCGCTGTTGCTGCTCGGCAACCGCGACGAATTTCATGCCCGCCCAACCCGGAATGCGCAGTTTTGGGAGCCGGAGGGTCACCCTGAGCTACTGGCCGGCAAGGACCTGGAGGCCGGTGGTACCTGGCTGGGCATTACCCGCCAGGGACGTTTCGCCAGCCTGACCAACATCCGGGCGCCGGGGGCCCGCAAAGGGCCGCTATCACGCGGCGCACTGGTGCTGGACTACCTGACCGGCCAGCAATCACCGGCGGAGTATCTGCAACAGGTCGCCATGAATGCCGAACAATATGCCGGCTTCAACCTGCTGGTGGGCGACCGCCAGCAGCTCTGGCATCTGAATAGCCGCAGTGGTCAGGCCGAATCATTAAGTCCGGGCATCTACGCGCTGTCCAACGCCGGGCTGAACAGCCCCTGGCCAAAACTGGTCGCCTTGCGCCAGGGCCTGGAAGCCCGCCTGCATGCCGATGACCGGCAACTACTGCAACTGCTTGCCGACCCACGCACCTACCCCGACGAACAACTGCCGGACACCGGTATCAGCCTGGAGTGGGAGCGGCTGCTGTCCGCCGCATTCATCGTCAGCGCCGAGTACGGCACCCGGGCCAGCAGTCTGCTGCGCCTGAAGGCCGATGGTGAAGTGGTGTTTATCGAGCAGCGCTTTGGCCCCGAGGGGGTTGCGCTGGGCGAGCAGCGTTGGTGTTTTGCCTGCAAAGACCAGTAGGAGCGCCTCGCAAGTGCGAACAGGATGGAGCTATCGCGGCCGCGGGCCGCTCCTACCAAGACAGCATCAGCGCTGACTGAGCACCTTGCCCAGCCCCATGTTCTTCAACGCCAGATGCAGGGTACTTTGCACCAGATGCGGGTTATCCAGCAGCAGCACTTCATCCAGCAGCGCCTTGGCGTCTTCCAGGCTGATTTGCCGTAGCAGCCACTTCACCTTGGGCAGGTTGGTGGCATTCATCGACAGCACATCACAACCCATCGCCATCAGCAGCACAGCCGCCGCCGGGTCACCGGCCATCTCGCCGCAGACGCTCATCGGCTTGCCGGCATCGCGGCAGGCATGGGCCACCTTGACCAGCGCCTGCAGCACTGCAGGATGCAGGGAGTGATAGAGATCGGCCACCCGCGGGTTGTTGCGGTCAACCGCCAGCAGATACTGGGTCAGGTCATTGGTGCCAACCGAGAGAAAGTCGACCATTTGCACCAACTCACGGGCCTGATAGACCGCCGCTGGCACTTCGATCATCACCCCGACCGGCGGCATGGGCACATCCACGCCCTCATCCAGCACTTCGCTGTAGGCCCGGTGGATCAGATGCAGTGCATCCTCGACCTCGAAGATACTGCTGATCATCGGCAGCATGATCCGCAGATTGTTCAACCCATGACTGGCCTTGAGCATGGCCCGGGTCTGAACCAGAAAAATTTCCGGGTGATCCAGGGTAACCCGGATCCCCCGCCAACCAAGGAAGGGGTTGTCTTCCTTGATCGGAAAATAGGTCAGTGCCTTGTCACCACCAATATCCAGAGAACGCATGGTCACCGGCAGCGGATGGAAAGCCTCCAACTGCTCACGGTAGGTCGCCTGCTGTTCTTTCTCGCTGGGGAAGCGGTCCTGAATCATGAACGGCACTTCGGTGCGGTACAGCCCTACCCCTTCAGCGCCGCGATCCAGCGAGCGAGCGACATCGGCCAGCAGACCGGTGTTGACCCACAACGGCATGCGATGGCCGTCGGTGGTGATGCACGGCACCTCACGCAGCTTCTCCAGGCCCTGTACCAGTTCGCGCTCTTCGCGCACCAGTTCCAGATAATGCCTGCGCAGCTCCTGCGAGGGATTGGAATAGACCTCACCGTGGTTGCCGTCGACAATCAGCTCCAGACCATCAACCCGGGTATAGGGCAGATCGACCGCCCCCATGACCGTGGGAACCCCCATCGCCCGAGCCAGAATGGCGACGTGCGAGCTGCCTGAGCCGAGCACCGAAACCAGGCCCACCAGCTTTTCCTTGGGCACCTCGCCCAACATGACCGGGGTAATCTCTTCACTGACCAGAATGGTCTGCTCGGGGTAGACCCGATCCTGGCGCCCGGCTTCTTGCAGGTAGGCAAGAATCCGCCGCCCCAGATCCTTGACGTCGGTGGCGCGTTCGCGCAGGTAGGGGTCATCCATCAATTCGAAGCGACCGACATGATCGCTGATCACTTCACGCAGCGCGCCCTGGGCCCACTGGCCGGTGCGAATGATCGCCACCACCTCATTACCCAGCGCGGCGTCGTCCAGCATCATCAGGTACACATCGAACAGCGCCAGCTCCTCGGGGCGCAGCTGACTCGCCAGCTTGCTCGACAACGTCTGCATATCGCGGCGCACCGACTCCAGCGCAGTGCGAAATAGCGCCAGCTCGGCATCGATATCGGCAACGGGTTTGTCCGGCACGGCATTCAGGTCGGCCGGGGGCAGAATGACCACTGCCTGACCAATGGCCACGCCCGGGGCGCCGGGTACACCGTCAAAGCGGGTGTCCTGAACCACCTCGCCGCCCCAACCCAGGCCACGGATCGCGCCGGTGGCCTCGGCATGGGCGATAACCCCGGCCAACTGGGCACTCATGGTGACCAGGAAAGATTCTTCACCTTCATCGAACTGGCGGCGAGCCTTCTGCTGCACGACCAGTACACCCATCACCCGGCGGTGGTGAATGATCGGCACCCCGAGAAACGAGGCGAAGCGTTCCTCACCGGTTTCGGCAAAATAACGGAATTTCGGGTGGACCGCCGCATCTTCGAGGTTGACCGGTTCTTCGCGGGTGCCGACGTAACCGATCAGACCTTCGTTGCTGGCCAGCGTCACCAGCCCGACAGCACTCTTGTTCAGGCCCTCGGTGGCCATCAATACGTAACGGGAGGTATCAGGATCAAGCAGGTAGACCGAGCACACTTCGGTGCCCATGGCCTCTCTGACACGCTGCACGATGATGTCCAGTGCCGCTGGCAGATCCCTGGCAGCGTTAACCTCCTGAACAATCCGGCGCAGCGTGTTGAGCATGCTCAGCACCCCGGCAAGCCGCTGATCTGTAGCCGGGGCGCCAGTTCTTTCATGGCCCGACGGTAGACATCACGCTTGAACGCCACCACCTGGCCGAGCGGATACCAATAACTGACCCAGCGCCAGCCGTCGAACTCGGGCTTGGCGGTCTTGGTCATGCACACCTGTTCTTCGTTGGCGGTCAGACGCAGCAGGAACCACTTTTGCTTCTGACCCACACAGACCGGCTGGGAGTGATTGCGAATCAAGCGTTGCGGTAGCCGGTAACGCAACCAGCCACGGGTGCAACCGAGGATTTCGACATCCTCGGGCAGCAGCCCTACCTCTTCATGCAACTCCCGATACAGGGCCTGTTCGGGGGATTCATGGCGCTGGATTCCGCCCTGCGGGAACTGCCAGGCATCCTGGCCGATCCGCCTGGCCCAAAGCACCTGCCCCAACCCATTGGTCAGGATGATGCCTACATTGGGACGAAAACCATCAGGATCGATCACAGCCGCTACCCTTGCGTTTATAACTCATGCATTGTTCCACAAAGCAACACGGCACAGCAATTGCTGATAGAACCGTCCCGAGGACCCAAGTTTTCAGCCTGGATCAGACCGGTAATACCCGGCAAAACAATGACTTGATGTAACCGGTTTCCGGGATCGCCGGATGTAACGGATGATCCGGACCCTGGAAGCCTCGCTCGGTGATCACCAGATGCCGGTCCAGATGCCGGGCCGACGCATTGAGGATGTCACGCAGGTTGTCTTCGGCCAGATGCATTGAGCAAGACGCCGACACCAGAATGCCGTCCTTGTTGAGCATACGCATGGCCTGCTCATTCAGACGCCGATAGGCCTGTTCGCCATTGCGGATATCCTTGCGCTTCTTGATGAATGCCGGCGGATCGGCAATCACCACATCGAAACGCTCGTCGGCGGCCTTGAGTTCGCGCAGGGCATCAAGCACATTGCCCTCGACCACCGCCATCTTTTCCGCCACGCCGTTGAGTTCGGCATTGTGCTCGACCTGATCCAGCGCCGGCGCGGAAATATCCACACACATCACTTCGCTGGCGCCAAACGCCGCCGCCTGCACCCCCCAACCGCCGATATAACTGAACAGATCCAGTACCCGTTTGCCCTTGACGTAAGGAGCAAGGCGCGCCCGGTTCATGCGGTGATCGTAGAACCAGCCGGTTTTCTGCCCAGTCCAGACCGGGGCTTCGAAGCGCACGCCGTTCTCGATCAGCGCCACTCGCTCGGGCACCTCGCCGTGAGCCGCCTCGACGTAGGACGGCAAATCTTCCTGGGCCCGCGCACCGCTGTCGTTCTTGAACAGGATACCGGCCGGCTTGAGCACCTGAACCAGCGCCTCGACAATCGCCTCACGCACCCGCTCCATGCCCGGCGTACCAATCTGCACCACCAGATAATCACCAAACCGGTCGACTACCAGCCCGGGCAGCAGATCCGAGTCACCATAGACCAGCCGGTAGAACGGCTGATCGAAGAGCCTCTCGCGCAGACTCAGGGCCACCTTGATCCGGTGCACCAGCAACGACTTGTCCAGCCGATGCTTGCTGTCACGACTGTGCAGGCGGGCACAGATCAGATTGTTGGGGCTTACACAGGCCAGCCCCAGAGATTTGCCGGAGGCGGTTTCCAGGCTGACTTCCTGGCCCGGCTCGAACAGGGTCAACGGGGTTTGGGCAGTATCCACCTCATTGCTGAACACCCAGAGGTGGCCGGCCTTGATCCGGCGGTCGCTATTGGATTTCAGGCGCAGACTGGGCAAGCTCATGGGGCTCTCCTCAAGAAACAATCGGCCATTATACAGGGTGCCAAGCGGGCCAGTCTCCGGCTAAACTCGGAGTTTCTATCCTATCCGTTAGCCACGAAGTAGACGACGATGACCCAGGAACTCACTGAGGACCAGATCCGCCACGCCTTGCAGGGCATCAGCGTGCCGCCACAGCCGCAGATCATGGTCGATCTGCAGATGGAGCAGGTCATGCCCGATCCTGACCTCAAGGTCATTGCCCGGCTGATCAGCCAGGACCCGGGACTGGCCGGTAGCCTGCTGAAGATCGTCAACTCGCCGTTCTTCGGGCTGGCCAACCGGATTACCTCGATCCAGCAGGCAGTCAACCTGCTCGGGGTCAAACGGGTGATCAACATCGTCAACGCCCAGTCGATCCGCGGCGAGCTGACCGATGAAAACATCATCAACCTCAACCGGTTCTGGGACAGCGCCCAGGATGTCGCCATGACCTGCATGACCCTGGCCAAGAAGATCGGCTGCGTCGAACCGGACGAGGCCTATGCCTTGGGGTTGTTCCACAACTGTGGCATCCCGCTGATGCTCAGCCGCTTCCCCTACTACATTGAGGTAATGGAAGAGTCCTACGCCGAAAGTGGCCAACGTATCGTCGATGTCGAAAACCACCGACTCAACACCAACCACGCCGTAGTCGGCTACTTCACCGCCAAGTCCTGGCGCCTGCCGCGTCACCTGTGTGAGGCGATCGCCAGCCATCACAACGCCCGGCAGACATTTCAGGAACAGGGCAGCAATGACGCCCAGCTGAAAAACCTGTTGGCGATTCTGAAAATGGCTGAACACATCTGCCAGGCCTATCGGGTGCTGGGTAACCAGAGCGTCGACCATGAGTGGAACGCCGTGGCCGAACCTATCCTCGAATACGTCGGCCTGTCCGAATACGACTTTGAACATCTGGAAGCGGTGTGCCGAGACATGATCGCCAGTGGCGATGGCCGCTACTACCATGACTGAGTGGCTGACCTGATTCAGCAGCCGCCCACCACCAAGACAGGAGCAACTCCATGACTACTCCACTCGTACTGACCGTGATCTGTGCCGACAAACCCGGCCTGGTGGAAAGCCTCGCCCAGACTATCAACCGCCATGGCGGCAACTGGCTGGAAAGCCGCATGGCCCGCATGGCCGGCCAGTTCGCCGGGATCCTGCGGGTGGATATCGCCAGCGACAAGGTGGAAGCCCTGCGCATCGATCTGGAAGCGCTGTCGCACCAGGGTATCAATATTCAGGTCGCCGTCAGCGGCCAGGCCGAAAGCCCGGCACAGTCCAGCCTGCGGCTCAACCTGCTGGGCAATGACCGCCCCGGCATCGTCCACGAAGTATCCCAGATACTGGCCCGCCACGGCGTCAATGTCGAAAGCCTGGAAACCGAATGCACCCCGGCCCCGATGAGCGCCGACCTGCTGTTCAAGGCCGAAGCCCATCTGGGCGTTTACCCGCAAACCGACCTGGCCGCCCTGCGCCGCGACCTGGAAAGCCTGGCCGACGACCTGATGGTGGAAATTCATCTGGATGCGCAGTGATCTGAAGGATCAACATTCGAATGTGCTCCATTGCGGCACATTAGCCACCCGCCTCGACGCGCTGAAGAAGTCACCTTGCCAAGGGTTGGTCTGGTGTTAAGCCTTGGGGCGCCTCAGCTTTGCAGTAATCGGCTCTGACGATGGGCCCGCCACACATCCAGGCTGTAGATCAAAAGTCCGGTCCAGATGCAGATAAAGGTCAGCACCCGCTCAAAGGTCAAGGCCTCGCCGAACAGCCATACCGCCTGAATAAACACCATGCTGGGGGCGATGTACTGGAAGAACCCCAGCATCGACAGCGGAATCCGGGTAGCCGCAGCGGCGAAGCACATCAGCGGTATCATCGTCACCGGCCCGGCGGCCACCAGCCACCAACCGAGCGGGCCGCTGTACAGCGCCGGACTCAGGGTTTGGGCATCGATAAAGAAAAACAGATAGATCAGCACCAGCGGCACCAGCAGCGCGGTTTCGACCCACATGCCGCTCAGGGCATCCAGCGCCACCTTCTTGCGCAACAGTCCGTAAAAGCCAAAGCTCAACGCCAGCGCCATGGCAACCCAAGGCATGCGACCAAGCTTCAGTAGCTCCAGCACCACCCCGGCACTGGCCAGCAAAACCGCCAGCCATTGCAGGCGACGCAGTCTTTCACCGAGAAACAGCAGCCCCAACAATACGTTAACCAGCGGATTGATGTAGTAGCCCAGACTGGCGTCGAGCATCTGGTCATTGTTCACCGCCCAGATGAATACCAACCAGTTGAAGCCGATCAGCAGGCCGCTGGCGGTCAGCATCAGCAGTCGCCTAGGTTGGCGCAGCAATTCGCTCAGGGCGGCGCCACGGCGTAGCAGAACGATCAGCAGCGAGGCGAACACGCAGGACCAGAGCACCCGCTGGCCCATGATTTCGCTGGCCGGCAAACTGGCCAACAGCTTGAAGTACAGCGGCGTGACGCCCCACAGGGCATAGGCCAGCAGCGCCAGGATGACGCCATGGCGAGCCGTGGTTGCACTCATGCAGACTCCAGAATCCCGTGCCCTTCAGCGCGCACGAACTGATCTCAGGTAACGATACTCAGGCCAACTGGCGCTGCACCTGCTGCAACGCTTCACGCAGATCATGGATCTGCAGCGGCTTGGTCAGGTAGCGCAACACATCCAGATCGTTGACCCGCTCGCGGTCTTCCGGCAGAGCGCCGGCACTGATCACGATCACCGGAATATCCCGGGTTCTGGCGCTGCTGCGCAATGAACGCAGCAAACGATCGCCCTGCATGTCTGGCAGGTCAATATCCAGCAGCAACACCTCGGGTGGGCGCTCGGTAATCAGATGCAGGGCCTCAAGGCCATTCTCGATCAGGGTGACCCGCGCCAGTCCGCTCAGCGCATGTTCAACCAGGATCTGACTGGAACGATCATCCTCAACGTAGACCACATTCAGCAGACCACTCTGCGTCGCTTGATCATCACTGGTTCGGCTGCCGGGAGCGGGGGCCGCCGGCAGTTCTATCCAGAAGCTGCTGCCAATCCCTTCCTGGCTGCTGCAGCCCATGCGTCCGCCCATCAGTCCGGCCAGTTCGTTGCACAGCGCCAGACCAATACCGGTGCCCTTGATAGTGCTGTTCTCATGCCCCAGACGCTGGAACGGTTTGAACAGCATGGTCTGATTGGTCAGGCTGATGCCCCGGCCACTGTCGTTGACCCGTACCTGCCAGAGGTCTCCAACGGGTTCGCAACTGACGCTGACGCTACCCTGCGGGCGGTTGTACTTGATGGCGTTGCTGAGCAGATTGAGCAGTACCTGGCGCAGGCGCCTGACATCGGCCACTACCAGCACCGGCTGCTCGGGCAACAAATTATCCAGGCTCAGGCTGGCGGCTTCCAGCTCGGGACGCACCTGTTCCACACATTCGAGTACTAACTGCCGGGCATCGACAGTTTCCAGATGAACCTGTGGCCGCTCAGCCTCGATCCGGGCCAGGTCCAGCACGTCGTCGATCAGCGAACCAAGATGCTGGCTGGCATGCAGGATCTGCTCGACCTGGCGACGCAACTTGGCATCATCGCCGCGTTTCTCCAGATCCAGCTCCAGCAACTGGGCAAAGCCCTGGATCACGTTGAGCGGGGTGCGCAGTTCATGACTCATGCTCGAGAGAAAGCGGCTCTTGGCGATATTGGCGGTTTGCGCCTGCTTGCTGGCAGAACGCAAGGCCTCCTGAGTCGCCTTGATCGCATCGATATCGACATGGGTTCCGGCCACCCGCAGCGGCCGCTGGCCACTGTCGCTGGTACCGACCACTCGGCCCCGACCCAGCACCCAGTGATACTGCCCGGCACTGTCACGCAGCCGATACTCGGCTTCCAGCCGCTGGTTGAGCCGGCTGGGCGCCAGGCTGTCGCGCGCGGCCATCAGGTCATCGGGGTGAATCCGCTGGAAGAACCGCTCCAGCGGCAAGCGGGTAGCCTCCAACCCCAGACGTTCGGGCAAGCGCCCCTGGATTTGAACCTCGCGCTGGTCCAGATCGACCTCCCAAAGACTTTCAGTAGTCGACTCCAAAACTCGCTCCAACTGGTCACTGGCCTGCTGACGCTGCTGTTCGCTGTCGGCCAGTTGTCGGCCCATGGCCACAGTGGTGGAGGCCATCTGATCCAGCTCACTGATCGGTGAGGCCTGACGCTCAGGGAACCAGTTGCCCTCGCCAATCTCGCTCATCATCCGCCCAACGCCGGCAATCGGTTGCTCCAACTGATGGCTGAGCTGGCGCGAACGAATCCACATGCCGGCAAAGAACAGCAGATAGAACAGCACCAGCCCGGCGATCAGCAGATAGCCGATCCGCTGAAAATGACTGGCCAGATCATTGGTCTGGCGAAATACCTCGGCCTCATCGACTACGGTAATCAGTTTCCAGCCGGTCTCGGGAATGGTTGCCCAGGCCGCCAGCTGACTGCGCCCACCCAACCGCACAGGCTCAACCCCTTCACCCTGACTGGCTACCAGAGCGGCCAGATCACGAGTGTCGCCGCGCTTGCTCAGATTGAAGTCAGACGGCTTGAAGATTTCCTGGCGAATCGCTTCGTCGTAACTGAAGTCGGTCAACTCGGTCAGGCCCAGATCAGCCTCGCCGGAGGCTGGCAGTGCCATGATGTTCAACTCGTCGCTGACCAACATGGCATAACCGCCCCAGGGCACCCGCAGGCTGGAAATTTCCTGAAGGACGTTGCCAACGGTGATGTCCAGTCCGGCGACACCCTCAAGGAAGTCGCCACGATAGACCGGCGCCAGCGCCGACATCATCCAGCCCTGCCCGGCCGGATCAACATAAATGTCGGTCCAGACCACCCGCCGCTCAGGATTGTGCTCGGCATCGGCCAGGTAATAGAAGTTGTAGCGCGGAATATCCATGTCGTAGGGATACTGGTCCGGAGTGTAGAACCAGGGCCAGATCCGGTTGTAGCTGTCATGCGTGTTGAAATAGACCGCCGCCACCAGGCTGTTGCGCTCCTCAGTATCTTTCATCAGCCGGTCGAGCTGGGCCACCCGCATGACCTTGTCCAGGTCCTGGCGCTCAGGCGGGGTCACCGCCGAGTAGAACACTGCCGCCCGACCATCATCGCTGCGGCTGTAGAGAACATTGTTGGCATCGCGCTCCCAGCGTGCCCGCTCCTGGGCATCATCAAACACGTCAGGACGAGTCAGGACGTCCTCCACCTGGCCGCCGAACAGGGCAGTCAGGTCGCTGATGTGCTGCAGGCGCTGGCTGACCAATTCGGCCTCCTGGCCAGCCGAAGTTTGCAGGTCACTGAGCGCGGCCTGGCGCAAATGCTCGATCTGGGCATCGCGAATCGCTGCGTTGGTCAACAGGTAGGCCGCTACCAGCACCGTCTCGACAAGAATTAGAGGGATCAGGGCGCTTTGTACAAAGGCCCGCCACATCCACTTGCGCAAGCTGGTCGCTTTAGTCATTCCATGTCCACTTTTTTATCAAGTACCTTGACGGGTGTCAGTATGATGCCACCGGCCTCTGCTAGTATGGTCCAGTAATCAACGCCGGGACCGCGCCTATTGTGAATGATCTGAAGGTATTCTGGGATACTCTCAAACACTCTTTCCGCAATCTGCTGCCTATTGTGCTGGTGGTTGGGTTGTTCCAGAGCCTGGTTATCGGTCAGGTACCCGATGGTCTGATCGGCATGCTGGTCGGTCTGCTGATCGTGGTGTTCGGTGTGGCGATTTTTCTTCAGGGCCTGGAACTGGGCATTTTCCCAGTCGGCAAGAACCTGTCCAATGCCTTCGCTCGCAAAGGCTCGCTGCCACTGCTGATGATTTTCGGCTTTTCCCTGGGCTTTGCCGCCGTGATTGCCGAGCCGGCGCTGATTGCGGTTGCCAGTCAAGCCGAGCTGATCAGCGAAGGTCGCATCAATGCCCTTGTTCTGCGCGCCCTGGTCGCCACCTCGGTCGGGGCTGTGGTCGCGCTGGGGGTGTTGCGTACTCTGCTAGGCCACTCACTGCACTGGTACATGATCTGCGGCTACCTGCTGGTGGTGGCGGTGACCTTCTTCGCCCCGGAGGAAATCGTTGGGCTGGCCTATGACTCCGGTGGAGTCACTACCAACATTGTCACCGTGCCACTGATCGCTGCACTGGGTATCGGCCTGGCCTCCTCGATCAAGGGCCGCAACCCGCTGGTACACGGTTTTGGCCTGGTCGCACTGGCGGTGATGGTGCCGATGATCGTGGTCCAGCTATATGGCATCGCCGTATTCACCCTGTGGCCGGCCGACCCGAACGCTGCGCTGGATAGCCTGAACGGGCTGGCCAGCGAGGCAGAAAGCGTGCTCGCGCCGAGTGTCGGCAGCTATCTCCTGAGCATGCTCGGTGATCTGCTGCACATGCTCCGCGACGTGCTGCCGATCATCGCCGTGATTCTGTTCTTCCAATACGCGGTGATCCGCAAGCCAATCCCCTACCTGCGCCGGGTGAGCATCGGTTTCGCCATGGTTATTGTTGGCCTGTACGCCTTTGTGGTCGGCCTCAAGCTAGGGTTGTTCCCGGTCGGCCAGAGCATGGCCGAGCAACTGATGGCGCTGGATACTCTGGGCTATATCTATTTATTCGCCTTCTGCATCGGCTTCGCCACCACTATGGCCGAACCGGCCCTGATCGCCATCGGCGAGCAGGCCGAGGAAGCGGCCCATGGCCGACTCAAAGGCAATCACATCCGCATCCTGGTGGCGCTTGGTGTTGCCATCGGGATCACGCTTGGGGTTCACCGGATCATCACTGGTGATTCGATCCACTATTACATCATGGGCGGCTATGCGCTGGTCATCATGCTGACGGCTCTGGCGCCCAAGTTCATCGTGCCACTGGCTTTCGATCTGGGCGGCGTGACCACTTCGGAGGTCACGGTGCCGCTGGTTACCGCGCTGGGCATCGGCCTGGCTTCACAAATCGAGGGCCGCAGCGTCCTCATCGATGGCTTCGGGCTGATCGCCTTCGCCTCGATCTTTCCTATAGTTACGGTGATGCTGTACGCCATTGCCATGGAACAGCTCAGCCGCTTTAGAGGAGCAACTGCATGAAATTCTCGGTACTGGTCGCCATGCTCGCCGAGGACCTGGAAGAACAGGCCATCGCCTCGGCCAAAGCCGCCGGCGCCGGCGGCGTCACCCTGCTCAACGGTCGCGGTTTGGGTGCCGAGCAGAAAAAATCGTTCTTCGGCCTGACCTATGAAGGCAGCCAGTCGGTAATGATCTTCGTGCTGGAGAAGAAGCTTTCACTACGAGTGATGAAGCAACTGGTCAAGGACCTTGATCTGAAAAACCATACCCGTGGGGTAGTGTTCACCTTGCCGATCGAGCATATCGCCGGCATCGCCCACCAGCAGATCGAACACTTCGAACAACTGATCAAAAACGAAATCTGACCCGGAGCCCGGCCCATGCTAGTCAAGGACATCATGAAGTCCAACGTCGTCACCATCTCCGCCCTGGCCACTGTGCGCGAGGCCATGCAGAAGATGCGCCAGCACGGCATCAAGTCGCTGGTGGTGGAAAAAGGCAATGAGCACGACGCCTATGGACTGATTACCTACACCGATATCCTCAAGACCATTGTCGCCGAAGAGGGTGACATCGACCTGCTCAACGTTTACGACATCTGCGCCAAGCCGGCACTGATCGTCTCACGCGAACTGGACGTGAAGTACGTGGCAAAGCTCATGGTCAACATGAGCCTGCCACGGATTCTGGTCACCAGCGCCAACGAACTGGTCGGGATCATCACCATGAACGACATTGTCGGGGCAATTCTGGAGATGGCCGACGGGGATTGCTGAAAACACTCAGAGGAAGGCCAGGCCCACCTGGAACAAACGTTCAACCCGGAGTACGTCACGTTTGTCGGCGACGAAGATGATCACATGATCACCAGACTCGACCTGGGTGCTGTCATGGGCAATCAGTACCTGCTCACCTCGTACTAGTGCGCCCACCGTGGCACTGGCAGGCAGCTCCAGTTCATCGATACGTCGCCCCACTACTTGCGAGCTGCCCTGATCACCATGCGCAACTGCCTCTAGTGCTTCGGCTGCACCACGGCGTAGTGAGTGCACAGCAACGACGTCGCCTCGTCGCACATGAGTCAGCAGCGCGCCGATGGTCGATTGCTGGGGTGAGATAGCAATATCGATCAGCCCACCCTGAACCAGGTCGACGTAGGCAGGGTTGTTGATCAGAGTGATTACGGTGCGCGCGCCCAGTCGTTTGGCCAGCATCGAGGCCATGACATTAGCCTCGTCATCATTGGTCAAGGCCAGGAACACATCGACCGATTCGATCCCCTCTTCTATCAGCAACTCGCGGTCTGAGGCATTGCCATGCAGTACCACACTGCGATCCAGGTGCTCGGACAACCACTGACAACGATTGCCATTGTGCTCAATCACCTTTACCCGGTAACTGGACTCCAGGCTGGCAGCCAGACGCGCACCAATGTTGCCGCCACCGGCGATCAGAATGCGTTTGTAGGGTTTATCCAGCCGCCGCCACTCGCTCATGACCTGACGCATGTCCTCCCGGGCAGCAATAAAGAACACCTCGTCGCCAGCTTCGATCTGCGTATCGCCGGTGGGCACCAGCGATCGTTCGCGGCGAAAAATGGCCGCCACCCGGCTATCGATATTGGGCATATGTTCGCGCAATGAGGCGATTCGCTGACCAACCAGCGCACCGCCCGGCTCTGCTCTGACCGCCATCATCTGGGCTCTGCCGTCAGCAAAGTCCAGCACTTGCAAGGCCCCCGGGTACTGGATCAAGCGTTTGAGATGGCGGGTAACCAACTCTTCTGGACTGATCAGCACATCCACCGGCACGGCGGCCTTGGCAAACAGAGCCTGCTCATGAACCAGGTAATCATGCTCGCGCACGCGGGCAATTTTTGTGGGGATGTTAAACAGGCTGTGCGCCACCTGGCAGGCAATCATGTTGATTTCATCTCTGCTGGTTACCGCCACCAGCATATCGGCATCTTCACCACCGGCCTGGGCCAGGGTTACCGGATGAGAGGCCGGGCCACACAAGGTGCGCAGATCAAGACGATCCTGCAGTATCCGCAGGCGCTGAATATCAGTGTCAACCACTGTGATATCGTTCGCTTCACCAGCCAGGTGTTCGGCCAGTGTGGCACCGACCTGACCAGCGCCAAGAATAATGATTCGCATGCGACTCTCCGTCGAAAGGCATGCCTTATTGTCTTGATGCTGCGCGTAAAAAAACCATGCCCGCTTTGCCGGGTGATAGTAAAAAAACCGTATACGCCGCCAAACGCATTCTCAGCCGATAAACCGATAACCGACCCCGGCCTCGGTTTCAATGTAACGTGGTGCGGTGGGATCATCATCCAGCTTGCTGCGCAGCCGGCCAATGAAAATCCTCAGGTAGTGGGTATCGTGACTGTGAAGCGGTCCCCAGATGTCCTTGAGCAACTGCTGCTGGGTGATGATGCGTCCGGGATGACTGATAAGACAGCGCAGAAGCTCGAACTCCTTGCGCGACAAGTGCACATCCTCATCACCCAGACGAACCCGGCGAGCTTGCAGGTCAACCTTAAGGTAGCCGTCGTCGAACCCGCTTGGGGGCACCTCGATATTGGCGAAAGTCCGCAGCACTGAACGGATTCTGGCCAACAGCTCATTGGCACCGAAAGGCTTCTCAACATAATCATTGGCGCCATTGTCCAACGCCTGAACCTTATCACGCTCACCGTTGCGTACCGACAGTACGATCAACGGCCCTAGATAAAACTCCCTGAGAGTTTTCAACAACTGCTGACCGTCCATGTCCGGCAAACCCAGGTCCATGATCAGCACATCGGGCTGATGCAGCGCAGCCTGCTCCAAGCCACGCCGGCCGTCCTCAGCCTCAAGTACCTGATAGCCCTGGGAACCCAGACAAATACTCAGAAAGCGGCGAATCTGCGGCTCGTCGTCAATCACCAAAACACGTGTCACCTCAATCCTCCACACTAGCCGGCACACCCGAGAGCGGCACACTCAAACGCATGGTGGTGCCCTGCCCCGGCGCGCTACTCAGCACCTGGGCAGACCCTCCGTGTGCAGCCAGAATGCTGCGACAGATTGCCAGCCCCAGCCCGGTTCCCGCCGCGTACTGGTCGCCATAGCTGAAGGTATGGAACATATCGAATACCCGCTCATGATCTGCGGCATCGATTCCGGGGCCAGCATCGCTAACATCGATATGCAACCATCCAGGCTCACTGCTCGCCTGTAGACGAATGACCGCTCCTGATGGCGAGAACCGAATGGCATTTTCCAACACATTGAACAATGCCTGCTCAATCAGGGCGGGATGCACATGCAGCAACGGTAGTTCCGCTGCCAGGCTCAGCTCCAAGTGCCTGTCTCCAAGCAGAGCCCGGCTGCGCTTGATCACCACGCTGACAATATCATCGACCCCGACCCAGTCACGGTCGAGGGTCAGCTCGCCGTGCCCCAGACGAGTCATGTCCAGCAGCTTCTGGATATAGCGATCCAGCCTCTGGGCCTCGCTCAGGGTATTGGCCAACAGCTCGGCGCGTTGCTCCGGACTCAGGGCCGCATGCAGGTCGATCAGACTCGAGACCGAGCCAATCATGGTTGCCAGTGGGGTGCGCAGGTCATGGGATATCGACGACAACAGTGCCGAGCGCAACTGTTCGCGCTCCTTGACCAGAGTTTCCTGACGCAAACGCTCGGCCAGCCGTACCCGCCCCCAGGCCAGGCGGGTCAGATCCAGCAAGGCTTCCAGCCGCTCGCGATCACGCGCCTTCAGAGCCGACTGAGCAGCCAGGCTGACCGCAAGGGCATTGCCCTGACCATCCTGAAAACCGATCAGAATACCCTGTTCATGCTGGCACCAGCCGATACCCCCGTCTCCATCTGGTAACCGGGTCGCATCGTCCTGCAGTCGGCAGGTCCACCCCAGACAGGCCTGAACCTGCTCCATAAATCGGTTAACCACCTCGTCGGCAGCCACACAGGATGACAGTGCCCGTGCACAATCCATCTGCCGGTTGCTCCAGCTCTGACTATCACGCAAGGCACTAAGCTGTTCATTGAGCCTAGCCGCCAGTTGTCCGCAAACCAACGCCACCATGACCAGCAACCCGGCGGTCAGGATATCTTCACGATGGAACATCTGCAGCGAGAAACGCGGCTCGGTGTGCCAGAAGTTGTACGCCAGGAAGCTTAACAGTGCACAGGCCAGGGCCGGCCGAACCCGGGTATAGATCGCCGTCAGCAACACGCCGGCTAAATAGATCAGGGCCAGATTGGCGCTGGGCAGCCAGTCGGCCAGAGGCCACGCCAACAGGCTGGCCAACAGAGGCACCAGCCAGGGCAGAACCAGTGCCGGCCAGCGTGGGTGCATGGGTGTCGGCATACCGCTGCCTCAGCCGCGCCAGAACATCGGCGTGAATAGCACCATCATCGTCAACAGCTCCAGTCGGCCTAACAACATACCGAAGCATAACAGCCATTTGGCGGTTGCCGGCAGGGGCTGGAAGTTGCCCGCAGGGCCAACGATATCGCCAAGTCCCGGACCGACATTGGTCAACGCCGTGGCAGCGGCACTCAGGCTGGTCACTAGATCCAGCCCGAGCAGCGCCAATAGCAGCGTCAGTACCGCCAGCGTGAGAAAAAACAGAAAGGAAAAGGCGACTGCCGACAGAATGATATCGTCCTGCACCGTTTTGCCGTTATAACGAGTTACGAATACGCCACTGGGGTGAACCAGTTTGCGGATCTGACTGCGCAGGAACAGGTAGCTAAGTTGAAAACGGAAAACCTTCATGCCGCCACTGGTTGACCCTGAACAACCACCAATGAACATCACCACAAAGAACAGCGCCACGCTGAAGGCGCCCCACTGGGTATAATCGGCAGAGGCATAGCCCGTAGTGGTGATCACGGAAACCAGATTGAAAGTGGCCTGGGTCAAGGCGCTGAACAATGGCAGCTCACCATTCAATACCAGAAAAGCGCTCAGCAGCAACGAAACCACTGCGACAACAGACAGCAGAGCCATTACCTGACTATTGCTCAACAGCGCTAACCGTGGGCGCTGGACAAAAGCGATGATCAGGGTAAACGGCAAAGCACCAAGCAGCATGAACACAATGGCGACCCACAACACCCGTTCGTCGAAACGTCCCATGGAGCGGTCATCGGTGGCGTAACCACCGGTCGACACTGTAGTCATGGCATGATTGATCGCATCAAACAGGTTCATGCCCGCCAGCCAATAGGCCAGCATGCAGGCCAGGCTGATGCACAGATAGATCGCCACCAGCAGCCTGGCCAGCGTCTGAATGCGTGGGATCGACTTGTCCGACCAGTCAGACGACTCAGTATGAAACAGGCGCATCCCGCCGACCCGCAAAAACGGCAGAATCGACACGGCCATACCGATCACGCCCAACCCACCCAGCCATTGCAGCATAGAGCGCCACAGCAGCAAGCTCGGCGGCAACTGCTCCAGCCCGGACAGCACTGTCGACCCAGTGGTAGTGATCCCCGATACCGCTTCGAAAACGGCATCGACAAAGCTCAGTTGGAAATGGCTAAAGAACAGCGGCAAGGCGCCCACCAGCGACATACCGAGCCAACTCAGACTGGTCAAAAGATACAACTGACGGGCTACCAGATGGAAGCGTGCCTGACGCCCCAACAACACCAAGGTCAGTCCAGCACCACCAGCAATCGCCGCTGAAATCAGGAACACTGACAGCTCCGGGTCGCCGCGCCAAAAGGCGAACAACGCCACACAGGACATTAGCCCGGTCATGATCAGGGTTAGGATGCCCACTACCAGCAGTACCGGGCGAAAGAAAGCAAACATCGACAGCCTCCTATGCTGTCCGAAAGCCTAAAGCCAAACCGCATAAACAAGCGATGTCCAAAACTGCAAGCGGCTGTAAATGTTGCGTAAATGATCGATCAGCACCATAAGTCAACCATGCGCTGTCGACCGTTGGTCGCATGCCGTGCACTGATTCGAAATGTTTCTGTTGCTACTGTTGGTGGGGCAATCCCATTAAGGTGTAGCGGTTGCCAATAACTCAGGGAGTGCGGGGTATGACGACTTACCATAGAAAAATGCTGCAATTGCCGCTGCCGGGCGTGTTGCTGGTTTGGCTGATGCTCTGGCTGGTAGCACCAGCACAGGCCGATAGTCCAGCGTTCAAGGACAGGGTGGCAGTGGTGACCGGCAGCAGTTATGGCCTGGGCCGGGAGTTGGCGCTACTGGGTGCCAGCGAGGGCATGAAGCTGGTTCTGGTCGATGTCCGCCCCGAGCCTTCGCAGCAGTTGGCCGAGCAGATTCGTAGTCAGGGTGGGCAGGCGCTGGTACTGGAGGTGGACTTGGCAGACCCGGAACAGCGTGCCGGGTTGATCGAGCGGGCGCGGGCCGAGTATGGCCAGGTCGACTTCCTGTTCAACAATGCTGGCTATTCCTATCTGGCTCGGCTGGATGAAATGGATATGGACAAGGCCCGGCACCAGATGGAAGTCAATTTCTGGGCCTACGCCGATCTGGCTCAGCAGGCGATCGCGGTCATGCGGGAGCAGGACGGCGGTACTATCCTGAACGTGTCATCGATTCTGGGCATGCGCCCGGCACCAGCCAATCTGGGGCATTACGCCGCGACCAAGCACGCACTGCACGGCTTGTTCCAGAGTGCCGCGCAAGAGTTGCAGGCTGACAATATCAAGATTTTCATTGCCGCTCCGGCCGGCATGCGCACCCATATCAGCCGGCACTCCACTGGCCCGCAGGCCAATCCCGAAGTAGACCGGGCCGCCGACTGGGAAGACCCGGCAATTGCGGCCCGCGATATCTTCGACATGATCCAGGGCGAGCAGGTGGTGTTCAATCCTGGCTATATTGGCCGGCAGTAACGCGAGGGTCAGGCCTCCCCGTCGGCCATCTCCAGAATCGCCCCGACAATGTCGTTCATGGTGATGATCCCGACCAGTTCGTTGGCGCTGCTGACCAGAATCCGTGGCAGGCTCATGTTGACCATGAGCTTTGCCACGTACTTCACGTCCAGTTCGCGTGAGACAATCAGTGCCGGCTTGGCGCAGATGTCGTAAACGTTGAGCAAGGAGATGGTGACGGCGTTGGACTTCATGATGTCCTTGACTAGCATGGGCCGGGCTCCGGGTCAGATTTCATTCTTGATCAATTGTTCGAACGCTTCGATCTGCTGGTAGGCGATGCCGGCGATGTGCTCGATCGGTAGGGTAAACACCACGACGAGCGGTAGTCAGCTCTTCTCAATAGTCGTTGACAATCAGCAAAACCTACCATACGGTAGGCTCATGGATACCAAAACCCAAATTCTCAGCACCGCCGCCGACCTGCTCCAGCGCCAGTCGCTCAACGGCTTCAGCCTGCAGGACATCGCCGACCGTGTAGGCATTCGCAAGGCCAGCCTGTTCCACCACTACCGGAACAAGGATGCCCTGGTGGCCGATGTAATCGACACCAGTATTCAGGCCCTGCGCCGCCACATTGAGGCCCAGCAGGGGCAACCGGCAGCTCGGCAGTTGGAGGCGTTTTTCGCCATCTACCTCAACAGTATCGGCCCGGGCCGGCGCCTGTGCCCGGTAGGCGGAGTACTGGGCGACTGGGACCACCTGGATCAGCAACTTCGTCAGCGCGCCCAGCGCCTGCTGGACTTGCAGCATGACTGGCTGACCGGGATTGCCCTGAGCGGTCAGTGCGCTGAAAACAGCGAACAGGCCGAGCATTGGGCTGAGCGGGTGCTGATGCTGGTCCAGGGCGGGTTGTTTCTGTCGCGGGTCAAGGGCAGCCCCCTGCCGATCGAGCAGGCCATCAGCGAAGTACGCCGCGAACTCAAACGTTGATCCATGAGTTGATCCGAAGCCCCTTGGGGGCTTTTTTAACCACCGCAAAACTACCAACTGGTAGGTAGTCAGGAGCAAAACCATGAACAGTATTCGCCTCAGTCGTAACGCCCGTCTGGGCATGGTCAAAACTCTTTCGGCCGTGTTTCCGGACTATTTTGGCGCCCTTGGTGCCCGCCAGTTCGTACGCCCGCGTCAGCGCCCGCAACCACGCCACTGGCATCAGGCTTTCGACGACTTCGAGCGATTGACCGAGTCCCTTGGCGAGCAGCAGATACCACTCTGGACCCGAGGCCAGGGGCCGGTGGTCCTGCTGGTCCATGGCTGGGAAGCTGATCACTACGCCATGGGCGGTTTCGTTCAACCATTACTGGACGCCGGTTACCAGGTTGCAGCCCTGGATCTGCCGGCCCACGGGCTGGCCAGCGGTCGCGAGGGGCCACTGCCATTGTTGGCCCAGGCCATCAGCCGGATCGGCCAGCGCCTGGGTCCGCTGCATGCGGTGATTGCCCACTCGGTCGGCGGCGCCAGCAGCGCCCTGGCCATGCAGGCCTATGGTCTGGAATCCCGCCGGCTGGTATTGATCGGCGCACCGCATGCGGTGCGTTATCAGGCCCAGGCCCAGGCCCGGATGCAGGGCCTGTCACAGCGAGCGATCAAACGCATGGAACAGCACATGCAGCAGGTACTGGGCGCTCCCCTCGAACAGTTTGAAGTACCAAGGGCCCTGGCCGGACTGGAGCAAACCGCGGTGATGCTGGTGCATGCCAAAGACGACCCGGTAGTACCGATCAGCGCGGCGCAAGCCAATGCCGCCAGTTGCTCTCCCAAGACCCTATGGCTGGAAAACGGCGGCCACAACCGCCCGTTGGGCGATCAGGTGGTGATCAGGGCAGTGATGAGCTTTCTCAAGACCAGCCCGCGCCGCAACCGCTATCCGGCCGGATTGCGTTACCATGCCGGACAGTTGCATGAACGTCAGGAGTCCCTGACCCGCCTGTCAGAACAAGGATAATCATTATGCGCGGCAACCCCATCCCGGCTTTGGCCCTGGCCACCTGCGCAGTCGGCACACAAACCTTCGTGTTTGCCGGCCTGCTGATCGAACTGGCTGCCGACCTCAGCATCAGCGTGGCCACAGCCGGTTACCTGGCCGTGGCCTATGCCATCACCTATGCCCTGACCGCACCGCTGATCGCCCTTAAGACCGGACGCCTGGAGCGGCGGCGGATGCTCTGGCTGGCGCTGCTCGGGTTGAGCCTGATCAATCTTCTGGCTGCACTGGCCGGCAGTTTCAGCGAACTGATCGGCCTGCGAATTCTGGCCGGGCTGGCGGCTACTCTGGTAATGCCGGTGGTGCCACCGATCATCGCTGCACTGCTGCCGGTGGAAAAACGCGGCCAGGCTCTGGCCATGGTGACCGGTGGCATGGTCCTGGCCTTCCTGCTCGGCATGCCGCTGGGCAGCCTGATCGGCCAATGGTTCGACTGGCGCGCGACCTTCCTGCTGGCCGCGGCGCTGTGTCTGGCCGCTGCGCTGACCAACCGCTTGAGCCTGCCGGTAGTGCAAAGCGAGGACGGTGCCGGCTGGCATCTGCTGGCCCACGGCTGGCAACCCGATATCCGCCGCCTGCTGCTGATGAGCCTGGCCGCTTTCAGCGCCACGTTCTGCGTAATCCCCTATATCGCCCCGGTCATGCAGAACATCGTCGGCAGCACCGAGCAGGTGGCGTTCTCGCAGATGCTGGTTGGCGTCGGCGCCCTGGTCGGCATCACCATCGCCGCCCGGCTTGGCAACGCCTCCAGCCCGAACCGGGTGCTGGTACGGATTTTCATGATCATCGCCATGACCCAGGCGTTGTACTCAGTCGCCATGCTGGTGTTCCCCGAGCAGGGGCTGGTCAGTTGGCTGAGCCTGGGGGCCGCTGTGTTGTTCGGCGCGGCCGCACTGTTCGCCCTGACACCGCTGGTTCAGGCCCAGTTGCTCGAGGCCGCACCGGGAGCGCGTCAGGTCACGGTCGCGTTGAACGGCTCAGTGATGTTTCTCGGCCAGGGTTTGGGGGCAGCACTGGGCGCCTGGGTCAGCCAGTTGCTCAGTCTGCAGCTACTCGGCCTGACCGGCATGCTGGTGGCGCTGCTCGGGGCGCTCTGTGCCTGGCAGTGGCAAATGTCGAGTGCCGGGCCGGCGCCCGAACTGGAGGAAAGCTGAGCGCACTGTTCAACTCGGCGGCTGCCAACGGGTGCTGGCAAAACGATTGAGCAGCCGGTCGAGCACAAACACCAGCATCAACGCCAGCGATACGGCCACAGCCAGCGAGCTGAAGCGATAGAGGTCGCTGAAGAACAGGTCATGCTGCGGTGTCACATATTGGCCAAACAGAATCGCCATGGTAGTCAAACCCGCGAAACCTGCCGCTGACTGACCGCCCTCCAGCATGTGATAGCGGGCGAACAGCAACAGGCCCAGCCACAGACCAAAGGCGGTGAACGGCAACACATCGAAATGGGTCATCAGCACAAACTGGATGATCAGTCCGGCATTGCAGCCTACCAACGTACCCAGTGCCCGGTTCCAGCCCGCCGGGCCGGCCCCACGCCAATTGAGTGGAAACAGTACCAAAATACTGGCGACTTGGGCCGACAGCGCGCTTTGCAGATCCAGCACCTGAAAAGCGATGAACGACAGGGTAGCCACCGTGGTGGCCAACAGCACCTCGTGCCGCCGGGTACTTGCCGACTTGACCGGCAGGACCCGGACCGGGCGTGATGCCACATCGGGAAAGATCCCATGCATCAACAGCGCAATCAGCAACGTCGAGAGCGTTGACATCGCTTGCGAGGCGACCATATCGCCAACATGGGCATCCGGGTAACTGGCAAAGTGCAGCATCATCGACAGATTGACGACGCTCATCGCTCCAAACAGGAAGTTCACCCCGCGGCTCATTTCCCGGAACAGCAACGCGAACAACCCGGCGACCAGCAGGATCATCGGTATCGGCTTGGCGCCGAACACGCCTTGCATCACCAGGACCACGCTGCTTACCAACAACAGGCTGGCGATGAACTGGCGTGCAACATGAGCCGTGAGCCTGGGCACCATGCCTAGCAGCAGGATCGGCGACACGGTAAAAAATGCGCCGTAATTCCAGCCCATCAACTTGCACAGCAAGAATCCCAGCATGCCGCCAAAGGCGATTCGCAGGCACTGACGCAGGTCGTTGCCATTGAGCCGGGTTTTGCTGATCTGCAGAATCGGGCGCATGGGTCGGCTGCGGGCTCAGTAGATGTAGTGCATCAAGCTGATGGCATGAATCTGCAGCTTGCCCAGCCAACGCGCCGGCCCACCAACCGGATGCAATTGCACTGTGGCTCGGGCCCCGGTAGGCAAAGCCGGCAGCGTCTGAGTATCGAGCAGTTGCAGATGCAGACGTTGCCGCTGGGCATTGCGCACCCAGCGATCAGTCACCTCCGGAGCCGCCAGGCGACCATCAGCAACGAGCTGACCGTCCAGAGTACCGGCATCTTTGGCACGCACACGGGCGCTGAAGATCTGCCCTGGATAGGCATCAAAGGTGACAGACGCCTGATCTCCGGCCTGCAAACGGCTGAGCGACTTTTCCCGGAAATCCGCGATGATGTCCATCTCATCGGTGACCAGAGCGGCCAATTCGTTACCAGCCCTGGCATAGGTGCCTTCACGCACTTGCAGGTTAGATACCACCCCAGCCGCCTCGGCCCGAACCTCGGTATAGCTCAGCTCCAGCCGGGCCTG
Source organism: Pseudomonas sp. WN033 (assembly GCA_002287035.1). Taxonomy (GTDB): domain Bacteria; phylum Pseudomonadota; class Gammaproteobacteria; order Pseudomonadales; family Pseudomonadaceae; genus Halopseudomonas. The sequence continues at coordinate 314,811 of NSKG01000003.1, read as the reverse complement.
TTCCAGAGCATTGCGCGCCTGCGCCTCGCGCAAGTTGTCTCCTCTGACGCTACCACGCTCCAGTTGCAGGCGTCGGACCTCTGCCTGGGCAGCAGTGACGGTCGCCTGGGCGGCCTGCATGCGCGAACGGGTCTGTTCGTACTGTTGCTGTGAGGCATGCTGACTACCCACCAGCGCTTGCAGTCGGCGAGTCTCGCTGGCCAGCTCAACAGCTTCAGCCTGAGCGGCATGCACCTGAGCCTGGGCCGCCTCAACGGCGGCATCGAGCTGGGCATTCTGCAATCGGGCGTCGGCCAGCCCCAGCTCGGCACGCTCAACAGCGAGTACGTAGGGGCGCGTATCAATCATGAACAGCAGTTCACCAGCCTCGACATGCTGGTTGTTACGCACCACCACCTGGGTGATCTGGCCGCTGACCTGCGGCGTCACACCAATCACAGGATGTATGACCCGTGATTGCGGAGTCAGCGGCATCCACAGATCGGCCAGCAGGAAATAGCTGAAAACCATAACAAAGGCCAGCAGCGACAGCTTTACCCAGCGGGCGAAACTCTGATCCGGGGTCATTGGTCAGCCTCCGCACACACCAGATAGCTGCGCACATTGTCCTCCATCTGCAGCAGCACCTGGGCAAAGGCATCCAACTGGGCGTCGGTCAGGCCTTGATAGATGGTCTGGCGCACAGCCTCAATATGCACCTCCAACTCGCAGACCTGCTGCCGCCCTGCCGGGGTGAACCACAGGCAATGGGCGCGACCGTCATTCGGGGAACGGCGGCGCTCGATCAGCCCCTGCTCCTGCAACTGATTGAGTGTGCGGGTAAGCGACGGCATTTCGATCGCCAGTTCACTGGCCAGTTGTTGCTGAGTGCAGCCTTCGCCCAATTTGTCGAGATGAGCCAACACCGCCCAGCGGGCCTCGGTAATCCCCAGCGGGGCTACCGCTTGGTTGATTGCCGAGCGCCATAGCCGATGGATGCGTCCCATGGCTGCGCCCATCGAAGGCTTGAGCGTGGCATGCAGAGATGGAGTGGACATACGGATCTCCGGCGGCCAGACCGCCATTAGTTAGCTTGCTAAGCTAAAGCATACCCTCAGCACACTTACTTAGCAAGCTAACAATAAATCCACTACCACTCTTTCAGTTAGCCTCCAACACCTGCTTGAGACTGGCCGCCAGCACAGGCGCCATGGCGATGGCATTGCTCGGATGGGCGATACAGTCGGTACTCCAGACCTCGCCAATCCCGGCGGCCCGGATCACGTCCAGGGCATCCTCGGCAAACAGCGCGTGGGTAACCGCCACGTCCACCGATACCGCACCGCCAGCCAATAATTGCTCCGCGGCCCGGGCCAGGGTATGCCCGGAACTGGCCACATCATCCATCAGCACCACCGCCCGCCCCTGCAGCGGGATATCCGGCAGCTGGATTTCAACCTGCCGATCACCGTGGCGGACCTTGCGACAGACGCCATAGTCGAAACCCTGGCGTCGGGCCGCACTTTCCACCCACTGGGCCGACTCGGCGTCAGGGCCAACCAGCAGCGGGTTGTCACGCCGCTCGGCAATTAATTCGGCCAGGCGCGGCGCACCCGACAGGGCAATGGCCTGCTCGCGGGGGATAGCCTGCTGTAAATGGCTGATCCGGTGCAGGTGTGGGTCGACCGTGATCACGGCGTCGAACAGCTCACCGAGAAAGCTGCCAACAATGGTCTGGCTGACGATTTCACCGGGATTGAAGGCGATGTCCTGGCGCATATAGGCCAGATAGGGCGCCACCAGCACCAGCCGGGCAATCCCGAGCTGACGGGCATGCCGGGCGATCAGCAGCAGCTCGACCAATTTGTCATTAGGTCGATCCAGGCTGCGATAAAGCACCAGAATATCAGGCAGCTCCTGGCCTTGGGTAAACGGCAAGGTAAGCCGCAGCTCCTGGTCAGGGAAGCGGTGGCTGATGACCTCGGCACAGGCCAGCCCGGCGGATTCAGCCAGGCGCCGGGCGGGCGCCTGCTCATCGGCAAAAAATAGCAGCAAGGTATCCATCAGAACTCCACATTCAAATCCACCAGATCCTCGGCCCGACCAATCATGAAGCCAGTAAAGCGTTCGCTGGCCTGGCGGGCGAATAGCAGTTCGGTCGGATAGGCCGCGTATACCCGGTACAGTGGCTGGTCACGCGCAACGCTGTCACCCAGCCGCACCAGCATATCGACTCCGGCCCCCTGGGCCCCGGGGGCCCCGGCCAGCCGGGCGATGCGCGCCAGTTGCAGATTGTCGATCGCGATCACCACACCATCGGTCGCCGCCGTGACCTCAAAGCCCAGGGGCGCCAGAGGCGGCTGCTCGGGATCGAACAGCTTTGCCCCCTGAGCCGCGATAATCGCCTGCATTTTCTCCAGCGCCCGGCTGGAGCCGAGAATGTCGCGGGCAATGGCAAAGCCCTCACCGCCTCGCACATCGGGATCGAACTCGAGCATCCGCCCGGCCAGACGCAAGGACTTCAGGCGCAAATCATCCGGTGCCTGCGGGTGATTGAGCAGCACCTGCATCACATCCCGCGCCTCCAGCACCGGACCAATGCCTCGACCAATCGGCTGCCGGCCATCGGTAATCACCACCTCCAGATGCAGCCCCATACGTCCGGCAACGAACTCGAACAGCTTGCGCAGGCGGCGCGCTTCCGGCATCGAGCGCACCTTGGCAGTCGGCCCAACCGGGATATCCAGCAGCAGATGAGTCGAGCCGGCCGACACCTTCTTCGACAGGATAGACGCGACCATCTGTCCGGGCGAGTCGATCGACAGCGGGCGCTCAACCGCAATCAGCACATCGTCGGCCGGCGACAAGTCGCTGGTACCACCCCAGGCCAGACAGCCGCGATGGGTATGCACCAGATCGCGCAGGTCATCGAACGGCAACTCGACATTGGCCAGCACTTCCATGGTGTCGGCGGTGCCGGCCGGCGAGGTGATCGCCCGCGACGAGGTCTTGGGGCAGAGCATGCCGTGGGCGGCAACGATCGGCACCACCAGCATCGAAGTGCGATTGCCGGGTATGCCGCCAATGCAGTGCTTGTCGACCACCGGGTGCTCATGCCAGTCCAGGCGTCGGCCAACCCGGCTCATGGCATCACTGAGGTAGAACACTTCCTCACGGTCCAGTTCACCCTGGTTGCAGGCCACCACAAAGGCGGTCAATTCAATCTTCGAGTAACGATGGGCGGCGATGTCCTCGACAATGGCGCCAAAGTCCTTGCGACTCAGACGCTCACCGGCGATCTTGCGGTGCAGGGCCGGAATCGAACGGGCCGGTTCGGCCTGCGAAACGCTGACCGCATAGCCTTCAGCCAAGCCCAACTGGGCGAAGGCATCCTCCGACAGGCCCAGTTGGCCACAGTCAACGATATTGTCGTCATCGACCACATTGAGGCTGGCGAGAATCCGCCGGCCATTGCCGCGCACCTCAACCTTGGCCAGAGCCTGAAAACCCTCGGCACGATACAGTTCGCAGTCCCGATGCAGGTAGGCAACGTTCTCGCGGTAAGTGTCGATCCCGACACGCCGCAAGCGCAGCGGTTGCGGGTTGTCACTGGTATTTGAAACCTGAGTCATGGCAACTCCTGTGTTTGTGCTTGAACTGTAACCGCCACCCTCAAACCACGCCAATGACCTCGATCAGTCCATTCACACATAAACCACATCATCGTCACAAACAGCCTGGCGACACTGCAGCGGTCAATCACTCAGGGAGGTGCGCCATGCAATCCAGATTCGGATGGTTATTCATTATCAGCCTGCTATTTACCCTGCCCCCGGCTCAGGCTCAGGAGTCGCGCACAGCGTTGCTTGATCAGGCCGGGACCGGGGTATTTCTACTGCGCAACGACAACCAGTCGGCCTGGGAACCAGCGCTGCTGCTTAATACCGAAATGGAAGTCACCATCAGCGGCCCGTTGGCCCGGGTAAGAATTCGCCAACGCTTCAGCAATCCCGGGCTGGCTTTTGCCGAAGGCCTGTATGTACTGCCCACGTCCGAGAATGCCGCAGTACACGGCATGCAACTGGAAATCGGCGAGCGCCGGATCATTGGCCAGATCAGGGAAAAACAGCAGGCGCGGCAGGCCTATGAACAGGCCCGGGCCAGTGGCCAGCGCGCTGGTCTGGTCGAACAGCGTCGGCCCAACCTGTTCAGCACTTCGGTAGCCAATATTGAGGCCGGTCAGAGCATTGCCGTGACTTTGGAATACACCGAGTTGCTGGTTCCCGATACAGGGCGCTTCAATCTGCGCCTGCCGTTGACCATGACCCCACGCTACACACCCGCCCCGCAACCGAGCGACAACCCCGCGCCCGTCGTGCCCCCGTACACCGCCGTGGAAGGCCCGATCGTTGAAGGCCTGTGGCGTGACGGGCCATCGCACCAGGCGCGCCTGGATATCTACCTGGACGCTGGCATGCCGCTGGACAGCATCCACAGCCCCAGCCACCAGCTCGACCATGACTACGATGGCCGTGGCTACCGGATTCAACTGGCCCACAACCCGGTGATCATGGACAGCGATTTCATCCTCGAATGGGCCCTGCCGGCCGATATTGGCAACCAGGCGGCGGTCTTCAGCGAAACCCTGGACGACGGCCACTACGCCCTGCTGATGCTGTCGCCAGCCGAGCGCCCGGTCAGTCACGTACGCCAGCCTCGTGAAGTGCTGCTGATCGTCGACACCTCTGGCTCAATGCAGGGTGAGCGGATGCGCCAGGCCCGTCAGAGCCTGCTGCATGCTCTGGACCGGCTGCAACCGGAAGACCGCTTCAATTTGTTCGAATTCAACCACCAGCACAGCCAACTGTTCCGCCAGCCGGTGCCCGCCGATGCCACACACCTGGCCATGGCCCGCGACTGGGTCAACGCCCTGTACGCCTCGGGCGGCACCGAGATGCTGCCGGTCCTGCGCGATGCCCTGAGCCAACCCAGCGAGCCGGGCTACCTGCGCCAACTGATCTTCATCACCGACGGCTCAGTCAGCAATGAGCAGGAAGTACTGACCATGATCCAGCGGCGACTGCACAATGCCCGGTTGTTCACCGTCGGTATTGGCGCTGCCCCCAACAGCTACCTGCTGCGCAAGGCCGCCGAGATTGGCCGCGGCCAGTTCACCCCGGTCAATGACCGCGACGGAGTGGCCAGCTCGATCAACCGGCTGTTCGAAAAACTCGAATCCCCCGTACTGACTGATCTGCGCCTCGAACTTGAAGACGGTATTCAGGCGCAAATCTGGCCCGAGCGGTTGCCTGATCTGTACGCCGGCCAACCGCTGGTGGTAGCGCTGAAACTCAACCGTCTGCCCGAGTCCATCACCCTGCACGGTCGCCAACCAGAACCCTGGCAGCAGCAACTGTGGCTGCCTGAAGCACAGCAGAGCCCGGGCACGGCCAAGCTCTGGGCCCGCAGCAAGATCGAATCGCTGATGGACCGGCTGGTTCAGGGTACGGCCGAGGCCGAGGTACGTGAAGCGGTGCTTGAGGTTGCCCTGCAGCACCAGTTGATGAGCCGTTACACCAGCTTCATCGCTATCGAAGAAACTCCGGTGCGCAGCCCTGATGAGGCGTTGCTGAGCCAGCAGATCCCCAATCTGAACCCGGCCGATCATCACCTGTATCCGCAAACCTCGCTGGGTTTGCTGCGCCTGTGGTCACTGGCTCTGCTGCTGTTCGCTGCCGCCCTGGCCCTGCTGATCCGTCGCCGGCCCGCCCATGCGTAAGTTGCTGATCGCCAGCCTGCTGCTCGGTGCCCTGGCGCTGAGCGGCCAGGCGCTGTGGCTGCAGGCCAAGGCCGAACTGGCGCAGTGGCTGATCGCCCGGGCCTGGCAACAACAACTGGCCGAGGGGGTTGCCGTCAAACCCTGGTCCTGGGCTGATACCTGGCCGGTCGCACGGCTGATTACACCCCAGGGTCAGGATCACTATGTACTCGCTGGCGTCAGCGGCCAGGCCCTGGCCTTTGGTCCCGGCCAGCTCGACAACGGCGTGGCCCCCGGACAACTGGGCACCCTGCTGCTGGCCGGGCATCAGGATAGTCATTTCGCCTTTTTGCAGCACCTCAAGCCCGGTGAGATCGTGCAGATCGAAGCCACCGATGGCCGCCGCTACCGCTACCGCGTCGGCCAAAGCGACGTGGTCGACAGCCGCCACCAGCAGATCGAACTGCAACATGATCAGGCCGAACTGCGCCTGGTCACCTGTTACCCATTTGCTGCTCTGACCAGCGGCGGCCCGTTGCGTTATGTGGTCAGTGCCTGGCTGGAGCACGACGGATGATTGCGCCCAGCCCGGCATTGACGCCACAATCAGGGCCCGCAGTTCAGGAAGAGCAGCCCATGGGCGACAGGATTTTGATCATTGAGGACGAGCCGGCCATTGCCGATGCCCTGCTTTACGCCCTCAGCACTGAAGGTTTCGAGCCACACTGGTGTGCGCTGGCCAGTGACGGCATGGCCTGGCTGCAACAGCAGCCGGTGGACCTGGTGGTACTGGATGTTGGCCTGCCGGATGAAAGCGGGTTCGAGTTGTGCCGGCGGATTCGCCGTTTCTCCAATGTACCGGTGATGTTCCTGACCGCCCGCAAGGAAGAGGTCGACCGCATCGTTGGACTGGAAATCGGTGCCGACGATTACGTGGTCAAGCCGTTCAGTCCGCGCGAGATTTCCGCCCGGGTACGCGCCATCCTGCGCCGCACCCGAGTGCAGCCCGAACCCGAGCCCAGCGCCGAGAGCAGCCTGTTCGAACACGACCCGGCTCGCCTGCGTATTCGCTACCACCAGCAGTGGCTGGAACTGACCCGTTACGAATACCTGATTCTCGCCGCCCTGCTGCGTCACCCCGAACACGTACTCAGTCGCGAGCAGTTGATGGACGCCGCCTGGGATGACCCCGGCGCCAGCCTCGATCGGGTGATCGACACTCACATCAAGGGCATCAGGGTCAAACTGAAACAGGTCTTGCCCGATATCGACCCGATCACCACCCACCGCGGTCTGGGCTACAGCCTTGATCCGCAGGCCCGGCAGCGTCGCGCATGAGCCTGAGTATCCGCATTCTGGTCGCCTGGTTCGTGCTCGCCGGGCTGGCCACGCTGCTGTTTCTCAACAGCATCCTCAACCAGTTGCCCTCGTCAGTGCGCCAGGCCAGTGAAGAAGTCCTGGTCGACAGCGCTAACCTGCTGGCCGAAGCCGCTGGCCTGCACTGGGAGCAGGGTTTTGCCCAGGGCACGCCGTTCACAGAGGCCTTGCAGCGCTACCAGCAGCGCCCGCTGGATGCGCACATCTGGTCGCGGCACAAGACCCGCACCGAACTGATCGTTTACCTTACCGACAGCCAGGGCCGGGTGCTGCTGCATAGCGACCCAGCGCTGATCGGCGAAGACTTCTCTAGCTGGCGTGACGTTGCCCTGACTCTGCGCGGTGAATACGGCGCACGCACCAGCCGGGCCGACCCCGAGGACGAAGCAACCACCTTCATGCATGTCGCAGCCCCGGTGTTCAATGCCGGCGAGCTGGTCGGGGTACTGACCCTGGCCCAGCCGACCGCCAGCCTGCAGCCCTTTATCACCCTGGCGCACGGCTACTTCTGGAAGCGCGGCGGTCTGATCCTGCTCGGTGCGCTGCTGCTGGGGGCGGCTCTGTCGATCTGGATTACCCGCTCAATCCGCCGTCTGGTCGAGTATGTCGAACGGGTGCGCCACGGTGAGCGCATCAGCGCGCCGCGGCTTGGCGAGCGCGAACTCGACCGCCTGGCTCGGGCTACCGAGGCGATGCGCGCGGAAATCGACGGCAAAGCCTATGTCGAGCAGTACGTGCACACCCTGACCCACGAGATGAAATCACCGCTCTCGGCGATCCGCGGCGCAGCCGAACTGCTGCAGGAAGCCAATGTGCCCGAGCAGGCCCGGCAACGCTTTCTGACCAACATCGACAGCGAATCACAACGCCTGCAACGTCTGGTGGACCGGCTGCTGTCGCTGGCCAGTGTGGAGAAGCGCCAGCACCTGGAACACCCTGAACACCTGGATCTGGCAGCACTTGTCGAACGCGAACTGGAGTCCAAGCGCCCGCAGATTGAGCGCAAGCAGCTCACTCTGCACCAGCAACAAACCGGGGATTGCCAACTTGAGGGCGAAGCCTTCCTGCTCGAACAGACCATCAGCAACCTGCTCGACAATGCCATCGAGTTCAGCCTGCCGGGCGGTCTGATCCTGTTGCAGTTGAGTGCAAATGAGCAGCAGGTTCGGCTGACGGTAAGCAACGACGGTCCACCAGTGCCCGACTATGCCCTGGAGCGGGTTTTTGAACGCTTCTATTCACTACCGCGACCGGACGGGCAGCGCAAGAGTACCGGGCTGGGTCTGAGTTTTGTCAGGGAAGTGGCGCAACTGCATCAGGGCAAAATCAGCCTGCGCAATCGGCCCACGGGCGGGGTGGAGGTGGAGCTGGAACTGCCACGCCACCCGCCAGTCGGCGGGCGGCGTGCACAGGCTTAGCCTTCGTAGGCCTCAATCGGCGGACAGGCACAGAACAGGTTGCGGTCGCCGTAGACATTGTCGATCCGGTTGACCGACGGCCAGAACTTGTTGGCCGCTACCCAGGGCTGCGGGAAGACAGCTTCCTGGCGGGAGTAACCGCGCTGCCAGTCACCGGTGATATCGGCCAGGGTATGCGGGGCGTTGTGCAGCGGGTTGTCCTCGGCACTCCACTCCCCTTTCTCGACCCGGCTGATCTCGGCGCGAATGGTCAGCATGGCATCGATGAAGCGATCCAGTTCGGCCTTGGATTCGCTTTCGGTCGGTTCGATCATCAGGGTTCCAGCCACCGGGAACGACATGGTCGGGGCGTGGAAACCGAAGTCCATCAGACGCTTGGCGACATCCTCTTCACTGATGCCAGATGCAGCCTTGAGCGGACGGATGTCGATGATGCACTCATGCGCCACTCGACCGTTACGGCCACTGTAAAGCACCGGATAGGCCTCGCCCAGTTGCTTGGCCAGGTAGTTGGCGCTGAGGATCGCCACCTCGGTAGCCTGACGCAGCCCCTGAGCCCCCATCAGCGCGATGTAGGTCCAACTGATCGGCAGAATGCTGGCGCTGCCCCAGGGCGCGGCGCTGACCGCGTCGTTCTCGGCGTTGGGGCCTTCCAGCGGCACCACCGGGTGGTTGGCAACGAACGGTGCCAGATGCGCCTTGACGCCAATCGGGCCCATGCCCGGGCCGCCGCCACCATGGGGGATACAGAAGGTCTTGTGCAGGTTCATGTGCGACACGTCGGCACCGATATCGGCTGGCCGGCTCAGCGCCACCTGGGCGTTGAGGTTGGCGCCGTCCATGTACACCTGACCACCATGCTGATGGATGATGTCGCAGATCTCGCGAATACCTTCCTCGTACACCCCATGGGTCGAGGGGTAGGTGATCATCAGGCAGGATAGGTTCTCGGCATTGTCGGCGGCCTTCTGACGCAGATCCTCAACATCGACGTTACCCTGCTCGTCACAGGCCACCAACACCACCCGCATGCTGGCCATCATCGCCGAGGCTGGGTTAGTGCCGTGGGCCGAGGTCGGAATCAGACAGACGTTGCGATAGCCTTCATCGCGGGATTCATGGTACTTGCGGATGGCCAACAGACCGGCGTATTCACCTTGGGCACCGGAGTTGGGCTGCATGCAGATGGCATCGAAACCGGTGATCTCACGCAGCATGGCTTCCAGCTCGTCGATCATCTGCTTGTAGCCTTCGGCCTGCTCACGCGGCACGAACGGGTGCAACTGACCGAACTCCGGCCAGGTGATCGGAATCATCTCGGTGGTGGCGTTGAGCTTCATGGTGCAGGAGCCGAGCGGAATCATGGCCTGGTTGAGCGCCAGGTCCTTGTTCTCCAGCGACTTGATGTAGCGCAGCATCTCAGTTTCCGAGTGATAGCTGTTGAACACCGGGTGGGTCAGGAACGCCGACTGGCGTTGCAGGCCGGTCGGAATACCGAGCCCGGCGGCTGCAACCTGAGCATCCAGCACCTCCAGATCCTGGCCGTGCTGATCACCAGCGAAGCAGGCCAGCAGAGTTTGTACGGTTGCCCGGGTCGAGGTCTCATCCAGGCTGACCCCCAGGGTGTCGGCATCGATCAGGCGCAGGTTGACTCGGGCAGCCTGGGCACGCGCAACTATCGCCGCCGCCTGGCCGGGCACCTTGAGCGTCAGGGTGTCGAAGAAATGGCTATTGCTGCGCTGGATGCCGCAGGCTTCCAGCCCGGCGGCCAGGATCGCGGTCAGGCGCTGAACTCGCTGGGCGATGGTCTTGAGCCCTTCCGGCCCATGGTAGACGGCATAGAAGCTGGCGATATTGGCCAGCAGCACCTGGGCGGTACAGATGTTGGAGTTGGCTTTCTCGCGGCGGATATGCTGTTCACGGGTCTGCAGCGCCATGCGCAGGGCACGGTTGCCACGGGTATCGACCGACACCCCGATAATCCGCCCAGGCATGGCCCGCTTATAGGCATCACGGGTGGCGAAGAAGGCCGCGTGCGGTCCACCATAGCCCATGGGGACGCCAAAGCGCTGAGCCGAGCCGAAGACCACGTCAGCCCCCAGCTCGCCCGGCGGGGTCAGCAGCACCAGGCTGAGCAGATCGGCGGCCACGCAGGCCAGGGCGTTCTGTGCATGCACCTGCTCGATCAGCGGTTTGAGGTCACGGATCTCACCCCAGGTGGTCGGATACTGGAACAGGGCGCCAAAGACCTGGTATTGGTCGAGATTGCCCACCACATCAATCACTACCTCGAAACCGAAGGCCTCGGCCCGGTTGCGCACTACCGAGATGGTCTGCGGGTGACAGTCCTGATCAATGAAGAACAGATTGCTCTTGCTCTTGGCTACCCGCTTGGCCAGGGCCATGGCTTCGGCGGCGGCAGTCGCCTCATCCAGCAACGAGGCGCTGGCCAGCTCCATGCCAGTCAGGTCGATCGACAGTTGCTGGAAATTAAGCAACGCTTCCAGGCGACCCTGGGCGATTTCCGGCTGATACGGGGTATAAGCGGTGTACCAGCCCGGATTTTCCAGCACGTTGCGCAGAATTACGGTCGGGGTCAGCGTGCCGTGATAGCCCATGCCGATGCAGGAGGTGAAGATCTGGTTCTTGCTCGCCACCTCTTTGAGGTAGCCCAAGACCTCGGCCTCACTGCGCGGCGCGCCCAGCGCCAGCAGGTCCTGACGCAAAATGCTTTGCGGCACGGTCTGGGCAATCAGGGCATCCAGGGATTCGACACCCAGGGTGTCGAGCATGGCGCGCTGCTCGGCGGCATCCGGACCGATATGGCGACGGATGAAGGCATCGGTCTGTTCCAGGGCAGAGAGGCGGGTTTGACTCATGGGGTTCACCTGCAAAGGGTAGAAAAGCAAAAGCCCTGAAACAGCTCAGGGCTTTGAGATAGGTTGCTCAGACGATCTCAGATCGAAGCGCCGTAAGCCTCGGCGTCCAGCAGCTTGTCCAGTTCAGCAGCATCGCTGGGCTTGATCTTGAAGAACCAGGCGCCGGCATAGGGCTCACTGTTGACGGTTTCCGGCGCATCGGCCAGAACCTCGTTGACGGCGACCACTTCACCGCTGACCGGCGCGTAGATGTCAGAGGCGGCCTTGACCGACTCGACTACCGCGCACTCTTCACCGGCGTTGACCTGACGACCTACTTCCGGCAGTTCGACAAACACCACGTCACCCAGCAAATCCTGGGCATGGTCGGTGATACCTACAGTGATGGTGCCATCAGCTTCCTGACGGGCCCACTCGTGGCTGGAGGCATAACGCAGGTCGGCGGGGATGTTGCTCATGGACTGATCCTCGATACAGAGAAAAGGTTGGGAAATTATTCGAATACAGCCTTGCCGTGGCGCACGAAGCCGGGCTTGACTACCCGCACCTCAAGCAGCTTGCCACGGATGTCGACCTGAGCCCGCTCGCCAGTGGCGCGCGGTACCCGGGCCAGGGCGATGGAGCAGCCCAGGGTCGGGGAGAAACTGCCGCTGGTGATCTCACCCTCGCCAATCCCGTCGACAATAACCTTCTGGTGACCACGCAGCACGGCGCGCTCGTTGAGCACCAGGCCGACCAGCTTCGGCTGGTCACCGGCGGCTTTCTGGGCCTCCAGTACCGGACGGCCAATGAAATCGCGTTCGGCCGGCTCCCAGGCGATGGTCCAGGCCATGTTGGCTGCCAGTGGCGAGATGCTCTCATCCATATCGGAGCCGTACAGGTTCATGCCAGCTTCCAGACGCAGGGTATCGCGCGCGCCCAGTCCGCAGGGTTTGCAGCCAGCCGCAACCAGGGCATCCCACAGCGCCGGGGCCTCGCTGGCCGGCAGCATGATTTCCAGGCCGTCTTCACCGGTATAGCCGGTCCGGGCAATGAACCACTCGCCTTCCGGCAGGCCCTGAAACACCGCCAGCAGACTGATCAGCGCCTTGCGGCTGTCATTGACCACTGCCTGGGCGACTTCCAGCGCGCGCGGGCCCTGAACCGCCAGCATGGCCAGATCGTCACGCTCGGTCAGGGTGACCGCGAAGGCTTCGGCCTGACGGTTCATCCAGGCCAGATCCTTGTCCCGAGTGGCGGCATTGACCACCACACGGTAACCAAACTCGGTCAGATAAACGATCAGATCGTCGATCACCCCGCCCTGCTCGTTGAGCATGCCGGAATACAGTGCCTTGCCCATGGTGGTCAGACGCGCCACGTCATTGGCCAGCAAGCGCTGCAGGTAGACCTTGGCCTCGGCACCTTCGACATCCACCACGGTCATGTGCGACACGTCGAACATGCCGACATCGCGGCGAACCTGGTGATGCTCCTCGAGCTGCGAGCCATAGTGCAGGGGCATGTCCCAGCCGCCAAAGTCGACCATCTTGGCGCCGGCCGCCAGGTGGCAATCATAAAGAGGGGTACGCGAACCCATTGCGGCTTCCTTCATTCGGGTGCATAAAAGGTGAATTGTAGCCGCAATCGACCCAACTGTGCAGCCTGCCATACCGGCTCGGGATGACCGGTCAGTGTCGTACGCCGCGCCCGGAACGACGAATCAGCACAATCACTGGCAACAACCCGACCAGCACCAGGGTCAAGGCCGGCAAGGCGGCGCGTTGCCACTCACCTTCGACGGTCAGGCCGTGAATGCGCACTGCCAGAGTGTCCCAGCCAAACGGGCGCATCAGCAGGGTGGCCGGCATTTCCTTGAGCACATCGACGAAAACCAGTAGCGCAGCGCTCAACACCCCGGGCAGCAGTAACGGCAGGTAAACCCGCCAGAACACCGTCCAGCCCGACTGCCCCAGACTGTGCGCAGCTTCGGGCAAGGACGGGCGAATCCGCGCCAGCGAGGTATCCAGCGGGCCATAGGCAACCGCCATGAAGCGAATCAGATAGGCCAGCAACAGCGCAAACAGACTGCCCATCAGGAGTTGCCCTGCCTGGGGATTGCCCAGCCACTGCCGCAGCGGGATCAGTAACTGGTTATCGAGAAAACTGAAGGCGAACATAATCCCCACCGCCAGTACCGAACCCGGCAAGGCATACCCCAAATTGGCCACCGCAACCGCACTGCGCACCCGTCGGATCGGCTGCAGCCGTCGGGCCAATACCAGCAGAGTCGCCACCCCAACGGTAATCAGTGCCGCCATACCACCCAGCAGCAAAGTGTTGCGGATAACCCGCCAGTAGCGGCTATCGAAATCCGCCACACCACTACCAAGCGCCCACCAGACCAGTTGAATAACCGGAATCACAAAGGCCACCGCCAACACCAGCGCACAGTAACCACAGGCCAGCCAGGCCAGCGGACCACGAAGTCGGTACAACGGCCCCTGACGCGGCTTATCACTACCGGGAAAACGCTTGCTGCCCTGGGCTCTGCGTTCGACGTAGAGTGCCAGAAACACGAACAACAACAACAGGCTGGCCAGCTGGGTCGCGGTTTGCAGGCTGTAGAAGCCGTGCCAGGTCTTGTAGATCGCGGTCGTGAAAGTGTCGTAATTGAACACCGAGACCGCACCGAAATCGGCCAGGGTTTCCATGATCGCCAGCGCCACCCCAGCCCCGATCGCCGGCCGGGCCATCGGCAAGGCTACCCGCCAGAATCCCTGCCAGGGGCTATGCCCGAGAATCCGGGAAGCTTCCATCAGCCCACGCCCCTGGGCCAGGAAGGCGCCGCGAGCGAGCATGTAAACATAGGGGTAGAAGACCAGAATCAACACCGCAATCACGCCGCCGGTGGAGCGGATCGGAAACATGCGAAAGTCGCTGCCCAGCCAGGCCCGCAGCTGTGTCTGGACCGGCCCGGCGAAATCCAGCAAGCCGATTACCACAAAGGCCAGCACATAGGCCGGGATGGCAAACGGCAGCATCAGTGCCCAGTCGAACAGTCGACGCCCAGGAAATTCGCACAAACTGGTCAACCAGGCCAGGCTGACCCCAAGCAGAATCACCCCAACCCCTACCCCTCCAACCAGCACCAGGGTATTGCCAATCAGGGTGAACAACTGAGTCTGGAGCAGATGGCTCCAGATCATGGTATCGACACTTTGCCAACTGAGCAGTAGCACCAGCAACGGCATCAACACCAGCGCCGCGGCCAGATAGGCCACCAGACGCCAACGCGGCATGGGGGTGATCGAACGCTGCGGCACGCTTACTCCTGCGACAAAAACAACACGCCCGGCATGAGCCGGGCGTGCAGTATATCGGGAAAAAGCCGTATTGGGCTGACCGAAGTCAGTTCCAGCCCAGGCGATCCATCAGCATGATCGCTTCTGGCTGACGGCGGCCGGCTACTTCCACGTTGATGGTATCGGCCTTGAACTCACCCCAGGCGGCAACTTCTTCGGACGGCGCCAGCGACGCATTGGCCGGGAACTCCTGGTTGACGTCAGCGAAGATACGCTGGGCTTCTTCAGTGGTCAGCCACTCAAGGAAGGCGATCGCCGCTTCCGGATGCTTGGCGTGCTTGGTCACCCCGGCACCGGAAATGTTTACATGCACGCCACGATCTTCCTGATTGGGCCAGAACAGCTTGGCCTTGAGGTTCGGGCGGTCCTGTTCCAGGCGACCGAAGTAGTAGGTGTTGACGATGCCGACATCACATTGACCAGCATCAATGGCTTCGATCAGGGCAGTGTCATTGGCAAATACCGGCACTTCCAGGTTGGCAACCCAGCCACTGATGACCTCGGAGGTTCGCTCCTGACCCAGGGTCTCGAGCATGGTCGCGGTCAATGACTGGTTGTAGACCTTCTTCGAGGTGCGCAGGCACAGACGGCCTTTCCAGCTGTCATCAGCCAGCGCTTCATAAGTGCTCAGCGTGGCCGGATCAACTCGCTCGGTGGAGTAGACGATGGTCCGGGCGCGCAGCGACAAACCGGTCCACTGGTCATTGCTGGAACGGTACTGGCTGGGGATATTGGCATTGATCAGCTCGGACTTGACCGGGCGCAGCAGTCCCATTTCCTCAGCTTGCCAGAGGTTGCCGGCATCCACGGTGATGAACAGATCAGCCGGGGTATTGGCCCCTTCAGCCCGCAGCCGCGCCATCAGCGGGGCCTCGCCATCGGTGATGTAGTTGATCTTGGTCCCGGTCTTGGCGGTATAGAACTCGAAAACCGGCTTGATCAGGTGCTCCTGGCGGGAGGAGTACACCACCAGTTCCTTGTCCTGCGCTTGGGCAACGCCAGTGACCGCAGTCAGGGCCAGACTGACAACAGCGATGGTACGGGTGACAGACATGACAACACCTCTGGTTGGTAAGCTTGGAGCAGATGATAATGATTTAGTTTTAGCTCAGCAACCAGAGTCATGCCTGTGTGGAAACGATTTCCGGATTTCGGGCCAAGGCTGGCAGGTCCCCGCTAAGGCCCATGGCCCGGCGAATCAAGCCTGACTTGAGCAGCGGCTGATTGTCCAGCCAGCGCATGCCGGCATTGCGTACCCAGCGCAAGCCCAGCGCATCGGCGTGGAACAGTCGTTCAAAGCCCTCCATCGCCGCCATCATCGCCAGGTTGTCGGCCATTCGACGGCGCTCATAGCGTTGCAGCACAGCCAGTTCCGCCAACGACTCGCCGCGCCGCAAGGCGGCGAGCAGCACCTCGGCCAATTCGGCAGCGTCGAGAAACCCGAGATTGACCCCCTGCCCCGCCAGCGGATGAATGCTGTGCGCAGCATCGCCGACCAGCACCAGTCCAGGCATCGCATACTGGCGCGCATGGCGCTGACGCAGCGGGATACAGTGCCGGCGATCGGCACTCAGCACCCGACCCAGGCGACCTTCAATAGCCTTGCCCAAGGCCGCACAAAACGCTGCCTCATCCAAAGCCATCATCTGCTCGGCCTGATCCGGCACCAGCGACCAGACGATCGAGCAGTAATGTCGACCATCGACATCCGGCAACGGCAGAAACGCCAGCGGCCCAGTCGGCAGAAAACGCTGCCAGGCCGTCGCCTGATGCGGCTGTTCCAGCTGTACCGTGGTCACCAGCGCATGGTGCAGATAATCCCACTCGCGCATGGCGAACCCGGCCAGCTCGCGAATCTGCGAGCGCGCCCCATCAGCAGCGATCAGCAGTGGCGCCGACAGACGCAGACCGTCCGCCAGATTCAGTCGCCAGCCGGACTCTTCACGAACCAGCCCTTGCACTGGCTGACCGAAAAACAGCTCGACCCGGGTTTCATCCAGGCTGTCGAGCAAGGCCTGCTGCACCAGGTGGTTCTCAACAATGTGTCCGAGCCGCGTCTCATGCAGCGCGGCTGCGTCAAAACCGATTTCGCCGGTGCCCTCGGCATCCCATACACGCATGGCGCTATAGGCGCAGCGCCGCTGCGGCACGATCCGCTGCCAGGCGCCCAGGGCGCTCAGAACCCGTTGCGAGGCAGCGCTCAAGGCGCTGACCCGGGGATCGTACCCCGAGCCAGTCTCGCTCCCACGCCCCAGCGCGTCACGCGGCAGCGCATCCAGGACCGCGATTCGCAGCGGCGCATCGGCCAGCGCCCGGGCCACGGCCGCTCCAACCATCCCGGCACCGACCACGATAAGGTCGAACGAATGAGTCATGGGATCTCCAGAACAGTGCAGGTCAGCCATGCAACCCCATCGCCTGGCGGGCGAACAGACGCTTGGCTGGTGGCAGGATATCGAGTCCGAGCAACCCGAGGTTGCGCCCGGCAGTCAACAGCGGCTGACGATTGCTGAACAGCCGAGTCAGTTGATCGCTGAACGCCACGGTCAGGCGCTGATCAAGCTGCTGGCGTTGCAGGTAACCCTGCAATACCGTCCAATCCCCCGGCTGACGCTCAGCCTCACGACTCAGGCAGTCGGCCAGTGCCAGAGTATCGCGCAGCGACAAATTGAACCCCTGACCGGCAATCGGGTGCAGGCTGTGCGCGGCATTACCCAGCACCACCAGATGCGGGCGCACCTGTTCCTGAGCTTCGCTCAGACTCAACGGGTAGGCATGGCGCTCACCAACTCGAGTCAGCGCGCCCAGGCGAAAGCCGAAGGCGTCCTGCAAGCGCGCCAGAAAAGCCTCATCGGCCAAACCCATAACCGTATCGGCCTGATCACTCGGCTGGGTCCAGACTAGCGCACTACGCTGCCCCGAAAGCGGCAGCAGGGCCAGCGGCCCGGAGTCGGTAAAGCGCTCGAAAGCCACCCCGGCGTGGGCCTTGCTGGTAGAAATATTGGCGATAATCGCGGTTTGCCCGTAGCCGCGGACCTGGCGATGAATGCCCAAGCTTTCAAGCAGGCCAGAGCGCCCGCCATCAGCCACCACCAGCAACTCGGTCTCCAGGGTCTGCGCGCCGTCGGCAGTTTGCAGATCCAGTTGATAACCGCCTGTCACCGCCCGGGCAGCCGTGGCATTGGCCGGGGCCAGCCACTCCACTACATCGGTATCCAGGGCGCCTAGCAATACCTCGCCCAGCCAGGCGTTCTCGACCACATAACCCAGCGCCGGTACCCCTTCGCGGGCCGCATCGATCCGGGCCACGCCGGGATGACCGCGATCGGAGACGTGGATCTGCCGAATGGGTTCAACCCGCTCAGCCAACTGCGCCCACACCCCCAACCGCTCAAACAACTGCCGACTGCCCTGCGACAAGGCCGTGGAACGAGCATCGTAGCTGGGTTGCCAACCTCCTGCGCGGGGCGGCTGGGCTTCGATCAGACGCAAGCGCCAGCCCCGAATCCTGGCGCACTCCTGCAAGGCCAAGGCCAGGCTGGCACCGACCATGCCGCCACCGACAATACTCAGGCTGATGCTCACGCCAACGCCTCGTCACGCGCCCGGGCGGAGGCCATCAGCGCTTCGATTTCGTCAGCCTGCTTGGGCACGCCAGCGGTCAGAATCTCGCAACCATTGCGCGTGACCACCACATCGTCCTCGATCCGCACGCCGATCCCACGCCATTTGCGCGGCACATCCTCGTTATCCGGCGCCACGTAAATACCCGGCTCGACGGTCATCACCATGCCCGGCTCCAACACCCGCCATTCGCCGCCGACCCGGTAGTCGCCCACATCATGCACATCCATGCCCAGCCAGTGGCCGGCCCGGTGCATGTAGAACGCCCGGTAGGCCTCACTGGCGATCAGCTCATCGACCTCACCCTTGAGCAGGCCCAGGCGCACCAGACCAGCGGTAATGACCTGCACCGTAGCCTCATGCGCCTCATTCCAGTGGCGTCCCGGAGCTATTGCCGCAAAGGCCGCTTCCTGGGCCTCCAGCACGATGTCATAAATAGCCCGCTGCTCCGGGCTGAAGCGGCCGCTGGCCGGAAAGGTCCGGGTAATGTCGCTGGCATAGCAGTCCAGCTCGCAACCGGCGTCGATCAGAATCAGGTCGCCGTCACGGATCTGACTGGTATTTTCGGTGTAATGCAGGATGCAGGCATTGCGCCCGGCCGCGACGATCGAGGCATAGGCCGGCGCCCGACTGCCGTTACGCATGAACTCGTGCTGCAGTTCCGCCTCAAGCTGGTATTCATAGAGTCCTGGCCGGCAGATCTGCATGGCCCGGATATGAGCCTGAGCGGAGATTTGCGCCGCTGCCTGCATGACCTTGAGCTCGGCAGCGCTCTTGTACAGGCGCATGTCGTGCAGCAGATGGTCCAACGCGACAAACTCGTTGGGCGGTTGTGCCCCCTGGCGCGCCTTGCTGCGAATGACGTTGATCCAGTTGGTCAGGCGCCGGTCAAAATCCTGGTTCGCGCCCATCGCGTAGTAAACCCGCTCGCGCCCTTCGATCAGCCCCGGCAGGATGTCGTCGATATCATTGATCGGGAAAGCATCATCAGCCCCATACTCGACCACGGCACCGTCCTGGCCGGCCCGATAGCCATCCCAGAGTTCGCGCTCCTTGTCCTTCTCGCGGCAGAACAGAATATATTCGCCATGCTCACGGCCCGGAATCAGCACCGCCACCGCCTCAGGCTCGGGGAACCCGGTCAGGTACTGGAAGTCGCTGTCCTGGCGGTAGATATACTCGGCATCGCGGTTGCGAATATACACCGGTGCCGCAGGCAGCACGGCGATGCTGTTGGGCTCCATCTGTGCCATCAGCGACTTGCGCCGGCGGGCATACTCCTGCTTGGGGATCGGCATGCTGACCTCGTTAATGCAATGATGCGGGGGGCTGGTCCTGACCGGTAGCGCTATCCTGGCACTCGCTGAACAGCAGCAAGGTGGCCATCCGCACATACTCCATGATTTCCATGTAATCGACCTCGTTGGCCTCGGACTCCTCCAGTTCGGTCTGAACCTGGGCGATGGCGGCAAAATCACGCAACACGCCTTCGGCCTCTTCGCTCAAGGCCGTCTTGCGCTCGACCAGGCCGAAACCACCGAGAAACCCTTCACACCACTGGCCAAGGGTCTGGGTCCGGTGATCAATGGCGGCACTGTCGTCCGGCAGCAACAGAGTGACATCGAAACCCGAGCCGCTCAACTGCGTCAGTGTCGCATCGTAGAGCTGAATCAGCGCGACCTTGGCAGCCTCACCGGGAGCATTGCGGCCATCGATCAGTTCCTGGGCCACGCTCAGCCAGGTGGCGTGGTCAAGCCGGGCACCGGCGGACAGGCGTCCGACCAGATGGCCGTGCAACTCGGCGGGGTGACCACTGGCTCCCAGCTCACTGAACAACTGGGCATAGCGGTCGAATTCGAATACTGCTGGCATGATCGCCATAACGGAGGGGCCTCACAAAAGCCGGATGAATGGTTGTGCGTACAGGTAGTGTATTCTATAAGGGAGCCTCAACAGTTGGCCAACACCGGGATGACAGAATGGCGCCAATGGATGAACCTGATTTCAACACGCTTGCACAGAAAGTGAGTCGCTTGATCGACCTGTGCGAACGGCTCCAGCAACAGAATCAGCACTTGCTCGCCCAGGAACGCTCCTGGCGCGAAGAACGAATGCAGCTAATTGAAAAGAACGATTTGGCCCGTCAGAAGGTCGAAGCCATGATTCTGCGACTCAAAGCCCTGGAGCACGACTCATGAGCCAACCCCTGACCGTCACCCTGCACATTCTCGACAAAGAGTACCGGGTCAGTTGCCCGCCGGAAGAACGCAGCAACCTGGAACAGGCTGCCCGCCACCTGGACAGCACCATGCGCGACATCCGCAACAGCGGCAAAGTGGTCGGCGTCGAACGTATCGCCGTCATGGCCGCCCTGAATATCAGCCACGACATGCTGACCGGCAATCGCCGCCAGGGGGACCAGCTGGATCAGC
Organism: Pseudomonas sp. WN033; assembly: GCA_002287035.1. GTDB lineage: Bacteria > Pseudomonadota > Gammaproteobacteria > Pseudomonadales > Pseudomonadaceae > Halopseudomonas. The sequence continues at coordinate 294,000 of NSKG01000003.1, read as the reverse complement.
ACCAGCGCCAAATCCGCGATCTGGTTGAACGTCTGGACCAGGTGCTGAACAAGCCGCAAACCGAATCACAGGCATGATCTTGCGGTGAATCTTCTGTATAGTGACAACTGTCCCTGGGATGTTGGCCAGTCGGAGACGTCCCTGAGCCGATACTCCTGTATACGGAGGCCACGCGTTGTTGCCAGTGTGCATGTCCGCAAGACGGAAAGCCTGAGGCGATGCCGTGTCCCCCACCTTGAACTTTCGGGTTCAAGGGCTAACCCGACAGCGGCATCTCCGGGGACTTCACTTCCCGCATGATCAGCCCGACCCGCAGCCAGCTACGCCAGCAGCTCCGTCAGGCGCGCAAAGCCTTGAGCCCACGCGAGCAGCGACTGGCCAGCCGGCAACTTTTTCGCCAACTCGCCCAGCAGCCCATATTTCGGCGTAGCCGACATATCGCGTTCTACCTGGCCAACGACGCCGAAATCGATCCCGCCCTGCTATTGCGCCATGCCCAGCGCTTGGGCAAGCATTGCTATCTGCCGGTGGTCAACGGCTGGCCACATGGCTTTATGCGCTTCCAGCGCCTGTATCCCGATCAGCACTGGAAAACCAATCGATTCGGCATCCGCGAGCCGCGCCCTCAGCGCAGCCGGCAGGTGCCGGTCTGGCGACTCAACCTGGTACTGATGCCCCTGGTTGGCTTCGATCAGCACGGCAATCGGCTGGGGATGGGCGGCGGTTTCTATGATCGCGCACTAGCTTACCGCCAGCGTCGCCGGCAGTGGCCCGGCCCCTGCCTGCTCGGCCTGGCTCATCGCTGCCAGAAGGTCGCACAACTGCCTGCGGCAAGCTGGGACATTCCGCTGGACGGCATTGTAAGCGATGCCGAGTGCCTGCTGTTCAAGGCTGGTTGAGCGTACTCTCAACCTGCGTCGAACGCTCAAAATAACTCTGTGTGTAACCGGTGGTTACCACACCAAGAGTGAAGACAATAACGAGGATCCACATAAGATCCGGCTTGCGACGCATGGGTTGCCTCCTAGTGTAATGCCGGGCAATCTTGTTTTTCATCAATGAACTGACTGCGACTCAGATCACAACTCGACCTCGTCGCGCACCGAGACAAATGCAGTCCGCGTATCAAGTGTGTCGGTTTAGACCATGAATACGATACTGTCAAATCAGAAACCCTAAAAAGGTGAAACATGTCTTACTGGCTGATGAAATCCGAGCCCGACACCTTTTCCATCGACCACCTTGCCGCTCAGCGGTGCGCGCCCTGGGATGGAGTGCGCAACTATCAGGCACGCAACCACATCCAGCAAATGCGTCCCGGCGACCTGTTCCTGTTCCACCACTCCAGTTGCCAACCCCCTGGACTGGCCGGCATAGGCGCCATAATCAGCGCGCCCTATCCCGATCACAGCGCGCTCGACCCCCAAAGCCCCTACTTCGACCCCAAGGCAAGCAAAGAGCGCCTGCCCTGGCTGGCGATTGACGTAGAATTTCAGGAAAAGTTTCCTGCACTACTGAATATGCAATCACTACGCCAACTAGCCGGCCTGGAAGAGCTGGCGCTGCTCAAACGCGCCAGCCGCCTGTCAGTGATGCCGGTTACCGAGCAGCAGTGGCAAATCATGCTGGACGCAGCTCGCCAAGCCTGACGCTGGTGTCGCGAAAGGCAATGTGCTATCAGTTAGGCAGCCACCATGAGAGCCGCCATGCTTGCCCATCATGCCGCACAACATCCAGCTATCGCCCGAGCGCTGATCACCGCGCTGCTGCTGTCGTTGCTGGGGGCCAACCTTTGGGCCTGGGCATCGCTACTACGCGCCGAACAAATCCAGGCGGTGGCACGCCTGCAGCTGGAAACCGACGCCCTGGCTCGCCAGATCGAGGCCCGCTTCAGTCACCAGACCAGTAGCCTGCAGCGTCTGGCCAGCCGCTGGCCCCTGCATCATAAACAAGGCGACCTGTGGCACCAGGATGTTGAGCTATTACTGAGTGATTTCGAAAACTTTCAAGCCATTGAGTGGCTGGACGCTGACTATCGGATGCGCTGGATCGAACCACTGGCCGGCAATGAACAAGTGGTAGGCTTCGCCTACAGCCCGGAACATCCCAACTATCCGGTACTTGAAGACTCACGCCTGAGCGGCCAGCCCCGACTCAGCAGCAGCTTTACCCTCCAGCAGGGCGGGCAAGGCCTGGCCTACTACGTACCGCTGTATCGCCAGGCAGGCCTACCACATAGTTTCGATGGTTTCCTGCTGGGTATTTTCCGCGTCGAGGTACTGATCAGCGACCTGCTCAGCGACCTGCTGCAGACTCACCTGAGCGTCGACTTCAAGGATAGTTCGGGCGTTCTTTTCAGCCATCAGGGCAGCGACCAGCCAATTCCCGACTGGAGCGTCGACAGCTCAGTGCGCCTGGGCGACAACACCGGCTTCAGCCTGACTGCCTACCCCTCACAGCGACTACTGCTGAGTACCCGTACATCACTGCCCTTGCTGGTCTTGATCAGCGGCACACTGGCCAGCCTCAGTCTGTGCTATGCGCTGTGGCTGGCATTGATAAACGCCCAGCGCTGGGACGCATTGAGCCGCAGCAACCGGGCCCTGCAGGGCGAAATCGTCCGACGCCAAAGCATTGAGGAGAGCCTGCAGCATAATCAGGCCCGCCTCAAGCTGATCCTGGACATGACCGACCACAGCCACGACGCCCTGTTCATCATCGGCCTCAACCCGCAAGAACTGGTCTACCTCAACCGCACCTGCTGGCATGCGCTGGGCTATACCGAGCAACAACTGCGCACTGTACTAGCCATCGCCCCGGCTGATGTCATGCCAGACTTTGAACAGTGGGCCACCGACCTGCAACGCCTGGTTACCCGACGCGGCAGCGCCATTTTCCAGCAGCAGGTCCGGCATCGCGAAGGCCATGTGTTACCGCTGGAAATCAGTGTCCGCCACCTGGCGCGCTATGGACGCGACTACCTGATCTGCGTCGGCCGCAACAACACCGAACAATTGAAGATAGCCGCCCGGCTCAAGCGCCTGTCGCACCTGGACGGTCTGACCGGCCTCTACAATCGGCGTTATTTCGACCAGACGCTGGCCAGCGAGTGGCGCCGCCTGAGGCGCGAGAACACGCCTCTGGGGCTACTAATGCTGGATGTCGATTACTTCAAACGCTTCAACGACCAGCTCGGCCACCAGGCAGGAGACGATGCTCTACGGCAGGTAGCTGACGCTCTGCGCAACAGCCTGCAGCGTGAAGGGGACAGTGCCTGCCGTTACGGCGGCGAAGAGTTCGCGGTGATTCTGCCCGGGGCCGACATGACTCAGTGCCTGCGTGTAGCCGAACACTTGCATCTGGCGATCAGACGCCTGGAGATTGCTCATCCGGATAGCCCGGAACAGCACCTGACCATCAGCATCGGCAGCGCCAGCCTGATTCCCGCCGAAGGCTGGGAGCCCAAGGAACTGATCAGCCTGGCTGACGAGGCGCTGTATCAGGCCAAAGCCGAAGGCCGTAATCGCACCTGCCAGTCCCAACTGGCCGACCACGACATTTCCTGAGCCTCTCAACCAAGATAGAGTTTATAGGCCGGGTTATCGGTCTCATCCCAGTACTGGTAACCAATGCTTTGCAAGGCTTCAGGCACCAGATGGCGCTCTGCCTCAGGCACCTGCAAACCGGCAACCACCCGGCCATAGGCCGCACCGTGGTTGCGGTAATGGAACATTGAAATATTCCAGCGCCCACCCAGCTTGCTGAGGAAGTTGAACAGCGCGCCAGGACGCTCCGGGAACTCGAAACGGAACACCACCTCATCAGTAACATGGGCGGAATGGCCGCCGACCATATGACGAATATGCAGCTTGGCCAATTCGTTGTCGGTCAGATCCATTACCGGGAAGCCCTGCTCACACAACATCGCCACCAGAGCATCGCGCGGATCTGACTCCGGATGGGTCTGCACCCCGACGAAGATATGCGCCTCGCTGTTGTCATGGTAGCGGTAGTTGAACTCTGTGATCGAACGCTTGCCAATGGCCTGACAAAATGCCTTGAAACTGCCGGGCCGCTCGGGAATGGTCACCGCCAGCAGTGCCTCGCGCTTCTCACCAATTTCGGCGCGCTCGGCGACATGTCGCAGCCGGTCAAAGTTAACATTGGCTCCAGAGTCGATAGCGATAAAGACCTGACCTTCGCAGCCCTCACGTTCGACATACTTCTTGATTCCTGCCACGCCCAGACAACCGGCCGGTTCGCAGATCGAGCGGGTATCGTCGTAGATGTCCTTGATTGCCGCACACATCTCGTCAGTAGAAACGGTGATCACATCATCGACATAGTGGCGGCATACCTCGAAGGTGTGCTCGCCAATCTGCGCCACCGCCACCCCGTCAGCAAACAACCCAACCTGGCTCAGCACCACCCGCTCGCCGGCATCCATCGCCGCCTTGAGACAGGCCGCTTCGGTCGGCTCGACGCCAATCACCTTGATCTCCGGACGCAGATATTTGACATAGGCGGCGATCCCAGCCACCAGGCCGCCGCCGCCAACCGGAACGAAAATCGCATCCAGTCGCCCTTGATGCTGGCGCAGAATTTCCATGGCCACCGTGCCCTGACCAGCAATGGTGTCCGGATCGTCGTAGGGATGGATATAGGTAAAGCCCTTGTCCTTGACCAGCTTCTGCGAGTGCGCCAGCGCCTCATCGAAGGCGTCGCCATGCAGTACCACCTTGGCACCCCGGGCACGCACCGCCTTGACCTTGATCTCCGGGGTAGTGCGCGGCATCACGATGGTCGCCTTCACTCCCATGTGCCGGGCGGCGTAGGCCAGCCCCTGGGCATGGTTGCCGGCCGACGCCGCAACCACCCCCTTGGCCCGCTGCTCGTCGGTCAGTTGCGCCAGCTTGTTGTAGGCGCCGCGAATCTTGAAGGAAAACACCGGCTGCAAGTCTTCACGCTTGAGCAATACCGTATTGCCAAGCCGCTCAGACAGAAAAGGTGCGGGATGGATAGGCGTTTCCACCGCCACATCATAGACGCGGGAGCAGAGAATCTTCTTGACGTAGGTTTCCAGCATGGCGTGTTCGGCTTGATCCGGGTTCAAAAGCGCCCAGTCTAGGGTCTGTTGCCGTTTCATCGCAACCGCGCCGGCCTTATAATCCGCAACTCGTAAGACTTTACACAGGTGAACCGAGATGACCCAGGACGAACTCAAGCAGGCGGCAGGCCAGGCGGCCGTGGATATTCTGCTCCCCAACCTGCAGGACAAGAGCGTTATCGGCGTCGGCACCGGCTCCACCGCCAACTGCTTCATTGACGCCCTGGCCAGGCACAAGGGGTTCTTTGACGGCGCCGTCGCCAGCTCCGAGGCCACCGCCCAGCGCCTCAAGGCTCACGGCATCCCGGTCTATGACCTGAACAGCGTTGATAGCCTGGACTACTACGTCGATGGCGCCGATGAAGCCAACCGCCACCTGGAACTGATCAAGGGCGGCGGCGCTGCACTGACCCGCGAGAAAATAGTCGCGGCAGTGGCCAAGACCTTCATTTGCATCGCCGACCAGAGCAAACTGGTCGACACCCTGGGCGCCTTCCCGCTTCCGGTCGAAGTCATCCCAATGGCCCGCAGCCACGTTGCCCGCCAGATCGTCAAACTCGGCGGCGACCCGGTTTACCGTGAAGGCTGCGTGACCGACAACGGCAATGTGATTCTTGACGTTCACAATCTGCTGATCACCGATCCGCGCGGCCTGGAAGAGCAGCTCAACGCGATTGTCGGGGTGGTCTGCAATGGCCTGTTCGCCGCCCGCCCGGCCGATATCCTGCTGCTGGGTACCGCAGACGGCGTACAGACCCTCAAAGCCCCGGCCTGAGCCGGGGCGCCAGCCGCCCCTTAGCGCGGCACGAAGCGATAGAACAGATTCGGCTCACTGACCAGATAGATGCGCCGCTCGGCGTCGATCGCCACGCCTTCAGCCTGAGGCACAGTTGCGGACAGCCCGTGGCGACCGCGGCGCAGCAGCAACAGGCTCAGCGGCTCGCCCCCCACATCGTATTCGACCAGCACCCGCGACTCATCACTAAGCAACAACAAATGGCCGCTGGGCTCATGCAGACTCACCGAAGACAGATCTCTCATAAACAAACGCGGCGAATTGGGCGCCTTGAACTCGGAAATCTGCACTTCCATTGAGCCTTCCGGCGGCGCATCGACAAACCCGGTCACCGCCAGTACCCGCAACGGATCGCGCTCCTTGACCACTAGCAAGCGCTGCCCAACATGATCCCAGGACAGGCCTTCAAAGCCCTTGTTGCCGTCACCATCCAGGCCGATCGACAGGCTGCCGGCATGCTCAACGCTGATCTGCTCGGCATCGTCGGGAATATCGACAATCAGCAGCCGCTGGGAACGCTCTTCAGCAAGCACATAGCGATTGCCCCCGACATGGGTCAAGCCTTCCATGTCGCTCACCCCCTCGACCCTAATTTTGCGCAGCAGTTCGCCTTCCAGGCTCAGCTCGACAATCAGCGGCTCGCCGTTGAGCACCGACCACAGTGTATTGCGCTCAGCATTGTAGGTCAGCGCCGACAGATCATCGTCGATACCTACCACCTCCTGCGCTTCTATATCGACCTGATAACGCGTCAGATTCAGGGCCTGCTCGGGCAACGCCTTGTCACTCAGGCTCCACGAGTACCACAGCAGCGCGCCCAGCCCGCTGACGTGCAGACTGATGCCGCCGACCAGCAGCACCAGCGCAAGGATAATGGCAAAGGGTTTCATGGCTCAGACTCCATAACGGGCCAGTAATGATGGCCGTTGGATGGCAGCCCCCTGAAAAAGTTCAGTTGCAGGCTCAGCCTGCCACGACAGCGCGTTGCTCCAGCACGCCGGGGATGCTCAGTAGCAACTGGTCGCCGGGGTTGAGTACGCCAACCCCTGCTGGCGTACCGGTGATCACCACATCGCCCGGCTGCAGGGTGAACACCGTAGCGATATGCCGCAGCAAGGCCACGATCGGAGTGATCATCTCGGCACTGCTGCCCTGCTGGCGCAACTGGCCGTTGATCTGCAGTTGCAGGGCAATATTGCCCAGATCCGGCACCTGTTCGGAGCGCACGAATGGCGACAGCGGGCAGGCGCCATCGAAAGCCTTGGCCCGCTCCCAGGGGTGAGCCTTGGCCTTGAGCTGGTCCTGTAATTCGCGCAGAGTCAGATCCAGTGCCAGCCCGATGCCGGCAATCGCCTCCACCGCCTGCTGCTCGCTGACCTCACCACTCAGGGTCTGACCGATCAACAGGGCAATTTCGGTTTCGTAGTGCACCGCGCCGAGGCCTTGCGGCAAGCGCAATGGCTGATCCAGGCCGACCACAGCCGTCGCCGGCTTGATAAACAGCAGCGGCTCACTCGGCACCGGGTTGTTCAGCTCGCGGGCATGCTCGGCGTAATTGCGCCCGACACAGACCACCTTGCCCATAGGCAGGTTGGCGAGGCTGGCGTCGGAAAAACTGTGTTGGTAAGGCATGAAGACTCCACTGCAGAGGTTCGTGGAAACACTGATTGCCCGATGTTCGAGTAGGCGGCATTGCCAGTCACCGGTTCCGGACACGCTGTAAATACGTCCCTGTACGCTCGGCGATGCCCATCCCTGGGCATCGACGGTCCGGAACCGGTAACTGGCAACACCGCTGCGAGCTTTGTGCAGCCATCGGCATCACAGCCCCAGACATACCAAGGGAGCTCACCAATCAGACAAAAATCTTGCCCGGATTCATGATTCCGTTGGGATCGAATACCGCCTTGATCGACTTCATCAGCGCGATCTCTTCCGGGCTGCGACTGTAATGCAGGTAATCGCGCTTGGTCATGCCGACACCGTGCTCGGCGGAAATTGAGCCGTTGTACTTCTGCACTATCTCGAACACCCACTTGTTCACCGTCGCGCACTTGGCGAAGAACTCATCCTTGCTCATTGACTCCGGCTTGAGAATGTTCAGGTGCAGGTTGCCATCACCGATATGGCCGAACCAGACAATCTCGAAGTCCGGGTAATGCTCGCCGACGATGGCGTCGATATCGTGCAAGAACGCCGGCACTTTACCGACAGTGACCGAAATATCGTTTTTGTACGGAGTCCAGTGCGAGATCGTCTCGGAGATGAACTCACGCAGTTTCCACAGGTTCTGCAACTGTTGCTCGCTCTGGCTCATGACTCCGTCCAGCACCCAGCCCTGCTCGACACAATGCTCGAAAATCTCCAGCGCCTGGTTGGCGATATCCTCGTTCAGCGCCTCGAACTCCAGCAGCGCATAGAACGGGCAGTCGGTCTCGAACGGCGCCGGCACATCACCACGACCCATGATCTTGGCCATCGCCTTGTCGGAGAAAAACTCGAAGGCAGTCAGATCCAGCTTGCCCTGGAAGGCATGCAACACCGGCATGATCGAATCGAAATCCGGGGTACCCAGCACCATCGCGGTAAGATTCTTCGGCGCCCGCTCCAGACGCATGGTCGCTTCGACCACAAAGCCCAGCGTGCCTTCGGCGCCGATGAACAACTGGCGCAGATCATAGCCAGTGGCGTTCTTGATCAGATCCTTGTTCAGCTCCAGCAACTCGCCAGTACCGGTCACCACTTTCAGCCCGGCCACCCAGTTGCGGGTCATGCCATAGCGAATGACCTTGATCCCGCCGGCATTGGTACCGATGTTGCCGCCGATGTTGCTGGACCCGGCCGAGGCGAAATCGACCGGATAGTACAGCCCCTGATCCTCGGCGAACTGCTGCAACTGGGCGGTGACCACGCCCGGCTGACAGACCACGGTACGGTCGAATTCGTTGAACTCGAGAATCTTGTTCATGTAATCGAACGACACCACGATCTCGCCATTGGCCGCCACCGCCGCCGCCGACAGCCCGGTTCGACCACCTGAAGGCACCAGCGCCAGTTGGTGCTCATTGGCAAAACGCACAACGGCCTGAACCTGCTCGATGGTCTTGGGGAACACGATCGCCAGCGGCGCTGGCTCGAAATGTTTGGTCCAGTCCTTGCCCCAGGCGTCGAGCGACTCGGCGTCGGTACGTACCTTGTCCGGTTCCACCAGGGTCTTCAGGGTGTCGATAATGGCTTGCGGGGTCATCGGCGGCCTCAAACGAAATTCATGCAGCGTCTGAACACATTTCATGCGCAGACAGGCATCAAAAAAGGGAGATTATGCTAGCATACGCGGCTTCCGAAACAGGACACTTCTGTCGGCGAAATGCCGCGATTGTTCTCTCGGCTTCACTAATCAGCATCGCGGGTAACTGAGACCATGGCCAAAACCTCGCTGGACAAAAGCAAAATCAAGTTTCTGCTCCTCGAGGGCGTACACCAGACTGCCGTCGATACTCTGAAGGCAGCCGGTTACACCAATATCGAGTACCACACCAGTTCGCTGCCGGACGAGCAACTCAAGGAAGCCATTGCCGACGCCCATTTCATCGGCATCCGTTCGCGTACCCAACTGACCGAAGAAATCTTCGCCCACGCCCACAAGCTGGTAGCAGTTGGCTGCTTCTGCATCGGCACCAACCAGGTTGACCTGACCGCAGCCATGGTACGCGGTATCGCGGTGTTCAATGCACCCTACTCCAACACCCGCTCGGTGGCCGAACTGGTGCTGGCTGAGGCCATTCTGTTGCTGCGCGGCATTCCCGAGAAGAACGCCTCCTGCCACCGTGGCGGCTGGATCAAGAGCGCCAACGGCTCGTTCGAAATCCGCGGCAAAAAGCTTGGCATTATCGGCTACGGCTCGATCGGCACCCAGCTGTCAGTGCTGGCCGAAGGCCTGGGCATGCAAGTGATCTTCTATGATGTGGTCACCAAGCTGCCGCTGGGCAACGCCAGTCAGGTTGGCTCGCTGACCGAACTGCTGAACCAGGCCGACATTGTCTCGCTGCATGTGCCGGAAACTGCCGCGACCAAGTGGATGATGGGCGAGAAGGAAATCCGCGCGATGAAAAAGGGCGGCATTCTGATCAACGCCGCCCGCGGCACCGTGGTCGATATCGACGCTCTGGCCGCAGCCCTGAAGGACAAGCATCTGGCCGGCGCGGCGATCGACGTCTTCCCGGTCGAACCGCGCTCCAACGACGACGAGTTCATCAGCCCGCTGCGTGAGTTCGACAATTGCATCCTGACCCCGCACATTGGTGGCTCGACCATGGAGGCCCAGGCCAACATCGGTCTGGAGGTGGCGGAAAAGCTGGTGCGCTACAGCGACAACGGTACTTCGATCACTTCGGTCAACTTCCCCGAAGTCGCGCTGCCGTCGCACCCGGGCAAGCATCGCCTGCTGCACATTCACCAGAACGTGCCGGGCGTGATGAGCGAGATCAACCAGGTGTTCGCCGAAAACGGCATCAACATCTGCGGTCAGTTCCTGCAGACCAACGAAAAGGTCGGCTACGTAGTGATCGACGTCGACGCCGAGTACTCCGATCTGGCCCAGGAGAAGCTGCAGCACGTCAAAGGCACCATCCGCTGCCGCGTACTGTTCTGATCCCGCCGCGCGCTCACGCGCGCCGGCCTTGGGAACCTCTGAAAAACGTAGGCGAGGCAGGCAAGACAAGGCAAAAGCAGCCGAAAAAGCGGAGTTTACGTGGTGTAAATGAGCATTTTGAGGCTGTTTTTAACGCAGTATTGCCAACGCAGGTAGTTTTCCAGAGGTTACCTTGAGCAGCGCCGCCACACCTTAGGGAGTCTGGCGGCGTTTTGCTGTCATCTATTGGAAACCTGGCGCTGGTTAAATGACTGTACTGATCATTGCCAAGCGTCAACCATGTCCAGCCAAACCACCCTTGCCGGCCTGCGCAAGGCGGTCGAACCGCTCAGCGCCAGCCTGACTATCAATGATGTCGCCGATCGCCTGCTAGAACCCGGCTACAAGGGCTTTCTATCGCTACCGGTGGTCGATGAGCGCAATCGACCGCTGGGCCTTGTCAGTCGCTACCGGCTGCAGGACATTTTCATGCAACGCTTTGGCCGTGACCTCTGGGGCCGACATTCAATCCTTGAGGCGACCAACCGGCAGTCACTGATCGTGGACCTGGATACGCCGCTGGACCAGGCTGCACGGATTATTACCGGCCAATTGCAATATCCGATCACCGAAGACTTCATCCTGACCGACGCGCACGGGCGCTATGCCGGCCTTGGCACGGTAATGGACCTGCTACGCGCCATGGAGGTCCGTATCGACCAGCGCAACCAGGCCCTGCGCCGGGCACTGAAGCAACTCAAGGAGTCCCAAAGTCATCTGGTGCAGTCAGAAAAGATGGCTTCGCTGGGGCAGATGGTCGCCGGGGTCGCCCACGAACTGAACACCCCGCTAGGCTACGTCAAAAACAATGTGCAGCTGCTCGCCAGCCTGGTACAGCCGGTTCTGGCGCTGGCCCAGACCCAGGCCCAACTGATGCAGGCTCTGGATGACCCTCAGCACAGCGAGGCGGAACTGGCGCAACTGTTCGAGCAGACTCGCCAGGCGGCTGAGCTGGCCGCCCCCGAACAATTGGCCGACGACCTGAACCCTCTGCTGGAAGACACCCTGTTCGGACTTGCTCAGATCGCCGAGCTGGCGGTCAGCCTCAAGGACTTCGCTCGCCTGGACCGGGCCATGAGTGAAGCCATCGATATCAACGACTGCGTACGCAGCGCCCTGCTGATTGCCCGCAATGCAATCAAGGACAAGGCGGAGGTCATCACCCGGCTCGGTGAACTCCCGCCGATCACCTGCACACCTTCGCAGATCAACCAGGTCTTGCTAAACCTGCTGACCAATGCAGCACAGGCCATGGACCAACCCGGCCAGATCCTAATTCGCAGCTGGACCGAACATGACCGGATCTACCTGTCGATTCAGGACAACGGCAAGGGTATCCCCAAAGAGCTGCAAAACCGTATTTTCGACCCGTTTTTCACCACCAAGAGTGTTGGCCAGGGCACTGGTCTGGGGCTGTCGATCAGCTATCAGATTATTCGTGACCATGCCGGCCAGATCCGCTTTGTGTCCGAACCGGGGCGTGGCACCCGGTTCGTCATCAGCCTACCCCTGACCCAGCCACAGGTCCTGCAACGGAGTGCCTGAGATGACCGAACCGATCCGGATCCTGTTCGTCGACGATGAGGAACGCATCCTGCGCAGCCTGGCCCTGCAATTTCGCCGCCAGTTCGAGGTGATCACCGAATCCAACCCAGTGCGAGTCCTGCAACGACTGCAGCATGAGCCGGTGGACATCATCGTCAGCGACCAGCGCATGCCGCAAATGAGCGGCAGCCAACTGCTGGCTCAGGTGCAGGAACGCCATCCCCAGACCCTGCGCATCCTGCTGACCGGCTATTCTGATCTGCAAGCGGCAGTCGAAGCGCTCAACAGCGGCGGCATCTTTCGCTACCTGACCAAACCCTGGGATCCACAGGGTATGGCTGAAACCCTGCAACAAGCCGCACAACTGATCCATGAACGCCGCGCCAGCGCCTTTCTGGATGAACAACGCAGCAACGTGCCGAACACTCGCCAGCCAGCCCTGTTATTGCTTGATACCGACTCCCAGACTCAGAGCCAGACCGTCGAACTGTGCCAAGCCTGCGGTATCCAGTTACATCAGGCTCACAGCCTGAGCGAGGCACTGCAAACACTCAATGACCAGCCACTGGACATTCTGGTCAGTGACATTCAGCTTGACGGCGAAGACCTGCGGCCGCTGCTGATGAGTCTGGCCCAGGCACATCCCCGGCTATTGAGCATCATCGTCACGCCGTTCCAGGATACCCAGGTACTGCTCAAGCTGATCAATCAGGCGCAGATCTTCCGTTATCTGCCCAAGCCACTGCGGCGCGGGATGTTCGAGCGCGCCATCCGCACGGCAGCGGATCAGGCCAGAAGCTGGCAACGACAGCCGCTACGGGCGCTGGACCGGGCTGCGGAAGCGCCCAAGCTGGCTGAGGAACAAAGTCGAGTAGGTAGCCTGCTGAGCCGTTTAGGCAAACTGCGCCAGCACCTGACCGCCTGAGCCTCAATCCTCGGCTTGCTGCAGCAGCGCCGCCAGAGCCTAGAGCTGATCTTCGTTGAATACCCGAACCCCGGCCTGGCGCAGGGCTGCGGCGGTTACCCCTTCGCCCTTGACCTTGCGTCCGGAAAAGCTGCCGTCATAGTTTTCATGATTGCCGCAGGACGGGCTGCGGGCCTTGAGCACCGCATAGCGGATACCCTCGGCCGCCACCAGTTGCAGAGCAAGCCCGGCACCGCGCACGAATGCAGCGGTAACATCGCTGCCATCGATGGTGCTCACCGGGACCCTTCCGGCCAGAACCTCGGCGCCCTGGCCGCCGGGAATCTCCGCCGCTGGCCGCGGCGTCGGCAAACCGCCTGCCACTTCCGGACACAAGGCCACAACCCGCCCTTCGGCCTGCCAGCGCTGCAGCCAGCCAAATGGGCCATGGGACCCACCGTCATAGCGCACTGGATGACCCAACAGGCAACGACTGACCAGAATCTTTTCCATGCTTACCCCAGAGTAATACTCCCTGCCTGACAGCCTATGCCAAACAGCCTTTTAGCGTAACAGCGGATTATCCGGTCGGCGGCGGAACCAGCCGGTCAGGCTGGCCCGCTCACGATTGGCCGGCAAGACCTCGTGCAGAATACGATCACTGAGAAACACCACGACAGTGCCGGCACGTGGCGCCACGTCCCGCGCCCCTTCATCCAGATGCAGGCGCAGCTCGCCGCCGTCGCCCGGCTGCCAGTCACGATTCAGGTAGGTCACTACCGAGACGCTGCGCAGCGGACTGTCCTGAAACCTGTCCAGATGCTTGCGGTAGCCGGCGCCCGGCGGGTACAGCGCGAAGTGGGTTTCGAAGGTATCCAGACCAAGAAACAGACTGCGGTTGAGTACTGCACGCAGGCTGTCCATCAACCCGAGAAAATCCTCACTGGCCGGATGCGGCGGGCAATCGTCGAGCCAGCGAGTGTAGTCACCACGAATTTCCGGCACCACCTGCTCCTCGGCGCCACGCCCGATGGCGGCAGGACTGAGGTCATCGCTGCGCCACAACTGGCGGCACAGCTGTTCAAGGCCGGCAGTCAGTTCCACTGGCAACAGTTGCTCCTGCACCGACCAGCCGCGCACGGCAAGATCTTCAGCCACAGCAGTAAAGCCGTCAGTCAGGACGGCGGGGAACTCGGACATGATCCATACACTCAAACAGGAACCTGCGGTACAGACCAGGGGGACAGGTCTGCGGTACGACCCAGAACGGGCCGAAAGCATTGTACTCGCTTGCCCGCACTCGACAAAAGTGCCCGCCACCCCCGACACTCACCGCCCGACCAACGACCGGAGATTACCCTTTATCATGCACTCGCGCCTGTTCCACCGTTTTTGCGCCCCACTCCTGAGCAGCGCCCTGCTGCTGGTCAGCCTGAACCTGCAGGCCAACACCGCCGAGCTGTATCAGGTCTCCGGCATGCACCAGCATCAGGAGCATTTTCAACAGGCCCTGCAAAAGGCTCAGCAGCGCTATGCCAACCAGTTGCCTGCCAACGTCTACCAGACCCTGGTCCGGCAAAGCAATCAGCGTTTCGAGCCGAACGCCATGCATGACCGCGCCCAGGGTCGCCTGGCGGTCAGCCTGGACCCCAATACCCACCAGCAGGCCCTGGGCTTCTACCAGAGCACCCTGGGACGCAAAGTGGTACAACTGGAAACCAGCGCTACAGCACCGGCCAATGTCGCAGCGATGCAGGCCGGCCTGCCACCGCAAACCCTGAGCCCCGAGCGTCAGGCGCTGCTTGGCCGGCTGGGTGACAGCCTGCCGGCGCTGGACCTGGGAGTGGAAGTATCAATGGCACTGGCAAACCTGGCGACCCAAAGCGCCAACGACTTTCTCGGCGGCCTGATGCAGATCCCTGACGGGCTGGTCAACAGTCGCCGCGAGGGTCTGCGCAGCCAGATGCAGCCCAACCTCACCGAGACCCTGGCCTATGTCTATCGCGACCTGAGTGATGCCGAGCTGGGGCAATATGCCAGTTGGAGCGAGTCAAACGCTGGCCGCCAGTTCTATCGGGCCGTGGAAGTAGCCGTGCGCGATGCGCTGAACCCCTGAACGCAACCCTGGCCAGCCGCCTGCGGCCGGCCAGGGAGCCCCTGAAAAACTGCCTGCATTAGCAGCTCTTGTCAGGGGGCCAGCCCCAACTTCTGTTCGAGCCAGCCCAGGTACTGCTTGCGATAGGACTCACGCTCATTGGCGAGATGATGACGCGCCTTGGGCAGATAGAACAGCTCAGGGGTACGGAACTTGCTCTCCAGAACCCGAATATTGTGCTGCCAGTCAACCGTGCCGTCAGCCTGCCCCTGAACGATCAACGGTGAATGCTCGGTCGGCAGTGCAGCCTCGATACGCGGGATCCACTTCTCCAGCGCCTGCACCCAGGCCACCGGCAGCACCAGCGGCTGCAGCGGATCGTTCTCGCGAATAAAGGTAAGAAAGTCCTGATCGTTGGAGTTTTCGGTGAATTTTCGCCCAAGACGCTGCACAAAGCCACCAAACAGCCGCAACCCCATCTGAGACACCACCCACTGCCGCGGGCGTACCAGCGGCGCCATCAGCACCGACTGCCCCAATTGTTCCGGCACAGGGCCATGCAACAACCGGTCAATCAGGATCGCCCCACCGGTACTCTGTCCAAGCAAGTGCCAGGGCGCCGGCAGTTGCCACAGCGCCGCCTGTTCCAGCAGGGCATCCAGGGCCCGCTGATAGCTGAGGAAGCAATCGATACTGGCCCGCTCACCACTGGACAGACCGTGCCCGGGCAAATCGAGCGCCAGCACCGCCAGGTCATGGCGCAGAGCCCAACGGATCAGATGTTTGTACAACCCCATATGGTCATAGTAGCCATGCAGAATCAGCAGGCTGCCGCGCGGTTTGCTCGGCTTCCAGACCTGCATGGCCAGATCGAAGCCATCGATCCGTACCCGCCCCAGGTGCTGGCTGGCCACCGGAGTGAAATCAATGCCGTAGTAACCGGCATAGCGCAGCGCCGTCTCGTCGAGCGGACGAGCCGGCTCGAAGTCCGGTAACTGGGTGACCAGGCGGTCAATGAATTCGTTATTCATGCCTCTCCAAACTGGGTGCCTTGGCTACTTCCGCGAAAACCGCAGGATTGAGCCGTGCAGGCACAGAATTCCACGCTTCACGCATGATTTGCAACCAATCATCGTGTAACATGCTGCGTCTCTAAAAACTACGTCCGGTTGCAGTAGCCTCCGGGACTTGTCTTCACAGTGAGGGTTTTCCATGACTCAACGCGTCCAAGTCGGCAGCTTGCAGGTTGCCAAGGTGCTTCACGACTTCATCAACGAGCAAGCCATTCCTGGCAGCGGTGTAGACGCTCAGACCTTCTGGACTGGTTTCGAAGCGCTGATCAACGACCTGGCACCGAAGAACAAGGCCCTGCTGGCCAAGCGCGACGAACTGCAAGCCAAGATCGATGCCTGGCATCAGGCCCGCGCCGGTCAGGCACACAACCACGCCGAATACAAAGCCTTCCTGCAGGAAATCGGTTACCTGCTGCCGGAACCGGCCGACTTCCAGGCCACCACCCAGAATGTCGACGAAGAAATCGCCACCCTGGCTGGCCCGCAGCTGGTAGTACCGGTAATGAACGCACGCTTCGCCCTGAACGCCGCCAACGCGCGCTGGGGCTCACTGTACGATGCGCTGTATGGCACCGACGCCATTTCCGAAGAAGGCGGTGCTACCAAGGGCCCGGGTTACAACGAAATTCGCGGCGCCAAGGTCATTGCCTTCGCTCGCGCCTTCCTCGATGAGGCAGCACCGCTGGCAAAAGGTTCCCATGTCGATGCCACGGCCTACGTCATTCAGGACGGCCAACTGCTGGTCAGCCTCAAGGATGGCAGCCAAACCGGCCTGCAAGAGCCCGGCAAGCTGGTCGGCTACGCCGGCAACCCGGCCGAGCCACAGGGCGTACTGCTGAAGAACAACGGCCTGCACTTCGAAATCCAGATCGACCCGAGCAGCCCGATCGGCCAGACCGATGCCGCCGGGGTCAAGGACGTACTGATGGAGTCGGCGCTGACCACCATCATGGACTGTGAAGACTCTGTCGCCGCAGTCGATGCCGACGACAAGACCGTGGTCTACAGCAACTGGCTGGGCCTGATGAAGGGTGATCTGGCGGAAAGCGTCAGCAAGGGTGGCAGCACCTTTACCCGGACCATGAATCCGGATCGCGAATACACCGCGATCGACGGTTCGACCCTGACTTTGCACGGTCGCTCCATGCTGTTCGTCCGTAACGTCGGTCACCTGATGACCAACGAAGCGATCCTCGACAAGGACGGCAACGAAGTGCCCGAAGGCATTATGGACGGCGCGGTCACCAGCCTGATCGCCCTGCACAACCTGAATGGCAACACCAGCCGCCGCAACACCCGTTGCGGTTCGGTGTACATCGTCAAGCCGAAGATGCATGGCCCGGAAGAAGTCGCCTTCACCAACGAGCTGTTCGGTCGCGTCGAGGACATGCTGGGTATGACCCGCAACACCCTCAAAGTCGGCATCATGGATGAAGAGCGTCGAACTACCGTCAACCTGAAAGCCTGTATCAAGGCCGCCAGCGAGCGCGTAGTGTTCATCAACACCGGTTTCCTTGACCGTACCGGTGACGAAATCCACACCTCGATGGAAGCTGGCGCTTTCATTCGCAAGGGCGATATCAAGGGCGCCAAGTGGATCGGTGCCTACGAGAACAACAACGTCGACATCGGTCTGGCCACCGGCCTCAAGGGCCGCGCCCAGATCGGCAAGGGCATGTGGGCCATGCCGGACCTGATGGCCGCCATGCTTGAGCAGAAGATCGGTCACCCGCTGGCTGGCGCCAACACCGCTTGGGTACCCTCGCCGACCGCCGCCACCCTGCACGCCCTGCACTACCACAAGGTCAATGTCGCCGAGCGCCAGGCCGAGCTGGCCAAGCGCACCCCAGCCTCGGTTGACGACATCCTGAGCATCCCGCTGGCCGAGAACACCAACTGGTCGGCCGAGGAAATCCAGCAGGAGCTGGACAACAACGCCCAGGGCATCCTTGGCTACGTGGTACGCTGGATCGATCAGGGCGTCGGCTGCTCCAAGGTGCCGGACATCAACGATGTGGGCCTGATGGAAGACCGCGCCACCCTGCGCATCTCCAGCCAGCACATCGCCAACTGGCTGCGCCATGGTATCTGCAGCGAAGAACAGGTGATGGAAACCATGAAGCGCATGGCCTCGGTGGTGGACCGCCAGAATGCCAGCGATCCGGCCTACAAGCCAATGGCGCCGAACTTCGACGACAGCGTCGCCTTCCAGGCCGCTATCGAGCTGTGCATCGAGGGCTGCAAGCAGCCCAACGGCTACACCGAGCCGGTCCTGCACCGCCGTCGTCGCGAGTTCAAGGCCAAGTTCGGCCTGTAACCGCTGAGTGACCCGGAACCCCCGCCCTGGCGGGGGTTCTTTTTTGCCCGCTAAGGAAACACTGATTAAATCAGTCCAATGCCTGCCCAGTTGTCGCTGACCTGTTCTGGACACGCCGTGAACCCATCCATGGGGGCTTGACGATGCCCGTCCTGGGCATCGACAGTCCAGAACAGGTCAGCGACAACCGGTCTAATCGGCTTGCGTACAATTAATCAGTGTTCCCCTAACTTCCCATCAGCCGTTGCTGCTCACTCTCATGCTCCAGCAACCAGCGTTTGCGCCACAGCCCACCGCCGTACCCGGTCAACGCCCCGTTGGCCCCGATGACACGGTGACAGGGCACAACCAGTGCAACCGGATTGGCGCCATTGGCCATACCTACCGCCCGGCTGGCACCAGGCTGGCCAATCAGCCGCGCCAAATCAGCGTAGCTACAGGTACGCCCCGCCGGAATGCTGCGCAGCGCCTGCCACACCCGCAGTTGAAAAGCCGTGCCACCAGTGGCTACCACAATGTCATCGAGCGCCTCCAGCTCACCGGAAAAATAGGCGCGCAAGGCCTGCTTTACGTGGTCTGGAGCAGGTCCCGGGTCAAGCCGGTAAACCCGGTAGTGCAGACGCAGCAGACGCTCCATCCGCTCGCGGTAGTCTTCAAAATCCAGCGCCCGCAGTCGCCCCTGGTCATCGCAGACCAGTTGCAGCTCACCCAGCGCAGAGTCAAAACGCTCAAGCCACAGTTGCATGTCGATCATCCTCGGTTAGGGGCAGTGCGTCGCCATCGGCGTCAGCCTGCCACAAATGCATCAATGCATAGGCCCGCCACGGGCGCCAGGCCTCGGCCCGGGCCAGCACCTGACGCACCCCGGGACGTTGTCCGGACTGACCAAGCACCCGCTGCAAGGCAACATCAGAGGCTGGAATGGCATCGGTCTCCTGCAGGGCCCGCATGGCAATATACTGGGCAGTCCAGTCGCCAATTCCCGGTATCGCCCGCCAGCGCTCAAGGGTGCTCTCCAAGTCCGCCTGACGGGCAAACCATTCAGGCTCACGGACAAAGGTCTCAGCCAGATGCAGCAATGTCGCCAGTCGTGCGCCGGGCATACCCAAGCCGTTCAGCGCCGGCGCTACGAAAGCCGCCGGTTCAGGAAAAAACCGCGTTATCCCGGGCCGACGCAAAGCCTCCGGCACCGGCTCAGCCAACCTTTCGACCAGATTCTGGGCGAGCCTGACGCCGGCCCCGACCGTAACCTGCTGGCCCAGCACTGCACGCACCGCGACCTCGAAAGGCTCCCAACCGCCAGGCAAGCGCAATCCCGGGCGCTTGTCGAGCAGCCCTGCCAGGCCCGGATCAGCCGCCAGGGTCTGACGAATCACCTGCGGATCGGCCTTGAGGTCAAACAGACAGCGCAGACGGTCAATCACCTGCGGCAGTACCTGTAGCCCGGACACACAGATATGTGCTCGCAAGGCGTGAGCCCCAGGCTCCTGCCTGACCCGGACCCAGCCATATTCGCGGCCAACTCTGATGCTGCGCTGATAACTGTCCGCATCGACCAGCTCAACCCCTGGCAACGCTCGTTGTCGCAAAAAAACCAGCATGGCCTGCCAGTCATAGGGCGGCCTATAGGCCAGCAGCAACGACAACTCGGACCACTGCCCGGACTCTTCGGCCTGTTGCCGCAAGCTCCCAGGTGGGTGCATATATAAACGCTGGAAGGTCTCGTTGAAACGCCGCACGCTGCCAAAACCACTGGCCAGGGCCACTGACGTCATCGGCAGGCGGGTTTGGTGGATCAGTTGCTTGGCCAGCAACACCCGCCGGGTCTGAGCCACGGCGACCGGAGATGCGCCCAGATGGCGCACGAACAGCCGGCGCAGATGCCGCCCGCCCAACCCCAGCCGCTCAGCTAATGCCTCAACGCTGGCTTCATCCAAAGCGCCTGCTTCGATCAGGGCCAGTGCCCGAGATACTACCGCCGAGGTGCCAGCCCAGGCCGCCGATGACGGCGAGCTTTCCGGGCGGCAACGCAGACAAGGGCGAAACCCCGCCTCCTGCGCCGCCGCTGCACTGGTGACGAACAGGCAATTTTCCAGCCGCGGCGTGCGGGCCGGGCAAATCGGTCGGCAGTACACCCCGGTACTTTTCACACAGGTGAAGAAGCGCCCGTCATAACGGACATCCCGGGCCTGAACCGCCTGATAACAGGTCGCTGGAGAGAGTTTCATGCCCCCATTCTAGCCAGCCCGACGCCCCCTGCTAGCGGTTTTCGGACCTGCAGCTTGGAATCCGGATCAGTCGTACCTGCGGCCTTTGGTCTAGGCTAACGCAAAAAGCCGCGTCAGGAGCCTGCAATGAAATACATCTTCGAAGTACACATCAAACCAGGCTGCCGCGCCGAGGACTACGCCCAGGCCTGGGTGCGCGCCAGCGAATTGATTCAGCAGGCACCCGGTGCCCTGGGGACAGAATTGCACCGCAAGCTAGGCGACCCCGGCACACTGATCGCCATCGCCCACTGGGACAGCAAAGCCAGCCGTGATGCCATGGAGTCACAGCACAATCCCCAGGTCGCGGCAATCATTCGTGAAGCAGCCAGATTCTGTGAAATTCGCCTGATTGGCGAGTTCGAGGAACCCGAATGGGTGGTCCATCCCCAACCGCCGCCATAACTGATACTCTTGCTCGCGAAACAAAGTTCAGGGATCGAAAGGACGCAATGACGAACATTCAGACCGCCGTCGAGTACTTGTATCGCTGGGGAATGTTCAGCCCACCCGAACAGCAGCCCAGCATCAAGGCTGGTTAGCACCATGACCAGCTGTCATGCATCACCGCTATATGGGTGGCTGTACTTCTGCTGCCTGACGGCGCTCCTGAGTTTTTCCGGATCGGCTATTTCAGACCACGAACAGTCTCTCACCCTGCGCCTGGCCGGCACACCTGAGTCGTTCGGCTACACCGCGGCCGTACTTTCCCACGCATTGCGGGCCCAAGGGGTTGCTACTGACGTCCACAGGGCAGCCGGCAATCTGCCGATGACCCGCCTGGAATACATGCTGGAAAACGGCACCTTGAGCGCCGCCATTCTGGGTCGTACTGAAGAACGTGATCGGCGCTTGCTGCCCATCGCCATAGGCATGACCGACAACCTGGTCAATCAGCGCATCCTGTTTATTCCGCAGGGCACCCAGGCTGCTTACGACAACGTTCACAGCCTGGAAGACTTCGTTCGACTGAACAAGGTAGCCGGGATGGGCCAAGCCTGGGCTGATCGTCTGATCTGGGAAGCCAACGGCCTGGCCGTGCAGCCCTTGGACGGCGACTGGCGCCGCCTGTACCGCATGGTGGCCTCGCAGGCGCGGGGCATCGACTATCTTCCCCGTGCCGCCTACGAAATCGCCGCTGAATGGCCAACCCACCCGGACCTGGCCGTTGAACAGCATCTGGTCCTGGTGTATGAACAGGACCATATTCTCTACGTCTCGCCCGCAGAGCCCGAGCTGCACCAACTACTACTTACAGCCTTGAGCGAAGCTGCCAGAAGCGGACTCATCCGACGCCTGGCCCGCGAGCATTATGCCGAGGTCTTCGAGCCGCCGGTCAACCTAGGCGAGCGTCGCGCCATTGTGCTGCTGGCGCCCGAACGAGCTCACCCAGTCATTCCCTAACATCGTTTTTCACCGCGTCCATCCAGGCTTCGTCCAGCCGACACAAATCAACCTCCAGCCCCTGCTTCTCCATCCGTTCCCGGTGCTGATCCATTTCCCGCACCATCTGGCTCAGACCTTCAGTATTACCTTCCAGGCGGTGCATCTCCTCCAACCCCAGATGGTAGAAACGCAACAGCTTCATAGCCTGCGGGTTGTCCCGTTCCACCCCAGCCTTGAGCAGATGCATAGCGTTGGTAATACGCATCAGGTTGCGCTTGAGGCGCCAGCCATATACAGCGGCCGCCATCCAGGGTTGCCGGCACAGGTAGCCACGCACCAGTATGACGGTCAGTGCCAGCCCGGCCAGGATGCCGGCCAGGTTCCAGCGAAAATTGTTACCACCCGGCTCGCCGAACAACTGAACCGACAGGCTGGCCAGCAGCATCGCCAGCGTGGCGAATATCACAATCAGAATCAGGCTGCTGCGCCGCGTCTGCTGACGGTAGTTTTCCGGATCTAACCGCTGAATCTCAAACATACTGACAACTCCCCAAAAGTTCCGCGGCCATTATGGCCCGACACCCTGCGACATGCACCCCGAGGCCTTCCTCATCAGCGGCCCACGACCAGCCGCCTATACTGTTGGGATAGACCGTCCCGAGGTGCTCGCCATGGTTTCCAAGCAGCAGATTCTCGACCAGGCGCTGACGCTGGCCAACCAGTGCGGCTGGGAAAAGCTGACACTCAACGACATCGCCCAGGCCCTGGCCATCCCCCTGGCTGATATCTATCAGCACTTCCCGCAAAAGGACGATCTGGTCGAAGCCTGGTTCGACCGTGCCGACCAGACGCTGCTGGCCAAGGTGCCCAATCCGGAATGGGCGGCACTGCCGGCCATGGAGCGGATCGAGCAGGTAATACTCTGTTGGCTGGATGCGATGGCTGGCTACCGGGAACTGACTGGTCAGATGCTGCTGTACAAGCTAGAACCCGGGCACATTCATTTGCAGGCAGCGGGCGTGCTGAGAATCAGCCGGACTGTGCAATGGTTCCGTGAAGCGGCGGCGCTGGAGGCAAGTCATGCACACCGCATTGGCCAGGAAATTGCCTTGAGTACGCTGTTCATTGCTACTTTCATTCACTGGCTACGCGACGACTCCTGCGATCAGCAGGACACCCGCGATTTCCTGCATCGCAAACTGCTCGCCGGGAGCGGCTTTGGGCTCTGGCTGTAGTGGATACCCTGACCCATGCGGTGATCGGAGCACTGGGCGCACGCACGCTCATCGCACAGCGCCTGCCACGACGCTGGAGCCTGGCCGCAGGCGCCCTGGGTGGGTTGTTCCCAGACATCGATTACTTATGGTTTTTGCTTGATCCGCTACAGTTTCACGCCTATTGGCACCGCAGCTTTACCCACTCGCTACTCATGCTGCCGCTCTGGGCCTTGCTGCTCAGCGTGACACTGTATCTGCTGGGAGGCCGCAAGCAGAATGGATGGCTGCTGTATCTGGGTTGCGCTCTGGGACTGGGGCTGCATATCGCTGCCGACCTGATCACCGCCTGGGATCTGCAACTCTTCTGGCCATTGAGCGATTGGCGCACCTCGCTGGCCTGGATCTTTGTTATCGATCCCTGGTTTTCCGCCCTGGCCCTGACCGCACTGCTACTGTGCTGGCGCTGGCCACATGCCGGCTGGCTGGGCGCCGCCCCGTTGGTGCTGTGGCTTATCTGGAGCATACAGTACAAGCAGCAGGCGCTGGAGCTGGCCCAGGCATTCGCTCAGCAGCAGGCAGAGGCCGCTCAAGTCAGCGTCTGGCCTCAGCCATTCTCGCCACGCAACTGGAAACTGCTGGTCAGCGGTACACACGGCCACTGGCAGGCGCATCTCAGACTCGGTGACAGCAGGTCGCGCCTGGCCGACTACTGGCCCCACCCCTGGCTGCGCTCCACAGCCCAGGCCTACCAGCCTCACTCTGCCCTGATCTGGCAATTCCACCCGCGCTTTGACAGCCCGCAAGGGGATGGCGAAACTGCCCTTCAGCTCTGGCACAGCGAGATGCTGCAGGATGTTCGGCAGTTCTTCAGCGCGCCAGCTCGCTACCACCAGCCCGACAGCAGTGCAAGCCATTGCCTGTGGTTCACCGACCTGATCTATAGCCTACCCACCCAGCGTCCGCCGTTCATCTATGGCGCCTGCCGCTCCCCATCAAGCTTCTGGCAGTTGTCCCGCCAACCAGTTACTGCCACCAGCGCAGAATAGCCCGCCTTAATATTGAATGAACATTCGTTTTTTATTGACGTGAAAACCCCGCCGCGGATAACCTATTTGGGCTATATAGAAAAATTGCCTCACAGCAATACACTCATGCCATATGATTCAGGCGGCTCATGGCCGTTCGATCAGCACAAACTCTAAAAACAATGAGGTCATGCATGAAAACGTTCCCCCAGCCCGCCGTCATTCGACGTTACTGGGCTTTCCCCCTGCTGGGTCTGACGGCCGTCATCGGTAGCGGCTGCCTTTCCAGCTCGGGTTCCAGCAACCGCAGCGCCACCGTCCATCAGGGCGTATTCATCGACAGTCCGGTAACCGGTCTGAGCTATGAAACCGCTACTCAGAACGGAACAACCGACGAGCAGGGCAACTTCCGCTATCAGAGCGGGGAAACCGTTCGTTTCAGCATTGGCGGAATCGACCTGGGCACCGCTCCGGGTCAGGCGGTTCTGACACCACTGGAGCTGGTCGAAGATGCTGCGGACAGCTCTGATCCTGCGGTACTCAACCTGTCCCGATTCCTGCAGAGCCTGGATGCCGATGGTAACCTCAGCAACGGTATCCAGCTCAGCACAGCACTGATTGAGGTCATCGAGGCTTACGCAGAAAGCACTCCCGGCTTTCACCTGGACTTCGCCGACACCGCCGCCTTCGAAACGCTGATGAGCGCCAACGACGGGCTGCTGGCCCAACTCAACGATGCCGCCGTTTTCGCCGAGAACGCACAAAGTAAAAACCGGGGACTGCGCTCGGCAAATCAGGCCTGGCAACACCTCCAGGACTCGCTGGCTGTGCAGAACGGTGATCTGACTCTGGACAAACGCCCGGTCCTGTTCGTCCATGGTGGCGCTGGCTCTGCCTCACAGTTCGAGTCACAGGCCCAACGCTTCATCGCCAACGGCTATCCACGCAGCTATCTGGCAACCTACGAGTACAACACCAGCCCGCCGGACTTCGTCCAGACCACGGTTCAGCTCGACGCTGCCATTGATGCCCTGCTGCTCAGCACCGGTGCCGATCAGGTCAACCTGATGGGCCATTCAATGGGTACCGAAGTCAGCCGTATCTACCTCAGCGATCCGGAGCGCGCCGCCAAGGTGCACCGCTATGTCAACCTGGATGGTCGTGAAGGCGACAGCCCGCCCGGAGGTGTTCCGACCCTGGTACTCTGGGGACAGTATGTCGATCGTGAAGTGGTCGGTGCCGAAAACGTCTACCCCAGTGTGGAGGACCCGGTCGGTCATATCGAGGTGGCCACAGCAGCCGACTCCTTCGCCCGGATGTATCGGTTCTTCAATGCTGACAACGCCCCAGCGACAACACGGATTCCCGAAGCTGACGGTGATCATGTATGGATTTCCGGACGGGCCAACATCTTCCCGGCCAATGTCGGAGCAGTAGGTACCGTGCTGGAAATCAGCGAGGTCGACCCCGCCACCGGACGCCCCCTGGGCAGTCAGCCTGATCACAGCCAGCCGATCAGCGAGGATGGTCACTGGGGCCCTATGCGGATCAACAAGGGTGGCAGCTATGAATTCGTACTGCGTCGCCCCGGAGTCGCCAATGCTGACCACTACTTCTACCGCGAGCCTTACCTGCAGGATAACCACCAGATTCGGCTGAACACCTCAGCGCCAGGAACCGGAGTCGGCGCTCTGCTGCACCGCAGCCCGAACCACACCAACCTGAGCATCAGTCGTGACATGGAACTCTGGGGGGATCAGGGTGAGCGCAACGATGTGCTGCGAGTCAATGGCACCAACGTGATCACTGCCCAGACCGGACCGCTGCTCCAGCGCCTGAGTAACATCTTCCTGCATGACCGCAACAGCGATGGCGTAAGCAACCTGGGTTTTGCCGACCCGGTCTTCCACGCCATTCCGTTCATGTCTGGTCTGGACCTGTTCCTGCCGGCGGCGGCCGAGCCGGATGATGTAATCGCCATTGAGTTGATCTCACGCCGGGGTACCGGCAGTCAACAGCAGATCAACGTACCTAACTGGCCTTCCAGCCAGGTGCGCTCGGTGTCGGTGCACTTCCGCGACTACCACGACTGAGCCCCCCCTCCCGACCCGGCCTATACTTCAGACATGGCCGGAGTCGGGAGGTACCACATGCTATCCACCCCAGGCCCCTTGACCGTGTTCTACGACGGTGCCTGCCCGCGCTGCGTGGGCGACCGCCGACGCTATGAATGGCTGGCCGGCAAAACCGGCAAGGACGTGCTCTGGCTGGATATCACTGGCCGGGATGAAGAGTTGCGCAGCCTCGGCATCGACCCACGCCGGGCCTTGTTGGAGCTGCATGTGCGCGATGGCTGTGGCCACATACACCGGGAACTGGATGCCTATATCGTGCTGATGTCACGAGTACGCACGCTGCGACCACTGGCCTGGCTGATCGCCCTGCCGGGACTGCGGCCACTGCTGTCATGGGCCTATCGGCGCTGGGTAGCGCGGCGGTTGGAGCGGAGCGGCCGGCTCTGAGAAACCTCTGAAAAGGACTACAGGCCGGCCGCTACCGACCTCAAAACTCAGCGTTGTGGTAAACGTTCTGCACGTCGTCCAGGTCGTTGAGCATATCGAGGAACTTGTCGAACATTGCCAGATCATCACCTTCAATTTTGGTGCTGGTCTGCGGCAGGAACTGAATTTCATCAACAATGAAATCGATATCGCCCAAGGCCTCGGTCAATGCCTGCTTGGCCTTGGCATACTCGGTATTGGGAGTAAAGACGGTAATCTGCCCGCCTTCATTCTCGATATCGGTCACATCGACATCCGCCATCATCAGCGCTTCCAGTACCGCCTCTTCATCATCAGCCTTGAAGGCGAAGATCGCGCAATGATCGAACATGTGGCTGACACTGCCCGAAGTACCCAGTTTGCACTTGGTCTTGGTAAAGCAGTGACGTACATCGGCAATGGTTCGGTTGGGGTTGTCGGTCAGGCAGTCGACGATGACCATGCAGTTGCCCGGTCCAAACCCTTCATAACGAGCCAGTGCGAAGTCCTCGCCGCCGGAGCCCTTGGCCTTGTCGATGGCCTTGTCGATCACATGCGCTGGCACCTGATCCTTCTTGGCCCGCTCGATCAGGCCTCGCAGGGTCAGGTTGCCCGCCGGGTCGATGCCGCCAGACTTGGCGCTGACATAGATCTCGCGAGCGTATTTGCTGTAAAGCTTGGTTTTCATGTCGGCCGTTTTGGCCATGGATTCTTTGCGGTTCTGATAGGCGCGGCCCATGGGTGCTCTTCCGTATGGTCGTTCGGCAAAGCGTCGATTTTACGCCCTGAGTCAGAAAATGTTGATGTTTTTATCAACCTGACAGGACCAAAGTGCCGAACGATCCCCACCTTGGTGCTAGCGACCCACCTGCCTGCCCCTGCTAGGCTGATTCCACTCTGCCCTTGCTCGCGGGAGCCCACTATGTCGCGTCGCCTGTATTTACTGCTGGTTCTCTGCGGTGCCCTTATGGGCCCGTCACCCGTAATCGCCGAAGATGATCAGGCGCGGGTTGGGCGTGAAATGATTCAGGCGCTCGAAGCCTACGCCGTCTATAAAATGGGCGACTACGAACTGGCCTACAGCCGCTACCTGGCGCTGGCCGAAGCCGGCAACCGGCAGGGCATGCTCAATGTCGCCAACATGCACGCGCTGGGTCAGGGCGTGCCCATGGATCATGCTCTGGCCTTCCAGTGGTATCTGCGCGCTGCCGAAGCTGGTGACCCAATCGCTCAGTATGAGGTGGGTAAAGCCTATGACCTGGGTCAGGGTGTCGGCGAAGACCTGGATCTGGCTCAGCACTGGTATGAACGGGCCGCCGAAGGCAACAACCCAGATGCCTTGTGGGAGCTGGGCAAGCGTGACTATGACCACGAGCGGCTGGAAACCGGGCTGGTGCTGATTCGCCGGGCCGCCGAGGCTGGCCAGCCGACCGCCCGGTTGTTTCTGCATCAGTTGGAAGCAGAGGCCTCACACGGACCGTAACGATAGCGGCGTAGGCCGGCAGCCAGCAGCAACAAGGCCAGCCCCGCCAGCAAAAAACTCTCCGTCAGCCAAGGATAACGGCTGAACAGGCTCCCGCCACTGACGGGTGAAAACGGCAGATCGACCAACAACTCCGCCCGGGTGAATGCTTCGGTGCCGGCCACTACCCGCCCCTGTGGCGATGCCGCGACCGAAGGGCCGTTATTGATCAGGTGCACCATAGGCACACGGTTTTCCACCGCCCGCACGATCGACATGGCGCGGTGCTGGAAAGGTTGATTAGTTTCGCCAAACCAGTTGTCCTGAGAAACGAACAGCAACAGTTTGCCGGCGCCATCGGCCCCCACCGCCTGGGCATTAAAACGCGGGAAGGCCGCTTCATAGCAAATCTTCGGCACTATGCGCATGCCGTCCAGCTCAAACACCGAGTGACTCTGCCCGGCTCGCAACGGCCGCAGAAACTCACCCAGAAAAAACTCGGAAAGATGGCGCAGGCCAGGCAACTGAAAAAACTCCGGCAGATACTCGCCAAAGGGCATACGCAGCATCTTGCGGTAAAAGCCCTGCTGCTCACCGTCCGCCCCCAGCAGCACCATGCTGTTGAAACTGACCTGCCGACTGTTGACCCAACGCCGTTCCACATCATGAAAAATCAGCGGCAACTGCCACTCGGACAACTGCCGGGCCCAGGCCTCTCTGACGCTGTACAGTTCGAACCAACCCTTGTAGCGCGCCTCCGGCCACACCACCCACTCGGCACCGGCCTGCTGCAAGCGCGCCGTGGCGGCCATTTCTTCAGGAAATTCGCGGCTAAAGCCTGGTGCCGGCGGTGGAATCTCGATGCTGGGCGGGTCATTGGGTTGCACCAGGCCAATGCGCCGAGTCTCCCACCCTTCCACCCGCTGATCCCAAAGGTCGAGGCTCAGTACGCCGTACAGCATCCAGGCCGCCAGCAAACTCCAGCCACCGATCTGCAGCCGGGTTGCCAGGCGGGCATACTGTGGTAGCGGCCGCCACAATCGATAAACCAGCACGGCAAACAACAGCATGGCCAGATCCATGCCCTTGGCCCCGAACACTGCAACACCTTGCAGGCCCAGCAAAAACTCGGTCTGGGTTTCCGCGAAGTTGGTTTCGAACAGGGCTGGGTAAAGTACCGTAAGGCTCACGAAAGCCAACGGAAAGCTCAACACATCCCAGGCTGGCAGTTGCTGCGACAGGTAGCGATACAAGAGGCCGGCCAACCCCAGTAGCAGCCCGGAATACAGCCAGAACAACATCGCCAGCCCCATGCTGGACAACCAGCTCAAGCCCTTGAGATTGATGGCGAAATCGATCATCCAGTAGCAGGTCCCGGCGAAATACAGCGTGCCGGCGAACCAGCCCAGCAACAGCGCCAGCCCCGGTCGGCTGTCGTCCAGCGCCCACAGCAGCGGGATCCAGCCCAGCCAGGCCAACCAGAACAGTTGCGGATACAACCAGGGAAGAAACAGCAGTACGGCACTCAGCCCGGACAGCAGAAAGCGCCAAACAACGCCCCGCCGCCTCAGGACGGGCCTGGAAAGCTCGAACACGGGGCCAGGTGTCGGCTCAAGAGAAGACATGTACAGCTCCTGTTGGCGGCATGTCAGGCTAGAAGTGACCGCCACCTGCCGCAATCCCCTGTTCGGGTGAATGCACTTGCATTTCAACTGTCACCCAGGCGAAAAATCATTATGCTTGCAAGCTCGGCCGCAAGAAAGGAACTGTTTTACATGCCCCATTGGTTGACCGGCGTACTCACCTGCCTGCTGATCCTGCTCAATACCCTGATCGGCATTGGCCCAATGCTGATACTTGGAATCATCAAGGCTCTCGTGCCTCACCCTGCCAGCCGCCGCTTCTGCTCGCGCTGGATCATGTGGATCGCCGAAACCTGGGCCGAACTCAACAAACTGATCTTTGCCCTCATGACCCCAACCCACTGGGATATCCGCTGTGACACGCCGCTGGAAAGCAACCACTCCTATCTGGTGATCAGCAACCACCAGTCCTGGGTCGACATCCCGGCGCTGGTTCAAGCTTTCAATCGCAAGACGCCGTACTTCAAGTTCTTCCTCAAAAAAGAACTGATCTGGGTGCCCTTTCTGGGACTGGCTTTCTGGGCGCTTGATTACCCGTTCATGAAGCGTTACAGCAAGGCGCATCTGGCCAAACACCCGGAAGATGCCGGCAAGGATCTGGAAATCACCAAGCGCGCCTGCGAAAAGTTTCATTCGATCCCGGTGACCGTGGTCAACTACTTGGAAGGGACCCGTTTTACTCCAACCAAACATGCTGCCCAGCAATCGCCCTACCAGCACCTGCTCAAACCCAAGTCTGGTGGAATTGCCTTCGTCATGGCAGCACTGGGCGAACAGATGAAGTCACTGCTGGATGTCACCATCCTCTATCCCGAAGGCAAGCCGCCGGGCTTCTGGGCTTTGGTTAGCGGCCGGGTTGAACGGGTGGTGGTGGATATTCGCGGCCTGGATGTACCCACAGAGCTGTTCAAGGGCGACTATGCAAACGATCCGCAGTTTCGCCAGCAGTTCCAGGACTGGGTCAACCAACTATGGCAGGACAAGGATCGGCGCCTTGAACAATTACGTGCCGAGCGTCACTGACGCTCGGCCAGATCGGCACAGCCGATGCAGTATTCGGCCGCAGGCAAGGCTTCCAACCGGGCCGGAGCTATGGCTTCACCGCAACGCTGGCAGATACCATATTCGCCCTGCTTATAGCGCTCGATCGCTAGCGCCACTCGGCGCTGAAGTTCACTGGACTCGGCCAGCAAGGCTTCCATGACCTCGTCATTCTCACGCTCCTGAGCCTGTTCGGCCGTATCGCTGGAGTAGCGCGCAGCCAAGTCCCTGCGCAGCGCACTGCTACGCGCGGCATAGTCATCGTGCAGCCGTTGCAAACGGCTCAAGGTGGTATCGGACATGGCATGACTCCCAACCTGATGATGCGGCTAACCGGACTCAGTTTAGCCAACGGTCAACCGCACCATACTGATGCAGATCAAAGCCCGGCCAGGGCCTGCTCAAGGGCTTGCACCGGCAACCCCAGCGCCTCAGCCACGCTGGCGTTGGTCAGCTGCCCGGCGCAGACATTGAGACCGTTGAGCAGGTGCGGATCATCGCCAAGGGCCTGCCTGGCCCCCTTATTGGCCAAGGCCAGAACAAACGGCAAGGTGGCATTGTTGAGTGCTTGGGTCGAGGTTCGTGCCACAGCCCCAGGCATATTGGCCACACAGTAGTGCACCACTTCATCAACCACATAAGTCGGATCGGCATGCGTGGTCGGACGTGAAGTTTCGGCGCAGCCACCCTGGTCAATGGCAACATCCACCAGCACCGCACCCGGCTGCATTCGCCGCACCAGTTCAGCACTGATCAGCTTAGGCGCCGCGGCCCCTGGGATCAACACCGCCCCCACCACCAGGTCAGCGCCACACAGCTGTTCTTCAACGACAGATGCGGTGGAGTACAGGGTGGTGATGCGGTTGCCATACTGGGCATCGAGCCGCCGCAACACATCAGGATTCTTGTCCAGCACGCTGACATCGGCTCCAATACCGACCGCCATGGCCAGGGCATTGGCGCCCACCACACCACCGCCCAAAATCACGACCTTGCCACGCGGCACCCCGGGCACCCCACCCAGCAGGACACCCCGCCCACCTCGGGCCTTTTCCAGGCAACTGGCCCCGGCCTGAATCGCCATACGCCCCGCCACCTCAGACATTGGCGCCAACAATGGCAGACGCCCCTGGGCATCGGTCACAGTTTCATAGGCGATGCAGGTTGCCCCGCTGGCCAGCAGATCTTCGGTCTGGGCACGGTCTGGTGCCAGATGCAGATAAGTGAACAACACCTGACCTGGGCGCAACCGGGCCCGCTCTTCGGCCTGAGGCTCCTTGACCTTGACGATCAAATCAGCCTCGGCAAAGACCTGTTCGTCATTCACCAGCTTCGCCCCGGCGGCCTGATAGGCCGCATTGTCAAAACCGATGGCCTGGCCGGCATCGCGCTCGACACTGACCTGATGACCATGGCGTACCAGCTCCGTCACTGCCTGAGGCGTCAGGCCGACCCGGTACTCATGGTTCTTGATTTCCTTGGGCACACCAACATGCATGATGTTCACTCCTCAACAGCGCCACACATTCTTACTCACCAGTGTAGAAGCCGGCCCCAAGGATTCAATTAAATTTACACAATGTTTTATATTCAGAACATTTAATTTCAATCACCCGTGGGCTCCATCTCTGGCGCCTGCCGACCAGTGGCAACCACCTGATTGCGCCCCCTGCGCTTGGCCTGGTACATCCGCCAGTCGGCGCTTTGCAACACCGCGTCCAGATCGTTGCCGTCATCACCCAAGGTGGCAACCCCGGCACTGAAGCTGAACCCCAGATCCTGCTCCGCCAGTAGCAGAGGCCGGTCCTGCAACTGCTCGCGCAGCTTGTCGGCCAGCTCAGTCGCCGCTGCCAGACTGGCCCCCGGCAGCAAAATGGCGAACTCTTCACCGCCAAGCCGGCAAGGCAGATCGACCTGACGACGGGGCTCGGCCAGCAATCCCGCCAAATGGCACAAGGCCTGATCACCGATATCGTGACCAAAGGTATCGTTGATACGCTTGAAGTGGTCGATATCCAGCATGATCAGTGACAAGGGGCTACCATTGCGCATGGCATGGGCGCTCTCACGCTCGAACACCTCGCGCAATTTGAACCGATTGGCCAGGCCTGTCAGCGGATCCGTCCTGGCCTGCTCTGAAAGGCGCCTTTCATTTTCGGTCCGGCTGCGCTCGTAGACATGTGCCAGTATTGCAATCGCCAGGCTGCTCACGGCCAGATTGGTCAATGCAATGATCACCCTCGGCTCACCCTCCATCAGCAACCGGTACTTGAACGCCAGCACACCCAGCGGCACAAAACCCAGCGTCATCCAGAAACCGGCCTTTAGCCCGAGCAACATGTAGCTGATGATCGGCACCGCCTGAATCCAGGCAAAGATCGTCCGCGACGAGCTGGGAAGCGTCATGGCCAGGATCATGATCATGAAAAAAGGAATCAGGAAGGCCAGCAACCAGGCCCTCAAGTAACGGGTACGTTCGGCAATCCAGAGCATTAACAAAGCGAAGCCGGCGTAGAACAGCTCCAGTGCACCCAGCAAGCGTACGCCATGCGCGACATTGGACAGCCCAAAATACAGCCCGCAGAAAAAAATCAGCGCCAGCAACGCTCTGCGGACGGATCGAAAGTGCTGCTGACCGGTCTCAGTGTGTTCCATCGTCAAGCACTCCTTGTAACCAGCCTGGCTGGCACTGGATGAGTCCCTGACCTCAAGCGTATCAGCAAAAACCGGAATGTCCTGCCATCAGTCGAAAAGTGTCCGGCAATACGCGCCAATCCCTTCTCAACAGGTCAATATATTGTCATGCTTGCAGCCGCCAGGACTAATGGCCATTTGCCGTAATTCTGCCGCCATTTTTTTGCCACCCTTAGGCCCAGGAACAAGGACACCTGAAGTGAGCGCCATTCCTCTGCTGGTATGTGATGACTCAAATATGGCTCGTAAGCAGCTCATTCGTGCTCTGCCGGCCAACTGGCCGTTCCGGATCACTCAGGCAGCCAACGGCCTCGAAGGACTCAAGGCTATCCGCGAAGGCTCAGGCCAGATCGTCCTGCTCGACCTGACCATGCCCGAACTTGACGGCTTCGGGGTGCTCAGCCAGTTGCGCCAGGAAGGCCTGCACGCCGAAGTCATTGTCGTATCCGGCGACATTCAGGAAGAGGCAATACGTCGGGCCAAGGCCTTGGGCGCACGGGCCTTCATCAAGAAACCAGCCGACCCGCAGCACCTGGCCGATGCGCTGAACAACCTTGGGGTCAATGTCGCGCTGGCCGAAGTGCCCACAGCCAGCAACGAACCACTGCCTGAGCTGCCCAGCGTGTCGTTCCGCGATGCCTTTCGGGAAGTCGCCAACATCGCCATGGGGCGTGCCGCCGAGCTGCTGGGCCGGGTGCTTGGTGTTTTCATCAAGCTGCCGATTCCCAACGTCAACATCCTTGAGGTCGGTGAATTGCACATGGCCTTGGCCGACGCCCAGCGCGGCGAACAATTATCTGCCATCTGCCAGGGCTATATCGGTGGAGGAGTGGCAGGTGAAGCCCTGCTGATCTTCCACGACGCGCAAATCGAGGATGTCGCCCGCCTGCTCAACACCGCCAATGACGAAACAGCTCATCTGGAAATGCTGCTGGACCTGGCTACCATCATCATCGGCGCCTGCCTCAACGGACTGTCCGAGCAACTCAATATCAGCCTGTCCCAGGGGCACCCGATGGTGCTCGGCCAGCATTGCCCGATCGAGGAACTGATCCGTATCAACCAGCGCCGCTGGAAGCGCACCCTGGCGGTGGAAATCAGCTATGGACTGGAAGACCTCGACATCCACTTCGACCTGCTGTTGCTGTTCACTGAAGATTCGGTACCGCGCCTGCGTGAACAGCTCGACTTCATGATCAACTGAGCCCAACAGGACCCCCGCCATGGCCGCACAGTTTGACATCAACGAACTCCACTGGCTGCTGGATATCGTCCAGAGCATCGATGTGGGCGTTGTAGTACTCGACCGGGATTACCGGATCGAGGTCTGGAACAGCTTCATGGAAAACCACTCAGGCCTCAGCTCTGCCGAGGCGGCCCAACGCTCACTGTTCGAACTGTTTCCCGAAATCGATCAGGACTGGTTCTCCCGCAAACTGGAGACTGCGATTCTGCTCGGCACCCGCGTTTTCACCATCTGGGAACAACGGCCCTACCTGATACGTTTCAACAGCTATCAGCCGATCACCGGGCTGGCCGATGCGATGTACCAGAATGTCACCATCATGCCGCTGCGCAACCCGCGCGGGGAAGCCGATCACGTCTGCCTGATCATCTACGATGTAACCGGCATGGCGCTGAACAAGCGCCAGCTCGAAGCGGCCAACCTGCAGTTGCGCGAGCAGGCCCACCGTGACGGCCTGACCGGCCTGCTCAACCGGCGCTACTGGGAACAAAGTCTGGAGCGCGAGTTCGCTCGCTATCAACGCTACGAGACCCCTGCCAGCCTGGTAATGTTCGACATCGACCATTTCAAGCCGATCAACGACAACCATGGGCACCAGACCGGCGACGAGGTCATCCGCGAGACTGCTCGCCTGATTCGCCAGCATGCCCGTGAAACCGACTATGCCGGACGTTACGGCGGTGAGGAGTTCGTACTGCTGCTGCCCGACACCACGCTGCAAGGTGCCGGTCAACTCGCCGAACGCCTGCGCCAGGCCATGGAACGCTTGACCGTGAAGTATCTGGAACAACAGGTAAACTTCACCATCAGCCTGGGTGTCGCCCAGTTCAGCGAGGACATGAGTTCGGCCTTCGACCTGGTTGCCGCCGCCGACAGCGCCCTCTACCAGTCCAAGCAAGAGGGCCGCAACCGCACTACCCTGCACTCACCCGACGATACCTGAACCGCTCCGGCGCACGGCATCTGCTACACTGGGCGCCCGCATCCAGACCGAGCACCGCCGTGACTTCCACCACTTTCGCCAGCCTTGACCTCCCCGCCGCCCTGCTCGAGACCCTGGAACAACTGGGCTATCAGAGCATGACGCCGATTCAGGCGGCAGCGCTACCGGAGATTCTCGCCGGCCACGACCTGATCGCCCAGTCGCGCACCGGCAGCGGCAAGACCGCCGCATTCGGCATTGGTATGCTGGCCCCCCTTAACCCGGCGTTTTTTGGCTGCCAGGCACTGGTACTGGCGCCCACCCGCGAGCTCGCCGGCCAGGTTGCCAGCAGTTTGCGGACCTTGGCCCGCGGGCTGCCCAACATCAAGATCATCAGCCTCTGCGGCGGCACCCCGTTCGGCCCGCAGGTCGCCTCGCTGGAACAGGGTGCCCACATTGTCGTAGGCACACCTGGCCGGGTACTCGACCACCTGCAACGTGAAACTCTCTCGCTGTCCGGCCTCAACTGCCTGGTGCTGGACGAGGCCGACCGGATGCTCGACATGGGCTTTTACGACAGTATTGCCAGCATTATCGGCTATGCCTCGCCCAGACGTCAGACCCTGCTGTTCTCGGCCACCTACCCAGCCGGAATCGATAGCCTGGCCGCCCGTTTTCTGCGCACCCCCAAACGGGTGGAAATCGCCTCCGAAACCAGTGCTCCCTCGATCACCCAGCGGTTCTATGAAGTGACAGCCGAACAGCGTTTGCCGGCAGTACTGCGGCTGTTGGCCGCCGAGCGCCCGCAACCCTGTATCGCCTTTTGCCAAACCCGCCAGCAGTGCCAGGAACTGGAGAGTCTGCTGAACGCCAGCCGGGTCAGCGCCCTGGCACTGCATGGCGATCTTGAACAGCGCGAACGCGATCAGGTTCTGGCTCTGTTCGCCAATCAAAGCTGCAGCGTACTGGTAGCCACCGATGTGGCCGCCCGCGGTATCGATGTCGAAGGCGTGGCGGCGGTAATCAATGTCGAGTTGTCGCCCGACCCGGCCGTGCATACCCACCGTATTGGTCGTAGCGGCCGGGCTGGCCAACCGGGGCTGGCCCTGAGCCTGGTGGCGCCCCGCGAACTCGGCCGGGCCCGGGCGATAGAAGAACAGCTTGGCGCACCGCTGGACTGGCAACCACTTGAACGCCTGCCGGACTACCTCGATAGCCCCCTGCTCGCGCCCATGCGGACCCTGGCAATTGCCGGCGGACGCAAGGACAAAGTGCGCCCCGGCGACCTGCTGGGTGCATTGACCGGCGAGGCCGGCCTGCCGGCCGATGCCATCGGCAAGATCAGTATCAGCGACTTCCAGGCCCTGGTGGCAATCCGCTGGGATCTGGCCAAAACTGCGTTACAAAGCCTGGAAGCTGGCAAGATCAAAGGCCGTCGCTTCAAGGTAAGACTGCTCTGAGGCCCTATCAGCGATAGCCTGCCGGGGCTAGACAAGGAGCAAGGATGAACCTGGATCAGCTATTGGTATTTGCCATTCTCGGCATCACTGTTGCCCTGTTTCTCTCAGGCCGGTTGCGACATGATGTAGTGGCGCTGGCGGCGTTGCTGGCCTGTGTACTGAGCGGCCTGACTCCCAGCGAACAGGCGTTCAACGGCTTTGCTCACCCGGCAGTGATCACGGTAGCGGCAGTACTGATCCTCAGTCAGGGCTTGCAGACCACCGGCGCCGTCGAGGCCATGGCCCAGCGGGTATTGCCCAAGAATGGCGGCGTGCTGCTCGGCTGCGCTGCCCTGACCCTGCTCGGCGCGCTGCTCTCGGCCTTTATGAACAATGTCGGCGCCATGGCCTTGCTGATGCCGATCGCCATGCAACTGGCCCAGCGTCAGAGCATCCCACCAGGCAAGGTGCTGATGCCCCTGGCCTTCGGCACCATCCTCGGTGGCATGACCACTCTGATCGGCACCCCGCCCAACCTGATTGTCGCCGGGTTCAGGGCTGAACAGACCGGCACCGGCTTCGCCATGTTCGACTTCACCCCGGTCGGGGTGGTGGTAGCCCTGGTCGGCGTCCTGTTCGCAGTGATTGGTGCCCGCTGGCTGGTCCCCCACCGCCCGCAAAGCGATGCAGCCAGCTTTGACACCGGCACCTACCTGACTGAAGTGCACATCAGCGCCGACAGCAAGGCGGTCGGCAAGACCCTCGGTGAAGTCGAGCAATGGCTGGACGAAGTCGACGCCCAGATCGTCGGCATGGTACGCAACGACTTCCGGGTCACCGCGCCCTACTCCAGCCGGACTCTGCGGGTCGATGACATTCTGGTTATCGAGGCCGAACCCGAAGGGCTCGGCACGGTTCTGACCCGTCTCGGCCTCAAGCTCGAAGAAGCCGTACCGCCGGAGGCCGAAGATCCGGACAACAACGATGCTCAAGCCCGCCCCAGCCCTGAACCCGAGTCCGCCGACGACCCGGCGCCCGAATCGGGCAAGCCCAAACGCCATGAAGAAATCGCCTTGCAGGAACTGGTGGTCCAACCCAGTTCTCTGCTGCTCGGACGCAGCGCCAGCGACGTACAGATCCGCACCCGCTTCGGCATCAATCTGCTGGCCATCTCACGCCAGGGCCACCGCTCGATTCGACGGCTGCGCTGGACCGAACTGGCCGCTGGTGATGTATTACTGATGCAAGGCCCAACCGACGCCATCAGCGGCTTCGCCAGTGAATACGGCTGCATTCCGCTGGCCCAGCGCAGCATCCTGATTCCCAACCGGCGCAAAGCCCTGACCGCGATTGGCATCATGCTCGGCGCCATCGCCCTGGCCGCCTTCGGCCTGCTCCCGGCTGCCCTGGCCTTCACCGCCGGAGTACTCGGCTACATGCTCACCGGCGTGCTGCCGCTGCGCCGTGTGTATGACGCCATCGACTGGCCAATCATCGTGCTGCTCGGCGCCCTGCTACCGCTGGCCGCGGCCATGGCTCACACCGGCGCCGCCGACCTGCTGGCCAAGACTCTGCTCGAACACCTGGCCCAGGGTAGCCCGGTCATCGCCCTGGCCCTGGTGCTGGTCGTCACCATGACCCTGTCTGACTTCATGAATAACGCCGCCACAGCTGCCGTCATGTGCCCGATCGCCTTGAGCGTGGCTAGTCAGCTGGGGGTCAACCCGGACAGCTTCCTGATGGCAGTGGCCATCGGTGCCTCCTGCGCATTTCTGACCCCTATCGGCCATCAGAACAACACCCTGATCCTCGGGCCAGGGGGATTTCGCTTCAGCGACTACTGGCGCCTGGGGCTGCCAATGGAGATCATCGTGGTACTGGTAAGCATCCCCATGCTGCTGTGGATCTGGCCGCTGTAAAGGCCCTGAGCCGACGCTTGCCTTTGGTCGGCTCCGCCGCAGCTGCCCGCCAAGTGGTTTGACGAGCAGCCATTGTGCCACCTATAGTCAAGCCATCAGTCTGCCAATCACCCAACACTCACATGACCGGGAGCTCGGTTGAGCTCGCGCTTGGCGGGTAGTGGCAGTAGTTTCCAGGGATGCAAGCTGCACAGGCCATATGAGTTCAATCGACAGCCACGCTGAGTGGCCCCGTGTTTTGCAAGCGCCGCAGGAAGCCAGGCGCATCACAACAAGCCTGCTATGGCTGTTTGTGCTATTTGCACTGCCCGCCCTAGGCCTGCAAGCCCGGACAATTGAGCCAGCACCGCTGGTGGTAGATGGCAGCGAAAACCGCATCGACCTCAAGGCGCATATCCGCTACCTGCGCGACAGCGAGAACCTGGATCATGAGCAGGCGCTGGCCCAGCTCGAACACTTCCGCAGCATCACCGAACGCCGTGACATTAATTTCGGCTATACCCGCGACACGGTGTGGCTGGCCCTGAGCCTAAGCTCCGAAGCGCAGCACGGCACAGACTGGGTAGTTGAGCTGAGCTACCCGTCACTAGATCAGGTCTACTTCTACAGCTATGGCCCTGGCGGCCTGGAAACCCAACTCGCCGGCGATGTGCCCCGTTACGCCGAACGCGACTTTCCACACCGCACCCCGATCTTCAAGTTACACCTGAAAGCCGGCGAGCAGCGCCTGGTACTGTTGCGGGTCCGCTCCGAAGGCAGCATGACCCTGGATGGCTCGCTGTGGCAGGCCGAAGCCTTCCGCCTTCAAAGCAACACCAGCTATGTGATTCTGGCCATCTACTTTGGCATGCTGCTGGCTCTGGGCAGCTACAACCTGCTGCTGTTTCTGGTTTTGCGCGAGCGCTCTTTCCTGCTCTACGTGCTGTTTGTTTTCAGCTTCGCTGCCGGCGCCATGGCCATCAACGGTCTTGGCCCGCATTATCTGTGGCCCAACATCGGCGAGCCTGGAAACCGGGTGTTGCCGGTCAGCCTGACGTTCGCGTCGACCATCGCCTTGCTGTTTGCTCAGGCCTTTCTCAATACCGCCCGATGGGCACCGCGTTGGCACCAGGTACTAACCATTGCCGCCACCCTGGCCGCCAGTATCACCCTGCTAAATCTGCTGGTTCCGGTCCAGACCGCGTTGCAACTGATGTCGATGGCAGGTCTGTTAGTTTCCGCTCTGCTGTTCGCCTGCGGCCTGAGTTGCATGCTGCAAAGGGTTCCCGGTGCTGGCATCTTCGTCCTGGCCTGGCTGATGTTGTTGATCGGCGCCAGCATGTTGGCCCTGCGCAATTTTGGCCTGATCCCCTCCAACTTCGTCACCGTCTATGCCATGCAGGTCGGCTCGGCGCTGGAAATGCTGTTGTTGTCACTGGGGCTGGCGGCACGCTTCAATGAGCTCAAGCGGCAGAAGGAACTGGCCCAGAGCTCGGCACTGGCCGCCCAGAAGCAGGTAGTCAAGGCCCTGCAACAACAGGAACGAGTACTGGAGCAGCGCGTTGCCGAGCGCACTCAGGCGCTGGAGGCAGCCAACGCCCGCCTGGCCGAACTGGCCATGCAAGATCCCCTGACCAGGCTGGCCAACCGCTCGGCCCTGGCAAATCATCTGCACCAGGCGCTGCAGCGGACCCAGCGCCACAAGGAACTACTGGCATTGGTGCTGATCGATTTGAATGACTTCAAAGCCATCAACGATCAGCTCGGACACGAAAGTGGTGACCAGGTCTTGTGCCAGGTGGCCCAACGGCTCAAGGATTGCGCGCGTGAAGCTGACCTGATCGCCCGACTCGGTGGCGATGAGTTCATTCTGGTCAGTGAAGGCATTCAGGATCAGGAAGACGCCCTGAGACTGGGAGAGCGTCTGGAGGAAGCATTGAGCCTGCCGATCGATATCGAGTATGGCCAGATCAATGTTGGAGCCAGCATAGGCATCAGCCTCAGCGACGGCCACTGGCCAGACGCCGAAACACTGATGCGCTATGCCGATCAGGCCATGTACCAACGCAAGCGCAGTGGCCGTAGCGGCATTCAGCTCTACTCCGATGCCGCCTTGGGCAACCAGAGCGCCGCTGAAAAAGCCGACGTTAAGGCGCGCTGACCCGCAACACCTGCCCTTGCGGGCTGTCGGTCAACAGGTACAGCGAGCCATCGGCAGCCGTGCGCACATCACGAATACGTACGCCCAGTTCACCGAACAGCGACTCTTGCTCAGTCACCTGATTACCCTCCAGTACCACCCGGCGCACATGCTGCCCCGCCAGGGCGCCAATCAGCAGATTGCCGTCCCAGGCAGGAAATTGCTCGCCGCGATACAGCGTCATCCCGGAGGGGGCGATTGATGGCGTCCACTGCACCAGTGGCTGCTGCATGCCATCCATCTCGGTATAGGGGCTGATTACCGCACCACTGTAATCCACACCATAGGTGATCTTTGGCCAGCCATAGTTGAGCCCCGGCTCAATCAGGTTCAGCTCATCTCCACCGCGCGGACCATGCTCATGGGCCAGCAAGCGCTGCTGCTCTGCATCCCAGACCAGCCCCTGAACATTGCGATGGCCAATGCTGTAAAGCTCCGGGCGGGCACCCTCCTGGCCAACGAAGGGGTTATCCTCGGGCACCGAACCGTCGCGGTTCAGACGCACAATCGCGCCCAAGTGATTAGTCGGATTCTGCGCTTCTTCGCGGTGAATAAAGGCATCACCCAAGGTC
Organism: Pseudomonas sp. WN033; assembly: GCA_002287035.1. Classification (GTDB taxonomy): domain Bacteria; phylum Pseudomonadota; class Gammaproteobacteria; order Pseudomonadales; family Pseudomonadaceae; genus Halopseudomonas. The sequence goes on along the minus strand of NSKG01000003.1, from coordinate 251,921 downwards.
AGGATCAGGGTGTTGTCCGCCAGAAAGACGATCCGCCCACCATAATGGGCACCACCACGCTTGGCGAACTCGGCGCGGAAAATCTCCTCGACCTGCTCCAACCCAGCGTCGGTAAACCGCGCACTGGCCAAACAGGTATTGTTGGCGCTTTCAGTGCCGCAGGCATAGCTGAGAAACAGCCGCTGATTCTCGACGAACTCTGGGTCAAGCGCCACCTCGAACAACCCAGCCTGACGCTCGACATAAACCTCCGGCACACCGCTCAGCGGCTCGGCCTGCAGATTGCCCTGGGCATCGATCAGACGCAGTTGCCCGGTGCGCTCGGTCACCAGCATCCGCCCATCCGGCAGAAACGCCAGCGACCAAGGGTGGTTCAGCCCCTGAGCGACGGTCTCGACCTGGTAGTCGGCAGCCTGAACAGCCAATGCAGCGCTCATCCCAAGACTGATCAACGTCATCTGTGTACGGCGTTTCATCGCTACTTTCTCCATCTTGTAGTTAGAGAACCTTTAACCTCTTTTAGCCAAGTACCCGCAGGCCGCGCTTGTTTACGGGCCGGGTCAGCCGCCCGAACAGCGCACTGCCAATACCCACAGCAAGCATCATGGCCAACAACCCGGCCAAGCCACGGGTAGCAGCGATAAAGGTCGGCATCGGCAACAGGTGGTCAGCAATATCAAACGCCACCTTGATGCCCACCGCGCCCGCCAGGAAGAACAACACCCCGCGCCAGGGTTTGAAGATCCGCCCCAACCCGGCCGCTACCGGCAAGGCCAGCAGCAGGGTGACGGCAACCATCAGGGCAAAAATGGGGGCGAACCCACGCAAATCGGCCAGGGTGGTCGACAACCACACCCCCACCGGGATATCGGTCCCGATCAGGCGCAGCGCCGCCAGATTGAATTGCGTCTGGACCAGGGTCCCGAGCACGCTGGCCACAACAACCGCCAGCAAATAAAACAAAATTACACGCAGAATCGATAACAAGGTCATGTTGTTATTCCCGAAAAAAGCAGTCTGCCAAGCTCGGCGATGCCATGCACGCCATGCGCTGTAACGCGATATGTAAGACTCAGTCCTGCGCCTCGGGCAGCTCCGGCAGATTGCGCAGGGCCTGCTCGTAGGCGGCCAGATCGAATGGCTGATCAGTCTCGAGCATTAGCCCGATGCTGTGGGCCAGTACCTGGACCATCAGATCGAGCGCGTCTTCGCGGCTGTAGCCCACCAGTGTCAGCTTGTTCAGGGTTGCCTGAGTAGCCGGGGGCTGATTAGCTGCCAACTGGTTTTCGATAGCTTCGAGCAGTTTGTCGTGGGTGAACGCCTCATCGGCGTCATCATCGCTGGGATGCATCGGACAAAACCTGAATAGAGGGGATAAGAACGGGGCGCCGAACGGCGCCCCACCAGGGTTCACTTGACCTTGGGTTCCAACTCACCGGCCGCATAAAGCTCGAACATTTTGTCCAGCGAAATCGGACGGATCTTCGAAGCCTGGCCGGCACAGCCGAAGGCTTCGTAGCGGGCCATACAGATATCACGCATGGCATCGACGGTCTTGCTCAGGAACTTGCGCGGGTCGAACTCGCTGGGATTCTGAGCCAGGAAACGACGCACCGCACCGGTGGAGGCCAGACGCAGATCGGTATCGATGTTGACCTTGCGCACACCGTGCTTGATACCCTCGACAATCTCCTCGACCGGCACCCCGTAGGTTTCAGGAATCTCGCCGCCAAACTCGTTGATCACCGCCAGCCATTCCTGAGGTACCGAGCTGGAGCCGTGCATCACCAGGTGGGTATTGGGGATACGCGCATGGATCGCCTTGATCCGGTCGATTGCCAGGATGTCGCCAGTCGGTGGCCGGGTGAACTTGTAGGCACCGTGGCTGGTTCCAATGGCAATCGCCAGCGCATCGACATGGGTCTGCTTGACGAAATCAGCCGCCTCTTCCGGATCGGTCAGCATCTGGCTGTGATCCAGCACGCCTTCGGCACCGATGCCATCTTCTTCACCGGCCATACCGGTTTCCAGGCTACCCAGACACCCCAGCTCGCCTTCGACCGAGACACCGCAGGCATGGGCCATCTCGACCGTCTGACGGGTTACCCGGACGTTGTATTCGTAATCGGTCGGAGTCTTGCCGTCCTCGCCCAGCGAGCCATCCATCATCACCGAGGAAAAGCCGAGCTGAATCGAGCGCTGACATACCGCCGGACTGGTGCCGTGGTCCTGGTGCATGCACACCGGAATATGCGGAAACTCTTCAATCGCCGCGAGAATCATGTGACGCAGGAACGGCGCACCGGCATATTTGCGCGCACCAGCCGAAGCCTGCAGGATCACTGGCGAATCGGTATTGGAGGCCGCTTCCATGATGGCGCGGACCTGCTCCAGGTTATTGACGTTGAACGCCGGCACGCCGTAGCCGAACTCGGCAGCGTGGTCCAGCATTTGGCGCAGACTGATCAGGGCCATGGGTTGTCTCTCCGTTTAAATGTCGGAACTCGGTTTATCGTGCGCGCTGCTGCAGAATCTCAACCGCCGGCAACACCTTGCCCTCAACAAACTCGAGGAACGCACCGCCACCAGTAGAAATATAGGAAATCCGCTCAGCTACGCCATACTTGTCAATTGCTGCCAGGGTATCGCCACCACCGGCAATCGAAAACGCCGGGCTTTGGGCAATCGCCTCGGCCAGCACCTTGGTGCCGTTGCCAAACTGGTCAAACTCGAACACGCCAACCGGGCCATTCCACAAAATGGTACCGGAAGCCTTGAGCATCTCGCCAAAGATCTTGGCGGTTTGCGGCCCGATATCCAGAATCATGTCGTCATCGGCCACATCGGCAATCGCCTTGACCGTCGCCTCAGCGTTTTCGGCAAACTCCTTGGCCACCACCACATCAGTCGGCAGCGGCACGCTGACCTTGGCCGCGATGGCCTTGGCGGTATCCACCAGATCAGCCTCATACAGCGACTTGCCAACCTTATAGCCGGCAGCCGCAAGGAAGGTATTGGCGATACCACCGCCAACAATCAACTGATCGCACTTCTCAGCCAGAGCATTGAGCACATCCAGCTTGGTCGACACCTTGGAGCCAGCAACAATCGCCAGCATCGGCCGCGACGGCTTGTCCAGCGCCTTGGCCAGCGCCTCCAGCTCAGCCGCCAGAAGCGGGCCGGCACAGGCTACCTTGGCAAACTTCGCCACCCCATGGGTCGAACCCTGAGCCCGGTGCGCAGTACCAAAGGCATCCATCACAAACACATCACAAAGCGCCGCATATTTCTGCGCCAGCTCATCGGTATTCTTCTTCTCACCGCTGTTGAAGCGTACGTTCTCCAGCAACACCAGCTCACCGGGCTGCACCGCAACACCATCCAGATAATCGCGTACCAGCGGCACCTCACGACCCAGCGCCTCGCTCAGATACGCCGCTACCGGTGCCAGACTGTTCTCTTCGCTGAACACGCCCTCTTCCGGCCGCCCCAGGTGCGAACAGACCATCACTGCCGCGCCCTTCTCCAGCGCCAGTTTGATGGTCGGCAAGGAGGCGACGATACGCGCATCACTGGCCACCTTGCCGTTCTTGACCGGCACGTTCAGATCTTCACGAATCAGCACCCGCTGGCCTTTGAGATCCAGCTCCTGCATGGTCAATACGCTCATTTCTGGCTCCTTGAATCAAAAATTTCAAACTAGTCAGCTACAAAGTCTTCACAGGACCACAAACCTGAAGCAACGATGCAGCCCTGAAGGTGCTGTTGCCGTTAGCCGGTCATGGACCGTCGATAGCCAGGGATGGCTATCGCCGAGCTTACAGGGACGTACTTGCAGCGTGTCCATGACCGGCTAACGGCAATGGCACCATGCACGAACCTGACAGCAACAAAACTCTTGGCGCAAGCAGGCTCAGCCTTCTCGCCCGCAGCGCCGCAACCAATACCCCGCCACATCCAGCATCCGATTGGCAAAGCCCCACTCGTTATCGAACCACACCAGCAGATTCACCATCCGCGGCCCCGACACCCGGGTCTGGCTGCCATCGACAATCGCCGAATGCGGATCATGGTTGAAATCGCAACTGGCATGCGGTAGCTCGGTATAGTCCAGCAACCCGGCAAACTCAGCACCTGCCGCCGCCCTGAGCAACTCATTGACCTCCTCAGCGGTGGTATCACGAGCAGTTTGCAAGGTGATGTCCAACGCCGACACATTCACCGTCGGCACCCGGATCGCCTTGGCCTGAATCCGCCCGGCCAGCTCCGGCAACAACCGCTCAATCCCTCGCGCCAAGCCGGTCGACACCGGGATCACCGACTGAAACGCCGAGCGGGTGCGGCGCAGGTCATCATGATGGTAAGCATCGATCACCGGCTGATCGTTCATCGCCGAATGAATGGTCGTGATCGACACATACTCCAGACCCACACGCTCATTCAGCAACTTGAGCAGCGGCACCCCGCAATTGGTCGTACATGACGCATTCGACACCAGCCGCAGCGAAGCATCCAATTGCTGATGATTGACCCCGTAGACCACCGTCGCATCAACCGCCTGCTCATTGGCCATCGGCTGTGAAAACAGTACCCGCGGCACCCCGGCATGAGCAAAACGCAGCGCCTCCTCACGGGTGGTGTACTGGCCTGAACACTCCAGCAACAGATCCACCCCCAGAGCCGCCCAGTCAACCCCTTCCGGATGCTGCTCGCGCAACACCTTCACGCAATCGCCATTGATATGCAGGCAATCGCCATCCACGCTTACCTCACCGGGAAAGCGCCCATGGGTCGAATCGAAACGGGTCAGATATTCGATGCTGGCCTGATCGGCCAGATCATTCAGCGCCACGATCTGCAGGCCGTCACCGCCGCGTTCGTGCAACGCGCGCAGCACGCAGCGGCCAATCCGGCCGTAGCCGTTGAGGGCAATGCGAAAAGGCTGGCGATCAGTGGGTATCATTCGCTGCACTCGTGGCTGCAGGCTGAACGCTGAAAGCCCCGTCAGCAAACGGGACCTCCAGCCTTCGCCGCAAACGGCTTGTCAGTCTTCCAGCAGCTCTTCGGCTGCGGCCAGGACATTGTCGAGGGTAAAACCGAACTCCTCGAACAGCGCCGGCGCCGGCGCAGACTCACCGAAGCTCTGCATACCGATGATGCGGCCGTCGAGGCCGACGTACTTGTACCAGAAGTCGGTATGCGCGGCTTCGATAGCAATGCGCGCACCGACTTCCAGCGGCAGCACCTGCTGCTTGTATTCGGCGTCCTGCTGATCGAACACGCTGGTCGAGGGCATCGACACCACACGGACCTGACGGCCAGCGGCGCCCAGTTTGTCGAACGCGTCCACCGCCAGCCCGACTTCCGAGCCAGTGGCGATCAGGATCAGTTCCGGCTCACCGGCGCAGTCCTTGAGGATGTAACCACCGCGCGCGATATCCGCCAGTTGCTGGGCACTGCGGCTCTGGTGTGGCAGGTTCTGGCGTGAGAACACCAGCGCACTGGGGCCGTCGGCACGCTCAATGGCGTACTTCCAGGCTACTGCCGACTCGACCGCATCGGCCGGGCGCCAGGTATCCAGGTTCGGGGTGCCGCGCAGGCTGGCCAGTTGCTCGATCGGCTGGTGGGTCGGGCCGTCTTCGCCCAGACCGATGGAGTCATGGGTGAACACATAAAGCACCCGCTGTTTCATCAGTGCCGACATGCGCACGGCGTTGCGCGCATATTCCATGAAGATCAGGAAGGTCGCACCATAGGGAATGAATCCGCCGTGCAGGGCGATACCGTTCATGATTGCGCTCATGCCGAACTCGCGCACACCGTAGAACAGGTAGTTACCGCCGGCATCACCGGCCTCGACCCCCTTGCAGTCCTTCCACAAGGTCAGGTTGGAACCGGCCAGATCAGCCGAACCGCCGAGCAATTCCGGCAGCAGCGGGCCATAGGCATTGAGGCTGTTCTGGCTGGCCTTGCGGCTGGCGATGGTCTCGCCCTTGGCTGCCACCTCGGCAACATAGGCTGCGGCCTTGTCGGCAAAATCAGCCGGCAGCTCACCGGCCAGACGGCGCTTGAACTCGGCGGCCAGCTCCGGGTAAGCCTGCTGATAGGCAGCAAACCGGGTATTCCACTCGGCTTCACGCTCGGCACCTGCCGCGCGGGCATCCCACTCAGCCCGAATGTTCTCGGGAATCTCGAATGGCGCATGCGGCCAGTTCAGCGCTTCACGGGTCGCGGCGATCTCATCATCGCCCAGCGGCGCACCGTGGCATTCTTCCTTGCCCTGCTTGTTCGGCGAACCGAAGCCGATCACGGTCTTGCAGCAGATCAGCGTCGGCTGCTGGGTATTCTTGCGCGCGGTCTCGATGGCGGTCTTGATCTCGTCGGCATCATGACCGTCAACATTGCGGATCACCTGCCAGCCGTAAGCCTCAAAACGCTTGGGCGTATCGTCGGTGAACCAGCCCTCGACCTCGCCATCGATGGAGATGCCGTTGTCGTCATAAAAAGCCACCAGCTTGCCCAGACCCAGGGTGCCGGCCAGCGAGCAGACCTCATGGGAAATGCCTTCCATCATGCAGCCATCGCCGAGGAACACATAGGTGAAGTGGTCAACAATGTCATGACCGTCACGGTTGAACTGCGCTGCCAGCACCTTCTCGGCAATGGCAAAACCCACGGCATTGGCAACGCCCTGGCCCAGCGGGCCGGTGGTGGTTTCCACACCCGGGGTGTAACCGTATTCGGGGTGACCCGGGGTCTTGCTGTGCAACTGGCGGAAGTTCTTCAAATCATCGACCGACAGGTCATAGCCGGTCAGGTGCAGCAGCGAATAGATCAGCATCGAGCCATGCCCGTTGGACAGCACGAAGCGGTCACGGTCAGCCCACTGCGGGTTGACCGGATTGTGTTTCATATAGTCACGCCACAGCACTTCGGCGATATCCGCCATGCCCATGGGCGCTCCCGGGTGGCCGCTCTTGGCTTTCTGCACGGCATCCATGCTGAGGGCACGAATGGCATTGGCGCGGTCACGACGGCTGGACATGGGCAACTCCTGTGGTTGACTGAGCAAGATCAAGGGCCGACTGAGCCGGCCTGCAAAGCCGAGCATTTTCGCGCAAATGACGTTGCTGGGCAACGAAAACCCCGCCGACCCGGCAACCAGCCACCACCCGGCAGACGAATGGAGACCGCCCATCGACCTATATCAAAGTTTTTTGATATAGGTATTGCGGGCACCAGCACAGCCCTCTACACTGCCCGCCATGACTCAACATGCGCAACTTGTCGCCCACCCGGGCCACACCTCGCCCGTCGACCACCTGGCCAACTTCTGCAAGGCAGCCAGCGACAGCCTGCGCCTGGACATCCTGCGCGCCCTGCGCAACGACTCATTCGGGGTACTGGAACTGGCGCAGATCTTCGCTGTGCGCCAATCCGGCATGAGTCACCACCTCAAGATTCTGGCCAACGCCGGACTGGTCAGCACCCGCCGTGAAGGCAACTCAATTTTCTATCGTCGCAGCCTGCCGCAGGGTGACAACCACTGGCGCGCCCTGCACGAACAACTGCTGGCCGGGCTCGACGCCGTGACACTTGACCCGGAACTGCAAGCCGCCATCGACACCGTGCACGCCCAACGCGCCGAACTGTCACGCCAGTTCTTCAGCCGCTTCAACGATGGCACCCCGGCCCAACAGGACCTGATTGCCCATTTCGGCCTCTATCGTGAGCCGCTGCTGGGCCTGCTCGACAGCCTGGCGGCCGACGCCCGCACTCTGGCGATTGAAGTCGGCCCCGGCGAAGGCGGCTTTCTGCCCGATCTGGCTGCCCGTTTCGAACGGGTGATCGCCCTGGACAACGCCCCGTCCATGCTCGAACGGGCCAGCCAGCACTGCCGCGAAGCCGGGCTTGCCAACGTCGACTGCCTGCTCGCCGACGCCCTGACGCCTCAGAACCTGCCCCTGGCCGACTGCCTCGTCTGCAACATGGTGCTGCACCACATGCCGGCCCCGGCCGAAGCGCTCAAACGCTTTGCCAGCCTGATCAAACCCGGTGGCAGCCTGATCCTGACCGAACTGTGCAGCCACGATCAGAGCTGGGTACGCGACAGTTGCGGCGACCTGTGGCTGGGCTTCGACCAGGACGACCTCAGCCATTGGGCGCAAGACGCCGGACTCAGCGCCGGGGCCAGCCTGTACCTGGGGCTGCGCAACGGTTTCCAGATCCAGATTCAACAATTTGCCAACCATCCGCCCGCAGAGGAAAGGATATTGCTATGAGCGATTACTCGATTTTCACTTCCGAATCCGTTTCCGAAGGTCATCCGGACAAGCTCGCTGACCAGATTTCCGACGCGGTGCTCGACGCCATCCTGGCCGAAGACAAATTCGCCCGGGTAGCCTGCGAAACCATGGTCAAGACCGGCGTAGCCATCGTCGGCGGTGAAATCACCACCAGCGCCTGGATCGACCTGGAAGACCTGGTGCGCAACGTCATCATGGATATCGGCTACACCTCCTCCGATGTCGGCTACGACGGCGCCACCTGCGGGGTGATCAACATCATCGGCAAACAGTCACCGGACATCGCCCAGGGCGTCGACCGGCAGAAGCCAGAAGACCAGGGCGCGGGCGATCAGGGCCTGATGTTCGGCTACGCCAGCAACGAAACCGACGTACTGATGCCGGCTCCGATCACCTTCGCTCACCGGCTGGTCGAGCGCCAGGCCGAAGCCCGCAAGAGCGGCCTGCTGCCGTGGCTGCGCCCGGACGCCAAATCACAGGTCACCTGCCGCTACGACGCCGGCAAGGTGGTTGGCATCGACGCCATCGTCCTGTCGACCCAGCACAACCCGGACGTCAGCCAGAGCGATCTGCGCGAAGCGGTAATGGAGCTGATCGTCAAGCACGTGATCCCAGCTGAACTGCTGCACGCCGACACCCAGTTCCACATCAACCCGACCGGCAAGTTCGTGATCGGCGGCCCGGTCGGCGACTGCGGCCTGACCGGACGCAAGATCATCGTCGACACCTACGGCGGCATGGCCCGCCACGGTGGCGGCGCCTTCTCCGGCAAGGACCCGTCCAAGGTTGACCGCAGCGCCGCCTATGCCGGCCGCTACGTAGCCAAGAACATCGTTGCCGCCGAACTGGCCGACAAGTGCGAAATCCAGGTGTCCTACGCCATCGGCGTCGCCCAGCCGACCTCGGTATCGATCAACACCTTCGGCACCGGCAAGATCAGTGACGACAAGATCATCCAACTGGTACGCCAGCACTTCGACCTGCGGCCCTACGCCATTACCCGCATGCTCGACCTGCTGCACCCGATGTACAAGGCCACCGCCGCCTATGGCCACTTCGGCCGCAACCCTTACGAGATGAGCGTGAACGGCGACACCTTCACCGCCTTCCCGTGGGAAAAGACCGACAAGGCCGACGCGCTGCGCGCCGAACTGTAAGCGCCCCTCGTCATTGGCAATCCAGACCACAGCGTAAACCGCACCCTGATCTGGATTGCCACAGGCCTGACGGCCTTCGCAATGACGGGTTGGATGCAGTAGCGAGGCGAGGCAGGCACCACCAGTGTCATTGCGAGGAGTGCAACGACGCGGCAATCCAGACGCCAGTGCAGACCGCACCCAAGCCTGGAGTGCCACAGGCCTGACGGCCTTCGCAATGACGGGTTGCTGACGTAACGAGGCCGGGTAGGCACTTCCCTGCAATGGCGGGTGGTTCAGCGCCGGTAGTCGTCGTGACAGGCCTTGCAGGCCTGCTGTACCGCGGTCAGCGGCTGGCGCACCTGATCAAGGCTGTCGACACCCTCACGGGTAACAGCAGCCAGCTCATTGACCGCCGACTTATAGGCATCGATGGCAGCGGCAAAGCCTTCGGGGTCTGACCAGACCTCTGGACGCGAGGCGTTGCGCTGGTTTGACTCGCCCGGTTCGGGAAAATGCGCCCAGGGCGCGTCGATCAGCTCGACCAACCCTTCGGCATGCGCGGCAAAGGCCTCGCCGTCGAAGGCAACGCGCCCCAGCAGCATGCCGCCCAGCGGCTCGCTGTGAGCGAGAATCTGCTTGAAGGCGGCCTGGCGCTGACCTTCCGGTGAGTTGGGGTCGACCTGATTGCTACAGGCACTCAGGGTCAGACCCAGAACGCAGAGAGACAGAAGTTTGAAGGGTGAAGCTGGGAGCATGGTTTCATCCAGGTGATACACAAAAGTACGACGTAGTAACAAAGACTGACGGGCTGCACGCAAGGTCAAAGCGGTGTTGCCGGCCACCGGTTCTGGACCGTTAGATGCCATGGATGGCATCTACGAGCGTACATGGACGTATTTACAGCGCGTCCAGAACCGGTGGCCGGCAATACCGCCAACACCGCACTCAACGCCATCAGTCTTTCAACGGCAGGCGCCATCTTAACGAGAACGCCAGACAGCGGCAGCCACCGCACACAGTTTGCAACATACCCCGACCGAGGGGCGCTGCAGCGACATTAGTCGTCAGGCTCGGCCAGGGGCAGATGAGAAACAACCGCGCCCATTCGCACAAACGAATGGAGAAACCGCATGAGTGCAGTTATGAACGAAAACTTTACCGACTACAAAGTCGCCGACATCAGCCTGGCCGACTGGGGCCGCCGGGAAATCATCATCGCCGAATCGGAAATGCCGGCACTGATGGGCCTGCGCCGCAAATATGCCGGGCAGCAGCCGCTCAAGGGCGCCAAAATCCTTGGCTGCATCCACATGACCATCCAGACCGCAGTACTGATCGAAACCCTCACCGCCCTGGGTGCCGAAGTACGCTGGTCATCATGCAACATCTTCTCCACCCAGGACCAGGCCGCCGCCGCCATCGCCGCTGCCGGCATCCCGGTATTCGCCTGGAAAGGTGAAACCGAAGAAGAGTACGAATGGTGTATCGAGCAGACCATCCTCAAGGACGGTCAGCCCTGGGACGCCAACATGGTTCTGGATGACGGCGGCGACCTGACCGAAATCCTCCACAACAAATACCCGCAAATGCTCGAGCGCATTCACGGCATCACCGAAGAAACCACCACCGGTGTCCACCGCCTGCTCGACATGCTGAAAAAAGGCACCCTCAAAGTCCCGGCGATCAACGTCAACGACTCGGTGACCAAGAGCAAGAACGACAACAAGTACGGCTGCCGCCACAGCCTCAACGACGCCATCAAGCGCGCCACCGACCACCTGCTATCCGGCAAGCAGGCTCTGGTCATCGGCTATGGCGACGTGGGCAAAGGCTCGGCCGCCTCGTTGCGTCAGGAAGGCATGATCGTCAAGGTCAGCGAAGTCGACCCGATCTGCGCCATGCAGGCCTGCATGGACGGTTATGAAGTCGTCTCGCCTTACAACAACGGCCTCAACGATGGTACCGAAGCCAGCATCAACAAGGAACTGCTGGGCAAGATCGATTTGATCGTCACCACCACCGGCAACGTCAACGTCTGTGACGCCAACATGCTCAAGGCGCTGAAAAAGCGCGCCGTGGTGTGCAACATCGGCCACTTCGACAACGAAATCGACACTGCCTACACCCGCGCCAACTGGCACTGGGAAGAGGTCAAGCCGCAGGTACACAAGCTGCACCGCACCGGCAAAAACAACTTCGACCCGAGCAACGACGACTATCTGATCCTGCTCGCCGAAGGCCGCCTGGTGAACCTCGGCAATGCCACCGGCCACCCCAGCCGCATCATGGATGGCTCGTTCGCCAACCAGGTACTGGCCCAGATCCACCTGTACGGCGAGAAGTTCGCCGACCTGCCGGCCGCCGACAAGGCCAGCAAGCTGCGGGTTGAAGTGTTGCCGAAGAAACTCGACGAAGAAGTCGCGCTGGAAATGGTCAAAGGCTTTGGCGGCGTCGTCACCCGCCTGACCCAGACCCAGGCCGACTACATCGGCGTAACCGTCGAAGGGCCGTTCAAGGCCGACGATTACCGCTACTGACCCGCAGCGGGCCTGGTGCGCCAGGCCCGAAGCCCCGATAGAGACAGAGCATGAGCACACATAACAAAGCGCCCGTCAGCTTCGAGTTTTTCCCGACCAAGACTGACGCCGGACATGAAAAACTGATTGCCACCGCCCATGTGCTGGCGGCACACAACCCCGAGTTCTTCTCGGTAACCTACGGTGCCGGCGGCTCAACCCGCGACCGCACCCTGAACACCGTGCTGCAACTGGACGGCGACGTGAAGGTGCCGACCGCACCGCACCTGTCCTGCGTCGGCGACAGCAAGGACGACCTGCGCAGCCTGCTCAACCAGTACCGCGATGCCGGCATCAAGCGCATTGTCGCCCTGCGTGGCGACCTGCCCTCAGGCATGGGTCAGGCCTCCGGCGAGCTGCGCTACGCCAACGAACTGGTCGAATTCATCCGCGCAGAGACCGGTGATCACTTCACCATTGAAGTCGCCGCCTACCCGGAAGCCCATCCCCAGGCCCGCAACTTCGAGGATGATCTGGCCAACTTCGTGCGCAAGGCCAAGGCCGGCGCCGACAGCGCGATCACCCAATACTTTTTCAACGCCGACTGCTACTTCCACTTCGTCGACCGGGTTCGCCAGGCCGGCGTGGATATCCCGATCGTGCCCGGCATCATGCCGATCACCAACTACAGCAAGCTGGCGCGCTTCTCCGACGCCTGCGGCGCCGAGATTCCGCGCTGGGTTCGCAAGCAACTGGAAGCCTACGGCGATGACAGCGACAGCATTGTCGCCTTCGGCACCGAGGTGATCAGCGACATGTGCCAGCGTCTGCTCGACGGCGGCGCCCCGGGTCTGCACTTCTACACCCTGAACCAGGCCGAACCGAGTCTGGCGGTGTGGCGCAACCTGAACAAGTAAGCCAGAACCTCTGATTGAGCCTGCAGAAATCCAGTACAGCACGGCTGGTGCTGGCCTGTTCTGGACCGTTAGATGCCAAGGATGGCATCTAAGAGCGTACATGGATGTAGTTACAGCGTGTCCAGAACAGGCCAGCGCCTGCCGTGCCAGCACTGATCTCGACTCAATCAGTAGCTCCCTGGCCACCGATCACCGGACAGCCACTTTGTCCGTGTTATCTGTTAAACTCCGCGACCTTCATCACCGGCCGCACGAACAACCCGTTCGCATCGGCCATCACAGGGTTATCTGAATGTCCTTTGCTTCTCTCGGTCTGTCCGACGCGCTGGTTAGCGCTGTCGCCGCCACCGGCTATTCCACTCCGACCCCCGTCCAGGCGCAGGCGATCCCTGCAGTACTGGAAGGCCGCGACCTGATGGTTGCCGCCCAGACAGGCACCGGCAAGACCGCCGGTTTTTCCTTGCCCCTGCTGGAGCTGCTGTTCCCCGCTGGTCATCCGGACGCCAACCACAAGCGCGCTCCGCGTCAGGTTCGCGCCCTGGTTCTAACTCCAACCCGCGAACTGGCAGCCCAAGTGCATGACAGCATCCTCGCCTATGCCCGTGACCTGCCACTGAAAAGCGCCTGCATCTTCGGTGGTGTCGGCGCCAGCCCCCAGGTCAAGGCCATCGCCCCCGGCCTCGACGTCCTGGTCGCCTGCCCCGGCCGCCTGCTGGATCTGAGCAACCAGAAGATGGTCGACCTGTCCAGGGTGGAAATTCTGGTCCTCGACGAAGCCGACCGCATGCTCGACATGGGCTTTATCCATGACGTCAAAAAGGTGATCGCCAAGCTGCCGGCCAAACGCCAGAATCTGCTGTTCTCGGCGACCTTCTCGAAGGAAATCACCGAGCTGGCTAACCGCCTGCTGCACAACCCGGCGCGCATCGAAGTCACCCCGCCGAACACCACGGTCGAGCGCATCGAACAGAAAGTGTTCCGTATTGCCTCCGGGCACAAGCGTGCACTGCTGGCGCACCTGGTAACCCTTGGCGCCTGGGAGCAGGTACTGGTGTTCACTCGCACCAAGCACGGTGCCAACCGACTGGCCGAGTACCTGGAAAAGAACGGCCTGCCGGCCGCCGCGATCCATGGCAACAAGAGCCAGAACGCCCGGACCAAAGCCCTGGCCGACTTCAAGGCCAACAAGATTCGTCTGCTGGTAGCGACCGACATCGCCGCCCGCGGCCTGGATATCGACCAACTGCCGCATGTAGTCAACTTCGAACTGCCCAACGTGGCTGAAGACTATGTGCACCGCATCGGCCGTACCGGCCGGGCCGGACGCAGCGGTGAAGCGATTTCTCTGGTCAGCCCGGATGAGGAAAAGCTGCTCAAGGCTATCGAGCGCATGACCCGCCAGCGTATCGAGGAAGGTGACGACCAGAACTTCCAGCCGCCGGCCCAGACCGAGCTCAACAGCGACCGCCCCGAGCGCCAGCCGCGAGGGCAGCGCCCACAGGGTCAGGCCCGCGGCCAGGGTCGCAATGACAAACCGCGGCATGAAAAGCGCCAGGGGCAAAGCAACGGCCAGCGACCGGCCCGCCGCGATGAGCAGGCGCAGGACAAACCGCGCAGAACCGAGGTCAATGGCAATCGGGCAGCCAAGCCGCAGCGCCAGGACAGCGCGCCACGGTCGGCTGGCGGCCCTCGCCGCGAGCGGGAGAAGCCGGCACTGTTTGGCGGCTAAAGCTGCTACTGACTGGCTTCCAGCATCTGTAAAGCCTTGCCCAGCACCTTGACCGATTCGCTATGACGGCCGGCGTTGTGCAAGGCTTCACCTTCTTCACGCAACACCTTGACCTGCTCCAGCACCACCGGATCGCTGGGCGGACTGCTCTGCAGGATGTTGTCGATTCTGGCCATGTCTTCCGGACAATGCATGGCCAGCACGGCGCTACTGAACAGCAGCGCCATCACCATCAATAAAGAACGCATTCACTCACCTCCTACCGGCCGAACCAGCTACGGGTACCGGTACTTGATCAGTATAGTTGCGCTCCACTCAAGACCAGGACCGTCCATCGCCGGCGCTCACATCGGCTCCAATTCGCCGCAGTCGCTGCCGACCCATACCGACACTTCGGTCTGACTGATATCCAGCGGACCGTTCTCCAGCCCCTCCATGCCTGGCGGGATATCATCGGTGTCAATATTGAGCCGCCCCTTGCCGGTAAAACTCGAACGCATCTCCCGGCTGCTGACCATCAACAGTTCACCTTGGACGTCGCCGACAAAACCATCATCGGCGCCTGGCTCGCAATGCCCGGTAAAGCGCAACCGGGAAGCCCCATCCTGGCTGATCTGCATATTGCAGTTGGGCATTTCCTCGCGCATCTCTGCCATCAGCGAGGCCGGATCAATCAGACTGGCGGCATCCTCGGTGGTGATGCATTGCATCTCCACCGCCAGATCGTCAGTACCGCCCATCATTTCTTCCATCGCCAGCCGATACTCTTCCGGCAGGCTGCTAAGCATTTGCTTCTGGGCCTCACGCATGGCCGCGATAACATCCTGGCCATTGACCAGGGTGGTAGCCTCACTGCGCCACAGGCCGGGTTCCGGCAAGGGCGACAGGGTCTGGGCATGAGCCTGGACAAAACTCAGCGTCAGCAGCGAAGTTGCAAGGGTCAGTACACGCACGGATTACCTCCTGTAATCAGGTCAGCACTCTCAAGCCAACAAGCTCAGGAGCCGCGGCGTTTTGAGAAGAAGGTTATGGAGTTGTGACTATAGCCCTCCGCGCCCGCCCCAGCAAAAGCCATGAACGGGATCGGGTAGTCGATCACACCCCGAGCTGATCAAGGCAGTGCACAGCCGAGAGCGCAGGCTATATACTCCCGAGTTCTGAAAACGCCCGCAGTCAAAGGATGACGACTTATGCCCAGCAAGGATGCCAGCGCTGACCAACGCCTGCCCGCCGCCGCATTGGCGTTCGTGCTCTGGGGCGGCTGGGCAGTACTGGCCAACCAGAGCGTCGGTATTGCCCAGGCGATTCTGGCCGGCGCCCTGCAGGGCACTGCCAGCGCGGTGATCACTTTGATCATGGCGGCCCTGGCCACTCGCCTTTACCACCGATTTCACCACCCCCTGATCAAGGTGCTGGCTCCGCCCTGCCTGATTGTCAGCGTCAGCAGCAGTTTGTTGTATCTGATTCACAGCCTGGGGCAAACGCCCAACCTCTGGCTCACCATCATTCCCCCCAGCAGCCTGGCCCTGGCCTTCTGCCTGTACCTGACCCTGCGTCTGGCCAAACAAACCCGCGACTCTGTCGCCCACAGCGAGCCCAACCATGAGTGAAGCGTCCAATCGCCGTCCGCTGAAGATCCGCGATCAGCGGATCATGAACCGTATCGCCGCCTGGCTCAGCCAGCGCCAGGTGACCCCGAACCAGATTTCCGTGCTCAGCGTGGTGTTCGCCGCTGCTGGTGGCGCCGCGCTGATCGCCGCCGGATACAGCAGCGGCGGCCTGTGGTCGCTGTGGCTGGTTCTGGCGGCACTGATGATCCAGTGCCGACTGCTGTGCAACCTGTTCGACGGCATGGTAGCAATGGAAGGCGGCAAGCAAACCCCGGCCGGTGAGCTGTTCAACGACGTGCCCGACCGCATCGCCGATCCACTGCTGATCGTCGCCTGCGGCTTTGCCCTGCCGGAATATCCCTCGGCCATGTGGCTGGCCTGGCTTGGCGCACTGCTGGCGGTAATGACCGCCTACATCCGGGTACTCGGCGTATCGCTGGGGCTGCCGGCTGATTTTCGCGGACCGATGGCCAAGCAACAGCGCATGGCCCTGCTGACCCTGGCCTGCCTGGCCTCGGCGCTGGAGTTTCTCTGGGATGGCAATGGCCAGATCCTCTGGGTCGCACTGATCGTGCTGGTTGCCGGCAGCGCCCTGACCTGTGTGCGCCGGCTGCTGGGCGCCTATCAACAACTGAACAGGGGAGCCTGAGCCATGGATATCGGCCTGCCGTTCATGCTCGAACTGACGCCCAACACCCTCACCGCCATGCTGCTGGTGCTGGCTATGCTGGTGATCGCCTCACTCAGCCAGTGGCTGCTGAGCAGCCGTCTGAGCGCCGACGCGCATCAGGAACTGCGCCAGCGCATCAACTCCTGGTGGATCATGGTGCTGGTGGTATTTACCGCTCTGATGATCGGCCGCACCGCCTCGCTGATCTTCTTTACCATCCTCAGCTTCATCGCCCTGCGTGAGTTTTTCTCGATCCTGCCTGTGCGCCTGACCGACCGCCGGCTGATTCTGGCGCTGTACCTGATGATCCCGGTGCACTACTACTGGATCGCCACCGACTGGTACGGCATGTTCACCATCTTCATTCCGGTCTACCTGTTCCTGATGATCCCCTTCGGCTTGCTGCTGCTGGGTGAGACCAAGGGCTTTATCCGGGCGGTGGCCTCATACCAGTGGGCGGTGATGACCACGGTGTTCGCCATCAGTCACGTAGCCTACCTGCTGATGCTGCCGGCGGAGAACAACCCGGCTGGCGGCGGTGTCGGCCTGGTGCTGTATCTGGTGTTCCTGACCCAGTTCAACGATGTCGCCCAGTACATCTGGGGCAAGACCTTCGGCAACCGCAAGATCGTCCCAGGCATCAGTCCGAACAAGACCTGGGAAGGTTTTCTTGGCGGCATCGCCACCACTACCCTGCTCGGCGCCCTGCTGGCCCCGTGGCTAACTCCGCTACTGTGGTGGCAAGGCCTGTTCGCCGGCTTGCTGATCGGGGTCGCCGGCTTCGTCGGCGACCTGACCGTTTCGGCGGTCAAGCGCGACCTGCGGATCAAGGACACCGGCCGTCTGATTCCCGGCCACGGCGGCATTCTCGATCGTATCGACAGTCTGATGTATACCGCCCCGCTGTTCTTCCACTTCCTGCGTTACACGGCGTACTGAGGAGCCCGACATGCCTTTTCTGCAACGTCTGCCGAAGATCCTGTTCTTCCTGCTGATCGTGCGCCCGGTGGTCTATCTGATGCTCGGCCTCAACGTGGTGCAACGCGAGAAGCTGCCAACCCAGGGGCCGGCGATCCTGGCCGCCAACCACAACAGCCACCTGGACACCCTGGTGCTGATGTCGCTGTACCCACTGTCGGCCCTGGCACGCCTGCGCCCGGTAGCGGCCGCGGACTATTTCCTGCGCAACCGCTTCACCACCTGGCTGTCACTCAACCTGATCGGCATCATCCCGCTGGATCGTCAGGGCCAGGTCGACAAGGACAAGGTGTTCGAACAGTGCCAGCAGGCGCTGGCTGACGGGCAGATCCTGCTACTGTTCCCCGAGGGTAGCCGCGGCGATCCGGAGCAGTTGCAGCCGCTACGCAAGGGCATCTATCACCTGGCACGCAGCTATCCCGGCACCCGGGTCACGCCAATTGCCCTGCACGGGCTGGGCAAGGCCCTGCCCAAGGGCGGGTCCATGATCGTCCCGTTTAACTGCGATGCCGTGGTCGGCGAAGCGCTGGAAACCGGCGAGGATTGCGAAGCCTTCATGGGCGAGTTGCAAACCGCGCTGGAAGCCCTGCTGGCCCAGTGCATTACCCGCCGCGAGGCGCTGGAAGAATAGCGGCGCCAACGCGGTTCAGGCAATGGGCCGCGTCACCCGGTCAACCAGATATACCAGCCCGCGATAATCGATACCGCTGTGGCTGCTCAGCCCGATCTCGCAGGTACGGCTGGTCGACACCCCCAGCTCGCAGTGCTGCACCGCCGACTTGAGACTGCGCAGGGCGTGGTCGTTGAGTGCCGGCAGGCTGAAGCCTTTATCGCCGGCAAAGCCGCAGCAATGAATCCCTTCCGGCACTACTACCTGGGTGCTGCAGCGCCGGGCAACTGCCAGCAGCGCCTCGGCCTCGCCCAAGTGTTGGGTGCTGCAGGTCACATGCACCGCCACCGGGGTGTCGATTGGTTCAAACGCCAGCCGCTCAAGCAGGTGCTCGCGAATAAAGCGCACCGGATCGTACAGGTTGAGCCGCGCATCGGGCATGCCCTGCACCAACCGCAGGGTACAAGGACTGGTATCGCAATAAATCAGATAGCGGCCCTGTTCACTGGCCTCCAGCAGCGCTGCCAGCAGTTCCCCGCGCTTGCGCTCGCCCTGCTCGGAATAGCCCTTGGAGGCGAACGGCTGACCGCAGCACAACTCATCCAGCCCAGCCGGGAAAATCACCTCAAAGCCCGCCTTTTCCAGTAGCGCACAGGTCTTGTCGAACAGCGACACAGGCTCGTCACTGCCCGCCGCCGGGCCCATGACCCGCGAGATGCAGGCCGGCAGATAGACCACCTTGGGCTTGTCCGTCGCCCGAACCGGCGGCGGCTCAACCCAGCGCAGCGCCTGCGGCATGGCCGGGGTCCACTGCGGTAGCCGTTCTCCGGACCACCGCCGCGCACTACGGCTGAGTTTGAGTAACCGCGGCGCGCCCAACAGCCGCTGCGCCGTACCAGCCAGCATCAGGCTCAGACGTGCGCCCTTGAGCACGGTAGCGAAATGTCCGGCCAGCCAGTCGGCGCGGCCCGGATACCGGGCCTGCCCGGCACGCAGTTCGCGCACCAGATCACCGGTATTGATCCCCACCGGGCAGCGCTGGGCGCACAGCCCGGTAGCCGCACAACTGTCGATACCCTGATGCTGAAACGCCGCTTCCAGTTCGCGGGTATCGATACCGGCACGCTTGCGCGCCTGAATGTCACGCCAGATGACAATGCGCTGACGTGGGGTCAGCGTCAGGCCGTTACTCGGGCACACCGGTTCGCAGAAGCCGCACTCGATACACTTGTCGACGATGGTATTGGCCGCTGGCAAAGGCTTGAGGTTTTTCAGGTGAATCTGCGGGTCGTCAGACAGCACCACATCGGGGTTGAGAATGCCCTGCGGGTCGAACAGGCGCTTGATCGACCACATCAACTGATAGGCCTCGCGCCCCCACTCCAGCTCGACAAACGGCGCCATATTGCGCCCGGTGCCATGCTCGGCCTTCAGCGCGCCGCCAAACTCGACCGCCACCAGTTGCGCCACATCCTGCATGAAGGCCTCGTAGCGGCTTTTTTCCGTCTCGCTGTCGAAACCCTGGGTGAAGACAAAGTGCAAGTTGCCCTCCAGCGCATGGCCGAAGATGATCGCCTCGGTGTAACCATGCTTGTCGAACAACGCCAGCAGACGATTGACACCCTCAGCCAGAGCCTCGACCGGAAAGGTCACGTCCTCGATGATCACGGTGGTGCCGGTAGCGCGCACCGCCCCCACGGCCGGGAAGGTGTCCTTGCGGATTTTCCACAACTGGTTGTAGACCTTGGGGTCGGTACTGAAATCCACCTGTTTTTCGCGCGGGAACTGCGCCACCGAGGCCATGATCTGCTCGATCTGCTCGCTCAGCAGTTCAGCGCCCGAGGCCCGGGTCTCGATCAGCAGCGCGCAGGCGCAAGCGGATAGCGCGCCGACCCACTCAGGCATGCCCGGCATGTTCTCGACCGAGCGCAGACTGCGGCGGTCAAGCAACTCCACCGCTGATACCGGCTGCTGCTTGAGCAGCGGCACCGCCCGGCAGCAGCTCTCGACATCGGGAAACACCAGCAGCGCACTGGCCTTGTGCGGATGCTCGGGTACGGTGTCGTAGGTCACTGCACTGATAAACCCCAGAGTGCCTTCGGAGCCAACCATCAGGTGACTGAGGATATCCAGTGGGTCGGTGAAGTCGACCAGCGCATTGAGCGACAGCCCGGTGGTGTTCTTCAGCCGGTACTTGTGGCGAATGCGACTGGCCAGCTCGCTGTTGGCCCGGGTCTCGCGCGCCAGCTCATCCAGTTGCGCCAGCAGCGGTGCATGACTGTGGCGGAAAGTGGCGACACTGGCCGGATCCTCGGTATCCAACAAGGTGCCGTCGGCCAGCACCAGACGCAGCCCGGCCAGAGTGTGGTAGCTGTTTTGCGCGGTACCGCAGCACATGCCGCTAGAGTTATTGGCGACGATACCACCAATCTTGGCCGCATTGATCGAGGCCGGGTCCGGGCCGATCTTGCGGCCCAACGGTGCCAGCGCAGAGTTCGCTGCTGCGCCGATCACGCCTGGCTGCAGGCGGATTTGCGCCCCGCCGTGACGAATCTCGCGACCGTTCCAGTGATCGCCCAGCACAATCAGCACCGAATCGCTGATCGCCTGCCCGGACAGGCTAGTGCCTGCGGCGCGAAAGGTCACCGGCACCCGCTGGCTGGACGCCAGGCGCAGCAGCGCGATCACCTCGGACTCGGACTCGACCCGCACCACCAGTTTGGGAATCAGCCGGTAAAAGCTGGCATCGGTCCCGAACGCCAGGGTCGACAGCGGATCGTCGAACAGCCGCTCAGCAGGAATCAGTTGCCGGGCGGCGGCGAGAAAGTCGGCAGGCAGGCTCATGGGCTCTCCGGGTGACAAGGTTACTGGGCCAATTCACGCACCAATAGATCGGCATTGATTTCACTGACCGACTTGGCCCCGGTCAGCACCATGGCCACGCGCATTTCCTTCTCGATCAGATCCAGCAGATTGGCCACCCCGGCCTCGCCATCGGCGGCCAGGGCATAGACAAAGGCGCGCCCGAGCATCGCGCAATCGGCGCCCAGCGCCAGCATGCGCACCACATCCAGACCAGTACGAATGCCCGAGTCGACCAGAATTTTCAGCTCGCCCTTGACCGCATCGGCAATCGCCGGCAGCGCCCGGGCACTGGACAAGACACCGTCGAGCTGACGACCACCGTGGTTGGACACGACGATGCCATCGGCGCCAAAGCTGACCGCATCGCGGGCGTCCTCAGGGTCGAGAATGCCCTTGATCACCATCGGCCCATCCCAGAATTCGCGGATCCACTCCAGATCCTTCCAACTGATTGACGGATCGAAATTGGCCCCCAGCCAGCCGATATAGTCGGCCAGCCCGGTCGGGTTGCCGCGGTAGGCGGAGATATTGCCCAGATCATGCGGCTTGCCGAGCAGACCAACATCCCAGGCCCAGCGCGGATGGGTCACCGCCTGCAACATGCGCCGCAGCGGCGCGTTGGGACCACTCATACCGGAATGCGCATCGCGGTAGCGGGCACCCGGCACCGGCATGTCGACGGTAAATACCAGGGTCGTCACCCCGGCGGCCTTGGCCCGCTCCAAGGCGTTTTTCATGAACCCGCGATCCTTGAGCACATAGAGCTGGAACCACATCGGCCGGTCGATGGCCGGCACCACTTCCTCGATCGGGCACACCGACACCGTCGACAGGGTAAAGGGAATGCCCTTGGCCGCCGCCGCCCGCGCCGCCTGCACCTCGCCCCGGCGGGCATACATGCCGGTCAGCCCGACCGGTGCCAGCGCCACTGGCATGGCCAGGGTTTCATCGAACAGCCGGGTTTCCAGACTCAGCTGCGACATGTTCTTAAGCACCCGCTGACGCAGGGCGATATCGGCCAGATCGGCGACATTGCGTCCCAGCGTGTGTTCGGCATAGGCACCACCGTCGATGTAATGAAACAGGAACGGCGGCAGCCGACGCTGGGCGGCGGCGCGGTAATCGGTGGAGGCAGAAATGATCATCGAAGGTTTCCCATGGTGTCTTCAAACGCACAGCGCCCCGGTCAGCCCCGGGGCGTCGTCAGGCCGGGTATCAACTGCCCAGCAACGGGTCGCTGACGCCCAGTACATAGGCGGCGAACAGCGCAATCAGGCCAGTCATCAGCACATAGTACAAGGTTGGCCAGACTGTCTTGCGCAGCGTCTGGCCTTCGCGGCCGAGCAGCCCGACCGTGGCCGAGGCCGCCACGACATTATGGATTGCCACCATGTTGCCGGCGGCGGCGCCAATGGCCTGTACCGCCACGATCAGGGCCGTGGACAGCCCCAGGTTGGTGGCCACACCAAACTGGAACTGGCTGAACATCATGTTCGAGACCGTGTTGGAGCCGGCCAGGAACGCCCCCAGCGCACCAATGGTCGGCGCCACCAGCGGATAGATACCGCCCACGCTGTCGGCCATGAACCGGGCCATGGCAATCGGCATGCTCGGCAGATCGGCGGCGTTGACCCCGGAGTTGATCAGGATACGCACCATCGGCACGGTGAACAGCAGCACGAAACCGGCACTGAGCAACACCCCGCTGGACTCCCTGACTGCAGCGGTCAATTCCCGCACCCGCATGCGGTGGATGAAGAAGGTCGCCAACACCACCAGCACCAGAATACCGCCGGGCAGGTAGAACGGCTCAATGCCTGCGTTGAGGCCACTTTCACCGAGCAGGTTGCTGGCACTGAAAGACACCGAGCGGAACAGCGCCGTCGCCTCAGGGAACACTCGGCTGATCACCAGGATCAGACCGACCAGCAGATACGGCAACCAGGCGCGCCAGCTGCTCATCGGCTTGGCGGTCAGCTCCTCCAGTTTCATCTCGATGCTGCCCAGCCACTCACTCGGCCAGTTTTCGCGCGGGGCGAAATCCCACACGGTTTTCGGCACCAGAAAGCCGAAACGGGCCGCAGTGGTGACAATACCCAGACCGACCAGACCGCCCAGCAGCGAGGGGAATTCCGGCCCGAGAAACACCCCGGTGAGCATGTAGGGAATGGTGAAGGATATACCGGCGAACAGGGCGAAAGGCACCACCTCAAGCCCGGCGCGCCAGCTCTTCTCCTTGCCGAAGAAGCGGGTCAGCATCAACGCCATGATCACCGGCATTACGCTACCGACCAGCGCATGAATGATCGCCACCTTGGCGCTCACCAGCATCAGATAGGCGTCCCAGCTTGAGCCCTGAGCCAGCAGCTCGGCGCCGATGGTGGCGCTGTCCAGGCCGGTGGTTACGCCAACCAGAATCGGAGTACCGACCGCACCAAAGGACACCGGCGTGCTCTGCACCAGCATCCCCATCAGCACCGCCGCCATCGCCGGGAAGCCGACGGCCACCAGCAGCGGTGCGGCAATGGCGGCCGGAGTGCCAAAGCCCGAGGCGCCTTCAATGAAGCAACCGAACAGCCAGGCGATAATGATCGCCTGAATCCGCCGGTCCGGGCTGATGGTGGTGAACCCGGCACGGATCGCCGTGATTCCGCCCGAATGCTTGAGCGTATTGAGCAGCAAGATGGCACCAAAGATGATCCACAGCAGCCCCAGGGTAATGATCAGTCCTTGCAGGGTGGAAGCCAGAATCCGGTTGAGACTCATGTCCCAGGCGAACAGACCAATGGCAGCGGTCAACAGATACACCAGTGGCATGGCACGACGTGCCGGCCAGCGCAGGCCGATCAGCAGAATACCGGCCACCAGTATTGGGGTGAAGGCCAGCAAGGCAAGCAATCCAGATGACATAGGGGGCTCCAGTGATTGTTGTGAATGGATTTGCCCAATTGGTAATACCAATTTACAATAAACGCTGTTCAGGGTATGGCAGCAACCGACCCACAGTCAATTACTGGCTCTTAGACTTTGGTATAACCATTGTAATCAGCAGCTTTATCCTTGAAGCGCACCAAGGCATAATTCCAAAATTGGTATGACCAATAAATTATCGAGCTAAAACATGGAAATTGGACAGATTCGCCAGCGGCGTCTGGCAGACACTATCGTCGAACAACTGGAAGCCATGATCCTGGAAGGCGCACTGACGCCGGGACAGCGACTACCGGCCGAGCGGGTACTGGCCGAGCAGTTCGGCGTGTCACGCCCTTCGCTGCGTGAAGCCATTCAAAAACTGGTTGCCAAGGGTCTGCTGATCAGCCGCCAGGGTGGCGGCAACTATGTCAGCGACTCGCTCGGCTCCAGCTTCAGCGATCCTTTGTTGGCACTGCTGGAAGGCCGCCCGGAAGCCCAGCGCGACCTGCTGGAGTTTCGTCATACCCTGGAAGCGGACTGCGCCTACTACGCCGCCCAGCGCGCCACCGAAGTTGACCAGCAGCATCTGCGCAGTGCCTATGAAGCCCTGCAAAGCTGTTATGCCCCAGACAGCAAGGCCAGCCGCGCCGAGGAAGGCGCCGCCGATGCGCGCTTTCATCTGGCGATTGCCGAAGCCAGCCACAACATGATCCTGCTGCATACCATTCGCGGCCTGTTCGATCTGCTCAAGCGTAATGTGGTGACCAATATTGGCGGCATGTACGAACTGCGCCCGGAAACCCGGCAAATGTTGATGCAGCAGCATCAGGAACTGTTCGAGGCAATCATCGAACGGCGTGCGGATGATGCCCGCGCCTGTGCCAGCCGGCACATCGGTTACGTGCAGACCGTACTAGCTGAGCGCCGTGAAGAGCAGCAGCGCCGGGCCAGAGCCCAGCGCCGGGAAAAGCCACTAAAGGGCTGACAAGCCACAGCGTTGTCTAAACTGATTACAACGACCAAACCGGCTTGATGCTTGACCCAGGTCATGGGCAAGTACAAAGCAGGCTGCAACACTGCCTGACAAGCCTGGAACAATCAGTACAAGGAGAACGGCAATGCTTGCACACTGCATCCTCAGCGTAGATTACTCCGCCGACTGGAACAAAACCCTTGACCACCTGCCAGCGATCAAGCCGCTGCTGGGTCTGCAGCACCTGACGCTGGTCTACGTGGTCGAAACTCACAAGCGCCCGCATATCGAAGGCAGCGGCGCCTCGGCCGAGTCGCGCCTCAAGGCCTTGTCCGCCCAGCTAGGCAAAGACCTGGGTATTAGCGTCGACTACGAAGTCAGACGTGGATTCGCCGCCTCGGAGGTGCTGGAAGCTGCGCGCAAGCTCAAGGCCAACGGCATCATCACCCTAAATAAGAGCCATTCCAGTGGCCGCGAGTTCTTTCTCGGCAATATCGCCATGAACCTGGCACGCATGACCCGCCTGCCGCTATTGATGCTCTCCAGTGACGGTGCCGTGGTCGAACCCGACGCTCCCATTCTGTTCGCCACCGACGGCTCCACAGCCAACCGCAACGCTCAGAACTGTTTTGAAGCCTTCATGAAACAAGGCGGGCACGGCCTGGCGGTGTGGGTTGACTCGGATGAGCATGACGACGCCGAAGCCGCTCAGCATGTGCTCAACGACCTGACCAGACGCTACCCGCATGTTGCCGCGCGGCGCCTGAAAGGTACTGCCAGCCGTGAGATTGCCGACCTGTCCCAGGATGAACGAGCCGCACTGGTGATCGTCGGCAAGCGCGGCAGTACGCCAATTGCCGAACTGATGCTCGGCAGCACCGCCGAAAACATCGCCCGCGCCTGCCGCCAGCCGGTACTGCTGGTACCCTCGGCCTAACGAGGAGACTGGATCAGCCCCCTCTTGGGAAGCGGGAGCACCTGCTCCCGCTGCAAGCCTTGAGCAAGACAATCAAGCCCCGGACACCCTACGCTCCCAGCCAGTCAGCCAGCACCTCACGCGTGTGCTGCCCCAGCAACGGCGGCGCGGCCCGGTACTCGGCCGGAGTACGCGACAGCCGAATCGGATTGGCCACCAGATCGACCTGCCCGGCCAACGGGTGTTCCAGCGTGACCTTCAACTGTCGGGCCTGCACCTGCGGATCGGCAAACACCGCCGCCAGATCGTTGATCGGCCCACAGGGCACCCCGGCCTGCTCCAGCAGCGCCACCCACTCAGCAGTAGTGCGAAACACCGTAACCTGGCGAATCAACGGGATCAGTTCGGCCCGATGCGCCACTCGCGCAGCATTGCTGACAAAACGCGGATCTTCGGCCCACTCCGGATGCCCGGCTACTTCACAGAACTTGCGGAACTGACCGTCGTTGCCCACGGTGAGAATAAAATCGCCATCGGCGGTAGGAAAATCCTGATATGGCACGATATTCGGGTGCGCATTACCCAAGCGCCGGGGCGGCTGGCCGGTGGTCAGATAGTTCAGTGCCTGATTGGCCAGGCAGGCAACCTGCACATCCAGCAGCGCCAGATCGATATGCTGGCCCAGACCACTGCGCTCACGCTCGGCCAACGCGGCAAGGATCGCATTGCTGGCATACAGACCGGTCAACACATCGGTCAACGCCACCCCGACCTTGACCGGACCTGCACCCTGCTCGCCATCCGCCCGCCCGGTTACGCTCATCAGCCCACCCAGCCCCTGAATCATGAAGTCGTAGCCGGCACGCTTGGCGTAAGGTCCATCCTGACCGAAGCCGGTCACCGAGCAATAGATCAGCCGCGGATTAAGTGCCTGCAGACTGGCATAGTCCAGCCCATAGGCCGCCAGCCCGCCGACCTTGAAGTTCTCGATCAGCACATCGGCCCGGGCCGCCAGTTCACGCACCTGCTGCTGACCTTCGGGCTGGGTGAAGTCGATGGCGATCGAGCGTTTATTGCGGTTGGCACAGAGGAAGTAGGCCGCTTCAGAGGTATCGCGCCCGTCGGCGCCCTTGAGATAGGGTGGCCCCCAGGCGCGGGTATCATCACCCGAACCAGGGCGTTCGACCTTGACCACATCGGCACCCAGATCCGCCAGCATCTGCCCAGCCCAGGGGCCGGCCAGCACACGGGACAGATCAAGCACTTTCAAACCAGACAGAGCACCTGGCATATTTGCCTCCAAGGCGGATAGCCGGCTGGACATATCCTGTAAACGTCATTGCGAGGAGCAGGGGGCGGCCATCCGCCGACGCAGCAATCCATTCAGTATCGAGCAACCCATGGATTGCCACGGGCCAAAGGCCCTCGCAATGACAGCCAGCCTGGGTTACTTCAGAAAAACGCCTGAAGGCCCGTCTGCGCCCGGCCCAGAATCAGCGCATGGACGTCATGAGTCCCTTCGTAGGTGTTGACCACTTCCAGGTTGACCACGTGGCGGATCACCCCGTACTCATCGGAAATGCCGTTGCCACCGAGCATGTCGCGAGCAACGCGGGCGATATCCAGCGACTTGCCGCAGGAGTTGCGCTTCATGATCGAGGTGATTTCCACCGCTGCCGTACCTTCATCCTTCATCCGGCCCAGACGCAGGCAGCCCTGCAGCGCCAGAGTGATTTCGGTCTGCATGTCGGCCAGCTTCTTCTGGATCAACTGGGTCTGCGCCAGCGGGCGACCGAACTGGGTACGGTCCAGAGTGTACTGACGGGCGGTGTGCCAGCAGAATTCGGCCGCACCCAGCGCGCCCCAGGAAATACCGTAACGCGCCGAGTTCAGGCAGGTGAAGGGCCCTTTCAACCCGGTGACATGCGGCAGCAGGTTCTCTTCCGGCACGAACACGTCGTCCATCACGATTTCACCGGTGATCGAGGTACGCAGACCGACCTTGCCCTTGATCGCCGGCGCGCTCAGACCTTCCCAGCCCTTCTCCAGAATGAAGCCGCGAATCACGTCGTCTTCGGTTTTGGCCCAGACCACGAACACATCGGCAATCGGGCTGTTGGTGATCCACATCTTCGCGCCCTTGAGGCGGTAGCCGCCGTCAACCTTGCGTGCGCGGGTCACCATCGAACCCGGATCGGAACCGTGATTAGGCTCGGTCAGACCGAAGCAGCCGATCCACTCACCACTGGCCAGCTTGGGCAGGTACTTGCGCTTCTGCTCCTCACTGCCGAACTCGTTGATCGGCACCATCACCAGCGACGACTGCACGCTCATCATCGAGCGGTAGCCGGAATCGACCCGCTCCACTTCACGGGCGATCAGGCCGTAACAGACATAGTTCAGACCGCTGCCGCCGTACTCGGTGGGAATGGTCGCACCCAGCAGGCCCAGCTCACCCATCTCGCGGAAGATCGCCACATCGGTCTCTTCATTGCGGAACGAGTTGAGCACCCGCGGCATCAGCTTGTCCTGGCAGTACTGCGCAGCGGAATCACGCACCATGCGCTCTTCTTCAGTCAGTTGCTGATCCAGCAGCAGCGGGTCGATCCAGTTGAATTGTGCTTTAGCGGCCATGGGAACTCCGTCAATCGGTTAGGCAATCACGCACCCACAACGGGCGCTGTTCAAGTGGATTAAGCCTAGACCCGTGCGCACCGGCAGGCAAACGCGTTTTTTGCAGACACCTGTGCTAGATTGGAACTCCGAAAGCCGTTAGCCGCCGACAGAAAGCCGAAGGATACCCATGCGCCGCAAGATCCCCCCGACCCAGGCCCTGATCTGTTTCGAATCCGCCGCCCGCCATGAAAGCTTCACCAAGGCCGCCGAGGAACTGTCACTGACGCAAAGCGCGGTGTGCCGGCAGATCGCCAATCTGGAAGAGTTTCTCGACGTGCAATTGTTCCGCCGCACACGGCGCGGAGTGAAGCTGACCGAGACCGGCCAGACCTACAGTCGGCGCATCGCCAACCGGCTAGATGCGGTCGAGCGCGACACCCTGTCGGTGATGGGCAACCAGGGTACCGCGACCCTGGAACTGGCCACAGTACCGACCTTCGCCACGCAATGGCTACTGCCGCGACTGAACGGCTTTCTTGTGCAACATCCGCACGTCACGGTCAACCTGACCAACCGCACCCGGCCCTTTCTGTTCGCCGACACCGAATTCGACGCTGCCATCTACTTTGGCGACGGCGACTGGTCGGGTACCGAGGTGCACTTTCTCATGCACGAATCGCCGGTGCCGGTGTGCAGTCCCGCATTGATCGCACCTGCAACCGCATTGACACCCGAACAGATTGCCCAGCTACCCCTGCTGCAACAAACCACCCGCCCCTACGCCTGGCGCCAATGGTTCGCCTCGCTCGGCATGCGCGTCGAACACGACCTCAACGGCACTCGCCTGGAACTGTTCTCCATGCTCGCCCAGGCCGCCATGCACGGCATGGGCGTTGCCCTGATCCCACCGTTCCTGATCCGCGACGAACTGGCCAGCGGCAAACTGATCAACCCCCGCGCTCATAGCTTCGACAGCGATAACGCCTACTACCTGACCATCCCCGAACGCAAGGCCGAGTCCGCCACGCTGCAGGCGTTCAGGGATTGGTTGTTGCTGGAGGCGCTGGCCTATCGAAATGAAAGCACCGGCTGACAGCCCAGCCACCCGGCTACGCCGCGCCTAAGCCGACCACTCAACCGCACCCGCCCCCATCCCCCGTCACCGATAATAGGTACAAATCCTGCGCCCCTCGATCTCATGCACCCGAATATCCATCTGGTACAGATCGCGCAGCACGGCATCCTGAATCAGCTCGTCCGGGCGGCCTTGGCAGGCGAGTTTGCCGGCTTGCATGGCGATGATGTGATCGGCGTAGCAGGAGGCGAAGTTGATGTCGTGCAGAACCACCACCACGGTTTTGCCCTTGTCATCGGCGGCGCTGCGCAGCAGTTGCATCATGTCGACGGCGTGGCGCATGTCGATGTTGTTCAACGGCTCATCCAGCAGCACATAGTCGGTGTCCTGGCACATGACCATGGCGACGTAGGCCCGCTGGCGCTGACCACCGGACAGTTCATCGATAGCCTTGTGCTGCAGCGGAGTAAGGCGCAGGTAGTCGATGGCTTCATCGATCTTCTGCTGATCAATGGCGCTCAAGCGCCCGCCCGAATGAGGGAAGCGGCCGAAGGCGACCAGGTCGCGCACACTCAGGCGCATGGTGGTCTGGTTGTGCTGGCGCAGGATCGACAGCTTGCGCGCCAGCTCGGCGCCGGGGGTGCGCACCACATCCAGCTCGTCGATCAGTACCCGCCCGGCAGACATTGGCAACAATCGGCTGATCATCGACAGCAGGGTCGACTTGCCGGCGCCGTTGGGGCCGATGATGGCGGTAAAACCGCCCTTGGGAATCTGCAGGCTGACGTTGTCGACCACCAGTTGATCGCCATAGCGCTTGCTGAGTTCGTGGGTTTCAATCATTGGCGCACTCCGCGCAGTAACAGGGCGATAAACAACAGGCCACCGGCCAGTTCGACAACCCGCGACAGCGGCAGGCTGGAGGCCAGCACATGCTCCAGCAGCAACTGACCGCCGACCAGACAGATCACCCCGACACAGACACTGGCCGGCAGGGTCCAGCGATGCTGTTGAGTGCCCATCAGCACATAGGCAAGGTTGGCCACCAGCAGGCCGAAGAACAGGGTGGGACCGACCAGTGCGGTGGCCGCCGCCACCAGCACGGCAATTACCACCAGCAGCCGCAATACCAAACGCTGATAATCCAGCCCCAGATTGACCGCAATATCCCGCCCCAGCGCCAGCACATCGAGCTTGCGCCAGATCCACAGCACATAGAGGCTGGCCGCGCCGACGAAGACGGTCGACACCCCCAGCAAACTGATGTTGATGCGGTTGAAACTGGCAGCGCTGCGGCCGCGGTCAATCGTCAGCACACCGGGGTCGAGGATGCGCAGCAGCAGGTCGGTCAGCTCGCCGAACAGGATGCCGGCAAGAATGCCGATCAGGATCAGCAGATGCAGGCTGCGTACCGCGCCGCTGAACAGCAGACGAAAAATCAACAGCGCCAGCAGCACCACGGCCAGCACTTCCAGGCCAAAACGCAGTGGCAAGGCCAGCCCCTGCCACTGGGCCGCGCCCCAGATCAGCAGTACCACTACCTGCACCAACAGGAACAGCACGTCGAAGCCGAGCAATGCCGGGGTCAGCACGCGGTTCTGGGTAATGCTTTGGAACAGCACGGTCGACAGGCCAATGGCCCAGGCCACCAGCAGCATGGCCAGCAGACGCGGGCCTCGGTATTCGAGGATAAAGGCCCAGTCGGTCTGCACCCGCAGAGTCATAAAGCCCACAGCGCAGAACGCCGCCAGCAGTGCCAGCAGACTCAGTCGCCAGACAGGATTCAAGGTCAGGCCCATTGCTTGCGCCCCCGAATCAGAATCACCATGAACACCAGGCAGCCGGTCACGGCCAGCAAGCCGGACGACGGGACCTCGAACGGGTGAATGATCAGCCTCCCGGCCAGATCGGCCGCCAGCAACAAGGCAGCACCCAGCAAAGCCACTAGCGGAATGCTGCGGCGCAACTGATCACCACAGAGCCAGCGCACCAGATTGGGCGCCACCAGACCGATAAAGGGAATGGCACCCACCACGACCACCACGCTGGCGGAAATCATCGCCACCAGCAGCAAGCCAAGCAGCATCAGCCGGCCATAGTTGACCCCGACGTTAGTGGCAAAGTCCTTGCCTAGGCCGATCACGGTAAAGCGATCAGCGGCCAGCATGGCGACCACGGTCAGACCGGCAGCCAGCCACAACAGCTCATAACGACCGCGCAGCACGGCGGAAAAATCGCCACTGTTCCAGGCCCGGAGTGACTGGCTCAGATCCAGTTGTTGAGCCAGCAGCGCCCCGGCGGCGGCAATCACCCCGGCCAGTACCAGCCCCACCAGCGGTACGATCAGCGCCGAGCGCAGGGCAATGCGCCGCAGTACGGCCAGAAAGATCAGTGTGCCGCCCAACGCAAACACACTGACCAGCGCAAAGCGCAGTGGCAGCGAAGCCCCCGGCGCCAGCCAGGCCAGCACCAGCAGGCCCAGCGCGGCCGCTTCCATGGTGCCGACGGTGGATGGTTCAACCAGGCGGTTGCGCGCCATCATCTGCAGAATCAGCCCGGCTACCGCCAGAGCCGAACCGGCCAGCAGCAAGGCCAGGGTACGTGGCAGGCGGCTGGCGAAGAGGATTTTCGACAGCCGATCATCCGGATCGCCGGTCAGCACATTGAGCAGGCTCATGCGGCTGGCGCCGACGTTCAGGCTCCATAGCGCCAGCCCAACCACCAGCGCCAGCAGGATGATCAGCCATACAGTAACGCGCGGAGCCGAGGCTCCGCGTGGGGTTAGTTCTGAACCGGACATCAAGGCAGGGTCTTAACGATTGGCGGCAGAAAAGGCTTCGATCAGGGTTTCGACACTGGTCTGCATGACTCCGATACCGCTGTTGTCGAGCAGGTACCAGCTGACCGGATCCAGATAGACGATCTGGCCTTTCTGCCCGGCAGTGGTGGCCTTGACCAACTCGTTGTCCATCAACTGGGCCGCGGCGACACCCTCACGACCGATGGCGGCATCACGGTCCATGACGAACAACCAGTCCGGATTGGCTTCGAGCAGAAACTCAAACGATACCGAGTGCCCATGACGACCAACCTGCAGATTGTCGGCCGCCGGCGGCAAACCGAACACATCGTGGATCATGCCGAAGCGGGTGCCACTGCCGAAGGCCGCCATGCGCCCGCCGGTGGTCAGTACCAGCAGACCATTACCCTGCTCAGCGGTCAGTTTGCGCAGCTCCTGGACCGACGCCTCAAGCTTGGAAATCAGCGCCTCGGCTTCGGCTTCCCGGGCATAGATCTGGCCCAGCAGTCGGGTGTTGCGCTCCAGGCTGCCAAGCAGGTCCTTGGGATCGGGAGTCACATCGATGGTCGGACCGAACTTGGCCACTTCGGCATACTGCCCCTGTGCCCGACGTCCGGTAATAATCAGATCCGGCTGAGTGCTCTGCAGCACTTCCAGATCCGGCTCGAACAGACTGCCGGCACGGATGAAATCACCGTCACGGTATTGCTTAAGCAGTTCGGGGGCAGTGTTGCTTGGCGTGCCCTGCACGGTTACGCCCAGTTGCTGCAGGGTATCCAGGGTCGACCAGTCGATGACCACGGCTTTTTGCGGGTTGACCGGGACTTCAGTCTCGCCACTGCTGTGCTGGATGGTGACGGTTTCATTGGCCAGAGCGGCGGCTGAAAAGCTGGTGGCCAGCAACAGGCCAGTCACAGACAGGCCACGACGAAGAGCATGGGGGAGCATCGGAGTTCCTTGGCAGCGTATTGCAGACGATTCGCATACGACAACATTCTTGCGAATAATTATTGTTTGCAATGCTACCAGAAACCGCTTTGCCCAAGCAGCGAGAGCGCTCGGGACAAACCGTTGCGAAAAACTCAACGACGCAGGCAGCACGCCTTTCGGGCATACTGCCTGCGCCGCTTAGCAGTTACTGACGAATCCCCTCGATAGTCAGCAGCAGCTCAACTTCCTGCGAGGTCGGCCCCAGGTCCATGGCGATATCAAAGTCCTTCAGCTTCAGCGTGGTGTAAGCCTCAAAGCCGGCCCGGTAACCACCCCACGGATCTTCACCCTCGCCCATGAAACGGGCGTCCAGTACAACCGGTCGAGTCACCCCGTTGAGGGTCAGCTCACCATTGACCTTGGCGCTGTCGTCGCCAGTCATTTCCACGCCCGTAGACTTGAAGGTCGCCTGCGGATGCCGGCTGACGTTGAGGAAGTCGGCACTGCGCAGGTGGCGGTCACGCTCGGCATGGTTGGAATCGACGCTGGCGGTATTGATGGTGACCTGCACCTGGCTTTCAGCCGGCTGCTCGGCATCCCAACTGAATGTCCCTTCGAAGTCGTTGAACCGGCCATACAGCCAGCTCATACCCAAATGACTGATCTTGAAGTTGATGAAGGCGTGCTGGCCTTCCTTGTCGATCACGTAATCAGCAGCCAGGGCGCTCATGCCGGCCAGGCCCATGACAGAGCCCAGCATCAGGGCAGCGAAGGTCTTTTTCATATCAGTTCTCCTTGGTTGAATTTTCAAGTGAAGCCCGAGGGCGCAGGCCAAGCATGCGTCGCAAGGTGTCATCACGGTCGATAAAATGGTGTTTCAGAGCGCCCAGCGCATGCAGCGCCACCAACCCCAGCAACAGCATGGCAGACCAGAAGTGTAGATCACCGGCCCGATCCTCCTGACGTGGCAAGCCGCTGACCAGCGCCGGCAGCTCGAACCAGCCGAACACACTGATGCCCTGCCCACGCGCGGTGGAAATCAGATAGCCGCTGATGACGATCAAGAACAGCAGCATATACAGCAGACCATGCACCGCCGACGCCAGACGCACTTCCCAGCGCGCATGGTTGGGCAGATGGGCCGGTTTGGGGTTGATCCAGCGCCACAGCAGACGCAACACCAGCACCGCAGCCAGGGCGATCCCGGTGCTCTTGTGCCAGAATGGGGCGCTGCGATAGTAGGGGCTGTAGTAGCTGAGGTCGGTCATCCACAGGCCGAGGATGGCCAGACCGATGACGGTTACGGCCACGCCCCAGTGCAACAGCACGGTGACCAGCCCGTAACGGGTATGAGTATTCCTGAAAGCCATGACTGCCACTCCAATGTGATGCAAAGCATTCTCACATCGAGAGTAGCGGGTAAAAAGCAGAAAAATTTGCTGACTGCTATCTATTTTCTAGATAGGTTGCGCGCCCGCCGCTGGGGCGTGCGCACATCGGCAGGAATCAGAAAAACAGCCGCTTCAGCTCCGCCCCCGGATCCTCGGCACGCATAAAGGCTTCGCCAACCAGGAAGCTATAGATGTCATGGGCCAGCATCAGCTCGACATCGGCACGGTTGAGAATACCGCTTTCGGTCACCAGCAGGCGCTCGGGCGGGATCTTCGGCAACAGTTCCAGGGTGGTATCGAGGCTGACTTCGAAGGTGTGCAAATTGCGGTTGTTGATGCCGATCAGCGGGGTATCCAGATGCAACGCCCGGTCCAGCTCGATGCCGTCATGCACCTCAACCAGCACATCCAGACCGTGGGTATGGGCCACATGGGCCAGCTCGGCCATCTGCGCATCTTCCAGCACAGCGGCAATCAGCAAGACGCAGTCCGCCCCCATGGCGCGCGCCTCGACCACCTGATAGGGATCGACCAGAAAGTCCTTGCGGATCACCGGCAGGCTGCAGGCCGCCCGGGCCTGACGCAGATAGTCATCGTGGCCCTGGAAAAAGTCGATATCCGTGAGCACCGACAGGCAGGTCGCCCCGCCCTTCTCGTAACTCACGGCAATTTCGGCCGGATTGAAGTTTTCACGCAGCACGCCCTTGCTCGGCGAAGCCTTCTTGACCTCGGCGATCACTGCCGGCTCACGCGCTTCAGCCTTGCGCATCAGGGCCTTGGCAAATCCGCGCGGGGCATCGGCACTGGAGGCCAGCTTTTCCAGTTCAGCCAGCGAAGTCTGAGCTCGCCGCTCGGCCACTTCCTCGTACTTGCGCTCGACAATTTTCTGCAGGATGGTCGGCACGCTCATTGTTCAGACTCCTCGCGGAATACCTCGGTAAAGGCCACCAGCTCATTGAGCTTCTCACGGGCCAGGCCCGAGTACAATGCATCCGAGGCCAGCTTCACGCCGTCGCTCAGGGTGCCGGCCAGGTCGGCGGCGTACAGCGCTGCACCGGCATTGAGAATGATCATATCGGCAGCTTTTTCGCCAGCTTCGGTCGCGCGTTTGCCCAGCGCATCGCGCACCAGCGCCAGCGAAGCCTGCGGTGAATCGACGGTCAAGCCGATCAGGCTCTGGCTACGCAGGCCGACATCCTCGGGCTGCACCCAGTATTCGCTGATCTCGCCATTTTTCAGTTCGGCGACATAGCTGGGGGCCGCCAGGCTGAACTCATCGAGCCCATCCTTGGAATGCACCACCAGAACATGCTCGCTGCCCAGGCGCTTGAGCACTTCGGCCAGCGGTCGGCACAGCGCCTGGCTGAACACCCCGACCACCTGATGCCGGACACCGGCTGGATTGGTCAGCGGCCCGAGCATGTTGAACAGGGTCCGCAGGCCCAACTCACGGCGCGGGCCGGCGGCATGGCGCATGGCGCTGTGGTGAACCTGGGCAAACATGAAACCGACGCCGACACTTTCAATGCAGCGGGCGACCTGTTCGGGGCTCAGCTCCAGATAGATGCCAGCCGCCTCCAGCAAATCAGCACTGCCGCTCTTGCCGGACACCGCGCGATTGCCGTGCTTGGCGACCTTGCCACCGGCTGCGGCCACCACGAACACCGATGCCGAAGACACGTTGAAAATGTTGGCGCCATCGCCACCGGTGCCGACCACATCGACCACATGGTCCAGGCTCGACAACTCGACCCGGCGCGCCAGTTCACGCATCACCGACACCGCACCGACGATCTCGTCGATGGTCTCGCTCTTCATCCGCATGCCCATCAGGAATGCGCCGATCTGCGCATCCGTGCACTGGCCGGTCATGATCTCGCGCATCACCGCCTGCATCTCTTCGGTTGTCAGATCCAGATTGCTGACGACCCGGTTGAGCGCCTCCTTGATATCCATCAGCGTACTCCACCCTGTTGCTTGAGGAAGTTGGCCAGCAGTTCGTGGCCCTGTTCGGTCAGAATCGATTCGGGGTGAAACTGCACGCCCTCGATCATGTACTGACGATGGCGCAGGCCCATGATTTCATCCACCGAACCGTCGGTATGCTGGGTCCAGGCGGTGACTTCCAGGCACGCCGGCAAGCTCTCGCGGCGCACTACCAGCGAGTGGTAGCGGGTCACAGTGAGCGGATTGGCCAAGCCCTCGAACACCCCGAGATGTTCATGATAGACCGGACTGGTCTTGCCGTGCATAACCTCGCGGGCACGTACCACTTCACCACCGAAGGCCTGGCCGATACTCTGGTGGCCCAGACAGATGCCGAGAATCGGCAGCTGGCCGGCGAAATGCTGCAACACCGGCACCGATACGCCGGCCTCAGTCGGCGTACAGGGGCCGGGGGAAATCACAATACGCTCGGGCTGCAGGGCCTCGATCTGCTCGACCGTGAGTTCGTCATTACGCACCACCTTGACCTCGGCACCCAGCTCGCCGAGATACTGCACCACGTTGTAGGTGAAGGAATCGTAGTTATCGATCATCAGTAGCATGGTTATTCCCTCACTCGGCCGACTGTTCGGCCAGCGCCACGGCGCGGAACATGGCCCGGCGCTTGTTTATGGTTTCCTCCCACTCGCGCTCGGGCACCGAGTCGGCAACGATGCCGGCCCCGGCCTGAACGTGAAGCTCTGCGTCCTTGATCACCGCGGTGCGGATGGCAATGGCGGTGTCCATATTGCCGTTCCAGGCCCAGTAGCCCACCGCGCCGCCGTAGACACCACGCTTGACCGGCTCCAGCTCGTCGATGATTTCCATCGCGCGGATCTTCGGCGCGCCGGACAGAGTGCCGGCCGGCAGAATGGCACGCAGCGCATCCATGGCGTTGAGCTCGTCAAGCAACTGGCCCTTGACGTTGGAAACGATGTGCATGACGTTGGAATAGCGCTCGATCACCATCTGTTCGGTGACCCGCACCTGGCCGACCTTGGCTACCCGGCCCACGTCATTGCGGCCCAGGTCGATCAGCATCAGGTGTTCGGCAATTTCCTTGGCATCGGCCAGCAGATCCTGCTCCAGCGCCAGGTCGGCCTCGGGTGTGGCGCCGCGCGGGCGGGTGCCGGCAATCGGGCGCACGGTCACTTCGCCGTCCTCGACCCGCACCAGCACTTCCGGCGAGCTGCCAACCACGTGGAAGTCACCAAAGTTGAAGAAGTACATGTAAGGGGTCGGATTCTGGCTGCGCAGGGCGCGGTACAGATCGATCGGCGCGGCCTTGAAGTCGATGCTCATGCGCTGCGACAGCACCACCTGCATGCAGTCGCCGGCGAGAATGTACTCCTTGACGCTGTCGACCGCGCGCTCGAAATCTTCACGGGTGAAGCTGGCGCGATAGTCCAGATCATCGCGGTCCGGCGGATTGTCCAGGCGCAGAGCCTGACGCTGGGCCAGCGGTTGCCGCAGTTGGGCCAGCAGTTCATCCAGCCGGGCGTTGGCCGCGGCAAAGGCGTCGGCCTGGGCCGGATCAGCCAGCACGATGGCGTGCAGCTTGCCAGCCAGGTTGTCGAACACCACGACCTCATCGGAAACCATCAGCAGAATGTCCGGGGTGCCCAGCGGGTCCGGATGCGGGCAATGGGCCAGGCGCTGCTCGACATAGCGCACGCTGTCGTAACCGAAGTAGCCGACCAGGCCGCCATTAAAGCGCGGCAGCCCAGGGATGTCGGAAACCCGGTAACGGGCCTTGAAGGTCTCGACAAAGGCCAGCGGGTCGGCACAGTCATGGCGCTCGGTCTCGACACCATCGACCAGCACGCAGGCAGTGTGACCATGGACACGCAACACAGTACGGGCCGGCAGGCCGATGATCGAGTAGCGGCCCCATTTCTCGCCGCCCTGCACCGACTCGAGCAGGTAGGAGTTGGGGGCGTCGGCCAGTTTCAGGTAGGTGGACAGCGGGGTATCGAGGTCGGCGAGGACTTCACGCACCAATGGGATGCGGTTGTAGTCCTGGGCGGCCAGGCGTAGGAATTCGTCTAGGGTCATGATCAGCCTCATAGGGCAAGGTTTTTGTCACACGCAAACACAGGGCCCGCGCTCTACGCGGGCAAAACAATCAGGCACGCCAGCGCCAGCGGGCGAGCGCCTTGATTACTCTCATCAGTTTGCGGTTGCTGACAAACACGGCTGATCCATCAATCTCTGCGGGCAATATTTCAGATACCAGGCAAGACTATATGAGGGTGTCGAGTGAATCAACCAGCAGATCGGGGTTTTCCTCGGCCACCGGCCGACCATGATTGTAGCCGTAACTGACCGCCACCACCGCGACCCCAGCTGCACGGGCGGCCAGGATGTCACTGCGCGAATCTCCCACGAACAAGGCCCGCTCAGGCTCAACCCGAGCCTCGGCCATGACCTGCTGCAAGGCGGCCGGATCAGGCTTCTGGACCGGCAGGCTGTCACCGCCAATCTGCCAACGGAAATAGCCGCCAAGACCTTTATCGGCCAGCAGCTCAGGCAGGAAACGGCTCGGTTTGTTGGTGATCAGCGCCAGTGGCACACTGGCAGCGGCCAAGTGATCGAGGAAGCGACGTACCCCGGGGTAGAGCTGGCTGCGCGAATGATCGCCAGCATAAGCCGTCAGGAACAGCGCCAGCGCCGCTTGCGCCTGCGCCTCGTCGACCACGTCATGCTCGATGGCATCGGCCAGGGCCCGGCGTACCAGCACCCGGGCGCCATTACCCACCCAGTGGCGGACCTTGTCGATTCCGGCCGGAGCCCGGCCAAGCTGAGCCAGCATTACATCAACTGCAGCAGCCAGATCAGGCACCGAGTCGATCAGGGTGCCATCCAGATCGAACATCACCAGCTCAGGGAGCTGGCCATTGAAGCGTTGCTGCCAGAAGTTCATGCCTGGTCCTATCGTTGAATGGTGTGCGCTGTGCCCACCCTGTGTATCGCCACAGGCCTGCGGCCTTCGCGATGACGTTTAGGGGGCGTTCAGCGCGGCGTTAATGCGATGGCCCTTGGGGGGCAAGCAGTTTGGCGCCCCCCTCCCGTCATTGCGACGCGCAGCGCGGCAATCCAGTCGGATCAACCCCGGGCCAGTGCCAGTTCCGCCCGCATGCTGTCGATCACGGCCTTGTAGTCCGGCTTGTTGAAGATTGCCGAGCCAGCCACAAAGGTGTCAGCTCCTGCTTCAGCGATGGCGCGAATGTTCTGCTCGTTGACGCCGCCGTCGATCTCCAGACGAACCTCACGACCGCTGGCGTCGATCAGCGCGCGGGCCTCACGCAGCTTGTCGAGGGTGCCGGGAATGAACTTCTGGCCGCCAAAGCCTGGGTTGACGCTCATCAACAGGATCATGTCGACCTTGTCCATCACGTACTTGAGGCTGTCCAGCGGGGTCGCCGGGTTGAACACCAGACCGGCCTTGGCACCGCCATCCTTGATCAGTTGCAGCGAACGGTCGATGTGCTCGCTGGCCTCGGGGTGAAAGGTAATGTAGCTGGCACCTGCCTCAAGGAAGTCGCCGATGATCCGATCCACCGGCTTGACCATCAGATGCACATCGATCGGCGCCGTAATGCCGTACTTGCGCAGCGCGCTGCAGACCATCGGGCCAATGGTCAGGTTGGGCACATAGTGGTTGTCCATTACATCGAAGTGGACGATATCGGCACCAGCGGCCAGTACCTTGTCGACATCTTCACCCAGGCGGGCGAAGTCGGCAGACAGAATGGACGGGGCAATCGCGTAATCGAGCATCGGTTTTCTCGGCATCAGGCGGACAGGACAGTGGAGTTTCAGTGACCCCATGCAGTAATGTGCCGATTGTACACGCAACGGAACCCTGATTCATGGCACCTTTGTATCGCTGGTCACTGCTGATTCTTCTGACGCTGGGCAATATGGCGCAGGCCGGCATTCCCGACGAAGAGCTGGACGCCGACGAGCTGCACCCGGCCGCAGCCCCTCCGGCCATTCAGCAACTGCCATCAACCACGCGCGGCCTGCAA
The DNA here is from genome assembly GCA_002287035.1 of Pseudomonas sp. WN033. Taxonomy (GTDB): domain Bacteria; phylum Pseudomonadota; class Gammaproteobacteria; order Pseudomonadales; family Pseudomonadaceae; genus Halopseudomonas. The sequence continues at coordinate 210,950 of NSKG01000003.1, read as the reverse complement.
CACGAGCAGGACCTGATGCGTCAGTTGCCCGGCGAGCAGCAGCTCAACCTGAACACTGCCGAACAGCACTGGCTGGGCCTCTGGCTGCCTGCCGCCCGGCCCGAGGCGCATGGCGCGATCATCCTGGTGGCCGACCGTGCCGAGCATGCCGACTGGCCGCAACTGATCGGCCCGGCCCGGCGTCAATTGAGCGAAGCCGGCTGGCAAACGCTGGCCATCGCCCTGCCCGATCAACCAGCCGAAGACTTCGGCCTGCCCCAGGAGCAGCGGCTTGAGCGCCAGCAAACCTGGCAGTTGCTGGCCCGCGAACGGCTGCAGCACAGCGCCAACCACCTGCGTGAACAGGGTGCCGAGCAGGTGATCCTGCTGGGTCGCGGCGAAGCGGCCTGGCTGGCCTTGCAGGTCGGCACCGAGCAAGCGGACGCCTTCAATGCCCTGGTGCTGTATCGCCTGCGCAGCCCGGAAACCGGCCCCACTGCAAGCACCCTGATGGAAGGTTGGGACAAACCGCTGCTGGATATCGTGCCCAGCAGTCGGGCTGGCGATGACCGCTCCGCCCGCGAACGCCGCCTGACTGCCCAACGCCTGGGATATGAGCACTACCAGCAATTACGCCCGGCCGACCCCGCAAGCATGCCCCAAGGCCAGACCATGTTGATCAAACGGATTGATGGATGGTTGCAGCGCAGCCTGCCCGAGGGAAACACTGATTAATTGCACGCAAGCACAGTAGCCCGGTTGTCGCTGACCTGTGCTGGACCGTTAGATGCCAAGGATGGCATCTAAGAGCGTACAGGGGTGAGGCAAGCGTTTACGAAGCATGCCTCGTGTGCAGCCGAACGCCAACCGATCTGTGAGCGGTTGGCCGGACCCGGAGGGGATTTACAGCGTGTCCAGAACAGGTCAGCGACAATTGGGCCAGCACCGAAACTGATTTAATCAGTGTTTCCCTAGCGAAAACCGCGATAACGCTTGATCCGCTCATAGGCCTCCTGAATGGCCCGGATGCGCTCGCCAGCGCCGGCCTGTTCCTGGGTTGAGGCACCGCGAGCCATCAGTTTGTCTGGATGATGAAGGCTGAGCTGGCGGCGATAAGCCTGCTTGATCTGCGCCACCTCGGCATCCAGCGCCACGCCCAGCAACTCGGCCGCCTCGCTCAGCCGGTCGCGGTTGGCCATCGGTGCCTGCTGCCCCGACCCGCTACTGCGACGCTGATGACGCTGGTGCATGCGCTGCTGCTCACCCTTGCCCAGTCCGGCCAGGGCCGCCCAGTCGTTGAGGTACTGCTGCTGCTCGCTGCTCAGCACCCCGGTTGCCAGCGCCATGCGCCAGCAGCTGTCGATCAGTTCCACCGCCCGCGCCGGGTCATCACGCCCGAGCAGTCTGACCAGCGGTCTGATCCGCACATCCGGTGCCTTGCCCTGATTGAACCACTGCATGGCCTGCAGCCGCTGGTTCTCGTCCAACCGGTATTGCTGCATCAGATCCCGGGCCAGTTGCAAATGCTCCTGACGCACCCGCCCGCTGGCCTTGGCCAAACGCCCGAGGCACAAAAACAGCACCTGCTCGAAGGTCACCAGCCGACGTAGCCGGGCAGGCACATCTGCCCAGCGCTTCAGGCCCCAGTAGCGATCCAGCGCATGCCCCAGCACAGCTCCAAAGATGCCGCCCGGCAGGCCGCCAGCCAGACCACCGAGCACACCGCCTAGCACGGTCACCGGCCACAGCACGCTCAACCCTCCCAGGCGAGACGGTCGGCCAGCGCCAGCCGCTCCGGGGTACCAACATCAATCCACAGCCCCGGATAATGCTCGCCACTGACCTGCCCGGCTGCAGCGGCCCGGCGCAGCAGCGGCGCCAACGGGAACGAGTCGCCCAATTCAGGCGCCAGCAGCTCAGGATCCAGCAGCGCAACGCCGCTGTAGGTCAGGCCAGTATCGCCCGCCTGAGGATTGAGTACCCGACCCTCATGCAGGACAAAATCACTCTGCGCCTTGTGTTCGGGGTTATCGACCAGTACCAGATGCGCCAGACAGCCCTCGGCCAGTTGCAGCCGGGCAAAGTCGATACCGGTCCAGATATCACCATTGACCAGCAGGAACGGCTCAGCCCCAAGCAACGGCAGAGCCCGGCGAATACCGCCACCGGTTTCCAGCGGCTCGCCCTCGGCCGACCACTGGATGCGCACGCCCCAGGCGGCGCCATCGCCGAAATAGGCTTCCAGTTGTTCGCCCAGCCAGGCATGGTTGATTACCAGCTCGCGGATACCGGCCTGGGCCAGCGCCTCGATATGCCACTGGATCAACGGCTTGCCGCCAACCTCCAGCAAAGGCTTGGGCGTATGCAGGGTCAGCGGCCGCATCCGCTCGCCCTTGCCGGCGGCGAGGATCATGGCTTTCACCCCAGCGCCTCCAGACCGGGCAGCCCCAGACTGTCGAGCAAGCGTTGCAAGGGAGCCAGCCGTTGATCCTGGGCGCAGGCTTCACGCAGATAGCGAATGAAACGCGGCGCATCTTCCAGGTAGTGCGGCTTGCCATCGCGATAGCGAATGCGCGCGAAGATCCCCAGCACCTTGAGGTGGCGCTGAACCCCCATCAGCCGTGATTGATCAAGGAAGGTTTCAACCCGCTCGGGAACCGGCACACCAACCTCCCGTGCACGTTGCCAGTAGCGGTGCAACCATTGCTGGCGCTCGGCGGGTGCAAAACTGAAGAAGGCATCGGCGAACAACGAGGTCGCGTCATAGCTGACCGGCCCGTACAGCGCATCCTGAAAATCCAGCACACCGGGCTGGCCTGCACTGGTCATCAGATTGCGCGGCATGAAGTCACGGTGTACGAATACCCGGGCCTCAGTGCCAATGCTGTCGAGCAACAATTGGCACAGCTGTTCCCAGTCGGCAATTTGCTCCGGACTCAGGACCCGGTCCAGATGCCGCTCGACGAACCAGTCCGGAAAAAGATTCAGCTCACTCAGCAGCAGTTCATCGGCGTAGTCTGGCAGCACGCCGGGCCGGCTGGCCTGCTGCCAGGCCAGCAGTGCTTCGATCGCGGCGCCGAACAGACGCTCAATCTCAACGGCGGGCAGGCCGGCCTGGATGCTTTGCAAATAGGTGTCGCGGCCCATATCTTCGAGCAACAAAAAACCACGCTCGGGATCAGCTGCCAGAATTCTCGGCACCCGCACACCGGCGTCAGCCAGCAGCGAGGCAATGCGCATGAAGGGGCGCACGTCCTCCTGCGGCGGTGGTGCATCCATGATGATCAGGCAGCGATCATCACTCTGCAAACGAAAATAGCGGCGAAAACTGGCGTCAGTGCTGGCGGGTGCCAGAGTCCCTTGCGGCGGCTCTGTCCAGCTCACCTGAGTCCCGGCGCTGGCCAGCGCCTTGGGCAACCAGGCTTTCATCAATTCTAGTCTTGCATCCATCATGTCCATCCCAATCCGGAGCGACGCTGGCTCTGGCGCCGCACAATGCTTTATTATCCATGATCCCGACGATTTGACGCAGCATGCATGTTGCGCCGAGCTCGCACAAGCACCGCGAGTCCCGCACCGAACAGGAAGCCCGGATACCACAACAATGGCTGAGCGTATACCTCCGTTTCATCCCACCTTCCCCCTACTGCTGGTCAGCGGCCTGCTGCTGGCCCAACCCATGACCAGCCTGGCCAACAGCCAGGTCCAATGTCGTGCCGGCAGTGATGGAGGCTGGGTCTGCAGTCCGCTGGAAGCAACCTCGCCGATGCCTCCGCGCCCGACCCGGGCAGAACCGGTCGAGCGCACCGCGAGCACCGAGCAACCCGGCCCGACGCGCAGTGCCGCACCGTCGGCCCAGCCTCAGCAAACGGCTTACACCGAGCTGGACTGGGTTCCGCGCAGCCAGCTCAGCGCCGAGCAACAGGCCGCCATCGCACCTTATTGCGGCGGCACCTATGTCGAACCGGAGCGTGAGGGCCGCGATGACGGCACCCCATTCGATCAGTTGCCGGTCTATGCCACTGCCGATGCCAGCCGCTTCGAGCAGGACAGCCAGGTCGGCACCCTCGAAGGTGACGTGTTGTTGCGCCAGGGTCGCCTGCAGGCTCAATCCAGCCAGGCTCGCTATAACCGCAACACCAACGAGGTCGAACTGCAGGGCAACGTCCGCCTGCGTGACGACGGCGTCCTGGTTCTGGGCGATCGGGCCCGGATGGATATCGGCACCGGCGCTACCCAGGTCGAGGATGTCCGCTACGTGATGCACGAAGCGCATGCCCGCGGCACCGCCGACAGCCTCAAACGCCGCGAAGATGCGATCATCGTGGTTGCCAATGGCACCTACACCACCTGCGAACCAGGCCATAACACCTGGACCCTGACCGGCCGCGATATCGAACTGGACCGGGAAAAAGGCTGGGGTGAAGCCAGGAATGTGACTCTGCGGGTCAAGAATGTACCGGTGCTATACACCCCCTACATCTACTTCCCGATCGACGACCGGCGCCAGAGCGGCCTGCTGGTTCCGAGCATGTCCTACAGCCAAAACTCGGGCAGCGAGCTGACACTGCCCTACTATCTGAACCTGGCGCCCAACTACGACGCCACTCTGTACCCGACCATCATGACCGACCGCGGCCTGCTGATGGAGGGTGAGTTCCGCTATCTGACCCCCAGCAGCCGTGGCCAGGTCGGCGCGGCGTTCCTCGACGACCGCGAAGACGAGCGCAAGCTGCAGTCCAAATACAAAGACCAGCGCTGGATGTATAGCTGGCAGAACGAATCGCAGTTCGGTTCCCGGCTGCGAGCCGAGGTCGACTATACCGACATCAGCGACCCCTACTACTTCCAGGATCTGGACACCTACCTGGGGATCAAGACCGACAACTTCCTCGACCAGCGTGGCAGCCTGAGCTGGCGTGGCGACAGCTACACTGCCCGGCTCAACCTGCATGCCTACGAGCGGGCCACTATCACCGACATCACCCCGTACGAGCGGCTGCCGCAGCTGACCGTCAACGGCGTGGTGCCGATGCAGCCCGGCGGCGTGCGCCTGGATTACCGGACCGAGTACGTCAGCTTCCAGCGTAGCCTGATGAGCGGGTTCTCTACTGATCAGGATGGCAACACCGGCGGCCCCGAACATCGCTGGTACGACGACCGGCTGCAGGGCCTGACCCGCGCCGAGGGCGAGCGCCTGCACCTGGAGCCAGGCGTCAGCCTGCCACTGAACTGGACCTGGGGCTTCCTGCGCCCCTCGGTCAAATATGCCTATACCCACTACGACCTGTCGCTCGACAATCAGGGCAAGACCAGCCTGAATGCCGACGAACGGTTCAGGAGCAGCCAGGACCGTGGCCTGCCGATCTTCAGCGTCGACAGCGGCCTGTACTTCGACCGCCCCACCGAGCTGTTCGGCAATAGCTACACCCAGACCCTGGAGCCACGGCTGTTCTATCTGTATGTGCCGGAAAAAGACCAGACCGATATCCCGATCTTCGACTCCGGCGAGCCCAGCTTCAGTTATGGCGCGCTGTGGCGGGAAAACCGCTTCTCCGGCAAGGACCGCATCGGCGATGCCAACCAGTTGTCATTCGGCCTGACCAACCGCTGGATCGAAGCCAACGGCTTCGAGCGCCAACGCCTGAGTATTGGCCAGGCCTATTACTTCCAGGACCGCAAGGTACAGTTGCGCGGGATCGATTATCGTACTCGCGACACTGCTCAGGCATCGGTATCGCCCTACGCGCTGGAGTACCAGTATCGCTACAACCGCGACTGGCGCTTCAACTCAACCTTTAACTGGGATCCGGATCAGCGCACCACCCGTTCCGGCAGCGCCATGTGGCACTACCAGCCGGCCGACAACCCACGCAAGGTGGTCAACGTTGGCTATCGCTATCGCAACGACACCCTGCGCTTCGACCGTGAAACCGGGCAATGGACCTTCAATCCTGATTACGGTCTGCCGGGCAACCCCAACTACATCAAGAACTACTACAAGATCGACCAGCATGACTTCTCGTTCATCTGGCCGGTCAGCCCGCAGTGGAGCCTGATTGGCCGCTGGCAGTATGACTACGGCCGCAATCGTACTCTGGAAAGCTACGGCGGCTTCGAGTACGACAGTTGCTGCTGGAAGCTGCGAGTCATCAACCGGTACTGGATCGACTATGACGAGACCAGTCTCAACCCCAACCGCAATGACGAACCGGATCGGGGAATTTTCCTGCAGATCGTGTTCAAAGGATTAGGCAACCTAACCGGTAGTCGTGTTGAAAACCTTCTGAACGAAGGTATCCCTGGTTACAGAGAGCGTGAAGACAATGCCTTCTAAGTTATACCCAGCGTTGATCAGCCTGTGTGCTGGCCTTTTTCTCAGCAGCCAGCTCCAGGCCCAGGTAGTTCCGCTGGACCGGGTCGCCGCCATCGTCGACAACGACGTGGTGATGGCCAGTCAAGTCGAACAGCGCATGCACAGCGTGCGCCTGCAGCTCCAGGAGCGTGGCACCAGTGCCCCGCCGGACAGCGTATTGCGCGAGCAGGTCATCGAGCGCCTGGTACTGGAAAGCATCCAGCTGCAGATGGCCGAGCGCGCCGGCATTCGGATCGACGACGCCAGCCTCAACCAGACCATGCAGCAGGTGGCTGAGCGCAACGGCCTGACCCTTGATCAGTTCCGTGCCGCGCTGGAGCGTGACGGCATCAGCTACGCCGAAGCCCGCGACCAGATCCGCCGCGAGATGATCATCAACCGGGTGCGCCAGCGCCGGGTGGCCGAGCGCATCCAGGTCTCCGACCAGGAAGTGCGCAACTTCCTCAACTCCGAGGTAGGCCGGTTCCAGATGTCGGCCGACTACCGCCTGGCAATGATCGTTCTGCCGATCTCCGACAGCGCCAGCCAGGCCGATGTTGAACGGGTTGCCCAGGCCGCCGCCGAAATCCATCAGGAACTGAGTGCTGGCGCCGACTTCACCACTCTGGCAGTCAGCCGCTCGGGCGGCGATACCGCGCTGGAAGGCGGCGAGCTGGGCTGGCGCAAGGCTGCTCAGTTGCCCGGACCATTTGCCACCGCCGTGGGCCGCCTGGAAGTGGGTGAAATCACCCAGCCGATCCGTTCCCCGGCCGGTTTCCACATCCTCAAACTGCTGGAAAAGCGCGGTGGCGACAGCCAGTTGGTCGAGGAGTTTCAGGTCCGCCATATCCTGATCAAACCCAGCGAAATCCGCTCCGAACAGGAAGCCGAGCAACTGGTGCGCCGGCTGTATGAGCGCATCCAGAACGGCGAAGACTTCGCCACTCTGGCCCGCTCCTTCTCCGAAGATCCGGGTTCGGCGCTCAACGGCGGCTCGCTCAACTGGATATCGCCGGACATGATGGTGCCGGAATTCCGCGACATGATGCTCGACACCCCACAGAACCGGGTCTCGCTGCCGTTCCAGACCCAGTTCGGCTGGCACATTCTCGAAGTCCAGGATTCACGCAGGGTCGACATGACCGAGGAAATGCGCGAGCAGCAAGCCATCAACCTGCTGCAGAACCGCAAGTACGAGGAAGAACTGCAGAGCTGGCTGCTGGAAATCCGCGATGAAGCCTTCGTCGAGATCCGCATCTAGTGAGCTGTCATGCCATTGCCCTGACCGCCGGCGAGCCGGCGGGTATCGGCCCCGACCTGTGTCTGATGCTGGCAGCCCAACCCTGCCGGCACCAGCGGGTGATCATCGCCGACATCGACCTGCTGCATGAGCGGGCTCGGCAACTGGGCCTGACGGTAGAACTCACAGCATTCGACCCCAGCCAGCCAGCTACAGCACAAGCGGCCGGCCAGCTCAGCGTGCAGCATGTACCGTTAGCCAGCCGCTGCAGGCCCGGCCAGCTCGACCCGGCCAATGCCGGCTACGTACTGGAAACCCTGCGCCAGGCCGGCCAGGGTTGTCTGGACCAGCGGTTTGCTGCGGTGGTCACTGCACCGGTCCACAAAGGCGTCATCAACGACGCCGGCGTGGCCTTCTCCGGGCACACCGAATTCTTCGCCGAACTGACCCACACCGCACAGGTTGTGATGATGCTGGCCTGCCCCGGTCTGCGGGTCGCCCTGGCCACCACCCATCTGCCACTGCGAGCGGTAGCCGATGCCATCGACCAGCCACTGCTGGAACGGGTCATCGGCATTCTGAATCACGACCTGCGCCACAAATTCGGCCTGAGTAACCCGCGCATCCTGGTCTGCGGCCTCAACCCGCATGCCGGCGAAGGCGGACATCTGGGGCGCGAAGAAATCGAAGTAATCGAGCCAGTGCTCGCACGCCTGCGCGAGCGTGGTCTAAATCTGTACGGCCCCCTGCCAGCCGACACCCTGTTCACCCCCAAGCACCTGGGTCAGGCCGATGCGGTATTGGCCATGTATCACGACCAGGGCCTGCCGGTGCTCAAGCACAAGGGTTTCGGCCAGGCCGTAAATATCACTCTGGGGTTGCCGATCATCCGCACCTCGGTCGATCATGGCACGGCGCTGGATCTGGCCGGCACTGGCCGCGCCGATGCCGGCAGCCTGCACGTAGCCCTCACTACCGCCATCGAGATGATCGAAGCCGGAACACACCATGACTGAATTTGCCCCACACCGGGCGCGCAAGCGCTTCGGCCAGAATTTTCTCCATGACCACGGCGTGATCAATCGTATCCTGCGTGCCATCCATCCCCGCGAAGGCCAGCATCTGGTTGAAATCGGCCCCGGCCAGGGCGCGATCACCACTGGCCTGCTGGCCAGCAACGCCCGGCTGGACGTGGTCGAACTGGACCACGACCTGCACCCGATCCTGCTGGCCCGGTTCGGCCATAACCCGCTGTTCCGGCTGCACAAGGGCGACGCCCTGAAGTTCGATTTCAGCACCCTGGTCGAAGCCGACGAGAAGCTGCGCATCGTCGGCAACCTCCCGTACAACATCTCGACCCCGCTGATGTTCCACCTGCTCGATCAGGCCGAACATGTCGCCGACATGCACTTCATGCTGCAAAAGGAAGTGGTCCAGCGCCTGGCCGCCCAGGTCGGCGAGAACCACTACGGTCGACTCGGCATCATGGTCCAGTACCATTGCCAGGTTGAACACCTGTTCGATGTTGGCCCCGGCGCGTTCAACCCGCCGCCCAAGGTCGACTCAGCGATTGTCCGGCTCACCCCTCACGCCAGTCTGCCCCATCCGGCCAAAGATCTGAGCTGCCTGGAGCGGGTTGTGCGTGAAGCCTTCAACCATCGCCGCAAGACCCTGCGCAACACGCTCAAGCCACTGCTCGACAGCAACGCCATCGAGGCTGCCGGGATCGACCCGGGGCTCCGGCCCGAGCAGATTGACCTGGCCGGCTTCGTCCGCCTGGCCAACCATCTGGCGGACCAGGAGCGCGGCCAATGAGTTCTGATCCGCATTACGCCATCAGCATCAAGGTAGCCACCCGCTACCTTGATGAACAGTCCGAGCCCCAGGCCAACCGCTTCGCCTTCGCCTATACCATTACCATCAGCAACACCGGTGACATCGCCACCCAACTGCTCGACCGTCACTGGCTGATCACCGACGGCAATGGCAAGCTGCAGGAAGTGCGCGGCCCCGGTGTGGTCGGCGAACAGCCGGTGATCGCACCCGGCGCCAGCCACACCTACACCAGTGGTTGCGTTCTGGAGACTCCGGTGGGCACCATGGAAGGCAGCTATGGCATGCGGGCTGAGGACGGCCACGCCTTTCGCGCCGGCATTCCGCTGTTCCGACTGGCCCAGCCCAACGCCCTGAACTGACAAGAGCACCATGACCACGTACGCGGTTGGAGACATTCAAGGTTGCCTTAAGCCCCTCAAGTGCCTGCTGGCCGAGGTTGGCTTCAACCCCTCGCGTGATACCCTCTGGTCGGTCGGCGATCTGGTCAACCGTGGCCCCGACTCGCTGGAAACCCTGCGCTTTCTCGACAGCCTGGGAGATGCTTGCGTGGCGGTACTGGGCAATCATGATCTGCACCTGCTGGCCGCCGCTCGTGATGCCAGCCGGCTGCGCAAATCCGATACCCTGCTGGCCATTCTCAAGGCCCCGGACCGCGAACAGTTGCTTGAAAGCCTGCGCCGCCGCCCGCTGGCACATTATGATCCGACCCATGACATCATCATGACCCATGCCGGCATCCCGCCGATCTGGGGAGTGAACGAGACTCTGGCCCGAGCGGCCGAGGTTGAAGAGGTCTTGCGCTGCGATGAGCGCCTGCCCTGGTATCTGGACGAGATGTACGGCAACAAGCCTGACCGCTGGAAGTCCAGCCTCAAGGGCACCGAGCGTCTGCGTGTGATCACCAATTACCTGACCCGCATGCGCTTCTGTCTGGCCGATGGCACCCTGGACCTGAAATCCAAGGAAGGCCTGGGACATGCCCCCAAGGGCTTTGCCCCCTGGTTCAGCTTCCCCCGCCGCGACCCAGAGACCCAGATCGTCTTTGGCCACTGGGCTGCTCTTGAGGCGCACTGTGATGCCCCCGGGGTACATGCACTCGATAGCGGCTGTGTCTGGGGCGGCAACATGACCCTGATGAACCTGGAAACCGGCGAACGACACCAGTGCGACTGTGCCGACTAAGAGGACAAGCCCATGAGCGAATTTCAACGTATCAGTGCCGAGCAGGCAGCCAAACTCCTGGAAAACGGAGCCAACCTCGCCGACATTCGCGACCCGCAAAGTTATGCCCAGGGGCATATTCGTGGCGCGGTGCGGCTCGACAATGACAACCTCGCCCAGTTCATCGCCAGTACCGACCAGCAGCAGCCGCTGATTGTCTGTTGCTATCACGGCAACTCCAGCCAGCCGGCCGCCGCCTACCTGGCCAATGTCGGCTTTGCCGAGGTCTACAGCCTGGATGGCGGCTTCGAACTGTGGCGCCAATACTACCCTCAGTACATTGAGCAAAACTGAACCGCCCAGCCCGCTCTTCGTCGCACTTTTTTTCATAATCGCCCTTCCCCCCGCGCGCAAAAGAACTATTCTGAGAACAAGGCAATCAAAGAAGTGAGTGCCGGTCTGCCGGCTTCCGATAACAAGGGAGCCTGCCGGTCCCTTCGGTAGCCGGGACGCCGGCTGCCGGGTCACCGACAGACTCCCCACGCATGCCCGTGCAACAGGTGGTATTGGGGGATTCACGCATCAGGATTTGCCGTCGCCCGGTACTGCGCGTCAGACGGGAAGGTGCCCGGAAGTCACAGACCTCATCCCAGGCAACAGCGAGGTCGTGTCATGAGCATATTCAGCCATTTTCAGAACCGCTTCGAAGCCACACGGCAGGAGGACTATTCCCTGCAGGAGTACCTTGAGCTCTGCAAAACCGACCCGATGGCCTACGCCAGCGCGTCGGAACGGCTGCTCAAGGCGATTGGCGAACCGGAGCTGATCGACACCTCGCTGGACCCCAGGCTATCGCGGATCTTTTCCAACAAGATGATCAAGCGTTATCCGGCCTTCGCTGACTTTCACGGCATGGAAGACGCGATCGAGCACATCGTGTCGTTCTTCAAGCATGCGGCCCAGGGCCTGGAAGAGCGCAAACAGATCCTCTACCTGCTCGGCCCGGTCGGCGGCGGCAAGTCCTCACTGGCGGAAAAGCTCAAGGCGCTGATGCAGCAGGTGCCCTTCTACGCGATCAAGGATTCACCCGTGTTCGAATCGCCGCTGGGGCTGTTCAGCGCTGATGAAGACGGCGCCATTCTCGAGGAAGACTACGGCATCCCCCGGCGCTACCTGACCAGCATCATGTCGCCCTGGGCGGTCAAGCGCCTGCATGAGTTCAATGGCGACATCGGCCAGTTCCGGGTGGTCAAACTCTACCCCTCGATCCTTCAGCAGGTCGCCATCAGCAAGACCGAGCCGGGCGACGAGAATAACCAGGACATCTCCTCGCTGGTCGGCAAGGTCGATATCCGCAAACTGGAAGAGTTCCCGCAGAACGACCCCGACGCCTACAGCTACTCCGGCGGCCTGTGCCGCTCCAACCAGGGGCTGATGGAGTTCGTCGAGATGTTCAAGGCGCCGATCAAGGTGCTGCACCCGCTGCTGACCGCGACCCAGGAAGGCAACTACAACAGCACCGAAGGCATGGGCGCGATTCCGTTCAGCGGCATCATTCTGGCCCACTCCAACGAGTCGGAATGGCACACGTTCCGCAACAACAAGAACAACGAGGCGTTCATCGACCGCATCTACATCGTCAAGGTGCCCTACTGTCTGCGGGTCAGTGATGAAATCCAGATCTACCAGAAACTGCTGACCAACAGTTCGCTGGCCAGTGCCCATTGCGCCCCGGACACCCTGAAGATGCTGGCCCAGTTCTCGGTGCTTTCGCGCCTGAAAGAACCGGAAAACTCCAACGTCTACTCGAAGATGCGCATCTATGACGGCGAAAACCTCAAGGACACCGATCCCAAGGCCAAGTCGATTCAGGAGTACCGCGACACGGCTGGCGTCGATGAAGGCATGAGCGGCCTGTCGACCCGGTTCGCCTTCAAGATCCTGTCCAAGGTGTTCAACTACGATCACAGCGAGATTGCCGCCAACCCGGTTCACCTGCTCTATGTACTGGAGCAGCAGATCGAACAGGAACAGTTCCCCAACGATGTCAGCGAGCGTTACCTGCGCTTTATCAAGGAGTACCTGGCACCGCGTTATGTCGACTTCATCGGCAAGGAAATCCAGACCGCCTACCTGGAGTCCTACAGCGAATACGGGCAAAACATCTTCGATCGCTATGTCATGTATGCCGACTTCTGGATTCAGGATCAGGAATACCGCGATCCGGATACCGGCGAGATTCTCAACCGCGCCGCGCTCAACGAGGAACTGGAGAAGATCGAGAAACCGGCCGGCATCAGCAACCCGAAGGATTTCCGCAACGAGATCGTCAACTTCGTGTTGCGGGCCCGAGCCCACAACCACGGCAAGAACCCGACCTGGCTGTCCTATGAAAAACTGCGGGTGGTGATCGAGAAGAAAATGTTCTCCAACACCGAAGACCTGCTGCCGGTCATCAGCTTCAACGCCAAGGCATCGAAAGAGGACCAGAAGAAACACAACGACTTCGTCACCCGCATGGTCGAGCGCGGTTATACCGAGAAACAGGTGCGGCTGCTGTCGGAATGGTATCTGCGTGTAAGAAAAGCTCAGTAACTCGCAACGCGAAGGCAATACGAGCGTAATACACGCCTAGGCAACACTACCACAGGGGCCGCTCCAAGCTTTAGCCAGCGGCCCCGGAGGGGCCCGAATGAGTTATGTGATTGACCGACGCTTGAACGGCAAGAACAAAAGCATGGTCAACCGCCAGCGCTTTCTGCGGCGCTACAAGTCGCATATCAAGAAAGCCGTGGAAGAGGCGGTAGGCCGGCGTTCGATTACCGATATGGAGCATGGTGAACAAATCAGTATTCCGGCCCGGGACATTGACGAACCGATTTTCCACCATGGTCCCGGCGGCCGGCAAACCCGGGTCCACCCAGGCAATCGCGAATTTACCACCGGCGACCGCCTCCCTCGCCCCCAGGGCGGAGGCGGAGGCCAGGGTGGCGGCAAAGCCGGCAACAGCGGCGAAGGCATGGACGAGTTCGTCTTCCAGATCACCCAGGAGGAGTTTCTCGACTTCATGTTCGAGGATCTGGCCCTGCCCAATCTGGTCAAGCGCCACCTGGCCGGCACCGACACCTTCAAGCCGGTACGGGCCGGCATCAGCCAGCAAGGCAACCCGTCGCGGATCAATATCGTCCGCTCAATGCGCGCCGCCCATGCCCGACGCATCGCCCTGTCCGGTGGCAGCCGGGCGCGACTGCGCGAAGCGCGCAAGGAGCTGGAGCAACTGCGCCTGACCCAGCCTGACAATCTGGCCGACATTCAGCGCCTGGAACAGGAAATCTTGCATCTTCGCGCCATGATCGAGCGCATCCCGTTCCTCGACACCTTCGACCTGCGCTACAACCTGATCACCAAGCAGCCGACGCCCAGCTCCAAGGCGGTGATGTTCTGTCTGATGGATGTGTCCGGCTCCATGACCCAGGCCACCAAGGACCTGGCCAAACGTTTTTACATTCTGCTGTACATGTTCCTGCGGCGTAACTACGAGCGTATCGAGGTGGTGTTCATCCGCCACCACACCAGCGCCAAGGAAGTCGATGAGGAAGAATTTTTTTACTCCCGTGAAACCGGCGGCACCATCGTCTCCAGCGCCCTGCGGCTGATGCAGCAGATCATCGAGGAACGCTACTCCCCGAACGAATGGAACCTGTATTGCGCCCAGGCCTCGGACGGCGACAACTGGAATGACGACTCCCCCATCTGCCGTGATCTGCTGCTGAACAGGATCATGCCGGCCATGCAGTACTACTGCTATGTGGAAATCACCCCACGCGAGCACCAAGCCCTGTGGTACGAGTATGAGCAGGTCTCGGAACGTTTCGCCGACAGTTTTGCCCAACAGCAGATAGTCGATGCCGGAGACATCTATCCGGTCTTTCGCAAGCTGTTCCAGAAGAGGATAGTCACATGACCCGGCATTTGATCTCCACCGGCTCGGAATGGAGCTTCGACCTGATCCGTGACTATGATCGCGAAATCGGCCGCATCGCCCACGACGTCTATGGTCTGGATACCTATCCGAACCAGATCGAAGTCATCACCGCCGAGCAGATGATGGACGCCTACGCTTCGGTGGGCATGCCTCTGGGCTACCACCACTGGTCCTACGGCAAGCACTTCCTGCACACCGAGAAAAACTACAAGCGCGGCCAGATGGGCCTGGCCTATGAGATCGTGATCAACTCCGATCCCTGCATCGCCTATCTGATGGAAGAGAACACCATGACCATGCAGGCGCTGGTCATCGCCCACGCCTGCTACGGGCACAACTCGTTCTTCAAGGGCAACTACCTGTTCCGCACCTGGACCGACGCCAGCGCGATCATCGATTACCTGGTGTTTGCCAAGCAGTACATCAGCGAATGCGAAGAACGTCATGGCATCGACGCCGTCGAAGACCTGCTGGATTCCTGCCATGCGCTGATGAACTATGGGGTCGACCGCTACAAGCGTCCCTATCCAATCTCCGCCGAAGAGGAACGCCAGCGCCAGCACGAGCGTGAAGAGCACCTGCAGCGGCAGGTCAACGACCTGTGGCGCACCATTCCGATCAGCGACGAGCGGCGCGAAAAAGACAAGCCGGAGCCGCGTTACCCGGCCGAGCCGCAGGAAAACCTGCTGTACTTCATCGAAAAGAACGCCCCGTTGCTGGAGCCCTGGCAACGCGAAGTAGTACGCATCGTGCGCAAGGTCGCGCAGTACTTCTACCCGCAGCGCCAGACCCAGGTCATGAACGAGGGCTGGGCGACGTTCTGGCATTACACCCTGCTCAATCATCTGTACGACGAAGGCCGGGTCACCGATGGCTTCATGATGGAGTTTCTTCAATCGCATACCAGCGTTATCTACCAGCCGCCGTTCGACAGCCCCTGGTACAGCGGCATCAATCCCTATGCACTGGGGTTTGCAATGATGCAGGACATCCGCCGCATCTGCGAAAACCCGACCGAGGAAGATCGCCGCTGGTTCCCCGACATTGCCGGCAGCGACTGGCTGGAAACCCTGAAATTCGCCATGCGCACCTTCAAGGACGAAAGCTTCATCCTGCAGTTCCTGTCGCCTAAGGTCATCCGTGACCTGAAACTGTTTGCCGTGGTCGATGACGAACATGACGACCACCTGGAAATTGCCGCTATCCACGACGATAGCGGCTACCGCACCATTCGCCAACTGCTCGCCGCCCAGTACAACCTGGGCAACCGCGAGCCCAATATTCAGGTCTGGCGGGTTGACCGCCGTGGCGACCGCTCGCTGACCCTGCGTCATCAACGTCACGACGGCAAACCACTGGGCGAAACCACCCAGGAAATGCTTCGCCATCTGCATAGGTTATGGGGCTTTGACGTTCATCTGGAAAGCATGGAGGGCGACAAGCTGGTGCAGGCTATGCACATGCCACCCAAGCCAGGGGCCGACGACGAGAAGATACCCAAGTTCGACCTCAGCATACCGCCGGTCTGATAAGCTACAGGCTTGAATCTTACAACCTGAGCCTCATGCCCAGTTCCTACACTACCTATCTGGTCGGCGGCGCCGTCCGCGACCAACTTCTTGGCCTGCCCGTCAGCGAACGCGACTGGGTGGTGGTCGGCGCCACCCCTGAGCAACTGCGCAGTGAGGGTTACACCCCGGTGGGCCAGGACTTTCCGGTATTCCTGCACCCCAAGAGCGGCGAAGAGTACGCACTGGCTCGGACCGAGCGCAAAAGCGGGGTCGGCTATGGCGGCTTTACCTTTCACACCAGCCCGGACGTCACCCTGGAGCAGGATCTGCTGCGCCGTGACCTGACAGTCAATGCCATGGCTATGGACGCCGAGGGCGGCCTGATTGACCCCTACGGCGGCCAGCGGGACCTGCAGGCCCGGATCCTGCGTCATGTGTCTCCGGCATTTGTCGAAGACCCACTACGGGTGCTGCGGGTCGCACGCTTTGCCGCCCGCTATGCCAGCCAGGGCTTCGTGGTAGCGCCCGAAACTCTGGCGCTGATGGCCGAACTGGCCGACTCCGGCGAATTGCAGGCGCTGACCGCCGAGCGGGTCTGGAAGGAAATCAGCCGGGCACTGATGGAACCACGCCCGGAAGTCTTCATCTGGGTATTGCGTGAATGCGGCGCGTTGGCACAATTGTTGCCCGAGGTTGATGCACTGTTTGGCGTACCGCAGCCAGCCCCCCATCACCCGGAGATCGATACCGGCGAGCACCTGCTGCTGGTACTGGCCCAGACTGCCCAACTGAACTTGCCACTGCCGGCCCGTTGGGCCTGTCTGCTGCACGACCTGGGCAAGGGCCTGACCTCCAGCGAACACTGGCCCAAACACCACGGCCATGAAACCAAGGGACTGAAAGCGGTCAAGGCGGTCAATCAGCGCTTCAAGGTACCGCGCGAGTGCCAGGAACTGGCCCTGCTGACCTGCGAATATCACACCCATTGCCACAGGGCTCTGGAGTTGCGCCCACAGACATTGCTCAAGCTGTTCAAGGCCTTCGACATCTATCGCAGGCCGGAGCGCTTCGAGCTGTTTCTCGGCGCCTGTGAAGCCGACGCCCGCGGGCGCCTTGGCCTTGAACAGCAGCCCTATCCGCAGGCCGACTATCTGCGCCAAGCAGCCCGACTCGCTCGCGAGGTCAGTATTCAGCCCTTGCTAGAGCAGGGTTTACAGGGTGCGGAACTGGGAAAGGCATTGGAACGTCAGCGTCTAGACGCACTGAGCAATTACACCAAGGCCCGCTAGGGCCTTACTTGGCCGATACCGCCCGGGCCTGATGCTCAGCAACCAGCTCAGGCGCGCTCAACGCCCGACCGCGCCAGTCGAAGGCCACCGGCCACAGGGCCTGATCACCCTGCCAGGAGGTCCACAAT
Organism: Pseudomonas sp. WN033; assembly: GCA_002287035.1. Classification (GTDB taxonomy): domain Bacteria; phylum Pseudomonadota; class Gammaproteobacteria; order Pseudomonadales; family Pseudomonadaceae; genus Halopseudomonas. The sequence goes on along the minus strand of NSKG01000003.1, from coordinate 193,466 downwards.
TCAAGATAGCTGCGCCCGTCACCCGGAAGCCGGGCATGCGGCGCAAGCAAGGCCAGCGGCCACAGCACAAAGGCATTGCGGGCGGTTTCTGCCCGTGGCAGGCGCATACCGTCATGCACGCCGCACAACTGGCCATAGGTCAAAATATCGATATCCAGGGTAATGCGCCCAGGAGACACCTGTTCCCGACGACCGCAGGCCGCCTCGATGGCCTTCAGCGCAGCATTCAGATCCGCCAGCGGCAAGTGCGTGTAGGCGCCTACCACCATGTTGTAAAAACGCCGGCCCAGCACCCCGACCGCCTCGCTTTCAAAGACCGGTGACAGATCCAACGGCCCCAACAACTGCTCCAGTGCATCCAGCCCCCGGCGCAGGTGGTCGTCGCGCTCGGCATTGCTGCCCAGGCCGAGAAATACCTCGATCATGCCGGGCGCACTCCCCGCTCGATCTGCACCCCCACGCCCCCCCGGGCAGCGGCCACTGCACCGGGCTTGGTCACCCGCACGCGTAGCCAAGGCACGGCGAACTCGGTCTGAATCAGATGCGCCAGCTCCTCGGCCAACGCCTCGACCAGCAGGAACCGACTTGCACTGACCCAGTCCAGCACGCGCTGGCTGATGGCCGCATAGTCCAGCGTCGCCTGCAAATTGTCTTCGGCTGCAGCCCGACGGATATCCCAGCCCAGCTCAAGATCAATCACCAGCGGCTGGCGAATCTCGCGCTCCCAGTCATAGACGCCGATCACGGCCTCGACTTCCAGGCCATTGATGAATACCAGATCCACACTTCTCTCCACAGTCGATTACAATCGCCTTTTTGGCTAGGGTCCTCAATGCTTATTTGGCCCACCAAACCTCGCATTTCGCGCCTTGCCTCGCGCAAAAAAACAGGCTCCGGCGCGGTTGCGATGAAACGGCAACAGACCCTATGGTCACCAGCATGACCTTATTCATTTTACTGCTAGTCGGCGCTTATCTGCTCGGTTCGATTTCATTTGCCGTGCTGCTCAGTCACCTGCGTCGACTGCCCGACCCTCGTAGCCTGGGTTCAGGTAATCCCGGTGCCAGCAACATGTTGCGCCTGGGTCGCAGGCCCCTGGCTCTGGCCACGCTACTCGGTGATCTAGGCAAGGGCGCTTTGGCTGCCGGACTAGGCCAACTGGCGGGCCTGGACGACATTCTGGCGGCCTGGCTGGGCCTGGCCGCCGTTGTCGGCCACATGCTGCCGGTATTCCATCGCTGGCGGGGCGGCAAAGGCGTCGCCACCGCCGCCGGCGTGTTGTTGGTGGTATCCTGGCCCAGTGCGATATTCTGCCTGGGCTTCTGGCTGCTGCTCTTCGCCTGGCAGCGGATCGCTTCACTGGCCTCGATTTGCGCCTGCCTGGCGCTGCTGCCCTGGCTGGCCTGGATGGCACCCGAACTGTTCATGCCACTGGGCCTGATGAGCCTGCTGATACTGCTGCGCCACCAACTCAACATGCGCCGCCTGCTGCGCGGCGTAGAAAACCACTTCAGGCGTTGAGCGGCACAAGTTCCTCCATCGGCCACCTCGCCCGCGCCTGAATGCCGGCCTGATCCTGCTGCCCAGCCAACAGGCGCTGACAACCGGCATAGGCGATCATCGCGCCATTGTCGGTACAAAAGGCCGGGCGCGCATAAAACAGCTCGCCTTTCAGGCCAGCCGCCATCTTGCCCAGCGAGTGGCGCAATTCACGGTTGGCACTGACCCCTCCGGCAATGACCAGGCGCTTTAGCCCGGTAGCCTTGAGCGCCCGACGACACTTGATGGTCAGGGTCTCGACCACCGCCAGCTCAAAAGCCCGGGCAATGTCACTGCGCGTTTGCTCACTGGCATCATCTGCCGCCTGGCACTGCTGCCAGGTATTGAGTACCGCAGTTTTCAAACCACTGAAGCTGAAATCCAGCCCCGGGCGGTCAGTCATTGGGCGGGGAAATACAAAGCGCCCCGGGGTGCCGGCCTGGGCCAGTCGGGCAATCTCCGGGCCGCCCGGATACGGCAAGCCCATCAGCTTGGCGGTTTTGTCAAAAGCTTCGCCAGCGGCATCGTCCAGCGACTCGCCCAGCAACTGATAGCGACCAATACCGTCAACCCGTACCAACTGAGTATGGCCGCCAGATACCAGCAAAGCGACAAACGGGAACTCCGGCGGCTGCTCTTCGAGCATCGGCGCCAACAGGTGGCCTTCCATATGGTGTACACCCAGGGCCGGCACGCCCCAGGCAAACGCCATAGCCTTGGCACAGGCGCCACCAACCAGCAGCGCACCCACCAGTCCCGGCCCGGCGGTATAAGCCACGCCATCCACCTCACCCTCGGCCACACCCGCCGCAGCAAACACCTCACGCAGCAGCGGAATCAGGCGTTTAACATGATCGCGCGAGGCCAGCTCGGGCACCACACCGCCATAGATGCGGTGCAGATCGATCTGGCTGAACAGCGCATCGGCCAACAGGCCGCGCTCACTGTCATACAGCGCCACGCCGGTTTCATCGCAGGAGGTTTCGATACCCAATACACGCATAATCGCAATTCTCACCTTACAATACGCAGTCATTACCGCGTCACATGCCGCGCATCATAATCACCCGCCGGCCCACAGGCCAGTTTTTCAGCAATTTATGCTTTGCATTTATCTGATTAAGGCGGTAACATCCGCTCCCCTTGAAATGCAATGTGTCGCTGACTCAGGTCGGCGGCAATGACTCACAGCACAGTTTTGAGAAAGGTACGAAATGCCTGCCGTCAAAGTTAAAGAGAACGAACCCTTCGACGTGGCCCTGCGCCGCTTCAAGCGCTCCTGTGAAAAAGCTGGCGTTCTGGCCGAAGTCCGTCGCCGCGAGTTCTACGAGAAGCCCACTACCGAGCGCAAGCGCAAGGCTGCTGCCGCTGTAAAGCGTCACGCCAAGAAGCTGCAACGCGAACAGCGTCGCCGCGAGCGCCTGTACTGAGTTTAGTCCATCTGTCCGCACCCACTGGTTAAGCCAGCGCGGACGGAGCGACAAACCCAAAAACGCATGAGTCCGGCCTCCGCAAAAGCGGAACAAGGCTGGATTTTTGCGTTTGCGTCGTTTGCAGCCAGCCTTATCCAGCGATAGAGCCGGCTACCTTAAGGAACCTCTGAAAACGTAGGCGAGGCAGGCAAGACAATACCGATGGCGGCCCCGCAAAAACAGCCGAAAAAGCGGAGTTTACGTGGTGTAAATGAGCATTTTGACCGGGCTCGCGATCGAGGCTGTTTTTAACGCAGTATTGCCAACGCAGCTAGTTTTCAGAGGTTCCTTAATCGACGCTATGATAAGCGGACCCTACTCTTTAAGGTGCCTTCATGTCCGGGCTGATCCCACAAGGCTTCATTGACGACCTGCTCGGACGCTCCGACATCGTCGAAGTCGTTGGCTCACGCCTGAAACTGAAGAAAACCGGCAAGAACTACTCTGCCCTCTGCCCGTTCCACAACGAAAAATCGCCCTCCTTCAGCGTCAGCCCGGACAAACAGTTCTATTACTGCTTCGGCTGCGGCGCCGGCGGCAACGCCATCAGTTTCCTGATGGATTACGAACGCCTGGACTTCCCCCAGGCTGTCGAGGAACTGGCCCGCCAAGTCGGGGTGGACGTGCCTCGCGAGGAGCGCACAGATCAGCGCGGCAACAAGCGCCAACCGCGCCAGGACAGCCCGCTATATGCCTTGCTCGAGCAGGCCGCAGCCTTTTACCGCCAACAACTGCGCCATCACCCCCAGCGCCAGCGGGCAGTCAACTACCTCAAAGGTCGCGGCCTGACCGGCCAGATCGCCAAGCTCTACGATATCGGCTTCGCACCTCCCGGCTGGGACAATCTGATGAATCATCTGAGCCGCGACAGCACCGAACAGAAGGCTCTGATCGAAGCCGGGCTACTGGTAGAAAACCCCGATAGCGGCAAGCGCTACGACCGTTTCCGCGACCGCATCACTTTCCCCATCCGCGACAGCCGCGGGCGGGTGATCGGCTTCGGCGGCCGGGTACTGGGCGACGACAAGCCCAAATACCTGAACTCGCCAGAAACCCCGGTCTTCCACAAAGGCCGCGAACTCTATGGTCTGTTCGAGGCGCGCCGCCAGCATCGGCAACTGGACGATATCCTGGTGGTCGAAGGCTACATGGACGTGATCGCCCTGGCCCAGCACGGGATCGGCAACGCCGTTGCCACTCTCGGCACCGCCACCAGCGAAGAGCATCTGCGCCGCCTGTTCCGGGTGGTCAACAGCGTGGTATTCTGCTTCGACGGCGATAACGCTGGACGCCAGGCCGCCTGGCGTGCCCTGCTGGCCTGCCTGCCGACCCTCGAAGATGGACGCCATGTGCGTTTTCTGTTTTTGCCCGAAGGCCAGGACCCAGACAGCCTGGTCCGCGAAGAAGGCCAGGATGCCTTCCGTACCCGCTTGAGCTCACAGGCAGTGGCGCTGACCGACTACCTGTTTCGCCACCTGAGCGAAGAAGCCAGCCCAGACAGCCTGGAAGGCAAAGCCCATCTAGCCAGCCTGGCCCTGCCATTGATCGAACAGGTTCCCGGCAGCCTGCTGCGCCGCTTGCTGCGCCAGTCACTTGAACGCCTGACCGGCATGGACCTGGATAGCCTGCCGACAACAGCGCCGCAATCCGCCCCCACCCAGGACAGCTCGCCGGATTATGGCTACGAATATGAATATTTGCCCAACTACGAACCCAATCCGGACTGGGCTGACCACCTGCCGGAAGAGCCAGTCAGAAAAGCGGCTCGCCCCCGCCAGGACAAGCGCCAGCGCGCCGGTGTGGACAACCCCCTGATCAGCGCCGCCCGAACTCTGCTGCATCACCCGCACCTGGCGGGCCTGGTCAATGAGGCCAATCAGTTCGCCGACGATGACGACGATCAGGCCCAACTGCTGGTCGCCCTGATCGATGCCCTGCAAAAAAATCCGCAACAGACCACCATCCAGCTTCTGGCTCGCTGGCACGGCACTGCACTCGGTGACCAGCTCAACCAGCTGGCCGAACGCGAATGGTTACTAAATAATCCCGGGGCAAACCTTGAACAACAGTTTTTCGACACTATAAATACATTGATGGCACGACAAACTGATCGCCGTATCGAACGCCTGTTGGAAAAATCGTCCCATACGCCGCTCACCACCGAGGAAAAGCAGTTGCTACGCGAGCTTCTGAGCCGGCGCCAGACCCCCGTCAGCAACAACTAAACACGCGCCAACTGGCGCGACAGCCTGATTTCAGGCTATAATCCGCAGCTTACTTTTTTGCACACCAAGGCATCCACAAGGGTTGTTATGTCCGGAAAAGCGCAACAGCAATCCCGTCTCAAGGAGCTCATCGCCCGCGGTCGCGAGCAGGGCTTTTTGACCTATGCGGAAGTCAACGACCATCTTCCGGAGGATATCTCCGATCCGGAACAGGTTGAAGACATTATTCGCATGATCAACGACATGGGCATCACTGTCTTCGAGACAGCCCCGGATGCCGATGCTCTGTTGCTCGCCGATAACGACGCCGACGAAGCCGCCGCCGAAGAGGCCGCTGCCGCGCTGGCTGCGGTGGAAAGCGATATTGGCCGGACTACCGACCCGGTGCGCATGTATATGCGTGAAATGGGCACCGTCGAACTGCTGACTCGTGAAGGCGAAATTGAAATCGCCAAACGCATCGAGGAAGGCATTCGCGAAGTCATGGCCGCGATATCCATGTTCCCGGGTACTGTTGACGGCATTCTTGCCGATTACCAGCGGATCACCGAGGAAGGTGGCCGCCTGTCGGATATTTTCAGCGGCTATATCGACCCGGACGACGACGGCCTGTCCGCCAGTGACAACGACGACATCCCGACCGAGAATCTCAAAGACGACGACAGTAATGACGACGACGATGAGGACGAGGACGGCGACGACAGTTCCGATGACGAAGGTGACGGCGGCCCGGACCCGGAAGAGGCTCGCCTGCGTTTCACCGCAGTGGCCGAGCAGTTGGAAAAAGCCAAGCTGGCACTGAAAAAGCACGGCCGTGGCAGCGACCAGGCGACCGCCGAGCTGGAGGCATTGGCACTGCTGTTCATGCCGATCAAGCTGGTGCCCAAGCAGTACGAAGCGCTGGTCAACCGGGTGCGTGACTCCCAGGACCAGATTCGTGCCCAGGAGCGCGCCATCATGCAGCTGTGCGTGCGCGATGCACGCATGCCGCGCGCCGACTTCCTGCGCAGCTTCCCCGGTAACGAAGTCAACGAAGGCTGGGTCGACAGTCTGCTGGCTGAAGCACCGCGCTACGCCGAAGCCCTGGAAGCGCTCAAGCCTGAGATCATCAAGGCCCAGCAAAAACTGGCCTCACTGGAACAGGATGCCGAACTGACCATCTCCGAGGTCAAGGACATCAATCGACGCATGTCGATCGGTGAGGCACGGGCGCGCCGGGCCAAGAAGGAAATGGTTGAGGCCAACCTGCGTCTGGTTATCTCGATCGCCAAGAAGTACACCAACCGCGGCTTACAGTTCCTCGACCTGATCCAGGAAGGCAACATCGGCCTGATGAAAGCGGTCGACAAGTTCGAATATCGCCGCGGCTACAAGTTCTCGACCTACGCCACCTGGTGGATTCGTCAGGCGATCACCCGCTCGATCGCCGACCAGGCACGCACCATCCGGATTCCGGTGCACATGATCGAGACGATCAACAAGCTCAACCGGATTTCCCGCCAGATGTTGCAGGAAATGGGTCGTGAACCGACCCCGGAAGAGCTGGGCGAACGCATGGACATGCCCGAGGACAAGATCCGCAAGGTCCTGAAGATCGCCAAGGAGCCGATCTCGATGGAAACCCCGATTGGTGACGACGAAGACTCGCACCTGGGCGATTTCATCGAAGACTCGACCATGGAATCACCAATCGACTCGGCGACTGTGGAAAGTCTCAAGGAAGCCACCCGCGAAGTACTCGCCGGCCTCACTGCCCGCGAAGCCAAGGTGCTGCGCATGCGCTTCGGCATCGACATGAATACCGACCACACCCTCGAAGAGGTCGGCAAGCAGTTCGATGTAACCCGCGAGCGGATCCGTCAGATCGAAGCCAAGGCCCTGCGCAAGCTGCGTCACCCGACCCGCAGTGACCACTTGCGCAGCTTCCTCGACGAGTAAGCCCCTCCTAGAAACGCCCGGCATGCCGGGCGTTTTCACGTTCAAGACGCTACACTCAAGGGACATCGCTTCGTCACCAACAAGGAAGAGGGTCGTCGCTAGAATGACTGTAGTGGCCCGCACAGGCTTGATTGCCTTTCTCGCCCTGGCATGCACCGCCTGCCAGCCTATGACTGCTGCCCAACTCCCGCTCTCACTCCTGTTGTTGATTCCAGTCAGCGCCCTGTTACTGGGTGCGCTGCTGCTCCACCACCGTAAACCCAAACCCTCGCCATCCAGCCTGAAAGCTCAGGAACTGCTACGTCAGCAGAACCAGCACTACCGGCAACTGATAGACAAGCTGCACGCTATTACTTGGGAGATGAATCTGCCCGATCTGCAGTTCACCTACGTCTCAGCCCATGCCGAATCCATGCTGGGTTACCCGACCGACCAGTGGCTGCTCAAGGGGTTCTGGCAAACTCATCTGCACCCCGGTGACCGCCAGTGGGTACTGGACTACATGCACCAGGAGACCGCCAGCGGCCAGGATCACAGCTATGACTTTCGCATGCTTGATCAGCACGGCAACGCCCTCTGGCTACGCAATCTGGTGAGTTGCCAGCGTGATGACCAGCAGCACGTCATCGGCCTGTGCGGCCTGCTGATCGACATTCACGAACAGAAACGTACCGAGCACGCCTTGCGTCTGTCCGAGCATCGCTTCGCCTCGGTATTTCACAATTGCCCCGACATCATCGTGCTGGCCGACGCTGCTACCGGCAAACTGCTTGCCGTCAACCGCACGTTTGAACACCTGCTCGGCATTCGCAGCGACGAAGCCCTGGGCAAGACCTCCACCGAACTCGGCATCTGGTATGAAGAAGGTATCGGTCCGGCCATGCTGGCCCGGCTTAACACCCAAAAGGAAAGCAACCTGGAAGTGCGCTTTCGGCCACGGCGCGGCGTCCCCTTTACCGCCCTGCTCTCCGCGCGCAAGGTCAGCCTCAACAACCACCCGACCCTGGTAGTGGTGATTCGCGATATCTCCGAACTCAAGACCGTCCAGGAGCAGCTCAGGCTCTCCGAGCAAAAGTTCTCCCGCGCGTTTCACGCCTCACCCGACGGCCTGCTGATCTCCCGCCTCAGCGATGGCCTGCTGCTCGACATCAACGATGGGTTTACCGCTATCACCGGCTATCAGCGTGATCAGGCCGTGCAACACTCTACCCTGGAGCTGGGACTCTGGCGTAACAAGAGTGATCGACAACGCATGCTCGACGAACTGGTGCGGCGAGGTAGGGTCCGTGACATGCGGACCGATATCGTTATCGCCAATGGCGAAATCCGTCAGGTCGAACTGTCCTGCGAGGCCGTCACCATTGAGGACCAGCCCTGCGTACTGACCATCGCCCGGGACGTCAGCGAACGTCTGAGCATGGAAGCCTCCCTGCGCCAGGCGGCGACCGTGTTTGAAAACACCACTGAAGGGGTCATGATAACCGATGCCGAAGGCACCGTACTGGCAGTCAACAGCGCGTTCAGCCACATTACCGGCTATAGCGCAGCCGAAGTGGTCGGCCAGCCGGCCTTATTGCTGGCCAAACAGGCCGAAGACCCCGACCTGCCTGAGCAGATCGAGCAGGCACTCAACAGTCACGGACACTGGCAGGGCGAAGCCTGGAGCCAACGTAAGAATGGTGAACTCTATGCCAGCTGGGCCAATGTCAGCCAGGTGCTCAACGACGAAGGCCAACTCAGCCAGGTGGTGATGGTGTTCAGCGACATTACCCCGCTCAAGCACACCCAGGCCCGGCTCGATCACCAGGCCCACCACGACCCGTTGACCGGACTACCCAACCGCACGTTGTTCGAGGCCCGCCTGCGTGAAGCACTGGCAGCGCAGGCCCGCGGCCTGGATACTCACCCCGGCGCCCTGCTGTTCGTAGATCTGGACCGGTTCAAGCAGATCAATGACAGCCTTGGCCACCATATCGGCGACATCCTGCTCAAATCGGTCAGCGAGCGCCTGTGCTCGGTCCTGCGCGAAATTGATACAGTCGCCCGCCACGGCGGCGACGAGTTCATCGTCCTGCTCCCCCACCTGCATCAGGAACAGGACGCCGGTAGTATCGCCGACAAGTTGCTGGCGGTTTTTCGCAACGCCTTCATCGCCGAAGACCATGAGTTCTTCGTCAGCGCCAGCATTGGCATAAGCCTGTTTCCCCGCGACGGCAACGACGTCAACAGTCTGATCAAGCATGCCGATGCCGCAATGTATCGAGCCAAAAACCTGGGCCGCAATCGCTACGCCTTTTACACCAGCGAACTGACCGCCGATGCCCACCAGCGCATGGCGCTGGAGAACGAACTGCGCCACGCCCTTGAGCGCGACGAATTTACCCTGGTCTACCAGCCCAAGCTCAACCTCAAGAACGGCCAGCTCGACGGAGTCGAAGCCTTGGTGCGCTGGGAACACCCTCAGCGTGGCCTGGTCGGCCCAGAACAGTTCATCGCCCTGGCCGAGGAAACCGGTCTGATTGTCGAACTGGGCCGCTATATTCTCGACAGCGCCTGCGCACAGCTTGGCGCCTGGCTACACCAGGGCTTTGCCCCGATGCGCCTGGCGGTCAACATTTCCGGCGCGCAACTGCGGGACAAACACCTGCTGAAAAACATCGAGCAGGTACTGGAGCGCTATCAGATTCCGCCATGCTATCTGGAGCTGGAAATCACCGAAGACTTCGTCATGGACCACCAGCGTGAATCGGTCACCCTGCTGCAGCAGTTCCGCCAGTTGGGCATACATCTGTCGATCGACGATTTCGGCACCGGTTATTCGTCCATGGCCTATCTCAAGGAGCTGCCGCTGGACACCCTGAAGATCGACCGCAGTTTCGTCTCCGGGCTACCCGGGGCTCAGGACGCGGCTATCACCCAGTCGATCATTGTCCTGGCTCACAACCTGGGTATGAGCGTCGTCGCCGAGGGCGTCGAACGCCAGGAACAGAAAATCCTGCTGGAGCAGCAGGGTTGCGATGTGGTTCAGGGCTACCTGATCAGCCGACCACTACCCGCCAGCCAGTTCGCCAAAAGCTTCCTACGTCACAGCGCCTAGTCAGTCGCCCATCCACACCGTATAATCCGGCCCAGTTTGATATATAGGGCCTATAGCTCAGTTGGTCAGAGCAGGCGACTCATAATCGCTTGGTCCCAGGTTCAAGTCCTGGTGGGCCCACCATTTCTTACGTTCTCCGATACACTACTCCTCAAGCTTCCCCCATTCCTGCGAGAATCCCCTATGGCAGCCCTGGGCCGCTTCAACACCCTGCAAATCACCAAATACACCGACTTCGGGCTTTACCTGGACGGCGGGCCGGATGGTGAAATTCTGCTGCCCAAACGCGAGATCCCCAAGGACGAGCCGGCCGAGGTCGATGACTGGCTCAACGTGTTCATCTATCTGGACAGTGAAGACCGGCTGATCGCCACTACCCGCAAGCCCAAGGCTCTGGTCAGTGAATTTGCCAGCCTTAAGGTCACCGACATCAACCGTACCGGGGTGTTTCTCGACTGGGGCTTGCCCAAGGATGTGCTGCTGCCCCACTCGGAAACCCGGCGTCCGCTGGAAGTGGGTCAGTATTGTCTGGTCTACCTGTATCTGGACAAGCACACCCGGCGCATTACCGCGACCAGCAAGCTGGACCGCTACCTGGACAAAACCCCGGCGCGCTATCAGCCTGGGCAGGCGGTTGACCTGCTGATTGCCGAACGCACCGACCTGGGCCACAAAGCCATCATCAATGGCCAGCATTGGGGCCTGCTGCACAAAAATGAACTGTTCAAGTTCGTTCGCAGTGGCATGCGCGAGCAGGGCTATATCCGCGAGCTGCGGCCCGACGGCAAGATCAGCCTGAGCCTGCAGCCACTGGGACGCGACGCGGCCGAGACCTTGCAAAGCCGGATTCTGGAGCAGCTCGATGCCCATCAGGGCGTGCTGATGCTCAGCGACAAAAGCCCGGCCGAAGACATTGCCGCGCTGTTCGGGGTCAGCAAGGGCAATTTCAAGAAAGCCATTGGCGGCCTGCTCAAGCAGGGCCAGATCATCATCCATCCGGACCGGATCGAGCGCATCAGGCCACACTGAGCATCTGCTCAGTGCGCTCGATCACATGGCGCAGGCTGGCGAAATTGATATTGGCGCCCGAGGTAATTGCCACCAGGGTCCGATCCCGGCACCCACTGCGGGCTACATAACGCTGCAACCCGGCCACGGCCAGGGCACCCGAAGGTTCGGTGATCGCCCGGGTGTCCTCGTAGACCTGGCGAATGGCTGCACAGATTTCATCGTTGCCGACGCTGATGACCTCATCGACCAGATGACGACACAGAGCCCAGTTATGCACCCCGACCTGAGCCACAGCCACTCCATCGGCAAAGCCATCCACACTCGGCAAAACCACTCGTTTACCGCTATCCAGAGCCGCTTTCAGACAAGCTGAGCCTTCGGCCTCAACCCCAACCACCCGGATTGCCGGGTTGAGATACTTCAAATAAGCCGCCACCCCGGCAATCAAACCACCGCCGCCGACCGGCACGAACACCGCGTCCAGTTCGGCCTGCTGACGCAGCAACTCGACAGCCACCGTGCCCTGCCCGGCGATCACCTCGGGGTCGTCGTAGGGCGCAATAAAGCTGTAACCCTGTAGCCGGGCCAGTAGCTGGGCGTACTCCAACGCTTGGGTGAAGCTATCGCCCTGCAACAAAACCTGGGCGCCCTGCTGGCGTACCCCTTGGACCTTGATCTGTGGGGTATTGGCGGGCATGACAATCAGCGCCTTGACCTGCAGGTGCCGGGCTGCCAATGCCAGGCCTTGGGCATGATTACCGGCCGAAGCGCAGATAACCCCGGCGGCGCGGGCCTGAGCATCCAGACTGGCCAGCTTGGCGTAGGCGCCACGGATCTTGAAGGAAAATACCGGCTGCAGATCTTCACGCTTGAGCAGTATCCGGTTGCCCAGCCGGGAAGAAAGCTGCGCGGCTTGCTGCAGCGGCGTCTCATGCGCCACCTCGTACACCGGGGCCGACAGAATGCGGGCGACATAATCGCGCAGCAGACCGGGCGCCAGTCCGGGGCGAATGGCGCCACCCAATCCGCTGCGGCTATCGGGTTGCGGGTCCCGGCAGGTTTCAGGCTCGGGGGATAAACGGGTATTCATGCTGCCTCCTGGCTTTTAACCCTCGGAGCAGTCATGAAAAACCCGCCTCGAGGGCGGGTTGGGATGGACGCGTGTCAGCCCGCCAATATCGGAATGGCGGTAATAATCATTCGGGCGAAAAACACGTTGAGCGCTGACATGGCCTCAATCTACGCCGCCGGCCGGCACAGCGTCAAGCCTCAATAACCGGTCATTTCCAGATAACCAACCCCGGCATGACTGCCGGACACTCGAATCGGCCCTTCCCAGTAGGGAATGCCGGTGCCCATCCAGGCCTGTGGATTCAGGGCCTCGGTCGTAACCTCGAAATCCCGCGCGGCTACTCGCAGGTGCCAGCGGGTCGGTAGCTGACGCCCGGCCACTGAGGTCTGATTGAGCGGCTCGATCTCGACCGCCTCAGGTGCCAGCGGCCAGGTCTGCCCCGTGGCGCTGATCCAGGTGCCGGACAGGTAATGTCCGCGTTGCTCGCTGCGCAGCCGGAACAGCATCAGCTTATCGCCGCTATCCAGATGCAGAGAAAACCAGTCCCAACCCTGTTGATCTTCTGCCAGCGGTTGGCTACTCCACTCCCGATCAAGCCAGCCCTGCCCCGTGACCGCCAGCCGCTCGCCATCCCACTCGATCTCGCCCCTGACCTGATAGAACGGCTGGCTGTAGTAATAGGAGGCCTGATCGCTGTCGGACTTGCGGCTGTATCCCTGCTCGCCCTGCAATACCACCGGCCGGTCACTGTGCAGTTCCAGCCGATAACCAAAGTTCTCGCCCTGTGCCTGCACCCAAAGCGGGCTGAGCATGGCATTGGCCTGACCGCTCAGTTGCCAGTGATCAATCCAGGCGCGATAGGGATTCAACTCCACCCCAGCCTGACCGACGCCCCCTCGGGCCAGACGTTCGGCATGGCGATGACCCTGCGCCTGAGTCAGTGCCGCATGCCCGAGCCAGACCTGCGGCTGACCCCAGCCGGCGGTTGGCGACGTCTCGGTGTGCGGCTGTAGCGCCTGCCGAAACAGAGTCCACTGCGCGCCCCAGTCACGTCCCTGCTGATCCTTGAGATTGGCGGTGACATACCACCATTCGATACGAAACTCGGGGTGGGCCGCATGGTCGGCCGGGAAGCTCAGTACCCGCCCCGGCACCACCGGAGCATAGCCCTGCTGTTCACGGCCAAGCCCGGCAAAGCCTTCACCCGGCGTCTCGCGCGCTGGCTCACAGCCGCTGAGCAGCAGCGCTATCATTAGCAGACACAGATAAGCTTTAGTCATGCGCCAAGCGCCTCAACATGTCCATCGGCCCCTGACGGCTGAGCCGCCATACCGGGCCCAGGCTGGCCAGCAGTACCGCCAGCAGCGCCAGTGCCGTCAGCACCAGCCACTGCCCGGGGAACCAGTGCCAGGGCAGGCGCCAGCCAAAAGCCTGGACATTGACCACCTCGACCAGCACCCAGGCCAACGCCAGCCCCAGCGGAATCGCCAGCAGACAGGTCAGGCCCGCCAGCGCCAGCATCTGGATCAGACTCAGCCGGGCCAGCCCCGCTGGCGTCAGGCCCATGGCCCAGAGCGGAGCCAATTGCCCCAGGCGGCTGTCGGCCAGGCTCAACAGGCTGCACAACAGGGCAATCACCGCCACGCCCAGGGTCAGGCTGTTGAGCGCCGCCGTGGCGGCGAAGGTTTGCTCGAACACCTGACGCGAGTAATCTTTCAGTGTGGCCTGGTCGATCACCCGGTTACCCGGCAGATCGAACTCATGACGCAGGGCCTCGACCAGTTGCGCGGCGGCCCCCTCCCGGGTCAGAACACCAATGCTGGTGAGTTCGCGCTGCGGCCATAGCTCGCGAAAGCGCTCAGCCGCCATCAGCACCTGTCCACGCGGATTTCCATAGTCAGCATAGCGTCCCAGGACCACGAAAGCCTGCACCCCGGCTGGCGTCAGTAGCTCCAGATTGCTGCCCAGCGTCAGTCCCAGCCGCTGCGCCAGCTGTTCACTGACCATGACCCCTTCGCCCGCATGCAGGCGTGGCCAGGCCTGGGCCAGGCTGTCACGCAGCGGCCAGGACTCGGCGTATAGGGGATGATCGATCACGCCACTGGCCTCCGTTGGCCAGCCACCGACGCGCAGCTCCTGCTGCCAGCTCGGCAGCAGCCCAACAACCTCAGGTCTGGCCTGTAACCAGCGACTCAGCTGCGCAGCCTCTGCGGCGCCATCCGGACGCACATAGATATCCGCGGCCAGACGCTGATCCAGCCAGCCGACAAAGGTCTTGCGAAACCCTTCGGTCATGCTGCCCACCCCGATATTGGCCGCCAACGCCAGCAGCAGAGCCATCAGTGCCAGACTCAAACCACCCAACTGCTGCTGGCTGTCGGCCCAGAACCATTGCCAAACCGGCTGTTTGGCCAGGCGCTGGCCAAGCCGCAGCAACAGCGCCAGCCATAATGGCAACAGCCAGGCCACGCCCAGCAGCAGACAGCCCAGCAACATGAACCCAGCCACCAGGCTGTCACCACGCCACACCAACAGCAACGCCGCGCCCAGCAGCGCCACTGCTGCCAGAGACAATCGTCGCAGGGTTCGCCCCTGCGCCTCGCGCCAGGCTTGAGGCCGAGCCCAGGCCAGAACCGGCAGGCGCAGGGCGCGCAGCACGCTGGCAGCACCAGCCAGAGCGCAGCCCAGCACCGCCATACCCAGCCCGGTCCACCACCAGCCAGGCTCAAGCCGCAGTTGCCCGGCCACCTGAGCGCCATACAGGCCCCGCAGGCTGGCGGCAACATCGCCCACCAGCAGGCTGGCGATCAGATAACCGCTGACCAGTCCCAACAGCCCTGCCAACAGCGCCAGCACCAACAGCTCCAGGATCAACGCCGTACTGAGCTGACTCAGCGACACACCGCAGGCTCGCAGGGTCTGCAGTAGCCCCCGGCGCTGCTCCAGCGCCAGACCAGCAGCGGCATGGACAATGAAGAGCCCGACCAGAAAGGCCAAGAGTCCGAGAGCGCTCAGGTTCATGTGGAAACTGTCACTCAGGCGCTCGAGGTCAGCCTCTTCGCGTTGATCCCAGACCAGCTCAATACCGGCCGGCAAGGCTGGCCGGTCTGCGGCAAAGCCTTGCTCAACCAGCAGTTGGCTCAGTTGTCCGGGCCGCTCCAGCAGGGCCTGGGCCTGGCCGATATCGACCACCAAGGTGCCCGGCGGCAGTTCATCCCGAACCTGAAGACTTGGCAAGCGCGCGCCATGTTCAGCCTGCGGCTGCTGGCCCGGCTGCCACCCCAGCTCGGCCAGGGTATCGGCCGCCAGCCAGGTACGCCCCGGCGCATACATGAAATCGCTCAAGTCGGACGCCGAGTTGAGCTGGCGCCCCAACAGCCCTCCGGCCGGCAGGCTCAAGGGCTCAATCCCCAGCACTTGCAGACGTCGCGGGCCATCGGGGCCCTCGAACCGCAGACTGCCACGCAGTAGCGGGGACACCGGCCAGCCGGCCAGACGCAGGTCAATAAAGTCCGCTTCGGCCAGCATCTGTCCCGCCGGATTGATCAGTACCGTTTGCTGGCCGTCGCCAAACAGCTGAGCCGCACGCTCGTAGCTGTCACGCGCCTGGGCATTGAGCGCCTGAACCCCGCTCCACAGCGCCGTAGCCAGCCACAGGCCAACCAGCAGACACAGGGCCTGCAACGGATGCCGTCGCCAGTGACTGAGCAAGGTCAGCCAGGTCCAGCCGAGCCGCCCCAGCATCAGTGCAATTGCCCGGCCGACAGCCGCACTTGCCGATCCAGACGCGCGGCCAGGTGCTGGCTATGCGTTACCATCAACAGACTGCAACCACTGTCCGCCACCAATTTCAGCAACAGGGCCATGACCTCTTCAGCCGTCTGCTCGTCCAGATTGCCGGTTGGCTCGTCGGCCAGCAGCAACTGTGGTCGGACCGCCAGCGCCCGGCCGACAGCCACCCGCTGTTGCTGACCACCGGAAAGTTGCTCGGGATAACGCCCGAGCAAGGCTTCAAGACCCAGTTGCCGGGTCAGATAGTCCAGCCAGGGACGCTCCAGGCACCCGGCCAGACGGGCCTGGAACGCCAGATTATCGGCCACCGGCAAGGACGGGATCAGATTGAACTGCTGGAACACCAGCGCCACGCGCTGACGCCGCCAGGCAGCCCGCCCGGCTTCGCCCAGACGAGTGAGACTCTGGCCATCCAGGCGAATATCGCCGCCATCAGGAAGATCCAGGCCGGCCACCAGATGCAGCAATGTGCTCTTGCCACAGCCCGATTCACCGGTCAGGGCCAGACTGCTACCCGCCGCCAATTGCAGGTCGACCTGTTCCAGCACGCGGATGCTGCCCTGCGGACTGGCGTAGCCTTTGCTGACCTGTAACAGCTCAAGCATAGGTCTCTCCCAACAGCGTCAAGGGCTCGCCAGCGCGTAAACGCTGGCGCCGCCACTGATCCGGCGAGCGCCCTGTCCAGCGCTTGAATGCCCGGGAAAAACTCGCCGCCTCGGCATAGCCAAGCTGCTGCGCGATACTTTCCAACCCCAAGGCACTGCCGCCCAGCAGACGCTCGGCCAGATTACGCCGCACCCGCTCGTCGAGCCCGCGAAACGGATAGCCCTCCTCGGCCAGACGGCGATGCAGGGTGCGCTCGGAAAGCCCCAGCCAACCCGCCACTTCGGCCGCCCGGCAATGGCGTCCTGAATGACTCATCAACCGTTGCAGCACCTGTCGCGCCAGCACGCCCTGGACATCCCCCAGGTCATCACACAGGCGCTGGCAGAGGCTGGCACAGGTTTGCTGGGTCTGGGCATTGGCCAGGGGCAAAGCGCTATCCAGATCGCTGCGCGCGATCAACATGGCATTGCGTGGCTGCCGCAACAGGACCGGGCAACCGAAATGGGCACTGTAATCCGCCGCTGAGCCGACCGAGGTCAGCGCCAGGGAAACCTGCAGCGGTATGAATGGCCGTTGCAGCAACTCGGAGAATACCCGCTTCCAGGCCGCCAACCCGCGCTCAACCACCAGGCAACGGGCATCCTCGGGCAGAACGCTGTCATCCAGACACATCCACAGCCCCTGCTCATGCGGTTGCAGGCTTACCGGGCAGATCGACAGCGACAACGGGCGAAAGCGCTCACTGACCTGAATTGCTTCCCACAGGGTACGGCTGGCCAGCATGGTATAACCCAACAACCCCAGACTGGTCAGGTGGTAGCACTTGCCGACCCGCAGCCCAGTACCCGGGTGCGGCCAGCGCGCCACCAGATTGCGCACTACGGCCAGCTCCTGCCACAGCTCAAAACCCTCACCGGCGGCCAGTCGCTCCAGGCTCAGGCCGGTGTTGGCAAGACACTCATCGGCAACCACACCGAGCTGTCCGGCAACCTCCAGCAGGTAACTGACATTGGTGCTGTCACGTCGCTGTCGCCAGTCCATAAGCCCTCCATCTGGCAGTATCTGTCATGCGATGGCAGTAGAAGTCATGGCCGAAGTATAGGGCCTGTAGCATGCTGACCAGGCTCTGATTCATAACAAGAGGTAACCATAATGCCCGAATTCTTCTACACCAGCGCCAGCAACAACCAGGCCCGCAGCTACCAGCACTTCAAGATATCTCCTGTAGCTGGCTCGATGGGCGCCGATGTCTATGACATCGACCTCAACAACCTGTCTGACGAAGGCCAGAAAGAACTGCGTCAGGCACTGATGGATCATCTGGTGCTGTTCATTCGCGATCAGAATCTGTCCGTCGCCCAACTGGAGGCGGTGACGCTGCGCTTTGGCGAGTTCGGCAGCGAACCCTATGTCAAACCCATGGCTGATCACCCGCATGTGGTGCATGTGCGCAAGGAGGCCGACGAAAGCACCCCCATCGTCTTTGGTGGCGCCTGGCACACCGACTGGACCTTCCAGGAGTGTCCGCCGGCCTTTACCCTGCTGTACGGCCACGATGTGCCAGAGGTCGGCGGCGATACCCTCTATACCAACATGTACCTGGCCTACGAGTGGCTGTCGCCGGCCATGCAGAAAATGCTGCATGGTTTGCGCGGGATACATAGCCCCGAGTTCGGCTATGGCCCGAACGCCAAACACAATGCCGGGCTGGAAAGCATGAAGATTGTCTATGGCGAGAACGTTGACCATGATGTGCGCAGCCACCCGCTGATCACCCGTCACCCGGAGACAGGCCGCAACGTGCTGTTTGCCAATCCGGCCTACACCCTGGGTATCGAGGGGATGAAGGCCGAGGAGTCGCGACCGATCCTCGACTACCTGTTCTCGGTCGCTACCGCCCCAGCCTTTACCTGCCGTATGCGCTGGACGCCCGGCACACTGGCCATCTGGGACAACCGCTGCACCTGGCATCAACCGGTCTCGGACTATTTCGGCAAGCGCCGGGAAATGTTTCGCACTACGGTGGTCGGCGACAAGCCGGTCGGCGGATCCGCCGCATGAACACGCCCGCTTTCGACCCACAAGCCGCAGCTCAGGAGCTGTTCCAGGCCCGTCAGCAGCTGGCGGCCTGTGCGCCGGTTGCCGAGCGCTTCGGTATCACCAGTCTGGAGCAGGCCTATGCTACCCAGCGGGCTTTGACTGCACTGCAATGTAGTGCCGGGCTGGAGTTGATCGGCTACAAGCTTGGCCTCACCGACCCTCGAGCGCAACAGGCCATGGGGCTCAATCACCCACTGTATGGCGTTCTGGCGCATGACTGGCAATGCTGCGAGGATGAGTCAGTCCCCACGCCCCGGCTGATGGCGCCCAGGGTGGAGGCAGAGGTGGCGTTTATGTTTGCCGAAACCCTGGACGGCCCGGACCTGCAAGTAGCCGACCTGCTCGACGCCCTGGGCGGCGTGGCACCGGCGCTGGAAATCTGTGACTCGGCATTGACAGGCTGGCCTCGCAACCTGTTCGACGCGCTGGCGGACAACCTGTCTTCAGGACTGTTCGTGCTCGGCTCTCGGCCCTTAGCCCCACGCGATGTGGACCTGAGCACCCTGGAGGTGCAATTACAGCGCAATGACCTGACGCCGCTATCAGGGCACGCCAGCCAATGCATGGGCAACCCGCTCAATGCCTGCCTGTGGCTGGCCCGTGAGCTGGCGCGTCAGGGTACCCCGATCAGGGCGGGGGAAATCGTGCTGTCCGGAGCGCTAGCGCCCATGCAGGCGGTGGAGGCCGGCGATCAGGTGCGGGTAGACATGGGCGAGCTGGGAGTACTGGAATGCAGGTTCGCCTGAGCCAGGGCGGCGAGGCAGAAAAGAAAAAACCTCGCCGAAGCGAGGCTTTGCAGAACGGGTCCTGATCATCCCTAATGGTGTGCCCCCCGGGCACTGTCCTTAATCCATGTTGTTTGGGCTGCTTCCTGCTGGCTCCTTGCGTTACATGATGTTACGCAGAGCGGCAGGCAGTGCCCATAGTCCATTACCATCAGTGCATGTAAGCCATGGCTTACATGGCCTGCCGGCCATACCGGCAGGCCTGGCACCGGTTCAGAACTGCTCGGCGCTAAGCTCGAACAGCGGCTCGCTACCGGAACGTACCGCCGCGCTCAGCGACTGGATGCGCGGCAACAGACGCTTGACGAAGAACCGCCCGGTGCTGAGTTTGGCCTGATAGAAGCCATCACCGTCCTGATCCAGCTTGGCCAGGGCCACCTTGGCCATTTTCGCCCACATGTAGGCATAGGCGGTGTAACCGAACACATGCAGGTACTCGACCGAGGCCGCACCGACCTCATTCGGATTGGTCTTGCTGCGGTCGATGACCTGAGCGGTCAGCTCTTCCAGATTGGCCAGCGCCGCGGCCAGCGGCTGGACGAATTCAGCCAGCGCCTGGTCGCCGTTGTCGGCGATAAAGCCCTTGATCTCATCGGCAAACTGCTTGAAGAAGGCTCCGTCGTTGGCCACGGTCTTGCGACCCATCAGGTCAAGAGCCTGAATGCCGTTGGTACCCTCATAGATCTGGGCAATGCGCACATCGCGCACCAGTTGCTCCTGACCCCACTCGCGGATGTAACCGTGGCCGCCGAATACCTGCTGGCCATGCACGCAGTTTTCCAGGCCAACGTCGGTGAAGAAGGCCTTGGCTACCGGGGTCAGCAACGCGACCAGATCCTCGGCCTTTTTCTTGGCGGCAGCATCGTCGGAGAACTTGCTGATGTCCAGTTGCGAGCCGACATAGGTCGAGAACGCCCGGCTACCCTCGGTCATGGCCTTGATGGTCAGCAGCATGCGACGCACATCCGGATGCACGATGATCGGGTCGGCCGCCTTGTCGGGCTGCTGCGCACCAGTCGGCGCACGGCTCTGGATCCGCTCACGGGCGTAGGCCACGGCGCTCTGATAGGAAGCCTCGGAGCAGCCGATGCCCTGAATACCGATCGACAGGCGCTCGTAGTTCATCATGGTGAACATGGCGTTCAGGCCTTTGTTCAGCTCACCGATCAAGAAGCCCTTGGCACCGTCGAAGTTCATCACACAGGTAGCCGATGCCTTGATCCCCATCTTGTGCTCGATCGAGCCACAGGAGACGCTATTGCGCTCACCCAGGCTGCCGTCGGCATTGACCAGGAACTTGGGTACCAGGAACAGCGAGATGCCCTTGGGGCCGGCCGGCGCGTCGGGCAGCTTGGCCAGCACCAGGTGAATGATGTTCTCGGTCAGATCATGCTCACCGCCGGTGATGAAGATCTTGGTACCGGTCACCGAATAGCTGCCATCGGCTTCAGGCACTGCCTTGGTCCGAATGATGCCCAGATCGGTACCGGCATGCGGTTCGGTCAGACACATGGTTCCGGCCCAGGTGCCGGCATACATGTTGGGCAGATAGGTCTGCTTAAGCTCTTCGCTACCGTGGGCATCCAGCGCCAGGGTGCTGCCGGCAGTCAGGGCAACGTACAGGGCAAAACTGTTGTTGGCGCCGTAGAGCATTTCCTCCACCTGCACACCCAGGGTCTTGGGCATACCCAAGCCACCAAATTCAGGGTTGCCCGAGAGGCCGACCCAGCCACCCTCGGCATAGGTCTGGTAGGCATCCTTGAAACCGGTCGGGGTAGTCACCACACCGTTATCCCACTTGGCGCCCTCTTCGTCGCCATTGCGGTTCAGCGGCGCAATGGTTTGCGAGGTGATCTTGCCGGCTTCCTCCAGCATGGCATCGGCGGTTTCCGCGTCGATGGCTCCGTTCAGACCCGCCAGGTTCTGCCACAACTGGTCGGCTTCGAACACTTCATTGAGAACGAAACGGATATCACGCAGGGGGGCTTTGTATTCAGCCATGGGACGACTCCTCTTGCAAAAACGTGCCCGGACCATACCGGGAGCATCCGGCGATTGTATCGCGCAAACAAAAGGACCGATAGCGTCCCTATATGACTTTTTTGCTTTTTCTGGTCATATAAAAATCGCTTCTGTCTCAAAATCCATCACAGCTATATCCTGAGCAGCTCTGTGCCAGAAACGCACAACCCCGAACCAAGGCCCGGGGTTGTGCATTACCGCATGAGCTTGCGCGCAGATTATGCGCCTGGGCTTAGAACTGCTCGGCGCTCAGCTTCATCAGCGAATCGGCACCGGCCTCCAGAGCCTCTTTATGGGCCGAGGCGCGCGGCAGCAGACGCTTGAAGTAGAACTCCTGGGTCACCAGCTTGGTTTCATAGAAGGCCGCTTCAGTGCTGCCGGCATCCAATTGCTGCTGGGCTGCCACAGCCATCTTCAGCCAGAAGAACGCCAGGGTGACGTAACCTGAGAACATCAGAAAGTCCATCGAAGCCGCACCGACTTCTTCGCGATTCTGCATAGCCTTCATGCCGATCTTGGTGGTCAGTTCACCCCATTGGGCATTCAGCCCGTTGAGCTGTTTGACGTAACCGCCCAGCTTGGCGTGACCTTCATTGGCCTGACAGAACTTGTGCACCTGTTTGGTGAAGGCCATCAGCAGCTTGCCCTGACTGCCGAGCACCTTACGACCCAGCAGGTCCAGCGCCTGGATACCGTTGGTGCCTTCATAGATGCCGGCAATGCGGCAATCACGCACCTGCTGCTCCTGACCCCATTCGCGAATGTAGCCATGCCCGCCGAACACCTGCTGGCCGAGGATGGTGGCTTCCAGGCCGGTCTCGGTCATGAACGCCTTGCAGATCGGCGTCAGGAACGCCAACTGGCTTTCGGCATCGGCACGTTCAGCCTCGTCCTTGGAATAGTGAGCCTTGTCCAGCAACTGTGCGGTGTAATAAGCCAGCGCCCGATTGCCTTCGTTGAAGGCCTTCATGGTTAGCAGCATGCGCCGTACATCGGGGTGTACGATGATCGGGTCAGCGGGCTTCTCCGGCGCAGCCGGACCAGACAGCGAACGCATCTGCAGACGATCCTTGGCATAGGTGACAGCGCTCTGATAGGACGCTTCACCATGACACAGACCCTGCATACCGGTACCCAGACGCGCATGGTTCATCATGGTGAACATGCAGTTCAGGCCCTTGTTGATGTCGCCGATCAGGAAACCGGTGGCATCGTCGAAGTTCATCACGCAGGTCGCCGACGCCTTGATCCCCATCTTGTGCTCGATCGAACCACAGACCAGGCTGTTGCGCTCACCGCTCTCGCCATTGGCGTCGGGCAGGAACTTGGGCACGATGAACAGCGAGATGCCTTTGGTCCCGGCTGGCGCGTCTGGCAACTTGGCCAGTACCAGATGGACGATGTTCTCGGCCATATCATGCTCGCCACAGGAAATGAAGATTTTGGTACCGGTGATCTTGTAAGAGCCATCGGCCTGGGGGACCGCGCGGGTCTTGATCAACCCCAGGTCGGTACCGCAGTGCGGCTCGGTCAGGCACATGGTGCCGGTCCAGGTGCCGGGGGTCAGCTTGCTCAGGTACAGGTCTTTCTGCTCCTGAGTACCATGCGCGCGAATCGCCGCGGCGCAGCCATGCGACAGACCCGGATACATGCTCCAGGCATAGTTGGCCGAGGCGATCATCTCGTTAATCACCAGACCCAGTGAAGCCGGCAGGCCCTGGCCGCCATACTCGGTCGGCCCGGTCATCGAACCCCAGCCGTTGTCGACGTACTGCTGATAGGCTTCCTTGAAGCCCTTGGGCGTAGTCACCACGCCATTGTCGATGTGACAACCTTCCTCATCGCCAGTCCGATTCAGGGGTGCCAGCACTTCACCAGCGAACTTGGCGCCTTCCTCAAGAATCGCGCCAACCAGATCAGGCGACACCTCGTCCAGACCAAAGGCTTCATAACCGGCAGCGAAGTCGAACACTTCATCCATGACGAAGCGCATGTCACGCAAGGGGGCTTTATATTCAGGCATTTTCAGGTCTCCCAACAGGCGGCGCGGACCATACCCGCCACCCTAGATTCATACAAGCGTTTGAACACTACGACCAGGCATCCCGCAGGGTCAAGCGCCAAGACTCCCGATTAAAAGCCCTGATACAAGCCCATAAGGCAGGCGCCATGACCGACAATCCTTATCTTGACTATAGGGTATGGCCGATGCAGCCGGGCCCGCGAACACGGGGCGAAATGTAACCAATGCTTATATATTCCAATAAAGCATATAAAATCAGTTTTTGGACTTGGACAAGACTAAGCGGCCTGTTTAATCTGGCGCCCATTGCTGGCTCCTTTGTCCGGGGCCGATACCTCACACGAGATTCAGGTTGCCAATGAGCTGGGACTCCTTGCCAATGATCGGCGTCGCCGCCCTGCTGGGCTGGGTGTTCTACGCCTTCGCCCGGGAGAAGTTCAGCCCCGACGTGGTAGTCGGCATTGCCGTGGCGGTGCTGCTGGTCAGTCAATTGCTGACCCCGGCCGAGGTCCTTGGCGTGTTGTCCAACAGCGCACCGATCACCATTGCTTGTCTGTTCATTCTGTCAGCAGCACTGGAACGCACCGGCTGTGTCGAGTCACTCGGCAACTGGTTGTCACGGATGGGTGGCGGCAGCCCCTGGCGCACCCTGTTCAGCCTGATGCTAACCGCCGGGCTGCTGTCGACCTTCATCAACAACACTCCGGTGGTCGCCATTCTGACCCCGGTGGCCATTGCCCTAGCCACCCAAGTTGGCACCAAGCCGTCGAAGATGCTGATCCCGTTGTCCTACGCCACCATTCTCGGCGGCACCATGACCATGATCGGCACCTCGACCAACATCCTGGTCGATGGCGTGGCCCGGGCCAACGGTCTGGAGCCGTTCGGCATGTTTGAAATCACCCTACCGGGGCTGATCATGGCGGTGATCGGCATAACCTTTATCCTGCTGGTCGGCCAGCGCCTGCTGCCGGCTCGCGAGAGCCTGTCCAAGCAGTTGCGCCCGGACCAGAGCCGGCCATTCATGACCGAACTGCTGGTGCCGCATGATTCGTCGGTAATCGGCAAGACCATCGCCGACGCCAGCCTCAACGGCAACAGCGGCATTCAGGTGCTGAAGATTTTCCGTGGCGATGAAGAACTGACCACTCCGGTCAATACTACGGTGCTCAGCGCCGGCGACCGGCTGGTGCTGCACGCCAACATGCGCAACTTCGTCGAGTTGCGTCAGAGCGGCGTGCTGGCCTTCAACCGTGAGCAGATCGCCGATTTCGAGACCATTTCGACCCGCGATGTGATCCTGGCCGAAGCGATTGTCGGGCGCAACTCACGCTATAGCCACCGGCCAATGCGAGACCTCAACCTGACTGCCCGCTATGGCATCCACGTACTGGCGATCCACCGCCACAACGAAAACATCGAGGACAACCTCGACGATTTTCAGCTGCAGTTCGGCGATGTGATGCTGGTCGAAGGCACCCCGGCGCAAATCAAGAAATTCGCCGACAATGGCGAGCTGATCAGCCTCAACACCGTGCAGGAACGCGCCTATCGGCGCGACAAGGCACCGATTGCGATTGCCGCGATTGTTGCGGTGATGCTGCTGGCAGCGCTCAAGGTGATGCCCATCGAAGGCCTGGCGATGATCGCCGCCGCCGTGGTGGTGGCCACCGGCTGTCTGGACACCGAGGATGCCTACAAGTCGATCGACTGGCGGATCCTGACCATCATCTTCGGCATGCTGGCGTTCAGTATCGCGATGAACAAGGTTGGCCTGGTCGACGGTATCGTTGGCCAGGTCATGGGCCTGTCGCCGCTGCTTGGGCCGCTGTTCATGCTGTCGTTCATCTACCTGCTGACTTCGGTGTTGACCGAACTGGTCAGCAACAATGCGGTGGCGGTACTGCTGACGCCCATCGCCATCGGCGTGGCCCAGCAACTGGGCGCCGATCCCCGTCCGTTCGTGGTCGCGGTAATGTTTGCCGCCAGCGCCAGCTTCGCCACCCCGATCGGCTATCAGACCAACACCTTCGTCTACAGTGCCGGTGGCTACCGCTTCAGCGACTTCCTGCGCATCGGCGTACCGCTCAACCTGATCATGTGGGCCACCGCCACCCTGGTAATCCCACTGATCTGGCCTCTGTTCCCGGCCTGATAGCCGGGAACAATGGGCTCAGACTCAGCTTTGGGCCGCGCCTAGCGCCTGTTCAAGATCAGCGAGAATATCGTCGATATGCTCAATCCCGATCGACAACCGCACCATATCGCGACTGACCCCGGCCTTTTTCAACTCTTCGTCATTGAGCTGACGGTGAGTGGTGGTGGCCGGGTGGCAGGCCAGTGACTTGGCATCACCGATATTCACCAGCCGCACGATCAGTTGCAGCGCATCGATAAACCGTGCACCGGCCTCCTGCCCCCCCTTGATACCGAACGACAAGATGGAGGCCGGCGTTCCGCCCAGATAGCGCTGCGCCAGCGCATGTTCAGGATGATCCGGCAACCCGGCGTACTGCACCCAACTGACCTGCGGATGCCCCTTGAGAAATTCGGCCACCCGCTGGGCGTTCTGACAATGACGCTCCATGCGCAGCGCCAGGGTTTCCAAGCCCTGCAGAATCAAAAAAGCGTTGAACGGTGACAGCGCCGCGCCCATGTTGCGCAGTGGTACCACCCGGCAGCGGCCAATAAAGGCTGCCGGCCCAAATGCCTCGGTATAGGTCACCCCGTGGTAGGACGGATCCGGGGTATTGAGCAGCGGGAAACGCTCGGCATTGGTCGCCCAGGGAAATTTACCGCCATCAACCACAATCCCGCCGATGCTGGTGCCGTGGCCGCCAATGTATTTGGTCAACGAGTGCACCACAATATCGGCGCCATGCTCGAACGGCCGGCACAGCACCGGTGAGGCTACGGTGTTGTCGACGATCAGCGGCACGCCATGGCGGTGGGCGGCATCGGCCAGCGCCTGCAGATCGATAATGTTGCCCGCCGGGTTGCCGATCGACTCGCAGAACACCGCCTTGGTCCGCTCATCGATCAGGCTTTCCAGGGCGGCAATATCATTATGAGCGGCAAAACGCACTTCTATGCCCTGCCGCGGCAAGGTATGGGCAAACAGGTTGTAGGTACCGCCATAAAGCTTGGCTACTGAGACGATATTGTCGCCCACCTCGGCCAGCGTCTGAATCGCATAGGTGATTGCCGCCATCCCGGAAGCTACCGCCAATGCGCCAACGCCCCCCTCCAGCGCGGTGATGCGTTGTTCCAGTACGTCGTTGGTCGGGTTCATGATCCGCGAATAAATATTGCCCGGAACCTTGAGATCGAACAGATCTGCGCCATGCTGGGTGTTGTCGAAGGCATAGGAGGTGGTCTGAAAAATAGGGACGGCGACCGCCTTGGTGGTGGGGTCAGGGCTGTAACCGGCATGAATCGCCAGAGTTTCAAGCTTCATTGTTAGGCTTCCTTTCACTGGTTGCTGGGTGTGTAGTCCAGCATGCCACGCAGACTGACACCATGCACTTGCCCTGTATCAATATTCCTGCCGCAAAAGCGGCGCATAGTGAGGCAAATTTATCCGCTCAGGAGGACAGTGATGTCACCAATTCTGATTGCCAGCGACCTCAGTGCCAATGCCGAGCTCGCCCTCAAGCGGGCCTGCCAACTGGCTCAGCGGCTACAGGTACCGCTCACGGTTCTGCACACGGTCGACGATCAGTTGCCGCTGATGGCCCGTGACCAACTGTGCCAGCAGGCGCGCGACTTGCTGGGCGCGCAGGTCACTCTGTGTCAGGCCGGCCAGCCATTACAGATTGAACTGCAGGTTCTGCCCGGGCGGATCACCGATACGATTCTGCGGGTCGCCGCCGAGCAGGACGCGCAACTGATCGTCATGGGCCAGCACCACCAGACCCAGCCTGAACTGTTTATCGGCACCAACCTGGAGCGGGTCAGTCGCTTGGCCGCCGCACCGGTACTGCTGGTTGCCCGGGAAAGCGGTGACTATCGTCAGGCACTGATGGCGCTAGACTTTTCCGCCTGTGCCAGTGCCGCGCTCAGGGCCGCCGCCAAGCTACTGCAGGGTGGCCAACTGCACGCCCTGCATATCTGCCAACCTCCGCTCGGCCTGCGGCTGGCCGGCCAGGCCGCCCGGGACCGCTTCCACGAAGAGCAGCGCGAAACCCTGAGCTATCTGCTTGAAGATGAGATGAGCACCCTGGATATGCTGGGTATTGCCCGGCCCCAGGTCGAGCTGCTGATCGAGTCAGGTGGGGTTCTGGACACCTTGCAGAAAGCGGTCGCGTTGCTGCAACCAGACTTTATCGCTCTGGGCGGGCATAGCCGTAGCGGCCTTGGCGACGCGTTGCTTGGAAGCCTGGCGGTGGAGCTGCTGCGCCAACCGCCCTGCGATGTGCTGGTGGCCCGCTGAGTAGACTCAGCGGCTTTCCAGATGATCGTGCAAATTGATGAATTGCTGGGTCAGCTTGTGCCGCCCATCGAGAAAGATCAGCGGCGTGCTGGCCTGGTGTGATTCACGCATACGCACGGAACTGGGCAGATGTACCGGCAGTACCGGCAACCCTTCGGCGACCAGTTCGTCGATCATCTGCTGAGGCAGGGTCGCCCGCGGCTGAAACTGGTTGACCACGATACCTTCCACTTCCAGCTCGTCGTTGTGCTCCTCGCGAATGTCCTCCAGTTCGCGGAGCAGGCCATACAGTGCCTGACGCGAGAAGGCATCGCAGTCGAAGGGAATCAGGCAACGATCGGCCGCAATCAGAGCCGAAATGGTGTAGAAATTGAAAGCCGGAGCGGTATCAATGTAGATCCGCTCATAGCTACCCTTGAGATCCTTGAGCAGCTTGCGCAGCTTCTGGATCTTGTAGCGTGACTCCAGCTTATGCTGCAGCTCGGCCAGCTCGGCGCTGGCCGGCATCAACCAGAGGTTCTCGAACGGCGTTTCACTGACGAACTGCTCGGCCTTCTTGCTGAACAGGCTGGCCGACAGAGTCTCGGCAAAGAAATCGGCCAAGGTATGATCCACATTAGCCAACCCATCACCCAGCAGGTAATGACTAGAATTGGCCTGCGGATCGAGATCGACCACCAGGGTCTTGTAGCCGGCCGCCGCACTCACGGCCGCCAGATTGCAGGCAATGCTCGACTTGCCCACCCCGCCCTTCTGATTGAATACCACTCGCCGCATAGCCGTCTCTCCTTGCAACCCGCGCCTAACCTCAGACCACTATGGCAGAGGGATCATGATATTTCGCTGACAATTCGTGTACCGCCTCGATAAAGGCCCCGGCGTGGGCTGGGTCGACCTCGGGAGTAATCCCGTGGCCGAGGTTGAAAACATGGCCACTGCCCTTGCCGTAACTGGCCAGAATCCGCCCGACTTCGGCGCGGATAGCATCCGGACTGGCGTACAGCACCGCCGGGTCCATGTTGCCCTGCAAGGCTACCTTGGCACCAACCCGCGAACGGGCCACGCCGATATCCATGGTCCAGTCCAGGCCCAGCGCGTCGGCGCCGGACTCGGCAATACTTTCCAGCCACAGACCGCCATTCTTGGTAAACAAAATCACCGGCACCTTGCGACCATCGTGCTCACGAATCAGTCCGGATACGATCTTGCGCATATAGGCCAGCGAGAACTTCTGGTAGGCATCGGCCGACAGGTTGCCACCCCAGGTATCGAAGATCTGTACCGCCTGGGCGCCAGCCAGGATCTGGCCATTGAGGTAACTGGTCACCGCATCGGCCAGCTTGCCGAGCAGCTGGTGCATGGCTTCCGGCTCGTTGTAGAGCATGGCCTTGGTCTTACGAAAATCCTTCGACGAGCCACCCTCGACCATGTAGGTGGCCAGAGTCCAGGGGCTGCCGGAAAAGCCGATCAGCGGTACCCGCCCGTTGAGTTCACGGCGGATGGTGCGCACGGCATTCATCACATAGCCCAGATCCTTTTCGGGGTCGGGAATCGGCAGCGCGGCAATATCGGCGGCGCTGTCGATACGCTTGCGAAAGCGCGGACCCTCGCCAGTCTCGAAGTACAGCCCCAGGCCCATGGCGTCGGGAATGGTGAGAATGTCGGAGAACAGGATCGCAGCGTCCAGCGGGTAGCGCTCAAGCGGCTGCAGGGTGACTTCGCAGGCCATCTCGGGATTGGTGCACAGCCCCATGAAGTCGCCAGCACGAGCGCGCGATGCACGATACTCGGGCAGATAGCGTCCAGCCTGCCGCATCATCCAGACCGGGGTCACGTCCACGGGTTGGCGCTGCAGGGCGCGCAGAAAGCGATCATTCTTGAGTTCGGTCATGGGATCTGTATCCAGTTGCGGAATCAGCGGCCATTGTACCGGGATTTGATTGCAAAGATCAGGCCTGGTGCGGCGAACTGCCACGCCTCAGGCTTGGCGAGCTTTGTGGATCCGATTCTGCGCCTTTGTGCATCTAGCCGCACTGCCCCTCGTCTTTCCCGGACACGCTACAAGCCATCCATGGGGCTCGACGATGGCCATCCTTGGCCATCGACGGTCCGGGAAAGACGAGGGGCAATGCAGCTTGCCAATTCCTTGCCTGCTGCGGGAAAAACCAGAACAAAAGCGGGTTTTCGTGCAGACAACTGAGAAGTTCGCGGTGGCGGCGGGGCTTGGCCTGGTCGGGACCGTCGGCGCACAGGGATGTGCGCCGTCGAGCCCCATGGACGGCTTGTAGCGCGTCCCGACCAGGCCAAGCACCGCCACCACCCGGCACAACTCTCACCCAAACAAAAAAGGGCGCCATAAGGCGCCCTTCTGTCAGGATCGCAGTGCGATCAGAGCTCGAGGTATTCGAGAATCCCCTCGGCGGCCTGGCGGCCTTCCCAGATCGCCGTTACCACCAGATCGGAGCCGCGCACCATATCGCCACCGGCAAACACCTTCGGGTTGCTGGTCTGGAACTTGTAGCGGGCCTGCTCCGGGGCTACAACGCGGCCCTGGCTGTCGGTCTCGATCTGAAACTGCTCGAACCAGGGCGCCGGGCTGGGACGGAAACCGAAGGCAATGATAACCGCATCGGCCGGCAACACTTCCTCGGAACCGGGAATCGGCTCCGGGCTGCGACGGCCACGGGCATCCGGCTCACCAAGGCGGGTTTCCACTACCTTGACGCCTTCCACCTTGTCTTCACCAACGATGGCGATCGGCTGGCGGTTGAACAGGAACTTGACGCCCTCGTCCTTGGCATTCTTCACTTCCTTGCGCGAGCCCGGCATGTTCTCTTCGTCACGCCGGTAGGCACAGGTAACCGCCTTGGCGCCCTGACGGATCGAGGTCCGGTTGCAGTCCATCGCGGTATCACCACCACCCAGCACTACGACCTTCTTGCCCTGCATGTCGATGAAATCATCCGCCGACTTCTCGAAGCCGAGGTTGCGGTTGACGTTGGCAATCAGAAAATCCAGCGCATCGTAAACACCCGGCAGATCCTCGCCAGGGAAGCCACCCTTCATGTAGGTGTAGGTGCCCATACCCATGAATACCGCATCAAACTGCTCAAGCAGCTGATCCATGGTCACGTCCTTGCCGACTTCGGTGTTCAGACGAAACTCGATGCCCATGCCTTCGAACACTTCACGGCGGCGCGACATGACCTGCTTTTCCAGCTTGAACTCGGGGATGCCAAAGGTCAGCAGGCCACCGATTTCCGGGTTGCGGTCAAACACTACCGGCGAGACCCCGGCACGCACCAGCACATCGGCACAGCCCAGCCCAGCCGGACCGGCACCAATGATGGCCACGCGCTTGTCAGTCTTGACCACCTGCGACATGTCCGGACGCCAGCCCATGGCAAAGGCGGTGTCGGTGATGTACTTCTCGACCGAGCCAATGGTCACGGCACCAAAGCCGTCATTGAGAGTACAGGCACCTTCGCACAGGCGATCCTGCGGGCAGACCCGGCCACAGACTTCCGGCAGGGTATTGGTCTGATGCGACAGCTCGGCGGCTTCGAGGATGTTGCCCTCGGACACCAGCTTCAGCCAGTTGGGAATGAAGTTGTGCACCGGGCACTTCCATTCACAGTACGGGTTGCCACACTCCAGGCAGCGGTGAGCCTGGTCGGAGGCCTCTTCCGGCTTGAACTGCTCATGGATTTCCACGAACTGGGTCTTGCGCGCACGCAGTGGGCGCTTCTTCGGATCCTTGCGACCCACTTCAATGAACTGGAAGTCGTTGCTCAAACGGTCAGCCATATCTAAACCTCTTTGCAGCCACCCGCCGCAGCGGATGGCAGGTCAATCACGGTGGCTGGCGGGCCCGCAGGCCCGCCGCTGGACGCTCGTCTTATTGCGGATTGGCGCGAGTGCTGGTCAGCAGCGCACGCAGGCTTGCTGCCTTGGGCTTGACCAACCAGAACCGGCGAATGTAGTCATCCAGGTTATCCAATACTTCCGCGCCCCAGGCGCTGCCGGTTTCGGCGACATACTCGGTCAGCACCTGAGTCAGATGGCTGCGATAGGCCTCCATCGCTTCGTTGCTGATCCGGTGCAGTTCGACCAGTTCGTGGTTGAGCTTGTCGAAGAAGCTGTTGTCGCGATCCAGCACATAGGCGAAACCACCGGTCATACCGGCACCGAAGTTGTAGCCGGTACTGCCAAGCACACAGACCATACCGCCAGTCATGTATTCACAGCAGTGGTCGCCGGCACCTTCGATCACCGCATGGGCGCCGGAGTTGCGCACGGCGAAACGTTCGCCAGCCACACCCGCGGCGAACAGCTTGCCGCCGGTCGCGCCGTACAGACAGGTGTTGCCGATGATCGAGGTTTCCTCGGAGCGGAACGGACTACCCTTGGGCGGGACGATGACCAGCTTGCCGCCGGTCATCCCTTTGCCGACGTAGTCGTTGGCATCGCCTTCCAGATACATCTGCAGACCACCGGCGTTCCACACCCCGAAGCTCTGACCAGCGGTACCGGTCATGCGGAAGGTGATAGGTGCGCTGACCATACCCTGGTTGCCATGAACCTTGGCAATCTCGCCGGAGACCCGGGCGCCGATCGAACGGTCGCAGTTGGTCAGCGTCAGTTGGTACTCGCCACCGGTACGTCCGTCGATAGCAGCGCGGGCCATGGCGACCATCTTCTCGGCGGTTTCGCCCTTGTCGAACGGCGGGTTGCGCAGCGATTCGCAGTACTGCGGCTTGTCGGCCGGCACCAGATCGCTGCCGAGCAGCGGACGCAGGTCCAGATTCTGCTGTTTGCCCGTGTTGCCGGGCAGGATTTCCAGCAGATCGGTACGCCCGATCAGGTCCTGCAGGCTACGTACGCCCAACTTGGCCAGCCACTCACGGGTTTCCATGGCGACATAGGTGAAGAAGTTCATCACCATTTCCACAGTACCGATGTAGTGGTTGTCACGCAGATGCTTGTTCTGGGTGGCAACACCGGTCGCACAGTTGTTCAGGTGACAAATGCGCAGGTACTTGCAGCCCAAGGCGATCATCGGAGCGGTACCGAAGCCGAAGCTCTCGGCGCCGAGAATCGCTGCCTTGATCACGTCCAGGCCAGTTTTCAAACCACCGTCGGTCTGTACCCGGACCTTGCCGCGCAGGTCGTTGCCGCGCAGGGTCTGGTGAGCTTCAGACAGGCCCAGCTCCCAGGGTGAGCCAGCATAGCGGATCGAGGTCAGCGGCGAGGCGCCAGTACCACCGTCGTAACCGGAGATGGTGATCAGGTCGGCATAGGCCTTGGCGACCCCGGCGGCGATAGTGCCGACACCGGGCTCGGAGACCAGCTTGACCGAGACCAGGGCCTGCGGGTTGACCTGCTTGAGATCGAAGATCAGCTGAGCCAGATCTTCGATTGAGTAGATGTCATGGTGCGGCGGCGGCGAAATCAGGGTGACGCCGGGCACCGAGTAACGCAGGCGGGCGATCAGTTCATTGACCTTGCCACCCGGCAGCTGGCCGCCCTCACCGGGCTTGGCGCCCTGGGCGACCTTGATCTGCAGCACCTCAGCATTGACCAGGTATTCCGGGGTGACGCCAAAACGGCCGGACGCGATCTGCTTGATCTTCGAAGTGCGCTCGGTGCCATAGCGGGCCGGATCTTCACCGCCCTCACCGGAGTTGGAGCGCGCACCCAGGCGGTTCATCGCCTCGGCAATGGCCTCGTGGGCCTCCGGCGACAGTGCACCCAGCGAGATGCCGGCCGAGTCGAAGCGCTTGAAGATCGACTCCAACGGCTCGACCTCATCCAGCGCAATCGACTGCTGATCGTCGCGCAGCTTGAGCAGGTCGCGCAGCGCGGCTACCGGGCGGCTGTTAACCAGCGCGGCATATTCCTGATACTTGTCATAGCTGTCGCCCTGAACGGCGTCCTGCAACGCACGCACGACGTCCGGGTTGTAGGCATGGTATTCGCCACCGAATACGAACTTGAGCAGGCCACCCTGCTGAATCGGCTTACGCGGATTCCAAGCTTCACGGACGAGCAGGCTCTGCTCGTCCTGCAGATCGCAGAAGCGGGCACCCTGGATGCGGCTGGCAACTCCTTTGAAGCAGGTGTCGACCACTTCATCGGCCAGACCCACAGCCTCGAACAACTGCGCCCCGCGGTAAGAGGCAATGGTCGAGATCCCCATCTTCGAGAGAATCTTCATCAGACCCTTGGAGATGCCCTTGCGATAGCTCTTGAACACCTCGTACAGGTCGCCGATGACTTCGCCGGTACGGATCAGGTCACCCAGCACTTCATAGGCCAGGTAGGGGTAGACCGCCGTGGCGCCAAAGCCCAGCAACACGGCGTAGTGATGCGGGTCACGGGCAGTGGCAGTTTCAACCAGGATGTTGGCGTCGCAGCGCAGGCCCTTGTCGACCAGGTGGTGGTGTACCGCGCCGACAGCCAGCGCCGCATGCACCGGCAGCTTGCCCGGCTCAATGGCCCGGTCGCTGAGCACCAGCAGGGTTTTGCCTTCACGCACAGCCGCTTCGGCCTCGGCGGCGATGGCGCGTACCGCCTCGTCCAGCGACTGACCTTCAGGGCGGTTCAGGGCAATGATCTGGTGGGCGAAGCCGGGGCGCTGCAGGGTAAGGATAGTGCGCCACTTGGCCGGCGAGATCACCGGCGAGCTGAGAATCGCCCGGTTGGCGTGATCGGCGGTCTCTTCGAACACATTGCGCTCGGCACCCAGGCAGGTCTCCAGCGACATGACAATGGATTCACGCAGCGGGTCGATCGCCGGGTTGGTAACCTGAGCGAACTGCTGGCGAAAGTAGTCGTAGACCGAACGTACACGGCCAGACAACACCGCCATCGGCGTGTCGTCACCCATAGAACCAACTGCTTCCTGACCATTCTCGCCAAGCGGACGCAGGACCTGATCACGTTCTTCGAAGGTGACCTGGAACATCTTCATGTATTGCTGCAGACGCGCGTCGTCGAGGAAGTCCGAACCATGGTCGCGGTCATCCAAGGTAGCCTGGATGCGCAGAGCATTCTCCTTCAGCCACTTGCGGTATGGGTGACGCGACTTCAGACGGTTGGCCACCTCGTCAGTGTGCAGCACTTCGCCAGTCTGGGTATCGACTGCCAGGATCTGGCCCGGGCCAACCCGGCCCTTGCTGATCACGTCCTCGGGCTGGTAATCCCAGACACCGATTTCCGAAGCCAGAGTGATGTAGCCATTCTTGGTCACCACGTAACGTGCCGGGCGCAGGCCATTGCGGTCGAGCAGACAGACGGCGTAGCGACCTTCGGTCAATACGATACCGGCCGGGCCGTCCCAGGCCTCCATATGCATGGAGTTGAATTCGTAGAACGCGCGCAAGTCGGCGTCCATGGTCTCGACGTTCTGCCAGGCTGGCGGCACTACCATACGAATGGCACGGAACAGGTCCATACCGCCGGTGATCAGCAACTCCAGCATGTTGTCCATGCTGGAGGAGTCAGACCCGGTAACGTTGACCAGCGGCGCCAGTTGATCCAGGTCCGGCAGCAGTTCGTTGCAGAACTTGTTACGCCGGGCGTGGGCCCAGTTGCGGTTGGCGGTGATGGTGTTGATCTCGCCATTGTGCGCCAGCAGGCGGAACGGCTGAGCCAGCGGCCACTTCGGCAGAGTGTTGGTCGAAAAGCGCTGATGGAACACGCTGATCGCAGTTTCCATCCGTGCATCGGCCAGGTCGGGGAAGAAGCTGGCCAGATCCGCCGGCATCATCAGACCTTTATAGGAAATGACCTTGTGCGACAGGCTGCAGACATAGAAGTTGTCATCGCCCTGCATGGCGATTTCAGCCTTGCGCCGGGCATAGAACAACTTGATGCCGAGTTGCTGTTCGTCCAGACCTTCGCCAGAAATAAACAGTTGCTCGATACGCGGCATGCAGCTCAGCGCCAGCGGACCAAGAACGCTCTCGTCCACCGGCACCGGGCGCCAGCCCAACAGGCTGAGGCCCTGATCAGCCAACGCGACCTCAAACGCCTGGTGCGCGGCTTGTGTACTTGCATCATCCGCGCCCATGAAGATCATGCCCACCGCATACTGCTCGGGCAGTGCCACACCCAGTGTCTCCTGGGCTACAGCGCGCAGGAACTGGTCAGGTTTCTGAATCAGCAGACCACAACCGTCACCGGTCTTGCCGTCGGCATTGATGCCACCGCGGTGCGTCATGCATGTCAGGGCTTCGATGGCCGTCTGCAGCAAGTGATGACTGGGCTGGCCTTCCATGTGGGCTATCAGGCCAAAGCCACAGTTATCCTTGAACTGATCAGGCTGATACAAACCTGCTTTCATAGGCACACTCTCAGAAAATCTATTAATTTCAAGCGCTTGAAAAAACCAGAACAGATTAAAAACTGGTCAGGCGCGGGACAAAAGGGCAGTCATTTTACACAGGGGCAGGTACCGCCACAATTTTTTTTCGGCAGTTTCTGCCGCAAAAGCATATCCAAATGTCGTAAATAGGAAAGCTTTTTTGGTGGCTGGTCGTCATTTAGCCCCCGCGAGAGGGCTAGCCGGGGCCTGTGACAGGGCCCCGGCCGAAGCGATTACTGTAGCGATTGCTGGATGCTGGCAATACTCCTGGGCCAGGGGTTTTGTCGGCGCACAGACTCCGGCAAGCCATTGACCGCCTGCTGCGCCTGCTGGCGCCCGGGATAGACCCCCTGGGTCACCACGAACCAAGGCTGGCCTTCATGCCGCGTCTCGAAGTAGCCCAGATCACTGACACCACGCTGGGCCGCAACGAAATCCAGCGCTGCCTGACGCGAGCGCGTACCCAGCAACTGCAGCACATATTCACTGCCCTGGCGCTGACGATACCAGGCGGCGGTATGCGCGCCACCAACAGCAGCCTCGGAAGGCGGCACCGGAGCAGGAGCAGGCGCGGTGGCCACTGGCGGGGGCACCACCGGGGTCGGCTCTGCAATTGGCTCAGGCTCCGCAACCGGTTCAGCAACTGGCGCCACCTCTGCTTCAGCCACTACCGGCGCAGGTGCGGACGGCGGCGCAGACGGCTCGGCCACGGGATCGATTTCCACCGACGGGATCAGGGCTGGCGGCGGAGTTGGGGTCGGGCGTGCCTCTACCTCAACAACAGGATCAGGTAGCTGCAATACAGTACGGGAAGGCTCCTGCGGCCGATCACCCATAAACCAGGCGAACATCACGCCCAAACCTACCAACACCAGGGCCACCAGTGAGCGTAGCGGCAACACCGGCCCCTTGCGCGCAGCCCTCGGCACCTCCAGCTCATCGCCCATCGCCGCCATCATTGCCTGGCGCCCAGCCTGATTGATCGCTCCAGGCCAGCCACCACTATGTTCGTGGATCCAGAGGACCTGCCTATCATCAAGCAGCTCTATACCCTGACCGGCCGACTCCAGACGCTGTGCCAGATAATCCCGGGTATCGTCCAGCTCATAGGGCTGCAACTCGATGCGGCGCACCCAGTCCGGCTCACCATCGGTATCCAGTCGGGCCAGCGCTGCCTCGAACGCCGGCTCAGCGAACAGAAACACCCGCGGCGCCGCCTTGCCGGCAACCTGGCTCAGGTCGGCCAGCAACTGCAATGCTTGCTGATCAAGCTTCTCGGCATCATCGACCACCAGGTACAGCTGAATCCCGACCTGATGCAACTGTTCGGCTCTGGCCAGCAAAGCCTGAATATCCTGCGATCCGGCCTCGGCGGCCTGGCAGAGGCTTGCCAGCACCTGAGCCTCACCCGAGAGCTCGCGCGCAGACATCACCACGCACTGCACAGTATCCTTGTTGCAACTGGCGACCAGCGCCTGGCGTAACAAGGTCTTGCCGCTACCCTGCGGCCCAGTGATGACCAACAGGTTGCTGGCATAACGAGCCAGGTGGTGCAACTCAGCCAGCACTTCCTTGCGCTTGGGGGTAAAAAATTTAAAGCCCGGCGTGCGGGCGGCAAAGGGGTCATGGCTGAGCTGATAATGCTCGAGATAACTTTCAACACCCGTCAGAGCTGACATGTGCGCCTCGGTCTCCGTCATTTCGCGCCGGCTGACAGCGTCGCCAGCAGCGCATCCTTGTCATAATCGGCGGTTATCACCGCCTCGCCCAAGCGCTGCAGCAACACCAGGCGCAACTGGCCGTCCAGAACTTTCTTGTCGACTGCCATCAGCCGGCTAAAATCCTCCGCCGTCATTTGCGCGGGAGCCTGAACCGGCAGGCCGGCAGCTGCAATCAAAGTCACTGCGCGCTGGAAGTCTGCTGCATCAATCCAGCCCTGGCGCCGGGAAAGCTCAAGCGCCATGACCATGCCGGCGCCCACCGCCTCTCCATGCAACCACTGGCCATAGCCCTGATGCGCCTCAATCGCATGGCCGAAGGTGTGGCCCAGATTGAGAATCGCGCGCAAGCCTCCTTCGCGCTCATCGGCAGCTACCACTTCAGCCTTGATCTCGCAGGAACGGGCAATCGCCCGGGTGATTGCCTCAGACTCAAGCCCACGCAGTGCCGTCATGTGCACCTCAAGCCAGGCTAGAAATTCAATGTCGCGAATCAGGCCGTATTTGATGATTTCCGCCAGACCGGCACTGACCTCACGCTGTGGCAAAGTGGACAGGCTATCGGTATCGATCACTACCGCCTTGGGCTGATAGAAGGCACCGATCATGTTCTTGCCAGCCGGGTGGTTGATGCCGGTCTTGCCGCCCACGGAAGAGTCAACCTGCGACAACAGCGTGGTCGGCACCTGAATGAAGTCGACCCCGCGCTGATAGCAGGCCGCGGCAAACCCGGTCATATCACCAATCACCCCGCCGCCCAAAGCGATCAGGGTAGTACGCCGATCATGCCTGGCCTCCAGCAGGGCATCGAAAATCTGCTGCAAGGTTGCCCAGTGCTTGTAAGCCTCGCCGGTCGGCAGAACCACCGGCAACACCTGATAACCGTCCAGAGTCCGGGTCAACCGCTCCAGATACAGTGGGGCAACGGTATCATCGGTAACGATGCAAACCTGACGCCCGGCGATATAGGGAGCAAACTGCTCGAGCTGGTCGAGCAAGCCCTTACCAATCGAGATGGGGTAACTGCGGTCAGCGAGATCTACTGTCAATCGGTGCATGGAGCCTCTCCCGGAAAGTTGCGGAAAGGATACATCAGTCCCCGGTTCCAGCGCACGAGCCAGGCACCAGATCGGCCCAACTCACGCGTCCTGCTCGTCCAGCAACCGGGCAACGATAGTATTGACCACGGCCTTAGGGCCACGCTGATCGGTATCGATGATTAGCCCGGCGATCTCGCGATACAGCGGATCACGCCTGGCCATTAGCTCGCGCAGCACCTTCTCAGGGTCGGCAGTCTGCAACAACGGGCGCTGGCGATCTTTGGCAGTACGCTGTAACTGTTGTTCGACACTGGTCCGCAAATAAACCACCAGACCATGCTCGGCAAGAGCGCGGCGATTGGATTCGCGCATCACCACACCGCCACCGGTAGCCAGGACAATTCCCTGCTCGCACACCAGCTCGGCAATCATGGCTTCTTCACGCTGACGAAAGCCCTCTTCGCCTTCCACGTCGAAAATCCAGGGAATGTCCGCCCCGGTACGCGCCTCGATTTCCCGGTCGGAATCCTTGAAGGGATATTTGAGTTCTTTGGCAAGCAAACGCCCGATGGTGCTTTTCCCTGCTCCCATCGGGCCTACCAGAAACACGTTACGCAATTAACTTACCTGGCAAGTGAGATAGCCCCGTTATTGATAATACGCGGCGTCAGGAAGATCAACAGTTCGGTTTTGTTGTCGATCGAAATGTCCCGACGGAACATTCTGCCCAACACAGGCAGATCGCCCAGGAACGGTACCTTCTCCTGACCACGCTGGGTCTCACTGGCAAATACTCCGCCGATCACGATGGTTTCGCCATCGGCCACCAGGATCTTGGCATTGACCTCGTTCTTGCGGATGGTCGGAACACCGTTAACGGTATTGGTGAAGTCCGGCTCATCCTTGGTAACCACCACATCCATGATCACCTGATTGTCCGGAGTGATCTGTGGAGTCACTTCCAGCGACAGCACGGCTTCAGCGAAAGCAGTAGTGGTCGCACCGCTGGAGCTGGCTTCCTGGTAGGGAATCTCGGAACCCTTGAGGATCTTGGCGGTTTCCTTGTCCGAGGTTACCACCTTGGGCTGGGAAATGACCTCTCCGTTACCGGTACTTTCCATCGCCGACAATTGCAGATCAAGGATCGCATTATTGGTC
Source organism: Pseudomonas sp. WN033 (assembly GCA_002287035.1). GTDB lineage: Bacteria > Pseudomonadota > Gammaproteobacteria > Pseudomonadales > Pseudomonadaceae > Halopseudomonas. The sequence continues at coordinate 153,068 of NSKG01000003.1, read as the reverse complement.
AGGAAGCCGATACCGATACCGGAGGTAGAATTCAGCACGCCCAGATCGACAAAGGGACTGTTAACGGGGAGCGTTCGCCGCCCCTGGAACCGAGCAGTCGAAGCATCCTCGTCATCATCCACACCACTTTCGCCATCCTTACCAAACACCGTGAAACGATCACCCTTCCAGACGTTACCGCCCCAGCGCACCCCGAGCGCCTTGTCGAAACCGACGTTGGCCTCGACAATCCGCGCCTCGATCATGACCTGGCGTACCGGAATGTCCAATTGGGTAACGATACGGCGCAACTCGTCCAACTTGTCCTGGGTTTCCATCGCAATGATGCTGTTGGTACGGTCATCCACAGTGATCGAACCGCGCTGCTGGCCACCGTCATTGGCCGTAACAGAGGCGAACAGCTTGGCGATATCGGCCGCCTTGGCATAGTTAACCTGAATCAGCTCACGGCGCAGCGGAGCCAGTTCCGCGATCTGGCGCTGAGACTCCAGTTCCTGACGCTCACGGGCGGCGATTTCATCTGCCGGCGCGACCAGCAGCACGTTGCCAATTCGGCGCTGATCCAGCCCCTTGGTCTTGAGTACCAGATCCAGAGCCTGATCCCAGGGCACATTCTGCAGGCGCAGGGTAATGCTGCCCTGCACGGTGTCACTGGCCACCAGATTGAGGTCGGTGAAATCGGCAATCAACTGCAGAACCGAGCGCACTTCGATATCCTGGAAATTCAGCGACAGTTTCTCACCGGTGTAGGTAAAGGCATCGGCGCGGCGCTGATCGGCTTCGGCCCGGGTCAGGGGCTTGAAGCTGACGATCAGGCGATTGTCGGCCTGATAGGTCAGGTGCTCGTAGTAGCCACTCGGCTCAATGCTGATACTGGCCCCGGAGCTGGTGCTGCTGGCATTGATGAAACTCACCGGCGTGGCGAAATCCTTAACATCCAGCCGTACCCGCAATTGATCGGGCAAGCGGGTATCGGCGAAGTTCAGACGGACCCGTCCACCCTGCTCCTGAACGTCGACCCGAATCGACGGATCGGAGAGATCGATAATCACATTGCCTTCGCCCTGCTCACCGCGCTGAAAGTCCAGACTGGTGATCGCCCGACCACCGGCAGCCGGGGCACTGACCGCCGGCTGACCTGCGTCACGCCAGCTGGGACTGGCAGCCGGAGCCGAAGCGACAGGAGTCGGAGCAGCACTGTAGCCCGGCGCAGTTTGCGCTCCGACCAGAACATAAAGGTGATTGCCATCGATCCGGGTGTTGTACGGCACCAGATTGGTCAGGTTGATGATCAGGCGGGTGCGATCATTGGCCTCGACCACGTTGACGCTGCGAGCGTTGCCCAGGCCGAGCTCCCGACTGCGCTGCCCTAGCTGGTTTTTTACCCCAGGCAGATCCAGAGCGATCCGGGCCGGCTGGTCGATGGTGTAGCCACGCGGAGCATCGCTCAGCGGCTCGTCAAATGACAGTTTGAGTTCGACCCGGTCACCCGGCAATGCGGCAACGTCCAGGTTCTGCAGGTTGGCCGCCAAGGCCAGGGGACTGAGCAGCGCTAGGACTGCAGCGAGGGAAAACTTCCTGGTTAGAGGCATTGTATTGCGATCCACGCGTGACTGTTGGCAGTTCATGTTGTTCTCTCTCCCTGGTTGATTTATCCGCGCCCAGCCAAGCTGAGGGTACGCGGCCGCTCCAACCAACCACCTTCACCGTCCGGAACTATTTCAAGCACGTCCACACGGCCTTCATCGATGCTGACAACTCGCCCATGGTTACGCCCAAGGTAGTCGCCAATCCTGACCCGGTGCACACTGCCGGCGCCACGAATCAGCGCCTGCATTCCCCCCTGATTGCTCAGCGTGCCGACCATCTCGAAGCCTTCGATATTGAACCCTTCCAGGAACTGGCGAACCCGGTTTTCATCCGGCTTGACCCCCTGGGACCCACGCTCGCGCTGACTCAGATCAATCCTGATCGGAGGCTGGAACGGGCTACGCAGTGAAGATGCGCTGTAGGTGAAAGCTTCGTACGGCTTGAACCTGGGCAACGGCTCGATACTGCCGGCCGGCCGGGCTCGGGTCTCATCCATGAATGCTTGCAAATCGGAAAATTCGCCCTTACCGCAACCGCTGAGCAGCAATGGCGTCAACAGCAATGCACTGAACAAACGCTTGCGCATAATCATTGCTGCCCCCCTTCGGCTGCTTCGTTGTAGCGATAGGTCTTGGCCAGAATGTCCATTTTCAGCAAATCTGGATTGCCGGCAGACAAGGGCGCGATAGTGAAATCGTGCAGCGTCACGATCCGCGGCAGACCCGCCACACTGCTGACGAAGGTCGCCAGATCGTGATAGCTGCCCTGAACCACGATTCGAATCGGCAGTTCGATATAGAACTGCGTGGTGACTTCCGGCTGCAGGGTGATGGATTCAAACTCCAGGCCGCTGTTCAACCCCATCTGGGTGATATCTTCGAGCAGGCCCGGCACTTCGGTGTCGCTTGGCAACTGCTTGAGCAGCGCACCAAAGCGCTCTTCGATTTCCTCGAGCTGCTCTTTATAGGCTTCAAGGTTGGCGGCCCGGAACGATTTGTCGGCAAAATCCCGACGCAAGGTGGTTTCCTGGGCTTCAGCCCGCTCAAGGCTGGCCTGCAAGTCCTTAAGGTGGAAGTGGTAGCCCAAGAACAGCAACACCACCAACAGCAAGGCCCCGACGATGACTTTGAGTGCTCCCGGCCAGGAACCGATATTGTTGAAGTCCAGGTCGTTGATATCGACCTTTTTCAAGCTTTCAATGGATTGGGCCAGACTCATTGCGGCTGCCCTCCCTCTTCACTACTGGTGGCAGGTTCGGTTTGCCGCACCGACAGTTCAAACACGTTGGCCTGGTCCAGTGCACCCTGGGTGACGGCCCGTACCGCAGTGAGGTTCGGCGCAGCCAGCCAATCCGAGGCATCCATCTGGCGCATCAGGTTGGAAACCCGGCTATTGGATTCAGCCCCGCCCTTGACGCTGATAGTGCTGCCCTTCATCTCCAGCGAGGTGAAGTAAACGCCGTCCGGCAATGAGCGGGTCAGCTCATCAAACACCCGCACGATGATCGGTCGGTTGCCCTGCAGATCCTGAATGACCTTCATCCGTTCCAGCAATTGCGTACGCCGAGCCTGAAGCTGATCGATCTCGCGGATCCGCGCTTCCAACAGACGAATTTCCTGGCGCAGCAATTCGTTGCGGGCATTCTGGTGAGAAATCTGGCTGTTGAAGTGCCGGTCTGCCAGGAACACCAGTGCGCCGGCAAACAACACGATCAATGCCAGTACGGTAAGAAATTCCTTCTTGCGCTCTTCCCTGAGTTCTTCACGCCAAGGTAATAGGTTGATGCGCGCCATCAGTCGAAACTCCTCATCGCCAGACCGCATGCAATCATCAAGGCTGGCGCATCATTGCTCAGGGCAACGGCATTGACCTTGTTCGAGAGGGTCATGTTTGCAAAGGGGTTGGCCACCAGCGTCGTGGTGCCGATCTTCTGCTGAATCAGTTGATCGAGCCCGGGAATTGAAGCGGTGCCGCCAGCCAGCAGGATGTAGTCGACGTCGTTGTACTGCCCGCCGGCAAAGAAGAACTGCAGCGAGCGTGAGACCTGCTGCACGACAGCGTCCTTGAACGGACCCAAAACCTCGCTGTCATAGTCATCAGGCAATCCGCCCTGCTTTTTCGCCAACCCGGCTTCTTCCAGCGATAATCCATAGCGGCGCTGAATTTCGTCGGTAAGCTGCTTGCCGCCGAACAACTGCTCGCGGGTGTAGATGATGCGGCCCTTGCTGAGAACACTGAGGGTCATCATGGTGGCGCCAATATCGATCACCGCGATGGTCAGATCGTCCCGGTCACCTTCAAGCTGATCAATAACCAGCTCGCAAGCCCGCTCCATGGCGTAGGCCTCGACCTCAACCACCTTGGCACTCATCCCGCCCAGCGCCAGCGCAGCCTCGCGAATATCGACATTCTCCCGTCGGCAGGCTGCCAGCAAAACTTCAACCCGATCAGGGTTGCGTGGCGCCGGCCCCTGAACCTCGAAGTCAATCGCCACTTCATCCAGGGGATAGGGAATGTACTGGTCGGCCTCGAGCTTGATCTGCTCTTCCATCTCTTCGGGAGTAAGGCCGCCATCGAGTTCGATGGACTTGGTGATCACGGCGGAGCCGGCTACAGCCACAGCCGCCTGTTTGAGTGGACTTTTCGAGCGTGCCAGGACCTTTTCCAGCGCCTGACCCACCCCATCCAGCTCAACAATATTCTTCTCCACCACTGCCCCTGGAGGAAGTGGTTCAACCGCGTAGGCCTCGACCTTGTAGCGGTTACCTGAACGACTGAGCTCCAACAGCTTCACGGTTGTGGAACTGATGTCTATGCCCAGCAGCGTATTTGCTTTCTTTTTTAGGAGCCCTAGCACAGCCAATTTCCTATCAGCATCCGACACTTACGGACGGTTTATGTTTTACTACATTAAATAACAGTCCTTTAACAAGCGCAAATGGCGTAAACAAAAAAAATGCGCTTATAATGCAGACTGTTAACCCGTTCTCATCCAGCCCGATTGCTAACCATTTCATCTATCAGGGAATTTAATATTCCTCTTATGCGCTTTCTGAAATTTTTATTCTGGTCCCTGATCGCTTTGCTGAGTGCCCCAATCCTGGGACTGAGCGGGGTAGCTCTGTATCTTAGCCCCGCACTTCCCGATGTTGAAACACTCCGCGAGCTCGAATTGCAAACTCCTTTGCGGATATATAGCACAGATCACAAATTGATAGCCGAATTCGGCGAGATGCGTCGTTTCCCGGTCAGCTTCGACCAGGTCCCCAACGATTTCATCAATGCCCTGCTGGCTGCCGAGGACGACAACTTCCTCAACCACCACGGCGTCGATCCCAAAGGCTTGTTACGAGCTGCTACCGAACTGGCTCAAAGCGGCCAGATTCAGACCGGTGGCAGCACTATTACCATGCAGGTGGCGAAGAACTACTTCCTTACCAGCGAGCGGGTATTCTCTCGTAAACTCAATGAAATTCTGCTGGCATTGCAAATCGAACGTAATCTCAGCAAGCAGGAAATCTTCGAGCTTTATATCAACAAGATCTATCTGGGCAATCGCGCCTACGGGGTCGAAGCGGCTGCTCAGGTCTATTACGGCAAATCCATCAATGAATTGCCGCTGGCCGACCTGGCCATGATCGCCGGCCTGCCCAAAGCTCCATCACGCTTCAATCCGCTGATCAATCCAGAGCGCGCCAAGATTCGCCGCGACTGGATTTTGCAGCGCATGCTCAATCTCGGGCACATAGATCAGGCCGCCTATCAGGAAGCGGTCACCAGTCCGATTCGGGCCCGCAATCATGGCGCCAACCCGGAAATGGAAGCGCCCTACGTTGCTGAAATGGCTCGCTTGGAAATGATTGAGCGCTACGGCGAGCGAGCCTATACCGACGGCTTCCACGTCTACACCAGCGTTTCCAGCGAACTGCAGAGCTATGCCAATCGTGCCCTGCGTGAAGGCCTGATCGAATACGATCAACGTCATGGCTACCGTGGCCCGGAAGACCGTCACCCGGATGCTGACCCAGCCAACTGGCAGGCCATCCTGGCACCCTATCGGGCACTGGGCGGCCTGTTGCCAGCCCTGGTCACCCAGGTTAACGAAGAACAGGTCGAGATCCGTCTGCGCAATGGCAATACCGGCACCATTGCCTGGGAAGCCATGCGCTGGGCCCGCCCCTATCTCAACGCCAACAGCATGGGCCCCACCCCACGCCGCCCTGCCGACGTACTAAAACCCGGCGACGTAATACGTGTTATCGCCAACGAAGACGGCGGCTATCGGCTGAGCCAGGTGCCCAGCGCCCAAGCTGCATTGGTGGTGGTGTCACCGCAAGACGGCAGCATTCAGGCTCTGGTCGGCGGCTTTTCGTTCCTGCAAAGTAACTACAACCGCGCAACCCAGGCTCGGCGCCAACCCGGCTCCAGCTTCAAGCCGTTCCTCTACAGCGCCGCTCTGGACCATGGCTACACCCCGGCCACTATCGTCAATGACGCCCCTCTGGTGTTCGTCGACGATTATATGAACTCGGTCTGGCGACCGCAGAACTCCGGAGGCGATTTCCTTGGCCCAATCCGTTTGCGTGAAGCGCTGTACCGCTCGCGCAACCTGGTATCCATCCGCCTTATGCAGGAAATCGGCGTTGATGAGTCGCTGACCTACATTGAGCGTTTCGGTTTCCCTCGCGCCGACCTGCCGCGCAACCTGTCGGCCTCACTCGGCACACCGGAGCTGACCCCGCTGCAAATCGCCCAGGGTTATGCGGTCATCGCCAATGGCGGCTACAAGGTCGACCCCTGGTTGATAGAGAGGATCGAGGATCGCCACGGCCAGATCATCGACTTTGCCAAGCCGGTAGTGACTCCCGAGGCGCTGACCACTCATCTTGAGCGGATTCAGCGCTACACCAGCGCCCCCCTGGCTCTGGTCGAAGAACCGAACACTGTGTTGCTGGCCGAGCAGACCGTAGACCCGCGCACTACTTACCTGTTGACCAGCATGCTCAAGGACGTGATCACCCGCGGTACGGCCGCCCGCGCCCGCGCCTTGCAACGACCAGATCTTGCCGGCAAGACCGGTACCACCAACGAGCAGAAAGACGCCTGGTTTGCCGGCTACAACGGCGATTACGCTTCAGCGGTCTGGGTCGGGTTTGACCAGCCGTCCACTCTTGGTCGTCGTGAATTCGGTGGCACTGCGGCCTTGCCGATCTGGATGCGCTTCATGGCGGCAGCACTGGACGGCAAGCCGGAACACAGCCAATCAGTTCCTCAAGGCGTGCTCAGTGTGCGTATCGACCCTCTGACTGGCCGAGCAGCCCGGCCGGGCAGCAATGGCGCATTTCTGGAAGTGTTCAAGGAAGAGGACGCTCCGCCACCCTGGGACGAGCTGGATAGCGGTGCCTATCCGGTCAGTGACAGCATGGCACCCCTGGAATTGTTCTAGGGCCTACCGGCAACCCGGCTGACCTGCTGGCGCAACCAAAGGTTGGCCGGATCATGCTCGGCGTGCTCATGCCAGTAAAGATTCAGGCCAATCGAAGGCAACGGCAAAGGCAATGTCAGCAGTTGGTTGCCCAATGGCCGAGCAACCAGCTCGGCGTGGCGGCGCGACATAGTCAGTAGCAGATCGCTTTGGGCGACCACCTGACAGGCGGCTTGATAGTTCTGGCAGCGCTGGACCACCTGACGTACCAACCCCAGATGTCCTAACGCCAAATCCTCGAAGCTCAACCCGCGTCGCCAGGATGCCACCGCAATGTGCTCCGCCGCCAGATAGCGCTCAGCGCTCAGCTCGCCCGAAAAATCCGGCGCCGCCACCACACACAGCGGCTCTTCCAGCAGCTTGGTCTGACGCAGAAAGGCATCGGTAGGCCGGGCAATCTGCACCGCCAGATCGACCCGTCCAGCCGCCAGCTCCAACGCCAGTTCACTCCAGCGCACCCCGGCAGTACGCACCCGACAATATGGCGCAACTTTGCGCAGGTGCACCAGCAGACTGGGCAACAACACTGGCTCCAGTTGCTCGGGCAGGTTCAGGGTAAAGATACGCTGATCACGGGCCGGGTCGAACTGCTGCAATCGTCCGACACATTGTTGCAGGCGCTCCAGGCTGTCGAGGATGCCCGGCGCCAGCCGTGTTGCCAGCGTCGTCGGTACGACACCCCGCCCTTGCCGCACGAACAGCGGGTCAGCGAACTGCTCGCGCAACCGGGCCAGGGCATGACTGACTGCCGACTGACTGACATGCAGGACCGCCGCCGCCCGGGTCAAACTGCGCTCGCGATAGATCACCTCGAAGGTACGGAACAGATTGAGGTCCATCCGCCCCAATGATGGCCCGGCATTCTTTTCATTCATGAAAAACTCGGAAATTGGTGAACCTAGCCATGAATCTAGCTGGTCTCAGCCAAATCATGAAGCAAATTCATGATTCCGAATGAATAATCATCGCTTTCAGTGCTACGCCAGCCTGCCTACTCTTGCACCAGGGTACACACCACATAACAACAGCAGAGAGATCCCGGCATGAACGAACAGGCGTATCTGGAACAACTCGCGCACCTGCAACAGCAGGCCTGGCCTAACGGCCATGCGCGCGAACCTGAATACCCGCTGGGGCACCAGCCGCTGATCGAATACCTTAAGCACTGGGGGCGCACCAGTCCGGACAAGCCAGCGGTGCAGTTCTATGGCTACAGTCTGAGCTACGCCGAGCTGGACGAGCAGTCCGACCGTTTCGCTACTCTGTTGCACGCCCAGGGTATTCAGCCCGGTGAGCGGGTCGCGGTATTCATGCCCAACTGCCCGCAGTTCCACATTGCGTTCTACGGTATTCTCAAGGCCGGCGCCATTCACGCCCCGGTCAGCCCGATGGCCATGCCGATGGAACTGGGCTACCAGCTCAAGGACTGCGGCGCCAGCGTGATCGTCTGCTTCGACCAACTGCTGCCGGTGGTACGCCAAGCCCGCGAAGGCACCGATCTGCGCCTTGTGATCAGCACCAGCCTGTCCGAACTGTGTCCAGCCGAGCCACCGATTCCGGTGCCGGACCTGCTACGTGCGCCCAAGCTGGAAGTGAGCGACAGCATCGACCTGCTGCCGGCACTGGCCACCACAAAGCCACGTCGCGATTGGCCGACACCTGCTCTGGATGATATCGCCGCACTCAACTACACCGGCGGCACCACCGGCCTGCCCAAGGGTTGCATCCACACCCACGGCGACATGCTCTATACCTGCGCCAGCTTCCTGCCAGCGGCACTGGGACTGGACAGCCAGCGCGTCAGCCTGAATTTCATGCCCGAATTCTGGATCGCCGGCGAAAACGCCGGGCTGCTGTTCCCGGTATTCGGCGGTACCACGCTGGTGCTGCTGGCGCGTTGGGACGCGCTGGCGTTCATGAGCGCGATTCAACATTACCGGGTCAATCATACCGGCCTGTTGGTCGACAGCGCCGCCGAGGTACTGGACCACCCACAGGTACAGACATTCGACTTCAGCTCACTGAGCGTCACCAGCTGCGTATCCTTTATCAAGAAACTGACTCCGGAATACCGCCGCCGCTGGCACCAACTGACCGGCTGCACCCTGTTCGAAACCAGCTTCGGCATGACCGAAACCCACACCTGCGACACCTTCACCGCTGGCCTGCAGGACAACGACTTCGACCTTAAATCCGCGCCCACCTTCGTCGGTCTGCCGGTCCCGGGCACCGAGTTCAAGGTCTGCAGTTTCGAAACCGGCGAACTACTGCCGCTGGGCGAGGAGGGCGAGCTGTGCCTGCGTAGTCCATCTCTGCTCAAAGGTTACTGGAACAAGCCCGAGGCCAGCGCTGAAGCGCTCAAGGATGGCTGGCTGCATACCGGCGACAGCGGCGTGATTACCGAACAGGGCTTTATCCGTTATCTGGGTCGACGCAAGGAAATGCTCAAGGTCAACGGCATGAGCGTCTTCCCCAGTGAGCTGGAAGCCATGCTCGGCCAGCATCCGCAGCTGCTGGCTTCGGCAGTGATCGGACGCCCGGATGACAAAAAAGGCGAAGTACCCGTGGCCTTTGTGGTGGCCAAGCCCGGTAGCGGGCTGGATGCCGAGAGCCTGATGAACTGGTGCAAACAGGCCATGGCCGTTTACAAGATCCCGGAAATCCGTTTGGTCGAGTCACTGCCAATGACCGCGACCGGCAAGGTCAAGAAAAACGAACTCAAGGACTGGCTCTGATGCCCATCACCAAACTGCTGATCGCCAACCGCGGCGAAATTGCCATCCGTCTGGCCCGCGCCGGGGCCGAGCTGGATATCCCCAGCATCGCCGTGTACGCCGAGGACGATGCCGCCTCGCTGCACCGGCACAAGGCCGATCAGGCCATCGCCCTCAGGGGCCGGGGCGCCAGTGCCTATCTGGATGGCGAACAATTGATCGCCATCGCCCGTGAGCAGGGCTGCGACACTATCCACCCCGGTTACGGTTTTCTCAGTGAAAACGCCGCCTTCGCCGCCCAGTGCGACAGTGCCGGTATCCGCTTTGTTGGCCCCAGCGCCGAGGTGCTCAAACGTTTTGGCGACAAGGCCAGCGCCCGCGCTCTGGCACTGGAACTGGGTATCCCACTGGTGCAGGGCACCAATGAACCAACCTCGCTGGAGCAGGCCCGCGCCTTTATGCAGCAATTGGGGTCCGGCGCTGCGGTGATGCTCAAGGCCCTGGCCGGTGGTGGTGGCCGTGGCATGCGTGCAGTGCTTGATCCGGCCGAACTGGACGAGGCCTACGCCCGCTGCCAGTCCGAGGCCAAGGCCGCCTTTGGCAGTGGCGAGCTGTATATCGAACGGCTGATCCGCCGCGCCCGGCATATCGAAGTGCAGATCATTGGCGATGGCCGCGAGGTCGCGCATATCTGGGAGCGCGACTGCACCCTGCAACGACGCAACCAGAAGCTGCTGGAAATTGCCCCGGCACCGGGACTGGACCCAGCGATCCGCGAACAGCTGTTGCAAGCCGCGCTGACCCTTACCAGCGCGGTGGGCTATCGCGGCCTGTGCACTGTCGAGTTCCTGCTGGACGAGGACAGCAGCGACTTCGTATTCATGGAAGCCAATCCGCGCATCCAGGTCGAGCATACGGTGACCGAAGCGGTCACCGGACTGGATCTGGCGCAGATCCAGCTGCGCCTGGCTGCGGGTGCAACGCTGGCCGAACTGGGGCTGACCCAGGACCGGATACCCGCACCGCGCGGCTACGCCGTACAGTTGCGGATCAATCTGGAAAGCATGGCCAGCGACGGCAGCGCACGTCCGGCCGGTGGCACCCTGAGCGCCTATGAGCCGCCCAGCGGTGCCGGTATCCGCGTCGATGGCTACGGCTACAGCGGCTACACCACCAGCCCCAGCTTCGACTCGCTGCTGGCCAAGCTGATCGTACAGGCGGATGCCGATTACTCGCAGGTGCTCAAACGTGCCTACCGCGCCCTCTGCGAGTTCCGTCTGGAAGGCGTGGCCAGCAACCTGCATTTCCTGCAGAACCTGCTGCAGCATCCGGCGGTGCAGGCCAACCGGGTCAGCACCGGCTTTATCGAAGCCGAAGCCGCCAACCTGGTCGGCGCCGGCAGTCAGGCCCATCCACACCTGTATGCCAAGGGATCGGCCAGCAGCCAGACCCCGTCTCGTACGGATATCGATGCCCCGGCGGGCACCGAACCACTGAACACCCCGGTGCAGGGGGTGCTGGTCAGTCTGGATGTGCAGATCGGCGATGCCGTCGCGGTTGGCCAGCAGGTCGCAGTACTGGAAGCGATGAAAATGGAGTTCGTGGTCAAGGCGACCCAGAGCGGGATCATCCGCGCCCTGACAGCCGCACCCGGCGACAACCTGTTCGAAGGCAGCCCCCTGCTGTTTCTTGAGCCCGCCGAGGTCAGCGCCGACGGTCTGGTGACCGAGGAAAGTGTCGATCTGGCGTCTATCCGCGCCGACCTGCGCGATGTGCTCGAACGCCAGGCCGACCTGAGCGACGAGCGCCGCCCCGAAGCGGTGGCCAAACGGCGCAAGACCGGGCAGCGCACCGCCCGCGAGAACCTCGCCGACCTGCTGGATGACGGCAGTTTTATGGAATACGGCGGCTTTGCCCTGGCCGCCCAACGCACCCGTCGCAGCCATGAGGAACTGCTCAAGCTGAGTCCGGCCGATGGCCTGATTACCGGCATAGGCACGGTCAATGCCGCCCAGTTCGGCGCGGAAAAGGCCCGCTGCATGGCCATGAGTTATGACTACACGGTGTTCGCCGGCACCCAGGGCGTGACCAACCACAAGAAAACCGACCGCATGCTCGAGCTGGCCGAGCAATGGCGTCTGCCCTTGGTGTTCTTTACCGAAGGCGGCGGTGGGCGCCCCGGTGACATCGACAAGGTCGGTGTCGCTGGACTGGACTGCACCACCTTTATGCGCATGGCCCGGCTCAGCGGTCAGGTGCCGCTGGTTGGCGTGGTTTCCGGACGCTGCTTTGCCGGCAACGCCGCACTGCTCGGCTGCTGTGACGTGATCATCGCCACCGAGAACGCGACCATCGGCATGGCCGGTCCGGCGATGATCGAGGGCGGCGGCCTTGGCAGCTTCACCCCGGAACAGGTCGGCCCGACCAGCATGCAGGGACCCAACGGGGTGATCGACGTACTGGTCAAGAATGAAGCCGAAGCCACTCGCGTGGCCAAACAATACCTGAGTTACTTCCAGGGCGACCTGCCCGGCGGCGAGTGCGCCGACCAGCGCCTGCTGCGCCACCTGATCCCGGAAAACCGCCTGCGCGTGTATGACATTCGCGAGGTGATCGAGACCCTGGCAGATACCGGCACGGTGCTGGAGCTGCGCCGCCAGTTCGCCCCCGGCCTGATCACCGCACTGATCCGCATCAACGGCAAGGCCTTCGGCCTGATCGCCAACAACCCCATGCATCTGGGCGGCGCCATCGACGCCGTGGCAGGCGACAAGGCCGCGCGCTTCATGCAGCTGTGCCAGGCCCACGGTCTGCCGATGGTTTCGCTGTGCGACACCCCCGGCTTCATGGTCGGCCCGGACGCCGAACAGCAGGCCACGGTGCGCCATGTCTCGCGCATGTTCGTCACCGCCGCCAGCCTGAAGATTCCGTTCTTCACCGTGGTGCTGCGCAAGGGCTATGGCCTCGGCGCCCAGGCCATGGCCGCAGGAAGCTTCCATGCGCCGATGTTCACCATTGGCTGGCCGAGCAGCGAATTCGGCGCCATGGGCCTTGAGGGCGCAGTGCGCCTGGGCTATGCCAAGGAGCTGGCGGCGCTTGAGGACCCGGCCGAGCAACAGGCGTTGTTCGATAAACTGGTCGCCGAGCTGTACCAGCGTGGCAAGGGGCTGAGCATGGCCAGCTTTCTGGAGATCGACGCGGTGATCGACCCGCTGGAGACCCGCGACTGGCTCCTGCGCGGACTCAGCTCGGCACCACCGGAGTCACTCGAGCGCGGCCTGCGACCGTTCATCGACACCTGGTGACAGGTCCAGCACCACCACCCCCGAAATGGCCAGCGGCTGATGACTGACGATCAGCAACAGCCCCCTGGCCTGGCGCCGACACAGCGCCGCCAGTACCTGTGAACGGGTCGCAGCGTCGAGCCCGGCGAAGGGTTCATCCAGCAGCAGAATCGGCCGCTCAGCCAGCAGCAGTCGCGCCAAGGCAATCCGTCGGGCCTGGCCGCCGGACACCCGACTACCAAGCTCGCCCAGCGGCGCATCCAGCCCGATTGCCGCAGCCCAGTCACGCAACCCGACATCCTCCAGTACCTGCCATAACTGTTCATCACTGGCCTGGGGATTGCCCAGCCGCAGATTGACCGCCAGCGACAGGTCGAAGATATCCACCTGTTGCGGCAAATAGCCGATGCATCCGCGCCAGTCCCAGTCGGCATAGTCACGTCCGTTGAGCCGCCGTTGGCCGCTAAACGCCAGCGGTTCACCAGCCAGCAGTTGCAACAGGGTGCTTTTGCCCGAGCCGGACGGGCCGCGCAAGTGCATAACCTGACCACTATGCAGCGTCAGACTGACCGCCTGCGGACCATACAATGCCCCTGGTTGACGGGTGCTGACATCCTCAAGCTGCAAACTCCATGGACTGGCCGGGCGCACGCCAGGCGCGGCAACGGCAGGCTCGTACGCGGCCACGGCATTCAGCCGATCACGCGCGGCCTGACTCAAGCCGAGCGAAACGAAACTGCCGGCCAATGGCAACATGGCCTCATTCAGTCCCAGTACTGCCAGCAAGGCGGCCAGCAGCCAGGGCACGTTCAAGGCCTCGGCGGCCAGCAGCGCCGGTGCCTGCCAGAGCAGCATGCCAATTGCCAGCGCCAGCGCCCCTTGCTGCAACAACGCCAACACCGAGGTGAGGCGCTGCATGTTGTTCTGTCCTTGCAGGCATCGCTGATCCTGTTCAACAAAGTCCTGCTGCCGGGTCTGCCAGCGTTGCCACAGCAACAGCGGCGTCATCAAACGCAAACTGTCGAGCAACTGCTCCCGGCGCTGTTCGCCCAGCTCCACATCAAGGCGGGCCAGGCGCCCGCCGTACCAGAGCCCCACCCAGGGCAGCAGCCAGGCCAGCAGCAGTCCCGGCAGCACCGCCCAGAACAGCTCCGGCGCCAGCAGCGCATGAAAACCCAGTACCAGCGCCAGCAACAGACTGGCCCAGCACCAGGGCAGGATTACCCGCAGCGGAAACTGGTCGAGCAGATCGATATCGGCCACCAGCCGGTGCATCAGTCTGGCCGAGCGGGTAAGCCGCAGCCGCTCATCCGGCAGCGAGGCCAATCGGGCAAAGACCCGCTGACGCAGATCACTGAGCAGCCCCAGCGCTGCATTATGCGAGGCCAGGCGCTCAGCATAGCGTCCGGCGGTCCGGACAATGGCGAAAAAGCGGATGATCGCCGCCGGGCGGAAGTAGTCGAAACCATAGGCCGCCACAGTCGCCAGCCCGGCCAGGGCCGCCGCACTGATGAACCAGCCGGAGACTGCCAGCAGACCAATCGCAGCCCACAGGGTCAAGGCACCCAGCAGCCAGGCCAGACTCCAGCCAGCCAGACGACTGGCCAGCAGACTGCGTAGCCGGATCATGCGCATGCCGCCACCTGCGCACGGCTTGCCGGCGCCAGCTCAATCACCCGATCAACCCAGTCCAGACCGTGCGCTTCATGACTGACCAGCAACAGCGTCCGCCCCTGACTGAGCCGCCCCAGCAGGGCGCCGATCTGTTCGGCGGTCTGCGGATCCAGGTGCGCCAACGGCTCATCCAGCAGCCATACCAGCGTTTCACGCAGCAACAGCCGGGCCAGCGCCAAACGGCTGAGCTGGCCGCCCGACAGTCCCAGGCCACGCTCGCCCAGTGGCGTATTCAGCCCCTGCGGCAGTTGCCGTAACAGCGGCCATAGACCAACCCAATCGAGTACCTCGATCAGTTGCTGATCACTGGCCTCGGGAGCCGCCAGACGCAGGTTGTCGGCAATACTGGCCGCCAGCAGCTCCGGCTGCTGGCCCAGATAGCCAATATGCCTGAGCCAGTCATCACGCCGCAGGCCTGACAGCGGGCGGCCATCAATCAGTAACTCGCCAGCATAGGGTAAAAACCCCATCAGCAAGTCCAGCAGTGTCGACTTGCCACTGCCGCTGGGCCCGCGCAGCAAAACCCGCTCACCGGCAGCCAACTGCAGATCCAGTGGTGCCAGGCGTGCCGAGCCCGTGTCCTGCGCCACCGCCAGCGCCTGCCCGCTGATCGCCGGGGCCGTTGTGAGAGTCACCGGAGTTTTGCCTGGGTGGCGCCAGGGCTGCAGTTGCAACAGCGGTTGCAACTCGGCCACAGCCGCTTCAGCCTCGGCACGGGCATGGTAGTCACTGCCCAGTTGCCGCAGTGGTGCATAGAACTCCGGGGCCAACAGCAGGATAAACAGCGCGCTCAGATAGGGCACCGGGATCTCAGCCTTGGCCCAGGGCAAAATGCCGAGCAGGCCCAAGCCGAGATACAGCGCCACCAGTGCAATGGCCAGCGAAGCGAACAGCTCCAGCACCGCACCTGACAAAAACGCCAGACGCAGCACCCGCATGGTGCCACGCCGGTAGTCCTCGGCGGCTTGACTGACGGCCTGCTGGGCGAACGCCAGGGCGCGCAAATGGCGCAGGGTCGGCAGGCCTCGCAGCAGATCGAGAAAGCGCCCGCTCATGCGCCCCAGCGCGATGAACTGGCGTTGGCTGGCAGAGGCAGCCGCCTTGCCCAGCAACACCATGAACAGCGGCACCAGTGGCGCGGTCAGCAGCATCAGCAGCGCCGCCAGCAGGCTGTGCATAGCCGTAGCCAGTACCAGCATTAAGGGTACGATCAGCACCAGATAACGCTGGACCCAGTAACGGCTGACATAACCGTCCAGCGCATCCACCTGCTCCAGCAAACGGCTGGTGAGCTGCGCATCACTGCCCAGGCTGCGGCGGGCCGGACCCAGCTGTGCCAGCCGCTCAAGCAGCAGCTCACGCATGGCCCGGCGCACCTTGAGACTGGCGCCCTGGCTCAAACGCTCGCGGCCAAACTGCAGCAGCGGCCGCCCCAGCAGACACAGCAGCAACCATGGCAGCAACTGCACCAGCAAGGTGCCATCCACCGTCTGCTGCTGTTGCCAGGCCAGCAGCCAGTCACTGAACAGCCGGGCCAGAATCCAGCTCTGGGCAATAAACAGCCCCGCCGCCAGCACCGCCAGCAACAGGGCCAGGGACAACAAGGGCCGCTGCGGCTGCAGCAACTGCCGCAGCCAGCCAGTGACCGTGTGCGGCGTTGTCACGTCAGTCGTCGTCCTGCGACTCCTCGCCGACATAGCCGTTGAGTTCCAGCCACATGGCATTGACGATGGCAAAGGCGCAAGCCAGCAGCACGCCGAGAATCCAGGTGAAATACCACATCGCAAGTTCCTCGCTCAGTACATGCTGTGAGTGTTGTCGCGGATCTGCTGCTCATTGAGTCGACCACGCATGACGTAATAGCCCCAGGCGGTGTACGCCAGTACCAGTGGGACGAAGATGCAGGCAACCACGAACATGATCATCAGCGTGGTTTCACTGGCGGTGGCATCCCACATGGTCAGACTATGGTTGGGTACCGACGAGGACGGCATGACAAACGGGAACATGCTGATGCCGGCAGTGATGACCACCATGGCCATAGCCATGGCCGAACTGGCAAATGCCAACGCATGGCGCCGCAGTCGACTGGCCAGAGCACTGGCCACAAACCCCAGCACTCCGAGCAGCGGCACCAGCCACAACAGCGGCCAACTGGCGTAATTGTCGAACCAGGCGCCACTGGCGATCTCAACGCTCTTGTCCACCGTGCGATTGATGCCATTGGTATCGATCACGCTGAGTACCCGGAAACCGTCGACACCCAGCCACAGCCACAACCCGGCGAGCACAAACAGCACAGCGCAGGCCAGCCCTAGCAGACTGCTGATCGCCTCGCTGCGGGCCAGAATCTCGCCCTCGGTCTTGAGCTGCAGATAAGTCGCCCCGTGATTGACGATCATCAGCAGGCTGAGCACGCCGGCCAGCAAGGCAAAGGGATTGAGCAGTGCCCAGAAGCTGCCGGTGTAGCTCAGTCGCAACAGCTCATCGAAATGGAACGGCACCCCCTGTAACAGATTGCCGAAAGCGACCCCGAAGATCAGCGCCGGAATCGCCGAACCGGCGGTCAACGCCCAGTCCCAACGGCTGCGCCATTGCTCACTGTCGATCTTCGAGCGGTACTCGAAGGCCAGCGGGCGCAGGAACAGGGCAAACAGGGTCAGCATCATGGCCAGGTAGAAACCGCTGAAGGAGGCAGCGTAGACCGTCGGCCAGGCGGCAAACAGCGCACCGCCAGCCGTCACCAGCCAAACCTGGTTGCCGTCCCAGTGCGGGGCGATGGCGTTGATCATCACTCGCCGCTCATCATTGTTGCGGCCCACCACCTTGAGCAGCGCGGCCACGCCCATGTCGAAGCCGTCGGCGATCACAAAGCCGACTAGCAGTACGCCGATCAACACCCACCAGATGAATCTGAGCGCTTCATAGTCCATGATCAGGCCTCCTGTACCTTGCCGGTTTCCAGGTCATAGCGACCGGTATGCAGACTCGACGGCCCTTGACGGGCGAACTTGGTCATCAACCAGATTTCGATGATGACGAAGATGGTGTACAGCACCATGATCGCGCCGAGAGTGAACAGCACCTCGTTGACGCTGAGGTTGGATACCGCCAGATGGGTCGGCAGGATTTCACCGATAGCCCAGGGCTGGCGACCGTACTCCGCGACGAACCAGCCAGCCTCGCTGGCAATCCACGGCAGCGGCAGGCTGAACAGGGCAAAGCGCAGCAACCAGCGTGGCTTGTCGACCGTGCGCCGGGCACTGTGCCAGAAGGCACAGGCAAACAGCACCAGCATCAGAAAGCCGCAGCCAACCATGATCCGGAAACTCCAGAACAGCGGCCAGATCTTCGGCACGCTGGCGGCCAGGGCGGTGGCAATTTCCTCATCGCTGGCATTGACCACATCATCGGTGTAGCCACTGAGCAGCAGACCATAACCCAGGTCATCGCGCAGTGCATTGAAGCGCTCGACGGTCTCTGGCGAGCGATCACCAGCGCGGATCTGCTGCATCAGCCCGTAGGCCTGCTGACCGCGCAGCATGCGCTCCAGATTGTGTTCAAGAATCTGATCCAGACCGGCCACCTGTTCAGTGGTCGAACGGGTGGCGATCAGCCCCAGCACTGCCGGAATCTTGATCGCATAGTCGGTCTGGCGCGCCTGCTCGTTGGGCCAGCCGATCAGGGTGAAGGCCGCCGGCGCTTCCTGGGTATGCCACTCGGCCTCAATCGCCGCCAGCTTGACCTTCTGCACCTCACCCAGCTCATAACCGGACTCGTCACCCAGCACGATCACCGACAGTACGCCCGCCAGGCCAAAGGCCGAGGCGATGGCAAAACTGCGCCGAGCAAAAGCCAGGTCACGGCCCTTGAGCAGATACCAGCTGGAGATCGCCAGCACGAAAATCGCCCCGGTGACATAACCGGCCGAGACGGTATGCACGAACTTGACCTGAGCCACCGGGTTGAAGATCACCTCGGCAAAACTGGTCAGCTCCATACGCATGGTCTCAATGTTGAACTCCGAGCCGACCGGATGCTGCATCCAGCCGTTAGCGACCAGAATCCACAGCGCCGACAGGTTGGTGGCCAGTGCCATCAGCCAGGTGACCGCCAGGTGTTTGACCTTGCTCATGCGGTCCCAGCCAAAGAAGAACAGGCCAAACAGGGTGGACTCAAGAAAGAATGCCATCAGCGCCTCAATCGCCAAAGGCGCACCGAAGATATCGCCGACATAGTGCGAGTAATACGACCAGTTGGTGCCGAACTGGAACTCCATCGCCAGGCCGGTGGTGACCCCCAGGGCGAAGTTGATGCCGAACAACTTGCCCCAGAATTTGGTCATGTCGCGATAGATGGTCTTGCCGGTCATCACATAGACCGACTCCATGATCGCCAGAATGAAGGCAAGCCCCAGGGTCAGGGGAACGAACAGGAAGTGCACCATAGCCGTAAAGGCGAACTGCAGGCGCGAGAGCTCAACAATATCCATCTGCTTACTCCGGTGAGAGAGACGGTGGGACAGCGTCAAAAGTGTCCCACCATGTCTACCTTGAGAGGTATAGGGCGAATTGACGCAGATCAAATTCGCTCTGCGCAGCCCTCCCCCGGAGTCCCTGTCCTTGGCGTCATAACATAACAGGCGCAGTCAGCGGGTCAGACTTCAGCGCCCCGGGTGCTTTCAGAGCATAGCCCACAACGCCACACCAAGCGGCAACAACAGCGCGGTAGCCATCCCCATCAGACTCATGGCCAGAGCCGAGAAGGCGCCGGCTTCCTCACCCTCCTCCAGCGCGCGTGAAGTCCCTACCGCATGGGCGATCATGCCCAGTGCCATACCCCGTGCGGCCGGATGGCTAATACCACAGAGTTGCAACAGCCAGGGGCCAAACACCGCCCCCAGCACCCCGGTGAACATCACGAACACCGCTGCCAGTGCCGCCACGCCACCAATCTGCTCAGCCACCAGCATGGCAATCGGCGAGGTTACCGACTTGGGCGCCAGAGTCATCAGAATCATGTTATCGGCCCCCAACAGCCAGGCGATCAACAAGGTACTGACGGTGGCGAACAGCCCGCCGAAGGCCAGGGTCAGGAGCACCGGCCAGAAGAACTGGCGAATGCGCCGCAGATTCAGATACAGCGGGATCGCCAAGGCCACCGTGGCCGGACCAAGCAGAATCAGCAGCGGCATTACCGCCTCGCGGTAACCGGCAAAGTCCACACCCAGACTCCACAGCACCGCCACCACGATCGGCACCGACACCAGCACCGGATGGAAGATCGCCAGCCGGCTCTTCTCATACAATGCCAGCCCCAATTGATAAGCCCCCAGGGTCACCCCGAGCCAGAACAGCGGGTGCCCGACCACCGCCTGCCAAGCCAGTTGCCAGGAACCGCTCATGAACGCCCCCGTTGCTGACGCTGGATCAGCCGCTGCATCAGCCAGCCACACAGCGGCAGACTAAGGATGAATGACAGCCCCAGAGTTATGGCGATCGCCCAGGCATCAGCAGCGATCTCAGTGCCATAGGCCATAACCCCGACCGCTGGCGGCACCAGGATCAGTGGCAGATACTTGAGCAGACCGCTGGCGGCCAGGTCCAGTGAATCGCTGACCCCACCGCGCACACAGAGATACACCACCAGCAGCGCCATCCCGATGATCGGGCCGGGCAAAAAAGGCAAAAACAGGACATTCAGTCCCGTACCCAAAAGCTGAAACAGGATCAGCCAGGTCAGTCCGCGCAACAACATTAGTCAGAATCCGGCAAGCTAGACACCCCGAAAGGGTAAACACTGAACCTCCTCGTGCCTAGTGGTATCACACCAGACCCTGTGCAATCTGGCGTTTTGCTTTTACCATGCGCGCCGGGCGCCAAGCCGCGCCATCGCCACCACCCCAAAGAATGCCAACCGGAGCAGTATCCAATGCAACGCCTCGTCACCGCCGCCCTCGGCGCCAGCGCCCTGCTGGCCAGCGCCAGCACCCTGGCCTACCCCCTGCAATGGCAGAACAACAGCCTGACCTATCTCTACGGAACGGACTTCCAGGTTGACCCCAAGACCCAGCAGACCGTGACCTTTGAGCATGTCAGCGGCTGGAACTTCGGCGACCTGTTCTTCTTCATCGACAGCATCCATTACAACGGCGGCAAAAATGCCCGCGGCGACAACAGCAGCTACTACGGCGAGTTCTCGCCGCGCCTGTCGTTCGGCAAGATCAGCGGCCAGGACCTGAGCTTCGGCCCGATCAAGGACGTACTGCTGGCCGCCACCTACGAGTTCGGCCGTGGCGATCTGCACAACTACCTGCTCGGTCCTGGCTTTGACCTCGACATCCCCGGCTTCGATTACTTTCAGCTCAACACCTACTACCGCCGTGCCGATACCCCGGACGGTGGCCGTGGCGTCTGGCAGATTACTCCGGTGTGGGCCTATACCGTGCCGGCCGGACGTTCCGACATTCTGATTGATGGCTTCATCGACTGGGTGGTCGACAACGATAGTCGCAGTGGCTACCACGCCAACTTCAAGTTCAACCCGCAGATCAAGTACGACCTCGGCAAGGCCATGAACTGGGCCGAAAAACAGTTGTACGTAGGTATCGAATACGACTACTGGACCAACAAGTACGGCATCAAGGACAGCAGCGCCTTCAAGACCGATCAGAGCGCGACCAACCTGATCGTCAAGGTGCATTTCTGAGCCATCGGTACTGACACGACAAGGCCGGGCAATGCCCGGCCTTGTCGCATCGGTGCAACTCAGTAGCCGCGCAGGCTGGCAAACCGGTTGGCGTGGTAACGGTAGTCACCAAACAGTTGCTGGACCATGCGCGCACGCTTGATGAACAGGCCGATGTCGAACTCATCGGTCATGCCCATGCCGCCGTGCAACTGCACGCCTTCGTTAGTCGCCAGCTCGGCCACCTCGCAGGCCTTGGCCTTGGCCAGACTGACCCACTGCGGCGCCTCGGGGTCCGACGCATCCAGCGCCTGCAGCGCCTTGAGCACCGCCGACTTGACCAGTTCGATCTCGCTGAACAGATGCGCGCAGCGATGCTGCAAAGCCTGGAACGAGCCCAGCGTAACGCCGAACTGCTTGCGCTCCTGCAAATAGGCCACACTGCGGCTGAACACCTCCTCGGCTATCCCCAGCAGTTCGGCAGCCAGTTGCGCGTTGCCAACATCCAGCACCCACTCCAGCACCGCAGCGGCTTCGCCCTCGCCACCGAGCAGCGCGTCAGCCGGCAGGGCAACATTATCGAAGCTGACCAGCGCGGCATTGCGCGAATCAGCCATGATGGTGCGCTCGACACTGACACCCGGCGCCGTACGTTCGACCAGCAACAGGCTGATACCCTCGCGGTCGGACTCTTCACCACTGCTGCGCGCCGACACAATCAGCCAGTCGGCAACATGGCCATCAACCACGCACAGCTTGCGCCCGTTCAGCCGGTAACCAGAACCGTCGCGCTGTACCTGGGTGGCGACACGCCAGGGATCGTGGCGCGGGCTTTCATCAATCGCCAGCGCGGTCAGCAGTCGGCCCTCGGCAATCGCCGACAACAACTCGGCCTGCTGCGCCTGGGAGCCACCCAGCAGCAGGCTGCTGACGCCAAGCACCGCGGTCGACAACAGCGGCGAGGCGCTCAGGTTATGCCCGCACTGCTGACTGATCTGGCCCATGCCAACATGGCCGAACTGCGCACCGCCGAAAGCTTCAGGCACCAGAGTGCCGCTGAAGCCCATTTCCACCATCTGCTGCCACAGTTCACGGGAAAACCCCGTTTCGTCACGCCTATCACGCAGGGCGCGCAACTGACTGACCGGCGCCTGTTCCGCCAGAAAGCCCTTGGCGGCATCCTTGAGCATTGCTTGTTCTTCATTGAGTACCAGAGCGCTCATGCACATTTCCTCGATTCGGTTCATTGCAGCCCGAGAATGTTGCGGGCGATAACGTTGAGCTGGATTTCCGAAGTGCCGCCCTCGATCGAGTTGCCCTTGGAGCGTAGCCAGGTGCGCGGCATGGCACCTTCATTACTGGCCTCACCTTCCCAGACCATGGCCTGGCTGCCATGCAGGGCAATGTTCAGCTCCTGGCGACGCTTGTTCAGTTCGGTGCCGTAGTACTTGAGCATCGCCGAGGCAGCGCCTACACCCTGCCCGGCCTTGGCCTCATCGAGCACACGCTCGCTGGTCAGGGCGAAGGCGGCGGCGTCGATATCCCAACGGCTGATGTCACTGCGCAGGTAACCGTCGGCCAGCTTGCCGTCCTCCAGCCCAATGGCCTCGACTGCGACCTGTGGCAGGGTCTTCTGCCCAGCGGCAGTACGGCCCATGCCGCCGATCATTTCGCGCTCATGGGTCAGCAGGTACTTGGCGATGGTCCAGCCGGCGTTGATCTCGCCAACCACCTGATCCTTGTCCACCCGCACGTTGTCGAGGAAGGTCTCACAGAACGGCGAGCTGCCGGAGATCAGCTTGATTGGCCGGGTGCTGACACCAGGCGTGGTCATGTCGAACAGCACCAGACTGATGCCGAGCTGCTTCTTGGCCTCGGTATTGGTACGCACCAGGCAGAACATCCAGTCGGCTTTGTCGGCGTAGGAGGTCCAGATCTTCTGGCCGTTGACGATGAAGTGATCACCGTGATCCTCGGCACGGGTCTGCAGCCCGGCCAAGTCGGAGCCGGCACCCGGCTCACTGTAGCCCTGACACCAGCGGATCTCGCCACGGACGATCGACGGCAGATGCTGACGCTTGAGTGCTTCGGAACCGAACTTGAGGATCGCCGGGCCGATCATCCATACGCCGAAGCTGGACAACGGTGAGCGCGCCCTGATTCGGGCCATTTCTTCCTGCAGCACCTTGGTCTCGGCCCGGCTCAACCCGCCACCACCATACTCGCGCGGCCAGTCCGGCGCGGTCCAGCCACGCGCGGCCATGCGTTCGAGCCAGAGTTTCTGGTCCTCACTCTGAAACTGGAAGTTGCGCCCGCCCCAACAGGCGTCGGCATCGCTGGTTACCGGGGCACGCATACTCTGCGGGCAGTTGTCCTCCAGCCAGGCGCGGGTTTGCTGACGAAATACATCCAGATCGGTCACGACGTTCTCCTGGGTCTTGTTCTGTCGAGCATCCAAGATACTCGCACCCAGGCTTGCCGGCAGCGCTCTTGACCAGCGGAATGGTGACCCATCAGTCAGGACAATGACGGGACGATGGTGCCGGAGACAGGAATCGAACCTGCGACCCCATCATTACGAATGACGTGCTCTACCAACTGAGCTACTCCGGCGATACGCCACGGCCAGTTCAGGCCGTGGACCGGTCGAGTCAGGATATCTGCTGGTCAGGAAAAATCCGCTGTAGCAGACCAATAAAGTGCTGGTAGTAAATCGGTTTGGGCAGAAAATCAACTGCACCGTAACGGAACAGGGCGATCACATCATCAACATCGGCATGCCCCGAGGTGACAATGACCGGAATACGCGCATGCTCGGCATGTTCATTGAGTTGCTGGATCAGACGCAGCCCGCTTTGCTCAGGCATGCGCAGATCGGTGATGATCAGATCCACCGCTGGATCTTTGGCCAAATGCTCCAGTGCATCACTGACATTGCCAACGCACTCGCAGGCCAGACCGAGCGAACTCAGAAACTCCTGGAGTTCCAGAAGGATGTCCTGATCATCGTCTATGACCAATATCTTCTTTTTCGTCATCGCGTCCACTCCATCCAGTCCTGCCTAGTATCCCTTGCTATTCAAGCTAGCAACCCCGCCCGGAGTGCTCAATAGCGAGATACAACTATCCATTTTTACCTACTCTACAAAAGCGACTGATGCGCCCCGAACATTCATGCCCATACACTCTAGAAACTACTATCACCAAGGTAGGATCA
This sequence comes from Pseudomonas sp. WN033, assembly GCA_002287035.1. Taxonomy (GTDB): domain Bacteria; phylum Pseudomonadota; class Gammaproteobacteria; order Pseudomonadales; family Pseudomonadaceae; genus Halopseudomonas. The sequence continues at coordinate 128,417 of NSKG01000003.1, read as the reverse complement.
CGTCAGCCAAAGGGCCCGTGCTAGGATCGAACCACGCATTCACTCCCGCCTGACATGCCAGGAGCGGCCGATGTTCAACAGCCCGACACCTATGCACTATCGCCCAGACGCGCCCAGAAAAATAAATGCTTTCAATCTGTTGAACGTCAATACCAGCATCCAGCCAATCTTTGATCGGCAGTTGAAAACATTTGCCCATGAGTTGCTGCCTCGGCCCGATACTCTGCGCCCCGGTGACATTGCCCGGTTCCTGGAAAACAGCACCGTAAGCCAACTCAACGTGTTCTATACAGCGGCTCTGACGTCGGTCAAACATCATTATTCAACCGCCTCTTTCGGCCTGCCCAGCTCACAGCAGCCAGAACATCCGCTGGTATTTTTGCGGGTGAACAAGGACTGCCTGTGCAACTTTCAGATCCAGACCAGCCTGATCAATACCGCCCAGACGCTGGCGCTGTTCGGCTACAAACTGATCGTGATCCTGCCCAACGCCCCGCTGCGCCAAGGCAACACGACACAACGGCTTTACGCCGCGCTGTATGCCCTCAACGATGCCGGTATAGATCTGGCAACCAGCCGGATCGATACTCGTAATGACCCGGATATCAACCAGCTGTTCCCCTGGCACCTGATCAAGTTCATCTTCAGTTCCGCGGAACGGGTCGGCATCTCGCTATCGGAAAGCAGTTTTCACCCCGACCTGTATCATCAGGCGGCAGACAACCTGACCGAACTGCTGAACCAGCACCCGGTCAGTCTGATTCTCAATCAGATCGACAATCCCTGGCAGGCCTGCCTGGCGCGGACCTTGCCCGTGCATTATTTCCAGGGGCGCTACTACGGCGCGCAAAAGAGTCTGTGAACGGGCTCAGGCCGAGGCGACATCTTCAGCCGCCGGCAGCTCTATGACAAAGCTCGCGCCCTCGTCGGTATTGCAGGCCCAAAGCCGACCACGCATCTGCGTGATGATTCCGTAGCTGACCGACAATCCCAGCCCTGTCCCTTTGCCCACCGGCTTGGTGGTGACGAAAGGTTCGAAGATTCGCTCCAACATGCCGGGCTCGATTCCGCCGCCATTATCCTCGACGCAGAGCCGCACACCGCGACCATGAACCTCACCCTGCACCCTGATCCGGGGCTGAAAGCCGGGCTCCTGTTCACGGCGCTGGACCACCACATACTGGGCATTGAGCAGCAGATTGATCAATACCTGCTCCAACCGGTCACCGTGCCCGGCTACCGATGGCAGTACCGGCACCTCCACCTGCAATTCAACGCTGTGCTTGTCCAATCCTTCCAGGACCAGAGACAACGCCCCTTCCACCGCCTTGGCCGGATCAAACAGGGTCCCCTCCACATCCGAGCGACGGCCAAAGATCCGCACATGATCAACAATCTTGGCTGCACGAGTAACCTGGGCTTCAACCCGCTCCAGCTTTTCACGCAGATAATCCGGGGTCAGGCTATCGCTCTCCAGACGCTTGAACATATTGGCCAGGGCCATGCGCATGACGTTCAACGGCTGATTGATCTCGTGGGCCAGGCCCGTGGCCATTTCTCCCAGAGTGGCCATCTTGGCGCTTTGGTAAAGCTGCTGACGGGCCTGGTGCACTTCGGTGTTGTCTCGCCCCACCGCCTGGATTTCCACCAACCGGCCCTGGGCATCGAACAGCCCCCGGTCGGACCAGACCCACCAGGCGTGCGCACGGCCAGGCAGATGCATGCACAGCTCGGTGCTGCTGACGGGCTGTTCCGGCGTCAGTTGTGCCAACCGTTCATGCATATTCTGACGCTGCTCATCCGACAGGTACTGGCCCAGATTAAGCTTTTGCCCCGCCTCCGTTTCAACACCCAGACTCTTGATCAATGGCAGGTTGGCAAAGGTCAGCGTCAGGTCCGGCCGGTAACGACAGATCATCGCCGGCGAGTCCTCCACCAGCACCCGGTAGCGCTCCTCACTCTCACGCACCTGCTCGGCGGCTTCGGTGGCTTCGGTCACATCCAGGCACAAACCCACCACTTCATGGGGCAGGCCGCGCTCATCGCGCAGCAACCTGGCCTCATCGATCATCCAGTGGTAGCGATTGTTCCGATCACGGATTCGATAACGGCAACGGGCGACACCATCACGCAGCAAGGTACGCGTCCTGGCGAAGAACACCTCACGATCATCCGGGTGTAGAAAGGTGGCCAGCGACGCATCCTGCAGATCCTCGAATCGCCAGCCCAATACCGCTTCGAGGCTGGCACTGCAAAACTCCATGAACAGCGCGCCATCCTGATAGCCCTGGACATAAATAATGGCAGGGGCGCTATCGACCAATCCCTCCAACCGCGCCCGGGCCAGCGCCGCCTCGTTCTCTTTCTGGCGGCTGTCGTTGATGTCCAGAACAAAACCAAACAGGTGTCGCCCGCGTCCTGCTCCCAGCGCCTCAACCTGGATGCGATACCAACGCGACTGCCCGGCCGCCCCCAGGCGCAAGGACTGGCAAAACCCACGGCCATGCACCAGAGCATCATCCAGCCGCAGGCGAAATTCGCTGCGGTCGGCCGGGTCGACCCCGGCCAGCCAGGTCTCCAGACTGAGCGCACCATCCTCTTCAGGAGTCAGCCCAAGCTGCGCAAGCAAATGCGGCGCCAGGCTGACACGCTGCTGAGCACTGACCTCCCACCAGCCGCTCCCCAGCATTTGTTGCAGCACGGCACTGCGTTCCCCTTGCACTGCTCGTTCGTGGGCACGGACCCCATGCAACAACGGAGCCGCCAACAAGGCGAACAACTGGCTCCAGTGCTCATCGCGCATGAAGCTCAGGCGCCGGGCCGGGCCAGAACCATCAGCCAGTAACCAGGCCACTACCTGCCCTTGTTCGCGATAGGGCACCCGCCAGAGTCCTGCTTCGGTAACCGAGTCGCCCAGCAACTTTTGCAGTTCACGTTCATTCCAAGGCGGCCCAGCGATGCCGGGCATCCGCGCGTGCTGATACACCTGCCAACGGCCACCCTGTGGCAAAGCGACCGCCAACCAGGGCACTTGCAAACGCACCAGCAGCTCATCCAGCCACTCCGCCAACAGGCGTGCCACCTCCGGGTCGCGGCTATCGGCCAGACGCTCGGCGTACTGCCAGGTCTGGGAGAACAGCTGTTGCCGGCGCTCGGCATCCTCCAGTCGCTGATGCTGCTCGCTCGTATCGAACAGGCATAACAGCCAATGCTCACCCTCCTGGCACAACCAGCCCGGCATCGACAACCGGCAGCCGGCCAGACCTTTGAATAGCAGGGCTGGTACCTGGGTCGGCCAGCGCGCCGGCACCTCCCTGAGCCAGACCACCGGCTGGGCCAGATAGGCACTGAGCAGGGAAAGTTCAGGCAATACGGGTAACTGGCGCTGCAGGGCCGGGCTCAGCTCAAGCACCCGAGCCTGTGCATCAAGACGCAAATACAGAGCCTCCTCGCCAGGTGCCAGGGCTCCAGCCGCCGTTTCTGGCTGGGGTTGTTCAACTGGTTTACCACCCATACGCCACAATTTCATTCAGCGCCCCTCAAGCCACACCCCGATGCTGACTCCGAGTGCTACCATGCATGTGTCCTGTTCATACTGCGCCATGCCCGGCAAGCCCAAAGGAGCTACTTGCCTTGTCTGCTGCCCTGATTGCCTGGTGCGCCCTGTGCGCCCTGCAAGATGCCCGTCACCGGCTTATCAGCAATCTGCTGACCTTGCCGGCGCTGGTGCTGGCTGCCGGCTACCTGCTATTCAGTGGCCAGAGCCTGACCGGTGCCAGCCCACTGCAGGCCATGTCAGCTCTGGGGCTGGCTCTGCTATTCAGCCTGCCCGGCTACCTGCGCGGCCACATGGGGGCTGCTGACGTCAAAATGCTCAGCGCTCTGGGCCTGGCCAGCGATGTCATGCACCTGCTGTTGAGCATCGCTGGCGCTGGCCTGGCAATGCTGATCTGGGCTTGGCTGGCACCGCGCTGCTGGCCACATCTGCCAGCAACCTGGCATCAGCATTTGCGCCAGCTTGAGCCTGATTCGCCAGGCGGGCAGCCTTATGCCCCGTTTCTGCTTTGCGGGCTACTGCTGGCCGTGATCTGGCACCTGAGTCGTTGATCAGCGCCCAACCTGGCCCCCGGCATCCTGCTCGAAAAACTCGGGGATCGGATGCTTGTAGCTCTCCAGCAAACGACGCATCGCCAGTTCCCGTTCAGTCGGTGTCGCACTCTGAGGGCGAGCCGAAGCCTGACTACCGTCACGCTGAAGCTGCAACCACAACTCAGTCTGCGACTCCGGACGCTCAGCGATCAGCGCCGGCTCGGCAACCAACGAACCACAATACATCAGCCCGATTCCCGCCAAGGCCAGAAGTGTTCTGTTCATAGCATCTCTCCAGACTCGCTCATCACGTTTCATTCCCCGGCCGAGGCTGTTGTTTCCACCCCGGCAATAGGTACGATTGGTCGAGCGCCTGCTGGCGCTACCTGCTGAACGCCTCCCACGGTCGGCCCCAAAGCCCGAGGCGCAGGGGCTACCGGAGCCACGCTGACGGGCGCAGCAGGAGTGACAGTTGCAGCGACCGGCGTTGCCGCCGGCCGGGCAGTCGACTGGGGACGCGCGACCGGGGCCGCCGGCACCGATTCAGTCGGCTGACTGGCCAATACCTGACCCGCCGCCTGATCCTCCCCCTTGAGCCTTTGAGCCCGCTGTTCAGCATGGCGGAACTGAGCCGGGGTCAGCCCCTGGGCTGTTACCAGATCACGGGCCTGCGGCCAGTCATCCTGATAGATCAACAGGGTCAGCAGGTTTTCCGCCGCCCGGGTTTCGCCGTCACGCAATTCCAGCGCCGTCATCAGCTCGAAACGCGACTCGGGCAATTGCCGCAAATTCAGATAGGCAACGCCCAGATCGTTGCGCATGGCCGCATTGGCCGGTGCCAGGCTGACTGCCGCACGCAAATGCTCCAACGCTTGCGGATAGTTCTGGCGAGCCACCTCGATCTGCCCCAGGCCGTGCTGCCCTTCAGCCACCAGACAGGTATTGAGCAGGCTGCGGTACAACGGTTCGGCTTCGGCATGCCCCAGCACTCTCAGTAGCCGGGCCTTGTTCAGTCGCGCCTCAGGCAAGCTTCCGGGTAGCCTTTCAAGATTGGCCAGTGCCGCATGCAGACGTCCGGACTCGGCCAGTTCGCGGGCCAGATTAAGCACCAGTTCCTGATCACCGGTCAGCGGCTCGCAGGGTTTGGGGGGCGAACTCTGGCGCTGCACCAGCCAGGAGCTCGGCGCTGGCGTGCTGGCACAACCCTGCAGTACGCCCGCCAGCAACAGAGTAGTGACTATCCGTTTCATCTCATGCCTCCCAAGGCCTGAAAAATTGCAATTAAACCCGGCCCGGCCAGAACGATCAGCAGCGCCGGAAACAGGAACAGGATCATGACCACCGACATTTTTGCCGACAGTTTCGAGACCCGCTCCTGCAAACTGGTCATGCGCCGGTCATCGAGCAGTTCCTTCAAGGCCAGCAACGAAGCCATGGCACCTCCGCCCTGATGGATCAACTGCTCGAGAATGGCGAAGCAATCGGTAACTTCATCGACCTCAACCCAGTGGCTCACCTGCTTCAGTTCGCCGGCCAGCTCCAGGCCGGCATCGACCCGGTTCAGAGCCTGGCGCAATTCCCAGCTCAGCTCCGGCAGAATCTCCCGGCCCTCGTTGCTGAGTACCCGCAAGGCCTGTTCGACCGTCATGCCTACCTCGAACAACATGCGCAGCATCGGGATCAGGGTCGAAATTTCATAGGCCAGTCGCTCCTGGCGCTTTTTCACCGCGCTGGCCAGCACCCGCTTGGGCAGCAGGTAGCCGATCCCCAGAGCAAACAGGGGAGCCAGCCAGGGTTGGGCCGGCGGCTCGCTGCGCAACCATTGCACCAGCAGCACCAGGACCAGCAACAGCAGCGGCACCAGTAGTTGCAAGGCGAAGAACCGGGCCCGCTGGCGGGTCTTGCGCCAGCCCAAACGATCCAGCAACTGCGAGGTTTCATTGTCGAGTGAGCGCCCACGCCGACCCAACCCCTGCAGACTCAAGCCTCTGAATACTGCACCGGCGGATGCATCACCGCCCAGGCGCTGGGCGACATGCCGGGCCGCCTGATGCTCACGCCAGCTCGCACGCAGCAGTACGCCCGCAGCCAGCAGTAGCAGTAGCGCACTCAGCAGCAACAGGCCCATGTCAGATACTCCTCATCATGCGCCACAGCAGCAGACACCCCAGCGCCTGCAGCACGAAGGCCAGCAGCAAGGCCAAACGCCCGCCCGGGTCCTGCCACATACCCAGCAAAAAGTCCGGATTGGTGATAAAGATGTAACCCGCCATGGCCACCGGCAGACAGCCCAGTACCAGAGCACTGACCCGGGTTTCTCCGGTCAACGCTCGCAACTGCCGAGCGGCCCGCTCACGATCACGGATCATGCTGATCAGATTGTCCAGCAGCTCACTGGCATTGCCACCATAACGCTGGTTGACCCAGACCCCCATGGCCAGAATGCGAAACTCGTCGCGCTCGTACAAATGGGCAAAGTCATCCATCGCCTCGCCCAACGGCACGCCGCGCTGAATGTTGCGTCGGGTCCTGGCCAGCGCCTCGTTCAGGGGCGGCTGAGCAGCCTGCATGGCCAGCAGCATGCCATCGCCGAGCGTGCGGCCGGACTTGAGACTACGAATCACATGGTCAAGAAATTGCGGCGTCTGCTCGATCATGCGCCTGACCCGGCGCTGATAGCGCCAGCCCACGTACAGGCGCAACCCAACCAGCGGGATCAACACACCCGGCAACAGGCCTGGCCAGCCGCCCAGGCCGTAGCTCAGCAGCAACACCAGCAACCACACCACCAGAACGAGCAGCAGCGCCCAGGGCGAAGGGCTCAGCCCGGCGCGTATAAAGGTCCGCTTGAGCCATCCGACCGGGCGCCGCGCCAGCTCGCCCTGGCCACTGTCCAGGCGCTGCACTACCCGTTCTGATCCGGCCTGGCGCAAGCCCCTGCGCAACACCAGCAGGCCCAGACTTAGCAGCGCCAATGCCAATAACAGCGGCATATTCATACTCATCCCATCCCTGTCAGGCACCGCTCTAAAAGGCCCGGTGCAGTTTCTCTCCCGACGGGTTGATCACCTCACGGATAAAACCTCCCTGACCTCGGCGGTCGAGCCGGAACAGGGTATTGGTCACATACTGCCCATCGCGCAGGCCGACCACCTCCAGCACCTCGGATACACAGCGACGGCCATCCGCCAACCGGGTCAGTTGCAGCACGATGTCAATCGCCGAGCAAATGGTCTGGCGCAAGGTCCGCTCCGCCACCTGCATTCCCGCCAGCCCCACCAGCGACTCAAGGCGCAGCAGGGCATCCTGGGCATTGTTGGCGTGCAGGGTGCTCATCGAGCCATCATGGCCGGTGTTCATCGCCGTTAGCACATCCATGACCTCGACACCACGAATTTCGCCAAGGATGATCCGATCAGGGCGCATGCGCAGGGCATTGCGTACCAGATCCCTGGCAGCTACTTCACCGTGCCCATCAGCATTCGGCGGGCGGGTTTCCAAACGCACCACATGATCGTGATGCAGTTGCAGCTCGGCTGTATCCTCGATGGTGACAATCCGCTCACGACGCTCGATGAGTTGACTGAGCATGTTTAGCATGGTGGTTTTGCCGGTGCCGGTACCACCGCTGACCAGAATATTGCAGCGCTGCCTGACCGCCAGTTGCAGGAACTCCAGAATCGCCGTATCCAGCGACTGTGAAGCCAGCAGATCGGCGCTTTTGAGCAGATCCTTGCGAAATTTGCGCACCGACAGACAGGGGCCGTCCAGCGCAACCGGCGGGATCACCGCATTGATCCGGCTACCATCAGGCATGCGCGCATCGACCATCGGCGAGGATTCATCCAGACGCCGGCCTATCGGCGCCAGGATGCGCTGAATGACCCGCAGCAGGTGCTGGTCATCCATAAATCGCAACTCGCTGTGATGCAGCACCCCGCCGCGCTCGATAAAGATCCGTTGCGGACCGTTGACCAGAATTTCAGTGACCGCCGGATCACGCAGCAGAATTTCCAGCGGGCCAAACCCGGTCAGTTCATCCAGCAGTTCCTCGGTCAGATGGTCTACTTCATAGCGCGATACCGCCAGGTGCCTACGCTTGACGAACTCAGCCACCTGCTCGGCAACGAACTGGGCCAGCGCCGGGCGTGCACCTTCGAGCAGGTTGTCGGGCTCTTCTTCCAGCGCATCGATGATATAGCGATGCAGCAGCGCCTTGAGTGAACCGGGATCAGTGCCGTGGTTGCTGCCGAAGGTAGTGCGCTGGTTCATTTGCCAAGCCCCATCAGGCGCTGCCAGAACCCAGGCTCGGCACTGCCCGCCAGACTGGAGGCATCCTTGAACAGTTGCTGCAGAGCCCGGCTCAAGGCGTCACGCGGCGCCAGCTCGAACAAGGGTCGGCTTTGATTCTTGACCTTGAGGCGCAAGGCCGGACTCAAGGGCAGGCCGCCCAATATCGGCATGTCGTAGGTGCGCCCCAGGGTCTTGATGTCCGGAGCGACACTGTCGATATAACGATCCACCAGCAGGCGGGCGTGATCCAGCTTCAGCCCGCGCTCGCGCCACAGTTGCAGCATGTCCAGATTGCGCCGGCAACTGGACACACTCTGGTCGCTATACCAGTACAGACGCTCGGCATTGCTGACAAAGGTCCGCAGCACATCACTGTCGTGCTGGCCGCAGAGGTTGACCACCACCTGTTCGAACTGCTGACGCAAGGTGCTCAGCAGCAGATACAGCTCCGCCGAGCGGTAATGTTCCAGTCCTTCCTCTTCGGTGCCTAGCGCCAGAACCTGCAAGCCGCTGGCATGGCGGGCAAAGGCGGTCTCGATCAGGTTGCCGTCGAGCCGACGCAGATTACGGATTGCATCAGCAAACTGGAACGCCGGCTCCAGGCCGAGCACGTCCATGCTTTCGCCGTTTGGCAAGCCCAGATCCACCAGCAGGGTCCGCTTGCCACTGCGCTGTAGCAACAACCCCAGATGGGCAGCGACCAACGCCGCATCACTGTCTGGCTGGGCGCCGTACAACAGACTCAAACCACCTTGCTGCCGGTGAGCCGGCAGTTGCGGCAACCGATCACACAGCCGCCGAACCAGCCCCATGACCTCGCTGCCACGCAGACCGTAAGTGATGAAATCCCGCGCGCCAGCGCGCATCGCGCCGATCACCAACTGATTGTCGAAGCCATCGCCCAGGGCTACCACGATCAGCAATGGCCGGGCCGCCAACAGACTCTCGACCAATGCGCATTGGCTAACCAGGTTGTCCCGGTCAACCCCGACAAATACCAGGCTCGCGCCCGTGGCATCGATCAGGCCCAGCAGGTCATCGAGCGTCTCGCCAACCTTGAGCACCTGGCCCATGGGCGCCAGGGCAGTCTGCAGCCACTCGACATCCGTCACATTGTGGGTACACGCTAAAAAGGTATGCTCCATTACCAAACCCTCACCTGGTCAACCCGCGACGCTGATCAAACTCGCCGTTCTCAAACAGCAGCAGCTCAAATGCCGAAGGGTCATAGCGCCGCAGGCTTTCGCCAGGCAACTCGGGAAGCTGGGCATTGGCCGCCAGCGGCTGGACCAGACGCGGAGTCACTACCATCAGCAGTTCGCGTTCTTCACGATCAATCCGCGAAGAACGGAAAAACGCTCCCAGAATCGGCAAGTCCCCCAACCCCGGCAGCTTGTCGACCGCTGACGCACTGCGGGTACTGATCAGGCCACTGATGACAAAGCTCTCGCCGTCAGCCAGTGACACACTGGTGTCGGTCCGCCGGACATTCAGCGCCGGCACCGTGATGCCTTCGATGCTGATACCACTGTTGAAGTCCAGCTCGCTGACCTCCGGCGCCACCTTGAGGGTTATCCGGTCGCGGCCGACCACTGTAGGGGTCAGGCTCAGACGTACCCCGAACTCCTTGTACTGAATCGAAACCGAATCACTGCCACTGCTGGGTACCGGCACCGGGAACTCCCCCCCGGCCAGAAAGCTCGCACTCTGTCCACTCAGGGCCACCAGACTGGGACGTGCCAGGGTGTAGGCGAAGCCGCTGTTTTCCAGTGCATTCAGCGCCCCCAGCACCCGACTGCTACCACCACCCCAGACGATATTGAAACCGGTGTCCGGCAAGGGCAGATTGAGCCCCGGGGTGAGATTGCCCACCCCGCCAATCGGAACACTGCCCGGAGATGCGCCGGGCGAACCAAAAAGGAAATTGCCGGATCCGGTACCCAGTAGCGAGACGCCCATGGCCTTCAGCTTGCTGCGATTGACCTCGACAAAGCGGATGTCGGTCTGGACCTGACTGGGTAGATCGCGCTCATCCTGCACCGATTGAACCGGGTGAGCCAAGGCCGACACCGCCTCGCCCTGAACAAACAGCATGCTTTGGCGCGGTGCAGCAGCGCAGCGGGTCCAGACACTGATATTGGTCACCCCGCTGCCGGTGGTGGTAATCAGAAAGGACTGACGCCCGGTCAGCCGCACTTCGGCTACTTCGGGGTTGCCCACGGCCAGACGCGTGATGGGCACTGGCAACTGGACTTCGTGCTGCATGCCATAGCCCACCTCCAACACACCGGGGGCCTCTTGCAAGGCTACGCAGGGGTTGTTGGCCAGCACCGGGCCGGCCAAGACCAATGCACAGGCAGTTGATACCCCCCGGAAAGCTTTACCGATGATTCGCTTGCTCATGCTCGCTTCCTTGCTGATCAGGGGTTTTGCCGGGCAACCGAGTTGCCGTGATACACCGGAACACTGGCTGAACGGGGTGCTACCAGACCCGCTTGCGGCCTGGCAGCCTGGCGCATCGCCAGTTTCTCGAACTGAAACAGTTGTCTTTTCAGTTCCTCAACTTCAACTGTTGCACTTTCACCAGCGTAGTAGGCCGCCAGCAACTGCTCATCAACACTACGCACCGCCAGGCGCAATGTGCCCACCTGTGTGGCCAGCATGAACCGGGTCAGTAGCGCTTCGGGCACAGCCAGGACCGCAGTGCGAGGCTGATCCGCCCGGCGGCTGCGGCGTTCGTCCTGATCCGTATCAGCAGGCGGAGCTTGCAGGGGCTCACCGTGGCGACTGGCTCCCAGTTGCGGACCAACACTCAGAACCCGCAGAGCCGGCACGACCACCTGAGCAGTACGATCGGTATTGCGCTCATCCTCACGCAGAAACAGCAGCACATCGACAAAGTCCCCCGGTTGCAGGTGCCCGCCGCCAGCGACTACTTCATCCAGTTCGATTGCCAATGCACGCTCGTCGGCACGAATCATTCTGGCCAGCGGACCAGCTATTTCGAAGCTGGTATCGGCAAGCCAGCTACCGGCAGGCATATCACGCCAGAGCGTACGCCCGAGCACTGCGTTGATGTCAGAGAAACTGCCTGGGGGCGCGATACGCACCTGCTCAAGCACCAGATCCTCGGCCTGCAACACACTCGGCGCCTTGAGGTCTCGCGCCAGTACCACCACACCACTGCGCGACTCGGGCATGCTGCGTTCCAGCAGGGAATCAAGTTCGGCAGCCGGAGTTTCGGTCTGGACAGGTTGGGATAGAACAGGCTCCGCTAGCGGAGCGGATGATTGCGGCTTACTGAGAGTCAACCCCCAGTACCCGGCCACTACAGCCCCCACGATCAAAAAACTGGCAAGCCCCATGGTCATGCGACTACTCATAACGGCGCTCTCCTTGGTTGCCGTACCGCAGACAGTTGCACACTGCTTAGAGTTGTTCTTGGCTGGCCCGTCAGTCGCACTCGGGCCAAACGCTATCAGTCACTATAGACGAACTCCGCAACATTGCAGACTAGATCGATATGACTCTTTACGGCATAGATCTTATAGCCAATACTTTGATCGACCGAATAGTCAGTTCATACTAATACTTTATATATATTGGCATTTGGCCAAACCTGTACCACACTGCCAGAGCTGTTCTCTGATCCATCAAAAAGGGATTTATCATGATGAATAAGATGAAACTTATCAATTTGCGCCAGAAAGTCACCAACTTCATAAAACGTGAAGATGGGGCTTCAGCGATTGAATATGCGTTGATTGCCGGCTTGATTGCCATTGCAATCATTGCCACTGCAGGAGGTCTAGGCGCTCAAATTAGCGAAGTATTTTCCAATATTACTTCAGCACTTACCGGCGCAGTACCCTCCTCCACATCGTCCCCCTAAAACCCCACAAAAACATCTAAGCACAGCCCCGGCTTTTTTATTACCGGGGCTTTACATTATTTCACCCGCTTACAAGTTATAACTCAAACTAACTCCATAGCGCGGACTTCTGTCCCGACTGTCAATCGCCTTGTCTGCCAGCGGCCTGGCCGCTTCCAGCGACAGGTTGTAAAACCTGCGGTCACCAAAGCGTACACCCAACGCCATCGAGGCCAGCTCTGAACTGGGGCCGTTACCATTGAACCAGCTTCGTGCGGTATCCACTGCAGCATAGGGTTGCAACAGACGCACCCAGGGCCCATCCCGGCGGAAGCTGTAGCTCAGCTCGTAAGCCAGCCCCCAGCCCTTGTCACCGTAAGCCTGATCGCTGGGGTAGCCACGACCAAAATTGCGATCACCAAACACCACCTGCTCACTTTCCGGCAGATTATCGTCCGACCAGTAAGCCGCGGCGGACGCCACGCCCTGCCAGTTGCCGGCAAAGCTGTCGCTCTGCAGTGCACTCAAGCGCACCCGGGTAAAATCCAGGTCGTGAAAGCTGTCACCCTGCACGCCCAGCACCCGCAACTCACTCTTGGCTCCAAGCCCGTCAATGCCCTGATACAGACCACCGCCCAGCACTCGCAAGCGTTGGCCATCAAGCTGGCGCCACTCGCCCTCCAGCGCCGCGACCCGAACATTGCTGTGTAATTCGACGGCATCCTTGATGATTGGCAAGGGTGACAAACGCGTGTAGTCGCGTCGATCATCCACACCGTACAACCGGGCAGTACCGGTCAGCATTTCCCGCGGCGAAACCCTGAACGGGTGCATCACCCCAAGCGACAAGCGGTCATTACTGCGGCTCAGCTCGGTGCGCGCCGCGCCGATATTGACCAACTGGTCGGGATCACTGCGATAACGCGAGGCAAACGCCTGAAAGCGTGTGCCTTCACTATTGACGTACTGGCTGTAGTCAAGTCGAAAATACTGTTCATGGTCCTTGCCAGGAGGCGCCAGAACGCTGGCAGTCACCTGTTCACCCCAGGCAGTGTGCGAATTGCTGGTAACCGAGAAGATCGCCTGCAGGTCGTCGCGGTTATCCTTGGTGAAATTGGCACTGGCGGCAAACGGACGGCGCTGGGCCCTGGTGACCAAAGTCGCGGCACCGTCGGTTGTCGTTGGCGGATCCACGCTGGCGCGTACGCTGACCCCAGGAATCTGGGCCATCAGGGTGGTGTAACGCTCGAAGCTGTCACGCCTCAGCGGCCGCTCTTCCATCAACTTGGCCGCCAGCTTGGCAACATAACCCTCGACCGGACCAATCTCGCCTTCCAATTGATGGCTGGCCACATAACCCTCCACCAAAACCACCCGTACCTGGCCACTACGCAGGTCCTGGGCCGGAATGAAAGCGTAGGACAAAGCATAGCCGTCGTCCTGATAGCGCTGGGTGACCTGCGTGGTAACGGCCAGCAATTCTCGCAGGCTGACCACTCGCCCAACCAAAGGGTTGAACAGCTCCGCTATCTCGGCAAAAGGATAAACGCTGCCGCCTTCGATCAGTACGCCCTGAACCGGAACCATTGTATCCATGGGCAAGGGCTGATGCCGCGGAGCTGGTAGCTCGGTTTCCGGCAGTTTGGGCCGCAGATCCTCTGCGGGAAGGTTCGGTGCGGGAAGAATATTATCGACGTCATTACTACTGAGAAACGCTGGTGAGTCGGCCCAGGACATCTGCAACGGCGTTGCAGCCAGAGCCACGGCGGCCATCAAGGATCTTTTACGCATCAATCAGAACTCCATCGCGTCACCACCCGCGTCCACCCCCGTGGACAAGGTGCCGCCTCCTGGCGGAACATGCTGGAAAAATGCAGTTATTATGAGGGACTCCGTCTTTGCGGAGCTTTCAGCAAAAAGAACTCCCCCTGTGACCAAACTAGTTCAGAAACGGGACGACCGCCAATCACTGGCGGTCGCCCCCTGCCGCGCCTTACTCGGCGGACTGCATACCGCCAAGCAGACCTCCGCCCAGCAGACCTCCACCCTGACCACCAACACCAAGCAATCCATTGACTGTGTCGACTACCGGGCTCAGAGCTCCCTGCTCACCTACCAGACCATTGACCAGACCTCCGACCGGGGCCAGCGCACCACTGGGAGAGGTCAGGCTCTCGGCTAGCCCGGTCACGGGTGCCAGGGCGCCGCTGCTGGGATCGACCAGGCCATTGACCAGACCACCCACCGGAGCCAGCGCCGTGTCGTTGGTCAGTGCGCCCAGAGCTCCCTGAACATCGGTCACTGCACCAGTACCATCGCCAGGGGCGCCCGTGAGACCGCCGAGCAAACCACCTTCTCCGCCGACCAGGCCACCAAGCAAGCCACCCTCACCGCCAGTCAAACCACCCAACAGCCCGCCTTCGCCGCCGGTCAGACCGCCCAGAAGGCCGCCCTCACCACCAACCAGACCTCCCACCAGACCACCTTCACCACCAGTCAAGCCGCCCAGCAAACCACCTTCGGCGCCGACCAGGCCATCAAGCAGGCCACCGTCGAGCCCGCCCAGGGGGCCGCCGTCTCCGCCGACGCCATCAAGCAGACCGCCACCCAGCGAATCGCCAAGACCCGAGGTTAAGCCAACCACCAGACCATTGACGGTTCCCACCACCGGAGTCAGCGCACCTTCCTGGCCAATCAGACCGTTGGCTAAACCACCAACCGGCTCCAGTACCCCGCCCTGGCCAGTGAGCCCTTCAACCACGCCGGTTATCGGTGCCAAAGCACCCAGTTGCGGATCCACCAGGCCATTGGTCAGAGCACTGACAGGTTCCAGAGCGGTATCGGCCAGAAGACCGCCAACCAGGCCTTGACTATCAGTGACCACACCGGTCCCGGCCTCACCGGAAGCCAGGGTAGTAGTCAGCCCGTCTACTACACCGTTGAGCGAGCCGACCACTGCACCCGCCCCATCCAGCACCGGCGACAGGCCAAGGTCATCAACCACACCATTGACCAGCCCGAGAGTGGGTTGCAGTGCACCACCATCACCAATCAGCATGCCGGTCAGATCACCTACCGGCTGCAGGGTCCCACCCTCACCAGTAACCCGATCAAGCACGCCGGTAACCGGTGACAGCAGACCATTTTCCGGGCCGACCAGTCCATCGACCAGCTCACCGACCGGGGCCAATCCGCCTTCGGTACCGGTCGCCTGTGACAGCGTACCCTGCAACTGACTGACGCTGCCTGAACCCACTTCGCCTTCAGTCAGAACACCATTGACCAGGCCAACCACCGGGCTAAGCGCACCGTCTTCACCCAGCACACCGGTGGCCAGATCACCTACCGGTGCCAGCAATCCGGTTTCGCCAGTCAGCCCTTCCAACAACCCGGTGACAGGACTCAGCAGGCCGGTTTCAGGGTCAATCAGGTTGTCGACCAGATCCGCAGTCGGAGCCAACACCGAACCATCAACGGTATTGGATACCGTGCCTTGCAGCAGATTGATCACGCCACCAGAGGAGAGATCACCATCGCCACCACCTCCGTTGCCATCGCCGTTTCCACCACCGCCATTACCATCGCCGTTACCGCCACCTCCGTTGCCATCACCATTGCCACCGCCGTTACCACCACCTCCGTTACCGCCACCGTTGCCATCGCCATTACCACCGCCATCACCCGGATCAACAGGCGCGCCACTATCGCCTCCGGTGACATAGTATTTTTTGGTGGTTCCGCTACAGCCGGCAGCGACTGCCAATGAAAGAATCAGGGCCAGTGCGGTGCAACCCTTCATGAGCGTTGAATGCGTTTTCATTGTCTTCATCCTTTATGTCAAGCCAACTCCCGTTTCCAGCAAAAACTTGGCAGCACAAGCATTTGCTCCTGGCTTGACATTGAAGACCTGGCACCTGTCAACAACAATTCTCGAATTGGTATTAATCCCAACTAACCATATTTCATCGCCGGCCTGTATTTATGCGGGTTACACGGCTAAAAACTGGATAGCCGTAGTTATAAAGTTATAATCACAATTACCTATACGCTCCTTGCCAAACGCAATCTATAAAGATAAGCAAGGCATGGCACCAGCAGTCATAACAGGCAGAACACAGTGAAAAAAGGACTTTCCAAAAAACAGGGAGGTGCGGCCAGCATAGAGTTTGCCGCCGTTTTCGTATTGCTGTTTCTGCTGTTCTACACTTTGGTCGGTTACAGTATTCCGCTGCTGCTGGGGGCCAGCTATCAGGAAGTCGCCGCCGACGCCTTGCGCGAGGCCCTGCGCCACTCCAGCAGTCAAAGTGCCGAACAGGACGTAGCACGTATCATTGACGACTCATGGTTACCGCAAGGCTGGGTCAGCGTTTGCGAAGATTACCCAGAGACTTACCTGAACGTGGTTGGCAACACCTGGAGCGTCTGCCTGCGCCACGACCAACCCGCAGCCATCATGCCTGCGCTCTCGATCCTGGGTTGGCGCATCCCCAGCCTGCCGGCCGAGATCCGTGGTGAAGCCAGTATTCTGCGCTACTGAGCATGCACATTAGCCCAAGGAGTGGCAGCATGACAGCGATCCCCCATTCGCAGCTATGTCACCGGCAACGCGGGGCCTTCAGCATACTGACGGCCTTCACACTGATTGTACTACTGCTGTTTCTGGTGCTGGTGATCGACAGCGGCCGCCTGTATATGGAACAGCGCAATCTGCAGAAACTGGCCGACACCGCCGCCCTGGAAAGCGTATCGCGACTGCCTCAGGGCCACTGCGCCGCGGCTCCGGATGATGCCCAACGGTTCGCCGAAGAGAACGCCCGACGCAACCACTTTCTGCAGGACCTTGCCGCGCAGTCGCTGACCAGCCAGTGCGTCGCACTCCACACTCACAACGGGCTACGTCAAGCCACGCCCAACCCGCAGGGCATGGCGGTTCAGGTCACGGTGGGGCAGATGGTGAGCACCAGCCTGATTCGCCGGCTGGCCGGCCTGATCAGCCGCGATATCCCCGAGCATGTCAGCCTGCAAGCCGTTGCTGTGGCGGTACGCGAGGAGCCCACCGCCGTATTCAGTATCGGTTCACAACTACTGCGCCTGGACAACAGCCGCCTGCTTGGCCAGCTACTGCGGGCAGTTGGCGTGAACGTCAGCCACTTGACCCTGCTCGACTCGCAAGGACTGGCTGACACCCAGGTCACACCCGCCGGGCTGCTTCAGCAACTTGGAATCGATATTGGCATTCACCAGCTCAAGGCCCTGTCGCCGCAAGGCCTGGTTGATCTGGTCGATACCGAAGTGGGCCTGCTGGGCCTGGATGAACTGGTAGCGGTATCACTGGAGCTGGTCTCGGATTCGGTATTGCAGGCCGAATTGCAGGTATTACGCCAGGAAATTCTGGCTAACCCCATTCTGCGCGATATGGAGGTCCGCCTGCTCGGCACCGATGATGATCCCGGACTACTGAGCCTGACCTCCAGCCCAGACGCCAACAGCGGCTCGGCCCTCGAAGCCGGTATCAATCTTGGCGAGCTGCTTGGAGTGGCCCTGCTGACCGGTACCCGGGAGCGTGGCCTGGTCATACCGGATCTGAATGTACTGGGTCTTGCCCAGGTCGAACTAGGCGTAGTCGAACCGCCCTCCATCGGCATCGGCCCAGTCGGCACCAAAGCCTACAACGCCCAGATTCGGCTGTATGTACAAACCAGCACCAGCCAGGCATTGGGCGGCTTATTAGGCCAGTATCTGGGCGGGGTACTGAGTATCAACCTGCCTCTGCATATCGACCTGATCAGCGGTAATGCGACCCTGGAAGCCATCAACTGTGCTCAAGACACGCCCTCAGCCGATATCCGGGTTGCAACCACGATACTCAACGCCTGCGTTGGCAATGTACCCGAACCGCTCAAGTGGTCTACCAGCGCCAGTTGCAATGCCAGCCTGGAGGATACCGACCTGGTGACATTGCTGGGCACGGCCTTAGTGCATGACAGCCTGCACACTCCCGCCTTGAACCATCAAGAACTACTATTGGACATGATTGAGGGCGAAACAGTTGCCAGCGCACCCAACCCGCTGGCCCTGACTCAAACCGTTCAGCACTTGCTGGATGAGATCACTGACCTGCTCCGCAACTTGAGTACCAGCGCTCTGAGTTCGCTGCTCGGCCCATTAGGCTCTCTGCTAGGTGAGTTACTGGGCGGACTGCTCGGGGTGCTCAATACCCTGACCGGGCTGGTACTGACCCTGCTTGCGCCAGTCCTTGACCTCCTGCGCTTGCTGCTCACGACTTTGCTCTATAACGTCCTGGGCCTGGAACTGGGCCGCAGCGATGTAACCCTGCATTCGCTCAGTTGCGGCGCTCCGCAACTGGTGCGTTGAGGAGACATACCGATGCCCGCATTACGAACCAGCCGGGAGCGACAACAGGGTGCCACGGCCATCGAGTTTGCCGCGCTGTTCGGACTGTTCTTCCTGATGCTTTACGCGATTATCGCCTACAGCATTCCTCTGCTGCTGACCCTGACCTTCAAACAGGTCAGCGCCGACGCGGCACGGGCCGCGATCAAGGTCGATCCGGCTCTGGAAGCCAGCGTCTACCCACAGATAGTCAGCCGCGAGGTTTCACAAGTGGTGGCGCAAAGTTGGCTACCTGCGCACTGGGTCGATGGCAACTGCCCGGAGCCCGACAGTGAACACTCTTGGGTCGCCCTACCTGTCGACGGCCAGGCCTCTTATGGCTATCTGGCTGCCGAGAACCTGGGGCCTACCCGGGTTCGCTACCTGCTGCACGTATGTCTGCAACGCCCCTACAACCGCACCGGCCCTGACCATGAGCGGGCAATAATCCCGGTCCTGGAGCTATTCGGCGTCAGCCTGCCGCTGCTGCCCAACGAGGATGGCAACGTAGTGATACGCGGCCAGACCACTATTCGCCTGTAGACATCGCCTAGCCTTGCCCGCCCAGCACCAGGGCCAGACGGGTTCGATTGGGCATGTTGGTCGCCCGCAAAATCTGCGAGACATAGAGCTTGACGGTATTTTCGGAAATACCCAGCTCACAGGAAATCTGATAGTTGGTCTGGCCCTTGGCAATCAGCCTGGCCACTTCCACTTGCCGTGGTGATAGTTTCTCGAACCCCGGTGCCACCACTTTCCTGTGCTCTGTTTCAGAAGCCTGCCCGGTTTCATTACCCCCCAGGCTATGAATGCCCTCATAAAGCTCAGCCAGGGACTCGGACAAATCCTGCAGCTTGGCACTGATGTGGTGGACGCTGGCTTTTTTCATCCGTAGGTTGACCCGCTCGACCAGCCGCTGCACCCCGGCGAGCAACTCATCCAGATCCAGTGGTTTCTGAAAGTAGTCGGAGACACCCGCGCGCAATGCCGCGATAACGTCTTCCTTCTCGGCATTGCCGGTAAACAGCGCGCCCTCAAAAACATGCTCGTCGCTGGCAACCTCTCGCAGGCGTTGCAACAGCTCAACGCCGTTCATACCCGGCATGCGGTAATCGGTCAGGACGATGCGTATATCGGCATGCTGCTGAAACAGCTCCAGCGCCTCTGCACCATCCAGGCACCCCAGACACTCGAAACCGCAACCTGAGAGATATTCAGTCAACTCCTCGACAATCAAGGACTCGTTATCAACCACCAGAATCCTGTGTACCCCATGAGTTACCACTGTGCTTCTCCTTAGATAGCGCGCAACCAAGACTACATCCATTCGCCTACAGTAATCTCTCTCCGCTGGCGGCGCTCTAGTCCTTTTGCAGGTTACTAATACTTTTAGTCTATTTTTTTAGTTGTAGTGTCAAATTCGTCAATATTATGGCAAGTTCCGGGCCAACCTGGACAGCCGAAAAGCAACCATGCGTAATTCTGCGCACAGGATCACTTGCCTGATCTAGAGCGCCTGGACTGATCAGACTGGTGAGTCTGACAGCCTCAGCGCTATACTGCGCGACCCTGCTTTACTGACAACTGCCATGCCCAGCCTGATTGCCGTTACCCTGCTATGGGCCCTGTCGTTCAGCCTGATCGGCGAGTACCTCGCGGGCCAGGTCGACAGCTACTTTGCCGTACTTACCCGCGTCGTGCTCGCCAGTCTGCTGTTTCTGCCATTACTGCGGCCACGGCAACTGCCGCTCGGACTGATGGCCGGCGTACTGCTGGTTGGCGCCCTGCAGTTCGGGGTTACCTATATTGGCCTGTATCTGTCGTTCAACTACATCAGCGTGCCAGAAGTGCTGCTGTTCACCATCTTCACCCCGCTGTATGTGGCGCTGGTCGACAATGCCCTGCGCCGCCGCTTCAGCAGCGGCCCGCTGGTAGCCACGCTGATCGCTGTGCTCGGTGCCGGGATCATCCGCTATGACGGTATCAGCGACAGTTTCATCACCGGCTTTGTGATTCTGCAACTGGCCAACCTGACCTTTGCCGCCGGGCAGGTCGGCTATGCCCATCTGATTCGCCACTACCGGATTGATGTGCGCCAACAGTGGCAAGGTTTCGGCTTTTTTTTCATCGGCGCATTGCTGGTGGTGCTGCCCGCCTGGCTGCTACTTGGCAACCCGGACAAACTGCCCAGCAGCGGCCTGCACTGGGGCGTGCTGGCCTGGTTGGGGCTGGTCGCCTCCGGGCTCGGATTCTTCTTCTGGAACCGTGGTGCCACTCAGGTCGATGCCGGCACTCTGGGTATCATGAACAACGCGCTGGTACCAGCCGGGCTACTGGTCAATCTGCTGATCTGGAACCGTGACGCCGACCTGCTGCGTCTGGCCATTGGCGGCGCGATAATCGCCCTGTCACTCTGGGTCAACGCCCGCTGGTCAGCCTGGAGCCTGCTCCCTGGCAAAAGAGCCTGACCATACTGAAGGCCTTATCTGGCTCAAGAAATGACAGCCTATCCATCTAGTTCATAGTTGCGCCGCAGCGGTTGCAGCCTGCCACTCAGAACGCCATGCTGTAGTCAGAACAACGTACAAGCAGCCCAGGATTGCCAGCATCATGTCCCAAGATTTTCTGTTCCAATGCACCCTTTCTCCCCGTTACACCGACCTGGACACCTGGCGCCACGTCAACAACACCCGGCTTTACCACTTCCACCAGGAAGCACGTTTGCGCGCCCACCTGGAACTGTTCGGACCCGATGCCTGGTTCTCCGATCAGGTCCGCCTGCGCCCATTGCGTAGCGTCACCAATTACCAGCAAGTGACATGGTATGGCAGTGACGTGCAGGCCGAGGTCAGTGTTCTGGGGTGCGATGCCGAACAATACCGGGTCCGTAGTGAACTGTTCCAGAATGGTCAGCGGGTCGGCGTACAAGACTGTGTCATGGGCGCACTGACCCAGGGGCAATGGGTAGAGTTGCCCGACTATATTCGCACCGGACTGTTGCCAGCCGTCAGCGGCGAGGTTGCGGCATTACCCGACGACAGCTTCCGCCAGCAGTTGGCGCATGCGCACAACTTCGCGGTACGTCAGCAAATCACCCCACGTTATGCCGATCTCGATGCCGACAGTCAGCGCAGCGAAGCGGCACTGGCCCGCTATATGGAGCAGGCCCGCTTTGGCGCCATTCGCAGCCTCGACCTGCAGGGTCTGGGCGTACTGGTCGCCTCCACCGATATCTGCTTTGACAACTACCAGCCCGGTTGGCATGCAGTGGAACTGGCGGCCGGCATCAACCGCATTGGCAACAGCTCGTTCTGCTTTACCGGTTGTGCCCTGCACAAGGACCAGGTCCAGGCTGCCGCCAACAGCGTCATGGTGCTGATTGATCCGGCCAACAACCGCCCCATTGCATTACCGGCAGCGGTGCGAGAACAGCTGGAAGCTCTGCGCGTCTAGCCAGCGCCGGCGCGAATCACGCGCCGGCTTCAGCTCATCGGCGGATAGGTGAAATCTTGCTACCCTCAAGACTTAGCCCGGCCATCAGCCCCTGCTGATCAAAGATGAAGGCGTAGGCATCGTCCTGCAGGGTGGTGGTCGACAACCGCCGGGCTACGCCCTCATCAACCATCACTACCGTCGGCCCGACGCCCACTTCCCAGCCCCGGGATTCACTCAGGTAGTTCACCGCATTATCGGTCATCAGAAATACCGCATAACCATAGGACTGCGCCCCGGCCTGCCAGCCCCAGGAGCCGCTGACCGAGTTGTAGTAACCCGCCACCTCACCACCCTTGAACAGAGTTCCCTCGCCATAACTGCCGCCGAACACCAGGCCCGCCTTGACGATATTGGGGAATACCAGCACCGCCTTGGCGCTACGTGACAGGGTTTCAGCAACAGGTTTGGACTGATACAGCGATTGCAGGGCCTGCCGTGAGTCTCGCGCCAGAGTCTCGGCGTCAGCGGCCAGCGCCCGGTTGAACAGGGCGCCGGAGAGCACGAGCACCAACGCCAGGGCAGTAAGCAGATGAAAACGAAGTGCATGTGTCATTGTGATTCCCTCTATGTCCGTATAAAAGACTCGAGGAGGCCCCAGGCCAACGAGCCCGAAAACCTGGGCCATCCATTGCAGCCTGGAAAGTATAGACAGTTAATTTCAGGCCGCTATTGAGCGGACTTTACCGAGGATGGTCGTGGACGCTCCGGCCGACTCCAGATCCACACCGCACCACAGGACATGCCGAGCGCGGCGAAGATGATTGAGGGTGTGTGATCGACCAGCAATATCAACAGGGTTAAGCTCAATAACATAGCCAGGGTCGCCGCCAGCTTGCTGCGCCGGGCAATAACCCCACCTTGGCGCCAGTCTCGCAGCAATGGCCCGAATATCCGGTGCCGCTCCAGCCACGCAGCCAGTCTGGGCGAGCTGCGTGAAGCCGCCCAGGCCGCCAACAACACAAACTCAGTCGTTGGCAGACCTGGCAAAACCACGCCCAGCATGGCCATGCCGATAGCCCAGTAGGCGAGCAGCAACCAGAGCCAGCGAAACCGGCGGGGCTTTGTGGGTGGTACGGGCTCAATCGGCAAAACAGCGCTCCAGATGCACGGTAAAGCGTTCGAAGGCCGCAATCGCGGCGGCCTCGGCCAGTCGCTCCTGCTCGGCATCAAGTTCGACAGCATCAAGCACGGCAACAAAGCTCTTCCAGCCTTGCGCACGGCCACCCTCAGGTTCACCCAGGTGCCTGGCACCAAAACTGTCACTCAACCCCAACGCCGGCATACGCTTGAGCAAAAAGGCCGCGCCCAGCTTGGAACCTTCCGACACGAACAGCCAGGCCAGCGTCTCACCGACACCCATTGAGCGGAAGCGAACGGACTCATCCCCAACCGGCAACGGCTGCTGCAGATCGGCCAGATCCAAGCGGGTCTGCTCCAGCCGGCAGCGGCCACTCAGACCAGGGATCAGACGTCCCAGATCATCATCAGCATACAGGCGCTCCAGGTCATACTGGAACAGGTACTGGGCAGCCACAAAACGGGCAAAGCGTTCCCGGGAGGCAAAGGGGTCATGCTCCTTGACCCGGTTGTCGAGCCGACTATGCGGTTCATGGGTGATCTGGTTCAGGCGCTGCGAGCGCAGCGGATGGGTGAGTGAGGTGTTGGCAGCAGTCATAGTCAGCTCTCTGTGGTTCCATACAACAAGCTCCGGACTGTGGCCCGGATTCCTTGTTAAGACGTATGAGCCCGGCAAACCCCGTAAAAAATATCAATGTTTTGCACGACCACCCGCGTTGCCGACCTGGCTGGTACTGAGTTGCCTACTCGGCACCAGTCACGAAATAGCCGGCCAGGCGCTGCAAATCACGCTCTGTCAGCGTGCCGCTCAAATAGCGCAACTGCAACCAGGCATGCAGATAGGCATGGCGCGCCTCGGCCAGGTCGCGGCGGGCGCCGTGCAACTGCTGCTCGGCGTCGAGCACGTCGAGGTTGACCCGTTCGCCGCCGGCCACGCTCTTGCGCGTCGCCTGCACCAGCGTCTCGGCCGCGTTCACGGCCAGGCGATAGGCACGCACCCGCGCGGCGGCGCTGTTGCACAGGTTGAACTGCTGACGCAGACGGGTGAGCAGTTCGGCCGTTTGCGCATCCAGCTCGAAGCTGGCCTGCGTATGCGCGGCGCTGGCCTGGCGGGTTGCCGCGCTCACCCCGCCACCGGCGAACAGCGGCACGCTGAGCTGGATGCCGATGCTGTCGGTATCGTACCGCTGGTTGTAGCTGCTTTCCGAATCGGAGTTGGTCAGGCGGCTGCTAGCCACCAGGCTCAGGGTCGGCAGATGACCGGCGCGCTGTTTCTCGATGCCCTGAGCCGCTACTTCGACCGCGCGGCGCTGCGCCGCCAGTTCGGCATTACCGGTCACGGCCAGGTCGCGCCAGGCCTCAAAGCGCGCCGGCTGTGGCGGCTGGATCGGGAAATCATCAAGCAACGGCTGCAGGTCGCTGTGCGCCAACGGCTCGCCGACGATGGCCTCCAGCGCGCGCAGGCCAATGTCCAGATCGTCCTTGGCCTGGATCAGCTCAGCCTCGGCCAGGGCCAGGCGCGCCTCGGTTTCCAGCTCATCGGTGCGAGTACCTTCGCCAGCCCGTAGCAGACGCTGATTAAGCTGCAGGCGCTCGACCAGGGCACGACGCTGGGCGCGCGCCAGGGCGATGCGTTCGTCAGCTAGCAACGCCTGGCTGTAGGCCTCGAACAGGCGCACCGCCAACTCCTGGCTGCGCCCGCGAAAGCGCTCGTCGGCCAGCAGCGCGCGCGCCACGCCCTGGCGATAGTTGGCCCAGGCGGCGTAGTCGAACAGCGGCTGCTGCAGGCTGAGCACCGAGGCATAGCTGCGGTAATCGCGGTCGACACGCTGCTCTCCCGCCGTCACCTGCGAGTCGTTGCGCTGGTTGCTGTAACTCCACGACAGCCGTGGCAGCAACCCCGCACGGCCGATGGCCAGGCTCTCCAACCCGGCGTCGCGCTCGGCGATGGCGGCCTGGAAGCTCGGGTCGTTGCGCAGGGCCAGGGCATAGGCGTCGAGCAGACCGAGTGCGTACACAGGCGATGCCAGGCACAGAAGCAGGCCGAAACATAGCGCGCGCATCGTCAGTCTTCCGCCAGGGCCAGGTGAGTGCGATCGAGCAACGGCTTGAACAGATAGTTGAGAAGCGAGCGCTCGCCGGTGCTGATAAACGCCTCCACCGGCATGCCGGGGCGAATGCGCAGGCCGGCCAGTTGCTGCAGAGCCTCCTCACCCACACGAATGCGGATGGCGTAATACGCCTCGCCGCTGCGCTCGTCCTGCAGGCGGTCGGCGGAAACCAGCTCCAGGGTGCCGGCGACCCGCGGCGTGGTTCGCTGCTCGAAGGCGGTGAACAGCAATTCCACCGGCAGACCGGGGTGCACCTTGTCCACCAGCGCGGGGCTCAGCCGACCCTCGACCAGCAGTGGCTGATCCTGCGGGACGATTTCCAGCAGCGCCTGGCCGGGGGCGACCACACCGCCCTCGGTGAATACGCTGAGCCCGACCACCAGGCCGCTGGCCGGCGCCCGCAACAGGGTGCGCTGCAACTCGGCCTCGACCCCGGCCAGGCAATGGTGCAGCTCTTCGCTGCGGATCTGCGTCTCAGCCAACTGGCTGCGCACCTGTTCCTGAAACTGCTCGTTGCGCTGTGCAGCGCGCAGGCGCAGTTCAGCGATCTGCCGCTGCAACTGGCTTATGCGACCGGCATCATCGGCCAGCAGACCGGTCAGCTCGGCACGCTGGCGCTCGGCATCGAGCAGGCGGTTGCGCGGGATGTAGTTGTCCGCCGCCAACTCGCGCAGGCCCAGCAATTGCTCGTCGAGCACGCGCAACTGGGCTTGCTTGCTGCTGTGCAGCGCACGCAGGCCACCCAGTTGCGCCTCGTTGCCGGCCCGGGTCTGCGCCAGGCCGTCGAGTTCCAGGGCCAAAGCCAGGCGCCGACTGGCGAACAGTTGCCGCTGCAGTTCCAGGCTGGCGAGCGTCAGGGGATCGTCCGCGCGTGCCAGCAGCCAGGGGTCGAAGTCGATGCTCGTCGCACCGTCACGCTCGGCGGCCAGGCGCGCAGCGCTGGCGCGGCTGCCGATCAGTTGCGCACGCAGGCCATCGGCCTGCGCCTGCAAGGCCTGGTCATCCAGCTCCAGCAGGGGCTGACCGGCCTGCACTGCATCGCCATCACGGGCGAGGATGCGTCGCACCGTGCCACCGGTGGGGTGCTGCAGCGCCTGGCGATTGCCGCTGACCATCACCGTGCCGCTCACCGGCACGCCCTTGTCCAGCGGCGCCAGTGCAGCCCAGGCGAGGAAACCACCGAAGCCGGCCAGTAGCAGCCACCAGCCGAATCGCGTCGGCGCCCGGGCATCGACGGCGTGCAGAGGCTGAAGCGGGGCCGGCGCGCTCATTGCTGAGCTCCCGGCATGGCGCCGTAACTCATGCTCAGGCTCGGCGTGACACGCCGCACCGGCGCGCTCTGCGCTGCCGGCCGGGCGGCCTGCTGCAACTCCTGCAGCACCCGACTGGCCGGGCCGAAGGCCTGCATCTGCCCGCCACGCAGCAGCAACAGTTGATCGGCACCCTTGAGCAGCGCCGGGCGATGGCTGACCAGCACCAGGGTGCGGCCTTGTTCGCGCAAGCGATCGAGCGCGGCCAGCAGCGCCTGCTCACCGGCCTCGTCGAGGTTGGCATCGGGCTCGTCGAGCACGATCAACGCCGGCAGGCCGTAGACGGCGCGGGCCAGGCCGATGCGCTGCTTCTGCCCACCGGAGAGTCCGGCGCCGCCCTCGCCCAGGCGCGTGTCGTAACCCTGCGGCAGGCGCAGGATCAGTTCGTGCACACCGGCCATCTGCGCGGCGGCGACGACCTTCTCTGCCTCGACCTCGGCGAAGCGGGCGATGTTCTCGGCGATGCTACCGGCGAACAGTTGCACATCCTGCGGCAGGTAGCCGAGGTGCGGGCCGAGCGCGTCCTTGTCCCACTGCTGCAGGTCGGCACCGTCCAGGCGCACCTTGCCCGCCAACGGCATCTGCGCCGCCACCAGCAGACGCGCCAGGCTGGACTTGCCGCAACCGGACGGCCCCAGCACCACCAGGCGCTGGCCCGGCTCCAGGGCGAAGCTGACGCCGGCCAGAACCGGCGTGCGCGAGCCCGGTGCGCAGGCCGACAGTTGCTCCACGCGCAGTGCGCCGCGTGGTGCTGGTAGGCTCATGCCGCTGGTACGCGGCGGTTGCGCCCGCAGCAGGTCGTACAGGCGCCGGTAGGCCTGCTGCGCGCCGCTCCACTGCTTCCAGGCATTGATCAGTTGATCCAGCGGGGCAAGCACGCGCCCGGCGAGAATGGAGCCGGCGATCATCATGCCAGCGGTGATCTGCCCATCCACGGCCAGCAGCGCACCGAGGCCGAGCATC
Organism: Pseudomonas sp. WN033; assembly: GCA_002287035.1. Lineage (GTDB taxonomy): Bacteria > Pseudomonadota > Gammaproteobacteria > Pseudomonadales > Pseudomonadaceae > Halopseudomonas. The sequence goes on along the minus strand of NSKG01000003.1, from coordinate 100,815 downwards.
AGCGACTGCAGCGCCAGACGCACGCCCTTGGCCACCGCGCTGAACGCCGCGCCCTGCTCGCTGGCGCGGTTCTGCAACTGCAGGAAGCGGCCGTGCTCCCCCTGCCAGCGCTGACGCAGGCGTGCCAGCATGCCCATGGCCTCGGTCGCCTCGGCGTTACGCAGGTGCGATCCAGCCGCCTGGGTCGCCTGGATGGCCAGTAGCCCGGCCTCGGCCAGCGGCGCGCGGGTCAGCCACTGGTTGACCCAGGTCAGTGCCAGCAGCAACGCCGCACCGCCCAGCGCCAGCCAGCCGAGCCAGGGGTGGAAGAGAAACAGCACTGCCAGGTAGAGCGGAAACCAGGGCGCGTCGAACAGGGCGAACAGGGCGTTGCCGGTGGCGAACTGGCGCAGACTGGTCAGGTCGTTCAGCGGCTGGGCGTTGCTGCCACGACCGACGCGTAGGCTGGCATCGAAGGTGGCGTCATAGATGCGTGCGCCAAGCTGCTGGTCGATCTGCGCGCCAAGGCGAATCACCACCAGACTGCGTACCCACTCCAGCAGGCCCATGAAGGCGTACAGGCCAAGTACCATCAGGGTCAGCATGGCCAGGGTCATGTGGTTGCCCGAAGCCAGCACACGGTCGTAAACCTGCAGCATGTACAGCGCCGGGGCCAGCATCAGCAGGTTGATCACCGCGCTGAAGACGCCGACGCTGACGAAGCCGCGCCGGCAAGCCGCCAGTGCAGCGAGGATTTCGTTGGAAGGTTGCATGCTGTGCGCCCCAGAAGCGCCGCCCGCGGTGATTGACGCAGCGGGCAGCACTTGTCGAGAATTGGTGCGACCACCGTGGCGCGAGTTGTTCAGGCCAGCACCACGGCGGTCGTTGCCGGCGGCCGGGAGAGCGATCTCCCCTCCGCCTTTTTCATTACCCGAAGATCAGGCCGCCAGGGCCAGGTCGTCGACCAGCTCCGGCACACCGACCAGTTCGGCCGAAGCGGTGCTCAACGGGCCGGCAGCCAGGGCGGCGGCGACGACGTCGAAGGTGTCGGCAGTGGAGACGCCGTAGTCGTCCAGCAGGTCGTTGAGCACGCCTTCCAGGGCCGTAGCATCACCGGACATCAGGCCGTAGACCACTTGATGGACGATACCGGAATGGCCTTCGCTCTGGGCGCTGTAGAGATCGAAGCCGCTAAATGTGACCTCTTCATAACCAGAGGTAAACTCAAAGCCAGAGCTACCCGTGATCAGTTTGCTGCCCAGGGAAATGCTATCCAGCTCGCCATAGAGCGTATGGGCCGGATTCGCGAACAACGTGTAGCTCAGGTCGCCTTCGGCGATGAAGCCGGCGTCGCTGTTCGGGCTGGTCAAAGCGTACTGAGTACCGCTGAGGCTGCCCGGGTAGAAACCACCCGTGTTGACACCATCCTCGACCTCACCTTCACGGTGATTGGCATCACCGAAATAGCCGGTCCAGTCGGCCAGGTAGTCGCTGATGGTCCAGCCGCTGTAGGTGGCGCTGTAGGTAATGGAAAGACTCATGTTATTTCTCCAACGAAGGTTTCACATGATTGCCGCAGCCCGTACAGACTGCGGTTTTGCCCAGCAAGGGCAAAAGGGTCGTCCTGCTCAAAAGGTGTATTCCAAGGTACCCTGTACGGTGCGACCACGCCCCAGGGTGAAGGCCAGCACGTCACCTAGCGGCACCAGATAGGCCTTGTCGGTGACGTTCTCCACCGCCAGGCGCAGAGTGAGTGCATCGGTGGCCTTGTAGCTGCCGAACAGGTCGTAGACGGTGTAAGGCTTCCAGTCGGCGGGGTAAGTCATATCCACCCTTTCATCGTCGTTGACCGTCAGGTAGTAGCCTGCGCTGTAGCGGGCGCGAACGCCGAGATCCAGCTTGCGATCCAGCAGGCGGGTGCCGAAGGTCAGGCTGCCGCGATCCATAGGCATATGCTCGGCTGTGCCCATGATGCCGCCGCCACAGCTGATCTGCTGATTGTTGAGTTCGTTTGGCACCATCTCGGTGATCGGCTGACGGGGGCCGGCAGAGACCGCATCCATCGACCCACCCAGCCAGGTGACACGCTTGCAATAGTCGTTGCTGCCGATCATATGGGTGTAACTGAGATTGCCGTAGTAGCTGCCCGCGTCGTAGTCGAGACTGTACTCCACTCCCCGGAAGCGAGTGGTCTCCAGGTTATTGACGTAGGCGGCCGTGCCGATGGTCGCGATCGGCTGGTAGCCGGGCCGCCTCAGGCCGTAGCCCATGAACATGAAGTCATCGATTTTGGTATCGAAATAGGCGACCTTGATGCCCAGGCGATCCTCGCGGGTGAGCAAGCCTTGCTTGAAGATATTGAAGCCTGCCTCCCAGGCACTGGAACGCTCCGCTTTCAGGTAGGGATTGGGGTATATGGTGGACGAGCCGGTGGAGTGGCTACCGGTGACCAGGGTCTCGGTGACCGCCGGCGGTCGCCAGCCCTTGCCATAGCTGGCGAACAGCTGCAGCCAGTCGAGGCCGGGCTTCACCGCGATGCCGAAGGTAGGCGAGAAGCGGCCCTCTTCTCGCTCGACGTCGAAGAGCAGGGGCTCGTTGGTCTGCTGGGTGGTGCCGAGGATGAAGGTACGGGTGTTCATGCCGGTTTCGCCGCGCAGGCGATAACGGTCGTAACGCAGGCCGGCGTTCAGGGTGAGCCAGTTGTCGTATTCATAGTCCAGGCGCGTGAACAGGCTGGCAATCGTCCGCGTTCCCGACGGGGTCAAGCCTTCGGCGGAGGGATAATCCACCGCCGAACTGCTGGAAACGGCCTGGTTGGAATCCGGACTGACCTTGTCGTGGAAAGCCTCCAGCCCGTAGTTGGCCTTGAGGATGGAGGCCTCGCCTAGGGTGAAGGTCGAGGTGTTTTCGACCTGCAGGCCATAGGTGATGGTCTTGTAGGTAGCGTCATAACCCTGGGCACTGCCCCGAGCCAGGTTGCTCTGATCGTTACGGGTGTCGACGTAGTAAAGCTTGGCCTTGAAATCCAGCAGCGGGTCGTCCGGCGCATGACGGTAATCCAGCGCGAAGTTCTGCGAGACGACATTGCTGTCGCCCAGTTTTTCCCAGAGGTCCTCGTTATCGACGTCCATCATGTTGGCGTCGTCGGAGGACACCTGGGTGCGCAGGTAACTCAGTTGTACGCGCTGATCGTGCGGCAGGTTCAGACCCAGCTTGGCTAGGCGCGAACGCATGGTGTAGCCGCTGTAGTCAACGGTGGAGTTCTTGAGGCGATCTTCCACTCCCGGATTAAAGGCCGAGCCCGTCCGCAACTCGCCGATGCTGCCATGGGTGCCGGGATCGAAATCGCCCAGATGTCGTTCGCTGACCGCAATCAATATGTCGCCGATCTCATTGCCCAAGGCGAAGACACCACTGCCGATGAAATGGGTACCGTTGGCATAGCCACCGAGACCGCTGGTGGCGCGAACCCGGCCGCCAAACTCTTTGCCTTCGTGAATGAAGTCGCGTGCGTCCAGAGTACGGAAGTCAGCGACACCACCGATCACCCCGGCCCCTCCCATCCCAGAGGTCGCCCCCTTCTCGATGGTCACCCCACCAAGCAGTTCGGGGTCGACGTACATGGTGCCATTGCGCTGCTGGTGGCCACTCTGCTGAAAATTCTGGCGCATGCCATCAACTGACATGTTGACCCTGCCATAGTCCTGAATGCCCCGGATATTGACCGACAGCCCCGGATCCTGCTGGCTTACAGCGGTGTACACTCCGGCGGTTTCTTCAAGCATATCGGCCGCATGTCGAGGCGGATTGCGGTCAATCTGCTCGCGGTCGATCACCGCAACGGCACCAGGAGTGCGATACAGTTCTTGCCGTTCGGACAGGCGCTGCCCCAGCACCGTCACCGCCGCCAACTCAGTGGTGCCCGCGGCAGCAGCCGAGCCAGCCTGGCGACTCAAGGTCACCTGCCGGGCGCCGTCCAGACGATAGACAACCGGCGCACTGCCCAGCAGTTGCTGCAACCCCTGCTCAATGCCAAAGCGTCCCCGGACAGCATTGCCCTGCAAACCCGACAGTCGCTGACTGTCGAAAATCACCTGCATCCCGGCCTGCTCGGCAAACATCAATACCGCTGACTCCAAAGACTGGGCCGGTATATTGAAGTCGACCAGGGCTGCCGGGGCTGTGCTGGCGACATCTGACGACTCCACCGCCCATAGCGGCGATACGCCCAGACAGCCGAAACAACTGCCAACCACCAGACTCAGGGCCAGTCGCCTGTAGCCCACTTTTCCATGCTGCTGTTTCATTCTCCCCCACTCATTGCTCGCTCAGGTTGATCTGCTTGTGGTTATCGAGCGAAACGCCAATGCAAATCACTCTCAACAAGTGAGACGAGTAAGGGAGGGAAACTCAGTAATGTCAGGAAGATTTTTTTCGATCCGCTCGCAACCGAGCGGCTAAAACAACCAGATGACGCCCGGCAGGTCGAGACGCCGGGCGCCCAGTTCGGTGATCAGCCCCGCAACCGCCTGATCCAGGCTATCGAGACGCACTACCGCACTGACCTCGCGCTGGGACAGCTCGCTATCGGTGATCCAGATCCGCCCACCCCGATAGCGCTCGAGCACCGCCACCACCTCGGACAGCGGTTGGCGCTCGAACACCAGCATTCCTCGACGCCAGGCCGTAGCACGCTGGACATCCAGCTCCTCGACCCAACGAATGCCGTGCTCGACGTCGTAACGCACGCTTTGCCCCTCGCTGACCACCAATGCACGCTCATGCGCGAGCGGATTAGTCTTGAGACTGACTCCCACACTGTGCTCAAGAACCCCCATCCAGGCGCCTGGCGACTCCAGGCCTACGACGAAGGCGGTCCCCAAAGCCTGATTCTGCGCCCCGCCAGCATCAACAATGAAGGGTCTGGGTTCTTGCGCAGTCTGCGGCGCCACATCGAAATAGGCCGTCCCGCGCAGCAACTGCACCCGGCGTTGCTGTTGATCGAACTGCAGCGCCAGCGCCGAATGAGCATCCAGCTCTACAACACTGCCATCCGGCAACTCCCAGCGATTCAGCTCACCAACCGCGGTCAGATAGTCTGCCTGCATCTGCACTCGCCAGTCAGACCCACGCCAACCACCAACACCCAGCATCAGCAGAACCATGGCAGCCGCTGCCCAACGTCGCAGCCGAATACGTCTGCACCCTTCGCGCGCAGGCCCAAGGCGCATTTTCCGCCTTGCCGGCACTACCGGCTGCGGTTCGATCTCGGCCAACGCCTGCCAGGTCAGGCAGGCACGGGTCAGCATTTCATGCCGCTGATCGTCAGCGGCCAACCAGTTCGACAACGCGATACGGTCCGCCGCAGACAGCTCCCCCGCCCCCAGGCGAATAGCCCACTCGACGGCTTCCTGACGCATGTGTTGATGCTCACTTTGGCGAATCACGGAATATCTCGTAGTGTCGTTATCGATATAGTTAAGACGTTTCGGTGACGGCTCTCCGGTAACACGAGTTATTCATCCTCTAGCCGGGCCATCACATGGGCCAATGCCTTGGCAAGATGCTTCTGGACTGAGCTGTCCGATATGCCCAGACGCTCGGCAACCTCAGCATAGGTAAGTCCTTGCAGGCGATTCAACTCGAAGATCTGGCGGGTCCGCAACGGCAATTCAGCAATGGCCTGGCGCATCAGCGTCAAACGCTGGCGAGCCTGAAGCTGGCGCTCCAGATCCGGACTTTCGTCTTCGATTTCTGCCAGCATGTCATGCGGTTGAGTGTCGGTACGTCGCCGCTGCTGTTGGCGCAAATGATCGACCAGCAGATTCTGGGCCGTACGGTAGAGATAGGCGCTGCCATTGTCGATGGGCTCGCGGCGAGCCTGCTCAGCCAGGCGCACAAAGCTTTCCTGGGTCAGATCGGCAGCCAGCTGGGGATCGCGGCTGCGCTTGAGCAACAGCCCCTGCACGGCCTTGGCGTGCTTCTGGAAAAGCTCCTTGAGATCCAGGTCAGGCACAGAACTTCCTTGCCGTTGGGCTGATGGTGATCCGCCATCTTATTTTTATTGAGAATCATTTTCAACTACTGCTCTGATGGACAGACGTTGCGCAGCCGCCGTCTTCCAGCAACCAGCCCGTCAGCCTGAGCCGCCTGTCATTCCTCAGCCAGTAACTGGATTAGCGGCAGATAGTCTTCATGACTCACGGTTGTCAGCGCTGCAGCCTGTTGGCTGGCGAGAAACCCGCTCAAAGCCGGGTTGGCGCTCAACAACAGCTCCCGAATCGGTTGCTTCAGTTCCTCACACAAGCCAGCCCGAAACACAAAGGGGTCATAGTGGATAGGCTGTGAGGACCACAGCACCCGCAGGGTATGTTCATCAAGCAAACCCCTGCGCAGATACTCGTCAGCCCGCGCGCTAGAAACAAAAGCCGCATCTACTCGCCCGGCCAGCAGTGCATCCAGCGACTTGTCATGAGAGCCGGTATATACCTGAGTGCCGAAAAAGCGGGCGAGCCCAACCCCGGTAGCATAAGGAAACTCGCGATTGGGAATAAGCGCTCCAGAGGTACTGGCCGGGTCGTTCAACGCCACCCGCAAACCGCGTGTTTGCGATAAGCCATCGATACCACTGTCGCTGCGCACCAGTAACAGGGCCTGATAATAACCGCCGGCGGGCGTAAAGTACCCCTGATGCAGGGTTAGCGAAGCGAAGGCCTCAATATCAGGGTTACGTGCCCAGGCCAAAGCGTAGGACGCTGGACCAAGCACGGCCAGATCGACACCACCAGATACCACGGCATCAATCACGCTTTCATAGGAAGTGGCACGAAAAACCCGTACAGGCAGACTCAACTCCTGGCCAAGCAGAGTAATCAGCGGCTGGTACTCGGTGATCTGACGATCAATGTCCTTCTTTGGAATCATTGCCAGATGCAGGCTGTCCTGCGCACACCGAGACTCAGCAGAAGCTGGCCCCACCAGACACAACCAGAACATACAGAACAACATTCGGGTCATGACGGCACCTTTACCTTTTCAGCGTTGAAACCTTGCTCAAAGGCTGGCACAGCCTCGGCATCCATGGGCCGGCTGAAGTGATACCCCTGGGCCAGGTCGCAACCAGCCAGACGCAGATGCACCCGCTGCTCGCGAGTTTCCACTCCCTCAGCTACCACCTGCAACTTCAGGCGTTTGGCCAGGATGATCGTGGTTGAAACAATCAGGCTGTCATCATGGCTATTGGATAACTGCGCAATCAGGCTGCGGTCGATTTTCAGCCGGGTCAACGGCAATGCCTGCAAATGGGCAAAGCCAGCGTAGCCCTGACCAAAATCATCCAGACTCACGCCAATCCCTGCCGCACGCAACCGGTGCAGGTTGTCCAGCGCCGGGCTTTCGCGCTGCAGAATCGCGGTTTCGGTAATCTCCAACTCCAGTCTCTGTGCGGGCAAGGACAGGCCAGCAAGCAGCTCCAGCACCGTATCAGCAAACTCCGGCTGCGCCAGTTGCAATGCTGAAACATTGACCGCTACCGACGTCTCCAGCCCTGCCTCGTGCCACTGCGCCAGTTGTTCACAGGCCAGACGCAAAACCTCCTGCCCCAGAGACACAATGAATCCGCTGCGCTCAGCTACTGCGATAAAGCGGTCAGGGTAAAGCAGGCCATAGTGTGGATGCCGCCAGCGCACAAGAGCCTCATAGCCGTCGATACGGCCACTATCCAAATGCACCAGTGGCTGGAACTGCAGCACAAACTGATGAGAGCGCAACGCCTCGGCAAAGCCCTGCTCAAGATGAAATGCCTCGACATTGCCGGTATTGAGCGAGGCGTCATAAAAACGGTAACGGCCGCGCCCTGCACGTTTGGCCGAGTACATCGCAGCGTCGGCGTTGCGAATCAGACCATCGACGTCCTGGGCGTCACGCGGACAAATGGCGATTCCTATGCTCGGGCTGGTGTTCAACTCGATATCGTCAAGCTGATAGGTCGATGACAGGCGTTCGGTAAGTGCCGCCACCCACTGGTCGATCTGCAGCTCGGTGCGCCCGCCCGCCAGTAGCACAACGAACTCGTCACCACCAAAACGGGCAGCCTGATCTCCAGGCTCCAACAGCCGCTGAATACGCCCGGCAACCGCCTGCAGCAACAGATCACCAATGCGGTGACCAAGTGTGTCATTGATCGACTTGAAACGGTCAAGATCAATGAACAGTACCGCCAGCAAACGCCTGCGACTGCGCTGCTGAGCCAGAATCTCAGCAGCCACCTGAATGAACTGACGACGATTGAACAGGCCACTAAGATGATCTGTCGAGGCTGCCCGGCTGCTACGGTCGTGTTCCTTCTCCAACCGTTCGATCAATCGCCGGTTCTCTGCCGCCGAAGCCTGGAGGGCCTGATAGGCAATCTGTTGAGTACGCAGCATACGTAGTAGCCAGAGCAGAGAGCCGACGATGACCAAGCTGATCAGCAGACTCAACCAGCGCTGGCGCGCCACAGCGGCCTCGACTGGCGCGAGAATTTCAGCTTGCGACTGGCTGACCATTACCGTAAAGCCATGCTGTGGCATACGCCGATACATGCTCTGGTACCCAAGCCCGCCAAGAATCGTGGAGAACTGTCCTTGCAGCGAACCACGCGCCGGTAATGCCGGTTGCAGACGCGAAACGGCAAATTGCACCCCGCTTGAATCAGCCCGCATACGCTCGTTGCCCGCGCCATCCAGCAGACGAATAAACCCCGTACGCCCCAAATCCAGATGCTGGTAAAGACTGGCCAGATAACCGATGTCCAGTTCAATCAGCAATAACATCTCCAGACGCTGACTGCTCGTATCAGCAACCGGCAACAGGATCGGCAAGCGCCAGCTCGGTCTCAACGCGGCATCTGGCTCCGCGGCCAACAGGAAGGGAGCCAAGCCGAACTCACTGCGGTGAGCCTGCAACTGCTCACGCCAGTCAGAAGCCAACACTTCGGGACCTTGATCATGGCTGGCAAACAACAACTCACCCTCGGAATTAAATGCAACCAGACGATTGAATACCGGGTCGCTGGCCAGCAATACCGCCAGCGGACGCGCCCGGCCCGCATCGATAACGCCAGAGCGCGCCGCCTCTGAACCAAGAGCCCGGGCACGGTCGGTTATCTGTTTCAGATTTTCGGCAATAATGACTGCCAGATTGAGGTGCTCAGCCGCTTTCCAGTCCAGGCTTTGCTCACGCGCGCGCTGGTCGAGCATCAGGTAATGCATCCAGACCAGTACGATAATCAGCAACCCCAGCGCAAGCAGGACTGTCTGGATAATGCCAGGTGAAACAGGCAAACGACTGCGCATGCATGTCCATCCATAAAGCGGGTATGTGGCTCGGCAGCATGGTGGTCGACCAAGATGACACCGTAATTACAAACGGCCATCATGCATTCATTTCCTGGCCCGTACCACCTGCCAGCAACAGCTCGTATAATCGGCAGGCCCCTTGATCACAGGACCTCCTTCATGTCGTTGAGCCAAGAACAACTCACACCTTATCTCGCCTTCGCCGGTCAGTTGGCCGACGCCGCAGCCGATGCGATCCGCCCGCACTTTCGTGCCCCGCTGGCGGTAACCGACAAGGGGGCTGATCTCTATGACCCGGTTACCGTCGCCGATCAGGCTGCTGAGCGGGCCATGCGCGAGTTAATCCAGCAACACTATCCCGAGCACGGGATCCTGGGTGAAGAGGAGGAGTCGTTCCGGGGCAGCTCCCCTCTGACCTGGGTACTCGACCCGATCGACGGCACCCGCGCATTCATTACCGGCCTGCCACTGTGGGGCACCCTGATCGCCCTCAACGACGGCCAGCGTCCGCGCCTGGGCATCATGAACCAGCCACATACCGGCGAGCGCTTCAGTGGCAATGGCCAGGCCGCCTGGCTCAATGGCCAGCCACTGCGCACCCGCACCTGCCCGTCACTGGCCCAGGCCCGGCTGATGTGCACCACGCCGGATATGTTCACCAGCGCCGCCGAGCAGGAGGCCTTCCAGCACATTGCCGATCAGGTTCAGTTGCTGCGCTTTGGCGGCGACTGCTACGCCTACTGCATGCTGGCCGCCGGCCTGGTTGACGTGGTCATGGAAGCCAGCCTGCAACCCTATGACGTACAGGCCTTGATTCCAATCGTTGAGGGCGCTGGCGGGCGCATGACCACCTGGGAGGGCGGCGATGCCCAACACGGTGGTCGGGTGATTGCCTGTGGCGATCCAGCCCTGCATGCACAAGTGCTGGAGCAGTTGCGGCAACTTGGTTCGATTGGCTGAGCAATCCGGGCTGCTACCAGCCTTGGCAGAAAGAGCAGCCCGGGAGCCTCACAATACTCTAACGGACTGCTGCAAGCGGCTCAGATCCAGGATCTCTACAGCTCCGCGCAAACGACGAATCAGGCCGGCCGCCTCCAACTCACGCAATGCCAGGTTAACCGTTTGTCTGGAAAGAGCCAGCATCGAGGCCAGCTGCTCTTGGGTCACTCTAAGAATCCGCCGGCTGCGCCCTTGCAACGTGTCATAGCCGGTCGCCATCAAGGCGAGACGCCGGGCGACGCGGGGTTGTGGGGCCAATAGGAGCAGGTCTTCCATAAGAACAAAGGCGGAACGCAACTTTTGCGTTAACAACTGACCAAATATTTGCCAATAGGTCGGCTTCTCCGTCAGGAGTCTTGCCAACTCTTTTTGTGGAACATGCACCAGAACCACATCTGTTTCCGCCCAGGCATCATGGGTTCTGGGTGCATTGTCGAACAGAGCGATCTCACCGAACCAATGCGGCGCCCCCACTACTGCCAGAATGGCTTCTTGCCCGCCCTCCGTAATACCCGTCAACCGAAGCAGACCTGAACCTACACAATAAAGGCCATCAGGCGCATCACCCCGTGCAAAGAGTCGCTCTCCAGCAGCCAGACTGAAAAGACGGGAGTGAGCAACAAGCCAGTTTCTCAACTCATCAGGTAGCCCGGCAAACCAGGCATTGCCATTAAGCACCCCTGTGACATCAAGGGCTTCGACTGGCTGGCTTTGCATAACTTACCCCTTGTGTCTGATCGCGTACAAAACACTCAAACATCAGTCGTGAAAATCTCTAGCGACACCTTGACCGATGGTCATGGCAACAAGTGATTCATAACAAAAACCGTACTTGCAGAAAACCAATTTACTGCAGGCTCTAGTCGAGACGCAAAAATGCGAACAACACGCTCTCAGCTTTCTCTACGCGGACTCTTTACCGTCCCACTGCTTTCCATAGCACTGAGTGGCTGTCTGTCAGGCTCAGGCAGCAGCTCAGCGCCAACCAATCCTGTCTCATTTGTCGTTCAAACAGAACAAGGCCCGGTACAGGGGGTTGATGAGAATGGTTTGCTCAGTTTCAAGGGCATCCCATATGCTGCCCCCCCAATCGGGGACATGCGCTTTTCTGCTCCTATACCAGCAGCGGACAGAGGCAACGCGGTACTGGTCGCAGACCGCTTTGGTCCAGACTGTCCACAGAATCCGGGCCTGTTTGAGCAAGGCCCCTTTAGCGAAGACTGCCTGTTTCTGAATATCTACACTCCAGATCTCAACGGCAGCCACCCGGTCATGGTCTGGATCCATGGGGGTGCCTTTGAAACAGGGTCAGGCGGAGCGGCCTATAATCCCGAACGACTTGTTGAAAATGGCGTCACCGTAGTTACGTTGAATTACCGCCTTGGCCTGCTGGGTTTCATGGCTCATGCAGACTTGAGTGCAGAGTCTGGAGAATCTGGCAATTACGGCCTGATGGACCAGCAAGCCGCTCTTGCCTGGGTACGCGCCAATATTGCCGAATTCGGAGGCGACGCTGAAAATATCACCATATTTGGCGAGTCCGCTGGCGGCCATGCCGTCCTGTCGCACCTGGTTTCACCTGCATCAGCAACTCTGTTTGACAAAGCCATCATCCAGAGTGGGTCGTATATGCCTGCACAGCGCAGCCTGCAGCAAGCAGAAACTCTCGGCGCAGAGGTGGCAGCTCTGGCTGGCTGTGAAGTTGATACAGCCAACTGCCTGAGAAGCCTGACCCCAGAAGACATATTGCAAGCGCAGCAAGATGCCAAAGCAAACGGCGGCCCTCTGAACTTTGGCCTGATACCAATCAGCTTCTTGCCGGTCACCGACACGGACACCCTGCCCCAATCGATTCAAAGCGCATTGGCCAGTGGCCAATTCAACGCAAAGCCAGTCTTGATTGGCAGCAACCTTGACGAATGGCGATTTTATGTCGGCGTTGCCCTGCTTCGTGGGATCCCCGTCAACGAGCTCACCTATTCAACCCTGATCCGGGCATCCACCGGAGCAGACAGCGCTACAGCCGACCTGTTGGCAGCAGCCTATCCACCAGAGACTTATGGCGGTGTTCCCTATGCCCTAAGCGCTCTGGGAACCGATGCGGTGTTTGCCTGCAACAGCCTGCAGCAAATCCGGCAGATCGCTGAGCACGTCACGACCTTTGCCTATGAGTTCAGCGATCGTAACGCTCCGCCCTTGTTACCTGAGGTACCGGATTTCGACTATGGCGCAGCCCATGCCTTCGAGCTGACCTATCTGTTCGCGGATCGCGACCTGCTGACGGAACTGAGCGAGACCTTGACCAGTGAACAGTTGGCTCTGGCTCAAGCAATGATCGACTATTGGACAGCTTTTGCTAAAAACCATAATGGTGAGCTCGGCGCAGAAAATGCCCCCCTCTGGCCTGAGTTCATACCAAGCAGTGGCGAACGATTGTTGAATCTCAACCCGGACGATCTCAATGAGCTCTCTGCCGCACTATTCGATACGACGCACCGATGTTCGGAGATCTGGCTCGCTCAATAAGTTTGAGAGCAAGCGCTAGGTATGCATCATTGAACAAACCACCGGTCGCAACCAGACCGGTGGTCCCTCTCTGTCCCAAAACCCAAAGAAGCCTCACTCCGCAGATCAACCAATCATCACCACAATAATGCAGCGACAGGACTCCAAGGCTACAATGCGCGCTTTGCCAGCCTACGGTTATTGCCATGTCCCTGCCCGCTCACCACATCGAACTGCTCAGCCCGGCGCGTGATGCCGACATCGCCCGCGAGGCCATCCTGCATGGGGCCGATGCGGTGTATATCGGCGGGCCCGGCTTTGGTGCACGGCACAACGCCGCCAACAGCGTCGCCGACATTGCCGCACTGGTGCTCTTTGCCCACCAGTACCACGCGCGGGTGTTCGTTACCCTCAACACCATCCTGCATGACGACGAACTGGAGCCAGCACGCCAGCTGATTCACCAGTTGTACGATGCCGGGGTCGATGCACTGATCGTACAGGACATGGGGGTGATGGAGCTGGACATCCCGCCGATCGAGATCCACGCCAGCACCCAGTGTGATATCCGCAGCCTGGAAAAAGCCAAGTTTTTGGGGCAAGCCGGCTTTTCCCAACTGGTGCTAGCGCGCGAGCTGAGCCTGCAACAGATTCGCGCCATCCATGAGGCAGTCGACACCCCGCTGGAATTCTTCGTTCACGGCGCGCTATGCGTGGCCTTTTCCGGCCAGTGCAACATCTCCCACGCGCAAACCGGGCGCAGCGCCAACCGCGGCGACTGCTCACAGGCCTGCCGCCTGCCCTACACCCTGACCGACGAACACGGCGGCGTTATCGCCTATGAAAAGCACCTGCTGTCGATGAAGGACAACAACCAGACCGCCAACCTCGGCGCGCTGGTGGATGCCGGCATCCGCTCGTTCAAGATTGAGGGCCGCTACAAGGATGTCGGCTATGTGAAGAACATCACCGCCTGGTACCGCCAGCAGCTGGATGCGGTGTTGGCCGAGCGCCCGCATCTGGCCCGCGCCTCCAGTGGCCGCAGTCAGCACTTCTTCATCCCCGACCCGGACAAGACCTTCCACCGCGGCAGCACCGATTATTTCGTCAATGCGCGCAAACTCGATATCGGCGCCTTCGACACCCCGACCTTCACCGGTCTGCCGGTCGGCGAGCTGCAACAGGTGCGCAAGACCGACCTGCTGGTCAGCAGCCAGGAGCCGCTGAACAACGGCGACGGCCTCAATGTGCTGGTCAAGCGCGAGGTGGTCGGCTTTCGCGCCAATATCGCCGAGCTGCTCAGCCAGCACCAGGACGAGGACGGCCAGCCGCGCTGGCACTACCGCATCGAACCCAACGAACTGCCCGAAGCGCTGCACCGTGCCCGCCCCGGTCAGACCCTGAGCCGCAACCTCGACCACAACTGGCAGCAGGCGCTACTGAAACCCTCAGCCGAGCGCCGGGTTAGCCTGCACTGGGTACTTGGCGGCGACGCCAATGCCCTGCTGCTGAGCGCTCATAGCGAAGACGGAGTGACGGTCAGCCAGACCCTGGAAGGTCCCTTTGAGGCAGCACAGAACGCCGAGCGCGCGCGCAGCCAGATCGAGGATTTGCTGACCCAGCTGGGCAACACCCTGTACCACTGTGAGGGTATCGAGCTGGCGCTGGCACAATTGCCCTTCGTGCCGCTATCACGCCTCAAGGCGCTGCGCCGCACGGTGATTGAGCAACTGGACTCCGCCCGCCTGAGCGCCCACCCGCGTGGTGGTCGCAAAGCCGTAAGCGAACCGCCACCGATCTACCCGGAATCGCACCTGAGCTTTCTGGCCAACGTTTACAACCATAAAGCGCGGGCCTTCTACCAGCGCTTCGGCGTCGAGCTGATCGACGCCGCCTTCGAGGCCCACGAGGAGCTGGGCGAGGTGCCGGTGATGATCACCAAGCACTGCCTGCGCTTCTCCTTCAACCTGTGCCCGAAACAGGCCAAGGGCGTGATCGGCGTGCGCAGCAACGCCAAGCCGATGAAGCTGGTGCACGACAACGAAGAACTGACCCTGAAGTTCGACTGCAAGCCCTGCGAGATGCACGTGATCGGCAAGATCAAGGGCAACATCCTGCGCCAGCCGTTGCCGGGCAGTGGGGTGAATATTGTCGGGTCGATTACCCCGGAAGAATTGAAGAAGACGATTCGGCGGGCGCGCTAAAGGCAGAGGAAAACCTCTGCGGTATAAAACAAAACAGCGCCTGCGGGCGCTGTTTTGTTTGGAGTTATGGTGCCGGCACCAGGAGTCGAACCCGGGACCTACTGATTACAAGTCAGTTGCTCTACCAGCTGAGCTATACCGGCGCGGGATGCATTATATAGGGACTGCGGTCGGTGTAAAGCCACAGACCGGTTTTCTGCGACAGCAAAAGGCTGTGCACAACCATACCAAGGTTGTGAATGATTTCTCTGGAAGCGCTTGACAAAGGCCTCTCAACCCCTTGTTTTTTCTACTCTATCAACAAAGATCAATTTTCAATCAAAGCGCTGAAAGCCTTGTAATATATGGCTTTTACGAGGTTACCAAGACGTCACCCACACAGTTATGCACAGCAAGCGTGGATAACCACAACCCAGCCATCCCTGTGGATAACCCTGTGCGCAAGCCGTGGGAAGTGTGGTGATAGGATGTTGGCAAGCGCTTAGTTGCGCTCGGCAACAATCAGCAGATTGCGCGGAGTCAGCTCTGGCAGACAGAACTGGCCCAGTTGCACCTGATAGCCCTGCTCCTGAAGAAACAGCACCCGGTCGAGCAGCAGCCAGATTTCCAGCGGTCGACGAAACAGTGCCCGCACCAATTCAAGGTTGCGCACCACGGCCAGCCGTCGCCAGCCCTGCTGTTCTAGCTCAGCCCAGCATGCCGGCGACTGCAGCTCGAGTTGGTGATGTGCCGCCATGTCACGGCAAAAAGCCTCAAAGCCTTGATTAAGGGCGCTCTCCGGGCGCGAGGGCGTACTGAGATAGCTGTCTAGCCCGCGGGCCTGACGCTGCCAGAGGTCGAAGGCCAGGCGCCAGGCCATGGACTGATCACGCAGACGCCGCACTCGCTGGCCCGAGGTCACGGTTTCCTGTAGCGGCAGGCGCAGGTCCTCTTCGCTCAGGCGCAAGGTCGAGCGGGCCGCTCGTTGCGACATGGGTTGGTATTCGTGGCTGCTGATGCGGTTGTAGCAGCAGGGAGAGATCGCCAGTTGAGCACAGCCGCGCGCCGCCCCTTCGCGCAGCAGCGTCATGTGCAGTTCACCGCAGGCGTGCAGTGCCAGCAGACTGTGCTCGGGGCGCAGCTGCTGCCAGGCTGCCGGTTGCAGTACGTCGGCATCCAGATGCCGGGCAGCAATGCCCTGCTGCCGGCTCATAGCCGCGCCACTGAGATTGAGCTGGGGATCTCGTTCCAGGCAGGTCAGCGGCAGCGAGCTCTGCCAGGCCAGCAACCGGCCCAAATGACCTTTACCGGCGCACCAGTCAAGCCAGTGGCTGGGCGAGCGCTGCCAGCGCTGCCGACTGGCAGCGGCAAACCGCGTGATTTGCTGCCATTTGCGCCCGGGGATATGCCGGGACAGCAATTCCGGCAACTCGGCCACAACAGTGTCGCTCCAGTCTTCGACCGCACTCAGGGCCTGGGCCTGGGCAGCCCAATCAGGAAAGGGCGCTGGTGCCGGCAACTGCCAGGGCTGATTGTGTTCGCGCTCGGCCTGTTCCAGGCTGCGCGCACGAAGCCAGGCGGCCAATGCCGGCCAGTCAGCTTCCCAGGACAGGGTCAGTTGGGTGAAGGGTTTGGCCCGCCAGAGCGCCTGGTGCTCACACAGCCAGGCGTCCAGTGCGGCAAACCGGGCCGCAAAGTCCATGAGATCTTAGCGCCGGCGACTGGCGTCCACTTTCAGCCAGCGCTCAACCAACTTGAACACCTGGGTGAAGGCCAGGGTGATGGCCAGATACATCAGGCCGGCGACCAGATAGAACAGCTCGTACTGGTAAGTCCGCGAATTGATGGTCTGGACGGTACCCATGATGTCCATCAGGGTGATCATGTAGACCACCGCGCTGGCCTTGAGCATCAGGATCACTTCGTTGCCGTAGGCTGGCAGGCCGATGCGGATGGCGCGCGGCAGGATGATGTACTGCAGCGCCTGGCGCCGCGACATGCCCAGTGCCCGCGCCGCCTCGACCTCGCCCGGCGGCACGGCCTGAATCGCGCCACGCAGGATTTCCGCGATGTAGGCGGTGGTGTGCAGGGTCATGGTGATCAGCGCACACCAGTAGGGCTCACGCAGGTAGGGCCAGAATATGCTCTGACGCACGGCCTCGAACTGCGACAGGCCGTAATAGACCAGAAACAGTTGCAGCAGTAGCGGCGTGCCACGGAAGAAAAAGATATAGCTGTAGGGCAGCACGCGCACGTACCAGTGCCGCGAGGCCCGCGCCAGCCCTAACGGGATGGCCAAAACCAGCCCCAGCACCACCGCCAGGCCGACCAGCTCCAGGGTCATCAGGGCGCCGCTCCACAGCTGCGGCCACCAGCGCACGACCAGTTCCCAACGCTCCAGCCAGCTCATAGCTCAGTCCTCGCAAAGCCACGGTTGGCGCGACGCTCGAACCAGTGCAGCGCAATCATGATAACCACCGTCAGCGCCAGATAGATCAGCGCGGCGGCAAAGAAGAAGGTAAAGGGCTCACGGGTCGCCTGCCCGGCAATCCGCGCCTGACGCATCAGTTCATTGAGCGTAATCAGCGAAACCAGCGCGGTATCCTTGAGCAGGATCAGATACAGGTTGCCCAGTCCTGGTAACGCGACCCGCCACAGTTGCGGCAGAGTGATGCGCCAGAAAATGCGCAGATTCGACATGCCCAGCGCCAGCCCGGCTTCCTTCTGCCCAGGCGGAATCGACAGCAGCGCACCGCGGAACACCTCGGTAGCGTAGGCACCAAAACACAGGCCAAGGGCCAGGGTGCCGGCTACGAAGGGGCTGAAGCTGAATTCCGGATTGCCGAAATGGCTACCTAGCCAGTTCAGCGACGATACTGTGCCGAAGTAGGCCATCAGAACCCAGAGGGTTTCTGGCACGCCGCGTACCACCGAGGTGTAAAAGCCACCCAGGCCACGCAGCAGCATCTTGTCGGAAATCTTGGCGCTAGCCCCGAGCAGGCCTAGTACCAGGCCCAGGGCAACCGCTGCCAGGGACAAACGAATGGTCATCCAGGTCCCGTCAAGCAGGGCCGGACCAAAGCCGTGTAAATCGAACATGGGCGCTCGTCAGAACGGCCGGGCCGTCAGGCCCGGCCAGCCGGATCAGTAAATGCTGAAGGGGAAGTACTTGGCGTTGATCTGCTCGTAGGTTCCGTCTTCGAGGATTTCCTGCAACGCTTTGTTCAGACGCTCACGCAGCGGATCACCCTTGCGCACAGCGATACCAATCTGGTCGTTGTCGAAGACCGGCTCACCCTTGAACTCGAAGTTGGCGCCAGCATCGCTCTGCAGCCACTCGTACTGCACGAAGTTGTCGGCCAGCACACCATCGATGCGTCCGGAGCTCATGTCCAGGTAAGCGTTCTCCTGGGTGTCGTACAGGCGGATATTGACTACTCCGGCCAGGTTGTCTTCCAGCCACTGACCAGCGATGGTCGCCCGCTGGGCACCAATGGTCTTGCCCTTGAGACTGGCCTCGTCGGTCTGGAAGTCGGACGACTTGGGAGCAACAAACTGCAGCTTGTTGGTGTAGTAGGGCTCGGTGAAGTCAACGGCCTGCTTGCGCTCGTCGGTGATCGACATGGACGCGACCAGGAAGTCGAAGCGGCGGGTGTTCAGTGCCGGGATGATGCCATCCCAGTCCGAGGTAACGATGCTGCACTCGACGTCCATCTTCTCGCACAGGGCCATGGCGATGTCGATATCGAAGCCAACCACGTTGCCGCTGCTGTCGATCAGGTTGAAGGGGGGGTAGGCACCTTCGGTACCGATCCGCAGTTTCTCGGCAGCCAGCGCCGGAGCGCTGATAAACACGGCGGCCGCAGCGGCCATCAGGATCTTCTTATAGCTTTTCATCGGTATTGCTCCTTACCTATGGCTGGACATGAACTGCTTGCAGCGCTCCGATTTCGGATGCTCGAACACTTGCTCCGGGGTGCCGATTTCCTCGACCTGCCCCTTGTGCAGAAATACCACCTGACTGGACACCTGGCGGGCAAAGCCCATTTCATGAGTCACCAACAGCATAGTACGCCCCTCATCAGCCAGCGCCCGAATCACTGACAGCACTTCGTTGACCATTTCCGGGTCAAGTGCCGAGGTCGGCTCATCAAACAGGATTACCCGTGGCTGCATGGCCAGGGTCCGGGCGATCGCTGCCCGTTGCTGCTGACCGCCAGACAACTGAGCCGGAAAGGCATGACGCTTGTCGGCAATGCCGACCTTTTCCAGGAACACCTCGGCAGCGGCAATCGCATCGGCCTTGGACTGCCCCAACACCCGGCGCGGTGCCTCGATGATGTTGTCGAGAATGCTCATGTGCGGCCACAGGTTGAAGCTCTGAAACACGAAGCCGACCCGCGCACGCAGGCGATTGATCTGCTTGTTGTCGGCGGCAACCAGGGCGCCATCCTTGCCAGACTTGAGCTTGAGTTCCTCGCCGGCAACAAAGATCTGCCCGGCATGGGGGTTCTCCAGCAGATTGATGCAACGCAACAGGGTGCTCTTGCCGGAGCCGGATGAGCCCAGGATCGAGATCACGTCACCGTCCCGGGCGATCAGATCGACGCCCTTGAGTACTTCAAGGTCGCCGTAGCGTTTATGCAGGTTACGTACTTCCAGAGCAGGGGGTGTCACTTGTCGTTATCCAGTCGGACGCCGTTGGCGTCATGTTCATTGAACCGGAACCCGGTGCCGGCTGACCGACAGTTCCTTCTGCAATCTTCCTGTCATTCGGCAAAACTAGCACAGGCTCCCGACATGACCAAGAACCCTGATCGGGTCATGTCTCGAATTTGCATGCAAAAGTCTTTCCAGATTAAACAGGCCAGCATGGTGAACGCTGATCCATGACAATAAAAAAAGCCCGCTGGCAAGGCCAGCGGGCTTTTTAATCATGGTGCCCAGGGACGGAATCGAACCGCCGACACGGGGATTTTCAATCCCCTGCTCTACCAACTGAGCTACCTGGGCGACAGGGCCGCTATTAAACGGTTTATGCTTAGGGCTGTCAAGCGGGCCGAACAAAAATATTTTATTTTTTCAGCCGCTTAGCAGAATCACTCGGCTGGCGGCACATAGCCCTCGGCCTGGGCGTACTCTTCCCCGGACAGGAATTTCTCCATCTCCTGCTGGATGAACTTGCGATCCTCCGGGTCCATCATGTTCAGCCGCCGCTCGTTGATCAGCATGGTCTGATGGGCGGTCCACTCGTCCCAGGCACGCTTGGACACGTCCTGATAGATTGCCTCGCCCTTGGGCCCTGGATACGGCGGCCGGTCCAGACCCGGCAGCTCCTGCTTGTATTTGCGGCACATCACCGTGCGTGTCATGTGAAGACTCCTCTCAAGCCTTGTCGATCAGCGGGGCGACCCGTTTGAGCAGTTTCTTGACCGGTGCGGCCAGGCCCAGGCGGGACGGTTGGCGCAGGTTATACCAGACCTGCCCGCCCTCGGCCACGCCAGCGCCAGGTTCGACCTGCAACAACAGAGGCTGTATATCCAGGTGGAAATGACTGAAGGTGTGACGCAGCGGCTCCAGCACCGCAGGCTCACCAGCCTGCCAGCCACGCAGCTGGAGCCAGTCAGCCAACTGCGCACCATCATCGAGCTGAGGCGGGCACCAGAGCCCACCCCAGAGCCCCGAATCGGGGCGGCGCTCAAGCCAGATGTCACCACCCGAATTGACCAGCAACGGCATAACGCACTGACGCACCGGCAACGCCTTGCGCGGCTTGGAGTGCGGATAGGCCGTAGGCTGACCGAGCACTCGGGCCTGGCAACCCGCTTGCAGCGGACACACCAGACACATCGGCTTGCTGCGGGTACAGAGCGTGGCCCCCAGGTCCATCATCGCCTGGGTGTAGTGATTGACCCGTTGCTGCGGCGTATAGCGTTCGGCCAACTGCCACAACTGGGTCTGTACCCGGGCTTCACCAGGCCAACCTTCGACCGCGTGATAACGCGCCAGCACCCGCTTGACGTTGCCGTCCAGAATCGGCGCGCGCAACCCCATGCTCAGGCTGGCGATGGCGCCGGCCGTGGAGCGGCCGATCCCCGGCAGCTCAGTGAGAGCCTCCAGGTCGTGCGGAAACACGCCATCATGCCGCTGCACCACCAGTTGCGCGGCCTTGTGCAGATTGCGCGCCCGGCTGTAGTAGCCGAGCCCGGTCCACAGGTGCAGCACCTCGTCAGCCGGCGCGGCGGCCAGAGCGAATACATCCGGCAGCACCTGCATGAAGCGCTCGAAATAGGGGATCACCGTCGCCACCTGGGTCTGCTGCAGCATGATCTCTGAAACCCAGACCCGATACGGGGTAATCCCCTGCTGCCAGGGCAAATCCTTGCGCCCGTGACTGTCGTACCACTGCAATACCGCCAGGGAAAAAGCTTCAGGACTCACCGGTTGAACAGCCCGCGAATGGTCTCGCGCACGGCCGGGGCCTGATCGCCCAGGCGCTCCTGCAGACGCTCCTCAACCTTGCGCTGCGCCTCACTGCCCACCAACCGGGCAGCAATCTGGGCCACACCGTCGGTATCCACGTTGCAACTGCTGGCGGCATTATGCAGATAGCCACGGCAACGCACTGGCCACTCGATGCCAACATAACGCTGATTGACCTGGCAGGCCGGATCCGGCATTTCCCGGGTATCGCCCTCCAGCAACAACCCCAGGCGATAGTCCAGGCGCTGCGGCGGCAGATCGATATCGCCCCGGCCCTTGACCTGGATACCCGGCAGTGCCGCGACCAGATCATCACCGGAGACCTTGCCATTGACGATCCGGAAGCTGCCGCCCAGGCTACGGAACGGGGTATCTTCGCTGCCATGCGCTTCGCTCAGGCTGCGTCGGTTGGCCAGGGCGATGGCCCGGCACAACTGCTGCTCAAGATTGACCCCGAGCAGAGCACCGTCGCTGACACTGAAACGGGCATTACCGTTCATGGTTTCGATCCAGCGCTTGATGCTGTTACCGCTGGAGCGCGCCTCAAGGGTCAGGTCCAGCCGGCCGCGAAACTGTTCGGCGACCTCATAGGCACGTTGCACCGCCAGCGAGTCCATACCGGTCAACTGCTTGCTGACACTCAGGCTGACCGGCGTCTGGCGGGTATCGATCTCAGCCGAAGCCTTGAACTGACCACCAAACACCCCGCCCTCAAGATTGTTCAACCGGACCCGGCCATTACGGGCCACCACAGCCACCTTGAACGGCGCGATATCAAGCTCAGTCAGACGCACCTGTTGCAAATCCAGGCCACCATCAACATCCAGCCGCGCCAGCAACTCAAGCGGCAATACCGGCTCATCGCTCCAGGGCTCAGGCTCAGCCGCCGAGCTGCTGCCACCCGGGCGTCCGGCCGGGGCTGTCGAGGTTGTGGTTTTCTCGCTCGGCGGCAGGTAGTTGTCGATATTCAACTGATTACCCGCCAACTGAAAGCGCAGGGCCTGACGCTCGAAGTCGGTTACCCCCAGGCTGCCACTGAGTTCAGTGCCATCAAGCACCAGTTTGAGCTGCTCCAGCATCAGGCTGTTGCTGCTGCCATTGAGTCGTGCAGTCAGGGCCACTTTTTCCAGCGCTCGCGGGTCGGCAGTTTCCGGCACGTCCTGGCCGAGCGAGCGCAGCAACTCGCGGGCATTGAACTCGGCTACATCGAGCTGGCCGCTGAGTTTCAAGGCTTTGTCCAGCTCACTGGCCCGCAGCTGCCCGGTGGCGCGCATGTCGGCCAGGCTCAGGCGCATCTGGTTCAGCTCCGCCACCTGCGCGGCCAGGTCGACCAGCGCATCGCCCTGCAACTGCAGACTGACCGCCCGCCCGGAGAACGGCTCGCCACTGGCGTCGACCTTGAGATTGAGCGCTTCAAGCTGGTAACGCTTGAGCCCCAGATCGAACTGCGCTACCCCCTTGAGATCGATGCGGGTGCGCATGACCGGCTGCTCGGTGAGCATCAGCCCAAGAAAGGCCAGATCGAACGGCTGGCCTTCGACCAGTGCCCCGGTGCTCAGGTTGACATCCTCGAACTGCAGGCGCTCACCACTCTGGCGGTCTTCGTAGTGAATCCGCGCATTGGTAATGCGCACACTTTCGATGGAAATATCCAGCTCGCCTGCGGTGGTCTGCGGCGCCGGCTCACGGACTGGCGGCTCTGCCTCGGTTGGCGGTTGCGGGACGCGCCCGGCCGACTCGGCCGGCTGGCCGATGGACTCCCAGTTGCCCTTGCCGTCGGCATCCTTGATCAGATTAAGACTGACGCTGTCGAGGATCACGTCGCTCATACGCAGCTGCCGGCGCAGCAGCGGCAGAACTTCAACGCCCAGCCCCAGTGAGCCGACCTGTGCCAAGGGCTGGTCAGGATCGTGCAACGGTGCAACGCCGACATCCTTGAGCTCGATACCCAGCCATGGGAACAGCGACCAGCCAATATCTCCGCCCAGGGTCAGCTCGACACTGGCCTTGTCCCGTGCGGCTTGCTGGATGTGTTCCTTGTAGTCGTTCGGGTCGAACATCCGGGTCAGGAAAAACAGAATCCCGACCGCCAGTACCACTACCCCGAACACCACCAGACCTATCAGTTTGGCCAGCGACTTCATCGCTCTCTCCTTGGTTGCTAATACAAGTGCTGTTACCGGCAACAGCACTTACACCGATTTCGTTGCTTCCGGCTCAGTCTATGAAAACACTGATTAATTGCACAAAAACCCGCCAACCGGACTGACGCACCGAACCGATTTAATCAGTGTATCCCTAGCTTAAAGCCTGCCGAGCCGGACCGCGACCTCATTGGCGATGGCCAGGCTGGCGGTCAGCCCCGGTGACTCGATGCCAAACAGGTTGATCAGCCCCGCCAGGCCATGCTCGGCAGGACCTTGGAGAATGAAATCGGCAGCCGGTTCCCCGACCCCGGACAGCTTGGCGCGGACACCGGCATAGCCCGGCTGCAGGCGCTCGGTCTGGCAGCCGGGCCAATAGCGCTGTACGGCCCTGGCAAACTGCTCGCGCAGTTGCGGGTCAACCTGATAATCAAGGCTATCGACATAGCGCACATCCGGACCGAAACGCAGTTGCCCACCCAGGTCCAGGGTCGCATGCACCCCCAGCCCGGCAGTGTTGACCTCCGGCATCGGATAGACCAGATGGCGAAAGGGTGAACGGCCGCTGTAACTGAAATAACGCCCCTGACACAGGTGCAGCGCCGGTACGGCTCGCAGCTCGGCGTCAATGCTCCGGGTCAGTGCCTGGGCAAAGACCCCGGCACTGTTGATCAGCCAGCGACAGCGCAGGCTATAGGCCTGGCCTGCGCTGTCGCCCTCAACCTGCCAGCCATCCGCCTGGGGGCGCAAGCGTCTTACCTCGGAATTGAGACTCAGCTGACCACCGCCTTGCTGCAGTGCAGTCTCGAACGACTGCAATAGGGCGTGACTGTCGATGATGCCGGTCAGTGGCGAAAACAGCCCGGCCACCGCCCGCAACTCCGGCTCCAGCGCCAGTACCTCGGCACCGCTCAGCGCTTGCAGCTCGACCCCATTGGCCCGCGCATTGGCCTGCAGCTGCGCCAACGCCGGACGCTCGTTCTCTTCGACCGCCACCAGCAGCTTGCCGATTCGCTGATGCGCCACCCCGCGCTCGGCACACCAGGCATACAGCAGATCACGCCCCTCGCGACACAGGCGGGCCTTGAGCGAACCAGGCGGGTAGTAGATCCCGGCATGGATCACTTCGCTGTTGCGACTGGAAGCATGCTGCCCCGGCCAGGGCTCGCGCTCCAGCACAAGCACTTCGTGGCCGCTGGCTGCCAGTTGCTGGGCAATCGCCAACCCGACCACTCCGGCCCCCACTACCACCACCTCGACATCCACCATTGGTCTGCTCTGTCCCCCTGATAGTCAATCCTGATCGGCTCGCCAGTAGCCCCTACCCGGCGCAAACCGTATAATGCACGCCCTTGATAGATTATTCAGCGGAGAACTGCCATGGCTGAGCGTAAGGCCAGCGTCGAGCGCAATACCCTGGAAACCCAGGTCAAGGTGTCCATCAATCTCGATGGCACCGGCCAGGCGGACCTTGATATCGGCGTGCCCTTCCTTGAGCACATGCTCGACCAGATCGCCCGACACGGCCTGATCGACCTCAATATCCACTGCCGCGGCGACCTCCACATCGACGATCACCACACCGTCGAGGACGTCGGCATTACCCTTGGCCAGGCCTTTGCCAAGGCGATCGGCGACAAGAAGGGCATCTGCCGCTACGGCCACAGCTATGTGCCGCTGGACGAGGCGCTGTCACGCGTAGTAATCGACTTCTCCGGTCGTCCCGGCCTGCACATGCACGTACCCTACACCCGCGCCAGCGTCGGCGGCTTTGATGTCGACCTGTTCATGGAGTTTTTCCAGGGCTTCGTCAATCACGCCCAGGCGACTCTGCACATCGACAATCTGAAGGGGGTCAATACCCACCACCAGATCGAGACGGTGTTCAAGGCCTTTGGCCGGGCGCTGCGCATGGCTCTGGAGCTGGACCCGCGCATGAGCGGCATGATGCCTTCGACCAAGGGCTGCCTCTGATGTCCGTAGTTGCCGTTATCGACTATGGCATGGGCAATCTGCATTCAGTCGCCAAGGCGCTTGAGCACGTCGGTGCCCGTCAGGTCGAGGTGACCAGCGACGCCGAACGAATTCTCGCCGCCGATCGGGTGATCCTGCCCGGCGTCGGCGCTATTCGTGACTGTGTCAGCGAGCTGCGTCAGCTCGGACTGGATCAGGTCGTGCGCCAGGTCGCTGCCGACAAGCCCCTGCTCGGTATCTGTGTCGGCATGCAGATGCTGCTTGAGCACAGCGAAGAAAATGGCGGCGTCGACGCCCTCGGGCTGTTCCCCGGCCAGGTACGGTTTTTCGGTGACGAACTGCACGAGACCGACGGCCAGCGCCTGAAAGTGCCACACATGGGCTGGAATCAGGTCAAGCAGACCATCGACCATCCGCTGTGGCACCGCATCGAGCAGGACGCGCGCTTCTACTTCGTCCACAGTTTCTACGCCGACCCGGGCAAGCACGTCGCCGGGCGCTGCCACTACGGAGTCGACTTCGCCGCCGCCGTAGCCGACGATAATGTCTTCGCCACCCAGTTCCACCCGGAAAAAAGCCATACCAATGGCCTGCAACTGCTGCAGAATTTTCTGGCCTGGGATGGGCGCTGGTAATAACCCGAGCTGCGAGCCGTACGCTCACGCTGTTTCCAAAGGAAAAACTGATGCTGATCATCCCCGCTATCGACCTCAAAGACGGCGCCTGTGTACGCCTGCGCCAGGGCCTGATGGACGATGCCACGGTGTTCTCCAACGACCCGGTCGCAATGGCCACCAAATGGGTAGACGCCGGCTGCCGACGCCTGCACCTGGTCGACCTGAACGGCGCCTTCGAGGGCAAGCCGGTCAACGGTGAGGCGGTCACTGCTATCGCCCGGCGCTACCCAAATCTGCCGATCCAGATCGGCGGCGGCATCCGCTCGCTGGAAACCATTGAGGAATACGTCAAGGCCGGAGTCAGCTACGTGATCATCGGCACCAAGGCGGTCAAGCAGCCGGAATTCGTTGGCGAGGCCTGCCGCGCCTTCCCTGGCAAGGTGATCGTCGGCCTGGACGCCAAAGACGGCTTTGTCGCCACCGATGGCTGGGCCGAAGTCAGCAGCATTCAGGTCATCGACCTGGCCAAGCGTTTCGAAGCCGACGGCGTCTCGGCGATTGTCTACACCGACATCGCCAAAGACGGCATGATGCAGGGTTGCAATGTTGAGGCTACCGCCGCGCTGGCCAATGCCACCTCGATTCCGGTAATCGCCTCCGGCGGCATCCACAATCTTGGCGACATCCAGACCCTGCTCGACGCCCGCGCCCCCGGCATCATCGGCGCCATCACCGGCCGCGCCATCTACGAAGGCACGCTGGATGTGGCCGAGGCGCAGGCGCTGTGCGACCGCGCCCAGGGCTGAACAGCCTCAGCCGCCCCAGGCCGTCATTGCGAGCCGAAAGCATGGCACCCGGCAACGTCATTGCGAGCCGAAGGCGCGGCAATCCATGCGACCCTGGCAGCACAGACATGGATTGCCACGCCGCTGACGCGCCTCGCAATGACGTCATGCCGGACAGTCGCCAACGGTAGAATCAACCTTTTCACCCCGGAGAACTGCAATGCCCCTGGCCAAACGCATCATCCCTTGCCTCGATGTCGACAACGGTCGCGTGGTCAAGGGCGTCAAGTTCGAGAATATCCGCGACGCCGGTGACCCGGTGGAGATTGCCCGGCGCTACAACGAGCAGGGTGCCGACGAGATCACCTTCCTCGACATTACCGCCAGCCACCAGGAACGCGATACCACCCTGCACACGGTCGAGCGCATGGCCAGCCAGGTGTTCATTCCGCTGACCGTGGGCGGCGGCGTGCGCACCGTGCAGGATATCCGCAACCTGCTTAACGCCGGCGCCGACAAGGTCTCGATCAACACTGCTGCGGTATTCAACCCGGAGTTCGTTGGCGAGGCCGCCGACCGCTTCGGTTCACAGTGCATCGTGGTAGCCATTGACGCCAAGCGGGTGTCGGCCGACGGCGAGCCCGGGCGCTGGGAAATCTTCACCCATGGCGGGCGCAAGCCGACCGGTCTGGATGCCGTGGCCTGGGCCAAGAAGATGGAGGATCTGGGCGCCGGCGAAATCCTGCTCACCAGCATGGATCAGGACGGGGTCAAGAGCGGCTACGATCTGGGCGTGACCCGCGCCATCAGCGATACGCTGCACATCCCGGTGATCGCCTCGGGCGGGGTCGGCAACCTCCAGCACCTGGCTGACGGCGTACTGCAGGGCGGCGCCGATGCGGTACTGGCGGCGAGCATCTTCCACTTTGGCGAATATAGCATCGCCGAAGCCAAGGCCTATATGGCGGCACGCGGCATCGAAATGCGCCTGTAACCGGACCAGGCGGTATCGTCCACGGCGATACCGCTCTCAGCGCGCATATTTGCGCGACAGCAATTCCTCGACACCGACCACCCGCACCCCTTCACGCGCCTCCAGCTCCGGCAATACCTGTTCCAGATAATCCAGGGTTTCCGGGTAGGGATGCCCGATCAGCAGCGCCTGACCATTCTGCCGAGCTAGCCGCAGCCCCTGCTCAAAGGCCGCGGCAATCGCCTGAGGCTCACGCACATGATCGAGAAACTGATCACGCGACAGATGGCGTACACCGGCCGCTTCGGCGGCAAACGCGGCCTGGGTCGCGGCGGTGGTGCGGCTATCAATGAAGAACAACTGACGCCCGTGCAGATGATGCATAAGCCGGTCCATCGGCTCACGCTCGGCAGTCAGACGGCTGCCCATATGGTTATTGAGCCCCTGAATCGGCACAAAGCTGTTGAGGTTGTCGCGCAGCACCCGGTCAAACTCTTCCTCGGGCATACCGCTGTAGAGACCGCCCGGGCCGATATCCAGCCCGGCGCCGTTTTCCATCGGCTGATGCAGCATGACCGTGCGCCCGGCCTCGGCGGCTTCCTGCGCCAACCGCTGGGCAAACTGGGTATGCGGCAAAATCGCCAGGGCGATTGGCACCGGCATATCAATAATCCGCCGGCCCTGGGCATAAGCATGACCGACATCGTCGATAATGATGGCCAGCACAGGGCCGGGATCAGGCAGCACCGGAGTCGGCACCTCGGCTGGCCGCTCAGGCCAGCCTGCATGTTCGATAGCCATCCAGTCAGCGCTGTCGCCGCGACCAGCAAGTGCTGGTTGTGATTCTTCCGGCTCTCGCAGCTCAATCTGCAGTTCCGTCTCAGCGTCGCGGGCAGGCAGCTCGGCAGGGGCAGGCGCGTCCGAGCAGGCTGCCAGCAGAGCCAGCAGCCCGAACAGCAACAGCCTCATTGACGCGCGCGGGTGATATTCAAGCCTTTGAGCAGATTCAGGGCCTGACTGAGTTGATAATCGGTATCCTGGCGCCGCTCACTGCGCTCGGCCTGCACCTGCCGGGTAGTGCGCTCCTCGCCGTTGATGTTGCCCAGGTGGCGCTGCAGGTCAGCCTCGCGATAACCGGCCTCCTCCCGCTCCTGAGTAACCCGGCCGCGCTCGACATGGATATCCGGCACGATGCCCTGGGCCTGGATCGAGCGGCCATTAGGGGTGTAATACAGCGCAGTGGTCAGCTTCAGCGCCCGGTCATTGTTCAGCGGCAGCACCGTCTGGACCGAGCCCTTGCCGAAGCTGTCGGTACCCATGATCACCGCCCGGGCGTGGTCCTGCAAAGCGCCGGCGACGATTTCCGAGGCCGAGGCCGAGCCGCCATTGATCAGCACCACCAGCGGTACGCCGCGACTGGGATTGTTGCTGGTGGCACTGAAGCGCATCTCGGCATTGCTCAGACGCCCCTGGGTATAGACGATCAGGCCCTGATCGAGAAAACTGTCCGCCACCTCGACCGCCGACTGCAGTACCCCGCCAGGGTTGTTGCGCAGATCCAGCACCAGCCCCTTGAGCTCGCCATTGGGGTTGAGACTGCCCAGACTGCGACGCACTTCATCGCCGGTATTGTTCTGGAACTGGGTGATACGCAAATAGGCATAACCGGGCTCCAGTTCCTCGGAACGCACACTGGCAACCCGAATCACCGCCCGGGTCAGTTCCACCTCGAACGGGCTACCGGTGCCGCGCACCAGGGTCAGGGTGACCTTGGAGCCTGCTTCGCCGCGCATCAGGTTGACCGCATCGACCAGACTCATGCCCTTGACCGGCTGATCGTCGATCTTGATGATCAGATCACCCGCTTCAATCCCGGCACGGGCCGCCGGCGTATCGTCAATCGGCGAGATAACCCGAATGAAGCCGTCTTCCTGTCCGATCTCGATGCCCAGCCCGCCAAACTGCCCGGTCGTGCTGTCCTGCAGGCCCTGGAAGGCTTCCGGCTCCAGATAGGCCGAATGCGGATCGAGCCCTTCGAGCATGCCGCGAATGGCGTTCTCCAGCAGCGTGGCATCGTCCACCGGTTCAACATAAGCGCTACGAATCCGGTCCAGCACCTCGGCAAAAGTACGCAGCTCATTGAGCGGCAATGGCGCCGCCGACTCCTGCTCCTGGGCCTGGAGTGAGGCCACGCCAAGCACCAGGCTCAAGCCGGCAGCGAACAGGGTACGCACAACGGTCATCATCTTCTCCCAAGGCACTGTTAGCGGGGAACGTTCACAGCCCGCTTTATCCAGACAGCATACACCACGCCAGCGGGTCAAGGGCGCGGCCCTGGTGGCGAATGGCAAAATACAGCGCCGGGCTCGACTGCCCGCCACTGCGCCCTACAGTAGCGATCGCTTCACCGGGCTGAACCCAGCTGCCAACCTCGCGCAGCAGGCTCTGGTTATGTCCATATAGACTCAGATAACCGTCGCCGTGATCCAGAATCAGCAACAGCCCGGAGCCCCGCAGCCAGTCGGCGAACACCACTCGGCCACCATGAATGGCATGTACTGGCGCGCCCTCATTGGCACCGATCAGCAGGCCATCCCATTTAAGCCGGGCATCCTCGCCACGCTGACTGCCGAAACGAGCCTGAACTCGCCCCTGTACCGGCAGTGGCAGCTTGCCGCGCGCCTGGGCAAAGGGCAGGTTGCCGGCGGGCGTAGGGATACTGGTGACCGCTTCGTCCAAACGCTTGATCAGACTGGTTAACGCTTCACGCTCGGCCTCGCGGCTTTTGAGCTGTTCGCTCTGCGACTGACTGCGACTGCGCAGTCCGGCCAGCACCCGGTTGCGATTTTGCTGCTCGCCCTGCAGCGCCTGCTCACGGCTGGCCAGCTGCTCACGGTTCTGCTGCAGGCTGACCTGCTCGGAAGCAATCGCGGCACTGGCCTGGCGGATCTGAGTCAGGGTGTCGGTGTAGCGCTCGATCTCATCGACCCGGGCCCGGCCGACATATTCGTAATAGCGCAGCATTCGCGCCATCCGTGCCGGGTCGTCCTGATTGAGCATGACCTTGAGGTAATCCTGCTGACCGGCCATGTAGGCGGCCCGTAGCTGCCGGGCAATCTGCTCTTGCTGAGCCTCCAGCGCCACCTGCAGGGCCGCGGCTTGGCCGCGCAGGTCACGCAGCCGGCTTTCGCCTTCACGAATCTGGCGCTCCAGCTCACCGCTCTCGCGCCGCAGCCGGCCAATTTCGCTCTCGCTCTTCTGCAGGTCCGCTTCCAGCCCACCCATTTCCTGCTTCAGGCTGTCCAGCATCTTCTTCAGCCGGTCGATCTCCTGCTGGGTCTGACGCAGCTCGGCCCGGGCCTCGCGCGAATCGCTCGGCTCAGCCTGCAGCGCTGGCGCGCCGACCAGTGCTGCCAGCAGCAATGCTCCCCCAATACGCCAGCGCCATGGCCTCAGCATGCGCGTAGGCTCAATTCAGACTGGCGATCGAGCGGCCAGTCATCTCCGGCGGCTGCTCCAGCCCGAGCAAGGTCAGTACGGTGGGCGCCACATCCGAGAGGATGCCACCATCACGCAGGCTGACCTGACGCGGACCGACATAGACAAACGGCACCGGCTCACAGGTATGTGCGGTATGGGCCTGACCGGTACTGTGGTCGGCCATCTGCTCAACATTGCCATGGTCAGCGGTAATCAGCGCCTCGCCACCGACCTTGGCCAGCGCCTCAGCAATGCGGCCAATGCAGCTATCCAGGCACTCGACCGCCGCTACCGCTGCCTCGAACACCCCGGTATGGCCAACCATGTCGCCGTTGGCATAGTTGACAATGATCACATCATAACGCTGTTGCTCGATGGCCTCGACGATCCGGTCGGTAACTTCCGGAGCACTCATCTGCGGCTGCAGGTCGTAGGTAGCGACCTGTGGCGAAGGAATCAGAATCCGCTCTTCACCTTCGAACGGCTCTTCGCGACCACCGGAGAAGAAGAAGGTGACGTGGGCGTACTTCTCGGTTTCGGCAATCCGCAGCTGGGTCTTGCCCTGCTTGGCCAGATACTCGCCCAGCACATTGTTGAGGCTGGCCGGCGGGAAGGCACAAGGCGCCGGGATGTCGGCGGCATACTGGGTCAGCATGACGAACCCCGACAGTTGCGGCACCCGGGCGCGCTCGAAACCAGAGAACGCCGGCTCGACGAAGGCCCGGGTCAGTTCACGGGCCCGGTCGGCCCGGAAGTTCATGAACACGACTGCATCTCCATCGGCCACCGCGACTGGCTCACCGATACTGGTGGCCTTGACGAACTCGTCGCTTTCACCGCGCTCATAGGCGGCCATCAAACCATCGACGGCATTGGCCGCAGTGAACTCAGCCTTGCCATCGACGACCAGGTTGTAAGCCGCCTCGACCCGATCCCAGCGGTTGTCGCGGTCCATTGCGAAATAGCGGCCGATCAGACTGGCAGTGCGGCCCTTGCCCAGGCGCTGGTAGGTGTTGTCGAGCAGGCGCAGTGAAGGCTCGGCACTCTTGGGCGGAGTGTCGCGGCCGTCAAGAAAGGCATGTACGTAGATCTGCTCGGCGCCGCGCTGAGCTGCCAGTTCAACCATTGCCACCAGTTGCTGTTCATGGCTGTGCACGCCGCCCGGCGACAACAGCCCAAGCACGTGCACGGCCTTGCCGCCAGCTACCGCCTGATCGACCGCCGCGCAAATCTGCGGGTTACTGAAGAAATCGCCATCGGCAATTGCCTTGGTCACCCGGGTAAAGTCCTGGTAGACGATACGTCCGGCACCCAGGTTCATGTGACCGACTTCCGAATTGCCCATCTGCCCGTCCGGCAGACCCACATCCATTCCCGACCCCGAAACCAGAGTGCGCGGAGCTTCAGCCCAGAGCCGATCCCAGACCGGGGTAGTAGCAGCCATGATGGCGTTCGACTCGGGCGACTCGCTATAGCCAAAGCCATCCAGGATCATCAGCACCAGGGGTTTAGGGGCAACTGTGGTCATAAGGACTCAACTCGCAGATCATTAACTGAAAACGGGATACGGGCCCGCACTCGGGACGGCCCGCCGGATTGGCCACAGTTTACTTGTCCGCATGCGGCCTGTCATGCAGCCAGGCCAATAGGGGCAATGCAGCCGCTCAATCAACGCTGGTCCGCCAGCCCGGGAGCAAAGGTTCTGCACAACGTACAGGCTGTGTATACTGGCCCACTTTCTTATTCATCCGGAAACCTCTTCAATGCAGTTTTTTCAGCAACTTATCGAGTTCATCGGCAACCATTACATTCTGACCACCGCCTTTCTGGTAATCCTGACCCTGCTGATCGTCACCGAAGGGCGCAAGGCCGGCAAAGTGCTGACCACCCAGCAGGCTACTGCGCTGATCAACCGCGAACATGCCCTGGTGGTCGATGTGCGGGCGAAAAAGGAATACTCCGCTGGCCATATCGTCGATTCGCTCAACATTCCGCATGACAGCCTGGCCAAGCGCCTGGTTGAGCTGGAAAAACACAAGGACAAACCGCTGATCCTGGTCTGCGCCAACGGCCAGCATGCCGGCCCGTGCGCCAAACAACTCAAGGCCGCCGGCTTCAACAATGTCAGCCGGCTGTCCGGCGGCATCAGCGGCTGGCGCGCCGACAGCCTGCCTCTGGTCAAGTAAGCCATGTCCGACGTGATCATTTATTCGAGCAACTATTGCCCGTTCTGCATCCGCGCCAAGCAGTTGCTCGACAGCAAGCAGGTGCAATATCAGGAAATCATTGTCGATGGCCAGCCGGCGCTGCGCGCCGAGATGGCACGCCTGGCCGGGCGGACATCGGTGCCGCAGATCTGGATCAAGGGCACCCATGTCGGCGGCTGCGATGATCTGATGCTGCTTGAGCGCAGTGGCAGACTTGATAAGCTGCTGGCCTGACCCCAGATACACTAACCAACACACACTATCGTATTAAGGACCGAACATGGCCGAGGAAAACCAGAACAATCCAGCCGCTAACGGCGCCCAGGGCAACCAGCCGCAGGTGCAGTTCAGCCTGCAGCGCATCTACGTCAAGGACCTGTCCTTCGAATCGCCCAAGGCCCCCGCCGTGTTCCAGAGCCAGTGGAACCCGCAGGTCAACCTGGATCTGAATACCCGTCACAGTCAGTTGCAAGACGGCATCTTTGAGGTAGTTCTGAGCCTGTCGGCCACCGTGACCAATGGCGATAACAACGAAACCACCTTTATCGCCGAAGTCCAGCAGGCCGGCATCTTCGCCATCAACGGCCTGGATGAAGCGGCCATGCGTCATACCCTCGGCGCCTTCTGCCCGAACATCCTGTTCCCCTACGCCCGCGAAGCGATCGACAATCTGGTCCTGCGTGGCAGCTTCCCTCCCCTGATGCTGTCACCGGTCAACTTCGACGCCCTGTTCGCCCAGGCCGAACAGCGCCGCCAGACCGAGGAACAGGCCAACGCCTGATCGCCCCGACACGATTGATCGCACATGCGGTCAATCGTGTCCGAAATGTGTCCTGAACGCATTCTTGTCACCTCGCCCGGCATGCTCTAAGGTATCCGCCAGCCCTCATACCAGACGGATGCACGCATGACCCTTCCCGCTTCACGCCCTCTCTATCTGCTGGCCTTTATCGCCTGCGTACTGCTCATGGCCATTGCCCTGTACATGGAGCACGGCATGGGACTGGAGCCTTGCCCTCTGTGTATCGTGCAACGGGTAGCGGTAATTCTGATCGGCCTGGTCTGCCTGGCGGCAGTCATCCATAACCCCCAGCCCAAGGCCGATGGCCGGCGCCGCCTGGCCTCTCGCGGCTACGCCCTCGGCACGCTAGTGTTCGCACTGTTCGGCGCTGCCATCGCTGCTCGCCAGGTCTGGCTGCAGTACCTGCCGCCCGACCAGCTCCCGGCCTGCCTGCCCAGCCTGGACTACATGATTGACGTGTTGCCGTTTCAGGAAATGCTGAGCTTGCTGCTGAGCGGTACCGCTGACTGCGCCGAGGTTTCCTGGACTTTTCTCGGCCTGAGCATCCCCGAAGGCACGTTGCTGGGCTTCATTGCCTTCAGCCTGTTCGCACTGGTGCAACTGCTACGTCGCCAAGACTGACGTTCGTAGCTTGATGAGTGAGGCGCCAGGGCATATCCTGTTGCGACAGGTAGAAGAACAGCAAATCAACCCGGTCGGCCGACCTGCGACCGACCGACCTTGATAGAGACCGAGGTGGAAGATGCTGGAGAGCTGCACTACATCCCAGGAACGCTGGGGCGGTGTTCATCAACTGATCGACCGCTGGCTCGCCGAGCGCAAGCAACTGGTGCTCGAATACACTACACTACGTGACCGCCCAGCCCCCGACCAGCACCCCGACCGCATCCTCGAGTCGTTCTGCGACATACTCGTTGACTACACCTCGGCTGGACATTTCGAAATCTACGAACAACTGATCCGCGAAGCCGAAGACTTCAATGACGAGGGCGCCCTGGCGCTGATCAAGCAGGTTTATCCCCGGATCGAAACCATCACCCGTACCGCCGTAGCCTTCAACGACCGTTTCGGCGATGCCGCGACCCTGGCTGAAGAAACCGAGCTGCAGAGCGAGTTACGCCAGCTCGGTGGGCTACTGCATGAGCGCTTCGAACTGGAAGACTGCCTGATCGAAGTGTTGCATACCGCCCACAAGGACATGCTGACCACCTGAGTGCAGGAGCACGCCGTGACCGAGCAAAGCAAAGGCCGTAAACCACGGGTCAGCACTCCGCTGCATCTGTTGCAGACCCTGACCCGTACCCTCAACGAACACCTGGCCGAGGCCTGCGAAAAGGCCGAGCGCGATGCCCGCAAGGCACTGGAGAAACTCAACCAGCAACACGCCAAGCTCGACGGCAAGCTGGCCGAGGCCCGGGAAAAGCTGGCCGCGCGCGAGCAGCAGGATGCCGGACGCAAGAGCCTGGACAAAGCCAGAACCAAGGTCGCCGAATTGCAGGCCGCACTGGATCAGCTGCACAGCTCACGCAGCGCCGCCGAGCAGTACACCCGGCAACTGCAAAGCGACGTACGCCAGACCTTGCGCCTGGCCAAAAGCCTCGACCGGCTCGACACCCAGGTGACCCAAGCCATCGACAAGCGCGATGCGCCGACCAAACCACGCCCCGCGCGCGCAGCGAAAAAGCCCTCGACAGCCGCCTAATCAGACAACTCGCGGCACAGCTCAGCCAGGCGCCGCAACCGTGCCTGGCCGGGCTGCGCTCCCTGAGCCTGACAACAGGCGTGCAACTGCGCCAGCCAGCATGGATTATCCGCCCCCGACAAGCCCTCCAGACAGAATGCCAGACGTCGCAACTGCAGCCACTCGGCCTCCAGCTCACAGGCCTTGACCTGTGCTCGCAGCGACTCTGCCCCCGACTCACCCTTGAGCCGGCGCCGCAACTGACGCAGCGGTTCAATCAGCTCCTGGCGCCAGGGCTGACAGCGCCCAGCCAGCGCAACCCAGTCCACCGCTGCCGGCGCAACACCGCGCGCACCCAGCCAGCAAGCGCTGAGCAGCAGCAATACATCCAGCCCCGCTTCGTCCTGCAAGGCCAGCAGCAAGGGCTCAACCCCCTCGTGCCGATACAGCCTGGCGGCATAGCCCTGCAAGTCATCCATCATCTCACCTCCGCTATAGGGCCTGCTTCACCACGCCTGATATACTCCGCGACCATGATCAAGATCGAAAACCTCATTCTTCAGCGCGGCGCCCTGCGCCTGCTGGAAAACGCCAACCTGACCCTGCACGCCGGCCAGAAAATTGGCCTGCTCGGCACCAATGGTGCAGGCAAATCCAGCCTGTTCGCCCTGCTGCGCGGCGAACTGCACGCCGACGCTGGCGACTGCCAGGTCCCCGCCGACTGGCGGATCGCTCATATGCGCCAGGAAATCGAAGACCTGGAGCGTCTGGCAGTCGACTATGTGCTCGACGGCGACCAGCGCCTGCGCGATATTCAGCGCCGACTGGCCGTCGCCGAACAGGCCCATGACGCCAACGCCCTCGGCACCCTGTATGCCGAACTGGAGGCCCATGGCGGTTACAGCGCCGACAGCCGGGCCCGCACCCTGTTGGCGGGTCTGGGCTTTACCCCAGCCCAATGCGAGGCGCGCGTCGGCGAGTTTTCTGGTGGCTGGCAGATGCGCCTGAATCTGGCCCAGGCCCTGATGTGCCCTTCTGACCTGTTGCTGCTGGACGAGCCGACCAACCACCTGGATCTGGACGCGATTCTTTGGCTCGAAGACTGGCTCAAGGGCTACAGCGGCACCTTGCTGCTGATCTCCCATGACCGCGACTTCCTCGATGCCGTGGTCGAGCATATCGTGCATGTCGAATCCCGTCAGCTCAATCTCTACCGCGGCGGCTACAGCCAGTTTGAGCGCACCCGTGCCGAACGTCTCAGCCAGCAGCAGGCCGCGTTCGAGCAACAGCAGGCTCAACGAGCCCACATGCAAAGCTACATTGCCCGGTTCCGCGCCAAAGCCAGCAAGGCGCGCCAGGCGCAGAGTCGGCTCAAGGCCCTGGAGCGCATGGAGGCCCTGAGCCCGGCCCATATCGACTCACCGTTCGAGTTCAGCTTCCGCGAAGCCGACCAGCAGTCCACCCCGCTGCTTGACCTGCAGCAAGGCACTCTCGGTTATGGCGCCAAGCCGATCCTCAACGACGTCAAGCTGCAACTGGCGCCCGGAGCCCGGATCGGCGTGCTGGGCCCCAACGGCGCCGGCAAATCGACCCTAATCAAAACCCTGGCCGCCGAACTGCCGCTGCTGGCGGGCGAACTGAAGACCGGCGAGCACCTGGCCATCGGCTACTTCGCCCAGCATCAACTGGAAAGCCTGGATCCCAAGGCCAGTCCACTGCTGCATCTGGCCCGGATTGCGCCACAGGAACGTGACCAGAGCCTGCGCAACTTTCTCGGCGGCTTCGACTTTCGCGGCGAGCGCATCGATCAACCGGTCAGGCACTTTTCCGGTGGCGAAAAGGCCCGCCTGGCACTGGCCCTGATCGCCTGGCAAAAACCTAACCTGCTGCTACTCGACGAACCGACCAACCACCTGGACATGGACATGCGCCATGCCCTGACCATTGCCCTGCAAGCATTCGAAGGCGCCATGCTGCTGGTCTCCCACGACCGCGCCCTGATCCGCGCCACCACCGACGAGCTGTGGCTGGTGGCCGATGGCAAGCTGCAGGACTACGATCAGGACCTGGACAGCTATACCCGCTGGCTGGCCCAGTTCCGCCAGCAGCAGGCTAAAAACGCCCAGCCGGCCGAGACCGACAACCCGACAGCGCGCCAGGACCCCAAGGCCCTGCGCCGGCAGGCCGCCGAATTACGACAAAAGCTGGCGCCACTGAAAAAGTCTGCCGACCAGCTGGAAAAACAGCTGGGCCTGGCCCAGGAACGGATGCACGCGCTGGAGCAGGCGCTGGCTGACAGCAGCATCTACAGCGCCGACAACAAAGACAAGCTGAAAACCCTGCTGGCCGACCAGAGCGCCTGTCGCCAGCAAATCGACGAACTGGAACTGCAGTGGCTGGAAGCCCAGGAAGCCCTGGAAAGCCTGCAAGCCGAACTCAGCAGCTAAAGGAGCGCACATGACCCTGTGGATAGATGCCGACGCCTGCCCGCGCCCGATCCGCGAGGTGGTCATGCGTGCTGCCAAACGCCGGCAGTTGGCACTGGTGCTGGTCGCCAACAGTTCACTGGGGCTGCCGCCTGCACCCGGCATGCGTCAGGTCGTAGTGCCCGGCGGCGCCGATGCCGCCGATCACTACATCATTGAACACGCCAACGCTGGCGACCTGGTGGTCACCGCCGACATTCCGCTGGCCGACGGCCTGGTACGGCGCGGCATCACCGCCATCAACCCACGCGGCCAGGTCTACGACAAGGCCAGCATTGGCGAACGCCTGGCCGTACGCAACCTGATGGATGAACTGCGCGGCGCCGGGCTGGCCGGACGCGGCGGCCCAGCACCGT
Source organism: Pseudomonas sp. WN033 (assembly GCA_002287035.1). Lineage (GTDB taxonomy): Bacteria > Pseudomonadota > Gammaproteobacteria > Pseudomonadales > Pseudomonadaceae > Halopseudomonas. The sequence goes on along the minus strand of NSKG01000003.1, from coordinate 61,823 downwards.
TCAGCGAAAAGGACAAGCAAAGCTTCGCCAACGCTCTGGATCGACTGCTGGCCAAGGGCCTGGGTGCATCAACACCCCGCTGAGCACCCTCGCTGTAACACTTGGGAGTTACGCTCAGGCTCACAGATCACACAAACAGGACACGGTATCCTGCTGGGTAATAGCCACCGAGCGCCCTTGCAGCAATGCCACCAGCACTGGCTCGATCAGGCTGCTGTCGCTGTTGCAGTGAGCGCCGTCACTGTAAGGGCCGACATAAGCCAGGTGACCTGTCGCATCCCAGATCGCCACCGCTGGCGCGCCCGGCCAGCTAGCCCATTCCTCGGGTATCGGCCAATAGGGAAGATCTTTGAGCACCCCGCCCAGGCCAGGATCATCGGCCAGACCAGCCCGAGCGAAGCGCACCCCCTGGGCAGCGAACCGCTCGCTCATTTCATTAACATAGTCCTGATGCCCGGCATTGCAGGGGCAGCCCGAACGCCAGACATGCACCACCTGCACCGCACCTGTGGGAAACGGCGGCGTCACAGCTACGCCCTGGAAGAACGCCGGCCGGTCAAAGGCCTTCACATAGCGCCCCTCGAACCACCAGAAGGCCCAGGCCAGACCAGCCAGCCACAGACCGATCAATCCACCCGTCAGTACATTTCGTTGCCACACTCGCATAGAACCTTCCGCCATGACCGCCGGTCAAAAAACAGGGTGAGCATTATATCCAGGCGAACCAACGCTCTCCCAGGCAGTCTTTGAGCGTAGTGGAGTGCGGCCGTTTTGTAGACCACCGCACACTTTGCCAATAACAGGGCGCCAGTCAGCTTCCCCCAATACCGTTCAGCGACTAGGCTGAATAAGTTGTAGCTCCTGGCCGCTTGCAGCGATCCGGCTAGCTCCGGACAAGGATGTGTCCGCATGTCTGTGGAACTGGATATCACCACTCTGGCGATAACCCTGTCACTGGTCACCCTGAGCATGACCCTGCTGCTGTGCATGGCCGCCTGGCATGCCGACAACCAGCAGGGGCTGCGGCATTGGGCTCTGGGCAATAGCGCCTTGATGCTCGGCCTGCTGCTCAACATCAATCAGGATTACCTGCATCACGGCCTGTCGATCATCCTCGCCAATGGCCTGATGGCTGGCGGACTGGGCATAATCTGGCTCGGCATCCGCGCATTCAAGGGTCTCAGCCAACCCCGAGCCGTGCCCATTGTCAGTGCACTGCTGATGATGTTCCTGCTCTGGCTGCTGCGCTTCCCCATCGACAGCCTGGTTGCCCGGGTCTGCGTCAGCTCGCTGGGCTTTGCCCTGCTCTGCCTGCTATGCAGCCGCGAACTGCTGATCAAGGTTGAACCGCCCCTGCGTGGTGCCAACTGGTTCACCGGCATTTTGACCCTGCTGTGCTGCTTTGGCCTGATGGTCCGAGCGATCGCCAGCCTCAGCGATGCCATGCCCGCCCAACCGATGGCCGACAGCCCGTTGCAGCACCTGACCCTGCTGGCCGTGATGGTGGCCCAAATCGGCATTGCCGGCGGCTTCATCCTGATGAGCCACTACCGCAGCACCCTCAACCTGCGTCGCCTATCCGAGCGTGACGCCCTGACCGGCACCCTCAACCGCCGCAGTTTCTCGCAACAGGCCCAGGCCCAGCTCGAACACGCCAGCCAAACCCAGCAACCGATTACCCTGATCATGCTCGACGCCGACCATTTCAAACGGGTAAATGACGAGTTCGGCCATCAGATCGGCGATGCCGTGCTGTGTCATATGGTCGCACGCATCCGCCAGCAATTGCGCAGCGACGACCTGCTCGGTCGTTTTGGTGGCGAAGAATTCACCCTGATATTGCCCGGCCTGAACACGCACAGCGCCGGCCAGGTGGCCGAGCGCATCCGCCGCAGCGTCAGCCTCCAGCCCCAGGAACTGGCTGACCGCGAGGTGTCGTTGAGCATCAGCCTTGGCGTGGCCTGTTCCGAACATCATGGCTACGCTTTCGAGGCGCTGCTAGCCGCCGCCGATGCCGCGCTTTATCGCGCCAAGGCCATGGGCCGCAACCGGGTCGAGCTGGCCCGCCATCCCAGCACCGACCAAGAGGACCAGATGGCCTTACGCTTGCTGTCGCAATTCCGTCATAATCTGGACGTATAACGTAAACCAGACAGGTGTCTGTGACACCCCGGGAGTTCCAGTGAGTTTCGAGCCAGCCAGCCGCCAGTTTCCGTTGAGCCGCCTGCGTCGCAATCGCCGCGACGACTTCACCCGCCGCCTGGTCCGCGAGACTCGCCTGAGCGTCGACGACCTGATTTACCCGGTATTCGTGCTTGAAGGCCGCAACCAGCGCGAAGCGGTAGCCTCGATGCCCGGCGTTGAGCGACTGTCCATCGACCTGCTGCTGGAAGAAGCCAGCGAACTGGTCGAGCTTGGCATTCCGGCCGTAGCGCTGTTTCCTGTCACGCCGCTGGAGCGCAAGTCTCTGGATGCCGCCGAAGCCTACAACCCGGACGGCCTGGCTCAACGCGCCACCCGAGAACTCAAGGCTCGCTTCCCGGAGCTGGGGGTAATCACTGACGTGGCCCTGGACCCGTTTACCACCCACGGCCAGGACGGCATCATCGATGAGCACGGCTATGTGCTTAACGACATCACCGTCGAAGTGTTGGTCAAACAGGCACTTTCGCATGCTGAAGCCGGCGCCGACATTGTTGCCCCCTCGGACATGATGGACGGCCGGGTCGGTACCATGCGCCAGGCCCTGGAAGCTGCCGGGCATGTCAACACCCGGATTCTGGCCTACTCGGCCAAATATGCCAGCGCCTACTACGGCCCGTTCCGTGACGCAGTCGGCTCGGCTGCCAACCTCGGTAAGAGCAACAAGGCGGCCTACCAGATGGACCCGGCCAACAGCGACGAAGCGTTGCACGAAGTGGCCCAGGATCTGAACGAAGGTGCTGACATGGTCATGGTCAAGCCAGGCATGCCCTATCTGGATATCGTTCACCGGGTCAAGGACACCTTCAAGGTGCCGACCTTCGTCTATCAGGTCAGCGGCGAATACGCCATGCACCAGGCCGCCATCGCCAACGGCTGGCTCAGCGAAGCGGTGATTCTCGAATCTCTGACCGCGATCAAGCGCGCCGGCGCCGACGCGATCCTGACCTATTTTGCCAAGACTGCGGCCCGCCAGTTGCGCGACCGCGAGTAACCCAAGTTATCGAGGATGTCATGCAGGAACTCAAGAGCGTACCCACTGACCAGGACGAACTGGCTACAACCAGCGAGCTAGAGACCAGTGAGGCGCCGGCCCGGGTGGTCCACAGTGTTTCCGCCCCAGCAGCGGTCGAACCGGTAGCCCCGGCCGACATCAACGCCCCGGAACTGTATATCCATCGTGAACTGTCACAGTTGCAGTTCAATATCCGGGTATTCGAGCAGGCACTGGATGAATCCTACCCGCTGCTTGAGCGCTTGAAGTTCCTGCTGATTTTTTCCAGCAACCTCGACGAGTTCTTCGAAATCCGCGTTGCCGGACTGAAAAAGCAGATCACCTTCGCCCGCGAGCAGACCGGGCCAGACGGTCTGCAACCGCAACAGGTACTGAGCAAGATCAGTGAAATCGCCCACCAGCAGGTGACCCGCCAGTACGCCCTGCTCAACGACGTACTGCTGCCGCAACTGGCCGAACACGGCATTCGCTTCGTGCGTCGGCGGCAGTGGACCCACAAGCAGACCCTGTGGATTCGCCGCTATTTCCGCCAGGAAGTGGCTCCGATCATCAGCCCGATTGGCCTTGACCCCACCCATCCATTCCCGTTGCTGGTCAACAAGAGCCTGAACTTCATCGTTCAGCTCGAGGGCGTGGACGCCTTCGGTCGCGACTCAGGGTTGGCGATCATCCCGGCGCCGCGCTCACTGCCACGACTGATCCGCCTGCCAGACGAGCTGTGCGACGGTGGTGACAACTTCGTGTTCCTGTCCTCGATCATTCACGACCATGCTGACGACCTGTTCCCCGGCATGAAGGTGCTGGGCTGCTATCAGTTCCGTCTGACCCGCAACGCCGACCTGATCGTCGATCCAGACGAGGTCGATGACCTGGCCCGGGCTCTGCGCGGCGAACTGCTGTCACGTCGCTACGGCGATGCGGTACGTCTGGAAGTCGCTGATAATTGCCCCAAGCCGCTGACAGACTTTCTGCTCCGGCAGTTCGGTCTGAGCGAATCGGAGCTGTACGAGGTCAACGGTCCGGTCAACCTGACCCGACTGTTCTCGATCACCGGCCTGACCAACCACACCGATCTGCAATTCCCGTCGTTCAGTCCGGGGATTCCCAAGTTGCTGTCCAGTGCCGACAACCTGTTCCAGGCAATCAGCAAGCAGGACATCCTGCTGCTGCACCCCTACGAATCGTTCAGCCCGGTGGTCGATTTGTTGCGCCAGGCCGCCCAGGATCCCAACGTGCTGGCGATCAAGCAGACCCTGTATCGCACCGGCGCCAACTCGGAAATCGTCAACGCCCTGGTCGATGCCGCACGTAATGGCAAGGAAGTCACGGTGGTGATCGAGCTGCGCGCACGCTTTGACGAGGAATCCAACCTGCAACTGGCCAGCCGCCTGCAGCAGGCCGGAGCGGTGGTGATCTACGGCGTGGTCGGTTTCAAGACCCACGCCAAGATGATGCTGATCCTGCGCCGCGAGGACAAAACCCTGCGCCGCTATGCCCACCTGGGCACCGGCAACTATCACGCCGGCAACGCCAGGCTGTATACCGACTACAGCATCCTGACCTCGGACCTGGCCCTGACCGAAGACGTGCATAAACTCTTCAACCAGCTGATCGGCATGGGCAAGACCTTGCGCATGAAGAAACTGCTGCAGGCGCCCTTCACCCTGAAGAAACGACTGCTTGAGCTGATCAACCGCGAAACCCTCAATGCCCAGGCCGGCAAGCCCGCGCATATCATCGCCAAGGCCAACGCACTGACCGATGCCAAGGTTATCAAGGCACTGTTCAAGGCTTCGCAGGCCGGGGTCAAGGTCGATCTGATCGTGCGCGGCATGTGCTGTCTGCGCCCCGGCATACCCGGAGTATCGAACAACATCACGGTCCGTTCGATCATCGGCCGATTCCTGGAGCACAGCCGGGTCTATTACTTCCTCAATGACGGCCAGGAGCAAGTCTGGCTATCGAGCGCCGACATGATGGAACGCAATCTGGATAACCGGGTGGAGACCTGCTTCCCGCTGGAAGGCAAGAAGCTGGTCAGCCGCGCCAAGCAGGAGCTGCAGGTGTTCCTCAGTGACAATACCCAGAGCTGGATTCTGCAGCCTGACGGCAGCTATGTCCGCTCAAGCCCAACCGGCAACCAGAATCCGCGCAGCGCACAGATGGCGCTGCTGGAGAAGCTGGCCAGCTCGCCTCAGCGCACCGTCAACGTATAACCGATTTTGGCCCAGAACTGGGCCTCCTGAGCGAAATCAGCCTGGGTCAGGGGATTATTCTCGAGCCAGCCGAGCGGGAAGTTCAGGATCAGGAAATCATCGCCGGCCTCGACCGTCAGGGCCGGCATATCCTGAAAGCCACGGATGTGGTGATAGAGGATGGCCAGGCGCAGCAGCATGCACAGCCGCAACAGCCAGCCGGAGTCATCGCCGAACTCGCTCAGTCGCTCAGCCGATGGCAGGTTGCGCCGCTGACCGCGGATCAAAAGCGCCAGAGCCTGCTGGTCCTGGCGCGAAAACCCCGGCAGGTCGGCATGTTCGATCAGATAGGCGCCGTGCTTGTGGTACTGGTTGTGGGCAATATCCAGCCCCACTTCATGAACCCGGGCGGCCCAGCGCAGCAGCTCGACCTGCTTGGCATCGAACGGCCCCCAGGCCCCGTTGACCTTACCCAGCAGGCTGATGGCCTTGGCCTCGACCCGGGCCGCCTGCTCCAGGTCGACATGGCAACGTTCGACCAGCGCACTCAGGGTTCGCTCACGCACATCCTCGTGTTGGTGGCGACCTATCAGGTCGTACAGCACGCCCTCACGCAACGCCCCTTCTGAATGTGTCATGCTTTGTACCCCCAGAGCGTCAAACAGGGCTTCAAGGATCGCCAGGCCGGCCGGCAGTATCGGTCGTCGATCCGGCTTGAGCCCGTCCAGCTCCAGCTTGTCGACATGGCTGGCCTTGAGTACCTTGCGCTTGAGCCATTGCAAGCCCTCAAGCGTTACCTCGCCCTGACCACGCCCGGCTGCCTGAATGCACAAGCCCACGGCGCGAATGGTTCCTGAAGCGCCCACCGCCTCCTGCCAGCCCAGACGACTGATGGCCTGCTCGATATTCATCAGCTCCAGACGCGCGGCGGTATAGGCTTGGGCGTAGCGGGCAGCGGAAATCCGCCCATCGGCGAAGAAATCGCGACTGTAGGAGACACAGCCCATATGCAGACTTTCACGCAGCAGCGACTCAAAGCGCTCACCAACGATGAACTCGGTACTGCCACCACCGATATCGACTACCAGGCGCTTGCCAGCGTCGTCAGCCAGGGTGTGCGAAACCCCCAGATAAATCAGCCGCGCCTCTTCACGCCCGGAAATGACCTCGGCCCGATGACCGAGAATCTGCCGCACCTGACGAATGAACTGAGCCCGGTTGCGCGCCTCACGCAGGGCATTGGTACCGACGATCCGTACCGCCCCATCGGGCAGGCCGCTGATCAACTGGGCGAAACGGCGTAAGCAATCCAGTCCACGCTGCATCGCCTCTTCACTCAGTTCGCCCAGCTCATTGAGCCCGGCGGCCAGCTGGACCTTTTCCCCACGGCGCTCAAGAATTCGGATCTCGCCGTGATCAACCCTGGCCAGCACCATGTGGAAGCTGTTGGAGCCCAGGTCAATTGCGGCGATCAATGGAAAGTCGGCCAGTTCTGTCTGTGCCATACCAATGTCCCTTGAAAAGTCTGTCCGGATTTTAGGGCCTGTTGCTAGTGCATCACAACCGCGCTGTTACCCCACCCGCCAAGGCAAACCGACTCGCCTTCCGCTTGGCCGCACGGTGGTGCTATGATGCACGCCATTCCAACCCTTATTTCCCTTGGAGAGACACATGAGTGATTTGATCGTGCATGTCACCGACGGCAGCTTTGAGGCCGAAGTCCTCAAGTCCGACGCCCCGGTACTAGTCGACTACTGGGCAGAGTGGTGTGGCCCGTGCAAGATGATCGCACCGGTCCTTGACGAAATCGCCAAGGATTACGAAGGCAAGCTGAAAATCTGCAAGCTGAACATCGACGAAAACACCGACACCCCGCCCAAGTACGGCGTGCGTGGCATCCCGACTCTGATGCTGTTCAAGGACGGCAATGTCGAAGCTACCAAGGTCGGCGCCCTGTCCAAGTCACAACTGGCTGCGTTCCTCGACAGCAATCTGTGACCCGCTTCTCCCCGGCTTCGGCCGGGGATTATGCATACAGGCTGGACGTCGTCGCCTGGCAGTGTTAGATTTGCTCAATCCCTTGCCGCTCCCTGCGGCTGTGGCTTCCCTACTTAGCATCCTTTGAATCACTGTCCCCCATTCACCTGGGCGACTTCGGACAAACCCGTCCTGCCGAAAACTCACTATTTAACCGACCCTATGAATCTGACTGAACTCAAACAAAAACCCATTTCCGAACTGCTTGAAATCGCCGACCAGATGGGCCTTGAAAACATGGGCCGATCACGCAAGCAGGATGTGATCTTCGCCATACTCAAGAAGCACGCCAAGAGCGGCGAAGATATTCACGGCGATGGCGTTTTGGAAATTCTGCAGGATGGTTTTGGTTTTCTCCGCTCGGCCGACTCCTCCTACCTCGCCGGCCCCGATGACATCTACGTTTCTCCCAGCCAAATCCGCCGCTTCAACCTCCGCACTGGTGACACCATTTCCGGCAAGATTCGCCCCCCCAAGGACGGTGAACGCTATTTTGCCCTGCTCAAGGTTGACTCGATCAACTTCGACAGACCGGAAAACACCAAGAACAAGGTCCTGTTCGAGAACCTGACCCCACTGTTCCCGGACGAACGGCTGAAGATGGAAGCCGGCAACGGCTCGACCGAAGACCTGATGGCACGCATCATTGATCTGTGCGCCCCGATCGGCAAAGGCCAGCGCGGTCTGCTGGTAGCCCCGCCGAAAGCCGGTAAGACGCTGATGCTGCAGAACATCGCCTCGAACATCGCGCGCAACAACCCCGAGTGCCACCTGATCGTCCTGCTGATCGACGAGCGCCCGGAAGAAGTGACCGAGATGCAGCGCACCGTGCGCGGCGAAGTGGTCGCCTCAACCTTCGACGAGCCGCCGAGCCGCCACGTCCAGGTTGCCGAGATGGTGATCGAGAAGGCCAAGCGCCTGGTCGAGCACAAGAAAGACGTGATCATCCTGCTCGACTCCATCACCCGTCTGGCGCGTGCCTACAACACCGTGATTCCGAGCTCCGGCAAGGTCCTGACCGGTGGTGTCGACGCCCACGCTCTGGAAAAGCCCAAACGCTTCTTCGGTGCCGCGCGTAACATCGAGGAAGGCGGTAGCCTGACCATCATCGCCACCGCGCTGGTCGATACCGGCTCGAAGATGGACGAAGTGATCTACGAAGAATTCAAGGGCACCGGCAACATGGAGATCCATCTGGATCGCAAGATTGCCGAGAAGCGCGTATTCCCGGCGATCAACATCAACCGCTCGGGCACCCGCCGCGAAGAACTGCTGACCAGCGACGACGAACTGCAACGGATGTGGATTCTGCGCAAGATCCTGCACTCCATGGATGAAATCGCCGCCATCGAATTCCTCCTCGACCGTCTGAAGGACACCAAGACCAACGACGAGTTCTTCCAGTCGATGAAGCGCAGTAAAAACTAAGCGACAAGCCCCTAATTTGTTGCAGGAAAGCCGACGGCCTGGTTGTCGGCGACCTGTTCTGGACCGTTAGATGCCAGGGATGGCATCTACGAGCGTACAGGGACGTATTCACCGCGTGTCCAGAACAGGTCGTCGACAATCAGGCTGGCACTGATCTCATTTGATCAACTGCTCCCGGAAGTTTGAGACTTGAGGCTGAGATGCAATATTCCGACCTGCGTGATTTCATCAAGGGCCTGGAAAAGGCCGGTGAACTGAAACGCATCCAGACCCCGGTTTCACCGGTGCTGGAGATGACCGAGATCTGCGACCGCACCCTGCGCAAGGCCGGCCCGGCCCTGCTGTTCGAAAACCCCACCGGCTTCGACATGCCTGTACTTGGCAACCTGTTCGGCACCCCCGAGCGGGTAGCGATGGGCATGGGTGCCAGCGACGTCAGTGAACTGCGTGAGATCGGCAAGCTGCTGGCCTTTCTCAAGGAACCCGACCCGCCCAAGGGCCTGAAGGACGCCTGGTCGAAACTGCCAATCTTCAAGAAAGTCCTGTCCATGGCGCCCAAGGTGGTGCGCGATGCACCCTGCCAGGCGGTAATCGAAGAAGGCGATGACGTTGATCTGGGCCGCATTCCAGTGCAGACCTGCTGGCCTGGCGATGCCGGCCCGCTGATCACCTGGGGCCTGGTCGTCACCAAGGGGCCGCACAAGGAGCGGCAGAACATGGGCATCTACCGCCAGCAGGTGATCGGCCGCAACAAGGTGATCATGCGCTGGCTCAGCCATCGCGGTGGCGCTCTGGACTTTCGCGAATGGCAGCAAAAGCACCCCGGCCAGCCATTCCCGGTCGCGGTCGCATTGGGGGCGGATCCGGCCACCATTCTCGGCGCGGTCACCCCGGTGCCCGACAGCCTGTCCGAATACGCCTTTGCCGGCCTGCTGCGTGGCCAGCGCACCGAACTGGTCAAGTGCCGGGGCAGTGAGCTGCAAGTACCGGCCAGTGCCGAAATCATCCTCGAAGGGGTGATCCACCCGGACGAGATGGCCGAGGAAGGCCCGTTCGGCGACCATACCGGCTACTACAACGAAGTCGACCGTTTTCCGGTGTTCACCGTTGAGCGCATCACCCGCCGCGAACAGCCGATCTACCACAGCACCTACACCGGCCGCCCGCCGGATGAGCCAGCGATCCTCGGCGTGGCCCTGAACGAGGTGTTCGTTCCCATCTTGCAGAAGCAATTCCCGGAGATCACCGACTTCTACCTGCCGCCGGAAGGCTGCTCCTACCGGATGGCGGTGGTGTCCATGAAGAAGCAGTATCCAGGTCACGCCAAGCGGGTCATGCTCGGAGTCTGGAGCTTCCTTCGCCAGTTCATGTATACCAAGTTCGTAATCGTGGTCGATGACGACATCAACACCCGCGACTGGCACGATGTGATCTGGGCCATCACCACCCGCATGGACCCCAAGCGCGACACAGTGATGATCGACAACACCCCGATCGACTACCTGGATTTCGCCTCGCCAATTTCTGGTCTGGGGAGCAAAATGGGGCTGGATGCCACCAACAAGTGGCCCGGCGAGACTACCCGCGAATGGGGTGTAGCCATTGCCCAGGACCCCACCGTGGTGCAGCGAATCGACGCACTCTGGGCCGAGCTGGGAATCGATTGATGAAAGTCACCCTGCAACCCTCGGGGCACGTACTGGAACTACAACCCGGCGAGCGCATCATCGATGCGGCGCGGCGCCTGGGCTTTGATGCGCCACAAAGCTGTCGCAATGGCAACTGCCATATTTGCGCCGCCAACCTGATCAGCGGCCGGGTGCGCCAGGGCGACTCACAGCTTGCCCAGGGCGAGCTTTTCACCTGCCTGGCCGAACCATTGGAAGACTGCGAACTGCACTGGGACGGTGTTCTGGCCCCTGGTGAGCTGCCACTGCGCAGCCTGGCTTGTCAGCTCGAAGAACTCCAGGAGCTCGGCGGCGATGTCTGGCGTGTGCGCCTGCGCACCCCGGCCGGCAAACCCCTGCACTACCATGCCGGCCAGTATCTGCTGCTCGAGCGCGACGACGGCGAGGCCTCTGCCTTCTCCATCGCCTCCGCACCATCGGAGCCACGGCTGCTGGAGCTGCACATCCTGAGCCGGGAAGCCTCGGCCCAGCAACTGATCGAACAGTTGCAGCAACAGCGCCTGGCCCGGGTCAAGGTTCCCTTTGGCAACTGCCACCTGCTGGAATTACCCAACCGCCCACTGGTACTGATTGCTGCCGGCACCGGGCTGGCACAAATGCAGAGCCTGATCCAGGATGCCCTGAGCCGCGGCTTTGAACACCCAATCCATCTGTACTGGGGCGTACGCAAGACCGCAGACTTGTATCAAGCCCCCTATTGGGAACAGTGGCGAGCGCACCCCAACTTGTATCTGGAGCAGGTAGTTAGCGACCAGCCGGACTGGCCAGGGCGCCAGGGCATGCTGCACCAGGCAGTCTGCGAAGACCTGGCGGATCTGGCCGATTACGAGTTCTATGTGAGCGGCTCACCAGTGATGGTCTATGCTACGCTCGACGCTCTGGTGGCCGCAGGAATGCCGGCCGAGCGCATGCACGCCGACGTGTTCGCTTATGCCCCAAGAGGTCATTGACAGGCCAAAAGCGAATTAATTGTCCATCAGGGCTTCACCAAACCGGCTTTTAGGTCGCACTATAGAGCCACAAACTCTTTCCACCACTTGGGAAGCCCCGTGCCATTTGACAGTAAAGGGACAGACTGACAACGCATGCGCCTGATCAGATCATTGCCTCTGCTGCTTCTGATGCTGGGCCTGAGCCCTGGCCTTCTGGCCCAGGGTAACCAGTTGAACCTGACCAGCCTGAACTGGCCGCCATACAGCGCGGAGTCTCTGCCTGGTCAAGGCAGTATCACCAGCAGGATTCGCCAGGCACTGGCCAACTATGACCTTGATCTGGCAGTTCGTTTCCTGCCCTGGAACCGGGCGATAAAACAGGCGACCGAAGACCCCCACTACCTGGGCTACTATCCCGAATACCTGTCCCCGGACTCTGATTGCCTGTACTCCAAGGCCTTGGGCACCAGTTCACTGGGCCTGGCCTACCATAGCGACCTGCCGTTGCACTGGGAAACACTGGAGGATCTAAGCCCCTATCGGATCGGCGTGGTCAGTGGTTATCACCACACCCAGGCCTTTGATCAGCAGGTGGCGGCTGGCCTGTTGCAGGTTGAAGAAGGGGCCAACGACCAGATCAACCTGCTCAAGTTGCTGTACCGGCGGGTCGATCTGGTAGTGGTCGATCGTGAGGTCATGCAGCACTGGCAGAACCAGCTCCCGAGTCTGCGCCGGGCCCGAGGCCAGTTACGGTTTCACCCCCGACTGCTGGGCGAACTGAGCCTGCATGTCTGCTTCAACAATACCCAGGCCGGCCGCGCCGCCCGAGACAAGCTGGACCGTCAACTTTAGGCCGAACGCGACTTGGGCGCAGGCAGTTGCGGCAGGTCGTGCAGCATCAGCTCAAAGCCCTCCTGCAGCGTACGTTGGCTGGCCTGATGCTCACCGATATGCTCCAGCATGCGCGCCAGCTCGGCGCAGGTCTGAATATCCTTGCGACTGGCAAAGCTGGCCTCCAGATACTCCCGGGCCTTGCCCCACAGGCTGTTGCGCAGAGCCAGCCGGCCAAGCGCCAGCAGCAGGGTCGGATTATGCGGGTGTTCGGCCAACCAGCGCTCAGCCCCAGCCAACTGCCGGGCAGGGTCTTTGCCCTGAACCAACCCATAGAGGTGTACCAGCCGGTCGTGATAATGCTGGCGCAGACTGTCGCGCAGCAACTCCTCGGCTTGCACCTCTGCCCCGATTGCACGCAACTGCAAAGCATAAGTCTCAATCAGCGCCGGGTTCTGACGCAACTCCTTGGGCAGCTTCTCCCAGAGCTGGTTGAGCGGACTGGGCTGACCGGCATCCAACTGACGGCTACGCTGACCGGCCTGGCTCAGCAAGGCGATGTAGACCTGATGTTCCAGCGCCTGCTGATCAGCAGCCTTGAGTACCTTGTGTCGGCGCAGGTCCGGCAACAACTGCTCAAGCCGGTCCCAGTCCTCAAGTCGCAGGTAGAGCTGGCTCATCAGCTTCAGGGCATAAAGATGCTTGGGGTGCTGCTTGCGCAGCCGGGTCAGGGTGGCAAGAGCCTGCTCCAGTTGACCACGGGCAATCTGCAGTTGAGCCTGGGTTACCGCGATCGCCACATCGGCCTTGGGATTGCTTTCGTAGGCTTCGCGCAGCAGGCTGTCGCACTCGGCATAGTCTTCCATTTCATGCGCTGCCCGGGCGGCGGCCAGATAATTGATCAACGGCAACTCGGCCTGCGGCGCCGAACGCTTGAGCAGACGCAAGGCGGTCGCCCAGTGGCCCTCGGCGAACTCCAGCAAGCCCCGGGTAGCAACCTCGTTGGCCCGCCGCTGGCGGTTGCGCCGCGACCAGGGATTAATGCGCCGGCCAGAGGCATTGAGCAGGCGAACCAAAGCCCGCAGCAGACCGTACAGCAGCCACAGCGCCAGCAGAAAACCGACCCCGACCCAAATGCTGGTTTCAATCGACATGTTGCGCCAGGCGATCAGCAGATAGCCAGGATCTTCGGCCACCGCCATGCCCAGCAGTGCGGCGACCAGCAGGACCACCAGGACTGCCAGATAGCTCTTGCTCATCAGTCGGCCTCCGCGTTGCCAGCCGGCAAACTACGGCGACTCTGGATATAGGCCGCCAGGCCCTGCTGCAGTGGTGCCAGGTCAGGCGGCTCGATACCAACCGGCATCTCGATCAAACCGGCCAACTGGCCCTGCATCGCCCGCACCTGGGGGTTATCCAGTTCAAAGAACTGCTGCAGGATAGCGTCGGCCCGCTCCAGACTATTGCGATAAACCTGACTCTCGCCGCGCAGCGCGGCCCACTGGGCCTGCTCCAGGGTCAGTTGCAGAGTACGCTGCACCCGCTGCATCTCGGCTTCGTCGAGTAGCGGAGTGATCACCTTGCCGCGCTGGAAGTCGACCCGCACATAACGTTCCAGACGCATCAACACCCGCTCCCAGCGGTCGCGCCGAGCCAGTCGGTCTTCATACTCGTCTTCTACGCTGACCTCATCCGGGTCGAACACCGGTACCGGGAGCGCGACCAGCCGGCTGACCTGATCACGCAGGGCGCTCAGGCGCAGGAACAGCCCCGGACGGTCAAGCACTGGCAAGGCATCGAGCTGGGCCTGATACCCAGCCAGTTGCTCGCGTACAGCGAACACGCCGCTGTCAGGCTGACTTTGCAGGATCGCATCGACCGCCGTCAGCAACTCACGGGCCGAGGCTACATCCTGGGTGGCCAACAGGCGCAACGACGCCAGACGCAAGAGAAATTCGGCTTCAGCCAGCTTCCAGTCGGCCCGGGCATCGCCCTGCAGAGCCTCCAGACGCTGGCTCAGTGCTTGCTGACTACGCTGCAGATCAGCCAGCAGGCGCTCAGATCGTTGCCAGTCAGCCGCTTGCGGAAGGCCCTCCAGCCGGCTGGCCAGCACCTGCTCATTGTGTTGCTGAAGCTCAGCCAGACGCTCAAGCTGCGCATCCACCGCCACCTGTCCGTCCATGAAGGCCTGAGTCTGATACCAGTGCCAGGCACTCAGCCCCAGGGCCACCAGCGCCACCAACAGGGCCAGCAGTCCAAGTCCTCGCCCACCCTTACGCTCACTGACGACAGGTTTGGGTGACGCCTTCGGCGGTTCGCCCTTGCCCGCGCCGGCTGCCGGGGCTGTTGTTTTGGCCACCGGTTCGTCCGGCTGCGCCCCTTCCCGGGTTTCCCTGTTGTTCTGATCAGTCGGTTCCACGCTGTTCCCCTATTTCAGCCCAGCGGATGAGCAGCCAACGCCGCTACCACCGCCGCATCATCCGCGCCATGGCACACAATCACATCATCACAGCCCAGGGCCCTGGCCCGCTCGGCCACCCGCGCGCCCGGCACCCAGCAGCGCCAGTGGCGTTGCTGGGTCCAGGCCGCACCAGCGGCCTGATGCCAGAACTCCAGCGCCTGGACGCTCAATATCAGTATTCCCCGCACACCGGCCGCCGTCGCAGCCGCCAGTTGGCGAGGCAGCTCCGGCGCCGGCAAGCGCCGGTACAGCTCCAGGTAATCCACCGTTCCACCTGCCGCACGTACCTCGCCGGCCAACAACTCACGGCCACCGACGCCGCGCCAGATCAGCAGCCGCGGCTCAGGCTCGGCCAAGACCTCACGCCACGGCGCCAGACGCATCAGCGCTTCGCTGTCCTGGCCGTCCTGCGGAATATGCACACGCAGGCCATAGGCCTCAAGCTCGGCAGCCGTCGCCGCGCCTACGGCAAACCAGTCGACCCCGACCGGAACCTGGGGCCAGTAGCGATCCAGGCGCTCCAACCCCAGCCGGGCGGCCACCGGACTGACGACCATAACTGCCCGATAACGATCCAGTTCCAGCATCAGACTGCGCTGCTCCGGCGTTTCCGGCTCTGGTTCTATATGCAGCAAAGGCACGCTCAGGCTGCTGATCCCTCGCTGCTCAAGCTGACCGGCCAGGCGCTGGTTGTCCGCCTCGGCCCGGGTCAGCAGAACCAACGGCGTCACTGCGCGTAAACCGCGTCCAGAATCGCCTGGGCCCCCTGGGCCAGCAATTGCTCGGCAACCGCCACACCCAGCGCTTCGGGATCCTGTTCATCGCCACGAGCCTCGGCGCGCAGCAGTTGCTTGCCATCCGGGTCGCCAACCAGCCCACGCAGCCAGAGCTGGCCATTGGCGCGTTCGGCATAACAGGCAATCGGCACCTGGCAGCCACCATTCAAACGCCGGTTCAGCGCCCGCTCAGCACGAACCCGCAGAGCGCTGTCCTGATCATTGAGCGGTGCCAGCAGCGCCTGCAGTTCAAGATCATCGCTGCGGCACTCGATACCGACCGCGCCCTGGCCACCGGCCGGCAGACTCTCTTCCGGCGGCATGGCGTAGCGAATGCGTTGCTCGAAGCCCAGGCGCATCAGCCCGGCGGCAGCGAGAATGATGGCGTCGTACTCGCCGGCATCGAGCTTGGCCAACCGGGTGTTGACGTTGCCGCGCAGAAAGCGCACCACCAGATCCGGACGGAGGGCCATCAACTGTGCCTGCCGGCGCAGACTGGAAGTACCGACCACGCTACCCTCAGGCAGGCTGTCCAGGCTGTCAAAATGGTTGGAAACGAAGGCGTCCCGCGGATCTTCACGCTCACAGATGACATACAGGCCCAGCCCCTCGGGAAACGCCATGGGCACATCCTTCATCGAATGCACAGCCAGATCCGCCTCGCCCTCAAGCATGGCGGTTTCCAGTTCCTTGACGAACAGCCCCTTGCCGCCGATCTTGGCCAGCGGGGAGTCCAGCAGCTTATCGCCCCGGCTGACCATCGGGACCAGGCTGACACTCAGCTCAGGATGCAGTTGTTCCAGGCGCGCCTTGACGTATTCGGCCTGCCACAGGGCCAGGGCGCTCTTGCGGGTGGCAATTCGCAGATGTCGGGTCATGGGATTCTCATTCAAAGCCAAGGGGCATGATACGCCATGCCCTGCCCTGCATCCACGCGGGCGGTTGCCGCAGAGGACTCACAGCTTCTCCATCAGCTTGCGGACCCCGGGCACATGCCGACGGCTGACCGTCAGGGTTTCCTCGGGCAAGCCCTTGAGATACAGATGAAAGTGGCCAACGGCACTGCGCTGCAAGCGCTCGATCCGGGCACGGGCCACCAGCGCATTGCGGTGAATCCGGACAAAATAATCACCGAACTCTTCTTCCAGAGCCTTGAGCGGCTCATCCAGCAGCACCTCACCACCGCTGTGGCGCAGAGTGACGTATTTATGGTCAGCAATGAAGTACAACACATCCTCGATCGGCACCAGTTCCACGCCCTTGCGGGTGCGGGCGCTGATATGACTGCGCGCCAGCCCTTCCTCGGCCAGGCCGTTGGACCTGCCAAGACTGGCCAGTTGCATGCGATTGAGCTTCTGCGCCTTGGCCAGCGCCTCAGCCAGCGCCTCACTGCGCACTGGCTTGAGCAGATAACCCACAGCACTGACGTTAAAGGCCTCAAGCGCGTATTCCCCATGGGCGGTACAGAACACCACCGCGGGGGCGTCATTCAGTTCACATAGCCGGGCGGCCACCTGCAGGCCATCGAGCCCGGGCATGCGAATATCCAGCAAAACGATATCCGGGTGCTGTTCACAAACCAGTTGCAGCACCTCATGACCATTACAAGCCATATCCGGCAAAGCACTGTAGCCCGGCATGGCTGACACCAGGCGAGCCAGCCGTTCACGGGCCAGGGGTTCATCATCGGCGATCAGTACTTTCATGCCTCAGTGACTTCTCTGCGATAAATGAGAGGGTTGCTTACAAGCATAGACCAGCTTACTAAAGAAGCGCGGCCCTTGGCGCCAGGCTTCAACCCGCGCCGATGCACCAAACAGCGCCACCAGTCGGGCCCGGATATTATCCAGCGCCATCCGCGCGCCCTGATGGCTGTCATCCTGTAATGGACAACTGTTTGAGACCTCCAGTTCGACCTGCCCGTCATGCCAGTGGCCGCTGATTCGGATATCACCACCGCTGACGCTGGGTTGCAAGCCATGCAGGATAGCGTTCTCCAGCAGCGGCTGCAGGGTCAGTAGCGGCATGGGGGTGTCCGGCGGCAACTGCTCGACCTGCCAGTCCACCTTGAGCCGGTCACCCAGACGATATTGCTCGATACGCAGATAGCCTTCGCACAGCCGCCGCTCGGCCGCCCAATCGGCCAGCCCGTCGGCGTCGGACAGATTGGCCCGAAACAGGTCGGACAGATCCAGTACGGCGTTTTCCGCCTTGCGTGGATCGGAGTCGATCAGACTGACAATGCTGTTCAGGCTGTTGAACAGGAAGTGCGGACGAATACGTGATTGCAGCGCCTGCAACCGGGCCCGGGTCTCAGCCTGGTTCTGGCGCTGCCACTGTTGTTGCAGGTAAAAGTAGCGCAGCAGCAGGCTGGTCATGATCAGTGCAATCATGCCATGGCGCAGCAACTGCTCGGGCTGCCAGCGCAATGGGCCGAGCATGCCCTGCTGCAGCCACTCGCCAAGAATGGTAAACGCCAGGGTCAGGCCGATGACCACCGCATAACAGACCGCAATCGCCAGCCCCAGAGCCCGGCGCTGCATCCAGCCGCGCAGCCGGCACAGTACCGCCGCTGACAGTAGCACTATCCACTGCACGAACAGTGAAGCCATAGCCAGCCCTAGCCAGTCGAAACCACCGGTTGCCGGTTGCGCCAGCACCCACAACAGCACCACCAGTTCGGCCAGCACCACCAAAGTGAAGACCGCCACGGACGAACACAGATCGGGGAGGAAAAAATCCTCCCCGACATAGGGCTGTTTGAGCAGTTTCCAGAATCCGTTCGCCATTCGCGCAGTGTCCGCCAGCCGGGCGCCCTCGCGCAAGCCTGAAGTGGTATGCTATGGCGCTTTCATCCAGTGTAATGCGGGATCTTCCGGACATGAGCCAAGACAAGACAACCAACCAATCCTGGGGCGGCCGCTTCAGCGAACCGGTCGACGCCTTCGTCGCCCGTTTCACCGCCTCGGTGGACTTCGATCAACGCCTGTACAAACACGATATCCAGGGCTCGATCGCCCATGCAACCATGCTTTGCAAGGTTGGCGTGCTGAGCGAAGCCGAGCGCGACGCGATCATCGACGGGCTGACCGAGATTCAGGCCGAGATCGAGGCCGGCCAGTTCGACTGGCGGGTAGATCTGGAAGACGTACACATGAACATCGAGGCGCGCCTGACCGCGCGTATCGGCATTACCGGCAAGAAACTGCACACCGGCCGTTCGCGCAACGATCAGGTCGCCACTGATATCCGTTTGTGGCTGCGCGAGGAGATTGACGCCATCGTCGCCGAGCTCGAACGCCTGCAGCGCGGCCTGCTGGATCAGGCCGAGCAGCACGCGGCAGTGATCATGCCCGGTTTCACTCATCTGCAAACCGCACAACCGGTCACTTTCGGCCACCACCTGCTGGCCTGGTTCGAAATGCTCCAGCGCGACCGTGAGCGCCTGCAGGACTGCCGCAAGCGGGTCAACCGCATGCCGCTGGGTTCGGCAGCATTGGCCGGCACCACCTACCCGATCGATCGCAGCATCACCTGCGAACTGCTGGGCTTTGAGGCCGTCTCGGGCAACTCACTGGACGGCGTGTCCGACCGCGATTTTGCCATCGAATTCTGCGCCGCTGCGGCCCTGGCGATGATGCACCTGTCGCGCTTCTCCGAAGAGCTGGTGCTATGGACCAGCGCCCAGTTCAACTTCATCGAACTGCCCGACCGCTTCTGCACTGGCTCTTCGATCATGCCGCAAAAGAAAAATCCCGATGTGCCGGAGTTGGTGCGCGGCAAATCCGGCCGGGTTTATGGCCACCTGATGGGCCTGCTGACCCTGATGAAGAGCCAGCCACTGGCCTACAACAAGGACAATCAGGAAGACAAGGAGCCCCTGTTCGATGCGGTCGACACTCTGCGCGACAGCCTGCGCGCCTTCGCCGACATGATCCCGGCGATCAAGCCGCGCGTGGACGTGATGCGCGAGGCGGCACGGCGTGGCTTCTCCACCGCTACCGACCTGGCCGACTACCTGGTACGCAAGGGCATCCCGTTCCGTGACTGCCACGAGATCGTCGGCCACGCGGTGAAATACGGGGTGGACAGTGGCAAGGATCTGGCCGAGATGAGCCTGGATGAGCTGCGCCGCTTCAGCGACCAGATCGGCGAGGATGTATTCGAAGTGCTGACTCTGGAAGGCTCGGTCAATGCCCGCGACCATATCGGCGGCACCGCACCGGCTCAGGTGCTGGCGGCGGTAGGCCGTGGACGGCAACTGCTGGCGGGCTGAGTAACGCGCCGCCCGCAGAGGCCAGCCGCTGCTGGGCTGGCCTCTGCGTTCAGATAGCATCTGGGAGTGTCGCGCGCCTGCGCGACACAAGCCCGGTAAACAGCACCGGGCCGCCAGACCGCTCAACCTCACCCAGCGCAGACCTTCACAGCCCCGAACCTCAGGTGAGTAGTCTCAGTCGCTCGTTAGCGCGCTTCAACCAACAACAGATAATCGCCACTACCCGAATTGCCATAAGCCGAACTGGTCAGCCGATAGTCGCCCGGCTCCAGATGCAGGTTCAGGCCAGCATTGGTCCCACCGGCGCCGTCATCATCCTCTTCCTGACGCCCATTGCCTTCCAGCTTGAGGTAGCTATCAAACGCACTCGAGTACAGTTCGATCCGATAGTTGCCCGCTTCGCTGATACGCAGCGTGGTGGTCGAGTTGCCGCCGCTGGCCAGGGTCCCGGCCATGGCATCCCCCGGGCGCAACAGGTTGCTGGCCGAACGCACCGGACTCAGGCTGCTGCTCAGGGTGAACAGGCCACTGTCGCTGCCGACACTGGAAGCCTTGACGCTGTACTGGCCCGGCTCCACCAGGGTAACGATCTGGGCATCATAACCCTGGCCGGCACCGTCATCGTCGGTCACGTTCAGGCCCTGCCCTTCGAGTTGCAGGTAACTGTCGACCTCAACCGAACTCATGCGCAAACGCAGCATCCCGCGGCTGGGCACATTCAGGCTGTAGGTCCGCGCCTCGCTGGTAGCCAGGCCAGTGATTTCATCGCCCAGGCGCAAGGCGCCCTCATTGACCAGCACCAGATCAGCCGGCAACGTCCGGCGATTCAACTCCAGGCTGTAGACACCCGCCTCCGAGTCACCCCAACTACCCGCGCTAACCTGATAATTACCGGCCTGCAGCAGGGTCGACAGCCGAGAGTTGGTGCCGTTGCCACCATCATCATCTTCCAGCTCCAGACCATTGCCCTGCAGCTTGAGCACAGTATCGAACTCATCGGAATCCAGCGTCAGCTCGTACAGGCCGGCTTCGCTGACCGTCAGTTGATATTGGTTGGCACTGCCCGCCAGTACGCCATGGATCGGTTCACCGACGGTCAGCTCGCCTTCATTGTGCGGAGTTACCGGCTCCAGGGTCAGACGGAAGGGACCATAGGCACTACTGTCGGCGCCGCTGACAGTCAGGGTGTAGCGTCCATCGGCAGGCGGCGTCAGGTACAGCGTCCCGGGGCGCGGGCCATTGATCAGTTGTTGCTGCTGGTCGAGCAAAGTGAATACCGGGGCGCTCAGCGCACCTTCCTGGCTGACCCGGATCATTTCGCCCTGACGCAGATTGAGAGTAAAGCTCTGGTAGCGCGTACCGTCCTTGTGGTTAACGGCGCTGCGCGTGGTGATTTCACCAGCCAGCGTCCTGACACCATCTGCCGGGGTGGTAGCTGTTTGAGTCACGGCACAACCGGACAACGCCAGACCAAGAACCAGAGTGCCTAGCGGAGCAAAACGAAAGAGGGATATGGAGTGCATGCTAATCCTTACAATGCAAGATACTGGTCCGCTCTTGGACCTGAACAGCGCCACACCGAACGGGGTGGCGCTGGCAACACGGGGGCTGGCCCCGGCCTGACTATAACCGAATTCAGGACCGGGGTGGTGTCAAGGCTGAGGTTGTTGCTGAGTAATACAGTGAATATTGCCACCACCGAGCAGAATTTCCCGACCCGGAACCATCACGACCCGGCGTTCGGGAAACAGCTGGGCCAGAATCTCACGGGCCGGCTCATCGGCGGGATCATTAAAACTGGGGGCGACGATGCCACCGTTGACGATCAGGAAGTTGACATAGGAGCCAGCCAGGCGGATCGACGGATCACGCGGCTGGGTGCCGGCTACCCGATCCACCCCGGCGCACTCTTCGGCGCTGGCCTGCAGCGGCCCAGGAATCGGCATCCGATGCACCAGCAGCTCCCGGCCCTTTGCATCGCGACTGGCCTGCAACACCTTGAGCGCAGCCTGGCAACGCGGATAGTTGGGATCGGCCTCGTCATCGGTCCAGGCCAGCAGCACCTCACCGGGCCGGACAAAGCAGCAGAAATTGTCGACGTGCCCGTCGGTCTCGTCATTGTAGAGCCCTTGTGGCAACCAGATCACCTTATCGATCCCCAGGTAATCGGATAGCTTCAGCTCGATCTCCTCACGCACCAGATGCGGGTTGCGGTTGGGATTGAGCAGACATTCCTCGGTGGTGATCAGCGTACCTTCACCGTCGACATGAATGGCGCCACCCTCCAGCACAAAACCGTCAGTACGGTAGCGCGGGCAGCGCTCCAGCCCGAGGATCTTGCCGGCCACCTGATCGTCACGCTGCCAGGGCCAATACAACCCACCATTGAAGCCGCCCCAGGCGTTGAAGGTCCAGTCAACGCCACGCAACCCGCCCTGACCATTGATGACAAAGGTCGGCCCGGTATCGCGTACCCAGGCATCATCACTGCTCATCTCCAGTACCCGGATTCCCGGATGGTCGAGCTGGGCGCAGGCATTGTCGTACTGGCCGGCAGAGACGCAGACACTGACCGGCTCGAACCCGGCAATCGCCCTGGCCACTTCGGCAAAGGCCGCCTGAGCCGGCTTGGCTCCAAGCCGCCAGTTGTCCGGACGCTCTGGCCAGACCATCCAGGTCTGGCCGTGCGGCGCCCATTCGGCGGGCATGTAAAAGCCATCAGCCCGCGGGGTGGAATGCAGGTTATACATGCTCAGGACTCCAGCGAACCATCCAGGGTCTTGATCGGCCCGTACAGATTCGGCCGACGATCGCGAAATACACCCCAGGCACTGCGGATATGCTCCAACTGATCGAGATCGAACTGCTGGACCAGCACGCCCTCCTCAGTCTGATTCAGCTCCTGAACCTTCTCGCCAAACTGGTTGGCAATAAAGGAAGAGCCGTAGAAGGTGATGTCGTAATCACCCTGCACTTCCTTGCCGATCCGGTTGCTGGCCACCAGCGGCATCAGGTTGGCACCGGCATGGCCCTGCTGGACCCGCTGCCAGTGCTCCCGGGAATTGATGTTCGGGTCATGCGGCTCGGTGCCGATCGCCGTTGGATAGAACAGTACTTCCGCGCCCAGTAGCGCCATCGCCCGGGCACACTCGGGGAACCACTGGTCCCAGCAGATCCCGACCCCGATCCGGGCATAGCGGGTATCCCAGACCTTGAACCCGGTATCGCCGGGATTGAAGTAGTACTTTTCGTGATAACCCGGGCCGTCAGGAATATGGCTTTTGCGGTAGACCCCAAGGTTGCGTCCATCGGCATCGATGATCGCAATGCTGTTGAACCGGGCCCGGCCGGCCAGCTCGAAGAAGCTGATCGGCAGCACCACTTCCAGCTCCCGGGCCAGTTGCTGGAAATGCGCAATAGCCGGATTTTCATCGACTGTAGTCGCCAGTTGCAGGTAGTCGGCATTGGGTTTCTGGCAGAAATACGGAGTCTCGAACAACTCCTGAATCAGGATGATCTGCGCCCCCTTGGCGGCGGCCTCACGCACCAGGCGTTCGGCTTTGGCAATATTGTCCTGACGATCCCAGCTACAACTCATCTGGGTGGCGGCAACGCTGACGAGACGAGACATGACAGACTCCTAGGTGAGAAGATTTCAATCTTTATATTCGATAAATATCCGCCTTACAAGCTAAAAAACACACTCTATCTTTAACGAAACAAAAAAATGCCGATTTTTATCTGCAAAACCACTGCCCTGCTGCATTCAGAATAGTCGCTAAGCCCGCGTACGCCGAACCGAGCAACAGGCCAGTAAATCGCATCGGCACTACCGCGGTTGCTGGCGGTAAAACGCGCACAGATGCTGATAGACCCGCGGCCAGGCCTGATGCAAGGGTGCGGGGTTTTCAAAGAAACTTTCCGAGAGTACCGCGAAGAACTCGGCCGGATCTTCCAGAGCGTATTCGTCGACCGGCAGCCAGTCGCCCTGCTCGACTCGCCGGGTCAGATCATCCCAGGCGGCCTGCATATCGCGCTGCCAGGCATCGGCATCCATCCCGGCATGCAGCGGTGGCGCGCCATTGGCACCGGACTGGCGCATATCCAGGGTATGCGCCAGTTCATGGATTACCACGTTGTAGCCCTGGCCCTGACCAGAGGCCAGGACATCGGCCAGCGACAACACCACCGGCCCGCGCTCCCAGGCTTCGCCGCTGCGCTCACTGAGTTCCTCATGGACCACGCCAGCCTCGTCCATCCACTGGTGCTCGGTAACAAACGGCCCGTCATAAATGATCAGAGTGCGCCAGCCGGCATACCAGTCCAGGCCCAACTCCAGCACCGGCAACGCCGCCATGCCAGCAATTCGCAGGCGCAGGCGGTCATCCAGTTCGGCGCCCTGCACGGCCACCAGATGTTTGCGCAGCAGAAAACGCAGAGCCAGATCCTGCAGACGCTGGCGCTGCCGGGCCGACAAGCGTTGCCAGGCCGGCCAGTCACCCAGCGCCCGTTGCCAATCCTGCGGCCCGACCTGCAAACGGGCCAGACGCTGATTTTCGCGCCAGAGCTTCCAGCGCCGCCACAGCCCCATCAGCCAGCTCGTACCGGCGCCAGCAGCGGCGGCAGATACAGGCCCAGATAGGCCAGCATCATGCGGGTCGCTTCCTGACACATGGTCGGCGTCAGACGCCCGTGCTGCTGGTAATCGACCGCCAGAAGCTTGTCCGCTGCCTGCATGGCCAGGGTAAAGATATCAACCTGATCCGGCAGCACCGGCAGCTGAAAATGACGCTCCAGGCAGACCCGCAGGCTGTCGCCCAACTGCCGGTCATGCTGGCGGTCGGCCTGACGGATCGCCGCCAGCTCATGGGCACCGAGGATCAGTTCACAGGCTGCCGGATGGGTCTGGTAGTAGTGCTGAAAACGCGCCTCCAACTGCTCGACCAGCGCCATCCAGGTGGCAGGTGCCGGCTGCGGGAACGGTGCGTTCAGCACTTCATCCAGCTCGGCAAACACCCGCAAGGCCAAAGCCGCCAGCACATCGCCCAACTGCGGAAAGAAGTGATAGACCGATGAAGGCGGTATCTCGGCCTCCTCGGCGATGGTGTAGATCGACAGCTCCGCCAGGCTCTGGCGACTGAGCAGGCGCACAGTAGCATCGAGAATCCGTTCGATCCGCTCCTGGCTGCTGGCTCGACGTTTCGGGACTTTGGGCTTGGTCATGGTTTGGCCGCTTTATCGCATATCGCGCAGACGATACCACAGCAAGGCCAAAGCCCGGACCGCCACCTGCAACGGCGCCCCCGGCGGCACCAACGGATGCCGCAGCCGGGCAAACAGATCAAAGCCCTGAGCCCGGCCGATCAATGCCTGGGCCATCAATTGCCCGGCCAGCCCGGCCAGCGCCACGCCCTGCCCCGAATAGCCCTGGGCAAACAGCACCCGGCTGCCGATGCGGCCAAACTGTGGCGCCTTGGTCGCGGTCATCGCCACCTGACCGCCCCACAGGTACTCGAAATCCTGCTCGGCCAGCGCCGGAAATACCTGCGCCATACGCCCGCGCATGACCGCCCGCAAACGCTCGGGATGAGCATCACGAGCACTGGCCCGGCCACCGAACAGCAGCCGGTTGTCGACACTCAGACGGTAATAGTCGATCAGATGGTTCATGTCGCAGACCGCCGCCCGCGACGGAATCAATTGCTCGGCCAATGCCCCGAGCGGCGCCGTGGCGCCAATATAGCTGCCAATCGGCATGAACCGTCGCTGATGCCAGGGCAGCAGCGTGCCGATGTAAGCATTACCGGCCAGGATCAACTGCTCGGCCCGGACCTGCCCGGTGGTCGTGCGCACCGTCACCCCCAGGCCGCCCTGTTGCCAGTCCAGCACACCTGAGCGCTCAAACAGCTCGGCCCCGCACGCCTGCGCCGCGCGTGCCAGACCCAATAGATAATTGAGCGGATGCAGGTCACCACCACCCCAGTCCATGACCCCGGCCTGATAATCGGCGCGCAGCAACTGCTGCAGACTGGCTCGGTCATGAAACTCCAGTTGCTGGTAATCCAGCGCCTGTAACGAAGCCTGCCACTGCTGCAACTCATCGATCTGACCGGGCTTGTTGGCCACCAGCAGGATGCCGGCCTTCAGATCACAGTCGATGGCATGCTCGGCCACCCGCCGACGCAACAGTTCAACCCCCTCGACCGACAAGGCCCAGACCTTGCGCGCATCGGCCGCGCCCAGTTGGCGCACCAGGGTTGCATAATCACAGGCCGGTCCGGGGTTGATCTGCCCGCCATTGCGCCCGGAGCAGCCCCAGCCGATCTGCTCAGCCTCCAGCAGGATGACCCGACGCCCGGCCTGGGCCAGTTCCAGCGCGGCTGACACCCCGGTAAAGCCACCACCGACAATGCAGACGTCGGCGCGACGCTCGCCCATGAGCGCAGGGTGCGTGGGAGCGGGATGGGCACTGGCCTGATACCAGGTTGGTTGAGCGATCATGGGCTTTCCTTGAACAAACGATTAACGATGACGACCCCAAGCAACAATGCGGGCCGACGCTGTCGGCCTTTGTTCGCGCAGGCGCGCGAACTTCCCAGGCCATTCCCAGCCTCCTGCGACAACACCGCACAAACACACAACGCTACCAATCCCCCGGCCAACAGGAGACACAAAAATCCCGCCACGCAGGCGGGATTTTCGTATCAGCCGCAGGCTGATCTCAGACCGTATGCAGATACCACATATACTCCAGGTCAGAGATGGTTTTCTCGAACTCGTCCAGCTCGCTTTCCTTGCACAGCTCGAACACGTCCAGATACTCCTCGCCGATGTAGGCTTTCATCACCTCAGAGTTTTCCAGCTCCCGCAGTGCATCACGCAGGTTGGTCGGCAGCGACACCTCGTGCTGCTCGTAGGCATTGCCCTCGGTCATCTCTGGCGGCTCGATCTTGTTGCTGATGCCATAGTGGATGGCGCTGAGCAGCGCAGCCATGAGCAGATAAGGGTTGGCATCGGCACCGGCCAGGCGGTGCTCAATCCGCATCGCCTCCGGCTCGCCACCGGGTACCCGGACCGCCACGGTACGGTTGTCGATCCCCCAGGTCGGCGCGCAGGGCACATAGAAACCGGCACTGAAACGGCGATAGGAGTTTACGTTCGGGCACAGGAACGCCATGTACTGCGGCAGGCACTCGAGCAGACCACCAATCGACCAGCGCAGCAGATCACTCAGACTGCCATCGGGATTGGGCGCGAACACATTGCGGCCATCCTTGTCGACCAGGCTGATGTGTACATGCATGCCATTGCCGGCCTGATCGTAATAAGGCTTGGCCATAAAGGTGGTGTCCATTTCATGGTCATAGGCCACGCTCTTGATCACTCGCTTGAGCAAGACGTTGTAGTCACAGGCCTTGACCGGGTCATCGACGTGATGCAGGTTGACCTCGAACTGACCAGGCGCCGATTCGGCAACGATGGCGTCAGCGGGGATGCCCTGTTCGTGGGCAGCTTCGATGACGTCCTCGAGAAACTCGGCGTACTCATCCAGGTCATCCATCGAATAGACCTGAACCGAGTTGGGGCGCTTGCCGGAGATGGGGGAACGGGGCGGTTGCGGGCGACCGGTGATGTTCTCCTGGTCGATCAGGTAGAACTCCAATTCAAACGCTGAAACAATCTTGAGATCAAACTCTTCAAAGCGTTGGGCGATGCGTTGCAGGACATAACGGGGATCAGCGAAGAAGGGCGTCGTTCGATCCAGCTCGAACATGGTCATCAGCAACTGTCCGGTTGGACGCTTCTGCCAGGGTTCGATACTCAGCGTCCCGGGGATCGGCATACAGATCCTGTCAGCATCACCGATTTCCAACCCCAGCCCGGTTTCTTCAACCGTTGTGCCCTGGATGTTCAGGGCAAAGATCGAAGCCGGCAGGGCAATGCCCTTTTCAAAGGCCTTGACCAGGGCTGAGCGGTCGATGCGCTTGCCGCGCACGATGCCGTTCATATCGGCGATCAATAGATCGATAAAGTGGATTTCCGGATGCTTGGCGAGGAACGCCTCAGCTTCCTGGACACTGGCAGGCTTGATGGCGGCTGCGACAGCCTTCACTGCGGTAGCGTCCGTTCCGGCTTGGGCTTGCATGGTTTGTCACCTGTTATTTGTAAAATATATCAATCACGTTAACTCTAAGATGAGAGTAAATCCGAAAGGCCTTGGGGAGTCAATAGAGCCGCACACGCCCAATCGCGGTGCACACTGCACCATTTAGGCCCACAGGGATCCCTAACACTCACGGCAAAGCGGTTTCATCTGTCAAAAAAAACGGGCTTTGTGTTAATTATTTTTTATTGCTATTGTGTAAAAAATCGAACAACAATGACGCCATGTCAGATATACAACACAGACTCAGCATCATGTCCACGACACGCAAACCCCTTATCGGCATCTCCTGTTGCACCGACCAGCTTGGCCTTCACCCGTTCCACATTGTCGGTGAGAAATACATTCTCGGCGTGGTCGATGGTGCCGGCGGCCTGCCTCTGTTGATCCCGGCACTGGGCGAGCGCCTGGATGCCGAGCAACTGCTCGATAATCTTGACGGCCTGCTGTTCACCGGATCGCCCTCAAATGTCGAACCGCATCACTATCAAGGCCCAGCCAGTATCGCGGGCACCAAACATGACCCCAAACGCGATGCCACCAACCTGCCGCTGATCAAGCGCGCCGTCGAGCGTGGCATCCCGGTGCTGGGTATCTGTCGCGGTTTTCAGGAAATGAATGTCGCCTTTGGCGGCAGCCTGCACCAGCGCCTGCACGAAGTCGGTGGATTCATCGAGCATCGTGAAGACAAGGAGCAGCCAGTTGATGTCCAATACGGGTTGTCCCACGAGGTTCAGATCGAACCGGGAGGACTACTCTATGAACTGTCAGGCCGCAACTCGGCACAGGTCAATTCCCTGCATACCCAGGGAGTGGACCAGCTGGCGCCCGGATTGCGGCCCGAAGCAACTGCGCCCGACGGACTGATCGAAGCCTTTTCGGTCAGCCAAGCTCCCAATTTCGCGCTGGGCGTGCAATGGCATCCAGAGTGGAAGGTCACGGAAAACACTTTCTACCTGTCGATATTCAAGGCGTTTGGCGACGCCTGCCGGGCACGTGCAGCCAGGCACTTCTGAGGACTGTATGAACAAGATTGAAGCATGGCTCAAGGAACACAAGATCACCGAGGTGGAATGCATGGTCTCGGATTTGACCGGCATTGCCCGCGGCAAGATCGCGCCGACGATGAAATTCATTTCGGAAAAAGGCATGCGCCTGCCCGAAAGCATTCTGTTGCAGTCGGTGACCGGTGACTACGTCGAAGACGACATCTATTACGAACTGCTCGATCCGGCCGACATCGACATGGTCTGCAAGCCGGATGAAAGCGCCATCTATCTGGTGCCGTGGGCTATCGAGCCAACCGCCCAGATCATCCACGACTGCTATGACAAGATGGGCAACCCCATCGACATGTCACCGCGCAACATCTTGAAGAAAGTACTCAAGATGTATGCCGACAAGGGCTGGCAGCCACTGGTGGCGCCGGAGATGGAGTTCTACCTGACCCGCCGCAACGAGGATCCGGACCTGCCGCTGCAGCCGCCGATCGGCCGCTCCGGACGCCAGGAAACCGGCCGCCAGTCATTCTCGATTGATGCCGCCAACGAATTCGATCCGCTGTTCGAAGACATGTACGACTGGTGCGAGGCCCAGGGCCTGGATCTGGATACCCTGATCCACGAAGAGGGCACCGCGCAGATGGAAATCAACTTCCGTCACGGCGATCCGCTGCTGCTGGCCGACCAGATTCTGGTATTCAAGCGCACCATGCGCGAGGCCGCGCTCAAGCACGACATGACCGCCACCTTTATGGCCAAGCCGATCACCAACGAGCCGGGCAGCGCCATGCACCTGCACCAGAGCATCATCGACCGCAAGAGCGGCAAGAACGTGTTTTCCAATGCCGACGGCACCATGAGCGAGCTGTTCTTGCATCATATCGGCGGCCTGCAACGCTTCATCCCTGAGGTGTTGCCGCTGTTCGCGCCGAACGTCAACTCGTTCCGCCGCTTCCTGCCCG
This sequence comes from Pseudomonas sp. WN033, assembly GCA_002287035.1. Lineage (GTDB taxonomy): Bacteria > Pseudomonadota > Gammaproteobacteria > Pseudomonadales > Pseudomonadaceae > Halopseudomonas. Next base: position 31,855 of record NSKG01000003.1, on the reverse strand, counting down.
ACACCTCGGCACCGGTCAACGTCGAATGGGGCGAGGAAAACCGCACTGCCGGTCTGCGCGTGCCGGACTCCGACCCGCAGAACCGTCGGGTCGAGAACCGCCTGCCGGGAGCCGACGCCAACCCCTATATCGCCATTGCCGCCAGCCTGCTGTGCGGCTACCTGGGCATGGTCAGCAAGATCACCCCGTCGGCGCCGGTCAAGGGCCGCGCCTATGAGCGCCGCAACCTGCGCCTGCCGCTGACCCTGGAGTCGGCACTGGAGCGCATGGAGCAGTGCCACGAGGTTCAGGAAGTGCTGGGCGAGAAGTTCTGCCGCGGCTATGTCGCGGTCAAGCGGGTCGAGCACGAAAACTACAAACGGGTAATCAGCTCCTGGGAACGTGAATTCCTGCTGCTGAGCGTATAAACAGAAGCGCCCGGGCCGGGCGCGGTTGAAGGCAACTTGCCGGCGTATCGCCCTGGGCCGGCATGGAGGAAGAATCAATGAGCAGTCAGATCCGACATACCACCGCCGAACTGCAAGCCATGGATGCCGCCCATTACCTGCATCCGTTCACCGACCACAAAGACCTGGGCGCCCGGGGAGCACGCATCATCGAGCGGGCTCAGGGGGTTTACCTGTGGGACAGTGAAGGCAACCAGATTCTCGACGGCATGGCCGGGCTGTGGTGCGTCAACATCGGCTATGGCCGTACCGAACTGGCCGAAGTGGCCTACAAGCAGATGCTTGAACTGCCCTACTACAACAGCTTCTTCCAGTGCGCCAACCCGCCGGCGGTACAGCTGGCCAAGGCGATTGCCGAGGTCGCACCGGCGCACATGAACCACGTGTTCTTCACCGGCTCGGGTTCGGAGTCCAACGACACCGTGCTGCGTATGGTCCGCCGCTATTGGGACCTCAAGGGCAAACCGGGCAAGAAGACCATCATCAGCCGGATCAACGGCTACCACGGTTCAACCGTGGCCGGCGCCAGCCTCGGCGGCATGTCGGTAATGCATGAGCAGGGCGATCTGCCGATTCCCGGCATCGTGCATATCCCACAGCCGTACTGGTATGGCGAAGGCGGCGATATGGATCCCGAGGAGTTCGGTCTGTGGGCTGCGCGTCAACTTGAGGCCAAGATCGAAGAACTGGGCGAGGACAAGGTCGCGGCCTTTATCGCTGAACCGATCCAGGGCGCTGGCGGGGTAATCATTCCGCCGTCGACCTACTGGCCGGAGATCAAGCGAATTCTCGCCAAGTACGACATTCTGCTGGTAGTCGATGAAGTGATCTGCGGCTTCGGCCGTACCGGCGAATGGTTCGGTAGCCAGTACTTCGACCTCAAGCCGGACCTGATGCCGATTGCCAAGGGCATGACCTCCGGTTATCTGCCCATGGGCGGAGTGATCGTCGGCGACCGGGTAGCCAACACTCTGATCGAACACGGCGGCGAGTTCTTCCACGGCTACACCTACTCCGGGCACCCGGTGGCGGCCGCAGTCGGCCTGGAAAACCTGCGCATTCTGCGCGAGGAGAAAATCGTCGATTACGTCAAGCAGGAAGCGGCACCGTATTTGCAAAGCAAAATCGCCAGTCTGGCGGAACACCGTCTGGTTGGCGAGGTACGCGGTGTTGGCCTGCTCGGCGCTATCGAGCTGGTCAAGAACAAGGCTACCCGGGAGCGCTTCGCCGAGAAGGGCAGCACCGGGACCCTGTGTCGCGACCTGTGCGTACGCAACGGCCTGGTGATGCGCGCGGTCGGTGACACCCTGATCATGTCGCCGCCGCTGGTGATCAAGCCGGAGGAAATCGACGAGTTGGTCGCCAAGGCCTGGCGTTGTCTGGATTTGGCCGCCGAACAGCTCGGCGTCTGAGCCAGGGCCGGACCAGCGACTACACTGGAGCATGCCCGGCCCCCGGGCATGTGCTGGGGAGGGAGCGTGTCGCACACGGCACCGCGTTTACAAAACGGATGGAGAGAAGAACCAATGCAAAAGCATCTGAGCAAGACCCTGCTGGCCAGCGCCACGGCATTGACACTCAGTGCCGGCGTTCAAGCCCAGGGCGTAGTAAACGTATACAACTGGTCCGACTATATCGCTGAAGACACTCTGGCCAACTTCCAGGCCGAGACTGGTATCCGGGTGGTCTACGACGTATTCGACAGCAACGAAGTGCTGGAAGCCAAGCTGCTGTCCGGCAACTCCGGCTTCGACATCGTGGTGCCCAGTGACAGCTTCCTGGCCAAACAGATCAAGGCCGGCGCTTTCCTGCCACTGGATCGCAGCAAGCTGCCGAACTGGGAGCACCTTGACCCGGTCCTGCTCAAGGCCCTGGAAACCAACGACCCCGGCAATCAGTTCGCCTTCCCCTACCTGTGGGGCACCACCGGCATCGGCTACAACGTCGATAAGGTCAAGGCCGTGCTGGGTGAAGACGCCCCGGTCGATTCCTGGGATCTGGTGTTCAAACCGGAGAACATCGCCAAGCTGGCCTCCTGCGGTGTCGCCTTCCTCGATGCACCGTCAGAGATCACCCCGGCCGCACTGTTCTACCTGGGCCTGCCGCCCAGCAGCACCAATGCCGATGACTATGCAAAGGCCGAAGAGCTGATGATGAGCATTCGTCCGCACATCACCTACTTCCACTCGTCCAAGTTCATCACCGACCTGGCCAATGGCGACATCTGCGTAGCCGTAGCCTGGTCAGGCGACGTGATCCAGGCCGCCGACCGCGCAGAAGAGGCCGAGAACGGCCAGGTCATCGAGTACGTGATTCCCAAGGAAGGCGCACCGATGTGGTTCGACATGATGGCCATTCCCAGAGATGCGCGCAACGTCGACAACGCCCATGCCTTCCTGAACTACATCCTGAAACCCGAGGTGATTGCCGAGATCAGCAACTATGTCGCCTACGCCAATGGCAACCTGGCCTCCAAGTCGCTGATTGACCCTGAAGTATTAAATGATCCGAGCATCTATCCGCCCGAAGAGACCTTGAATAAACTCTTCACCCTGGCCGAACTGCCGGTGAATATCGAGCGCGTACGCACCCGCTCATGGACCAGGATCAAAGCCGGACGCTGAACCCATTTACCCTGAAACGGCCGGGTTCAGCACCCGGCCAACACCAACAAGGCAGACCAGGCCACAGGCGTTGGCTGGAGTCTGCAACAGGAGACACCATGAAACAACCAATGCAGAAGACGTTGTTGGCCCTGGCCACCGCTGGCCTGTTCGCCGGTGCAGCCCAGGCCGCTGGCGAGTTGAAGATCTATAACTGGTCGGACTACATCGCCGAGGACACCATTGCCAACTTCGAGAAAGAGACCGGCATCAAGGTGACCTACGATGTGTACGACTCCAACGAAGTGCTCGATGCGCGGTTGTTGACCGGTCGTTCCGGGTTCGACATCGTGGTGCCGTCCAACCACTATCTGAGCAAGCAGATCGAGGCTGGCGTCTACCTGCCGCTGGATCACAGCAAGCTGCCCAACATGGCCAACCTCAACCCGGCCCTGATGGACGACCTGGAAACCGTGGACCCAGGCAGCACCTACTCTATCCCCTACCTGTGGGGCACCAACGGTATCGGCTACAACATCGACAAGGTCACCGCCATCCTCGGCGAAGACGCGCCGCTGGACTCCTGGGACCTGGTATTCAACCCGGAAGTGGTCAGCAAGCTGTCGAGCTGCGGTGTGTCGATGCTCGACTCCGGTGATGAAATGCTCACCTCCGCGCTCAAGTATCTGGGCCTGGACCCCAACAGCAATGACGCCGACGACCTGAAAAAGGCCGAAGACCTGCTGATGAGCGTGCGCAGCCACGTCACCTACTTCCACTCCTCGCGCTATATCTCCGATCTGGCCAATGGCGAGATCTGTGTTGCCGTCGGCTACTCCGGTGACGTATTCCAGGCCGCCGACCGCGCAGAGGAAGCCGGCAACAACGTCAATATCGGCTACACCATTCCCAAGGAAGGCACCGCGCTGTGGTTCGACATGATGGCGATTCCCAAGGATGCGCCGAACGCCGAAAACGCCCACACCTTCATCAACTACATCCTGCGCCCGGAAGTGATCGCACCGATCACCGACTATGTGTCCTACGCCAACCCGAACAAGGCGGCTGACGAATTGGTCGATGCCGACATCCTGGCAGATGAGTCGATCTACCCGACCGACGAGGTGATGGCCAACCTGTATGTGGCCAAACCCCGGCCGCTGGCCAGCCAGCGCATCATCACGCGCTCCTGGAACCGGATCAAATCCGGTCGTTGATCCACCTTAAGGGGGTTGCCAGTGGCAACCCCCTTGCGGTCAGGCCATGCCTTTTCAACTGAAACCATCTCCATCGCCGCCTGCATGATGACAGGCCAGGTAACGAGAGAAAGATAAGAAAGCTGTTAGCGGAGAACCCCTATGGTTGGTGCAGCAGGTGCCATGAAGCAAGCCATGGCCAAGGTAAAACCCGATGAATTCGTCAAGATCGACCGGGTCAGCAAGCGTTTCGACGAAGCGCTGGCCGTCGATGATGTCAGCCTTACCATCAACCGCGGGGAAATCTTCGCCCTGCTCGGAGGCTCTGGTTCCGGCAAGTCCACCCTGTTGCGCATACTGGCCGGCTTCGAGCGACCAACCGAAGGCCGAGTCCTGCTCGACGGCCAGGATATTACCAACCTGCCGCCCTACGAGCGGCCAATCAACATGATGTTCCAGTCCTACGCCCTGTTTCCGCACATGAGCGTGGAACAGAACATCGCCTTCGGCCTCAAGCAGGACAAGCTGTCCAAGACCGAAATCCAGGAGCGGGTGGCAGAAATGCTCAAGCTCGTACACATGACCGAGTACGCCCGGCGCAAGCCGCACCAGCTCTCCGGTGGCCAGCGCCAGCGGGTGGCTCTGGCTCGCTCGCTGGCCAAACGCCCCAAACTGCTGCTGCTCGATGAACCAATGGGAGCGCTGGACAAGAAACTGCGGACCCAGATGCAGCTGGAACTGGTGGAGATCATCGAGCGGGTCGGCGTGACCTGCATCATGGTCACCCACGACCAGGAAGAGGCCATGACCATGGCCCAGCGCATCGCCATCATGCATCAGGGCTGGATCGCCCAGGTCGGTACACCGATGGATATCTACGAGAGCCCGGCCAGCCGTCACGTCGCCGAATTCATCGGCAGCGTCAACAGCTTCGAGGGCCAGATTACCGCCGACATGGAAGATCACGCGATCATCGAGTGCCCGCAACTGGATCGCCCGATCTATGTCGGCCACGGCATCACCACCCGCGCCCAGGAAAAAAGCATCACCTACGCCCTGCGCCCGGAAAAGGTCATGGTCAGCACCGAAAAGCCCGAGCAGGAGTACAACTGGGCGCACGGCAAGGTCCACGATATCGCCTACCTGGGCGGCCATTCGGTGTACTACATCAAGCTCGACAGCGGACTGATCGTCCAGGCCTTCTTCGCCAACTCCGAACGCAGGCTCCCACGCCCGACCTGGGAAGATCAGGTCTATGTCAGTTGGGACGATGACAGCGGGGTGGTACTGCACTCATGAACAAGATGTTCTCCAGACTGTTGCCGCGGGGACGCTTCTGGGTCATCAGCGTTCCCTATCTGTGGCTGTTCCTGTTCTTCCTGCTGCCCTTCGCCATCGTGCTGAAGATCAGCTTCTCGCAGGCCGCCATTGCCATTCCACCTTACGAGCCGATTTTCCAGTACGCCCAGCAGTCGCTGAATATCGTACTGAACATGGGCAACTACCTGTTCCTGACCCAGGATGCGCTGTATTTCTCAGCCTATCTGGGCTCACTGAAGATCGCCTTCTACTCGACTCTGGTTTGCCTGGTGCTCGGCTACCCGATGGCCTATGCCATCGCCAAAGCCCCTCGTGACAAGCAATTGGTGTTTCTGCTGCTGATCATGATGCCGACCTGGACCGCGATCCTGATCCGGGTCTATGCCTGGATGGGCATCCTCAGCACCAACGGTCTGCTCAACTCGACCCTGATGTCGCTGGGCCTGATCAGCACCCCGATGCAGATCCTCAACACCAATACCGCGGTGTATATCGGCGTGGTCTATGCCTACCTGCCGTTCATGGTTCTGCCGCTGTACGCCAACCTGGTCAAGCATGACGACACGCTGCTGGAGGCGGCCATGGATCTGGGCGCCAGCAAGATCAAGGCGTTCTGGAAGGTCACCGTGCCGCTGTCCAAGACCGGCATCATCACCGGCTCGATGCTGGTGTTCATCCCGGTGGTCGGCGAGTTCGTGATCCCCGAACTGCTGGGCGGGCCGGAAACCCTGATGATCGGCAAAGTGTTGTGGCAGGAGTTCTTCAACAACCGCGACTGGCCGGTAGCCTCTGCGCTGGCGATCGTGATGCTGCTGATCCTGCTGATCCCGATCATTTTCTTCCACTACAACCAGGCCAAGGAAATGGAGAAGAACGCATGAACAGTTCACGCTTCAGTTTCTCCACCATCATGCTCTGGGTCGGGCTGGCGTTCATCTACATCCCGATGGTCATCCTGGTCATCTACTCGTTCAATGCCTCACGGCTGGTAACCGTCTGGGGCGGCTGGTCAGTGCACTGGTATGTTGGCCTGCTGGACAACACCCAGCTGATCAATGCGGTCAAACGCAGCCTGCAGATTGCCTTCTACACCGCCAACGCGGCGGTGGCGCTGGGCACCCTGGCCGCCTTCGTGATGACCCGGATCAAGCGCTTCAAGGGTCGCACGCTGTTCTCCGGGATGGTCACCGCGCCGCTGGTCATGCCCGAGGTGATCACCGGTCTGTCGCTGCTGCTGCTGTTCGTGGCCATGGCCCAGCTGATTGGCTGGCCAGCCGAGCGCGGCATCATGACCATCTGGATCGCGCATACCACCTTCTGCACCGCCTATGTCGCCATCGTCGTCAGCGGCCGGTTGCGCGAGCTCGACCAGTCGATCGAAGAAGCGGCCATGGACCTGGGTTCGCCGCCGTGGAAGACCTTCCTGCTGATCACCGTACCGATGATCGCGCCGTCGATCGCCGCCGGCTGGCTGCTGTCTTTCACCCTGTCACTCGATGACCTGGTACTGGCCAGCTTCGTCTCCGGTCCCGGCGCCACCACCCTGCCGATGGAGGTGTTCTCCTCGGTGCGTTTGGGGGTCAAACCGGAGATCAACGCGATTGCCAGTCTGATCCTGCTGGCGGTGGGCCTGTTCACCCTGCTGGCCTGGTTCCTGATCCGCAGCGCCGACAAGCGCGCACGCATGCCACCGCCGGAAGATGATCCGGTGACCTGGAAAGCGGTCGTCGAAAGCCGCCGCAACTGAGCCTCGGCTCAACTCCCAACGGGGCGCCTGGCGCCCCGTTGTCATTTACAGCCTCTGGTCAGGAAAACACTTGGCAAGCCCGGGCTCAACGATTACCCTGCTCAATATTGAATGAATATTCATTCATACACAAAAACAACCAGGAGAACACCATGCCTCAAGGTAAAGTCGAGCTGTACGATCTGATGGCCTGCAACGTCTACATGGATTTCGAAAACACCGGGCTGCCCAAGGAACAACACAAGTTCCTGATCGCCTTCTACCCCACCGGCGGCGACCCGGTGCATGAACTGATCGACAGCATCACCGCCCGCGGCCCCAACGGCTACGTGGCCGAAGTCGCCAACCAGCCCTACACCATCAGCAATCTCAACGGCCACATCTTCGATCGCACCACCAACTCGCACTGGTACATGATCAACCTCTACAGCGGGTTCATGGAGCCCGGCGAGTACGTCATCGAGGTCAAGTGCAAGGATGGCAGCGTCAAGACCATTTCCCGGGTGCAGGACAATGCCCCGTCAGACAAGCTGATGGCCGCCTATCTGCCGCAGCGCGAACGGCTCAAGGCCAGCTATCAGCCCGGCCAGGGCCAGCCGCTGCCAGCCGGCACTGCGCTGACCGGCGTCGAAGTGACCTGCGATTCGCTCAAGGAGCTGAGCGGCGTCGACAGCTGGACCGTATTCCGCATCTGCGAGGCCAGCAACAGCAAGGAGTTCAATCCGCAAAACCTGTACTGGTGGGACAACATCTTCCTTGAGCGCTTCAGCAACCCGGAGGCTGGCAAGAACCGCAACCGCATTCGTATCCCGGTCGAACTCAAGGCCGGCAGCGCCTTTACCTACTTTTCCGAGTTAACCGACAGCAACAGCATGGGCGGCACCAACATCTGCATTTTCCAGCCCTACCAAACCTTTTACACCTGAAACCCAGGGGATGGACAGACGGTCAATTGCAGGTAGAATGCGCCAATGAATACTCGTTCAGCAGCTACCCGCAAACCCCGCCCACGAATCAAGGACAAGCGCACCGCCATTCTTCAGGCGGCGCTCAAGGTCTTTTCCGAAGGCGGCGTCAATGGCGTACCGATGCCGGTACTGGCCGAGCAGGCCGGTGTCGGCACCGGTACCATCTACCGGTATTTCGACAGCAAGGAAACCCTGGTCAACGAACTGTTCCGCGAAGAAAAACAGGCCCTGCACCTGAGCCTGTACCGCGACCTTGACCTGAGCCGACCGGCGCGCGAACTGTTCGATGTGATCTGGCAGCGCATGCTGGCTTTCACCCGTGAAGCACCGCACGCCTATCGTTTCCTTGAGCTGCAGGACCATCGTCCATATCTGGACGAGGCCAGCCGCACGCTGGAGCACGAGCTTCTGCGTCCGATCCTGGCCCAGTACCGCAGCCTGCAACAGCAGGGCATCTTCCGCCAGGATGTGCGGCCGGAAGTGTTGATGTCACTGGTCTGGGGGGCCTTCGTGCACCTGATCAAGAGCGAGCGCGATGGCCACATCACGCTCGACCAGGCCGACATCGATGCGGCCCGTGATGCCTGCTGGAGCCTGTGTACCGGTTGACCGTCCGTTCATGCCCTGTCACAACACGAGGACATGACATGAGCAAGACCCGCAAAACCCTGACCGCACTCGGCCTGAGTGCCGCCCTGAGCAGCCCGGCCCTGGCCAGCGAACTGGAGCAGCGCTGGCTGGAGATGATCGCCAGCGGTCAGGCCTATCCGGCCGAGACGCTGATGCCGCTGTTCGAGCAGCTAGAACCGGTCAGCCCCGAGTTCATGCTCGGTACCTGGAAAGGCGGCAAATTCGACGGCGGCGCTGAACCGGACCCGATCAACTGGTACGGCAAGCGCTTCAACTCCCTGACCGATGTCGAGCCCCTGCTGGTCCATGGCCCGGACGGCACCGTAGCCACCTTCGAGGGCCTGGGCCGAGCCCAGATGCGTGAAATGAAATACGCCGGAGTGGTTTCTGCAGCGCTGATCTACGACCAGCAACCGATCATGGACTATTTTCGCAAGGTCAATGACGAGGTGGTCATCGGTCTGGGTGACATCAAGGGCAAGCCGACCGACTTCTTCTTCCATTTGAGCCGCGAACAGGACTGATTCCTGCGGCAAATCAGGTTAGGATGTGGCATCAATGCCCGGGCAAGCCCGGGCGTCTTGTCCGACTGAATCCGGAGAATGCCCGTGTCCAAGCTGGTTCCCGCCATCGACCCTGAAGGCCTGCTCGAATACTCGGTGGTTTTCACCGACCGCTCACTGAACCACATGTCGCAAACCTTCCAGCAGGTCATGCGCGACATTTCTGGCACCCTCAAGGATGTCTACAACGCCGCCGCCGTAGCCGTAGTACCCGGTGGCGGGACCTATGGTATGGAAGCGGTAGCCCGCCAGTTTGCCCAGGATCAGCGCTGCCTGGTGATCCGCAACGGCTGGTTCAGTTACCGCTGGAGCCAGATCTTCGAAATGGCCCGCCTGCCGGCCGAGGAAATCGTGCTCAAGGCTCGCCAGATCGAAGCCGGTGACCAGGGCGCTTTCACTCCGGCCCCGATTGACGAAGTGGTCGCCGCGATCCGCCAGCACCAGCCCGCCGTGGTCTTCGCCCCGCATGTGGAAACCGCCGCCGGGATCATCCTGCCCGATGACTACCTGCGCGCGGTAGCCGATGCGGTACACGAGGTCGGCGGCCTGTTCGTGCTCGACTGCATCGCCTCCGGCACAGTCTGGGTCGACATGCAGGCCTGCGGCGTCGACATCCTGATCAGCGCCCCGCAGAAAGGCTGGAGCGCCTCACCCTGCAGCGCCCTGGTGATGCTCGGCGAACGCGCTCTTGAAGCTATCCAGGACACCACCAGCAACAGCTTTGCCTGCGACCTGAAGAAGTGGCTGCAAATCATGCAGGCCTACGAGAACGGCGGTCATGCCTACCACGCGACCATGCCCACCGATGCACTCAAGCAGTTCCGCGACACCATGCTGGAAACCCGCGACTACGGCTTCGACAAGGTCAAGCAGGAGCAATTGGCGCTCGGTCAGGCGGTACGTCAGCTGCTGGCCGAAAAAGGCTTCAAGAGTGTTGCCGCCGAAGGCTTCGGCGCGCCGGGCGTAGTCGTCAGTTATACCGGCGACGAACGCATCCACAATGGCAGCGCCTTCCTGGCCCATGGCCTGCAAACCGCCGCCGGCGTACCGCTGATGTGCGACGAGCCGGCCGGGTTCCGCACCTTCCGCATCGGCCTGTTCGGGCTGGACAAACTGCACAACCCCGAGCGTACCGTCGCCACCCTGCGCGCGGCGCTGGAGGGGCTGCAGTCTTAGGCTGTAACCCTCCCCGTCAAGGACAAATAACCACAAGTCGAGTTAGATCGACTTGTGGTTACGAAACACCAGCCTCTCTCTTCAGCGTCACCGATTTCCTGAACCCCCCTTACCGATTTCATAAACAACATGGGGAAGACGTAAGCTACCACCTCTCACTCTGAGAACAAAAGCCACGGTATCTAATTGTATTTAAAAGCCATTTCCCCTGCTCAGCATAGCTCTAACAGAACTGGCATGAGCCTTGCCCCTCCTTTTGTCCAAAGCAATCAACAAGAGGACATGTCATGGCTCTCGATCAAGCAAGCCAAGAGTTTCTACAACAACTAGCCGACCTAGGTGCTCCAGCCTTCCATGCTATGGAGCCACCTGCTGCAAGAGCTTTTTTTGCCGGGCTGCGTGACATCATCGGCGAAGGCCCCGAAGTTTATCAAAGTAAAACCATCAATATTTATGCAGTCCAGGCCAAGATCCCCTTACGAATTCTCCTACCATCAGAAAAGCCAGAAGGGCTTATCATTTACCTACACGGTGGCGGATGGGTCGTCGGCGAACTTGATGATTACGATACGCTGGGCAGACTAATAGCAACCGAGAGCAATTGCGCTGTGGTCTTAGTCGACTATAGATTGGCTCCAGAGCACAGATTCCCTGCCGCTGTTAATGACTCATGGGCAGCGACCCAATGGGTAGCAAGCAATCAATACCAGATTACCGGCACGACAGATAAACTACCTTTGATCATCGCTGGTGACAGCGCAGGCGGCAATTTAGCTGCAGTAATAGCTCAGAAGGCCCGGGATGCCAAAAGTCCGGAACTCCTGATGCAAGTCCTTATTTATCCTGTCACACAACCAGACCTAGATACGCCAGCCTATATCGCGCCATCCAATCAAGGACTACTGACACGTGAAGACATGGGGTGGTTCTGGAATAACTATGTACCTAACCCTGCCCACCGTGAAAACCCAGAGGTATCGCCGTTACTGAACAAAAATCTTTCGGACCTGCCACCGGCATTGATCATTACTGCAGAGCATGACGTATTGAGTGAAGAGGGTGCCGAATATGCTCAGCGTCTTATCAAGGCAGGGGTGGAGGTCTGCTTTCGCAAATACAGCGGCCAAATTCACGGCTTTTTCTCTATTCTCCGTGCCTTACCAGAGTCAGAGAGCGCCCGGACATTTTTAGTTGGCGTAATCCGCCAACGTATTGCCCAATTCAAAAACTCACGCCTAGCCCTCAATGACAGTGAAGGCTCTCTAATTTCATGAAATGCACTTGTTGATTTCATCACAAGCCGCCCAACGCCTAACTTTAGCTTGCGTAAGAAGCACAACACCGACCCCTTATCACACTGTAATTATTAGATTTTTCCACCAAAAAACTAGCAATGATCCTGGCACACTCATTGCTTAACAAGAAAAACAAAACAACAAGAGGAAACCCCCATGGCTCTGCGTACTATCACAATAAAACCTTTCCACAACACTCTATTAGCCAGCATCTGCGCAGCCTTAGCAGCAACAAGCCATGCAGTCGAAAATGGCGTTACCAACTGGCCTAACGGTGTAAATACTGTCCTCCCGGCCATGATGCCAGCCCCTGGAGAAACCCAGTTTTATGGCTATACCGTGTATTACACGGCTGATAAATACAAGGACACAAATGGTCGAACGGCACCAGGAAAATTCAACCTTGACGTATATGCTCAAGCCTTCAGGCTGAACCATACTTGGAACTATAAAACTGACTCAGGAATCACATTCACCAGCGGAGCAATACTATCTGGCGGCCGAAACTCGCTTGACATTGGAGTAATGGACGATTCCAGAACAGGTCTAAACCAGCTCTACCTTACACCCCTTTACGTCAACTGGTCTGCCTCGAGCAACTTGCACTTTTCTACCGGCTTCAGCGGTTTCATTCCGCTAGGTGATTACAAGAAAAATAGACTAATCAATACCACATCAAACTACGCCTCCTATGTTCAAGAGTTCAACATGACTTGGCTACCAAGCCAAGAATGGGAGGTATCGCTATCTCCAACATTTACCTTCAACTTTGAAAACAGCGACACGAACTATGACTCTGGAGATGTTTTCAATATTGACTACTTTACTGGTTACAGGCCGGCATCTTCACCACATTTACAATTTGGCCTGGCAGGCCACTATACGAAACAGTTCACCGACGATCGATTGGACGGACAAAGAGTTGGTGATGGAAATCGCTTACAGAAATTTTCTATAGGACCGCAAGTTTTCTACGGCCTTGGACCAAAAACAGCAGTCGTCTTCAAGTATCTACATGAAACAAGAGTACGTAACGGTGCGCAGGGTCATTCACTCTGGTTCCAGTTCACCATGCCACTTTGATCCAGAGCTTAGTCTAATCTGAAGCCCGCTCGATGTTGCGGGCTTTTTTACGCCCCACCTTTCATGAAATTTGAAACTACCCTCTGACATTTTCCATGAAATTAATAACTCTCCAAGTAAACCGGCCCACCGACACTCTTTTCAAATCAACCTAACCGCATGATTTATATGAATTTATTCCAATCCTGCCTTTGTTGGCACAACACTTGATATAGCAGAGCTAAGGCTAGGCCGTACCTAGCCTGCGTATTCCCCCCAACAAAAACAAGAGGTTTTTATTATGTCAGTCAAAACCAATACGATTTCCTGTGTCGACGCTGTTGTCGTGGGCGCAGGGTTTGCCGGCCTTTACATGCTGCATACCCTGCGCGACAAGCTGAAAATGAATGCTGTCGTTTTTGAAGCAGCCGACGATGTAGGCGGAACCTGGTACTGGAACCGCTACCCTGGTGCGCGCTGTGATATTTCCAGCTACCACTACTCATTTTCCTTTTCCGAAGAGATCCAGCAGGAGTGGAGCTGGTCAGAGAAATACGCAGCCCAGCCTGAAATCCTTGCCTACCTGGGATTCGTAGCGGACAAGCTGGATCTGCGCGGTAATATCAACTTTGAAACACGAGTGATCTCATCCAGTTTTGACGAATCCAGCCAGCGCTGGACCATCAAGACTGACAAAGGCCACACCGTAGTCTGCAAATACTACATCTCGGGGGTTGGCACGCTGTCTACTGCTACAATCCCCAGCTACGAAGGCAAAGACACCTTCAAGGGCGAAGTCTACTCAACTTCAACCTGGCCACACCAAGGCGTCGACTTCACTGGCAAGACTGTCGGTATTATAGGGACCGGCGCCTCAGCAATTCAGGCCATCCCTTTGATTGCCGAACAAGCCAAACACCTTACCGTATTCCAGCGCACTGCAAACTATGCCACTCCGTTGCAGAACGGTCCGATGAATCCAGCAGAGGCAACAGCGATCAAGGCGGATTACAGCCGGTTCCGTCATGAGGCCAGGGCTGCTCTGGCAGGCGTCCCATTTCCGAATATGCGCGAGTCAATTTTTAAGGACAGTCCCGCAGAAGTTCAGCAACACCTTGAGGCCTGCTGGAAAGAAGGTGGCTTTGCGCTCTGGTTAGGCAGCTACGGTGACGTGCTGTTTGATGAAAAAGCCAATGCCATAGTTGCCGAGTTCGTCCGCAACAAAATCCGTGGCCGCGTGAAGGACCCCAAGACTGCCGAACTGCTCTGCCCAGACTATCTGTACGGCACAAAACGTCAGCCTTGTGAAACCAACTACTTTGAAACCTACAATAGAGATAACGTGTCTCTTGTGGATATCAAGTCGGCCCCTATTCGCAAGATAACCGAAACAGGGCTTGAGCTGAGCAACGACCAGCATCATGATTTTGACTGCCTGATTTACTCCACAGGTTTCGATGCGTTTACCGGCCCACTGTTCAAGCTGAACCTAACTGGCCGCAAGGGCATTCGCCTTCAAGATTATTGGTGCGAAGGACCACGCACCCATTTGGGTCTGATGACCCATGGATTTCCAAACTTTTTCATGATCACCGGGCCCCAAAGCCCCTCCGTACTATTCAACATGCCGCTCGGCATTGAGCAGCATGTTGAGTGGATTGCCGATGTGATTCACCACATGGAAACGAACGATCTGGAAACCATCGAGCCGGAAAAGGCCAAAGAGGATGAGTGGCGTGAGGTTGTCGAAAGCATTGCCAACTCCACCCTAATGCCAAAAACCAATACTTGGTATACCGGCTCGAACATCCCAGGAAAACCACGCTCCTTCATGGTGTATCTGGGCGGAGGCGCAGCTTACAAACAGGTCTGTGACGAGGTGGTTGATTCCGAATACTCCGGGTTCATCTTGGATAATGCAGCCGCCACGCAGGAGGTGGCTGTACTGTAAGCCGTACGCCACAGGCACTGCTCCCCTTCCCGGTGCCGCAAGGCACCGGGCCCTTTCCCCTCACGGATTCTTCATTTCGTGAACTCTATTGCTGATATCACGAACCATCACACGTGCATCTGCTTCATTCGTCCCGTAGATACGCCTAGAGACATTAAACACGCGACTAGGCACGATTCCTGCTCTCTGTTCCGTTAGACGGCTATATCTCGCGGCAGACAACGCCTATCCTTAATAATTAAAACAAGATGGAACACGCTGATGCCACACTCATCGGACCCAAAATTCCCTACCAGTCAAGACTTGGTGAGCCAAATCAGGTTTGATACCACGTTCGGCAAAGTCTGGATGCAAGAACAGCGCATGCTGCTGGTTCATAGCAGCTTATTTTTGAACCTACGTAACGAATTGGTGGCAACTATTGGTGGGCAACGCACCCGAGGACTTTTGATGCGACTGGGTTTCCATTCCGGCTGGCGCGATGCAGAGCTTGCCCGGACCCTTAGACCAGAGCTAAGTACAGCTAATGCTTTTGCAGCAGGCCCCCAACTGGCCATGATCAAGGGTATGGTCAACGTAAAACCCGTTCGTATGGACTTTGACCTTGATCAAGGCAGCTTTTATGGTGAGTTTTTATGGGAAGGTGCCTTTGAAGCGGATCTGCATCTTGCTAACAAAGATATAAGTGACCAGTCTGTGTGCTGGATGTTGACAGGATATTCCAGCGGCTTTACCACCTACTACATGGGTAAGCCAGTATTGTTCCGTGAAGTGGAATGCCAGGCCTGCGGAGACAAGAACTGCCGCATTGTTGGCCGACCTGCAGACGAATGGGATGATCCGGAAGAGCTCAATCGCATACTGCAGCACGATGCGTTGGCAGAAGAGCTGCTGGCCCTGCAAGAGCAGCTCAGTGAGCTGAAGGCAAATCGCGCGGTCCACTATGACCGAGACGAGCTGGCGGTGAACTCTGTTGGCAATTCACGTCGTTTCCGCGAAGCATGGCAATTATTGCAAAAAGCTGCTGATAGCAATGTAACCGTGCTACTCCAAGGCGAGACAGGGGTCGGCAAGGAAGTATTTGCCCGTAGCTTACACTTGAGTTCGCCACGAGCAGGTCGCCCCTTTGTTGCAGTTAATTGTGCATGTATTCCACCTGACCTTATCGAGTCAGAGCTGTTCGGTATAGAAAGGGGCGCCTTCACAGGAGCACACACCAGCCGGCCCGGTAAATTCGAGCGAGCCAACGATGGCACCCTGTTCCTGGATGAGGTAGTAGAGCTTTCACCCAGGGCTCAGGCTACGCTGCTGCGAGTATTGCAGGAAGGTGAATTGGAACGCGTAGGCGGAACTGAGACTCGCAAAATTGACGTACGTCTGATAGCAGCTACTAATGAAGATCTTGAGGTCGCGGTCAAACAGGGTAAGTTCCGTGCCGACCTGTTCTACAGGCTTAACGTGTATCCAGTCCATATCCCAGCGTTGCGTGAGCGCAGGGATGACATTTCCTTACTGGTTGAGCATTTCCTGAAAAAATTCCAAGATCAGTATCAGAAAAGAATTCCCGGAATTTCAGATAAAGCCCGGCAAGCATTAATGGAGTACGAGTGGCCAGGCAATATTCGAGAGCTGGAAAACATGGTGGAGCGGGGAGTTATTCTCACCGACAACAACCAACTGATCAGCCTCGATTCGCTTTGTCCTGCCCTCGAAAAGCCAGCTGCACAGGATATCGAAGTTGCGCAAGGCGGCCACCTTCAAAGGTCCACAGCTTATGGGTCGGGCAAACCCGACCCTGTGTGTGAGTCTCTGCTAAGCAAAGATTTCGAGTTCGGCGACTTTGAACGAAGGTTGATACTGACAGCCATGCACAAAGCCGAAGGAAACGTATCCCAGGCGGCTCGCCTTCTTGGACTAACAAGAGCGCAACTTGCATACCGGCTAGAGAAAATTGATATAAGACCTAACCAGAAACCAGAGCAAATCGACTAGCAAAGCCACCAGCCACAGTCGCCTGCTCTTCCAGCCGCTGACCTTCAGCAACAGCGGCTAGCGCCCCCGATTTAGGCTTTTTCAGTCAGATGCTCGGCCACAATCTCTTCCATCTTCAGCCCAGTCAGACCGTGGATGGTGCGCCACAGGTAGAACAGAATGAGCATCATCATGATCATCGACGGAATCGCAATCATCGGATAGCTGACCAGGGTCATCTTGCCCAGCTCTTCATTGAACGCCTGGGTGCCGGCCGGGCTGACCACAATCCATTTGGCGACAATGTAGTTCATGGTCGAGGAAAAGAAGAAGGTGCCGGCCAGGAAATAAGTGGCCTTGAGCAGACGCGCTTCGAACACCTCGACCAGCCCGCGCTCGACCAGACGCTCGTGGATCAGCTCGACATTGAGTACCTTCTTGTTATACAGCAGGGTCCGAATCAGCGGATAGCGGGTGCGGGTCGAGATCAATACCGCCAGGCCGATGATGCCAGGTACCGCCGCTTCCTTGATCGCCAGCCACTGAGGATCAAGCTTGAGCAGGCCGATACCGCCGGTCAGACCGACGCTGATCAGACCGAGCAAAGCGATGAAGTTGTACTTGCGGTAGCGCACCAGCTCGAACAGGCCCCAGCCCAACGGAAATACCAGTGCGACCAGCAGGCCTTGCGTTGGCCCCAGGTGCTGCTCGCCACTGAATTTCATCAGGATCACCGAGGGGATGACGATGCTGACCAGCAGGTCGATCATCGGCCGGGGTTTGTGCTGCGGGGTGGCGCGGCTACTGTCAGTCATATCGCTCAACGGAATCACACTCCAGGCTGTTCAGTGAGGCATGATACACGGGGCCGACCCCAGAGCCCCAGTCAAGCCGACCAAAAGTCATACCGGATGCTTCAAGCCCTGGCTGCAGAGTTCAGGGACTGAGGATGGTCGAAACCAGATAACCGCTGTAGCCGATATACACTGCCAGCAACAGTCCGCCCTCCAGACGGCTGATCCGCCCCTGCCGGCCCTTGAGGCCAAAGCCCATGGCAAACAGCGCCACGGTCAGGCCCGCCATCAGCACCCAGTCGCGGTACAGTACCGCCGGCTCAACCGCCAACGGCATGATGCCGGCAGCAATCCCGACCACCGCCAGGGTATTGAACAGGCCCGAGCCAATCACGTTACCCAAGGCCAGATCGTGTTCGTTCTTGCGGATCGCCGCCAACGACGAGGCCAGTTCCGGCAGCGAGGTGCCAACCGCGACTATGGTCAGGCCGATAATCAGATCACTGACTCCCAGGCCCTGAGCGATACTGACCGCGCCCCAGACCAGAATCCGCGAACTGACCACCAGCAAGACCAGGCCGAACAACAGCCAGAACAGCGCCCGGCCCAGCGGCATGGCATGGTCCTTGACCTCGGCTTCCAGATCGCTGCCCAAGGCATCGCCACGGCCACGGATGCCCTGCCAGACCGACCAGCCCATCAGCAGAAAGAACGCTGCCAGCAATACCCAGGCATCCAGCCGGCTGAGCTGGCCATTGAGCAGTTGCCAGCCGGCCAGCGCGGTGACCCCGAGCAGGATCGGCAGCTCCTTGCGAATCACCTGAGAGTGCACGGTAATCGGACTGATCAGCGCCACCAGACCAATCACCAGGCCTATATTGGCGATGTTCGAGCCATAGGCATTGCCCAGCGCCAGGCCAGGATTGCCCTGCATCGCCGCCAGCGCCGAAACCACCATCTCCGGCGCCGAGGTGCCAAAACCGATGATCAGCATGCCGATCAACAAGGGCGGAACACCGGCATGAGTAGCCGTTGCCGAAGCACCATCGACAAACCGGTCAGCACTCCAGACCAACAAGGCCAGTCCGACAATCACCGCACCCAGAGCCAGCAACATGAGCGATCCATCTCCCGGATAAAAGTCGGCATTATGCGGCAAAGCCTGCTAGCCCGACCAGCGGTCTTGAAACCTGCCGAACCTAGGCAATGCTCAGCAGGCTATCGGCCTGAATCCTGCGCCGACAGTTGCCGCAGCAACTGCCGGGCCCCCGGGTGTTCCGGCTCCAGCGCCAAAAGCCGCTCAGCATAATCACGGGCAGCCGCCAGCTGTTGGTGCCTGGCGCTGAAGCTGGCCCCGGCCCACAACAGGTTGCGGTCGAACGAGTGACGTTCGCTGGCCTGTGCCAACAAGCTCAAAGCCTCCTCGGGGCGCTGTGGCTCCAGTGCTACGGCCAGCACATACCCCATGCGCGGATCCTCAGGGCGCAACTGATAGGCCTGGCGCAGCGCAGCGATGGCTTCATCGTTGCGTTGCTGGCGGACCAGTGACAAGCCCAGCGCATAATGCAGCAACCCCTCTTGTGGCTGTGCCAGCAGCCCATCGCGCAGCAGCCGGTCAACCGCCACCTCACGGCCCTGGGCCCGTAACAGATCAGCCAGATTGAGGCGGCTGGCACTGTGCAGCGGATCACGACGCAGCGCCTGATCCCAGTACTGCTCGGCCTCACCGGCCCGCCCCTGGCGCAGGCGCAGCAGGCCGAACTGGTTGAGGTAATCGGCCCGGTCAGCATGCAGTGTCAGCTCAGCCTCGTACTCCGCCAGCGCCCGAGCGAAAGCCGCCTGCCGGGCCGCCGGCAAGGACACATCGGCCAGCAGTCTGGCAGCACTGGCTCGCAGGCTGCGCTGCGGATCGTCCAGCAACGCTGGCAACCACTGCTGACGCGGCTCCTGCGGCGCATTTTCGAACGCTTCCAGCGCGCCCTGGCGCAGCAGCGGATCATCACTGCGCAGTTGCTCTGCCAACAGGGCCCAGGCCTGCGGATCTGGGCCTGGAAGCAGACGCCGGGCGGCACTGGCGCGCACCACCGGCGCCAGCGCCGGATCGCGCAACAGCGCCTGCAACTCGGCCTGGGCCGCCGGATTACCGGAATCGGCCGAGGCAAAGGCGCTGGCGAAATGGGCCTGACGCCACTGCCCGGTGGGGAACCAGTTTTCAATATGCTGCGCGGCCCAGTCCGACGTCTGATCGCTATGACAGCCACTGCAGGCATTCGGTGTGCCGAGCGCCTGGGTCAGGTCCGGGCGCGGCACACTGAGTTGATGGTCGCGCCGCGGGTCGATGACCATGTAGGTGGTTTGCGGCATATGGCAGTTGACGCACTGGGCACCGGACGAGCCGGGCGGATGGAAATGATGGCTAGGCTGATCGAAATGCGCCGGGCTGTGGCAAGTGGCACACAGCGCGTTGCCATCGGCGCGCAGACGCTGGCTGTGTGGCTCGTGGCAATCGCTGCAGGTAACCCCGGCCGCATGCATCCGGCTCTGGGCAAAGGAGGCGCTGATGAATACCTCTTCACGTTGCTGACCGTCGGCATGATAGAGCGGATCGCGCAACAGTTCCGGGCGGTAGTGATCGAGCAGTGCACCGCCGTGTTGGAAACCTTCGGCCACCTGGCTGCGCATGCTGTGACACTGGGCACACACGGCCTGTTCGATGCGCTCGCCCGGCGCCACACTGCGCCGGGCGGTGACTCGCTCCAGCTCATACAGCCAGTGCATGTCGCGGCGCTCGCTGAACTGGCGCAGCAACCCCTGATCCTGATGTTCCAGTTCGCCAGCGACCCAGGCCAGATGCGCACTGCCGGGACCATGGCAGGCCTCACAGCCGACCCCGAGCTCGGCCCAGGTGCTGGCGAAACTATCGTTCTGGGCATCGTACTGCTTGCGAAAGTCAGTGACATGGCAATCGGCGCACATGAAGTTCCAGTTCTGGCTCGGCCGGGTCCAGTGCAGTGGGTCACGGTGACTGACCGCTTCATCCGGATAGATGTGGAACCAGCGCTGCCCGCCCTGCTGCGCCGGGCGCGTGTCCCAGGCAATCGACAGCGCCTGCAGGCGGCCACCACCAATATCCACCAGATACTGCTGCAGCGGCTCCAGGCCAAAGGTATAGAGCACCTCGAACTCGTGCAGGCTGCCGTCGGGACCATCGGTGGTGACGAAAAAACGGCCGTCACGCTGACTGAAGCTCGAGCGTACACCGGTATAGTCGAAATGCTGATCATTGAAATTGCCGAGCACCGTCTCGGCGCTGGCGTGGGCCATCGCATGGGCATGCTGGGACGTCTGCCAGGCACTGTGCTGCTCGGTGTGGCAGCCAGCGCAGGTTTGGCTACCAACGAACTCGGCGGTCAAGGGTGTCGGGTTAGCCGCTGCCGGGTCAGCCGGCACCGACTCGGGCTGGGGCACCGCTACCGGCGGCCGTGGACTCTGGGTCCACCACCAGCCGGCGATCGCCAGCCCCAGCAGTAACAGTGCCAGCACCGGGACCAGTGTGCGTAACCAGCTGGAATGAGCCATCAACCGAATGCCTGTGGGTTATTGTTTGCAGGCATCGTCGCCGGTCAACGGCTCTGCGTCCAGCCCGGCGTCAGCAAATCCTGCGCGCTGACGCAAGGGCGGGCGCTCAGGCGCAAGCCTGACTGCGCTGGCGCTCCTCGTCGACCAATTCCTTCTTCGACAGCTTGCCCACCGGGGTCTTGGGCAACGCTTCGCGAATCTCCATGGCCGCCAGCCGTTCATGCTTGCCCAGACGCGACTCAAGAAACGCCTGCAGGGTGGCGAAGTCGAATGCCTCGGCACCGGCCTTGAGCTTGATAAAGGCCTTGGGTGCCTGACCGCGATAGGGGTCATCGATGCCGATCACCGAGACCTCCTCGACTGCCGGATGCTCGTAGATGGCTTCCTCGATCACCCGAGGATAGACGTTGTAGCCGCTGCAAAGAATCATGTCCTTGGTGCGGTCGACGATATACACCCAGCCGTCGGCATCCATATAGCCGACATCGCCGGTCCGCAAAAAGCCGTCGGCGGTCATGGCCTCGGCGCTGGCGTCGGCCCGCTTCCAGTAACCGGCGGTGATGTTCGGGCCACTGATGCACACCTCGCCGCGCTCACCAGGGGCCAGCTCACGGTCACTACCATCCAACGGCAAAATCCTGATCCGGCAGCCCGGTACCGGCAAACCACAGGAGCCCGGATGCGGCTCGGCATCCTTGGGTGTAAAAGTCCCGGTGGTGGTGGTTTCGGTCATGCCCCAACCTTCGCGCAAGGCGCAACCGGCGACCTGCTGGTAACGCTGCTGGACATCCAGCGGCAGCGGCGCACCGCCGGAGTTGCACATCTTCAGCGAGGTCAGATCCAGCTCAGCAGTCAATGGATGGGCCAGCAGGCCGATGAACATGGTCGGCACCCCGGGGAAGGTGGTGATCCGGTTGCGGTCGATCTCGCGCAGCACCGTCTCGGCATCGAAGCGCGGATGCAGGTAGATCTCGGCCCCCAAGTGCAGACTGAACACCATGTTGATCATCAGCGCATAGATATGGAACGGCGGCAGCACCGCCAGCACCCGCTCCTGGCCCGGCTGCAGATAGCTGGCGAGAATCTCGCGCAATTGC
This sequence comes from Pseudomonas sp. WN033, assembly GCA_002287035.1. Lineage (GTDB taxonomy): Bacteria > Pseudomonadota > Gammaproteobacteria > Pseudomonadales > Pseudomonadaceae > Halopseudomonas. Next base: position 9,457 of record NSKG01000003.1, on the reverse strand, counting down.
GCGCAGGAACTGCTGATATTGCCGTGGGTCAGCATCGCGCCCTTGGGCAGACCGGTGGTGCCACCGGTATATTGCAGCACCGCCAACGCGGTTTGCGGATCATCCACCGAGTACACCTTGAGTTCGGCAGCGTTATCCAGCAGTGCGGCGAAGCGCTGGCAGTCCTCGCCATAGGCCACTTCGGCAGACGGCCCCAGCTGGGCCGCGGCCGCCGGCTCAACCGCCGTATTGAACTCGGTCAGTTGGCCCACCACCAACGCGCGCAGACGGCTGCTGGTCAGCAGCGCAGCCATTTTCGGGTAGAACGCGGCCAGATCCAGGGTGACCATGATGTCAGTCTGGCTATCCTCGATCTTGTGCGCCAGGGTACGCTCGGCATCCAGCGGCGAATAGTTGACCACCGTGCCGCCGGCCCGCAACACGGCAAAGAAACTGATGAAGTAATGCGGGCAGTTGGGCAGATACAGCCCCACATGCACGCCGGGGCCGACGCCCAGGCGCTGCAACCCACAGGCGGCCCGCTGGATCAGTTGATCCAGCTCGGCATAGCTGAGCTTGCTGCCGAGAAAGTCGAGCGCCGGGCGTTCGGCATAAGCCGCTACCGCCTCGGCCAGTAGCGCATCGACGCTGCGCTGCGGCAACGGCGCGTCCCAGCGCACACTATCGGGATAGGCATTCAACCAGCGCAGTTCTGAGCTCACGACACGCCTCCATGGGGTGATGTTGTTCTTGTATATGCCCTGAAAGTAACGCGCCCATGTCTCGTCGAGAAGACATATCGACCGTGGATATGAGCCGCCATAGCGCAGCTTGTTGCGCAGCGCCGCAAGCCCCTGCGCGCTGGCGATAACGCCTGTCCTGCACGCGCAGGATACTCAAGGTCCCGATAACAACAATGATGGGACCATAAACACATGCGCACCTTGATTACCGCCCTGTCCATCCCTGCCCTGCTGGTAGCTGGCGCCGTAAGCCCGCCGGCCCAGGCCCAGGCGCCAGGGGCCAACCCGCTGGAGCAGAGCCGGCCGCTACGCCCCGGCCTGCCGCGCTGGCTGGAGGATTACCGCTTCCTCGACGACCCAGCCAAACGTACCGACTGGTTCGACAACTACCGTTACCACCGCCTGAGCGATTCGGCCTGGCTGCAGCTAGGTGGCGAGCTGCGCTACCGGGCCGACAACGTGCGCCAGCCGCTATTCGGCCTGACCCCGGTGCACAAGGACAACTACCTGCAACAGCGCGCTCAGGTACACGTCGACCTGCATTTGCTGGACGACCGCCTGCGCGCCTTCCTTCAACTGGAAAACACCCGCAGCTGGGGCAAGGAACTGCAAAACCCGCGCGATGAAAGCCGTAACGACATTCATCAGGCCTTCATTGAAAGCAACCTCGATCTGGGCCAGCAGCGTCTGCGGATTCGCGCCGGACGCCAGGAAATGGCCTATGGCGTGCACGCCCTGGTGACCTACGCCGAAACCCCGAATATCCGTCAGACCTTCGACGGCCTGCGCCTGACCCTGAACGGTCAGGGTGGCCGCACGCTGGACGCCTTTGCCATGCGCACCGTGCGCCACGAGGACGGCAACTTCGATGACAAGTCCGACAACAACACCCGTTTCTACGGCCTTTACGCCAGCCTGCCGCAGACCCAGGTTACCGGCATCGACCTGTACGTCATGGGTCTGGAACGCAAGCAACGCCCCCTGCTCGGCACGCTTGGCCGGGAAAAACGCTACACCCTCGGTACCCGGCTGTTCGGTCGGCATGACGGCTACGACTGGAGCTGGGATTTCATGCATCAACGCGGCCACTTCGCCGGTCAGTCGATTCGCGCCTGGGGTATCTGGAGCGAGTCGGGCTACACCTTCGACCAGGTCTGGAAGCCGCGTCTGGCGGTGCGGGTCGATCTGTCTTCCGGTGATGACGACCCCACCGATGGCCGCGCCGAGACTTTCGACCCGCACTTCCCGCGTGGCGGTGTGTATGGCGAAACCGGCCTGACCAACCCGGCCAACCTGCTGCTGGTCGGCCCGATGCTGGCTTTCTCGCCACGCCACGATCTGCGTATCGAACCAGCGATCTTCAAGCACTGGCGCCAGAGCAGTGACGACGCCATCTACCTGCCCGGTATGCAGGTAGTGCCGGGCAGCACCGCCGTCGGCGGCCGCGACATCGGCACCAACTACCGGCTCAATGCCCGCTGGACCCCAACTGCCAACCTGACCCTGGATCTGGACTACCAGTACTTCAAGGCCGGCAGCGTGGTGCGCAGCGCCGGCGGGCAAAGTACCCAGTTCGTTGCCCTGCGCAGTTCATTCCGTTTCTGAGTCACAACAACAAGAGAGGACACCTCAATGAAGTTCAAGCACCTGGCCCTGGCCGCCCTCACCTGCGGCCTCATCAGCGCCACCAGCCACGCCACCGAGCGGCCCAACTTCCTGATCATCATGGCTGACGATCTGGGCTACAGCGATCTGGGCAGCTACGGCGGTGAGATCGACACCCCCAACCTCGATGCGCTGGCTGGCGAAGGCCTGCGCCTGACCAACTTCCACACTGCGCCGACCTGCTCGCCAACCCGGGCCATGATGATGTCCGGTACTGACAGCCATATTGCCGGGCTGGGCAACATGGCCGAACTGATGCAGCCGTTCCAGCAGGGCCAGCCCGGTTATGAGGGCTATCTAAATCAGCGCGTGGCCAATCTGGCCGAAGTGCTGCAGGACGCTGGTTACAGCACCTATACCACCGGCAAGTGGCACCTGGGCCGCACTGAAGAACTGAGCCCGAAAAACCGTGGCTTTGACCGCTCATACATTCTGGTCCAGGGCGGTGCCAGCCATTTCGACGACATGACCGCGATCATCAGCGTCGACCCCAAGGCCATCTACCGCGAAGACGGCCAGCAGGTCGAAGTGCCCAAGGGCTTCTTCTCCACCGAGTTTCACACCAACAAACTGATCGACTACATCGAAACCGACCGGGAAACCGGCAAGCCGTTCTTTGCCCTGCTGTCCTATACCGCACCGCACTGGCCGTTGCATGCACCGGATGAGTGGCTGGACAAATATGAAGGGCGTTATGCCGCCGGCTATGAAGCGATCCGCCAGCAGCGACTGGCAAACATGCAGCGCCTGGGGCTGATCGACGCCAATGTCGAACCGCACCTGCCGATGCAGGGTGTACTGCCGAGCTGGGATCAACTAAGCGACGAGCAAAGAGCCCGCGAAGCGCGCAGCATGGAAGTCTACGCGGCAATGGTCGACAACATGGATCATCACATCGGTCGGCTGTTCGACTACCTGAAACAGACCGGGCAGTACGACAACACCTTCATCATCTTCCTGTCTGACAATGGCGCCGACGGCAACAGCCCGCTGGGCCTGCCTGGCAACGACGTGTGGATGAACGAGGCGTTCGACAACAGCCTGGAAAACATGGGCCGCAAGGGTTCCTACATCGACTACGGCGCCCAGTGGGCCCAGGTCGGTTCGACCCCACTCCCGTATTTCAAGGGTCTGACCACCCAGGGTGGCGTGCAGGTTCCGGCGATCATCCGTCATGCCAGTGTTGACCAGCCTGGCGGCATCAACCGCGAGATCATGCATGTCATGGATCTGATGCCGACCTTCCTCGAACTGGCAGGGGTCGAGCACCCAGCCCCCGAGTTCAAGGGGCGCCCGGTCGAGCCAATGCAGGGCATCTCGATTCTGCCGGCGCTGCAGGGCCAGAGCCTGCCGGAACGCGCGATCGGCTGGGAACTGTTCGGACGCAAGGCGCTGCGCAAGGGTGACTGGAAACTGAGCTGGATGACCTCACCCTACGGCAAGGGCGCCTGGCAGATGTTTAACCTGGCCGACGACCCGACCGAACGCAACGACCTGGCCGAGGCCAAGCCCGAGAAGCTGGCCGAACTGCTCAAGGACTGGGACGCCTATGTCGAGCGCAACAACGTGCTGGAAGGCGAATTCAACATCCGCTACGGCTTCGAGACCTGCCTGTTCGAGTACTGCTTCAAGTAAACAATTCGACCGGCACTAACGACAACACCCGGCCTGGCCGGGTGTTGTCGTCTAAGGAAACACTGATTAATTGCACGCAAGCCCAGCAGCCCTGTTGGCGCAGACCTGTTCTGGACTGTCGATGCCCCGGACGGGCATCGTCAAGCCCCCATGGATGGGTTCACGGCGTGTCCAGAACAGGTCTGCGACAATTGGGCCAGCACCGGAACTGATTTAATCAGTGTTTTCCTAACGCGCCAATGTCTGCGACGGTAGTTCGCCAAAGGCCTGCTTGTAGGCGGTGGTGAAATGACTGGGCTGGGAGAAGCCAAAGCGAAAGGCCACATCGGCCAGTTGCAGCTCACCGGGATGGGCCTGACGCAGGCATTGGTGGGCCGCCTGAAGCCGGCAGTGCAGAACATAGCGCATCGGGCTGGTCTGCAGACTGAAGCGGAAGGCTTGCTCCAGACTGCGGCGGCTGGCGCCACTGATCCGCACCAGATCGTCGATACCCAGCGGTTGATCCAGATGGGCATGAATGAAATCCACCGCCCGCTTGACCAACCCGGGCAAGACCTGGCGCTCAGGCAGAGTCTGCAACTCCGGCACTAGTTGCAGCAAAGTCTCGCAGAACAGCGACTGAAACTGACGCTGCGCCAGCGCCGAGTTCAGCAGGCCGCCGCCCTGGCGCAATTCGGCATCGGTCAATTGCAACAGATGACCAAGACTGGCCAGGGCCGGATGCTCGCGGCCAACGCTGAGTACTCGCTGACGTACCTGCGGCAATTCCAGCTGGTATTGGCTCGCCAAATGCTCGCGCAGCAAACCGGTGTTCAGCGCCATGACCACCGCTCGGGTGTCGTCATGCCAGGTAATGTCGATCTCATGTTCGGGGGCAAACAGCAGCAGTTCGCCAGCGCCAGCGCTCTGGCCACCCTGACGACAACTGACGCCGCCGGTCAACGGCAAAATGCCGTGCCAACAGGCCAATGGTGAGGAACGCACGGTCACGGCATCGCCCCAATGGGCACCGAACAGCTTGATTTCAGACAGGGCTTGCAAGGTGATCTGAATGTCAGCCTGGGCCCGCGCCCGGCTGGGCAGCACGCTGCGCTGCTCATTGAGGTTGCTGTTGATCAGTGCTTCGGCCTCGGCATAATCGGTCGAAGCCAGAATGCTGCGGCTGGCGAAAGGCAACTGGGGTAGCGGATGGGTAGCCATGCTCCCTCCCTTGTCATTGTTGTTATGGGGCTGGGCTGTCCAGCCGAAACGTCAACAGGCCCATGGTACGCCCATGAGCCTGAGTTGATGTGCTGCGCTGACCGACGGTCAGTCGCTCTCCAGACCGATGGCCTGCAGCCCGGCCCGGGCGCAGGCCTCGTCCTCGGCTTCCGAACCACCGGAGACACCGATACCACCAACGCACTGCCCCTGGACCAGAACCGGCAAACCTCCGCCAAACACCACCAGCCGAGGCCGCTGGGGAAAGCCCAGACGCATGGCCGGGTTGGCCTCAAGGATGCCGAGCCAGGCACTGGTCGGGAAACCAAAACCGGCGGCGGTATAGGCCTTGTCACGGGCGATATCGGCCGAGTGCAAGAACGCGCCGTTGTGGCGCAGATAGGCCAGTTCCAGACCGGCCTGGTCCACCACGGCAACATGCACCCTGATCTCCAGATGCTCGGCATGCGCCATGGCGGCACGCGCTGCAGTCAACGCCGCCTCCCAATGCAAGCTGTCTTGCTGGATCAGTTCAGGCATACAGAGCTCCTCAGTTCATCCAGCCATAACCGGACAAGGCCAGGCAGGTATCGTCCAGATCGAAACCGAACAAGCGCTCAGGCATGTGCTGGCCTCCCAGACCAAAGGCCGCCTGCAACAGGCACAAGGTATCGGTCCCGTCGTCCTCATCCTGGCTCGGATCAAAGGCCAGTTCGGCACTGCCACTCATGGCTTGCCGCCATTGCTGCTGCTCGACCCAGTGACTCATCAGACCACGCCAGTACGGGTCATGCAGCGGGCGCAGACCATCGGCCCGAGCCTCGTCCCGCACCCGGTCCAGGCATACCAGCAGGACATTGTCCTCACGCCAGGTGCTCAGGGCCTGACCGATCTGGCGACAGCGCCGTGCCCCCAGGTCCCGGCTCAAACACAGCTCAATGCATTCATCCAGCGTCGGCTCGCACAACTCCGCCGCCACATCAGCCAGAGCCGGGCCAGGCAAGCGTTCAATCTGGACCACAAGCCCCTGCCCGGCCAGCAGTCTGGCCAGGCTCTGCAACCGCTCACTGCCGGCGGGACCGCCGGACAGCCGCGCACCGGGCTCTGCGTGATCCATGGTGATGAACACTACGGCCTCGACCGCCGTGCCAGGCTCGACCAGCCGACTGATCAACGGCGCCGGACGCGATACCGCCGGCCGGCCATCACGGCAGGACAGAAACAGCGCCGGTAACGTGCGCGTGGATGCCATAGCTGCCTCCTGGAGCCGTCTTAGCGTCTGACCTTGCTCGCCGGCTCGCCACCAATGCCGAAATGCGCTTTCGGCATTTCACTGATGATTACCCGGACACTCGGCAGCGGCGCATCCAGCGCCCGGGCGATAGCTTCGCTGACCTCGCGGATCAGCGTTTCCTTCTGCTCGTCGCTGCGACCTTCAAGAATGTGCAATTGTGCAATCGGCATAGTTCTCTCCTCAGACAAACCGGCAGGTCACACTGCCCAGTCCCTGGTAACGCACACTGATGTTGTCCCCGGCCTCAACCGTGATCGCCGCCGTAATGCCGCCGGTCATGATGAAGCTGCCAGCCGGGATGTGTTCGCCGCGCTCAGCCAGCAGGTTGGCCAACATAGCGACGCTGGAGGCCGGATGACCGAGTACTGCGGCGCCGGCACCGACATCGACCACTTCACCGTTTTTCTCCACCACCACACCGAAGTTCTTCAGGTCGACATCCTCAACGTTGGCCATCTGTCCGCCCGTGATGAAACGGGTCGAGGAAGCGTTATCCGCCACCACGCTGATCAGGTCGAACTTGAAGTTCTCGTAGCGCGAGTCGATCACCTCGACAGTCGGCACCACATAGTCAGTGGCTGCCAGCACATCACCGATATGGCAGCCCGGCCCCTTGAGCGGCGCCTTGGTAACGAAGGAAATTTCTGCTTCGATCTTCGGGTGGATCAGCTCCTGGGTATTCACCACGCCACCATCCGGCACACTGAAATAATCGGCAAGGAACCCGTAGATCGGGGTTTCCACGCCCATCTGCGCCATCTTGGCCCAGGAGGTCAGACCCATCTTCAGGCCAACGATCTTGTTACCCCGGGCCTCTTTGCGCCGACGAATTTCCCACTGGATATCGTAGGCGTCGGCAAAGGTCATATCCGGGTAGTCATTGGTGATCTTATGGATGTCGTGGGCCTGCAGTTCGGCATTTTCGATATGCTCAGCCAGCGCCAGTACCTGCTCACGGGTCAGGGTTCTTTTTTGCTCTTTCATGCCGATTGCTCCTGTTTTTTCAACAGATCCAGTGCCACATCCACGATCATGTCTTCCTGGCCGCCGACCATCCGGCGCTTGCCCAGCTCAACCAGAATGTCGACGGTCTTCAGTCCATACTTCTGTGCCGCCACTTCCGAGTGACGCAGGAAGCTGGAGTAGACGCCGGCATAGCCCAGGGCCAGGGTTTCACGGTCCACCCGCACCGGGCGGTCCTGCAGCGGGCGGACGATGTCGTCGGCGGCATCCATCAGGGTGTACAGATCAGTGCCGTGCTCCCAGCCGAGGCGTTCGGCGGCGGCGATAAAGACTTCCAGCGGCGCGTTGCCGGCACCGGCGCCCATACCCGCCAGGCTGGCGTCGATGCGGTCACAGCCCTCTTCCACTGCGGCGATGGAGTTGGCCACGCCCAGGCTGAGGTTGTGGTGGGCGTGCATACCGGTCTGGGTTTCCGGCTTGAGTACGTCTTTCAGGGCGCGGAAGCGATCACGGATATCCTGCATGCCCATGGCGCCGCCGGAGTCGACGACGTACAGGCAGGTGGCGCCGTAGTCTTCCATCAGCTTCGCTTGCTGGGCCAGACCTTGCGGGGTCTGCATATGGCTCATCATCAGAAAGCCGACGGTGTCCATGCCCAGCTTGCGCGCATGCTCGATGTGCTGCTTGGAGACATCGGCTTCGGTGCAGTGGGTCGCGACGCGGACAATGCGCGCGCCGGCGTTGTAGGCGTTATCCAGGTCATGGATGGTGCCGATACCGGGCAGCAGCAGGGTGGCGATCTGTGAATGGGTGACCACTTCAGCCACTGCTTCGATCCATTCCAGATCGGTATGGGCACCAAAGCCGTAGTTGAAGCTGGAGCCTTGCAGGCCGTCACCGTGGGCGACTTCGATCGAGTCGACCTTAGCCTTGTCCAGCGCACGGGCGATGTCCTGCACGTTCTTGATCGAGTACTGGTGACGGATGGCATGGCTGCCGTCACGCAGGGTGACGTCAGAGATGTAGAGTTTCTTGCCGGGATTGAAGGTCATGATGGTCTCCTCCTCAGGCCTGGGTCATCGACTGCGCCATGCGCTCGGCGGTAGCCAGCGCTGCGGAGGTCATGATGTCGAGGTTGCCAGCGTAGGCTGGCAGGTAATGGGCAGCGCCTTCGACTTCGAGGAAGATCGAGGTTTTCAGTCCGCTCAGGTGGCCGAGGCCAGGGACGTTCAGCGGCTGGTCTTCGGGGATGACGTCGAATTGCACCTTCTGCTTCAGGCGGTAGCCGGGGACATAGCTGTTGACCGCCTGGACCATCTCTTCCACCGAGGCTTCCACCGCGGCCTGGTCAGCCAGTTCGCTGAGGACATACACGGTGTCGCGCATGATCAGTGGCGGCTCGGCCGGGTTCATGATGATGATCGCCTTGCCGCGCTTGGCGCCGCCGATCACTTCAATGGCCTTGGAGGTGGTTTCGGTGAACTCGTCGATATTGGCACGGGTACCCGGGCCGGCCGACTTGCTGGAAATAGAGGCAACGATTTCGCCGTAATGCACCTTGGCCACGCGGGAGACGGCAGCAACCATGGGGATGGTGGCCTGGCCACCGCAGGTGACCATATTGACGTTGGTTTCGTTGATATGTTGCTCGAGGTTCACCACCGGCACACAGTAGGGCCCGATGGCCGCCGGGGTCAGGTCGATGATCCGCAGGTCCGGCTTGTGGCCACGCAGAAACACCTCGTTGTGCCGGTGGGCACCGGCTGAGGTGGCATCGAAGATAAAGTCGATGTCGGCAAATTCCGCCATCTTGACCAGGCCATCCACCCCTTCATGGGTGGTGGCTACGCCCATGCGCGCAGCACGCGCCAGGCCATCGGATTCGGGGTCGATGCCGACCATCGCGCCCATGGCGATATGCTCGCTGTTGCGCAGGATCTTGATCATCAGGTCGGTGCCGATGTTGCCCGAGCCGATG